>OZ241888.1:0-3784729 GCA_965202965.1 Dehalococcoidia bacterium | reverse complement strand
TGGTCGAATTCTCTCTGACCCCTGGAATCTACCGGACCTCCACCCAAATCGGCCAGCACACGAAGCCCCTGCTCCGGGAAATCGGGTACGGCGACAGAGAGATCGAGGACCTGGGAGCGCGAGGAATCGTCCAGTGGGCTGACCCCTCCATGGGTGGAGAACTATAGACGGAGACCCTCCTCGAGATGCCCTTACATCCGACAGAACATTAGGAGATGAGAACCATGTCAACGATTCCAGGCTTGGAGAGGCCCGCGCCGGTTCCCAATGAGCTGACAAAGCCTTTCTGGGACGCCTGCAACGAGCGTCGGTTGGTTCTGCAAATCTGTATCTTATGCGAGAGGCTGCAATACCCGCCCACCCAGCGGTGCGACGAATGTGGGTCGGCTGACAACTTCGAGTGGAAAGAGGTGCAGGGCAGGGGACGCATTGACGTGTACTTCGTGATACGCGACTCTCGCATCAGGGGGTTCCGGTCCGCTCAGCCCATCAACTTTGCGGTGATAACCCTGGACGAGGACCCGGGCATCAACTTCCTGTCGAACCTTCCGGGTACGCCGCCGGGCGAAGTCCCCGTTGGAGCGCAGGTGGAACTTATCTTTGAAGAAACGAGCACAGGCCAACTCGTCCACGAGTGGCGGGTGGTATCCTAGTCCACTCGGATCCGCGAAGACGGTCGAAGACCCAGTAACGATAAGGGAGCTAAAATGGTTGGCGACACGAGTTGGATGAGAGACCAGGAGGGCATGGGAGTCTGGGAACATCGGGGCAAGGTTGCCGTGGTAGGCTGGGGTCAGTCCCACATGGATCGGCGATGGGATGGAGTGACGCTCGATAGGAGTTGCGGCGGCCTGAGCAAGGAAGCGTGCCTGAAGGCAATCGCGGACGCTGGCCTGTCGCTGGACGACATTGACGGCCTTATCACCAGCGCCGAGACCCGCGCCGAGCAGACCTGGGCGCCTCGCCCTTACTTCGACCCTCCTTATGACACCGAAGACGGCCTGACCAAGGCTTCGGCAGAGTGGATGCAGAGGGAACTGGGATTCAAGAACATCAAGTATCTCGAGTCCGACGCGCCCTACATCGGCCCGATGATGGGCCTGGCCGCCCAGGCGGTCGGCGACGGCCTGTGCGAGACCGCCCTGGTGTGGTATCCGATGGTCAACCTCTCAGGACGGTACGGGCACAATAATCCGCAGAATGTCAGCAATGAGGCTCCCGGAAACAGCGCTTTCTCTATTCCGTGGGGCTATCAGAGCGGCGCGATGTTCAACAACCTGGTGGTCTTCCTTCAGTACTGCCAGAAGTACGGCAAGTCCCACGACGGGCTGGCCCCTCTCTGTCTGAACCTGCGCAGGAACGGCCTGATGACACCCTGGGGTTTCTACGCCCTGCACGAACCCTATCAGCTGACACTGGAGGACTACCTGAACGGGCGCGTGATCGAGGAACCGCTGGTGATCTACGATTGCGACAGGCCGGTAAATACCTGTGCGGCCTTCATCTTCACAACTGCTGAGCGCGCAAAGGACCTGAGACAAAAGCCGGTGTACGTCCTTAACCACGCACAGCAAAACAGCAATGGCAGGAGCACAATGGCGACCCTCGATGAGCACCAGGAGGCCGTCGCCAGCCTCGCGCGCAAGATGTGGGAGGGTTCCGGCCTGGGCCCCGAAGATGTTGACATATTCAACCCTTACGATGGCTACCTCACGTTCACGCAGCAATTCCTGGAAGGCTTCCAGTGGCACGGCGTCAAGTGGGGGGAGGCACACGACTTCTATGCTGACGATATCAGGGTCGAGGGTCCGCATCCCTTCCTCTCAAGTGGCGGAAATAACGGGACGGGCCGCAACCGCGCCGTCCTCTACGCCGACAGCATTCAGCAACTACGAGGGACGGCAGGCGCGCGACAGGTGACCGTGCGCGCTGAAACTGCCCTTGCGGGCTGCAATACACCCGACAGCAACGGCTTCATCATGTTCAGCAAGTATCCCAGCTAGGAGCGCGCGCATCATGACTCGCCAGTTCACACAGAGCATAAACAGGAGTTGGCCGCCAACTCCAATTCAGCGGTCGAGCACTCCAGACAAGCGCTGTTCGACCTCTCCAGGGACATCCACTCCCATCTGGAGTGAACTACCAGGAATATTACTCGTCAAACGCGCTGGTCGTATTCCTGAAGAGCCGAGGCATTCGGGTGGAACGTGACGGCCTAGACTTTAGCTCGACTGTCCGCTCCCCCGCCGCAACTCCACCCGCGCCCGCTCCTCCTGCACCTGCACTACCGCCGATCCGCCAAGATGACCAATCCCCGCTGCCACCGCCGCCACATACTTCTGGTCCACCGCCGCCGCGATGTCCGCGGGCACATCCACCTCCCGCGCAAGCTCAGTCGCGAGCCGCACGTCCTTCGCATCCGATCTCACGAACGCGAACCCCGCCGGGTCGAAGTCCCGGTCGAACACCGACTCGAATCTGCGTATCCTGGGACTGGATGCCGACCCCGCCGCCATCACCTCCGCAAGCGTCTCCAGCGGCACACCCGCCTTCAATCCAATCGTAAGCGCCTCAGCCATCACGCCGAACGTCGCATGGCTCACGAGATTGTTGCACAGCTTGCAGACCGCTCCGGCGCCCACCGGCCCGCAGTGAAAGATGAGGTCCGGGTCCGCGATAGCTTCGAGCGCGGGCCGCACGCGATCCAGCGTCTGCGGATCGCCCCCCGCCATTACCGTCAGCATGCCTCGGTCCGCCGAATCCGCCCCCGACCCCTTGCTCACCGGCGCATCTATATATTCGACACCCTTCTCGGCGCATATCCGGTGCAGCTTTCGCACCATGCTCGGCGAGTTCGTCGCTAAGTCTATATACACGGTACCCTCCGCAGCCCCATCGAGCACACCCTGCTCTCCGCTCACCACGGCCTCCACCTCTAGGGGCCCGGGCAGCGACCCCATCACCACATCGCTTCCACGCGCCGCATCAGCCGGTGTCTCCGCCCATATCGCGCCCGCCTCCAGCAAGTCCGTCGCCGCCTCCGGCCTGATGTCGTGCACCACGGTTCGGTGCCCTGCGCCCACGACATTCAGCGCCATCGGCTTCCCTATATTGCCTAGCCCGATAAACCCAACGTTCATGCCGCTCTCCTTATGACGACTCCTGCTCGCCTGCACTTCCAGTCCGTCCATACTGCTTCAAAACTTCCTCGTAACTACAGCTTTCATCATAGAGGAAGTCCCCATGCTCGACAGCGGATGGTCCGTCTTTCAGCAGGCTCCGGCAACACTTACTTATCGCCCGTAGCTTCTGTATCAGGGCCTCGACGCTGCGCTCGCGTCTCTCCCTGTCGAGCTTCTCCCTAAGCGCTATGGTGATTGCTCCCGTCATGGTCTCGCCGGTTAGTTGAGCAAGCTCCCTCGAAAGAGTGTTCGGAGCGATCAAACACCACGATATGCCTGAACGTGCCTACAAGAGAAGTTGCAAGGCATCTGGGCTGCTGGCTCAGAGTCCAACTGCGCCGGAGGCTATTATAGTCGAAGACCTGGCGCGCCGTGGGCTGATCTCCTGATTCTGCAGAGCGTTCGGAATCTGCAGTTAAAGTAGAAAGAAGCTGGCTCCGCAGGTAGGATTCGAACCTACGACCAATCGGTTAACAGCCGACCGCTCTACCACTGAGCTACTGCGGAGCGCTGAGAGGGGATGGTCGGACGACGCAACCATCCAAAATATGATAGCATCGGCTGGTTCAGAGCTTCAAGTTCAATGATTAGGGATAGAAAGGATTACATGACTTTGAGAGTTCAAGGCTCTTACACCTTCGATGCCGATATTCAGACCGTCTGGGACGCAATGCAGTCGCCGGAAGTGCTGTCTGGGTGTATCCCGGGCTGCGAGAAATTCGAGCCCGCGGGCGAGGATAGGTACACTGTTCAGATGAGTGTGAGGGTATCCGCCATGACCGGCTCCTACAGCGGCGAAGTCAGGATAGAGAACCGCGACCATCTGAACTCTTACACGATGATCGTGCAGGGCAGCGGCCGTGGTGGGACTGTCACTGGTTCCGGCGATCTGAACTTCTCCGAGTCCGAAGGCCGAGCGAGTATTCAGATAGCCGGCGACGTCCAGGTTACGGGCATCATCGCGCGGGTAGGGCAGCGACTTCTGGGCGGCGCGTCTCGAATGATGATGAACCAGTTCTTCGACTGTCTCAAGACCAAAATCGAAGCAGGCTGAGCCTTCCCCTTTCAGCGTACCGTTTCTCATTCCCAACCAAGTGCACTCACAGAGGTCAGACGATATGGCTTACCAGTTCATTGACACCCAGGAATTGGACGGCGTCCTGGTTATCACCATGGATGATCCGCCCACACGCAACGCCATCGGCGACGAAATGGCTGGCGAGATAAACCAGGAATTCGACAGGCTGGAAGCGTCCGCCGATCTGCGCGCCGTCGTTCTTACGGGGCGTGACCCCTCTTTCTGCTCCGGAGCGAACGTCAAGCGAATGGACGACGCCAACCGCGCCCGCGCCGATGAGCCGCCGCTGCCATCGGACACGACCGCCTGGGATGTTCTGAATGAGGAGTGGAAGAAACTCGACGAGGCGGAGCCTTCGGGTTCGGAGGAGATTGACGGCGTCCGGTTCGTCCCTCTCAGGCTGCACAGGCTTCAGAAGCCGTCCATAGCCGCCGTCAATGGGTACGCGATGGGACTGGGCATGGGGATCGCGCTCTCTTGCGACATACGTATCGCGTCCGAAAATGCCCGTATGTCCGAGACCTTCATCCGGCGCGGACTCATACCCGCCGACGGATCGTGCTGGCAGCTCCCCCGTATGATCGGACTCGGTAACACGATGCTTCTTCAGTACACCGGAAAGGTTATGGGCGCAGAGGAATGTCTGCGGTTAGGAATCGTCAACGAGGTCGTGGAGCATGCCGACCTGATGGAACACACGCTTGACCTGGCAAGCCAGATAGCCGCCGGACCGACGTACTCGATGGCCCTCATCAAGAAGCTGGTGCAGCAATCGCTGCATGTTGACTTCGCTGAAAGCCTACGTCTCGCCGGCCCGGCCCAGAGCATCGCCCGCCGTACCCAGGACCACAAAGAAGGTGTACGCGCCTTCGTCGAGAAGCGTCAGCCCAGATACCAGGGTCGGTGAATAAACCTGGATTGCTTCACCTGCGCGGCAATGAATTCTGGGGCGATGCCTTGACCGGAGACAGATCGAAGTCCGCGTTCTTCTCCAAAGACCGCCGCTATCGCTACCTTCTGAGGAGGCGCGTTGGCGATTCATCGAGGCGCGTCCTGTTCATCATGCTCAACCCCTCCATGGCCGATGAGGAGAAAAACGACCCCACGATTCGCAGGTGTATCGGTTTCGCTCAGAAGTGGGGATATGGGCTGCTCGACGTGGTGAACCTGTTCGCGCTGATGTCCACGAATCCCAAGCTCCTGCTGGAAGCCGATGACCCCATTGGCCCGGACAACGACGCCGCGATTCGAGCCGCGCTGGAAGTAGCCGATACTGTCGTCCTCGCCTGGGGCAGCCACGCCCTCGACCACGAAGAAAGAGCGGCGGCGGTAATCGAGATGGTGCGAAAGGCCGCGAGACCGTACTGCCTCGGCCTGACCAAGCGCGGCGCGCCTAGACATCCCTTGCGCCTGGCCAGCAGCACAACTCTCGAACCTTTCTGACACCCGCAGACAAGAACTTGACACTGAAAAGCCCCAAACCCTAACATGAATGTCACCGTTTTGCCGAGGTAGCTCAGTTGGTAGAGCACAGCACTGAAAATGCTGGTGTCGTCAGTTCGATTCTGACCCTCGGCACCAAGCATTCGCTCCGAGCGGGAGTAGCTCAGTGGTAGAGCACTTCCTTGCCAAGGAAGATGTCGGGGGTTCGAATCCCCTCTCCCGCTCCACATCCCTGACAAGGGTATGCAAAATACCTTCCCACTTGACGGGGTAAGATTAGAGCCTGCCCCGTACTTGATACGGGGATGGGGATGATTAGGTTGAGCGCCTACCTCTCTCCCGCTATGCGGCCTTCCGCCTGAGCGCGCCGGAAACTCCCTTGGTGTACGCCACTGCCAGTATGAAGAAGCCTGTGGCCACAAGCGCCATCGCCGGCCCGGACGGAAGGTTGTAGTGGAACGATAGGTAGAGTCCTATTATCGCCGACGCCGCCCCGACTGCCGCGCCGATCATCATAGACTGCGTGAAGTTTCTCACCAGAAGCTGGGCGGTCGCCGCGGGCGTGATCAGCATGGAGATTACCAGCACTATGCCCACAGCCTGCAGCGCGATGACTATCACCAAAGCGAGCAGTACCAGAAGTGTGTAGTCCAGTAGCTGCGTAGGCACACCGATTACGGATGCGCCCGTTGGGTCGAAGCTGGTGAAGACGAATTCCTTATGTAGGACCCATACCAGGAGCAGGACTCCCCCGGCGAGGCCCAGGGTTATGAGCACGTCGTTACGTGAGGTGCCAAGAACCTGTCCCAGCAGGACATCCTCCACATTAACCGGCAGACCACCTGCTGTGGTCAGCATTACCAGTCCGAGCGCAAACATCCCCGCGAACAGGATTCCGATAGACGTGTCCTCGCTAACTCCCGCTCGCATCGTCATGTAGCCTATTAGAAGCGCTATTGCTATTGCGCCGGGGATGATTCCAATGAATGGGCTGAGACCCAGCATGAATGCCAGGGCCATTCCGGGCAGCGCCGCGTGCGCCAGCGCGTCGCCCATGAACCCCAGCCCCCGTGTAACCACATACGCACCAACCACCGGACACATTATGCCGACGATAACGGACACGATCAGCGCCCTCACCATGAAACTGTACTGGAATGGTGTAATGAACGCCTCAGCGATGATGTCCATCCGGAATCCCTCCGTGAACAGGCGCCGCCCCGTAGGGTCCGTACAGCTCTTCCAGTACCTCTGGCGTAAGTACGTCCCGAGGCGCTCCACAGGCGCACACGTGGTTGTTGATGCACAGACACTCGTCGCAGTAATGCGCGACGTGGTCAATATCGTGAGAGGACAGCAAGATGGTCCGTCCCTCGTCCCTCAGTTGATGCAGCACGTTCACAAGGGCTTCCTGCGAGGCAACGTCAACGCCGCTGAATGCCTCGTCCAGCAGCAGAACGTCGGCGCCCTGGGCCAGCGCGCGCGCTACGAAGACGCGCTGTCGCTGCCCGCCGGATAGTTCGCTCACCTGGGAAGCGCGCCGCTCCCACATTCCCACCTGTTCGAGCGACCGCCGGACTGCCTCACGGTCTCCGCGCCCGGGCCTGCGGAACCATCCGATCCGGCGAGTCCTGCCCATCATTACCACTTCTTCCGCCTTCATAGGCATACGCGAATTGATCTTCTCGTACTGTGGCACATAGGCGACGACGCCCCGTGAGTCATCAATGGACTTCCCGTGAATCAGCGCCCTTCCTTCATCCACCGGAACCAGTCCCGCCAGCGCGTTGAACAATGTGCTCTTGCCCGCGCCGTTCGGACCGACGACCCCCATCAGGCAGCCGGGGCCGGCGCTGAAAGTCACGCTGTCCAGTATCGTAACTCCGCCTAATCTGACGGTTAGGTTCTCCGCTGACAGGGGCGGCATGGCGAGCGACCCGCCATTCACTTCAGCGCCTCCACGATGGTTCGGACATCGTACCTCATCATGTCTATGTATGTGCCGGCCTCACCGCCGGGTTCCCCGAGAGATCCGGTGTAGAGCCCGCCTATCAGCTTGGCCCCCGTCTCCTCCGCTATGCGCTTGGCGAGTCTGTCGGCCGTGATGTTTTCTGCGAACACCACCCGCGCGCCTTCGTGTTCTATCGTCTCCACCAGCGCTACCAGGTCCTGCGCCGAGGGTTCGGTCTCAGTGGTCACGGGGAATATAGCCCCGACCACTTCAAACCCATATCGCACGGCGAAATACTGGAAACTGTCGTGCGATGTTACCAGCAGTCTGTCGGCTTCGGGAACCGTTTCCACCTGCTCCTGGATCCAGGAGTGTAGCTCGCCCAGTTCGCGTATGTAGGACTCGGCATTGCCAAAGTAGTATCCCGCGCCGTCGGGATCAAGCGTCGAAAGGCGCCCCGCTATCTCGTTTACCGCGCTCTGCACTCTCAGCGGGTCGAACCAGAAGTGAGGATCCAGGTCGCCGTGCGCATGATCGTGGCCGCCCTCTTCTTCGTGTTCGTCTTCATCCTCATGCTCGTGTTCATCTTCGTCGTGGCCTTCGCCCTCCTCTTCTTCATGCTCCTCTTCATCCTCGTCGTGGCCTTCCTCCTCATGGTCCTCGCCTTCCTCCTCATGACCATGCTCAGGATGCTCTTCACCGGAGACCACCCCCAGGAAAGCCACTCTGTTCGGGGCGCCGTGGACCTCCCACTCCCGCTCGACTTCCATCTCCTCAAGGCTGAATTCGATGACGTGTTCGCTCGCCGGGTCCGCGAGGTAGAGAACTTCGCCCACGACTATGAAGGATGGGGGAGCCTCCCGGTCAACGGTTTCGAGTATTTGGACTTCCGATACGACATCACCGTCGTGAGTGTCCAAAGCATTTAGCATTCCGTCATATGTCAGCACATACAGGGTCTCTCCATCATCGCTGAAAGCCGCGCCAACGCTTCCTTTGGCGTCGTCGGCTGGAAGGACCTGCGTCACCAGTTGTTCTTCGGGATGGATCATCCAGATACCGTCATCGGTGAAACTGCCCCCGTCGCGGTAAGAGGCCCTGCCAAAGAAGACAGCGGAATCCTCATGTCCGTACAGTGTGCCGATTCGGGACTCGGCCTTCATGTCGGCCGGGTTTTCGATGAACCAATGCTCGAATTCTCCGTCGTGGCCCTCGATGAAGAGGACTCCGCCCACGCATCCAAAGGCCACGCCGTCATGGTTGTGCGCCTCGCCGTGCAGTCCCGGGCAGGATTCCGAACTCTCGCTATAGACTACGCTGTCGTTCAGGTCTCGCACTTCTACGCCTATCGGCAGGCTGCTCTCCGTCTTGTCCGGGTAGTCCGGATTTGCGACGGATACCGCGAACAGGTCGCCTTCCATGGGAACCGCCGCGCCGTGCTGCAGCCCGGTATTCAGGTACGAAATCTCGTACTCAGCTCCCTCCTCCTCTAACTCATGCTCGTTCACCAGAGCGACGCGCCCTGTCCCGTCATGGAAGATCGCGGTCCACTCGCCGCCATTCGCGAAGTGTACCGGACGCTCGTCCGTAGTCCTCAATCCGAGCATCGAAACCGGGTCGCTTACCAGGTCCTCGTGATCATCATGGTCAACCAGGTATATGCCGCTGTCGAAGATATGGACGCGGTCGTCGCTGTCTCCCTCCCCGCGAGCCAGGGCGAATCCAAACCTGTAATTAGGGCTGGAATACACGCGCGCTCCCGGGGCGGCGACCTCGAAAGCCTCTTCCATGACGCTTCCGGTCCCAAGGTCCACAACCGTCAGGTGCGGTTCGCCTGCGTCTGCCACTAGCAGCCGCCCCATTGCGGTTCCGTGCCCCTCGCCCTCTTCTTCGTGGCCGTGTTCATCGAATATATCTACGAACTCGATGGGTTCAGCCAACTCTCCTAGCGAAACGATAGACTCGTGGTCCCTCGCGGCGTTCTCTATTAACTCGTTGAGCCAGCCGCCTTCGAGCGAAAGCCCGACGCTGAAGATAATATCCGCGTCCGCAACGTTGGCCACGTCCCTCGCTCCCGGCTGGAATGTGTGCGGGTCGGCGTCGGGAGGTAGAAGGGAGAATGAGGTCACCCTTTCGCCGCCGACCCGCTTGACCCAGTCTCCGACGATGTTGCTTGTGCTGACGACATTCAGCTTCGGCATATCGGCGGGCTGGGAGGATGGGGAAGAAATCTGTGGCTGGGCCGTAGGCGCCGCGGTCGTAACATTTTTCTGGACCACCGGCGGCGCTGTGGGCTGTGGCGCTGGCTGGGGAACGCTTGTTGGCGCGCTCTGGACAGTGGGCGCCGCTGAAGTTATCGGCTCGGTAACTTCGGTGTCCTCTCCGCACGCGCCTGCAATTACCGCCGCGCTCAGTATGGCGATTATTGTGAACGTGATGTATCTCGATATCATGCTTGCTTCCTCGCAATTGTGATGACAGTTAATCTCAATAGAGATTTTGAGTTATCCAGTTTGCTGTCTTATCCGGGAAATTACTGATATGGAGTATCACAATATCAGCCATGATATATTCTATTTCTCGTCATCTGGGCTGTCAAGTGTTGGTTCTGACGACGACGATTTCAAAATGCCATCTCACTGAATGAAACATGATCTCAGTTCCGTAAATGTAAGATTTGCCAAGCGATACACTCTCTCAATCGTGGGAAAACCTTGAAATATTGCCGAAATGTGTAGTATCATGTAACCATCGAGTATTTATTCTATGAGCCTGCGCTCACGTGATTTGGAGGTAGCAGATGCCGCACGACATACACGAATGCGACGAACACGAACACCACGCCCACGAGCACGACATACACGAATGTGATGAGCATGAGCACCATGCTCACGACCATCAGGTCCACGAGTGCGATGAGCACGAGCACCATGGAGACGAGCCCGGTCACGTTCATGACCCGCACGAATGCGACGACCATGAGCACCACGCCCACGTCCACGACCCGCACGAGTGCGACGAGCATGAGCACCACGCCCACGTCCATGACATCCACGAGTGCGACGATCACGAGCATCACGAACACTAGACCCGGTGTGCCGTACCCTCGGTAGTAACACCCAGATCAGAATTGTTCATTCGGGTCGGCCTCCTGCAAAGGCCGATCCGTCTTTTTCAAGTACAGTATTATTCCACTTTTACGATGTTTTCTTACGGTTGCGGCTTGTTCCAATCTGGGGTTGGAATTGATATTATTGCCCCGGATTTACCTGAAGACTCAGCACTATTTGCCTCTCTACACATATTTTGGGAGCCTCATTCATGAGTTCCAGAGACGGTTCTGAAGACCACGATCACCATGGCCATGAAGGACATGACCACAACGGCCATGATGATCACGGCCATGAGGACCATACTCACCACGGCCACGATGATCACGGCCATGAAGGCCATGATCACGGCGACCACGATGACCACGGCCATGATCAACACGATCACGGTCACGCCGGGCACGCGCACGACTTCAGGGAGGCAAGCCGCCGCAGCCTGATAATCTCCCTGATACTGATAACCAGCTACATGATCGCCGAAGTTGTCGGCGGTATTCTGTCCGGCAGCCTCGCGCTAATCGCGGACGCCGGTCACATGCTCACCGACGCCGCGGCCATAGCCCTCGCCCTGTTCGCCATGTGGCTGTCGAACCGCGAGGCCTCCACCACCCGCACGTGGGGTTTCCACAGGACGGAAGTGCTCGCCGCCATGATAAACGCGCTCGCCCTCTGGCTGATTGCCGCGTGGATCGTCTTCGAGGCCGTGGAACGCTTCACGAGACATCACGAGATACACATCGAAGGCGGCCTCATGATGGCTGTCGGAATAGGCGGACTGATAGTCAACATCATCGCCGCCTGGATACTTCACGCATCGTCGGAGCACAGCATGAATGTGGAGGGCGCTTTCCAGCATGTCCTTGCGGACCTGCTTGGCTCAGTGGGTGTCATATTGTCCGGCATCTGCGTGCTGGCATTTGGCTGGACGATAGCTGATCCGATTATCAGCGTAGTCATTGCTGGGCTCATCGTCCTGGGGTCATGGCAGCTCGTATCGCAGGTGATCCATGTGCTGCTGGAAGGTAGTCCTGAACGAATAGATATGTACAGGCTGTGCAGCCAGATGGAAGATGTCGAAGGTGTGACGGTCATCCATGACGTCCACTGTTCTACCATAACTTCCGGCTACGAATCGCTCACCGCTCACGTGCTGATTGACTCGGAACATCAGAGAGACCTCGATCCTATCCTCCGCGAACTGCGCCGCATAGCGACGGAGGACTTCGGCATCGCTCACGTCACCATCCAGGTTGAGCAGTCGGTTGAGGGCTGCACCGAGGACCACCATGTAGGCCACCTGCTCCACGAGGCGCGCCCGACCTAACCCCGTATTGATTAATGGCGT
This sequence comes from Dehalococcoidia bacterium, assembly GCA_965202965.1. Taxonomy (GTDB): domain Bacteria; phylum Chloroflexota; class Dehalococcoidia; order Lucifugimonadales; family UBA1123; genus VXRN01. Next base: position 3,772,620 of record OZ241888.1, on the reverse strand, counting down.
CATTTCACTCAAAGGATGGGAAAATGTAAACAAGTCCTAATCTTCCATCAGGGCAAACGTCGCCCCGATGCCTCCTGTGATTATCCCAAGCGCCATACTCCACCCGCCTATTGACAGAACAGTGGATGGTACATCGTTCCCCGTTATTGCGATACCCAGCATAAGGACAAGCGGGATACCGAACATTGCGCCGCCTATTATGAAAAACGCGCTACTCATCTCGTTCACCTCCATCGGCTGTTGGAGTTATATGCGATATTTGGTGTGCTTCCCACAACAGTTCGATCCGCTTTTCTTGGGATTCTATTCGGGCGGCGTTCTCCCGTACATTTGCCAGCATTGCCGGATAAGCTACCATGATTCCGAATATCACCGTTATGGCGGCTCCTATGAAGAGCATCAGAAGTTCTCTTCCGATGTTTTCTCTATTGAACATAAGCATTCACCTTAATGCTTGGCTGTCTCGGCTGGGCCGAACCAGCAACTTAACGGTCAAGAGTCATTTGCTCTGCCTATGAGCTAGAGATAACTCACCATGGACAAGGGCGGTCTGAACCAACGCCTTCCGTACATTCCATCAATTGTCCATATAGCGGGACGCCGGCTCCAGGCGACCTAACCGCCTCCAACCGCTCGCACTATCTCCAACTGGTCGCCGTCCTTTAGAGTGATCCCTCCAAGTTCGGTGCGCCGGACCACTTCACCGTTGTGCGCCACCGCGATTGCCTTCTGAGTAATGCCGATTTCAGCAAGATACGACTCTATGGACACCGGTCCGCTGGCTTCACGTGGCTTGCCGTTGACTGTAAGAGTTATCATCTTTCCTGCTCCGCTACCTTGGAGTGCGCATTTCTCATTGCTGCCGACAGCCGGTAGGCGGCTTCCGCCGGGTCCTGCGCCATTGAAATTGCCGTTATCACCGCCGCGCCTGCCGCGCCCGCCTGAACCACTTCAGCAACGTTGGATTCCGAAATGCCGCCAATTCCTATCACAGGCGTCTTGACCCTGCTGGTTACGTCTCTAACCAATTCGATCCCGCCGGTCTGCGCTCCCGGGTGCGAGGATGTCTCGAAAATCGTGCCCAGCACAAGAAAGTCCGCCCCGCTCGACGCCGCCTCGACCGTTCCTTCGACAGAATGTACGGATCGGCCGATCAGCATGTCGGCGCCGACCAGCCCGCGCGCGGAATAGACATCCAGGGCATCCTCTCCTAATTGCACCCCATCCGCGCCGCTCAGTATCGCGATGTCCACCCTGTCATTGACGATCAGCAGTGCCCGGCCTGACGTGGCGCTCCTCAATTTACATGCGAGAGAAAGGAGCTCCCCGGCCGGGTAGTCCTTCCCTCTAAGCTGCACCATTCCTACGCCCCCGTCCACCGCCGCCGACACGGTGCTCGCAATGTCGCCTGACGCCGTGCGCTCCCTGTCGGTCACCAGGCACAGGCAGGGCAGTGCAAGTTTCGGTTTCATCGGATTAGACTGCCGCCGCCGCCAGCCCCTCAACCGGGCTGGACGGAACGCCCGTCTCCCTGCGCGCTATGCGGCCCGCCTGGTACGCCATCCGACCCGCCTGGACGCCCAGCTTGAACGCCTCTCCCATGCCCGCCGGATCCTCCGCCTGCGCGATTGCCGTGTTCACCAGTACCGCGTCCGCGCCCGCTTCCAGCGCCACTGACGCGTCCGACGGGACTGCCAGACCCGCGTCCACCACGACCGGCACGCTGGACTGCCTGATTATCAGCCTGATCTCGTCAATCGTCTGGACGCCCTGGCCCGAGCCGATAGCGGATCCAAGAGGCATAACCGTGGCGCAGCCCAGGTCCTCCAGGTCCTTGGCCAGAACCGGGTCGGCATGGATATATGGCAGAACGACGAATCCTTCCTCGATTAGCTGCTTCGCGGCGTCGTAAGTGCCTCGTGGGTCGGGCAGCAGGTATTCGGCGTATGGAATCACTTCCAGCTTGATCCAGTCCGTGCCGGTAACCTCGCGCGCCAGCCGGGCGGTGAATATCGCTTCCTCGGCCGTCTTGCATCCGGCGGTGTTCGGAAGAATCGTGTACTCGTCCCAGTCGAAGTAGTCCAGGATGTTCTTCTCTTCCAGGTTGTCCAGGTCCAGCCTGCGAATCGCTACCGTGATTATCTCCGCTCCGGACGCCTCTACCGATTCTACCATCTCCTCGTTGGTACGGTGTCTTCCCGTGCCAACCATCAGGCGCGAATTGAACTCCTTGCCCGCTATCACCAACTTGTCGTCCATTATTTCCTCCATCTGACGCAAAACACCGCTGGCACATCTGCCAGCGGTGTTTCATAGACTAGACTAATGTCCCTGCGCTGGCATTACCCAGATCAGGTGCTCGCGGTCGGCGACGACGTTCCACAGTCGCCCTCTCAGCCCGGTTTCCCCAAGCTCCCGCTACCCATCTGTACGGTTCAGAATAGTGCACGCATACCGAAAAGTCAATTGAATCGCACCCTCGCCGGGTCTTTTCATTATCGAGTGTCACTAGAGAAGTCCGTTCGTGGTGAGCTTGTCGAACCATGAACGGACGGTCCTTCGACAAGCTCAGGACGAACGGGATATTGACAGCGAGGCGAAAACGAAATGACCCCCTGGGCTATGGAACCTGTATCAACTTAGTATGCGCTACCTGTGGTACGAAAATCCCCTCTCGCGCCGACTATTCCGACGCGGTTGGGCGGTTGGGTCATGTCGGTTTTCCTCACAGTCTTGGAATAGGCTCTATCGTGAAGTATTCATAATGTTGGGTTTATATGTGAACAGGCGGGAACTGGTTGTTGAACAGGCATCGAACTGGAGGGACGCTGGGAGCGCTTTGCCTGTCATTTAGCTTTGATTTGCCCAGCGTTAGCTATGGAAATTTTTTTCCGGGGCTTATGATTTTCCTTAGTATAAGTTCAGATTTATGATTTCGGGATCCGGGCGACTAGGTTTCATGTTCTGATTGTATCATGGTGGAAGTGGGGCTGGGTAGGAGGGTGTTGGGAGATTTGGCAGAGTCTTTTCATCAATTGGCGACAAGAACAGGCTCTTCACCGTTATACTGTCTATGGAACTTCATCCCTGAGCGAACGCAATTGGAGGGCTTACGACATGAAAACCAAGTTGACCATCTCGGTGGTCGTTTCCACCGTCGCGTTGCTCCTTGCGGCAGTGGCCTCCGCCTGCGGCGGCTCAGGAGAAGATCAGGAATGGGCAAGACAAGATGGCTGGAATCTCGTCGAGGCTCAGTCTGAGGCTGCTGCTCCAGAGTCTGCCGAAATACGAGAATCTCTGGGTCTTGACAGACCCTCCTGGCTCCCCGGCGCTCAGGGATCGCCCGGAGAATCTGGCCTTCCAGGACTCCCGGGCAACCCGGGACCGCCTGGTGCTCCAGGACCGGCGGGTCCTCCGGGTCTGCCCGGTCCAGAATCCTCATTTGTTCCAGCGGCCCCGGCCGCTCCCGCGCCGGCCCCAACAGCCATACCCGCCCCCGCGCAGATGGAAATGAAAGAGTCCGAAGCTCCAGCCTTCGCTACTTCCCCTCAGCAGCCCGCCCAACTCGTGACCCAGCGACGCATCATCATTCGCACGGTCAATATGTCCATCGTCGTTGACCAAATCCAGGCCGCCATAGACGACATATCGGAACTGGCTAACAGCATGGGTGGATGGGTCGTCTCGACTGACCGAAGAGAGAAGCACAGCGGCGTAATCAGCGTAAGAGTACCCGCCGCTGACCTCGACGACGCCGTAGTGGCTCTGCGCGGTATGGCCAAAGATGTAGAGTCCGAGATCAACACAAGCCAGGACGTCACCGACGAGTACTTCGATCTCCAGTCCCGCCTCAAGAACCAGCAGGCCACCGAGGAGGCCCTGATCAGACTGTTGGACAGGGCCGAAAGCGTCGAACACGCGCTCGCCGTACAGCGCGAACTGAGCGACGTTCAGGAAAACGTCGAACGCCTGCTTGGGCGCATCAAGCTGCTCGAAGAGACCTCCGCCTACTCCCTGATTACCGTCAGCCTGAAGCTGGCCCCCGTGGACATGGCCGTTGACGCCGGCCCCGACCAGTCCGTCGCCGCCTATGCCTCGACCAGATTCAGGGCCACGTTCAGGCCGCCTGACGGCATTGACCGGCACAGCGTCACATGGGACTTCGGCGATGGCTCTGGCCCCGTGTACATTGACCGTACCGCGCCAACGACCAACGAGGGAGAACTCGTTACCGCCACGGTTACGCACGAATATGGCGACCCCAAGGATTCACCCTTCATCGTCCGGGTCAGAATCAGCAGCTTCGGCGAGAGCGGTGTCGCCGAGGGGGAAGATACCCTGATAGTCTCGGTATCCGAGATCCCGGTGATAGAGGTGTACGCGGGCGGTGACATAAACGTCGCCCAGAACGAGGAGGTGGCGTTCACCGGCTCGTTCACCAGGCCGGTCGGACTTACGAACGTGCGATACAACTGGGACTTCGGAGACGGATCGCCCGTATCCGAGGGAGAAGTCCCCGAAGGCACCCGCGTTTCTATGACCCACGCCTACACCGATTTCAGGCCCGACCCGTATCGCGCGAGGCTCACCATTATCGCCGACAGCGCAGTCGGGGAGGTCAGCGCGTCCCAGGACATATATGTATTCGTGGATGAGGAACTCGGCCTGGTAGCCGTAGGCTTCGATTTAGGCGATACCTCCAAGACCGCCGTCAGGACTCTCAGCCTGGTTGTATCCGGGCTGACCACCATGGTTATCTGGATTGGCGTCTTCAGCTTTATCTGGGTACCGCTGGCGATACTCATAGTCATCCTGGTACGCAGAGGCCGACGGTTCAGGACAGAGCATCCGACCGGCAGCCCTAGCCCACAGGCCCCTCAAGACGAAGCCGGACCAGGCTGACTATGAGTATGTCGACACCAATAGTCATGCACAGTGGACGTAGAAAAGGGAGAGAATGGAATGACTTCTGAATCGCCTCTGGTACGCCACTTCACTGCGACCGGATTCGTGGTGCATCGTGGCGGCATTGCCCTTCACTGGCATCCCAAGGTGAAGATGTGGCTCCCTCCCGGCGGGCACATCGAGGCTAACGAAGACCCGCTTCAGGCTGTCATCCGTGAGGTATTGGAGGAAACGGGCCTCGAGGTCGACGTCCTGAACACGGGCGCGGGTCTGGGAGTCGGCTACCCGCAGGAGGTCGCCCCTCCGTACACAATTATGGTAGAGGACATCCACGACCCCGTAGAAGGCTTCCATAAGCACATAGACATGATCTACTTCTGCCTGCCCGTTGGCGAAACCAGACTCCCCGAAGGATGGCAATGGGTGTCCGGCGATGCCCTCGAAAGTGACTCACCTTTGGCAAGGAACGGTTCACTGCCTGAGCCTCCACCCGAAGATGTGAGACTGCTCGGCATTCGCGCTATCGAATTCGTCGAGTCCCGCGGCGTCCCCGACTCAGGGCAGTCTCAGTAATTGCCCCGCGCTTTCTGCTGCGCCGACCTCAACAGTTGAAGAAGTTCATCGCGGTCCGCGATGTCCTTGATGTCGCGCACTTCCCCGTATCTCTCCTCGACTACTTCGTTCATCAAGTCCCATGCGTCGCGCTCCGCGGACCTTACGGTATCGGGGTCTATGCTTTGCCAGTACTGTGCGACGGTGTGTCGCATGGCATCGTCAATCGGGGTGCCGCGTCTGACGCGCCTGCCAACTTGCACAATCAGATTGGCTACCAATGCGTTGCTCATTGCTGTCTCCAAGCCGGGATGTGGTAACCCAGCATAGTCAAATCCTCTAATACTTTCAATTCGATCCGCTCTGTTGACGCCTATGCGAATTTGTATATACTGTGAACGCTTTGAACTTGGAAGTTCCATGAAATGAGATTATCCCACACGCTGGAGCTAACCGAATGTCGGCTCGGACAGTGGGAGATTGGAGAGATTGATGGTAGATACTCTTACGGGAAAAGTCGCCATAGTGACAGGTGCCGGCCGCGGAATAGGCAGGGGAATCGCTATGGCTCTGGCGGCTGAAGGCGCGAAGGTCGTGGTGAACGACCTCGGCGGCGCGGTTGACGGCTCAGGCGCGTCCACCAGCCCCGCCGATGACGTCGTGGCCGAGATAAAGGCCGCTGGCGGCGAGGCCGTCGCAAACTACGATTCCGTCGCCACCATGGAGGGCGGCGAAAACATCGTCAAGACTGCGCTCGACAGCTTCACCGGAAGGCTGGACATCGTGGTCACCGTCGCGGGCATACTGCGCGACCGCATGGTGTTCAACATGACCGAAGACGAATGGGACGACGTACTCGACGTCCACCTCAAGGGCACCTTCACTGTCTGCAAGTTCGCTTCTATCGTGTTCCGGCAGCAGCGCGACGGCGGGCGGATAATCACATTCGCCTCCGAGTCCGGACTGTTCGGCAACACCGGCCAGGCCAACTACGCCGCCGCTAAGTCCGGCATCGCGGGCTTCACGAAGGTCGTCGCCAAAGAGCTGGGACGCTACGGCGTCACCGCCAACTCGATTTGCCCCAGGGCCTCGTCCAGGATGACCGCCACCGTGCCAGACGTCGCGCGCCAGATGAGAGCGGGCAGGGAAGAAGACCGCTCCCCCGCGCCCCAGGGCCCGACGGATCCGGACGACATAGCGCCATTCGTCTGCTACCTCGCCAGCGACATGGCCGCCGACGTGAACGGCCAGACTTTCCTGGTTTACGGCGGAAACATAGAACTGCTGTCGCTCCCGCGACGGGTGCGGACCATATTCAAGACCGACCAGTGGACGCTCGACGAACTGAAGGAACTCGTGCCGCAGCGCGTCACGCATGGGCTGCCCAACCCTTCGCCTCCGCAGCCTCCACGCCAGTAGCGCGCAGGGGCCGTATGTTGAAAATCCCCTCTCCCTTAATGGGAGAGGGCTAGAGTGAGGGTGAACTACAACTCAGTTCAGTCATTCCCGCGAAAGCGGGAATCCATAACCCCACAACTCACGCTCGAATAAAGATCGAATCCCATCTTCGTAACCATAGGGGAGACCAGACTTATGGGAGATATGCTCAAAGACAAAGTAGCCATCGTTACCGGCTCCGGGCGAGGCATTGGGGCCGGCATAGCAAAGCTGTTCGCCGATGAAGGAGCCAAGGTCGTCGTCAACGACCTTGGCGGCGCGGTTGACGGCACCGGCGTGTCCACTTCGCCCGCCGACGAGGTTGTCGCCGAGATAAAGGCCGCCGGCGGCGAGGCCGTCGCCAACTACGATTCCGTCGCCACGATGGAGGGCGGCGAGAACATTGTCCAGACCGCGCTCGACAACTACGGCAAGCTCGACATCGTAGTCACGCCCGCCGGAATCCTGCGCGACCGCATGGTGTTCAACATGACCGAGGACGAGTGGGACGCCGTTATCGCCGTCCACCTCAAGGGCACCTTCACCGTTTGCAAGTTCGCCTCCATCCTGTTCAGGCAGCAGCGAAGCGGCTGCATCATTACCTTCTCGTCCACATCGGGGCTGTACGGAAACACCGGCCAGTCCAACTACGGCGCGGCGAAGGACGGCATAGCCGGATTCACCCGCGCTGTCGCCAGGGACATGGGGCGCTACGGCGCGCGCGTCAACGGCATATCGCCGGGCGCCAACTCGCGCATGACCGCCACCGTTCCCGACTCCGCTCGCCAGATTCGCGCCGCCTCCGGCATACAGGGCGCTGCTGCCGCTCGCCCACTCGATCTCAGGCGTGAACCCGAAGATATAGCCCCATTCGTAACCTGGCTCGCCTCCGACGAGGCCAAGGACGTAAACGGCTACATCTTCCATGTAACCGGCGGCGAGATCTCGCTCATGAACAATCCCGAATCGGTCCGGACGCTCTCCAAGCAGGGCCGCTGGACCGTCGAGGAGATAGCCGCCATGTTCCCGGGCACGCTCGGCATGGACATGGTGAACCCGGCTCCACCCCAAGCCCCAAGACAGTAGCTCCGGCACTTAGATCGTATTGAGGGCCGCTTCGTATCGTTCGGAGCGGCCCTTTTTCGGTTGAATGAATTGACGCCCAAGTTAGCGGTTCATATAATTGCGCCGTCCGACGAACATACTACTGAAGAGGCGCTCCCATGAACCCACTCGAAACCAGACAGATAGGAACCACCGACATCAGCGTAACCGCACTCGGACTCGGAGGCGCCCCCCTCGGCGGACTCTTCACGCCCGTCGGCGCCGAGAACGCCGTCAATACCGTTCGACGCGGTTACGAACTTGGCATCCGCTTCTTCGATACCGCCCCCCTCTATGGACGCGGCAAGAGCGAACGCTTCTACGGTCAGGTGCTCTCTGAGTTCGACAGGGACAGCTACATCCTGTCCTCCAAAGTCGGGCGTGTTCTCGACCCAAACGACAACGCTACTGAAGACGACGACATCTATGTCGAGCTTCCGCCTTATGACGTGGTATTCGACTTCAGCAGGGACGGCGTGCTTCGCTCAATAGAGGAGAGTCTGGAACGCCTTGGCCTCGACCGCCTCGACATAGTCCTCATTCACGACCCCGACGACCACTGGGAACAGGCTATCACCGAGGCGTATCCAACACTTGCCGAGCTCCGCTCCCAGGGTGTCGTCGGCGCAATCGGAGCCGGGATGAACCAATGGGAGATGCCCGCCCGTTTCGCACGGGAAGGCGACTTCGACTGCTTCCTGCTCGCGGGCCGATACACCCTGCTCGACCACTCCGGCCTAGAAGAACTGCTCCCCCTGTGCGAAGAAAAGAGCGTCAGCATAATCCTCGGAGGCCCCTACAACAGCGGCGTCCTCGCCTCCGACCTCGGCCCGGACACGACTTACTTCTACCAGCGAACGCCGCCGGAAGTGTTGGAGACGGCCAGGCGGATCAAGGCCGTCTGCGACAGACATGACGTCCCGCTCAAGGCCGCCGCCCTCCAGTTCGGACTAGCGCACCCCGCCGTAGCCGCCACCATCCCCGGCCCCCGCGTGCCCGAAGAGGTATCCGAAAATGTATCCATGGCCTCTTTCGACATCCCATCCGACCTCTGGGCCGAGCTAAAGTCTGAAGCCCTGATTCCCAACGAGGCTCCAACCCCAGTCTGAACTGAGACTATGCTATGCTGAATGAGATACGAACAGAGCGAGTATCCTTGTGGAGCGTTCTGAGCAAGTATTGGAACTCGTTCATCTGGATCCTCCTCATATTCCTGATAGTCTGGACAACCGCGTTCGCCCTGTCATACGATTTCGACAAGGCGATGCACAACTTGCCGAGAAGAGTGGCCACATACACCAGCGCCGACGCAAGCGCGACGCCATTCAAACAGGAAGCGCCGCTTGCGGTCGCGCTCGTGTTTGTAAAAGACTACGTGATGTACACGCTGCCCGCCGTGGCGATGCTGGCAATTGTATTCGTGATCATTGCGGACGGAAAGGAGTACATAAAAGTGACTATTGGCCGTTGGCTCAGAGAGAAAGTTGAAGAAGAACAAATGGAAAGGGCCCGCACTGAAGGCGCGGCAAGGACGCATAACGCTTGGCTGGTCTGGTACGACAAGCTCAAGGAAGCGCAGAAGAAAGGCGAACCTTTCGACGAACCGCCGCCCGAACTCTAACCGGAGTCCAAAATGAAATCTCTCGCCATGACTCTTGACCTTGTAGATGCCCCGGAGGTTATAGAGAAATACAAGGCGTACCACCGCGAAGTCTGGCCCGAAGTCATATCCGGCCTCCGCTCTATCGGTGTCGCAAGGATGAAGATATTCCTGCTGGGTACTCGGATGTTCATGTACTTGGAGGTCCCCGACGACTTCGACCTCGCCACCGACTTCCAAACATACACCGACTCTTCACCCAGGGCCAAACAGTGGGACGAACTCATGCGAAACTTCCAGTCCCAGGCGCCCGAAGCCAAAGAGGGCGAATGGTGGGCCGGTATGGAAGAAGTCTTCGACATAGACTGGTTCTAGCCCTATGACAAACCAATACCACACCGTTGACAGCCACCACCACTTCTGGGACATATCCAGGCTCGATTACCCTTGGATGCCGCCCGGCCCCAGTGTAGTTCGCCGCAACTATCTGTCGGACGATCTCAAGCCACTCATTGACGAGGCCGGAATAAACAAGACCATCCTCGTACAGGCGCAGCAGTCCCTCGAAGAAGCCAACTTTCTGCTGGACATCGCCGAATCCAACGACTTCGTGGCCGGTGTCGTCGCCTGGGCCGATGTCCAGTCACCTACCGTAGGTGACGACCTCGACACTCTGATGAAGCGCGATAAACTGGTAGGCATCCGCCACCAAGTCGAGGACGACCCCGACGACAACTGGCTCATTCGAGACAGCACGGTCCGCGGGTTAAGAGAGATAGCCTCGCGCGGCCTCGCCTACGATATGCTCGTCAGGCCGCGCCACATGAAACACGTCCCGACCGTCGCCGAGAGAGTCCCCGGTCTCCGCATCGTCATTGACCATATCGCCAAGCCGCTCATCGCCCAGGGTATCATCGAACCCTGGGACGCCCTGATGAGAGAAATAGCCGATATACCCGGCGTACACTGTAAGGTCTCCGGGATGGTCACCGAAGCCGACCACTCCAACTGGAAGGTCGCCGACCTTATTCCGTATGTCTCTCACGTGAGGGAGGTATTCGGAATGGAACGATTGATGTTCGGCAGCGACTGGCCGGTGTGCCTGTTCGCCGCGTCGTACAAGCAAGTGGTAGATGCCGCCATTGACTCCATCGGTCCTATGACCGCTGATGAACGCGCCGGATTCATGGGTGGCAACGCCGCGAGATTCTACAAACTCTAGGGGGAATACTGTGCCAACAGTACAAGCGGATAGACTCACACATATTGCCGCAGAGCTTCTAAAGGGTTCGGGCGCCAGCGAGGAGGAAGCCGAGATAATATCCCGACACTCCATTGGCGCCAACCTGGCAGGACACGATTCGCACGGCATCATCCAGATACCGACGTACATTGACAGAGTGAAGCGGGGCCACATAGTTCCGGGAGCGCCCTTTGACATAATCAAGGACACGCCTACCACCACGGTCGTTGATGGACACTGGGGATTCGGCTATGTCGTCTCCGAACGTCTGATGAAGATGACCATTGAGAAAGCCAAGACGAGCGGCGTCGCAGCTGCGACTGTATTCCGCCAGAGCCACGTCGGCCGCGTCGCCGACTACCCAATCATGGCTGCTCAGGACGGGTTGATTGGCATGATGACCGCCGACTCAGGCCGCTCTTCCAAGGCCGTCGTTCCCTTCGGCGGACGCGAGCCTAGACTCGGCACCAATCCCATCTGCATCGCCATGCCCTCCAACCTCGAAGGCACGATGTTCATTGACATGGCCACCAGCGCCGTCGCGTCCGGAAAGATCAGCATCGCCGTCGCCAGGGGATACGACATCCCCGAAGGCTGGATACTCGACAAAGATGGCAACCAGACCACCGACCCCACCGACCTGCGAAGCGGCGGCGCGATTCTCCCTCTCGGCGGCCCAGAGGGACATAAAGGCTATGGCTTATCAGTGATGGTAGAAATCCTCTCCGGCATACTCACCGGGCTCGGCTTCGGACACGACCCATCCGGTCGGCACAACGACGGCTGCTTCATGGCCGCCTTCGATGTGGGCGCGTTCCGCGACGCCGAGGAGTTCAAGGACGAAGTGACCCAGTTTGCCCAGTACCTCAAGAGTACGCCTCCCGCGACCGGCTTCGATGAGGTCTTCTACCCGGGCGAACTCGAACACAAGAGGGAACAGCAACTTCTGGCCGAGGGCATATTCGTAGAGGACGCCACTTGGAACAGCCTCAAGCAATTGGCTGACGAATTCGGTCTCTCCGACAGCCTCCAACTTGAATGACCTAAAACCCGAAGGGGCGTCCCAACTGACGCCCCTGCTGATCACTGAAGACTAACGACTGACCACTATCATGCTATATTGACCTCCGCGCTCGTATCGCGCAGCCAGGTTGGCCTGATTATCAGTTCAGGAATAGCCGCCCGCTGGGGAAGTCGCGCTATCAGCGTTATCGCCTCGGCGGTGTCCTCAGCAGTCACCATAGTCTCCCGCGCTTCCGCCGACGGCACCACCGGCCTGTTGTCCAGGATGGGTGTATCAACCTCGCCTGGAATCACCACGCTTGCGCGTATTCCCGTGTTTCTCAACTCTGCGTTCAGGAAAGCTGTAAAGTTGATGACCGCGGACTTGGCCGCGCTGTAGCTCATCCCCGCCAGCGGACTCGCATTGACGCCCGCCATCGAAGATACGTTTATTATCGTGCCTTCGCCGGCTTCCTTCATCGAAGGAACTACGGCCTGTGAGCAAAATACGCTCCCGGACAGATTAGAGTCCATCACGGTTCGTATGTCTTCCGGGGTCGTGGTCATTAGCATCCTGTGTGGTGAGCTATGCCCGGCATTATTCACCAGAACATCCACCTTGCCATACTTGGCTATCACCTCATTCACCATCTCCGTAACAGCGTCCTTGTCTCCCACGTCAACGCCATATGCCTCAGCGGTTCCGCCCGCGGCGGTTATCTCGTCCCTGACTTCTTCGACCTTGGAGTAGGTGCGCCCCACCGCTATCACAACGGCCCCTTCCTCCGCCATCATTAGGCCTGACGCCCTTCCGATGCCGCTACCGCCTCCGGTTATGATGCACACCTTGCCCTTGAGTCCCATAGTCGTTCCTCCTCGTATAAGTCATGAAGGTTGAAATTCGCCTATATAATATCAGACCAGAAGATTGGACACCCTCGAAACTATCCCCAAACAACCGTGGTCCAAAGGCTCACTGTCATTCTGACTAGACTGGACTAAAGCGCAAGAACCTCAACCCGTTACGGCTATTCCAACCAGTTTGCCGATACCAAAGGTAGCGGCTGCGGCTCCTCCTCCTGCCATAAGCATCTTTGTTCCTCCCCAGACAAGGTTTCGATCCGATCCGGCGGCGACCAATGCGCCGACTACTACCAGCGCAATTGCGCTCAGTCCCGCGCTGAGCATGAAGGCTAGAGGTCCGGCGCCCAGCAAATAGGGCAGAATCGGGATAATTGCTCCCAGAACAAAGGCGACGAAGGAACTCGACGCCGCGCCAAGCGGAGACCCAAGTGTTTCGGGAGACAGGCCAAGTTCCTCCCGCACGACGGTGTCCAGCGCCGCATCGGGATTCTCCATGAGGCGTTTCGCCACATTCATGGATTCTTGAGGCGTCAAGCCCTTGGCTTCATAGATGGATGCTATCCGAAGAATCTCTTCATATCGGGAGACTCGAAGCGAAGCGGTCAGAGTTCTGATCCGATTCCGGTAAACGTCCCGCTGCCCGCCCACAGAAACATATTCGCCCGCCGCCATCGAAAACGCTCCGGCAAGCAACCCCGCAATTCCAGCCAGAAGGACCCACTTAGGATCGTCAACGCCGCCTGCTACGCCCATTACCAAGCTGAAGTTCGACACCAGCCCGTCGTTCACGCCGAGAATGGCAGCGCGGAGATTGCCGTCTCCCAAGATGCCGGTGTGGAGAAGGCTCTCTCGCCGGTCGTCCGATTCGTTCAGAGGCATTAAGTTCGTGTCCCGATTTGAGGTAAGCCGCCCGCGTCCAGATATAATGCGCGACAGCTTGCTCAAGTATAATCGCATCGCATTATGCGGGTACAGAGAGCCGCTCTCGAATCGCTTTCAGCCTGTCCAGATTGTCCTTGTCCGGGCCCTTCTTGTCCGGCCCGGGCACTTCCAGAACGAACGGAACGTCCCTGAATGCCTCGTGCGCCATTATGATCTCGAATCCCTCGATTCCGATGTAGCCTTCGCCTATATTCTCGTGGCGGTCAACACCCGACCCAAGCTCCACCTTCGCGTCATTGGCGTGAACCACCACCAGCCTGTCGAGCCCGATGTGCCTGTCGAACTCATCCATTGCCGCGTCAATGCCGTCGGAGTCCGCCAGATTGTACCCCGCTGCGAAGCAGTGCTCCGTATCCAGGCACACCTTCATCCTGTCGCTCGCCACTTCCTCAATCATCCGCCCCAGCTCCTCGAACGACGCTCCGAGATGAGACCCCATGCCTGCGCTGTTCTCGAGTATCAGGTCCGGGCCGTCCGGGCTGTCATCCAGGACGCGCTTCAGAGATTCCGTTGCAGAGCCAATTACCGCCTCGAAGCCCTTTCCCTTGTGGCTGCCAGCGTGAAAGACGACCCCCTCGGCGCCGATTTCGGCGGCGACTTCCATGTTCTGAGTCAGGCAGGCAACAGACTTGTCCAGTTGGTCGGGATTGCCACCTATATTGACAAGATAGCTGCCGTGTATGAACACAGGAGTGATGCCAGTGCTCTCTGATTCCTCTCTGAATTTCTGGACGATGTCCGGTTTCAGCTCCCTGAATTTCCACGCCCTTGGAGAGGATGCGAATATCTGAATAGTCTCCGCCTCCATATTTGCGGCTCTCCTGAAAGCCGTATGAAGACCCCCCGATGTCGAAACGTGCGCTCCTAATTTCATTGAGTTCTCCTTGAGATGAATGCGTCCCCATTTTATTTGGACGCTTTGAGTCAATTCTAGGCGCATGGGTGTGTGTCTAGAACCTTAATTCGGGCGGTTGCGGTTGCCCGTGTACGCCCACAGCCATATAATGCCCGAACAGAATACCGAATCTTACGAGGAGAATCGTATGAGTCTCAAAACGATAGCGATACTTAGTCCCGGCGACATGGGGCACGGCGTTGGCAGAGTATTGTCTGAACATGGTTACGACGTTATAACGTGTCTAGCGGGGCGCAGCCAACGCACGAGAGATCTCGCCATGTCCGGCGGATTCCGAATCGTGGAACCCCTCGACCAGATGGTTCGGGAAGCTGACCTGATTATGTCCATCCTCGTTCCGTCTGCGGCTGAGGGCGTCGCTGAGGATGTTGCGGATACAATGCGGACAACTGGCGTATCTCGACCGTTCGCGGACTGTAACGCAGTCTCGCCGCAGACTGCGCGGCGTATGGAATCCGTGATAAACGGCGCTGGCGGCGAATATATTGATGGTGGCATCATCGGCGGCTCCCCGGCGAGAGGCGCGACTCCGCGTATTTACACTTCCGGGCCCGGCGCCGGGCTGATGGACGAACTGGACGGGAAGGGCATCGCGGTCAGGAACCTGGGTACAGAGATCGGCAGAGCGTCCGGCATCAAGATGTGCTATGCCTCTATGACGAAGGGAACTTCGGCGCTCAGGGTAGCTATGCTGACGACCGCGCAGTCGCTGGGTCTTTATGACGAGTTGGTCGCCGAGCTCTCCTTCAGCCAGCAGGGAGCGCTGTCTGCAATGGAGTCCGGTGTTCCTGGCCTCCCGGCAAATGCCGGCCGCTGGATTGGTGAAATGGAGGAGATAGCCGCCACGTTTGACGCCGCTGGTGTAACGCCCCACTTCCACCAGGGAGCCGCCGAGATATTCAGGCTGCTCGCCTCTACTCCGTTCGCGGACGAAAGCCCCGAAACTATTGACAGGGACAGATCTCTCGGAGAGACGATTCGTGTAACCTCCGAGTATCTTCCTACGTTGATGCAGTCGGCGGATTAAGGAGCGGACTTGAAAGCGCTCTTCGTAAAAGAACCTGGGATACCGCCCGAATTCGAGATTAGAGATGTCTCCGAACCCTCGGCGCGAGCGGGCCAGGTCGTTCTGAAAGTAGAGGCCGCCGGTCTCTGCGGACACGATGTCGCCATAATGACCGGGCTTCTGCGACGAGGCGTTGACCGCGACGTCGTTCTCGGACACGAGATATCCGGTCGGATAGCTGAAGTGGGCGAGGGCGTGTCAGGACTGTCCGTGGGCGACGCGGTTGTCGCGTCCCTGACCGCGTTCTGCGGCGAGTGCGACAGGTGCGCCGCCGGACTGGACTACCGTTGCCGAGCTGGGAGAGGTGTGGGGCATGGAATCAATGGCGGATTTTCGGAGTACGTCAGGCTCCCCGCTCGAAGCGTCACCAAGCTTCCTGGAGGAATAGATTTGACCGGAGCCTCGCTGCTGGCGTGTCCCATTGGAGTGTGTGTCAGGGCAATCCGGTCTGTGGCAGGAGTCGAGGCGGGAGAGGTCGCTCTCGTTACAGGCGCGGGAGGCGGACTCGGGGTTCATGCGGTCCAGGTGGCTTCGGCCATGGGAGCGCAGGTATTCGCGGCCACAAGCTCCGTTGAGAAACTGGACGCCCTCGAACGATACGCGCCGGGCGGCGTGATCCTGGGCGACGAACTTGACTTCTCGGAACTGGTTCTCGCGTTTACCGAGGATGAAGGAGCCAATGTGGTTATCGACACCGTTGGCTCGTCAACATTCGGCAGTTCACTGCGCAGCATGGCGCAGTATGGTCGTATGGTCCTGTTGGGAGAGGTGGAAGGCGGACGCGCGGGGATCAGCCTGACGGACATCATGTTCAGAGACGCGTCCATCCGGGGTTCGACAGGCGCGAGTCTTGGAGACGTTGCCGCGGCGGTAGAGCTTGTCTCGAATGGGCAGGTGGAACCTGTTGTCCACATGACCTATTCATTGGAGGAGGCAACTGAGGCCGCTCGGATGGTCAAAGAAAGGCAAGCCTTGGGAAGAGTCGTTCTGCGGCCTTGAACCCGAGAACCCGGTTCCTGGAAAGCCTTGGAAACGCGAGAGACTTCTCCCTGAAGAGAGGTCTCTTCGCTTTGCTTTGACTTCCGCTTCTTGAGTCGCGGACATTCTGGCAGGCTTCAGGCAGTCGCCCCTCTGGGCTGGCGAATTCGCCTGAACACGCCGCCAATATCGCCGTACTCCCATGAGATGAGTACCTGGCTCGCGATTGCGATGGAGCTGTACGTTCCAGCCACTACGCCAATCAGCAGCACGAGCAGGAACTCGCGGATGGTCGTGCCGCCGAATAGGAACAGCGCAAGCAGCGTGACCAATAGCGTAATGCTCGTATTGAGGGATCGGCCAATCGTTTCCGATATGCTCAGATTGACGACCTCTGACAATTGACGGTTGGGATGAATGGTCACGTTTTCGCGTATTCTGTCGAAGACCACGATGGTGTCGTTCACGCTGTAACCGATCACGGTGAGAATGGCGATCAGGAACATCGTTCCGACTTCCATATCGAGTAGCGCGCCGAGTATGGAGAATATCCCGATTACGATTATAGTATCGTGTATCAGCGCGACGATTGCGGCTGCGCCATACCTGAACGGACTGGGGACGTTCCTGAAGGCCCACCAAATGTATATGAAGATACCCACCGCCGCGGCCAGCACTGCGTACAGTGCGTTCACTACGGTTTCGGACGCGACAACCGGTGAGACTAGATCAAATGACAACTCGGTCAAACCATCCGGAGACAGATTCGCTTCGAGCGCGTCAACTAGGTTCACCTTGGAATCGTCTGTCAGCTCCTTGGTTCGTATGAAGAACGTCCGGTCGCCCAGCTTCTGCACGGTGGCGTCCAGGTGTCCAGCCGAGGCAAGCTCGTTTCTGAGATCAGTCTGGCTCACGTCGGCTTCGAACTCCAGCGTAAGAGTCGAGCCGCCTGTAAAGTCAATGCCAGGGTTCACGCCGGGGGTGATTATCAGGAACACCACGCCCGGCAGAATCACTGCCAGGGAAAAGAGATAGAACCAGCCCCTCTTGCCTACGAAATTCAATTCATGCTCCTCTAGTCGGCGGTATCGGTCACAAACTGCTGCGGAACTTCACTTCCACCAGAGGGCAGCCAGATCCGCATTGATCTTGTCAGCCTTGTGGTGCCGACGAAGCGCAGAAGCGTGCGGCTGACTGTGATGGCGGTGAACATACTGACTACAACTCCGATAGCGAGCGTTATCGCGAAGCCCTGAACTATGCTGGCCCCCAGTTGGTCCGCGAACCAGAACAGGATGCCGCATGTTATCAAAGTTGATATGTTGCCGTCCCTGATCGCCGGCCACGCCCTGTCGAATCCAATGTTGATCGAAGAAAGCAGGGTCCTGCCCGCGCGCAGTTCGTCCTTCATCCTCTCGAAAATCAGGATGTTGGCGTCCACCGCCATGCCTATGGACAATATCACGGCGGCGACACCGCTCAGAGTCAGCGTGACCGGAAGTAACTTGAATATTGCCATAACCAGGGAGGCGTAGATCATCAGCGCGATGGCCGCCACAAGCCCCGGCAGACGGTAGTACAGTGTCATGAAGAGGAGCACCAGGCTCAATCCGACGATGCCTGCCACGACGCTCCTGGCAAGTGAGTCCGCACCCAGTATGGCGTCAACATCACGCTCTTGTATCAACTCGATTGGTACGGGAAGGCGTCCGGCTTCCAATTGGAGTGACAGGTCTCGCACTCTTTCTACCGTAAAGTCTTGGCCCTGGATTATTGCGGTCCCTGCCGTTATCGCCGTTTGCACAGTGGGTGAGATCAGCTCTTCACCGTCCAGGAAGATTGCTATCTGGTCTCTAATCCCTTCGGTCTCCTGCTTACGAACTATATCAAGAGTGAGTTCGCCAAATATCCGAGTACCCTCACTGTCGAACTCAAGGTTGACAATGGGGATGCCGGATTGGGTGTGCTGACCGGGGAAGGCGCGCGCGAGGTTGTCGCCGGTGAGTCCGATGTCCTCGTCCGACGTCCCTATGATCTCAGTGAACAAGAACGTTGGGTTGCTGCCTACTCTTTGGCGTGCTACTTCCAGAGTGGGCTGGGCCTGTGTATCTTCCTCAACTGGGACTGCGAAAGCGTAAGTAGTAGTATCCAGTCGCTGTACAGTTGGATAGCTGGCGGTGAAACGCTGCTTTTCGTTGCCGTCAATTGCTATGTCGAGGGTATCAGGAAGCCTGCCCCCAAAGGGAAACGCTTCAGGGTCCTCTTGCAGCCTCTCGATGTAGTCTTGCTGATAGGCGAAATAGCTCTGCGCGAGTCTTAGGAAAATTGGAGTGAACTTGTCCACTCCCGCTTCTGTGAACTCGATCATCAAAGCTATGGGCGTCTCTTCCTCTGACTGCGCGGCTTCTTGTGTTGACGTGGCGAGTTCATCGCTAGAGGTGTCGGACAAATCCGGGAGGAAATCCACAGTCACACCAGCGATGTCCGCATCGGTTATTTCATTGACGTCGCGAGACACGTTGAATGTTCGCCGCTTGAACTCCAGCCTGGCGGTCTCGCCGATGATCCTCTTGGCGCGTTCCGGGTCGTCCAGGCCCGGCATCTGGACCAGAAGTCTGTCCGTGCCGAGAATCTGGATTATCGGCTCGCCGAGTCCGGAACTGTTCACGCGCCGCTCGATGTTGAGCTTGAGCGCGTCCATCTGGTCCTGCGTCACCTCGACTGGAGCCCCGGTAACCGGGTCGGTCAAGGCTGCCTGATAGACAAGATGGCTGCCGCCCTGAAGATCCAGACCCAGACTGAGACCCAATATGGTATTGTCCGAGCCCCTCTGGAAATTGCCGATGGAGAATGTCTGGAAGCCGAGTACCAGCCCGGCGGCGATGACCACGACAGCAATAGCTAATACTGTACGCCCGTACCTACCCACCGGCCACTCCTGTCTTAAAGTTAGCTCTGGCCAATTTCAATGCCTCTTCTCTGGTGCTGACCCGACCCTGCGCTTCTGCCTGCGCGATAGATTTGAGAAGCCGCCCAACGAGCGGCCCCGATTCGATTTGTAGCTCTTTCATGATGTCGTGGCCTGTAAGCAGTCCCTTTCGGGATGCGGCCGGAGTCTGTTTCTGAGGGCCTACCACAAGTATATGATTTATGACCCTTGACTGAATTCGCATCTCGTCCAGAGTGAGCAGCGGGCCACGTGCCGCAAGAAAGTCTGCCATGTTCAGGTACAGCGTGTCCAGTGCAACATCACCCAAGTCCCGGAAATACCTATGTACTGCGCGCAGCGTAGGTAGCTCATCCCTGTTAGCCATCTGTCGCGGTCTCAGGTGGTAGCGGATCATGCCTTTTACCATACCCACGCCTTTCCCACCAACCCGAAGACGCGTTAGGATATCTTCCGCCAACTCCTCTCCCTTTTCAGAGTGCCCGAAAAACCTTATCCGACCGGACGGCTCAATCGTCTTAGTGTGAGGCTTGGCGATGTCGTGCAGGAGCGCCGTCAGCTTGAGTATCGTGCCCCTGCTATATCCGTCGGAAGCGTCGCGGTCGAAGTGGGCATCCATTCGGTCGAACGTGGGCATCATTTCGCGCACAAAATCGTATTCGTAACGGTTCGATACTATCTGGTCCGCGTAATCCAGCGCGGCTACCAAGTGCCCGAACACATCGTAGTAATGCTCCCTGGGCTGCTCTATGCCGCGAGCGTCATCGAGCTCGGGTATGACTATGGACAGAAGATTCAGGTCGTCCATCAACTTTACCCACCTCGCGGCGTTATTCGCGTCCAGGATTCTGAACAGTTCTTCTCTGATGCGTTCCGGTGAGGATTCGGCGAGGCCTGACGCATACCGGCGAATCAGGGATACCGTCTGAGACTCGATGGAGAATCCGGTCTCCGCGGACAATCGAACTGCTCTAAGAAGGCGGATCGGATCGTTAGAAAATACGCTTTCGGAAGCCGTCCGGATTGTTCTGGATTCAATGTCATGGACGCCGCCAAGTGGGTCTATCAGGTCCCATGCGCCCTCGACGGCAGAATCCAAAGGCGCGGCAATCGCGTTGATTGTGAAGTCTCGGCGTCGCAAGTCGGTCAGAATGTCGTCGCCGGGCAAGCTCAAGAGGTCAATAATCACTTTGTGGTCCCGACTTCCGGCAATGACCCTGGCTGCGTCTCGCTCGAAATCTATGCGGACCTTGTGGCCGTTCAGGGATTCGGCAAGAGCGTCTCCCGCGTCGTTCGCAGACCCTCGCACTACAATGTCCACATCTCTTGTTGTCTTGCCAAGCAAAGCGTCTCGGACGGAGCCGCCAACCAAATAGGAATCCACATCCAAGCCTCTGAGAACCTTGGCGACATGGGTCGCGATATTATGGGTATTTTCCTCGAATGGGTTCATTGTGGCGGGATCGAATTTCCGTAACATACAAACGCGCCACCCATCCAGGTGGCGCTAGCGACCTGTTTGGGCGGGGACTGAAGCTCTACTTGATCTTCATGGATGCGGGCGTGTCATCGTCCTCTATGAGGCCCGAAGGCGTACCGGATTCATCTTCGCCCGAATCCGGTTCCGCGTCGAGCCGTTGCCCTTCTTCATCTACACGATAGGGGGCGGTATGTTCGACAAGGTGGTCGAGATATAAGATGCCGTTCAGATGGTCCACCTCGTGTTCCATAGCCTGCGACAAAATCCCGTCCGTCTTTACCTTGACTAACTTCTCAGTGTGGTCGAGAGCGCCGAACCGTATCCACTCCGAGCGGTTCACCATAGCGCGGTATCCCATGTGGCTGAGACACCCTTCCTCTATCTCGCGTGTTCCGCTTCTCTTGATTATCTCGGGGTTGATGTAGATGCGCGCCTCTTCCTCCTCCGGTATCTGGATGACTACCAGACGCCTCAACTCGCCCACCTGGTTCGCTGCCAGTCCGACGCCGCCCGCCGCCCGCATAGTCTCCACCATATCGTGGGCAAGCCGCAGTAACTTCTTGTCAACACGCCTCACCTTTCTGGCCCTCTGCCTCAGGATAGGGTGCGGAATCGCCAGTATCTCTCTTATCGCCATAGACCTTCCTCGGGGCCGTCTCGCTCACCGGTGCCCAACCACACCGTATTGTATCATCGCCGTCTGCGCATAACATCTGCAAAAATCTGTCGCGGCGCACAATCCCATCTAATTCACGCATATGCTATGGCGCAAATGTTCTGCTATGTGCTATCATCTATTTATATTCGGCGCACTCACAGAACACGTGGCAAGCGAGGTGACCATAACCATAAATGAACGTATATGTCGGAGGACTCGACACATCTGAAATGCCCATGATCGGCTAAAACTGGTTGAAACAGACCAGTTTCAGCCAGTTTCTTCCCAAAAACTGGTACCAGTTTTCGACCAGTTTAGCCCGAAGTTGGTTACCAGTTTCAGGAATCTGGCTCTCTGCCGGTATATATCAACTGAATTTATACTCAGACCGAAGTTTAGATGTAATTGCCCTAGGAGAACTGCCGGATGCCGAAAGTAGCCGTACTCGACGATTACCAGAACGTAGCGCAGGAAATGGCCGCTTGGGACTCTCTTCCAGCGAACGTGGGTGTGGATTTCTTTCAGGACCATCTCTCGGATGAGGATGATGTGACGCGGCGGCTGGAGCCTTACGAAATCGTGGTGGCGATGCGGGAGCGGACGCCATTCACCGGAACGCTTTTCTCCCGCCTGCCGAACCTGAAGCTGCTGGTCACCACCGGAATGAGGAACGCCTCGATAGACATGAACGCGGCGGCGGAGCATGGCGTCACAGTCTGCGGCACCGACGGGCTGCCGTATCCGACCGCCGAGTTGACCTGGGCGCTGATTCTAGCTCTGGCCCGGAAAGTGCCGACCGAAGACACGGCAACGCGTAATGGTGAATGGCAGGTGACGATGGGCGAGGGACTCCAGGGCAAGACGCTCGGAGTCATAGGGCTGGGCAGGCTCGGGTCGCAGGTTGCGAGGATAGGTGGCGCGTTCGGGATGAACCTTGTCGCGTGGAGCCAGAATCTGACGGCTGAGCTCGCAGCGGAGTTCGGCGCAAGGCTTGTATCTAAGGATGAATTATTGAGCGAGTCGGACTTCGTCACGTTACACCTGGTTCTGAGTGACAGGACGCGCGGACTGCTTGGCCAACGTGATCTGTCCCTGATGAAGCCGTCCGCCTACCTGGTCAATACCTCTCGTGGCCCAATAGTAGATGAGTCTGCCCTCATCGCCGCTCTGGAATCCGGCTCGATAGCGGGCGCAGGTCTGGACGTGTTCGACATAGAACCGCTGCCCTTGGACCACAAGCTCAGATCGCTGCCCAACACCGTCTTAACGCCGCACATGGGCTACGTAACCGCCGAGACTTACCGCATCTTCTACGGGGACGCCGTTGAGGACATCGCCTCCTTCCTGTCTGGGATCCCGGTCAGGGAATTGACGGCGTGACGAAGGTTTGGCCGATTCAAGCGGAAATTTGACCTTGCGGAATTTTACCGATTCACTGTCCACTA
This sequence comes from Dehalococcoidia bacterium, assembly GCA_965202965.1. GTDB lineage: Bacteria > Chloroflexota > Dehalococcoidia > Lucifugimonadales > UBA1123 > VXRN01. Next base: position 3,749,481 of record OZ241888.1, on the reverse strand, counting down.
TAACTCTTGACGTCTCAATTCGCCAAGAACTTGCGTTTCAGAGAACATTCATGCTATTATTGATTGGCACTGACCTTTGAACGGAAAGCGGAGTGCGAGGAATAATTTGGTAACCAAGCAATTTCACGAGATACGAGATCCTATCCACGTTTTCGTAAGGTTGGATAGTGACGAGAGGAAAGTTCTTGATTCGCGCCCTGTTCAGCGGCTCAGGCATATCCACCAGTTGGCGATGTCGTACCTAGTCTATCCAGGGGCGACGCACAAGCGATTTGAGCATAGCTTGGGAGTAATGGAGCTTGCGGGTAGAGTCTTTGACGTGATCACTGCGGATCAAAACATACACGAGTCAGTGAGGCCGGTTTTCTCGGATATATCCGGGGATGGCGCCAAGAGCTACTGGCGTAAAGTTTTAAGGATGGCGGCCTTATGTCATGACATAGGACACCTTCCATTCTCTCACGCGGCTGAACATGAACTATTACCAGAGGGCTGGAATCATGAGCGGATCACATCTGAACTTGTTGTGAGCGATGAAATGAGAGTGATATGGGATTCCATGAGGCCCTTCATCGTCCCTGAAGATGTTGCGAAGATCGCGGTGGGTCCAGAAAAGATGTCTGACACTAACTTTACGCCTTGGGAAATCCTCTTATCTGAGATAATCACAGGAGATTCGCTAGGTGTAGATAGAATGGATTATCTCTTGAGAGATTCGCATCACACTGGTGTGGCATATGGCAGGTTTGATCACTACCGCCTCATTGATACTATGCGTGTATTGCCCACGAGCCAAAATTCAGACTCACCTACACTAGGCATAGAGGGTGGTGGTGTCCACTCAGCCGAAGCCCTGTTATTAGCTCGTTATTATATGTTTATGCAAGTCTATCATCACAGAATACGCATAGCGTATGACTTCCATCTCAAGGAGTTTCTTAGTGCATGGCTGGAGAATGGATCATTCTCAACAGACATCAAGGGACACCAAAGTACTAGCGATAACGAAGTCCTTTCCGCTATATCTCATGCTGCTGGTTGTCCAGCTGCGAATGGATACGAACACGCTGACAGAATTGTCAATCGCAAACATTTTAGGCCAGTGTATATAAGAACACGCAGTGATGAGAAAAATTTTGTGGATCCTCTATCTTCTGCGTATGAGTCCTGTATTAAAAGATATGGGAGTCATAATGTCCATAAAAGTGAATACACCCAGCGGAAATCATACCGTTTCAGTCTGAAGTCAGCATGAAGGGACTAGTGGAAGTCTGATACTTGGTCTATGCTGAGTCCAACACGGTGTTGGAGGGCAGAAGGATGATCGGACGACCGCTCAGGATAGACTGGCATGAGAGCGACACCCCAGAGAGACTGAAAGAAGCCTACCAGTCTCAGTCAGACATCAACATTCGTACACGGGTACACCTGCTGTGGCTGGTACGCAGCGGCTGGCAGATCAAAGCGGCGTCAGAAGCCGTTGGCGCTCATTACCGCAGCGCCCAGAGATGGATTGAGTGGTACAGGGACGGAGGTCTTGATGAGGTTGTGTCCAGGAAGATGGGAGGAGTGGGTCAGCCCAGGTTTCTGAGCGATGATCAGGAGAACAGGCTGGTCGAGGAGGTTGGAAGCGGACGGTTCAGGACTGCCGGAGAGATAGCTGTCTGGGTGGAGTCTGAGTACGGAGTCAGGTTCAGAGGGAACAGCATATACAGCGTACTTGAACGTCTGGGGTGTTCACCGAAGGTTCCGAGGAGTCGGCATGAGAAGGTTGACATAGAAGCGCAGCGGTCATGGAAAAAGGGGGACTTGGTCGTTCGCTGAGGAAGGCGGGGGTAAAGCCCAAGACTCTGATTGGGTTCGCCGACGAGATGCGAGTGGGCCTCCGGGGTATGGTTCGCAGGGTGTGGGGAGTGCGCGGGCTGAAGGTGGTTCAGAGACTTCAGTTGGTGTACGAGTACAAGTATCTGTTCCTGGTGGTGGACTATGCTCGCGGGAAGTTGGAGTGGACGTGGATGGACTCTATGAGTTCGGCGATGGTGTTTCGCGCGGTGTTGTCAGTGAAGCGACATACCGATGTGAGAGCGTTGGTGTGGGACGGAGCGGGAAGCCATAGAAGCGAGTTGGTCAGAAGCGTAGAGGGAGTGAGGACGATACTTCAGCCAGCGTACAGTCCTGAACTGAATCCCGCTGAGCGGGTATTCGAGGAGGTACGCAGGTGGGTGGAAGGCACGGTGTATGGGAGTCTTGAGGAGAAGGTGGCTGCTGTGGACAAGTGTTTGGGCAGACTGGAGTCGGACCCTGAGCGTGTGAAGTCACTGGTGAGTTGGAAGTGGATCAGACGAAACGTTCAGGAACTATCTGAAGACTATGCGGCTTCATCAAAATGAAATGGTATCAGATCCAGATTTTCCTGTATTGACCTCAGCAGGTTTGGTGGAACCGTCTCTTGCAGTCTCAGATATTTTGGAGCAAATACCAATAGTGGATGTTGGAATGGTGTTTGTTAGTCCAGATCATAGCGAAGATGCTAGCAGATGGTTAGAAAGAGAGAGGGAGACTATTCTGTCTCAATACAATGATAATGATGGAGAGTCAGAATGAACAGGAGAGAACATCGTGCCATCGTTTCTCGATTAGTGAAAGTAATGAGAGACAACGATAGTTGGGCCGGGGAGACGCATATTCAGAAGTGCGTTTTTTTCCTACAGAAACTACTAGAAATACCAACGGACTACAAGTTTGTGCTATACAAACATGGTGCATATAGCTTTGATCTTCAACGTGAACTGGCCTATATGAGAGCCAGGTTCTTGTTGGGAATCGAGTTGCGGCATCCCTATGGACCGTCCTTTACTATAGAGGCCGGAGGTAAACAGCACGCTAACAGGACTACAGAATACGATGACGCAATCAATTTCGTGGGTGAGGAACTCTCCGCAAAGGATGTCCGTTCGCTTGAACGTCTATCTACTGCGTTCTTCTTACAATCTCAGAACCCCAATATGAGTGATTACCAGATAGCTTGCCAGGTAAACAGACTCAAGTCGCATATACCGCTGCCCGCAGCGTTAGAGGCTGTCCGGGAAGTCGCAGAACTTCGGAAAAAAGCTGAGTGTGTAAAGAAAGCTCACATAACTTAAGTAGTGTATGCCTCTGACGGCTCAGTCCAGGTTCTGTATCTCGACTGACTCTACGTGGTCGGCTAGGTCGAACCCCAATATGCGCGAGTAGAAGTAGAGTTCGGCTTCCAGCGCGCGCTTTACGTTTGCCGAGTCTCTGAATCCGTGTCCCTCGCCCTCGAAGGACAGGTAGGCTACGGGCAGACCCTTCTCTCGCAGAGCTTCCAGCATCATCTCCGACTGCGGCGGCGGCACAACCCTGTCCTCAGTCCCCTGGAACAGGATGATGGGGCAGGAAAGCCCCTCGGTGTGGTGTATCGGCGAGCGTTCTTCGTACAGGTCGCGCCGTTCGGGGTAGGGGCCGACCATGGAGTCCAGATAGCGCGACTCGAATTTGTGGGTATGCTCCGCCAGCGCGCCCAGGTCGCTCACTCCATAGTAGCTCGCCCCGACCCTGAACACGTCTCTGAAAGCGAGCGCCGCCAGCGTCGTGTAGCCGCCCGCGCTGCCGCCCCGAATCATCAACCGTTCGGCGTCCACCTCGCCCGTGTTAACCAGATGCAGCGCGGCATTCACGCAGTCGGCTATATCAACGATGCCCCACTGTCCGTTCAGCCTTCGCCTGTACTGAGTTCCGTAGCCCGTGCTTCCGCCGTAGTTCACATCTACAATAGCGATTCCCCGGCTCGTCCAGTACTGGTAAGACAGGCTGAATGAGGTCATAGCGGCACCCGTGGGCCCGCCGTGACTGATGACCAGGAGGGGTGGCTTCTCTCCCTCTGCGCCAACGAAATCCGCGTTCTTCGCGGGATAGTAGAAGGCGTGGGCCGTCATGCCGCCGTCCGTCTCGAACTCAATGGGCTGAGGCATGGAGATATAGTCTTGGCTCACCGGAATAGAGCGGGATTCCCTGATGACGCTTATCTCTTCGGAATCGGGATCCAGCGACAACAGTGAGTCCGGCAGACTCGCCGAACCCGCCTCCAGGATGACCCTCCCATTCGAGGCCCTTATGTCGCCGCGAGACATCTCGGTGTACGGCGTGTCAATGGGATTGAACTCAGTGGTGGCCGTGTTAATGGATGCTAGTTTCCAAAAGCCGTTCTCGGCATACTCGCACACGATCCGTTCGGCAGACTCGAAGGCATAGGTGTGAGAGCCAAGCGCCCAGCCGGGCGCGCCGAATTCCGCACTCATCGGGGCTATGGCTTCGATGTGCCCGCCGCGCCAACGGTAGAGATTCCACCAGCCGGTGCGGTCGGATACGAAGTAGAGAATCCCGTCCGGGGACCACTCCGGCTGGAAGATGGACTCGCCCGGCATTCCGGCTATCTTGCTCGGAGCGCCGAGGGAACCGTCTTCGAGAATGTCCGCCGTCCACAGTTCAGCGCTGTCCCAGGGCATATTGGGGTGGTCCCAACTCAGCCACGACATCGTCTTCCCGTCAGGGCTGACGGCTGGGTAGCCATAGAAGTCGCTGCCGGATACCAGTACGTCACCTTCGCTATTTCCGTCGAGACCGAGCGCGACAATCTCGTTGGCGCAATCCTGGTCGGACTCACGATGGTCTTCTCGGACGCAGATCAGGCGGTTGCGCGCCTGATCTATCATGCCGTCCGCGTAGCGCAGATCAACTCCTTCGGATGTGATGGGTATGGGATCTTCTCCCGCACTCTGCTGACGATACACTCGGCCATCAGCGAAGTTGGAGAAGAGAATTGTTCCTCCAGCTACCCAGAAGCAGAGGCCGCCGTACTCGTGGACTCGCGTGCGAACATTGAACGGGGCAGGTGTAAAGTCCTCAGTCGCACCACTGGCTGATCGGCGGACTATGACGTTTCTGCCGCCTTCGTGCGGCCTCTCTTCCACCCAGTAGATGTGATCTCCGTCGAGCGCAATCGAGCCGAGGCGCACGGAGTCCTGTACGACCATGTCCGAGGTAATAGGCGACTTCCATGATCCAAAGGGAGCTACGGTGGGCATTGGATTTCCTCTATGTCTGAATCAGGATTTACGGGATTTTTGGATATGCAGGATGATGACACTCTGAGTAACCACAAGAATTGTCCCTACGTTAGTGGTGGTCGTTCAGGCGAGCTCGAAGGTCTTTTGCCAGACTCCGGGCGACTCCGGCAGGTGGATCATGACTTCGCGCATACGGGCGTTGTCAGGGTGCGCAGTCTGCTGCCTGAGCCACCCCTCCCCCTTGGATACCTCCGTGTGGTCAAACTCGTACATCGTGAGATACTTGGGTTCGCCTACTACGGCGGTGTAGCGTCGTCCGCGTCTTACGCCGGTTACGGTCTCGTAGTTTGGCACATAAACCGTGTCGTACCAGTGGTTCCACTCATCTTCGACGTCGGACGGAATGTCCATGCGACCGATCTGGAGCGCGGGAGCCATGGGACTGCTCGCAATCTCGTCGGTCAGCCCGTCTGGGTGAATCATCTCGTACACGTTGCGTATGTAGGTGGTGGCGGTGTACTCGGGGGACATTCGCTTCGACCACTCGGTTGGGTTCGAGCGTACTTTGAGGTACTCGTCGGACTCCATCACGGCGGAATTTTCCAGTTCATAGACCGCCAAGTGCTTCGGGCCGCTGACGACCGCCTCGTAGCGCGCGGCGCTCAGGATGCCCGGGATGGACAGCCGCTCCTCGATGTGCTCTTCGTTGTACCAGCGGTTGAACTCGTCCTCGATGTCCGCAGGGACCTCGCACCAGACCATCAGCAGGCCCGTACCTTTCTTGTTAGCCATTGCGACCCTCCGTTGTCAGTTTCCAGTCGTTAGTTTACAGTTATCGGTAGAACTTGTCAGTTCCGAATACAGATACACCCGAAGAAGGAGTGAACATGGTAGCGACGCAAAATCTGGAAGCGACAATCGTAGGACTGGAAGAAGAGCGCCTGACCGCGATGGTGGCTGCCGACGTTGACACGCTCGACCGGATACTGGCGGATGACCTGAGCTACGTTCATACGACCGCCGCGATAGACACCAAGGAGAGCCTGACCAGCGGGCTGGCGTCCGGCAGACTGAATTACGAGTCCATCACACCGACGGCTGAGCGGACGGTGCGGACATACGGCGACTCCGCCATAGTCCGGGGCGGGGCGCATGTCCATGTGAACGGCAATCACTTCTCGCTGGAATACACCGTCGTGTACGTCAATAACGACGGCAATTGGCAGATGACGTCGTGGCACGCGACGCGACTGCCGTAGGTAGAGGAAGGCAAAATGGGATTCATCCACGTTGACGTAGATGTACTGAATCCAGTGAACTCGGAGATGAGCGAAAGGGTTCGGGTAATGGTGGACACGGGCGCGACGTTGAGCGTGTTGCCCGCGAGTATGCTGGAGCGCCTGGGAATTCAGAGAACGAGCAGACGCAGGTTCCAGGGGTTCGGCGGTGTAGTTACGCGTGAGGTCGGCATCGCAGGTATGAGTTATGCTGATGAAGTCGCTGGCGTGACCGTCGTCTTCGGCGATGAAGACGACCCTCCGATACTGGGAGTCACTGCGCTGGAGGTTTTGGGCTTCGCGGTGAACCCTACCGATGGTACGCTGAACCGGGTGGATATGCTTATATGAGGACATTGCGGGGCGACCCACAGCCGCCCCGCATACTCTATCCCTAGTTGCCGGCCGCTGCCTCTACCTCCGCGCCGGAGAATTCGGGCATTACTTCCTCGGCGAAGCGTTCGAGCTGCTCCAGTATTACCGATTCGGGGGTTCCAACTGGCTGGCTGACGCCAACCCTGTCCAAGCCGGGGTAGGCCGCCTCGAGCTTCTTTAGCTGCTCGATGATCAGTTCGGGCGGGCCGGCGAGGAATCCGCCCGTATTCACGGCGTCCTCGATGCGCGGCAGGTCGGCGGTCGGGGCCCGGGACGGATCGGACATCGCGTCAATCTGCTCATCGCTGAGCGCTCGGACCAGGCGCAGCGGGCCGAACATCTTCAGGTTCTCCTCGTAGTATCCGGCGGCGGCTTCTATCGCCTCTTCCTGGGTGTCGGCGATGTAGAAGTGGAATCCGATGGAGAGGTTCTCGCCCAGCGCCAGGGCGCGGCCCCTGCGGGCGTTCGCGTCGCGGTACGCCTCTATGACCCTGTGCATCGCGCCGCCCTCGGCGACTCCTCCGCCAATCATGCCCTTGATGCCGTGCTTAGCCATGAAGTCGAGGCCGCGCGGGGTCGCGCTCTGGATCGGCTGCCAGCACTCGACGGGCAGGTTTACAGGTCGCGGGACGAGGGTGATTTCCTTCAGGGTGTAGCCTCTGTAGGGGACTTCGGGCGGGATGGTGTAGTATTCGCCCTTGTGCGAGAACGACTCTTCGTTGAAGGATCGGAAGATGATGTCAACCTGCTCCTCGAAGAGGTTGCGGTTGGCTTCCTGGTCGAGGAGGGGGGAGCCGAAGGTGTCCACCTCGCGGGTGTGGTAGCCGCGGCCGACGCCGAATATCGTGCGCCCGTTGGTGAGAATGTCGGCGGTAGCGTAGTCTTCGGCGAGGCGCAGGGGGTGCCACATCGGGGCGATGTTGAATCCGCAGCCAATCTTGATGTTCTCCGTCACGTGCGCCAGATGGACGGCTATCATGAGCAGGTTGGGGATGCACTCGTAGCCCTCGGGCTGGAAGTGGTGTTCGGCCATCCAGAAGGTGTCGTAGCCGAGCCGGTCCATCGTCTTGGCGATATTCTCGGCCTTGTCGTATGCGGTGGCGAGGTGGTCGTTGCCGAAGTAGCGGTCGTTTACCGCGGTTCCTGCGTAGCCCACGTTGTCCATGTCAACGTGGCCAGCGTAGAGGCTGTCGAACTTGGTAATCATCTCTGTCCTCCCTGTGAGCGATGCACGTACCCAATATGGGCGAATGATAGAGCAGGAGTGGTGTTTGGGCAAGTGGCGCCCTGCTTTACAGTCCGTTTAGTTTGACAGCGCTGGCGTGGGTTCATATCATCAACGCCGACCTGAATGGCGATTCGATACGCGAATTGAAGGAGAAGAGATGGCTACAAACAATATGAGTCTCGTGGAAGTGTCCCAGGACGTTCTTGATGGGCTGAAGAGTATTCCGACGGCGACGGTGTACAACGCGGTGCGCTCGATGGGGTCTCCGCTGACGGTGTGCGAGGGTCTGGTGAATTTCACTCCGGGCAAGGAGAGGATGGCAGCGAGGGCCAGAACTCTCAGGTTCCTGCCGACGCGGCCGGACATCGCGAGCGAGAGGGCACCCGGAGAGGATTCGGTCGAGTATGTGGCGATGGGCCGCTGCGGACCGGGGGATGTACTGGTGGCGGACATAATGGGATCGAGGGAGGACGTGGTGGCGGGGGACGTGAAGCTGCTCCAGTTGGCGATGAATAACGCGGACGGTGTGGTGATTGACGGCGCCATCCGCGACCTGGATGTGATGATGGACGAGGATTACGGGCTGCGGGTGTACGCGAAGGCTCGCAGTTTCCACGGCAACCCGACTGCGATACCGGCGGAGGAGAATATCCAGATACAGTGCGGCGGCGCGCTGGTACGACCGGGCGACGTGCTGGTTGGGGACAATGACGGCGTCCTCGTTGTGCCGTCCTGGATGGCGGAGGCGGCGCTGGAGTGGGCGATAGACCATGAGGGCGCGGAGAATTATATCAAGGAGAAGGTACGAGCGGAGGGTGTAGCTCCGGGCAAGTATTACCCGCCGAATGACGACTTGATGGCGGAGTGGGCAAGGGTCAGGCAGGAGCGCGGCGGCTGATTGGCGGCTGCTGGCCGCGTTGCGCGGCGTCGGGGCGGTTTGCTATATTTAGGCTTGTCTTCCGCACCGATACTGTGGGGCTGTAGCTCATCTGGGAGAGCGCTTCAATGGCATTGAAGAGGTAGGGGGTTCGAGTCCCCCCAGCTCCACTCGTCCATGCTACCGTAAAGCATTCTCAATGTATGTCAAGAATCTGGCAAAGAGAATCTTGCCGCGCTCGTTTACTAACGTATTTCGGCTTCTCCGAATGAAAGTGCGTATGAGGCGTATCGGCATAAGTAGCCTTGCCGAACTTCCAGATGGTTCCATTTCTTTCTTAGGAACCGAATATGGCGGCTATGCTGTACCGACTGAAATAGCCAAAGGAAGTGTTGGTCTGAGTTTTGGGGCCGGCGAGGATATCAGCTTTGAAATTGCCATTGCCGGAGAACTGGATGCCACAGTTCACATCTACGACCCTACGCCTAGAGCCATTGACTATTGTCAGAACGTAATTGAAGACTTTGGCAGACAAGCGAAGGGGTTGGGGGAAATGTTCCTCCATCCCTATGGAGTTTGGTCTGAGAGCAAGGTGGAGAGGTTCTATTCACCTTCGGATCCGAGCCACGTGAGTTATTCGATTCTCAATATGCAGAGTACGGATGAGTATTTTGAAGCTGAATGTTTATCTCCAACAGAGATTCTCAAGCGGCTTGAGCTTGATAGAGTTGACTTTGTAAAGCTCAACATCGAAGGCGCTGAATATGAAGTGGTCAGCGCAATGTTTGACTCTCACATCGTCCCTTCTGTAATTTGCATCACGTTCGATGAACTTCATTCGCCTATTGGTCGGGGAGCTTCAGACAGGATGAGGAACTTGGTCGGGCGTTTTGTTGAGCAGTCGTATTTGCCGGTGCATATCAGGGATTGCAAGGTCACCTTTGTGCAGTCAGAACAGGTCGTCTGCCTCAGCTCCCGCTAGCTCTCATAGTTGATTCCAGAGTACGACCGTCTGCGCCACCCGACTCCCAGACATCCGGCGTCGCGGGAGCCTTGCCATACATGACTTCTTCGTAGATTGAATTCGTTCGCGCCGCGACTATCCGCCAGTCGAATATATCCTTGGCCAACTGCCGGGACTTAAGGCGCATCTGGCTCAACTTGTCTGGTTCTCCCAGTATGGAGTCCAGGGTTCGGGCAAGCGCTTCGCTGTCGCCGCGCGGGAATAGCTCGGCATTTTGGTATTCAGACATACGGGCGATGTAGTAGGGGTTGGTGTGTACTATGGCGAGGCTGCAAGACATGGCTTCTATCATGGCGATGCCGGGATCGCCGGGCCACACTCCTATGTCGGCGGCTGATAGGTAGGCTGGCAGTTCGGAGTTGGGAACGTGGCCGGTGATGGTGATCATGTCGCGGTGACGGTCTTCGACCAGGGCCAGCAGGCTTTGTTCCATCGCATTAGTGGCGGGACCAATGAGCATGAGATGAGTATCGTATTTGTCTGCGAGGTGGTTCCATGCGGATACGAGGACATCAACGTCCTTTTCAGGCCCTATGCGCCCCAGAAAGGCAATCACAGGAACATCGAGCGGGATGCCCAGTTTGAGCCTGACGCTATCTCTCGCATCTTCGTCGTACTCGAAAGTTTCGGTGTCCGCTCCGAGGGTGGAGTGCGACATACGGTTGTACGCTATGCCGAGTTCGTTGTGGAGGACGGCCTCGCTGTCGGGCATGAGGGGGATGTAGCGTCCAACGACGCTGTCCAAGAGGGGCAGAATCCCGCGTCGGAACAGGGAGCGGTAGTAGATGCGCTTCTTGAGATTGTAAGGTCTGAGGTTGAAGTAGCAGAGGTGGTTGTCCACAACGGCCGGAATGTCGAGGGAGCGGGCGGCAAGCATGGACTGTACGCACAGCGCTCCTACTGGTCCGTGAATGTGCAGAATGTCAGGATTGGCCTGGCGGAGTATGTTCTCAAGGCCGCGCAACAGGACCTGGGAGTTCGCTCTGGCGCGAAGTCCCGCCTCAAGCCGGTGGATACGGACACCTCTGTCCTCGTAAGGCTGCAGCTGACCGCTTGAATCGGTCAGTTTCTGGTCTGATGTCTGCTGCCACATACCGGAGGGCAGAATGGAAGTGACGAGAGAGACTTCGGCCCCCGCGAGCGTTTGGAAGTGCCCGAGGTGATTTTCCTCATACCCGAGACCTTCCTGATAGGAAGCGATGATGTGGGTTACTCGCACCGGACTTCACTCCGCATCAGGCCAGCGACTTCACTTTCTCTCCGACAACTAAGAATCTGTATTGATCCGTGATTTTGGACGCAGCGGCCTGCCATGTGTAGCGTTCGGTAACGAGCTTCCTGCCGCAATCTCCCATGCGGTCGCGGAGTTCGGTATCCGACAGCAGCGAGTCTATCGCCTGGGCCACCGGAGTTTGGCTTGCTTCGACCACGAATCCGGCATTGTGTTCGGCTACTTCGGGGAAATTGCAGCCATGAGTGATTACTACCGGGAGACGCGCGGCCATTGCCTCGAGAATGGCAATGCTGAAGCCTTCAGAATACGAGGGCAGGACGAAGACGTCGGTGCAGGACATGGCGGCGAGTTTATCTTCGCCAGTCAACATTCCTGTGAATATGACACTGTCTAGTGTTCCTTCGGAGCGCAGGATGGTTTCTGTATTTTGCCGTGTGCCCTCTTCGTCGGGGCCCGCGATTAGTAGAACGGCGTCGGGGAACCGGCTCTTCACGGTGGAGAAGCTGTGCGCGAGTATGTCTAAGCCTTTATTGGGGTTGAGTCGGCCCATGAACAGGATGATTCGCTTCCCCTTCAACGCTGGAAATCTTTCGAGGAGGGTGGAAGGGTCGGGTAGTTTGTCAAAGGGAGTGGGGTCTATTCCGTTCGGGGCGACGATGACAGGAGTGTCATAGCCTAACTCTGCGATACGGTCTTTCTCGGCCTCTGTTATAGCGTGAAGGGCGAAGGCATTTCTGAGCATCGAGTCTAGTATTGCTTTCCTGTAAAGGAGTTTCTTCCAACCCTTGTGCTGGAGGCTCCACTCGCTCAGTTCTCCGTGAATGGTGACTATGTACGGAATGCCCCGCTTTCTTGCGGCCTGGGAGGCGGCGTATGCGGCATGGTGCCAGACTTCGTGGATGTGGACGAGATCGAAGCGGGCAATGTTCTCATCGAGGAACTTGGAGAATTCTCTCGAATAGGCAGTCCAGAGGCGGGCGGGGATTCCGGTGTCAAAGACATGGGTAGGCACGCCGCGGGGACTGACTATTTCGTTGCCGACCCGGTGGCCTATGGCGGTGGCTATCTCACAGTGTATGCCTTCATTCGCCAGGGCAGGGATGAGTTCGGAGACGACGACGACAGGGCCTCCCCAAGTAGGGGACATGCTGGGGGTGATGTGGAGGACGTTCAAGATACGGAGACGCTTCTACTATCCAGTTCCCGGAGTGTCTCGCGGATGAAGATAGGCTGCGATTCCAGCAGCCACATTTCGCGCTTTTCCATGAAGCCGACTTCGGCGTGGAGACGCAAAGTCTTTCCGAATACAAGTTTATCACTGTAGTAATAGAGGCAACCTTTCTCCTTGCCCAACGCTAAAGCCGCGGCCAGGTGGTCGGATGGGTCGAATCCACGCGCTTTAGCCAGCATATCGAAGACCGTATCGGTAGCGTCGGCGAGCAGGCGGGCCGATTCGCGATCATTGCCAGCGGCGTACTCTCGCTCGGCGGCTTCAAGACACTCCATCGGCGTCATCGTCTTTACCTGGGTGGTCGTGGTCACCGTCTTTCCTCCTCGTATATTTCCAGCATAGTAGCGATGAACCTTTGAGACTTATGCCAGTTTTCGTGATATTCGTATTCGGTCAGACTACCCTGATCAGCGTGGATGTGGAGGGCCATGGATGCTTGCCATCCATCTTCCAGTTCCGCCTGAATGTCTGGATACAGCATCTTGATAACTCCAAGATAATGCATCTTCTCCCTAGTGTACACAGGGTCATGACCGCGACGGTTGGCGACTGCGTTGAGGCACTGCTTCGCTGATTCGTAAAGCAGCGTCCCGGCGGCATGTGGGCTATCGCGCTCGATCAGTATAGCGGCGCCAGCCCGGTAAACGCTTGCCATGGACAGATGCCACGACGCTTTTGCGGCGGTCGGGTCAAGCATCAAGCAACGAATCTGCCGTTCGATAGAGTCCGCGGGGTTACGGTGGAGACAGGATCCTCGAAGTGGAGTTCCAGCGCCTCGCGCAGATTGTCTAAGGCGGTTTCTACGGATTCGCCTTGGCTGGCGACATCAACTTCAAGGGCTTGGGCTACATACCATTCGCCTTCTTGCGAGATACTTGCGGTGAACTCATGTCGCACAGAGGTTGTGTCGTCCATTTCCAGGTCCTCCTTGTTGGTAGAGTCTATGCGCCGGACACGGTGACATTATAACAGAGGGTGTAGGTGAGTCTTTGACGGGGTTAGGCAGAGATAAGTTTGGAGACGACGACAGGACCTCCCCAAGTAGGGGATATGCTGGGGGTGACGTGGAGGACGTTCATTCAGATTGTCTCAAGACCATCGAGGCACCGCCTTACGCGGGCGCGCCAGGTGTATTTCGCCTCGACCCTGCGGCGGGCGGCGGCGGCCAATGAAGTAGCTCTTTCAGGACTGTTAGCCAGTTCTGCAATGGCTGCTGCCCAGGAATCAATGTCATCCGGTGGTACGAGTGTTGCGATATCTTCGTCGAGCACCTCGCGGAGGACGGGCAGGTCGGAAGCGATAATTGGCTTTTCGGCTGCCATGTATTCGAACATTTTGAGGGGGCTCGTCCAGAGTCCGTGAATATTGTGGTATCCGGGTACCAGCTTATTGGGCAAGAGTAGAATATCACATGCGGAGAGCCACACAGGGACCTCAGAATTACCGATATTGCCCGGAGTTGTCAGATTGTCGTTACCGGAGGCCGCAACGATCTGTCGCAGTTCGTTAAGGTCACCGCCGCGGTCGCCGACTATTACGAAGTGAATCTCCGGCATTCTGGCGGCCAATTGGGCAATAGTGTCGGCTCCTTTGTCTTTAGCCAGGCTACCCACGTATCCCGCGACCCGTGCGTCTTTAGGAAGGTTAAGGATATGTCGGGCTTCATTTTGATTTGGGACGGAGTCAAATCTTGCGAGGTCAACGCCATCCGGGGCGACTATCATATTTTCCTGGCTGGCAAATGAGTAACGCGCTACTAATTCGTCTCGTATAGCTTCGGTAATTGTAACAAGATGAAGATTCCTTGCATCTAGCCGAAGCATGATCCTCAGCAGTTTGTCGACCACAGTGCCGCGTTCTGGGACCCAGTGAATCTCGAGTACGGTTGGAACTCCAGTAAGCGCGCAGACAGCGGCATAGGCCACCCGTCGTGTGTAGGCGACTCGACCGCGCGAACATATCCTGCCCATTATTCCGTAAAGAGCTATTCCATATACGGAGTGGCGGTATGGTCGAAATTCAGGTCTTACGGCGCGTCGCACTCCATATAGACGGAGATAGTCGGAGTCCGCAGACGAGCTATCTTCTGGAGTGCGGGGAGCAATCAAGCGAATCTCGTGGCCCTCTTCCATCATCGCCTCGCACATTTTCATCACTTGCAGACTGTCTGCATTGTGAGAAGGGAATGTTTCAGAGGAAATGTAGGTGATTTTCAAGAGGAGCAGTCTTCCGTGAACTTTTCTCTCATCGCATCCCCAAGCGATGCAATACTACTTTAGCTTTCTCTCTGTGGCGTGACAATGGAGTTCTATGCCATAGATAGGTCTTGACCAAGCGGAAGGCATGAGTGATGTTGCCTGGATTCAGAGGATCGAGTCGGACACCCAGCAGAAAAGCCTCCCTGCAGCCCTTGATGTTGCCTGTCAATATCTCTGCATTGGAAAGCTGCCTGAGGACGGAGTTGTGTATCCGAGGCCTCAGTTCGTATTCGCTGGCAAACTTCCGAAGGGAGACCTTTATCGAATCTACCTGAGCCTGTAGGTTTTTGGGACTACTATCTGAGATGCGACTGTGCCCGGTGTAATAGTTCAGGACGGTCTTGGGCATCACCTCAACGTGATAGCGCTGACTCATTCTGCGGATATAGTCGCCATCTATGCCTCTCCGCAGCTCTTCGTCAAAGCCACCTATCTCCCTGACCGCGGATGCACGGGCCAATTGACCGGAACATCCACAGAGGGTGTAACCCCTCAGTACTTCTTCGAAAATGTCACCCCGAATTGTTGCCTTGTTCTGTCTGACAAGCCGACCCTGGTCATCGAAGATGTCCACCCACCCGTATATCATGCCGACTTTGTGGGTAAGGGAATCCATAAAGGTGACCTGCTCCCTAAGTTTTTCAGGTAGCCATTCATCATCGTCGTCCAAGAACGCGATGTACTCGCCTCTAGCTTGCTCAACACCCGTATTTCTCGCAGCGGATAGGCCCCTATTTGTCTTACGCCGAATGCAAGTAATGCGAGGGTCATCAAATGAGGCGATTATCTTTTGGGTGTTATCTGAGGAGCGGTCATCAACGATTATGAGTTCGTAATCAGTGTAGGACTGACTGAGCACGCTGTCGACAGCCCTCTGGAGCAGGTCGGAGCGGTTGTAGGTTGGGATGATTATGGTGACTTTGGGTATGTCTGATTGGACCATTCTTCTATTCCAGAATGTTCTGATTCTGGCGCCTGCGTTAACACCCACTACTTTATTGGGTTCCATCGCCGTAGAATTGACTTAGTGCGCAAACGTAAGCGTGAAAGCGGAGTTGCATACCAGACGAAAATCTTGAAAAGAAGCGGCACACGTGTGAATGTATCACGGCTCAACGGATTGAGGCTAAAGGCGGCCGAATACGATTTAAGCGCGGCGCGGGGGTGCGAGCTCATCATCTCATCAATAGCTAACCGATGCAGGACTTTGGCGAAGACTTTGGGCCGTTCATTAAGTTCGTCAATGAATGTCTCCACAAAAGCCTTAGTATTCTTAGCTCTATTTTCCAGTTTCTCTTTAGTGGCGCTAGTGCTCTGGGAGTGTCCATGGCTTGTATGGACATACACCAGAACCTGTGGGACGACAGTAACACAGTAACGCTGAGCGATCTTGCACAGAAGGACGCGGTCCTCGTGAGTATCCATATCTTCATCAAATCCTCCAACTTCGCGCAATACAGATGTACGCACAAGTAATGTTGGAGGCGAATGGTGAGCGTTCATGGCTAGAGCCTGTTCAAAAATATCGCCTTCCTCGTAGCTGTGTCGGGGCGTCATGACTCTGCCGCTTGAATCATCTATCCAGTTCGACCAACAGTAGATGAGCGCAACATTGGACGCCGAGGCGTCAAGCGTATCAACTTGAATTTCCAGCTTGTTCGGAAGCCATTCGTCGTCATCGTCTAGGAACGCGATGTACTCTCCTGCAGCATTGGCGATGCCGGTGTTCCTTGCGGCTGACTGTCCTTTGTTGCGCTCGTGTCTGAACGAATGGATACGCGAATCGGTGAACCCGTCAATTACTTCCTGTGTATTGTCTGGTGAGCAGTCGTCAACGATGATTATCTCATAGTTGTCATAGGTCTGGGCCAGCACGCTGTTGACGGCACGGGGCAGCAGGGCCGCGCGATTATAGGTCGGGATGATGACGCTGACTTTGGTGTTGTCTGACTGGTTCATATTCCTTCGATTCTCCGGTAAACCGCGTAGTCGTCAATGTCTGCCATCCGCTTGTAGTCGCTATTTACTAATTCGAGAAAGGGACGGAATTCGTCGGGCAGATAAATATACCTGTTAGAGCTTATTCCCCATTGCTCACGTTCCGCATTGTCCAAGGGTGGCAACCTTCCCTTGCGCGTGTCAATGATAAAGGCGGGCTCTCCGGTCTGTATATCCTGTGTGAATTCGTCGAATATCTCAGGGCGGGCGTAGCCGGGCATCGCCAGCGGATACTGATAGAAGAAACGAGTTGGCGCGTCGCGGCCGGAGAACAGGTGCAGCCGGGTCTCTCCGCCGCCGTACACCAGGATTGTATCGCCCGATTCTGTCTCTTCGCGAATGAATTCGGCCATGCGCGCGTGGCTGCCGTGCATGACACCGCCTTCGCGAGTGTACTTTTCGTGGATGGTGGCAAGGTAGCCAGGCCCGGCTGCGGTGAAGAGATACATGGATGCCGCTCCGAATAGCGCTACTCCAACCAGGAGGACGAATCCGGGAGGGATACGGGATGTCAGCGCAGTCTTCCCAACAATCCGGTCTATGAAAAGTGAGAGGAAGGCCATAAGTATCATCGTGGCCGGGAGCAAGGATAGATAGTATTGCAGGTGTCCAAACGCCGAAAGGGATATGAGGATGATTTCAATGGGAAGTGAAATCAACGCCAACTTGAGCATGTTCTCAAAGTGTTCTTGTCGAGTGCCTTTGGTGAACAGGAAATAGCAGATACCGACACACCAAGCTCCTCCGAGAGGAAGCAGAATGAGAGCCTTCCTTCCGTCTGCGTCCAAAACCGAATTGAGCCTTTCCGCGAACGAGACGTCGGTATATGCCAAGTTATATAGGAATACGGCGTCCCACATAGCATACAACCCGCCAACGGCGGCGAACGCGCCGATGGCAAGAATGAAGACAGGCAACGCGCCCGCGACAGCCAGCAGTATGCGGACAAGTGCGTTCTCTTTCTGAATAATCCAGTACAGTCCCATGGCTATCCACAGACCAACCAGACTGGGAAGCAGAAGAAATGCCAAAGCGGACAGCGCTCCGATAGCCAACGGAAACCAAGGGCCGCCCTCGCCCCGTTCGACACGGACGAATAGATACAGTGAGATAAACTTGAGCGTCAGAGCGTAGGTTCCGGGGCTGTTGGCAGTGTCTATGAGAACGAAGTAGCTCAACAGCGCCGCGAGTGAAAATAGAGCGGGGGCAAGTCCGAAGCTATCCTTAGAGAGCGCGAAGGCAATCCAGACCCAGCCAATGAGAAATATCATTTCTACCAGCCACACGCCCCACACATCAGAAATAACCATGCCAGCCAGATTTACGAGATATAAGAGAGGGCCTTTGTGGTCCCAGCGGTCAATATAGGGCATCTCCCCTTTCAGGATGCCCTCCGCGACATACATATATGCGCTGGAGTCTCTTCCTGGCAGTTCGACAAACGAGTTCAACGCAAGCGCCAGAAGCATGGCGATGATTACTGCCCAAGCTATATTCAGCAACGTACTCATTCGATGGTAGAAACTGACTATAGCGCCTTGAACAAATTTGACTTCGCTTGCCATGAGTTCAGGCATTCACTTGAATGTATTCTTCGCGGCCATTTTGAGTAACGGAGGATGCCAAGGCCTGACGTCTGACCATTTGGGTGAATTCGCCGTTGAGGTTGTATAGGTGGTGGTAAGCGCCTTCCTCGACTACGCGCCCCTCTTTCAGGACGAAAATGGTGTCGCAGTTTCGGATGGTGGAGAGACGGTGGGCTATGAGGACTATGGTCTTGTTGCCGCGAAGGGCGTTTATGCTGTTCTGGACTTCGGTTTCGGACTCGGTGTCGAGGGCGCTGGTGGCTTCGTCGAAGATGAGGAGGCTGGCGTCTTTGTAGAGTTCTCGGGCTATGGAGATTCGCTGTCGCTGGCCGCCGGAGATGTTGATGCCGTTGTCGCCGAGTAGGGAGTCATAGCTGTCTGGGAGGCTTTCGATGAAGTCGTATGCTTGAGCGGCGTGCGCGGCTGCGCGGGCTCTGTCGCGGGAGTCGGGACTGGAATCCCAGAGGGCGATGTTGTTGTGGACGGTGTCGTTGAAGATGACGCTCTCCTGGGTTACGTAGCCGATGCCTTCTCTTAGCCTGCGCTGGTTAATCTTGTCGTAGGGGACGCCACCGATGGAGACCTCACCGGAAGTTGGTCTGAGCAGTCCGGTGAGCATGGTAACGAGTGTGGACTTGCCCGCGCCGGACGCTCCGACGAATGCTACCATGCTGTTGGGCGGTATTGTAAGGCTTACGTTGTCCAGAACTCTTTCGGAGCCTTCGTACTCGAAGGATACGTTGGAGAGGGTGATGGGCCGGTTGAAGTCGGGAGTTGCGCCGGAGTCGTTGACGGACTCCTCTCGCTCGGCAAGTTCCCGGCTAAGCATCTGGAAGTTTCGGACGCTGCCGGAGTATCTCAGGAATTCCTGGAACGATCTCTGAGCGTTCAGGGCATAAACCATAGCTCGGCGCACTATGAAGAGGATGAAGAGGATTTCGATGAGATTGTTGCGGGCGATTTCTACGGAGTAGATAAGAAGTCCAGCGATTATGAGCATGAAGAAGAGGTCGGTGCCGTTTTCGAGGACCGCGGCGAGGGCGGACTGCTTGTACTCGAGGCGGCCCTGCTCCCGGCTGGTGTCGCGGATGCGTCCGAATATGCCTTGGTGGGAGCCGGTGGCCTTGAGGTACTTGAAGTTGACGAGTCCCTGGATGATGTAGGACTGTAGGCCCGCATTGGCGGCGGTTGATCTGATGGAGAAGCCGCGCGCGAGGTTGAACATTTTCTTGAGCAGGAAGTATCCGGGGACACCCACGACGATGACGACGGTTGTGAAGACAGGGTTGATGGCGAGGGGAAGGGCGATGTAAACGAGGGCGAATCCCGAATTCACGATGAACCTGTTGCAGCGTTCGAAAGCCTGGGCGACGTTATTGAGCTCGGTGGTTACGGCGTTGGTGAAGGTACTGAGTCCGCGTTCGAGGAAGTACTGGTAGTCTGCGCTGTAAACCTGTTCGACGAGGGTAATCTTCAGTTGCGCCATAAGCTTGCCGGTAATGTCGGCGGCATAGACGCGCTGGTAGATGATGAATCCGGTACGGGCCAGGTAGAGGACGGCCATTCCGGCGACTGCGACGGGCAGAGTGTATGGCAGTCCGAGGTAGTCGGCTCCGTCGGTCAGGAACCTATGTAGAGGGGTGTCGGCTGATTCCGAGCCGCCGAGGATAGGAAGGATCATGCCGATGCTGAAGCCTTCGAGCAGGGAGGCGACCATAAGCAGCGCGACCCACACAAACAGACGCCACCGAATCATGGAGTAGAGATAGCGAATGAGGTAGATGAATTCGTTCAAGGTGGCTACCTATACGAATTGGCTTGGGTGGTTGTTCCTGCCGACGCTGTGGTATTCGAATCCTATCATTTCCATGGTCTGGGGAGACAGGCAGTTGCGCCCGTCGAATACGAATCGGGGCGGCTTCATGCAGCGGGCGATTTCCGTCCAATCCGAGTTGACTATCTCTTCCCATTCGGTAAGCAGGACGAGGGCGTGGGCTCCGGCGGAAGCCTCTACGGGATCGTCCATGATACGGGCCGAGGGTGGGAGTTCGCGGGCGGCGGTCCGGGTTGCGCGGGGGTCGAAAGCCTGGACCTCCACGCCTTCGTCAACCAGCGCGCGAATCAGGTCGAGGGAGGGGGCGTCACGAACGTCGTCGGTCTCGGGCTTGAACGCGAGTCCGAGGACTCCGACCTTGAGTCCGGATATCGCGCCTCCAAATCTGGATCTGAGGGCGTAGAGAGGCAGCAGACGCTGCTTGTTGTTCACGTTGATGACGGATCGGAGCAACTCGAAGTTCACGCCGCTGGTGAGCGCTAGGTAGTCGAGCGCGCGGACGTCTTTCGGGAAGCAGGAGCCGCCGTAGCCGACTCCGGCGTAGATTCTGCTGCCAGTTCTCGGGTCCATGGCAAGGCCCTCGCTCACGGCGTCAATGGAGGCGCCCACCCGGTCGCATAGGGCGGCTATTTCGTTGATGAACGAGATGCGAGTGGCGAGGAAGGCGTTGCTGGCGTACTTGGTCATTTCTGCGCTGGTGATGTCTGTAACGACGAATGGCGCCGAGATGTTAGCGTGCATCTTCTTGACGGCCTCGACTGTCTTGTGGTCGCCGGGTTCGGCGCCGATGACGATACGGTCCGGCGAGTCCCAGTCCTGCACGGCACGCCCTTCACGAAGAAATTCGGGGTTAGAGGCGTATCGTATGTCTGTCCCGCGCAGGTCTTCGGACATAATTCGGCAGCCGGTTCCAGGGGGGACGGTGCTCTTCATCAGGACGACCAGGTTGTCGTGAGGTCTTGACTTGATCCAGTCGAGAGCGGTCTTGACTTGGCTGAGGTCTGCCGCGCCGCTTTCCCTGGGGGGAGTTCCGGTTGCGATTAGCGCGATGTCGCCAAGATGTTCGCTGAGGTCGTCCGCGTGCAGGAAGCGCAGATTGCCGTTCGAGATTCCGGCAGCGATTCTGGGCTCCAGGCCGGGTTCGTAGATTGGTACGCTGCCGGACGATAATGCCTGGACCCGGTCGTGGTCTATATCTACCCCAACCACTTCGTGCCCGGCGTCGGCCAGTCCACCAGCGGCAACGGCGCCGACATATCCCAAGCCTATTACGGTGATTTTCAAGAGTGAATTACTCCGATTGGAAAAGGTGGGTAAGCCCGAGTTCAGTCTATTTACATTGAATTTGCTCGGAAATGTCTAGGAATGGAGAGTTCTTGGAATTATCTACTGTGTCGTTGAATTGACAGTTGGATTATAGACCAGACACAGCAAGACTATCCAACTTCTGAGCACAGTTCGCTCAGCTGACGATGTCTTTGGCCCAATAGCGATTTTCGAGATACCAGTCAACGACGCCGCGGACTCCGGTCTCAAGGTTAACGTGGGGCTGCCAATCAAGAATGGCCTTCGCCTTGGAGATGTCAGCCCAGGTGGAATCTACGTCAACGGACGGGCGGGGGAGGATTTCGATTCTGGCTTTCTTGCCCAGGGCGTCTTCGATGAGAGAAATGAGGTGGCTTATCTTAACAGGCCGGTCGCCGCCCAGGTTGATTATATCATGGCCGAGGGATCGTATCCCTGATATTACACCGGCAGCGACATCGTCAACGTGTGTAAAGTCACGCTCACCGCCGTCTCCGAACAGAATCAGAGGTTCTTCCTCAGCAATCGCCCTGACAAATTTGAAGATGGACATATCGGGCCTGCCAGCCGGTCCGTAAACCGTGAAGAAGCGAAATATGGTCACGTCCAAATCGTAATTGAAGTGGTAAGTATAGCAGAGCGCTTCGGCGGCCTTCTTCGAGGCGGCGTATGGCGACACTGGCCTCGAGGCAGATGCAGACTCCTGGAAAGGAGGTTTCGTGTCGTTTCCGTAAACGCTAGATGTCGAGGCCTGGACGAACTTTTCAATACCGTGCTCTCGACATAGTTCCAGCAGGTTAATGACGGCGATGTAATTCGTCTGAGCATACAACCATGGGTCTTCGACAGACTGTCTGACTCCGGCGCGCGCGCCGAAGTTTAAGAGGGCGTGATGCTCTTGCAGTTCAAAGGCGGGTTTGATTGACGTCGTATCCCTGATGTCGGCTTCAAGGAATGAGAATCGCTCATACTCGTGAAGAGAGGATAGCCTGTAATGCTTCAATACGGGGCTGTACGCGTCGCTCAGGTCATCTATGCCGGTGACTGAATGGCCCTGGTTCAGCAGGAATTCGGTCACTCTAGCGCCAATGAATCCAGCGCAACCGGTTACAAGGTAGCTAGACATATCAATCAGGCTGCGATGTTAGAATTGCAGCGGGACCGGGGGGAGCGGCCTTTCTACCTGGAGAAGTCTCAGGAAGGCCTGCTGTACGGTGCTGATGTGGCCGTCGTCCCGGTAGAAGACGATCAGGGGACGCTCGCACTTCCATCCTCGCACGCGCAGGACGCTCAGAAATCCCGCGACGACATCCGGTCCTACGGAGAACTTGGAGAGCAGACCGAGTCCCAACCCTGCCGCAGCCGCCCTCTTCACGGCCTCGTTACTGCCTAGTTCCATGGCAATGTTCACGTCCATGTTGTGCGCTTTGAAGAAGTCAGAGGCTGCGTTTCGAGTCGCAGATCCTACCTCGCGCATTATCATGGGATAGCCGGCGATTTCCTGCAGGCTGACCCATCTACGGTCGCGGGAAAGCGGGTGGGTGGGAGAGGCGACAACCACCACTTCGTCTTCTACGTACGGGAACGAACTCAGGCCCTTGATGTCAACGTCCGCACCCGCCATGCCAAGGTCGAGCTCGTGACTGAGTATCTGTTGCACTACGGTGTCGGTATTGGAAATTGAAAGCGAGATGTCAATCTTCGGATAACGCTCCCGGAATATGCCCATAGCCAGCGGA
The DNA here is from genome assembly GCA_965202965.1 of Dehalococcoidia bacterium. GTDB lineage: Bacteria > Chloroflexota > Dehalococcoidia > Lucifugimonadales > UBA1123 > VXRN01. Next base: position 3,726,428 of record OZ241888.1, on the reverse strand, counting down.
AGTATGTATTCGCCGGGGGTTGACGAAGAGCCGATGGTCAGCTTGCCGGCCTGCAGCCCTTCCAGATCCTGCACAGCGAGGCGCATCTCGTCGGCCAGCGAAAATATCCGCTTAGTGTAGCCAAAGACTACCTCGCCTGAGTCGGTGAGGAAAACTCCTCGTCGAACGCGATTGACCAGCACGGTATCGAGACTGCGCTCGAGTTCCTTGACCTGTATGGACACCGCGGGTTGGCTGATGCTCAGTTCCCGGGCGGCCTTCGTGAAACTGCCCAATTGAGCGACATTGTGAAATATGAGTAGTTGGTGGAAGTTCGTAGCAGGCATAGTAGTGAATTTTGACTCGGTTCAATCTGGGCAACTATGTACTGTTACCCGTTATGCGAAAGTTATCATATTCGAGGCAATATTGCACCGACAGATTTTGAGTTAGACAAGAGTTGCATTAGCATGTTTTTGTCAATCACGATTCAAGTGACGCACTACTGGATGCTTCAGTCCAGAACTGAGAGACCAAGTTCAGACCACCCTTGATGAGGTTTGTATTAGAGAGCGAACTGAGCCGCGACGTTCCGGCGTTGGATCTTTCCGGTGGCAGTTCTTGGTAGGGATTCTACAAGATAAACCCGGTCGGGTACTTTGAAATCGGCCAGATGACCGCCACAGAACGAACGGATGGTGTCTTCGGAGACGTCTCCGGAGAGTACTACGGCTGCCTGAACGGCTTCGCCATACTTTGCGTCTGGCACGCCGAAGCATACCGCTTCTGAGACACTGGGATGTTGCAAGAGTACAGCGTCAACTTCCAGAGGGGAGATTTTTTCGCCGCCCCTGTTTATGAGTTCCTTGATGCGTCCGGTTAGAGTAAGCACTCCCTCCGTGTTCAGGACACCCTGGTCTCCGGTGCGGAACCAGCCGTTGGTGAATGCCTCGGCATTTGCCGTTGGATTGTTGTGGTATCCAAGTGTTACGTTTGGGCCCCTGATAACGACCTCTCCTGTTTGACCGGCGTTTTGAAGGCCGCCATCGTCGTCCATGATGCCGATATCCACTCCTGTCCCGATTCCGACGGTACCGGGCTTTCTGCTCCCCGGGGGCAGGAGATTGGAAGCCATCTGATGCGATGCCTCGGTCATGCCGTAGGCTTCGAGCACCGGAGCTCCGAATCGCTCTTCCAGATCGTCGAAGACGGACGGTGCGAGGGCAGCTGAGCAGGACCGAATGAAACGGAAACTCTCGCGCGGCGCGTTGTCGTCGTCCGCCCTCATGAGCAGTATCTGGTGAATCGTGGGTACAGCTGAGTACCAAGTCGCCCGTGTTGAACTCTGTTCGTGCCAGAATCGGCTGGCGCTGAATCTGGAGGGCACAACAATGCTTCCGCCGGTATTGAGGGTCGAAAGCGCGACTCCTATCAGGCCATGCACGTGGAACAAGGGCATAACCACCATTGCGATATCGTCGGGAGTAAGATCGTAAGTGTCCCCAATGTTATTCAGGGACGCCAGGAGGTTTGCATGGGTAAGTGGCACGCCCTTTGGCCTGCTGGTTGTTCCTGAGGTATGGAGGAAAAGGGCTACATCGTCTGAAGAAGGCGCGGACGGGTCTGTTCTTTTAGTCAGTTCGAAACCGTCGCGTGACAGACGTACTTTGCCGTTGTCGCTCAAGGATACGTCCAGCGTGGGAATGCCGAGGTGCCCAGCAGCCTCGCGGCCCGGATGTTCACCTTCGGGTAGTATGACCAGCTGGGACTCCGCATCCTCCATGAAGAATGTGAACTCATCCAAGGTGTAGGCCGAATTCAACGGCGCAGCAATTGCGCCTGTGCGTACTACGGCCAGGAATACGACCATGAATTCAAGGCCATTGGGAAGTATGATTGAGACAGCCTGTTGGGGGCCAATAATGGCCGCGAGCGTCTCGGCGACCCGCTCGACCTCATCCCTGAGAGCGCCGTATGTAATTGCAGGCCCGTCGGGAATGAGTACTGAAGATTTATCGGCGGGCCGGTCGTCGAGAATATTAGCGAGTGAGGTCAAGTCTTCCCCCTGTACAAGTGTATGCCGTCCCCATAATTTCACATTAGTTGAGCTTAATGTCAAGTGTCGAGTTGAGGACTGCGATAAGGTGACAGCTATGAAATCAAGCCGGATGAGAGGGATTTTTTCAGTTCCGGCCTAAAGTCCGGATGGGAGATTGCGATGAGGGCTTCGGCGCGCTCTTTGTGGTTCTTGCCGAGGAGGTCGGCCACGCCGTACTCGGTGACTATCGTATCGGCCCAGAAGCGGGGCATAGTAACCAGTTCTCCGGATTCGAGCTTCGGGACGATCCGCGACACCGCCCCTTCCAGGGCTGTTGAGTAGAGCATAGTGACGGCGCGCCCACCCCTGGAATACAGCGCTCCAATGTGCGTTTCAGGCTGGCCTCCGATTCCGTTAATCATCCTGCCGCCGAGTACGCTCTCCGAGGCTATCTGGCCGGTCAGGTCAACGGACAGAGCGTTGTTCATTCCTATCTGGGCGTGATTCTGAGCGATCAACCATGGATCCAGAAGATACTCAGGCGAGTAGAGTTCGAAGATCGGGTTGTCATCAATAATTCGCAGATCCTCGTCGTTTGCGCCCGACCAGGAGACCGCGACCGCACGGTTCTTGTGGATAGTCTTTCGAGAACCGTTTATGACGCCGGCTTCCACAAGTTTGGCGACGCCGGGCACGGTGAGTTCGGTATGCAGGCCGAGGTCCATCTTGTCGTCGAACACTCCGAGTCTAGGCATGTAGGAGGACGGAGTGCCCACGCCGACTTGAATCGTAGCGCCATGCGGAATGAGCCTCTTCACATTTTCGGCAATAGCGCGGGATTCGGGGGATGGATCGTCTATGCCAAGCTGAGTCTTCAGTCTGTTTAGGTCAATGGTGTCTAAGTATGGAATTGCAGGAACGAGGCGATTGGGGTTCACCAGGGCGATGATTTCCTCAAGTGCTATCCTGCGTTCCTCGGGAAGGTCGGAGATAGCTTGGTTGAGACGCTGGCGACCGTCTCTCGGCGGTTCGATTTCGACGAACTTGGTGATGTCGTTCAGGGGCATGAAGGTGTCGCCGTGGGTGCGAATAAGCGCGGGGTTTAATTCGGCGGCGACCCTGTTAGCACGTTGAGCGAAGCCGCGCTTGTACCATGCCTGGGGGCCGAAGGTTATCTGTCCATGGCGGTTAGGTGGGGCTACGCTCACGAGCGCCACGTCAATCGGCTTGGATGTGTCCGGTCGTTCGTCGGGGGACTTGAAAGTGAGTGAAAAGGCGAGCGGCGCATACGGCACGATGCCGTCGTTCTCGTATGGCCTGCCGTAAGGGCCTATGAAGTTCTCTATCTCGACGTTCCATCCGGCGTCCAGGAATGGGCCGACATCGAATTGAGGAACGGCGACGGACAGGGTTGCGCCGCTGACTTCGTGAGCGCGTTCGGCGAGAGCGCGGATGAGAGACATCGGCTGCTCGGTGAGCGGCACAACGACGCGGTCACCGTCCTTGACTATTGAGACTGCTTCCTCGGGGGTCGCGAGTTTGCTGTTGTAATCTTGTTGCCAGGACATGGCGTATCCCAAATCGTATGAACGCATGGCTAGCGATTAGTCATTTCTTTAATAGTATTCTCTATTCGGAGTATAGCCAGTCTGATTTGCTCCAAGTCATGGATAGCTTGAGCGATCTGGTCCAAATCCGTGTCACCTATGGCGTTGTCCACGGATTGTACTTTTTTGCCAAATTGTCCAAGAAGATTCATTATTTGGTAGCACTGGGCTCCTAGGGTCACTCCTCGGTCAAGGTAGAACTCTCTAAATAGAGCATTTAGGATATTTGCCTTCTCACTTATGATTGGTTGTATCTGCTGAAGTTCATTTCGAGCTGACACCAATTCAGATAGAGTCGTTGTGGGAGTAATTGAGCCTATGGATCCTAGGGCCTTAGCCACTGGTTCTTCAATTTCGATGGATTCAAAGCGTTCGACGAACTCATTGAGTATGGGCGTTACGATTTCGCCGGGCAATCCTGCTTTCCACTGGAAATTAAAGAATTGATTCCAATCGAGGTTTCCGGTGACGTGAAATTCTACGCTTGCCAATTCCCTAGGAGAAAAGTTGAACTGTTCCTGAAAGGACTCGCCCGGAGGTAGATCCTGTCCATAACCCATATGACCATAGTATCGCTGATTTCTACTGCCTTTAATTTCTAGCTGAACCGACGTGAAATGTACTGTCGGCCATCCTTCGCTTTCCGGTGACGTATTCGAGACCTGTAAGGTAACATTAGACATTCCGTTCGATCCGTCTTCTGGAAGTTCTACGATTGTGTCCAGAACCAGATAGGATTGAAGTTGACGCCAAAGTCCTAGAGGAAGAGCTTCGGGTTGGTCAGAAAAGTAGCCATTGCCAGAATCCTCTATGGATTCAATCTGTGCTTCTACCTCGGAATCACCTATCAATTTTTCTGACTGTCCCGTTAGGTTCTTGCTCATTTCGTCAATCTCCAGGGCCTCCCTACGTCGGAGGGAGGCAAGGATATTCTTCATAATCTCGATCATTGCAATCACTCGAGCCATTGACATGGTTTGTACATGTGCCCATTCGTTCCTCATCCTAGTGAGACGTTGAAATTGCTTGAAGGTCCCAACCGGATCACCAAAGGCGCCCGAAAACACAGAAGTGTGATGATTGCTGACGATTCGACCAAAGTGAGGAGCATCAAGAAACTCTGACAAATCTCTGTCTGGCTCTCTTTTGACCATGCTTTCAATGTTATGGCGTTGCTCAGCGGAAAGAGCGAAAAGAACACCCCTGTTCCACCAGTCATCTCCGTAAGCCGATTTCAAGCATTCTCGTAAAGCCTGCCTGACACCCTCAATGTAGATCCTGTGACACCGAGTAAATAACAAATAGGCATCAAGTTCCAAATCTCACCTCTCTTCCTTCAGGTTACGATGGGCGATATCCAAGGACCACTCTTGCATCTATATCGCGAGCCCCTCAATTATCCTGATTATTCGCATTCCGAGAGGGCCGGCGCATTCGGTGGCATTGCCCATTATAGCCACATCCAAGCCCGATTGGGGGTAGTGGTGCAGGCGGCAGCTTACTCCGGCCTCTTCGCCTCCGTGTCCCCAACGTGTGATTCGTCCTTCCATGTCGGAGACTATCTCGACTCCGTAGCCGTACCACCAGCGGCAGCCGAGTTGGGGGCTGAACGGCATTTCGACTGAAGGGGCGAGCATTTCTTCAACAAGACCGGCGCCGATTATACTCCCATGCCTGAGGAGTCGAGAGAATCGTATCAGGTCGTCGGCGGTGGAGGTGGAGCCGCCGTCGGCGCCGCCTTCAATTGTCAGGTCGTACACGTTGCTCTTCCAGCCAATGAGGTTTCTGTCGCCGTCGAGAATGGGGACGTAGCCTTCTACTACCCGGTCTGCGGCGGAGTCCGCTGGTAGGAAATCAGTGTCGGTCATCTCGTAGGGACCGAAGATGTTCTGACGCATATAGTGGGCGTAGGGGACTCCAGACGCTCTCTCTATTGCCATGCCCAGCAGGACGAAGTTGGCGTTGCAGTATGCCCAGGATTCGCCGGGCTGGAAGCGCGGTTCTCGGTTGGCGAACAGGGGCAGGTAGTCGGCGGACTCTCTGAGAAGGTAGAGCGGGGTTGTTCGCTTGAGGGCGTTCCAGTTCCACCTGCTTGTGGGAGACTCGTCAATCCAATCGGCTATGCCTGAGGTCATCGTCAGTAGGTGTTTTATGGTGACCTTCGCGGATATCCGAGTGTTCTCAAGAGATAAGAGTTCCACAATTGCGGCGTCCAGAGACAGCCGACCCTGCTCGACAAGCTGAAGTATGGCGGCGGCGGTGTGCATCTTTCCGACGGAGGCGATGCGGAACCTCGTATCCCGCTGGTTGGGGACTTTCCATGATCGGTTGGCGTATCCGCAGCAGCGGACGAGCACGTCGCCTTGGTCGTCGGACACGAGCACGACACCGGAGAAGGGCTCGTCGCGGCAGACGCGGTCAAACAAGTCTCGGAGTTCGTCTCGTAGCTGGTTCCTGTGCAGGGTCACTGTCGTTACTGGTAAACGGAAGCGCCGACTCCGCCGCCAGCCGCAACTGTCTCGCCCGCAATTGCGGTGGACTTGGGTGAAGCGAGGAATGCGACGACGTATGCGATCTCAGTGGCATCAACTAGCTTGCGGATGTCGTTGGACTGGGGCGCGTTTGCGGCTTCCTCGGTCGTGCGCTCGGTGCGCGTTCCTCCTGGGTGAACGAGGTTGACGTTTATCCCGTTTGGGCCGAGTTGCAGCGAGAGTGTCTTGGTCAGGTGGGAGAGGGCGGCGTTTCTGAGACCGCTGAACGTCCCGGCGTTTCTGGCAGCCAGTCCGCCGATGTTGATGATTCTGCCCCAGCCCTGCGCCTGCATGTGGGGAGCCACCGCCTTGGCGCAGCGGAAGTAGCCGACGACCTTGGTGTTCACGTCGAAGAGAAGGTCGGAGTCGTCGGATTCGGCGAGAGGGCCCTGTACGAATCCGCCGGGGGCCGCGGCGTTGTTCACGAGGATGTCCACGCCACCGAGTTCTTCGGCGGCCTTGGCTACCATTGCCTCAACTGATTCCGTGGATGTGGTGTCGGCGACAATGGGGATGATTCTGCGCCCGGTTTCGGAGGCGAGTTCGGCTGCCGCCTGTTCGAGTACGTCCTGGCGGCGAGCGCAGATGGCGACGTCCACGCCCTCCCTGGCGAGTTCGCGGGCGGTGGCCTTGCCGATGCCGACGCTTCCTCCGGTGACGATGGCTCTTTTTCCGGTGAGTTCGAGGTCCATGCTTTGCTCCGTATTGTCTGAATCAGGATTTACAGGATATTAGGATGTTCAAGATGGATGTGCTTCTTGTTAGATCGGTGGCTTTTGCCAGCCGCCGAGTGTGGATTCGAGAAAGGCTGCGACGGCCAGCGAAACGTCTTCTCTCCAGGGACGGGCGACGACTTGTATTCCGATTGGCAGTCCTTCGGATGACGTTCCGCACCTGACGACCGTGGCAGGCCAGCCGGTCAGGTTATAGGGGTGGGTGTAGATTGCGTACCCTTCCTCTTTAGAATACTCGCCGTGCGGCTGGGCGGGCTCGGCGGTCGTGGGAGATATGATCACATCGTAGTCACGCATGAATTGGAGCATGTCACTTCGGTACTGGTCGAGGTCTTCGAGAGCCTTTGTGAACTCTTCGGTCGGGATCAGTTCCGCTTCATCAAGCCACTTGGTCAGGCGAGGGGATATGTCGGTGGCGCCAATCTTGTCGAGCAGCCTGCGAGTCCCTGCTCCTCCGTCGCCCTCACTCGTCTTGTCATTCAGTCCAGGCACGCGGCTCAATGGTTGGGGGATGTCTTCTTCAATTGAGGCGACAGCGACCGTCAGGGCGTTGACCGCAGCCTTCACGGTGTCCCTGGTGTCCTGGTCGGGTGGCTCGAATCCGGGTGAGTCGGTGTAGAAGGTGACACGCAGATTGGCCAGGTCCACATCGGCTGAGTTGCCGAGTGGCATATCCACAATTGCCGGGTCTATCCAGTCGGGCCCGGAGATCACGGGTAGGATGAGGTCGAGGTCTTCAACGTAGCGGGCCATGGGGCCATTTTGGGTGTATGAGTCAATCGCGCCCATCGTGTAGTCAATGATGTGTCCGGTGCGTGGGACCCGGCCTGAATTGGGCTTGATCCCGGCTATACCCGTGAGGTGGGCGGGGGCTCTAATGCTGCCGCCGGTGTCGCTGCCGATGTCGAACGGCGAACCGTGGGCGGAGACGATGGCGGCTGCTCCGCCGCTGGAGCCGCCGGGCGAGCGTTCGAGATCGAACGGATTGTTCGTGCGCCCATAGACATCGTTGTCCGTCTCCCCGGACCAGGTTATTTCGGGGGTGTTGGTTTTGCCGAGCAGAATGGCGCCAGCCGCTCGCAGGCGCGCGACAAGGGTTGCGTCGCGCTTGGGAATAAAGTCGCGGCGTCCGGCTGTGCCGCCGGTGGAGACGACTCCCTCGGTGTCGAGGGAGTCTTTGAGGGTCATGGGAACGCCATGAAGTGGGCCGACTTCGTCTCCGCGAGACAGCGCGGCGTCGGCCTCGCGGGCCTCATCGAGGGTGCGTTCGGCGCAGAGGCAGACGACGGCGTTGAGGCTCGGATTGACCTCGGCTATACGGTCCAGGTGCGCTTGTACCGCCTCGACAGCGGAAACCCTTCTATCGCGTATGGCCTGGGCTATGGCTTTGGCCGAAGCGCTGGTGATTTCGTTCATACGCGCTTCCTACATCGGGGGCTTCTGCCAGCCACCGAGGGCGGATTCGAGGAATGCGGCGACGGCTAGGGATACATCCTCGCGCCAGGGGCGGGCGATTACCTGAACGCCGATGGGCAGTCCTTCGGATGACGTTCCGCATCTGACGACCGTGCCGGGCCAGCCGGTGAGGTTGTACGGGCCGGTGTAGAAGGCATGGCGGTTGCGGTCCTCGAAGGATGCGCCGTGCGGCTGGGCAGGCTGCGCGGTTACGGGAGCAACTATCACATCATAGTCGCTGATGAATTGGAGCATGTCGCTGCGGTACTGGTCGAGGTCTTCGAGCGACTTCGTGAACTCCGGTGTGGTGATAGGCTCGGCTTCGTCTATGCGCCTGGTCAGTATGACGGATATTTCGGACGTGCCGGCCTTGTCGAGCAGCCGGCGGGTCCCGGCGCGACCATCGCCGCCGCCTATCCGGGCGGTCATGTCGGGTACGCGTTCGAGTGCGCTGGGGGCATCTTCCTCGACCGAGGCGGCCACGTCGGAGAGGGCGCGGACGGCGGCCTGCACAGTGTCTCGGGTTTCCTGGGCGGGAACCTTGAAGCCGGGCGGGTCGGTGTAGAAGGCGACGCGGAGGCTGTTGAGATCAACGTCGGCGGGGTCTCCGAGGGGCATGTCTATTATGGCAGGATCTATCCAGTCGGGGCCGGAGATGACTCGCAGGACAAGCTCGAGGTCTTCTACGTAGCGAGCCATGGGGCCGTTCTGGGTGTAGGAGTCGGTCGCTCCCAAGGTGTACTCGATTATGTGGCCGGTGCGCGGGACGCGGCCGGAGTTGGGCTTGATTCCGGCTATACCGCACAGGTGGGCGGGCATTCGGATGCTGCCGCCGGTGTCGCTGCCGATGTCGAAGGGCGAGCCGCCGGTGGTGACTATGGCTCCAGCACCGCCGCTGGAGCCTCCGGGGCTGCGTTCGAGGTCGAAGGGGTTGTTGGTGCGTCCATAGACGCTGTTGTCGGTCTCGCCGGCCATGGTGAGTTCGGGTGTGTTTGTCTTGCCCATGAGGATTGCGCCCGCAGCCCGGAGGCGGGCGGTGACGGTGGCGTCGGTGTCGGGAACGAAGTCGCGGCGTCCGGTGGTGCCGCCGGTGGTGACTACGCCTTCGGTGTCTAGGGAGTCCTTGAGGGTCATGGGGACGCCGTGAAGCGGTCCGGTGTCGTCGCCTCGGGCGAGAGCAGCATCGGCTTCGGTGGCCTCTTCGAGGGCACGGTCGGCGCAGAGTTGGACGACGGCGTTGAGGCTTGGGTTGACCTCTGCGATGCGGTCGAGGTGGGCTTGGACGACCTCGGCGGCGGATACTTGCTTGTCTCGGATGGACTGGGCTATGGAGGTTGCGGAGGAGTAGATGATGTCGGTCATGGGAGTTATCAGTCCTTAGTTTTTAGTTCTCGGGCGAGAAGTTCACCGAGGCTACGATTCTTTTCGACACTTGCCTTGAAATGCTTCATTACAGACGCTCGTGGCTTCCGTTCAACTGTTTGTTCGTCTTGATTCTGGTGTGCGGGACGCGCTTCCAGTCTCTGATTCACCTTTCATACTACGTCGAGGGCCATCATGTCCTGGAAGCTCTCGCGGCGGCGGATTAGGTTGGCCTGGCCGTCGGCTACGACTACTATGGCGGGGCGTCCGTTGAGGTTGTAGTTGCTGGCCATGGAGGGGGCGTAGGCGCCGGACGAGGGGATGGCTATGATGTCGCCGGACTCCAACTCGGGCATTTGGATGTCGCGGACGAGGATGTCGCCGGACTCGCAGTATTTGCCAGCGAGGGTGACGAGTTCGTCCGGCTCGGCGGACATTCGGGAGGCGAGGACTGCCTCGTATTCGGATCCGTAGAGGGCGGGCCTGATGTTGTCGCCCATGCCGCCGTCCACGGAGACGTACTTGCGGACGGTGGGGATCTGCTTTATCGCGCCGACGGTGTAGAGGGCGACGCCGGCCCTGCCGACGATTGAGCGGCCGGGCTCGAGGAGCAGGGTGGGTTGACCGAAGCCGAGGTCTTCGCAGCGGCGGGTGAAGGCTGAGGTTATGATCTCGGCGTAGTCGTCTATGGCGGGCGGGAGCTCGTCGCGGACGTAGCCAATGGCGAATCCGCCGCCCGGGCTGAATTCTCTCATGTTCAGGCCCTCGTCCTTGAACTGGGCGAGGTAGGTGAGAACGGTGTCTATGGCTATGGCATAAGGCTCGAGCTCGAAGATGGGCGAGCCGAGGTGGAAGTGGAGTCCGAGCAGGTCGAGGTTGGAGGCGGCGATGGCCTGGCGTATGGCGTGGGTGGAGTCGCCGGTCTCGATGGAGAAGCCGAACTTGCTGTCGAGTATGCCGGTTGTGGTGTGGACGTGGGTGTGTGGGTCAACGCTGGGCGACAGCCTCAGCAGGATGGGCTGGACGACGCCGCGCCGGGCGGCGATGTCGTTGAGCAGGTTGAGTTCGTAGAAGCTGTCCACGACGATGCGGCCACAGCCGACATCGAGGGCGTATTCGAGCTCCTGGGGCGTCTTGTTGTTGCCGTGGAAATAGACACTGCTCATATCGGATCCAGCGGCGACGGCGACGGCGAGTTCACCGCCGGATACGACGTCGAGTCCGAGGCTCTCTTCGGCGACTATCCTGGCTATGCCGGCGTTTACGAATGCCTTGGATGCGTAGAGTACGCGGCTGTTGGAGTAGCGGGAGCCGAAGGCGCCGACGAACTGGCGGCACATACCGCGCAGGGTGGCGTCGTCGAAGACGAGCAGCGGGGTGCCGAACTCGTCGGCGAGGTCAACGGTGTCGCAGCCGCCGATGGTGAGGCGGTCGCTGTCGTTGATGTCGGCTGAGTAGGGGAAGAGTTCTATGTTGTCGAAGGGCATTTGGTTTTGGGTCTCCTCAAGCGTCGTTCTGAGATTCGATTATTTCATGGATGTTGGAAATCAGGGAAGTCAGGTCGTTGGTTATGGTACTCCATACGGTATCCAGGTTGATGTCGGGATACCCGTGTATCAGCCTGTTTCTCATGTCCGCCATGTCTTGCCAGTCTATGTGCGGATTGGAAGCCTTGAATTCGTCCGGGATATATCTGACGGCTTCTCCGATTATCTCGAAGTTTCGGATTACGGCGTCAATTCTTATCTCGTCCTGGATGAATGTGCCGAAATCCATTCCCTGGACGTATCGCAGGATTTTCTCTGCCGAATCGTGGATGTCGTTCAGGCGGAAACGCCACTCGCGCTCATTGGACATAGGCATCGTCGGTCTCCGTATGTGTCGGTTCTCGGCTCCGGCGTATATCAGATCCTGATATATCCTCTCCCGGATGGGAGATCTCAGGCCGCCCGGGGTGACGAGGTCGACCTTCGCGTCGAGTATATCTTCGAGGTAGCGGTTCACCTTGGATATGGTGAAGAAGCCGGCGGGACGTTCTATCTCTATCAGTGTATCCACGTCGCTGTCGGGCCTTGCCTCGTCGCGGGCGGTGGAGCCGAAGATGGCGATGGATGTGACGCCGAATTTGTCGCGGAGTTCATCCTTGTGATCGGTGAGTATTCTAAGGGCTTGGTCTCGTCGCATCTTCGTAGCTCCGTGTCTGTTCGGTTGAGCGGTATTATCGTACATATCCCACGTGTGGACAACAACGCCGCGCTAAGAGGCGCGGCTTTCGGTTATCGGTCTGTGGCACACGACGGGAACGAATCCTGTCGAACGGCTATATGGACAGAGTTCATAATGTCAGGTTTATGATCGAACTGGGTTGAACTGGGCACTGAACAGGGATCGAACAGGGAGGACGCTGGGAGCGTCTTGCCCAGCATTTAGCTTTGGTTTGCCCAGCGTTAGCTATGAAAGTATTTTTTTCTGTGCCGAATTTTCTCATAACATAATCTCCAGGTTATGATTTTGGCGGTTAGTTCGCAGTCTTGAGTCGTTAGTTTGTATGTTCGAATTATAGCATCACAGGGGAGCGGTTGCATAGCCGAGTTGGTTGCCAGTAGTCGGTTGAAGCGGAGGGGGTTGCATGGTCCGTGGGGTCCGATAGAATGCGGGTCCCAATTTTTGAGGAGGTGAGATATGGGACTGGATATAGGAGTGGTACAGATAGATTATCTCAGACAGCCGGGGAGTGCGGTTTACCATTTCGCTTGGCATCTGGCCGGGGAGTGGGACGATGAATGTTGGCAAGTGTCATCCGGTGCGAATGTCTTCATCGAGCTAGGGTATGACCATATGGTGGAGCGGGCAGCGAGGTACATCGCGTCCGAAGGGCTTGGGGCGACGGACGCGCATCAGGTGATGCGATGGGTTAGGATGCTGCCTTGGAGAGGGGATGTGGTGATGTTGCATTTGGGATGGTGAAATATCGAAATAGCTATTCGCTACACTTGAAAAATGGTACATTGGAGTTCACAAGACTTCAGACTGTCAATATCAAGCGAGCGGAGGCGAACGGTGGCTACTCAGACAGACCAGCGTGCGATAAACGATTTTCGGGAGCATCTGACTGAACTCGCAGATACTTGGTACGATGGCGATCAACGTAAGGCATTTAGACACGCTGCCTTCCAGATCATTGCTCCCGATCCGACTCTATCCGATGAGCAAGTAATCGAGTTGACCGCGATTGACCAGAGCGGTGACCTTGAGATTGATGGCTGGTTCGTTGATGAACAGGCTGAGACAGTGTTTCTGTTCCAGGCTACTGGAGGAGGGACACAGGCTAGAGAAGATAAGGTCACAAAATTCTGGAACGCTCCAGATGAACTCCTGAACTTGGAAAGAGTCTCGGCATCCAACAATCAGCTAGTTAAGGAACTCAGCAAAGAACTCGACGCGCGGATATCTGAAGAATTCAGTATATCAATGGTATTCGCGTCCATGGCAGGATTCTCGCCATCCGCTAGACGTTTTGCAGATTCCAGAAGTCGTCGCGAACGTGAATTAACACGTTTGTCGGGGGAGTCCCTTATATGCCCTTGTACCTTCCAATTACTTGATCTTGCTGATGTATCTCAAGCATTTGATGACTACCGGGCCGGATTCAGAAGGGAAAGAACAGATGTTGAACTCCAAGTTAATGATAATTGGACCTATGTGGTAGATCAGTCAGAAAACAGATCAATTCGAGCAACAGTTCCAGCTCGTGAAATCGTACGCATTTTCAAGACTAACGGGTACAAATTATTTGATCTCAACCCTCGCGGTCCGCTCGCAAATGCCAAGGTCAATAAAAATATTGAGCGTACTTTGGATAGACCTGAAGGAAGGAGTCAGTTCCACCTCTTGAATAATGGTATGTGCGCAACGTGTGACGATTTTCAGGTTAATGATAATGGAACCATCTCGATAGAGAATCTACAAATCGTCAATGGCTGTCAGACGACTGTAACTCTGAGCAAGCGAACTTCGGAAGAATTATCAGAGACACACGTTGACTTGAAATTGGTAGTGGCACAGCGCGATCTAGCACAGTCAATAGCGGAAGCTTCAAATTCTCAGACGGCACTTCGAGCGAAGGATTATACATCTTTTGAGAAGCAACAGCTCATCCTTCAAGATGAGTTCGGACGTCTGCAACCGCCCTGGTACTATGAGATAAAACAGGGTTACTGGCGTTATGTCCTTACCGATACTGACAAGGCCCTCTTTAAGACGGGGCGTAGGAAGCGACATATTGAGGTTCAGCCGTTAGCTCAGTCATCACTAGCTTTCTTGGGTTCCCCTTCCGACGCTCTTGATCGTGTAAGATATGTGTTCCAGGGCATCCGCTCTCCGGAAGATCGGCAATGGTACGAACAGGCCTTCCCTCGAAATGTGAAGGCCCAGCAACTGATTCTGCCATGGACTGCGTTTCAACTGATTCTGCGTCAAAGTCCCTCCATCAGATTTTCTAACTTCCACATTCTTTGGCTACTGGCCAGGATACTGAGAGATCACTATGATGTTGAACGCAGTCAATATTTCAGTTCGGATCTTTCAATGAGACTCGTTACCAGTATTGATAACTGGTTCTCTGAAATGTATCGAATTTCCCACTCCGCTTGTCGCCAGGCATTCCGACGAGCTAGAAGCATATCCCGTGATGACTTGGAGGCGAGAGACTTTTTCAGAGGTAACCGTGATTATGGCGGAGCAAGCGCTTCCGAACTAAATATGGGAAGCGTGTGGTGAAGAGTTTGAGTACGCCCTAGAGCGCAGTCCTGACCTAATGAAGCAGTTGCCTTCCTAACCTGACAGATATGTTGAAGGGTGACGGTAATTGAATCACTTAGATTCGGGATTGAAGTCCATGACGACTAAACGGCCTGCCCGCTTGGTGTCCAACCTTGCCATACACCCGGGCGAACTTCTGGAGGAGGAGATAGGGTTCATCGGGATGACGCAATCGGAGCTTGCTGAGCGGATGAGCGTATCGGTCCATGTGGTCAGCGAGATCATACAGGGCAAGAGTGGTATAACCGATGAGGTCGCCGTGAAGCTGGAAGAGGTTCTTGGCTCTCTGGCGCATATGTGGATGAATTCCCAATCAAGATACGATTTTACCAAGTCATTGATCAGGGACCGAGAAGAAAATGATAGGCGGGATAGGGTAGGACGGTAGGTTTTGGTCGAGTGGAAGAATCTTGAGCTGAGTGTGAGGGATTTTGGGCCTATTGCCAGGGCTGATATAGATTTGCGTCCGCTGACTGTGTTCGTAGGGCCGAGCAATACGGGGAAGTCGTATCTGGCGATTTTGATTTATGCTTTGCATCGGTTCTTCTTTGCCCACATAAATCCATGGGACTTTGATCCAGATGGTGTGCGTGAGGAATATATCGGTGATCTAGTCAAGTGGATAGGCGAAGTATCTTCGCGACTGGACTCCGACGACCTCTTCTCAGAGATCAGGGATGTTACGGTTCCAGACTCTATCAACTCGTTAATCAGACATTATCTTCGTGGTACGGAGAAATCCGGCGATATACTGCGTGATGAAATATCGCGTTGCTTCGGGATTGGAGACACGGAGAGGCTAGTGCGTCATCCAGGCAGGGGCAGCGCGAATGTTTCCCTGAAGCGAAATCTTCCATACCAGTCAGAGCCGATGGAAGGTTTCGAGTACAAATTTGTCATGAATCAGAAGGGAACCGAATTTACCGCATCCATCCCTGACAGTATGCCATTGCTCTTTGAGAGGATTGATATGGCTAAGACCATACTCTTAAGGCAGTTAGCTTTAGGGGTTGGATCGGCTATGAGTCAAAGCGAGTTCAGTGCAGACACGGAATACCAGAGATATTTTCTTGTGAGTGAGCTTGTTGGTTTGGCGGCGCCCTATGCTCCACTGAATGCAATGGCTCGCTATCTGCCAGCAGACCGAGCGGGAGTGATGCACTCTTACAGGGTAGCGGTGAGTTCTCTTATCGAACGCGCAGCCTATCCAGGCATTCCGAGCTTGCAAGCGTCGCCAGGACTTTCAGGGGTTATAGCGGATTTCCTGCGCCAACTTACTGAACTGGACGGCAGGGCGAATACGTGGTACGGAAGGTTAGAAGACGGGGCTGGGCTTGCCGCTCGGATCGAGCGGAATATGCTCAAGGGCGCCGTGCGTTATGAGAACTCTGTCGCGGGCTATCCGGTGTTCTCATACCAGCCGCATGGCTGGAAAGAGGATATGCCGTTGATGAACACGTCCTCGATGGTGTCGGAACTGGCGCCGGTGGCGCTGTATCTTCGGCACGTGGTTCAGCCTGGGGAGACGCTGATCATCGAGGAGCCGGAGTCTCATCTTCATCCGGCGATGCAGGTTGAGTTTACGCGGCACTTGGCGGCGGTGGTTCGCGCAGGGGTGCGGGTGATAATCACGACGCACAGTGAATGGGTGTTGGAAGAGTTGGCTAACTTGGTGAGGGTGTCGGGGCTTCCGAAGTCGCGCCGTAAAGGGATCGGGGGGGCGGATTATGCGCTGACTCCTGAGCAGTTGGGGGTGTGGCTGTTTGAGCCGAAGCGAAGGCCGCGTGGGTCAGTGGTGAAGGAGATACCGTTCGACGAGGAGTTTGGTGGGTTCAGGTCGGGGTTCGATGTGGTGTCTATGGGAACCTATAATGACTATGCGGCTATATCCAATCGCCTGGCACGGAGTAGGTCTTAATGGCGAGACTTGTTGACGCGGTTCGCGCGACTGTGGATGAAAGTTGCACCGCGAGAAGATGCAGGACTCGGGGATGTGTGGTCAGTATGAAGGACGTGCCTCGCCCTAATGTCCTGATCAAAATGGATTGTCGCAAACTACCGATTGGCGGGAGCGATACGAGATGTGACTTCATGTTCGTCAGCGATGATTGCGTAGTGGCTCTGGAATTGAAAAAGGGCCGGGCTCATGCCAGTGAGATAGTGGAACAGCTAAGAGCAGGGGCTCGATTTGCGGACAGTATTATTCCTCGCGGCTCAAGGGTCCGTTTTCTTCCGGTCGCGGTATTCAGAGGAATTCGCAAAAACGAACGCGAGCAATTTAGGCGGGCAAATTTCCTGATTAGATTCAGGGGTAGAAGTGAGGATGTCAGACTGTTGGAGTGTGGGCAACTCATGGTTGACGCACTGAGACGAGATTAGAGCGACTGTTGCGGCGTTGAATCAAGACGAGGGATAGAGTATGAGTGAATCGGAAGGCATCGAGCAGGAAGTCGTGGAGCGACTGGCGGCGGCGGGGGCGGAGTATGAGATGTTCGAGATAGACCCGGATTTCGCGGATACGGCGCAGTTCTGCGAGGAGTACGGGTTTCCGCTGGAGAAGTCGGGGAATACTATCGTGGTGGCGTCGAAGCGGGGAGCGAAGAAGTATTGCGCGTGCATCGTGGCGGCTACGGACAGGCTGGATGTGAATAAACGGGTGAAGGGGCTGATGGAGGTGTCGCGGGCGTCGTTCGCGAGCGCGGATGAGACGATGGAGCTGACGGGGATGATGATTGGCGGGGTGACGCCTTTCGGTCTGCCGGAGGATCTGCCGATTTACGTGGACGCGAAGTTGCGGAACCTGGATTATGTGATTCTGGGCGGGGGCAGCCGGTCGTTCAAGTTGAAGATGGCTCCGGCGGAACTTGGGAAGTTGGGGAATCTGGAGTTCGTTGAGGGGTTGTCGCTGCCGCCGAGGTAGAGGGGGCTTTGGCTTCACGGCGTTCTATGTCGGCGCGTAGTTCGGCTTTCATAGCCTCTATCTCTCGGCGCTGCTCAGGCGTAAAGCTGTTTATGATTTTGCTGAAAGGGTGGCGTCCGCTCATTGTATCAACCCCTCGTTGCGAAGTTCTTCTAAGTGTTCATCATAGAGATGGTCAGCTATTGGTATGTATTGGCGGTAGAATCGGTTGTTCCCGGTTTTATCGCCGCCTATCAGTAGAATCGCTGAACGTATGGGATCGAAAGCGTAGAAGACTCGTATTGGCCGACCTCGGCTCTGTACTCGGAGTTCCCTCATTCGTCCATGTCTGGATCCAATGACGCCTGATGAGTGAGGATATGGCAGGTTCGGACCTTGCTCTATAAGCATTTCGACCTTGGCGGAAACGGAACTCCGTTGGTTTTCTATAAGTTCAAAGAACCAGTCCTCAAATTCGTTCGTGTATTCGACTTCCCAAGCCATGTGGGTATTGTATTCCTTGTCGTGGGATTTCGACAAGCGCGCGCGGTTGGGTTAGAAGGGGATGCCCCAGAGGGCGTACCATTGTTCGAGGCGGCGGGCTACGGGGATTTTCTCCTCGCGCATTATTTCGCCAAGGCGCATTTCGGTGGCGTTGTCGCGCTGGCGGCTGGCGGTGGGCACGAAGGGGTAGAAGCGCCCGAATTTGTAGTTGTAGAGCCAGTAGGCGGGGCGTCCCTGGTATTCGACGAGGAACGCGGCGGCGAGGATGCGGTCGGCGAATCCGTGCTCGATGATGGTCTCGGCGGTGGTGTGTATGAGGCTGACGAGGTCGTCGAAGTCGGGGTCGTCGAGGATGACCCAGCGGGTGCCGAATTCGTCGTCCCTTATCTCGAAGCGGGTTCCGGTGGCCCTGCCGCTGACGTCGAGCAGGGTCCGGAGTTCTGAGTCGAGGTTGTCGAAGTAGGATGATTCGACGGGGTTGACGACGAGGCCGGCCTTCTGGGTGGGGCGCAGGTCGGTCCTGGCCTCCAGAGAGTGCGCCGCTCCGACGATGGAGAAGAATTCCTCCCGGCTAGGGGCCTGGATCTTGGTGTGTCCGAAGATTGCGCTGAAGATGCCCATGTGGTTTGGCTGCTTTATGTCAGAATCAGGATTTTCGGGATGTGTGGATGTTCAGGATGGTGGTGAAGCAATGCCGCTATCCGATTGTATTCCTGACTATGGGACAAGTACAAGAGCGGGCAACCACGAGGGTTGCCCCTACGGATAGCCGTATGGGGCACTAGGCCCTGAAGGGGCGGGCGCTGTCGAGTTCGCGCTGCATCTGTCGGAGCTTTTCTATGCGGCTCTCGGTGGAGGGGTGACTGGAGAGAAGGCCGGTAATTCCCTCGCGGGAGAGGGCGGGCGCGAACATGAGGGCGCTGGCGTGGCGGACCTCCCGCAGGTCCTGGTCGGGTATGCGGTACATGTCGTTGCTTATCTTGGCGAGGGCGGAGGCGAGCTGCATTGGGGCGCCGGTGACTATCGCGCCACCGCGGTCGGCGGCGTATTCGCGGTAGCGGGATAGGGCCATGACGAGAAGCTGGGCGATGAAGTATATGGCTATGGTACCGGCGTAAACGGCCATCATGACGAGCATGATGCTGCCGCCGTCGCCTTCGCGCCTGTCCCTACCTCCGAAGCCGCCGAACAGGCTCATCCAGAAGAGCATCTGCATGAGGTATCCGGCCATGATGACGATGAGTCCGGCCCAGGTCATGACGGCGACGTCGCGGTTCTTGACGTGGGCGAGTTCGTGTCCAAGGACGGCCTCGACCTCTCTTTCGTTCAGGCGGGAGAGCAGGCCCCTGGTGACGGCGACGACCGCGTTCTGAGGATTGCGGCCCGTGGCGAACGCGTTGGGGACGTGGGTGTCCATGACGGCTATCGTCTTTGGCTTGGGGATGTCGTACATCTGGGCGAGACGCTCGACGGTGGAGTGCAGCCAGGGCTCCTCCTGCGGGGATACTTCGCGGGCTCCGGTTGACATGAGAACGAGCTTGTCGGACATGAAGTACTGGAGCGCGACCCCGATGAGGGCGAATCCGAGTATGAGGATAGGGGAGATGCCAGCCCAGAAGAGCAGTCCCATGAAGGCGATCCAGACTCCGGCGAGCATGAACATGGTGAAGAACATGCGGAGTGTGAGGCCGGTGTCTCTGCCGTAGCTTCTCTGTCTCATGTTGGCTGTATCACCCTCACCCTAGCCCTCTCCCTCAAGGGAGAGGGGATTATCTTTAAGTCTCGTGTAATAGAACGCGACGGGCCGGGAAAGGTTAGGGTGGTGGGAGTCCGGCGTTAGCGGGCGGGCTGGACGAGTTCTATGAGGACGTTGTCGGGGCCTTCAATGTAGGAGAGCTTAGTGCCGCCGCCGACTTCGGTGATGGGGAGGACGACGCGGACTCCGGCGGCCTGGAGGCGGGCCATGTCGGCCTCTATGTCGTCCACGTCGAAGCCGAAGTGCTCGAGGCCGAGGCGGTTGAGCTCGGCGACGGCTTCGGTGTCGGGCGTTCCCTCGGGCTTGGAGGAGATGTTGAGGCGGACGGGGCCGCCCGCGTCCATGCTGACGGTGATGGTGCCGGGCATAACCTCTCGTGCCCCGAGGACCTTGGCGCCGAAGTGTTCGGTGTACCAGGCGGCGGAGGCATGGGGGTCGGCGGCTCTGATGTGGACGTGGTTGATGGAGTAGGGCATTGGGGAGTCCTTATTTGTCTGAATCAGGATTTACATGATTTCTGGATGTTCAGGATGTGGTCTCTTGGCTATGGATGAACTAGTCGTTTCCGGCGCTTGTGGATTCCCGCTTTCGGAGACCTTTGCACAACTACCGTCATTCCCTCGAAAGAGGGAATCCAGGGGTGGGGAGGCCGGTGCGAGCAGCTACGAATACAGGAATTCACACACCCATCCGGTCCTCAAAGTCGAAGTTGAACCAGGTTACGCAAAGGTCTCCTTTCGCGGGAATGACGGGTGGATACGCGGGAATGACGATAGATGTCAACACTGGTTAGAGTATGCGGTTGCCGGGGAGGTTTGTCCAGGCGCTCATTTCGTGGGCGGCTATCACGGCCTCGGCTTCGCAGACGTAGCTGGGGTCGAGTTGGTCTATGGAGGTTACGCCGAGCAGGGCCATTGCGACGGTGAT
The DNA here is from genome assembly GCA_965202965.1 of Dehalococcoidia bacterium. Taxonomy (GTDB): domain Bacteria; phylum Chloroflexota; class Dehalococcoidia; order Lucifugimonadales; family UBA1123; genus VXRN01. Next base: position 3,705,815 of record OZ241888.1, on the reverse strand, counting down.
TTCGTCTTCGAGGATTTCGAGCATACGGACGATGCCGGCCTGTCCGTCGGCGGCGAGTCCCCAGCCCTGGAGTTTGCCGAGGGCGACGGCGCGCGCTCCGAGAGCCACGGCCTTTAGGATGTCGGCGCCGCGCTGTACGCCCCCGTCGAGGACTATCTCGGCTTTGCCGTCAACGGCCTCGGCGATTTCGGGGAGCATCTCCATGGTGCCCTGTCCGTGGTCGAGCTGGCGGCCTCCGTGGTTGGATACCCATACGACATCCACTTCGTGATCCAGCGCGATTTTGGCGTCTTCGGCGGTGGCTATGCCCTTGAGCATGAAGGGGAGTCCGGCGAGGTTCTTTATCTTGTCCACGGTATCCCAGGTGACAGCGGCGGCGTGGGAGAGATTGGAGGACGAGCTCCTTCGCCTGGTGGGTGGATTCCAGCGGGTGAGCATGGGACGCTCGCGGCGGCTGTAATGGTCGGTGTCCACGGTGATGCAGAGTCCGATGTATCCGGCTTCCTGGATGCGGGCTATCATCTCCTGGACCCAGCCCCAGTCGCCGTGGATGTATAGCTGGAATACTTTGGGGTGATCGGCGGCCTGGGCGATTTGCTCCAGGGTGGGCTCGGTGACGGAGCTGACGACGTGCATGATGCCGAAGTCTGCCGCTGCGCGGGTCGAGGCGGCTCCGCCCTCGGGGTTGAATACCTGGAGGGATCCGATAGGGGCAAGCAGGGCAGGAATCCGAAGGTCGTGGCCGAGGAAGGTGGTGGAGGTGTCTATACTAGAGACATCGCGGAGGACGCGGGGGCGGAATGCGACGCGGTCGAATGCGAGACGGTTGCGGCGCATGGTGGTCTCGGACTCGGACGCGCCCACGAGGTAGTCCCATGCGCCCTGGGGCAAGTTCTTCCGGGCGCGCTGGACGATTTCTTCGTTGCTGAGGAATTGGGATGGCAAGTTCACTCTCCTGTTGGGTGTGATCGGTTTGGATTATAGCGGTGGGAGCGGGGATGCGGAAACCCGGACGCCTGGCAACTTTCTCCGTCTTGTCAGTTGGGGGCGCTGGTCAGGAGGAAGCCGCCATCTACGGGTAGGGTTACGCCGGTTATGAAGCGGGCTTCGTCGCTGGCGAGGAAGAGGGCGGCGTTGCCTATGTCCCAGCTTTGGCCCTCGACGGGGAGTGGGGTGGAGGCGCGGCGGGTCTCGCGGGCGTCGGGGGCGCCTTGTTCGAGGCGGGGCGTCCACATGAGGCCGGGCATGATGCAGTTGACGCGGATGTTGTCCTCGGCGTGATCGAGTGCCAGGGCGCGGGTGAGTCCGACGACGGCGGATTTGTTGACCGTGTACTGAGCGGACGATCTGCCGGGCTTGGGTCTGAGGGCGGTCACGGAGGATATGTTGATGATGGAGCCTCCGCCCGCGGCCTTCATGTGGGGGATGGCGTAGCGGCACGTGTTGACCATGCTCATCAGGTTGACGGAGGCGCTGCGAAACCAGTCTTCGTCGGTTGCCTCGACGACGTTCCCGCCACCACCACCGCCGCCGACGTTGTTGTGGAGGATGTGCAGTCCGCCGAATCGCTCGACGGTCGAGGCGACGGCTCTGTGGCAGTCGTCGGGGTTGGTGGCGTCGGCTTGGAGTGGCATGGCCTCTCCGCCTTCTTCGCGGATGATCCGGGCGGTGGCGTCGGCCCATTCGCCCACGGCGTCGAGCAGGGCGACTTTTGCTCCCTGCCGGGCGAAGAGTATCGCGGCGGCGGCTCCGTTTCCGACTCCACTGCCGCCGAAGGTTCCGGCACCGCTGACTATGGCTACTTTGCCGCTCAGTCTCATTTCAGACCCCCGACGGGATTCATAGTGCATCGGCGTATATATTATCAGGGTTTTCAGTATTCGGTTGTCAGTCATCTTCAGGGCGTCCGGTTCTATCCACGAAGGACACGGAGGGACACAGAGTTGGCGGTTTCCTATGGGAGTTTGCAGGGTTTTGGTATAGTTACGGGGCCGATGGGAAGTGGCTTAGGAGGATATGGGGCGAACGATATAGGAGGCCCACATTGCCAGAATACGAACACATCCTGTACGAAGCGAAAGGCCCGATACGGCTGATAACGCTGAATCGGCCGGAGACGCTGAACGCGATTACGGAGCCGATGGAGGCGGACCTTCATGAGGCGCTGGACATTGCGGAGGCGGACCCGGAAGCGCGGGTTATCATCATCCAGGGCGCGGGCAGGGCGTTCAGTTCCGGGTACGACATAGCGTCGTTCGGGGAGACGGACCCGGTGTCCATGATTCCAAAGGGGCAGAGCGCGGCGGATCATGTGTCGCGGTGGTTCTACCATGACAGGAATATGCTCAAGAACCAGACGCACATACTGGAGCTGTCGAAGCCTGTTATCGCGTGCGTGCATGGCTGGTGTATGGGAGGCGGGACCTGGCTTTCGCTGACGTGCGACATGACGTTCTGCTCTGAGGACGCGGTGTTCGCTCAGCCGGAGGTGCGTCAGATTTCGAACACGAGCTTTCTGTGGGTGCTGATGGCAGGGTACAAGAACGCGCTGAGATACTCGCTGACCGGTGACCACATAGACGCGCAGGAGGCGTTCAGGATTGGCCTGGTGAACGAGGTGTTCTCTGACAAGGACGCGATGATGAAGGAGGCGTTTCGGCTGGCTGAGAGGATAGCGAAGATCAGCCCGGAGACGGTCGCTGCGAATAAATATGTAGCGACGCTGGGGCTGGAGATGATGGGTCTTCGGAACGCGATAACGGCGAACTGGCTGCTGTCTTCTATCGCGCACTCGTCGCAGAGGCCGGACTATAACCGGCGGGAGATGCTGGACGCTGCGATGGAGCGCGGGATGCGTGGGTTCCTGGAGGTGCGGGACGGCCCGTTCAGGCCGGAGCCGTTCGGGCCGAGGTCGGAGGGCGGTGGGTAGGGAGTCTATCCTCATGAAGTAGCGAGACGGGGTTCGGGTATGATGCTACATAGATGATGTAGTTACCCCGTCATACTTTTAGCTTGTGCAATGCCCTCCGGGGTCAACTCCCAAACTCCACGCGGGGAATTATTCTTCAGCAAGCCATACTTATGAGCCATGCCATTTCTAGCCGTATGCGCTGCATGTCTCCAACGAATCTCTCCCGTGGAGTCGGGTTTTTCGCGCTCATAGTCCCAAACACTTAGATGTGGACGCAATTTCTCTTCAACGGATCTAAGCGTCGCATCAACTTGACCAGAGCCGCCCATTTCATATAGCGATTCCAATATGGCCCTTCTGTACAATTCGCTTTTAGTTCCTCTGGCAGTAGTGTGTTCCTCGCTGGTATATGTCTCTTCTGGAGGACTTATGTATTCTGTTTCAGTATTGTCGAAATTGTCCAACAGCCTGCGTATAACGTCGTCCATGGTAAACAGCGGCGTTACCAAATCTTGCAAACGCTGGTAAGTATCCTCATTCACTTGAATATCGCGTGTCATTTTGGCGCTCCTTTCAGGAATGTCATTCGCTCAGTATGGATTCCCAATCGCCGCGTCTGGGAGTTGCGCGAAAGTCTCTGATTAGCAGGCGGATGATGTCGGCGAGGGATACGTAGCCAGTGGGCAGGTGGGCAGTGTGGAGTTCTTCTCTGGCGGTCATTGCGCCGTGGCCTATGTGGAGGTGCTGGGAGATGAAGGAGCTTTGTCCGACCGGGTGCCAGTGGTAGGCCAGGATTTCTCGGTGGTTGGCGTCCAGGACGTTGTATTCGTAGCCTTCTTCTACTACTGTCCACGGTGCGCGATGAGTCTGGGATTCAGCGATGCGGTAGTATTGGCGAAAGGCCAGCCATAGCCTAGACGATCCCCTGATCCTGATGGGGTCGCCCTCGTTCAGATCTAGAATATGGGAAGTATCGGATACATAGTAACCCCCTCTGACAGTTACGACGGAATCCGATACGCATGATACGACAAGCTGAATCGAGTCAATGTAGTTATTGACGGCCTCAGCCGGGGTTCTACCAGGCATCGCAGTCCCAAGCCTCTGGTATCTGCATTGCAAGACCAACGACTTTGGAGTGGAGTTCGGGTTTGTCGTGGAACTCGCCGGCTTTCCATGCCTCGAAGAATTCGGCTACGCTCATGCCGAAGTCTCTTTGGGCCTCTCGTTCCATCTTCGCCTGCCACTCTTCTTCCGAGAGAAAGATGGGCTTGGGGAGTTCTGAGTCCGGGATGGTCTCGGGTATGTTCCGCCATTCTTCTTCGGAGACATGGGGTGGCTTTCGGGGGTCTGTGCCTTCCGCCTTTTGGATTTGGGTTGCCATGGAAGACCTCCGCTTGTTGTTGTTGTGGGACTGGGTGGTGGGGCAATTGTACACGAGGGAAGGGCGAGGGTGTGATTTCTGAGTGGCGCGGGTTGTTGGAGCTCGCGTCTTGCTTGACCGTCGTTTCGTGGCAAACCTATAATTCGTAGCAGTGTCGCGCACTGGCGACTGGGGTATCTATGACTCAGACGGCATTCACTACACAGATCGAAGAACTAAGGTCGAAGGCGATGTCCGCTCTTGATGAGGCAGTGGACGTCGAGGCCCTGGACGACTGGCGGATATCGTACCTGGGCAGGCGCGGGGAGTTGACGCAGATACTCCGCGGGCTGGGGTCGCTGCCTGCTGAGGAGCGACCGGCGGCGGGAGCCGCGGCGAACGCTCTGAGGCGGACGCTGGAAGAGGCGATGGCCTCCAAGGAGGACGCGCTTGAGAGGGCTGCCGCCGAATCTGCCCCGGTGGACGCGATTGACGTAACGCTTCCGGGCTGGCCTGTTCCGAGAGGGGGGATTCATCCCACGACGCGGATCGTGAGGGAGATCTGCGACGCCTTTGCCTCGATGGGGTTCAGCGTCGTGGAAGGGCCTGAGATCGAGTGGGACCACTACAACTTCGAGATGCTCAACATTCCCAAGGACCACCCGGCGCGCGATATGTGGGACACGCTCTGGATTGATTATGAGGACGAGAACGGCGAGCGTCCGATGCTTCTAAGGACGCACACATCCCCGATGCAGGCGCGTACTATGGAGGCGACCGACCCGCCGGTGCGCGTGGTCGTCCCTGGCAAGTGCTATCGCTACGAGGCGACGGACCCCAGGCACGAGTGGCACTTCTACCAGATAGAGGGGCTCGCGGTGGACAGGGGCATCACGATGACGGACTTGAAGGGGACGCTGTACGAGTTCGCGCGGCGTATCTTCGGCGTCGAGCGCAAGGTGCGCTTCAGGTGCGACTACTTCCCGTTCGTGGAGCCGGGAGTGGATATGTCCATAGACTGCTTCCTGTGCGACGGGGGAGGCTGTCGGGTGTGCAGCGATACGGGCTGGATAGAGATAATGGGCGCGGGCATGGTGCATCCGAAGGTGCTGGAGGGCGTAGGATACGATCCCAACATATACACCGGGTTCGCGTTCGGCATGGGGCCGGAGCGCATCTCGATGCTGAAGCACGGCATCGAGGACATTCGGTTGTTCTACTCGAACGACCTGCGTTTTCTGCGCCAGTTTAGTTAGACCGAGCTATCCGGCCGCTCATGGCATACACAGGGCGACCGGGTCGCCCATTTTTTGTTTTGGAAGAGCGCCGCAAGAGAGGAACTTGTATCAGTTTAGTCGGTAGGGGAATCACCCCCATCCCCGTATCAAGTACGGGGCAGGCTCTAACCTTCCCCCATCAAGGGGGAAGGGACTTTTGCCTACCTGTGTGAGCCCATCAAGGGGGAAGGGAAATTTTCTCGCCATAGGCAACACCGACTAAATTGGTACAGCATCACAAGAGAGGAACAGATGTTAGTACCCATTTCATGGTTGAAGAAATATGTGCCGGTTACGGACGCGCCTGACGAACTGGCGCACAAACTCACCATGGCAGGTGTGGAGATAGGCGATGTGGAAGTGGTTGGGGATGGCTGGGAGCCGGACAAGATCGTGGTTGGGCAGGTGCTGGAAGTGAATCCTCATCCCAACGCGGACAGGCTTCGTCTGCCGACGGTGGACATCGGAGAGGAGACTGTGACCGTCGTATGCGGCGCGCCAAACGTGGCGGCGGGTCAGAAGATCGCATTCGCAAAAGAGGGGGCGCGGATATTCAGTCCACGTTCAGGCAAGGTGGAGACTTTGAAGAGGGCGAGGATTCGCGGTGTGGAATCGGCGGGGATGGTGTGTGCGTCGCTCGAACTCGGTCTAGGGGAGGATTACGACGGGATTATGGTACTGGACGAGGACGCGCCGGTGGGTACTCCGCTGGGAGAATACCTGGGCGATGCGATCCTGGACGCCGAGGTCTCGTCCAACAGGCCGGACTGCCTTTCTATTCTTGGGATCGCCCATGAGGTGGCCGCAATTAACGGTGAGGTGGTAACAGAGCCCGACAGTTCGTATCCTGAAGAAGGAGACGAGATCGAGAATCTGGTCAAGATCGAGATCGAAGACCCCGATCTGTGCTATCGGTACACGGCGAGCCTGATCACCGGAGTGAAGATAGGGCCGTCGCCATCGTGGATGCAGGACGCGCTTATCAGAGCGGGCCAGCGTCCGATTAACAACGTGGTGGACATTACGAACTACGTGATGCTGGAATATGGACAGCCGCTGCACGCGTTCGACTTCGACAAGTGCCGAGACCGCACGATCATCGTTAGGGCGGCGCGTGAAGGGGAGACGCTGACGACGCTGGACGGGGAGGTCCACGAGCTCAGGCCGCCGATGCTGACCATCTCGGACTCGCGCGACCCTGTCGGACTGGCCGGAGTGATGGGCGGAGCGAACTCGGAGATGACCGAAGAGACGACCGCGGTCCTGCTCGAGTCGGCGAGTTTCAATCCGGTCAACACACGGCGGACTCGAACGGCGCTTGGGATGCGAACGGACGCATCGGACAGGTTCGAGCGGAATATACGATCTGCGCTCGCGCCGGTGGGACTACGACGCGCCACACAACTCATTGTGGAACTGTGCGGCGGAACGGCCGCCAAGGGGATCATTGATCTATATCCGATGGAGGCAGAACGGGAGCCGCCCACTGTGAAACTCAGCCGGTCGCGTATAAGGCAGGTTCTGGGTGTTGACTATCCAACCCCGCAGGTAAAGCGCACTCTTGCCTCGCTCGGATTCGAGGAGGCTCAGGAGCCGGGAGGTCTGATTGATCTGATAGAGACTCTCGAGGCGGGGCCGTCGTCCGAACGCTCGGACACGTTCTGGCTGAAAGTCCCATACTGGCGTTCGGATATCTCCATAGAGGACGACCTGGTGGAGGAACTGGCGCGAATCATCGGATACGACTCCATCCCTACGACGATGCTGTCCGGTTCGATACCTCACTGGCAGCCACAGCCCATGACGCAGCTAAAGGACACAGTCAGGGACCTGCTGGCGGCGGCGGGGATGCAGGAGACGATCTCGTACTCGCCGACGACGCTGCAGAACCTGGAGACGGTGGACGCGCTCGATGAGTCCAATCCGCCGCTGCGGATAGCCAATCCGCTCAGCCGCGAGTGGGAGTATATGCGGACCAGCCTGAGGTCCAACATCCTGAACACGCTTTCCTACAACCGGCGGATAGCGCAGGGTGAGGGCATCCGCATATTCGAGGTCGGACGTGTGTACATCCCTAAGCCGGAGGCGAGGGAGCGCGACCTGCCGGAGGAGCGGGAGATGCTGGTGGGCGTGGTGTCCGGGCCCAGGTTCGGAGCGTCCTGGATAGCTCAGGACAGCGACATGGGATTCTTCGACGCCAAAGGCTTCCTGGAGTACGCGTTCGCCGGACTGGGTATTGATGTCAATTATGAACCCTCGGAGGACTCGATTTTCCAGAGGGGACGCACCGCCAAGCTGATAGCTGACGGAGTTACGCTCGGTGTGATAGGCGAGATTCAGGACGGGATCCTGGAGAATTTCGACCTGGAGGCTCACCCGGCGGCGATGTTCGAAATCAGTATGGATGCGCTGCTGTCTGCAATCGGCGGCGTTAGTCTGACGTACCAGAGTTCCAGTCCCTATCCTGAGTCGTACCGCGACCTTGCCATAGTCGTGGATGAGGATGTAACCGTATCTCGCATCCGACGGATTATAGAACGCCATGCGCTTGTGGTTAGAAGCGCGCCATTCGACATATATTCGGGCGAGGGCGTGGCGGAAGGACGCAAGTCGGTCGCGTTCCGCATCGTATTCCAGTCGGACCGGGGGACGCTCACGTCGGAGCAAGTGGATCGCTTCCAGAACGACATACTTCGCCAACTGAGCCGGAATCTGAACGCAGAGCTCCGGGGCTAAAATACTAGATTCACTTGAAGGGGGCGGGAATTGCCCGAATTACCGATAAATCCTGATCTTCTCTCCAACTATGAGAACTACTACGAAGGTGCAACCTCTGAATGGCGACGGATAGGGGCCAAGAACAAGGTGAAGAACATTATTGAACTTTGCTCCAGTGTGCCGCATCAGACGGTCCTCGAGATAGGTTCTGGAGACGGCGCGGTTCTGGAAGGTATGTCAGAGTTTGGATTCGGATCGGAACTCTATTCTCTCGAAATTTCAGGATCCGCCGCGCAGAGGATACAAGAGCGAAAGATAGAGTCATTACTTGAATGTTCCATGTATGACGGCTACAACGTACCATACGAAGATGGCCGGTTTGACCTTGCAGTGATGAGCCACGTATTGGAACACGTGGAGTATCCACGCCAGCTTCTCTATGATACCAATTCAGAATGAAGTCACCATGTTCTGCCCGACCGGACGCGATGGATTCCCGCCTTCGCGGGAATGACGCTGGAAATTTGTCTCAGAGATTCACGGCATAGTCAGACTTAAATGGTATGAGGCCGCGAGAGTCGCCGCACATGTATTCGTTGAGGTTCCCCTCGAGCTTAACTCGCGTTTGAGTGATGATTTTGTTTTTGACAGGACGGGGCACATCAACTTCTACACAAGAAAGAGCATCCGTCACTTAGTTCAAAGTTGCGGCTACGAAGTGGTTTCTCAGTTAGTTACTAACTCATCAGTTGATGTATATCGCTACTTGCGGGGGGTGAAGGGCGTACCTGTGTTTGTCATTAAGGACACAGCTCTCCGATTGTTTCCAAATTGGGCAATGAGCAGGTGGACGTATAACTCAGCCTTACTTTGCCGTCTTTCCAATGTAGCGCGATACCAAGTATAGGGAATGTCGAGATGTACCATTTCGTGAGGTGCTTGGGATAGCGTCGCATAGACCAAGGAAGGTTTTTCGGCGTACGAACAGGTCAAAGAAAAGCTCAGCATCCAAGACAAAAGGATCCGGGTAATATCGCCATATGGACTTCTCCTACCACTATACCTCCGAACAACAGGACTTTCGCCGCGCTGTGTCCGAATGGTTGGACAGAAACTCTCCGGCGAACGCCGATGTTCTCTATGATTCGCCGGAAGGCGCTGCGGCTTTGACTGAACTGTCTTGTCGTATCGGAAGCATGGGCTGGCTCACGCCGTCTGAGTCCGCCGAACATGGCGGGGCGGCGCTGTCCGCAGACCTGACCGTGGTTGTCCTGGAAGAGTTGAACCGGCGTGGGCTGCTTTCGCTGGTACAGGGTGAGACGCAGGCGCTGAGGGCGGCGCTAATGATTTGGGGCAGCGAATATCAGCGCACTCACCTTGTCCGCTCCTTGGGCAGGGGTGAACGTACCGTGTGGCGGCACCAGATATCGCTTTCGCCGCGCTCGGGTGGCGTGGCCGTACTCGATTATGACTCCGTTAGCCTTACCGCGACGCCAGACGCGGACGGGTACTTAGTCAACGGGTCGGGTATGTTTCGGGGGCTAGGCGACACCCCCGACATGCTGTGGACTGTCGCGCTGGTGGAGCGCGAGGACTCTGAGCCTCTCCCAGTGTGTCTGCTCGTGGACGCCGTGAGCGAGGGCATTACGCTCGCGCCTTCCAGAACGCTGTCAGCGATAGCCGCGCGTCCTGTCCGGTTCGATGATGTCTGGGTACTGCGAGCCGACGCGCTGGGGCCGGAGGGTGACGGACACCGCGTCGTAAGTACGCAGGTGTCGCTGGATCCGAACGCCGACCTGCCCGGCTGGGTGGAGTCGGAGACGGATGCGCTACTGGACTACGCTCGCCGAACTGAGTCCGGCGGCAGGCCGCTTAGCGCAGATCCGATACGGGCTCGGATACTGGTGGAGGCGTATATAGCGAGCCGGGTTTCGCGCCTTCTGAGGATGCGGGCGGCGTGGGAGCGAATCCAGGACGGTCAGACAGAAGGGGCCGATGCGCTGGCCTCGCTGTGGCGACGGGCTGCTGCTGCGGAACTGTCGGATACGGCGCGGGAGGTGGTAGGGCCGAGGGCGTTGCTGTCGTCGGATGATCCGCAGTCTGCGGATGGCGGGCGATTCGAGCGGTTGAGTCAGCGGGAGTTGGCAGAAAGGGAAGTGGGGGATGTGGATCGTGAGGCGCTGGCGTCTGAGATTGGGATGGGGGATTCAAAGTCGGAGCATTAGTATCCACGACGGAAACAGTTTGTGTCCCCTTATTTCTTTCCGACGAAAACTGATACTTGGAACTAGAGTTACCTATGGGAATAGGGTGAGCGCCATAGTGAAGCGGCTATATTCTCCGTCCAGGCTCGAACTGAAGGCCAGCGCGCTCAGACTCTCCTCCAATGCGTCATACACGTCCCTGTCTATGGCGGAATCATCGAACGATTGAGCCATATCAATAACTTTCTGGAGGTCAATGTATCCGAGCACATCTGGGTCGTCCGGCAAATGTTGGATCACTCTTCGGTACTCCGAATCTGATGATAGGCTGCGGTCTTCCTGAAGAGTTGCAACGTCTTCGAGGGTGTACTTTGTTGTGCCTATTGTGAAGAATCCATCATGCAGCGCGTATCCCGGAGTGTAGTCCGAGCCAATATCCAGGACACGGGCGGTAGTCTCGCCCCCTCCTAATGAAACGCTGTCGAAGTCCAGGTCGAATTCATCTTCGAGTAGTGATGTAAACTCGTCGGCGGTTTCGCGTAGTTCTTCCTCCCGGTCTGGGTGATATGAGAGCATAAGAGCGACTTCGACGGGGTTCTGATCTGGCCGGTCGGCCACGGCTCGAACGTCGAATTCGTTTACCGCCAGAATCACGTCCCCTCGCAGGTGGTTGATGAAGTCATTCTCTATGTCAATTCCGGTTACATGGTCAGCATACCAGAGGCCGAAGTCCAGAGCGGCGTCGAGGGTCGAGTCAATATCCAGTTCCGGGGCAGAGCGCGAACTGTCCCCGCGTCCGACACTCTCCACCTGAGCCACCAAATCCGCTCTCAGGTTGGCTATCTCATCCGGGTAGATTCCAATTATATCGGATATCCTGCATTGGCTGAGATAGTCTCGCCAAGTGTCTAGGTCTGGGTTAAAAGACGTCGCTACGAATCCGAGCGTGTCGTCGGGCAGGACTTTGGATACGTCTGTCAACTCAGAGGAGTCTGGCCGAGCGTCTTCGATAGCGGGGGATACTATGTCCAGCACCAGCCCGCGCTCTACCCAGCCGACCGATCCGGCAATCCAGTCGGGGAGTTGGAGGAAATGCTCGGCGCAGCCCTCAGCTGTATGAAAAATGTGCACCTCTGATACGATGTATTCGAGCAGATTGTCATAGCTTAAGTACGTGGACATGAATCTTCGGTTGGGCAGGGCTGCTCTCGCTTCTTGGAAATTCTCATCATCGGCCAGAGTGCGCGTATCCTTGCCGCCGATTCGGTCCAGCATATCTTCAAGGATATCTTCGGCAGTCGCGGCAACCAACAGGCCATCGGATAGAGCGAAAGAAAACTGATAGTCGTTCTCATCTACCCATACATCGAAATCTTCGTAACTATCCCTGTCGTAATTCGCATATCGCTCATCCTCCAGATAATCCACTAAATCGTCTACGAACTCCTTTGCGAGACTACGGTCTCGAACGTCCACTGTTGCAGCGAATTCAACGTCCCTGTCGTTTCTAACTTCTACCAGAGATAGAGAGAGTTCCCAACCCACCCAGTCTCCTATGTCTTCGAATTCGATGCCGGCCGTATCGTCTAAGTTGTCTTCCAGATCCTCTTCCAAGTTTCTTATGGCGCGCATATCCATCAGGGGACTAAAGATGTCCGCCATGTCCCGCGTTTGTTTGCCGCCTGGGTTCAGAGTCATGTATGTATAGAAAACTACGTCGTTTGGGTAGTAGCGGGCGGACTGCTCTGGAGTTGTAGATGGTGGGGGAAGTGTGATATAGCCGAAGTATACTGCAGCGACGAAGGCCACCAGCACGACAATGAGTATCACAACTACGGAACCGACCACTTTTGGCCGCATGGAATTTCTCCAAAAACAGTCTGGGGCGAACCATAGAGTCGCCCCAGATTATAACACAACGGTGGATTCAGGTCTTAGCGCCAGTAGCGGGAGACGTTCTCCTCTTCCTTGGTCTTCATCTCGAGCAGGGCGGGCTTGCCCTCGGCGTTGGCGGCGAGGGCGCGCTGGATGGCGGGGGCGACTTCGTCAGGGTCGCTGACCTTCTCGCCATAAGCGCCTAGACCGCGAGCGACCTCGGCGTATTCGCCGCCCAGGGCGTTGCTGTTCCAGCGCTCGGTGGCGTAGGGCATGTGGTCGTAGTAGTGAGTCATTACGCCGTTGTTCAGCACGACGGTCAGAATGGGTATCTCCGACCTGGAAGCTGTCTCGATGTCGAGTCCGGCCATGCCGAAGGCAGCGTCGCCCATTATGTTGATGACCTGCTTGCCAGGCTCTGCCATCTTCGCTCCGAGAGCGAGTCCGAGTCCGTAGCCAAGCTGGGTTGACTTTCCCCAGCCGATGTAGTTGCGCGGGGTGACGGCGGGCCAGAATGGGACTATCTGCTCGCGGGGGTAGCCTGAGTCGTGGGTGATGATAGTCTCGCGAACGTCAACCGCCTTCATAAGCTCAGTGAACACGCGGTATGGGCTGATGGGAACCTCATCGGAATTGAGGGACGGGTTCCATTCGGCCATCCAGTCGCTCTTGACCTTCGCGATTTCGTCCCGGACGCCGTGGACGTCGCCCCGTCCATGCTCTCCGAGCTGGCTCTTGGCCTCTTCTATCATCTGGCGAAGCACTACCTGCGCGTCACCAATCGCGCCATAGTCTGCGCGGTGGTCCTTGTTCACGTCGTCGGCGCAGTTGGTCGAATGGGCGAGCGTGACGCCGGACGGCATTGGCGCGTTGAAGTTGGAGATGGTGAAGCTGGTACCCATGCCAAGTACCAGGTCGGTCTTCTCAAGGAAATGCTGGCACATCAGCGTGCCGGAGGACGCGCCGGTGCCGAGGGCGAGCGGGTGATCTTCCGGGAAGGCGCTCTTGCCCGCCAGGGTGGTCATGACGGGAATGTTGGTGAGTTCGGCGAATTCGACGAGATCGTCTGTCGCCTCGGCGTACATGACGCCCTGGCCTGCGTTGATGACGGGATTGTCGGCTGCGAGGAGGGCGGTAACGAGGTCGCGGACATCCTCGGCGCTTGCGCCGGACCTGAACTTCTTCACCGGCTTGTAGCTATCTACGAGGGCGTCGGAGATTTCTCCCACCATCACGTCGCGCGGAAGTTCGAGCAGGACGGGGCCGAGTCTGCCATGCTTCAGCTGGGTGAAGGCCATAGCCATGAGTTCAGGAATGCGCTCGATCTTGTTGACCAGGGCCATCCACTTGGTGATGCCGCCGTAGTTCTTGACGGCTTCGAAGTTGGGATGCACGTCCATGCTGTTCAGCGGCTGTCCACCGGGCAGGCATAGTATGGGCACCGAGTCGGCGAATGCCTGGGCGACGCCACCGAAGGCGTTCTCCGAGCCTGGGCCCGTCTGCATGGTGAAGACTCCGATTGTGTTGCCGTTCTTGATTCGGCTGAAGCCGTCGGCCATGTTGACGCCGGCGCGTTCCTGCCGGGAGAGGATGGGACGTATTCCTTCGCGGGCGCAGGCGTCAATGAGGGACTGCGCCGGGAAGGCCGCGATCCACTCGACGCCCTCTTTCTTGAGTATCTTGGCTATTGCCTGGTCTCCGTTCAATGTTCGTTCTCCTTACGTTAGTGATTAGTTTTCAGTTGTTAGTCTTTAGTATTTAGATGTCGTCGCCCCGGTCCCGGATGAACAGGCGCGCTCTTGGGGGGCGGATCGGGGTGTCGCCGTTGGGCGGCGGGACATTTTCGAGAAGGGCTATCAGCTCTTTTACGCTCTCGATGCCGTCCTCAACCTCCTCTTCAGGCATCCATGCCTCGTAAAAATTGGCGTGCATGACTTCAGCTACCGCAAACAGAGGACGAATTTGTCTCCAGTCGGTTTCGCCGACTATATGATTGACGGCTATTCTGATTTCTCTGTGGGACTCGTGCGGCAAGCCACGCAGAGCCGCCAGAGACTTTACATATTCGGAAGCCGCGCCCCACGCCTTTTCAGACGCTTGAAGAAAATCACCCTTCTCGAACTCGGCGTCGGCCTGCCGGATGTAGCGTTGTCCGGTTCGCTTGTACTCGTCGGACAGCACTTTGGGGGTGGTATAGGTTTGGGTTGTCATTGGGGGAAATTCCCTCTGAATTTTTTTGAGCCATCCCCACCGACATGATAATAGGCGGCTGAGGATGGCTCATTATAGCAACTATGCTGGGTTTCAGGGACTATCTCACTCTGGCGAATTTCTGGAGGCGCATACCGTCCAGCACCTCGCCGATGTACATATCTCCGCGCGAGTCCACGGCTACGCCATGCGGCGCCCAGAACTGGCCCGCTTCATGGGTGCGCTCGCCGCCCCATTGGGAGAGGACGTTGCCCTCGTCGTCAATTATCGTTACTCTTCCCTGGAGTTCAGGCACGTAAATCTCGCCTTCGGGACCGACGCAGAGGTCGGTTGGCTGTCGGAAGCCCTCGAACATCTGCTGGAACTCACCCTCCTGATCGAATACCTGAATGCGGTCGTTTTCGCGGTCGCACACAAGTACATAGCCTTCATGGTCAATGCCGATGCCGTGCGGCAGGTGGAAGTCGCCGGGGTTGACCTTTCCAGGCAGTCCCCAGGAAAGCAGCAGAGAGCCTGTATCGGTGTACCGGTGGACTCGAGCGTTTCCGTAGCCGTCGGAGATGAAGATGTCGCCCTCGTCGGAGACGGCGATGCCTGTTGGCAGATTGAATGGGCCGGCGGCGTGCGGCACGGGCTCGGCGTTCGTCGTGTATCCGGTCTCAGATGGGATGCCGGTTCCCATCTTCAGGGCCATTGTGCCGTCCTTGGAATACTTCATCACTGTGTGGGCGTCCCTGTCTGCGAGGTAAACACTGTCGTCCGGGCCGATGTGGATGCCGTGCGGCCCTGCGAATACCTCATCCCACGCGTTCAGGAAGTTGCCGTCGCTGTCGAATATCATCAACTGATGTTCGCTGCGGTTGTAGGCGTAAACGTTGTCGTTGCTGTCCACTGCTACGCCCGCCACCTGGTGCCACTCGTAACCTTCCGGCAGGTTTCCCCAGTCTTCCACTAGTTCGTACTGATAATCTCCTTGTCCGTAGGTCATGGTGTGTCCTCCAAATGCGGATGCGACCGGCAACCATAGAGGAAGCGGTCATTAACTCTCTCCAATCCGAAACGTAATATACGTTTTAGGTTTGGGACGGTCAAGTTGGGACCTGTTCCAGGACAGCCCTTTCGACACGGGCTTGACAGCGATTAAATCCACCTACTACAATGCGTCGGATTCATTATATGATATGAAGTATCATATATTAGTCAAGAAATGTAAGATAATCATACTTTATTAGTGATATGTTATATCACTATAAGGAAGGGAGTTTCAACAATGACATCAAGAAATGCGTGGGTATCCCCACTAGTCCTTCTGATTCTCGTCCTGACCGTGGTCGCGTGCGGCGAGAATGTAGTCGAAGTACCAGTCGAGAAGGTGGTCGAGGTTGAGGTGCCCGTTGAGAAAGTGGTGGAAGTGGAGGTTCCAGTCGAGAAGGTCGTAGAGCGGACAGTCGAAGTCCCTGTTGAGAAGGTGGTAGAAGTAGAGGTGCCGGTTGAGAAGGTGGTTGAGGTCGAGGTGCCCGTCGAGAGGGTGGTTGAGGTTTCCGTCGAGAAGGTGGTCGAGGTCGAGGTGCCGGTTGAGAAGGTGGTGGAAGTAGAGGTCCCCGTCGTAAAGAACCTAATCGTCAATAATCTCCAGGAATGCGCCGCATCTTACGACCAAGAGGTGGATTACTTCCCGGACAAGACCGAAGCTCAATATGCCAAGGAGTGGCAGGTCGAGTACTTCAACAACTATAAGGTCGTAACGGTTGACACGGACACCAGCCCGGACTCGCAGAATCTTATTCGATACGTTCTAGTGCAGTGCGGGACGCCGGAGCCGGAGCTTTCCGGGGACCTGGCTGACGCGATGGTTGTCGAAGTGCCGGTGCAGCGCTTTTGGGAAGGCGGCGGCGCCACGTTCGCCGCGTTGGACGCGCTTGGGGTTCTGGACCGGCTGATTGGAGTCAACACAAGAACTTCAGGCCACAAAAACTACTTCCTCCCGGACGTGGTCGCCCGCGTCACCCAGGATGACATATTCGAGGAGACCAGCTACGGGGATGACCTGGAGTTGATCCTGAACGGCGACCCGGACGTGTACTTCCAGTACAACGGCGACGACTGGCGGAACAACGCGCTCCAGGTTGGCGTTCCCGCCATCCACTACTCCCCCTTCTCCGAAGGCCCCCTGGGATCCGCGGAGCAGGTGAAGTTCGTGTCGCTGTTCTTCAACCTGGAGGCCAGGGCCAACCGGTACTTCGAGCCAATTGCCGAAGAGTACAATATGGTCAAGACCCTTGCCCAAGGCCAGTCGGCAAGTCCCTCCGTCCTACTGGGCACTATCGCAAGGTCCGGACAATTCCAGAGCAGGAATCGCACCCGCCTGGAGTCAATACTGATCGAGGACGCGGGGGGAGCGCGTCCCTTGCTGAAGGCCGTTGACCAGGGCTTGCTGGACGGTACGGCTCACCTGGGCTTTGGAGGAGTCGCGGTTGAGACGGCGCTCGAACATGGTCAGGGCGCGGAATACTGGTTCGACATGGCCTACATTCCAAGTGAGCGGACTGTTCCCGAGTTTCTCGAGCGCAACCCGCTGAACGGGGATTTCGCCCCGATGACCGCGGGCAACGCCTTCCACAGGTATGGGCGGGCCAGCGATTACCACAGCACCGGCGCTGTGCGGGCGGACGTCCTCCTGAAGGACATCGTGAGCATAATCCATCCGGGACTGCTCCCCAATCACCAGCTTGTGTTCCTTGATCGGATCGAAACGGCCGCTGAGATAGGAGTCATCGCGAGCAATCCGCAGGGCCCGGTGGAAGAGTACGTCCCCGGGACGGACTACTTCCCCGACAAGGTGGAAGTGAAATGGGCCAAGGACTGGACGGTCAGCTACCACGGAAACTATAAGATCGTGCATATGGGGCCTGTTGGCGACGCCAACGCCGGAAGCCGTGAGACCTATGCTCTCGTCCAGAAGGGAACGCCCGCTCCTGAACTGACGGGCAACCTCGCGGGCGCGGACATCATAGAGATACCAGTTGAAACTCTGTATGAAAACTCCGGCGGCGGGTCGGTGGCTACGGCTCTTGAAGAGCTTGGGGAAGCCGATGTCCTTATCGGCCTGGGATACGTGCCGTTTGGGGACTTTTCCGAGATCACGCCCGAATTGGATAAGCGATACAAGTCCGACGACTTTCTGGTCGCCAATGTCTCGGCGGACGGATGGGAGCCTGTTGTCGAGGCCGATCCCGATGTTGTCGTAGTGCCTTACAGCGCTGACCAGAGGGAAACCGCCAGATCGCTCGGCCTGGGCGCGGTGTTCTACAACCCCTTCTGGGAAACTCCCCTGGGATCCGCGGAACACTTGAAGTTCTGGTCGCTGTTCTTCAACAAGGAGAAACTGGCGAATGAACTCTTCGCCCCTGTCGAGAGCGAGTATGTAGTGTTAGCGCGGCAGGTGGCGGAAGCGAAGCCCGCCGATAGTCAGCCAACGGTGATCCGGGGCGCGATCAACAGAAGCGGTTCGTGGTCAGTCACCGGCGCCGACCGGGTGGATTATCACCTCATCAGAGACGCCGGCGGAATGCCCCTGTTCATAGACTCCGCTCTGGGCTTGGATGCCTTCGCGAGCGTCTCCATAGAAGACGCTATCGAGGCGAGTGCGGACGCGGACTTCTGGTGGAACCCTTCCTATAATGCTTTGCAAAACGGCGCGAACGGCGCGGCGTGGGTTGATCAGAACCCCTTGAACGCCGAGATTCCCGCGCTCGGCGAAGGCGCGGCGTTCCACATCTTCAAGCGCGGAGAGGATTTCTACAAAACCGCCCTCAATTACAGAGTGGACCTGCTGCTGAAAGACCTGGTGAGTATCCTTCACCCCGACCTCGCGCCGGACCACGAAACAATCTGGCTGGAGCTTATAACGCCGCCTTCGCAATAAGAGCGAGGACTCACACACAATGCCCTACGCATCCAATAAGGGGGTTCAGATTCATTACGAAGTAGCAGGCGAGGGCAGACCACTGGTTCTGCTTCACGGCTTCGGAGTGTCGGGAGACGCCTGGCGTACAGGAGGCCACGTCGCCGCTCTGAGTGACAAGTTCCAGGTTATTACCGTGGATGCCCGCGGTCATGGCAGAAGCGATAAGCCTCACCTCCCGGAGGCTTATCGCCTACCCGAAAGGGTCCGAGACGTTACATCGCCAGTTGACGCCGGTACACAAGCAAGATGAGTGTCCGCAATTCAACAACCTCGACTCCCACCCGGCCTGAGAGTGTTCAGGATGCTGAACAGGATTACATTCAGGTTGACACAGGTTCTCACGCAAAGCGTCAATTGACCACATTTGCTTGCCTGGCGATTCTGGGAGTAATCGCAATCCTGGCATCGCTGAGCTGGTCGTCGGTTGGCATCCCGGTTGACCAGGTAGTGACTATCCTGTTTGGAGGGGAAGCCCAGAAGGGCACGTGGGAAACCATCGTAATGGACATCCGGCTTCCAAGAGTTCTAACTGCCATGCTGGTCGGCACCGCCCTGGGTCTGGCGGGCCTTCAGATGCAGACTGTATTCAGAAACCCTCTTGCCAGTCCATTCACCCTGGGAGTGTCTTCGGGAGCCAGCCTTGGGGTGGCGCTTGTCATTCTGGTGAGTCCGACTTCGGCAGAGATATTTTCCGGAGTTGGCGGCAGTTTCTTCACCAATCTAGGGACAGTCGCAGGCGCGGCGCTCGGCGCCGCGGCGACGCTCTCCATCATGCTCATGGTCGCGTCCAGGGTCGGGGATATGGTAGTAGTGCTGCTGCTGGGAGTTGTGATGGCCTCGCTGATAGGCGCCATCGTGACCATCCTCATTTTCTTCGCGAACGAACAGCAGACAAGGGAGTTCGTGGAGTGGGGCCTGGGCAGTTTCAACCGCGTTCGCTGGGGGGAGATGCCGTTTCTTTCGGCCTCGGTCGGTGTTGCCGTCATAATGGCGGTCTTCACCATCAAGCCTCTGAACGCGCTGCTTCTTGGAGACAATTACGCCCGGAGCATGGGCCTGAACGTGAAGTGGGCAAGGGTCATTATCATGGGCAGCGCTTCTCTCATGGCCGGAGCGGTCGTAGCCTATGCCGGGCCCATAGGATTTCTGGGCATCGCCATACCTCATATCGCTCGCGGCATCTTTGGCACATCCGATCATCGAGTCCTGGTTCCCGGTTCCATACTGGTTGGAATCGGCGTCGCTCTGGCCTGCGGGATACTCGCCGAACTCCCGAGCAGCAGCCTCAATCTTCCTATTAACGCCGCGACAGCCTTGTTTGGAGGGCCGGTGGCAATGTGGGTGCTTCTGAAGGCAAGAAGAGGCTTCGCGCTGTGAAGGAAGCAGCGCTGTCCACACATTCTCTCGCTGTCGGCTACAGAACGGGTCGAACAAAGAGGCACACTATTTTGCAAGACATAGATTTAGAACTGCGCCAGGGCGAATTCGTATGTCTGCTTGGTCCTAATGGCACTGGCAAGTCAACCCTGCTCAGAACTATCGGCAAGATGCAGCCGCTGCTTGCCGGGAGTGTGGAGATTGGGGGGCGCGACATCTATCAACTGAGCAATCACGCGCTGGCAATGCTGTTGAGCGTCGTACTGACGGATCGTCTGACAGTCGGCCGCCTAACCGCTTATGCGCTAATAGGCCTGGGACGCTATCCTTACACCGGCTGGGCCGCCGGATTGACTTCTGAAGATCACAGTATAATCCGGTGGGCCATACGCGCGACCCGCTCAGACGACCTGGCGGCGCGCGACGTCTCAGAGCTAAGTGACGGCGAGCGTCAAAGGGTAATGATTGCCCGCGCGCTTGCTCAGCAACCCACGGTAATGCTTCTCGACGAACCTACCGCATTTCTGGACCTGCCTACTCGCGTCGAAATAACAGGTCTGTTGAAGCGATTGACTCGTGAGACGGGTCTGGCAGTCCTGATGTCCACGCACGACCTGGACCTGGCTTTGAGGTCCGCCGATACACTGTGGTTGATTACCCCCGAAGGCAGAGTCGAACATGGCGCGCCGGAAGACCTGATCTTGCGGGGGGCGTTACAATCTACATTTTCCAGTTCTGAGCTTATATTCGATTCCGATCTCGGGGGCTTCAGGCACCAGACTCCGGTGGTAGGCAATGCTCTGCTGATTGCAAGCGGCCTTTCTGAGAAGTGGATGCGGAGAGCCTTGGAGCGCGAGGGATTCAGGGTCTTCGACAGCCGTGCCGCCAATGAAGATATAGACATTGAAATTGTCGAGAACGACCCGCCGGCGAAGACGTCATCGTGGCGTTTAAGAGCAGATGGCAAGGAGCATCACTGTCAGGACATTGGCTCTCTCGTGACCCACCTCAGATTATTAAACTGAGCTATTAAATGGTGGACGCCTATATAGTTGGGATGCTGTCCCATTTCAATCCATTCTGATCTCATGGAGGTGATGACAATGAACTCAGCGATTGAAGCCTGGCGCGAGCAAGTCCTGGCATTCGACCGAGATATGGCAGCCATACGCGGGGAAGGGGAGGAGCGCGGTCGCAAACGTCCTGTGTTTGCCTCCGGACCACTGGATCCGTACCGTACCGACGATCCCGCGCTCAACGGTCTCCATGAAATCGTGGGCAAAGACGCCGAGGTCCTGGACGTTGGCGGCGGCGCTGGCCGATTCGCCCTGC
This sequence comes from Dehalococcoidia bacterium, assembly GCA_965202965.1. Classification (GTDB taxonomy): domain Bacteria; phylum Chloroflexota; class Dehalococcoidia; order Lucifugimonadales; family UBA1123; genus VXRN01. The sequence continues at coordinate 3,684,580 of OZ241888.1, read as the reverse complement.
CCCTGGCAACGCGCGCCAAGCGCGTGACAGTGATTGATGCCTCCGCCGAATCTTTGGACCTGCTAAGGAGCCGCGCGACAGAATTCGGAATCACCAACGTAACTGCCGTCCACGAGCGATGGGAGGACGCGGAAGTTCCCACGGCGGACGTAGCCCTATGCTCCTGGGTACTGCATCACGTGCAGGAAGCCGTGCCATTCGTGAGGAAGATGGAAGAACGCGTAAGGAACCGCGTGATAATCCTGGAGATGGTAGAGACGCCCGGTTCGCTGGCAGTTCCGTTCTACGAGCGTGTGCACGGCATGAGCTTCACGCCGCTGCCGGGAGTCCCGAAGTTGCTGAACCTTCTGTGGGCGATGGATATATTCCCCGACGTTACGATGCTCAGTCCTGAAATTCCGGTATTGGAAGCGGACCGCGACTCGGCTCTGGAGAAACTTCGAGGAATGTTGGCCGTAGAGGAAGGCTCTGAGGCTGACGAGCGGCTGCGCGCCGCGGCGGATGAGTTGCTGGAAGAGACTTCCGAGGGGCTGACAGTCCGGGGCGTAAACATGTGGCGGCAGGCGATCATTACATGGAGGCCGGCGCATAGAAGCGCCCAGCCGTGAGACGGCAGATCTATCTCTCAGTCATTGAACTGCCTGGGACTTTGAAGTGGCAGTCGCATGGGATGGTTCCAGGCTGACCAGGGTATTTCGGTTATTCTACAAGGCGCTAATGAGGTGGATGAAACCACCCTCACCCCCGTATCGGAGTACGGGGCAGGCTCTAGCCCTATCCCAGAGGGAGACGGGAACGAATCCAGTCTGATTTTCAGATAATCGAAAGGCCCTGCCAGACTGACCAAACCACTTGAAATCCTTTTTTCTATGAGATAGAGTAGGCGAACCACATCGGGAAGGTGAATAATAGTAATCAGAGGAGACAATACGATGTGTAATTGCACATGTATCAGGGCTGGGCTGAGCGTATCCACAGAAGTCGCACAGATCCGGCCAGACGATAATCCTAAGTCCTTGGTGACCATCGAACGCGAGCCTATGATCGGCGAAACCCCTCAACGCGCGTTCCACAACTGGCTCACCCCTAACCCCCACTTCTACGTCCGAAACCATTTCGACATTCCAGATATACGCTGTTCCGAATGGCGACTTTACATTGACGGCGTGGTTTCACGAGACTCGAAACTGACCCTCGATGAATTAAAGGAACTTCCACGCGTTACTCTGCCGATAACCATGGAGTGCGCGGGCAACAACCGCAGCAACCTCGATCCGCCCACTCCGGGCAACCAGTTCCAAAACGGAGCGGTGAGCACGGCCTACTGGGCAGGCGTTCCGCTCAAAGACGTTCTGGCGATTGCCGGAATAGGCGATGGCGCGAGGGAAGTCCTGTTCGAGGGACACGACTCCGGCGTTCCGGACCCCGGCGAACCCGAAACGCCGTACCTGCGAAGCCTGCCAATTGACGTCGCCATGCACCCGGATACTCTGCTTGTGTATGAGATGAATGGGTGCGAACTGCCTACAGAACATGGACACCCCCTACGGCTCATGGTTCCCGGATGGTACGGGATGGCCTCGGTCAAGTGGCTGAAGCGCATTACCGTGCTGGACACGAACTACGAAGGATTCTTCCAGACCGACCGATATATCATCGAGGACGAAACCGGCAATGCCGTTCCGCTGACTAACATGGGAATAAAGTCGGTGATCGGCTCTCCGGCGGAAGGTGATGAAGTCCGCATGGGCGAGGTCTGCGTGAAGGGCGCGGCCTGGTCGGGCGGCGAGAGAATAACTGCCGTTGACGTAAGTTGCGACGGCGGCGAGACTTGGACGCGGGCCGACGTAGTCGGACCGTCAGAGCGGTACGCCTGGCAGCACTGGCACTATTGCTGGACTCCTCCGGCGCCCGGCGAGTACTCGCTGATGTCCAGGGCTATTGACGCCCGCGGCGAAGTTCAGCCAATGAAGACAAACTGGAACAGACTCGGCTACATGGTAAACGGAGTCAGATCAGTCAAGGTCAGCGTCCGCGCCTAACCTCAGTTTGGCAATTCGGTCCAATTGGTGTAACCTCGCCGAATCGAGTTGGGAATTCTCAGGGGAGTGAGAGGCTTCTCGCCTCTCCCCCTGCCGCCTACTGTGCCCAGGGAGGAACGAAATAATAGACGCCAGGTCCCATGTATCCGCAATTGTTCACCGCTACACGGCGGCTCTTGCTTACCCTGACTATGTGACACTGTGGACGGCGAGCCTCTCGTCGGGAGCGGCGGCGTGGGCGCTAATAGTGGCCAGAGGGTGGCTGGTCTATGACCTTACAGGCGGCGAATCCCTCTGGGTCGGGATCGTTACCTTCGCGGCAATGATACCGCGCGTCCTGGTTCCGCCGTTCACCGGCTATCTCGCCGACAGGTTCAACAGGCGCAACATCATGGCTGTCATGTTCGCCGTCAACCTGGTTCATAACGTCGCGCTTGCCGTGTTTGTGTTGGTTGGCGTCATCGAGATATGGCACCTCGTTATCCTTTCTTTCGTGAATGGGTCGGCGCGAGCTGCGCAAATGCCTGCCGGACAGGCGCTCATTCCGAATCTGATCCCTCGCAATCTGCTTCTCAACGGCATCGCGCTGAACCAGGCGACGATGAACGGCTCTCGACTGATCGGTCCTTTGGCCATCGCGCCGCTCCTGCTCTGGTTCGGGGTGGAGGGCGCGTTCGTTCTGTGCTCGGGCTTCTACGCGATCAGCCTCATACAGGCGCTGAGAATCAAGACCTACTCGACCGGAAACATAGACAGACGCCAGAGCTTCCTCAACAATCTGCTCGAAGGGCTGAAGTACGTGTATCGTCAGCCGATTCTGCGCGCCGTTGTCGTCATGGCGCTGTTCCACTGTGGCCTTACTATGTCGTTCGAGTCGCTGCTCCCGGTGCTTTCGGACACGCGACTCAACGCCCAGGACGCGGGATTCAGCCTGCTGATGATGGCGGTGGGCGCGGGCGCGATGGTCTCCATAGTCCTGCTCGCCGGAGTGACCAGCGAATCGCTCAAGGGAAAGCTGTTCCTGAACCTGGGGGTCCTCAGCGGACTTGCGCCCGCGGTGCTGGCGATGTCGGTCAATATGCCGACCGCGCTGATTGCCGCCGGAATCATGGGGGCGACGCAGGCGGGATTCATGACGCTCACCCATACGATGATCCAGTCCGTGACCGACGACGGAGTCAGGGGCAGGGTGGGGGCCGTTTACTCCGTGCATATTGGAGGCATGATGGCCTCCGCGAATCTCATCAACGGCTGGTTCGCGGACATCATCAGCGCGATGATGGCCTCCGCTAACCTGTTCAGCGGGACCGCCTTTGGGGAAATGCTGAGCAGCAGCGGTGGAGCTTCGCTTCTGCTGCTGGCCGGAGGAGTCGGGTTCATCGTGGTCATGCTCGCCAGTTGGCAGGGCGCGACGATCAGGCGCATCTATCGCGGCGAGATGTTCTACTCACATGCCGCGGCGGACTAGCCCGCTCTGCCCTTGTTTCGTGTAGAATTCGGGGAGTAATTCTCCTAATTCTCTGCGTGGACTGCTTCAGACGTTGCTCAACAATACCTTCATACACATTCCCGGGATTGGCTCGGTAACGGAGCGTGAACTGTGGGAATCTGGCATACACACCTGGAATGACTTCCTGTTAGCGACCAGCCTTCCCGCTCGCGCCAAATCCGCGTTCCGCATAGCGCGTCCGATGCTGAGCGAGTGCGTGGGCAGACTCGATGAGCTGGATGCACGCTACTTTTCGGAGAAGATACCGCGCAGGGAGTCGTGGCGGATGTACGCCGACTTCCGAGCCACAGCCGCGTTCCTGGATATCGAGACGACCGGCCTCTCTCCGCAGTCCTCCATCATCACGCTGGTTGGGATACTGGACACCGACGGCTATCACCCGTTCGTCTATCACCAAAACCTGTCCGACCTCCGCGAGGCGCTTGAGAAGTACGATCTCATCGTCACATACAACGGGGCTTCGTTCGACCTGCCCTTTGTCGAGCATCACTTCGGGTCCGTATTCAAGCACAAGGCGCATATTGATCTGAGATTCGTGCTGGGACGGCTCGGTCTGAAGGGCGGGCTGAAATCCATAGAGAACCGGATGGGTGTCGGTCGCCCGTCGGAACTGTCGTCGCTGAACGGCTACGACGCGGTGAGGATGTGGCGAATGTGGGCCAGGGGCAATGAAGGCGCGCTGCGGACACTCATTCGCTACAACGCGGAAGACGTGCTTTCACTGCCGAAACTCGCTGAAATCGCCTATCGTAAGATTGCCGTCAGCATTGGCGCGCCAAACTCCGCCCTTCATTCGTGGACGTACCCGGAGGCTGATCTTCCGTATGACTCCGACGTGATTCGAGACCTCGCCGCCTCGAGGTTCGGGCGATGAAGCTGGCATATGTCGGACATGACCGCGTCCTCCGTGTCCACGACACGCAGACGCCGGACGCCAACGACCTCGTTCTCAGCGTGCCGGGTCTTCAATGTACATGGCCCGTGTGGTCGCCGGACGGTGAGACCGTGGCATTTTCGGGGTATGCGCGGGGAAGAGACGGCGGCGCGATGCTTGGAGTGTATGTAACGGGGTATGAGACGCCGGGGCCGGGTCTTATCTATTCCAACGAGGCCGGCACAGGGGAGATTGCCAGGGCCACGCCCCACTACTGCTCCTGGTCGCCGGACGGCGCCAGGCTCGCGTTCGTCGCGCAGACGGGTAGGGGCCTGACGCTCTTCGTCTGGGACAAGGGGGATACGGGCGACCCTCGCGTGGCGCAGGATGGCGGCCCGATGTACTTCGCCTGGTCGCCGAACTCCGACGAAATCTACACACACTCCTTCTTGGATCATTACCTGTTAGATGCGACAAGAGAAGGAACCCCACAGCAATTCCCGGGAAGAGGAACTCAGTATATGTCGCCCGCTTGGGGAAGGGAGGGTGACGGCATCGCTTTCTTCCTGGATGGCGAGCACGGCAAGCAGCGTCTGTTGGTCATAAATCTGAGAGATAGTTCGGCCAGGATGCTGACCGAGTTCTACGGCTTGGCGGCCGTGGCGTGGCGTCCCGGGTACGCGCAGATGGGCATGGTTAAGGAGACCATCCGCAACACGGGCTTCTACTCCGGCCTGTGGCTGGTGGATTACCAGACGCGCGAGGAGGTCCAACTCTCGGATGACCCCGCGCTCGCCTTCTATTGGTCACCGGACGGATCGAAGGTCGCTTATGTCACCCAGTCGGACGGAGCGGAGGGTTCGCTTCGCTTCTGCGTAGTCGAGGTCGAGAGCGGCCGGAAAACCTACCTCGCTGATTTCGTGCCCAGCCAGGAGCAGCTAATACACTTCATGTTCTTCGACCAGTACGCGCAGTCCCACCCGGTATGGTCGCCGGACAGCAATTCTATTCTGGTATGCGGACAACTGGGTTATCAGCTAATCCGGTCCGAACTGCCGCCCGCCGAATCTAACAGGGTAATTCTCCTCGATGCTGGCGGAGAGCAAGAACCCCGCAACATAGCCGGGGGGTTTGTGGGCTGCTGGTCGCCAGATTAGACTTAGCGCACGACCTTACCATGGCAAAGGCCCTGCGCCTCATCTATCATCCGCTCACGCGCGGTGGCAAGCTCTGGAGATGAGGGGTCGAAGACTGAAATGTCTGCTATGTCGTTCAGGAAGAAATGTAAACTTGGGGAAGCCGAGTCAAGCAAGAATTCGGCTCCGTTTACGACTGCAATGACTTCATTTCCGTGGCATCCTAGGGTGGCTTCGTCAGTCAGAAAAGGCCACTCTGCGCCATAGTCGCTGCGCCTGATGGTGCGAACGTTCTCCGGGTACTGCTCCCACCACCAATCGGATTCGGGTTTCAGTGATTGCATATTGAAGACCGACAGGCCGGGTTGAGCGATTTGCGGTACTTGAAGGCTGACGAGCGGTTCGTCGTCCACCCAGACGCCTAGATTCTGCAGCCTGAGTCTGGAGATTGACTGCTGGATAGCTGCCAGATCCTCGCTGGCGTCCAGTTTTTCTACATCGGCGCGGATGGATGCCAATTCCTCTCGGAGGCCCTGATTCTCCGCCTCTGCCGTCTGTTGCAGGGAAACTATGTCCTCGCGCAGTTCCCGAATTTCGGACAACTGGATATACACAACGACCGCCATGACCATTACAGCCAGAGCAAGCAAAGCCGTCACGAACACGCTGACTTTCTGAAAAGACATGGTGGCCTCCTTCTGTTATCGGAATCCCTCAACTATATCCATGGTAGCACACCGCATATTTCGCATATGGGGAAACGTCCTGAGGTCGCTGCTCTGAATCGAGATGGTGCTGTAAGCCGAAAGGGGTTAGACTTGAATTTAGAAGGAGGTTCGACCTCGTGCGATTGGCTTGGTACGCTGTCGGTATGATAGCCCTGACCGGAATGTTGGGCTGTTCACAATTGCCCGGCGCTCCCGCTCCCGCGCCTACTTCCACTCCTCAGCCGACACCAACCCCCGTATCAGTGCTCAGCGCGACTCCTACAGCCGTTCCGGCCCCGGTGGTGTACAGACCTACGCCTACTCCAGAGCCTGACTCCATACCTCTATCTACACGTGTTCCTGTCCCAAAGGACCCAGATGTGATCGCAATCGAGCGGCGATGCTTCTACCCGGACACGAGTATTCCAGACGATCTGATGCAGCCTCTAGCGGATATCGTGGACAAGCACACGACTCGAACCGTCGTGACGGACAGGGGGACTTTTCGCGTCGAGGTGGGCTACTTCATAGACTTTCAGCGCTGGCACCTCGATGACGCGCATAAACCTATTCCGACTCCCACTCCAACGGCTTGGGACCCTGATCTGATGAACCATCCATTCCTGACGCATGATCCTGTTCACCTGCCGCCGGCGTCGCACGTAGTGGTAAGGAATGAAGACTCTTGGAAATTCACACTTTATGGCCTGATGCCTGTTCACGCTTATTACGGTGAAGGGATGTGGGTACTTCGCGCCGAGGCGACGATGAATCCGGACACGTGCGAATCCGAGTTGGAACGGGTGGTGGCCGGGCCGGATGAGATTGTTTTGTACCCGGAGGACGAGGCTTGATTGCCGGTGTCTAACGAGAAGACGTACGCGAGCTAAGGCTTTAGCTGGTCCTCGTCTATCTGGTGCCAGAACACCTTTCCATCGTCTATATCGGGCTGTATCCCGATGTCCCTGCGGACGCCAGCGACGACGGGGTGCGCGGGCAGTCCGGTGAACCTTTTCAGCAGGCGCGCGTGGGCTATGGCCCTGGTGGTGTCCCGACCATTGCAGGTATAGGACGCTTCTACGGCTATGTAGTGAGTTTCCCCGTTGACATCGTTCGCTTGGATAACGAGGTCGGACTGGTAGAAACTCCGCAGTTCGCCGCGGCTGAGGTCTGAGATGTCGCCCGAGTGGCGAGCCACTGCCACCAGGTCCTTCTGATTGAGATTTCGGGCGGTCAGTTCGTCGAGACCCAGCCCCGTAGCCTCGCTCAGGTCCATGACGATGACGATTGAGTTCTTCTCGACGGCGGTCTCCGCGTATGCGCCCCTGAAGTTCCCGAAGTCATTGCTGAGTCTCTGAAAGTTTCGGTTGGTAGCCGCCACGAATTCGCGCATCTCTGCCACGAACTCGGCGTGAGCCTGGGGCAATTCAAGAAGTTCGCGCGTGAGGATGCGCGAACGCAGCGCTTCCAACAACTCAGGGTTGTCGTCCAGTATCTGGATCAGCTCTTCTACTGTGCTGAAAGTGTTCATAAGATAGTTCTCCGTCCTCCTGGACAATTATAGCGCGTGAGGGACGTTGATCGTAAACGTTCCTCGAATACGATCCCCATGGCCTGAATCGAGGTGAAACTTTTATTAACACACGCCATACAGTATATTAATGGGTGGTGTGGGAAGAACGCACCCGTCACGATGGAGTGGCGACTACTGTGAATCAATTTAGTGGAGGTGATACATGGGCAACCGTCTTGAGGGAAAGGTTGCGGTAGTAACGGGCGCGGGCCGCGGCGTAGGCCGTGGAGTCGCGCTGCTGATGGCTGAAGAGGGCGCCAAAGTCGTGGTCAACGACCTTGGCTGCGAGGTTGATGGTAGCGGAAGTTCCAACGCTCCCGCCAACAGTGTTGTGGAAGAGATAAAGGCGCGCGGCGGTGAGGCCGTGGCCAATTACGACAATATGGCTTTGATGGAGGGTGGCGAGGCCGTCATCCAGCAGGCTGTTGACACCTACGGCCAGGTGGATGTCCTGGCGAACTGCATCGGGTCGCTGAGAGACAGGATGATCTGGCAGATGACGCCGGAAGACTGGGACCGCGTGGTTACCAACAACGTCAAGGCGGTATTCGCGCCGACGAAGTTCGCGTGCATCTTGTTCAGGCAGCAGCGCAGCGGACGCATTGTGAATATGACGTCGGACGCCGGGCTGGGCGATGTCGGACGCTCGAACTATGCCGCCGCGTCCGAGGCTATCATCGGACTTACGCGAACGGTCGGCAGGGACATGGGACGCTACGGCGTTACCTGCAACGCTATCTCGCCCATAGTCGAGACTCGCCTGTTCCCAGGCTCGGTCGAGGAGTATCGCGTGGCGTCCGTCGAAGGGCCAACGCGCGACCAGCGAGCCGGCATCTTCAGTCCGGAGAGCGTGGGTTGGGAAGGCGCCGGCTGGCCGGACGACCCTGAAAACGTCGCTCCGCTTGCGGTCTATCTCTGCACATACGCCTCTCCGAACATCAACTGCAACGTCTTCGGAGTTCGTGGAGGCAGCATCTATCTCTACTCGAATCCCAGAGTGGAGCGGGCGGTGCAGAAGTGGGGCAACTTCACGATGGATGAAATGGACGTCCTCTTCCCGAAGATGATCGGGACCGGGTTCTAGGAGTAGCGACATGGGTAACAGACTTGAAGGAAGAGTTGTAATTGTAACCGGCGCCGGTCGTGGAATTGGCGCCGAGGTAGCCAAGTGGATGGCCGCCGATGGAGCCTCCGTGGTTGTAAACGACCTCGGGGGATCCCTGGACGGAACGGGAGACTCCAGCGCGCCCGCCGAAGTGGTAGCGCAGGAAATACGTGACGCGGGTGGTACCGCGGTCGCCAACTTCGATTCGGTCGCGGAGTACGAGTCGGCAGGCCGAGTCGTGCAGTCGGCGATAGATAACTTCGGGCGCGTTGACGCGCTCTGTCACGTCGCAGGCATATTGCGCGACCGCATGGTGTTCAATATGACGGAAACGGAGTGGGACGGCGTGCTTTCCGTTCACCTGTACGGCGCGTTCAACATGGTGCGGAACGCAGTTCCCCACATGATGGACCAGGGTTACGGCAGAATCGTACTGTTCTCGTCTGGTTCCGGTCTGGGCGCGTCGGGACAGGCGAACTACGCAGCCGCGAAGGAGGGCATGGTCGGCTTTGCCCGCTCGCTGTCCAAGGAACTGGCTCCCCACGGAATCACGGTAAACGCTGTGTATCCAGGCGGCGCCACGAGAATGACGGCTTCGATCCCCGAGAGCACGACCCAGCTTCGCCAGCAGCAGCGGGCGCAGGCGCAGCCCGCTCCGATGGCGGCACAGGGCGCTCCCATAGAAGGACCGCCGGAAGCGCGCGATCCCGCGAATAACGCTCCCAAGACGGTGTATCTGTGTTCGGAGGCCGCCGGAGACATCACCGGACAGGTAATCGGTGTCAGCGGGTGGCAGGCGACGCTGTACTCGCCTCGCCATGTGATCCGCAGCATTCACAAGGACGGGCGCTGGACTCTGGACGAACTTGACGACCTGATTCCAATTTCGCTGGGTTCTGACCTGATCAATCCGGTCCCGGCCCAGCCGCCACGCCAGTAGGTTTAACGGCGAACAGCGTTGATGTAATTCACAGTAAGTGGCGGGAAATCATCCCGCCACTTCGGTTCTAGCCCGACGAAAGTTGCTGTCCGAGCAGGTCAATCACTGCCTGTGCCGCCTGTCGCTTGTTGCCGTCGCGGTCTCCGGTGTCGGTGTGGATGCGCTCTGCTACTTCCAGGTCATCGGGTCCGGCGACCCCTATGTAGAATGTGCCAATCGGCAGCCCTGATCGTCCGCCGGTCGGCCCGGCGACCCCGGTGACCGAGACTGCATAGTCGGTCCCGGTCAGGTCGCGCGCTCCGACCGCCATTGCTTTTGCCATCTCGGGGCTGACGGTGCCCTTGCTCTCATACAGTTCGTCCGAAACTCCGAGCACTTTCTGCTTCAGTCCGCCGGTGTAGGCAATCACGCCGCCCGGGAACCACCTCGAACTTCCCGGGACAGTGCTGAATAAGTAACCGACTAGCCCGCAGGTGTCCGCCTCCGCGACGGATACGGTCTGCCCCTTAGCCACCAGCGCGTCCGCAATCTCTTGTACATCCATGGTCGTCTCCTTCTTGCCAGGATTTGCTTTGCCCAAGTGTATCAGAGACAATATCATTGAGAAGAATCCGATAGAGCGTCGGGGGAGATACGCCATGCAAACCCGCAAGTTCATAGAAGTGAAGAAGGATCCGAAAGAGCCGATGGATCAGCTCATCGCCGAGCTGGACAAGGCCGAGATGCACTATCACTATGTCCCCCTGGCAGAGTTCCGCGACCATATTCTTCCCAAGTCGGGCCTCGCTTGGGCGAAGGATCCGGAGAAGGTCAAGTCCTTGCTTGAGGAGGCGGAAGACAAGTACTTTATTACTAGAACCAGGATGCTCCTTTCCCACAACATACTCGAACCGACTACTACGATATGTCTGAACCGAAGCGGCACACGTCGGCAGCCCACCACCACCCCGTCCGGTTCCAGAATCGAGCCGATAGAGATTCCGGGCGTGTCTCTATCAGAGTACGTAATCCAAGAGAGAAGAGAGGATTGGCGCTGACTGGGAAAGATGGCGGGTTACTACTTTGACACTAGCGCTCTGGCTAAGGTGTATTTGGAGGAAGATGGTAGCGATGTCATAGTCAGGCTTATAGAGAACCTGAGTGACGGCAGGATATCTATTCTGGAGATAACGCTCCTAGAGGCTCGATCCACGATTCGCAGGCAGCAGCGAGAAAGGAACATATCGGGACGCATCGCCAACCAGATCATCGAACAGATAGATGAGGACAGGACATCGGCGTACTTTGTGCAACCTTTGGATTCCTCCGTAATTCGAGAAGCTATTAGAGTGATAGACGACCATCCACTTCGGACTCTAGACGCTCTCCAGCTTGCCGGATGCTTGATAGTCGGTAGGAGTACGCCGGAGCCGCTGACCTTCGTTAGCGCCGACACCCGCCTTATCAACGCTGCGGTTCTGGAAGGGCTGAGTACGCTCAATCCCCTCGATGAGAACTAATCGGACTTACGCGCCCACGCCTCATACTGCTACACTTTCTCGGATGAACCGGAAGTGAGGCGTGAAATGACCCAGATCACCTCCGACGAAATACGGCACCTATCGCTGCTGTGCCGCGTCGCCATGTCCGACGACGACGTGGAACTGATGCGCGAGCAGATGTCGGATATACTTGGCAACATAAGCATCCTCAACCAGGTTGACACTGAGGGCGTCGAGCCCACCGGCCATTCCGTTGACCTTGTTTCCGTGATGCGCGACGACGAGGTTCAGCCTTCACTGGAGTTGGAAGAAACGCTCGCCAACGCGCCGACCCGCGAGGGCGATTTCATTCGAGTTAGGGCGGTGCTGGAATAATGGACGACGCAACTCTATCGTCGCTCACGATCCACGAGGCGCGTTCTCTATTAGACAGGCGTGATGTAAGTTCTGTGGAGTTCGTTCAGGCCGCTCTGGAACGCATCGAACAGGTTGAAGATCGGGTTAAAGCCTACGTTTCGGTCAATGAAGACCTTGCCATCGAACAAGCTGAGCGGGCGGACGAGCGAATTGCCAACGGTCGCGGCGCGCCGCTCACCGGCATTCCGATGCAGCTCAAAGACAACATGGCGACGCGGGGTGTTGCCACGACCTGCTCGTCCCGAATGCTCGAAAACTACATCCCGCCGTATGATGCCACAGTTACCCATAGGCTCTACGAACAGTCCGCCGTCCTTGTCGGCAAGGGCAACCTGGACGAGTTCGCCATGGGGTCATCCACCGAAAATTCCGCCTTCTTCCCAACGCGCAACCCCTGGGACCTGGATCGAGTACCCGGCGGCAGCAGCGGCGGGCCGGCAGCGGCGGTCGCGGCATCGGAGTGCTTCTATTCGCTTGGCTCGGATACAGGAGGCAGCATACGACAGCCGGCCTCCCTATGCGGCGTAGTTGGCCTAAAGCCGACATACGGGCTGGTCTCGCGGTATGGACTCGTAGCCTTCGCCAGTTCCCTCGACCAGATCGGCCCTATCACCAAAGACGTAACCGACTGCGCGCTGGTCATGAATGCGATAGCGGGCTACGATCCACGAGATTCTACCTCTCTCAAAGTAGCGATACCGGACTACACCGAATCGCTTGGTCAAGATCTGAGTGGGTTGCGCATAGGCGTGCCTACTGAGTATTTCGTCGAAGGTATGGAGCCGGGTGTGGAGGACGCGACGAGGAAGTCCATCGAAATCCTTCGTAGCATGGGCGCGGAAATCGTCGAGATTTCTCTCCCGCACACGTCGTATGCGCTGGCGGTGTATTACATTCTTGCACCGTCGGAGTGTTCTGCGAATCTCGCGCGGTACGACGGCGTAAAGTACGGATTCTCAGATCGGGAATCCGACACCATGTGGGATGCGCTTGAGCAGACCAGGGGTCGCGGATTCGGCCCGGAGGTCAAGCGTCGCATCATGCTGGGCACTTACGCTCTGTCAGCGGGCTATTACGACGCCTTCTATCTGAAGGCGCAGCGCGTGCGAACGATCATCCGGCGCGAGTTCGAGCAGGCGTTCGAGGACGTGGATGCCATAGTGTCCGCGACTTCGCCGACCGTGGCCTTTGAACTCGGCGCCAAGACCTCGGACCCGGTGCAGATGTACCTGTCCGACGTACTGACGTTGCCGGCCAACATTGCGGGCATTCCTGGCATATCCGTTCCCGCTGGGATGTCGGAGGGCCTGCCTGTCGGGTTGCAGATACTCGGAAAGGCGCTGGGCGAGCAGACGATATTCAGAATCGCTCACGCGCTCGAGCAGGCGACGGACTGGCACACCCTCCGTCCCTCACTGTAATAGGAATCGCCGCATGACCTCTTCAGAAGTTTCTATTCGTATTGTCGGCGTCGAGCCGTGGGAGCCTCCCGATGGCGAGCCGGGGCGCGGGATACTGCTGCGCACTACGCGGGGTGATGTAAACGTCATCGTTCACAACAACCAGGAAGGGCGTACTACGAAGGGCATCATCTGGGTGTGGGGTGCGCGTGGGGGATTCGCGGGCCCTGCGGGTGGATTGTATCGCGACCTGTCCGAGGAGTTGAAACAAGACGTCACTTCCGTGCGGGTTGACTATCGTATGCCGAATAACATCCAGGAATGTGTCATGGACACGCTGGTCGGCGTTTCGTTTCTCACCGGAACCGGTCATACCGAAATCGCTCTCGTCGGGCACTCCTTCGGGGGAGCGGTCGTGATTACGGCTGCGCCATACAGTGAAGATGTGAAGGCGGTGGTGGCATTGTCCAGTCAGACCTTCGGCGCGCGCGCCGCCGACAAGGTTTCACCGCGTCCGCTGCTGCTGGCGCACGGAGCAAGCGACACCCGTCTGCCGCCGTACTGCTCTGAGCAGATCTACTCCTGGGCAAGGCAGCCCAAGGAGCTCGTTCTGTACCCGGGCGCTGAACACGGCCTCACGGAGTGCGGACAGGAATTGCGCGAAATGCTCGGAGACTGGCTCAGAAGCAATCTCGGCTTGTGACTCCGCGCGTTTACACTTCGACTTAGGCGCGATATACTTCTGTCCGACGAAAATTAGATTCAGCATGATCAGTGAGGACTCCCAATGGGCGAATTTGATGGAAAGGTTGCGATTGTAACCGGAGCTGGAAGACTGCGCGGAATAGGACGCGCCGCCGCAGTCGGGTTTGCGAAATTAGGCGCCAACGTCGTCGTAACCGGAACAGGTCGCGACCCTTCGACCTTCCCGGACGACGAGAAGGCCGTCAACTGGCGCGACATACACAGCGTCGCTGACCAGATCGAGTCTCACGGTGTGAAGGCTCTGCCCTTGGTCGCCGACGTGACCAACACGGACCACGTCCAGAATATGATTGACCAGGCGGTGGAAGAGTTTGGTCGCGTGGACATACTGGTGAACAATGCGGCGTATGCGCGCGGACCGGACCGCGTCCCGGTCCTGGACCTCGACGATGACATATTCCAGAGGGTCATAGACATCAAGATTGGCGGCACGTATCTCTGCACCAAGGCGTTCGTGGCCCAGTTGCAGAAGCAGGGAACTGGCGGGAAAATCGTGAATATATCCTCATCCGCAGGCAAACGGGGCAGCGCCAACACGCTGGCGTACAACGCCGCCAACTTCGCCATTGTCGGGATGACCCAGTCCATGGCGAGAGAATTTGGCCCCATGGGAATCAACGTCAACTGCGTCTGCCCCGGCGCCGTGGATACCCACAGGATGGACGACATAGATCGTGAGACCCGCTGGGTCGAGATGGCCGAAACCACGCCCATAGGTCGCAATGGTACCGACGACGAAACCGGCGAATTCTGCGTCTATCTCTGCACCGAGGCAGCCTCATGGATTCATGGGCAGTCCATCAACATAAACGGCGGCACGGTGATGGAACACTAGGCCGTGTCGACATTTCTCGTCATTTCCGTGAAAACGGGAATCCAGGGCTGCGGAGTATAGCTATTTTCCCTACCGCAACACATTGAAGGTAAGGAAAATCATAGAATGTCAACAGAACCTCAACTCCCGAGATTACAATAAGGCGATACAACAAGAGAGGCGTCCGTATGGACGCCTCTCTTGTTCTTGTCGGAATTGCAGGCTTTCGCCAAATGTTCTTTATTCGCGCGTGGGCAGTGAAACGGTCGCCTTGCCAATTACATGAGGAGTGCCTTCCTCGTTCTCCATCGTGATGTCGCACTCGATGGTCGGATCGTCGTCAACGATGTCCTTGTCGGTAATCATACCCTTCAGGGTTAGAGGACGATTGTGCAGCACCGGGCTTCTGAACACTACATCCAGCTTCTTGAGCTTGACCGTGGGCGACCATCCTGTAATCAGCTGGGACATTATGGCGATGTTCATAGCGCCTGGCACGATGGCTTCGGGGAGCCCCTCGCTCTGCGCCTTCTCGCGGCTTGTGAACCGGGTGGGGCCCGTCTCGCGTCCCCAGACCTGTGTGAACTCTATGACCTGGTCGTCGGTGACGATTCGCTCGACCGGCCCTACCTCGTCTCCCAGATCAACGTCGTCGAAATAGACTTCCACTGCGGTCATCTGGGCCTCCTGTTGCGCTTCACAAACGACTCCTGCACCAGCGCGACCGTATCGCCGTTCTGGTTGGCGAAGCTGGTTTCCCACACCTGGAAGACCATTCTGCCAGACCGTCCGGTCTTGGCGTAAACGTCCTTCAGCTTTGTCTTGGCGTGGAGCGTGTCCCCTGGCTTGACCGGAGACAGCGACTCGATTGCCTGGCCCGCAAACAGGCTTACGTCCCCAAATTCCAGCTTGATGTCCGGGCGCGTAACGCTGGACACGAACATGTTGCAGAACGTCGGCGGCGCGATAATGCTTCTATGCTCGGATTGGCTTCCGGTCTCGTCGTCATAGTAAAGTGGGTTCTGTTCGCCGGTCGAATTGGCGAACTTGACGATCATCTCCTTGGTCACCGGGTATTCCCCGATGTCGTTTTCGACCTCCAAGAGACTCCGGTCGAACTTCAATTCCATTTCCTCTATTGTCATATGATTGCTGCTCCTAAAGTGTGTCATCCAGTCGAACGGGACCGTAGCTGCCCCCACGGAGTTCCCGCACCAGGTCGGTTTCGTTCAACACCTGACCATCAAAGTTGGTCATGCACTTGCCGATAGCGCTCACCAGGTGGGCGTCGCTGCCTCCGGTGGCGTAAACTCCGAGGCTCTTGATGAGATCCTCCGCGCGTTCCTGCTCGCCGGGACGATTCGACCCATTCAGACCTTCCGCGGCCTTTATCAGGCTGAAGTCCGCTCCGTTATCCGTAAATTCGCACAGTCCGATTCCGAACCGGCCGGGGTGGGCGGGGATAGCGATAGCGCCGTTTTCCTCAGCCGCTTTCACCAACTCTATCGCGTCCATCGTGACATCCCCGAAGTCAATCGCGTCGGTCAGCCTCTTCGTCACACCGTAAACCAGGAAGTGCCCCATGTTGGTGTCGAGCTCCGAGCCCTTCATGATCAGCACATCGTTCTCTTCGGCCAGCGCAGAGTAGTCCTTGTCGAAGTCGAATTTTCGATGCTCTGTGAGAACGAAGCCGTCAATGGTATAACCCTTCCGGCGCAACACTCCGACCCACTTGACGTATTGCTCCACGGCGGCGCGCGAGTCGTCTGAAGATACTGAGTGGGTGTGTAGATCTATGAACATGAACTCCTGCCGTCGTATGTAAAGTCCGGTCAGGCTCAAGTGTGCGCCGGGCCGCACCCCGAATAGTATGAGAGCGCGCTAAGCGCAGTCAAGTCGCGTTTATCAGCAGGTGGATGTCTTGCGTCGTCAGATCATAGCCTCCGCGCCACCCAGATCATCTCCGTGCTGCCCGCGTCGAACTCCGACCTGTCGAAGTCCCCGTACATTGCTTCGATTTCGAACCCGCACATTACCAGCAGGTGGTGTATCTCCCAGCGATAGCAGTATCTCAGGCTGTAGTCGCGATACATCTTCCGGGAGACGATGTTATCCTCGTCCAACTCCTCTATCATCATGCGGATGCTGACTATCTGGTCGTGAGTGTCATACCAGCTTTGTTGATACAGGACGTAACTCGCGCCGGTCACAGGGTCGGTTACATCGTTAAGGTGCCGCGGAACGTCGCTCTGCTCGAAGGCCAAGTTCGGGTCGGGGACGAAAATGTTGAAGACCAGTCTTCCCCCCGGGCTCAGATGACTGCGTATCCGTTCGAGAGTCCGAATCTGGTCATCGACCGTCATCAGTGCGAGGAAACCCCTGAACGGGATAGTAATGAGAGGGAATCTGCGCTGCTCACCACTCTCGTTCCGAAGGTCGAAATCGCGCATATCCGCCGCAATCAATTCAACGTCGCCGGATCCCGCTCTAAGGGATTTCAGCTTGTGCCTCGCCTTCGATAGCATCGCTGCCGATGTGTCTATGCCAACAATGTCTATGCCAAGCTGGGCGGTGGGAATGGCAATGCGTCCCGTGCCAACTCCCAGTTCCAGCACAGGGCCTCCCGATTCCACTGCTTCCTGGGTGTAGAAGGGAATGTCGGCCCGGACATACGAGTAAACGGCGTCGTATATGTCGGCCCACGGGTCGTATGGCGAATACTCCATCACTCGCCCGCCAGGTACTCCAGCGCGGCGCGGATTCTATCCTCCTCCGATTGGCCATCCGACGCCGACCTGGACAGCGCTTCCCGTGCCTCATTGTCGCCATATCCGAGCGCCGTTAGTGCGTCAACCAGTTCAGAGTCGGGGGCCGACCCGCTCCCATCCGCGAAGTCCAGATCCAGTTTGCCCTTGAGTTCCAGGACTATGCGGCTGGCGGTCCGGCGACCTATTCCGGGCACAGTCGAAAGTGCTCGCGTGTCTCCCTCTTCAACTGTCTGGACGAGCGACTGCGGACTGAATCGCGCGAGCATTGCGAGCGCGAGCCTTGGTCCGATGCCGCTGATGTTCAGCAGCGTGTCGAATGTCTGGCGCTCGTCTTCCGTCGGAAACCCGTACAGAGTCAGGCTCTCTTCCCTGACTTGCAGCGAGGTGTGCAGGCTCAACGGATCGCCGACGCGCCCGACTGCGCTGGCCGAGGTGTCCGGCATACTAACCCGGAACGTCACGCCTCCTACCGATACGTCAACCCAGTCAGGGCCTACACCTCGCAGTGTGCCGTTGATGGATGAGATAAGAGTGGATACCAACTGCTACTCCCACATCTCAATATCGAGGGTCTGGGCGTTGTTTATGTGGCATATCGCCACTGCGGCGGCGTCCGCCCGGTCAGTGGGACGAAGAGGGTCTTCCAGATCGAGAAGGAATTGGACCATGTCCTGCACCTGCTCTTTTGAACTCCCGCCGTTGTCGGTGACGGCCTTTTTTACCTCTCTGGGGGCGTATGTTGACACCGGAATGCCATGAGATGCGGCCGCCACCATAGCCACGGCCTGCGACTGGCCCACCGCAATCGCCGCCTTGATGTTTCTGCCCACAAAGGGGGACTCTACGGCAACCACATCCGGCCTGACCTCCGCGATCAATTTCGCCAGATGGACGTGGAGCCACCCGAGGCGCTCAGCCAGATCTGCATTTCTCGGAGGACTAAGCGCGTCTGAATGTCTCAGGAAGAAGTCTTCGCCGTCTGATTCCACCAGACCAATCCCCATGCTGCGTGTTCCAGGGTCAATGCCCATAACGAGCATTACGACATCCTCCTCACTCCGATCCAACCACTATCCGTCATTCCCGTGAAAGCGGGAACCCCGAAGGGCTCGCCGCTAGGCAATCCAAGGGTGGGGCCTGGCTGCTATATGTAAAAACTGGCTGGACTCTGTACTACTCTGTAAATGAATATAAAGAGAAACGAGGAGATAAGGCAATATGATCCGCGCGTGATTTCCCGTCTGCGCGTGGTCAGGTTCCCTTTAGGAGATGACTGCCCTGTGCTAGGCTGGATCATGTGAGTGCGCCGATTTCACTCGCAGTTCCACTTAGTTTATAGGATAGCGCAATGGAAGTTGCCTGATGCAGTGGCTGGATTTTCTGATAATCGTGATTCTTTGTGTATCGCTCTTCTGGGGCCTGAAGACCGGGCTTGTGGATGTGGTCTTCCTGTGCGTGGGATTAGTGGTGGGATGGTGGCTGTCTGGCAGATACGCCGCCAATGCCGGTGAGTTGGTGAGCTTCTCTGCGGGCGCTGACGCTCTTGTATCGGTTCTGGCTTATGTCTTCATCATGTCCGCCTCGACCACTATATTCGTCATGGTCGGGCGGGTAGTGAAGTCAATAGCGAACAAGGGCACGCTGGGCGCTGCGGGACTGGCCGACAGGCTCGCGGGCGTGGCGCTCGGTCTTCTCGTCGGGCTCACCGTATCGGGCGCGCTCATAGTCATTCTAGCGCGCCTTGCCTTTGCTTCGACTTACACCGGATCTGACATAGATATTCCGACGACGGGCATAGTCGCAGTGGACACCGCCGACCCTGCTTCCATTATGGAAGACAACAGGCGTATTCTAGTGGACGGCCTCGTCAACTCGAAATCGGTTTCACTGTTTCTCGATGTGTGGGACACAGTGCCTGAAATCTCATTCGGGCCTGTGGTTGGAGACTTTGCGGTTGGGCTGGACATGCTGTCCAGGGAGGCGAGCGGCAATAGCGTCGCGTGATATGGAGATAAACCCGTAGTTTGGGTTAGACTAAGGGTTGAACAGTATCCAATTCGGGGAGTTTCTGACAGACAAGTCCACCGGAAGGCGTAGAATGAGCGCAATTGATTCGCCGGTTCTGGTGCTCAACCAGAATTACCAGCCTCTCAACGTCTGCAACGTGCGACGCGCAGTCGTCCTGGTAGGGCGGGGCAAAGCTGAGCTTGTGGTAAACGGACGTGGACATATCAAGAGCGTTTCTGAACTGTTCCCCGCGCCATCCGTCATACGCCTTATCTACATGGTGAAGAGGCCGGTGATGCGCCGCCGACTTTCTCGACAGGCAGTGTTCTATCGGGACGGATTCACCTGCCAGTACTGTGGCAAGCGGACGCGCCAACTCACTCTCGACCACATTGTGCCGAGGTGGCGTCATGGCCCTCATTCCTGGGATAACGTTGTTAGCGCGTGCATTCCCTGCAACCACCACAAGGCGGGAAGGACTCCTCGCGAGGCGCGAATGAAGTTGCTGAGAGAGCCTGGCGTGCCCAAGCCCAACCCCTACTACATGTTCCAGCATCGTGAGATCATGGAGGAGTGGCGCCCGTTCATTCCCTGGCTGAGTTGAGAAGGACTACTCTGCTACGGTATATCCGAGGCCCTTTCGACGACGCTCAGAACACGCGGCAGTGTACCTTTGAGGCTGGTATGCATCACTTGGTCGGACCCGATAACTACGGTGGCCTCTCGTTCGCTGTCGTCCGATTCGACGAGAACCCTGTCGTCGAACGACACACTGATTCCATTGTCGTCGTAGTAATGGACTCTGTCGTAAGGTTTGAATCTCACTCCGATAATCATGTCCGTCCGTTTCGTGCGCTCAGGACACCACGGGTAGTTTCATCATCATACTCTCCAGTGCAAGGCGCGGGGCCACATTCCTCTCCAACAGAAACACCGTCCGTCGAATTGCCTTTAGCGACTCTGAAATCGCTTCAATGGAGTTTTCATCCGCGACCGAAGTCAGCGTCTCTTTGCGGGATGAGTTGATTATCAGTTCGTGCTTGCTCTGACCGATGAGCAGTACGTCACGCCACCACGACTGCCAGAGATCGAGTTCCGCAAAAACCCCCTGCCTGTCTGCTGAGAAGCGTCGCGAGAGACTCTCCGAATAGTCGAATCTTTCGACCAAAGACCCTTTGACCGTAGCCTCGATCAAGTCCAGGGCCTCCGAAATTCGAGTGATTGTCGCCGGATCGTCCGCCGCCTCGATTGCCCATCCGATTCTGCCGCCCGACAAGCCGGCAATCTCCTCGGCCCTTTCGCGACTGAGCGATTTATCTTCCACCAGAAAGTCGGCAATTGCTCCCGGAGGTGTCGTTCGAATATCTATCCGTCTGCACCTGGAGAGTATCGTCGGCAGCACTGCGTTTGCGTCCGAGGCCACGATAATGATGATGACCCTGTCGGGCGGCTCCTCCAGCGTCTTGAGCAGGCTGTTGGCCGCCTCGCCGCTCAGCTTGTCGCCACTCTCGAATATGAAGACTCGGCTCCGGCCCTCGTAGGGCAGCAGGCTCGCGTCGCGCTGTATCTCGCGCACTTGTTCGATGCTGATTTGAGTTCGCAGCCTACCCGACCTCGCCGCTTCCAGCCCTATCACCCGCACATCCGGGTGCAGCCCGGACGTGACGCGCTGGCACTGGCGGCACTCACCGCAAGGTCGGCTGTCCGAAACGCAGTTTGCCGCGCGCGCTATATCCAGCGCGAGCGTCCTCTTGCCAATCTTAGAAGGCCCCGTTATCAGGTAAGAGTGGGCGAGCCTTCCCGCCTCTAACGAGCGGTTCAGCGTCCGAATCGCTTTGTCATGTCCAACTGTCTGCCACATGGCCCTTTTTCCTATTCAGTGCGCTGTCCATTCTGTCCATTGAACGTCGGAGGTGGCTCGTCGAAGCGCTCGCCCCTCTCCTCGGCCTTCAGCCGCTTGTCGTTCCACACGCTCCAGGCGGTATGCGCCACCTGTTCGCCTTCTGCTTTGCCGTCTCGGAATCTCTTCTTCAGATATGCTTCCGCTATCACTCTCGCTCCCTCCATTGCCATGATTACTGTTACTGACTGCGCCGCTATGGTGAGTATCCCGGGAGATATGTTGTGAAGAATGGCGAGGTAGGTCTGGTAGAGTGAATCATAGGCCACGTATCTCGCCTCGCGCCATATCACGGTGGTGGATAAGACAACAACTTGGAGTCCGAATATCCCATAATAGAACCAAGTCCACGCGCTGGGTACGCCCCATATAGTTATCCGATTGTCCTCTTGATTCAATAATGACTCCCCAAAATCGTGTTGGGCATATTGTAAGCGTGAGTGCCCTATTTGTTAAGCGCGACGGTCACAGACTGTACAGCTTAGCGCCCACATCTTAACTGTCATTTTCGTGGAAACTGGAATCCGCTATAAGTCTGGATATATGACTCGCCAGGCTCGCCCGCCATCCGACAGGACATATCCAGCACCGGAATTGTAAACGCTCCGTCGGTTGACAGTCACGGCCTCTATTGATAGATTTATGCAGTACCATTGGGGTGTACTGTTGCTCTTTGACGTTCCGGCAATGCGTGTACGAAAACTCATCAGCCTCAATGGCAACATTCCGAAATCACGCCCCCATAAATGTGACCGAGAACAGTCCAGGAAGGAACCCCGGAGAATGACTACCCAGACCAATCCCATTATCGAGTACTTCCCCTCCGAGATCGAAGAGTTCGAAGAAGGAGTGAAGAGATTCCAGGCCGGGGACTGGGATCCGACTGACTTCATGGCATTCCGCCTGAGACAAGGCATTTACGGTCAGCGTCAGCCCGATGTTCATATGTTCCGCATCAAGATTCCGTTCGGCGGCATGACCGCGGACCAGTTGGACATGGTCGGCAAGATAGTCGCTGATTACGCGCCACTCAACAAGGGGCACGTGACAACCCGCGAGAATATCCAGTTGCACCATATTCCTCTCGATGACGCCGCCCAGATAATGCGTATGCTGGCGTCCGTCGGGCTTACGACGCGCGAGGCTTGCGGAAACACGGTGCGCAACGTTACCGGCTGCGAGATAGCCGGTGTCTGCGCTCTTGAGCCTTTCGACGTTACGCCTTATGCCGCCGCCTACTCCCGCTACTTCGTTCGGCACCCGTTCACACAGTCAATGCCGCGCAAGATCAAGACCGCTTTCTCAGGATGCTCCCGCGACTGCGCCATCACCGGCATACACGACGTGGGTTTCCTTCCGGTCATAAAGGACGGCCAGAGAGGATTCAAGATGATGATGGGCGGCGGCACATCTATAATGCCGCGCATCGCGCCCACGCTCTATGAATTCGTTCCCTCCGACGAATATCTGAAAGTGACCGAGGCCGCGCTCAGGGTCTTCCACAATTCGGACCAGGAGCGGCGAAACAGGATGAAGGCCCGCGTCAAGTTCCTGATTGATCGCATAGGGATAGACGAATTCCGCAAGCAGGTCGAAGAACAGCTTCGGGAAGATTGGGCCCAGCGTTCGTTTGATCCCGCGGGACTTCTGTTCATTGACGACGAGGAAGCGGACGCCCCATCGCTTGACGGCAATTTTGTGTCGCCCGGCTCTGAACCCGAATTCGACCGATGGCTTTCGACCAACGTAAAGCCCCAGAAGCAGGACGGATACCATACTGTAACCGCCAAGTTGCCCTTGGGCGATATACAGGCGGAGCAGTTCTATCAACTGGCCGATCTCACGCGCAAGTACGGTGCGAGCCGCGTAAGATTGACCCACCAGCAGAACTTGGCTGTGCGATGGGTGCCCGAAAACGCGCTCTACGAAGTATGGCAGCAGTTGAACGAAATTGGCTTCGGCGACGCGGGCGCTATGGAGATAACCGACGTCGTCTCCTGCCCGGGTACCGATAGCTGCAAGCTTGGAATCACGTCTTCAATGGGGCTGGGACGCGCCATCAGCGACGCGGTCCAGGTGATTGACAAAGAGGAAGACCCGCTCGTCCGGCAGATGCACATCAAGATGAGCGGCTGCCCCAACGGCTGTGGACAGCACCACGTCGCCGACATCGGCTTCCACGGTGCGGCCGCAAAGGGCCCTGGTGGACAGGTGCCCGCATACGAGATGTTCCTCGGTGGCGGCTTCGAGAACGGCGACACCCGCATAGGTCTCAGGGTCAAGACCAAGGTTCCCGCGAAGAGTATGCCCCAGGCGCTCAGAAAGGTTCTCGACTTCTACAAGGCCGAGCGCGACGATGACGAGATCTTCCGCGACTTCGCCGCCAGGGTTGGGCCGGAGTCCTTCGAGCCGCTGCTGCAGGAATTCAAGGACATTCCCGAACTCAATCGGGACTCGCTGGATTTGTACATTGACTGGAGCAAGACTGCCAAGTACATACTTGAGCGCGGCGAGGGAGAGTGCGCCGTCTGAAGTCCAGGTCAGCATCCGGCCTAGTGCGTTGTGATCTAAAGTCGCCATGCCTGCCATATCGAACGGCAGGCATGGCGATTCTTATCAGTCTGTGCATATTCATATCGGTTCTCTCGGCTTGTTCAGACCTGCCCGACTCCGTTCCTGAGATTACACTGCTTCCGACTTCAACCCCTGTTTCCGAGCCTACTCCTGAAGTTGCGCCGTCTCCTGTCCCGACCCGGACGCCGATCACCCAGATCACCGCGACGCCTACGCCAGTCCCAACTGTTCTTCCCAGTGCGTCCACGATCATCCTGCATATCTCTATTGCCCCTTACAATCAGGGAGCGCCCTATGACCGGGATGAATGGAAACACTGGATAGATGTGGACGACGACTGCCAGAACACGCGGCACGAGGTACTGATCTCGGAATCTACCAAGGCTGTGGAATTCAAAGACGGGGGTGATTGCGAGGTTGGTGCTGGGAGCTGGAAGGACCCGTACACTGGCGAGTTGTTTACCGACCCGGGCGACTTGGACATTGACCACATGGTGCCTCTTGTCAACACCCACAGATCTGGAGGGCACGCATGGGACCGGGAGCGTAAGAGCGAGTACGCCAACGACCTTTCTTACGACGGACACCTCATTGCGGTGAGCGCCTCGGCTAATCGTTCCAAGGGAGGCAAAGGTCCCGATGAATGGAGACCGCCCAACACCGAATACTGGTGTCAGTACGCGCTGGACTGGGTAGCCATTAAGCGGGAGTGGGATTTGACCGCCACTGAGCTGGAGGCGGACGCGCTGAGCGAGATGCTCTCGACCTGCGAAACGCGCGTCTTCATCCAGACCGAGCGCAGGGAAGACAGCCAGAGCAAAGAGACGCCCACGCCCACCGCCGCGCCGCCTCCAGTAATCGCGCTACCAACCTCAATCCCTGTTACAGCATCTACTCCTCAAACCAAGCCTCCAACCGAAACTCCCATTGCGATAGCTCCTACGCGAACCGTACTGCCGATAGAAACTCCAACGCCATTCTCCGTTTTCACTCTCACCCCCACTCCGATGTCGGTGGACTTCCCCAAGCCCCTGCCCGACCGTAACTGCTCCGACTTCGGTACTTGGTCGGAGGCGCAAGCGTTCTTCGAGTCACAGGGTGGCCCCAGTTCTGATCCACACCAACTTGACCGTGACGGTGATGGCATCGCCTGTCAAACTCTTCCTGGTGCGCCCGGCAGTTCTGTCACGTCCGAACCGAGCAATGGCGAGATAGCTTCGCTTACTCCAACCTGTTCGGACTTCGACACATGGGACAGGGCGCAGGCTTTCTTCGTATCGCATGGCGGGCCGGAGTCGGACCCATATGGCCTTGACTTGGATGGCAATGGCGTCCCTTGCCAGTCCCTCATAGGAGCGCCTGCTCCCACTCCTACGCTCACGCCCACCCCAACCCCGATACAAGACCGCGACTGCTCGGACTTCGATACATGGCAGGAGGCTCAGTCATTCTTCGAGTCAGAGGGCGGCCCGGATTCCGACCCGCACCGTCTGGATCGAGACCGCGATGGTGTAGCCTGCCAGTCCCTGCCAGGTGCTCCCAACGACGAGTCCAACTCGAATTCGTCTGCCATTCCCAAACCAACTCCCACACCCAAGCCCAGGGATACCCACGACTGCTCCGATTTCGACACATGGTCGGAGGCACAATCATTCTACGAGTCAGAGGGCGGCCCTGGATCAGACCCACACCGTCTGGATGGGGACGGGGATGGCGTCGCCTGCCAGTCGTTGCCGGGCGCGCCTGGCAGTCAATCCACGTCCAAGTCGTCCGCCACGCCCGTCTCGACGCCTCAGACCCCGGCAGTCACGCCAACCGTCCTACCGACTCTAACGTCGACGCCTGAGCCGCAAGACACCCACAACTGTTCAGACTTCAGTACATGGCAGGAGGCTCAGTCATTCTTTGAGTCCGAGGGCGGCCCCGGCTCCGACCCGCACAACCTGGACGGAAACGATGACGGTGTAGCCTGCCAATCTCTCCCCGGCGCGCCCGGCAGTAAATCCACGTCGAAATCTACCGCCAATCCAACGCCGACTCCTGCGTCTGAGCCGCAAGACACCCACAACTGTTCAGATTTTGCGACCCAGCCCGAAGCGCAAGCCTTCTATGAGTCCGAAGGCGGCCCCGCGTCTGACCCGCACAAGCTGGATAGGGATGGTGACGGTACTGCCTGTGAATCCCTACCCGCCGCACCAGGAAAGCCTACGGCAAAGTCAACATCCGAGACCGAAGATACCCACAACTGTTCCGACTTCGATACGTGGTCAGAGGCGCAGTCGTTCTTCGAATCGGAAGGCGGCCCCGACTCAGACCCGCACAATCTGGATGGCAATGACGATGGCATAGCCTGTCAATCCCTGCCCGGCGCACCCTGAGCATCAGCGCTTCCACACCGTCTTTCTGCAATAAAGCAACCCACACCAATAGTCTGCTCTGTATGTGCTATGATTGAGCCGCCAAATCAAGCATCGGAGGTACTATCATGCCGTTCGGAGGCAATGACTGGCTCGCGTTGACAACCGAGCCCGCTCTCGAGCCCGAAATTCCTATTTGCGATCCACATCATCACTTCTGGGATATGCGGACTGAGCGTATTCCTTACCAACGCTACCTTCTTCACGAACTTGCCGACGACGTCAACAGCGGACACAATGTCCGATCCACCGTGTTCATCGAGGCTCGGGCAATGTACCGTTCCGGCGGGCCGGAGGAAATGCGACCTGTCGGCGAGGTCGAGTTTGTGCAGGGGTTGGCCGCCGCAAGTGAGAGCGGTCTCTACGGACCGACTCGCGCCGCCGCTGCGATTGTCGGACACGCGAATCTCCTACTGGGCGATGGTGTCGAACCCGTACTCGAAGCTCTTCAGACCGCCAGCCCCAATCGCTTCCGCGGAATACGGCACTCCGTAACCTGGGACCCGCACCCTGAGATCGAAGTGACCTCTGCCCACAGGATGCAGGGGCAATTGGCCGATGACAATTTCCGGGCGGGAGCGCGCGTCCTCGCCCGGATGGGGATGTCGCTGGAAGCATGGATGTACTTCCCACAACTGCCGGAATTGGCCGACTTTGCCAAGGCGGTGCCTGATCTGACGATAATTTTGAATCACATTGGCGGTCTGCTGAGGGTGGGCCCTTATGGCAACAATGACGACGAGGTGTTCGAAGCGTGGCGCAGCGGTATTGCCGCAGTTGCCGAATGTCCAAACGTGAATGTCAAATTGGGTGGTATCGGAATGCCGCGCACCGGCTTCGACTGGCACGAAAGAGACACTCCCATCGGATCCGAAGAGCTGGCAGAGGACATGGCCCCACTGATGAATTACTGTATCGAGCAGTTCGGGCCCGAACGCAGTATGTTCGAGAGTAACTTCCCGGTGGACAAGGTCTCGTACTCGTACAACGTGATGTACAATGCGTTCAAGCGCCTGTCGAAGGGCTACTCCGATTCAGAACGCGCCGCAATGTTCCACGACACCGCCGTTCGCGTGTACAGGGTAGAAGTCGGATAAGTACCCCTGAAGCCACGCCGTTGACAGAAGGCAGTAATCAGCCGGAAGATACGCCTGACCGGGGCGCGACCCGTGAATCGGCGCTGAGTATAAGGCGTGGATGGTGGGTTGCGTATGCGCTGATCTTTTCAGTGCAGGTTATCGCTTGGACAACATTGGTAGTACTGGAGGAAGTCGGATATGGCGGCGCCAATAGACGACCTTCCGAAATAGCAATAGCGATTGGTCTGAAAGTCGGGGCGTTGATAGTAGTATCAGTCGCATACACAATGATACTACTGGAGGGAGTGAGGTCTCTCATGGTTATATCCGGTTACTTGGAAGACAAACTTAACGAGAAGCGCAAGAGGGACGCGGCAAGGCGCAAGGCTGAGGAGGAAAAACGCATAGCCGAAGCGGTGTCCAAGGCCGTGTCTGAAGCGGTGTCCGAAGCCATGGAGGTAGCCAGGGCTGAAGCTAGGGTTGAAGCTAGGGAATCCAGAGCGCGAGCTCTTGCCGAGGCGCACCAGGCTTGGGCCGACTGGAATCGGCGGCGAATGGAGGCTGATGAAAGAGGCGAGCCTTTCGATGAAGCTCCCCCAGAATTTCCACAACACACAGGTGAACCAAAATGACACTTCCCGAAAGAATGAAATTCGGAATCTTCCTCGGTCCCTTCCATCGCGTGGGAGAGAACCCCACTCTGGCGATAGACCGCGACCTCGAGCTGATACAGTGGCTCGACTATCTGGGCTATGACGAGGCGTGGATCGGAGAGCATCACAGCGCAGGATGGGAGACCATCTCATCCCCCGAGATATTCATCGGAATCGCCGCAGACCGCACTCGCCACATCAAGCTTGGCACCGGAGTGATCAGCCTGCCTTATCACCATCCCCTTATGGTTGCGAATCGCATGGTACAGCTCGACCACATGACGCACGGCAGGGTAATGTTCGGCGTTGGCCCAGGCGCGCTCCCCGGAGACGCCTACATGATGGGTATTGATCCCACGACGCAGCGGGAAAAGATGGACGAGGCCTTTGGAATCGTCCTGCGCCTGTTCACCGAGACTGAGCCATTTACCTATAAGAGCGACTGGTTCGAACTAAACGAAGCAATGCTCCAGCTTCGCCCCTATACCAGGCCACACATGCCGATTGCCGTCGCCTCCGTGCAGTCGCCCTCGGGCGTGGCGCTTGCCGGAAAGTATGGCGCCTCCGTGCTCACGATCACAGTGCCCAGAGACCCATCCGCGACCGGCGGAACTAACCTCAAGTTCCTTTGGGATGTTGCCGAGGAGTCGGCGGCTGAACACAACCAGACCGTGGACCGATTCGACTGGCGGCTGACTGTTCCTGTGCATCTCGCCGAAACTAGAGAGAAGGCGTTCGAGGAAGCCAGGCTGGGAGCCGGTCGTTTCCTGCGCGAATACACGGAAGGAACCAATGGACGCAAGGCCGCGTTCGATGGGCCTCTCGAAGAAGTCATTGATCATATGGCTGATACCAACTCATGGATAATCGGCACGCCCGACGACTGTATCGAAGGTATCCTGAAGCTGGAGGAGCAGAGCGGCGGCTTCGGCGGATTCCTGGTACAGGCGATTGACTGGGCGCCAAGAGACCGAATCCTGAACAGCTTCGAGCTTCTGGCGCGCTATGTAATGCCCCGCTTCCAGGGATCGCTTGTGGGCTTGGAGAACTCCAACCAGTGGGCGAAGTCGCGCCAGGAGACGCTGGTACAAGGCCGAACTCGTGCCATAGACCGCGCCCACCAGGTGTACGCCGACAGCCGAGGGTAAGGCAGGGAATATGCCCCAGTCCTGAGTGGTGTAAAAGTCCCTTCACCCTCGATGGGGGAAGGTTAGGGTGGGGGTGATTCCTTACTGCAGAAGCGTCGCAAGTTCCTCTGGGTGGCTGAGCATGGGATAGTGTCCGGCGTCCATTTCATACCATTCGGCGTTGAGCGTCTCGGCAGTGCGGCGCTGATGCCATTCTGGTGGATTGACGCTGAGACGGCATCGGATCACTCGCGCGTCCCATTTCTGGGCCCAGAAAGCGTCCAGTTCTCCCGGCGCGTCGGATGCCTCTACGGGGTGCATGGTGCATCTTTCCACTGCCCATGACCTGAGATCCGGCTCCAAATCTGCAAACAGTCGGCTCTCCATTTCCTCCCGTGTCGGGCCACGAGTCAGCTCCGTCGTAGGCATGGGCGGCGTATTCGGATCGCGCTGGACTATCTCGGACACGCGCTCACCGGGCTGAGGCGCAAGCGCGTCAACGAACGCGACGCGGCTGATGCGGTCACGCGCCAACTCTGCGATCTTGCATATCACCAGTCCGCCGGTGCTTGTACCGACGAGGACGACATCGTTCAGGTCCTCGTAGAACATCATATCCGCGACCTCCCGTCCCTGCGCCGCAATGGTAATGCCAGGCCGTATCAGGCGGCTACGCTCGCCGCAGCCGTCCAGCGTCGGTGCATAGACGTCGTGTCCCGCCTGTCGAAGAACGACCGCGGTCGGTTTCCATATCCATCCGCCCTGAAATGATCCGTGTACCAGCACAAAGGTCGCCATCTGTTCCTCCGAGTTGTTTCATAGAAGCGAATTGTTGATTTCAGGCATATTCGCGGCGTCAATTGTACAGTACCGGAGAGACGGACGCGCATGAGAGGAATACCGACTACATCCATTGCGAAGGGCGGTACTGCAGAGCCTCGGCAAGGTGCTCCACCTCGATGGACTCCGAGCCTGCCAGGTCCGCGATTGTCCGCGCTAGTTTGAGAATAC
The DNA here is from genome assembly GCA_965202965.1 of Dehalococcoidia bacterium. Taxonomy (GTDB): domain Bacteria; phylum Chloroflexota; class Dehalococcoidia; order Lucifugimonadales; family UBA1123; genus VXRN01. The sequence continues at coordinate 3,654,280 of OZ241888.1, read as the reverse complement.
GGTGATACACTCTCGCGGATAAGTTCATCTGCCGCATGGCGGACCCCATCATTCCCGACGCCTGCTGACCCAATTGGCAGAATTTATGAACTTCGTTCGGCCCCATCTCTGAGTTGGTAAGCAGAGAGGTTCCCGCGAAACGCGCTCTCTGAATTTCCCGCGCCCGTTCGGTCCGCTCTCTTACGTTTTCCGATTTGTCGGCTCCCGGCGGCGATGTCAGTTTTTCGTAGTCCACGCTCGGGACATCCACAAATATATCAATCCTGTCCAGCAAAGGCCCACTGAGCCGCTTCCCATATCTGGACACCTGCGAGTCGGTGCAGGAACACTGCTTTAGCGGGTCGCCATAGTACCCGCAGGGACAGGGATTCATCGCGCCGACCAGCATGAAGTTGGACGGGTATGACACCGAACCTTGCGCTCGGCTGATCACTACTCTCTTGTCCTCAAGCGGCTGTCTCATTGCCTCGAGGATCCTGTGTCCGAATTCGGGCAGTTCGTCCAAGAACAGAACCCCGCGGTGGCTCATCGAAATTTCGCCCGGTCTTGGTCTGCTGCCCCCTCCAACGAGGCCTGCGTATGAAATCGTATGATGCGGCGCCCGAAACGGTCTTTCAATGATAAGGGGGTTGTCTCTTGATAGCGAGTCGGCAATGGAGTAGATCTTCGTAACCTCTATCGCCTCTTCGTGTGTGAGCGACGGCAGTATCGTCGGAAGCGCTCTGGCCAGCAGGGTCTTCCCCGACCCCGGTGGGCCGCTCATCAGCAAATTGTGGCTTCCCGCCGCCGCGACCTCGAGCGCTCGCTTGGACTGTTCCTGTCCGCGTATCGTGGAAATGTCGAACGCGCTATTTGCGCTATCTGTGTCTCTGGCCGTGCCTTCCCAAGCCACTTGCTTCAAACGCTGCTCGCCGCTGAGGTGACGAATGAGAGCCGCAAGATTGCCCACCGAATACACTTCGATGCCTTCGACGAGTGCGGCTTCCTGCCCGTCCGGCATCGGAACGAAAATCCTGCCGACGCCGGATTCCCTGGCCAGGGCCGCCATTGGCAGTACACCGTCGGTGTGGAGAAGGTCGCCGTTCAGTGAGAGCTGTCCGATGAACATCGAGTCTTCGGACACGGGCTGTATCTGTCCTGAACTCTGAAGCAGGGCGACGGCGAGTGGGAGATCATAAGTAGAGCCGGCCTTCCTGACGTCTGCGGGGGCCAGATTCGCGGTGATCCGGCGCAGCGGAAACTCGTAGCCGGAGTTGCGAATCGCGGCCCTTACGCGGGCTCTGGCCTCTTGCACGGCGGTATCCGGCAGCCCCACTACGTCGAATCTCGGAAGACCGGGGGATATATCCACTTCTACGTCAACGACAAAACCGTCCAGACCGAAAACCGCGCACGACTTCACCTTAGCCAGCAATATGTAAATCTCCTTGAGAACGAATAGTAAACTGACACGAGGATATCCCCAAGTGGAAGTCAGCCGCGTCTGAATGTCGAAGACTGTCTAGCTCTGAAGCCTGACGAGCCGGTACTGCCTGGCGCCACGCCGCAGAACTATGACCTGTCCGTCCACCGAGTGTTCCAGGGTGACGCTCTGCCTAGCGTCCGACACGCGCCGGTTGTTCAGCGAGACCCCGCCGCCCTGGATGAGGCGTCGCGCCTCGCCGCGAGAAGATGCCAGCCCCACTTCCGCGATAAGATCACGCAACTGGACTCCGCCGTCCTCGAACTGATCGCGCGGCATGGATGACGACGGCACATCCTGGAAGATATCCAGGAGTTCGTCGGAGCTAAGCCCCGATATGTCGCCTCCAAAGAGCACGTCGGAAGCGGCCAGGGCCTTTTCAAGCCCGGTCTGGCCATGAGTCATGCGTGTAACCTCAGACGCGAGTCTCTGTTGTGCCGCACGCTTCTCAGGCCGTTCGGATACCTCGCTCTTGTACTCGTCTATCTCCTCCAGGGGGATGAGAGTGTAATACTTCAGGAATTGAACAACGTCTGCGTCGGCGGTGTTCAGCCAGAACTGGTAGAACTGGAATGGCGATGTCTTATTCGCGTCCAGCCAGACCGCGCCCGCCTCTGTCTTGCCGAACTTCGTTCCGGCTGCGGTCGTGATTAGTGGCGTGACGAGCGCGTGTGCCGAGACACCGCGCACGCGGCGAATCAGATCCACGCCGGCGGTTATGTTGCCCCACTGGTCGCTGCCTCCCATCTGAAGCGCGCATCCGTGCCGGTCGTACAGTGTCAGGAAGTCGTATGCCTGCAGCAGCATGTAGCTGAACTCGGTGTACGAGATTCCATCGGCCATGCGACTCCTGACCGATTCCTTGGCGAGCATATAGTTGACGCTGAAGTGCTTGCCCACGTCGCGCATGAAGTCAATCGCATTGATCTCTTCCAGCCAGTCCGCGTTGTTGATGAGGAGGGCGGCGTTGTCCGCGGCGTCGAAGTCCAGGAAGCGCGCAAGCTGGGCCCTTATGCCCTCCAGATTTTGCTGCAACACTTCCCGGGTGAGGAGAGGACGCTCCTGGGACTTTCCACCCGGGTCCCCTATGAGTCCGGTTCCGCCGCCCGCTATCGCTATCGGCGTATTGCCGTACTTCTGCATCCGAACGAGCATCATTATTCCGAGCAGATTCCCGATGTGAAGGCTGTCAGCCGAAGGATCGAATCCGATATAGGCCGTTACCTTCTCTCTCGCTAAAAGCTCTTCCAGACCGGGAGTGAACAACTCCTGGCCATCGTCGGTTTTGTGAATCAGCCCTCTATTTCGGAACTCATCAATGATCGAGCGAGTCGTTTGGGCAGCCGCTGGCATAGTACAAGTCCTCCGCAAGTGCGCCATAACATTCGTAACACTATGCTTGCGAGTATCGCAGAGAACACTTTCTGTTGTCCACATGCCGGTATTAACATCGAGACGCCTGAAAGCCCTTTACGCACGGATAATTCATGACCGGGAATCTACTTTCGCGCGCGGTCCACTTGTCTGGCAATGAAAGCAAGGCTGTATTAACATATGACGGCCCCGAAACATGAGTTTCGAGCATTCCAGCCCACGCCAAAGAAGGTCCCATGACATATGCCAGAATCGGCGAACTGACGGCGAAACAGCGAAGAGTCATTCGCGCCTGGTGCATGTACGACTGGGCAAATTCCGCATTCGCGACCAGCGGCACGGTTGCCATTTTCCCCTTCTACTTCGTTTTTATGTTCAATGACGCGCTTGGGGAGAGCGCTTCATTCTTTGGTATCGCCTTCACCGGCAGTTCCATGTGGAGCCTCGGAGTTGCCGTTTCTACCGCAATAGTTGCTGTGTCGAGTCCGGTTCTGGGCGTCATTGCGGACCGGGTGCCCATCAAGAAGGCGCTTCTCTGGGCATACACCATGACGGGGTCCCTCTTTACGGTTCTTGCGTTCTTCTCGGCATACACGTCGAGTCCATGGGCATGGCTGTTTGGGACATTCATTCTTGCGAACATCGGATTCGCGGGCGGCCTGGTATTCTACAATGCTTTTCTGCCTCACATCGCGCCCCGCAATCTTCTCGATGACGTAAGCAGCCGTGGTTTCGCGTATGGTTACTTCGGTGGGGGACTGCTTCTCCTGGTTCATCTCGTGCTGATCATGTTCACCCAGGACACTGAGATCGCCGATCTGGTGACACGCATCTCGATGGCGTCCATAGGATTCTGGTGGTTCGGATGGGCGCTGTGGACTCTAACCGTAATTCCTGAGCCGCCGATTTACAACGGACACCAGGGAATGAACATCCGCAATGCGGTCGTCATCGCTTTCAGCGAGCTTTCTAAGACCTTCGGAGAGCTGAAACGTTTCAGGGTGGTTCTCGTCTATCTTGGGGCGTACTTGCTGTTCAATGACGGATTGCAGACTGTAATGAGCATTGCCGGGGCGTTTGCCGCCGACACCCTCGGAATTCCACTTGTCTTCAACATGGCTACGATCCTGATTATCCAATTCGTCGCTGTTCCGGGCGCATTGTTTTTCGGAAAGCTGGCCCAGCGCCTTACGACGAAACTCGCTCTAACGCTTTCCCTTATAGGATGGTGTCTGATCGTGCTTTTCGGAGTCGCGATTGCTCCCCTGGTACCGACCGACCATGCGGACTTCGACTACCAATTGAGTTACCAGTCCGGTTCTGGCGACTACATCGTGGAGAAAGCTCCCGACCTCGACGACTCACGCGCCGAGGTCCTGTGGAGAGAAGAAGTGGGTGAGCACATCGAGGGGGATGTCCTGTCTTCCCGGGGTGCCCGTTCCCTCAGCGAGAGTGTCCGGCTTTCTGACAATTCTTCGTACTCTATCTCCATAGTAGGTGGAAACTTGGATGAGGAGAAGCACATCGGCGCTCTGCATCCTTCGACGCTCGGGTCCGGGCCTCTGGACTGGTGGCCCGAGTTTGTGCGCGAAGTGATGTGGAAGCCGCTGTCCTTCGACGCCGGGTATCAGTGGCTGCTTCTGGGTGTGTTCACAGGAATGGTGATAGGAGGCAGTCAGGCGCTCGCCCGAAGCCTGTTCGCGCAGATAACTCCTGAGACCAGGAGCGGAGAGTTCTTCTCCTTCTTCGGATTTATGAGCAGGGCGTCGGCGGTCTTTGGCCCAATGATGTATGTGGTTGTTACCTCGGTCTTTGACACTCGCGTCGCTATTACGTCAATTCTCGTCATAATCATAGCTGGAACTATTGCTCTCAGATGGGTTGACGTGAAAGCCGGAGCCCGTGCCGCGGAGCGGGAAGATAACCGACGAATGGCCCTGCTAAAGGAGTGACTCAATGCCGCTCTTAAACGATGTCCAGTCCCGACTAAACAGGACTGAGACAGCGCGGATTGTCCGACCGAAAACCTCAGAAGAGATTCGGAACGAGATTCAGAAAGCTGCGGCTGACGGTATTGCCGTTTGTCCGTCCGGGGCTCTCCACTCTATGGGAGGTCAACAGTTCGCAGCGTCCGGCGTATCCATGAGTTCATCAAAGTTGAAGAAAATAGGTCCCCTTGACAGGGAAGGGAGGACTATCTGGGTACAATCGGGAGTAACGTGGCCTGAACTCGTTGGCTGGCTGCATGAAACTCAGCGCGGAGCATCCGGCACACTCTCGATAATCCAAAAACAGACCGGCGCGGATGAAATGACCCTGGGAGGCGCGCTGTCGTCGAACATCCATGGCAGGGTGCTTGGCCGGAGGCCGATTGTAGCGGACATCGAAGAGTTCTACATTACAAACGCCCGGGGCGGGCGTGTCCTCTGTAGCCGAGAGAACAACCCCGAATTGTTCAGCTTGGCGATTGGGGGATACGGACTATTCGGATTCGTGGACTCGATCAGGCTGAAGCTGGAATCGAGGACACAGATGGTCCGTCGAGTGGCCGAAATAGAGACCGGGGATGTCATATCCACTCTCGAACAGCGAATGGAGGAGGGCGCGACTTACGGCGACTTTCAGTACATGACGGACGAGTCCTCAGCCGAATTCATGAACAAAGGGATAGTTTCGACGTACTCGCCGACGCAATCCAGGGTTGACACGCCACCAAGTCAGATTGGATTGACGACAGAGGACTGGATGAGGCTCTACGTCCTGGCACACACGGACAAGGCAAGGGCATACGATGAGTACGCTGGTCACTACCTCAAGACGGACGGCCAGAAATATTGGTCCGACGAGCACCAATTCAGTCCGTACCTGCCTGAAGCGGGGGATATGCTCGCCAATAGACTGGGCTGGAAAACGTTCGCCTCACTGATGATCTCGGAACTTTACGTACCCAGATCGAAGTTCTCGGAGTTCATGCGCGCAACCAGGAAATCTCTTCTGGATACAGAAGCGAACGTCGTGTACGGCACCGTCCGTCTCATTGAACGAGAAGAGGAGACGTACCTCAGGTGGGCCGGAGATGACTACGCCTGCGTGATATTCAACCTGCTCGTCGAACACTCATCCCACGGCATTGCGCGAGCGAAAAAGCAGTTCCAAGCGTTGATTGACTGCGCTTTGGAAGAGGGAGGCTGCTACTACCTGACGTATCATCGCTGGGCCAGGAAAGACCAGGTGGAGAAGGCGTATCCTCAGTTCAGGTCATTTCTGGGATTGAAGGACAGATACGACCCGGACGGACTTTTCACAAGCGAGTGGCACCGCCACTACGTTAAGATGTTTGCATAAGGGATGCGCTTCAATCTAGAGCAACAGGCGCATGACGTGGCGGCGCGTTCCGGCCCTGCCGACTTCCTCGAAGCCCAGCGCCTCGAAGGTGGGGACGAGTCCCATGAATTTGTAGCTTGGCGAGTCTGGATCAACCGGATACGCTTCCACGACAGTCGCGCCCTTTTCCTTCGCGTGGTCCACAGCGGCGCTTATCAGGTGTCGCGTGATCCCTTTCCCACGCAGTTTCCTCGGCACAAAGAAGCAGGCTATTGACCAGACACTCGCGGATGTGTCCATAGGAAACTTCGAGCCTCCAAGTTCGCGGTAAGTGTCCCTGGGCGCAATAGAACACCAAGCCACCGGCGCTTCATCAACATAGCCGAGAATGCCGATGGGCGTTTCATCTTCCGCTCGTTGTCTGAGGGCCTGTTTCTTTGCCTTGGAATCGGAGCGGCTTATGCCTTTAGGCATTCGCCTCCATACCATGCACCAGCAATACTTCGGCCCGCCCCGCGCCTCAAACAGCCGCTCCAGATCTTGCCACCGGTCGCGGCCAACCTCGTGAAATTCCATTGCTTCCGGCACTGCTGCAAGATATGAGCTATCTGGGGAGTCCCAAGCCGCGCTGCGCGACGATGTTGCGCTGGATCTCAGAAGTACCGGCGGCGATTGTGGAGGACACCGATGACAGGTACATCTGTTGGATGTGGCCTTCGAGCGGCGCCCACTTCGACCCCTGCGAGATTTGCCCCGCCATGCCTAGTATCTCCATGCCGGTGCGCGCGACTCGCTGAGTAAGCTCGGTGCCGTACATCTTGGACATCGAGGCCTCGGCGTTGGGCACTTTGCCCTGGCTCTGCATCCAGGCGACCTTGTAGGCAAGCCAGCGGGATACCTCAGTCTCAGTGAAACGCTGGGCGAGCTTTCGCCTGACGTTCTGGTTCTTGCTGAGCGGTTCGCCATTTCGCTCGGTCTGCTTGACGTAGTTCACGAGCGCGTCCAGGGTACGGCGCGCGCCGGCTGAGTAGCCGACCCCGGATCGCTCGAAGTCCAGCGCCACCGCCAGCGTATACCACCCGCGGTCTTCCTGGCCGACCAGATTGCCGCTGGGCACACGCACGTCATCGAAATACACTTCGTTGAAGTCGCGGCCTCCTGCCATGTTCTCGATTGGTCGGATGCTTACGCCAGGGCTTTTCATGTCCAGCATGAATATACTTATGCCCCTATGCTTGGGGGCGTCCGGGTTGGTGCGGGCGGCAAGCCATCCCCAGTCGGCGACGTGAGCGCTCGAGGTCCATATCTTCTGTCCGTTGATTACGTAGTCGTCACCGTCCCTCGTCGCCGATGTCTGGAGGGATGCGAGGTCTGAACCGGATCCAGGCTCGCTGTACAGCGTACACCAGAGCCGTTCGCCGCGCGCGATTGGAGGCAGGTGCTCGCTCTTCTGCTCCTCTGTCCCGGCTATCATCAAGACCGGGCCGACCCAGGAAATAGCGCCCGTGCCGAGTTCCGTACCGGGCACGTTCTTGTACGACATCTCCTCGCTGTATATGACCTGCTCCATAATCGAGCGTCCCTGGCCGCCATATTCTTCGGGCCAGGCAAGAGTGAGCCACCCCTTGTCGGCGAGAGTGCGCGTCATCCGGCGAGTGAATGAGTGTTGTTCCTCAGCAGACTTTCCGGCCTGCCCAAGCGGGTTCCAGTCCTCTGGAAGTGTCTCCTGCAGGAAGTCACGAATCTCTTGACGGAAATCCTCTTCCTGCTGGGTGAACTTGATATCCATGTGACGCCTCCAAGCGCTTAATCCAGTCTGCAATCAGTCTATGAGTACAGCGACGGACGGTCAAGAGGATCATCCGGCGGCGCGGGCCTTATCCCGACTCTGGCGTTTGCGGCCCGTCGAAGAGAGTTCCATCTTGCGGAGTCTGAGGTTCTGGGGAGTCACCTCGACAAGCTCGTCGTCGGCGATGAAGCTCAGTGCTTCCTCGAGGCTCAACCGGATCGTTGAGTTCAGCCGCTTCGTTATCTCGGCGGTCGAAGAGCGCATATTGGTGAGCTTCTTCTCTTTGCAGACGTTGATCTCGATGTCGGCGCTTCGCCGGTGGCTGCCGACGATCATGCCCTCGTACACTCTCGTGCCAGGGTCAATGAATGTATCGCCTCTGCCCTGGGCGTTGAGCAACCCGTAGGTCACCGCCACGCCGCCCTCGGAAGCGACGAGAGCTCCGCCCCGATGGGACTTTATATCTCCCTCCATAGGCTCATACGAAGTGAACGCGCTGCTGTGCACTCCGTCGCCGCGTGTAACTCTGAGGAAGAGAGCATTGAATCCTATGAGTCCGCGAGTCGGCATTTTGTACTCCAGGTGGACATAGCCGTCCTCGCCGTATCTCATATCTCGCATCTGGCCCATGTTGGACGACAGGTGCTCGGTCAGCGTACCCACGTACTCCTCTCGCGTGGTGATGTTCAGTATCTCGTAAGGCTCGTGAATCCTGCCCCCGATGACCTTGGTCACCGGCGTCGGACGCGATACCTGGAACTCGAACTGCTCGCGGCGCATGGTCTCGATCAGAATGGACAGGTGTAGCTCACCGCGTCCGGCGACGACGAATACGTCCGGGCTGGGAGTTGTCTCCACGCGCAGACTGACATTCGTCCTGAGTTCCCGCATCAGTCTTTCATGGAGATTGCGGGACGTGCAATAGTCCCCTTCCTTGCCCATGAACGGAGAGTTGTTCACGCCAAAGGTCATACGCACCGTAGGCTCATTGATGGCGATAGACGGCAGCGCAACTGGGCTTTCTACCGACCCAACAGTGTCGCCAATTGACACCCCCGTAAGTCCCGTAACCGCTACTATATCGCCTGCCCGCGCCTCTGAGACTTCGACGCGCTCCATGCCCTGAAACACGAATATGCGCTCCACATCGTGGGCGACGGGATCGGATTCACCGTTCAGGAGAGCTACCTGGTCACGCAGCCTGAGCGTGCCGTTCGTCAGCCGCCCAATGGCTACCTGTCCCAGATAGTTGTCGTAGTCCAGAGCGGCGACGAGCATCTGGAGGGGCGCTTCAGGGTCTCCCGTTGGATGCGGCACCGAATCGAGTATCGCCTCGAACAGAGGCTGCATATCAATGTTCGGGTCGTCGAGTCCGGTCTTGGCATAACCGTCCCTGGCCGAGGCGTACAGTACCGGAAAGTCAAGCTGGTCGGCATTCGTGGCGACGTCTAGGAAGAGGTCCTGTACCATCTCTTCCACCTCTGCGACGCGCGCTTCGGGACGGTCTATCTTGTTGATCACGACCATTGGCGTGACGTTCTGCTGGAGAGCCTGGCGAAGGACATACGTGGTCTGGGGCATTGGCCCGTCCACCGCGTCAACCATAAGAAGGCAGCCGTCCGCCATATTCATTATCCGCTCGACCTCGCCGCTGAAGTCGGCGTGCCCCGGTGTATCTATGATGTTGATCCTGACGCCGCCATAGGAAACCGAAGCGTTCTTGGCCAGAATCGTAATTCCGCGTTCACGCTCCAACGGGTTCGTATCCATGATCAGGCTTCCGACCTGCTGGTGCGCCTGAAAGACTTTGCCCTGTTTCAGCAGCGCGTCAACCAGGGTAGTCTTGCCGTGGTCAACGTGCGCGATTATTGCCAGGTTTCGTATGTCCATTCGCTGATTTTCGCTCAAATCGAATTGCTCCAAGTCAAATCTAAGATTCAGGTCGCTGCCGACGCCAGCGCAACACTCGCCAACCAAAGAATAGCAGAACGATCAACGCCAGCACGACCAGGGTGCCGTTCTCATAGGGCTTCATCAACTCCCTGATGTCTGCCCAGTTTTCACCCAGGGCGCGGCCTATCCACGTCAGGATCAGGTTCCACAGCGTCGTGCCAAGAGTAGTGTAGATGAGGAATCGCAGGAAATTCATCCTGGCGTACCCTGCCGGGACAGAGATTATGCTGCGGATGAGCGGAATGAGCCGACCGAAGAAGACGACCGCCTCGCCGTAACGCTCGAACCACTCCACGCTCCGGTCGAGGTCTCTCTCGGAAATGAAGACGTACCTGCCATAGTTTTCCACCAGCCTTCGAACTCCCGCCTCGCGAGCGATGTAGCCGATTGCGTAGAGAACTATCGCTCCAATTAGCGAGCCAAGGGTGCCGGCCGCGATTGCCCACCAGAAGTTGAGCTCGCCCTTGGCGGACAGCGCCCCGGCGAACGGCAGCACCATTTCCGAAGGAATCGGCGGAAAGATGTTTTCCAGCGCCATCGCAAACACAATGCCAGGGTAGCCTATGGCTGCGATCAGCGACTCGATCCAGCTACCGATCTGCTCCAAATAGTGCATTGCTCTGAGTCCTAGCGCCGAGGAATCTATGCCATGCCCGCCAACTCGAGAACGCGATGCACATTTTCTGGCCCTGGCGAGCGCTGCCCGGACTGCACTTCCTTGACTACCTCAACAATCGCGGCGTTGATCGGAGTGGGAATGCCCGACCGTCGTCCCTGCTCGACGATGTATCCGTTCATGAACTCAATCTCGGTGCGGCGTCCTTTCTCTACGTCCTGCCCCATGGACGACTTCCAGTCCGCTCCGCCTCCGGTCGGCTGGAACTTGGCGTCAAGCTCCTCATATACTTCGCCGTCGTCCGCGTTGGCGAATGTCTCCGCCGACACTCCGCGAATCGGCTCCACCTGGTAGTTCTGCGCCAGCGCGACCTGGCACGACTCCTTGCAGATGTTGATCTGTATGCGCCTCGCCTCAGGCATGGACGCAACGCCCTGCGCCCCAAGTCCGGTCATTGCGCCGACGGGGTTGCCCGACGAATTGGTCGTCAGCTTCGACCATCGCTCTCCCCAGAGGTTGGAGGTCGCCTTCGCGTCGTCAACGCACATGAGTATGTCAACCAGTTCTTCCACTCTTGGGCTGATGCGCCCGTGCAGTTCGCCCACACGGAATACCACGTGTCCGCGTCCCCTGCCCGGAGGTCCGCCGCGTGTCACATGTCCGGGCTCCCACAGCGCGACCGTGATGCTGGACATTATGCACCCCACGGCGCGGTCGTATCCGACGACTGACGCGACGAGCTGGTCGTTCATGCAGTTCTGCGACGACACAACTACACCGTCCTGCTTGACCAGCCTCTTGAGGAAGTGCGCCGCCCACTCGGTGTCGTAGCTCTTCATCGCCAGGAAGCCTATGTCGAACTGACCGTCCAACTGCATCGCGTCGGACAGGTGGAACGCCTTTACCGGGATCGTGAAGTCACCCTGGCTGCCGGAGGCGCGAAGTCCCTGGCTGCGCATCGTTTCCACATGCTCGCCCCACATATCCACGAGAGTCACGTCGTAACCCTCTCTGGTCATATATGCGCCAAGATAACTGCCCGCCGCTCCCGCTCCCATGATCACAATGCGCTTGTCGCTCATCAAGCCTCTCCTTCTGATACTTTATGGAGACGCGACCTCGAATTGGAATTCGAATCTCTGGTCTCTTACCGTTGCCGTTACTTGCCGCGTCGCCCTGTTCAAAGGATTCACTCCGGGCGATGCTATGACTCTGCCCTCCGAGTCCAGTACGGTGAACGAGTCACTGCCTGAGCGTACCGAAATCGCGCCTGTCAGGTCGAGACCGACGTGTGCCTTCAGTTCCGCTATCATCAACTCCTGTACCATGTAGATGGCGTGGGCATCCTCGACCGACACATCTTCGAATCGGATCTTCGCTCCCGGCATCGCCTGGGCCAGCAGCCCGATATCCGCGCTTACCACCGTCGCTATCTTGGTGTAACCGCCCGTTGTGCCCCGATCCGCCATCAGGACGATTGGCGTTCCGCTGCCCGGCACCTGTACCGACCCCAGCGCGGTCCCGTCGGACACTATGTCCGCGCCGCTGATATGCTCGATAGTCGGCCCCTCCAGTCGGCAGCCTGTCCTGTCCGTGTCATTCGAGACCATGTACTCCGAACTGAGCAGCGTGGAAACGCCCGCCTCGGTGAACGAATCGTTCTGCGGGCCGAGCACAACCCTCAGCGTGAACTGCTGTTCATGGGTGGGCTGCCTGCTGATCTCAGGCGGCAGACTGTTGGGTAGGGGAATGGATGAGAAAGGCGAATATCCTGTGGAAAGAATATCTCCCTGCATTAGGGCCCGCCCTTCGAATCCGCCGAACTCACCCTTTATGTCGGTGGACCTGCTGTTCATAAGGAGTGGAACGTCAATTCCTCCCGCGACGCCGAGGTATGCCCTCAGACCGTCTCTCGGAGCTCCGAAGCTCAATACCGAGCCTGCCGGAGCGTTGACCGACTCCCAGGCGGGCATTGGGACTCCATCCAAAGTCGGTTCGAGATCTGCCCCGACGACGGCAATCGTCGTATTGGCTACAAACCTGATGGTAGGTCCTATTGCCGTGATTTCGAGTCCCGCCAGGTGGTCGCGATTCCCGACCAGGATGTTTGCAATCCTGAGAGAAACACTGTCCAGCGCTCCGCACACGGGAATACCGTATCTCTGGTATCCGAAGCGTCCTAGGTCCTGCACGGTAGTGAGGAGACCGGGAGAGACTATTTCCAGGGTTGGAGTTGCCATCAGACTTGCCGGCTTGCTACTGAGTAACTGCCGTCCTGAACCTGATTCTCGATCTCCAGGAAGGCGTCCTCATTTGCTAATGGTACGAAGCGAACACGATCTCCGGCGTTGATAATTGCTGGCGGGTCCGACTCCGGCTCGAACAGCTTCAGAGGCGTTCTGCCGATCAGCTGCCATCCCCCGGGACTAGCAACCGGATACGCGCCTGTCTGCGTTTCTGCGATACCTACTGAACCTCCGGGTATCAGTGTCCTCGGAGTTGTCAATCTTGGAGTGTTCAGCCTCGGGTCCAGTCCTCCCAGATACGGGAAACCCGGGCTGAATCCCATCGCGTACACAAGGTAGTCGGCGCTCGAATGTATGGTGATGACCTCTGATTCCGACATTCCGGCGTTTTCGGCGACAAAACCGATGTCCGGTCCAAAATCTCCACCGTACAGTGTCGGTATCTCTACGATCCGTTGCCCCCCTGACTCGGCCATCTCGTTCATGTCCAGCGACAGAATTGTGTTTTGCAGGGCATCGGGATGTACGAGCGAGGGGTCGTAGTGCACCATTAGCGACCTGTACGTCGGCACTAGTTCGATCACTCCGTCCAACTCGGCGCGTTCGATGGCCGCTGTTGCCCGGTGAACCAGCGCGTTTATCTCCGGATCTATTTCCGACCCGAACTCGATCACCAATGCCCGGTCTCCGGATGGCAGGAATACAGGTTGACGTTCCAATGTCATCGCTAGACCAGTTCGCCCAACGGCCTGATCTCGACGCCTTCGTCTTCCAAAGCCTGCTTGAGCGCTTTTGCCATCTCCACCGCACCAGGAGTATCCCCGTGCAGGCACAGGCTGTCCGCCTGTACCTCGATCACATCTCCGTTTATCGCTCGCGCTTTGCTGTCCCTCACCATCTGCAGGCTGCGCTCTACCACCTCGTCAGTGTCGTGAATAACCGAGCCGGGCTTCGACCTCGATACGAGTGTCCCGTCCGGGTTCAGAGCGCGGTCGGCGAAAATCTCGCGTCCCACTCTCAGGCCCATTTCTTCGGCGATTGAGATCCACTTCGATCCCGCGAGAGCGAGGAGCGCGACACTGTCGTCAACCTCCAGTACCGCTTCGCATATTGCCCTGGCCAGATCATCATCGTCCACGGCCATGTTGTACATGGCTCCATGCGGCTTAACATGCTGGAGCTGCCCGGACTTCGTGAATGCCTGGAGGGCGCCCATCTGGTAGATGACGTCGTTTTTCGCCTCGTCCGGTGAGACGATCATGTTTCTCCTGCCGAATCCGGCGAGGTCTGGGAAACTGGGATGAGCGCCTATTGCCACGCCCTGTTCTTCCGCCAGCCTCACGGTCTCACGCATCCAGTTCGGGTCGCCGGCGTGAAACCCGCAGGCTATGTTCGCGGACGTAATGTACTTGATGACCTCTTCGTCATACCCCATCTTGTACATTCCAAAGCTCTCGCCCATGTCGCAGTTGAAATCAATCTGGTTTCCCATGCCTCTCCCTCACAGTGTGTTCATCGTAAGACTTGCCAATTAGGATTCGCGAATCCGCCTTATCTCGGCTTCCAACTCACGGACGCGGGCCTCGGCGTCGTCGGCGCGTTCGCGTTCGCTGTCGAACGTAGGGATGTGAAGTCCGGTCGCGGGATCGTACCATCCCAAATAGCCATGTTCCCAGCGAATGTTCAGGTTCAATACTTCGATGTACCCCTCCAACACGCCCTCGGACAACTCAACGATGGGAAGCGGTTCATAACGACCTTCCACCAACTTGTCTCCCGCAAGCCTCGCGCCGTAATACTCTCCTGTCTCGTCGAACCGCCAGTACTCCGGTATCCCCATGACCGCATAGTCCACGCGCTTCTGTCCCACGTCAACGCGCGCCGTGCTCCTGGATGCTATCTCGATAACGAAATCCGGTGGCTTGCCCTGCTCGCTGATGATGTAGCCGTTTCTTCGAAGGAAAGCGTCGCGGTCCGCGTTGAGCGCGACGGCAAGATCGGGATTCCTTCTCAGGTCGGCTGAACTCGAAAACGGGTCCAGGGAGAGGTACTTGTCCGTGAATACCAGCGTGCTCTCCTCATTCCCCAGATGCCGAATGATGTGGTGGGAGTTGCCGAGTGAGTGAAGGGAATCGAAACTGGTCATCTCGTCAGGCTTGCGTCGAGGCGTGTCCGGCAGTTCGTAGAAGTCTGCGGACCTCGGGTTCTCGGTCAAAGTATTGATAGTAGTCATATCGCATCTCGCGGTTGGATGGCGCGCCAACTTGGGGAAATTCTATCATCGGGCAGAGTTTGGAACAACTTTCGGAGCCGTTGCGCATTCGCCGTAGCCCTGTGCTACAATATCTCCGCCACAGAACAATAGTGCTTTGACATAAGGAAGAATTTATCAACGAGGCTCGCCCAAACCTGAAGAACTTCATGAACTGGGAAATGCAGGCTTTTGCTGGGGATGTGCAGGGCGATTTCGCTCTGAAGAAGCCCCAGCGGACTCCCAGTGGACAGCCTGCACAATCCCCAGAATAACTATAAGCCCGAATATATAATATACCCTTGCATAGGAGAATGGATTGGACGACCGACTTCCGCCCAAGCAACTCAGCATGATAATCACCGCCCAGGCCGCCGCGCGTATGCCTGACCCGGTCACGCCGCCTGGATTCACCCTTCGCGGCTATCGAGCGGGCGACGAGGATTCATGGGTAACGCTGATAAACTCCGGCGAGTACGGCTCCGACTGGGACCGCGCCCATTTCGACGAGTATATGACTGGCCCTGAACGCATCCCCGGCTCGCGCGTAGCCGAATGGGAAGGGGAGATAGCCGCCGCGACCTTCGCCTCAGTCCAGCCCGACATGGAAGACATGGGCCGTGTTGACTTCGTCACCAGCCTCCCCCGATACCGCGGATACGGACTCGGCAGGCTGGTATGCGCCGCCGTGACGCGCTACCTTGTTGACAAGGGATACTCCCGCATTATCCTGTTCACCGATGACTGGCGGCTTCCCGCCATCGGACTCTACCTGTCAATGGGTTTCGAGCCTCAGATGACCCGCGAGGATATGCCCGGCAGGTGGGAGAAGATAAGGCAAAACCTGGAGGTAAGTAGATGACGGAACTACGTCTAGGACTGGCCGGGCTTGGACACGGTGAGACCGTTCTGGGAGCCAACCGCTCCGACATTCCGATCAGGGTCACCGCGCTCTGCGACACCAACGAAGACCTTCTCGACTCCGTGGCGTGCGAACACCGCATCAGCCACGCCACCACCGATTTCGCCGAACTCGTAGCCCGACCGGATATTGACATAGTCGGCATATACACTCCCGGCCCCCTGCACGCGGAACAGATACTCACTGCGCTCGACGCGGGCAAGCACGTAATGGTCACCAAGTCCATGGTTTACACGATGGAAGAGGCTGAGCGTGTTGTAGAGGCAGTGGACAGAACAGGCTTAACCCTGCTCGTGACCCAGACCATGCGAGGCCGCTACGACTTCATGGAAGCCAAGCGGGTGTGTGACGCCGGAACTATCGGCGAGTTGTTCATGGCGGAGGCGCATTATGTTCACGATCTTCGTCCGGTTTACGAGCAGACACCCTGGCGCGTCAGTATGCCCCAGGACCTGATTCTCGGAGGCGCGTGTCACCCGATTGACCTGCTCCGCTGGTTCATGGGCGACATTGCCGAAGTTCACTGCTACGGCATCAGGAGCGGTGTATCCGCGGACTATCCGCAGGAGGACACATTCGTCATAAACGTTAGATTCGCCAGCGGCAAGATAGGAAGGGTGGCCAACTTCTTGGGAGTTATTCATACCCCAGGTGTTCCCATGAACAGCTTGACTGTGTACGGGACCAGGGGCACTATTCTGGACAACAAGATACGTCTGGACGCCGACGAATGGCTTCCGCACCGCACCCATTCGATAGAGTATCCTCCCGCCGGCGGGCACAGGGGCGAGATGATGGTGATGCTTCAGCATATGGCAGACTGTGTTCTCGACGGCGCCACCCCATGGGTCGGAGCGAGGGAAGGCGCGCGTGTCGTATCCACCGGCCTCGCTTGCTGGGATTCGCTCAGATCGGGCGGTCCCGCAGATGTCCGCAACGAGTTCTAGGTGTCGTTATCGGACATGAATTTCAAACTCAGGGAGACGGCGAAACATGAGCGACAGAGAAAGATTCAAGCAGGCGGGTGAATATCTTGCCGCCGAGTACACGGCAAATAGACCTTTGGACATAATGCGGCAGGATTTCGCGCCCCGCTCCCACGCTGAGGCGTACGCAATTCAGGACGTATTCCAGTCTCGCATGACGGCCGTGAGAGGTCCGGCGGTCGGCTATAAGATCGCCTATACCAACGCGATAATGCGGGAGAGATCGGGCGTGAACGCCCCATGCTCCGGGCGAATACTATCCAATGGCGTGCTTGACTCTCCGGCCACAGCGCTAAGAGCGGACTTTGTTCGGCTGGGTGTCGAATGCGAGGTCGCGGTCAAATTGGCGTCAGAGTTGCCTGCGTCGGGCGCACCATACTCGCGTGAGGGCATCGCCGATGCGATAGAGTGGCTCGCCGTTTCTTTCGAGATCATTGACGGACGCCCAGGCGCTGATGCCGGGGGACAGGACCCTGCCCTGAAGGCGATTGTCACTAACATCAGCAACGCCGGGGCGGTGCTGGGGAGCCGGTCGCCGATTGGCGAGACATTGATCTTCCCGCGTCTCGCGGAAGTCTGGAGGTCAATGGGGAGTTGATAGGGGAGGGCGTTGGAGCTGACGTCCTGGGACATCCGGTCGAACCCGTCGCCTGGCTGGCTAACAATCTTGCCGAACTGGGAAAGAGTTTAGAGGCGGGCGCGATTATCCTCACCGGGAGTTTCGTCCCGCCTTATATGCTCGATGCCGGAGATGTCGCTGTCGTCGCTATTGACGGACTTGGCGAGGCGCGCCTCGACGTATCTTGACGCAGGAAATGGTCTAGACCAGGGCGTTGTGCCCCGTGAGGTCGCGCCCGAGTATGAGCGTATGAACATCGTGCGTCCCTTCGTATGTGTCCACGGTTTCGAGGTTCAGCATATGCCGGATGGCGGGATGTTCGAGCACGATGCCCGATCCGCCCAGGATCTCCCGCGCCGAGCGTGCGGCGTTCAGCGCGGACCTGACGTTCTCCCGTTTGGCAAGTGAGACCTGGGTGAAGCCCATCTTGCCCTGGTCCTTGAGAACCGCCAGCCGCCAGGAGAGAAGCAGTCCCCGCGTGTGGTCCGATACCATGTCCACCAGTTTGTCCTGCACCAACTGTCGCGACGCGATTGGCTGCCCGAACGTCTCGCGAGTTTGTGAGAAGTCCAGGGCGTCTTGGTAAACTGCTTCGGTCGCTCCCAGCACTCCCCACGTTATCCCGTAGCGCGCCTGTGTCAGGCAGGACAGCGGCCCGCGCAGCCCCGCGACATCCGGCAGCATGGCGCTCGCCGGAACGCGACAGTCCTCCATGACCAATTCGCTGGTTACCGATGCCCGCATACTCATCTTGTGCTTGATCGGATTCGCGGTAAAGCCGGGCGTGTCGGTCGGCACCAGGAATCCCCGCACCACCCCGTCATCGTCAGCCGCCCACACCAGCGCAATATCCGCGATGTTCCCGTTGGTTATCCACATCTTGGAGCCATTTAGAATGTAGCTCTCGCCGTCCTTCGTGGCGCGAGTTCGCATTGAACCGGGATCGGACCCGCCCTCGTGCTCGGTCAGTCCGAAGCATCCGATGATCTCCCCTGCCGCCATTTTGGGAAGATACTCACGCTTCTGCTCCTCCGAACCGTAGGAGTAGATTGGGTACATCACAAGGGCGCCCTGGACGCTGGCAAAACTCCGAAGCCCGGAATCCACGTGCTCCAACTCGTACATAATCAGTCCATAAGAAATGTTGTTGACACCCGCCGCGCCGTACTCTGTGGGCAGGTTCGCGCCGAAGTAGCCCATCTCACCCAGCTTCGGCACCATGTGTCGAGGGAACTCCCCTCGCTCCCAGTAGTCCGCTATATCAGGCGCGGCCTCGGAGTCCAAAAACTCCCGTGCCGTCGCCTGCACCTGCTTCTCTTCATCGCCGAGCATATCCAATACGTTGTAGTAGTCGAGCATCTCTTATGTCCTTGCGAGAGTGTATTGCGATGATTGTAAGCCTAATGCCGCCTGCAACGGTAGTCCGTGCAGATGGCATACGGTCAAATTGACACCCAAAATCGCCGGTGCTAACATCGGCCTATAAAGGTGCGATGATGACACGTATGGGACACGATAACCTGGGTGATATTCCCACGATGGTCGGCGCACTAGACCCTGTTAGTGTGGATGAGTCGTACACTCTGTGTGAGCGTCTCGCCAAAACACACTACGAAAACTTCTCCATCGCATCATTCTTGCTTCCGCGGGACAAGCGCAGGCATTTCTACGCGGTTTATGCCTTCTGCCGTTTCGTTGACGACTTGGGCGACGAGTTCGATGGCGACAGGTTGGCCGCGCTGGACTATTGGCAGGAAGAGACCGAAGCCTGTTTTTTCGGTGAGCCGTCTCATCCCTATATCATAGCCTTGCGTGACACTATTCACTCATTCGACATACCGAAAGAGCCTCTTCTAAACCTGATAGAGGCCAATCGAATGGATCAGACAACCACGCGCTACCCGACTTACGAAGACCTCGAGTACTATTGCCTGCACTCGGCCAATCCCGTCGGACGCCTCGTACTATACGTGTGCGGATACCGTGACGAGGAACGCCAGCGGCTGTCGGACTATACGTGTACCGCGCTACAACTCGCTAACTTCTGGCAGGATGTGTCGCGCGATTTCGCCAAGGGACGGATATACATACCGCTTGAGGATATGGAGAAGTTCGATTATACGGTCGAGGAACTGGCACGTCATGAAGCCACGGATGGCTTCCGGCGATTGATGCGGTTTGAGGTCGAGCGTACGCGGGAACTCTTCCTCAAAGGTTTTCACCTGGTCAACCTGGTTGATGACAGTCTCAAGCTCGACATCGCCCTTTTCAGTGAGGGTGGCCTGAGCGTGCTCGACAGTATAGAACGGCAGGGCTACGACGTTCTAGGCAAGCGTCCCGTCGTAGGTAAAGGGAAGAAGATGTATCTACTTCTCAGTACGCTCTTGAAGTTGAAGCTGCTGGACAGGGTATGAGGTAGCAACATGGCAAGCGACCTCGATCAAGCCTACGACTATTGTCAGCGCGTAGCGAAGATTCACGCCAAGAACTTCTATTACGCCTTTCGCACCCTCCCGTCGGCGAAACGCCGGGCGATTTATGCCGTTTACGCCTTTTGTCGGTATTGCGACGATGTGGCTGACGAAGACCTGCCACTGGATGAGAAGAGAAGGTTGTTGGAGCAGACGCGCAATCGTCTGCACGACCGGGCTCTTTCATCTCAGGACCCTGTATTCGTAGCGCTCGAGAACGCCATTGAAGAATTCACAATCCCACGCCGTTATTTCGATGACGTGATCCGGGGCGTTGAGACGGACTTGGAAGTGTCCCGCTTCCAGACTTTCGACGACTTGCGGGACTACTGCTACCTTGTGGCATCTACGGTCGGCCTCATCTGCATCGAGATTTTCGGCTATGATGATCCCATTGCAGGGGAATACGCCGTTGACTTCGGGATTGCAATGCAGTTGACAAATGTAATGCGGGACGTAAAAGAGGATGCCGAGAGAGACCGTATCTACCTGCCCCTCGATGACATTGACCAATTCGGCTACTCGGAACAGGACCTCATGGATGAGCGCAACAACGACAACTTCCGTTCACTGATGGACTTCGAAGCCGCCCGCGCGAGACACTATTTCGACTCCGGCGCCAGACTGTTCCCGTTGCTTTCCCGGGAGTCGCGTGCCTGTGCCGCCGTTCTGCACCAGCTATACAGCAGGATTCTCGACAGGATGGAATCCTCGGGCTACGACGTATTCGAGCGCCGCATCGGGTTGAGCGTCGGCGAGAAACTGCTGCTGGTTGCGAGGCTCTGGGTAGGCAGCTTAACGCCAAGTTTTGCCATCCGGCGCGGCAATTAGTGGGGGACTCGATTCCAGTGTCCTCAGACCCCGATTCGACGAGAGTAGCAGTTCTTGGAGGTGGACTTGCAGGGCTGTCGGCGGCACGCTCACTCATCGAGATGGGCTATCAGGTAACCCTTATCGAAAAGCGGCCATTCTTAGGAGGGAGGGCATTTTCGTTCTACTCGCATGAGACCGACAGCGAAGTGGACAACGGTCAGCATGTTTTCATGGGCTGCTGCACATACTACATTGATTTCCTCCGAGCTCTGGGCGCGTATGGTGAGGCGTTTCTGCAAGAGTCCCTTCATGCCGAAGTTGAACTGGATGGAAGAAGGGGGGCACTCTCAAGTATGCCAGCCCTCGGACCTCTGCACCTCATACCTTCCTTTCTGAAGTATCCTCATCTCGGCATTAGCGACAAAATACGCGCCGCATACGGACTTGTCCGCGCCGGCCTGACCGACAGACATAAGAATTCGCAGAAGCTGGACTCCGAGACCTTCTACAACTGGCTGAAGCGTCACCAACAATCTGAGATGACCATCCAGAATTTCTGGAATCTCGTCATACTGCCCACACTCAATGACGATGTAGGAAGCGTGAATGCGGATATGGCCCTCAAGGTGATTCAGGAGGGCCTGCTGAAGCGCCCAGTGGACGCGGCTATCGGGTATGCCCGCATCGGACTGAGTTCTATTGCCGGACTTCCCGGACAGCGCTTCATCAAGGAGCGTGGCGGCTCGGTACTTCTGCGGAGGACAGTCCGCTCTCTCCTCTTCGACGGCGACAGAGTATGTGGCGTGCAACTCTCGGACGGTTCCAGCCTGAAGACAGACGTATACGTCAGCGCGCTGCCCCACGACATTCTGCTCGACTGCCTGCCCACCGAAAGGGCAGCGGACCCCTTCTTCGCGAGTGTCGCACAACTCCAGTCCGCTCCCATAGTAGGCGTGCATCTTTGGTATGACAGGCACGTTATGGATGAGCCGTTTGTCGCATTTATAGACAGTCCAATACAATGGGTCTTCAATCGCAGCCTGATCCAGGGGGATGTTGACTCTCCCGGTCAATATGTGTGCATATCGCTCAGCGGGGCTTGGCAATTCATAGATCATTCCAAAGCCGAACTCCGGGAGCTGTTCGAGGAAGAGATGGAGCGACTGTTTCCCTCGGCCCGCGGCGCCGCAATCGAAAAATCGCTCATCATCAAGCAGCCAAAGGCCACATTCCGATGTGCGCTTGGGGTGAGCCGGCTCAGACCATCCCAGGAAACTCCAATTCCGAACCTCTTCCTGGCAGGAGACTGGACCGATACCGACTGGCCGTCCACAATGGAGGGCGCAGTGCGGAGCGGTGTCTATGCCGCCAATGCAATTGCCGAGAGAGTCACGCGTTGACTACTTCGTTGACCCTGTCTTGGACAGGTTGCTAAACTCGCCTTGGGTTGGCGATCTAAAATTCGAGGAGTGCATCGGACGGCGTGGCAAAAAGATTAGCGGCAGCCGTGGCTTTGATTTTTCTTGCGCTCTTATCGGGTCACGGGCCGATTGAGGCGCAGCCGGATTATCGGACGGTTGAAGGTGTAGTCGTGAGTGGCACGGCAGGGGGAGCCGACCTGTTCGGTCAGGTCGTTACGCTGCATCGCGTCACATCCGCCGGATTCGACGATGTTACGACTCTCACCGATGACGCCGGCGCCTTCAGATTCGATAGTATCGAATACGACCCCTCGATAAGCTATGGTGTGTCCGTGCGATACCAGGATGCCATCTACGGTACCGACCTCGATATGTCGTCCGGTTCTCCTCCACCGGTTACTCTGACTGTGTACGAAGCGACGCACGACGACTCGATTGTGTCTGTCGGAGCAGCCTCCCTGTTGCTGGCCGCGGCAGACGCCACAGACCAGACGCTGGCGGCCCTGGAGATCATTACCCTGGTAAATGGTTCGGACTTGGCATACGTGCCTGGTACAGGCGTGATGGAACTGCTCAGATTCGGCCTGCCTGTCGGTGCGACCGAACTCTCATTGGACACGCGGCTTATCGGCGCGGACTTCATACAAGTTGACCGGGGATTCGCTCTGCTTGCCAGTGTCCCCCCCGGCGAGCACGAAATCATGTTCTCTTACCGATTCCCTTATCCGGGTGGGGCATTTTCGCTCGAGAAGACATATCGCTATGGCGCTAACTCGCTCCGTATCCTGGCTCCGGAAGAGGTGGTTTCCATTGCGGTCGAGGGGCTTGGCGCGCCTGAAAGCGTAAAGATAGGGGAGCGTCAGTACCGCGTTTTAACCACGGACGGTGTGGAAAGGGGCGAGTCGCTGAACATGGAACTCGACGGGCTCCCAACTCGCAGCGCGGCCGACAGGATTACGAGTAGTGTTTCGGGCATAAAGTTTCAGTACATTGCGCCTGTCGCCTTAGGCGTCCTCATGGTCGCCTTGCTGATTTATGGCGCGTTAATGAAGAGTGCAGGCCGGCGGCATGTTGGACCCACTTCGGACATCTCCAATGAGCGAGCCATCATATTCAGGATGATATCGGACCTAACCGACAACTATGAGTCTGGAGAGATCTCCGACGAGGAATATCGCCAGCGACTATTGGTATTGAATGCGAGACTCACCGCTCTTGGAGAGTATTGGCGGGTTTGAGTTCCTGTTTGATTTCACTGACAAAGAAGAGGCCCCCGCCTCTGAGGCAGGGACCTCTTTGCTGGATCTATCTAGTTTCCCGCGGACGTTTATTCGCTTCCGCTATCTGGGCAGAGCCGACACGATTTCAGCCGACTTGCTCAGATCGAAGCCTATGGGGATGCCGCCGCCGTTTGCAGGTCTGTAGCCCGCGCTGACGCCGTTGCTCGACAACATGGCGTTGATCCGGTCGAACATGGATGAGGCGCTGTCAATCGTCACCTTGTTTATCTCCCCGCGCATCATCGAGTGGTTCTTCAGAAGGAGCGACGCCGGCTTGTACGGATCGAACTCGCCGCTGTTTATGTCGTTCTCCCTGAAGTAGGACTTTAGCCGTTCCACTATGCGCGGATTGCTGTCAGAGATTGTCCTGAGTGTGATGGGTTCCTCCAGGTGTGGCGCGTAGGCCTGGTTGACGAGCCTCAAGTAGAATCCCGGGTCGAGAAGGTCCTCGATGTCAGCTTCTCTGACACGTGTGACTTCTATCCAGTTAACCGGTGTGCGTCCGATTGAAGCCATGGCCTCGTTGATCTGATCGAAGTGCTCCCGATTCTCATTTGAAGTGTCCATCAGCACTGCGAGACTTGTGTAGTTGTCGCCCAGAAGCGAGATGAACGTGGGTAGGTTCTCCGCGGTGCCGACCGGAATTACAACCCACCTTGGGTCGAGCTTCGAAGCGCGTTCAGCGGCGCACATTTCACCGAGCACCTGCAGGTATATCAAGTCCGAGGCCGAATTAACCAACAGGCAGTGTGGAGACAGGAACAGGGTTTGAACGAGTTGGTATCCCAGCGCCATCTGGAGGGGGAAGACCGTATCTTCGCTATTCTGCAATATATCCTGTCTGACAGTCGTGCCGAGGTTGTCCATGTCCTCGACCGTCCTCACGCTGGTCAGGTTGTTCAGGTCAACCATGAACGGGGAATGGGTCGTGTAAACGACCTGGTGCTTGGGAGCCAACCTCTCGTTGATGAATCGTTGGAAGTCGTACTGGGCGAGGGCGTGTAGGCTGAGTCCTGGCTCGTCCAGCAGGAAAATCATGTCGCGGTCCTGTTCTTCTTGTATCTTCTCGATCATGGAGAAGTAAACCAGGAAGCTGAAGAACCACACGAATCCTTTTGATCGCTCGTCGAATGGGACTGACACCCGGTGCCGTTCGTTCCAGACTCGAACGTGAAGGATGGCGCCGCTGTTGAGGGGAGGCGGATCGTTCGGATTCGCCCGAGAAAGATCAAACTGCACTCGCAACTGTTTGTTCTGCTTCCAGAACTCGAAGACCTCGTCGCTTATGCCGATTGAAGCGGATTCCAACTCTGCCTTGAGATATTCGAAGTTGGTCTCGTGTTCCAGATCATCCAGGCTGCTTCCTACCATGGAGAGGAGAGCCATGAACGTGCGGTCGGCGTCGTCCAGTTCCTCGGGGGTTGCTCTGCGATTCTTGATGTCCTCGATGGAGATCCGGCCACGCATCGTGCTGTAGTTGTCGAAATACACCAGCACAGGAAGATACTTTTCCAGATGGTCCAGCACAACCTGCTGGCGCAGGTCTTTTTCGGGCAGCCGTTCGATGAGGGCGTCAACCGCCGCGTTCTTGGTCTCTATTGACTGCAGTCGCTCCTGCAGGTCCTGCCACGTGGTGACCGAAGCGACATACTGATGTATCTCTTCGGGCAGTCCCGCGGACTCGACCAGATGATGGATGACAGCGGTCTCGTCCATGTCGAACTGCCAGGCTCTCTGATTCTTGTAATTCTTGGACGCCATTACGCGGCGCGAACGCATTACGCCCCGCCCGAACTTGGCCTCCAGGTCGGCGATCTCCTCATCGCTCAGTTCGAATTCCGCGCGAACCACGACGTCAGGATCGGAGTCGTGGCGCCTTCTGTAGCGTACATATCCCTTTCTGGGATAGTCGTTCAGACTGAACTTTCCACTGGCGCTGTCCACCGGATTGAGACGCCTCAGCGCCTGAAGAAAAGCGGTCTTGCCCGACTCGTTCTTGCCCACCATGCATGTGACGTTGTCGATGGATACCCACCCTGAGTCGTCAATGCTGCGGTAGTTCGTGACTCTAGCTCTGATTAGCTTCATTTTTCCTCCTCGGCAAATCCTCCGCGCGGCCCCGACGCCGACTCTTCGCGCCATCGGTTAGCACAATTATTCACTATGGTGCGTCTCAGGAATCAGAGGATGTTTGACTCTCTGACCTACACCCCCTGTCCACTGTTCGCAAAGAGTAACATTCGGTTACGGTTCCTCTTCAAGGAGTTTATGTGCCTTGTTTTAGACTTGTACAAAATTGCGCCGACTCTTATTGTGGAAATACCTTTCGGGACTTCCACAAGAGTCGGCGCAATTGGCCAAAGAGGATTTTCTCTCAATCTTAGATCTGGCTGTAGCCCGATCCCTTCCGATCCACGCCAGTGCCTTGAGCCTCATCTATCCAGCCGAATTCCTTCAGGATCTCTTGGCTGTAGGTGACTCGGCCCGTCACCGCGTCCAGTGGTTCAGAGGCAAGCAAAAGCGCCGATTTAGCCATGAGATCGGGGTGTTCGCCGCGGGGGTCGTCTATTCCTGTAACCAGGTTGTGGAAAACAGTGCCCGGTGTGGGGACTACCTGAGAAGGCGAAACGCAGGTGACCGAGATTCCGTACTGGTAAACCTCCTGCGCAAGCCCCTGGGAGAATCGTTCCAGCGCCGCTTTCTCAGCTCCATAACATGTGCCGCCGGAATTCGCGGGGGCGTCCGGGTAAGGTCCGCGCCCGGGTCCTATGGCTGCGCCTGAAGAAATGTTCACTATGCTGCCGCTCTTCTTCTCCATCATGTCCTGAAGCGCCAATTGGCATAGGATGAACGGCGCGTGAAAGTTCACCGCCCACGAACGCATCCAGCGTCGCAGCGGATAGTCCTTTACGGGAATGAAGTATGTCAGGGCAGCATTGTTCACCAGTACGTCAACGCTGCCATATGCGCTGTGAGCTTCCTCGATGAGACGCTCGCAGTCTTCAGGAAGCGAAATGTTTACCGCAGACGCCGTTGCTTCGCCGCCCGACTCGCGTATGTCGGAGACAGTCTTTTCGAGAGACCCCTCCAGAATGTGGTCTCCCTCCCTGAGAGTACGTGCGGCCGCAACGACTTTCCCGCCTTCCTTGGCGAATAGTCTCGCGATTCCCGCTCCAATGCCCCTGCTTGCCCCGGTTACTACGCACACTTTGCCGTCTAATCTTCCCATTTTTTAGTCCTCCAGTTTCTTTTTCTTCGCTTGACGACCGCATTATATACCTATACATGCCCTTCGGTTGTATCACCCTATGGGGTTGTGTGTGTATGGGCGATGGAGTACATTTCCGACAGCATTGAAATGGAGGTATTCCGATGTCCGAAAGACAGGCTCCGAGCAAAGATGAAGTGATGTCATATCTGAGAGAGCGTCGAAACTGGGGCAGATGGGGCGCCAAGGGATCGGCTGGGGCGATAAATCTCATAGATGCCGAGAAGAGATTGGAAGCCGTAGGGCTGGTGAAGAATGGTCGCACTGTATCGTTGAGCAGACCTCTGCCGGTCGAGCCGAGAGCCGAGAATCCAAGGCCGGCCCAGCACTATATGTTCGTCATGGACCGACCACATGGAGGCGGAGCGGCGATGGACTTCTACGGCGTCTCCTATCACGGCACCGCGACTACTCACATTGACGCTCTTTGCCACGTATGGGACTCCGGCGGCATGTGGGACGGCAAATCCCCGGACGAAATCCTTACTTTCTCAGGAGGCACATACGGAACTGTGGACGCCTGGAGCGACGGGATACTCACGCGCGGAGTTCTTCTGGACGTTCCCAGGCATCGCGGCTCTTCCTATGTGACACTCGACGCGCCCGTTCACGGATGGGAGCTTGAAGAGGTCGCAGAGGCCCAGGGAGTAGAGATAAGGGCCGGAGACGCCGTCATGGTTTACAGCGGACGCGAGGCATACGCCGCCGACAATGGCGGAAATTGGGCCGGAGACGATTCCCGGCCCGGCCTCCACGCATCCTGCCTCAAGTTCGTCCGCGACAACGACATCTCCATACTCGGCTGGGACATGATGGACGCGTCTCCCAATGAATACGACGTGCCTTGGACGGTTCACGGAGTAATTTTCGCCTACGGCGTCGCGCTCCTGGACAACTCACTTCTGGAGCCGCTCGCCAACGCCTGCGCCGAGGAAGGACGATACGAATTCATGCTGACGATCAATCCGCTCAACGTGATAGGCGGAACGGGTTCTCCTGTCAACCCTATAGCGGTCTTCTGAGACAGGGAGTTTCGCCCGCGCGTCCCGTTCGCGGCCTGAATTGGCCTATCGTCATATCCTCACACCGCTGCTGACAATTCCGCGGCTCATTGGGCGTTCAGGTTAGCGTCCGCTATCGGGACGCCGAGCGATTTCACGTCCAGCGCGTATCCGGCGACCATGAGATACACTCTGTTGGCGCGGGCGGCCACGGCCTGGTTTACCCGTCCGAGCGCGTCCCTGTACAGACGACCGAGCGGCGTCGGCGGAACTATGCCCAGCCCGACCTCGTTGCTAACCACTATCCAGGTCGCCGACGACTTCTCGTAAACCTCGATCACTTTGTCCAGCGCGGACAGGATTTCCTTCTCCACGTTCGGGTCGTCTTCCATTCTAAGCAACAGATTGCTGACCCACAGCGTCAGGCAATCCAGCAGGCAGATTTCGTGGCTATCCAGGCTAGCCCGGATGGCGGAAGCCAGATCCAGCGGCTCTTCCAGCGTAGTCCACCGGCTCGGGCGCTGTCTGCGATGGACGGCGATGCGGCGTTCCATGTCCTCATCCAACGCCTCCGCGGTAGCCACGAACAGAACGCGCTCGCGCTGGCGCGCCAGCCGCTCCGCGAACGCGCTCTTGCCGGAACGCGCCCCACCCAGTATGAGAATAAGTTCCTTGCTCAAATCCCCCTCCCGTGAAAGGGCCGCTTCACTCGGAGGAGATAACCTGTCTGAGCGCCTCGACCAGCCTCCGGTTCTCATCCATACGTCTTATCCCGACTCTGATATATTCAGGCAATCCGAAAGATGTACAGTCTCGTACGCAAACCTTGTGTCGCTTCAAGAGCTTCAGGCGCAATCCGGCGGCGTCTCCCACTCCGAGCATAACAAAGTTCGCGGCTGACGGCGCAAGCTCCATGCCCAGCGAGCGAGCCGCTTCCTTCAAGTATTCCTTGCCCTCTCTCACGGCCTCGCGTCCCCTCTCTACGTGTTCAGTATCGCAGAGAGCCGCGATTCCGGCGGCTTGCGCGGGCGCGTTCACACTCCAGCTGTACTGGAACCTCTTTACCCGCTCTATCACCCCCTCGGACGCCAGCATATACCCGAGACGCAGCCCGGTCAGCGCATAGTCCTTAGTCATGGATCGCAACAGCGCCACGTTGGACATGGTGAGCAACGGCGTCGAATCCCAACGCCTGTCCACGAAGGACACATAGGCTTCGTCCAGCGCCAGCAGGCCAACGCCCCGCAGAGCGTCGGCGATGCGCGTCACCTCTCGCTCCCCCAGGTAAACCCCCGTCGGATTGTTTGGATTACAAAGAAATACCACCGACGGCCGCTCTGCATCTATGCGGTCAATAGCAGCCTGAACGTTCCATTGAAAGTACCTCTCGTCTGGAGAGAGAGCGACAGGGGAGACTCCCTGAAGACGACAGGCTGCCTCATATTCGCTGAATGTAGGGGTGAAGATCAACGCAGTTCCGTCGCTCGAGAGGGACGCTCTCGCCAGCAGATGTATGAGTTCAGCCGAGCCGTTGCCGACGAGGATACTGTCGGGCGCTACATTTGATTCTCGGCTTATGGCGCTCCTGAGTTGAACGCAATCCGTATCCGGGTACGTAGCCAGGTTCACATTGTTCGCGGCCTCGATAGCGAGCGGCGACGGTCCAAGTGGGTTCACGCTTATACTGAAGTCCAGGACATCCTCGGGTTTCAGCCCAAGGCTCTTGAGTTCCGACGAGTTGAGACCGCCGTGCGTTGGTCTGATAATTCCAAAAGTCATCCGAACACCTCAAACCGACAGGGCGCCGCGAAGAGCAAGAGCGCCAATAGTCACAAGGATCCCTAGAGTTCCGACCGCGTATGCCACCCGAATCGCGGCGGTTATGTGAGACGCGCTCGGATCCGGCATACCGTCTCCAATTCGATAGTGCTCCGGCTTCTCCAGTGCGACACCGAGTCGTCCCGACATAGCGCCAATCGTCCATCCTGCGTTCGGACTCGCGGTCAGCCTGCGCCCTCGCCACGCCCACGCGAGCGCTCTTCGGGCCGACAGCCCCTTCAGTGCGCCGGTTGATAATATGAACGCGGCGCTCAACCGCGCGGGAATCAGGTTCACGAAGTCGTCCAGCAGCGCTGACGCTTTGCCCAGATGCTCATACTTCCCTCTGTAGCCGATCATGCTGTCTAGTGTATTGATGGCTCGATAGATGAATGCGCCTGGCAGTCCGAGGAGTGCGAATGCCAGCCACGGCCCTATGAAACTGTCTGTCGTATTCTCTGCCACCGACTCTATTGCGCCCGCAGCCACGAGAGGCCGGCTCAGCGCTCTAGTGTCGCGGCTCACCAGATTACTCAACTCGTACCTCGCCTCTCCGATGCTCTTCGATTCCATTGCTTCCTGAACACCTTCAGCGGCGGATGCCAAACCTCGCACTGCGAAGGTCGTGCTGAGTAGGAGCGCGCATCCTGCAACGTAGAGGATACTACTCAACTCACGCAGGACATTGGCCAGAGTCCAGACGAGCATCGCCACAGTCGAGGGGACGACTGCTGCAATGACCATCCCCCAAAGTAGCGCGGGCCATTTTGACCCAGTGGAAGGACCGATGTCTTCCAGCCAAGTGGTCAGTCTCCCCATCCAGACAACGGGATGCACGGAGTCAGGCAACTCTCGAATAGCCAAGTCGAGCACGACCGCAAACAGAAGCGCCGTTGCGTCGAGATACCATTCACCTGGCCACAGTTGCCACTCCACTTCATGCAGTCCTATCCCTAGTACCATAACCATATGAATATGTCATACTCAAATTACCTATTCCTCATTTGTATGTTGAAAATCCCCTCTCCTTCAGGGAGAGGGCTAGGGTGAGGGTGAACCATAATTTAGTCATTCCCGCGAAGGCGGGAATCCAGAGGTGGGGGCAGGGCTCATATATGTCGAAACTAACTGGAACCAGTACTAGTTTGCCAGCCAGGTGAACGGCGACATTACTGGCAGCAGCGTACTCCCGACCAGAAATACGCTAACCAGCAGGACGGCCACTTCAGTGACTTCGATAATTGCTCCATAGACGTCTCCGGTTAGTCCGCCCAACTGTTTTGATGACCATTTTCCCAACGACCAGGCTGTGGCGCTGGCCACCGCGAGGAGCCCCAGGCCAATCGGCCCAGCGAGGAAAAACGCAGCTAAGGACGAAATTATGAGGGCCATGGCAATATGCCAACGCCGACCACTTCCGAAAAATGGCGTCCCGATTCCGCTGTCCCTCGCGTAAGGAAACACTTCCATCGCGAGGGTTGCGGCCCAACGAGAAAGGCACGGAAACAGGATCAGGATCCATATCCGATCTCCTTGTGGAAGCGACATGATCGCCGCAACCTTGAGGAACAGTAAACTGACCGCGCCCGCCACCGCGAATGCCCCGACACGAGGGTCTCGCAGAATCTCGAGCCGACGTTCCCTGCTGAATCCTCCGAAAAGTGCGTCGCAGCAGTCCATCAATCCATCCAAATGCAGCGCGCGAGTGAGCGCGATTATGCCGACAGTCAGGATGACTGCGGGTAGTACGGGAGGAATCGGACTCGTGTCCTGCGCTATGAAATCGTATCCCATATTCAGCAGAAGGTCGGTCGCCGCAAGAATACCGCCCAGCATCAGGCCGACGACCGGAAACCAGGCTCGTGCAGAGGCCAGTCCGGGTACTGCGTAACGCGGCGCGATGGGGAGAATCGTCATGAAACTGATGGCAGAAATCAGGCCCCTCACCGAATTTCCTCGCCTCCGTGTCCCGTGTCATCTTCTCTGTCCGACACCCCCGCTTCTGAGAATGTCGCCATCTCTGATAGGCACGCGACGGCGGCCTCGATTATAGGAATGGCCAGCACGGCGCCTGTACCTTCGCCAAGGCGCATTCCCAAGTCGAGCAAAGGATCAAGCTCCAGGAAGGCCAGCGCCGCGCGATGCCCTCGCTCCGCCGATACGTGGGACGCGATCATATAGTCGCGCGCGGTTGGGCAAAGCGAAACGGCGATTAGCCCGGCGGCGCCCGATATGAATCCATCCAGCACGACTGCCCGTCGCGACATGGCAGTTCCTATGATCACGCCCGCCAGAACCCCAATTTCGAATCCCCCGACCTTGGCAAGAAGATCGAGACCGTCATCCGGGTCGGGCCTGTTTACATCCAATGCTTCCCGCACCACTTCTATCTTGCGCTGCAGCTCTTCCGGAGTTCGTCCGGTTCCTTCTCCGGTTGTGTCGTCGGGCGGTCTGCCGCTAACGGCGGACGTAATCGCACTGGATGCCGTTGTGTTTCCGATACCCATTTCGCCGGTTGCAATGAGGTCAACACCGGATCCAATCACCTCTACCGCCAGATTTATCCCAGTTTCGATGCACTGTTCGGCCTGGCTGCGTGACATTGCCGGCCCCCTGCTAATGTCATTTGTGCCATGACCAATTTTGTGCGAGCGTAGTTCCGAATAAGGTGGGAGATCGGAGGCAACACCCGCATCAACGATAATCTGACGAACGTCAAGATGTTTGCACATGACGCTGACTGCTGCCCCACCGCCCAGAAAGTTCATCACCATCTGCGCGGTGACCTCTTGAGGGTAGCCCGTGACGCCGCGTGCCACCACGCCGTGGTCTGCAGCGGCTACAACGACAGCCTTGTCACCAATCTGGGGGCGCTCCGACCCAAAGATTCCCGCAAGCCTGACAGAAACTTCCTCTAGCCGCCCGAGGCTGCCCGGTGGCTTGGTCAGGTCCAACTGCCGCGCTTCCGCGCGCCGCGTCGCATCCGCGTCCGCCGGTCGTATGCGCTCTATCGCTTGGGACATAGTTATGGGAGGATTGGTCATATCATCAGAACTCCAAGCCGGGCTGAGCCTTGATGACCGCCCGCCTCTTATATCTTTTCTGTCGGAGCGCAGGTCCGGCGCCACGGAGTTTGCTGTACGCAACAGAAAAATCCCCGCCGCTTTCGCGTTGCGGGGATTGAGTGGGCTAGACTTTGCGCCTCTTTATCAAAGCGCCGCCTGAACCTGAGGCGCTCCCTGAGACGAAGAGCGGCTGCTCAGCCCCGTTCGGCAGGTCTCCTGGCTCTCGGATCATCGCCTGTCCCGCGCCTTCCCATCCATTTAGGATAGTGGCATTAGCGGGAGGCTAGCCGATTACAGTGGCGCCTCCGCAGCGGTCTTTCACCGCTTTCCCTATTCGCGCTCGATCATCGAGCGCACCGAACCGGGTTGGCCTTCATTAGCTGGCCTGATGTTAGCAATGGTCGAGGATACTGTCAATGTTTTGCTCGGCTTCAGAACCTGTATCAAATTAGTCGGCGCTGCCTGTGTCTCCGAAGTTCCTTTCTCCTTGACGGGGGAAGGCTAGGATGGGGGTGATTCCTTATACCGACCAAACTGTTACAGGCTCCGGCTTCACATAGAACTACACATCTCCATCCCATATCCGCTATAATACGAACATACAAACTAATGAAGGAGCGCCGACCGCCTATGTCTTCAGCCGCCTATAACATAAATACGAAATTATACAACCCGAACCTCGGGACTCTGAAAAATTTTCCCCGTAGCTAATGCAGGTGATTTACAGGTCAATGCAGGTGTTCTAATCACCTGTTGGTCACCAGTCAACCCACCTGTCGCCACCTGTGGCTTTATAAACCAAGATATATGACCTGTGAATCCTGCCGACGTCTGTCAGGAGCCGACCTTGCAAAGCCCCGGCTCTCTATGCACGATTCTCTCCTCAATGAGATAGTGACCTGCGCTTCGCTGACCCATGCTGAAACAATTGCAAAAGTCCGTCGCGGCGCCCAATTGTCATTCCCGCGAAGGCGGGAATCCAGGGGTGGGACGGACGGTGCAAGCAGCTAGGAACTTGCCATGTTCCGCACTCATTCAGACCTCCAAATCCAAGATGTCCAAGGTTACGCAAAGGTCTCCGAATGCGGGAACCCCGAAGGGCTCGCCGCTAGGCAATCCAGGAACTGGCTTCTTTGTGCCTGCTACAAGTCCACTTCTGAAATCGTCTCCCATGCTTTGCCCTCCTTGTCCATATCACCAGGTGATGTTATACTCAGGACATAATCTATTGACTTGTTGGAAGTGGGCGCGGCCCACTTTCTTTTTTCAATAGAGAGTGCGATTCTCACCGGAATAGTCAAGGAGGTAGCTGAATGATGAAGAGCGACTTTGTGATCGCTTTAACACAGCTTGCCGCTGAGCGAAACCTGCCGAAAGAGATTGTGATCTCAGCCATTGAGGCTGCGCTGGCCTCTGCTTACCGCAAGGACACTATCGCAGCCGGGCAGAATATCTCGGTGAAGTTGGATCCTGGCTCAGGGGACGTTACCGTCCATATACTCAAGACTGTCGTGGATACGGTGCTGGACCCGGAGACCGAAATCCTGCTCCCCGACGCCAGGCAGATAAGATCAGGAGTCGCGCTTGGAGATGTAATTTCGACCAGCAGCATTCCTCACAGCGCCGGACGCATCGCCGCCCAGACTGCGAAACAAGTAGTCATGCAGCGACTCCGAGAAGCGGAGCGGGATCTGGTTTACCAGGAGTTTATCGAGAGGGTAGGGGAAGTCTTCCCCGTAACCGTACAGAGGGTTGAAGCCCGCCACGTCGTCGTGGATATGGCCAGGGGCGAGGCGATACTGCCGCACTCCGAGCAGATGTCTTCTGAGCGTTATCGCCAGGGACAGAAGTTCAAGGTTCTCCTGAAATCGGTAGAGCGCACTCCCCGCGGAACAGAGTTGATAGTTTCACGCGCGGACAGGGACTTGCTCAGACGCCTATTCGAAATGGAAGTTCCTGAAATTTACAACGGCGCGGTTGATATGGTCGCGATTGCCCGTGAGGCCGGTTCCAGAAGCAAGGTCGCGGTCCGCGCTCGTCAAGACGGCGTTGACCCGGTGGGATCATGCGTCGGGCTGCGCGGAGTTCGCATCCAGAATATAGTGAATGAACTCCAGGGAGAGAAGATAGATATACTGGAGTGGAACAAGGACATTGCGAGGTTCATAGCCAATGCCCTGAATCCTGCCCAGGTGATGCGAGTGGAACTCGATCCGGCTACGGATATAGCCATTGCCGTGGTGCCCGACAGGCAGCTTTCGCTGGCAATCGGCAAAGAGGGTCAAAACGCTCGACTGGCTGCCAAGTTGACGGGGTGGAGCGTAGATATAATGAACTCCACCGACGCTGAGGCGGCAGCGCTTGAACGCGCCAGGATTGCGGCAGAGGCAGCCGCTGAAAAGGCTCGTCTGGAAGCTGAAGAGCGCGCTGCGGCAGAGGCCGGTTCACAAGACGAACAGGAACTCCTTGAAGAAGAGATTGCGGTTGCCGTCGCAGAGACTCCCGAAGTCGTTCAAGAACCCGGCGAAGAGCCTCCAACGGAACCTGAAATTCTGGAAGTCGCGGCGGAAGTTGAAGCCGAACCAGAACGCACCCCTGAAGAAATCGCCGCTGAAGAGGCCGCGATATTGGCAGAACTCGAACGTGAAGAAGAGGAGGTTCGTGCCGCGTTGGAAGCCGAGGAGCGTGAGAGGGAGGCGGCTGAAGCCGCAGCTGCCGCTGAGGCGACTTCGCTCAGGAATCTGCCCGAAGACATCTGGACGATTCCCACTGTGCCGGGTCAGGCCGAACCTAGTGGAATAAGATTCGCTGAAGATATTGACGGGCTCAGGGGAGGGGTTACCGCGCGAAGAACCCGGAGGAACTCTCCGGGGACAACCGAAGGTCAGTCCCCCGCCGCCGCAAGGGGAGGCCGAGGCAGGCGTGGCCGCGGCAGAACTAGCAGACGGCGACGTTAACTCTGACAATGTGAGGAGCGCTTCATGTCCGTGCTTAGGCGAGTTCCGCAAAGGACCTGCGTATCGTGCGGCGTGAAGACCGGCAAACGTGAGCTTTTGCGGCTGGTTTCGGCGCCGGACGATGGTGTAGTCGTTGACTTGACCGGTAAGAAGAACGGTCGAGGCGCCTACCTATGCGTGTCGTGTCGCAGTGCTTCGAAACGCCTGCGGCGCAACAGGATAGAGTACGCGTTACGGACCAAGATAGACGATGACAACTGGCAAGTCTTGGTTGAGGCTATGACGTTTTAGCGTGAAGGCGTCGAGACAGTCTGTCTGTACCTGACTTCGTGAAAAAAGGAGGTGTATGTGTAGCTATGACAACGAGCAACATATCCCAACCCACACAATCAACGACAACGTCACTCGAGCATAGTATCGAAGAGATCTCGACTGCTATCAGGCTTCAGGGGCTTGAGCCTCTGAGCATACCGGCGGCAATTACGGTGGCGGACTTCGCCGCGGCAATGGACGTGGGGCCGGTTGAAGTAATCAAGGCCCTGATGCGCACCGGCTATATGTTCACTATCAATGATGTTATCGAACACAGTGTCGCGTCTGTGGTTTCACCCGCTTTTGGGTATGGCCTGTTGCCGCTCGAAGCCGAGTCGAGTTCAGAAACAGGTTCAACTTCTTTAGTATTCTCACCCGATGAAGAGGATGATCAGGAGGCCCTGGAACAGCGTCCACCAGTTATTACTATTCTCGGCCATGTGGATCATGGCAAGACTACTCTGTTGGACACAATTCGAAATGCCAATGTAGTAGAAGGTGAGGCCGGTGGAATCACCCAGCACATGGGCGCATATCAGATAGATCATGAGGGCACGCTTATTACTTTCCTGGACACCCCAGGGCACGAGGCTTTCACGGCAATGCGGGCGAGAGGTGCCCAGGTTACCGATATAGCGGTGCTAATTGTCGCTGCGGATGATGGCATTATGCCCCAAACAATCGAGGCGATAGATCACGCCAGAGCCGCTGAAGTGCCCATCGTAATCGCTATCAATAAAATCGACCTTCCCAATGCCGACCAGGAAAGGGTGAAGCGTCAGCTTGCCGAGCAAAACCTCCTCATCGAAGAGTGGGGCGGTGAAATTATTTCTGTCCCTGTGTCCGCGATCAACGGTGAGGGTGTAGATGAGCTACTGGAAAACCTGATCGTGCTTTCCGAAGTCAGCGAACTCAGAGCTAACCCTGACAGATACGCCCTTGGCGTGGTCGTAGAGGCCAGACGAGATCGAAGCCGTGGAAATGTCGCCACACTGATTGTCCAGACTGGGACACTTGAAGTTGGAGACAACATTGTGATCGGCGGTATCCGTGGCAGGATTAGAGCGATGTTCGACGACACGGGAAACAGAATTGATTCCGCGGGCCCTTCAGCGCCGGTCGAAATTCTTGGACTGAACGGTCTTCCCGAAGCGGGCGAACTGTTCGAAGTGGCTGCCGACGAGCGCGAAGCTCGGGAGTGGGTCCAGGAATATGAAATCGAGCAAAGAAGGGAACGGCAGAGCGGTCCGACACTTGAGGATGTTCACACCCGGATTCAACTTGGGGAGATTGTCGCGCTCAATCTGATTGTAAAGACCGATGTACAGGGAACTCTCGAACCGGTGCGTGCTGCACTCGAACGCCTGAACTCGGACAGCGCGCGAGTCAACATAGTTCACATCGCAAGCGGCGGAATAACGGAAAGCGACATCCTTCTCGCCGTAGCCTCGAAGGCCGTAATCATTGGATTCAATAGCCCTCCCGAACAGGGCGCGCAGATGCTTGCCAATCAGGAAGGTGTCGAGATCCGGAATTACGACGTGATCTACCACATGACCGAAGACGTCGAACGCGCGCTGACGGGTATGCTTCAGCCCGTCTATGAAGATGTGTTCGAGGGCAGAGCGACGGTTCGCGCGGTCTTCAACCTGGGCAGGCGCGCCAGGGTCGCGGGCATTTACGTCAACGACGGGCGCATCGCGCGAGGCAATACGCTCCGTGTAATGCGTAATGGCAACGTCGTAGTGACCGGTGTTCCCGCCAGCCTCAAACGCTTCCAGGACGATGTGCGAGAGATAGCGAATGGCTTCGAGGGCGGCGTTACCATCGAAGGATTCAACGATTGGCGGGAAGAAGACGTCATCGAATCCTATCGCTCGGTGCAGGTCAGATAGCACGCAATTCTCACGGTAGTTCATTCAGAAACCGAAATCGTCGCGCGATGTTGTAAAATCCTGAGATTCTGTCATCGCTTCATTAGTCCAGGTATCTGCTTGGAGGTCCTGTTTTGTCGAGAAGAATCGAGCGTCTCAATTCCATGATCCGTCGTGACGTGAGCGAACTGCTGCGCTATGAAGTGAAGGACCCAAGGGTGTCGGGCGTCGTGAGTGTGACTCGCGTCAACACGTCCAATGATGTTCAGCACGCAAGAGTGTATGTAAGCGTATATGGGACGCTGCGAGAAAAAGAAGACACAATTGCCGCTCTGCAATCGGCCGCCGGATTCATCAGGCGCCAGCTTCGGGGCAGGCTGGAGACTCGCCACGTTCCCGTCCTCAGGTTTATCCTTGACGATACGCTGACCGAGGGCAATCAGATGCTCGAATTGCTCGACAGCCTGTCGGAAGAAATTCCGGACTCGACGCCCGCTTCATGACCATCGGCGCTGTGGACGGCATTCTCGTACTGAACAAGCCTCAGGGCATCTCATCCATGGACGCCGTCCGCAAAGTAAAGCGCGCCAGCGGGATAAAGCGGGTAGGACATGGCGGAACGCTGGATCCTATGGCGACGGGCGTGATTCCGATTTTGCTAGGTCGAGCTACTCGCCTGATGGAATACATGCTTGACAGTTCCAAAGAGTATGCGGGTGAGGTCTGTCTGGGTGTGTCCACCGACACATATGACGCCGATGGCCAAATAACCATTCGTCGTGACTCTTCCGGCGTAACCGAGGAGCAAGTAGAAAACGTTCTCCTGCATTTTCTGGGCCGAATTGAGCAGACTCCACCTATGTTCAGCGCCCTGAAGAGGCGAGGGAAGCGATTATATGAACTTGCCAGGCAGGGAATCGAAGTTCAGCGGGAGCCGCGTACCATGACGGTACACTCGATCCGGCTTACGGACTGGTGCCCACCCATCGCGACCATACAAATCGAGTGCAGTCGCGGGTTCTATAT
The DNA here is from genome assembly GCA_965202965.1 of Dehalococcoidia bacterium. Classification (GTDB taxonomy): domain Bacteria; phylum Chloroflexota; class Dehalococcoidia; order Lucifugimonadales; family UBA1123; genus VXRN01. The sequence goes on along the minus strand of OZ241888.1, from coordinate 3,615,432 downwards.
GCGCTCTCTCGCACACGACATTGGAGTAGAGTTGGGATGTGGAGCTCACCTTCAATCTCTGACTCGACTCAGGACTGGCCGACTCAGAATTGCGGACGCGGTCTCCATAGAGTCCGTTCAGCGTAGTTTCCAGGAAGGTTGGTGGCGGGAGTTGTTAATCAGCCCGGACAGCGTACTTGGAAACCTCAAGGCATTGGTTGTCAGTGAGCGAGAGCGGAGAGACATACAGAACGGCAGGCGGGTACACCTTGCGCAGGAAGACTGTGCGCCGCTGCAAGACGAGCGTTTCCGCGCCTACGGCGAAGAGGGCGAATTCCTTGCGCTGCTTCGCTTCGATGAATCAGAAATGTGCTTCAAGCCCGACAAGGTGTTCAAAGCCTCCAACGATCAGCCGTCCGCTGTTTCGGGTTGACTGTTACTGTCCTGTATCACTAAAATGAGTCGTTGCCTGAGAGGTATGTAAATTGGCAGAATATGCAGTAATCCAAACTGGCGGAAAACAGTACAGGGTCGCCACCGGAGACACCATCCGAGTGGAGTCAATCCCCGGCGATATTGGCGATACGGTCGAACTGACCGACGTGCGAATGGTTTCGAGCGACGACGGTGTAACTCTTGGTACGCCGACCGTCGAAGGAGCCAGGGTCGTGACCGAAATATCCGAGAGCGGCAAGGGAAAGAAGATCGTCGTCTTCAAGTACAAGTCCAAGGTGCGCTATCGCCGCAAGAAGGGCCACCGTCAGCAGTACACCGACCTGACAGTTACCGACATACTGATGGACCAGGACTAACGTCCAGAAACTGGAGATACGATTATGGCGCATAAGAAGGGCGGCGGCAGCACACGCAACGGTCGAGATAGCAACGCCAAGAGGCTTGGCGTAAAGCGGTACGACAACGAACTGGTCAGAGCTGGCACGATTATCGTCCGGCAGCGCGGCACTCGCATCCATCCCGGAACCAATGTAGGGCTGGGCAAGGACCATACCCTGTTCTCTCTGATAGACGGGTCCGTCAAGTTCGAGCATGGACGGCTGGGACGCAAGCTGGCCAGCGTTTATCCGGCGGGGAGTTAGGCCGAATGAAGACAGGAATACACCCCACCTATTACGATGAAGCGCGTGTGATTTGCAGTTGCGGACACAGCTACGTCACAGGCGCGACGAAACCCGAGCTTCGTGTCGAGATATGCTCCCAGTGCCATCCGTTTTTCACGGGTGAACAGCGAATCGTGGACACCGAAGGCCGCGTCGAACGCCTTATGAGAAGGTTCGGCCTGCAGCAGTAGCCTGCTAACGTTTGAATCTCGCGAGAGGGGTGGGAGCAAGTCTCACCCCTTTCCTTTTGCGGATAAAACTATGACTCATCCATGTGGATCAGTAGCGCCGGAGGAAAAAAGTGGACTTTGATGATGTTCGTCCCTTCCTGGAGACTCACCACAGAGGCGTAATCGCCACGCGCCGGCCAAATGGCGCGACCCACTCCAGCATCGTGGTGTGCGGCGCGTATGACGGGAGCGCCGCCTTCGTGTCCGTCTATCCCAGGTCCCAGAAGATTCGCAATCTCCGGCGTGATCCCAACTGTACCGTGCTGGCTGTGACAGACGACTGGCGACAGTGGGCCTCCATCGAAGGCCAGGCAACGCTTTTCGACTACTCCAACATGGACGCCGAAGAGATGCGAGTGATGCTGAGAGAGGTCTATATGGCTTGCAGCGATACCGAACATCCCGACTGGGAGGAATACGACCAGGCGATGGTTGACCAGGAGGCCGTCATAGTACTCGTCAGTCCCGAGCGCGTCTATGGCCTGCTGCGCTGAGGCTTGAGTAGATGGCCGGTTCACAAAAACCCACTTATGGCGGCCAGGCAGTTCTGGAAGGCGTAATGATACGCGGACAGAATCACATGGCCGTCGCCGTCCGCAGACCCAACGGCGCAATTGCGATTGACCAGAGGCCGCTATCCACTCTCTACACGGGTGTCGTGAGAAGAGCCCCGCTTCTACGGGGAGTCATCGTACTCGTTGAGACGCTCAGCCTCGGAATGCGCGCGCTCAGCTACTCCGCCAACGTGAACATGGAGGACCCCGAGGCTGATCCCAACTCCGAGGTCGAGTCGGAAGAACTTGGCAAAGGCGCGATTGCGTCCATGCTTCTCATCTCCTTCTCGTTCGCCATCGCGCTCTTCTTCCTTCTGCCGCTGTTCGTCAGCAGGCCCTTTGAGGGTATGTTCGGCAATGACATCCTCTCCAACATTGTGGAGGGCGCTATCAGGCTCGCGGTGTTCGTGGCCTACATCTGGATCATCGGGCGAATGCCCGACATACGCCGCGTGTTCATGTACCACGGCGCCGAACACATGACGGTCCACGCCCAGGAGAGGGGAGACCCTCTTGTGATCGAGGCGATCAGGAAGTACTCGCCCGCCCACCCTAGATGCGGCACGGCGTTCCTGCTCACCGTCATGGTCGTGGCAATCCTGGTATTCGTCCTGGTTCCGAGGGATCCCCTGTGGTGGATGATTCTGTCCAGGATAATCTTCATCCCCGCGATAGCGGCGCTCGCCTACGAGGTCATACGGCTGAGCGGCAGATACGAGGATAACCCCCTCGTCAGTATGATAAGCGCGCCGAATCTGCTTCTGCAAAAGCTCACGACCCGCCAGCCCGACGACGACCAGATAGAAGTCGCCGTCGTCGCCATGAACGCCGCGCTGTCCGCCGACCTAGGCGAACCCGTTCCCGAATGGAAGCCGCTGCCGCTTTCTAATCCACCCTCCAACCCTGACGCTCGTCCAGATTCCTAGCATCACGTCCATGTGGATATGGCACATCCTAACCACTATCCGTCATTCCCGCGAAGGCGGGAACCCCGAAGGGCTCGCCGTTAGGCAATCCAGGGGCAGGGAGTTGGATGCTATACGTCAGAAACATATGGAGACGGTACTAGAGTGTGTCGTCAAATAGAGGTAAGAGATGATAAGTTGATGCTTAAATAGTGAAACAGGAGCATCATATGTCAGCGTCACATCGTCGGCACGATCTATCGGATCGAGTGTGGGACCGCTTGGAACCTCTTCTGCCAGGGGGCGCTGGCAAGGTTGGCAGGCCTGCCTTCGACAACCGCCTGTTTCTGAATGCTGTATTTTGGATTTTACGCACCGGTGCACCCTGGCGTGATCTGCCCCCGGACTACGGAGACTGGAAGAATACACATCGCCGTTTCTGTCGTTGGCGAGACCGGGACGTGTGGGGGAAACTGCTGGATGAGGTGATTGATGAGCCTGATTTTGAGTGGTTGATGATTGACTCCAGTCATGTCAAGGTGCATCCTCATGCTGCGGGAGCTGCGGGAGGAAATCAGGAGATGGCGCGTACAAAAGGGGGCTGAACACCAAAGTGCATCTGGCGGTGGATTCCCATGGTATGCCGGTACGTCTGATTCTAACCGAAGGAACCACCGCTGACTGTTCTGAGGCAATTGCATTGATTGAGGACATAGAGGCGGAACATCTGTTGGCGGACAAAGGATACGATAGCAATGAAATCGTGGAGGCGGCGTTAGCTTTAGGGATGAATCCTGTTATCCCACCCAGAAGCAATCGTAAGAACCCTCGCGTGTATGATCGGCACCTATATAAACTGCGACATCTGGTGGAAAATGCCTTTCTCTACCTGAAACAATGGCGAGGGGTGGCAACACGTTACGCTAAACGGGGAGATTCTTTCCTGGCTATCTGCCAAATACGCGCTCTGGTACTGTGGACTAAATTATTTTGACGACACACTCTAGCTCCGCCGTTCTCTCAACGCCGTCCACACGTCTTCCGGCCTGACTCCGCCGGACGCCATGAGAACCAGCGAGTGGTAGAACAGGTCCGCCAGTTCCTCGGCGAGTTGCTCGCCGTCCTGTTTCACACCGGCTATCGCCGCCTCCCCCGCCTCCTCGATCACCTTCTGGGCGATGCGCTCAGGACCGCCTTTCAGCAGGGTAGTGGTGTAGCTGCCTTCGGGCATTGACTCCTTGCGGTCCTGTATGACGGAGAATAGCTCTTCCATGATTCCGGGGCCCTTTTCGGGTGCCTCGAACTCTGGCAGTTCGTCGAACGGGGTAAAGAAGCAGGTGGGATTGCCGGTGTGGCAGATGGGGCCGTCTGGCACCACTTTGAGCAGAATCACGTCGCCGTCGCAGTCAACCGACGCCGACCGAATCCTCATGTAGTTTCCCGAGACCTCTCCCTTGTGCCACAAGTCGGAGCGGCTGCGGCTGTAGAACCACACTTCGCCGCCTTCCAGCGTGCGCTTCAGCGCGCCAGGGTTTACATATCCCAGCATGAGAACGTCGCCGGTCTCGACGTTCTGACATATCGCGGGGGCGAGTCCTCTTTCATCCAGCAGAACGGTTGCCATTTGCTATCTCCAGTCATTAGGTCGTGTTGACGTTTCTCGTCATTTGTATGTTGAAAATCCCTTCCCCCTTCATGGGGGAAGGCTAGGATGGGGGTGAGACCTTAACTTCAATTCGGTCATTCCCGCGAAAGCGGGAATCCAGTAAGCACCGCGCTGTCGAATCTGGATAACCGAAAGCCCCTGAGTCGTTAGTTATCAGCGCTTAGATATCGGTTGACGCCTGCGCTCACAGGTCCCCGGTGTCTATGGGGCGGATGGGGACGCAATTCTCGCTCAGGTAGTCCTTGATATCCTTTACGCGGTAAGTCCCGAAGTGGAAGACGCTGGCCGCGAGAACCGCGTCCGCCTTTCCGTAGTCCAGCGCTTCCAGAAAGTGGCCGGGCGACCCTGCGCCGCCGCTGGCGATGACCGGGATGGTCACTCTTTCGGATATCTGCCTGATCATGTCCAGGTCGTACCCGGTCTGGTGGCCGTCTGTGTCCATGCTGGTGACGAGCAGTTCGCCAGCGCCGAGTTCATTGGCGCGAACGGCCCACTTGAGCGCGTCAATGCCGGTCGGAGTCCTGCCGCCGTGGATATAAACCTCCCAGCGTGAGTCGTCGTCCAGCGCCAACGTCATATCATCGCAGATCACGCGAGCGTCGCCGGGCCTCACCGAGGTCGCGTCAATAGCCACCACGATGCACTGCGCCCCAAAGTGCTCCGACGCCTCGCTTACGAGGTCTGGATTCTGTACCGCCGCCGTATTCAGCGACACCTTATCCGCGCCCGCCTCGAGCATACGCCGAACGTCCGCCACGCTCCTCATGCCGCCACCTACCGTAAACGGGATGAACAGCCTCTCCGCCACCTCCCGCACCACGTTCACCATGATCTCCCGCGAGTCCGAGCTCGCCGTAATATCCAGCAGCACAAGCTCATCCGCGCCCTCGGCGTCATAGTACGTCGCCAACTGAACCGGATCGCCCGCGTCGCGTATCTCGATAAAGCTGATGCCCTTGACGACACGCCCGGCGTCAACATCGAGGCAGGGTATTATTCGTTTGGTCAGCATTGGTCTTACAGTTTCCGTGTATTGGGATTCTGCGCTGTTCGAGTCATTTCAGGCTTCTCTATCCATTTAACCAGATTATCAAGCATAGACTTGTTAATGTGCCTTATAGGATCAATATTCTGATCATCAATGTGATAGCCCGGCAGAAAACCAACACGCACATTTACTCCGTGAGATCGAAGACTGTCCGCAAATCGTTCAACAGCATACTGAGCAAGTTGATCAATGCCTTCCAAGTCTGGAGCATATAGCATAGCGGCTGTGTCCTGGTATATAGGAACAACATCACTACCGCCTAAATCAGCATATATGTACTTGCCAGATTTGTGTATCTTGAACCTGAACAGCCAAGGTTTGCGTTGGTTATGTTGCTCAAATCCTAATTCAGTCAGAATAATGGCGTTGGCAAAAACAGTTTTCTGAGTTTTAGGATACATCTTGATTTCTGGAACCGACTCCCACCATGTTTCCTTCTTTACCTCGTACCAAGGTCGGAACTGAGGATTCCGACGCCGATTCCTGACCAGTCGCTTTAATGCACGTTCAACAATCTGTTTTCTACGTGCCAGATCCTCAAGTATCTTAGCTTGCCTTTTCAATTCTCGTTTACGCTCAACCTCGAATGACTCTCTTATCGCATCTTCCCTCGCCAATTCTCGTTTGCGCTCAGCCTCGAATGACTCTTTTCTCTGGAGACACTGAACACAAAGAGGCTGTGATTCTACGTTAATACCATTTCATTTTGATGAAGCCGCATAGTCTTCAGATAGTTCCTGAACGTTTCGTCTGATCCACTTCCAACTCACCAGTGACTTCACACGCTCAGGGTCCGACTCCAGTCTGCCCAAACACTTGTCCACAGCAGCCACCTTCTCCTCAAGACTCCCATACACCGTGCCTTCCACCCACCTGCGTACCTCCTCGAATACCCGCTCAGCGGGATTCAGTTCAGGACTGTACGCTGGCTGAAGTATCGTCCTCACTCCCTCTACGCTTCTGACCAACTCGCTTCTATGGCTTCCCGCTCCGTCCCACACCAACGCTCTCACATCGGTATGTCGCTTCACTGACAACACCGCGCGAAACACCATCGCCGAACTCATAGAGTCCATCCACGTCCACTCCAACTTCCCGCGAGCATAGTCCACCACCAGGAACAGATACTTGTACTCGTACACCAACTGAAGTCTCTGAACCACCTTCAGCCCGCGCACTCCCCACACCCTGCGAACCATACCCCGGAGGCCCACTCGCATCTCGTCGGCGAACCCAATCAGAGTCTTGGGCTTTACCCCCGCCTTCCTCAGCGAACGACCAAGTCCCCCTTTTTCCATGACCGCTGCGCTTCTATGTCAACCTTCTCATGCCGACTCCTCGGAACCTTCGGTGAACACCCCAGACGTTCAAGTACGCTGTATATGCTGTTCCCTCTGAACCTGACTCCGTACTCAGACTCCACCCAGACAGCTATCTCTCCGGCAGTCCTGAACCGTCCGCTTCCAACCTCCTCGACCAGCCTGTTCTCCTGATCATCGCTCAGAAACCTGGGCTGACCCACTCCTCCCATCTTCCTGGACACAACCTCATCAAGACCTCCGTCCCTGTACCACTCAATCCATCTCTGGGCGCTGCGGTAATGAGCGCCAACGGCTTCTGACGCCGCTTTGATCTGCCAGCCGCTGCGTACCAGCCACAGCAGGTGTACCCGTGTACGAATGTTGATGTCTGACTGAGACTGGTAGGCTTCTTTCAGTCTCTCTGGGGTGTCGCTCTCATGCCAGTCTATCCTGAGCGGTCGTCCGATCATCCTTCTGCCCTCCAACACCGTGTTGGACTCAGCATAGACCAAGTATCAGACTTCCACTAGTCCCTTCATGCTGACTTCAGACTGAAACGGTATAAGGCAGTCATCGGCGATGAATTCGGACGATAGTTCATGAAGGGTGTCCCATGTGAGCGTTCGGATATAAACGGGTATCTTGGATTGTAGGTATCTTTCTTTGGTGTCAGGGTCAATCGGGTGGGTATTGACCACTTCAAGGATCACAGTAGAGTCATTGAACTTGAACAATGCAAGGTCAGACCTCGTATGCGGTACAACCGAAACCTCCTTACGTATCTCTGTTTCTGGGAGGGCTATGTTGATCGCAAAGCATTCATCGCAGGTAGCAGTCTGGAATCCTGAACATTTCATACCTAGGATATATTCCGTGCCATCTGCCTTGCAGCGATTGAACGCATCAACGATGATTTCCTGAGCGTACCTATGGAGTGCGTTGTCCGGGTCTGGTTTGGGTGTGCATATCACATTTGCTTTGTGGGCATAATGCCACTGTCGGATACGACCTTGCTTGGCAATCAACTCGCGACTACAATCACCACACTTGTAGGGTGGCGTATAGTCCGAACTCTTGATGTGCCGCGGCCTGCCATACGCATCTAGTGCATACTCGTATAGAATTGGTGATACTGACATTTCGACTCACTTAACGGTGCCGAAGGGACCCGTGCAGAGTGCTTCCGATAGGTCTACATCCCCCGTATAGAGCGCTTTCCCCACGACCGCCCCGCCGACCCCTATACCCGCAAGCCGCTGGATATGTCCCACCGACGCTATCCCCCCCGCCGCGATCACTCCCTCACCCGCGACTTCCACCAAGTCCCGCATCAGACCATAGTTCGGCCCTGAGAGCGTCCCATCCCTTGATATGTCGGTGCATAGGAACGTTCGGACGCCCGCTTGCATCATGCTGGCTACAAGGTCGCTGGCCTGGATTTCGCTGGCGGATGTCCAGCCGGAGACGGCGACGAGTCCGTCCTTGGAGTCAACGGCGACCACTACGGCTTCGCTTCCGAATTGAGCGCAGGCGTCGTGGACGATTTGGGGGTCGCGGACGGCTACTGTGCCGAGCATGACTCGCTGGACTCCGGCTTCGATGATCCGGCGCGCGCTGTCCAGGCTGCGGACTCCGCCGCCCATCTGGACGGGTACTTTGACCGCCTTGACTATGCGCTCGACGACGTCCAGGTTGTCGGGATTGCCGGAGCGGGCTCCGTCTAGGTCCACGATGTGAATTCGGCTCGCGCCGAGGCTCTCCCAGCGAAGGGCGACTTCGACCGGATCGTCGGCGTACACGGTCTCCTGGGAGTAGTCTCCCTGGTAGAGGCGGACGCACTTACCGTCTATGAGGTCTATGGCGGGGATCAGTTCCATGGATGCCTCCGACTCAGCGCTCGCGCGTATGGCGGACGAAGTTTTCGTAGATCTTGAGCCCGACGGCGCCGCTCTTTTCTGGGTGGAACTGGACGGCTGCCACGGAGTCCCACGCCGCCGCGCTGCAAAATTCGACGCCGTAATCCGTCGTTCCCGCAACCAGCGAACGGTCCTCCGGGTCGGCGTAGTAGCTGTGGACGAAGTAGAAGTGGGAGTTGTCCTTCACGCCCTCGAACACGGGATGCTCTTTCTTGAGGGATACCTGGTTCCAGCCCATGTGCGGTATCTTGCGGCCTTCGGGAAGGCGCCGGCAGGTTCCGGGGACTATGCCGAGGCAGGGCTCTTCACCCTCTTCGGAGCTGTCGAGCAAGAGTTGAAGCCCGAGGCATACGCCCAGAAATGGCTTCCCGCCCTCTATGAACTCGCGGATTGGCTCTACGAGGCCGACGGAGTGCAGGTGGCGCATGGAGGAGTCGCACGCGCCCTGTCCGGGGACTACGAGCGCGTCCGCGTCCGCGATGCGCTCGGGCGACGAGGTTATCTCGGCGCGGGCGTTGAATCTTTCGAGTGCCTTCTGGACGCTGCGTATGTTGCCGGCGTTGTAGTCGGCGATTGCGATGGTGGGCGTGGGCATTGTTAGTCGGCCTTATCGGGGGGCTGTCCGGTGACTATTTCCATGGGCAGGCGCCGGTCTTCGTACCTGGCGAGCATGAAGAGCAGGTCGGAGAGCCGATTGAGATAGATCATGATCTGAGTGTTGGGAAGCATTCCCTCGTTTCTCAGTTCGATTACTCTGCGCTCCGCGGCGCGGGTCTGGGTCCGGGCGACGTCAATGGCTGCTGAGCCCGGGGACGCGCCGGGGATTATGAAGTTGGGGGGCAGTTCGACCTCGGCGTTGAGGTCGTCTATGAGTGACTCCAGGCGTGTTACGTGGTCTTCAGAGATGATCTGAAAATGCTCAAGCAGGTGATGGCGATTGGCGGTGTCGGTAGCGAGTTCGGCGCCAATCATGAACATCTCGCGCTGGACTTCGAGGAGCGCTTCTTTCACACGGTCGTCTTCGGACAGCGCGCGGGCCAGGCCAATCGCGGAGACGGCGTGGTCGGTGGAGCCGTATGCCTCGGTGCGGACGTGCGCCTTGGACACGCGACCGCCGAACAGCAGGCCGGTCTCGCCTTCATCTCCTGACTTGGTGTATATCTTCAATTGGACTTTGCCTCCGGCGGTCATTATAGCAAGTGGTCGGTAGGAAGTCAGAGTCAGTTGGTGTATGGATGCGGATGACAGCCGACGCCGGTCAAAAGAAAAGCCAGGGTGGGTCTGTTGACTCCCCCTGGCTGGGTGTGATCACGCTCGATTGGGAGCGTAATGTGTTTAGACGCTCTTTACTTCAAGCCGGCGGGCGCTACCGGACTCCTGGCGCGGGATAGTTACGGTCAGGACGCCGTTCTCGTAGGTGGGTTCGGCCTTGTCGGCGTCAATCGAATTAGGCAGGCGCAGGGAGCGGCTGAACTTTCCGACGCGCCGCTCTCTGAGCAGGTAGTCGCCCTTCTCGACCTCGCTGTCGGAAGTGGTCTCGCCCTGGATGGTGAGCAGACGGTCCTCCAGCGTTACGCTGATGTCCTCGGGCTTGAGTCCGGGCAGGGAGGCTCGGACGACGACGTCCTCACCCTCACTGACAACGTCAATCGGAATGGGCCAGCGTCCGCTCTCGAATGTTCCGAACCGGGCTCGGTTGAAGGGCCTTACGTCTATGAATGGGTTCCATCTCTGAATTGCCATGTTGTTCTCCTTTCGGTGTATATTGTTGAACTGAGGTCATCTGACCTTGTGATAGATTATAGAGGGTAGCAGATTGCGTTGTCAATAAATCTGATATAATTCATATCAGATATAATTTGTCTATACGGAGCATATGATATAATCCAGGAGAGTAATGCTGAGGACAGCGTGAAACTATGGCGGATTACTACAAGACACTGGGCGTCGGGCGGGACGCCGACGAAAAAGCGATACGTGGGGCTTTCAGAAGACTGGCGCGGAAGTATCACCCCGACCTGAACAAGGAGGACGCGGACGCGGAGGCGCGGTTCAAGGAGGTGAACGAGGCGTATGAGGTTCTGTCGGACGCGGACAGCCGCAAGAAGTACGACACCTACGGCGATCAATGGAAGGACGCGGACCGGATAGAAGAGCAGCGTCGCGCCTCGCGGTCGCCGTTCGACTTCACCGCGCACGGTTACTATGACAACAGCGACCTGTTTTCCGGCTTTGAGGATATATTCGGAACGGGCGGCGGATTTCGTGATTTCGAGACGAGACGCGCTCCGAGGAGCGTGCGGACCGAGACGACGATCACGGTGTCGCTGGAAGAGGCGTATAGCGGCACGACGATCAACGCGAACTTGACGACAGGGGGAAGGGCGCGGCGGTTCGAGGTCGAGATCCCTCCGGGTGTGGACAACGGCAGCACGGTGCGGGTGACGCCGGAGAGCGGTACGGAGCTGCTATTCAGAGTGAATGTGACTCCGCATCCTAGGTTCAGGAGGCTCGGCGAGGACATCTACACGGACGTCCCGGTGGCGTTCGAGGACGCGATGCTGGGCGGCGAGGCCGAAGTGAGGACGCTCGACGGTCGGCGGATAGCGGTCACCATCCCGGAGAACAGTCAGAACGGGCAGAACATACGGCTGAGTGGACTGGGGATGCCCAAGCTCGGCTCACCTGAGAAGAAAGGCGATCTGTACGCTACGGTGCGTCCGGTGATGCCTAGGAGCATGAGCGATGAGCAGAGGGAGTTGATAGAGCGGTTCCGGGAGTTGAGGGGTTAGTCTGAATCAGGATTTACGGGATGCGGCGCGAACGTCCACGCTGTCTTCCCAGCCGCATCACTGACTGAGTGGATATGGGTTCGGATTGTATTACGCTGGCGCTTGATATATTCTGCTGGATGTCAGGGGGTGAAACCGTAAGATGAAGGACTATTATGCGATACTTGGAGTTCCGCAGGACGCCAGCCAAGATGACATATTGAAGGCTTTCAGAGAGTTGGCTATGGAGTATCACCCGGATACGGCCCAGGGAGATAAGAAGGACGGAGGGGCCAGGATGAAGGAGGTCAACGAGGCGTATAAGGTTCTGAGGGATGCGGACAGTCGCAGGAAGTATGATGAGGAGAGAGTGCGGTTCAAGAGGGAGAGCGCAGACGCGCGCGTGGTGGTTAGTGTGTCATACGAGAAGGCGACTCTGGGGGGCGAGAAGGAAGTGCGGACGCCAGATGGACGCCGCATAGTGGTGACCATTCCTGAAGACACGAGGGATAGACGCATGATACGGCTGAAGGGGCAGGGAAAGCCCGTTTATGGTTCTGCTTCAGGCAGAGGTGACTTATACATAACTGTGAGGGTTGAAGCACCTAGAAACAAAAGTGAGCGTGAGAGGATTAAACATATTCGAGGGATTATGCGCGAGTTCAGTGTAAATGTGTCCTCGGCCAAATTGATTGATGATTATATACGCATTCGATTTGAACGGCTCTCAAAGGAAAAGGGCCGGAGCATTGAGGAATTGAAGAGTAGAAATAAGAGGCTCAGGAGCGAGAATGGGAGACTAAGTAAGAGATACAAGCAATTGGAGAGAGAATACGCGAGACTCAGGCGTGAGAATGTGAAGCTCGGCAAAGGGATCGAGAATTCGGAGAATAAAAAGCGTCACATCATTGAGGTGTATAGTAACAAGGTAGCCGAGCTAACATATGAAAATGTTCAGCTCAGGGAGTTTATAGGAAGTGTCCCTCCTGTTGGATCTGAGTATCCAGGTTCTTGGATCGTGGATGATGCGTTTGATTATCCGCCTACAGACGCAGGAATTATGGATGTCCCAGACTACTCTGGGACACTAACCGATTATGATCCTTATCCACTACGCCAGCCAGAACAGGATCCCTCCATGCGCATGCGCGCAGGCAGGCGCAAGAGGAATGCTCCCAAGCCTTCTCCGTTTTCTGATAAACGCAGTTCCGGACGCTTCGGAAGTCTGGGTTCTGATGTTGGCAGTCTGCGGAAGGATGTAGGAAGTAGAAAGAAGCGGAGATAGGTAGTGGACAGCGTGATTCAATACCCGGCGTTGATAGACGTTGCCGAGGGAGCCTACGGAGTCGTCTTTCCCGATATTCCTGGTATCGCCGCGATAGGAGATACCGTGGATGAGGCGCTTCTGAATGCTCAAGAAGCACTTCTTGACTATGCTATCGAGGCTGAGAGGGATGACGATAAGTTGGAGGTTCCCAGTCCTCTACAATCGGTTGAAGTCCCAACTGGCAACCATTTGGTTTCGATACCCCTGATGTGGCCTCGCACTAAAGTGCTCGTGCCGGATTGATCAATTATCAACGATGCCGAACTATTCTATGACAACCTCGCCGTCCTTGTACTTCGCCAGACGTTCCCAGTCGTACTCGACGCCCAGGCCGGGACCTTCTGGGACGGACACGCAGCCGTCGGAATCTATCGCGTCCAGGCCGTCTGCGTAGCCGTCCTTGTACACGGGCATCCTGGCGGCGGGGTCAAGCCTAGGGTGGACGAGGCCCATCTCGTAGAAGTTGGAGTTTCGCATGGCGGCCATGAGGTGACGCTGCGCCGGGCCGGCGATGTGAAGTTCGACATCCATGCCGAAGCCCTCGGCGGCGTGGGCTATCTTTATGACGCCTGTGATACCGCCGTCGTATTCGGGGTCGGCGCGCCAGAAGTCGGTGGCTTCGGCGGCGGCCATGTCAACGTGCCCCTCGACCATATGGACGTGCTCGCCCTGGAGCAGGGGAGTCTTCAGTGACTGTCGCAGTCTTCGGTAGGCCTGGAGGGAGACGCCGCCATCGTTTAGTGGGTCTTCGTACCAGAAGAAGTCGTTATCGTCGCAGGCGAGACCAACGCGGAGGGCGTCGCCGTAAGTGTCATAGACGCAGCAGGGGTCGGTCATCAGGGCCATCTTGCCTCCGACACGCCTGCCGACGGCGTTGACTGTCTCTATCTCGCGCTCTATCGGGGCGGCGGCCCAGGAATGTATCTTAAAGCCCTTGTATCCGAGTTCGAGGCACTGCTCGGCGAAGTCTGCGTAGGCTTCGGGAGAGCTGAGGCCATCGGGGGCACGGTCGGCGTGGTAGGTGCTGGCGTAGCAGGGGAATTTCCTCCGATAGCCTCCGAGCAATTGGTATATCGGAGCGTCGAAGAGTTTGCCCGCAAGATCCCAGAGGGTGATGTCTATCGGCCCGATGCCCATGCGGTCGTGCTTGCGGAGTATCATCTTTGCCTGGCGGTAGAACAGTTCTCGGTCGAGGGCGTTTCTGCCTACCAGGAAGGGTGCCCACATCTGGATCTGCTCGCGGATCGCGGGGGTGCCGCTGATGTACTCGCCGGTGACGCCCGCGTCGGTGAATATCTTGATGGCGAGTACGGAGCGATGGGACTTCGCGCCGGGTTCGTAGAAGGGGCCGGCGGCGAAGGCGAGGTCGGTGGCTATGTCTTCCAGCGGGAAGCGGTAGGATGTTAGCTCTATGCTGGTGACGATAGGGGACTTGGACATTGTCTTCTCCTTGTTTCGGTTACTCCAGTTCCACGATTGGCGCTCCGGCGAGAACCTGCTGTCCGACAGCGACCATTACTTCTTTGACCACACCCGACCAGTCGGCTCGGAGTGTCTGCTGCATTTTCATTGCTTCGAGAACGCAGACCGGGTCTCCAGTTACGACCTGGTCTCCCGGATTCACTTCTATCGAGAGGATAGTGCCGGGGAGGGGCGTCCTGAACAGCTTCGTAGCCCCAGGTGTGCTTCCGACGATGGCTCCCGCAGGTCGAGAAACCGGCCGTGAGGCCAGAGGCACGGGTTGCGCAATTGGGGCGGACGGCCTGGCGGCCCGTCTCTGAGAGCTCAAATCCGGCTGCGAGACCTCGACCTCGACATCCACCTCGATGGTGTGACCATCCACGACAACCTTCACCGGACGTCGAGTGAGGTCGCCGACCTCGACGGTGTACCACTTTCCTTCTACTTTTACTTTGACGGTTTCTGGCATTGGTCTTTGTCTGAATCAGGATTTACTGGATGACTGGATGTACACGATGAGCTAGTAGTCGAACTTTATTGGAATGACGCCTTATCTACCCTCACCCTAGCCCTCTCCCAGAGGGAGAGGGGATTTTTAACATATAAGTGACTAGAAATGTCAACCCGGCTTAGTTTATGAGCGATATAAATACGCCTGCGACGACCGCTGATCCAATGACGCCGGCCACGTTCGGCCCCATCGCATGTGGAAGCAGGAACGTGCGTGGGTTGGACTCCTGACCGACGTGGTGCGAGATTCGCGCGGCCATAGGCACAGCGGATACTCCTGCCGATCCTATAAGCGGGTTTATCTTCTCTTTCAGGAACAGATTCATGAACTTGGCGAAGAGCAGCCCGCCGATGGTGCCGCAGGCGAATGCCACAAGTCCCAGACCCAGGATTATGAGGGTATCGAGTTGGAATACGCGCTCGGCGGACAGTTGCGTTCCAACGGTCAGCATCAGGAAGACGGTCGCGATATTGAGTATCTCGTTGGAGGCGGCGGACGTGAGCCGGGGTACGGCTCCGCTCTCGCGGAACAGGTTTCCTATCATGAACATGGCTATGAGCGGCGCGGACTTCGGCACAATCAGGATGATCCCTATCATCGCTATGGTGGGGAACAGCAGCTTTTCGAGACGTGAGACTCTCCTTGGGGGAGGCATCTCGATTTCTCGCTCGCTCTTTGTGGTGAGCAGTTTCATCAGGGGCGGCTGGATGAATGCGACAGCCGCCATGTAAGAGTAGGCTATGACGGCAGTTATACCTAGGATTTCGGGCGCAAGGCGCGCGGACAGGAAGATCGTAGTAGGGCCGTCGGCGCCGCCGATGATTCCGATGGACGCGGCTTCCGAAAGCCCGAAGTCGGAGAGGCCGAATGCTCCGGTTGCCAGTGCGCCCCAGAAGGCTATGAATATGCCCACCTGCGCCGCCGCTCCGAGCAGCAGGGTCTTGGGATTGGAGATTACGGGACCGAAGTCGGTCAGCGCGCCAAGTCCGAGGAAGATGATCGGCGGCAGAATGTTCCAGAACGAGAGGCCGTAGTGAAAGATGATTCCAAACAGCCCTGACTCCTGGAATCCCGCGCCCACTTCCGGTAGCGTAAGCAGCCCTGTCAGCGGGAGGTTGGCGATGAGGACTCCTAGACCGATGGGCAGGAGCTCGTATGGCTCCATGTCCCTGGCGACGGCAAGGTAGATGAAGATAAGCCCGATGGCTATCATCACGACTTCTCCCGGCCCCAACTCGCTGAAGCCGGTTGATTTAAGGAAGTTGAGTAACTCGTCCAAATGCCATTCGTCCTGGCTGTCTATTTGTTCCGTTCCCGGGTTGTCCGGCTTGTGAGGTAGGGTCTGGATTCCAGAAGAGCGGTAACCGCGATTGCGGCGGCGGTGGCGCGGTTTCGTGTCTCCTGATCTTCAATCGGCGACTCCTCCTGCATAGCGGCTTCGTCCTCGTCGTCGTTGATCAGACGCGCCGTCAGCCGGATGAGCAGGACTGAGACGAGAAGCAGGATTAGCACGCTGAATGACGTGCCGATCCCAATGCCGGTCAGTATAAGCGCGTCGGGCTGCTCCAAGAGACTCTCCTGTCAGACTATCTCGCAGATTCTACACCAGAGGGGGTGGAATAGTGAATTTCAGGTTTACGCCAGTCTGCCGGACTCGTCGCTTGAAGCAGTGTCTCGGACGGGGATAGAATCGTAGTCAGCAGCAGCGATTGGGGGAAAGTATGCTCAGGCTGGCATTCCGGGCGATAATGCTTGACGGCAGCGTCTATGAGGAGATAAGAGACAGGCAGGAGACCGCCTTCAGCGCTCTTGGAATCGTGCTTGTCGCCGGGATAGCATTCGGAATGGGTGTCTGGGGACTTATCCGAATGCCCGCTCAGCAAGGACTGGACCTCGACCAGAATCTCTATCTGATACTGGCAATTTCGTCTATATTCACTAGTTGGGTCGTCTGGACGGTCTTCGTGTGGCTGCTGGGCCGGGTTCTCTTCTCCGGCAGGGAGGGGTATCGCGCTAGCCTGAGGTCTCTGGGCGTGTGTTACCTTCCGCTGGCGCTGTGGCTACTGATCGGAGCGCCCGCCGTTGGAGCGGCGCTGTTCATGATGGGAGCGATCTGGACGTTGGCGGCGGGCGTTGTGGCAGTGAAGAGCATTCATGACATCTCTTGGTGGAAGGCCGGAATAGCGGCCGCAGTCGGGTGGTTCTGGGCTGTTATCGCGGCGCCCCTGTTTCTCGTAATCCTGCCACTGACGGCAGGTACTTCGGCGTAACCATTACCGCGGGGATTCAGACCACTGCTACTGAACTAATGTAGGTTGTCGGTAGTCTTGAATTGAGTTTTCTTGTAATATCTATTTTGCAAGTTTGAAACTTAGCGAAAACTTGGAGCCAAAAATATGTCACAGCGGCCCAAGACTAAAATCGTCTGCACACTCGGCCCCGCTACCAAGTCCTATGACATGATATGCAAGTTGATCGAGTCCGGTCTGACCGTCGCGCGACTCAACCTGTCTCACGGCACTTCCGCCGAGCATCAAGAACTGTTTCGCACGGTGCGGAAGGCGTCCGCCGACCTCGGCATACCCGTCGGGATAATGGTGGATATTCCAGGCCCTAAGTACAGGACTGGACCGCAGTCGCCCGGCGACTTTGACTTGAGTTCGGGCGATACACTGACATTGACAAGCCGGGACATCACCGGGAATCCCAGGATGCTTGGGGTGTATCCATCGGGAATACACAACGACGCTGTGGCAGGCGGTCGGGTGCTGGTGGACGATGGCGCGATCACGCTGGAAGTGGTCTCGGTCTCCGGCCAGGAGGTAGAGTGCAGGGTCATGGACGGCGGCAGGATTACCGAGGGTCGCGGCGTAACTACCCCGGGAAGAGCTCCGACACTTCCGCTGCTGGACTATCGCGCTATGCACGGTCTGAGTTTCGCAGCCAGCGCGGGGGCCGACTTCGTGGCGCTCTCGAACATAACCAAGTCCGAAGACATATATACCGCACGCCAGTTGCTTCACATGAGAGGCAGTG
The DNA here is from genome assembly GCA_965202965.1 of Dehalococcoidia bacterium. Lineage (GTDB taxonomy): Bacteria > Chloroflexota > Dehalococcoidia > Lucifugimonadales > UBA1123 > VXRN01. Next base: position 3,597,609 of record OZ241888.1, on the reverse strand, counting down.
CTCCATTCATCATCTCCAAGATCGAGACGGCCGAGGCGATCAAGGCGTTCGACGGCATACTGGCTGCCAGCGACGGCGTGATGGTTGCCAGAGGGGACATGGGAGTGGAGATCAAGATGGAAGCAGTTCCAGCTGAACAGAAGCGCATCATCTCCAAGTGCAACACCGCCGGGAAGCCGGTCATCACAGCCACTCAGATGCTCGAATCCATGGTCACTTCTTCGCAGCCCACGAGGGCGGAAGTTACGGACGTCGCCAACGCGGTGTACGACGGGACCGACGCGATAATGCTTTCCGGCGAAACCTCAATCGGAAAGTACCCGGACCGCGCTGTGGACGTGATGCGGAAGGTGGCGCTGGAGACGGAATCCGACCTCGACTACGACCGCATTCTGGCGGAAAAGTCGCAGACATCGGAGCAGCAGACCGACGACGCTATAAGCTATGCCGCCGCTAATATAGCCAACCAGATGAGCGCGGTGGCGATAGTCGCGTTTACCGAATCGGGCAGCACCGCCCGTCGGGTGTCCAGATACAGGCCTCGTCCGCCGATTCTGGCGCTGACGCCGCACGAATCGGTCCAGCGTGAACTGACCCTTAGCTGGGGCGTAAGTCCTGTCATAGGTCCGACTCTGACAAACATGGAGAGCTTGCTCGACGAAGCCGAGGAGGGGGTGGTTTCGCATGTTGCGCTCACCGATGGCGACAAGCTGGTGCTAACAGCGGGAACCCCGCTGGGAGTCCCCGGAAGCACCAACTTCCTGTATGTAATGAATATATCGAAGGACGGGGAGAACCCCTCAAGTTGAGGCAGCGGAAAAAGATTCATTCGTTCGTGAGATAGACTTAGTTCAATAGTATGTGGTCCGAACTGGGCCTCAAATGGCGTGCAAGGGGAGCCGTGGAAGATGCTGAATATATATAACACTCTCACAAAGGAGATTGACGAGGTTTCCCCTCTGGAAGACGGTGTGGTCAGGATGTACACCTGTGGTCCCACTGTTTACCGGGACGCGCACATCGGCAATTTGCGCTCCTACCTGATGGCGGACTGGATTAGACGCATCTTGTCTGCCCAGGGCCTGGACGTCATCCATATCAAGAATATCACCGATGTCGGGCACATGCGCCAGGAGATGCTTGAGCGCGGCGAGGACAAGATAATTGCAGCGGCGCTGGAAGAGGGAAAGACGCCCGCTGAGATAGCCCAGTTCTATACCGACCGATTTCTCGCGGACGAGCAAAAGCTGAGAATCCATCCCGCGCACGAGTTTCCGAAGGCCACCGATCATATTCAAGAGATGATCGAAATTGTTGAGCGACTTGTGGAGACGGGCTACGCGTACGAAGCGGACGGCAACGTGTACTTCGCAGTTTCGCAGTTCCCGGAATACGGTAAACTGTCAGGCAACATTCATGAAGCCGAACTGCTGGAAGCGGTCAGAGTAGAGGCCGATCCTCTGAAACGTGACCCGCGCGACTTCACTCTCTGGAAAGCGGCCGAGCCGGGCCGCATGGTCAAGTGGCCCAGTCCTTGGGGAGAGGGGTTCCCTGGATGGCATATCGAGTGTTCCGCGATGTCATTCAAGTATCTGGGGCAGAAGTTCGATATACACACTGGAGGCGTGGACAACATCTTCCCACACCACGAGGGAGAAATAGCGCAGAGCGAGGGATTCACTGGGGAGCTGGTTGTCAGTTCCTGGGTGCATGGCCAGCACCTGCTCGCTGACGGTGTCAAGATGGCTAAGTCGGCGGGCAACTCTTTCATAATGTCGGACATAGAGGCCCAGGGGATAGACTCGATGGCCTTCCGATACCTGTGTATGACCGCCCGATACAATACGAGGCTCAACTTTACGTTCACATCGTTGAGAGCTGCCCAGCGCGGTCTGCAGCGTCTCAAGAACCGTATCTGGCAGTGGACGATGGATGCGGATGGAGACGTTGCGAACGGCTCCGACGTCGAGGAGTGGACGGGCAGGTTCTTCGATACTGTGAATGATAATCTGGACATGCCCGGCGCTCTGGCGCTGACGTGGGAAATGGCCAGGTCTGACCTTTCGGCTGCCACCAAGCTCGCGCTGATCGAGAAGTTCGATGAGGTGCTTGGCCTGGAACTCATCAATGTAGTCGAGGAATATGAATCTGCGCCCGAAGCGCTTGAGCAACTCGTCAGAAGGTCTCGTCATCGGGAGGCGGGTGAATACGCGGACGCCGACCAAATCAGGGCGGGTCTGGAGGATGCTGGATACGTCGTCGAGGACGATGCGACAGCATCGCGGATAAGGCCCAAAGCCGAATGGGAGAAGCTGACCGAAGACCGCGACATCGTCTCTTCGGCGGCCGAGGTGCCGTCCCTTGTTGACGAGACGAACTCGCGTGAAGTGACCATCGGAATCGTGGCTTGCAACTATTCTGAAGACGTGAAGCGCGCGGTCAACAGCGCATTTGACTGGGCAAATGGACGCGATCTCGAAGCCGTGATTCTGGACAACGGTTCGACGGACGGTACTTCAGAATGGCTGGAGGAGTTGGCGTCACGAGATGCTCGGGTCAGAGTGATTCATGCCGACCACAAACTCGGCGAGGGAGCGGCGAAGAATATCGTTCTGAAACAGAGCCTCGGACGTACGATACTTCTGCTGGACACCAGCGCCGAGATATGCGCCGATATATACGGTCGAATCGAGGAAATGCTCGACCAGAAGGACGTCGGCGTAGCTGGACCGTTCGGACTGCGAACCGACAATCTTCACCACTTCCACGACGGGGAAGGCGAATCCGGAGAGATGGATGCGATGCAGGCGTACTGTTTCGCCTTCAGGCGCAGCGCGCTGAAAGAAGTGGGCCTGATGCGCGAGAGTTTCCGTTTCTACCGAAATCTGGATATTGATTACAGCTTCCACTTCAAGGATGCAGGCAAGAGGATACTTGCCGACGCGTCGCTTGGGGTCGTTCAGCATGAGCACAGAGTCTGGAGTGAACTGGCGGAGGGAGAGCGCGACGAGTTGAGTCTGAAGAACTACCGCCGCTTCCTGGAGAAGTGGGGCGACCGCGCCGATCTTCTTGTAAGCAGCAGGCCGGGATAGGTACAATTTAGCCCGCTTTGATATTGTCGAATGGCCCCCGGATACACAGGGGGCCTTTTCTTGTGTTACGGGAGATGTCGTGGAGCTCACTCTGCTCTGGCTGCAATTAGCCGCCGCGGCCGGGATAATCTTGGTTACGGCGCATTTCATGGCTGGCGCGGCAGACGTAATTGCTGAGAAGACAGGGCTGGGCAGGTCGTTTGTGGGGGTTGTCATGCTGGCCACCGTCACTTCGCTTCCCGAACTCGGCACGGGCGTTAGTTCCATCGTACTGGTGGGAGAGGTTGATCTGGCCGCCGGAGACGCCTTCGGCAGCAATCTGTTCAACCTGCTGATAATTGGCATTCTCGACCTGTACTGGAGGCGCGGGCCGGTTCTCAGCGCCGTCGGCGGGACGTCTGCTATGGTGGGAGTGCTGGGAATCATCCTTATCAGCATAGCGCTCGTCAGTATGTTGGGGCACGGATTTGTCCCAGCTATGTCCGGCTGGTACGTCAGCCCCTTCTCGATCATACTGTTTTGCGCGTTTTGGGTAGCCATGTCCCATGTATATCGCGCCGAAAATATCGAAAAAGAACCAGAGGAAGAGTTCGAAGAGGAGCCAAACTATATTCACAAGAGCTTGGCTCGCTCCATATTCATCTATTTCACAACGGCTGCCATCGTCGTGGGGGCCGCGATCTGGCTCGCGAACATAGGGGAGGATATCTCCCACGCGATGGGATGGGAGACCAGTTTCGTGGGAACGCAGTTCCTGGCGCTTAGCACGTCGTTGCCTGAGATGGCAGCGTCCCTGGCCGCGCTCAGGCTCGGAGCGCCCGAACTCGCCATCAGCAACGTGCTGGGCAGCAACCTGTTCAACATGGGCTTCGTGCTATTCTTGGATGACATCGCGTTCACCGAGGGTGCTCTCTGGGATGGCATTTCACAGATACACCAACTTACCGCCATCGCTGCTGTTATAATGACCTCGATAGTGGTGGTAGGGATACTGACCAAAAAGTGGAGACGTCCTGGGTGGCCGATAAGCCCTGAGGGGGCCTTGTTGGCTGCTTTGTACGCCATAGTGAGTGCCTTGGTGTTTCTCTGGGCGGATGTTTCCGTATAGTTTTCCGGCCTTCAGACAAAAGGAGAAAAGAGATGTTCTTCGAACTCAGAGAGTACAGGACGATGCCCGGGCAGCGAGAAAACTGGGTGAAGTTTATGGAAGAGGAGATTATTCCCTTTCAGGTGTCGAAGGGTATGACGATCCTGGGAAGTTTCGTGGGCGAGGAAGAGGACGATCTGTATATCTGGGTGCGCCGCTTCGATAGTGAGGAGCAGCGTGAAAAGCTCTATGAAGCCGTCTATGAGAGTGATTACTGGGTGAACGAAGTCGCTCCCAGAATACCGGGAATGATGGACCGGTCGAAAATCGTAGTTCGGCGCATCGAGGCAACGCCGCGCTCGGTGATTCAGTAGTCGGGCGTACAGACCCAACACAACCAGGGGCCTCCCTCTCGTGTCTATTGATGGACCGCCCGATCTCATTCTGACCAACGCCCGTGTATTGACTATGGACCAGCGGTATCCTCGAGCGGACGCGGTTGCGATCAAGGACAGTCGCATCCTCTGGGTCGGCTCGTCCTCGGAATTGAGGACGAGCGGTTCGTGGAATGTCAGGAAATTCGACTGCGCGGGCGGTTCGCTGCTGCCGGGTTTCCACGACGCTCATATTCACCTGCTATCGTATGCTTCTTACGCGCTGGCGGTTGACTGTCGGCCCGCATCAGTTTCGTCCATCCAGGACATCAAGCGTGAGATCGGCGAGAGAGCGTCGCGCACTCCACAAGGGGGGTGGATTAGGGCCTGGGGTTACGACGATACTTCGCTGGAAGACCACCGACACCCGACTCGAAGGGACCTGGACGATGCAACTCAGCATCACCCTGTTCGACTTGATCACAGGTCCGGACACGCCTGTGTATTGAATTCTCCGGGGCTTGAACGGGTTGGCATCGGCGACTCGTTCTCCGAACCTTCGGGAGCGACCGTCGAGCGCGAACTCGATACGGGTATGCCCAGCGGCGTGCTTCTGGAAATGCAGGACTATCTTGATGGAAAGACGAACAGCCACACCAATGATGAGTTGGAATCCTCCATCAAGGCGGTAGCAAGAAGCCTGCTGGCGCAAGGTGTCACTTCGGTGCAGGACGCGACGCAGTACAACTCGGTTTCCCGGTGGGACTACTTCGCGCGCGTCCGTGAACGGATCGGAGCCATGCCGAGAGTTTCTCTCATGCCGGGCTATCGGAACATTGCGGAGTTCATGGAGCGAGGTCTGACATTCGGGTCCGGGAATCTGGTGCAGAGAGTAGGACACGCCAAGATTATGGTCACAGCGTCCTCCGGGCAAATAACGCCTGATAAGAGGGAGTTGTCGCACATGGTCCGCGAGTGTGCGGAAGCCGGCTTCCCGGTCGCGATTCACGCTGTGGAAGCCGAGGCCGTCAGGAATGCAGCTGAAGCAATATCGTCAGTCTCCAGTCTGACCGGAATCCTCGGACCTCACCGTATCGAACATTGCTCGGAATGTCCTCCTGAAGCGCTGAGAGCTGTGGCGCAGTCCTCGGCATTAGTAGCGACACAGCCAGGCTTTATTCTCCAGAATGGTGACCTCTACCTGTCCTCAGTGGATCAGGCGATGCTTCCATACCTGTATAGAATCCGCGCATTTACTGAAAGTGGAATCTCCGTTGCCTTTAGCTCCGATGCGCCCATTGGGGATCCCAATCCTATGCTGGGTGTTTCTTCGGCCGTGACACGTAGGACCAAAGCTGGGACAATCCTCTCCGAAGGCGAGGGAATATGCACTCTTGAAGCGGTTAGAGCGTACACTTCGGCGCCGGCCAGCGCGACGGGTCTGGAGGTACGGGTTGGAAAGATCAAGCCCGGAATGTTGGCTGATATGGTCCTGTTCGACGAAGACATAACCCAATGCCCACCGGAGAGAGTCGGCAGGGTTCGTCCGGTCATGACCTTTCTGGGCGGCGCGGTAGTCTCTGAGAGCTAATTCGCACAGAATCCGACAGCGACGACTGTGGGATGATCTACATTCTACGCCTGACGACGTAATCGAGAAGAAGTTCGAGAGAGCGGCGCCCTTCTGATTCGGGCAAGAGTTGGAGGGCGTCGCGCGCGATGTCACACCGCCTGGATGCTTCGGAGTATGCCTCGGCCATGATTTCGGGCTGCCTGATCATATCAACGGCTTCGGCAAGCAGCTTCTCGTTGTTTCTGTCTTCGAAATATGCTTTTACGGGATTGCTCCCATTGTGTCTGTCTAGTGCTATAAAGGTCGGCAGAGTCATGACCCCCTGGGCGAGATCGCTTCCCACAGGCTTCCCGAACTCTTCCTGGGTGCCCTCGAAGTCCAGGATGTCGTCAACTATCTGAAAGGCCATTCCGAGTTCGTAGGCGTATTCTCGCAGCGCGGAAATATGCTCGTCGGGGGCTCCGCTGATTGTGGCCGCGGACTCACCGGATACAGCAAATAGCGAAGCGGTCTTGCTGAAGATTCTTGAGTAGTAGTCGTCAAGCGTCTGCTCCGGGTCGTAGATGCCGACCCTCTCGCGCAACTCGCCATTGGACAGGTCCATGATAGTTTCAGAGAATCTTCTTATGACACCTATGTGCCCTATATCACAGACCAGGGTCGCAGAGGACGCGAATACGTAGTCTCCCACTAATACGGCGATGTCTTTGCCGAACATACTTGATATTGTCGTTCTTCCTCGCCTGAAGTCTGACTCGTCCACAGTGTCGTCGTGAATCAGCGTGGCGATGTGAAGGAGTTCAATCGCGGTTGCCATGATTTCAGACTTCTGTTGGTCGTGTGGGTAAAATCCTGACGCGAGGAGCGCTATCGCGGGTCTTACTCTCTTGCCGGAGGAGCAATAGACGTGGGATAGCACCTCGGACAGGAAAGGGAAGTCAACATCGGCCATGTTGCCGAGCCGGTCCTCGACTCTGGACAGACGCTCTTTTACGGGAGCGTAGATTAGATCTATGGCCTCTCTGTCCGAGCTAACTTCCAAGACGCGCTGTCTCTTCCTCTACCAGGGACTCATCGAACTTGCGGAATAGAGGCTTTGGGCGCGGCAGGGGGCTGCCGGGTTTCAGGTCATCAGGTTCCCAGTTCCAGCCCCTCGTCTCTACGGTGCCGTCCAACCCCAGCATGGTGTGCAACTTTTCGGAACTGGCAGGCATGTAGGGATAAAGCGCGACCTTAAGGCAATTGATTGCCGTCAAGCTCGTCCATATCGTCCTTGCGGCATCGGCCCTGTCAGTCTTTACCGCCTGCCAGGGCGCCTTTGCGTCGAGATAGCGATTTGTTGACTGGGCGAGCCGCATAGCCGATTGAAGACCGTTTCTGAATCTGCAATCTGAGATGTTTCGCCCCGTCTCCTTCAGCGCCTCCCGGGCGAAGTCCAGCAGCGCGACAGATTCGTCGTCGAGTGAGCCGGGGTCGGGAACGGCCCCGTCGAAGTTGCGCCCGGCCATAGTCAGAGTTCTGTGAACCAGGTTCCCGTAGGTAGCGACCAGTTCATCGTTGTTACGGCGGACATATTCCGACCATGAGAAGTCGGAGTCGCTCGATTCGGGCATCATCGCAGAAATGACGTAGCGAAGCGGGTCGGATTCATACCTGTCCAGATAGTCGGGCATCCACACGGCCCAATTCCTGCTTGTGGACAGTTTTCTATCTTCCAGGTTCATGTATTCGTTGGCCGGCACATTGTACGGCAGGTTCAGGTCGCCGTACCCAAGCAGCATGGCGGGCCAGATGACAGTATGAAATGGAATGTTGTCCTTGCCCATAAAGTAGTAGGAGCGCGATTCACCCTGCCAGAATTCCTTCCACTTATCCGGGTTTCCGCTGCGCTGGGCCCACTCTTTGGTCGCGGAGAGGTAGCCGATGACTGCCTCGAACCAGACGTAGATGCGCTTGCTTTCGTATCCTTCGACAGGAACTGGGACTCCCCACTCCAGGTCTCGCGTGATTGCCCGGTCGCGCAACCCTCCCTCCAGATAACCGATGGTGAAATTCCTTACGCTTGGGCGCAGGTGGTCCTGCTTTTTGATCCAATCCAGGAGCTGGCCTTCGAAAGCGCTGAGTCTCAGGAAGAAGTGCTCCGTTTCCCTTATCTCGGGCGTGGAGCCGCAGGTACGACACCGGATCCCTATGAGATCTATGGCATCGAGGGTACGTCCACAATTGTCGCACTGGTCGCCGCGCGCGCCGTCGCTTTCACAGTGAGGGCATGTGCCTTCCACATATCTGTCCGGGAGGAACCTCTCATCACTAATGCAATAGGGCTGACTCATAGTGTCGGTGTAGAGGTAGTCCTTCTCCAGCAGACGCAGAAAGATGTCCTGAGCAACTTCCGCATGATTCTGTGTATGAGTCGTGGTAAACAGGTCGAAGCTGATGTTGAAGCGTTCCCATGTATCCAAAAATTCAGCCTGGAATTTGGAATAGACCTCCTCCGGAGTAACGCCCTGCTGGTCGGCCGCGATTGTAACGGGTGTTCCGTGGGCATCGCTGCCGGACACCATTGCTACTTCGTTGCCTACCATCCTGTGATAGCGCGCGAAGATGTCCGCGGGCAAATAGGCGCCTGCGGTGTGGCCGAGATGGATGGAACCGTTGGCGTATGGCCAAGCTACGGCTACGAGTATGCGTTCGGACATAGGGCGTTCAATAACCTGATGGAATCAATCCGTAAAGCGAACATGGGACTATGGTAGCACGCTGAATTTGTAATTGGAAATGGAGAATAGTGTAGGGCGGAGGTCGCCATTTGCGCGAGCTCGCGATGAGGGTCCGAGTTACGCATCGTAATCGAATCTACCTCTATAGCGTATGACTGGCGTACTGTTCACATCTGGAAGGCAATGTTATAATCCGCGCTGAGAGCACACCCAACTCTCCCATACGGTAAGGAGGGTATCATGAACTCCGGCGACACTGCGTGGATCCTGACATCCACCGTCTTCGTGCTGTTTATGACATTGCCCGGAATCGCTATGTTCTACGGCGGGCTGATGCATTCGAGATCAGTCCTCTCGGTAATGATGCAGTGCTTCTCCATCACTTCTATTTCGACCTTGCTGTGGCTCTATATCGGCTACTCTCTGGCATTCGGGGATAGCGTTGGCGGAGTTATCGGAAGCGTGGATAACGTCTTCTTCATCGGACTGGTTGATAGTGTCTCAGCCGGGACCGTGCCCGATTTAGCCTGGGCGATGTTCCATCTGACATTTGCCATTCTGACTCCCGCGCTAATCGTTGGCAGCTATACGGAGAGGATAAAGTTTCCGGCTGTGCTGGTGTTCAGCGCGCTGTGGTCCACTTTGGTGTATGCGCCGATCTGTCATTGGGTGTGGGGAGGCGGCTGGCTCAATCAGATGGGCATCATGGATTCCGCCGGTGGTACGACAATTCACACCAGCGTTGGAATTGCGGGACTGGTTGCGGCTCTGGTCATCGGGAAGCGTTTGGCATTTCCTGACGAACTTCCTGAGCCGCACAATCCCGGGATGGCGGCCGCCGGCGTCGGAATGCTTTGGATAGGATGGCTCGCTCTGAATGGCGGAATGCAGGTGTTTGCGGGTCGGGAGCCTGCTATTTCAATAGTAGTGACCCACGTGGCGGCAGCCGCGGCGGTCATAACCTGGATGACAACACAGTGGATCGTGGAACGAAGGCCAACACTCGTCGGGACCGTAATAGGCGCGGTCGCGGGCCTGGCCATTGCCACTCCCGCTTCCGCATTCATAAGTCCGCTATCGGCGCTCGTGTTGGGGGCAGCGGCAGGCCCGATTTGCTATTTCGCCGTTGGTATAGTAAAGAATATGCTTAGAATAGACGACTCCATGGACGTATTTGCGATACACGGTGTGGGCGGAATTCTGGGAACATTGCTGACTGCCGTCCTCGCCTTGGAGGTACTGGGCGGTAGTGGTTTTGTAGATGAAGGCCGGCAATTCGTCGAACAGCTTGGAGTCCAAGCTCTAGGACTGTTGGCCGTCGCCGCCTGGAGCGGGGTCATTACATTTATCTTGCTTAAGATCACCGGCGCCCTGGTAAGTGGCCCGAGAGTTGATGAAATGGATGAGATCGTAGGTCTTGACATCGCTACGCAAGGCGAGAGAGGATACGACTTCTGATACTGATTCAAGGCAGACATAGATACCGCTATTTGTGCTAAAATTGGCGTCTGCGAACAGTTGCCGTAGGAAATGCCTCGGCATCGCAGTGGCTAGTGATAAGGAAATTAGGAGGCTCTACATATGAACGTGGATACCCTTAAACAGGGGAACAGTCTGATCCTGTTGACCGAAGGTCGCGTGGATGGGACGAATGCGGTTGACTTCCAGAATGCGTTGGAAGATGCCATAAAAGGGAATGACCAACCGGTTATTCTGGATTTCGCGAATCTCTCGTACATCAGCAGCGCCGGCCTGCGCGCCATCCTGGTCGTGGCAAAGGCCCTGCAAAGGCAGAATGTGAATTTCGCGGTCTGCTCTTTGATTGACCCTGTCAAGGAAGTGTTCGTGATCAGCGGCTTCGACAGAATAATTCCCATTCACGATTCTCAGGAGTCGGCTATCGGTTCCTTCAATAACTGATTGCGAAGGAGGCGGTACCGATGGCAGAGTCGTACAAGATTCTTGTCGTGGACGATGAGCCGGATCTTGAGCCGCTCATGCTGCAACGCATGAGACGCCACATCAGGGCGGGACGGTATAGCTTCGTTTTCGCGCATAACGGTGTGGAGGCATTGGAGGTGCTGCACCAGGACGACGAAATAGACATGGTGGTTTCGGACATCAATATGCCCCAGATGGACGGACTGACGCTGTTGGAGCAAATTCCGAAAGTCGACCCCAATATCCGTTCGATAATCATCTCGGCCTATGGCGACATGAAGAACATCAGGACCGCCATGAACCGGGGAGCTTTCGACTTCGTAACTAAGCCGCTGGACTTCAACGATCTGCGGATCACGATTGACAGGACTCTCGTGCATCTCACCGAATGGCGGGAGGCTCTGGCGTCTCGGGACCAACTGGTCGCGCTTCAGAATGAATTGGATGTCGCAAGTGGTATGCAGCAGTCAATTCTGCCCACGGTGTTTCCTCAGGGGAATGACTTTCAGTCTTTTGCAAGTATGGAACCCGCGCGCAACGTTGGAGGGGACTTCTACGATTTCATTCGCCTTGATGAGGGCAAAGTCGGATTGGCCATTGCCGATGTATCCGGAAAAGGCGTGCCTGCCGCGCTTTTCATGATGTCCAGCCGGACATTGCTGAAAGGAGCGGCGATTGGCAATGAACAGCCCGGCAGCACCCTGAAAGAGGTCAACGACCTGCTGTGCGAAGATAACGACGCTATGATGTTCGTTACCCTCTTCTACGCGGTTTATGATCCCGATAGCGGAACGGTCTCCTACGCGAATGGAGGCCATAATAGCCCTATCGTCGTCCATTCCGACGGCTCTTATACCATCCTGCCGATGACTGGAGGAATCGCTCTGGGGGTTATGCCTGATTTCGAGTTCGATCAGGATTCGATTACCCTGCTGCCCGGCGATACTCTGGTTCTCTACACCGACGGCGTAACCGAGGCTATGAATGAAGAAGGTGAAGAATACAGCATGGACCGGTTGTGCGAAGTCCTCGTCACCGGGTCTTCCATACAGGCGGAGGATATATCCACCACGATTTTCGAGAGCATACGCGAATTTGCGGGCGAGGCCCCGCAGTCGGACGATATTACTTGTCTGACCCTTCACCGCAGCGAGGTTGACGCATGAGCACCAAACTCAGCCTGAGAGTTGAGAACAAGATCGAAGAGTTGGGGCGTATTTCCGCTGCCGTGGAAGAATTAGCGGAGAGCGAGGGCTGGCCGCCAGCTCTTACTTTCCGCGTCAATCTGGTATTAGAAGAGTTTGGCATCAACGTTATCAATTATGCACATGAGGGCGGTGTCCACGACTTTGAGATTACCCTCTTATCCGAGCCGGAAACTCTTATAATAGAGATAACGGATGATGGCGTCCCATTCAATCCGCTGGAAGACAAGCCGGTGCCCGATACGTCGGCGCCCATGGACGAGCGGCCCATCGGCGGCTTGGGGTTGCATATAGTCCGCAACATGACTGAAGAGATGCGTTACGAAAGGCAGAATTCGAGGAACCATTCCACACTGGTCATGCGAAAGGCTGAATGAAGAATATATCTCGCCTGTTGACGGCTCTGCTGATTGCGGTGGCGCTTGGAGGGGTCGCCATTATTGTAGCCACCGGCGCGGGCGGACTGTCCTGGTTCAATGACACAGGCGGCGAAGTCCCCGAGAATCAGGACAGCGCGCTTGGTGAGCCTGCGTCTGCCATTGCGAAAGAAGTTGAGGCCGAACTTGCCCCACTCGGCGAACCCGGCGTCTTCGATGACTATATCCTCTTTGGCCAGTCCGCCGCTTTCAGCGGTCCGGCCAATGAGCTCGGCATTAATATGCGCCTTGGGATCAAGGCAGCGTTTCATGAGGTCAATGAGGCGGGTGGTGTGAATGGTCGTCAACTGGAACTGAAGTTCATGGATGACGCCTACGAACCGGAAGCCGCCATAACCAACACGAAGAAGTTGATCGAGGATAGGGTATTCGCGCTAATCGGCGCGGTAGGAACGCCCACATCCAGGTCCGCCACCCCGGTCGCGGCTGATGAGGGTATCCCATACGTAGCCCCGTTTACGGGGGCGGCCTTCCTACGAGACCCCGAATGGGAGAACATAGTCAATCTTCGCGCGTCCTACAACCAGGAAACTGAGGAGATGGTTGAGAGATTGACCGAAGACCTGGGTATCGAACGCATCGCCGTCATGTACCAGGACGATTCCTACGGACGCGCCGGGTATAGCGGAGCCACCAGCGCGCTTGCCCGCCGCGGCATGGAACCTGTGTCGGTCGGTCTGTATCCTCGCAATACTCTGGCGGTGAAGACGGGCCTCCTGGACCTGCGCAAGGGAGACCCCGAAGCCGTTATAATCATAGGAGCTTACCAGCCGGTGGCCGCCCTGATCTCCTGGGCGCGATTCATTGGCATGGACCCTATCTTCATGACTGTCTCGTTCGTGGGCAGCAATGCCCTAGCCGAGGAACTCACCTCTATGGAACTGCGTTCTGCCGGCACAGGGGTTTTCGTGACGCAGGTGGTCCCTTTTCCTACCGACATTAGCCTCCCCATAGTTCAGTCGTACCATCGCGCGCTATCGAATTTCGCCTCGGCTGCCGAGCCTGGATTCGTCTCGTTCGAAGGCTATCTGGCCGGAAGATTGGCCATAGCCGCGCTGGAACGATGCGGAAGGGAGGTGACCCGGACCTGCTTCCTGGACATCATCCGAAATGAGGAACCCTTCGATCTGGACGGATTCGAGCTCCGTTACGGGCCTGATGACAATCAGGGATCCGACGCCGTGTTTCTCACGGTTATCGGGAGGGATGGCGCCTATCATCCCATTAGCACGCTGTTGGAATCGGAACGATGAAAGAACGAATAAACAAGCTGATACACAGCCGTTTTCGCATCTCGACACAACTCTACCTAGCCATAGGCGGCGCGGTTCTGCTGACTATGGCGGCCAGTCTGGTAGGCTGGTTTTCCTTCGACAGGGTTGGAGACGCTCAGACACAGGTGAACGACAACAGCATACCCGAAATGGCCGCCGCCTTCGAAGTTGCCGAGTACAGCAGCGTACTCGTCGCCGCCGCGCCGAGTCTCACCTCAGCCACGACTCGCATAGACCTCGAATCCGCGTATGACAGCATATCCAACGCGAATGAAGCGCTTGAGACTCAACTCCAAATTCTGGAACAGAGCGCCGCCGACGCCGAGCGTCTGAAGGAGATACGCTCTCACTCCCAAACGTTGATTGCCAACGTAGAGGCTATCCGATCTCAGAGGGCGGAGCTTTTTACTTTGGTAACCCAGAAGGAAAATCTCAGAGCCGAACTCGCTGACCTGCGCAACCAGTTGGACGATACGGTAGTTGCCGCAATAGACGATCAGCTTTTCTATATCAACACCGGCTATCGGAATCTCGGCGACCATCCCGCAAACTTCGCAGTTCATTTTACGGAAGAAGAGTTTCGTCGCTACCGCCACCTTTCCGAATTGCAGTCCGATGCCAATATCGCGACCGAACTTCTGGCCAACGCTTTCACGCTCTCCGAGGCCGCTTCCATAGAACCCCTCCGCGAACGTTTCGAAGCGGTGGACAGCCGTATCCGGCGCAACCTGAACGCGCTGGAAGACTCCCAAACATACACCCAGATTTCCCCCGTGTTCGCCCGGCTTTCTGAAATGGGAATCGGCGACCGGAATGGTTTCGCGCTGCTTGAAAGAGAACTCAGACTCGGAGAGAGCCAGAGAAACCTGCTGGCTGAAAACCAGGATGAGGCGGTCGCGCTGGTAGCTGAAGTGGACGGCCTGGTCGTATCCGCCCGCGACAGCGCGGGACAGGCGACCGCCGCCTCTACACAGGCTATACTCACGGGCCGCACGCTTCTGCTGGTGATCGGCGCTCTTAGCCTCGGCGGGGCTTTCCTCATAGCCTGGCTGTTTGTAGGGCGGGTTCTTCTGCGCCGGATACAAATTCTGTCGGACTGGATGCGTCGGATGGCGGCCGGAGACCTGCAAGCCAGAGTCGAAATCGGTGGAAATGATGAGGTAACCGATATGGCAGCGGCCCTTGAGGTGTTCCGTCAGCACGCGCTTGAAGTTCAGCGCCTCAATCTGGTCGAGCTGCTGGCCGCCGACCTCCAGGAGAGAAACGACGAACTTCAGAGTGTGTTGGAGGAACTTCGCCTCGCGCAGGACAAGATTATCACGCAGCAGAAGCTGGCAGAGATGGGCGAACTGACAGCAGGTGTGGCGCACGAGATAAGAAACCCGCTCAATTTCGTCAAGAATTTCTCCGAAGTTTCCGAAGAACTGATAGATGAGCTCAAGGAAGTCCTCGATGAGGTCGCCGAGAAAATCACGGACGAACAGCGCGACTACATAGACGAGATTTCACAAGATATTACAGGTAACCTGGAGCGGATACGGCATCATGGCGGACGGGCGAATCGAATCGTCGAGGATATGCTTCAGCTTGGGCGTGGCGGCGGCGAAGTGCGTCCAGTGATGATAAACGACCTCCTCAACGAACACGCATTGCTCGCTTATCACAGCGCGCGGGCGTTAGACCCCGACTTCCAGCTGGACCTGAAGTCGGAATTCGATCCCGACGCCGGTGAGTGGCCTGTAATCCCCGAAGACATGGGCCGCGTGTTTCTCAACATGGTCAGCAACGCCTGCCACGCTACTGACGACAAGAGACGCGCCTCCGTCGAAAAGGGTGAGTCAGGTTCATATATGCCTACTCTATGGCTAAAGACAAAGCGAACCGATGATGCTTTGGAGATTCGCATTCGGGATAACGGCGACGGGATACCTGACGATGTCATAGACAAGATATTCAATCCTTTCTTTACTACCAAGCCCACCGACAAAGGCACCGGGCTCGGATTGGCCTTGTCAAACGATATTGTCAGGGAGCATGGCGGCACGATCAGCCCCGTCTCGGTTCCCGGAGAATACACGGAGATGGTAGTTGTGCTGCCTGTGAACGGGATCCGAGAAGAGGAGGAAGCGGCTGTCTGACCTACGCCGCGAGCACTATGGATTTTGGCGCATACGACCTCGATACCGGCATCTACGACGAGATGTTCTTGTCGGACGGGATGCCGCGTGATCATTCGAAGTCCCTCTACGAGACCCTGTACAGGATAACTCCCCAGAACATCTCCAGCATCCAGGAGTGGGTGACTCGCTCCTTTCTTCAAGAAGGCATTTCCTTCATGGTTTACGGGGACGATGAGGCGGAGGAACGGATAATCCCGGTGGACTGCGTACCACGTATTCTCAATGCCGCGACATGGCAAATGCTGGAATCCGGGCTGACTCAGCGTCTGCGCGCGCTGAATCTCTTTGTCGAAGATGTTTACAACGGCGCCCGGATAATCGAGGATGGAGTGATCCCTAAGGACATAGTGCTGGATTGTCCGCAGTATCGTCCGGAGATGGAGGGATACTCTGCGCCGAACAGTACATGGGTCGCGATCTGCGGAACCGATCTCGTTCGTACTCACGACGGGTTCTTCGTGCTCGAAGACAATCTTCGCTCCCCTTCAGGCGTGTCATATATGATAGCCACCCGAAGGGCTGCCAAAGCCAGTTTCCGGCGACTGTACAGAGCCTCCCGAGTGCGAGACGTGGAACATTACGGACAGCTGCTACTCCAGACGCTCCAGGAAATGGCGCCCGACGGTAGCCCCGAGCCTACTATCGCCCTACTCACGCCCGGCGTTTACAACGCCGCCTACTATGAACATATGTTTCTCGCACGTGAGATCGGCGCGGAGCTGACTGAGGGAAGAGACCTGCTGACGCGCGACGGCTACGTTTATATGCGCACGACCGAAGGTGTCCGGCGAGTTGATGTGATCTACCGCCGCGTGGACGACCTGTTCCTGGATCCTGCCGCATTTCGTCCCGATTCGCTCCTCGGAGTGCCGGGCCTGCTCGACGCCTGCAAGCGAGGCAATGTGACGCTGGTCAACGCCCCGGGAGTGGGCATCGCCGACGACAAGAGTGTTTACGCTTTCGTTCCCGATATGGTCCGCTACTATCTCGGCGAGGATCCGATCCTCTCGAATGTGGAGACTCACCTCTGCCGCAACCCTGAAGGTCTTGAGTACACTCTCGACAATCTGGAGAGTCTGGTAGTGAAACGAGTTGGTGAGTCGGGTGGATACGGGATGCTGGTGGGCCCACACTCTACCCTTGAAGAAAGGGACGAATACGCCAAGCAAGTTAGGGCCAACCCTGCGGACTTCATATCCCAGCCAACTCTATCGTTGTCTCGCGCGCCCTGTATGGTAGATGGTCGCATAGAGCCGCGTCATGTTGACCTGAGGCCCTACGTGCTTCAGGGGAGGGATTCCAGACTCGTGCCCGGCGCCTTTTGCCGCGTTGCCCTGCGAGAAGGAAGCCTGGTCGTGAATTCCAGCCAGGGCGGTGGCTGCAAAGACCTCTGGGTACTGGAAGAGTAGGCCGCGATGCTCTCTCGGAATGCACAAGGACTCTACTGGATGAGCCGCTACCTAGAGCGGACGGCGCTGATTTGTCGTCTGCTGCGGCTGCAGACCGAGTCCCTGGTTGACAGGCCCGCGCGGGACATCCATGCTGGGTGGAGTCGCCTGTACATGTCCCTGCACCGCCTGCCGCCGGGCGGCAGCATCGAAATCGGCATCGGCGAAAGCGATGACTACATGCTGGCCGATTCATATACCTTGGCGGGCGACCTCACCTTTGACCGCGTCAACCCGGATTCGGTATGGAACTGCTTCGCGCAGGGCAGGGAAAACGCCCGCCAGATGCGCCATCGGATAAGCTCGGAGATGTGGCAGCGTCTCAACATGGTGTATCTGCGAATACGCAGCCTGGACATCCAGGATATATGGGCCGGATCTCCTGAGGCTTTCTATACGGAGATGGACGCCGACATTGACGCCTTCGTTGGGGCTGCCGAGGCCACGATGTACAGGGACGAAGGCTGGAGCTTTCTGCAAATCGGAAGGTTCATCGAAAGGGCGCAGTTTTCGACCGAACTACTCATCCAGCAGATAGCCATTGATGTTGATGCGGGAGAGTATAGGGAAGGGGACTGGCTGGACCTGCTGTGGGTTTCCAATGCGCTGGAACAGTACAACAGGCGCTATGGTATTTCAGTTCATCCCCGCGACGTCATGGACCTGCTCGTGACCGATCCATTGCTCCCGAGTTCGCTCAGCCGGTCGTTCAAGGAAATCGAGCGCGAACTCGACTCGATTGGGACCGGCCCCAGCTCCGATACATTCGGGACAGTTCGACGGATGGCCGGTCGCCTGAGCGGACTGGTACAGTATGAGTGGCCCGACAACTTCGATCGCGAAGACCTGCTCAACCGCGCGCTGGAGCAATCACGCGAACTGCATTCCCTGATCAACGCCGCCTACTTCGACTATCCCGTCGCCGGCGCTACATAGCCCTCGCGCTCAGGCCAACCTAAAAATCCCCTCTCCCTCGATGGGTTCATAAAGGTAGGCAAGTGAGCGAAGCAGCTATGAATGTCAGCGGAAAGTTCTCTCTCCCTTTGGGAGAGGGCTAGGGTGAGGGTAAACCACAATACAATTCAGTCATCCCCGCGAAATCGGGAATCTAGACCGCCCTCGCGGTGCCGGCTTCTGTGGAGGCCGCGCCATGAATACCAGCGCCATTGACAGCAGCGCCGCCACCGAAAATCCCAGGAAGGCGTTCGTATAGCTGCCCGTCGTGTCGAATATATACCCGCTGATTATCGGCCCGGCGATTATCCCAAGCATCTGTATGCTCGACCTGAACCCCTGGATCGTCGCGTATGCGCGTCTCCCGAAGTAATCCGCTATCAACGACTGCGGAATGACCGATATGCCGCCCTGCGAAGCTGAGAACACGATCAGCACCGGTATGACCGCGGCCACGTCTGGCGCGCGAGCCATGAATATGATGGACACCGACATCACCGCCAGCGACGCTGCCATCACGTACCGCTTATTCACGTAGTCCCCCAGCGCGCTCAGTCCGAAGCGCCCAGGTATGCTCATCAGCCCGACTGAACCCGCGAGAGCGGCGGCGGTCACGTTCGACGCCCCCAGGTCAACGAAGAACGGCACCAGGTGCAGACCGATCCCACCGCTTACCAGCGACCGCGCCATGATCGAAAGCGTCAGGAACCAGAAGCTGGACGTTCTCAACGCCTCCCGCGCCGTGAAGTCGTTCGACAGGTCCGCCCTTATCGGCCTCGTCCGGCCCTGCGAATCCCGCGCGCCTTCCGGCTCTATCCCGTCAGGATAGTACCCGTACTGCTCCGGCCTGTGCCGCATCACAGAGGCCACCGGCGGCCCTATGATCACGATGAAGATTCCGATGACCAGCGCCGCCGTCCGCCACCCGTAGTTCTCTACCAACCAGCCGACCGCCGGAACGAACAGCCCGCCCAGCCCCACACCCGACCACATTATCCCGAACGCCAGCCCGCGCCGCCTGTTGAACCAGTTCGCCGCCGCCGCCGTGATAGGCGTGCTCATCCCCAGGCTATTGCCCAGCGCTATCATGAACACATAGACGAAGAAGAACGCCAGCAGCCCATTGATGAAGCTCAGCCCGATATAGCCCAGCCCCATCAGCGGGATTCCCACCAGTATCAGCCTGCGCGGGCCGAACTTGTCAACCGCCCACCCCTCTATAGGCCCCAGCAGCCCCGACTCCAGCCGCGCCGCGCTGAATATCACCGAGATAGTCGTGCGGCTCCACCCGAACTCCCGCCCAAGCGGAATGATGAAGTTGCCGAACCCGTGAAAGTTGATGCCCGACGCGATAGACATGACAAGCCCACCGGCAAGCACAATCCACCAGCCGAAGAAAAAGCGTCGTTTTGGAGAGTCGTCGGTTTTCAGTGATTAGTTCTTAGTTTCGAGTTGTCGAGCGTGGTCAATAACCTTTTCATGAGTCCAGCCTTCGGGACAGTTTAGTAACTGCCGGGCTATGGCGTGATTCTCCTCTCGTTGCCATATTGGAATATCGTCTTTCTCTGATCCCACCAATTGGAATATGCCTCTTTCAACATCTACGGCCCTGAGACATTGGGATGTTTCACTGTTAACCAGGTCGGCGATTCCTATGCACCATGAAGCCCAATTCTCATAGCATTGTTCATTCCTTTTGCCTTGAGAGGTAAGTTCTCCAGTAGCCTGACCATTTCGAGTACTAAGGTTCAGTGGAATTGCAGTGGCTTTTGACGGGTCTTTTCTGTTGAATGACAAGTATTGTAACGGAGGGAAGCCTTCTGAGTGGGTAAACCTAGCAATGTTCAGATCTAGTACAGGGTATCTACTGGGGCATAGGAACATCACCGCTTTGCTTATGAATGAAACGCCGCTGAATTGCGGGAGACTTATCTTCCTGATGTCGCTTAATTTGAGAGAGTGTAAATCTCTGATCGTCTGTATGAATCTGTTAAGGTCGCTGTCGCAAACTTTCTGAAACTTAGGTATTCTGTCTTTCTGTCTGCCGGTCATCGGAATATAGCCGTCACACGGACCGTTACCTTCACGACGGAGGCTCGCATACCCCCAGTAAAGGACGTTTGACAGTCCATCCTTCACCTCTTCTGGGTTCGGGCTGAACAACTGTGTTTTTATATTTTCTTCTACTTGACGTATATTCTTGTGGCAGACTTCTTTACCATTCTGAAAATCGTAAGTGACCGCCGGATAGTCGTATGCTTTGACAGCATCGCACAGTTCCTTGGTGTATTTCTTCATTGGATACTGGTCTGCCATGTTGCTATCCTCCCTGAATCAATCATCTGTCGCGGGACGTATTTCGTGGATGGTTACCGGAAGGCCGGCCCGCTTGGCCTTGAGCCATCGTTTGAATGACCTTTCACTTTCACCAGACTTTTGACCCGTCAGCAACATTTCCACACTGAGGTCCTCGTCGAGGTCAGGCCAGTGCAGATGTCGGCCTCCCGCATGAATCTCCCAATTCTCCCGCTCCTCCTGAGTAGCGTGTACCAATCTGGGATACCACGCCAACGGCGCGGAGATTGTCCGTCCATCGGACAACCGGGCGGTTAGCGTATCCTCGGTAACCGCAATCGCTACTGCGTCAGGCATATCCACGCTCACCTACCACCCAATCGCCACCCCATCCCGACGCGGATCCGCCCCGCCCTGGAACGTCCCCGATTCATGGTCAACCATGATCCCCTGGGCTCCTCCAACCGTGGTGGAGAATGGTTCGGCCAGCTCTATGTCGTGCCCCTTCTCGGCGAGCGCGGCGCGGACGTGGTACGGGAACCTCTCCTCCATCACCACCCGTCGTTCCTCGAACACGCGCAGGCGCGGCGCTTCTATCGCCTCCTGAACGTTCATGCCGAAGTCGAGGAAGTTCATCACGAACTGCGGCGTCGTCTGGAGAATGCCCCAGCTTCCAGGCGTGCCGAGACTGACGTGGAAGCGTCCGTCCTTGAACGTCTGGGTGGGCGCGAGGCAGAAGTCAACGCGCTTGCCGCCAGCGAGACGGTTCGGCGCGCCCTCTTCCAGGTCGAACCAGTGCGCCATGTTGTTCAGGAACAGCCCGGTGTCGCCCGGCGCGACCGCCGACCCGAACCCGCCGCCGAGCGTCTGCGTCACCGAGACGACATTGCCGTCGGAGTCCGCGACCGCGAAGTGCGTGGTCATGCCGCCGTCGAACTCGTCGGGGCTGCCCGCCTTGAGCGAGCCGGACGGTATCATGCGGCTGAACTCTTCACCCGAAACCACCGCCGCGTTATCACGATCTATGCGGCTGCGCTGCTTTTCGGCGTAACCAGAGGAAAGCAGTCCGTTCAGTGGAGCCTTCACATGATCGGGGTCACCGCCCCACTTGATGCGGTCCGTAACGGCCAGCTTGACCGCCTCGATATAGGAGTGGACGGTCTCGGGATGCTGGAAGATCAGGTCCGGGCCGTCGAAGCCTTCCATTATCTTGAGTGTCTCCAGAAGCTGGAATCCCGTCGAGTTTGGTGGAACGGAGAAGATTTCGTAATCCCGGTAGTGTATGCCGATTGGTTCGCACCACTCGGCCTCGTAAGTGGCAAAGTCCTCTTCCGTGAATTGGCCGCCGAGTTCCTGCGCGCCCTTCACGAGTCTTGCGGCTAGTTCGCCACGATAGAATTCATCCTTGCCACCACGAGCTATCGCGCGCAGGGATTCGGCCAACTGGGGCTGCTTGACCCTCTGACCCGCGCTGGGCCCTTTGCCGTTCTTGATGAAGATGCCTTTGGACGGGAAGCGAGCAAGACGCGGGACCGAGTTCCCAATTGACTTGGCGTTGAAGTGCGTAATCGCGGTGCCGTTCTGGGCATAGCCAATGGCTGGCTCGAAGAGCTGTTCGCGGTCAAGCCTGCCGTATGTCTCGTGCAAGGTCAGCCAACCCGCGGCGTTCCCTGGCACAAGCGCCGACTTGATCCCGATGTCCTTGTCCGCCGCTTCGTATTCCTCCGGGTCGGCGGCGGCGGGCATACGGCCTGAGAAGTTCAGCGCGCGAACGCGGTCCTCGGATGCCACGTATGCCAGTGCCAGTCCGACCCCGCCCGCGCCGGACATGAACGGTTCGCACACGTTGAGCGTCGAAGCGACGGCGACGGCGGCGTCGAATGCGTTGCCGCCCGCAACCATCATCCGAACACCGGCAAGCGATGCGAGTGGATGGGCGGACGTCGCCATCCCGTTGACGCCCATCGCGGCGGGCCTGTTTGCTTGGGGAATCACTGACAAACCGGACATAGTAGAGGCTCCTGAACTTTGGCTTTCGATGCCAGTATATCAGGGATTCTTGCCCGAATCAGGATTGGCGAAATGTTGCGCGACTCCCCCTCACTCTATTACAATACACACATCTCAGAACAAAAGTGCCTGTATTATATAATCTGACGTTTATCAGTCACGACAAAACCAGCTCACAAAATTTTCTTGCAGGTGAAATCCGGCCGATTTCATAGCTAAATCCGCCGATTCCCAGGTCACTTCCAGCCGAAAAGAACACCAGTGTCTCACCTGAACGCCACCAGGACTAATATAAATCACAATATATGAATCCCGTCTTCCATCCAACGCCTTAGTGTCTCTTCGTGTCCTTCGTGGACAAAACGGTTTTCCCTTGACCGCCGCGACCTTGACGACCTAGAATTATCGCAGACTCACAGTTATCAGAAGTACAGGACTGAACGAATTGGGAACCGCGTAGTTCTCTTCAGACGAATAACATTCTTGACTATTTAGCCTCTCGCGGGTTGCCGATCAATTGCGCGAGGGGCTTTTGTGTGTTCGGGCAATTGCCCGATTCTTAACCTGCCAAACGACTTTACTGGCCTGTGTACGATTTTGAATATCCAGGCCCCGCTTAACGGGAGAATACCAATGACACTGCAAGTTGACTCCGAACTGATAGAACTGCGAACGCGGATAAGACACTCCGCGGCCCACGTGATGGCCGACGTAGTGAAGACGCTCTTTCCCGACGCCAAGATCGGCATTGGCCCGCCCACGGACGACGGATTCTACTACGACTTCATGGTCGAAAAGCCCTTCACGCCCGAAGACATCCAGCGAATCGAAAACCGGATGCGCCGCGTGGTAAAGCGCAACCACAAATTCGAATACGCGGAGTATTCGCGCGACGAGATAAACGAACTCAACGCCGACGAGCCGCTCAAGCTGGAAGTCATCGCCGAGATACCTGAAGGCGAGGCCATCTCCACATACACACATGGCAGATTCGAAGACCTCTGCGCCGGCCCTCACGTCGAGTCCACGGGCAAGATACCCGCGTTCAAGCTGCTCAACGTCGCCGGGGCCTACTGGCGCGGCGACGAGAACCGTCCGATGCTCCAGCGCATCTACGGCACAGCCTTCGAGTCGCAGGAAGCTCTGGACGAGCATCTGGAAAGACTCGAGGAAGCTCGCAGACGAGACCACAGGACCGTCGGGCGCGACCTCGACCTGTTCTCGGTACACGAGGAGACCGGCCCCGGCCTGATTATCTGGCACCCGAAGGGGGCGCGAATTCGCGGTCTCGTGGAGGACCTCTGGAAACGCGAACATTACAGGTGGGGATACGACCTCGTCTATACGCCTCATATCGGTCGTTCCACGCTGTGGCAGACGAGCGGGCATCTGGAGAACTTCAAGGAGAATATGTTCGCGGCCATGGACATGGAGGGCCAGGACTACTACCTCAAGCCCATGAACTGCCCGTTCCACATCATGTACTACCGCAACGGCCTGCGGAGCTACCGCGATCTGCCGATGCGAATAGGCGAACTGGGTTCGGTGTATCGCTACGAGAGAGGCGGAACGCTCCACGGGATGCTGCGCGTGCGTGGAATGACGCAGGACGACGCCCACATATTCTGCCGCCCCGACCAGATCGAGGAAGAGGTGAACGGAGTTCTCGATCTCACTTTCCATCTGCTGGATAAGTTCAACTTCTCCGACTACTCTGTGATGCTCTCCACGCGCCCCGACAAGGCTGTCGGCTCCGAGGAAGAGTGGGAAACTGCCACCAACTCCTTGCGCACGACGCTGGAAAGGCGGGGCATGGCTTACGAGGTGGAGGAGGGCGGCGGCGCCTTCTACGGCCCTAAAATTGACATTCACATCCAGGACGCCATCGGCAGGCTGTGGCAATGCACGACCGTTCAATTCGACTTCAATCTGCCTCGCAGGTTCGGTCTCACCTACATTGGCGCGGACGGCGCGGAACACCAGCCCTACATGGTTCATCGCGCGCTGTTCGGTTCGATGGAGCGGTTCATGGGAGTGCTGATAGAACACTACGGCGGAGCCTTCCCGACGTGGCTCGCTCCCGTTCAGGCGACTATCATCCCGATTGCCGACCGGCACCACGAGTACGCGAGTGAGATTCAGCGCAAGTTGCTACAGGCGGAAATCAGGGCTGAGACCGACCTCCGCAACGAGCGCATGGGCTTCAAGATTCGGGACGCCCAGATGCAGAAGACGCCCTACATGCTCATAGTGGGTGACCGTGAGGTCGCCGCGAATGCGGTTGGCGTCCGGCTGCGGTCGGGCGAGGACCTGGGAGCCGTTGCAGTTGACGAACTGGTGGAGAGGATAATGGCAGAGGCTGTCGCTAGATAATCAGACTCATCCTAGCCCCCTCCATTTGGGTTTCACAAGGGTATGTAAAAGTCCCTTCCCCCTTGATGGGGGAAGGCTAGGATGGGGGTGCCCCCTCTACCAACCAAACTGATACAGCATCATTAGCAACTTGGTTGTAACCTTAATTCATCTGTGATATATTCATTAAAACCCAAGTAGCGGCTTGGGTAAAACTGCTTTGGCGAAAGAAAGAGGTGCTAGGATACCACCCAGGGATTATCGCGCTAACGAGAGAATAAGAGTTCCCCAAGTCCGCGTTGTGGACGAAGAGGGAAAGCAGCTAGGTGTGCTTCCCACTAGGCAGGCGCTCGAAATCGCAGACGAACGGGGCTATGACCTTGTGGAGGTCGCACCGGGGGCAGATCCTCCGGTCTGTCGCCTCATGGACTTCGGAAAGTTCAAGTACGAGGCGACCCGCAAGGAACGAGAAGCGCGAAGGGCGAGAAGGGCGCGGCCCACGAATGAGTTGCGCGAGGTCAGGATGAAGACCCGGATAGGGGAGCATGACCGCCTCGCCAAGACCAGGCTTGCCAAGCGCCTGCTCGGACAGGGCGCGAAGGTCAAGGTGTCCGTCATGTTCAGGGGACGTGAGAACGAACACCCCGAAATCGGCATGAATCTTCTCAGGCTGGTAGCCGAAGCGCTGGTTGACGATGCCGCGCTCGAAAGCCCACCTAACTTCGAGAGCAGGAGAATGCTTTCGATGATACTGGCGCCGGTAAGCGCTCCAAACGCAAGGGATCAGAAATCGAATCAAAGGCGGGAGAAAGTACGTGCCTAAGCTGAAGACACATAAGGGAGCCAAGCGCCGATTCCGTATAACCGGGACCGGCAAGCTGGTCCGAATGAAGGGGCACAGGTCCCACCTCAGGCGAAAGAAGTCGAACAAGGCCAAGCGTCTGTTCGCCAAGAAACTGGAAGTAAGCCCGTCCGACGTGAAGATGCTCAAGCGCGCGCTTCCATACGGCTTGGATTAACTGCTACAATTTCCAGAGTACGAATCGTAGTTCAAACTGCCCCGGCTTAACAGCGAGGGGCGGTTGTATGTTTGAATAGTGAGGTAGTCCAATTGACCCGGATCAAACGTGGTGTAACAAAGCGGAAACGCCATAAGAAGATTCTCAAGATGACCAAGGGCCATCAGGGAGGACGCCACACGCTGTTCAGGCAGGCGAACGAGTCCATGCTTCACGCCTACTCCTACGCCTTCGCCCACCGGCGCGAGCGCAAGGGCGACATGCGAAAGCTCTGGAACGTCAAGATAAACGCCGCCGCGCGCGCCAACGGGATCACATACAGTAAGCTGATTCACGGCCTCAAACTCGCCGGAGTCGAGGTAAACCGCAAGATTCTCGCGGACATTGCCATGCAGGATCCCGGCGCGTTCGCCCAGATCGCCGAGACCGCCAAGCGGGAACTCGAACCGGCCGCTTAGCTGGCGTCGAGAAGTTTACTTATATCCTGCGCCACTTCCTCCGGCTCCAGCGGGGGAGTGAAGACCACGCGCCGCATTCCGTCTCTGTCTATCAGAAAGACCGGAGTCGAGTGGACCACCAGGTAGCGTTCCGTGATCTCCGCGCTCAGCGAATCAATCGCGCCTCTCGATTCGGGAGTTGGATTAGCCTGGGCCGATTCCAAAGGGTCGTGGCTGCTTATGGCCGGATCCACGTAGTAGTCCTTCCACACTTCCTTCAGATCAGGCTCATCCCCGACCAGGAATTGCCAGTTCCCCGAAAGCCCCCACTTGTCCAGGTACCCTCGCACCGCCTCGACGCTGTCACGCTCAGGATCAACGCTGACGGCGACGAACTGTACTTCTGCGCCATCTTCGCCCAGAGTTTCGTGGACTTCACGTAGTCTTGAAGTCACGATAGGGCAGACGTCCGGGCAATTCGTGTAGAGGAAGGTAAGTACGACAACGCTGTCTCTGAAGTCGTCGAGACGGACAGTTCGGCCCAACTGGTTGGTCAACGTGATACCGGGAGCGGCTTCAGCGTCCTTCAGGACAGTCCCGTTGAACGCGGCATCGGACTTTGTGGACCCACAGGCCGCCATGAACAGGACAGCCGAGAGCGTCAGCAGCCACCTATAGGAAAGGCTCTTGCGAATCATGGGCCGGATTGCCAGCGCGCGGCTCGGACTGGCGGCCTACTCCGTAGGTTCGTTACGCGTGAGCAGGTACGCGACAATGGGTACACCGAATACCAGAGAGGTGCCAAGCACTATGACAGCGATGGGAATTTGCTCGCCGAACGCGTTCAACTTTATGGTGTTCAACAGGATGAAAGTAACCCCAAGCACACCACCGTAAAGCGCGATCAGCAGGACCGC
Organism: Dehalococcoidia bacterium; assembly: GCA_965202965.1. Lineage (GTDB taxonomy): Bacteria > Chloroflexota > Dehalococcoidia > Lucifugimonadales > UBA1123 > VXRN01. The sequence goes on along the minus strand of OZ241888.1, from coordinate 3,570,294 downwards.
CAAAAACGGGAAGAGTATCGAGAATTTGAAATTGCTGCTCACGTTGGTGTGTCCTCCAAACTTGTCGGGTAATTTCTTCGTCGTCTGTGGTTGGCTTGTCGAGTGCGTTCCTCTTCTCCATACCAGCGATAGAAGGTTACTATCAGCAATCCAAGGAACAGCAGGCCGCCGCCGACTTTCATTATAACAGCCCCGATTTGCTGATCGGTAAGGGCCGTCATAAACGAGATTCGGGGAGCGTCCACATAGAATCCGTAAATCGGTTCACCTGCGAAAGTAAGCGCGCCGAACACGATGAGCTGCGCCACCGACAGGCCGAACAGATACATGATCCGCATCGGGTAGGATACCCTGGGCAGCTCAGGCATCGTGCTGGTCAGAGGCCACCACATAAGTATGGCCGTGCTTATCATCATTATGTGCTCGACAATGTGTATGCCATGATTGGTCAGAGAGGCATTGTACAGAGCCGGTATATGCCAGATCGAGAATACGATGTTGAACGCCAGGAACGCTCCAATCGGATGGGTCAGGGCCCGCGCTACTCTGAATGACCAGTTCGGCCTGAGTAACGGACGTATGAGCCAGTCCGGTAGCCCGCGTACCATGAGCGGGGGTGCTACAAGAGTCAGAAGCACATGCTGGAGCATATGCACACTGAATAGGTAGTTCTCGCTGACTACATGAATAGGCGAGGCGAGAGCGATGAAGATTACGAGGACGCCAAGCGTGAAAGTCGCAATCTGCCTGGGGTCCACATCTTCGGCCCAATTGTTGCGCTGCCTGAGCGGGCCGACGCCAAGAAGATATACCGCCTGTATCCCAATCAAGAGGATGACGGATTCGAGGTCGGCCTGCCACGCCATCCACAACGACCCTGTTTCCAACTCCCCGATCCTCCTTCCGGCGTTAAGCCACGCCGTCCGCTTCAGGCCATGGGCTTACGATTTGTGGGGCGTTCGGCTCGGACTAGAGCAGGAACCAGCTGAACAGCGCCATGAGAGCGAAGATGACACCCGTCGCCACGAACATACCGAAGAAGAACATCCCGGAGAATATCTTCGAGTCGAACTTCAGGTGCATATAGTACATGACAACGAGCGCAAACTTGCCGATTGAAAGAATGGCCAGCACGGGAATGATTGCGTAACCGATTTGAGTCACGTAAAAGATTCCAACCTCGATGGCCGTCAGAATGGACAGGATCATCGCCACCTTGAAATAGGTTGCAGGCGTCGGATGTCCGGTATGAACGTTGTCAGCCGCGTGCTGATCTACTGCCTGGCTCTCTTCCTGGCTCATTTGAACTCCCTGAGCGATAGCTATAATTTACTCGGTCTCTCGGTTAGATCAATCCAATCAATGCGGTGTAGAAGGCACTGTTCCCGGGAATCCTTCGAATACGCCGAACAGGTACACGACGGTGAATATGACGATCCACACAATGTCAACGAAGTGCCAGTAGAGCGCGGCGAGGTCAACGTCCAGGTTCTTTTCCGGCGTTACGCCGCCCTTCCTGAACGAGTGGAATAGGATGGAAAGCAGCCATACTACGCCGAGCGTTACGTGCGCGCCGTGGAACCCGGTGAGTGTGAAGAACGTGGTGCCGAACAGGTTGGTCTTAGGAGTCAAAGTAAATTCTTTACCGTCTATTACGACCACGTGATTGGCGAATTCGTAGAACTCGTACACCTGGAAGGCGAGGAACGTCGTTCCCATTATGGCGGTAGAGGCGAGCCATATCCTGAAAGCCTTCAGGTTGCCCCTCGTCAGCCATGCGTATGCCATGACCATGCTCATCGAGCTCATCAGCAGGACGAACGTGCTTACGGACGTAACCGGTATGTCGAAGACGTCAATAGGCAGCGGACCTTCGAGGCTCTTGTTCTTGTACACTAGGTAAGTCGCTATCAGCGTACCGAAGAACATGCAGTCGGAGCCCAGGAAGGCCCACATCAGCAGTTTTCTGTGGTTCAGACCTGTTGTTGTCGGTTCGTGCTCGCCATGAATGGCGGGGGCGTGTGCCACTTAAAAAGCCTCCGTTCGGTTAATGGGCAGCGTGTCCGCCGTCGGGCTCGGGATCATTGACCGGCTCGAACGACCAGGCATAGACGGATACCATGCCTATAATCACTCCTATGACTGTCGTCGTCAGCGCGACCCAGTTGAGCGTTCGTATTCCGGCATCGCTCACGTTTATCAGATAGACGAGGCCCATGCCGCCTATGAACAGTCCGAGCGAGACGAAGAACGGCCAGTAAGAAGGTTGCGGCAAGTGAATGTCGTGAGCGTCTTCGGAGTCGGAACCGCCCGCGACAACGGGAACCGGCGCGCCCGGCGCGAGTTCGCGCCTGCGCTGCTTTTCTTCCCACCAGTCGTCGCGGTCTTGGACGTTCGGTATCTCCGCAAAGTTGTATTCCGGCGGTGGGGACGGAATTGACCATTCGAGTGTGCGTCCATCCCATGGATCGGCCCCCGCTACCTCGCCCTTCTTCCAGCTTCTCGCCATGTTGTGGATGAAGATCAGGAATCCGACGATCAGGAACAGAACGCCGACAGTCGAGACCATGTTCCAGAAGTCCCAGCCCATGCCTCCGTAGTAAGTGTAGATGCGTCGTGGCATCCCGTTCATGCCGGTGAAGTGCATCGGGAAGAATGTTATGTTCTGCCCTATGAACATCAGCCAGAAGTGCCACTGCCCCAGTCGTTCGTCGTACATTCTGCCGGTCAGCTTCGGGTACCAGTAGTACGTGCCCGCCAGTATGGCGAATATGGCCCCTCCGAACAGCACATAGTGAATGTGAGCAACGATGAAGTAAGTGTCCTGCTGCTGAGCGTCGGATGCGGCAACCGCGTGCATTACGCCGCTGATGCCGCCGATGACGAACATAGAGACGAAGGCGATGGCAAACAGCATTGGCGTCTTGAAGCTGATCGAGCCGCCCCACATCGTGCCCATCCAGTTGAACACCTTGATGCCTGTCGGCACGGCTATCAACATAGTTGTTACGGTGAACACCGAGTTGGCGACCGGGCCGAGCCCGACGGTGAACATATGGTGGCTCCAGACCATCCATCCCATGAAGGCGATTATCACACCCGCCAGTACGACCGTCGCATAGCCGAACAGCGGCTTCTTAGAGAACACGGGCAGTATCTCGGATACGATGCCCATAGCGGGAAGAATCAGAATATAGACCTCCGGGTGTCCGAAGACCCAGAACAGGTGCTGCCACAGCACGGGATTCGCTCCGGCCACTACGTTGAAGAAGTTCATGCCGAAGGAGCGGTCGAAGTAGAGCTCGATCAGAGCGACAGTGATAACCGGGAATGCCAGAACCAGCAGTATGGCCGTCACCATCGTCATCCACGTAAACAGTGGAAGGCGCATCAGGCCCATGCCCGGCGCGCGCATATTCAATATAGTAACGATAAAGTTGAAGGACGCCGCCAGGGAGGCAATGCCCAGCACCTGGAGCGAAATGATCCAGACGTCAATACCGTGCCCCAGGTTGTAGGTAATGCCGGTAAGAGGGGAGTACCCGAACCAGCCGCCGTTGGGGGCGGAGTGGGTAAACCAGCTTATCTTGAGAAGCAGGGCGCCGCCCAGGAAAGTCCAGTAGCTGAAGGCGTTCAGGCGAGGGAACGCAACGTCCCTGGCGCCTATCTGTAGCGGTACGACGAAGTTGAAGAAAGCGGCCGACAGTGGCATGACGCCTAGGAAGATCATCGTCGTCGCGTGCATCGTGAACAGCTGGTTGAAGATCTCCGGCGTAATGAGGTTCTGCTCAGGACGGGCAAGCTGCACCCTTATCAGGAAGGCCTCGATGCCACCTGAGAAGAACATCAGGAATGCGGTGACTCCGTAGAGAACTCCAATGCGCTTGTGGTCAATGGTAGTAATCCACGACCAGATGCCCGTTGGGTGTACAGGTCTCGGTATTGCCAGAGTAGTCATCCCGTTTCTCCAAACACTAATGTCAACCGCCGGGCCGTTACTTCAGGCTCGACAGGTAGGCTACTATGGCGGACAGTTCCGCTTCGTTGAGGGCGTTCTCAGGATCTATGTACGGTGCCCCCTCCGAGGCCATCGTATTGCCCGGCTTGACGCTCTCGGGGTCTGAAATCCACGTTCTCAGATTTTGCTGCAGGATGGCAAGATTGACGTTGCCGTCCTCGCCGCGATTGTCGAACATCCCGCCGGCGAGGTTGGTGCGACTGGCGACGTGCGCCAGGTTCGGTCCCTCGCGTCCGGGGACGCCGTCGTTAGCAACAGGATCAACGGCGTGGCAGCCTGAGCATCCGGCGCTGCGGAATACCTTGCTGCCCTCGACCACAAGCGGGTCCTGGGACTCAGCCGGAGGGGTAGCCTGAGCCCTGAGCCAAGCGTCGAAGTCCTCGCGAGTCTGGACTTCAACCTTGAAGCGCATGTTGGCGTGCTGCACGCCACAGAATTCCGCGCACTGACCGTAGTACGTGCCGGTCTGGTCGCCCTGAATCCACATGGTGTTGTCGTTGTTAGGCACCATATCCACTTTCCCCGCGATTTTGGGAATCCAGAAGCTGTGGATCACATCAACTGAATCCAGGTTCACGTTGATGACCTCGTTGACGGGAATGTGCAAGTCGCCCGCGAAGACCACGTCCTTTGTGGGATCGTCGGGATGGTCATACCTGAACTCGAACCACCACTGGTGACCGATCACGTCAACAGTGAGAGCGCCGGGTTCGGGCGAAACCTGGTTGTCGAAAATTGTGAATATGGTGGGTATCGCCACCAGAATTACGAGGGCGGTCGGACCTGCGGTCCATGCGAATTCGAGAGTATGATTGCCCTCGACCTGTTCGGGAATGTCGTCGTCGTTCCGCCTGCGGAACTTGATGAGCAGGTAGATGAGAGCGCCCTGGACGGCTACGAAGACCACCGCTCCCGCTCCCAGTATGATCCAGAAGAGGTTGAGCTGCGATTGAGCGACGGGCCCGTCCGCGTCGAAAGTGGACTGCGGATCGCCCGGCGTGCATCCGAACATCAACGCCACTAGTGACGCCAGCGTAAGTACGCTGAACAAGACACGGTGGCGTCGGTAGAGATTTAGCATATTCCCAAGTTCCCTCTTGCTTGTCATTATAACTCAGAGACCACTCCCGAAACCGACAAAGAATCTATCAAAGCGCCATGTCTCAGTCAAGGTGTTGAAGCGCGCGCGTGTTCTCATTAGACTCTGCATTCTCCCACATGACTACAACCTCACAACGCTGTCCACCATGATTACCAGGAACAGCAGGGCCAGGTACGCGAGGGAATAGAGGTAGGCGGATTTCGCACCTTCGATTCCATCCCGCCTCATCAGTCTCCAAGCGTAAGCGACAAATCCTATTCCCAAGGCCAATGATCCTCCGAGATAGATCCATCCGACCGCACTGGTGGTGAAAAACATGGTGGTCAGCGCGAGCAGCAGAAGGGTGTACAGGAAGATATGGAGCTTGGTGTCCCGGATTCCCACCACAACTGGCAGCATCGGTACTCCGGCCCTTTGGTAGTCATCCTTGATGAGCAGAGACAGTGCCCAGAAGTGTGGGGGAGTCCAGAAGAAGACGATGGCGAACATGTAGAGCGCGGGGAGTCCGAGCTCGCCCGTTACCGCTACCCACCCGACCATCGGCGGTATGGCGCCCGCCGCTCCTCCGATCACGATGTTCTGCGGGGTGCTTCTCTTGAGGGCCTTCGTGTACACGAAGACATAGAAGAGGGTCGCCGACAGCGTCAGCAGTGCGCTGAGAGGATTTACGAAGGCTCCGAGTATGATGAATGCGACAACGTTCAGGGCGATTCCAAACCACATCGCATGGAGAGGGGCGATGTTGCCACTCACTATCGGGCGTCCCGACGTGCGTCCCATCAGTCTGTCAATGTCGCGGTCCAGATAGTGGTTCAGCGCATTAGCGCCCCCGGCGGCCAGCGCCCCCCCGCCCAGCACTAGGACGACCAATACCGGATCCGGAAGACCTCGCGCGCCCAGAAACATACCGCCGAGAGCCGTGAATACCAGCAGGGATATGATTCGTGGCTTGGTAAGGGCTATGTATCCCCTGAGTGTTGAATTCGCGCGGCTGTGAGCCGCAGTTGAAGTAGCCATCCGACTCCCGCTAAGTCGCTTTCTGTCTCATTACCGCTCTGCCTGATTCAGTAGCGGGACGATAGGAGTATATCAGAGCGGTAAGAATTACCAAGACCACCCAGACCAGAGTTGCCAAGCTGAGATGGGTTGCTTTCAGATCGGCTGAGAACCGGCTCCATATTACAAACGCGCCGACCACTATCTGAAGAACAAATGCAGACGCCAGAAACATGGAGGCCGTTCTGACCGGACTGTGCGCCGGAGCCGAAGCCCATGCCCTCCATGCTGTCCATGCGATTATGATACCTACGATTGCCGCTATGTATCTATGTCCCATGTGCACGGCGTAGGCCCACCCTTCGGGGAGGAGACTACCGCGACACAGCGGCCAGGTGGCGCATGATGTTCCGTATCCTTCTCCGACCATGTATGAGCCGGACAGTATGAGAACGAACGCGCCCGCGATTGACGCGATTATGAGCGGTTTGAGCGAATCGGCCCGCTTGGAACCGGCGCCAGTAGGCGCGGAAGAGTATGGGTTCCAGCCCGCTATGGCGGCCACTATCAGGCAGGCTATGAGTATCTCGGCTATTGCCAGGTGAAGCAGCCTGTACTGCCAGGCGAGTTCTGTCAGGACGGTGATTCCTCCGAGAATCCCGGCCACGATCACGAGAACGAGCGCCGCCACGCATGTGTACCAGACTAGCCGGTGGGCGCGGAAGCGCATCCAGGCTATGGCGGTGGTCGCAATGACCAGCAGACCCAGCACGGAGCCGGAGAGACGATGGCTGTACTCAATTAAAGTGGCAGTGTCGAATGGGGGGATGATCTGTCCGTGGCAGAGAGGCCAGTCGGGGCAGCCCAGGCCGGAGTCCGTAACTCGCACTACTCCACCGAGCGTTACCTGGAAAAATGCGGACAGGATAGCGGCGACAACCACGATGCGGAATATGGATTGTATTCTATCGCTCGGCAATATTTGATAACCGCTCGTCTGTGTAAACTCAACCGTCCCTTAGCGAATATGTGCATTATTTCACGAACTCAGATTATCACAGCTTCCGATGTCGCGTCAATGATGGCAGCGACTGAACAGGGCCTCTGCAAGCTCGGTGTTGATGCAGTTTTTTCATTCCCGCGAAAGCAATAATCCATAGCCAAACTGACGATGAGTATGAGACTGCGGATGGAAGTCGAAAATTGCGACTTTGCACATGCGCCAAGCATTTGCTTAACGAGGCAATTGCAAAATTCCGTCGTGTCCCCCAATCGTCATTCCCGTGAAGGCGGGAATCCAGAAACTGGGAGGCTTTGTGGCTGCTGCAACTCCACCTTTCGCTTGACTGTACCTGGTTGACGCAACTAGAATTATCCCGCCTCAGGAGAGACCGCAAGCGCTCACGGCCCGCTAGCTCAATTTGGCAGAGCAACTGACTCTTAATCAGTAGGTTCTCGGTTCGAGTCCGAGGCGGGTCACTCCTCCCAACAGTTTGTCCTCAGCATGGCGTCTCAGCTTGCGTTCCTTATGAAGTCCGCTATTCGCTCGCCAATCATCATCGTGGTAACATTGGTGTTGGCGCGCACGCAGTCTGGCATGATTGAGGCGTCGGCGACCCTCAGCCCCTCTATCCCATGAACCCTGCCGAACTGGTCCACCACGCTCGTCGGGTCGGATGCCGGTCCCATCCTGCATGTGCTCGTGAGGTGATTCCCGGTGACGACTTCTCGTCGCAGCCACTCGTCCAGCGCGTCGTCCGACTCAAGCGCGGACTCTGGCGGCTCTGTGATCTCCTCTATTATGTCGTCGAAGTCAGAGTGCCCGGCCAGTTCTATTGCCTTGTGAACGGCGTCACGCGCCCTCTCCAGGTCGAACGGGTCTTCGAGCAGGTTCACGTTTATGTCGGGTTCGTCATGTGGATCGGCAGACCTGAGCCTTATCTCACCCTTGCTCAGGGCGAGGTAGATCGCCGCCACGAACCTGATGCCGATAGGCTCCATCCGGTCGCCGCCCCTGTCCACACGTGCGCTGGCGAAATTCATAGGCCATAGCAACATATCGTCCCTCAGGGGCGAACCGGACGCCGTGTAGCGCAATCCTATCTGGAGCCTCGGAGCAAGGCCGTCCAGCGGAAAGCCGTCCTTGGTTCTGAACGTAATGAAGATCAATGGATGGTCGCTGAGGTTCTGACCGACCCCCGGAAGGTCATGCACCACAGGTATCCCATGCTCCGATAGATGCGCTGCCGGACCGACCCCGGACAGCATGAGAATCTGCGGATTGGCGACCGTGCCGCAGCTCATCACAATCTCATTCGCCTCCACTACGAACGTCTCGTCTCCGCTCTCGACCTCCACGCCGACCGCGCGCTTGCCGTCGAAGATCAATCGCCGCACGTGACAGTCCGAGCGGATCGTCAGATTGAGTCGGTGTCGTGCTGTGGGCAGGTATCCGAGTGCCGTGCTGATGCGAATACCGTTCGGATTGTTGAACGCCATCGGTACCACACCGGAGGCGTCCGGGTTGTTTATGTCGTATGTAGTTGGTATTCCGGCTTCCACACAGGCGTTATAGAACGCGGTCTGGGGCGGAAGCCAGTCCTCCCGCTTGAACCTGTGGACGACTATCGGACCGTCCGTCCCATGGAAATCGTCGTGAACGTCCGTGTCCGTTTCAATGGCGCGATAGAACGGCATCACCTTGTCGAAAGTCCACTCGTCGTTTCCCCACGACGCCCACCGCTCGAAGTCCTCCGGCAGCGCGCGCATGAAGACCTGGCCGTTGATCGCGCTCGTGCCGCCGGTCACCTTCCCCCTGGCCACCAGCATCGGCCCCGATACGTCGTTTGCCCGACCTGTGAACTGCCAGTTGTGTTCGTCGCTGACCGTCACGTCGGTTGCGGTGGCGTAACCGTACTTCAGCTCGTCTGGAAGCGTATTGAAGTCGGGATAGTCGGGACCCGCTTCGAGTAGCAATACAGAGCGTTCAGGGTCTTCCGACAGCCGTGTCGCCGCCACGCCTCCACCTGATCCCGCTCCAAGGACGATTACGTCGTACTTCATGGGTACCCCTCCCCGCGAAACTATGTGACTGCGGGGATAATACGCCAAATGCGTTGCCATGCCAATTGTTGACCCCCGCCAATCCCATTGCTACACTCGCGCCACCATCGAACTCTGGGAGTCATTGCATGGAATACGGTTTCGCTCTACCCAAATCAACCGACGGCGACGCACTGATCAGATTCGCTCAGGCTGTCGAAAGTCTCGGATTCGAATCCGTCTGGATGGGCGACCACATCGTCCTGCCCACCGAGGAAACCGACCAGTATCCTTACACACCCGACGGACGCTTCGTCTCCCGCCCCGACGATCCCCAGATGGAAACGCTGATTACCCTCAGCTACATCGCCTCCTCCACCGAGCGAGTCGCCATCGGCAGCACCGTCGTCATCGTTCCATACCGCAACCCGATACTCCAGGCCAAGATGTTCGCCACGTTAGACGTTCTCACCAAAGGCCGCGCAGTGTGTGGCGTAGGAGTGGGCTGGCTGGAGAAGGAGTTCGACGTCCTCGGCGCATCCTACAAGGACCGCGGCCCGGTCACCGACGAGTACCTCGAGATATTCAGGACGCTCTGGAACGACGACGAGCCGGAGTATCACGGCGACCACTACGACTTCGACGGCATCTACTTCGCGCCTAAGCCCGTCCGCGATGGCCATATCCCGATCTGGGTCGGCGGACACACCCGGCGCGCCGTCCGCAGGACCGTCAAGTACGGCGACGCCTGGCACCCTACACGCCAGTCGCCTGAGTTCGTAGCCTCCCACCTGCCGTACCTGAAAGAATTCAGCAACGAAATGGGACGCGACCCCGACGAAATCACCATCTCCCTCAAGCGCACGCTCCACTTCACAGACATCGGACTGGACGAAGGGCCTTCCAACCCCTCCAACAGTGCGCTCATCGCCTCCACCGGAGAGGTCATTGAGGACGTAAAGGCGTGCGCGGAGATAGGCATCCGGCAATTGACCTTCGACTTCCGAACCCCGGACATTGACGACTGCATCCGCACCATGGAGCATTTCGCGGAGTCGGTGGCAGGGAGAGTCTGATGTTCCACCCACGCTGATTGTATAATGCGTGTCTGAGAGAATAGAAAAGAAGAGGTCAGAGATGTCTAGGCAAAAGAAGAAGGGCAGTTGGTCAAGGTGCGTGAATTGTAAGGAGTGGTATTGGAAGAAGAGTGCCAAGTACGTGCGTTGCCTGGAATGTGTACAGAAAGGAAATAAAGCCAAGTATGTACGGCGTTGGTCAACCTGCATGGATTGTGGGGAGAATTATTGGAAAAAGCGTCGTGAATATACATGTTGCTTCAAGTGTGGACAGCGTAGGAAAGCGGTCAAGAAGCGTAAGTATCAGGCTATGCAGAGTGCAGTATATAGAAATAGATACAGAGGAATGGTAAGCATCAAGCGTTAGACTTTAGAAACCAAGCATCATATGTTTACGGAGATTGAGCCGTTGGTTACAGGCCCAGCCGTGAAACAGTTGTCATCTTGGCACTTCCTGTGTGTTCAAAGCGACCACTGGCATATTAAGTTAATCAAAGCGGAGTTTCGACAATGAAAATAACCGACATCAAAGCCTATGTGACCAAGCCCCCCGGAGCCTTCTCCAACTACGTCTTCGTCAAGGTCTCCACCGACGAGGGTATCGTCGGCTGGGGCGAGTCCAGCATCGGCGCCACCTCCGTCGCCGCCGTCATAGAGGAGTTCGGCTCCGCCATCATCGGCAAAGACCCCTTCCGAATCGAAGAACACTGGCAGGATATGTACCACCTCCACCACAACATCCGCGGCGGAGCCCTCCAGATGGCCGCTATATCCGGCATCGAGATCGCCCTCTGGGACATCAAGGGCAAGGCTCTGAACGTCCCGGTCTATGAACTGCTCGGAGGCGCGATGCGAGACAAGCTCTGGACATACGGACGCTTCGACGGCGTTGACCCCGCCGCCGCCGTAGAGACCGCCATGTCCTTCGTCGAGGACGGCTACACCGCGCTCAAGGGAGACCCCTTCGGACACCAGGGCATCTTCACGTCCCCCGAGTCCGAGCGCGATGCCATCGCCAAGGTCGAAGCCGTGCGCGCCGCCGTCGGCGACGACGTTGAACTGCTTGTCGAGGTTCACGGCAGGCTCACTCCCGCCGAGGCAATCAGGATAGGGGAGCGGCTCGAACCCTATCGCCCCTTCTTCTACGAAGAACCGGTGCCGCCGCAGAACATAGACGCCATGGTTCGCGTCGCTCAGGCGATAAACATCCCCATAGCCACCGGCGAGCGCATCTACACCAAGTGGGGATTCAAGGACCTGCTCGAAAAGCAGGCCGTCGCCGTCGTCCAGCCCGACGTCTGCCATGCCGGAGGAATCAGCGAACTCAAGAAGATAGCCGCCATGGCCGAGACCTACTACGTCGGATTCGCGCCTCATAACCCCTACGGTCCGATAAACACGATGGCCGCCATCCACGTAGATGCCTGCACTCCCAACTTCCTCATACAGGAAGGCGGACACGCCCCATGGTTTGACTCCGTCCTCACCGCGCCCTTCAAGCGCCAGACCGACGGCTACTTCGACCTGCCCACCGAGCCGGGCATCGGCGTCGAAATGGACGAAGACGCGCTGATCAATAACCCGCAAGGCGTACCCGAAACGGGAGGCGGATACAGAAGCCGCTTCACCATGCCCTCCCGCCAGCAGAACCACTGGGTATAATACGATGATCAAATAACCGTCATTCCCGCGAAAGCGGGAATCCACAGCAGAATGTCTATGCGCCCGCCTGACAGGAGTAACCCATGAAAATTACCGGATTCGAGACCCAAATCGTCGAACTGCCCAGGGACTCCGGGCCGATGGGCGCGACCGCTCTGTTCGTTACCCTCAAGCTCCATACCGACGACGGCATCGAGGGCATCGGCTATGCCGGCTTCACCTCCGCCCTGATGATGAGGGCTCTCCGGGAAACCTTGGATGCCCTGACTGAACAGACCCTCGGCTCCGACCCCATGATGATAGAGGCTATAGGCGCGAGGCTTCTGGCTATTGGCGGTGGCGGCTCCCCCTCTGGCTTGGTCACAAGAGCCGTATCCGCCATAGACGTAGCCCTCTGGGACATTCGAGGCAAGGCGCTCGGCCAGCCCGTTTACAGGCTGCTCGGCGGTTTCGCCGACCGCGTCCCCGCCTACGCCAGCGGACACCTCTGGCGCACCTACGACCTCGATATGCTCGCCAAGACAGGCCCCGAGATCGTCGAAAGTGGCTTCAGGGCGATGAAGTTCAGGATGGGTGGCGAGGATAGTGACGCCAAGGAGATAGAGCGGATGCGCGTGATGCGCCACTCAGTCGGCGACGACATCACCCTCATGGTGGACATCAACCAGGGCTGGGATATCAACACCACACTCAGAATCGGTCGGCGAATGGCGGACTACAACCTCTACTGGCTGGAAGACCCCGTACACTACCAGGACTACGCCGGTTACGCTCGCATCGCGGACGCTCTCGACACGCCTATCGCCACCGGCGAGTACCATTACGGTACGGTCCCGTTCCGCCACATGCTGGAGAACCGCTCGCTGGACATCGTAATGGTTGACCTGCTCAGGGTAGGAGGTCTCACTGGCTTTATGAAAGTGGCGCACATGGCCGAGATATACAACCTGCCCGTCGTCAGCCATCTCGCCACCGAGGTTCTCGCCCACGCTATAGCCGCCGCGCCCAACGGCATCTACGTCGAGCACATGCCCTGGACCTTCGACCTCTTCACCACCGAGCCTGTAATCGAAGACGGGATGATAGTCCTGCCGCAGACTCCGGGCCTAGGCGTCGAATTCGACGAGGACAAACTGACCAAGTACACAGTTGGCTAGTCTCGCCCTTGGAACGCACTATCCATCCGCTCATACTCCGAATAGCGAATGAGTTCATATAATTCGGCCCGCGTCTGCATGTCGCTGACAAGATTCTTCTGAGTCCCGCTTGAAAGCGTCTCGGTCATCGCGCTCTTCACCGCATTTGCGGCAATCCTCAGCGCGGTCACTGGGAATATGACCAGCTTGTAACCCAGTTCACCGAAACGCTCCACAGTCAGATACGGCGTCTTGCCGAACTCCGTCATGTTTGCCAGCAGGGGGGCGTCAACCCGCTGCGCATACTCGGCGAATTCCACCTCCGATTCCAGCGCCTCTGGGAAGATGATGTCCGCGCCCGCTTCTAGGTATAGATGCCCGCGCCGAATAGCCTCTTCCATGCCATACACCGCCTTCGAGTCGGTGCGCGCGATGATCAGGGCCGAATTTCGCGCTTCGGTCGCCGCCCTTATCTTGGCGACGAATTCCTCGGCAGGGACTATCTGCTTGCCCTCGAGGTGTCCGCACCGCTTCGGCATTACCTGGTCTTCCATCTGAATCGCCGCCACGCCTGCAGCCTCAAGGTCCGTGACAGTCCTATACACGTTGACCGCCTCACCAAACCCGGTATCCGCGTCCACTATGAGCGGCAGGCTGGTGGCCCGCGTTACCCAGCGGACGGCGGTTGTAAGTTCGTCCAGCGTGAACAGTCCGATGTCCGGTATCCCAAGACTCGCCGAAAAGGCCGCCCCTGAGAAATACAACGCCTGGAATCCCACCTGTTCCGCTATCAATGCCGATAGTGGGTTGAACACGCCCGCCACTGCCAGCGCGCCGTCTTCAGACATCAGTCGGCGCAGTTCATCTCCCGGATTGGCCATCTGACGCTGCCCCGTCATCTCCCCATGAAGTCTCTCTGGCCTTCGCGCGGCGTCCATTCCTCCCCGGCGCCGTCCTCAGGCTGATAGCCTATTAGTCTCTCGCCGTCACTTATGTCCCAGATAAGCAGGTCGTTGTTGGACATCCCGTGTACGATGGCGAAACCGACGGATGGGGGGGCCTCAACCGCCTTCTGAATAAGCTGTGCCGTGTCCCGGTGGCTCATCCACAGCGAAAGCGCGGCAGGGTGAAAGGTCGGGTCGTCCGGCGTCATAACCCAGCCTATTCTGAGGCAGATCACCGACAGCCCGTATTCATCGTGGTAGTAGCTCCCCAGAACCTCGCCGAAAGCCTTGCTCACTCCGTAGAAACTGTCAGGACGCATATCGCGATGATCGAGCATCCTGAACGGACGTCTCACCTCCGACAGTCTGCCATCGTAAATCGCCTTGTACGGATCGTCCTTAAGCGGATAGTATCCTATGACGTGGTTAGTGCTTGCCAGAACCACACGATCCGCGCCAGCCAGTCTGGCTGCCTCATAAACGTTGCGCGTCCCGACGATGTTGTTGTTCAACGTGGATTCCCACGTCGCTAACGGGCTGGGGTCGGCTCCGAGGTGGACAACCGCCTCCACCCCCTCGAAAGCCGGCCTTATTGTGTCGAAATCAGATATGTCCCCAACATGCGAATTGGCCCATCCGCAATCCACCCTGTCCAGACCCACCAGGTCGTATCGGTAGCCGAGCTTGTCTCTGATAATGCCGCCTATCTGGCCGGCAGCGCCGGTAACCAGCACTCGTGTCTTGGTACTCAATTCTATTCACTCGCTTTCATTCAATTCCGTCGGTGAACTGGTATAGAATGTGTCAGGCGCCTCCCCTGAATGCCAGAACCAGGGTAATCGCAACCAGGGGGACGACTATCATCCATAATAGTCTTCTAGGGCTGAATTGGAACATGAGATGCGTCCTGAGAAGTTAGTGTTTGTAGGCGCATGAATACTATCATAAACCGAAACTGGCGGAGGGAAGACCGAGTTGGCCTATAAACTGATTGCGCTCGACGTGGACGGAACGATCCGAAGTCACGACCGTCCAACCTCTGAACGCACCAGGCGCACAATCGAGAAGGTCGAGAGCGCGGGCGCGATTGTCACTATTGCGACCGGGAGATCATATAAGAGCGGAGCAAGCGCGGCGTCCGACGTAAATCTGACCGCGCCCATAGTCACGTTCCAGGGAGCGCACGTCGCGGACCCTCGCACCGGTGAAGTGCTCTGGCACGTTCCCCTCACTCACGATATGACGACGACAGCGCTCGAAGCACTCTCCGTTTGGGAGGATGTACAGGTAGCGGGCTATCTGGGAGACGAGATTTTCGTCACCGAAATGACTGACTGGGCGAGGTCATACGGGGAGAGAACCGGAGTGGGGGTCAAGGTCGTTGATATTGATGGATTCACCTCCAGGTCCATGTCTCGAATTGTGGTTCACGGCGCCGATGACGAAATCGAGCGTCTGGAACGCAATTTGAAGGACCGCTTCGATGGCGATATGTATATCACGAGGTCTCTTCCATACTTCTGCGAGATTCTCAATCCCAGCGGCGGCAAGGACAAGGCATTGGAGTGGCTTTGCGGCCACCTGGGTGTCAGCCGCGATGAGACCTTAGCATTCGGGAACGGCTACAACGACGTCCATATGCTCGAATGGGCGCGGATGTCGGTCGCGGTAGGGGACGCGGTTGACGAAGTCCTGGAGATCGCGGATGTTGTCGCGCCTCCAATGGAGGAGGATGGCGTCGCCCAGGTCCTGGATGAAATGCTCGAAAAGGGACTCATCGGATGAGCGCAACAAGGATACCCGTGATAGTAGTTCTGGGCGGAATCAATATGGATCTTGTCGGGACGACCGAGAATATGCCCGCGCCCGGCGAGACCGTATTCGGCCAGTCCTTCCACACCGCTCCGGGAGGAAAGGGCGCGAACCAGGCCGTGGCGGCGGCCAGGCTTGGCGCTGAAGTCAGGATGGTCGGGCGCGTGGGCAATGACGAATTCGGCCCCGTGCTGCTTGATGGATTGCGAAGGGAGGGGATAGACGTTTCTGGCGTAGTGACCGACCCGGACAACTCCTCGGGCATCGCGATGATCCTTCTGGATGGTCAGAAAGAAAACTACATCGTCGCAATCTATGGTGCGAACCTGGCGTGCGACCATGATCAGGTCCAAGCGGTCGAGGCCGCTCTGGATGGAGCCGACGTTCTCCTGATGCAGCTGGAGACGCCCCTCGAAGTGGCAACCGAGGCCGCAAGAATGGCGAAGGGTAGGGGAGTCTGGGTTGTTTGGGATCCCGCGCCCGCCCTGGAGATGGGACGCGACGCCTACGCGCTCTGCGACGTGCTGACCCCCAACCAGTCTGAAGCGGAGTACTTGACCGGGACCTCAGTTACCGCTCTCGACTCCGCAAGAGACGCCGCCAGGGAACTGGTCGGCGAAGGAGTGTCTGCCTGCGTAGTGACTATGGCCGAGGCAGGCGCGTACTACGCTGCCAAAGACGACGAGGGATTCATACCGGCATACGACGTGGAAACTATTGACACCGTGGCAGCCGGAGACGCCTTCAGCGCCGCCTTGGGAGTCGCGCTCGCCGAGGGAGCCTCCCTCAGCGACGCCATCAGATACGCTTCCGCGGCCGGAGCCCTGGCTGTAACAAAGAGAGGCGCTCAGGAGGCGATGCCCTATCGCCGCGAAGTTGATGCGCTGTTCGACGAAGGCTGAGAGTGACCAGTTCGGATACTGACGACGCGGCGGCGGAAGTTGACCGCGACCTGAGCCGGCGGACGGCGTCCTTGGGACTCGCGATAGTTTTGCTTCTTGCTCTCGCGCTGCGCCTGTACGGCCTCGACTGGGACGATGGGTTTGGCTGGACTCCCCATCCGGACGAACGGGCGATACTCTTCAAGGTCGTGGCCCTCTCGTTCCCCGGCATTTCAGACCTTCCCTCGTTACTGAACGCCGACGAAAGCTCATGGAACCCCCGCTGGTTCCCATACGGCAGCTTCCCCTTATACGTCCTCAATATAACCGGGGCGTTGAGCGACTTTATCCCGGGTTTAGACCCAAATGATCTGCGGGTGCCTGGACGGGCTGTTTCCGCGTTGGCCGACATTGCGACCATCGCCCTCGTATATGTACTGGGAGCGATGGTGTGGTCCAGGAGGGTCGGTCTGCTGGCTTCCGCGCTGGTGGCTGTTTCTGTAATCCACATACAGCTCAGCCATTTCTTCGCCGTGGACACGCTTATGGCCCTGTTCTGCTTCGCCACTATGCTCTTTCTGGTCAGAGTCGCGCGTTCCGGCAGGTTAAGCGATTCGATCCTGGCGGGTGTCTTCCTCGGGCTGGGCCTCGCCACCAAGATCAGCGTCGCTCCAATCCTTGCAGCCTTTTTTGTCGCGCACTTCATTGCCGCATTCGGTCTATCAGGCTCTGATAAACGCCAGGACTTGTCGTTCACCGACCGTCTATCTGACGTGGCTGTCAACGCCATTCTGGGTACGCTGGCAATTGTTGCAACCTTCCTGATCGCCCAGCCCTACGCGCTGCTGGACTGGAATCGTTTCTCAGCGGACATCATCGAGCAATCGGAGATGGTGCGCCGGATCAGGGACTATCCCTACACACGCCAGTACATTGACACCACCCCGTACCTTTATCACATCCAGCAACTGTCGGTGTGGGGTCTGGGCCTGCCGCTTGGAATCGTCGCCTGGGCGGGGACGGCTTATGCAGCCGTTAAGGGGCTGAGACTCTGGTGGGCGCTGGCGTACATCTTGGTGGGCCTATGCCTGCCCGCGGCGATTCTCGTATTTTCAGGTAGCTTGGTGAGTCTCATCCTGGCTTCCGCGATCTCGGTTGGCGCGATTGTCTTGACTATCCCTATCCGCAGAACGGAAACACGGATTACTGCGCTTCTGCTCTGCTGGGTAGCGCCTTACTTCCTGATTACAGGCGCGTTCGACGTCAAGTTCATGCGTTATATGATTCCGATTACGCCATTCCTGCTGCTGTTCGGAGCGGTGATGCTGACTGATGTATGGCGCGGCGCCATAAGTCTCTCGACCAA
The DNA here is from genome assembly GCA_965202965.1 of Dehalococcoidia bacterium. Taxonomy (GTDB): domain Bacteria; phylum Chloroflexota; class Dehalococcoidia; order Lucifugimonadales; family UBA1123; genus VXRN01. The sequence continues at coordinate 3,552,259 of OZ241888.1, read as the reverse complement.
GAGGAGCATCCTTGTGCGGGCAGCGCTGGGAGTAGCCGGAACGCTGGCATTGATGTTTACCGTCTTTTACGCAGTCTCGTACTTGGGGATATACAGTGAGACGCACTCGGCGGTTCGCGTCGGGGAGTGGGTCCAGTCCAACGTGCCGCGTGATTCGCTGATCCTGAGAGAGCACTGGGACGAGGGAGTTCCCGGGCTCGGCGCATACGAGTGGCAGGACCTGGAACTCTACAACCACGACAGCCAATCTAAACTGTCCGGCATGAGCGACCAACTCGCTAATGGCGACTACATCCTGATCTACAGCAACCGTCTTTACGGGACCATACCCCGACTGCCCGAGCGTTATCCCGTTAGTCGGGCTTACTACGAACTTCTATTCACGGGCGAACTCGGCTACACGTTGGCCGCGCACTTCGATTCGCATCCCAATCTATTCGGCGTGGGCTTCGTTGACGACACTTTCGGACGGCCCGACCTGCCTGTGCCGCCCCCACTCGACGGCTTGCAGCCTTATCCGCTGACGCTAAGACTCGGATTCGCAGACGAGAGCTTCTCGGTTTACGATCATCCGAAGCTACTTCTCTTCCGCAACGACGGACGGCTCGATTCGGAGACCATCTACAACCGCATCTTCGATTCTTCCGGCGGGTTCCCGACCGTTTCGGGGCTTATATCGCGCCCATCCCCCGAAACAGGAAACACTCGGCAGCTCATGCTCACACCGGAACAGTCGGAGGCAAGACAGTCCGGCGGGACCTGGTCGGACATCGTCAATCCCAACCTCGGGGCGAACTGGATGTCTGTTGCGATATGGGTCGCGGTCGTACAAGTCATGGCGCTGATCGTTTTCCCACTCGCCTTTGTCGTGTTCCGACCGCTGAAGGATAGAGGCTGGCTGTTCTCCAAAGGACTGGGCCTGCTCTTGCTGGGGCTGGTCGTCTGGCTTCTGTCCAGTGGGGAATTGTTGCCATTCACGCGAACGACTGTCATCGCCGGAACGGGGGCGCTGTCCCTGGTCAACCTCGCGCTTCTGATCATGAAGTTCGAGGAAATTCGCGAATTCTTCAGGAGGAACTGGAACGTCGTCCTGATTGCGGAGTTGCTCTTCCTCGCCGCATTTGCCGCCTTCCTGATTGTCAGAATGGCGAACCCGGACCTGTGGCACCCGTACAGGGGCGGCGAGAAGCCAATGGACATGGCATACCTGAACGCCGTGCTGAAGTCGAGCCACATGCCGCCCTACGATCCGTGGTTCGGCGGCGGCTACATCAACTACTACTACTGGGGTCAGTTCCTGGTCGGAATGCTGATTCACGTGACCGGCATCGTCCCCGAGATCGCCGTAAATCTCGCGGTGCCTCTGTTCTTCGCTATGACCGCAGCGTTTTCGTATTCAGTAGTGTACAACCTTGCCGCCGCTGCGGAGGACCGCGGTGTGCTTGTAGGAGGAATATCGCCTGTCGTCGCCGGACTGTTTGGTGCGGCGTTCGTGGTTGTTCTGGGCAACCTGGACGGAGCGATACAGCTTTGGGAGGGAGCGTGGCGCGTGTTGGTGGAAGGCGTACCGATGGGCGAATTCGACTTCTGGCGTTCAAGCCGCATGATGCCCCCGGATCCGCCCGGACACGAAATCACCGAGTTTCCGTTCTTTACATTCTTGTTTGCCGATCCCCATGCGCACTTGTGGGCTCTGCCTTTCACCGTGTTGTGCATCGGTATATCGGCCGCGGTTGTTTTGGGCAGGGTCTCGCGCTCCGCTGGATCATCTCCCTGGAGCCTCGAGCAGATCGCCAGAATCGTCGTCTTGGGGATTGCTGTCGGCGCACTGAGGCTGCTGAACACTTGGGACTACCCAACTTATCTGCTGTTCGGCGCGGCGGCTGTCGCGCTGGGCGAATTTCTCGTGCACGGCGGTCTTTCCTTCATAGTGTTATTGAGAGCCGGCGTGAAGAGCCTACTCGTCTTCATTGTCGGATATGTGGTCTTCCTGCCATATCACCTGAACTATGAGACCTTCTTTAGCAGTATCGAGAGGACGACCAACACGACGCCGCTATGGCAGTTCCTTGCGATAAGCGGGCAGTTCGTGTTCATCATCGGCTCGTTCTGCCTTTGGGAATTGCGAGGCATATTGTCTTCAGCGTTCTCTGGAATGCGTCCGCGCCTCGACTCTCTGCGGGACACGCTCGCCGAGCGCAGTCCAGGTCGAGCTTCCTCCGCGCTGCCGACCGTCGGCCCTGCCACCCTCGTCGGTATGATATTGGCGTCCGTCGCTGTCGGCTACTTCCTGACCGCGATTCTCTCTGGATACGGCGCGGGAGGCACAATAATCTTCGCGCTCGTAATCATGGGCTTTATTGTAGTCCTCGCGCTGCGTGCCCTTGCGACTCCTCGCAATGGGTCTCCGGTCACGTTGTTCGTCGCCCTGATGGCTGGGACGGCATTCGCGCTCGTGCTAGGGTTGGATATATTCAGGGTCGAGGGCGACATTGAACGCATGAACAGCGTGTTCAAATTCTACCTTCAGGTATGGGTCCTTCTCGCGCTCTCAGCCGCGTTCGCGCTCTGGTGGATTCTGCGCTCTACTATGTTTGCTGGCAGGAGACCTTGGGAATATCGCTATATCTGGGTAGGCGTCGTTGTGATACTTATCGTAAGCGCGTCCGTTTATCCCGTCCTCGGGACGCACGACCGGTTGAGAGACAGGTTCAACGGCAACACTACATCTATGACACTGGACGGCCTCGCCTATATCGAGGGCACAACATACAACGAACCCGAAGGGCCGGTTGCCCTCGAAGCCGACTTCGAGGGCATCAGGTGGCTGCGCGACAACGTGCGCGGTTCTCCGATAGTCCTGGAGGCCAACACGCCGACCTATCGCTGGGGCGGACGAGTCTCGATACACACCGGACTGCCGAGCGTCGTGGGCTGGCAGTGGCACCAGGAGCAGCAGCGCTGGGACTATCGCCAGACGGTGGCGCCCCGAATCAGGGACGTAGAGCGCATCTACTCCACCCAGGATGTATCCGTTGCAAGGGACTTGCTGGCCCAATATGGCGTTAAGTACATCTATGTGGGCCAGCTTGAGAGGTCATACTACACCACGGAGGGGATCGCCAAGTTCGATTCGGACCTGTCTCCCTACGTGAGCAAGGTGTTCCATTCCGATCAAGTCGCTATCTACGAAGTCCTGAACTAATGCCCGGACTGCCGAACGTTATAACTGCTATACAACAGTAGTAGGAGACTTTGATGCTAATCCTCGATCTTATTCCGCGCCGAAGCGAAATTCGCCCTGACTACCAGTTCGACAGCATAGCCGATATAGACGCTCGCAGTCTGTACGACCTGGGTATCCGCGCTGTCGGCTTCGACGCTGATCAGACATTATGCGCCTTTCATGGAACAGATATACATGAACGACTGCTGGCGAACATCGAGTCAATGCGTGACCTGTTCTCCGGTCAAATGTGCATCATATCGAATTGCACGGACAAGCGACGCGCCGAGTTAAGAGAGCGCTTTCCCTTCCACGTTATACCGATGGGGGATAAGAAGCCGTCCATAGAGCCTTACCGCGAAGCCGAGCGACACTTTGGCATTCCGGCGGAGCAGTGGGCATTCGTGGGCGACAGGCTTGCCACTGACATTGTCGGCGCCAATCGCGCGGGATGGCGCTCGATACTGGTGTCCCCACTCGCGCCTAAGACAGATCCCTGGTACATTGCCCTCGCTCGTTCGTATGAACGTTTGCTCTGGCGTGTGTATCGTTTGTGACAGGAACACTCGCTTCAGATGGCAAGAGAGTCAACGGAATTGGTCCTATACGAGGAGTAATCCCATGTGCAGAAGCATCAAGAAACTCAGGAACGCCGACCGTCCGGCGTCTGACCAAGAGATACGCGAGGCGGCACTCCAGTTCGTCCGCAAGATAAGCGGCTACAGGAAGCCGTCCAGGGCAAACGAGGCCGTATTTGATGAGGCGGTTGCAGACATCGCGGCGACTTCCAGGAGGATGCTCGACTCGCTCCGGGTAGGCGCGCGCGTATGAGTCCGGCTACTGCGCGGTCGCCCCTCCATCAATGATTAGCGGCTGGCCCGTCATGAACGACGACTCGTCCGAGGCCAGAAAGAGCGCGCCGTAGGCGATCTCCTTCGGCTGTCCGAAGCGCTTCATGAAGTTGGAATCCGCCGCGTCCGACAGGAACTTCTCCCGATCTTCCCCCGTGAACTCGCGGTGCCGCTCGGTCGCTTGAGTCAGTATCGCGCCCGGACACACGCAGTTCACCCTGATGTTATCCGGCGCGAGATCCATAGCCAGGCAGCGCGTCAACTGTAGCAGCGCGCCCTTCGACGTGTTGTACGGCACGAACGCAGGCTGAGCTATGAAACTCGACACCGACGCGATGTTGACAATGGATCCGCCACCCGCCGCCTTCATCGGTTCCAGAACGTACTTTACCATGTATGAAGGTCCCAGCACATTCACGCCTAGAACCCGCTGCCAGTCCGCGTCGGAAACATCCTGCACCTGCCCGAACACGAACGCCGCCGCGTCATTCACCAGAACATTGACCGCTCCGTACTCCGAAACCGCTCTCTCCACGAGAGCATTTGCTTGAGATTCTTGCGATACGTCGGTCGGGACGAACACCGCACTTCCGCCAGCGTTCTCTATCAACTCCACTGTCTCCCGCCCGCCGTTTGCGTCAATATCCCCGATCACAACCTTCGCGCCCTCTTGAGCGAACACTTCGCATATCGCGCGTCCGATGCCCGCCGCACCACCCGTAACGATTGCGACCTTGCCTTCCAGTCTCATTCTTGAACTCCCGCGCTGGTCTCCATCACTCCGTATGAAACACCTCTTCCAGCTCTACCATCATCTCGTCCGGCTTCGCTCCCGGCGGAATCTCGAAATACGGAGCCATGAACTCCTGCCAGCGCGCGTTCGCGTCCTCACCCGACATGCCCTCCAACGCCGCCGCGAAGTCCTCTTCCGCCTCGAAATACCCGAACAGCAGCCCATCCTCCCGCGCGAACAGCGAGTAGTTTCTCCACCCGTGTCGCCGCAGAGCGTCCAGCATCTCCGGCCAAACGTTCCGGTGATGCTCCTTGTACTCGTCAAGCATATCCTGCTTGACCTTCAGCAGAAAACCCACTCGCTTCATGGCGTCGCTCCATGTGAATGGTGTGGTGGGGAGGAAAAGTCCGAAGGGATTGGAGCGGGAGACGGGATTCGAACCCGCGACAGCCTGCTTGGAAGGCAGGGACTCTACCACTGAGCTACTCCCGCTCGACACTTACAGAATACCATATTGGCGTAGCGAAATGTAGTGCGCGCCGGTGGCTGGAAGCATCATAAAAGTGGTGGGCATCAGTATGTCCACGAAGGACACGAAGCGACACTAGAAGCTATCTCATAAACATCAACGCTCAGTGGGAACCGCGTGTTTTCACCCTCACCCTAGCCCTCTCCCATCAAGGGAGAGGGGATTAAAGGGCACTCCCAGGCGTGAGCCGGTATTTATGAGATGGCTTGTAAGCTGGACTTTGTACATTCAGGCGGCATAAGTCAGCGATTCTATAAGTCGTTTGAAGAGGGGCGCAGGGATTTTCACGATATCGGGTTTCCGTTCAGACAAGCAAAAAGTCTCAGAGGCTCTCCACATATGATGACGCGCCAATGCGATTGCGTCACTGAACGTCGGTTCGGACTTTGTGTACCAGGCAGCGGATTGGAGAGCAGCCGGACGCTCCCGCCGCAACAGCTTAGCGGCGAGTGTAACCCAGGAGAACAGTCCCAGCAGCAATGGCGTGGTACGCGCTATGGCGAGGTCCGACCACTGACGCTGCGTCTCCACTCCGAGGTGAGCGGGAACCTCCTGGAATGTAACTTCAACCCGCCAGCGCAGCGCGAACCATTCGACGACGCGTATCGGCGCGACCGCAGGATCGGTGCATAGCAGCGCCTGAGAGTTCAACTGCCCCAGTGGGTCTCGAACGAGAACCCATCGAATGGACACAGGCGGCTTGCCAGTGTGATACCAGAGCGCGGTGTGAGAGCTGAGTTCCACCGCCCGGGTATCGTTGTCGTACCATGCGACCGATGTCCGGCTCCAGCGCGTATCGGGGCGGTCGAGGAGTTCTTTGAGCGTGGGTAGGCGCTGGCCCTTCAGACGCGGGCGTCCCATCTGACCGGGCAGCCGGGTTGGAGCGGGTTCGTAGAGTGCGGCGTCGAGCCTCAGTCTGGTGATGAAGGTGACGGGTTGGGACATAGACTGGCAGAAGTGGAGCAGGTCAAGTGCGGCGTAGCCGCTGTCAGCCACCATGACGATGGGACGGTCTGGAAGCCAACGCCGGAGTTGGAGTATCATCTGGCGCGCCCAGTCAGTGATTTTCTTGTGCGTCCGTCCCATCTTCCGGTTGTAGCGTTCGGAGGGCGCAAGCGCTGTCAGTACAGGCAATGCCCATGTCCTATGCGCCCAGGGTATGTCGGTCAGCCACATCAGGCTTATCCAGCGCAGGCCGGAGGCCTTGACCAGATGGCTGTCGCCGGAGCGCACAGCGTCTCGGTAGATGCCCTTTGCCTTGATGCGACTGCCCCGCCGCCGCTCAATTGTTTCGTCTATCCCGAATACCAATGGACCGTCCCCTTGGGCAAGATGCTGAATCAGAAGCGTCAGCAGAACTCGGCTCAGCCGCAGGGACGACCACACAGCGCGGTTGAGGACATGGTGGTATATTGCAAAGCCGTCATCGTCGCTGAGTCCCATGACTCGAAGCGCGGAAGTTACGGTTCGCTTGCGCGGAGCCAGGACGGCGCCAACCAGCAGTACCTGAGCTTTCACCCATGTTCTGCGCTGAAACAGCGTTGAGAAGGGCTGGAGTATGGGTATAATAGCTTCGGGCAGGGTGAGCATAGCCGTACCTTTCGTGATAGTTTGCTCGGCTATCTTACCCCGCTCTCATATCCTGTCTAGCTTTTGTACAAAGTCCAGCGAAGCAGGTGGCCTAAGTTAATGTTCACAGTAGAGAATGGGTCTTCGCGGGGCTTCCTCTCACTTGAGTGATTGTGTGCTCTATTTCTCGATTTTACAAGCCGAGAATGACAGAGGAACATTTACTATGTCCTAGTGCTTAGAAGGACGAGTACCATCTCCCGCCTCCTTTCAGGCCCACTTGCGGTGCTAGTGACAGGCCGGGGGACGAACTGACCGTGCCGAAACCGCACGGTGACAGCCATCCCATCATCCTCGATCTCAGGGACCGGAAGGCCCACCCCGCTCGCCATCTCCGCCATCTTCAGCGTCCCGCTTCCCCGCTCCTCAATGATCCCGCGACGGTAGAAGGTACGTAAGATCAGCGGGTTCCATGGGCGCGACTCATGCGGGCTAAACAGCTTCTCTGGTGTCGGGCCGAAGTGGAGCGATCCGGAGGACGTGACTTCCAGTCGGTCGTCATAGATCGCTACGCCAACCGATGAGATAATGTTAAAAGTTGTGGAAATGAGGATGCGGTGATGAAGAGAGAGGCGTACCCTTCCAGGTAACAAGTCAAGGTCCATAGGACAGAACTGGAGGGATACGCCGTGAGGGAAGTTTATCAGACCAACGATGACGCAGGCGTGGTAGGCGACACTTTGGAAGAGATGGTCAGGGAGGGAGCGAGACGGATGCTTGCTGCGGCGCTCAGTGAGGAGGTGAACGGATTCCTGGGCAGGGATCCATACGAGCGTTCCGATGAGTTCCGCGGGTATCGTAACGGATACCACAGAAGTCGCGAGGTGACGGTGGGAGTGTCGGCAGTGGAGGTGAAGGTGCCGAGGGTGTCGGACGTACCGGCTGAGGTGAGTGATGACGGCTACAGTTCACAGATAGTCAGAAAGTACGAGCGCACTTCTCGTCAGACGCAGGAGCTGTTTCGGAAGCTGTACCTGGAGGGACTTTCGACCGGGGACTTCGAGCCGGTGTTTCGGGAGTTGGTTGGAGAGACGACTGCGCTTAGCGCGAACGCTATCGTGAGACTGAAGAGTCGATGGGAGGACGAGTATGGCAGGTGGCGGTCCAGTCGCCTCGACGAGAAACGAAGTCTATCCGACGACGGCTCACCAGAGATGCTGGAACCATCGCTCGCTGAACCTGGCGGCGCGGCTTCCGAAGTCGATGCAGTCGTCTTCGAGGCGCAGGCTGAGGGAGATCTCCCATGCTTCCACTCGGTCTGAGTGTGAACGTCTTCGCGACCGGTACGTGTCCGAGTTGAGGTCCGAGGGTCGCACGGATGCGGCCGAGACCGTACTGAGAGACTGGGATGACTTCGTTAGTTTCTATGACTTCCCCACCGAGCACTGGGTCCATCTGCGGACGACCAACCCAATGGAGTCGGTGTTCAGCGCGGTGAGACTGAGGACGGACGCGGCGCGCCGGATGAAGCGACGGGACAGCGCGTTGTACCTGGTGTTCAAGGTGGTACGGAGACTCTCGGAGCGATGGCAACCTTTGCATGGAGGAAGGAACCTGATGAGTCTGCTTATGGCCGGAGCGAGGTTCGAGGACGGGATCCTAGTCGAACTTCCACCAAGCGAGGAGACAGCCGCAGTCGCCTGATCAAGCAATATCCTGGAAGGGACTTTCCCCAACAGTTGACACAAGCTCTCCCTCACAGGACGTTTCGCACTTCAGACCGTCCATCGGTGTAGCGTGCATGCGGCAAGATGTCCAAGATACAACTTTGTCTTCACACTGGACATCGCTGATTGTAACACAGTCTGAGAATTTCGATTCTGGTCGGCGCGTACTTCGCGTGAGTACAATGAACATGCGGATGGCAATGGTGTCGTTACAGCGCTGGCGCCCTGTTGAAAGAAACAGCGTCTAAGGCAGTGCCGCGACCGCTTAGGTCTAAATCAGGTAGGCTTGTTCAAACAGTCCATCACCGAGCTCAGACCGAGTTGGAATGGTCAGAATCGGGCCCGGCGCGGTCCGAGAGCACAAGGTAAGATGCTCTACCGAGTTAGAGCCTCAAGGCGAGGGGGCGGTTGATAAGGGGGAGAGCCGGTCGGAGGGAAGCGCAGAATAGGTCAGGCAGGCACGGAAGACCGAGTTCGGCTGTGCCGCCAGTTGACCACCAGCAGGACAATCCACGCAGGCAGGGAAACCGCCGCCACGAGAATGGCGGCAACCTCCGATTGCAACAGGCCGGCGACTATGAAGCCGGCAATCGAGAGCGGCATCAGTAGCGCCGCGCAGAGATAGGCCGTCAGGCGGGAACGCCGGTGAAGCAGTATCAGTGCCAGATTCAAGGGGATGGATGTCAGCCAGACCACGATCAACAGCGGCGATAACAGGGCAAACCCAAACTCCAGGTCCTCCCGCTCGAAGGTCGTCCATCCGGTGGCAAAGTGTATGATGAACGCGGCCGTCACGATCAGGGACAATACCAGGGAAAGGGCTGCGGTTCTTGCTGCGACTGCCAACTTCGTTACTCCAGGATGGGGTTGCCGCTTCGCCAAGGGTGCGGAGAGAAAACGCCGACCGCCATCGCCATATTTCCCGAGAACACCTGGAGAGGGCGTCCATCACACTTTGCGAATTGCAAGCCCCTGCAGCTCGCTCGTGCGCCTGACCAAGTCCACAAGCGCTCCTTCGAAATCATGCAAAATGGCGCCAAGTTGCGAGAGAATTGACTGGCGTATCTGCTGGGTTGTGGCATAGATGTCATGAGTCACTGCCTCAACTCTACCCGGATAACCTGACCGAAGCAAATGCATTTGTGGTGTTTGGCCTCTACTCACTTCGTCTGCCCATATACCATCCTCTGTGCGCCCGCGAAACTCTGATGGTCTCCTTAGAGGGTGTCTGAGAAGTGTTAAGATGGTCTCATTATGAAGCGTAAGCCGTATCCCACAGACCTGACAGACACCGAATGGGTCATCCTCAAGCCACTGATTCCGAAAGCCGGAGCGGGCGGACGACCGCGCTCAGTGGATATGCGCGAGATCGTCAACGCCATCTTCTACGTTCTCAGAGGTGGGATACCGTGGCGGATGCTTCCCCATGACCTTCCGCCATGGAAGACCGTCTATCACTATTTCAGAGCATGGCGAATGGAAGGTGTTTGGGAGGATATGAACGAAGCATTGCGCGAGCGAGTCAGAGTAACACAAGGACGATGTTCCACACCGAGCGCGGGCGCGATAGACTCGCAGTCTGCCAAGACGAGTGAAAGGGGGGCTTACGCAGCTACGACGGCGGCAAGAAGGTCAATGGCAGGAAACGACACATACTTGTGGACACCGAAGGGTTATTGCTGAAGGTGAAGGTGCATGAGGCCGGATTGTCTGACAAGGCGGGCGCCAAGTTGGTCATGGAGGTTCTGAGCGGCCGGTTTCCGAGGATGCGGAAGGTGTGGGCGGACTACGCGTATCGTGGACTTAAGGGATGGATGAGAACCACGCTGGGCTGGGACTTGGAGGTTGTGAGACACAGTTGGTCCGGCAGGGTATGGGTGGTAGGAGACCAGGAGCCTCCGAGTCGTCCGAAGGGGTTTGTGGTGTTGCCGCGGCGCTGGGTTGTGGAGCGTACATTCGCATGGCTGGTGCGTAACCGCAGATTGTCGAAAGACTATGAATTCTTGCCTGAGTCTGAGGAATCATTCGTGTACGCTGCCATGGTCAGACTGATGCTTCGCAGACTGGCTCATCCTACCTGAAATGACTTCTCAGACACCCTCTAATACCGTTTCGGTCTGAAGTCAGCATGAAGGAACTGGTCGAAGTCTGATATATGGTCTATGCTGAGTCCAACACCGGCGTTGGAGGGCAGAAGATGATCGGACTGACCGCTGAGGATAGACTGGCATGAGAGCGACACCCCACAGAGACTGAAAGAAGCCTACCAGTCCCAGACGGACATCAACATTCGCACGCGGGTACACCTGCTGTGGCTTGTACGCAGCGGCTGGCAGATCAAAGCGGCCTCAGAGGCCGTCGGCGCTCACTACCGGAGCGCTCAGAGATGGATTGAGTGGTACAGGGACGGAGGTCTGGACGAGGTAGTGTCCAGGAAGATGGGAGGAGTGGGTCAGCCCAGGTTTCTGAGCGATGAGCAGGAGAGCGGACTGGTCGAGGAGGTCGGAAGCGGGCGGTTCTCACGCTGCCGGAGAGATAGCGGACTGGGTGGAGTCTGAGTACGGGGTCAAGTTCAGGGGTAACAGCATATACAGTGTTCTGGAGCGTCTGGGGTGTTCGCCGAAGGTTCCGAGGAGTAGGCACGAGAAGGCTGACGTGAGTGAGCAGCAGTCGTGGAAAAAGGGGGACTGAGACGTTCTCTCAGGAGATCGGGTGTAACACCGGAGACTCTTATCGGGTTCGCCGATGAGATGCGAGTGGGGCTTCGAGGGATGGTTCGGCGGGTGTGGGGAGTGCGCGGTCTGAAGGTGGTTCAGAGACTTCAGTTGGTGTACGAGTACAAGTATCTGTTCCTGGTGGTGGACTATGCTCGCGGGAAGTTGGAGTGGACGTGGATGGACTCTATGAGTTCGGCGATGGCGCTTCGCGCGGTGTTGTCAGTGAAGCGACATACCGATGTGAGAGTGCTGGTGTGGGACGGAGCGGGAAGCCATAGAAGTGAGTTGGTCGGAAGCGTAGAGGGAGTGAGGACGATACTTCAGCCGGCGTACAGTCCTGAACTGAATCCTGCCGAGCGGGTATTCGAGGAGGTACGCAGGTGGGTGGAAGGCAGAGTGTACGGGAGTCTTGAGGAGAAGATGGCTGCTGTGGACGAGTGTCTGAGCAGACTGGAGTCGGACCCTGAGCGGGTGAAGTCGCTGGTAAGTTGGGAGTGGATCAGGCGAAACGTTCAGAGACTGTCTGAAGACTACGCGGCTTCATCAAGCTGAAATGGTATTCCACCGTGCGCTGCTTCATTCCGTTTAACCTCTAATATCTGTTTAATTGCGCTAACCCGCTTTTCATGCAGTCGCTCTATGACTGATGCTTCTTCATTGTCCGGAGCATATACCTGAGCCATGCACCGCATCATATCTACCGTACGTTCCACCATTGCAAAGGCATGAACAAACCACGCCCGTTGATGATAAACCAAATGAGCGCCTGCCCAATCATATGGCAGTCGGATAATCCACTGTGGTCGCTGTTGGTCTTCTGCCAATTCTACCATATCCATTAGCAATGCCATTTCGTAGCATGATTCCAGCAACCTATTCCATTCTGTGCTGAGGATAGGTCGCCAATTCCATAACTGCCCCACTTCTTCTGGCGTAGCGTCCTCTGCCAAGCCTCTCGCCACTACCTCTTCATATTCGGGCTTCGCTTGTTTCTCTGCTTCCAATCGCTCTACCTCGACCGCCGCTTCCTCCCATCTATGATGTATAAACTCATCCACCAGATTGATCGGATCTGAGTCGTCTAAGCACCGTGGTTCTCGCTTCGATTCAGGTCTAGCCAATTGAAAAGACAAGTCTTTGAATAACGTCGCTGCTAGCTCTGTCGCGTATTCCCTTGCTTCTTCTTCTGTCATACCATCGAGTTGTGCATGTAGTCTTAATGTACACTCGACGAAGCTCTCTTTCACATCTTCACTGTTGCTCAACGCTATCTCGCTTTTCCATGTGAACCAAGGTTTGCAGTTTGAATTCTTCTTGGACGCAAACTCTCCAGTCCTTGAAGGTATGGCGATGCTGACCGGCCTAGGCACCATCTTGGTGGAGTTTCACGCGCGCCGACGGCACTCGACCAAGTTCCATTATATTGGGTCGGGGCTATGGTGGACAACAGAAGAGCCCACACACGGCCGGGCAAGAAGTGTGGGAGAGGCCGATTTCGTGTCCCAGTCCCCCAGTCCCAGAGACGCAAAAGATCTGCATACATGGTTGTGCTGGGGCCGGACGCCGCCGCTCGGTTTCCTCCCCAGCTGTGTTGCACTGGCCCCGGAACAGTCTCAGCGTCTGCTGCTGCTCCTGTTCCGGCCCTCCTTCGGCACCGGTCGGCGCCGGTTCCCATGCCGGGCCGGAGGAGCAAGCCGCTCGAAAACCGGAAGCCTGGGCATGTCCTCCCCACCTGGCCCTCACCCGCTCGGGCACCGCCACGACCTCCTCGGCCAGACTGGACAGGTCGTGGTCGTTGAAGGTCTCGATGTGCGGATCGTCCGAGGGCCGCAGCACCCCGATGGTGTCCCGGCCACCCTTGATGGATACGACGACCTGAAGGTCGTCTGAGGGACTGGTATCGTCTTTTCCGGCTGGGTTCGTCCACGCTGTGTACTAAGCGACTGGCCTGAGTTGATGTTCATATCTTGATTTGAGTCGTCGGTCTGCCCTGCCGAATGCAGAGTCTATCGCTTCTCCCAGTTCGTCCAGACTCTTGTAGGCGCGTTCAGGCATGTCGTGATGCTTGATCGCTCCGAACACTCCTTCGATGTCGTTGAGTTCAGGACTGTACGGGGGAAGGTAGTACAGAACTATCCCAGCCCTTCTCAGGCTCCCACACGCCTCTTTGACCACCTTGGAGCGATGGATCGAGTAGTTGTCCACTACAACCACTTTCAAACCGTTCACCTCAGAAAATGTCCGGGTCAGGAACTTCACGAACTCCTCAGACTTAAACGAGCTTGGCTGTTTGGACCAGACAGACCAGCGTTCCAGAACGACCATCGCTCACCATCGCCGCCATCACATTCATTCTGCGTCTGTTCGGGTTCTCGTATGGCACATACTTGCGTTCACCCCATACAGCCCACGAGTAGTTGACCGGCTGGGACGGACTGAATCCGCACTCGTCCACAAACGCAAGAGTCAGTTTCCGTTGGACAGACTTTTTTGAGCTTGTCCAGGCTGTTGCGCGATTGCTCCACCTTCACATCGTCCTGTTTGTGCTTGAGAGTACGGCAGGAACGAATGTAACGGGCGTTCATCTGCCGAAGGTGTCTGCGAACCGAACGTGGACTGAGAGTTACACCTCGCGCCAACAGAGCCGACGACAGAGGTTATGGCCAGAGCGAACGCGGGAAGACACAATCTATCTCCCAGCGGCCTGAGTATGGATGAGTTCAAGAACAACGCCGTCTAGGAAAACGGGCTGTTCGTGCTTCGGGACCGGTAGAGGCGGGCGTCCAACATAGTCGGACGCCCGCCTTTGGCTGCGCTAAATCTGGCTGCGCAGCTGGTGGATTCTCATCGCTCTAGTCAAGGGTGGTAACCGATAGCTTGTCGGTATAGGGGCTGTAGCAGCCCAGGATGGTGCGGGCCCGCATCTTCACCAGGTACGTGGTTCCGGCCGTGAGGCCGCTGATGGTCTTGCTGTATTCGTGGGCGGCGGAGACGTGGCCCATGGCATTGGCCACTGGGACACGCTGACCATCCGCGGAGTACACGTGGAATATGAAGTCGGTGATTGGGCCGCTGCCCTCGGTGCCGGGAGCGTTCCAGGTGAGGGTCACGCTGGTTTCCGCCGGGGTTACGCCGGTGAAGGAAGGCTTGCCGGGCGGAGTCGCCGTCGTGTGGCAGTAGCCGGCGTCGTGTATGGTGACGGTGGTCGTGGCCGGGGAGCCAAGAGCATAGTCGCCATCCACGGAGATGGTCACCGTGAAGGTCTCTTCCGCCGATTCGAACGCGTAGTCGGTCACGAAGTCAGACGCGATGGGGATGGTAAGTAGCGCCGCGTCGTCCCCGACGCCAAATTCGAGAGACCGCGCCCCGGCAGTGAAGTCCGTGTCGCCCGCGGTGCCGGCGACGGCCGTTGCGGAGACGGTGAAACCGGGATGCGCGCCCACGGCTCTTACATCGATCTGGATGGCGCCGTCGCCTTCGGTTACCTGGTAGGCCGCCGAGCCGAAGCTGACGACCGGCGTGTTGTCGGTGATGGTCACCATGGCCCTGCTGTCACTGTCGTCGACCGTGGTCCAGTCCAACGCGCTGGTTGATATGGAGACCTCGAAGCTCTCGGAGGATTCGTCCAGGGCGTCCTTGGCCAGGGGAATGACCAGGGTCGCCGTCGTCTGGCCGGCGGCGACGGTGACCGCGGTGGGCGCGACGCCGATGTCCGTCGTTGAAGCTGTCTGGCCGGCGAAAATGGTGGAGACGCTGAATGCTACCCCGCCGGTGGGCGCGGCATTGCTGAGGGTGATGGGCAGCGCGGCGCTGAGTCCCTCCGCGCCCGTGGCGTCGGCGATGGAGAATGTATTGGGCCGGGGCGTGCCCTGGCCGCTGGCCCAGGCGCTGCCGGGATTGATGCCGTTCAGGGCCCTGACCCGCACGTCGTACTGGGTGTGGTCGGTGAGGCCGGTGAGCTCCGCGCCGGTTTCGGCGCCGGCGTGGCCGGCATCCACCCAGCCGGTGGACGGATCGCCCTGTGTGGTAGCGGCCTGGTCCGCGGCCTCGGTCTCCTTGTATTGCACGTCGTAGCTGTTGACGGACGCGCCACTTCCGCCGACGTTCATGGGCTCTACCCAGTTCACCGACAACTTGCCCTTGCCGGCGGAGATAGTGACGCCGGGCGCAGGCACGACGACCTCGACGGTCACCTGCTGGCCGTCGCTCCAGGAGGGGCCACCGCTCCAGGTCCTGACTCCGTCGTAGGCCTTCTGGTACATGGAGAAGGAGGAACCGCCAATACGCAAGTTCCCGAACTTGAGGTTCTGGAGCGGGCGCGGGGATATCCTCATGCCCAGATCGCCGTCGGAGACGTAGAGCGCCCGCACCTGGTAGGTGACGTCCTCAAAGGCGAAGGTATTGACTGCCAGACTCGTCTCGCAGGCGTCTAGGCCCCCGGTGTCGTCGTGGCAGCCCATGAAGTCTCCCACCTCGTCCACGGTCAGCGTGGTTGACCAGACTGAGGTGAAGGCGCCGGGCGTGGCGGTGGGAGGGCCCGGCACGTTCCAGGTCATGACCGCCTTATGGTAACTGGAGCGGTCGACGGCGGTTGGGGTGGCGGTCTTGGTCTTCAGATGGGCTCGGACGGTGTAGTTCGCACCCATCTCGAGGCCGATGAAGACGTCGGATCCCACGCTGCTGGCCGCCGCGTCGTGGCTGACGCCGTCGGGTAGCTGGTGGGACGTTTCGCGGCTCGCGGGCCAATCGGCGTCCGACATCTTGATCTGGATGACCACGTCATAGGTATTGGGACCGGGGTTGGTGGTGGCGACGGTGAGCGTGGGGCCGCCGTTGGCCTTGCCCTGGGTGAGCGCCGTGATGGTCGGCATGGGGAGACTCTGCGCCGAGACGGGCCGGGCGACGATCAGGAGCAGCGCGGCCAGGGCCAGCAGGAGAAATGGGACCGGCGAGGCGCGCCGGGTGAAGTCGGCAAGCCGGGGGGTCGGGACGGCGGGAGGCCGCGCGGCCTGACCGCTCATTGCCCTTTCCATGGACTCACGTACTATATGCGCCACTCGAGTGGCTGTAGGCTGCAGGATGCGGAACGATACGTTGCTGGACATGGGATACCTCCTCGTCGTTGTTTTCAGTGGCTTTCCGCCGGTTCGTTTCATGGCGGCCACTGGTACTTGCCTATTACTTCCCAGCAACTCAAATGGATCTATCGCCGCGCGGTCTTTTGACGCAAGAAGGGAAAACGTCGCTGAATTCGGGCAATCGAAGGCCCGCCCGGCGGGCGAAATCGCTAAATTTCTCGCGTGGAGGACCGGGGGCTGGCCCCGTAGAGGATGTCCATTCCACAGGTCGGAGGCGAACAGACGCGCATCAAGTCTGAACAGTTATCGCGCAGCCGATCCATGCCTGTCCATCGGGCAGAGTGAGCTATCCGTCTTTGAGGGGGCGGAGGAACAAAGAGTTGGGGCGCGGAGAAGTCCGTCCATCGGGCAGAGTGAGCTATCCGTCTTTGAGGGGGCCCCAAAGCACCGGATCCGCCTCTGAGGATGGCGTCTCCTCCAGTGCGCGAGGCGTGACCGATATGTGGTCGAAATGGGCCAGGGGTTTGTCGGGCGCGATGGTCAGAACCCCCCAGCCCGTTTCATCTACGCTGAACGACCCCATCATATGCCGGCTGTCGTCCGTACTGAGCCAAACGTCATGGTGGTCTCCGTGGGGTAGAGCGGTCAACCCGAAGGCCATGAGCACGCCTACGCCGTCCCGGTGTGAAACGAGCAGCAACGCCTTCGCATCCGGAGATTCGTGGGCCACGTTGAGTGCCACGACTTCACTGAACGGGTCCTCCATGGCATAGCTGATGAAACGCCGCTCCTCGGTCAGCTTCTCCAGTCTGTCATCCGCGCCTGCTATCCCCTCTATGCGCGCCGTAAGAAGGCCGTTCTCCCGCTCCAGACTCCCGATTTTGCCGGACATTTCAAGGGTGACGGCCGTGAAAGCCGCCACAGTTACAATCATCACCAGTGCGGCGGCGGCAAGGGCGATGTAACCGAGGGGATATCGCCTAGTGAAGAAGCCCGCGCGCTCCGGCTCGCGGCGCGGCGACGACGGTATGCGGGCCAGCAGCCGGCTCTTGAGGTGGTCCGGCGGGATTGCGGGCACGGCTGCTTGAGACAACGGGGCAACGGACTCCAGGAGGTCTCTCAACTCAGCCGTGCAGGACTCGCACGACGGTAGGTGCCCCTCCACCTCTGCCGCTTCCACCGCGTCCAGGGCGTTCAGAGCATAGCCCGGCAGCAGTTCCTTTACGTTTCCGTAGTCCATATCGCCTGCGGTCTATGCCGACCCGTATCCTGCTTGCGTCATGATTGCTCTCAGCTTCTGAATCCCCAGCCTGACCCTGGTCTTCACTGTTCCCAGCGGGTTTCCCAATACTCTCGCAATCTCAGATTGTGAATATCCTTCGAAATAGGCCATCACCAACACCCTGCGCTGCTCCTCAGGAAGTTGGCGCAGAGCTTCCAGAATCTCGTCTCTGACCATGTTGCGATGCGCCGCTTCCTCAGTGCTGTACCCTTCCGCGGGGCGGATGTCCAGCAGTTCGTGGGGCGTCGAACTGGTAAGCTGAAGCCTCCTCCTCCGGGACTTGATGATGTCGACTATCCGGTGATGGGCAACGCTCATGAACCACGTTTTGGGCGTCCCCCGTTCGGGGTTGTAACTTGCGGCCCTCAACCATAGGTTCAGAAAGATGTCCTGTGTAGCCTCCTCAGCCAGGGACTGGTCCCTGAGCATGTACCTGGCCAGCGAAAAGACCGGCTGCGCGTAGCGATTATAGAATACCTCCAGAGCGTCCTTCTCGCCACTGGCGATAAGGGTCATAATCTGCTCGTCCCTGAGGTCGTCGTAGCTGAGCACGCGCGCCTCTCAAGTCTGGGAACGCTGTCCCAGCACACTGATTTGCACGTACAACGTGCCGTTCTGGATTCGCCGGATGCCGGAAAGCCAAAGTTCTGTCCGCATCTAATACGTGGCTTAGTATACACTTGGATCCACTGAGATGTATAGCGCAGGGGCGTGGCCTGACAGGGAGTAGTGTCCCGTAAAGTATCCGTGTTAAATGTCAAGTCTTGATCTTGGTTTAGGAATACGTCATGGGAACTGATTTCGGGACCCAGGGCGTTCCTCGACGTGCCACGGCATTCAACTGAACCAGCAGCTTACGCATGACCGCCACTACCGCCACGTTTCCGGGTTTCCCTCGTTGACGAAGATGCCGATAGAAGCGGCGCAACTCGCTGTCGTAGCGTATCACCGACCAAGCACACAGGTACAGGGCATTCCGCACCGAACCTCGACCTCCTCTGATAGTTCGCTTGCCCCGCTTCTTGCCGCTGTCCCGGGACCACGGGGCCAACCCCACCAGAGAAGTCAGAGATTTGCTGTCCCAACTGCCCAACTCCGGCAGATACGCTACCAATATGGCTGAGGTAAGGGGCCCGACTCCAGGCACAGATCGGTACAGTTCGACGCAGTCAGCGAGAGGGGCGTGGACGGAGATGTGGAGTTCCTGCGCGAGGCGCTGCGGGTGTTGATGGATGCGATCATGGACGCAGAGGTCTCAGCGAGGATCGGCGCCGAGCACGGCGAACGCAGTCCCGACCGGCTTACCCACCGCAACGGATACCGCTCTCGCACCTGGGACACGAGGGTCGGCACTATGGAGCTTCGCATACCCAAGCTGAGGGAGGGGAGCTACTTCCCCTCTCTGCTTGAGCCTCGAAGACGGAGCGAGCGAGCTCTTCTGGCGGTGATCCAGCAGGCATACGTCGAGGGTGTGTCCACCAGGCGAGTGGACGATCTGGTCAAGGCTCTGGGATGCGAGGGCATCTCCAAGAGCCAGGTATCGCGTATCTGTGTGGAACTCGACGGTGTGGTCGAAAGCTTCCTGGGGCGGCCGCTGGACACAGGACCATACTGCTATGTGTGGCTGGACGCGCTGAGCCAGAAGGTCAGAGAGGAAGGCAGGATAGTCAACGTGAGCGTGGCCGTGGCGACCGCGGTCAACGTCGAGGGCAAGCGTGAGATCGTGGGTGTGGACGTAGGAACGAGTGAGGACGGCGCGTTCTGGCTGGCGTTCCTGCGATCTTTGTCCGCCAGGGGCTTGGAGGGTGTACAGTTGGTGACCTCGGATGCGCACCGTGGACTGAGAGACGCGATAGCGACTGTGTTCACCGGCGCCAGTTGGCAGAGATGCCTCACCCACTTCATGACCAACCTTCTCACCCGCGTACCCAAGAGCGCCCAGCCCTGGGTGGCGACCATGGTGCGCACGATCTACCAGCAGCCATCTGCCGGGGAGGTGCACACCCAGCTCGACAGAGTCGTGGACCAGCTCAACGACCGCTTCCCGGAGGCATCCTCGATGCTGGCCGAAGCCGGACCTGACATCCTGGCCTTCACCTCCTTCCCCGGCGCTCACTGGAAGCAGGTGTGGTCGAACAATCCCCAGGAGAGACTGAACAAGGAGATACGGCGCAGGACCGATGTGGTGGGCATCTTCCCGAACCGGCCTGCTGTGCGTCGGCTGATCGGAGCCGTACTGGCCGAGCAGCACGACGAGTGGGTAGTGGGCAGACGATACCTGACACCGGCTTCAGCAACCTACGACAAAGCGTTGCCGGAGGCCCAGATCACACAGCCGACTGCGGCCTGACTAGAACAAAAAGGTTGACGAACTCCCACACCACATACGGGGACTTGTATCTTGACATGTAGGAGATAATCCCGTGAACGAGAAGGTTCCGAGTGCGGCAGCAGGTCATCAAAGGCCGAGGTCAAGCAATGGTCGTCGCACAAACTCCCAATGGAGCCCGAACGGTTGCCTGGGCTATCCAAGCCCGTATCTTGCAAGTAAGGGCCATCACCGCAGGAGAGGATGAATATGAAACAGGAAGAGACCTATGTAGGCATCGATGTTGCCAAGGACCAGGTGGACGTCGCCATTCGCCCGAGTGGGGACACGTGGAGTGTTGATTACGACGAGCGGGGCATGAACGATCTTGTGTCCTGCCTGCGGACTGCCGAACCCGTTGCGGTGCTGCTGGAGGCAACCGGCGGCCTCGAGGTGCCTCTGGTGTCGGCTCTGGCCACGGCGGCATTGCCAGTGGTGGTGGTCAATCCCCGTCAGGTGCGCGACTTCGCCAGAGCCACAGGCAGGCTCGCCAAGACGGACGCTCTCGATGCCCAGGTGCTTGCCCACTTCGCCGAGGCGGTACGCCCGCCGGTGCGCCCATTGCGGGATGAGGACACTCAGGAACTCAACTCACTGACGACGCGGCGCAGCCAGCTGATGACAATGCTTGTTGCCGAGAAGAATCGTATGAGGCGGGCTTCGCAGTCTGTGCGTCCCAGCATCCAGTCCCACATCAGATGGCTGGAACAGGAGATGAGCGACCTGGACAAAGACCTGCGAAGTGCACTTCGTTGCAGCCCTGTATGGCGTGAGAAAGACGACCGATTGCAGTCCCGCGCCGGGTTCGGCCGGATCGCGGTTCTCGATGTTGTAGTTGGAAATGAACTCGCTGACCCGCCCGGCCTGCGCCATGGCCTGATCGGTCTCGAACCGCTCGACCTGCATCTCGGTGGAAAGGCTGATGAAGATTCCCGCCCCGGCGAGGGTCAGGACGATGGTAAGCGCGAATCCCGCGACCAGCCGGAATTGCAGGCTGGAAACGAGATCGCGCAGGCGTCCTTCGCGCACGTCAGGCGCTCCCGCCGTGACGCAGCCGGTAGCCGCCGCCGTACACGGTCTGGATATGCGCGGCGCTCCCCGGTCTTTCGGTTTCGAGCTTTCTGCGAAGACAGGACACGTGGGTGTCGACGGCGCGGTCGAAGCCATCGAAGTCGTCGCCAAGTACCCTGTCAATGATCTCGTTGCGGGACAGTACCCTGCCGGGCTCTTGCAGCAGGAGTGTCAGCAGCCGAAACTCAGTTGGCGTCAGGCCGAGCTCCGCGCCGTCCACTGTCGCCTTCCGAGTGCGCAGGTTGACGCTGATGGCGCCGAAGCAAAGCTCCGGGTATGCGGACACGGCGCTCTCCCGGTCCGAGCGGCGCAAGACCGCGCGGACCCTTGCCGCCAGCTCCCGGGGGCTGAAGGGCTTGGTGATGTAGTCGTCGGCTCCCAGGTTCAGTCCCTCGAGCCTGTCCGCCTCTTCCACCCGCGCCGTCAGCATGATGACGGGCGCCATCGATTCCACCTGCAGTCTCCGGCAGACCTCCAGCCCGTCCAGGCCGGGCAGCATGAGGTCCAGCACCACGAGGCAGGGCTGCTCCTTTCGGGCAAGTTCCAGCGCGCGGAGCCCGTCGTTGGCCTCCGACACGCGGTAGCCGTCTCGCTCCAGGTAAGCTCGCCCCAGCGCGACCACGTTGGGGTCGTCGTCGACGACCAGCACCAGGGGTTTCTCTCCGTCCTTCTTGCCGTTGGTGTTCCTGAAGGGCATGACTCTCTCCCCTCTGCGGCGCGGACACAGGTCCGAGACAGGACCGAAACCCGTCCCGGCCCTCGGCATGTGTCTCAGGGCGCCGGAGCTATCCGGCGTCGGGCTCGGCGGGATGTTTGTCGGACTCATATTTGTCTTCGGCGTCCCGTCCGCTCCCATTATCCCAGATGTCCCGCTCCACCGCGTACAGCTCCTCGTAAGCCTGGGCGATGGCGCGAGCGACTGTCCCTCCGTCCAGGTCCAGAATTGCGCCGACTCTCTCACCGTATTCCATATACGACGACCCTTCGACTTCCACAGAAATGGAGTCCGCGTCCTGGCCGGCTTCACTGCCCTCACCGGGCCGGCCCGGTGAGGGCTCCACCTCAGCATCCGCCCGGACCATTGCGTCGTAGGTGGCCTGAGGGTCCGTCCCCAGGATCTCCGCGACCCTGACCGCCAGTTGGTCAGGGGCTCCCGCGGCATCGCCTTCATCGTTCACGAAACTCGCGGCCGAGGTGTCCGCGTCCTTCACGATGACCTCTTCCCGGATTTCACTCTCCTCAGAATATACGGTATCCCCCTCCGACGCCATGGCGACGCCGGTGAAGGCGGCCATCAGCATCCCCACCGCCAGTCCGGCCGGTATCCACTTCTTCATCATGCCGTTGCCTCCTCTGTGCTCCAGAATTGCCGGGCCTCGTGGCCCAGCCTGGCTAAAGACTAACGGCGAATCTTTAGGAAACTTTGGGGAATCCGGAATATTCGCTGTGGGACGAGTAGAACGGGTTCCCGCCCTGTGCCCTCATGCCTGGCACGCTGCGCTGCCATGATTGCATTTCGACAATATCCTGTGGCCGGATTCTGAATGTCAATAGGCGCTAGGCTTCATTGTTCTTGTTTGCCTCCTCCTCCCTCTCCGCCATCCGGTAGCCCACCCTGGGCTCGGCGAAGATGTACTTCGGGTTGGCGGCGTTCTCGCCCAGCTTGCGGCGCAGCCTCATCAGGTGGGTGCGCAGGACCCGCAGGTTCCCGGGCTTGCCCGGACTCCACACCCGCCTCAGCAGCCGCTCGTGGGTAACTACCCGCCCGGCCTCCACCGCCAGCGCCGCCAGCAGGTCAAACTCGGTCGGCGTCAGTTCTACAGGGATCTCGGAGACCGTCACCCTGCGCTGAGCGTAGTCAATACGCAGGTCGCCCAGCGCGAAGGACTCCTCCTGCACAGGGAACTCGGGTTCCCCGACCCTGCGCAGGGCCGCCCTCACCCTGGCGACCAGTTCGGTCGGCGCGAAGGGCTTGACGATGTAGTCGTCAGCTCCTTCCTCCAGCGCCCTGGCGACCACCTCGTCCCTGCCGTACGCCGACACGAATATCACCGGGATGGGGGAAACCGCCAGAATGTCCCCCATAAGCTCCACCCCGTCGCACTCCGGCAGCATCAGGTCCAGCAGGGCCAGGCGGGGGCTGTGTTCCGCCATCAGCGCCAGCGCCTCCTCCGGGTCCGCGGTCACTACCGGTTTGAAGCCGGCGTTGGAGAGGGCGTCCCTCACCGACCTGAGCGTCAGCGGATCGTCGTCCACCACCAGGATTGTTCCCTCGGATTGGACGCCTTCCTGCGCGCGTGCGGGGCGGGGAGCGGGTTCGGCGTCCCGGACTACCGGCAGGGTGAAGTAGAACCGCGCTCCCAG
Source organism: Dehalococcoidia bacterium (assembly GCA_965202965.1). Lineage (GTDB taxonomy): Bacteria > Chloroflexota > Dehalococcoidia > Lucifugimonadales > UBA1123 > VXRN01. Next base: position 3,528,744 of record OZ241888.1, on the reverse strand, counting down.
GCCCGGTCCGTCGCTCTCGGCGCGGATGCGGCCCCCGTGCGCCTCCACTATCCCCTTGCAGATAGCGAGCCCCAGGCCGGTGTCGCCTCCCGTGTCGCGGTCCTCGCGGCGTGAGAACTTGCGGAACAGGAGCGGCAGGTCCTCGGCGGGTATCCCACGTCCCTGATCGGCCACCGAGAACTCCACGTGCCCCCCGGCGTTCACCGCGCTCACCAGGATGATGGAGTCACTGGGGGAGTGCCTGGCCGCGTTGGAGAGCAGGTTCCCGATGACCTGGACGACGCGCCTGCGGTCCGCCATGACCGGTGGCAGACCGGGCACGACGTCTATGGCCAGGTCGTTGCCGCCCCCGGCGCCCTGGTAGGCGTTCCTGGCCCGGTCCACCAGCATGGCCACCTCCGTCGGCTCCGGGTCCACCGCCAGCTCGCCCGTCTCGATGCGCGCCACGTCCAGCAGGTCGCCGACGAGCTCTCGCATGTGGTCGGCCCGGTCCACGATGATGCGGTGGAACTGTCGCATCTCGGCCGGGTCCAGGTCCTGAGCCGCGTCCAGAAGAGCGGTGGCCGCGCCCCTGATGGAGGTCAGGGGCATCCTGAGTTCGTGGCTCACCATGGCCAGGAACTCCGCCCTCAGACGCTCTGTCTCCTCGACGTCGGTCATGTCCTGCATGGTGACCACCACCGACTCCAGCTCCCCCTCGTCGGAGTGTATGGGTGTGGCGTTCAGCAGCACGCTGACGCTGCGTCCGTCGGGGACGCCCATGACGATCTCCTCGGCGCGCACAGTCTCGCTGGAGCCGAGGATCTCGGCCAGGGGGAACTCCTCCAGGGAAACCTCGCTGCCGTCTGCGCGGCGGACGGTGATCAGTCCCAGCAGGTCCTCCGGTGCCTGCTCCGGGCCGCGCAGCCCGTCCACTATCCTTCTTCCCTCCCGGTTGAATGACACCGCGGCGCCCTTCCTCATGTCGAAGACGACGACGCCCACCGGCGAGGTGTCTATCAGCGTCTCCAGGTCCGCCCGGGCCCGCCGCTCCTCCCTGTGCGTACGGGCGTTGGCGATCACCTGCGTTGCCTGCGAGGCGAACAGCACCAGGGTCTCCTCGTCCTCACGGCTGAACTCCTCTCCTCCCTCCTTGTCGCCCACGAAGACGTGGCCCACCCGGACGCCCCGGTGAAACATGGGCGCCGCCAAGAATGTGAAGACCCCCACCGGCAGGGGGATGGTGAACTCCGTGAAGCCTATGGCCCGGACGTGCTCCGTCAGGTCCGGAACCCTCATGGGTTCGGAGATGTTGGTCAGGGCATGGAAGATGCGCGGCCCCTCCGGCATCAGCCAGAGCAGTTCCGACTCCTCGCCGGTCAACCCGGAGGAGAGGAAGTCCTGCACCTGTCCCTCCTGGTCCAGCAGGGTCATTACCCCATAGCGGGCGGCGGTCAGGGAGCGCGCTGAGTCCAGGACCCCCTGGAGCACCTGGTCGAAGTCCAGGCTCTCGTTGATGCGCAGGCTGGCCTCGCTGAGCCGGGAGAGGCGGTCTCCCGTGGGGTCCATTCCCTGGACCGGCTGCCGCGTATTTTCCAATTGTTCACTCCCTGAGGCTCTGTCTGGGTCGATTCCAGCGAATTCGCTAATAAGTTACCACTAAGTCATAAAATGCGCTACATATTCACCCATAAGTTATTTGCGAATCCCTATACTTTGGAGTTAACGAAAGGTGTCCGGGGAGTTCAAACGACGCGATCACTCCAAGCGGCGAAGCGTGGTCTTCGGGGACCTGCGTCCGGGCGTGACCTACAAGATCCATGTGTGGGTGCGAAACGGCAAGCCCGGCCCTGAAGGCAGGAGCCATACGGTCACGAGCGGAGCGTTCACCGTGCCGGAAGCCCCACCCGGCGGGTAGGCCGCGCTGACGCAACATCTGCGCGTCGGGCATACAGTTCCTGGGCGCCTCTATCAACAGAAGATCGAAGTTCGGGAGGTTATTCGATGACCGGATACTGCTTGAAGTGTCGAGAGATCCGCGAGATCGCGGAAGCTGAGCAGGTAACGATGAAGAACGGCAGGCCGGCCACTCGTGGCAAGTGCGGCGAGTGCGGTCGCACGATGTTCAGTATAGGCAAGGCGTCCTGATAGTGAAAGTGGACCAGTTGGGCAAGAAGCTGCAGGTTACGTACCGGGGCGGCGCGTCGTGATGTATATCGCGAGCAGGAGCGAAGACAACACGACGATGGCGGCCAGCGGCGCAAGAAGCCTCGTGGGAAGGGGCGAGTCGCCAGTAGAAGGCGGTTGGGCCAGCGCGGGCATGGGCGTCGGTGTGGGCTGCGGGGTCCGGCTTGGAAGCGGCTCCGGGGTTGGCGTCGGGGTGAATGTCGGAGTGGCCCCGCTCAGACGGAGTCTCGCATGGTCCAATGTGTCCGGGTCAATGCGAAGCGCGATGCAGTCGGAGAGCCGACGAACCTGCGCGCTGACGGTGACGCCGCCGTCTTCGCCGAAGCGCAGCTCGAACGGGACGCTGTTCCACCTCGGGTCCACCGCGTCCCTGAAGCCTAGCGTCAGTCCGCCCATGGCATGGGTTTGCAGGATGATCGCGATACCGCCCAGCGCGTCCACCTGTTCGGGGCTGAGCGCGCCAATGACCTCGGCGGGGGATATGAGACGCGGGTCAGACTCACGCTCTCCCTCCGCGCTGTACATGAAGACCGCCGCGCCCGCCATGGCCTCGGAGCCGCCGCAGTCGGACAACTCGAGCGCTACCTGATAGGTCCGCGCGCGAGAGGTGAGCGGCAGTTTGATGGTGATTCCGCCGGCGGACAGTTCGGCGCGCTCATCGGGCTGGACGACGGTCGCTCCGTCCACCTTCTCCACGTCATCTTCGTCCACCACCTCGATGCGAACCGGAGTGGGTGTATCTCTGAGGGCGCGCGGCGTGGCCGTGGGCGGAGGGCCATTCACGTCGGCGACTTGGAGTTGCGGTACGCGGTTGTCCGAAACTTTGCCCTGCTGTCCGGGTTTGTTCGGATTTTCAGATACGGGCCTCGGTGTGAACGTGGGCGTGGGCGTGAATGTCGCGGTGGGCGTGGGAGTGTGTGTAGGTGTAGGCGTGATAGTGGGTGTATGAGTCACCGTGGGTGTAGGCGTGACCGTCGGCGTAATCGTGGGTGTGTGAGTGACTGTAGGCGTGGGCGTGACCGTCGGCGTCGGCGTGATCGTAGGTGTATGTGTGGGAGTCGGCGTTGGAGTGAACGTGGGCGGGTCAGCTTGAGACCTCGGCAGGGGCTGGGATGTCGGTCGTGTGGGCTCACCCGAGGTCCTGCACTCAGGCCTAAAAGTAGTTTTCGGCGTGGGCGGTGTCGAGGTGCTGAGGTTGTCCTCAATAGTGATCTCAATCGTATTGGATCTAACGACTATGTGCGGCTCGGCGAATGTTGTAGTGAGCTCAATGATGATTGGATCACGGTCTTTGATTTCGCCATCGGCAATTGCGTGTAACTTGAACTCTATGATCCGTTCGCCTGGGACTATGCAGGGCCAAGGATCCACTGTCCAGCCGCCTCTCTCAATGCTGGTATTAGAACCTATGGTGAAGGAATGCGGCCTGCTGGCGGTGCTGGTAGAACTGAGCGTCGCGGTTAAAGTTACCGATTTGCCTTCGTGGACCGTGGGCTGTTTGGGTACAAGGGTGAGTTCCCAAGACTCCTGAGCCTCGGCGGGTCGTGGGATGAGCAGAATCAGCGCGGCCATCAGTCCGAGCGCGACAAGCGCCGCGATTGCGACAGGTAGGAGCGTCCCACGTGTGAAGGGAAAAGTCGAGCCTCGCATATACTAGTTCTCAAACAGTCGTTAGCATTTGGAAAGAAAACTTCACTGGCTATCGCCACTTGGTTAAAGAATACGGTTCGGAGGGGGAGTAAGCGGCATGGCCGCCCTCAACAGGCGGCGAACTGATATGGTCTTGAGCAATTTCATCATTCGGTCATCTACTCCCGGTAGGCGATGTCGCAGGCTTCTTGTATGATCAAGTTCAAAAGTTACCAAGTGGAAACGATATAGGGATTCGCAAATGACTTATAGGTGCATATGGGCACTATTTTCATCAATTGAAGGTAACTTCTGGGACAATTCTAGTGAATCGCCCAAACAGGTTTAACGGTCAGCGATTCCGTCCGTCATAACTGTTCAGGGAGGCTGAGAGGATAGTTCATCATTATCAGGACGATCTGTCCTGCATCCAGCATATCGTCGAGGAGGGCCGGTGCCGAGCGCAGTGTGTAGCCGTCTCCGTGTTCGAGAATCTGGCTGCGAAGATCGGGTGAGTCAAAGTCACCGAGGTACCGCCCGAGTGTCGCGTGTCCGAGTCGAGCGAACTCCGAACGAATCTCTTCGTGGCCCCCTGGAGACTCCGGGAATTTGGGCTGAAACGGTCTGTTTGGGTCAAATCTGGCAAATTGGGCCGAAAGACACCTATAGGTTATCCAAATTTATGACAACTTTACCCACAAGTTACTTACGAATCCATATACTGGATTACTGTGTGATACCTCAGTATCAATACCGCATTCGAGTAAAGAAACATATTGACTTTCTGGGTGTACTAGTTGCAGCGCTTTACCGCAGAGCGAGCATTCTACGCTATCGCCGCCGGACAGATCGTCTCAACCATCGGGTCCGGCATGACCCGTTTCAGTCTAGGACTATGGGTGCTGGACCAGACTGGGGATGTCGCCGCCTACACCACGCTGCTCTTTGTGGCGGTACTCCCGCTCGGAGTCGCTTCACCTCTGGTCGGGCCTCTCATCGACCGTTGGAACCGGCGGTGGATCATGATATTTGCCAACGTTGGAGCTTCGGCGCCGACGCTGTTCGTAGCCCTGCTCTACTTCACAGACACACTTGCCGTCTGGCACCTGTACATCGCCCTCGTCGTAACTGGCGTTGCCAGCGCGTTCATTATTCCTACTCTGGATGCGAGCACACCGATGCTGGTGAAGCCCGAGAGGCTCGGCAATGCCGTCGGCGTCACGGCGATGCTGCAATCGGTCGACATGATCCTGTCGCCCCTCCTCGCTGTGCCGGTCTACCTGGCGCTCGGTCTGGGGGCGGTGTTTGTCGTCGACTTCGTAACGTTCGGCATCAGCATCATTGCAATCGCGCTCTCCATCGTCCCGCAGCCCGCCCGCGTGCTTGAGGAGGGCGGATCCTCGCTCTGGTCGGAGTTCCGGTTCGGGATCAGGTACATCGTCGAGCGGCGGCCGTTCGTGTATCTGATCTTCTTCGTCAGCGTATCTATGTTCCTGATTGGAGGCATCGGCTACGCGCTCGCAACACCGCTGGCGCTGTCGTTCTCGAACGAGACAGGCGCGGCCGTCATGGTTGCCGCGTTCGGCGTCGGATCGCTCCTGTCGGGACTACTCCTCACCGCCTGGGGAGGGCCGAAGCGTCGCATGAATGGCATCCTTGGGGCCATGTTGCTTGCAGGTGTAGGAGCGATTGTGGTCGGGCTACGCGAGAACCTGATTCTTGCAACCGGCGGCGTCTTCATCACCGGCGTGGCGTTCGTATTCGCGTTCTGGTTGAACAGAGTGATCTGGCAGGTGAAGGCGGCCTCCGACGTGCTTGGCCGCGTGTCCTCGCTGCGCGTCATGATCGGCATCGTCGCCCAGTCTGCGGGTGTGCTGTTAGCCGGCCCACTTGCCGAAAGCGTCTTCGGGCCTCTGATGGAGGCAGGAGGAGGTCTGGTCGGAAGTGTCGGAGCCGTCATCGGTGTGGGCGCTGACCGCGGCATGGCCCTGATGTACATCCTCACCGGCGGCGCTCTCATCGGGCTGGCCGTCGCATCGTTCATCGCGCGTCCGATCTGGCGTCTGGAAGATGCCCTGCCGGACCAGGCGATTGAAGCTGTCGGTTAGCGACGGGCAGATTCTGGATTTCGGCCTGAAACGGCCTTTTTGGGCCAATTCCAGCAAATTCGCCCAAAAGACACCGCTAAGTTATCCAAATTGATGATGACTTTACCCATAAGTTATTTATGAATCGCTATACTGAGATTTCCGCGCAGCCGGAACCCTTATCCGGTCAGCAGCGCGACAAGTCCCCACAAGGAAATCACGAAAGCAATGTCTAACAACCGAAAACGATACGAAGTATCAAGAATGTGCCACCAGGATGGTCGCGTAGTCGCCAGCGTCGAACCTGGCTCAGCATAGCTTGGATCCGCCTTATGCAAGGCCCAATAGTAGCAGTCATCATTTAGCGCACTGTGATACTCGATTTCAATACCGCATTCAAGTGAACAAACATCAGGAGAAATTCAATAGCCCCCTAATGGATACCAACGCAATCAATACAGAATGCACGGACGCGCCGCCATGCGCGGCGCCAAGCCCCTCAGTAGTTTACCGATGCAATCAAATCAGGACATTCGGACGCGGCGTCAAGCCCCCAGGCCAGGCGCGGCAGCAAGTCAATAACCAAAGAAAAATCAGGAGAAAACGTAAACCCATGTTGAATACAATCGTTAGGAAACCCACGAAGACCATTCTGTACGGGGCGGCGCTCACTGCGGTCGCCCTCGTGATCGCGCTGCTGGCGGTGAGCTTCGCCACCGGCCCTGCCCAGGCGGACGGCGGCAACGTCAACTTCAACGACGGCGACAGCAGCAATACCGACGACGGCGACAACCCCCGCTACCCCAACCTCAGCGAATACCCCGACCCCCAGCCCTGCGGCCCGGGCGCCGGGACCGCCGACATGGACGAGCCGCATGAGATAACCTCCGGCCACTACGCCCTCTTCGACGCCTACTGGCGCGCGACAAATAAGGGCGAGCAGTCACACGAGGCGACCGGCCTCGGCGTCCTGCACACCAACCTCTGCCCGTTCGAGGTGACGCAGACGACCAGGACGGAGGGGACAGGAAGAAAAAAGAAAACCATAACGGAAACCACCCGCTCCGCCCGCAATGGCGGGATGGAGGTTGATGAAGCCATCATGCACGTGCTGGACAAGCACCTGGCAACCACGGTCGCCACCAACGCCGAGGCGACGGACGGCCAGTTGTCGCTGGACGAGTACCCTGCCGTCCGCGACGCATTGGGCCTGCGTGGACCAAACAACGAGGAACTGCCTGTACCCGACGGAACCCAGGTCTGGTGGCTGCGGCTGGACGACCCGGACTCCACCAGCACGGACGAGACCTCCGACCTGAGCGTTGGCTTCTCCACCCTCCTGCTGGACAAGGAGCGCTGGAACTCGTCCATGCGCTACAAGTTCGAGGTGGAGCGCCATCCGACCAACCCCGGCGACGTGCCGCACTTCTTCGCCTACGAGGCGCCCAAGGCCGGCGACGCAGCCCAGATACCCGTCTGGGACAGCTCCGAGGCCGGCCAGGGTGAGATGGTGTTGGGCCCCGGCGAGTTCAGGGCGCTGCAGTGGGTCTTCACCAAGCCCGGCACCTACCTGCTGTGGGTACACCTGCTGGGCGAGGTCAAGCAGCCTGGCGCAAGCGATGCCTGGAAGCCCATCAGCGAGAACAAGACCGAGACGAGCGAGGTTTACCGGTACACCTTCCAGGTGGGCGACATTCTCGACGAGACGGAGCCGCCGATATTCGGCGCCAGCCGCAGCGTTCTCGAGAACTCCCCGGGCGGCGTCAAGGTCGGCGACCCGATACCGGTCTATAACGCTGAAGCGCCTGTGCTCTACTACGAACTGACCGGGAAGGGGCATGGCAACTTCGAGCTGGCTTCGTCCACGTCCTCCGCCCCGCACGCAGTCCAGATAGTGGTGAAGAAGGGCGCCAGCCTGGACTACGAGGACAAGGAGAATCGCTCCTACGAACTCAACCTCACAGTCACCGACAGGGTGGACCACGAAGACAACTTCGACCCCAGTGTGGACGACGTCCTGATACTCAGGATAGACCTGGAGGACCAGGAGCCGGGATTGAAGATCCAGGCTGACCGAACATCCCTGAAGGTTGGCGAAACAGTGAACTTCGTCGCCTGGTTTGAGCCGACGCCGGAACGACTGGGCCAGACGCCCGCCTACCTGTGGGGAGAGGAATTCCACCCAGACGGTCGTGATCTGTGGCATATTCTCAGCCTCCCTGACGCCGGTCCCACCTGGTCCATTTCGCATTCGAGCGCGATTAGCGAGACGTACGAAGCGGCCGTAGAGTGGACAAACGACGACACACCCTCCATGCTGCCAACGTTCGTGAAATCGAACAAAATCACAATCACCTGGAACAATTAACCGACCCCGGCCAGCGCGGGCGGCGACATTCCGCCGGCCGGCTGGCCATAATCCTGTAAGTCCGTCCTGTCCTGATGCGATTGCAAAGTCAACAGAACCTAGACAAGCCCGGGCGGCGGCGCATCATCGCCGCCACCCGGCGATAATGCGGCAGCCATCCCGAAATCCCTTCCCCCCTCCACGGGGGGAAGGTTGGCAGTTATTTAGTCCCTTCCCCCTTGATGGGGGAAGGTTAGGATGGGGGTGAAATCCCCTCGACGGGAGAAGGTTAGAGCCTGCCCCGTACTCGATACGGGGATGGGGGTGAGGTGAACGGATGCAGCCAGCAAACAATACCTCCAAAGCGCGGCAGCTGAGGAATAATCCCACAGACGCCGAGCGAGTATTGTGGAACATTCTACGCAAACGCCAAGTATCAGGTTACAGATTTCGCAGACAAGTGCCGATAGGGCCTTACATCGTTGATTTCGTATGCTATGAAAACAGACTTATCATAGAAGTGGATGGCGGGCAGCACATGGAACGAGCGAATTATGACGCTGAGCGCACTGCATGGTTGAAGACTGAAGGTTTCAGGGTGATTAGGTTCTGGAACAATCAGATATTGGAAGAGACGGACGCGGTGCGGGAAGCGATATTCATGGCTGTTCAGAGACTATCAACACCATCCCGGGGATAGATATTTGAAGTATTCGCACTTGCAATTGGGGGTTCACCCCCATCCTAACCTTCCCCCATCGAGGGGGAAGGAATTTTGCCTACCCTTATTGGTATAACAATCCCATAGACGCCCCCTCAATCATAAATCTGAATGACAGCAGCCCGTACCCTCCTCATTATTAGACTGGCCACGCCGCTGGCGGTTATCGCGATTATCGCGACATGGGCCGCCTGCGCCGCTACTGCCTACGCCCAGCGGGTTGACGATTCCCTCCCCCCCCTTGCCGACCTGACTATTGCCTCCGAATATAATACTGCCCGGACAGCTCTGGTACGCTGGGATGTTACCGTGAAGAACAACACCGTCGGGGCTCATCCGGGAGTGCATGTCCATCTCGTAAAGGTGGAGATTACTCTATGGGATTCGGTCCGCAGTACCAGTACGCAGATGTGGACCATCAGGAACCTGCCGCCCGGGGACAGCGCGACCAGAACCTTTGAAGCCTTCCTCGACTACCATGCAGGAAGTGATTTACCGGTAAGGACGCCGCAGCGGTTCTATGCCAAAATCATCGAATCAGTCCCGGCGGAATCGCCGCGCTTCGGGTTCAACAATGCCACGGAACACTGGGCCATTGTAAGCTTTTCTTCGGCCCCCGGCCTTGATGGGGGTAGCTTTTTCAACAACGGGGACTTCGGCTTGGACATCCCCGGCATATCCGACCCGTCCCCTGAGCCGGGTGGAGCGACGACCTTCACGGTGGCTGCCTATAATGACCCTAGCGACGAGGGCGCCATCCCTGGCGTAAGTAGGCTCGCATCCATAGATCATAGTGTGCACGATTTGCAGGTCGAAATCAGCCTTTCGCCGGGCCTGTCCTTCGCCGGGACCCAGCCGGAGCCGCCGTCCCTCTTGACGTCCGCCACGACGTTCGATACGAACACCGGGATCTGGAACGTGGGCACCATGCCGAGACAGCCGCGCGTCTCGCCTGCCCTGTCGCTCCCGGTGGCGGTCAACCTCACCGCCGCCAGCCTGGCGGACCTGCCCCTGGAGGAGCGGTGCCTGACGGCGAAGGTGGTCAGGGCCGTGCCCTGGTTCGCCAACGACCCCTTGAAGCGGGTGGACGACACCGACACCGCGTGCCTGGGCAGGCCGACGGTGTTGAGCAGTGGCACGATGGACCTGGTTGATTTCTATCCCTGCATCGGCGTCACATCCACCCCCTGCACCAGCGCGGACACGCTGGAACTGGTGGTGTCCGTGGGCGACGACAAGCGCATCGAGTGGCCCGACTCGTTCACCGTCCATGTCCCTGACCCCGGCGGGCGTACAACGAAGTCCGGAAGCACAATCTGGTCCACCGTTAATTTAATGGATTTGAGAGACAGCCAGACCAGACTCACCTCCAGTTGGGAAATCAAGGAATCCGTAAAGGTAACCGCGCCTGGCGGCGGAAACGCGCCGGGCCGCTGGCTGCTGACCGACCTCGATGACGATCCTGGTAGTACTTTTGATCTACTGGACGCTATGGATAGCTCGACTGTCACGTATGAGTTTTTTGACCTGTCAGAAATAGGAACCGATCCGACAGAATATTCTCTCGACGTCAAAGTAGAACTCTGGGAGATGGGCACATACGAGGCGCTTTATGGAATATCGGGCCGCCTTTCCGGCACCACCTACACAGACAGCGGTACGTACATCTTCCACGTCGGCCCAATAGCGGATCTGGAGGTGCGGGACGCCGGTGTCAACCTCGAAGTGGCCGCCGGCCAGAGCGCCTACACCATATTGGCAGTGAACAACGGGCCGGACATTGCCCCCGCCGTCCAGGTGACGCTGACCGGAGTGCTGGAGGGAGCTGAGGCCGTCCCCAGCCAGGGGAGCTACGCCGAGGGAACCTGCCAGAGCGGCCTCTGCGAGGGCGTCTGGACCATCGGCGAGCTCAGCCCCGGATACCACAACCGACCCTCTGTCTATGGCAAAGATGGCGTGACGCTCGCCCTGATAGCCGCCAGCGGCGACCCCATCACCGCCGGAATCAAGAACACGCAGAACTACTGCGTCCTCATCGAAACGGCCGATCCCGACTCCGATAACGACCGGGAATGTACGGGGAGCGCGCCGTCGGGCTACACCAAGCACTCCACCGCCTACTACGACCACATCGAGGGGAATAACACGACGACGGTGGCGCTCCGCGCCGGGACGGGCGAGCGCGCGGGCGCGCCGTCCACGACGGTGGCGATTCACGGCGCGGAGCTCGCGCTGCTGAGCTGGAGCCCGGTGAAGAATCTGTACGGCTATCCGGTGACCAGGTACGAGATCGAGCGGTCGGAGCGGGGGGCGAGCCTGAGCTGGTCCGAGTTCGAGGACGCCGACGAGATGTTCCACTACGCGCACAGCGGGGGCGGGGGCGGCAACCTTGCCTACCGGGTGCGGGCGGTGAACGAGTTCGGCGTGCCGGGTCCCTGGTCGCAGGTGGAGACGGAGGAGCAGATGGTCAGGGGGCCGAGCGCGCCCGGGGGCCTGATGGCCACTGTGGACGGGATGAGCGTCACGCTGAGTTGGAACGCGCCTACGGATAACCGGGGGTCGGACCTCACCGCCTACCGCATAGACCGTCAGCGCGACAATCGCGCCGCGCGCCTGCTGACGAGCAGCCACGCCACCACGACCAGGATGTACGAAGACTCCGGCCTGCTTCCGGGCCAGAGATACTGCTACCGCGTGGCGGCGGTGAACGCGAACGGAGAGGGCGAATTCTCCGAGTGGGTCTGCGCCACGACCGAGAGTGTTCCGGGCCCGCCCGCGAGCCTGGAGGCCGTGGCGGTCGGCGACGACACTGTCACGCTGACCTGGAACGCGCCCGCCGAGGACGGGGGATCGGCCATCACCGGATACCGCATAGACTACACCAAAGACGGCGGCGGCCAGCAGACGGAGGTGAGCGATTCCGCCACCACGACCAGGGAATACGAACACGCCAGCCTGGACGCTGGCACGGACTACTGCTACCGCGTTGCGGCCATCAACGACAACGGAACGGGTCTGTTCTCGGGCCAGGCGTGCGCGACGACCGAGACCGTTCCGGGCGCCCCGCGGAGCCTGCGCGCCGCGGCCAAGGGCGAGAACGCCGTCACGCTGAACTGGAGAGCGCCGTCCAGCGACGGTGGGTCGGCGGTCACCGGATACCGCATAGAACATTCCACCGATGACGGCGACAACTGGCAGACGCTGAGGAGCGTCCAGGCCGTCACGACCGACGAACACGCGAGCCTGTCGGCGGGTTCGAGGCACTGCTACCGTGTGGCGGCGGTGAACACGCACGGCGAAGGCCCCCTCTCAGGCCAGGCGTGCGCGACGACCGACGGCGCGCCCGCCGCTCCCTGGAACCTGCGCGCCGAGCCCGCCAGCGAGACGAGCATCAGGCTGGAGTGGAACGAACCGTCCGACGACGGGGGATCGGCAATCACCGGCTACCGCGTGGAATACTACGACGGCGCCGAGTGGCAGATGCTGGCGGACGGCCTCGCCACGACCACGTACGAACACACCGAACGGGACGCGGGCACGAACTACTGCTACCGCGTGGCGGCTATCAACTCCAACGGCACGGGCCCCTACTCCGGCCAGGCGTGCGCGACGACCGCGGGCTCGCCGGACGCGCCGGAGAACCTGCGCGCCGAGGCCGACGGGAAGACCCGCATAACGCTGACATGGGACCCGCCGACCGACACCGGAGGCGCGACCATAATCGGCTACCGCATAGACTACTCCACCGACGGCGGCGGCGAGTGGATGGCGCTGGAACTCGACTACGAGCGCACGCTCTACGGACACTCCGGCCTCAGTCCAGGCGGAAGCTACTGCTACCGCGTGGCGGCAGTCCACGACAACGGCACCGGGCCATTCTCGGACCAGACGGATCAGACGTGCGCCACCACCGAGGGCGCGCCGACCGATCTGCCCGGGGAGCCGGAGAACCTGCGGCTCACCCAGGTGGGCAGGGACTACGTAACCCTGAAGTGGGACCCGCCCAGCCTGGGAGGAGAGGTCGAATACTACGAGTACCGCTACAACCAGGAGGACCCCGTAAGGGTGACCGCCGGAAGGACGGAGGCGACGGTGCGCGGCCTGTTCGAGAGATTCTCATACGACTTCCAGGTGCGCGCGGGGAACTCCCTGGGCGCCGGGGAATGGGCTCCGTCCTTCGATTCCCTGCCCGTCCAGGCGACGGTCGGCGGGCTGGGGATCGTGACCCGCTCGCTCGAACTCGAATTCAAAAAGAACGCGCAGGGCGATTACGGTTCGGGCAGCTTCAACGTGAAGCTGAACGGGTCCCCGAAGTGGCCCATGAGCGTCGGCCTGATTTGGGATGGGGACGTGTGTCTGACCGATGACCTCGCGTACCAGCAGTTCAGGATTCTGCTGCCCGGCGATCCGTCTCCCAGCAAGGAATTCTGGAACGATCCCTACTGGGCCGGGGTGGCCGCGTCCTGGAGGACAGGGATAGACATCAACGTGGACGCCTCCAGGTGCAGGGGAGGGGAGACGGCGGTGGTCCATCTGGATATCGTGACTATTTCGTTCGAAACAATCGCGGGCGTGTCGCTGTGGGACGACGAGGCGTTGAACCTGGACAGAGCGGAATGGGAGCAGAAATGGGGTATCCCGGACGAATACCAGTCCGGCCCCAGCGTCAAGCTCTCCGCGGTCGAATAGCGCCGCGCCCGGCTGCCCGGTTACCGATCCGCCCGCGCGCCGCGTCTCGGCCTGTGCCATGACCGCGCGCGCGGGCGCAAGTAATCCGCGCAAGCACGAGTGAGTAGTGTCTCGACTGTGGTACCCCAGGAGTGTGAGGGGTGCAAGAGTGAACGACACTGTGGGATTCTTCATAGCGGCCACAGGCTTGGCAATCGGATTAGCGGCTTTCGGCTTGGGAATCTCGGTTCCATCCCTCGACGGCCTCCTTGTTAGCCTTGTCGTGCTGTCTATCGGAACTGTTGCAGGAAGTGTAGGAAATGGCGAGAAGTTGAAATAAGGCGAGACGACCTTAGAATTGGAGTGTTGACAGATACCACTTCACAGGAGTCTCGCCAGTGTTCATCATACGTCTTGCCAACCAGCGCGTCGAGTCCCATCCAGCGTCCCCCGAGCAGTGTATGAGATGTGGAAGCGAAGGATTTCACAAGTGGGGTAAAGCCAAGGTCCGCAAGATCGTGGACATATCGGTCAGCGAGATAAGGACTCAGCGTTATAGGTGCAAGAACTGCCATAAGACCGTAACGGCCAAACCTGCCGGAGTGGGAAGAGGGACACGGAGCCACGACTGCCTGATTTGAGAGATCTTACTACTTACTCTCTGATCCTCCCCTTCGCGCCGCCTCTCCTGCTTAGTCTCCTCTCGCGGTGGCGTTCCTAGACTTAGATCATATTCGAGACGGCGCGCCGGATCGCGCAGAACCCAATAGGCCAGATTGATAGCCGTCATTCTCTCTTGTGCGTCGGCTGATTTGTTCCTGTCTGGATGATACATCTGAGAGAGTCGTCTGTACGCGGCAGATATGACCTCCGGCTCTGCATGGTGGTGAACCTGTAAGGTCTCGTAATGATCCTGCGCGTCAGACATTCGCTAATCGTGTCTCCTTGAAATTTCAAGACGAGACGCTACGCATCAACGGGTATTATGTGTATCTTTCGTATCACGGTCAAGTCACTCCAATAACAAGATGATAACGTTGAGGAAGTGACGGTGCGGTCACATTTCGGGTCTCCCCATGCGGTAGCCGACGCGCGGCTCGGCGAAGATGTACTTGGGGTTGTCGCCGTCCTCTCCGAGCTTGCGCCGCAGCCGCATCAGGTGGGTGCGGATCACCTGTCGGCTTCCGCGCTTGGTCCGTCCCCACACCCGGTTCAGCAGGCGCTGGTGGGTCAGCACCTGTCCGGCGTGAGTCGAGAGCTCGTAGATCAGATCGTATTCGATGGCGGTCAGCCGCACCGGATCGCCGGCTACGGTTACCAGCCGCTGGGTGTAGTCTATGGTCAAATCGCCACGCATGTAGGGTTCCGACGGCGTCATGCCGGATGACCCGGCCCGCCGCCGCAGGACGGCCTGCACCTGGCCGTCAGTTCGGTGGGCGAGAAGGGTCTGACGATGTAATCGTCGGCGCCCATCTCGAAGGCGCGTGCAATCACCTGGTCCTGCCCGTAGTCGGACAGGAAGATCACAGGTACGTCGGCGATGCGGAGGATGTCCCGCATCAACTCGACACCATCGGCTCCGGGCAGTACCAGGTCCAACAGGACCAGCTGGGGCTGCTCTCGCTCGACCAGCCCGAGCACGTCCCCCGGGTCGTCGGTTGCGGTTACCTCGTATCCTGCATCCCTGAGGGCGTCCCACGCGAACCGCAGAGCCTGGGGGTCGTCGTCCACCGCGAGGAGGCGGACCCTTTGCCTCTCTCTCCGACCGGAACGGTGGGGAAGGTCGGCGACCTCCGCCGCCGCCGGCAGAGTGAAGGTGAACCTGGCTCCCAGGCCCGGGCCGTCGCTCTCGGCCCAGATGCGGCCACCGTGGGCCTCGACGATCCCCTTGCAGACGGCCAGTCCCAGACCGGCTCCCACGCCATCCCGCAGGTCACTTTCAGTGCTGAAATACCTTCGGAAGAGGTAGGGCAGCCGCTCCGGAGACACCTCCACGCCGTCGTCGGCCACGGAGATCGCCACGTGGATGCCTTCCAGGGCGGCGCTCACCCGGATGGTGGACGATTCGAGGGAGCGCCGGGCCGCGTTGGTCAGCAGGTTGGTCAGCACCTGCTCGACGCGACCCCTGTCCGCGAGAGCCGGGGGCAGTTCCGGTGGTAGGTCAATGCTGACAGCGCTCCGTACCCCGCCGCTCTGGAAGGCTCTCACGGCCCGGTTCATCAGCACAGCCAGGTCCGAGGGTTCGGGGGAGACCGACAGGGCGCCCGCGTCAATCCTGGCCACGTCCAGGAGGTCGCCGATCAGGTCCAGTATGTAGTCGGCCTGGCTATCTATGATGCGAAGGAATTGCCGCGTCTCGGCATCGTCCAGCGTTGACGCTCTTCGCAGCATGGCGGCGGCGGACCCCTTGATGGAAGTCAACGGCGCTCTCAACTCGTGGCTCACCGTGCCCAGGAATTCGGCGCGCTGCCTCTCGACCTCCTCCAGGGGCGTCAGGTCCTGGAGGGTGACGACGACGGTCTCGATGGCGCCCTCCTCCGAGGCGATGGGCGTGGCGTTGACGAGAGTGGTGACGCTACGCCCGTCGGGGACGCTGACGACTATCTCCTCAGCCCGCACCGTCTCGCCGGTCGCCAGCGCGCGGGTCAGGGGGGACTCGCCCAGGGAGACCTCCTGTCCGTCAGCTCGCCGGAAGCTCATCACGTCCAACAACTGCTCCGCCGTCTGGTCCGGGTCGCGCAGCCCGTCAACTATCCTTAGTGCCTCACGATTGAAGGACACCGGCGTGCCTGTTCCGGCGTCGAAGACCACCACGCCCACCGGCGAGGTATTGATCAGTGTCTCCAGGTCGTTGCGGGCCCGCTGTTCCTCCCGGTAGCGGCGAGAATTGGCGATGACCAGCGCCGCCTGGGCGGCGAACATCAGCAGGGTCTCCTCGTCCTCCTGGCTGAACTCCCGACCCCTCGTCTCGTGAGCGAGATAGATGGTCCCCACGCCGACCCCCCGGTGGCGGATTGGCGCTACGAGCAGAGCAGACGCGGACACCGGAGGCGAGAAATCGGGCATCCCCAGTGCGCTCAGGTGATCGGCGATGTTCGAGACCCGCAGGGGCGCTTCGGCCCCGCTGAGATATTCGAAGAAATCTAAGCCCTGGGACATTTCCCACAGCCCCTGATGTTCTTCCCGGGTCAGTCCAGAGACGAAGAATTCGGGTGTCTGCCCAGCCTCGCCAAGAACGGTTATTGCTCCGTAGCGTGAGCCAGTCAGGGCTCTCGCGCTGTCCACCACGTCCTGCAGCACGGTGTTGAAGTCGAGGCTCTCGTTGATCCGTAGGCTGGCCTGGCTCAGGCGAGAGAGACGCTCCCGCAATGCCTCGTTCTCCCTAAGCAGTTCTTCCTGGTTCATCTTACTACCCCTTGGGACTGCGACCCGACACCGCCCTAATGGAACAACGGGACCGGGACTCGTTCGTCTAGCTCGGAGAATGTTACCATATTGTCATTTTCACAATGTTATCATACTGTTATCAAAGATCACTTGACCGTGATAATAAAGATATGCAGAATTGCTGTGCTGACGAACCGCTATCTCTATTGACGAAAGTGATCTATATGACTACACAAGTTCAAATCTTCTGCATGAAGTGTAGAAGCAAGACTGACTCACGAGATGTTCAGAGTGTCACCATGAAGAACGGCCGCCCTGCCACCCAGGCAATCTGCGTGGACTGCGGCGTCAGGAAATTCCGAATCGGAGCCATGCCCTAGCACTGCATCCAACTTAGATTGGCGGAGTCACCCCCATCCCCGTATCAAGTACGGGGCAGGCTCTAGCCATCTTCCATCAAGGGGGAAGGGATTTTCAACACAGAGAGGAGTAGAAATGAGTAGGACGTACCAGTTCAAATGGCGGAGTTCGTTAGCAATCCTCTTATTCGCGTTACTTATCGCTCTGACCGGAGTAGTGGCGGCTTCTGGAACTGCCGAGGCTTCGGACAAGACGCTGAGTTTCGACAGTCCGCCAACTACGGCTACGATTAAGTCAGGGACCTTGAAGAAGAACGTCGCTAAGGTCGGGGCCAGCGGAACGGACCAAAAGCGTATCCGCTATTCGATCAGCGGAAACTCCGCTTTCAAGATCAGCAAAAGGAACGGTCGGGTCTCATATGACGGCAGGCCTCTATCCAGGAAGTCTGTCCGATTGACCATCACGGCCCGGGATACGCAAGGTGAGTATGACAGCGTGAGCGCCACGCTCGCGGTAAGCGTCAGGAAGCCAACTCCCAAGTCCTCGCCTTCGGTTCAATCGTCCGCATCGCAGAGGCAGCGGATTACCAATCAGACGTGCGTGGCAGGGATGACTCTGCACCCCGGCGATGACTGCACAGGGCCGGGCGCGCCCGGGTTCGACGCGGTCAACATACTCAGCAACGGCAACGCAAAGGTCAGGTCCCGATGCTGGCTCATCGCTACTTGCTCCGTGCACTTCAAGGATACCTTTATCTCTCGAGGGCTTAACCTGGAGAGGCGAGCAGGCAATCAATGGTACATCCGAGCAGTTAGTCAAGTTAGCGCATGGTGGTACGAGCCCTGTTAGGAGATAGTCCTGGTTCGACGAACACGGACCAGGGCGGGTTTGTCGGCAAATGACAGGGAAACAACCATCTAATCACCCCTTCCCCCGTCGAGGGGGAAGGGACTTTCGTCAATCGTCTCAGACAAAGCAATGAGTGAGGTACAAGGATATGAAAATAATGCCCCCCCCCGCATGAACAGGAGTCGTAAGGATATGAATGCGCGCCCCCACATGAATAGACTGGTGATTCCGGTAGTGATGCCGGTGTTGATAGTAGTCGCGCTGGCTTTCTTCGCGGGCCAGTCGCCTGTGAATGCCGCTCCCGACGCGCCGGGCGCGCCAGCGAGCGTGTCCGTCGAGGCTAGAAACAATATATTGATAGTCACCTGGACGGCGCCGAGTACCGCTCCCACGGGGGCATATATCATAGAGTTGTTCACGGCGAGCAATACCTCTACCGCGATACGGTCGTTGTCCAAGGGGCCGAATCAAACGCTCGAAGTGAGATTCATCGGTCTGACACCGGAAACTTCATACGTGGTATCGGTGAAGGCGCAAAACAAGAACAGCCGAGGCGGGAAGACTGCCGGCCCCGCGAAAACGGCGACGGCAACTACGGCGGCCACGACCGCTGCGCCGGGCGCGGTAACGAACCTGAAGCTTAGACAGAATGGAAGCTCGCTGATAGCCACATGGGACCCGCCAACCACCAAACCCACGGGTCCGTATCTCGCGGAGGCATTCTTGGGGAGCCAGTCCAATCCCTTCTCTGGAATAACCCTCGGCCCTAACGCTAAATCAGCGCGATTCGCCGCGAATCCATCATTCTTCCCCGCGACATACAAAGTGTCGGTAAAGGCTCGAAACAAGAGCAAGACGGGTGGCATTTCCGCTTTCTCAGCCGCGACAACGGCGACGACAACGATGAAGAGCCTGCCCGCAACTCCGGGCGCGGTAACGAACGTCCGCTTCAAAAACGTTACCCACAGCAGTCTGACAGTAGAATGGGACGCGCCAACCGCCGGCGCTACCAATCTGAAGGAATATAGCGTGAGGCTGTTGGGTCGGGACGTTGGGTACGCTGTCGTGGGAAGCAAGATCCGCGGTAAGAATGCCAGCAAAGCGCACTTCGAGGGTTTGGATCCGAGCACGAGATACAGAGCAACGGTAAGGGCTCGAGGCTACATCGAAGGAGTTGGTTATTCCGCCTTCTCCACTGAAGCAAGGGTGGATACGACTACGAAGAGCCTGCCCACTCCGCCCACCGCCCCCTCGGCGCCGGCGCAGCCCGCCGGCCTAACCCTCAGCAATGTTACCTCCAACAGCCTGGTAGCCGAGTGGACCAAGCCGACCACACTTCCTACGTGGAAGTATCTGATAGAGCTACGCAAGGGCTCGACTGTGGCGCAGTCTCATTCCAAGAGTCCGAAAGCTGCCAAAATCAAATTCACCGGCCTGGATTCGAGCACGGCATATACGGTGTCGGTGAAGGCGCGGAACAAGAATAGAGTCGGGATCGCTACCAGTTCCGAGGCAACGGCGTCCACGAGCACCAAGGCGAGCGGCTCCGGACTTCCGGGCCCGCCGACCAATCTGAGGTTCTCTTCGACTACCGCTACTACCACGACGACATTCACGACGACATTCAATTGGGACGCGCCGGCGGCTTACGGCGGGCCGAACGTTACCGCATACTTCGTGATGGTCTATGAGAAGGGCGATAGCGGCTACGACCTGGTTGGTGAACGGATGGTGCAGAAGGGCACTCCTTCCAGGAATGAGTCCCTTACGTTGAAATACTGCACTCAATACAAGATGAGAGTGCGGGCCAAGAACAGCGTTGGCGTAAGCCCCTGGGCGACTGCGTGGCTTATGGATGAATACACCCACGACGGCAGCGCGTGTCCGTCCGGGTAAGGACTGGGCTTCACTCCAACGGTAGTACCCCCTCTCCTCGGCGCTGAGGAGAGGGGGGCTTGCCCTCACCCTAGCCCTCTCCCTGGGGGAGAGGGGATAAGGACGCCCACAAGAGACGCCCCTACGGTGTGTCCGGCATTTATGAGGTGGCTTGTAATGTAATGAGAGGAGATAGCGCGATGTTCAAACGACCACACATCTACATACTGGCTGTTGGCTTGCTCCTGCTTCTTGGCGTCGTCCTGGTAGCCCTGGCGGCGCCGGACGGCGTAAGGGCCAGGGACAAGGGCTTCAGGTTCAAGAACCCGGTCGTAGCATTGAACGTGTCTGAGGGACACTCTAAAAGGAGGCTCGTCAGGGTTCGAGCCGTCGGGATTGACAGGAGTCGCATACGCTATGCGATCAGCGGCGACCCGGCGTTCAGGATAAATGAGAGAAGCGCGCGCATCTCCTATGACGGCAGACGGATCAGCAGCAACCCGGTTGATTTGACCATAACGGCCAGGGACACGCAGGGAGAACACGACAACATAAGTCATACGCTCAGAGTGGTAGATTGGTCGTGGAATCCCGTTCGACGATCTTCCACCGTTCCTACCCCTACTCCTACTCCACGGCCTGTAGTGTCGAAACCGGACTTCCCCGATATTCCGATCCCGAAGAACGCAGTGCCCTGCACGGTAGGATTGAAGCTGCATGAAGGGCAGGCGTGCTACGTGCCGAACAGAGGGGACGGCGTGGTGATATACAAGAAGCAGGGGTGCTACTTCCCTCACGCGACCCTCGGTCGTTTGTGCATGGGCAGTCTTAGCCCCGGCGTAACCTTCAATGGCCTGGGCTACCACGGAGGTATAGGCGGCTTGTCCCTGAGTTATCAGGTCTGGACTATAAACAGGGTTCCTTGAGTTAATGGAACGGCGTAAGTCGCCCAGGTGGTTACACCAGGGCCGTACTTGCGCGCAGGGAGGTAGCGGACAGTCATGTTGAAGATGGTCATACCAGGAGTAGCCATATTCGGGATACTGTCCGCTGTCGTCCTGGGAGTAGCGTTTGCCGCTCCCAACGAACAGTCAGATGTAGAAGTTGATGCGTTCGAGTTTCTGACGAGAGTGTTAGCAGACGCGAACGATAAGGGAGTCCTCTCCGAGAGTCTGCAAGGCGCATTGGTAGAGATCACTATCTGGTATCTAATAGCTCCCAGTACCGGCGAGACGCCCGTACAAGTAGAGGAACGTCTATCTATTGAGGGTCAAACGGGGTTCGAGTATCTAATCGCCGTTCTCTGGGATGCCGACGCTAAGGGCGTCTGGACTGACGATCTAAGCGAGATATTGACAGACTATTTTATATCTAACCTGATAGCTCCGAAGACCGGCGAGACGCCGGAACAGATAAGGGCGCGGCTATCGCTCCAACCAGAACTTACTACAACAGCCACGACTACGGATCCGTTCGCTAGGTGGAACGAGCTGGAGCCGCAGGATTGGTGGAGGAAGTCAGAACCCTATTCCTGCCTATCACCGAAGAAAGAGACTTCGCCCTGGATAGAAGCAGGTATGACCGACCTGGGCGGCTCCGACTCTCTATCGCTAATCAAATACTACGGGAACGGCAGTTATCTGAGATACGGCTTCATGGGATTCGGAGGGTGTACGCCAATGAAGAAGCACCCCGACCGGACTCACCTGGACCCGCCAGTTGACCCGACTTACTACTCGCTAGGCGATCTGGACATAGCAGTTGACATTACTCGCGTGCCGCCGGACGCGCCGGGATGGTTCGAGGACGACGGCAAGCGAGAGAGGATGACGATGACGGAAGCGGTGAACATACTGAACAAGCACATCGCTACCTACTATGACAAGATTTCAGAAGGCAAGCTAAAGATGAGATTCCATGCCGGGAACGACTTCAAGTTAGGAGGCGACGGCTCACCTAATGAGGTTCACGGCCAGCAACTTCGAGAGGCCGGGATAATGGACTGTCGAGGAGAAGCCGCTAATCGCTATCCCTGCGATCAGGGCGCGCCTGGAGGACTGAACCGAATTCTACTCACCGACGTAACCGAAGACACGGGAGGGGATGCTTTCAACGGCAGTACGAGGTTCGGACTCGTGAGCTTACGAACCGCGAACATGGAAACGCTAGTCCATGAGATAGGTCATGCCTGGATGGGATGGCCCCACTCATACGCAGAAGTGTACTGGGACGAGGAAGAAGGCGGAATACCTAACCCTTACGCCAACTCGTTAGATTTCATGTCCGGTCTGGCGATGATGCCTGTCTTCGGTTGGTATCAGGATATGCCCTCGACTATGGCAGTGAACCGCTATTCGGCGGGATGGATAGATCCGAAGGAGGTCGCGCTACATCTAAGCGAGACGGGAACATACACGTTGCAGCCGCCTCGAAAGAGAGGCTACCAGTTCCTGGTGATCTCCTCTGGGCGGGAGTTTGCTTTCACGACAGTTGAGGTACTGGACGAGCGCAATCCAG
Organism: Dehalococcoidia bacterium; assembly: GCA_965202965.1. Lineage (GTDB taxonomy): Bacteria > Chloroflexota > Dehalococcoidia > Lucifugimonadales > UBA1123 > VXRN01. The sequence continues at coordinate 3,506,138 of OZ241888.1, read as the reverse complement.
TCTTTAATGATCCCTATCCTAAGGTGTATGTACCCTCGACCGGAGGAGAGCGTCCTTTCCGCTACGAAGGGGTATTGATAAGCCGGTACGATCAGACAGCCGGATCCGGCATAGATGCTAGGTTAGGTCCCGCACTATATGACAAGAGCAATCCAGATTATAGTTCTGATGTGAATTGGGGCAGGGATGATTACTCAGTCTTGCAGGACGGCGAGACGCGCGAGATAGGGAGCGGAGTTCTCCTAACCGTATCCAAGAACGAAGATGGTAGCTATCAGGTTTCAGTGAAGGGCGGCAAGGTCGCAGAGTTTACTCCCTGGTGTCGCTCGATATGGTTCAACTTCTTCGTGTTCGATACCGGATGCGCACTAGACAGAGCAGGGGAAAATTAAGAGCATCATGGTCAATCTACACGCCAACAGTAACGCGGGCAAAGTCCAAGTCCAGCGTGTCTTATCCCCTTCGGGCATATCCATACGACTAGAAGGCGAGGGTTCATTGAGGCTGTTGTCATTCGTGCTGTCGTCTGATGACGCTCGCCAGCTTGCTCTGGAGATACTGCTTACTCTGGAGGATAGCCCTCATAAGCAGGAATAGGAGAATAGAACCCTCTCCCAGGGTATGTAAATCAATTGACCGTTCGTCCTGAGCCTGTCGAAGGACGAGTCCCAAAGTCCCTTCCCCCTTGACGGGGGAAGGCTAGGATGGGGGTGAAATCCCCTCTAAGCAGCCCAGGGGGAGAGGGGCCTTATTCCGGCTCGGCCACCGTGATGACGGGCGAAAGAGCGTACAGAGGGTAGGACTCGGTTGAGGTGGCGGACTGGGGGGAGGACAGGGGCAGGGTGACGTCGCTCAGGTCGCCGAGGCGCGTCTCGGCGGCGCCGGCGTGGTGCTGGCCGGACTTCTCGCCCGCCTTGTTGCCCCCGGTCCACACCAAGCCGGTGTAGTCGTCGCCGTCTTCGGTCATTCCTGCGACGGAGTCCCAGTCACCGTCGTAGAGGTCGGCGTAGTCGTCGGCGACCTTCTCTCCACCCAGCCAGTGGATGGGGACGCCCTCCCCGGTGGTCTCGGTGTTGTCCCTGGCGTCCATCTCGGAGGTGGAGATGAGCGCGGTGAACTGCTCGCTGAAGCTCGCCAGGTCGGTGGTGGTCGCCGCCCGATCCTGAACGAAGGCGTTGTAGTCGGCTATGTCCGTGGACGTTGCGGTCGTGGTCGCGGAGGTTACGAACAGCAGCCGGAAGCTGTCGCCCGGGCCGATGCCAGCGGGGACGAGGGGCGAGTCCGCCGAAACGGTTGTGGGCGAGTTCACCGAAACGGTGGAGGTCGCCTGTTGTTCGGCTGGCTGCTGCTGTTCGGTTGGCTGCTCCTCAGGGGAGCCGTCCACCTTGTGGCCCGACTGGTCGGACAGCGCAGGGGAGCTCAGCACGGCGGCGTTGCCGTTCGCGTCCGCGATGCTCCCGCGGTTCAACCTCAGCTGGTCCGCCTCAATGCTGACGCCGTTCTCGTCCCGGTCGCTGCCCTTCACCGTGTAGGCGAAGACCAGCCTCGTCCCGTTGGCTTCGGAGCGGACGTAGCGCGCCCAGCGGTTTCTCTCGCCTATCGTCAGGCGTATCCGGGGTTCGCCGCCGACCGTCACCGCCTCGCTGAAGGTCACGGCGACCACGATGTCTTCTTCCTTGCCGTAGGTGTCGCCGACGGACGGGCTGCTGACGATCACCGGCCCTGACGCGATTGTCGGCGCAGTCGTGTCCGGCGCGGCTTCCACGGCGCCGGTCGTGGACGCGGATGCGCTCTTGCCTGAGCCGTGTCCGTCGGAGTAGCCGGCCGTCGCCCGCAGGTAGCCGCCAACGTCGTCGTCGGACGGCGTGTAGGTCCGGGCAGTCGCGGTCGCGATGTCTGTCCAGTTGGTCCCGTCGGTGGAGACCTGCCAGGCCCATGTCACGCCGCTCACGTCGCCGTCGGGGTCGCTCAGGCTGGCGTTCAGTGGACTGCCGGACCGGGGCGTGTCGGCGTCCAGGGACACCGTTCCCGGCTCGTCCAGGTTGCCGACGCTGACGGTCACGGCAATCGTGTCGTCAGTGCTGTCGTCGGCATCGCCGGAGGCGTTCTTGCCGTCGCTTACGGACACCGTCAGCGCGTAGCTGTTCTGCGTTTCGTAGTCCAACGCGCCCTGCACGGTAATCTGCCCGGAGCTTGAGCCGATGGCGAATGCGTCCGATCCGCTCAGCGCGTAGGTCAGCGCGTCGCCGTCGGTGTCGGCAGCGGTCACGGGAGATCCGACGTTCGTTCCGGTGGCCGCGTTCTCGTCAATGCGGCGGCTGTCGCTGTCCAGGGCGAACTGCGGCTCGTCGTTGGACGCCTGCTGCTGTCGCTGGACCTCGGCGGCCACGCTGATGACCGGCGACAGGGCGTACAGCGGGTGCGCTTCGGTCGCGGCCCCGGACGTGGGCGAGGACAGCGGCAGCGTGACGTCGCTCAGGTCGCCCAGCCGCGTCTCGGCGGCGCCGGCGTACTTCTGACCCGACTTCCCGCCAGCCTTGTTGCCGCCGGTCCACACCAGGCCGGTGTATGCGCCTCCGGTCTCGGTCCTGCCGCCGGCGGAGTCCCATTCACCGTCGTAGAGGTCGGCGTAGTCGTCGGCGACCTTCTCGCCTCCCAGCCAGTGGACGGGGACGCCCGTCCCCGTGGTCTCGGTGTTGTCCCTGGCGTCCACCTCGGAGGTGGATATGAGCGCGCGGAACTCGCCGCTGAAGGGCTCGAGGCCGGCGTTATTGCCCGCCGCCGCCTGCGCGAAGGCGTTGTAGTCGGCGATGCGCGTGGAGGTGGCGGACGTGCCGGAGGAGGTGACGAACAGCAGCCGGAAGCTGTCGCCCGGGCCGATTCCCTCGGGAATCAGCGGCCAGTCCGCAGGAACGGTCTGCGGCTCGCTGCTTGACGACGCCTGCTCCTGCTGCTGCTCGACCTCGGCGGACGCTCCTTTCTGTGAGCCGTCCACGGTGTGGCCGGGCTGGGGCGGCAGGCCGGCAATCGTCAGGTCGGCGTCCGTGCCCAGGTCGTCCCGTATGGACGCGCCCGGCGGCAGCGCGATGGTGCCCGGATAGACGCTCACCCCGTCCCTGTCCCTGTCGTCCTTCTTCACCGTGTAGCTGAACACCTTGACGGCGGCTTCGCTGAGGGAGGGCTGGTACGGCGCGGCGCGGGGAGTCTCGCCCAGCTCGATTATCAGGGCCGGCGTTCCCTCCACTGAGACGTCCCAGTCGAAGGTCGCCGCCACGGACACCGTGTCGCCCTCGCCGTAGGGACCGCTGCCGCGCATCGCCAGCCCGGTGACGACGGGCGGCGGCCCGGCGACCCCCTCAGTTCTCGTCCTCACGCTCTGGCTTGTCTGCGGCCCAACCGTGTGCCCCGTCTGCGCCGCGAGGCCGTCGTGGTCCAGCCGGGCGGGGATTCCCCGGAGGTCGCGGATGGACGCGCCGGTGGGCAGGGTGACGCTGCCCGGATAGACGCTCACCCCGTCGCCGTCCCGGTCCGTCTCCAGCGCCGTGTAGCTGAAGACCTTGGACCTGGGGCCGCTCCGGGCGGCGTCGTACACCGCGGCGCGCGCCTCGCCGCCCACCTCGATGGCGAGCCGGGGCGATCCCGACACTTCCACCTCCCGGTCGAAGATGACCGCCACGGCTATGGCGTCCCCGGACTGGTAGGGCCCGATGCTGCTCATCTCCATTCCAACGATGGCGGCGCCAGGTGGCGGGGAGGCCCGCAGCCCACTGAGGGGAACGTCGGGACACGCCTCGGAGGCGATGATGTCAGTGTATGTGAGCAGGTTGCTCACGGATTCGGTCTGGGTGACCTGGTATTCGAAGAAGGCGGCGCGACCGAACCGCTCCAACTCAATGTCCGCCAGTTCCGCCAGTCGCTGCCCCCTGGTCTTGCCAGGGCCGAAGTCCGCTTCCAGCCCCCAGCAGACCTGGTTGTCGTGGTGGTCGGAGTCGTTCCAGCGGCCCAGGTAGGGCTTCTCCTCCACCGGGTCGGCGTCGTCCGCGTATGGGTGGCCCTGGTGAGGGTCGTAGTGTCCGCTGGCCCGCAGGTACGCCCACTGGATGAGGTCCAGGTCTTCCGCGCTCAGCCTGTCGTTGGCGATGCGGAATTCCAGCATCCAGCGCTGAGTAAGCGAGTCGTAAACGTAGTAGTGGCGCATCCCGTCAATGAACCGGTAGCGGGAGCCCTCCTGTCCGGTGGTGAGGAACCAGGGGTCGCTCCACGCCGGGAGGTTGGTGTACTCGCCCGTGTCCTTGTCATGCACGCTGTCCGGCTGCGGCCCGATGCGGTGGCCGGAACCGAGGTCCTGGTTCGGGAAGTACAGCGACAGCGTTCTGCCCCCGGTGGGCTTGAGGTTCGCGGTCCCCGCGAAGGGGTTGGCCGGGACGCGGATTCCCCTCGCCGGGTCGGTGCGGTCGTCCCACTGCAACCGGTAGCGGAAGCGGATCGCCTCGCCGGTGGACGGGACCACAGTGGCCTCCCTCAGCGAGCGTCCCACGTGCAGCCGGAGCCTCGCGCCCGCGGCGGCGGTCACTGGGTCGCTGAAGGTCGCCTCCACCTCCAGTTCCTGCCCGGACAGGTAGTAGCCCCTGGACGGGTCGGGGGAGGAGGTGATCGCCATCCCGGTCACGCGGGTGGTGGCGTCGCTTGCGGGGGCGGTCGAGAGCGCGGCAAGACTGGCCGTGTTGTTGCCGGGTAGGTGGTCGTAGTAGGCGGCGGAGTGCTCGGTGTAGCCGGACGGCAGGCTCCCCGTGCATTCCAGGTCGTTGATGGGATCGGTCGCGCCCGTCTTGATGCGGACGCAGTAGTCCTGGTGGTTGGCGATGCTGGCGGTCACGGGCTGGGTCACAGCCTCGCCCGTCGGCTCGGTATAGACGGTCAGGGTCGCGGGGTCGGCGGCGGGGTAGAGGTAGCCGATGTCCCACACGCCGCTGACGGGGTCGTAGCCGCCCTCGCCGGCCTCCGCCCGGAGGAAGCGCATCCCCTGAGGGAGGTTCACCCGCACCCGGGCCGCCGGGGCGATATCCGGGCCGTTGTTTCGGGCCGTTACGGTGAACACACCGGGGAGAGTCCACGCAGCCTCCGGCTCCAAGTCCGCAATTGGGCCCACGTGGAAGGTGTAGGCGCCGCTGGCGGTGTAGGCGGTGCCGGACTTGGTAGCTCCAACGGTTAGCTTTATCTTGTACGTGCCGAGAGTGCTGAAGACCAGGAGGGCGGGATATGGATTCGATGTTAGGGAAGAGGAAAGATTGGTATCCGGATGGGAGGTTTTTGTATCCGCGTCCAGCATCGTAAAGGTTGTCCGGCTGCCGCCAAGTATCGTAAACGCGCCGGGCCTCTGCTTCGGCGACACGTCGCTGATCATAAAGTTGTATGCGCTCCAGCCACTCGGCACGAAGGAGAAGATGGCCCCGACTCCCGGTGTGTCAGGAGTGCCTGAGATATGGTGTGTCGTCCTACCAGTCCGCCATTTCCCGGCATACCGTCCCTGGGGATCCTGCAAGTGCACGATGACTACTTCGGGCTGTTCGTAATCGCCATCGCTCAACTCCGCCACCAGTTCCAGCGTGTCGGCGCTGGTGCAGGGAGTGGACGTGGCGCCGACGCAGTCAATGTAATCGAACAGCACTGTTTCGCCCTGGGCCAGCAACACCGCCGCCCCCAGGCACGCGGTGTCGGTGTCGTTCGCCCGTTTCAAGGGATCGGAGGCGAACCAGGGCACGGCTCTGACCACCTTCGCCGTCACGCACCGCTCTTCCAGGGGCAGGTCCGCCAGGCTGTCGGCGGTGAGGTTGACCGCCACCGGGAGCGACAAGGCAACGTAGCTCCGTCTGGCCCCCATGGAGCCTATGTTCCATATCCCGGTGGCCGTATCGAACGTCGTGCCGGACGGCGCCTGCTGATTCGCAGTGAAGGACAGGCCCGGCGTAAGGCTGATTTCGACCTGAAACTCGAACACAGTATGATCAGTGTCGGCGGAGAGAGGTAGGCCAGGGATGCGGGGAGGTTCATTATAGGCCTCCACCGTGAAGGTCGTCGCTCCCCCAGCCCGCGGAAACCGGTCGGATATTCTGTCGAGGGCAAGGGCGGGGTCTGCGTTGGTAAAATAGCTGTCCCCTTCACGACGGTTGACCAAGGCCCAGTGTTCCGTGGCATTGTTGAACCGGAAGCGCGGCGATTCCACAGGGTCTGATTCGACGATTTCGGCATACATACGCTGCGGCACCTTTGCCGGTCCATCAGTTGCTGCCGGGATAGTGCGCGAGGATTCAAAGATTCTCTTCACGCTGTCGCCGGGCGGCAGGCCCCCGATGGTCCACATCTGCGTACTGCGTACTTTCTCCTCGGACTGGATCACGTCTGCTATGGTAATCTGCACTTTTACGCGATGGACATGCGTTCCCGGATGAACCCCGACGGTGTTGTTCTTCACGGTAACCGTCCAGTGTACCCAAACACCGAAGCCACTCTTATTTTCGGAGGTAATAGTCAGGTCGGCGAGGGGGGGAAGGGATTCGTCAACCCGCTGGGCGTGGGCGGAAGAGGGGGGGCGGCTGGCCGCCGCCATGATGATGACGACTGCTACCGCCGTAGCCAGGCGAAGGAAGGGTTGGGGCGCTATTGTCATTTAGGTATGTGAGTGGGGGGAGTTCAGGAGGGTACTCCGCCAATTCTAGTTTGATTGTTCGATTGAGGGTTTTCGCCGGACGGCGGCGCTTTACCGCCGCCCGGCTTGCCGGGGTCGGCCATTATTGCCAGATGACAGTGACCTCGTTGGAAAGCACTAAGGTTGTTGTCGAGTCGTCTTCGTTCACCAGCGCTACGGCCACTCGGTACGTCTTGCTCATCGCGCTCGAATGCGAAACGGACCAGGTGGGAGCGTTGGGAGCGATATCAATTTTATGCCACTTGATGCCTTCACTCGTCGTTTGGAATTGCTCTGCCCACTGATAGATGGGTGTCTTGCCGCGCTGTTCCTGCGTCGGCTCATACTTGGCGACGAGGTTCACCGTTTCGCCAAGATCCAGGACTGAACCACTAGCGCGGAGCTCCAACCCCGCGGGCCGGTCCTCCAGGTCTATCCTGGCGATCAGGACGTCGTCCGCGTAGGGGTCGAAGTTGTGCTCGTGGTCCACCCTGTCGGTGACGCTGAGGTTGAGCTCGTAGGATTTCTTCTTCGACTCGTAGTCCAGGTTGGCGCCGTCCGCGACGACTATCTGGACTGCGTGCGGGTCGGTGGACGCAACAACCGTCTTGAAGTTGCTATGCCCGTCCCCGGTCAGATCGTAGTAGAGCACGTCCGCTTCAGCGTTATAGACCGGTATCGGGTCGCCAACCTTGGTACCGCCGAAAGAGTTCTCGCCAACCTTGCGGTTGACGCCGAATATCGGCGGCTCCGTCTCGTCGAGATCGCTGCCCACCTGGATGGTGTACCGATAGACCTCGCTCGTCTCGGTCTCGTTGGAGCTGATGGGTTTCCAGTTCTCGCCTTCTTCAGGCTTCTTGACGTCGCCCAGGAGATGGACCCACAGCAGGTATGTGCCGGGCTTGGTGAAGACCCACTGCAGCGCACGGAACTTGCCGGGGTCCAACAGCATCTCACCTTCGCCGGGGTTGGAGCTGTCCCAGACGGGTTCCTGCTTCCCGTTGTCGGACTTGGGCTTCTCGTAGGCGAAGAAGTGTGGCACGTCGCCGGGGTTGGTCGGGTGACGCTCCACCTCGAACTTGTAGCGCATGGTCGAGTCCCAGCGCTCCTTGTCCAGCAAGAGGGTGGAGAAGCCAATGCCCAGGTCCGAGGTCTCGTCCACTCCGGTGGTGTCCGGGTCGTCCAGCCGCAGCCACCAGACCGGGGATCCGGCCGGCGCGAATTCCTTGACGGCGGGGTACTCTGCCAGCGACAACTGGCCGGCGGCGGGGTTGGAGTCAACCGTGGTTGCCATGTGTTTGTCCAGCACGTGCATGATGGCTTCTTCGATGTCCATCCCCCCATTGCGGGCGGAGCGGGTGGTTACCGTTACGGTTTCAAAGTCCTGCGTTTTGGTCGTCTGGGCCACCAGAGGCGGGCAGAGGTTGGTGTGGAGGACGCCGACGCCTGCGTCTTCGATGTCCCTCTCGCCCTTACTTATCGTGCGCCAGTAGGCGTCGAAGAGGGCGTAGTGGCCGGTTCTTATCTCGTGCGGCTCTTCCATGAAGAGGGTCCCGGGGGCGCCGGGGCCGCAGGGCTGGGGGTCGGGGTAGGTGCTGAGGTTGGGGTAGGTGGTGGTGGTGCTGTTGATGTCGTCATTGATGTTGCCGTCGTCGGCCTTGGCCGGGCCGGTGGCGAGGCTCGCCGCCAGCAGGGTGATAACCAGGGCGAACGCAGCGAGCGCCGCCCCGTAGAGTATGGTCTTGTTGGGTTTCCTGACAATATTTTCCATGATGGTTTTCGAGTTCTCCTGTTTTTTCTTTGTTTGGGGGCTTGATGCCGCGCCTGGGGGCGCGTCTTGGTTTTCAGAATTGCTTGGATTGGTATCTATTGGGGGCTGTTGACTTTCTCCTGATGTTCGCTTTCCTCTTTCCATTCGATAGTTAGTCTCATTTGAGTCAGCGGAGTCACGAATGAGTGTCTGTATCGGAAGGGGCCGTGTCGGCCTATGCCGCCGGACGCTCGCTTTCTATCCCATTGAAGCAGAAACTATTGATACGTGGTATCGTCTCCAATCGAACAATGATATTATGCATATCTTTAGCATCTCATGCAAGGTCTTTTCGATAACAATATGATCACACTTTGCGATAACTTACGGTAACATTTCCTCACTCCGCATGAGCGAAGCCCCGACCACCGGGTAGAGAACCCATATTCCGAGGCGAGAGGGGATTGTCATCACCCATCGAGGGCCTCACAATGGTAGGCGAAAATCCCTTCCCCCTTGATGGGGGAAGGTTAGGATGGGGGTGACTCCGCCAATCCAATTTCAATGCCTACCCCTCTCAACTCATCGAGGGCTAAGAGGCGTATGCAAATCAACAAACCCGTTCGTCCTGAGCTAGGTGAAGCGATAACGGGAGAGCAATCCCATGAGCGTGCGCTTCTGGGACTCTTCGTCGTCAGGATGAGGGTCGAATACGTCGTCCTGAGTGACCAGTAGGAATCGCTTAACAGCATTTTCGCCAATTTGGGGGAGTTCAATACGAACGGCAATACCGCCCTCTAACTAAGCGGCAGGGGGTTTTGCGGCAGGCGAAGCTTCGATGGCAGGTTCATAAGATGCGTGGTATGATAATTCAGGTACGGAATTCATACGGGGTAAGACATGCGCATATCTGAACGCGGACAGATCACCATCCCCAAACGGCTCAGGGACCGCTTCGGCATGAACAAGGATGTCGAAGTGGATATTACGCCTACTGAGCGCGGCCTGCTCATCCAAAAGCGCGCGGCGGCGCAGCATCCGGTTGAGAGGGTCAGTGGAATTCTTGACGGCGTTGGTGACGTTGACCAATACATCGAAGAGATCCGGGGAAGATGATTACGGCGGTCGATACTAACGTCCTGCTGGATGTCTTCGTATCCAGCGCACCGCACCATTCTCAATCACAGGAGTGGCTCATCAGAGCCTACGACAGAGGAGCCATTCTGGTCTGCGATGTCGTCTATGCGGAGCTTGTACCGGCTTTTGGAGATCGCTCCTCGTTGGATAGAGCATTGGGGGAGATCAATGCAACAGTCTCTCCGATTGACACTGCTATCGCGTACGAAGCGGGTCTACGTTGGGCGCGATACCGGCAGGCAGGCGGACCAAGGGAACGAATCATCGCCGACTTCTTAATTGGCGCTCATGCCACTGCCAGAGCCGAGACGTTTCTGACCCGGGACCGGGGTTTCTACGTTACCTACTTTCCCGAGTTGCGAGAACAGCAATGAACCTTCGAGGGGCCACTAGACTATTGAGGAACCAGAGGACGACGGGATGAAGAAGCAGGAGATGCAGCCCCTAGCCCCGGCGGCACTGTACGCAAGGGTATCCAGCGACTGCCAGAACATGGACATTTTCGTGTCCGACCAACTCAGGGCGCTGGAGGACTATGCGAGAGCCGACGGCTAGTCGACGGGCGGTGGAGAAGCGAGTTGGGGAAGTATGAAGACATCGTTCACGATTTCCTCCAGGGGCTGCTGGGGGCAGGCTAAGGAGAGTATCGAAACGTGACACTGTTCATTGTGCATCCGCACTCCGGCCATCGCTAGTCCGCGGCAGCATTGGACTGGCTTTCTGACGGTGGCAGTAGCAGACTGAGCGCAAGCCCTGCGTCGTACTTGTCTTCCAGCAGCGCGAAGTATTTCTCATACTCGTTCTGTTCGCCGAGTGCCTTCAGCGAGACGCTTCGGAAGAAGTGGAAGTAAGGGTCGTCGGGGTTGATAGAAATGGCGCGGTCGTAGTCGGAGACGGCGCGCTGGTGCTCTTCCTTCATGTGGTAGGCGAGGCCCCTGAACAGGTAGAGGTAGGCGTTGTCCGGCAATATCGCGATAGCGGTGTCGAAGTCTGCTATCGCTTGGTCGTAGTCGCCGTTGAGGTACAGGGTGATTCCCCTGTCCCGATAGTGGAGCGGGGATTCGGGGTCTAGCTCGATAGCCTTGTCGAAGTCGGCGATGGCGCGGTCGTAGTCGCCGGTCTCTCTGCGCGCCTTGCCAACAATCGCCAGTACACTGGCGCTGTCCTCATAGGATTCAGGATTGTGGTACACGTCTTCAAAGTAGTCGGAGGCGGGGTGGATAGGGTCGGGATAGGTGTATCCGGAATCACCCGTGATGGTTCCGGCCTCGTCATGCCATATAAATATGTGCGCCGTGGAGACATACGCCGGTATGTTGGTGTGGTCAGTATGCAGCATGATCTCGTAGAGGGTGAAGGCATCGTTGAAATCAGCATATAAACCCGGAGGGACTGAAGCCAACCCAGGAACCAGCCATGGAAGTTCTGATCCCGTTATCGCTATACCCTGGGTCAGCGCTTTCTGAAAATAGAGATTTCCCAGGTTGGGGTGGAGGTCTATGAGGTCTTCGTCCAATAGTATGGCTGTCAGATAGTCTTCCATAGCCCGGTCGTCGTCCCCGGCGGCTTCGTAAGCGACTCCCCTCTCCTGGTAGAACTGGGCGTCATCGGGTTCTAGTTCGATTGCCCTGGTGTAATCCTCTATCGCCTCTTCGTACCTGCCGAGTTCGTGGTACAGGGTCGCCCGTTCGTAGTAGAAATAGGGATTATTATCCGGGTCGAGTTCTATGGCGCGGCCATAGGCCGCCAGCGCCGGTTCGTACTGGTAAATCTCCCGAAGCAGGCGCGCCCTGTCGGCGTATCGTTCGGGATTGTCGGGGTCCAGTCTGAGGGCCTTTCCGTTGTCGCTGGACGCGCGTCCGTACAGGCCCACTTCATAGTAGGCCCACGCCCGGGCCGCGTACAGGTCGGGGTTGTCGGGGTCGAGTTCGATGGCGTGGGTGTAATCTTCGATTGCCAGCTTGTGGTTGCCGAAGAAGCGGTGAGCTTCCGCGCGGCGCACATAGCTGACCAGATCGTTGGGATCCAGTTCGATGGCGCGGGTGTAGTCTTCGATGGCTAGTTCCGTGGCCCTGCCCCAGTCCGCAGCACCGAGTTGGTATTCACCCATGTTGAGATATGCGTCCGCCCTGAGGCGGTAAGCCACGGCGTTTTCGGGATCGAGCTCTATGACGCTTGTGAGGCTCTCTATCGCGAGTTCGTGTTCGCCCAGCTTGAAGTACAGGTATCCCACATAGAAGTAATACCACTTCGAGTTGGCGGAGCCGCCTTTGATGGCCCTCGTGAAAATATCTATCTCAATCTGGATATATTTGAGACCTCTGTTGAACTTGGAAGCGGCCGCGCGTTCGTAATCCTCGTGCGCGAGTGCGAATTCGCTCATTCTCGCATACAGGAGTGCCCTGGCTACAAAGATGTGGGGGTATGGATTGTCGGGATAGAGTTCGAGGGACTTGCCGAAATCCTCCAGGGCCAAGTCATACTCGCCAATGTCCCTATATATTGATGCCCTGAATCGGTAGAATGACGCTTCATCGCCCGGGTCGTGGTCTTCTCGATTGAGCTTGATAGCTACATTGATGTCGTCTATAGCTTGAGAGTGATCGCCTAATTCATGATATGCCATAGCCCTATCGTGGTAGGTCCAGTCCGGAGTATCATCATCCAGCTCCTCCAGCGCGATTACCGTAGTATAGTCCGCGATGGCGAGTTCGTATTCGCCCATATCGAAGTAGGTGCTCGCCCTGTTGAAATAGACGATATCGTTGGGATCCAGCTCGATAGACTTTGTAAAGTCAGCAATGGCCGCTTCATATTCCCCCAAAGCCTCGTATGCCCATGCCCTCCAGTAATACGCTCCTTGGTAGTCCGGGTCGAGTCTGATAGCGCTCGTGTAGTCCGCAATGGCTGCTTCGTATTCTTTTATGACGTCGTATCTCCTTGCCCTGAGGTAGTATAGTCGCGGATTGTCGGGGGCCAGTCCTATGGCCCTTGTATAGTCGGATATCGCCTGTTCGTCCTCTCCAAGTAGGTGATAGAAATACGCCCTGCCGCTATACAATGCCGCGTTGTCCGGGCTGTGTTTGATAGCTGCCGTGTGGTCTTCTATCGCGATGTGGTAGATATTCCCGTGAGGTTCAAGGAAGTTTGCTTTGTGATAGTCCTCTTTCGCGCGCTCGACATCGCCAGTGAGCAAATAGGCCGCAGCCCTTTCCAGGTAGTGAGACGCTGAGTCCGGCTCCAACTCGACAGCCTTCGTGAAATCCGCGATGGCCAGATTGAAGTCGCCTCGCTTCCGATGAGTGATTCCCCTGTGGACGTACCACCACGCCTTTTGGGGATCCAGTTCGATGGCCTTGGTGAAGTCCGCTATCGCAAGATCGTACTCCCCCCGATCACGGTACCTCTCTCCCCGGCCAACGTAGCGATATGGATTGTTCGGCTCGAGTTCGATGAGCCGGGAAAAGTCTTCCAGCGCCAGGTCATCGTAGCCAAGGTCATCGTATAGCCATATCCGGCGAACATAGAAGGCTGTGTTTTCGGGTTCGAGTTCTATGGCCTTGGACAAGTCTTCCAGCGCCTGTTCGGAATGGCCCAGATCGTCCAGTATGAAAGCGCGTTCGCTGTATAGGTCCACGTCGTCCGGTCTGAGTTCTATGGCGCGGGCGAGGTCCTGCAGGGTGAGGTGGTTCTCGCCAATCTTGTAGTACATCAGCGCTCTGTCGTAGTAGAAATCGGCGTTGTCGGGGTCTAGTTCTATGGCTTTGCTGAAGTCTTCCAGCGCGTCGTCGAACTGGCCTATCTCCTGATGGTAGGTGGCCCTCTGGTGGTACAGCGCGGCGTTGTTGGGGGCGCGTCCGATGGCCTCAGTGCAGTCCTCCACGGCGCGCTCGACGTAGCGGTCTCTGTTTTCCTGGTCGAGTTCGACGGCCTTCCAATAGTCCGACTCGGCTCGCTCGAAGTCTCCGCTGAACAGGTAGGCAGCGGCGCGCTCCAGGTAGAGAAGTTCCCAGTCCGGGTTCAGCTCTATGGCCGTGGTGAAGTCCGCGATTGCGAGGCTGTAGTCTCCGCGCTCGCGGTACGCGATGCCGCGACTTCTGAGGGCATATGCTTTTTCGAAACCCAGTTCGATTGCCTTTGTGAAGTCCGCAATCGCAAGGTCCAGGTTGCCCCTATCCTGGAAGGCGTAGGCCCTTCCCATGTATGCTCGCGCGTGTTCCGGGTTGAGTTCGATAGCCCTGTCGAAATCCGCGATGGCCAGGTCGTAGTGGCCGTTTTCGTGGTGCCTCCGTCCTCTCGTGTAATAGAAGTCGGCCGCTTTCTTCCGCGTGGTATCCGGGTCGGAAAGTCGCTGTCTTACCTGTTCGGGCGTCTCGCCGGTGGCGCGGGATATGGCCACGTCTATGAAGTAATCCGCCAGAAGCCCACTTATCTCGACGGTCAGCGCTCCGCTCTCGTCAGCGCCGGTCATGGCCGCTATGAGAACATCGTAGGGTTCCGGCGTGTGGCTGGGGTAGAATCTCGCCTTTAGACGTTCCCTGACCTCATCGGCGGTCTCGCCAGTCGCGGACGGAATAGCCTCATCGAAGAAGTAGTCGGCCAGAAGCTCGCTCAGTTCGTCAGTCAGCGAGTCTTCATCGTATGCTTCGGTCAGAACGACCATCAGGAACTCGAACGGGGTGACCTCCGCCTGGCTGTCAGCAGATGTGGACGCGACCCCGGACGCGATTACCCATAGGAGAGCCAGCGTGATGGGCACGACAGCCGACTTCCTGAGCATGACCGCTCCTCTGGGAGGAATTGTGTGAACCCGGACCATGCTGCGATTCTACCAGAAAGAATCGAATTTCCGGCGCGTAGTCACGTATGGATACTATCGTGAGTCCACAGGGGTATGCCAGTCATCGTTGAGCATGAGCGCTCTCATAGCCACAGCATGGTCAGTGCTGGTTCTGCGCCAACTCATAGCACTGCGATACTTCGGTGTTTCGTTGATCAAGATGTCCACCACCTTTTCAACCGATCCTCTGCCCTCCGTATACCGATCCCACCTGAGTTGGTCATAATCGAATATCCACTCAGCGTTCTGTCCGAGCTAGGTCGTTAGTTCACCAAGTTCGTCCGTAGTGTGTGGTGAATATTCTCAGACAGTCGGCCAAGCGCTCTGCGGGCCAGCTCGGTTCTGCCTTTGGTCAACTGATCCATCAGAGTCGGGGATATCCGAACCACTTCTTCGGAGGGCACATAAGCATAGACGGCCTCGTACCTCCGGCGTTTCAGTTGCCATGGGTCTGGGATGCGTTGAGTGGTCAGGGAAGTGTTCGTCGCTTATGGAAATTATCGATCTCGCTCCATCCCCTATGATCGACTTTCTGAGAGCGTATCCGACACCTTCGCGCACGGCCTTGGCGTCTATCACTACGGCGGCACCTATTACTTTGGCTACAGGCAGGATATGACGAACCCGGTTTATGGCCTGGGCATTGCGAACAGCGAGGTATAGATCTTCGCCGACCAGTACGACTACGAGGCCGAGAGCCCTCCGCTCCGACACTAGATGCGCGACTGGAAAGCGCAGTTCACCATCTTCGGCCTGCCCGTCAACGAGGACGCCATGCGAAAGCGGGTCATCGTGGATCTGGTCAAGCTCGCCAGCATACACCGCTAATCGGTCCGACATCATCCTCATAGCGGTAACTGTGAACCACCTGGTATACGAGGAAGGGCAAGAGAACACCCTCAGTAACCTCAGGTCCCCACAGCAGGTAATCAGGACGTTCGCAAGAACGTGGACCAGCTCTACAGCCATGACCGCCGATGTTGAGTGTCCGTTCGAGCTAGGCTCCACCGACCTCTACGAACATTCCCAGTGCGCGCCAGTCGCTCTACGACGGCTACCCTGCCATATCTGGGCCGCGCACAGGATTCAGGAAGACGACACCCACAAGGTCACGGCGGTCAAGTGCTGGGAGATGATCTTGCCCAAAGGTACGCCAGTCGGCGAGAACGAAGTCGTGACGTCGGTCAGCCTACGTAGTGGCGGCGAACACGTTGGCGCGTTCGAGGTCGCCGTCCCTCGCGGGCCGGACAGATCGTGCATGTGGGAGAGAACGCCGGGATAGTGGAGACATGGTCGGGAGCCGAGAGGCGGCTGTACATCCCAGGGCTCACACGCGCAGACAGCATCTGGCGATGCCCGGTCAGGGGATCGACTGGTCGATGGGAACGCGGGAACCAGACGTGATGCGCTGGCAGTGCAGGTGTCCTCTGAGCCAGCAGAGGGACGCTCCCGGGACGTATTTGAGTTGCTGGCCGGCGCGGAGGTGTGTGATGACAGCCCTAGAGTAGGCACGCGCCCACCTTGAAACGTTGGGACTGGACCAGGCCGTGGAGGTACGGGACGACGCTGAACTGTTACCTTTGTTCTCAGTATGGATTCACCGCACAAGCCCTGCTGATGTGATAGAATCTGTGCCGGAAATTGGTGCTCGGCCTGTCATCGGTGCGCCACTCTTACGGGACAGCGATGTCGCCATCGCGATCCTGCGAGAACGTCCGGGTGGCAATAACCGAATCCTCTGAAAATTAACGAACCCGGACTAATGACCCCCGATACACCGAACAGACCGGTAGCGCCCAGCGACGACTTCATCCTCCGACTGCCGGCGGAAGTCGCCCAATGGCAGGCCGACGGCCTGATCTCGGAGGAACAGGCCGCTGCCATACTTGGGCGTTACGACTGCAATGGATCGGCATCCGGCGGCAGCGCGACCGGCAACCGTGTGGTCACCGCCATCGCTGTCATGGGCGCGTCGCTGATCGGCCTGGGCGTCATCGCGTTCATCGCCGCCAACTGGTCGGCCATCCCGGCGCTGGCGAAACTGGCGCTCATGGTGATAGGAACGCCGGTCATCTACATCATCGGGTGGTTCGTGGGCTACAGGTTCGGCTACGCCCGCATCGGCGTCGCGATCATCATGCTCGGCGCAATCGCCTTCGGAGCGTCCATTCACCTCATTGCGCAAACGTATCACGTTCCGGTAAATCATCCCAACCTGGTGCCGCTGTGGTTTCTGGGTGTCATTCCGCTGGCGTACGTCACCCGTTCGCGGGCGCTGCTGGGCCTGTCGCTCATCCTGTTCCTGGCGTCGGCGGGCTTCCGCTCACAGGAATGGCTGTCGCCCCTGGGCGACGAAGAGATCGTACTAATGGTTCCTGCGTTCCTCACGTTAGGAGCGTTCTTATTTGCGGCGGGACGGATGCAGGCGCGCTTTGCGAATACACGCCAATTCGCGCGACTCTGCGACGTTTCCGGCCTGCTGGTAGTCGCCGCCGCGATCTACGTGTTGAGTTTCAACATCCTCTGGGAAGAGTTGGGATGGTACGGCCTGTCTTTCGCGGAACTGTTCACGGAATATTGGCTGACGGTGGGCATCGCCGGGTTGGCCGCGGCGGTCATGGTGGGCGTCGCCGGTTGGCGCGACGCGGGCCAGCGATCCGGTCAGATCTGGTGGGAGGCAGGCGCGCTCGCCGCGATGGGACTGACCGCCGCCGCGATGTGGCTGGGCCTGGCGTTCGGCGGATATTGGCTGTGGTGGGTGTTCAACCTGGTGATGCTGGCCGGAGCGCTGGCGATGATCGCAGCCGGCTATCGTTGGAACCGCGCCTGGCTCATCAACCTGGCGGTAGCGGTATTTTCCATTACGCTGTTCACCCGCTACTTTGAATTCGGATTTGGCTTGCTGGGCCAGTCCGTCGCGTTCATCGTGGCCGGCGTCATCCTTCTGGCCGGCGGGTTCGGGATGGAGTACATGCGCAGGCGACTGGTGGGACGGATACGACGGGAGGACGTGGAAGCATGAGTCGGCGGATGACGATACTCTTCTTTGCAGTGGTGGCCGCCCAGGTTGTCGGTCTTGTCATGTTCGCCGGCGCGAGGCAGGTTGCGCTGACGCAGGGGCGAGAGGTCACCCTGCAAACGGCTCCCGTTGATCCGCGCTCGCTGCTGCAGGGTGATTACGCCATCTTGGACTACGAAATCGCCCGGCTGCCCAGTAGGATGAGGGACGAGCCCGAGGGCGGCGTGGTTTACGTTACGCTCCAGGAGTGCGGCGAGGTCTGGTGCGCGGACCACTACTCCTCATGGGAACCCGACCCGCCCGATGTCTTCATCCGCGGTCGCGTCACCGATCTGCGCCGGCTGGATTTCGGCATCGGCACATTCTTCGTTCCCGAAGGCACCGGCCACATCGTCGAACGGGCGCGGGACGTAAAGGTGATGGTGTCGCTGAGCGCCTCTGGCAGTGCTGTCATCAAGCAGGTCCTCGTTGACGGCCGGCCCTTCGATCCTGAAGGTCGCTAGATCCGCTCACTCTACGATCAGTCGTTTTCCTAGTGAGTTAGGCGAGCTGAGCGAGAACCTGTTCGAAGATTTGTCCTGTCAGTTGGACGAGTGCGGGTACATCATTGTCAAGGACTACGTTCGAGAGCGCCGCAGGACGACCCGTGAGATGTTCGTTTCGCTTGCCACCATGACGGATACGCACGAGAGCTCCCGCCGATTCGTGCAGGATACTGCGGCATGATGTATGACATCGTCAGGACTGAATCAAATCGCACCGGAGCAACAAAATGATCATCGGACTCACCATCCGCACCATCTCTGTAGTAGCAGCGCTCCTGGCGCTGGCTGGTCTGCTAGCCTGCGGCCAGGAGCCAACAGACTCTGATCCCTCTACCCGTAAGCCGGACGCCCCAACAGAGACGCCACGCTCCGGTCAGATGGCCGAAACTCCCACGGTCACAGCGGCCCCCGAGGACACACCTGCGCCCCAAGACAGCCGCATATCAGGCCCCGTATCCGCGGCCGCCATTCCGTTCCCAACCCCTGTTCCTCAGACGACCCGCGTACCCACGACGCCGGGGCCGCGTCCGCTGTCGCCACAAGTAGCCCGCACAGCGGCTCCAACCCCACTTCCCACTATCACAGCCGCACAACAAAGCGTGTTCGACCTGCTCTGGTTGGCCAGGGGAGCCACGGAAACACAGATGACCTACGCCTTCAGCATCAAGGGCGAGATCTCAGGCCAGACCGCCAGTGGCGATACCGTCCAGATTCCAGTCAGATACGCTGGTGAATCGCTCATAGGCTATAACTCAGCTACCCTGACGATAGGCGACCCCCAGGACACGATAGCCCTACGGACAGCATCGGTGCATCAGAACATGGCGCTCGGATATGACGCGCTGCCCCGGGACACCGACTTCATTTTCGATGCCGAAAATCGGAGTTGGAGGCAGACCGGCGAGTTGATCGCGCTCTCCGCGCTGACCAACCCCAAGTTCCTGTTCGGAGAGGACCATGAGACCGAGTCCTTCGCGGACCGCAGCGACATGAAGATGCTGCCTCCCCAGACTCTTAACGGCGACGAAGCACTTGTCATATCCGGCCGAATCTTTGTCGGTGACCCCGATAACGAGCGCGTCATGGACGTCACCTACTGGGTCACCGAGAAGGACGGCCTGCTCAGAAAACTGGCGGCCTCGGGTCCATTCGACCCGGCCCTGCTCAGCATCCAGCCTGAGAACACGCCGCCCCTGAGCAACCCGCAGGTCGAACTTACCGTGACTTTCTCAGACTACGGCAAGATAATAGACTACCGAAGCCCGGTCATATCGTTCCAGCGCTTCAGCCACGACGCCGTCCTGATGGAGGACGGGCGCGTGCTCATATATGGCGGGATGTCAGGAGCGTTCAGCGACAACTTCAACCCGGCATTTCCCATGTTCTTCTCGGAGATATACGACCCCGAGGAAAAGACATGGTCATTCGTCGAGCGTATCTGGGAAGCAACAGCCGCATTTCTCACATTAGGCCCGTTCGACTTCAATTTGTTCATGTTCAGCCGGGGAGTCGTACTGGATGACGGCTCCATCGCCGCTCCCGCGGTGGTACTCGAGGGAACGGGCGGCGGCGCAGCCCTCGCCACGCTGAACGCCCCGGAAACGTCGTGGATGAAGATGTCGGACATGCCGAGCCCCAGGACATTCGCAAGCGCCGCGCTACTCGGCGACGGCCGCATACTCGTAACCGGCGGCGGCGACGCAGCGACCGCGCTCGGGCTGAGCGAAGCGCCTACCACAATCGCCGAGGCATACGATCCACAGGCCGACGCCTGGCAATCCCTCGCGCCCATGAACGTCGCCACCTTCAGCCATGCACTCGTCAGCCTTGAAGACGGTCGAATGCTCGCCATCGGCGGCACCCTCGACGACTTCATAAACGGCCCGGGAACCGCGCGAGTCGAGATATACGACCCGCAGGCGGATACGTGGGAACTCACCACGGAGATGAATGTCCTACGAGCGCGGCCCAGGGCGATAACTCTGCCGGATGACCGCATCCTCGTTGCGGGAACGTCCGGGTTCCCCTACGTCCACCCGCAGATCTCCCTCAGCAGCGAGGTGTTCGACCCCGAAACCGGCGCCTGGACGCTCACGTCGCCGATGACCGAGTTCAGGACCAACCACACCCTCACGCTGCTGCCGGACGGCACGGTTCTCGCGGCTGGCGGCAACGACCCCCGCGAGACCATGCACGTGCCGCTCGCGAGTACCGAGATATTCGACCCGGCCGCCGATACATGGACAGCCGGACCTGACCTGGCGCACGCGCGCTCCGAGCATACCGCGACACTCATGTCCGACGGGAGTGTCCTGTTTATCGGCGGAGTCATGCAGCAGGAGAGCGACGACCCACTCGCGTCGGTCGAAACCCTCACGCCGTAACGCAGAGCCAATCGTTATGATCTGCGGCGAACAGATACACGAAGCGGCGGGAGTTGCAGCTGAGGTCACCATCATACAGGAAGAGGGTGGGTGTGAAGGGCGGAGTAATAATGTACCAGGCAGGCAGCTCGACAGCCTGATTATGGCGGAGTAAAACTGTACCGCCTGCCGCCTTCCGATAGAGTCTTGCGAGACTCGAAGGAGGGTGACGAGGATGTACATCGTGGACCTGTATTTTCGTGTTCGCAAGGCATGCCTGGTAGATGGGATGAGCGTCAGGGAAGCGTCCCGCGTGTTCTGCGTGCACAGGGATACCGTGAAGAAGATGCTCTCGCATCCGGCGCCACCCGGATACCGCAGGAAGCGCCCACCCCGGCGTCCGAAGCTCGAGCCCTACATGGGCGTCATAGACCGCATACTCGAAGACGACCCCGTATCACCGTACGGGGCAGGCTCTGAGCGCTCCGAAGAAGCAGCGCCACACGGTAAGGCGCATCTTCGAACGGCTGAGGAAGGAGTACGGGTTCGACGGTGGCTACACCATAGTCAAGGACTACGTCCGAGAACGCCGGCGGCATACACGGGAGATGTTCGTTCCTCTGGAACACCCACCGGGCCACGCGCAGTGCGACTTCGGCCAGGCGTGGGCGACCATAGGTGGACAGAGGCGCAGGGTCCACTACTTCGTTCTGTCGCTTCCACACAGCGACGGCGTCTTCGTGAAGGCATACCCGGGCGAGACGACCGAGGCGTTCTGCGACGGACACGTGTCGGCGTTCGCCTTCCTGGGAGGAGTGCCGCAGAGCATTCTGTACGACAACACCAAGCTGGCCGTCGCAAGGATACTGGGACGGGGACGCCGCAAGCGCACGAGGGCGTTCACCGAGCTTCAGTCGCACTACCTGTTCACCGACAGGTTCGGCAGAGTCGGCAAGGGCAACGACAAGGGGAGTGTCGAGGGCATGGTGGGATACGGCAGGAGGAACTTCCTGGTGCCGGTCCCGACGACCGAGAGCTTCGATGATCTCAACGCCCACCTGGAGAGTGAGTGCCTGGATCGTATGGACGCCAGGCTCAGGGGACACACCGAGAGCATAGGCGAGCGCATGGAGCGCGACCTCGGCGTGCTGCTGCCTCTGCCCACGGTTCCCTACGACGCGAGCGATAAGCGCGCCACCCGCGTGAACTCGCTGTCGCTGGTGAGATACAAGACCAACGACTACTCGGTGCCGGTTGCATACGGGCACAGGGACGTTCTGGTGAGAGGACACGTGGATGAGGTGGTCATAAGCTGCGGTACGGAGGTGATCGCGCGCCACCGCAGGTCCTACGAACAAGGCGACTTCATCTTCGATCCCATCCACTACCTGCCGCTGCTGGAGCGCAAGACCGGCGCCCTCGATCAGGCGGCACCGCTCGCCGGGTGGGAGCTTCCCGAGGAGTACGGCAGGCTGCGGCGACTCATGGAGTCCAGGATGGGCGGGCGAGGCAAGCGTGAGTTCGTGCGTGTGCTCAGGCTGCTCGAGACCTTCCCCGCCGACGAGGTGCATGCCGCCGTGCGCGATGCGGCCCGCAGGGGAGCGACCGGCTACGACACCGTCAAGCACCTGCTGCTGTGCAGGATCGAGGGACGACCGCCAAGACTCGAACTCGATCTGTATCCGCACCTGCCCAGCGTGAGCGTCAGCACGACGTCCGCGGGAGACTACATGAAGCTGTTGAGGGAGAAGGCATCGTGAGCGACAGACCGACGATATTGCTGGAACACCACCTGAAGGAGCTGAAGCTGCCGACCTTCCTCAGAGAGTACGGCAAGATAGCCGCCCAGTGCGCCTCCGAGGGAGTGGACCATCCGGACTACCTGCTGAGACTGTCGGAACTTGAACTGATAGACCGCCACCACCGCCTGGTGGCGCGCAGGATCAAGGCCGCTCGCTTCCCCGCGGTCAAGAGCCTGGACACCTTCGACTTCGGGGCCATACCGTCGGTGAACAGGCAGCTCGTGACCCGGCTCGCGCGCTGCGAGTACATCGAGAGTCGCGAGAACGTCATAGCCATCGGCAACAGCGGTACGGGCAAGACGCACGTGGCGCTGGGGCTGGGACTCGCCGCCTGCCAGAAGGGACTGACGGTGGGCTTCACCACCGCGTCGGCCCTGGTGAACGAGCTCATGGAAGCCAGAGACGAGATGAGGCTGCTGAACATGCAGAAGAGGCTTGCCCGGCTGAAGCTGTTGATCATAGATGAACTGGGCTTCGTCCCCCTGTCTCGGACCGGCGCGGAACTGCTCTTCGAGGTCTTCAGCCAGAGATATGAGCGAGGCTCCATACTCGTAACGACCAATCTGCCGTTCGACGAATGGACCGAGATGTTCGGATCGGAGAGGCTGACCGGAGCGCTGCTGGACAGGCTCACCCACCACGTCCACATCATCGAGATGAACGGCGACAGCTACCGCCTCAGACAGAGCAGCAGGACTGCCGAGATCTCATGCTGAAGGCCGAACTGAGACCTCGAGCCGACCTCGCTGAAGAGGACATATTCCCTGAGCAGTTAGCGCTGACATTTATGCTGAGCAATAAGCCAAGTGGTACACTTTTACTCCGCCCCGCTGGTATGTTTTTGCGCCGCCCTTGACAGGGTGGGCCGCAGTTCTTGCTGAGAGGACGCAAAAGCAAGCTCCATAACTGGACCTGGGCCCATCTGAAGAAGAGCTTTGCCGGAACAAGGTAATATGCGGGGGTCGTGCAGATTGGCGTCCGACCTGTTCATCTAACGTTCGCCAGTGCGTCAGGGCCCGTATCGAGTCTGTCCCTCCTGGATGAACAGGAGGCTTGACCTTGGACACGGATACATACAGGGAAGTGACCGAGAAGGGCCGTACACAAAGATGTGTGTGGGAGGCTCCATGGTACCGACAAGAACCAGCTCCGTCACTCAACCTGTAACCGAAACTCACTTTACGCGAACGAGACCGTCGGACTCCGGTCGGACCTTGATCCCACCCCTATGCGGACTGCCGGTCATCCGCCCAGCGACCCGAGGGCAGCCGCCAGCAGGGCCATGACCAGCAAGCCGATAAAGTGCCGTAATGCTAGGGTTTCCACCGCTGAACTCCTGCTGGAGACAATCTACCAGAGGCTGCCACTGAACTGCGACCAACCCTGGCCAGGTGCTCTTATGGTAGTGGGCCGCGTCAGTGCGCACTAGCCCGGGTTAGAACGACACCTACAGCGGGGTGAAATGCCCCGGACCTGCGCTGAGTCGAGTGCGGATACTGTGCCGGATGGCACGGGGCCGCCCATGCTCCACGATGAACGACATAAAATGTGAGCTCACAACAGTAGTGTCCCGTAGAGTGGTGTAAGAGAGAGGACTGTAATAGAGACAGACCATCGCGTCATCCTTATCATCGATAAAGGACAAACACGAAGTAAGGAGAACGACGATGGTCAAGGGCAGCATGGACCTTTTGGAACTATTGCGCGAGAGGGGCGTGGACGGAGACGTGGAGTTCCTGCGCGAGGCGCTGCGGGTGTTGATGGATGCGATCATGGACGCAGAGGTCTCAGCGAGGATCGGCGCCGAGCACGGCGAACGCAGTCCCGACCGGCTTACCCACCGCAACGGATACCGCTCTCGCACCTGGGACACGAGGGTCGGCACCATGGAGCTTCGCATACCCAAGCTGAGGGAGGGAAGCTACTTCCCCTCTCTGCTTGAGCCTCGAAGACGCAGTGAGCGAGCTCTTCTGGCGGTGATCCAGCAGGCGTACGTCGAGGGTGTGTCCACCAAGAGAGTGGACGATCTGGTCAAGGCTCTGGGATGCGAGGGCATCTCCAAGAGCCAGGTATCGCGCATCTGTGTGGAACTCGACGGCGTGGTCGACAGCTTCCTGGGGCGGCCGCTGGACACAGGACCATACTGCTATGTGTGGCTGGACGCGCTGAGCCAGAAGGTCAGAGAGGAAGGCAGGATAGTCAACGTGAGCGTGGCCGTGGCGACCGCGGTCAACGCCGAGGGCAAGCGTGAGATCGTGGGTGTGGACGTAGGAACGAGTGAGGACGGCGCGTTCTGGCTGGCGTTCCTGCGATCTTTGTCCGCCAGGGGCTTGGAGGGTGTACAGTTGGTGACCTCGGATGCGCACCGTGGACTGAGAGACGCGATAGCGACTGTGTTCACCGGCGCCGGTTGGCAGAGATGCCGCACCCACTTCATGACCAACCTTCTCACCCGCGTACCCAAGAGCGCCCAGCCCTGGGTGGCGACCATGGTGCGCACGATCTACCAGCAGCCGTCTGCCGGGGAGGTGCACACCCAGCTCGACAGAGTCGTGGACCAGCTCAACGACCGCTTCCCGGAGGCATCCTCGATGCTGGCCGAAGCCGGACCTGACATCCTGGCCTTCACCTCCTTCCCCGGCGCTCACTGGAAGCAGGTGTGGTCGAACAATCCCCAGGAGAGACTGAACAAGGAGATACGGCGCAGGACCGACGTGGTGGGCATCTTCCCGAACCGGCCTGCTGTGCGTCGGCTGATCGGAGCCGTACTGGCCGAGCAGCACGACGAGTGGGTAGTGGGCAGACGATACCTGACACCGGCTTCAGCAACCTACGACAAAGCGTTGCCGGAGGCCCAGATCACACAGCCGACTGCGGCCTGACTAGAACAAAAAGGTTGACGAACTCCCACACCACATACGGGGACTTGACCGCGGGCGACGGTGGCTTCACGGACAAGCTGAGAGTTCAACTTCGGGACAGTCCCCCGGAAGTATATCAACTCATGGCTGAGGTGCTGTTCGTTCATCTCCTCATCGTGTGGCCTGACACTATGGGTAAATCGGCTAAAACGAATCTGGTCAACGAAGTGCTGGGATGGGGATCAGCCGACATGTCGATGCCCGCTCGAATGACCGACTGTCTGGCATACGGCATTGCCCGACCGGGCATGGCTTTCCTGACTTATCGCCCATTCCAGGTCGGCTTGATCATCGAATTCGCGGAGCAGAACTGCAGTGCACGGGATCGGGAGGAAAACCCAACTCCGACAGCCACGTCGAGAGGAGGAGGCTGGCCGGGAACCTGAGTTTTGAGCGACTGGCCGCGTCCCCGGCCGTTCTGGATGCCGCCATCGTCCTCTCAGGCGCACGCGGCACGCGGCTGTCAACTCCAGACGAGCCGAGAGGGGAGCTCGAGGCGAGGCGCGCCGTCGCCTGTCCCCGCTGCGGGGTGGAAGCCGGTCGCCAGTGCGTGACACCGAGCGGCTCAAACTATTCCGACAGCCACATGGACCGGCGGCGGGCGGCGGGAACGACTTCGAATGCCGCCTCACGGGTGGCTGTCAGCCGCTAGAGAACGCTGCCCGGTTCCTGACGAAAGTCGCCCTACGTGGTCCGGGAGTTGGACCTGCACAACTCGGGAAACTCGCCGCGTCCGCGGCAGGACAATCAGAGACCGGATGATGGCTCTGGAACTGCGCGACAATAAGGACAATCTGATGGGGCTGCATCTGTCGGTCCTCGTCGTATCTCCCGTTGGAAGGCATGTCCTGGGAAAGGCCAGGAGAGAGCCAGGGACAATCTTCGATGAAGGCCGGGCGGCCTGCTGGTTAACGAGAATGGCGGGTCTGGTTGTACTTTTGAGTCGATGAAAGAGGCCAGCCCCCGCTGCACAGGGACCAGCCTATGAACATGAGGATGGCTCTGGCCTGCGCTGGTTCACCCCGGAGGTGGAGGTGGACCTGTGTGGGCACGCGACGCTTGCGAGCGCGCATGTGCTGTGGGAGTCGGGAGAGATACGCCGCGATGAGAAGGCTGTCTTCCACACGAAGAGCGGGGTGCTGACAGTGAGTCGCGAGGGGGACTGGATCGAACTGGACTTCCCAGCGACTCCGGCGGATGCGGTCGAAGCTCCCTTGGAACTGGTGGATGCGCTTGGTGTGGATCCTGTTTATGTCGGCAAGAGTATTTTCGATTACCTGGTTGAGGTGGGCACGGAGGACGAGGTGAGAGGGGTCGCGCCGGACTTTGGTCTGCTGGTGAAAGTCCCGTGCAGGGGGGTGATGGTCACGAGTCGGGCATCAGGTGGACGCTTCGATTTCGTTTCGCGCTTTTTCGCGCCCGGGACGGTGGTGAATGAGGACCCGGTGACTGGGTCGGCGCACTGTACACTCGGCCCATTCTGGCAGTCGCGGCTGGGGAAGTCAGAGTTTCTGGCGTACCAGGCGTCGAGGTGAAGTGAGAGTGCGTGTGGACGGAGATCGCGTGTTGCTGGGCGGACAGGCTGTTACGGTGCTGCGGGGGACACTGGTCTGAAGGCTTGTCACGTCGGCTTCTGTGAAGCGAGCGTAAGCCATGCGGGGAGCGCTGCGCGGGGGTTCCGGTTCCAGTCGAGCAGACTGTCGTCGGTGCCGGGGAGGTGGGAGTAGTCCTGCCAGAATCTGGAGTCGGCTGCGGGACTCTCCAGGATTCGCCGCAGGTTGAAACCAGCGGTCGCGAGGGAATTGAGAATGTCGGCGAGATCCCAGTGGAACTCGAACGTGCCATCCTCTTCGTCCTCGAACGGCCCTATCTCCCAGTATGGCTTGGCAACTTCAATCGGTATGACCTGACCTTTCCAGGGTCGCTGGAACGGGTGGATGTCGTAGAAGACGTAGTGTCCTCCCGGACGCAGGATGCGGTGTATCTCACCGAAGACCGCTCGCAGGTCCGCAATCCAGACGAAGAAGCCGTTGGAGGAGAAGACCAGGTCGAATCCCGCGTTTGGGATATGGCTCAGGTCGGCGGCGTCGGCCTGCACGAAAGTGACCGGCAGACCCAGATGTGCCGCGCGTTTGGAGGCGACCGCCAGCCGCCGGTCGGAGATGTCCACGGAGGTGACGTCCGCGCCCATTCCGGCAAATGCAAAGGCGGCGTGGTTGTCGCCGCTGCCGACGACGCACACGTCTTTGCCCGACATGGCGCCGACGACCTCCCGAACCAGTCCGAGCGCGCCTCCGTCGAAGGCGAGGTGGGGCTCAGTGGGACAGCGATGCCACAGTCCGCCCTCTTCTTCAAGCCTCTCCCACCAGTCGGCGGCCTCGTTCCAGTATCGCCGGTTGGCCTGATGCATGGTGTTCATTTGGTGTTCTCCGTGATGTTGGGTCTGAACAGTTATGGTAGCAAAATAGGTATGAGGCGAGATGCTGTGCCAATGTGGTCGGCGTATCTAAGCGGAATCTCCGCCCACCCCTGGATACGCGCCTCCGGAGACCTTTGTGTAACCTGGTTCAACTTCGATTTGAAGAACTGATTGGGTGTGTGAACTCGTGAATTCATATCTGCTCGCACCATCCACCCCACCCCTGGATTGCCGAGCGGCGAGCCCTTCGCGGTCAAGTCCCCGTATGTGGTGTGGGAGTTCGTCAACCTTTTTGTTCTAGTCAGGCCGCAGTCGGCTGTGTGATCTGGGCCTCCGGCAACGCTTTGTCGTAGGTTGCTGAAGCCGGTGTCAGGTATCGTCTGCCCACTACCCACTCGTCGTGCTGCTCGGCCAGTACGGCTCCGATCAGCCGACGCACAGCAGGCCGGTTCGGGAAGATGCCCACCACGTCGGTCCTGCGCCGTATCTCCTTGTTCAGTCTCTCCTGGGGATTGTTCGACCACACCTGCTTCCAGTGAGCGCCGGGGAAGGAGGTGAAGGCCAGGATGTCAGGTCCGGCTTCGGCCAGCATCGAGGATGCCTCCGGGAAGCGGTCGTTGAGCTGGTCCACGACTCTGTCGAGCTGGGTGTGCACCTCCCCGGCAGATGGCTGCTGGTAGATCGTGCGCACCATGGTCGCCACCCAGGGCTGGGCGCTCTTGGGTACGCGGGTGAGAAGGTTGGTCATGAAGTGGGTGAGGCATCTCTGCCAACTGGCGCCGGTGAACACAGTCGCTATCGCGTCTCTCAGTCCACGGTGCGCATCCGAGGTCACCAACTGTACACCCTCCAAGCCCCTGGCGGACAAAGATCGCAGGAACGCCAGCCAGAACGCGCCGTCCTCACTCGTTCCTACGTCCACACCCACGATCTCACGCTTGCCCTCGACGTTGACCGCGGTCGCCACGGCCACGCTCACGTTGACTATCCTGCCTTCCTCTCTGACCTTCTGGCTCAGCGCGTCCAGCCACACATAGCAGTATGGTCCTGTGTCCAGCGGCCGCCCCAGGAAGCTTTCGACCACACCGTCGAGTTCCACACAGATACGCGATACCTGGCTCTTGGAGATGCCCTCGCATCCCAGAGCCTTGACCAGATCGTCCACTCGCCTGGTGGACACACCCTCGACGTATGCCTGCTGGATCACCGCCAGAAGAGCTCGCTCGCTCCGTCTTCGAGGCTCAAGCAGAGAGGGGAAGTAGCTCCCCTCCCTCAGCTTGGGTATGCGAAGCTCCATAGTGCCGACCCTCGTGTCCCAGGTGCGAGAGCGGTATCCGTTGCGGTGGGTAAGCCGGTCGGGACTGCGTTCGCCGTGCTCGGCGCCGATCCTCGCTGAGACCTCTGCGTCCATGATCGCATCCATCAACACTCGCAGCGCCTCGCGCAGGAACTCCACGTCTCCGTCCACGCCCCTCTTGCGCAATAGTTCCAAAAGGTCCATCCTGTCCTTGACCATCGTCGTTCTCCTTACTTCGTGTTTGTCCTTTATCGATGATAAGGATGACGCGATGGTCTGTCTCTATTACAGTCCTCTCTCTTACACCACTCTACGGGACACTACTAGCAGATGCTCCCCGATTACTGCTTGACCTCCTGTTCGAATTCGGGTCAGCAGTCAAAGGTGGAACCAGACGTCAACGCCAAGTGAAGATGTGGCTCATGCGGTCGAACACATGCATCGGCAGACCGCATCTGGTCACCACTCGGTGCCTGGCCGAGGTGGGAATGGGCGGACGGTGATGAACTGCGGCGTCGGAGATGGCTCCGGGAACCCATGGTCAGGAAATACAAACGCCATGCCACGCCGTTGGATGCGCTATCGTGTCCTTGAGTGCAGAGGACCTGGTCTGTAGATGGTGGTCCGGACATCTCTCCGGGAAACCGAGAGGGTGATGTGATGACGGATACATGACCGGTGAACTGGACAGCCCGGGTCCCAATTCCTCAGACTCGACAGGGACGACTGACCGCAATCAGCGCTTTCCAAACACTGACCAGTTGCGCTTCAACCAATGAGCGTGCGCACGGCTGGTGTTTACGTCAAGACATTGGGTTTACGATGTCGGTTGTCGCCTATAGAAGCCCATCAGCCCACTGACCGCCAGCGAAGACATGCTCTGCGCCCATATTCCTTTGACGACCGCTCCCGGTTACTGGATGTCCCGTATCGACGGTTGTGGCCATGCTGCTTCGCCAAGGTAATCAGCCCACTGCTGCATCAGTTCGCGCCTCTGCTCGAACAGATCGGAGCGGAAGTAGGCCTATTCGACCGTAGACCCGACCTGGTGCGCCAGCGACAGCTCCATGGCCGCGTGGGAAGCGGAGGTCTGTTCGGCCGCCCAATCCCGGAATGACGACCTGAAGCCGTGAGGTACGGCCTCGATGCCGCGTTTTCTCAGCATCAGCGATAGAGCATTCTCCGACAGCATCTTGTCCAGGTCGTAAAAGGACGGGAACAATAATCGGCTCTCGGAAAGCTGCATGGCTTCGCTCAGAACCGCGACCGCCTGGTCTGACAACGGTATGCGATGCTCCTCACCACCTTTCATGCGTTCCGGGGGGACACGCCATATTCGCTCTTTGGGATCGATCTCCGAGGAGAGCGCCCCCCTCACCTCGATGGAACGGGCGGCTGTCAGCACCAGGAACTTGAATGCCAGCTTGGTGACGATGTTGGACGGTCCGTTATCCACAATCTCGAGTGCCTCCGCTACCTGCCGGTAGGGCAGCGCTCGCATGTGGTTCTTCACTTTTGGCATGGGCGGCAGTGCGCCGTCAACCGCTTCGCCCGCTGGATTGTACGATATGAAGTCGTTGGCCATCGCCCACTTGAACACCGTACGCATTCGCTGTCTTACGCGGCGGGCATTCTCTGGAATCTCGGTCCAGATAGGAGTCAGAACCCTGAGGACGTCCTGCTGCCCGATCTGGTCAACGGGGGTATCTCCGATGACGGGGACAGCGTGTCGCTCAAGGGTCTGTATCCATGATTTGGCATGCTTTGCGTTCTTCCAGCGGGGGAT
The DNA here is from genome assembly GCA_965202965.1 of Dehalococcoidia bacterium. GTDB lineage: Bacteria > Chloroflexota > Dehalococcoidia > Lucifugimonadales > UBA1123 > VXRN01. The sequence goes on along the minus strand of OZ241888.1, from coordinate 3,475,574 downwards.
GTTCAGTTCGTGGACGATCAGGGCGGCCTCTCGAAACGTCGGAGCGACCGCTTCTTCCACTTCCCATGGATTGATTCCATTGGCTACGGCAGACCTGTTAGACGCCGCCTTTCGTCTGGCCTGCGCGAGGGAGACTGCGGGATATCCGCCAAGTCCCTTGTCAGGACGCTTGCCATTGAGCGTGATTCTCTGTATCCAGTTCTTGGATCCCGTCTTTGTAATCACCAGATACAGACCGCCACCATCGCCGTATCGTCCGGGGTCTTTTAGGGAGTTGATCTTCGCCACCGTCAGTTTGCTCATATCCAATACCACCTTTTATACCACACCAATAACGGGATGGTACGGGACATCCGGGGAGGTTACAAGACAGGAAAGGGGAGAATTAGCTACAAAAACAGGAGCTATGGGACGATACGGAGCGTTATGAGGGGATACGATGGTGGAGATAGGGGGGCTCGAACCCCCAACCTCGGCATTGCGAACGCCGCGCTCTCCCAATTGAGCTATATCCCCACTCTGTTGGACGCAGCCATTATACCATGTTCGTGTATATTCCCGCCAAGAGCCTGTACCAATTTAGTCGGCGCTGCCTGTATCGCCAAAGTCCCTTCCCCTCGATGGGGGAGGGCTAGGATCGGGGTGACTCCCCTACCAACCAAACTGATACAGCATCTCCCGCCAATCAACCCCTTGTACATCCGTGCTGATTGGACTACAATAGAACCACAACTCAAGTAGCTATATAATGTGAAGTTTATCAATGATGACAAATCCGGCCGACGAAAATTTTTTACAGACCAAATCAGCCTAGTTTCATAGCTAAATCAGCTAATTTCCAGGTCAAAACCCATTTGAAATCTAACCAGGACTTGACCAGGACACCACTAGGAAGTCACCAGGAAGAATATAAATCATGATATATGAGACGCTGAAATTCAGACTCTATTATCCCGGAGATACTAATGGCTGACTTCTATGGCAAAGTGGTAATCGTTACCGGCGGAGCCCTCGGCATGGGCGGTGACACCGCCTCCGAGTTCGCTCGCCACGGCGCCAGCGTCGTCATCGCCGACCTCGATTCAGAGGCTGGAAACCGGCGTGAGTCCGATATTCGCGCGGAAGGTGGTCGCGCCCTTTTCGTCGAATCGGACGTGGCCAGCTCCGACGACGCCCGGAACGTCATCGAAAGCGCCGTCGCCGAGTTCGGCGGCGTGGACATACTGTTCAACAACGTCGGGATACAGCCTGTGGACTCCTACACGAACGTTGAGAATACGCCCGAGTCAATGTGGGACAGGATCCTGGACGTCAACCTCAAGAGCTACTTCCTCATGGCCAAGTACGCCATACCCGAACTCCGGGCGCGTGGCGGCGGCGTCATCATCAACAATGCCAGCGTGCAGGGCCTGCAGTCCCAGTATCTCGTCCCTGCCTATGCCGCCAGTAAGGGGGGCGTACTGTCTTTCACCCGCCAGATGGCGCTCGACTATGCGCCCGAGAACATTCGCGTACTCGCAATATGCCCCGGAACCATAGATACCAACATGGTGAGAACGGTAGCCGCCGCCGGGGGCGGAGACATCGAAGAAACCCTCGCCCGTTACGGCTCCGGACATCCCATTGGCCGAATCGGGACTGGCCGGGACATCGCAAACCTCGTCATGTTCCTGGCCAGCGAGAAGTCCTCCTTCATGACCGGCGCCCACGTTGTAATAGACGGCGGATACATGGCCCTGGGCGCATGGGCCGGCGGTGCCGGAGCCGACACCGGACAGTAGTTTCGGTTTATAGCCGAGCCTGCTTTGGCGGGGTTGCATTTTGCCCTCGTATTGTCTATATTGGGCGCACTTGAACCCCTACTTGTCCAGTAGGGTGGTTCGGGTGCGGAGGGCTTGGCGCACGAGTTTTCCGCAAGTGATTGACATTCACGGTTTAGCTTCGTTTCAAGGAGTAGGGCAGGATGACCACATCCAATGGCAGCAATAATGACGTTGTACTCGACGTCCAGGACCTGCGAACATATTTCGTTACTCGCTGGGGAGTGGTGAAGGCGGTTGATGGCGTCAGCTTCCAGCTCAAACGCGGCGAGACACTGGGTATCGTCGGAGAATCGGGTTCCGGCAAGTCGGTAACCTCTCTCTCCATCATGCGGCTGATTCCGTCTCCGCCAGGGCACATAGTTGGTGGCCAGGTCCTGCTGGAAGGTGAAGATGTTCTCCAACTCAGCGAAGGCGACATGGAGAAAGTCCGCGGAAGCCGCATCGGTATGGTCCTCCAGGATCCGATGACCGCTCTCAACCCCGTCTTCGACATCGAGGACCAGGTTGGCGAAGCTCTGAAGATACACAAGGGCTTCGGCGGCGAAGTGCTCAAGGACACTATAGTGGATATGCTTCGAAAGGTGCGCATTCCCGCTCCCGAAGTAAGGATGAGAGACTATCCCCACCAGCTTTCGGGCGGTATGCGCCAGCGCGTTGTCGGCGCTATCGGTATCTCATGCGACCCGGCCGTGCTTATTGCCGACGAGCCCACCACATCACTCGACGTCACGATTCAGGCCCAGTACCTCCGGCTGCTGAACGACCTTCAGCAGGAAACCGGCGTTGCCATCATGTTCATCACGCACGACTTCGGCATCGTGGCGAAGATGTGCGACAGGGTCGCGGTCATGTACGCAGGCCGTATCGTCGAGCTCGCTGACGTCCGCACGATCTTCAACGACCCCAAGCACGAGTACACCAAGGCGCTGATAAACTCAGTGCCCAAGCTGGAAGAGAAGACGGGTCGCCTGGCGCAGATAGATGGTCAGCCGCCGCAGCTCTACAATCTCCCCCCGGGCGACGCTTTCGCTGAGAGGTCCCCGCTTCCCACAACGGATCTTGACTTCCAGATAAGGCCCGAACTTGTGGAGGTTGAGCCCGAACATTGGGTACAGCTATCCCATAGCTCGGTCGCCGAATTTGATAAGTATGCCCACCTCGTCCCCTATGGCGCGGAATACAGGTAGCCCGGATTCAGAGAGTAACAAGGAGTTGGTGAAGCCAAAATGGTAGCAGATGCTTCGACTAATGGCTCCAATGGGGCCACAAATAGGTACGGCGTCGAGTCAGCGCCGGGTGTTGACTCTAGTTCCGACGCTATAATATCGGTTCGACACCTTCGCAAGTGGTTCGATGTCGGTGGCGGCTCGCTCTTCAGACGGCAAAAGAGCATCCTGAAAGCCGTGGACGATGTCAGTTTCGACGTTGACCGGGGCAAGACGATGGGGCTCGTTGGCGAGTCAGGCTGCGGCAAGACGACCACGCTTAAGGTCCTCCTGAGCTTGGAAGAACCCACCGACGGCCAGATCTTCTATGAGGGTGAAGATATAGCCACCCTGAGCCGCGCCGGAAGGCGAGAGCTGAAGCGGTCGGTCCAGGCGGTATTCCAGGACCCCTGGGCCTCGCTGAACCCCAGAATGCGGGTTGGCAGCATTATCGGCGAGCCGCTCGAAGTCAACACGAACATGACCAAGCAGCAAATAAGGGACAGGGTAAGCGATCTGCTCGTTGAAGTCGGACTCCGGCCCGACCAGGGTTCGCTTTTCCCCCACGAATTCAGCGGCGGTCAGAGGCAGAGGATTGGCGTCGCCAGGGCGCTTGCGCTCAATCCGCAGGTGATCGTTCTGGACGAGCCGGTATCGGCGCTGGACGTTTCCATTCGCGCGCAGATTATGAATCTGCTTGTTGATCTCCAGCAGGAACACGGCCTGGCTTACCTTATGGTCGCCCACAACCTCGCCACCGTCCGATACATGTGCGACCGGATGGCGGTCATGTATCTCGGTGTATTCCAGGAGATGGGCGACACCGAGAGCATATTCAACAACCCCGTCCATCTCTATACTAACGCGCTTCTCTCCGCCGCTCTCTCGTCCCACCCGGACATCCAGAGAGAAGAGATAATCCTGCCCGGTGAAGTGGTTTCCCCTGTTGACCCGCCTCCTGGAGACGTGTTCCAGACACGGACCCCGCTGGAAGTGGACCCTAACCACGAATATGCAAATTCGCGTCCGCCCCTGGTGGAGGTAGAACCCGACCACTGGGTAACGATCACGCCTTGGAGCACTATTAGCGGCGCCGCGGAACAGGGAGTAAACCTCGCCGCGACCACTTGGTAACGTCGCCAAAGAACCGCACATAGCTGATAATTGAAGGCGCGTCGCTTGTGTGGCGCGCCTTTTCATTGCCAGTCGAATTTGCCATACTGTCGCAAATACTCGGTCGTATGACAGATGTGATGGGGAATGAATACGCTCACGGCCCACCATACGTAGTCTGGTCAGGTAAATCTCGGAGAAACTATGCCGAATAACCCAATCGAAGCCGTAACCACACTCACCTTCGACATCTTTGGTACGGTGCTGGATCTCACCGGCAGCCTTGAAGGACCGACTGGGGTGTTGCTCAAAGAACTCGGTTCGGACATGACCGGCGCCGAATTCTATCCCCACTGGCGTGCCAGACAACGCATAGAGCAGTACCAGGACTCGCTCATCATGCTGGGACACAGTGGATACCTCGAGACCTGTCGCAGGGCATTGGTTTACGCTCTCCGCGCCAATGGCATTGGATTCGACCCTGAACGAATCCGCGAGTTCATGGGTGTGTGGCAGGAACTGAGCCCGTATGAGGATTCGCTGGAAGGTTTGGACAGGCTGGCCTCTAAGTACAAGCTCGTTGCCCTGTCCAACGGTGAACCCGACTTCCTGCATCATCTCGCCTCCAACCGCATCAAATTCGACTTTGACAGCGTCATCTCAGTCGAAGAAGGGGGCGCGTTTAAGCCCCATCCCTCTGTTTACCGTTCGGCGGCACGAATCCTCGATGTCGAGCCCTCTCAGATTATGATGGTTGCGGCCCACTCCTTCGACATCATGGGCGCGAGGGCCTGCGGATTCAGGGGGGCTTACGTAAACCGCTACTCGCTGCCCTACGAAGATACTGAACAGTACACGCCTGACATCGTAGTGAACGACTTCAACCAGTTGGCAGACGCCCTGGTAGGGGAGGGCTAGCTATGGCAGATACCCCAGACGTCATAGTTGTTGGCGGTGGAGTCGTCGGCGCTGCCGTTGCCTATTTCCTGGCAAAGCGTGGTATGTCCTGTGAGCTTCTCGAAAGTGGGAGAGTGGGAGGCGGCGCTTCCAATGCCGCATCGGGTATTCTGAGCTCTTCTCCCGGCGGTTCTCAATACTCTCGTCTCGCGCAGCGCAGCCTCAGACTGTTCCACGAACTTGCGCCGGTTATCCGCGAGGAGTCTGGTATTGATATCGAATTCGCGGAGTGCGGAGACCTCACGCTGGCAATGAATGAGAGCGACGCAATCGCGTTGCGCGGTCTTACGAACCAGCTCTCTTCTATGGGTGAGGAAGCAAGATGGGTTGACGGTGACGAATTGCGGGAATTGGAACCCCTGCTGAATCCTGCGATTCCCGGCGGTATGTACGCCCCCGAATCCTGCCGGGTGAACAACCAGAGACTCGCCAGCGCGCTGGCGCTGGCCGCGCAGAGACACGGCGCGGAAATCAGGGAGGGAGTCGAAGTAACAGGTCTGATCGTCGAGGACGGTCAGGTCACGGGTGTCATGGATAGACACGGCCTCCTGGGATCAGAGTCCGTCGTGCTGGCGTCCGGCGCCTGGACAGGCGCGATGGATAGATGGCTTTACGGAGAGCGCGGGCCAAGTGCCGCCCGAAATCCGATGGTAAAGCCTGTTAAAGGCGTCAATCTCAATGTCCAGCCGGCAAATGGCAGTGTTAGCCGGATTATTCACGGCTCATGGGGAATCCTGGTCCCGCGCAACGATGGCTCGATGATAGTAGGGGCAACAGTCGAGGAGGCAGGCTTCGACACCAGGGTAACAGCCGGTGAGGTACAGTCTATTCTCGTCATGGCTACGGCGCTGATGCCCTCACTGAGCGACGCGGAAATCAACTGGAGCATCGCCGGCCTCAGACCCGGTTCAGGCGACGAACTGCCAGTCATGGGACGACTGCCGGAACATGATAACGTTATAATCGCATCCGGCCACTATAGAAACGGAATACTGCTGAGTCTGGCGACTGGAGAGGCGGTAGCCGACTTGCTGGATGGCTCGGATGGTGAATCACTTTCCGACTTCGATCCGGCTCGATTCTTCTGATGTGGTGTATAGTTAATACAGAAAGATGTGGAGGGTGAGCATGGTCGTCTCCAGCGCAAAGCCCAAGCTTACATACCAAGACTATCTGAACATCCCGGGCGATGATCGCTACGAGTTGATAGACGGAGAACTGATTTTGGTTGGATCGCCGAATCGAGACCATCAGATTGCGAGTGTGAGATTCGTGCTTGACCTCGGTGGTTTCGTGGAGGAACAAGAACTGGGTTGGGTCTTTCACGCTCCATTCGATATTCTCCTGACTGAGTCGGATGGCAGCATCAGCGTAGTACAGCCCGACATCATATTCGTGTCCAGAGAGCGCGAAAGCGTTATCACATCGGCGAACATACAGGGCGCGCCCGATCTGCTTGTTGAGATACTCTCGCCCTCCACACGAAGGCTGGACATGATAACCAAGCTGGAACTCTACGCCCGGCATGGCGTCAAAGAGTATTGGATAGCCGACCCCGCGGCGCGGACGATAGCCGTCATGCTGCTGAACAACGGCAGGTACGACACCGTGGCAGAATACGGCATGGACGATACACTGGTGTCCCCGACGCTTGAAGGCTTGTCAGTCGCCTTGGATAGGATATTCCGTTAGCGAGAGACTTCGCCCTGCATATAGAAATAGAAATTAGGGAGGGGCAAATGTCGGTCAAGATAGGAATAGGTTTCGGCGGGTGGCCATTCCCTTCCGCTGACCCGGATTACCTCTGGGAATACACTGACCTGTGCGAACAATACGGTGTGGACTCTCTTTGGCTCAGTGACAGGATAGTCTCTGAAACCCTCAACATGGAGCCGATGATTGCGCTCTCCTTCATTGCCGCTCGGACAAAAAACCTGAAGTTCGGGACCAATGTGCTCGCTCTTCCGCTCCGAAATCCGACCGTTCTTGCCAAGGAAGTCGCGACCTTGGACTTCCTCTCCGGTGGTCGCTCTCTTCCCGCCGTCGGACTAGGTACGGGCGAGGCCGGGGAGTACGAGGCCTGCGGAACGATCAAGCGTCAGCGTGGCGGCAGAACGGACGAGGCCATCGAGGTCATGAAACTGCTCTGGTCGCAGGACAACGTCACCTATCACGGGCGCTACTTCACCCTGAATGACGTGACCGTGCAACCTAAGCCGGTACAGAAAGATCTACCGCCCGTCTGGATTGGCGGACGCAGCGAATTCGCCATAAGGCGCACGGCCAGACTGGGCGACGGATGGCTTGTATCTCAGGCGACGCCTGAAGAGGTCGCCGACGGAGTCTCTCAAATCAAGACGATGGCCGCTGAGTTCGAGAACGACATCGAGGACGACCACTACGGCGCGCTCTTCAGCTACTGCATCGCCGACAGCTACGAAGAGGCTCGACACATAGCCGAGCCTTATATGCTGCGCCGACGAACTGACATTGACTACGACGGCTTCTCCGCCTTCGGAACAGCCGATAGGATGCGCGACCTTATTGACTCCTACATTGACGCCGGCGCAACCAAGTTCGTCGCCAGGCCCGCCTGTCCGCCCGAAATAATGAACCAGCAGCTCGACGCTCTGGCCGACGATGTCCTGCCCATCTACCATAACTGAACCGCGAAGGGACACCAAACCATGCCCGACTATTCGGTCAAAGTCGGAGACGCCGAGATAATCTCCGTATCCGACGGCCACATACACTTCGCCCCGTCAGACTTCTTTCCTTCGATTGATTCCGCTGAATGGGATCCTTACGCTGACCAGCTTACAGACGAAGGATTTATCCGCATGAATGTGGGTTCTTTTGTGATAAGGGTCGCGGATGTCGTCGCCCTTGTAGATACTGGACTCGGAGAAGGTGACCATCCATTTGATAATTCCGAATGGGGCCTGTTGGCTTCCGACATGGCAGGCAAGGGCGTTGCCCCGGACGAGATAACCACGGTCATCATAACCCATCTGCACCGCGACCATGTCGGTTGGAACATGATCGAAAGGGATGGCGCGCCGACTCCCTTCTTCCCTAACGCCAGATACCACATCCCTAAAGCCGACTGGGACGTCTTCACGCGCCGCGCCGGTATGCGGATGTTCGCCTACATCGCCGAGCAGGTGACCCCTCTTATGGAACTCGGCGCCCTCGAGTTCGTAGAAGGCGAGCAGCCCATAGGAGACCATCTCACCGCGCTTCCTACTCCTGGCCATACCCCCGGACACACTAGCGTGCTCGTGTCCTCTGCGGGACAGAGCGCCGTCGTCCTCGGCGACGCCGCTCACGTACCGGTGCAGGCCCACCACACCGACTGGAGCCCCCGCGCCGACACCGACCCCGAGCTGTCCCGCCGGAACCGCGCCGACCTCTTCGACCGCATGGAGAAAGACCACTCCCTCGTCGTCTCAGGCCACTTCCCAGTCCCCGGGTTCGGCAGGCTCGTTAGGGTAGAGGGGCGTCGCTACTGGCAGGCTCTCTGACGAAGAGACAATTGCAAAAGTCCGTTGCGGTACCCAATCGTCATTCCCGCGAAGGCGGGAATCCAGGAATTGGCGGCTTTGTAGATGCTGCAAGTCCACTTCTGAAATCGTCTCGACTAAGAATGGTCCATGTTGGTTGCGCTCAGCCATGTTAGAATTAGAGTATAACTTCTGGACACTGCAACAGGAGGACTGACATGGCATATACGCGAAGACTCTACAAGAGTTCGGGTGACAAGATGATATCCGGTGTTTCCGGCGGCATGGCGGAGTACTTCGGGATTGATCCTGTATTCGTAAGGCTTGGCTGGGTCGCCTCGGTGTTCCTGACCGGCGGCATCTCGATCCTGATCTACATCATTATGATCATCGTAGTGCCCAAGACGGGCTACACCCCCGCCGCAGGCGAGGAAGGCGGTGAATCCGCCCTTGAGTCCGATGAAACTGGGCGCCAGCGTAGAGAGCGCAACAGATACTTCTTGGGAATAGGGCTGGTTCTCGCCGGAGTCGCCCTGCTGATATATAACATGAACCTATACCTTTTGAGGACGATTGACTGGGGCATCTTGGGAGCCGTGGCTGTAATCGGGGTTGGGGCGGCCCTACTCGCCGCCTCTATCTGGAAGAGATAGAGGGCTATGGACGACCGGCGCGGAATCGGAGGGGGGTTATCCACCGCCGCCCTTGTAATCCTGGCTCTGGGTATTGTGCTTCTGCTGAACACCACTGGCATCTTGGACTGGGGTATATGGTTTCAACTGCTTAGATTCTGGCCGGTAATACTGATAGCGGTCGGTCTGAGCATGATATTGGGGCGACGCGCCCCGGTGATTTCCGCTCTGATGACGGCGGCGCTTCTGATTGCGAGCGTTGGAGGCGCGACCTATTTGCTAAGCCGAGAACCGCCCCGTGATCTGGAAGTTCAATACTATTCCGCGTCCATGAATAATACCGAGACGCTGGAACTCAACATAGACTTCGCGGCCGGCGATCTTCTGGTAGAACCGCTTGGGGAGCCAGAACAGGCCCAAATGGTATCGGCGGGCCTCATGTCGGCGGACTTTGCCAATATGAACGCGTCCGTGTCTGAGAACAGGACGGACGAATTGACCCAGATAGACATATCGGTGGACACTCCGGGCGTTCGGATAGACGCTGATGAAGGTGACTGGAATCTGAATATAAGTCCACTCAATATTTTCTGGATGGACGACGGGCTTGCTGATTGGAGGATCGGTGTAGCCAGCGGTCCCATCGTCCGGTTGAACGTACAGGGCGGCGCTTCTGACATAGATATGCGTCTGAGCAGCCTGAATGTAAAGAGCCTGACCATGGATGTTGGGGCCGCGGATATCGACATAGAACTGCCGGAGTTCACCGATCAGACAGACATTTCTATATCGGCAGGAGCTGCCGACATTGACATCGTTGTACCAGACGGCGTGTCCGCTCTCATAACAGCCGACACTGTCGTCAGTTCCATTGACATTGACACCGTAAGATTCCCGATGCGCGACGGCGTGTACCGTTCCCCCGGTTACGACGCCGCAGAGAACAGGGTTGAAATAAGTATAGGCGCTGGAGCCTCCAGCATCTCCATCCATTAAAACCTGATGACTAACGACTACTCCCCGGAGGAACAGCTTGTACAACATAGACCTTAGCGGCAAGAACGCTCTTGTATTCGGTGTAGCCAATCAGCGCAGCATAGCGTGGCACATCGCCAGGACGCTCGATCAGGCGGGCGCGCGGATAGCGCTGTCCTACATCAACGAAAGAGTCAGACGGAGCGTCGAAAGGCTCGGGACCCAGCTTTCGTCGCCGCCTATTCTAGTCGAGTGCGACGTCAGCGATGATGCCAACGTCCAGAGCGCGTTTGACACGCTCGCAACTGACATGGACGGCATTGACATCATCGTCCACTCTATAGCCTTCGCCAACAGGGAAGACCTCGGCGGTCCCTTCATTGATACCCCCAGGGAGGGATTTCGTCTCGCTCTCGACATAAGCGCCTACTCGCTCGTGTCCGTTGCAAGACACGCCGCGCCCATGATGAAGGGCAGGGGAGGCAGCATCATAACCATGACCTTCCAGGCATCCGGCCGCGTGTTCCCGGGCTACAACGTCATGGGCACCGCCAAGGCTGCCCTTGAAAACGAGGTCCGCCAACTCGCCTGGGACCTCGGCAAGGATGACACTCGCATCAACGCCATAAGCGCCGGCCCGGTTGACACGCTTTCCTCGCGTGTCATCAGCGGCTACCGGGACATGAAGCGCGCCCACGCCGACAGGTCCCCGATGGGACGCAACATCACCCACGAAGAAGTGGCGAACACGGCCCTGTTCCTGTGCAGCCAGATGTCCTCCGGCATAACCGGAGAAGTCATTCACGTTGACACCGGCTACCACATCATGGGCATATAGCCATCGCCATGCGAAGTTCCAGCGTCTCTTCGATGTGTTGCTCGATTTCATATTGAACTACACATCGGCGTTTTATATGCGCTATAATCCGAACATACAAACTAACAGTGTGGTGCCCAACTCATGGTGTCTTTGAGCGTCTGTACATATAAACACGAAATTATACAGTCGGAACTCTGGGCTTGTGAAAAAACTTCCCAAAGCTAATGCAGGTCTTAACAGGTGAAATGCAGGTGTTCTAATCACCTGTTGGTCGCCAGTTAAACCACCAGTTGCCACCTGCGGCTTTATAAATCAAATTTATGACTTCGTGAATCCGGAGGTAGTTTACACTCCCAACTCGATTCAGAATTAGCGGAGAGAATAGAAATGAACTGGGCCGAAACCATCGTAAATTCCCTGAAAGACGCCGAGGTGTCCCTGATAGCCTACGTCCCCGACGTGAGCATCCATCAGGTCACCCGTCTTATGGAGGAGGACGACTATTTCCATGTCGTTTCCGCTACACGAGAGGAAGAAGCGATTGGCATCGCCGCCGGAGCGTACGCCAGGGGCAGAAACGCCGCGGTCTTCATGCAGTCCAGCGGCTTCGGCAACTGCGTCAACGCGCTCGCCAGCCTCTGCTTGCCCGCGCGTGTGCCGATCCCCATGTTCGTCAACCTGCGCGGCGAGGTCGGCGAGTTCAACATTGCCCAGGTCGCGATGGGACGCGCTACGCGTCCCATACTTGATGTCCTCGGCATCCAGCACTACACACTTGATACCGACGACAGGCTCGACCTGCGAGTCTCAGGAGCGCTTAAACTCTGCTACGCGTCCCGCCAGCCACTCGCGCTCTGTCTGACCCCGATGCTTCACGGAGGCAAACTTGCATAGATTCTCTGCTACTCAACGACTGCTGACATTGGTCGGCGACCTCCCCGTCGTCGCCAACCTGGGCCCGACGACTGACGAACTCTGGCACGCCGGACACCGCGACCGGAACTTCTACACCTACGGCTCCATGGGACTCTGCTCGTCCATAGCGCTCGGCATGGCGCTATCCGCCGACGAGAAGGTAATCTCTCTGGACGGCGATGGCTCCCTTCTGATGAATATGGGGACGATAGCCACGATAGGGCGTGAAAGTCCGAAGAACCTGATCGTCATAGTGTGGGACAACGAACAGTGGGCGCAGACCGGCTACCAGTCCAGCCACACCGCTTTCGGCACCGACCTGGCGCAGGTTGCGAAAAGCTGCGATATCCAAAATGCGACAACCGTGTTGGACGAAGAGGAACTGGAGTCTGCGGTCCTCCAGGCATTGGAAGAGGATGGCCCCTGGTTCATCGTCGCCAAGATCGAAGAGGAAGAATATCTTCCCGTTGCCCCCATCGAGCCCGAAGTCACTCTCCACAGATTCAGGGCTTCTTACGGCGTGTAGATTCAGCGCGGTCAGGCTGTAAGCTAATGGTTCAACACGTTTGGATTGACGGCTTATCTACCCTCACCCTAGCCCTCTCCCAGAGGGAGAGGGGATAAATCGGAATCTGAATATCCACTACAACTAAGTTGTCGCACTACTAGACCTTCTCGCAGTCCGTCAACATCGGACTCAGTAGCATGAAGCTCAGACGCCTATGTACGTTGGACCGCGGGGCTGGTTGCCTCCGACTGGGGATTGTTCCCCTCCTGGGCTATTGGAGCCCGGATCTCTGGCATCAGTATGCCCACCGCCCCGACCGTCAGCAGCCCCAGGGAGGCGAATATCGCAATCGCCAGTGGAGGGGATGTCGTTTGCGCGAGCGCTCCTATCAGCAAAGCCCCAATCGGACCCGCGCCAATCGCCAGCGATATGACGCCCAGCGCGCGGCCGCGCATATCCTCACTCGCCGCGATTACCACAATCGTCGACTGCATGGTTCCGAATCCGGCCGTACCCAGTCCGAGCAGGAAGAGAATCAGCATGGACAGGATAAAGACATTAGATGCCGCGAAGAAGAGGACCATGACGAGCCCGATTATCGAGCCCCCAAGATATACCCGGCCGTGATGCCTGAGTCGTCCAGCCGATGCGATAGATATTGATCCTATTATCGCCCCCAGTCCGTCCGCTCCCATCATGATTCCCATAAGGCCCGGCCCCACGTTGAGTATCTCTACGGCGATGACCGGCACCATCTGCATGTATGGGAACAGCAGGAGATTCATCAATATCGTTATTATCACGGTCGCAAGTATGACTCGACTGCTGCGAACATAGCCGAAGCCTTCCGCAAGGTTTCTGATGATGCTCCGGGTAACGACCGAAGAGGTCCTTGGAGGCAGTTTGAGCATCAACATGAATGCTATCGAGATGATGTAGAAGGCGATGATTACGAAGAAGCCGCCCTTCACCCCGATGAGGGCAATCAACCCACCCGCGAGCGCCGGCCCCGACATCCTGCTCGCGTGCATACCCACGGAGTCCAGCGCCATACCATTGGTGACTCCGGCCCTGCCTATCAGATCGTGCACCGCCGCTCTTCTCGACGGCATATCGAAGGCCCATCCCAGTCCGCTCGCGAACACGACTATGTACGAATGCCAGAACACGAACATATCGGTAACCAGCAACACGGTCATGAATATGCCCGCCGCAAGGTTGAGTATCTGGGTACTCAACAGCAATGTATGGCGGTTCATCCGGTCCGCGAGCACGCCGCCGAATGCGCCGAATGCCAGTAGCGGGAACATTCCGAAGAAGCCCACCAAGCCCACGTAGAACGGGGAACCCGTCTCCTGAAGTATGACCCACGCCAGGAATGTCATCTGCATCCAGCGCGAAATGTACGAAAAGAAGTTGGCGGGCCAGAGCAGCCGGAAGCCGGGATTCCTGAAGGCGTCCAGTGTCGAGGGTACTCGCGTGAACCTGGGTCTTGGTAAAGAGGAGTTGGCCATAGTCTTACGCGCGCCGATTGTACATCCTCGACGCCAGTTTAAGAAGGGGATGGCAGGCTAGAGTTGGTAGGTTTTAGATGGCGAGTTATCTCCGGCAGATTCACCCGCCGGGGTCGAGTACGCCTTCTACACTGGCCGACTCCACCCAGCCTTCGACTCCGGTGTCGAAAATGCCGATCTTCGCCCACCTGCCTCTTCTGTCAATAAGTCTGACTTCGCTGCCCGCGTCCAAGCTGAATCTAGGATCGAGGCTCTCTCTCGGACCGTGGTACACTCCCGCTGATTCGGCGGTTACGACAGCGAATCGCTCCCAGTGAAGCCGTTCCATATGCTTGCCGATCGTGACCGAGCCGAAAATGAAAATGCACAGCACGGCTACCGCGGCAAGCCGACTCACGGTCATCGAAGTTCGGAAGCGACCCCCCCAGATGTAGAGGGCCGCCAACATCCCGAAGACCAGCCACGAGACAAGAACGGCAATCGCGGCCTGATTGAATGTTATCCAGGGCACGAACTCCGCGATCTGGACGAACACAGGCGTTGCCGCCTCCCGGGAATTGGGGCTGTCAAGCTGCTGACGCACAAATTCCAGATTCGCCGCAATATCCTCATCGAATGGGGCGAGCCTTTTTGCCCGAAGATAGTTGAGTATGGCGCGTCCCAAGTCGTCCGACTTGTAATGAGAGTTAGCCAGATTATAGAAGAGCGTAGGGTCCTCATATCCGAGGCCGACAAGATGTTGGTATGTTCGCGCCGCTTCTTCGTAATTGCCGTCTTCATAAAACGCTCCGGCAGTTGCGAAGATATTCATGTCCGTCAACTCGTCGCCGTAGCTTACGCTCAACACCGCAAATGTGGCTGCAAAGGCGACAACAACTGAGATCAGGATTTTCATGTCTGAATCTCCCTTTCCACTCTGCGGACTATTTCAGCCACAGCCTTGGCGGTGTCGCCTTCGTCAGCCATCCATTGCGGCGCGAATCTGGATTGGTCAAGTTCTTGGAGCACTCCTATAAGTTGCTGAATCGTGTTGTCCTTAACTCCAAGCTTGCGCAGTGGAGCTTCAAGTTCGGTGATTGGGAGAGAGGAAGATGATCGTCCCAGAATCACGCTCAGGTACCCGTGCAGGGCGGCGGTAGCCGCGTCCGCGCCGGAGGACGAGGCGTCGAGATCGGACATCCTTGCAAGCGCTTGCTGCCGAGCTCGAATCGGCGCTGCGGCAAGTATTGCGGCTTCCCGCCTTGCAACTGCCCAGCGCCACGCTAAGGATGCGAGGAGCGCGGCAAACGGCAATGCACCCAGTCCCCAGATCACCGGATTGACTTGAGCAGGCTCAGAAGGAGCGCCGATGCCGCGCGGCGCGGGCTTGATGTGCCTGATGTCCGTAACCGCCGGCGTACCATCTTCGTTTATGTCGTTCACGGTAGGATCTGGCGCTGGGGCCGCGTTCGGGTCGGGGGCCACGTGGACCGAAATGCTCTGGGTTGATGCGGTAACATACTGCTCGATTTCGGGATCGAAGTAAGAGTATTCGATTGGGGGCAGGTCGAAGTCCCCTGCTGAGTCGGGAACGAGCACTCTTTGGAAAGTCTTTGTGCCGTTTATCACTCCGTCCTGTACGAATGAGCGATGGACGGAGTCGTTCTCGAATGCGCGCCATCCGGGTATGTCCTGCCAGGCGGGGTCGGGAAGTGTATCGAAGTTACCCTGACCCTCGATCTTGACGGTCAATGTCAGCGACTCTCCGACTGCCAGCGACTCCGTGTCCAGGTCGGCTTCGATGTTGAACTTGCCGACCGCGCCGGTGAAAGAGGCCGGTTCGTTCGAGGGTAGGGGTTTCACCTGTAGCTCTACGAGCGGCGACGCGTACTCCCGGAAGGATGACGAGAGGATACCTCCCGGCACGCCCACGGTACTGGGCTCGATGGAAATGTCGCCCGCGATGGTTGGGAATACTATCGCGCTGTATTCGATAACCGAGTACCCATTTCCCTGGATTATCTCCGGGTATTCGCGCCTGTCCGTTCGGTCCGGGTTCCAGAAGCCCACGAAGTCGGGCGAACGGTGAATCGGCCTGATAAAGAATGGGTCAGAGGCGTAGAACTTCGACCGGTATGTAATCTGTTCTCCGAGGTATGGCGCGTCGTTATCCACCTCGGCCTCTACGAAGTAGGCTCCGTCGTTCACTGACGTATCGAACGATGGGTCGCCTTCATTGAGTGGAGACTGCGGTCTGAGGAACGAGCTTGCTGGCGGGAGCAGGGGCGTGGGTATAGGTGATGGAGTAGGAGGCACCCCCTGTGTAACATTCAGCGTGATAGGGGCCGTCTCATAAGTGTCTCCGCCAATGGGCACCTGTACCGGTCCTATCACAATCGTGCCGGTGTGCCTGGGCTGCATCTCGATGATGAACCGGAATTCAGCCGTTACTCTTCCCTGATGATAGGACTGCTGTGAATTAATCTTTCGTCCGAGGATCTGAAGTCCGCTGAGCGTTGGAAAGACTGGCGCGCCGATATTGTTCTCGCCGGTCACCGTGACCGTCAGCGTTACGGTGTCGTAGAGCGTGGGATCGGTGCGGTCCACTTCGGCGGTGACGGAGGAGGTCTGGGCGTGTACTGGCAGCGGCGCGGCGAACAGCACTACTGCCAACAGCAATGACAGCAGTAATCCCGTCTTCACTATGTTCGTTGATGCCATACCAGTCAACTTCCTGAGTAACCGCTTAGGGATTCCGGTGGACGATTGAGATTCGACTTAATTCATACATTCCGCTGTCGCCTACCATTGCTGTTCGGGTATTGGTCCCTGAAAGAGAGTGTTGTCGTTCATTCTGCTTCTTAGAGTGTCGGTGTTGTCAGCGATGGATTCCAGCAGTTGTTCAGCCTGTTCCTCGGTCATGCCGGTTGGGGGGACCTCCCCCGGATTGGACGGCGACTCTGTTGAGCTGGACTCTCCCTCTTCGGGTTGAGTCTCTTCTGAAGGTTCTCCCTCTTCTTCGGAACCCTCATCCTCTTGATCCTGTGGCTGTTCCTGGTCCTCTGGCTGCTGGTCTTGCTGTTGCTGCTGACCGGGCGTGTTTCCTTCTCCGTCTTCCTGCTCTTGATTGCCTTCTTGTTCCTGTTCCTGCTCTCCTTCTTGTTCTCCCTCCTGTTCCTGCCGCTCTTGCTCTTGCTGCTCTTCAATGCGTTGGAGAGCGAGTTCCAGGTTATGCTTTGCTTCCTGGTCCGTCGGGTCGAGCCTCAACGCCTGTTTGTATGCCTCGACTGCCGCTTCGTACTCCTCGGACATGTACAGAGAGTTGCCGGCATTGAAGGCGGCGTATTGAGACAGGCTGGGCTCAGCGGTCTCGGCGCTAACGTCTAACTTATACTTTGCCTCCCCGAACTGCTCCTGCTTGTACAGCGTGTTGGCCGAATTATAGGTCACCTCTGGACTTTCCGGCATTGCCTCCAGAGCGCGGTCGTAGGCTTCCTGCGCCTGTTCGTACTGATCCGCCTCGAACGCCTCGTTGCCTTCTTGTATGGAAGCAGGACCTTCGGGGGAGCACGCAGATAGCATCAAAACAGCGAGCAAGGCAGTGATGAGCATGAGAGTCTTCATATTCTGGACTCCCCACTTCCACCCGTGCGTCCAGACAGGCGTCGTCTGTCCGGGATCAACTCACCCGCTATCAGCAGGAGAACCGACGCGAAGGCAAATATCTGGAAGCGTTCGATCCTGGTAGTTTCGACCTCGCTGCCCACGGCGGCTTTTTCGAGAGCGTCAAGTTCAGCAGTAAATTCGCTCGCGGCGTTTGTCGAACCGCTTAATCTGATAAATTTGCCTCCTCCCGCTTCAGCAACCGATATGAGCGTGTCCTCATCAAGCCGAGAGAAGACCATGTTTCCATCCCTGTCCTGAAAATATCCGCGCAAGCTGCCGAAGGAAGTGCGTTCGGGGATTGGCTCTCCTTCGGGTGAACCTAAACCTACGGTATAAATTAAGATTCCATCTTCGGCTGCTTCCTGAGCTGCTGCAATTGCCTCTCGCTCTAACTCTTCGTTCCTATCCTCGCTATAGGTAATTTCCCCGTCCGTGAAAATCAAAACGACCCTCTGGCTAATGAGCTCCTCATTGAAGCTGCCCCTGGCAATTCTGATCGCCTCTCCGATATTCGAGTTCTGTCTCGCACTCGAAATCATCCCTGTGTCGGCATCTTCGATGAATTTCCTCGCGCTAAGATAGTCGAATGTCAATGGGATCTGGAGAAACGCGGCGCCTGAAAAAAGGACCAGGCCGACTTCATCGCCCTGAAGTCTCTGCATCAGGTCAACGATCTCCAGCTTTGCCCGAACCAAGCGGCTTGGCTTCACGTCTTCGGCGAGCATTGACCTGGAGACATCGAGCGCTATGATTATCTGAACGCCCTCACGCTCGATGGTCTGTACGTTTTCTCCCCACTGCGGTCTTGCCAGCGCTACTATCGCCAGCCCCAGCGCCGCGATTGTCAGAATCCTGCCGATCATCCTGCCCCTGGAGTTCACGTTCGCGGTCAGCATACTGACCAGTCGTGGGTTGCCGATGCGTTCGAGCATCTGTCTGCGGTTCTGGACCGCCCAGTAAACAACCCCAATCGCGATTGGCACGGCGACCAGCAAGATTAAATACTGTGGGTTAGCGAATGTCATACTGTCTCAATTACGGCATGGGCCTGAAGATAGTTCCGCGTGCTACGACTTCCAGCAGCAATAGTAATGCGGCAGGGATGAGCAGCCAATGGGCAAGTTCTTCGTGCTTGGTATATACCGAAACTTCGTATTCGGACTTTTCGAGGCTGTTGATCTCTTCGTAGATCTGCCGCAGTCCTTCCGTGTCGGTGGCGAGGTAGTATTTGCCCCCAGTCATGGCGGCTATGTCCCTGAGCACATCTTCATCGAGGTCGAATCTTTGGACACCCCTCCTGTTTCTTGGTTGAGACCAGGGAGCAATCGAAGCGAACTCGGGCGAACCCATACCCACGGTATAGACCCTGATGCCCAAAGTCTCGGCAGCTACCGCCGCGGTCATTGGGTCTATCTCGCCGGAGTTGTTCACGCCGTCCGTCAGCAGGACGACAACCCTGCTCTCCGCCTCGGAGTCCTTGAGGATGCTGGCCGCCGTCGCCAATCCAGTCCCGATGGCAGTCCCGTCCATGATACCCAACTCGGAAGCCAGTTCCACATCGTGCATAAGTACATCGAGCGTGTCATGATCCACTGTCGGAGGGCTGTGGACGAACGCCTCGCTCGCGAACACTACGATCCCGATCCGATCATACTCCCTCTGCTCAATGAACTCGGTGATAACGTCTTTCGCGGCGTCCAGGCGATTGCTTGGATCGAAGTCCAGCGCCGCCATCGAGCCCGAAATGTCCACTGCCAGAGATATATCCACGCCTTCGCCCTTCACTATCTCGCTCGCTTCGCTGGACTGCGGTCTAGCGGCGGCGACTATCAGGAGCGCGAGCGCGAGCCATCGGAGCAGCGACAGAAACGGTCGAACTCTTAGCTTCCAACTGCGCGACTCCGGTCTCGCGGCGTCCGCGCTTGTAAATCTCATCGCAGCCGGTCGTGTACGGGACCTTGCATACCAAGGCATCAGCGCGAGAGCGAGAACAACCGGAAGCAAGAAGAGCAAGTAGGGAGTGGCGAAGTCGTAGTTCATGCGGTCTCCGCTCCAACAGCGACAGGTTCCTGTTCAGGAGTAGAAACGGCCCCTGTTGCCCGAATGAAATCCTTGGATCGCTCGATGATGCCAATTGCGTCGTCTTCATCCGGCAGGAAGCGGGCGAACTTTACGAGATCGCATTCGTCGAGTATTCGCGCGAGGTTGTCCCTCTCTGAAGTCGAAACGTCCGAGGATTCGATACTCCGCATTATCTGTCGGGTCGTCAGCTCTAGTGCCGGGAAGCTGAACTGTCCCCACAAATAATTTCTGAGACAGTCTGACACGAGTGTATAGCGTTCCTTGAAGTCGGAGTCCGACTCCAGGGGTAGAGCCGCGATTCTATCCAGTTCGGCGATTGCGGTCTCCGCTGGTGTGCTGAGGTCGGGATAGACGGGGGCTCTCATAAAACCCCATAGGTAAACCGCCAGCGCCGCAAGACCTACGCCGCCCAAAACTGCCAGTATTGCCAGTCCTTCACGGTCTCTGAGGGCCGACAGCGGATCAAGTGGGACCGGAAGCTCTGCCTGCGGTTTGATGTCCTTCAGTTCATTGCCGTCGCCTTCCGGGAGAAATCTTGCAACCGCGACATCAATAGGCTTCACGGGCCTGTTTATGATTTCGCCGTCCGGCTTGTGGATCGCAACACTGAGTTCCGGCGTTGGGATGTCTCCGGTGGAAAAGAGCACGGCTTCTATTTGAATGGACGACGTGTTGGTGCCGTCCTCGTTCTGAGTGGTTGGCTGCGAACTCTGACTCCTGACCTCGAATTCGTCGCCCCACTGGGACGGCACCTGGGGGAAGATGACGAAATGGTCGGGTGGGTAGGTTGCGGATAACGTGATAACGAACGGGTCACCAACATAGATGTCTTCAGACTCCGCCTTGTCCACTTTCTCGACTGTCATGCTCAATTCGACCGGGGCGCTCTGCGCGGATATTGGAAGTGCGCCGCGAACTCCCAGCACAATCCAGATGGCAATTGTAAATGCCACGGTCGAGATTAGACCGAGAAGCGGGGCGGTGGCTTTGACGGAGCGTACAGTCATCGGGAGAGCCTGATTGCGCGTCTGTGAAAGAATTCGTTCAGTCCGGCGACGTATGGCTCGCCAGTTGTCAAGTCAATCCGGTCAACACCGAGCGAGTTCATGGTCTGAATCTTTTCCAGCTGACGTTCCGCGATGCCAACGCCATACGACCATCGCCAGTCTTCGTTGTCGGTGTCAACCCACACCATCTCGCCGGTCTCGGCGTCTTCCAGGGATATGACGCCGACGCGCGGGATCTCGTACTCCACCGGATCGTGCAGGTCGAGCGCAATCAAGTCGTGGCGGCGGGCAGTGGCGGACAGAGCGAGCCTATATGATTCGGGCTGCGCGATGAAGTCGGAGATCAGAAAGATGATGCTGCGCTGCTTGAGTAGAAGACTGGCGGTGTTAAGCGCGAGACTTATGTCCGTGCCCGTATTCTCGGGTTGAAAAACAAGCAGGTCGCGTACCATCCTGAGTATGTGCCTTCTACCTTTCTTTGGTGGGACGAGCAGTTCCGTCTTGTCCGTGAAGATCGTAAGGCCGACGCGGTCGCTGTTGGCGGTGGCGGCGAAGGACAAAACCGCCGCCAGTTCGGCTGCGAGCTCTCTCTTGAACTGTCCGACCGTCCCAAAGTCTGAGGAGCCGCTCGCGTCCACAAGGAGCATAACCGTAAGTTCGCGCTCCTCCTGGTACCTCCGGATATACGGAGACGCCATTCGCGCGGTTACGTTCCAGTCTATACGTCTTACATCGTCGCCGGGAGAGTAGGGGCGAACCTCGTCGAATTCCATCCCGCGCCCTTTGAATACCGACTGATATTCCCCGGCAAAGACATCGGTCGCCAGGTGGCGGGCGGTAATTTCAATCCGGTTGATCTGTTGAATCAGTTCCTGGTCCAGCAAGGCGGGCATCCTCGGTCAAGGAACTTCGACGTGTTCGAGAATAGTAGAAACGATCTGGGAAGAGGAGATTGCCTCAGCCTCGGCTTCATACGTGGGGATGACGCGATGTCTGAGCACATCCTGGGCAATGGCCTTTACGTCCTCGGGAGAGACATACCCGCGGCCTTGAATGAATGCGTTGGCGCGGGCCGCTGTAACCATGTAGATGCTGGCGCGGGGCGACGCGCCGTATGATATGAGGGAACCCAGGCTGGACAGTCCATTGTCCTGGGGATAGCGTGTCGCCATCACCAGATCCAGGATGTAGTCCTTCACCTGGTCGTCAACATATATGTCGCGGACGGTTTTTCTCGCATTCAGGATGTCCTCGGGAGAAACGACGGGAGCGATCTCCAGCAGGTCGTCTCCGGTCATCCTATCTATGATCGCCTTTTCCTCGTCGCGGTCCGGGTACTCTACGATGACCTTGAGCATGAATCGGTCAACCTGGGCCTCCGGCAAGGGATATGTCCCTTCCTGTTCGATGGGATTCTGGGTGGCGAGGACGAGAAAAAGCTCTTCCATCTGGTAAGTCGTGTCGCCGATAGTTACCTGGCGTTCCTGCATCGCCTCCAGAAGAGCGCTCTGCACCTTGGCGGGGGCGCGATTAACCTCGTCTGCCAGAACCAGGTTGGCGAAGATGGGCCCCTGGTGGACGCTGAACTCGGAGGTTCGCGGGTTGTATATCTGAGTGCCGATCAGGTCGGCGGGGAGCAAGTCGGGCGTGAACTGGAGCCTTGAAAAATCGGCGTCTATTGCGCGAGATACTGTGTTCACCAGTAGCGTCTTGGCAAGTCCGGGCACGCCTTCGAGAAGGATGTGTCCATCTGCCAGAAGCCCTATCAGGACTCTTTCGACCAAGGCGTCCTGGCCGACAATTACTTTGCGTATTTCGTCAAGCAGACGATTCAGAAACTCGGACTCCTGTTGCACGTGTTCGTTCAATTCCTGAATGCTGTTCAGGTTCATTCGAGCCTCCGTTAAAATTCAGCCTGAATAGTGCTAGAACCGACGGTATTCAGACTTTGGTGATCTAACTAAATATACGAGCTTGGGCGTGACTGCGGTTTTGAAGACGACACAAGGCAAACCATGAAATCGAACTTTGTGTCACCAACAAGACTGGACCGCGACTGACGCCGGACTGTTGCGAGTAAAACGAATCGTTCATGTATCTGGGAAGTGGTTATTGCAGAAATCAGACTCCCTCGTACAGCTCTTCCGTAAGGCGTGAATTCTGGAAGGACAGATACTGCGACTTGCTCATCGTAGGGCGAGCGGAATCGAGAATGCGTTTAGCGTTCTGGGCGTCGTCATGCAGCAGATCAATGACAGTCATTGCCATGGCTATCGCGGGATTGACAACCGCCTGCTCGTAGTCGGTGACCACGTAATCTGTGCTATGCCCCGAACCTACTGCAGCGGTGGTATAAGGGTGTATGACAGGCATTATCTGGCTCAGGTCTCCCATGTCCGTAGAGCCCCCGCGATTCAGATTGTCCGGATGCTCGACGACTTCGTCTTGGCCTACGAGTTCAGTTGCGTTTTGCTTGAATAGTTCTATCATGTCCTGGTCGTTCTTCATTGGTAGGTAGCCGGGCAGGGTAACGATCTCGACGCTCCCGCCCATGGTCAGGGCGCCTGCGCGGAGGCACCTGTCCATTTTCTCGTTGGCGTCGGCTATCGCCTCGGCGGTGCGTCCCCTTACGCGACCCTCATATCTGACGTCTGCCGGAATCGAGTTTACCGCGGCTCCACCCCTGGTCATGATGCCGTGCAGCCTAACGTTATGCTCGTTGCGCAGAGTCTCGCGCTGTGTATTCAGGGCGTTCAGCGCGACCATAGCGGCCTGGAGCGCATTAACTCCCAGGTGCGGCGACCCGCCCGCGTGAGAAGCCTTTCCGATGAACTTGACGTATTTCACGACGTGCCCATTCGATGTGCCGCCAACGGCGAATTTCGCCGTCTCCTGTGAATTCGAGGTGGTGTGTACCATCATTGCCATATCAATGTCGTCGAACGCTCCGAGCCGAATGAATTCCTGCTTACCCGCCATGAGACCGAGCTTGCCCTCTTTGTGAAGTCCCCAGCGGTACTCGACGTCTATGAACTCCTCCGCCGGAACGGCGATGAATGCTATGTTTCCAGCCAGGGATTCCAGGACTTCAGGCACGAGCAGGCCGACGGCGGCGCCGAGCATCATGGGGGTCTGGCAGTGGTGTCCGCAGGCGTGCGCCGCACCGGTTTCGGGGTCCGTGTGAGGATGCTCTAGGACACGCAGCGAGTCAAGCTCTCCGATAACCGCGACAGTTGGGCCGGGGCGACCTCCTTTAACCACACCTTTTAGTCCGGTCAGAGCGATGCCCGACTGGTGGGCGATACCCAACTGGCTCATCTTTTCGCTGACGAACCTGGAGGTCTTCACCTCGGTGAAACCCGGTTCGGGATTGTCCAGTATCGTCCTGGCGGTTTCAATCAGCCAGTCGGCTCGATCATCAATTGCCGCCCGCGCGATAGATTTAAGTTCTTCGATTGTGGGCATATCCAGTCTCCGGTGGACTACTCTGTGTGAGACGACTCTTTCAGCATGGACCGCATGAGGTTCAGGTAGGACTCTCTTGTAAGTGGCGCTCTGTACTCACCCGCAATCCGACGAGCGTTCTTTGCGCCATCGAAAAGCAAGTCAATGACCGTCATCGCCATTGCCTTCGCGCCCGTCAGGACGCCGAGATCGTAGTTCTGGACAACGTAGTCTATGCCGTGCCCGTTGCCTGTTGCCGCGACAACGTATGGGTGAATCACGGGCATGAGCTGTGAGACGTCTCCCATGTCGGTCGAGCCGGTGCGATGTCCCAGTCTTCGTACCTTCGTCTTTCCGACTAGTCCGGCCGCATTCTGTCCGTACAACTCGAGCATACTCTCGTCCGATCTGATCGGCAGATAGCCGGGGAGCGTCGTAATCTCGACTGAGCCGCCGACTGCCATCGCTCCGGCGCGCAGGGCGCGGTCAACTTTGTCTGAGGCATCCATAAACGCTTCAGTCCTGGCCCCGCGCACGTAAGTCTCCATTCGCACGTCGGCGGGCACCGAGCTTACGGCCACTCCTCCCTGCGTGATGATCGGGTGGACGCGCACAGTGTCCGGGTCCTGGTATGTCTCGCGCTGCGCGTGAATCGCGCTCAGCGCTATCATCGCGGCGTTCAGTGCGTTGATGCCCATGTGGGGAGCTCCGCCCGCGTGAGACGCCCTTCCAAGAAAACGGATGCGTTTGGCGACCATGCCGTTATTGGTGCCCCCGAAGGCTATGCTGCCAGCGTCGGCGTCGCCGCTTGAGGTATGCGTCATCATGGCAAGGTCAACGTCGTCGAGCGCGCCAAGACGAATAAACTCCGGCTTGCCGCCAATGAATTCCAGCTTACCTTCGCGTCTGAGGTCGTCTCGGTATTCGACCTCTATGTATTCCTCTGCCGGGACAGCCATAAGCGCTACGCGCCCTGAGAGATTCTCCAGAACACCTTCCGTCTGCAGCGCGGTGGCTACCCCGAGCATCATCCCTATCTGACAGTGGTGTCCGCAGGCGTGGGCAGCGGTCGTTTCGGCGTCGGCATGGGGGTGACCAAGCACTTTCAGCGAGTCGAGTTCGCCCATGACCGCTATCGTCGGACCTTCCGTCCCGCCCTTGAGATCGCCTCTGAGTCCGGTGATGCCGATACCGTCTTCATAGGGGATTTCGAGTCTCTGGAATGCCTGTGCGACGGTCCGCGCCGTCTTGAACTCTTTGAAGCCAGGCTCGGGGTTGTCAAGTATGGTCTTGGCAATGCCGATCAGCTCGTCGCCTCGGCGGTCTATTTCGGCGACGGCTTTTACTTTTAGTTCAGAAGCGGTTGTCATTTCTGCGCTCCGAGAGATTGTTCATGCACAGAACGATTGTAGCAGAGGGAGTGTTGCGATCAAACATCGGTTCAAGCTCCGAATCCTGTGGACAGCCACTCCCTGACTTGTCTCCCTGCTATCAGTCTATCAATGGGTTGCCCACTCACAGACCCTGTGCTACATTCGCATTGCTCTCCGGGGAGAGCGAAAGACCTACGTCATGGAGAGTAGAAATGCCAGGATCATATTCCGTCACCTTCGATTATAACGTACCCATCCTCATGAGAGACGGAATAACCACCTACGCCGACGTATTCAGGCCGCAGGTGGAAGGCCCCGTTCCCGCTTTGTTGCAGCGAACTCCATACGACAAGTCCTCGCCAGCCAGCCGAACAGGGACGCTTGACGCGGTCCGGGCGGCGAGCCACGGGTATGCCGTTGTGATTCAGGATGTGAGGGGCCGGTACTTGTCGGAGGGCGAATTCTACACGTTCTTCAACGAGATAAACGACGGCCACGACACGGTTGAGTGGATAGCCTCTCAGCCCTGGTGCAGCGGCAAGGTGGGGATGTTCGGAGTGTCCTATGTTGGCGCGACGCAGTGGCTCGCCGCCAAGTCCGGCGCTCCCTCGCTGGCCGGAATAGCCCCGGGCGTCACCGCGTCCAACTACCAGGAAGGCTGGGCCTGGCAGGGCGGCGCGTTCGAGCTAGGGTTCAATCTGTCATGGGGGATTGGCTCGTTGGGAGCCGCCAATTGGGGCAACTTATCCCAAAGGCTCCACCTGAATGAGGACGATTTTGAACAACTTCTGGCCGCGAAGGACGGACTGACCGAATGGTTCCAGTATCTTCCGATGAAGGACATGCCTCAATTGAAGGATGTCGCACCATACTACTACGACTGGCTGGACCATCCTGAGTACGACGATTACTGGCAGCAGGTGTCTATAGAAGAGTCCCACGCCGACATAACGGTGCCTGCGTACAACTTCGGCGGCTGGTACGACATATTCCTGGGCGGCACTATCAGAAACTACGAGCGAATGCGGGACATGGGCGCGACCGATATCGCGCGAAGCGGACAGCGTCTGACACTCGGTCCCTGGATTCACGGAGGCTCCCCGCCGTCGGTGTCCGGCGAGTACAATTTCGGCACGCGCGCGGCGGGCGCGGCTATTGACCTCATGGGAGAGATCCTTCGCTTTTACGACCATGTGATTCTGGGCGAAGACAACGGATTCGCGGACGACAAGCCGGTACGCGTATTCGTAATGGGCGAGAACACCTGGCGATATGAGGACGACTGGCCGCTGTCTCGCGCCGTGGATACGGACTACTATCTTCGCAGCGGAGGGAAGGCCAACTCGCTAAACGGCGACGGGGTCCTGAGTCTCGAACAACCCGGAGAAGAGCCGCCTGATATCTATGTTTACAACCCCATAAATCCGGTGCCGACGGTGGGCGGCGGATTGTGCTGCGATCCGGCGTTCATGGCGAACGGAGCCTACGATCAACGCTGGGTGGAGGCGAGGGACGACGTTCTAGTCTATTCGACGCCGCCTCTGTCCCAGGACACCGAAGTGACTGGTTGGGTGAAAGTTACTCTTTTCGCTTCCAGCAGCGCATCGGACACGGACTTCACCGCCAAACTGGTTGACGTCGAGCCGTCGGGGTACGCGAGGAACCTGACGGATGGGATTGTGCGAGCGCGCTACAAGAATCCGCGCCAACCGGCATCCTTGATACAACCCGGAGCGATCAACGAGTATGAGATTGACCTGTGGGCAACCTCGAACCTGTTCAAGAAGGGGCATCAGATCCGGGTAGAAATCTCAAGCTCGAACTTCCCGAGGTTCGACCGCAATATGAACAC
The DNA here is from genome assembly GCA_965202965.1 of Dehalococcoidia bacterium. GTDB lineage: Bacteria > Chloroflexota > Dehalococcoidia > Lucifugimonadales > UBA1123 > VXRN01. Next base: position 3,448,206 of record OZ241888.1, on the reverse strand, counting down.
CGGAGAGCGGATTGGCTCGGATATATCCTTTGTTCCGGCAATGCAGACGGTGTATCACACCTCGGAGTACGCTTCACGACTCACGCTGCCAGTGGTTCCCAGGTAGCTGTTTAGGAGAGGAACTGGGTCACGGTCTCTGCAAACTCGGCGGGATGTTCGTGCGGGAACATGTGGCCGGAGTCTGGCATTGTCACTGACTTGGAGCCGGGGATGCGCGAGGTGAGCATTTCGGCGTAGGGCGCGGGGACTATCTGGTCGCCGTCGCCGACTATGACCAGGGTCGGGTTCTTTATGCGGCGGGCGCGTCTTATCAGGCCCTTGTCGGGTATAGGCCACAGGAACTTGCCCACGGCGTTTAGCGACTGGACACGGTGGATGATCTGCCAGCCAAGTTCCTCGTCGTCCTTCGGTTGGGGGTACACACTCAACGCGACGTCGGAATCGGGGTCGGCGAAGAGGGCCTGGCGCATCTCGGTTATGGGCGTGGTGTTGTAGTCGCGGCCGGGGTTGTCGTCCTGCCATAGTCCGGCGGGGGCGGCGAGGACTATCTTGCCGATGCCGTAGGAGCATATCGCGGCCATCTCGGCGGCGACCATCGCGCCAGAGTAGTGGCCGACTACGTGAGGGGCGTCCAGCCCGAGCGCGTCAATGAGGTCGTCGTGGTACAGGGTGAGATCGAGAAGGTCTTCGATGTGGTCAAGGCCACTGTCTCCCTCGAATCCGGGGTGCAGCGGAGCATACACGGTGAAACTCTGGGAGAGCAGGTCCAGGAATTCGGGCCAGCCGTCGTATCCGAATGCGCCGTGTAGGTAGAGTAGGGGATCGCCCTCTCCGGCTTTCAGATACTTGGTGGTTATCGGCCCGACTTGGACCGTCAGTTGTTCCGGGGTTTTGGTCATTTCGTCTTCCTGTTGAATTGTCGAGGATGTAGTTCCGTATGGGCGTTTAGGGGAACCACCCCCATCCTAACCTTCCCCCGTCAAGGGGGAAGGGACTTTTACCTACCCTTGTGAGCCCATCAAGGGAGAGGGGGTTTTAATCTTCAGAGTGGTTTGGTTCAGCCGACGGGCGCGGGTTCGGCGCGTTCCGACTCGGCGGCGGGCTGCGGCCACCAGCGGTCTTCGTATTCGTCCCACATGTCTTCGAGATATGGCTTGACCTGCGTGGCGAACATTTCGGTGTTCTTCATGGTCAGGTCCTTGGGCATGGAGCCGATCTGGAGAAGGGTCATAAGATGGCCAACTCTCAACCCCTCCACCGCGTTGCGGAGCTGCTCTATCACAGTCTTTGGACTGCCTGCTATGACGTATCCCTGCTCAACGTAGTCCTCCCAGGTCAGGCGCTGTCTGAACCTGCTGGCGGCGGCTCCGACCTGCTGAACGGCGCCGGACTTGATCGTGCGGATTGTGCGATAACCGGGCGCCTCTGCGAATCCCTCGTAAACGTGCAGGCACTTCTTATAGAAGTAGTCAACGTGTTCGGCGTAGAGCTCCTTGGCTTTCTCGTCGGTCTCAGCGACGCAGACAAGCTGGAGGAATCCGGCGCGGTAGGGATTGTCATCAACGCCAAGTCGCTCCATCTCCTTCCAGAAGCCGTCCATGACCTGGATGCCGCGTTTGTATCCGAAGTAGCTCAGGTAGCAGTAAACGTAGTCCATCCGCGCGGTCCACTCCCACGTTTCAACACTGCCACCACCCGGAATCCATACCGGCGGGTGTGGGTCCTGAAGAGGGCGGGGCCAGATGTTCACGTAGCGCACCTGGTTGTGCTTGCCGTTGAACGCGAATGGCTCCGGTTCGGTCCACGCCTTCATCACCAGGTCGTGCGCCTCGTAATACTTCTCGCGCAGGCTGGCGGGGGTCGCCCCGTAGGCGTAGTTGGTGTCCATGGACGTACCGACCGGGAAACCGGCGACCAGTCTGCCGCCGCTGATGCAGTCCAGCATCGCAAACTCTTCGGCGACGCGCAGGGGCGGGTTGTAGAGCGCGAGGCTGTTGCCGAGTACAACAATCGCGGCGTCCTTCGTGCGGCGGGTGAGCGTCGCGGCGGTGATGTTGGGCGACGGCATTATGCCGTAGGCGTTGTTGTGGTGCTCGTTGATGCAGATGCCGTCGAAGCCGACCTGGTCCGCGAATTCCAGTTCGTCCAGATACTCGTTATAGAGTTGGTTCGCCTTGACCGGATCGAACAGGTGGCTGGGGACGTCAACCCAGACGCTGCGGTATTTCTCCTCGAAGTCTTCGGGCAGATAGCGGTAGGGCATTAGGTGGAACCAGCAGAGTTTCATTTGGGCACTCCTGTGATCAATTATCAGTTTTCAATTATGCGACTGTTTCCGTGATTAGGTGATCCCGCTTGTGTGAGAATCTTGGGTTTCATATATTGAGATTTATATTCTTGCTGGTGAGTGCAGGTGCGCTTAACAGGTGAGTGCTGGTGGACCGCTGGTGAGAAAACAGGTGAATTTTCACCTGCATCTGACCTGTAAACACCAGCATTTATAGCTAGAGGAAAAATTTTCGTGGGCGCGCGAGTCGCCATGTATAATCCTGTATTTATATATTCGTTTGGTATAAGTCGCGTCTTTCATGCGGAAATTGTAGCATGGAACGGGGATGTATGTATAGCGTTATGGGAAACTAGAGTAGTATTGGGATGCCCTCACCTTCCATCTGATCATAGCGAAGCGATCAATGGTTTCCTATTGCGATACGTTCTAAAATTGACTGGAGTTCGTTGATACTTGCAACGTAGCTGCGGGGACTCTGTAGTCGAGTCAACTGTCTTAGCTGCGTCAATTTATCCCCCGTGTAATAATGTCCATCTGCCAGTACAAAGAACGCTGTGTCATTATTAGTACGAAGCAGAAAATTTTGCAGTAATCGCTCAATTTCATGGAACTGATTATCCTGATTCCCCCTCCAACTTTAGTGTATTTCTGCGCGGCGTAGCAGGTGATTGAAGCCGTTGTCCACTGGAAGTCAATAGACTTAGATGGTCGAACAGCATTTCCAAGTTGTGCTTTCGTAATGATTTGGCCATCACTGTTGAGATATGAGGCATTGGGGCCAGTAGAAGGTAATTTACGGAAATCAGACACATATTTCAAAGACTTGATAAATTCGGCAGCAGCACTTTCATGGATATTCTGGCGTCTTGCTTCTCTTGCAAGGACCGATGCCAAGGGTCCGGACGGGTTCGCCTCCAAGTCTGCCCAATAAGTATCTTCTGGTAATCCAAACTGACTTGCAAAATGAGAAATTCTAGTTGTGAGTCTTCCCGAGCGTCCCTCAATCTCCTTCTTCATATCGTTGAGGTTAGTCTGATTCTGCTGAAACTCAATTGAGTCAAAGTCTAGGAATGGTAGTTTATCGGCGTCAGTCATAAGTTTTCCCATACGATACTGATGTCTCCTTCAACCTGTAGAGTGATGCTGAGGGTGGTGTAGTTTCTCAAAAGAGTAGAAATCTCCCTCCTGCTTTGGAAGAAGGCCAAGACTTTGATATTGCTTTCCAACGACTCTGTATGATTCAGACGAATTATCCATACCGATGGAGCGTCGTCCAAGCTTAGCTGCTGCAATCAATGTGCTTCCGCTGCCCGCGTAGCAGTCCATGACGGTATCGCCCGGATTGGAGGATGTGAGGACGATGCGCTCCAGCATGGCGGCGTTCTTTTGAGTGGGGTAGAGGGGGCGCTGGGGGTCCTTATATTCCCAGATGTCCTGGGGCATCTTACCTGCGGCTTCGTCGGCATAGTTTATCTTGCGCGGGTTGCCGGTGGCACTCCAGTGTATGAGGCCGGCGGCGTCGAGTTCTTGTAATCTTTCAGGTGGGTATCTCCAGTGACGACCGCGCGGGGGCCTGACGCCTCGCCAGCGTTGTCCGGTTGGGCCGTCGCGGGTTACTCCGGGCGCGTGCAGGGGAGTGGTAGTGTAACGGCGGCCATGTTGGTCAACTCGGGGGTAGAGTCTTTTCAGATCGTCTTCGCTCAGAGGCGTCCTCTGCGGATTCCAGGTTATCTTTCTTGGAGAGACAGAGTAGAAGAGGATGGTGTCCTTGATGTTTCCGTAGGAGAATCGCTCAAAGTTCTTGGGATTGCTCTTTATCCGGGTGATGCTGTTACGGAAGTTCCGAGGGCCGAATACTTCGTCCATGAGGAAGCGGACGTGGTGCTCCATGTTGACGCCGATGTGGACGTATATCGAGCCGGTGGGAGACATTACATCCTTGATGGCGAGCAGCCGCAGTTTTAGCGCATCGAGATAGTCGGAGCCGCGAGTGGTGTCAGCGTAGGCGAGCCTGCCGGAGGCGCTGATCGTATTGGCGCGGTCGGTGTCGAGCAAGAACTCGTTGTTGGTGGCGAAAGGCGGGTCAATGTAAACGAGGTCGGCGCGGATGCCGCGCTGGGCGAGAAGGCGGAGGCCGGTGAGGTTGTCGCCGGAGTAGAAGAGGTGGGGCATTGGCTTATGTCGCTTCGTCCAGATTAGCGTATGATTGTCCCAGTGATACAGGTCGCGGTTCTGGAAAATTGGATCACACTTCTAGCCGGCGCTGACCAGATTGGCAGATATCTTTTCGGATACCTTGGCCAGATGGACGCTTGCCCGCCTTATGGCAACGCCGATAGGGTCCTGATAACCGCCAGGCTCGTGTTTGTCCGCGTGCCAGTATCCTATCAGGTCTCCGTTCTCGGTGATGAGTTCCGGGTCGGTGGTCGGCCTACCCATTGTCAAGGTGTCGGTGTCGGCGTCGTATCCATTCTTGCCCAACGGGACATATGCAGATATTCCCAGTATCTCAACACCTACTACCTCTTGGCCATCCTCAGTAGCGAGGTCAAGCACTATGCCGGGGTCCTCCAGAAGAGAGGCGGAAACAGTGCTGGGAATCTGCGTGACAAGACGCAGATAGTCATCTTCATAGCTATACATCGTTCTCATTTTGCATCTCCAGATTCTCATAACGGTTTGCAAAGTAGTCTCGGTTGCCCCTGTTCCAATGACCTGTCGCCGTTCGATCTGGAAAGGCCGTGACGATTCGCTCGTCGTCTAGCGAGACCGCTACTTTCACCATCTTGTCAAGTCCAGGCACGAATGCCAGATAACCCCAACTCCGTGTCCCTCTGCTATCGGTGTAAATGCCGCGAATCAGCCAGCTATCGAGTACCTGCTGTACTCGTGTCGCAGTAATATCAGGGCGTGGCGCATTTCGGAAATGCTCAGTAAGCCTTCTGGTCCGGCCCCCAGCGGTTATCTCCTGCGACAGTCTCATAGAACTGAATTTTGGGCATAGACTTCAAGCGGAGGGATTCGTACTTGCCTCTGCACTCCGAACCGCCTCCATCTGAGGTTTGATTGCTGGGCCGATTGGGTCATCGTAATGGAACCAAAGCGCCTATGAGCAACGCTACTAAGGCTCTGATCTTTGGTCCCATTCGCGGGATGTCCCGTCAACTCTCTAGTCGTCTTCCAACGTGCTGGTGTCGCCTTCGGGGAGGCCGAGTTCGCGGGCCTTGAGGAGGCGGCGCATGATCTTGCCGGAGCGGGTCTTGGGAAGCCCTGGGATGAAGTCTATCTCGCGGGGGGCTACGGCGGCGGAGAGCTTGGTTCGGGCGAACTGCATTATCTCGCGGCGGAGCCGGGGGCTTTCTTCGTAGCCGTCCTTGAGTGAGACGAACGCCTTGACGACCTCCATCGCTATGGGGTCGGGCTTGCCGATTACACCGGCCTCGGCGACGGCCTCGTGTTCGATGAGCGCGCTCTCGACCTCGAACGGGCCTACGAGGTGTCCGGCGGTGTTGATGACGTCGTCGGCGCGTCCAACGAACCAGAAGTAGCCGTCCTCGTCCACCTTGGCGGTGTCGCCGGTTATGTACCAGCCCTTCTTGAAGCGGGAGTTGTACATTTCGGTGTTCTGCCAGTAGGTGTGGAACATGGAGGGCCAGCCCGGACGCGCGACCAGGTTGCCGTCTTCTCCGACGGGCACCGGATCGAAGTTTTCGTCAACGATGCCCAGTTGGATTCCGGGCAGCGGCCTGCCCATGGAGCCGGGCTTTATGTCCATGGAAGCGTAGTTGGCGCACATTATGGCGCCGGTCTCAGTCTGCCACCAGTTGTCGTGGAAGGCGTGTCCGATTGCCTCCTTGCCCCATACGACCGCCTCCGGGTTCAGAGGCTCGCCGACGCTGGCGGTGAATCGGAGCATAGAGAGGTCGAAGCGCTTGGGAACCTCGTCGCCCGCCTTCATCAGCATTCGGATGGCGGTGGGCGCGGTGTACCATACGGTCACCTTGTGCTTCTGTATCTGCTCGTACCAGGCGCGCGCGCTGAATCCGCCTTCATATATGAGCTGCGTCACGCCGTTCGTCCAGGGCGCGAGCATCCCGTAAGACGTGCCGGTTACCCATCCGGGGTCGGCGGTACACCAGTAGATGTCGTCCTCGTGTAGATCGAGCGCCCACTTGCCCGTGGCGTATTGCTGGACGACGGCCTGGTGCCTGTGGACTGCGCCCTTGGGCTTGCCTGTGGTGCCGGAGGTGTAGTGCATTATGGAGTAGTCGTACTGCGACGTGGCGACCGTCGTGAAGTTCGCCGGCGCCTTGCCCATCTCCTCGTAGTAGTCGAGGTCCTGCGAGTCTATGGGCATCGGATCGCGCCCATCCTTGTTGACGATGATGATGTGCTGAAGGTCGAACAGCTCCGGGATGATATGGGTGATCTTGCGGCGCAGGTCGGGCTGCGTTACGAGCACCTTCGCGCCGGAGTCTTCCATGCGATCCTTTACGGGGTCGGGGCCGAACGCCGAGAACAGGGGGCCGGCTATCGCGCCCGCCTTGAGAATGCCGAACACGGCGATGTACTGTTCAGGGAGCCTGTCCATGAACGTGAATACGCGGTCTCCGGTCTGGATTCCCAAGCTCTTGAGGACATTGGCGAACTTGTCAGTCTCGCGTTTCATGTCGCCGAACGTGTAGTCCTCGCGCTCGCCGTTCTTGCCCTCCCAGATCATCGCGATCTTGTCGCGCTTGGGGCCGTTGGCGTGCCGGTCAATGGCTTCGTGCGCCTTATTCAGCCCGCCGCCCGGCAGCCAGTCGAGTTCATCGAACATATTCTGCCAGTCGTAGTCCTCGATGTTGTCCCTGTCGAGGTTCGGCGCGACCTCGAAGTGGCTCACCGGCTGTTTGTGGATCGTTTCGAACGAAGTTCCTGTGGTCATGTCTCTCACTCCGGCGTCAGAATTTGTCCTTGAGCGCAGGGTCGCGCGCTGGGTATGTGATGTTGCCCGCATTATACACCAGAGGAATTTGGAATTGTGAATCTGGAATGATGAATGACGCTGTATCAATTTGGTCGGTATAATGGGTGTGATCCGAATGAGAGGACAGACATGACTATCAACACGGACGCTGATGTCATCAGAGTGATCCAACAGAATCCCCGGCTTCTGATAGAGGCGATAACCGCTCATCCCGAGCTTAGAGCCGAGGTGCGTCGCGCCGTTCTGACTGACGAACTACTGGCTATGCCCGAGCAACTGGCCGAGATGCACGAGAGCCTGGCCGAGACGCGCGAGACTCAGAATGAGATGCTGAAGGTTCAAGGTGAGATACTCAAGAGCCTGACAGAAACGCGTGAGAGCCTGGCCGAGACGCGCGAGACTCAGAATGAGATGCTGAAGGTTCAAGGTGAGATACTCAAGAGCCTGGGTGAGATGCGCGAGACCCAAAACAGGATGCTCGAAGAGCAGGCTAATGTCCGCGGAGACATCGGAGCGCTGCACGGGATGTACAGGCGACAACACGAGGACTTCGGCAGATTTCGGGGCGCTTACGCGATTGACGCCGCAAGGCGCAAGAGCGGGGACATCGCGCGGGTCCTAGCCAGGTCCAGCGCACATCGTTTACGTCGCGTAGTTGTGAGAGATTTCAGCCAGGCTGATATCAACGAGTTCCTCGTTGAGAACTATGACGCCTTAGACGCGCTGCATCTTCGAGAAAGAGCGTGGAACACGTTCTTGAAGGGAGACGTCTTAGCCAAGGTCACCCAGGTCGTAGGAGATACTCCGGGCTTCTACATGGCGGTTGAAGCGTCATACACAGCAGATATCGAAGACCTCCGACGCGCGGTGGACCACGCCAAGATGCTGAGATGTGCAGGCTTGGCCGCGTACGCGGTTGTAGCCGGAGTGAGAAAGCACCTTTCCATTGAAGGACGCCTGTACGAAGGCCTCGAAGAGTTCGTCAGCGCACAGGACGAAGACGCGGCCCTCTGGTTTCCGCTCGACCTGAAAGACGTTCAGCCCGACGATCCATACTGAGGGCAGTTGACCGCGATCCGCTCCCTTCATTCCGGGGCGCCTACCCTCGATTCGCGCTTCTTGACCCGTGTTCTACCCGTTCATATAATGGCGCCAACTAAACGTACATGGAGAGGCGATTGAGTTACGAACATCTTCTTCTCGACATACAGGACCATGTCGGCGTCATAAAGCTGAATCGCCCCGAGGTCCTCAATGCGATGAACCGCAAGCTATTCAGCGAGATTGACGCCGCCGTCAGCCAGCTCGAGGACGACGACGACGTTCACGCCATCATCTTTACGGGCGCGGGCGAGAGGGCATTCTCGGCGGGCGCGGACATACACGAGATGGCGGAGCAGGCGACGATGGACAACCCGCCACCGCCGGATCCGAGGCGGCCGGAGTATTCATGGCACATCGCGGCGGCGACTAAGCCGACGATTGGCGCGCTGAACGGACTGGCCTTCGGCGGCGGCGCGGTGCTGGCGTCCAGCTTCGATATTCGCGTCGGCTGCGAGCGGACGCGGTTCCGCTTCCTGGCGGTGCAGTATGGCAGGGTGAACTCCACCTGGAGCCTGCCTCAGCAGGTCGGCTGGCCGATGGCCAAGGAACTGCTGTTCACGGCGCGAGTGGTTGAGGCCGAGGAGGCGCACCGGATAGGGCTGCTGAACCATCTTGTGCCTTCGGACCAACTTATGGACAAGGCGATGGAGCTGGCGGGGCTGATAGCGGCGAACGACTCGCGCATGGTGCAGGGCGTGAAGAGACTGCTCATCCGGGACATCGGCGAGGACTGGCGCTCGCACTATGACAACGAACTGAACGCGCAGGCCGATGAACTCGCGCCGACGCCGGTGCTGGAGGGCTTCAAGCCATTCCTGAACAGAAAGGGACGGATTTAGACATGACAGAATTGCAGACACCGCTCGAAGGACTCAGGCTGCTCGACCTGGGACGCTACCAGGCAGGGCCGCGCTGCGCGCTTATGTTCGCGCGCATGGGCGCCGAGGTCATCAAGATAGAGTCGCTCGGCGGCGACGAGAGCCGACGAAACGGGCCGCGAGTGAGGGGACAGAGCGCGTACTGGGTACAGTACAACTCAGGCAAGAAGAGCCTGGCGATCAATCTGAGGACCGACGAGGGCAAAGAGGTGCTGCGGGACCTCGTGAAAGAGTCCGACTTCTTCTTGCAGAACTTCAGGCCCGGCACGATAGACATCATGGGCTTCGGCTACGAGGAACTCAAAAAGCTGAATCCCCGCATCATCATGATCAATGTGTCCGCCTACGGCCAGTACGGCCCCTACAAGGAGCGCGTGGGATTCGACCCGATAGGGCAGGCGATGGGCGGCCTGATGTCTCTGACCGGATTCGAGGGCGATCCGCCTATTCGCACGTTCTTCCCGCTCATAGACCGGATCACGTCTCTGCACGCCACGATAGGCGCGCTCGCCGCTCTCAGGGAGCGCGAGTTCTCGGGCATGGGCCAGGAGCTTGAGGTCTGTCTCGCCGACACCGGATACACGACGAACGAGATACCGATTTCGGCCTACCTGGGCGACGGCTACGAACAGCCGCGCGAGGGCAACGGACGGGGAACAGGCGGCACCTACAAGACCGCAGACGGCTGGATGATCATAGCGGCCACTAACGAAAATATGTGGGGCCGACTGTGCGAGGCGGTGGAGCGTCCAGAGTGGATCGAGGACGAGCGTTTCGCCACGCGTGAACTGCGCACCCAGAACGCCGACGCGCTGGAGGAAGGGCTGTCGGAGTGGTTCGCCGACAAGGAGATGCAGAAGGCCGCCGATCACCTGGCCGCGCTCGGCGTGCCATGCTCGCCGGTCAACACCACCGCGCAGGCCGCTAAGGACCCTCACCTGACTGAGCGCGAGGTCATGATGGAGATTCCGGACCCGGTGGCCGGCACGATGTGGGTAACGGGCAAGTCAATCAAGTTCGGCAGGACGCCCATGGTTGTCGGCTCCACGCCCCTGGTGGGTGAGCATACGACCGAGATTCTGCGCGACATACTCGGCTACGGCGACGACAGGATTCAGTCCCTCCAGGACGCGCAGGTCGTGCGGTCGGCTGAGATGGCTGCCGCCGCGGCGGACTAGGGACTCGCGTTGGAGATTATGGAGTTGATAGCCCTCGCCCCCTGGCGCGAGGCTGTCACCTACCGCGACACGTGGCCGCATGAGTATGTGGTCGTGAATAAGGACGGCCAGCAGGAGTTGCTGGCCGCCTTCCTTCATCGTGTTTCGCGGGGTGAGGGTGTCGAATGCCGCTTCTTCCACCGGACTCAGAAGTATCTCTTTCTGGGCGAGCACAAATACTGGGCGTTGCGGGACGGCGACGAAACGATCCTAAACCGCGCGCTGCTGTATAGGGACAGGCGGGACTTCGTGATTCGGGAGGGGGATACTGGGAAGCGGGAGGAATTAGAAGAAGTGACAGAGGACGTGGACGTCCGAGAGCTTTGGCCTAACGAAGCCAGTGATTTCACACCCTGGCTTGCCAAGAATCTGGATGCACTAGGTGAGGTGCTTGGTCTGAAACTAGAGTTTATCTCGATGGAAGAGCCAGTCGGACCGTTTTCTCTTGATATTTTGGCAAAGGACGTCAACAGTGGCGCACTGGTGGCAATCGAGAACCAGCTAGAGTGGACAGATCACGGTCATCTTGGACAGTTGCTCACCTATGCGGCAGGATGCGACGCTGGATTGGCAGTATGGATTACGCCTTGGCTAAGAAATGAACATGGCGAAGCCTTGAACCAACTCAACCGATGGACAAGTGGAAGCATTAAGTTCTATGGCGTTGAGGTTGAAGCCGTTCGGACAGGAAAGTCACTGCCTAAACCGAGATTTCGTCTGAAGGCGTCTCCCTCAGATGAATATGCGAAGAATCACGACGCAGCAGATATATCCTCCCGTGCTTCAAGATTGCGCGACTTCTCGCAAGAGTTGAGGCAAAAGCTATGGCGGACAGAATTTTTCGATAGGATTCCGGTCAGGCGTAATTACTATTACGGTAACGGCATTCAAGAGTTCGCTTCAATGTCGGATGAAGACATCCATTATCGGGCCTCTCTTGAAGGGCGCAATGATGCTTGGGTGTCGCTCTATGTAGGAACGACCGGTGACAAGAGAACCGAGCGGATATTCGGTACACTGAAGAAGGAAAACGAACAGATCCAAGCAAGCCTTGACGCTACGTGCAATGCCGAACTCCAATGGATGCGGGACGATGGAACCGGTCGTTCGGGTGTACACATAAGAAAGGATGGCTCGATAGAAGACCCGCCTGAGAAGCTGGAAGAAACAAGGGCTTGGATGGTCGAGTTTCTACTGAAGTTCAGGGAGATATTCGAGCCGCGCTTAGAGAAAATCCTGAACGAAATCCAAGACGACGACAGATGATTGGGAGACAGCAATGACAGACGAAACCGGACCACTCCGAGGCAGAGTCGCGCTCGTTACCGGATCGGGGCGGAATATAGGGCGGGCGACTATCCTTGAACTCGCGCGGCTTGGCGCGAATGTGGTGGTCAACTCCAGGTCGAACCGCGACGAAGCGGAGGCCGTAGCCCAGGAAGCGCGTGAGCTTGAAGCGAATGCTGTCATCGCTATGGCGGACGTCGGCGACCAGAGACAGGTTTACGACATGGTCGGAGTCGCGATCACTGAGTTTGGTCGCGTTGACATTCTGGTCAACAACGCCGGCATGAGGCAGTCCAAGCCCTTCACCGAGATGACGGTCGAGGACTGGCGTATCGTGAATGGAGTGAACATGGACGGGCCATTCTTCGCCTGTCAGGCTGTTGTGCCCGGAATGATTGATCGTGGCTGGGGACGGATTATCAACGTATCTGGCCTCAACGCTTTCACGGGAAGGGCGGAGTGGGCGCACGTCTGCGCGGGAAAGATGGGCGCGCTTGGGATGACACGCGCGCTGGCGGTCGAGCTTGCTCCGCACGGCATTCTTGTAAATCACATAGTTCCGGGGGCGTTCGACACGTCTCGCGTAGAGGGACAGAGCGCTCCGGCGGGGCAGGCGTCCGGCATACCTGTGGGCCGGCTCGGATTGCCCGATGAGATAGCCAAGACGGTCGCTTTCCTTGTATCGGAAGGGGCGAACTACGTCACCGGACAGACGATACACGTGAATGGCGGGGCGCTGAGGGAGTAATTGGAGAGACGTTTGAGAGTCAAAGTATTGCTCTTCGCAAGCTACCGTGAAAAGGCCTGCATGGGGCGTCTGACGCTGGAATTGGATCAGGGCGCGACGGTTGGGGACCTGGCTGGCGCGATGCGCGCGAAGTTTCCGGGATTACCGGAGCCGGGGCGTATCGTGGTGGCGGTGAACAATGAGTACCAGGAACATGATTTCGTACTGAGAGACGGGGATGAGGCCGCGCTGATCCCCCCGGTCAGCGGCGGTTAGCCGGAGGTTGTCTTTCCATGATAGTGATAACGCATGATGAACTGGACACAGGGGAGGTCGTTTCGGAAGTGGGGCATCCCGGAGCCGGGGCGACTGTTACCTTCGTAGGCACGACCAGGGATAACACCGCTGGGCGCAGGGTACTGTTCCTGGAGTACGAGGCGTACCGCCCGATGGCCGACCAGCAGTTGACGCGAGTCGCTGAGGAAATGCAAGATCGCTGGGACTTGACTGGCGTGGCGATTCATCACAGGCTGGGCAAGCTGGAGATCGGGGAGGCCAGTCTCGTAGTAGCGGTCTCATCAGCGCACCGCAAGGAGGCGTTCGAGGCGTGCCACTACAGCATAGACCGAATCAAGCAGATCGTACCGATTTGGAAGAAGGAGTTCTTCGAGGGCGGTGAGGTGTGGGTCGGTAGCCAGTCGGACTTCGATCCGGTCCACACGAAGCAGGCCGTTGTTTGACTGTTGGATCGCTTGTCCAGGGTTTCCGGCTCGATTACCGTCGCTGCCGAAATTACGTGAATGTTTAGATCATTCGCCTTTGAGAGCCAGTTTTGCTCTTGTGAGGCATTTCAGGCTGTGCAAATATGACTAAAAGCACTGTGAGGATTACGATATTCGACATTGTTTATTCAGATAGTGCAGAATTTCACAATCACAATCCTTGATGATCGTTGCCTTCTCTGATATAGTCATAACTTAACGCGGATGGTTCGCACATCTGCAGTTGCATACGTTTTGGCGGCATTGTGACGCAGGTATGAATCAAACTTCTGAAAAACGTTATCCACTGAGGACAAGACCCCAATGTGGGTGATCCGAAGCAGTGGAGGCATGGAAGACTTTACGATTCGGGCCGGGTCCGCGTTGTCTGCTATATTGAAGTAACGAGAGACAGGAATGCAAAGCTACTACGTCTGGACGGTTGGCTGCCAGATGAACAAAGCCGACTCCGAGCGCCTGGAAAGCGCGCTGGGACAGATGGGACTGTCGCCCGGAGAGTCCGCGCGCGACTCGGATGTGATCGTTCTGAACAGTTGCGTCGTCCGCGAAAGCGCCGAAGACCGCGTCGTTGGAATGCTGACGCACCTCAAGCCGGTCAAGCAGCGAGACCCGGAAAAGGTGCTCGCCCTGATGGGCTGCATGGTCGGCCCACGCAAAGACGCGCTCAGCGAGCGGTTTCCGTATGTTGACGTGTTCATGCAGCCGCAGCAATATACGCCTCTGATCGAACTTCTTGGAGATAAGCTCGGAATAGACCCCGATGGCTGTGTCGGCCCCCTGTCGGCAACCCCCAGCGTCGCGACATACATTCCGATTATTCATGGCTGCGACAAGTTCTGTTCCTTCTGCATAATTCCGTATCGGAGGGGCAGGGAAGTAAGTCGCACTATCGAGGATGTCGTGAATGAAGCGACTCTGTTGGCGCGGCGCGGCGTGAAGGAGGTTACGCTTCTGGGACAGAACGTTGACTCGTATGGTCACGATCTGTCAGGAAACGTTGACCTCGGCGACCTGCTCGCCGCCGTCAACGAAATAGATAATCTGGAACGCATCCGCTTCCTCACTTCTCATCCCAATGACATGAGCGATCACATCATCGCGGCGATTGCGGATCTGGACAAGGTATGCGAGCACGTGAATCTCCCGTTCCAGGCGGGGGACGACCATGTCCTCGCGGAGATGCGACGCGGTTATACCAACGCTGAGTACCGCGAGAAGATCAATGTCATCCGAGACCGCATTCCTGATGTATCTCTGGCGACTGATCTGATCGTCGGCTTCTGCGGCGAGACTGAAGACCAGTTCGAGCGCACTGTCGAGCTTATTCGAGATATCAAGTTCGACAAAGTCCATGCCGCCGCGTACTCCACGCGTCCGGGAACGATTGCCGCCAGATTGATGGAGGACGACGTTCCTGAAGACGAAAAGCGTCGGCGGCTGAAAGTAATAGAAGAACTCCAGGAAGAAGTCGCCACTGAGATCAACTCGAGGCTGCTGGGTTCCACGCAGGAGGTACTGGTTGAGGGCAGGCGCAGGGGAAGACTCTTCGGAAGAAACCGAAATGACAAGCTGGTGTTCTTCGATAGTACGGAAGACCTGACCGGCGATATGGTCAGCGTCAGGATAGAGCGCACGAGTCCCTGGTCACTCCAGGGCGCGCTTGTTGACTAGAAATACACAGGGGCGGTAGTGGCCTGAATCCGCCTGGGGTTGGAAAATCATGCTGAAGACAGAGACGAAGCTGCCGACGATTCCCATTACTGAGATAGAGCAGTCCGCGTTTTGCACGACGGACGACGAACTGAGTTCCAGGACTCTGGATGATGAGTTCGCCGTCGGTGTTCGCTGGCAGAAGCTGCCGATTGAATACATGCGGATGAAACCGGAGGAACTGGACGCTCGCATCACCGAGGTCCGTTCCAAGCTGGGAGACACTGTCGTGGTGTTGGGACACCACTACCAGAGGGATGAGGTCATCAAATTCGCGGACTTTCAGGGGGATTCGTTCAAGCTGTCCCAATTCGCCGCTTCGCAGAAAAACGCCGACCACATCGTGTTCTGCGGCGTTCATTTCATGGCTGAGACTGCCGACATATTGAGCAGCCCGTCCCAGAAGGTTATCCTTCCCAATCTGACGGCTGGATGCTCAATGGCGGACATGGCCCAGATTGACGACGTTCTGGACTGCTGGGACGACCTTGAATATGTGCTTGGCGACCACGGCGGAGCCACTCCCATCACATACATGAACTCCACCGCCGACATCAAGGCGCTCTGTGGTAGAAACGACGGCATAGTGTGCACGTCGTCGAATGCTCCGGCGACTTTCGAGTGGGCTTTTGGACGCGGCAGCAGAGTCCTCTTCCTGCCCGACCAGCACCTCGGTCGCAATACGGGCCTTAAAATGGGCGTTGACCTAGACGACATGATTCTGTGGAATCCGTTCAAGGAGCTTGGCGGAAATACTGAAGAAGACCTCGTAAACGCAAAGGTCATCCTCTGGCAGGGTCACTGCTCAGTGCATACGCGTTTCACGGTTGATCAGATTGAGAAGGCGCGCGAGAAGTATCCCGACGTCAACATCCTAGTCCATCCCGAATGCACGATGGAGGTCGTCGCCGCCGCCGACTACAACGGCTCGACCGAGTACATCAAGGCCAAGATAGCCGACGCGCCTCCTGGCTCGGCGTGGGCCGTTGGCACCGAGATAAGTCTTGTCAACCGGCTGGCGGCGCAGCATCCCGACAAGCTCGTGTTCTGCCTCGACTCCGTGATCTGCCCATGCTCGACGATGTACAGAATTCATCCCGCCTACGTCTCATGGGTTCTCGATGGACTTAATGAAGGCGTTGTGGTCAACCGCATAGAGGTGGACGACGAGACGGCAGCCGAAGCAAGGGTCGCTCTCGACCGGATGCTGTCGGTGGTCTAGGTACGGCGGTTGTTACTCATCGGCGGATGCCGTGCGTTTGTTCCGTATCTTACGATGGAGCCCTTACGACCATGCTGATTACCTCCGATATTCAGAATCTGATTGACGCCGCTTTCGCCGAGGACGTGATGTTCGGCGACCCGACGACCGACGTCCTTATTTCACCCGACCTCGCGGGCCGTGCCGCTTTGGTGACGCGCGACTCCGGGGTTCTCGCGGGAATAGACTTGGCGGTAGCGGTGTTCCAGCGCTTCGACCCGTCCCTGCGGACGGAGATACTCACCCCGGACGGGTCCAGAGTGTCTCCGGGCGACCGTCTCGCCCTGGTGAGCGGCAGCGTGGCGTCCATACTCAAGGCCGAGCGGACAGCGGTGAACTTCCTCCAGCATCTGAGCGGCGTCGCCTCCGAGACCCGCCGCTACGTTGACGCCGTTTCGGGTCTTGACGCGAAGATCGTGGACACCCGCAAGACGATTCCAGGACTGCGTAAGCTGGAAAAGTACGCGGTAAGAATGGGTGGCGGTCGGAATCACCGGCAGAATCTCGCGGACGGCGTCCTGATAAAGGACAATCACGTAGAAGCGATGGCTCTGCAGGGACTCGGTATTGGCGATGCAGTCAAGAGGGCTAACGCTCGCGCGTCCCATACCATCAAAGTCGAGATCGAGGTGGATACCATCGCTCAACTCGAGGAGGTCCTGGATGCCGGCGCCGACCTGGTGCTGCTGGACAATATGTCCACAGAACAGATGCGAAAGGCAGTCGAAATCACAGACGGCAAAGCGGTGTTAGAAGCCTCAGGGGGAATTACGCTCAAGACGGTCAGGGCTATCGCCGAGACAGGCGTTGATATAATCTCGGTGGGAGCGCTGACTCACTCTGCGCCGGCGATGAACGTCAGTCTCGACATGGTGATTGATGGATGAATTTCTCCCCAGGAAAATACTCCATCCTCGCTATAACTGTCGCAGCGTTGCTAACAGTGGCAGTTCTTGGGGGAATGGCAGAAACCACAGGCCAAAGTGACGCATGGCCTCCTGAATATCTGGTGAATCGCATCGCTGTCGTCTCCGCAGACGGACAGATAAGCACAATGCGGCGCGATGGGTCTGGGGAACGTCCCATCTCGGATGGCAAGGGATTCTTTACCTGGCCCACATGGTCCCCCCGCGGTCGGAGTATCGCTTACTCCGGGGTCGTAGAGAACACCGACGGTGAGTTGGTCACGACGCTGTTTCTCCACGAATCCAATAGCGAGGCGTCTCGCATACTCTACGAAAGTGCGCCCGGATTCGCCGGATTGCTCGCCGAAGGCGTCGTCCACTATCCGCTGTGGTCGCCCGACGGGAATAAGATTGCGTTCATTGCCGCCACCGAGGAACGTGGTTTGACGCTGTTCCTCGACGACGTGAGAGACTCGGAAGATCCCGTTTATCTTCTTGACCGTGGGCCACTCTGGATGTCCTGGTCATCCGACTCGTCCAAACTTGCGGTCCACAGGGCTGAGGCCCACTTTATTGTAACCGCCCATGGAGAGCCGGCTGTTTCGTCGACAAGGTTACAGTCCCGCGCTTACAGAGTTCCAGCCTGGGTTCCGGGCATAGATGAGTTCAACATTGTGAGGGGAATCACTGGACCATACTTCGCCATATCATCAGTGTCGCCATCTAATACTGGAAGTGAGCGACTTCTGACAGAAGTGGGGGCCAATGCCGCATTCTTGTGGTCGGACGACGGTTCCCACCTGGCCGTTGCCGACGAAGTGAGACCTGTCTTGTATGGGAATACTGTTCTATTTGTGTACAGGCAACTCCGAGCGCTCGATGCGGAAACTCTCGAAGTCAAATCCAAGTTGGACGAAAATGTCGTTGCGTTCTTCTGGTCGCCAGACTCATCAAAGATCGCATATGCAATACTCTCCGACCCGTCAGGTGGGATGCAGTGGAAACTGCTGGATATTGGGTCGGGCATGAGTAGTCCCTTGGTGGACTTCCGGCCGTCGTCAGATCAGCTTACGATGTTTCAGTTCTTCGATCAGTATGCCTACTCACATCGCCTTTGGTCTCCGGACAGCCGCTATCTGATATTTTCCGGCGTGCTGAATGATGTTGCCGTGACAGCCGGATATGCCGCGCAGCCTACTGGCGGAAGCCGCATTTTTATAGTGGACACCGGCACCATGCACATTGTGCAACCGTTAGCGGAAGGTGTGTTGGGATTCTGGTCTCCGGCATAGCGTCGAATGTTCATGTGAGCGGTATCCATGTCAATGATTCCTGACTTTGTCGAGCCTAAATCGCCCCGAATCCGCCCAATCAGGCGCTTTACGCCGAGACGCCGATTGCGTTCCGCGCGATTGCATTATGGAGAAAATTGCATGAGTGGGACCATCGCGGTCGCGGGCCTCCCCACACCTGGATTCCCGCCTTCGCGGGAATGACGATTGGGGACCGCAACGGACTTTTGCAATTGTCTCATTATGTGTCTTTATGTGGCGAAGTAACTCATAATGTTGGCGTAGCTCCACATTCGACAACGCCAGAAAGCAAAAACGGAGGAAAGTTGCCTTCCACGGACAAGAAGAATCGCCAACCTGCGTCTATGGAAGGACTTGAAGCCTCCGGACGGAAATGACCATCCGGGGTTCTCTTTTGTCGGGGAAACGCCGTATAGACTTTGCAGCAAGATTGATAGTCTGATAGGTTAGTGCCGTGAAGAAGCAAATACGGTAGATACGTGCCTGGGGAAAGGAAGTTATAGCCGTTTAAGGCTATCCTATGTGAACCTAATGGAGAGGTAAAATTGGGAGAGATCCCCGACATTCTGAGCCTGTTTATTTCGGTGGCGATTGGCTACTTGCTTGGCGCGATCCCATTGGCGGATCGTGTGAGCAGGCGCAAAGGTGTTGACATCTTCAGCATAGGCACCGGGCTTGCGGGCGCTACGAATGTGCGGCGTAATGTCGGCGTCAAATCTGCGGCGATTGTCGTCCTAGGCGACGCGGCAAAGGGCATGATAGCTATATTGGCGGCTAAGCAGATGGGCATTGAGGGGCCGTGGCTCTTCGTGCCGGCCATCGCCACCGTAGTCGGACACTGGAACTCCATCTTCACACGCTTCAAGGGTGGGGACGGCCTGGTAGTCCTAGGTGGAATCTGCCTGGTAGTCTTCTCACCATTCCCTATTGGGAATCTCATCGCCGTTACGGGGGTGCTGGTAGGAATAGCGGTGGCACTCGGCGGTCAGAAGATGCCTTACACCTCCCTATTGTGCATATTCTCAGGTTATGGAGTTGTCGTCGCGCTCACTTATCTGTGGAATCCCGGCGAAATGAACACTGTACTGGCGATAGGCACTCTGGCGCTAATAGTGTTCGGACACGCGGTCCTGGGACACGCGCGGCGCAACAGAGGAGAAGAGTCGGAAGAGGAAGATTTTACAGCCGACGGACAGGCTATAGAGAACCGGGACGGATTGGCTTGACCCACTCACTAATGCGGACGTGGTCTGGGTTTAGTTTTCGGGTTGCGGCTCGGCTATGTCGCTCAATCTCAGAAGAAGCGGTCCGACTCGCTGCGCGTCCACTATATAGACCGTAGATGTTGTGGGTATCTTCAAATAGAAAGAACGGTCGTCGCGCTGGAGGAATCGTAGCCTCGTGGAGGGGGTGGGAGCGTCGTCATGAGTTATGACGCGAACCATTGCGTCAGGCGTTGTGAAGTTCAGAGTTTCCGCGATTTCATCGCTCTCGAAACCTGAAGCGATGACGAGTTGCAGGATGCCGATGATGCTGTTCAGCGCCGCCGGCCTTGAGGGATTTTCCGTTCCATCAGCGCCTATGACGAACCACTCTCCCTCTTCGTTGGGTCTCAGGATGAATTGTTCATCGCGATAGGTGTATTGGATTTCGGCGATCTCATTCGGGGGAATCGAAGCGACGACTGGATTCTTCCATCTGTCGGGGTCCGGGTCGAAGATGTTTCCGCCAGGGCATGGTATCCCGTAGGTCTCGTCGTGTCCCGCTCTCCTTATATAGCAGAGCCGAGCAGCCGGCTTCCATGTGCCGACCAGGAACTTCTCCTGCAACGAACGCCGATCCTGGAAGAACGACATTTCTATGGAGTCGCCCTGGGCCACTCCCAACCGGTCATGGTTGGCGGGATTGGTTGAAATAAGCTGGGCGTCGTAGAGATCGTCAACCCCCTGCCAGAATTGCTGAAGCCAGGGCTCGAACACAGGCTGGTCGTCAACGAACCAGGCCCCCTGCTCGGCTTCTCCCAGGCGCTGAAGCTCAGTCGTGAACCCATCCCCCTCAACGAGAACGCGGTCACTCGCCTGAGACGAAACCTGCACCAGCCCCTCGAGCACGACTTCGTCAGAGCCGCCCGCGACAATCCGAAACACGAGCCCGGCTATGCCGACCGCTATCAGGGCCATCAGGACGAATCCAACCTGCCTGCTTTTCACTCTTCTTCCTCCTGATCGGACTCGGCGCGTCTTCTGGCGGCTCTGCCTCCCGCGGCCTGGCCGTACAGGGTGAATCCGAACCTCCGCCTTCTGACGGATCGAATCGCGCCGAACAGAATGAATATCAGAGGCACTCCGGCAATGTTGATCCAGCGCGCGGCGTTCTCGTGGGTGGGAGAAGAGTAGAGCAGATCACGCGAGGAGACTACCTTGGATCGAACGGACGCGAGTCTGTCTTCCTGCGCGAGCCAGTCAACCAGATTGAGGGCGAGAGCGACATTCTCCTGCGAACGAGAGACGACCGCGTCCGTGAGCCAGAGGGAGTCGCCGACTACGACCAACCTGTAGGCTTCCCGGTCGTCATCGGATTTCTCGGCAATAGCGACGGCTACCAGACTCTGTACCAGGTTGTCCGGCGTAATCTCCTCGAAGACGGTGGAATTCGGTCTCAGGTCGCGATATGTGAAATCAATCGCGGCGAATTCGCTGGTTTCCAGGATTGGGATCACTTCGATGAGTTCACGCTGGGACTCGACGATTCCCAGTGAACTCGCCCACGGCAGCGCCACCGACTCGACATTGCCCGCCACTTTCTTGTCTATGACCGGCGCGCGCACCCAGTACGGGTAGGGCAGGAAAACGCTTCCTACCTGGGTCCCGAATGACAGGGTTTCGTTGGCCTGCAGGTCGAACACGAGGTCTCTCTCTACTACTACTCCGAATCGTTCGGCCATATCTCTGAAACTGTAGCGATTCTCGCGGGCAATCAACTGAGCCTGGTCCACCTCTATGGAGTCAATCAGAAGCAGCGCCTTCCCGCCGTTCGCCAGGTAGTTATATACGGCTTCGGAAGCCTCGTCGGGGATGGCCTGTGTGGGGCCTCCGATGATGAGGACGTCAACTGTGGACGTGGACAGGTCAATCGCGGGATCTTCGGAGGCGTTTATCTCCCTTACCTCATAGGCGTCGGTAAGCAGGGCGGAGAAGGTCTGGTAGCCGCCTGATGGGCCGGCCTGACCGTGTCCGGTAAGGAAGACGACGGACTTCTTCTGGTCCTCGACCATCCTGTTGATCAGGGAAGCTAAACGATACTCGAATCCGTCGAAGTTGTTGATGAACGGAATCGTCTCTCGCTGGTCCACATACGTCATGGACAGGCCGAGGTAACTGGCCTTGATCTGAAGTTCACCCTGGCTGCGGACGTTAAACTGCCTGGGTGGTACTCCCGCAATCTGTGCCTTGCGGAGCTCGTCCTCATCTTCTTCTGGGTACCTTCTTACGAGCTTGACTTTGCCATCCGATCCGGCCGCGAAGTCTTCCAGGAAGTCCCCAATGTCGCGTGTTGCCAGGGCTATTGGCACAGCCGGCTCTCTTGATTCATAGAACTCCAATGTAAGAATGTCATCAAGGTCTTCAACCAGGTCAGCCGTAGCGGGGCTGATAGTAAACAGCCTGTCTTCCGTGAGATCGAATCTGCCCTCGATTGAGTTGCCGGACCATCCGATGAGTATGCTGAATACGATCAAGCCAGCCGTCCCCAGCTGAAGGTTTCGGTACTGTGTGGACTTATGGCTGAGAGTCCTGCCTCGGATGATCAGGAAGGTCGCACTCAGGAAAGTCGAGATGAGCGCTATGAAGTAGAGGACGTCTCTCAGATGTATCACGCCTCTTGCGACGCTGGAGAAGTGAGTTACCGGACTTAGGTCCTGCAGTAGGGAGGCGAGTCGCTGAGGGAGGGTGACGGCAACTATGTCCAGCCCCATAATCATCAGTAGCATCGTGAAGGAGAGGCCCAGAATAAAGGCGACTACCTGGTTTCGGGTCAGGCTCGATGTGAACAGGCCGATTGATACGAAGGAAGCTGCAAGGAACAGGCTGCCGACGTATTGCCCGACCGCGGCCCCTATATCCAGATTTCCGGCGGTTTGTACGGCTATGGGTATGCCAATGGTAGCCAGAATCGAGAAGGCGACGAACACGAAGCCTGATAGAAACTTGGACAACAGAACTATCCAACCGCGTATCGGATGGGTAAGCAGAAGTTCCAGAGTGCCATCCCTGTTTTCCTCGGCGAGGAGCTTCATAGTCGCCGCCGGAACAAATATGGCCAGCAGCCAGGGAAGGGAAGGGTTGTCTATCTGGAAGTCAACGGTGAATAGCGGGCGCAGAGACGCCTCAGCGGTTAGGAGAGCCTGGCTGAAGAATACGTAGGAGAGAACCGCGACGAATGGCACAATCAGGATGTACGCGGCGGGCTGGTCGAAGTAACTCTTGATGTCCTTCTTGACAAGAGCGAACAGTGGTGAGCTCATTTACTAGGAACTTCTCCCGTAGTAGTGGTTTCAGCTGTCAGACCGTGGAACACATCTTCAAGGCGAGGACGCTCTTCGTGCAGTTCCCACAGGACCCAGTCATTCGACTTGGCCATCTGGAATATCTCGGGACGGGGGTCGGATTCGGCGGTTACCGACAGAAGATAACGTTTTCGGCCGTCCTGAATGCCTTCGCTCCGCACATTGGAAATGCCTTCGATCTGAGCAAGACCGGACTCCACGCCGTTCCCTTCAACCTCAAGATGAACTCTTCTGAGTTCCAGCGCCTGCTGTAGGAGGTCCTGCACAGGACTGTTGGCAACCAGTTTTCCGCGGCTGATTACCAATACGCGCTCGCAGGTGTTCTCTACTTCCTGCATGACGTGGGTGCTGAGCAAGACCGTTCTTTCGCCGCCCAGGTGTCGGATCAGGTCCCGGATGGTGATCCGTTGGTTAGGATCGAGTCCTTCGGTGGGTTCGTCCAGAACCAGGACGGAGGGTCTGTGAAGTATTGCCTGCGCAAGGCCGACACGCTGGTGGTAACCCTTAGACAGTTCGTAAATTGGGCGATAGAAGACTTCCTGAATGCCGGTCTCTTCAACCGTTAGGTCGAGATTGCGTCGGCGTTCATCTCCGGTCAGACCGCGCAGTTCGGCGACGAAGGCCAGATATTCGGAAACGAGCATATCTTCGTAAAGAGGATTGTTTTCGGGCAGATACCCGATGGCCTCTCGTGTGACTATGTCATTTTCCTGGGTGTCCATACCGTTAATAGAGATGTGTCCTATGTCCGGCGTGTAGTATGAGGTGAGCATCCTCATCGTCGTAGTCTTACCGGACCCATTGGGGCCCAGGAATCCTACGATCTCGCCTTTTTTGACATCAAAAGAGAGATTGTCAACCGCGACGCGCACGCCGAACCGCTTGGTGACGCCCTTGACCTGTATGGTGGCGTCGTTGTCCGTACCGGATTCAGATATTGCGGCTGTTTCAGTTTGTTCAGACATCTCGACGTACCTCACTAAGGATACGCGGCTCACTGGAGAAGCGGTTTTCGTGCATCAGGTTCTCATCCAGTAATACGGTTTGGCAAACTTCGCGCGGCTGCAAGTATCAGACCCTATTGCGATTGAATAGGGTCTGAAATCAGTCGCGCTTGCAAGAGTGACAAACTAGTCGTCGTATGGCGCCGGCAGCGGCATAGGATTGAGTTCGGTAATGAGAGACTCGGTCGTGAGAACCATACCGGCCACGCTTGCGGCGTTCTCAAGGGCCGACCTCGTCACCTTTGCCGGATCAATGATGCCAAGTTCGTACATGTCGCCGTAGCGCTCGGTTTCAGCGTCGAAACCGAAATCGTCCTCAGCCGAGGAAATCTGGTGCAGGACGACCTCTCCGGTCAGTCCGGCATTGTGTGAGATCACCCTGACCGGCTCTTCTGCTGCGCTGAGGACTATGTTCACGCCGGTGCGCTCGTCGCCGGACGCTTCCAGTTTGGCCGCGGCTCTCTGCGCGGCCCTCAGAAGGGCGGTGCCTCCACCGGGCACGATGCCCTCTTCCATGGCCGCCCTGGTGGCGGAAAGAGCGTCTTCGAGACGCTGCTTCTTCTCACGGAGTTCGATCTCGGTTGCGGCCCCGACTTTGAGGACTGAAACACCGCCTGCTAACTTGGCAGCCCGCTCTTCGAGCTTCTCCCTGTCGTAGTCGGATGTGGTTTCAGCGGCCTGGTTATGTATCTGTCCGATTCGCGCCTGTATATCGGCTTCCGAGCCGCCACCCTGGACGAACGTGGTGTTGTCCTTGTCGGCGATTACGCGGCCACATGAGCCGAGGTCGGCGACTGTGACCGAATCGAGGCTGCGGCCCGACTCGCCGCTTATGACCTGGCACCCGAACAGCACGGACATATCTTCGAGGATTGCCTTTCGGCGTTCGCCGAAGGCGGGGGCCTTGATGGCAAGGCAATTGAGAGTGCCTCGCAGATTGTTGACCACGAGAGTGGCAAGCGCCTCTCCCTCTACATCCTCGGCAATTATTACGAGGTCACGGGAGACCTGCGACGCCTGCTCCAGCAGTGGAAGCAGGTCGCTGACCGCAGAGACCTTCTCTGACGTCAGCAGGATACGGGGGTTTTCGATCTCGGCGATCATTCTGTCTTTATTGGTGACGAAGTGAGGGGACAGGTATCCGCGATCCACCTGCATACCCTCTACGAAGTCAATCTCGTAGTCGAGACCCTTCGACTCTTCCACTGTGATAATGCCCTGCGGCCCGACCTTGTCCATGACATCGGCGATGAGTTCCCCCATCTCCGGGTCGTGGGCTGAAAGCACCGCAACCTGGCCGATCTGTTCTCTGCCATTCACGGGACGAGCCATATCACGGATCTCGCTTCTTACACCGGCGACCGCCAATTCGATGCCGCGCTTGACCGCCATGGGGTTGGCGCCGGCCGCGAGATTCTTGAATCCGTCGCGAATCATAGCCTGAGCAACGACGGTCGAGGTAGTCGTGCCGTCGCCGACATCGTCATTTGTCTTGCTCGCGGCCTCCTTGAGGAGTTGGGCGCCCATGTTGGGGAAGGGCTCCTCAAGCTCTATCTCCTTGGCAATCGTAACGCCGTCGCTGCATATGTGTGGAGGCCCGAACTCCTTATCCAGAACAACATTTCTTCCGCCTGGCCCAAGAGTAGCGCCCACCGCCGCGGCCATAGTATCTATGCCGTCCATGAGCTGGCGTCGGGCGTCCACGTCAAACTGAAACTGTTTCGCCATTTCTGCTACACCTCGCTATTTTTGATTTACTTGAATGTGCGACTAACTGCTTTTCTTACTGTTTAGAGCCTTTACTATAGCGGCCGGGTTCATCGGCAACTCGTCCAATCGCACTCCGGTGGCGTCGTGAATGGCATTCGCAATCGCGGCCAGGGGAGGGACAATGTTGGCTTCCCCGACTCCACGCACTCCGAATGGGTGCCCGGGATTGGGGACTTCGACGATTACCGCTTCGATCATCGGAACGTCGAGGCTGGTGGGCATACGGTAGTCGAGCAGCGTGGCATTGAGCATTTCGCCATCGTCGCTCATATAATACTCTTCATTGAGCGCCCATCCAATGCCCTGAACCGCGCCACCCTGTATTTGCCCTTCGACGTAGGATGGGTGGATCGCGGTTCCGACATCCTGGAATGCGGTAAACCGGAGAATGTCAACCTTGCCGGTCTCTGGATCAACCTCCAGGTCAACCAGATTGGCCGCGTAGGAACCACCGACGCCTCTCATCGGGTTTACGCTGCCGCGACCAACCACGGGACCTCCGGTCGCGTTGAGGCTCGGCGCAATGTCCTTGAAGGTAACGCTCAGTTCAGGGTCGGACTTATGCCTGAGAACGGCGTCGTCGTACTCGACGTTGTCGCTGTCGGTTTCCCAGATCACCGCTGCCCTTTCGATGAGCTGCCTCTTGATGTCCTGGGCCGCCTCGTATGCAGCCCAGCCGGTCTTGTACGCTACACCGCTTCCACCGGTGTTCGATGTGTAGCCGATGGAATCGGTGTCCATAACCTGCGGGTTAACATCGGTTACGGGAATGCCGAGCACTTCGGCTAGCTGCTGGGCAACGGCAGGACGGGAGCCACCAATGTCCACCGAGCCTTCGTTCAGAGAGACCTTGCCGTCTGGCATGACCCCGGCGACTACGTTGGAGGGGCCGGCGTTGTTGCGCCAAAAACCGAAGGCGAGGCCGCGTCCCCTGAGTTTGCCTGCAGACTCGCCAAGCGGCTCGGAGAAGTGCGGGTGTCTGCGGACAGCCTCGACGGTTTCCACCATGCCAATCCTGCCGTTTACTACGCCATCCACGCGGCGCGTGCCTTCTTTAGCGGCGTTGAGCATCCTGAACTCGGTTAGCTCGATGCCAAGTTTGCCGCAGATTTCATCAATGACGGTTTCGACGCCCAGCGCGCCGAGCGGGGCGCCGGGAGCGCGGTACGCGGTCGTCTTGGGTTTATTGGTGACGACGTCATAGCCGTCTATATGCACGTTTTCGATATCGTATGGCGAGAACATGCAGGCCGTCGCACCGCCTATGGGCGAGCCCGGGTACGCGCCTGCCTCGAAAGCCAGGTAACCTTCGGCCGCGGTGATCTTGCCCTCGTTGGTGACCCCAATCTTCACGCGGACATGGGATCCGGAAGTAGGGCCAGACGCCTCCAGCACCTCGGCCCTTGTCATGTACATCTTCACGGGCGAACCGGACTTGCGAGAGAGAATGGCAGCCACAGGCTGCAAATAGCTGGCGAGCTTTCCTCCGAAACCGCCACCTATTTCGAGTGGGACTACCTTGATCTGCGACACGGGTATTCCCAGAACGGTCGCGGTCGTGTCTCGTATTCCGAAGTGTCCCTGGCTAGAGCACCAGACTGTCACTTTCCCGTCGGAGTTCCAGTCGGCGGTGGCGTTCTGAGGTTCGATGTAGCCCTGATGGACGGACTTTGTCCTGAATTCGCGCTCGACGACTACATCGGCCTGATCAAATCCGGCGGCGACGTCTCCGAGGACAAATTGCTGATGGCTGGCTATATTTGTGCCAGTGGGCGAGTCGTCGCCGAGGCTGGCGGTGGTCATGTGATCGTGGAGGATTGCCGCGTCTGGGACCAGAGCAGACTCGACGTCGGTTACGGGTTTGAGTACCTCGTATTCCACGTCTATAAGGTCGAGGGCTTCCTCGGCTGCGTGGGGCGAAGATGCGGCGACAGCGGCGATGGCGTGGCCCTTGTAGAGAGCCTTGTCGGAGGCGAGTATGTTGTCCCGGATATACTTCATACTCGTGTAAACATCCTCGCCCACTTCTTCGATTCGATCTTCGACGTTGGCGAGGTCCCTAAAGGTGGCGACAGCCCTGACTTCCGGGTGGGCCTCTGCCCTGGAGGTGTCGAGCGACTTGATCCGGGCGTGAGCGTGAGGGCTTCTGAGCACCTTGCCCCAGAGCATACCGGGCAGATTGAGGTCTGTTCCGTAAACGGCCTTGCCGGTTACTTTGTCCGCGCCGTCGTGTCGGATCGGTCGCGTTCCTACCGGGCAGATTGAGGTCTGTTCCGTAAACGGCCTTGCCGGTTACTTTGCGGATCGGTCGCGTTCCTACAACTTTGTATTCCGGTTTTGCCGGGGTTGTTTCCGTAGTCATCTAGGCTCTATCCCACCTTCTCGTTGTACTAATCTGGGCTGTTACGGGACACAGATTGCATTTTACCATCATTGGCGCGGCGACCGCACCAGTAGAATTGAAAGTGAGAATCTTGCATTAGCCCCCGGCGAGAGTAGCCAGGCTGAAAATGAGGGGGAAACCCACAGGAGGGTTATAGCGATGGTTAATGGAGATACAATTCAGACTGACGGACAGCCTCCGCGAGTTGTCCGAGACGATCAGCAAGCTGAAGCCGAGCTTTCGCTATTAGTGGGTCGAGTCCTTCATCTGGACGCTGAGCGTACACAACTTCTACGAAAGATTCGGTGGATTCAGCGACATCATCCTCGCATTGAAATGAAACAAGAACTCTTGCTCCAACTAATTGAACGTCCGTAACAGTGACGGTGATCATAGCTAGGCACTCCTTGCGGTGAGTTCTGGACACTCTACCAGACATGGGCCACAGCCGCCTAATTTCGCTTGACGCGAACAAAATTTCCTGATTCAATGGGCATAACTCTCACCACGAGTTATCAAGTTTATGCCGATTAGCTACTGGCAGAGGCACTCTGCCTCCTTGCGGTTAATCGGTGTACGGTAACTTGTGGTGAGTAGCCATCATCTCTGCCACGAGGAGGCTACTCACCATGTCCGCTGACCCTCAACCAAAGAAGCTACCGGGGAGGTTCCGCAAGTTCTTGCTGGGCTGCACTTTAGGAGGAGCCGGGCTGTTGTTGCTCCTCATCCTCCTCACGATAGCCCTCGCACTGCTCTTTCCCGATGATCCTCAAACCTCCCCTCGCCCCGATTCCCCCACCCCTGACATCTCTCGAACGCCGATTCCAAGACCCACAGGCCACATCGCGCCCACAGTTAGACCTCGACCCACTAGCTCCACTATCACCCCACGTTCGTTCACCCCTATTCCTCGACCAACAGTGTCGCGTGCTTCCGTTGTTCTCCAGCGTGCGAACGAATACATACAAAGGCAAGGCGGGATTCGTGTAACGCAGGGAGAAATGTTCTCGTACTGCGAATCTTTGCGCGATATTCAGCGGGACTTGCTGTACTGGGATGAATTGACGATGGTGATCTCAGAAGCAGGCGACCCACCACCTTCAGAGTTCCTACGCAGGCGCGCCCATTTCGAGGGAGTATTGGTGGGATTACAAACTGTGTCAGGGAGCGTCCAGAGTGGTTGTGCCTCGCTTGGAGTTAGGTGATGCTACCCTATTCAAATCCGCATGTGCCGTATCCGGGCCATATCTCCTGCTCGGACATGCCCCAGCATCGTCGCCAGGTAAGTCAGACTGGACAGGGCTACGTGCAACTCGATCTTGCGCCGACTCCGGTACTGGTGTTTATCCAGCAGCCTCATCCGCTTCATGGAGCCAAACATCCTCTCGATAATGGGCCGGCGCTTGTAGAGGGCATTCCACTGTGGACTTGCGCGGGCGACAATGCCGAGGACTCGGAGGTTGTTCATCGGGTCTTCGGCCATCATGGACACGTTGCAATACAGCATCGCGCCGCTAGACTTGGCCTTGAGAGAACACCCCTCTGGAGGACAGCGGAACAGGTGATGCCCATTCTTGGGATTGGTTCCCAGGAACTCCATAGGCGTCTTCCCATCGTCGCAGACAGGGATTCCGTGCTTGGTGTATAGGCCGTCGTACAGGCTATCGTCGGCGGTTGGCTTGCGGATGTGGATGATCGGGATGATCCCGTGCTTGACCAGGAACGTGTGATTGCTGAGCGCGTCATAACCCCTGTCGGCCAGCAGATGCTTGGGCTTGAGCCATGAATGGGTCTGCTGGGCCTTCCGTACCATGCTGGGTAGCTGTGGCGAGTCGTTCGCGTTGGCTGGGAGGACGATATGCGTGATGGGCGCGCCGTACACCGTGTCGCAGAGCGCGTGAGACTTGTACCCGAAGAACGGCTCAGTGTCTTTCTTGCTGGACTTGGACTTGGTGGTTCGGCGGCCCCACTCGGCGTCCGGGTCGCTGACGACGGAGCGGTTGGGGTTGGAATACGCCTCAATGTCCGTCGAGTCCACCGCTACGCTGTCGCCGAGGTCGGGTAGGTGGACTCTCAGCTTCTGCACCATGTCGGCTATGAAGTCGTCGCCGGACGCGGTGGACAGCAGCTTGAAGAATCGGCTGAACGTGGCCTCTGACGGTAGCG
Organism: Dehalococcoidia bacterium; assembly: GCA_965202965.1. Lineage (GTDB taxonomy): Bacteria > Chloroflexota > Dehalococcoidia > Lucifugimonadales > UBA1123 > VXRN01. The sequence goes on along the minus strand of OZ241888.1, from coordinate 3,417,876 downwards.
AGCCGCTGAATCCGCATAGTTCTGCGAGCCTGGGGGATGTCCTCAGCCGTTCGATGAAGCCAACGGTGAACCGCTCCGCGAGCAGGTACTTGAGACAGACGGCGCGGAACATGGCTGAGGGAGGGTATCCTGGACGGGTGTTGCGGCGGGAGTCCTTGATCCCGTCTAGGAACACCCGAACGCTGGGGAGGGCTTCGAGTTCGTCGAGGACTGTGCGTAGGAATCCGTAGCCGCTCTGGGGTGTGCGCGGCAGGAGGGGCAACTGCTTCGCCTTGACACGGGGCGCAAGGCGTGTAGAATTAAAACGAGCCGTGGTCAAGGTGACTCTTATCCCTCGGTTCTCCGAGCCATCCAGGTGCGAACTGGGTGGCTCTTCTCTTTTGTTAGCGCAATTGTACTACATTATAGCTAAGGGAACAAACGTATTCCTGAAATGCGTTGCGTATTGTGCGTACTGCTGGCTCATGGTTCATACTTGTGATTGGGCACAAGCATGTCTGAAAACGCCTTGCTGTAGGAGCGCTCTGAGTGTAGTATCCAACTTGGACACAGCAAGCATTACTGAGGAGTCGGGTAGAAGTGTCTGAGAAGATCACCCCCACCCGACGCTACCACTGGCGAGCAGCGTTTGTCTTAGAAAGCTCTACTGTCCGCATACGGGTACACCTCCTTTCCATGCTAGACCCCTGTGTTCATCAAGGCTTCTGAGTGGCCGCTCAGAAGCCTTATTCTTTGACATTACCACGCAACCGGACGGTAATATAAGGGCCTATTGACGCAGTTTTCTGAGAGTTACCGCGTTCAAACCGATGTCAAGGTTTATTGTATTCGTAGCCACAACGCCACGATGTGAGAGTTTCCCAAGTCATTTTTCGGGCAGGGGGCTAATGAAAGATTCTCTTGAAAGTGCCTATCCCGTGATCAGGCAGAACTCATTGCCGTCCGGGTCGGCGACTACGGCCAGATTCTCTCCCGGCTCGACGAAATCCCTGAGCGCCCTTCCGCCGAGCGCTTCCACTCTCGCCAGCGCGGCCGGCACGTTCGGCACCGTCAGGTCCATATGCAGCCGGGTCTTACTGGTTTTCTTTTCGGGGACGCGCTGGAGATAGACTATCAGTCCGCCGGGCAGGGGTTTGAACGCGAGATACTGGTCCCACGCCTGATCCCGCTCGATACCCAGCAAGGCGGAATAGAACGCCTCCGCACGCTCGAGGTCGGCAACGTCTATGCCGATATGAGTCAGTATGCCTACCGACCCAGACTCTTCTGCCATAGTGTGATCCTCCCACAGCGCCTTGACTCGCGCCAACTAATCCAAATCATAGCAGGGTAGTCGCGTTTGGTGGAGTGCGCGGATGATGAACCGCGCGAGGTTGCCCATGGCGGGCGGGGTGTTCGCGCGGTAGTCTGTCATGGCATCTTCGTCGGCGAGGTCGCTGACGCAGCGGATTTCAATGTATGGGACTCCGGCGAAAGCGCACGCCTTCGCTCCGCCCGCGCCCTCCCAGGCGGCGACGATTCCGCCGGTCCTGTCTATCAACTCTTTCGCCCTAGCTGAGGAATCAATACCCTCGTCGCCAGATGCTATGGGGCCGTAGGTGACTGAAATGCCGTGGGGTAGGGAAGACTCGGCGGCCCGGAATGCGGCCAGAAGCGTTGAGTCGCTCTGGAATCTGGGAATCGGGCCCTCCGTGAGCTTGCGATTGAAGTCGTGTTCGACCGTTTCGGTCGCAATCACGACGTCGCCAATGGCGAGGCCGGCTGAGAGGGCGCCGCAGGTGCCGAGACAGATCACGCCATCGAGAGAAGGCTCCTGCTCCACGATGTGAAGCGTCCTTACGGCAAAGTCCACTTTGCCCAGGCCGCCCTGCGCAACCAACAGCCTATCGCTCCAGTATGAGAGACAGGGTATTCGTCCGACGTTGCGGGGAACACCGTGACAGCCGAGCGATTCCATTGCGCTGACGAATGCCTCAAGCTCACCTGCCGTCGGAATCAGGGCGGCTACCGTTAATGCCGGTTTATTCATCGGATGTGCTTGCGGACCACTGTCGGGCTACGTCAACGGCACGGGCGAATTCCACCCCCGGGAACTCCTGTATGTACCCTATAAGCCGTTCGAGCATTCGCAAGCGCCCAGGCCGCCCTATCACGTGGGGGTGCATAGTGAGAACAAAGGCGCGTCCGTAGTGGTAGGCGCCCTCGAATCCCGACGACCACACGTCGTAAACATGGCTTGGGCTCGACATGGGGAAGCGCGCCCCGAGCGAGGGGGCGTAACTGAAGTAGGGCGCGTCGTCCAGTTCCCAGTGGACCGGAATCTCGACGATGATGCGGCCGTCCACGTTGACGATGTAGGGTATGTCGTCGCCCATGAGGCTGGAATCGTAGATGAAATCGCGGTCAGCGAGCAGTTCGAGAGAGTATTCGCTGAGCTCCCAGCTCGGCGACCTGTATCCGGCCGGGGCCTCGCCGGTGAGACCAGCCAGAATTTCGATGCCCCTGTCCAGCACGTCGGCCTCTTCACTTCGTGTGAGAGTGGCGGGCGGCTCGTGCATATAGCCGTGATGGGCGACCTCGTGTCCGCGAGCATGAATATCTTTTACCAGTTCGGTGTGGGTCTCCGCTACGTAGCCGGGAATGTAGAAGCTGGCTGGGAGGCTGTATCGCTCAAGCAGACCGAGTATCCTGGGCGTAGCGACGGAGGGGCCGTACTCGCGGGCGGACATGAGGCTAGGCAGGTTGGCTGAGGCGGGATCTCGGTTGATCGCGCTGGATACGCCGTCTATGTCGAATCCGAGCATCACGACACATCTTATATCGTCGGGCCATATTCCGCTCATCTGAGTCCTCCTTGATGTGATGCCATTCAATTGGATTCTATCGAAATACGGTGGCTGACTTGAAGAGCGATCTGGCCAGTGCGATGCTATAATTGGTTCCCTGCCTTGTGGCGCTGTTCACAACCAAAATACCGGAGATATTGTCCGCTGATATTCATTTTCACATTCATTCTGGTGGCGCTAATTCTCTCGGTGTTGTATCTGCTTGTTTCATACCTGATGGCGTCCGGCATGACTAGGGTGGGGGAAGCTGAGTTTCAGGACAGTCCCTCGGACTATGGCATGGAATTCGAGAGCGTACGGTTCATGTCGCGGCGCGGGGACGTGACGCTGGACGGCTGGCTTCTGCATGGACGCGAGGGAATGCCAACCCTCATATTCTGCCATGGAATCGAGGTGGGCAGAACTGGGGATGGATTGACCGAGCTTGGGGCGATGCTCAATCGGCGAGGATTCGGCGTGCTGCAGTTCGACTTTCGCGGACACGGCTTGTCGGATGGGAAGAGGGTGTCGTCCGGATGGCATGAGCGCATGGACGCGTTGGGCGCATATGATTTCTTGGTGGAGCGAGGAGTTCCATCCTGCCACATCGGGATGCACGGCGTCTCGATGGGGGCGGGGGCTTTGTGCCTGGCTTCGGCAGAGGAGCGTGGGATTCGGGCCCTGTCGCTGGATACACCGTATGCGAGAGCCTCGGACCTGATTTTACGTGAGGTCAAGTTCCGCACGGGATTACCAGGATGGTTCACCCTGGCTTTCGTTCCGTGCGCTGTGTTCCTGGCTCAGAGGATGTTCGACATCAGCCTCAAAGGAATGGCCCCGGAGGCAGCGGTTGCCGAACTGGATTTTCCGGTCCTGGTAATTCATGGAACGGAGGACAGCCGAATACCGCCGGAACACAGCGAAAGGGTATTCGCCGCATCGGCGGAGGGCAGCCAACTTTGGGTGGTGGAAGGCGTGGCCCACGCGGAGTCATTCGTCGAAAATAAGACAGAGTACGCCGACAGGGTTGCGGCGTACTTCCTGTCGCGATTAGGTTCCGAGGAAGGCTGAGCCTTCACCCTTATTCTGGCATGGCTGTGAACTAACTAAGACCGGGCTTGCTTGACTTGTTTCTCAGAAGGCCAGGTAGTTTCGCACCGTCTGGACGGTCTCATCCATCGGGACAGTCTCGGACTCCGAAGAGTCTCGCTTCTTGATCTCGACGATCCCCTGAGCGAGGTTTCTCCTGCTGACTACGACTCGCACCGGTAGTCCGATGAGATCGGCGTCGTTGAACTTGACCCCCGGGGACTCGTTCCTGTCATCGAACAGCACCGACAAGCCGGCCTGGCTGAGTTCGTAGTAAAGGGAATCGGCGAATTCCACTACATCGTTCACATTCGTATTGAGCCCCACCAGATGAACGTCGTAGGGCGCAATCGGGGTAGGGAACACGATGCCCGCTTCGTCGTGGTTCTGCTCGATAGCGGCGGCGAGAAGTCTTCCGACGCCTATGCCGTAGCATCCCATGATTATCAGGTGTCGCTCGCCGCTGCTGTCCAGGTACTGCGCGTCCAGCTTTTCGCTGTATCTTGTGCCCAGCTTGAAGACGTGCCCGACTTCTATGCCGCGTCGCTCGGCAAGCGCTCCGTCGCACCTTGGACACTGATGGCCTTCCTGTGCGAGAGCGATGTCAGCGAGGACATCCGGAGTGAAGTCGCGTCCGACGTTGGCATTGAGCAAGTGATAGTCGTCGAAGTTGGCGCCGACCGCGAAGTTGGCGCCGAGATTGATCGAGTCGTCGGCGACCGTTCTGACGTCCAAGCCGACTGGGGACGCGGAGCCGGCGACGATTCCGGCTTCGGCGACCTCCGCCGGGGAAGCGAGGCGCAACTCGGCCGGGGTGTCCAGAGCGTTGCTCAGCTTGATCTCATTGACTTCCAGGTCTCCACGAATGACTACGAATATCAGCTCGCCGTCCACTATATAGAACACGGCTTTGATGGTCTTGCGCTGCGGGATGTCCAGAAAGTCGCAGAGTTCGTCTATCGTCCTGACGCCCGGGCTGTGGACTTCCTGAATCGGGAGCGGAGCCTCCATCGGCATCGGAGGCTTGGTAAACTCGGCCTTTTCCGCGTTGGCGGCATAGCCACAGTTGGCGCAGAGAATGATGGTGTCCTCGCCGCCGTCTGCGAGCAGGATGAACTCTTGGGAGTCCCTACCTCCAATCGCGCCGGAGTCGGCTTCGACGATGATAGGGTCGAGTCCGCAGCGCGAGAATATGTTCTTGTACGCCTTGACCATCGCGTCGTAGCTCTCGTCCAAACCGTCTTGGTCGGCGTCGAAGCTGTAGGCGTCCTTCATGTCGAATTCACGGACGCGGATGAGCCCGGCGCGTGGCCTCGGCTCGTCGCGGAATTTGGTCTGGATCTGGTAGAGCGTAACGGGCAGGTCGCGGTAGCTGAGGACGTTCGCCTTGACGATGTTCGTCAGGAGTTCTTCGGATGTCGGCGCGAGCACCATTCGCCTGTCGCGACGGTCCGAGAGGCGCATCATATCGGGGCCGTACTGCTCGTCGCGTCCGGACTGCTCCCATATCTCTCTTGGCTGGAGCATGGACATATGAAGTTCCTGGCCGCCCGCCGTGTCAATCTCCTCTCGGATGATCTGCTCGATCTTTCTGATAGACCTCCACGCGAGGGGCAGATAGCTATAGACGCCCATCATAGTCTGATGGATCATGCCGGCCCTGAGCATCAACTTGTGGCTATCCAGTTCGGCTTCCGCGGGATCGTCTCGCAGTGTCTTGCCGAATGCCCGAGACATTCTCATTGGTTCATTCCTCGCTAACTTTGAAGTCCTTAATTGTTCGATTGTTCAGGGTCAGGAGATAGGCGCCAGTAGTTCGGCTTCGGCCTTGTCAACCTCTTCCATGAGCGCGGACAGCATTTCATCCTCGGTGACTATCCGGGCCTTCTGACCCTTGCGGAAGATGATGGCCCGTCCCGCGCCAGCGGCGATTCCGACGTCGGCGTCCTTCGCCTCGCCCGGTCCGTTCACCTCGCATCCCATGACGGCAACCTTGATTGGCGACTTGGTCTTCTTGAGCATGTCGTCCACGGTGTTGGCGAGGCTCACCACATCCACGTCCGCCCTGCCGCAGGATGGGCAGGCGACCAGTACCGCACCCTCTTTCCTGAGTTCGAGGGACTTCAGAATCTCGAAGCCGGTATAAACCTCTTCAACCGGGTCGTCGCTTAGCGACACTCGGATAGTGTCGCCTATGCCGTCGTAGAGAAGGGCGCCAAGTCCGATTGCGCTGCGTATGCTGCCTGATTTGGCGGTGCCAGACTCGGTTATGCCCAGGTGCAGAGGGTATGGGACGAGTTTCGCCATTCGCCTGTACGACTCGACGGTGGTATCAATGTCGAACGCCTTGAGGGAGATCTTAATCAGGTCGAAGTCCAGGTCTTCGAGTATTCCGATTTCCCAGAGGCCAGTAGCGACCATGTGGTCAACGACGGAGTATTCGCCCTCATCGCCAGTACCCTTCGCGAGCATGTTAACGCCGTCCCTGTGCCTGGACAATCCTCTGGTTTTGCCGATTCCTCCTACAGGAGGCAAGCTGCCGAAGTTGACGCCGATGCGGATTGGCACTCCTCGATCTTTCGCCTCCCTGACGACCAGTTCGACTTTCTCGCGGTCGCGGATGTTTCCGGGATTCAGTCGCAGGCAGTCCACGCCGCTTTCTAGGGCCTTTAGTGCGAGCTGGTAGTGGAAGTGTATGTCGGCAACGAGGGGTATTCGTATCTGTCGCTTTATGTCGGCCAGGGCTTCGGCGGCTTCCATGTCGGGGACTGCGGAGCGGATAATCTCGCATCCGGCCTCTTCGAGTTCCCTTATCTGCCGAACTGTCGCGGCAACGTCGCGTGTGTCGGTCTTGGTCATAGACTGGACCGAAATTGGCGCGTCACCGCCAATCTTGACGTCGCCAACATGGAGCGCTTTCGTAACCCTTCTCTTTATCATGTCGGGTAAACTCCCACTTCCAGAGGACTGTGTTACTGCCGGGTTGCCTGGCTAAGAGCTTAGAGTGTGTCGTCAAAATAATTTAGTCCACAGTACCAGAGCGCGTATTTGGCAGATAGCCAGGAAAGAATCTCCCCGTTTAGCGTAACGTGTTGCCACCCCTCGCCATTGTTTCAGGTAGAGAAAGGCATTTTCCACCAGATGTCGCAGTTTATATAGGTGCCGATCATACACGCGAGGGTTCTTACGATTGCTTCTGGGTGGGATAACAGGATTCATCCCTAAAGCTAACGCCGCCTCCACGATTTCATTGCTATCGTATCCTTTGTCCGCCAACAGATGTTCCGCCTCTATGTCCTCAATCAATGCAATTGCCTCAGAACAGTCAGCGGTGGTTCCTTCGGTTAGAATCAGACGTACCGGCATACCATGGGAATCCACCGCCAGATGCACTTTGGTGTTCAGCCCCCTTTTGTACGCGCCATCTCCTGATTTCCTCCCGCAGCTCCCGCAGCATGAGGATGCACCTTGACATGACTGGAGTCAATCATCAACCACTCAAAATCAGGCTCATCAATCACCTCATCCAGCAGTTTCCCCCACACGTCCCGGTCTCGCCAACGACAGAAACGGCGATGTGTATTCTTCCAGTCTCCGTAGTCCGGGGGCAGATCACGCCAGGGTGCACCGGTGCGTAAAATCCAAAATACAGCATTCAGAAACAGGCGGTTGTCGAAGGCAGGCCTGCCAACCTTGCCAGCGCCCCCTGGCAGAAGAGGTTCCAAGCGGTCCCACACTCGATCCGATAGATCGTGCCGACGATGTGACGCTGACATATGATGCTCCTGTTTCACTATTTAAGCATCAACTTATCATCTCTTACCTCTATTTGACGACACACTCTAGGGTATAAGGCTTTCGCCGGACAACCATCGGGTTATGTCGAAGAAGCTGACCACGAGTATCAGCCCGATGAGGACCGCGAACCCCACCAGGTGGACCAGGCCCTCTTTTTTCGGAGAGACGCGCTTTCCTCCTCGCATCCATTCTATCACCACGAAGACAAGTTTCCCTCCGTCCAGAGCCGGAATGGGCAGGATGTTTATTATACCCAGGCTGATGCTGAGGAACGCGACCAATTCGAAGAAGATGGTTAGGCCGTATTGATCGGAGGCTTCCGCGACTTCTCCGGTGACCTGCGCTATGCCTATGGGGCCTGTGAAACCTGGATTGGGACCCCCACCGGCCCACTGTTGGAATGCGTCCTTGGTCGTCGTCAGTATCTCCCATATTCGGCCCGCCGCGCTTGGGACAGCCTGGAGTGCGGGCTGCCGTTCCTTGACGAAACGGACATTGCCTGTGCCTATTATGACTCCGACCGCGCCCTGGCTCAGGGTATCGCCCACCTCGAGCTGGCCGTCGTAGCGGCGCGCTTCTCTGAGGCTGACCTGAGTCTGGGGATCGGTGACCGTTTCCACTACACGGAAACTTGGAGGATTCGATCTGGGTACGACGGTTACGGTCTCGACAACCGAGAATTCGGGGGACTGCCCAAGTCCCGACACTATGGAGCCGCGTCGTATGTTGAGTTCGGTCTCATTTCCCAGGCTATCGTTGACTCGTTCTATCAGTTCATAATGGTTTCTGACGCGCTCGCCGTCAACGGCGAGGATCTGGTCTCCGGGCCTGATTCCGGCTTCTGCGGCAGGGGACCTGGGGGCTACGCCACTGATGGATACGGTTCCGACAGGCACGTCGCGCGGGAATAAGAAGATGATACTGAATATGACCAGAGGGGTGAGAAAGTTCATGAACGAACCGGCTACCAGCACAATCGCGCGCTTGAGCGGGGTCTGGTCCGTGAAGCGGCGTCCGCTGTCGGGGTCGGGATTTTCAGATTCGAGCCGGGCCTGTTCGGCAGAGTCGGGTACGCCTGCGGCGTTGTCCTCGCCCAGCATCCTCACGAATCCGCCCAGGGGTATCCAGTTTATAGAGTAGAGGGTCTCGCCGTAGCGGACTCCGAACATACGGGGAGGGAAGCCGAAGCCGAACTCGAGGACTTTGATGCCGAATCGCTTCGCGGCCAGGTAGTGTCCGAGTTCGTGAACGAAGATGAGGAAGGCCAGCACCGGAACTATGAGCAGCCAGGACGGTAGTCCAAACATGCTATGACCTCACCAGATCGCGTACCCTGTCATGCCCGTCCTGTCCTGACCGGATAATGTCGGATAGCTCCGGCTCTTGGACACTCTCGTGGCCATCGAGGGCGGCGCGAATGACTTGTTCGATTTCCAGAAAGCCGATCCTGCTGTTCAGAAAGGCGTCTACCGCAGCGTCATTCGCGCCGCTGAGGGCTGCGGGCCAGGTGCCCCCTCGCTTTGCGAATCCGATTGCCATGTCGAAGCAGGGATAGCGGTCCCGATCCCAATCCTGGAACGTCAGTGATGCGGTGGACAGCGGGTCGAACCGGTCGATCTTTGGATTATCCAGACGGTCGGGGTAGAGCAGGGCATACTGGATGGGAAGACGCATGTCGGGCTTGCTCATCTGGGCTTTGACAGAGCCGTCTATGAATTCGACCATAGAGTGAATGATGCTCTGAGGATGAATCACAATCTCGATGTCGTCCCAGGGCATCCCAAAAAGCCAGTGCGCTTCGATTACCTCGAATGCCTTGTTCATGAGTGTAGCGGAGTCAACGGTGATCTTCTGACCCATACTCCATGTCGGGTGCCTGAGCGCCTGCTGAGGAGTGACTGACGAAAGTTGATTCAGGGGGGTGTCCCTGAAAGCGCCACCGGAGGCCGTGATAATCAATCTGGAAACAGTAGCGCGTTCACCGCGAATGCACTGCCATATCGCGTTCGGTTCGCTGTCTAATGGCATCAGGTCAACGCCCTCAGACTGCGCCGCCGAGGTGACCATCTCGCCTGCCATCACGATTGTCTCTTTGTTGGCGAGAGCGATCTGCTTGCGCGCGGAAATAGCTGCCAGAGTTGGGGCTATCGCCACGGCGCCCGTAGTGGCAGTGACAACAATATCTACATCGTCATGGCGGACGAGTTCGATAAGGTCGCACTCCTCAACGCCGTTGGAGAGGAGTAGAGATTTTTCGTCCTCGGCAGCGTTGCAGTGGATGAAGCGGGGAGCGAATTCCTGGACCTGTTTACCCAGCAATTCGACGTTGCGGTTGCAGGCAAGTCCGACGACGTCGAACATATCCGGGAATGTCCGAACCACGTCGAGAGTCTGGGTCCCCACCGAGCCTGTGGAACCGAGTATCGCCAGTCCTTTTCTGCCATCGTCCATGATCATCAATCATACACAACAGCGATGTCTAATCCAACGGCTGAGTGGGCCCTTAGCCTCCGGCTCTGGCGGCGCGCCTGCGTCTCTGCCACATACGCAGCCAGAGACGAGGATTTCGCTTCCAGCCCAGGTTTTCTGACACGAAGCGGGCGACGGGCGGGCTTCCGAGGACGAGGGGCCGCGCCCAGCGCCTGAGATCGCGGACCTTTGTCTGGCCACTGCTCCAATTATCTATAAGCGCACTCGATTCTCTCCAGCCCAGAGACGGGAACATCCCCATCGGGCCAGCGCTTCTCTGGCCGATCATGAGCGCGGAGCCGGCCTCCATAGCAACCGCCACGCCACCGACGATGTCCCAGAGGTGTGGGTTTGAAGTGTACATATATTGCGTAATGCCTCGCGCGACCATGATGAGTTCGTAGGCAATTGAGCCGGTCACCCTCGGGTCTCCGGTCTTGCCTCGCATCGGAGAGTCGAAGTTGTACAGCCTGTCGAACATGCCGGGTACCGTGATTAGCTGGTTCGCTTGCGGCGACTGTAGTTCAGCCACTCTTATGGGAATTCCGTCGGTGAACGCCCCTCCGCCTTTGCGGGCGTGATGCACAACGCCGCCGCCCTTGGGCCAGGGCGTATAGACCGCGCCCACGATGGGCTCGCCTCTGTACAAGACTCCGACTGAGCATGCGTAAACGGGAAGACCGTGCAGGAAGTTCTTGGTGCCGTCCAAAGGGTCCAATACCCAGAGGAAGTCTCCGGCGGCCGCCTCGCCCTCTTCTGAGTTCTCGTCGTCTTCCTCGCCCAGGATGTCATGATCGGGGAAACTCTCGTTGATGCCCTTCACTAGGAATTCCTGAGTCTTGTGGTCGGCGTCAGTAACCGGGTCACGTTGGTTGTCGTCTTTGTACTGTATGTCCAGGTTCCCACCAAAGTACTCAGACAGGACTGAACCACCGCCTCGCGCCAATTCGATGGCGCGCGCCTCGATAGCGGCCAACATGGAGTCGTCGAGCGCCCGGGCATCCAGGTTCGTTTCGTTCATTAGCTTAATCCAGTGTCGGCAGAGGCGGGAGTTGTAATTCGGCGCAGATGTCGCTGAACCACTCGATAACTTCCTTGTGGAGCGGTATGCCGCTCTCGCGCCGTTCCTGTTCCTCCTCATACTCCGAGAGGCCGGGATAGATAACCCGGTCATGTCCTGGCGCGGGCGGAGTGTCTTGCAGCATCCGTAGCATATCGTCCATGTTCTGCTTGAACTCATCGAGGTCGCAGAATGAGGTTATGTTGTAAGCCGCGAAGTAGTGATGACTCGCGCCGCCGCCGGTTAGCATCGAGGGCCTGTCGCCGGACAGCATCGAGGCCAGCACCTCGGACATCAGGCTGAAGCCGTAGCCCTTGTGCGATCCCTGTTCGCGCGTTCCGCCCAGTGGGAGTTGGTAGTATTGTCCGCGCTCAGGCATAGGGACTTCATCGAGAATCGGGTCGCCGTCCGTTCCGGCAATCCAGCCACCGAGCAGATTGGCTCCCACCCGGTTCGCCAGTCCCAGCTTGTTGCCCGCGATGGCTGAGGTCGCGGCGTCGAACAGCAGGAACGGCTCCGACTTCGCTGGCGCGGCGATAGCGAGCGGGTTGGTTCCGAAGCGAGGTTCGGCCCCGAATGTGGGCAGGACGAGCAGGCCGCCGGCCGTGGCGGTCATGCCCACCATGTCGGCCTTCGCCGCGAGCATAGCGTGATGCCCAATGGCGCCGGAGTGTCCAGCGTTGTACATCGTTACGACTCCCATGCCTACGTTGCGCGCCTTGTCTATGGCAATTTGCATCGCCTTCGGGCCCAGTATGACGGCGAGGCCCCTGTCAGCGTTGATGGTTGCCGTGGCCGCAGACTCGCGCTCCACCGTCCAGTCGGGTCTTGGGTTCAGCGTCCCCTGCGAGTATCCCTGCACGTAAGACCTGAGCATATTGGACACGCCATGCGTCTCGACACCCCTGAGGTCGGTGGAGACGAGGACGTCGGCGCCCAGTTCGGAGTCTTCCGGCGTGACACCCATCTTCTCGAATATGGATGCTACTGTTTCACGCAGCCCGTCGTGCGGGACATGAATCTCGTCCTCTTTTGGAACCTTGAATCTTTCGAGCATATTGTCCACCTCTTGAACTTGCGATATGAAGCGATAGGATTGTATCAGCAATAGCGGGCCTATTGGGCAGGTATATTTGTTCTGTTTGAGGCATGTCGTAGCAGGTGGTGGCATGGTTTTGTAGTGTGTATGGAAACGCGGCATTGATAGGAAAAGAGGGCTGTTTTGCTCTCTTAGGTGCTTGAAAGTTTGGGTCGCGCTTCCATAGAATTGGGCCTAGACGGGGTTTGTCTGGATCGAGTCCTGGCGCCCTTTAAGCTGGTTCAGTGAGGCCGGCAAGGGACGAAATAAGGCGCGGAATGTGTTCCGCTCCGTATCGCGTACCTCTTGTCGGCATGGCAAGAGGTTTTTGTTTGGCACAGAGGGAAGCTACATTTCGACGCCGGATACTCACCGGCGATGAGATGCGCCGCGCTCTGATCCGGGTCGCTCACGAGGTCATGGAGCGCAACGGCGGCGCAGAGGGCGTAGCGCTGGTCGGAATGCACACGCGCGGCGTTCCAATCGCGCGAAGGATCGCCGACTTCGTGAAACAGTTCGAGGGCGTCGAAGTTCCTGTCGGAATGCTGGACATCGGGCTGTATCGGGACGACGTGGCCGCCGGAGTCAGGCCCGTCATGCGCCCCACATCCATTCCCGACATACAGGGGAGAACCGTGGTGCTGGTGGACGACGTGCTGTACACCGGGCGCACGGTGAGAGCGGCTATGGACGCGCTGACCGACCTGGGCAGGCCGAGCCAGATTCAGCTTGCCATTCTCGTGGACAGGGGACACCGCGAACTTCCCATTCGCGCGGACTATGTGGGCAAGAATGTGCCGACCTCCCTGGACGAGCAGGTTTATGTGAAGTTGACCGAGATAGACGGTACCGACGAGGTGATACTGGCAAGGGAGGAGGAAGCATGACAACGAGAGTGAGCCCGCAAACCCGCGCGCGGCAAGCCAACGGCGCCTCTCCCAGGCCGAGGAACAGGGTCGGGCGAAGGCACGTCCTGGACCTGGACGACTTTACGGTCCATGAGATCGAGGAGGTGTTCCAGAACGCGGACGCGATGCGCGAGGTGATGAACAGGGACATCAAGAAGGTCCCCACCCTGCGTGGCAAGACGGTGATAACGCTCTTTACCGAAGCCAGCACGCGCACCCGCGTCTCGTTCGAACAGGCGGGAAAGATACTGAGCGCGGACGTGATCAACGTGTCCGGTTCGGGAAGCAGCGTGGAGAAGGGAGAGTCGCTGTACAACACCGCGTTGACTCTCCAGGCGATGAACGCGGACATCATCGTGATACGGCACAGCCACTCCGGCGCGCCGCACTTCCTGGCGAGAAATCTGGACGCCTGCGTAATAAACGCGGGCGACGGCACTCACGCGCATCCCACGCAGACGCTGCTCGATATGTACACGATGCGCGGACATTTCGGGCGGGTAGAAGGGCTGAAGGTGGTGATAGTGGGAGACATACTCTACAGCCGGGTGGCGCGTTCCAACCTGTGGGGACTCACGAAAATGGGCGCGGAAGTGACGCTGTGCGCGCCTCCGACACTCATTCCGCAGGATATGCTGGACGGTTTCTCGGCTGCGCCAGACCACCCCTTCGCCTCGGTGAAGATAGAGGGCGACGTGGAAAAGGCGCTTGAGGGCGCGGACGTGGTGTACGCGCTCAGGCTGCAACTGGAACGCCAACGGGCCGGTCACCTGCCGTCGCTGAGGGAATACTCCAGGACTCACGGCATCAACGCCGAACGGCTGAAGCTCGCGAACCCGGACGCGCTGGTAATGCACCCGGGGCCCATGAACGAGGGAGTGGAGATAGATCCGGAGGTCGCTCACGGAACAAGGTCGGTCATAGAGGAGCAGGTGACGAACGGCGTAGCGATCCGAATGGCGCTGTTGTACGGCGTCGCAACGCCGGTGCGTGAGCAACTGTTCCGAGCGGACAGAAGTTAGCGGGGATTTTCGGGTACATGAATCAGTCATCAGAACGACCAACCAGCTATCCCGGCTGGGACGGCGAACTGCCGCGCCATAGGGCTACGGTCATCGTCAGGCGCGAGGACCGCGTGCTAGTGGTGCGGGACAGGGGGCGTCCGACATACGCGCTGCCCGGAGGCGGCATAGAGAAAGGTGAACTGCCAATCGTGGCGGCGGCGCGCGAACTCTATGAGGAAACCGGGCTTGAAGCCTCCGTCATAAGATTCCTGTTCGTATTCGAGGGCAAGTACAACAATCATCATCTCTACGAGGTGGAGGCCGATGGGGAGGTTGCCGTCCGGGGCGAGGTGGACGGCTTCACATGGTGGGATATGCGCGACGACACACCTGTCTATCCCCACGTGAGGGGCATACTTGAAAGGCTCAACAGGCTGAATGGCTGAGCAAACCGACAGACTGATTCGTTATAGGGCGACTTCTATCGTCGCGCGAAACGGGAAAGTCCTGCTTCTGCGAGAACCCCAGGACACAGAGTTTCATCTGCCGGGCGGTGGTATTGAGAATGGTGAACTGCCCATATCAGCGGCGGCGCGAGAGTTGCGTGAAGAGACCGGGCTTGTGGCTTCCAGGTTGGAGTACCTGTTCGACTACTGCGAACTATGGGGAATTGATAGTAGATATGATGGACAGGTCCACCATGTGTTCCGCGCGGACGGGGATGGCGAGGTCGTGCTGAGTGAGGAACACTCTGAATTTACATGGTGGGACGGGGACGAGAACCTGCCTGTTCTCGATTACGTGAGACCGATGCTATGTATGCTTTCTAGGAGAGAGTGAGTGGAAGAGATACTCATCAAAGGCGGAAGAATCATTGACCCGGCACAGGGCGTTGACACTGTTGGCGACCTGCTTCTCAGCGAGGGGAAGGTTGCGGGCATGGAGAAGTCAATCTCTTCAACAAATGGAGCTCGCGTCATAGAGGCGGCGGGTATGGTCGTTTCGCCCGGATTTATTGATCTGCACTGCCACCTGCGCGATCCGGGCCTTGAGTACAAGGAGACAATAGCTACCGGAACCAGGGCCGCCGCTAAGGGTGGGTTCACGACGGTCTGCGCGATGCCCAACACCGAGCCGACGATGCACACCCGCGCCACGGTCGAGTACGTCTTGGACAGGGCGCGAACGGAGGGCGCGGTTCGGGTGCTGCCCATCGGCTGCGTCACCAAAGGCTCTCTGGGCAAGGAGTTGGCGGAGATGGCGGAGTTGGCGGAAGCGGGCTGCATCGGCTTCAGCGACGACGGCCATCCTGTGGCAGACTCCAATATCATGCGTCAGGCGCTCAGCTACGTGTCCGGCCTCGGTCTGCCGATAATCAACCACTGCGAGACTCCCGACCTGTTCAGGGGCGGCCACATGAATGAGGGCTGGGTATCCAACCGGCTGGGGGTGCAGGGTGCGCCCAACTCCGCCGAGGAGACGATGGCCGCGCGCGACATATCGCTTGCACAATTGACCGGCGGCCACATCCACCTGGCGCACATCTCGACGATAGGGACGCTCGACCTGGTGAGACGCGCCAAGGACGCGGGAATCAGCGTGACGTGTGAAGTAACTCCACACCACCTTACGCTGACCGACGAAGCGGTCATGGGCGGGCAGGGCGGCAGCGCCTTCGAGCCGCTTGGCGAGGAAGCCTACGACACCTACGCCAAGGTGAACCCGCCGCTCAGGGCGCGTCCAGATATGAACGCGATGGCTGAGGGCCTGGCGGACGGCGTGATTGACATAATCGCGACGGACCACGCTCCGCACGGGCGGGTGGAGAAGCTATGCACGTTCGAGGACGCGGCGATGGGAATAAGCGTGCTGGAGACGGCGCTGGGGTCGGCGCTGTCCCTCGTCCACGACGGGCATATCGCTCTGCCGTTGGTGATAGACAAGCTGACCTCCGCGCCCGCTAACCTGCTCGGGCGGTCGGACATCGGGACGCTGCGGCCAGGGTCGGAGGCAGACGTGACCGTCTTCGACCCGGACGCGGAATGGGTCGTGGACACGGAGGCGTTCGTGTCGAAGGGCAAGAATTCGCCGCTGCATGGGGCTACGCTTAGGGGTCGGGTGGAGGTTACGGTGGTGGGTGGGGAAGTTGTGTTCGAGAATGGAAGGTCGGCATGAAAATCATCTATGATCAGGAAGTGGACATACTCAGAATCATGCTGAACGACTCGGATATCGAGGAAAGCGACCAGGATAAGCCGGGAGTCATCATAGACTATGACGATCAGGGCAACGTGGCTGGCTTGGAGATACTGGACGCATCCGAGCGTGTCGAGGATCCGAGGACGATAGAGCACACGGTTACAGGATAGGGAAGGGCATTTACTTGGAAGAAGTCAAGCTGTGGGCGATTGATGGCCTTCAAGTCGAGGACTTGAAGGCTGTCGGTGGAATGAAATCTGAGAAGTTCTTGGAAGACACGCTTGTAGAGAACTCCGATTTACTGATGGAAGACCTCACCTTGGTAGGACGTCAGACTCCGACGGAGGGCGGGCGGCTTGACCTGCTCGGCGTAGATGGCAACGGCAGACTGGTGGTATTCGAATTGAAGCGCGGAATGCTATCGTGGGACGCCGTGGCTCAGGTTATAGATTACGCATCCGATCTTGACCGTATGGATTTGGATATGCTCGCCAACCACATTTCCCAGAGGTCTGGAAATCTGGGCATTGAGAAGATCGAGAACTTTCAGACGTGGTACGAGCAGAATTTTGAAGAATTGGAGTTGGAATCGCTTAAGCCCTTGCGTATGTTTTTGGTCGGCTTGGGCGTTGACGACAGAATCGAACGGATGGTGAAATTCCTCGCAGAGAATAGCAATTTGGATATTTCGTTGCTGACGTTCTATGGCTTCATGTATGACGGCAAGACTATTCTGGCAAAGCGGGTAGAAGTGGATGGAGCCAATATCCCTAGCCCCAAGTCAAAGAAGCCAAGCTTGAGTAGAGAGGAACGACTGAAGCGATTGATTGACCGTGCTGAGTCATTTGGCGTCAGCGATACGTTCTCGGATATGAGAGACTTATTTCTGAATAATTGGGACGGAGTTTCAGAAAGAATCACGGCGAACTATTTTTCTATGCACCTACGAGTTGCAAGCGGTAGATTCTGGATGTATGTCCGAGTGGTCCCTGAGATGGGTAGGATGCGGATAATCTTCTATCCATGGGGCACGGACAATCTGTCTGGCGATGCTCTAAAGTCAGTCAAAGAGGAGATTGAATATGAAACACGCACTCGATCCGATTACAATGGAGATGAAACTCACTTCCTGATTGCCTCGGACGAGTGGGGGACCCGTAAAGAGGAACTGACCAAGCTCATACAATCCATATATCAGGCTTGGCAGGACGGGGAATAGTGGAGTGGAATTGCGGACAGATGGGGTAGATGTATAAGCTGGAAACGGAGGAGATAACCAATGCGTGGATTCGACCGGATAACCTCTGACCCAAACATCATGGGTGGTCGCGCCTGCGTGCGCGGTATGCGTGTGCCTGTTTCGCTTGTGCTGAGCCTTGTGGCCAATGGTATGTCATCAAAGGAAATCATCGAGGCGTATCCATACCTTGAAACGGAAGACATTGCTCAGAGTCTGAAGTATGCCGCGATTCTGGTGGACAACAGTGAGAGCGACGATCCAGACGAAAGCGAAGATGCCTGGATTACGGAACAGGTCAACAGAATCTGCGCGGAGGAGGACACTAGCTTAGATCCAGTTATCGCAGCTATGCAATGGGCCACGATAAAGAAGGTAGAATGGTAATGCGGCGTGGAGAGATCTGGTGGGCTGATCTGCCTGAGCCTCTGGGTTCTGAGCCCGGATTCACACGACCCGTCGTAATTATACAAGTTGACTCGCTTAATAATAGCGATATAGGAAGCGTTGTAGTGGCTATATTCACGTCAAACCTACATTTGAGCGGTATGCCTGGTAATGTCTTGGTTGAACACATCTACTCAGGTCTGCCCAAAGATTCGGTCGTAAACGTATCCCAAATAGCGACACTGGACAAGTATTTTCTGAGAGAACGGGTGGGCATACTACCTGAAACTCTGATGTCCTCCGTGAACTCTGGCCTACGGACGGTGCTTGGACTATGAGTGTACCGACCCAACTTACAACCCAACCCGCACACCTCGTACTGGAAGACGGCTCCGCGTATCGCGGGTTCGCGTTCGGCGATACCTCGCGGCAGACGCACGGGGAGGTCGTCTTCAATACGTCTATGACCGGATACCAGGAGATACTCACCGATCCGTCCTATGCCGGGCAGATCGTCGTGCCGACGTACCCGCTTATCGGGAATTACGGCATCAACCGGCAGGACTCAGAATCGCGCGAGATTCGGGTGTCGGGCTTCGTGGTGCGCGAGCACTGCGACGCGCCCAGTCACCCGATGAGCGAGATGACGCTGGACGAGTTTCTCAGGTCGCAGGGCGTTCTGGGGATAAGCGGAGTGGATACGCGCGCTATTACGCGACGGCTGCGTTCGAGGGGCGTGATGATGGGAACGATTGCGGTGGGCGAGTCGCCCGAAAGCGCGCTGGAACGGCTGCGAGGACTGCCTACATACGAAGGAACGGACTTCGTGCGCGAGGTCTCGACTTCCGCGCCGTATCCCTGGAACCAGCCGGTTCCGGGAGCGACGCCCTCCGAGCCGCGCTTTAGGATACTGGTTGACGACTGCGGACTGAAGTACAACATATTGCGGATACTGCGGACGCGGGGCTGCGAGGTGATAGCGTACCCGGCGGCTACGTCGGCAGAAGACCTTCTCGCGCTCAAGCCGGACGGGATTCTGATGTCGCCGGGCCCCGGCGACCCAGAGTTATTGGACTACGCGGTTGACGCCGCCAAGGGGCTTATCGGGAATGTTCCGATCATGGGGATCTGCCTGGGCAACCAGATATTGGCGCGCGCGTTCGGCGGACGGAACTATAAGCTGAAATTCGGACACAGGGGTGGTAATCACCCTGTAAAGGAGATCGCTACGGGCCGCGTTCATATCACGGCTCAGAACCATGGCTACGCGGTGGACCCGGACAGTTTGCCATCAGAGGTGACGGTTAGTCACATCAACCTCAATGATGATACGGTGGAGGGGCTGGAACATCGCTCACTGCCGGTGATGAGCATCCAGTACCACTCGGAGGCGTCTCCCGGTCCCCGAGACAACGAGTACCTCTTCGACCGATTCCTGCAAATGGTGGAGCGGCACAAGGAAGGCTGACGAAGATCAGAGCGGGGAGAATCAGAAACTGGCTCTCCCCGTTTTCCGTTTCGATTAGGTTTCAAGCTCGGCTGTTTGGCGCCGTTACCAAGAGAGCGCGTAGCAGGCGCGGCGAGGATCCGCTGAAGAAGCGAGTACGCCGGTTTCGGGATCGCGCGTGTTCACAGTAGCTCCCATTCCGGCGCTGGCGACGGTTACGATGTCGTGTCCCATGCTCCTCAGCTCTCCGACGACTTCCTGGGAAATACCCGCTTCGACGCCAAGCTGTCCGGGGTAGTAGGTGTGGGGATAGAAGCTGTTCTTCACGCCCTGGCTGGCGAACCTCGGGGCTTCGACGGCCTCCTGGGGATTCATGCCCCACAGCGCCATGTTCAGCACAAGCTGCATGTTTGCCTGCGCCTGGTGATCGCCGCCAGGGCAGCCAATCGTCATCGTCGGCTGACCGTTCTTGGTGACCATGTAGTTGACTAGCGTCGTCCTGGGACGCTTGAAGGGCTCTAGCCTGTTCGGGTGGCCGTCCTCGAAGTTGAACATCTCGATTCGAGTGCTGAGGGCGCAGCCCAGTTCGGGGAAGTACACGGACTTGCCAAACGAGCCGCCCGAAGGCGTGGCGCACACCATGTTGCCGTCGCGGTCTATTGACGAAATGTGAGTGGTGCCGCTGTCCGCGCCTCCGCCGTCGGCGGCAGCGGTTGGGACTTCTTCGCGCGGCTGCGCGGCGACGCCTGACATATCAGAATACTTATAGGGGTCTCCCGGAGCAGGAAGTTCCGGCATCGCTCTGTTCGGGTCAATCAGCGCCGCGCGTTCTTTGGCATACTCCTTGGACAGCAGTCCGTCCACCGGCACTTCCACGAAGTCGGGGTCTCCGTAGTAGGCCTCGCGGTCCGCGAAGGCCAGGTTGACGGCCTGGCTGACGGTGTGGACGTAGGCCGTGGAGTTGTGTCCCATGCCTCGCAGATCGAAATTCTCCAGGATGTTGAGCGCCTGCATCAGAACCGCGCCCTGCGTCCAGGTGCGCTGGCCGTGTACCTCGTGTCCCATGTAGGACGTCTTCAGGGGAGTCTCGTACTTGGCTTCGTATGAGGCCAGAGACTTCAGCCCGAGGATGCCGCCGACACGATGGGCGCAGTCGTGGATGATCTGCGCTATCTCGCCGGTGTAGAAGCAGTCTCGCGCGGCGCGGACGCCGTCAACCCGGTGACCGGGCGCCGCGCTCTCCGCCTCCACCAGCTTCCGCAGTATCAGGCCGAGCGATTTCTGCACAAGGATGGATCCGGGTTCGGGGACTCTGCCGTCGTCGTAGAAGACGTCCGTTCCGCCGGGCGGGTACTCGTCCCACTGGCTTCTTGTGCCCGGGCCGTCTATCCGCTCCAGCATGTACTCGTAGTTGGGAATTCCGCGTTCGGCGTAGTGGATGGAGGGCTCCAGAATCTCGCCGACCGTTTTGCTGCCGTATCTCTCCAGAAGCGACAGGTAGGCCGCGACTACTCCGGGCACGGTGAAGCTGAGGTGGGCCAGCGGTCCGGGTCCCGTCGGAATTTCTTCCTGGCCCTGTGAGTGATACCAGTCAACAGTCGCCAGCCTGGGTGCGGTTCCCTGTCCGCTCAGCGACAGCAGATCGCCACTCTCGGCGTGGTACAGCATGAACACGCCCTCGGCGGCGAGCGAGTAGGACGCAATCGGCTCGGTGACCGCCGCCGCGAAACCGGCTGCTACAACCGCGTCGAATGCGTTGCCGCCTGAGAGCAGCATTCGCATACCCGCCATGGAGGTCAGGTAGTGTCCGCTGGATATGACTCCCTGGGTGCCATAGACTACCGGGCGGCCCGTGGCCTGCTGGCCGATGTTGCCCTGTTCCATTGCCGATGCTGAAAGAGTCATGGTTCTCTCCTCAAAAATGCTCTGGTGGATTCGGGATAATATACGCCGTCATCGGGCGTCGGCGGTCAGTCTGACCGAGCGCGCGGCGTGGTCATGTCTGCGCTCCGTTCCACTATGGTTATCGGACGCTAGTGTATAGTGTTTGGCGGTCTGTTGTCAGTATCGTCTCGGAATCCGGCCGCGTGTCGCTCTTGCACATCCGTGTTAGTATAAGCTGAAATATATGAGACCGCCGAAATTCAGACGCGATTGCCTTGGTAGAGGCAGTAGTTCGGCTTTCATCGCCATTCATATTGGGTTAAGATTGAAATGGATATTCTCAAGGTCGGAAAGACCTATCGGGCGCGTCCCAAAATGCGGTGGCTAAGCTAACCGCTTTTCGGTTCCCTGAAGTCACCCGAGTAAGGGAGATCATTAGACTGACGCTCACTTAGATCATGGAAGGAGTCATTATGAAGGGTGGAGGTTTGCTGATAGGAGGAGTGGTCCTGGCTGTCTTGGGCATCATACTTCTCATATCGGGGGACGGCTTGGTCAGCCTCCTCTCGATGATACTGCTGGGCGTTGGCATTCTCATGGCGATAATTGGCTTGGTGGGATTCCTGTATGGGAAAATCGTGAGCAAGGCTAGTGGGCTGGGTTTGCTGGTGGGCGGCATCCCCCTTATTCTGATGGGCGCGATACTTAGGATAGGTCTGTTCGCCTGGATTGTGTCCGCGATATTCCAATTCGTGGGCATCCTGTTACTCGTGGCGGGGGTAATCGTGGGGATAGTTGGAATAGTAGGGATGCTTAGGGGCGGAAGAGATAGATCGTCATTTGATTTCTGATTGGGCTGAATTGCTAGTAAACTGAGAGAGTAGAATTCGTGGGGGATTAGAGCATGGGTCTTATGTCCCGAATATCAACGGTAGTCAAGGCCAAGATCAATAGGCTGGTGGATGATGCGGAGGATCCGGGCGAAAACCTGGATTACGCTTACGAGAAGCAGCGTGAGATGCTTCAAAACGTCAAGCGCGGCATCGTTGAAATGGTGACGACCAAGCGCAGGCTCCAGCTTCAGGCTGAGAAGGTTAGAGCCAGCATAGTAAACGTGGAGAATCAGGCCCGCCAGGCGATGGCGGCGGGCAGGGAGGATCTTGCTCGAATGGCGCTCCAGCGCAAGCAGACCGCCCTGATCGAATTGGAAGGACTCGACGAACAGATAGCGCAGCTTGAACTCGAACAGGAGAAGCTGACCCGCGCCGAGCAGCGTCTGACGGCCAAGGTGGAGGCCTTCCGCTCGAGAAAAGAGATTATCAAGGCACAGTACAACGCGGCTCAGGCACAGGTCAGGATCGGATCGGCCCTGTCAGGCATATCTGAGGAAATGGGCGACGTCCAGCTTGCGGTGGAACGCGCGGAGGACAAGACCGAGAACCTGCGCGCCAAGGCCGGGGCGATAGACGAGTTGGCCGAGTCCGGTGTTCTGGACGACCAGCTGACGCCGGGTGGAGGCGATGTGCTGAGCCGGGAATTGGCGCAACTGACCGCCGAACAGAACGTCGAAGATGAATTGGCGGCGCTCAGAACGAGTTTGCCCGCTTCAAGTCAGAATAGGGCGCTTCCGGGCAGCTGAAGCGCGTTTTGGAGATTGGGTTAACCAATGATTGTACGCATACTGACCGAGGGCCAGTTCAATCTACCCGGCGCGTTCATTGACGAATTGAACGAACTGGACAACCAGTTGGTTGAGGTGGTCGAAGAGGACGACAACGAAAGGTTCGGACCTGCGCTAAAGGCGCTGCTCGACCTCGTCCGCGAGAATGGCACGCCGGTTCCGATTGAAGAACTGGTCGAGTCCGACCTGGTTCTTCCAGAACCGGATATTACGCTTAGAGAGGCTGAAGAACTGTTCGTCGGCGAGGGCCTGGTTCCAGACTAGATGAACAGCGCCTTCTTCAGGATTCTTGCTGTCACCCAGCGGAGTCTAGGTTCTGTTGACATTCTATGCGGCAGGAAAGTAGTTACACTCCGCATCTCTGGATTCCCGTTTTCACGGGAATGACGAGAAATGTCAATACGGCCTAGGGGCGGGCATCGAAGCTAACCGCTTCTTCGGCGAGGTGAGAAGCGTCGTTCAGTCGGACTACCGACCAGCCGTGCCGGTCGAACACAAAACGCGAGATGGACGTGTTGTCCAACGCGACCCTCCACAGCAGTGCGTCATTGAAGCCCATTATGTACTGGAACAGGCAGCGAGAGGCAGTCCCATGCCCAACCACCGCAATAGTGAGCTCCCTATGGTCTGACACCAGTTCTTCGTTGTATATAATCTCCGATTCCACCCAGCCGGATACGCGCCGCCTAACCATCCTGAGCGACTCACCCTGCGGCGGTATGAAGTCGGGTCCCTTACTCATGATGTAGGCCACGTTCTCAGGGGTGAATACTTCCTCGACGGGCACGCCTCTCCAGCCCATAGCCTTCTGCTCGACAAGTTCGTCCACAGCCGGTACGGATCGTTCGGTTTCACCCATCGCATCGAGCATGTAGCGGGCAGTCTTCCTGGCGCGGTCGAGGCTGGAACTGTAAACCCGGTCGAACTTCACGCCTTCGCGTTTCAGCCGCTCTCCCAGAAGTCGCGCCTGTTTCACGCCGCGAGGTGTGAGAGCCGAATCGTAGTTCTTTCCGGCGGCAAATCCCGGGGCAGCGTTAGATTCGGATTCGCCGTGCCTTATAAAGTAGAATTCACATCTGAAGTCTTTGTGTATCAAGTCCGTCTCTCCGAATGTCCTATGAGTCCCTGAGCGAGGGCGGGAGCATGTTGGGGATTGTATTCGTTATCGGGTAGATTTCACCACACTCGACGCAGGTCAGCTTCCCTTCGACGATCTCTTCGCCGTCTTGCTCCGTGATACTGAGGTCGAGTTCGCTTCTGCACATCGGGCAGACCAGTATCTCCATAAGTTCCATCTTCAATATACTCACCTCTCAGCAAGTGTATAGGAATGTGCTGGCGGCGCAACGGCTCAGCGGATGGCGACCTCGTAAAGAGTGTTGAGCAGGTCGGCCAGCAGCAATACTATCACGCCCAGAATGGCTATCGTATTGTAACCCGACAGGGAGTTGAGAGTCTTCCTGAACTTGCCCGACGGCGGATCAGGGTTCTGCCGGTACATATTCAGAAGTGCCGTGCGCCGCCGTCTGCCGCGGGCGAGGATAAACATCCAGACACTGAGCGCGATCTTGGCGACCAGGACCAACCCGTAGGACGGGCCGGTTACTCCCCCGGTCAGACGGTTGAAGGTGAGGATGACGCCGGAGGCCAGTATCACGAAGATGCAGGTATCCACGAGCGTCCCGAACTCGGCGGCTGTAACCTCGTTGATCCTGCGCCCGGCTTCCGGGGAGTGTCGCAGAGCCGGCCTGAGGATGAAGAGATAGAAAACGCTTCCGCCCACCCACGCCGCCGCCGCGACGACGTGAATCCACCGGACCACCACAAGAAAGAGGTCGCCGCCTGTCATTCACACTCTCCGAGATTCTGCGCGGGCATTGTACACCACTGTCGGAATCAGGATTTACAGGATTTGGGGATAAACGGGACGCAATCCCGCGCAGCGCAGATGATTCGGAGACTAGCCTTCATGCAGGTGGAGAGGCTAGAGTATTTCCTGGATCAGTTCTTCGAGTTTTTCCAGGTTCAGCGCCCCCGACCAGGTCCTGACGATATTCTGGTCGCGGTCAATAAATATCGTCGTCGGGAATCCCTGGATCTGGTAGTTCTTCAGGATTTCCCCGGATGTATCACCCTGTCTGTCGGGACCGAGCATATAATTGACACTGAGGTCCTCCACAAACTTCTGGCCGTCCTCTGCGGTATCCAGTCCCAAGAGCTGGATCCCGATCATCCGAAGGCCGTCTCCCTTGTACTTCTGATATGCCACCTCGAAGTCGGGCATCTCCGCGACGCACGGGGGACAGGAGGGAAACCAGAAGTTGAGGACGACCGGTTCTCCGTCGAACTGGGACAGATTTATAGTATCTCCGGCTTGATGTTCGGCGTTGGCGTAAAGAGTCAACTCGAAATTCGGAGCGGCATCTCCTGAAGGGCTTACGCAAGCGACGGCAACCATTACGATAATAGATAGAATGACGATTGGCAGGAATGGGCGGGTAGAGAAAATAGACAGACGTTTCATCATCCACTCTTGTCTAATTCAGGATTTCCGGGAAAGCGATTACTCCCAGATATTGATTTAGATGTGTGAGCATCTTGCAGGGATTCAATCGGGACTGCTTCCAGCGATTAGTTGGCTGCCGCGTTCGAGTAGGTCCTTGGCACGGTCGGGCGGCGTATCGCGGGAGTCCAGGTAGCGTTCGAGCAGCTGGGAAGGAGTGAGTCCCTCGGAATACGTCCCGTCCAGCCTGGTGCGGGGACGCTCGGCTATCTGCCGCGAGATTGCGGCCACGTAGTGAGCTTCCGAGAGGGATGCCCGGATTTCTGAGTCGGACAGCAGCGGCTCAAGATTCGCGGGCATTTCGACATTGAGCTTCACTATGGCGTCTCTAGTGGCATGTCGGCTAACCCGGTCGGCCACGGTTTGGTTGGGCGAGGGATCATCCGCGTTGAGCTTTACGTCAATCGTGAGAAACCGCCTGGCGCTGACGGGTTGAAAGTGGAACTCGCTCATGCGATTGCCCTGAGCTTCGGCTTGGTCGAGTTCTACGACACAGAAGCCCTTTTCGTCTCGCTCCTCACCAAAGTCAATCCGCTGCAGGCTTCCCGAATAGACGACATGCGGCTTCTGACCTATGACTTGATGCTTGTGAATGTGCCCAAGCGCCACGTAGTCGAACTGGGGTAATGCAATCGAACTGCGAAGGAGGACGTGGTCGCTGCCTAGCATCATGGACTGTTCCGAGCTCGTCCTGGCGTCGTTGACCGTAACATGCCCTGCAAGAATCGCGGGGACGTCCGGGTCGAGGCGCTGCGCCTGAATCTGGATCAGGTTCGTGAGCGTGTCGCTGATCTTGGCGTTGATCTCGATTGTCGAAAGACCACGCATTTCATCTCTTGCCAGAAGCTGGCTGCGCCTGACCCACGGGACTGCGACTATCTGTATCGGGCCCGCCGGAGTTTCTATCCGGTAAGTTGTAGCGTTATCGCCGATGGTAACCATCGGCAGCGGCAAGGTCCGATAGATGTCCAGTGATGTTGCTCGGCCTTGAACGTGAGGCGTGTCGTGGTTGCCTATAAGCAGGAAGGACGGAATACCTGCCTCTGACAGACGCACGATGCGCTTGGCGAATTCGCGCTGGTGGGTCTGCGATGGGTCGCGGCTCTTGTACGCGTCCCCGCAGAAAAGGGCCAGGTCTATGTCGGCGCCGATGGCATAGTCCACAAGCTCGTCGAATGTTTCGAGGAAGTCATGCAGTCTTGTGGACAAACCGGTATCCGGATGGGTTCGAGAATAGTTTTCGACTCCGATGTGAACGTCCGCAAAATGCAGTATGCGCATTGATCCCTGCCAGAGTCCCGGTTGGCGCCGAAGCGCGATTGATAGTCAGACCCTACCGCTACACGTCCAAGTCCTGTGAGAGTCGCTGCACCAATTCTGAGATCGGCACTCGAATCTGCTCCATCGTGTCGCGATACCGGATTGTAACTGCGTTATCGTCTATCGTGTCGAAGTCCACAGTTACGCAGAGAGGCGTTCCAATCTCATCCTGTCGCCGGTAACGTCTGCCGATGCTCTGAGTGTCGTCGTACTGCACGAAGCCCGGAATTCGTCCGGACGTCCGCACCGTCTCGAAAACTTCGCGCGCGGTCGGAGCGAGTCGTTCGTTCCTAGATAGAGGCAGAACGGCGACCTTGACCGGAGCGAGTTCAGGGTGCAATTTGAGCAGTACGCGAGTCTCAGTCTTCCCAGACGGCGTGGAGACTTCTTCTTCGGTATAGGCATCCACAAGAAATGTCATTACCGAGCGATCAACACCGGCGGCAGGCTCTATGACGTATGGCACGATGCGCCGGCCGCTTTCCTGATCGAAGTATGTCAGGTTCTGGCTACTGGCCTCCGAGTGGGCTTTCAGGTCGTAGTCCGTCCGGTTTGCTACACCCTGTATCTCTCCCCAGCCCCAGGGGTAGAGATACTCTAGGTCGTGAGTTGCCTTGGAGTAGTGGGAAAGCTCGTCCGCGTCGTGCGACCTTACGCGAATCCTGTCCGGGTTTACTCCAAGATCCGTGTACCAGCTCACACAGTCTTCTATCCACCTTTCATGGGCCTCTTCATCCTCCCCGGGCATTACGAAATACTCTATCTCCATGGCCTCAAACTCTCGGGTGCGGAAGATAAAGTTGCCGGTGGTTATCTCGTTCCTGAACGCCTTGCCAATCTGTGCGATGCCGAACGGCAGGCGTTTGCGCGTCGCGTTCAGCACGTTTTCGAAATTCACGAATATGCCCTGGGCGGTCTCCGGGCGCAGAAACGCCTCGGCGGCCTGGTCTTCCACCGGGCCTATGAAGGTCTTGAACATGAGGTTGAACTGCCGCGCCTCGGTGAGTTCGCCGCCGCAGTCGGGGCAGTTTGGACCTTCAAGATGGTCTTCCCTGAATCGGTGATGGCACTGGCGGCACTCGACGAGCGGGTCGGTGAAACTGCCCACGTGTCCGCTGGCGCGCCAGACATCGGGGTGCATAAGGATGGAAGCATCCAGTCCAACTATGTCGTCTCTGCTCCATACGAACGTCCGCCACCAGGAATTCTTGACATTATTCTTGAGTTCTACTCCCAAGGGACCGTAGTCCCAGGTGCTTGCGAGCCCGCCATATATCTCGCTGCTCTGGAATATGAAGCCCCTGCGCTTGCACAGCGAGGCCAACTTGTCCAAGTCAACGCGAGAGTCTGTTGTAACCACGATCACCCCTTCGAGGGCAGGAATCACTGCCGGATTGAGAATAATAGTAAAGGATGAACGCGGGCAGTTTCCAATCAGGGTGAGACGCCCCTGATCAGATCCGCGGCTTTCTCCGCAATCATTATCGTTGAGGCGTTGGTATTGGCCCGCACAACGTCAGGCATAATCGAGGCGTCAACGACCATCAGGTTGTCGAAACCGTGAACCGCGCAACGCTGGTCAACTACGGCCATGGGGTCCGACCCAGGCCCCATCTTGCAGGTTCCCGATGAATGGTGCTGGGTCAGAACGTTCGCCATAAGCCAGGCGTCCAGGGCGTCGTTGTCCTCGAGGATTTCATCGGAGGGAGAGAGGCGGGACATTCGCGCCGGAGCGTATTCGGGCATGGCCGATATCTTAGCGCAGAGTCGCACGGCGCCGCGCATTCTCTCACGGTCGAACGGGTCGGTAAGGTAGCGATATTCGAGAACAGGCTGATCTGTCGGGTCGGCGCTGGCCAGCCGCAGTTCCCCCTGGGAGAGCGCCTTCTGCATGGCGATGCTGAATCCGGTTGGGATGCGCCCGTCGGTCAATTGAAAGTCGGCCGGAATATGTTCGGTGCGAATCTGTAGTGGTCGCATCTGCATGTCATTGCGATAGGGCGAACCGGGTGTTGTGTATCGCATCCCAATCTGAAGGGGCGGCGGACGGGTAGGGAGCTCTACTTCGCACTCGTAGTGCATGAACACGGCGGGATGGTCCCGAAGGTTCTGGCCCACGCCGGGAACATCGGCCAGTACAGGTATCCCGACATCGGAAAGATGGTCGGCGGGACCGACGCCTGAGAGCAGAAGCAGCTGAGGCGAATTGATCGCGCCGCCGCTCAGGATCACCTGGTCGGCTTCGACCCTGAAGACCTCGCCTCCCGATTCCGCTTCCACCCCGACCGCGCGCCTGCCGTCTAACAGGACCTTATGGACCAGTACCTCGGACCTTACAGTCAGATTGAGCCGGTTCCTGGCCATTCGCAGATATGTGAGAGCGGTACTCATGCGAATGTTGTCTATTCGGTTGAGCGCGTAGAATCCTACTCCGGTGGACTCGGGATGATTCATGTCGTGAGTCTGCGGGAAGCCGGCCGCGACACACGCTTCAAGGAATGCCCTGGGACTGGGGAGAAGTTCGTCTTCAGTGTAGCGCCGGACGGGGATCGGGCCGTCAGAGCCGTGAAAATCGTCGCCCGTGAAGTCCAGGTCAGTCTCAGACTTACGAAAGTAGGGGAGGACGCTGAGGAAGCCCCATTCGTCATTGCCCAGGCTTGCCCACTCATCGAAGTCCTCTGGTATTCCCCGGAACCATATCTGGCCGTTTATGGCGCTGGAGCCGCCGGTCACCTTGCCTCGCGGGAGGTTGAAAGGCTCTCTGTCGTCGGAAGCGCGGGCCTCGTATTCCCAGGTGTGCGCCATTGGATCATAGGACTCGTACCAGGCGTGGACTCCCATCTTGATCTGGTCGGGCAGACTGTCGAAGTCGGGGTAGTCCGGGCCCGCCTCGAGCAGCAATACCGAGCGGTCACGGTCCTCGCTGAGGCGCGAGGCGAGCGCGCATCCGGCGGATCCCGCCCCGATGATCACTGTGTCGTACTTCATTCGTTCTTCCCGTAACTGTCCGCTCGGCAATCTCAGCGGTTCCAAGCGCGCCTGTCAATGGATTGTGAATTTCTTGTGTCGCTACGCATCGTTACGTGAACTCTCAATCACCGCGTACCTGGTCAGGAACTGACTTCTTCGAAGAAGGACCCCGTGGCGGAAGAGAGCAGCGTCGTCAAGTGTGTGTAAACGTAAGCGACACCGTGGCCCATGTATCTGCTGATCGCGGCGCCGTTCCCAGCCGAGCCGGATACCTTGCCAGCGGCGGCAACGGCGGCGAAAGCGCCGTCCATCGCGTCCCGCACTTCCGGAGCCTCCGGCCGTCCCGGATATCCAAGGGACTGCGAAAGGTCGGACGGGCCAACGAAGAATACGTCCACGCCTTCAACCCGCACTATCTCGTTCACGTTCGCGATAGCCTCAGATTCCTCTAGCTGGACGCATACGAGGGTTTCCCGGTTAGAGTTCTCGGTATAGTCGGCCATTGACATGCCATAGCCGTATGCCGACGACCGCACTCCGGCGGCGAGGCCGCGTTCGCCGATGGGGTGGTACTTGACGGCCTTGACCGCGCTCCGGGCGTCGTCCGCCGTGTTCACATGCGGCGCCTGAACTCCCATGACGCCCCTGTCCATGAGCTGTCCGATTGCCTCGAACGAGTTGACAGGAGGCCTTGCGATGGGCGTAATGCCGGCCGATTCCGCAGCCATCGCCATCAGTTCGACGCTCTCAAGCGAAATCGAACCGTGTTCGCAGTCAATGAGAACCCAGTCGAAACCCAGCCGGCCGACCATGTCAACGACGTGGGGCGACGGGATCATAACGGATACTCCGAACGCGGGCAGCCCGGAGAGCAATTTTCGTTTCATGCGATTAGGGTTCATGGCGTCGTATTTCCAACAGAGTCCGTCCGCATCTACTGGCTGGGGTCAGGACTCTTGTTTCCCGTTCTGTGAAATCTGTCCGGCGATCCAGTCATAGGTGTGCTTGATTCCCTCACTGACCCGGATTTCGGGCTGCCAGCCTATTATCTCAGCGAGGACGGTGTTATCGCTGTTGCGTCCTCGCACGCCCTGGGGCTTGGTGAGGTCGTGTTGTCGTGTAAGTGTCTTTCCAGCCGCGGCGCAGACGGCGTCAACCAGTCCGTTTACGGTAATCAACTCTTCCGTCCCGAGGTTGATCGGCTTGGTGTAGCCGGACTCCATAATGCGCCGGAGTCCTTCAACGCAGTCGGAGATGTAGCAAAAACTTCGGGTCTGCTCACCGTCGCCCCACACTTCTATGCTGCCCCCGTCGGGAGCCACGGCCACCTTTCGGCAGATGGCGGCCGGCGCTTTTTCTCTGCCGCCGTCGTATGTGCCAAGCGGGCCGTATATATTGTGGAATCGGATAATGCGAACATCCAGGCCGCACTCTTCGTGGTAATAGGATGTGAGTTGCTCGGCGAAGAGCTTCTCCCAGCCGTAGCCTTTTTCAGGATCGGCGGGAACGGCCTCTTCCTCTCTGAGAGGGGTTACGTCCTCGCTTTCCTGAAGAAAACTCGGATAGACGCAGGCAGAGCTGGTGTAGAGGTATCTGTCCACTTTCGATACTCGCGCCGCCTCGAGCATATGGCTGTTGATGAGAGTGTTGTTTCGGGTGAGAAAGGCGTGATTGGCGGTTATGTATCCAATGCCGCCCATATCCGCCGCAAGCTGGTAGACGTCGTCAACGCCGTCTGTCGCTTGGAGACAGCTTTCGAAGTGTCGGAGGTCGGCGACGAGGAAGTCATCCGCGGCGCTCTCTTCAAACTCCGGGCTCTTGATGTCCACACCCCTGACCCAGTGCCCTTCGGACTTGAGCCGCTTCACAAGGTGATGACCTATGAATCCCCCGGCTCCGGTGACTACTACTTTCATATCTAAATCCCCAGGAATTACAGGTTATCGCGGTCGCCCCACGTACTGAAATATCTTACTTGCCGGCTTCAGAAGTGGCACGAGAAAACCGCCTCTCAATCCGTTGGATCGCCACGCGCGGGCGACTTCTGAGTTAGCCTTGATGATATTGGAAATCGAGCCGTTGGACGCGCCGCCCAGAGCCATTCTCACCAGTACCCGGTCCAGGTATCTTACGCTGATACGCTGTCTGACGAAAAGACGCAGCATTAGCTCGTAATCGGCGGCAATCGGGAATTCCAGATTGAAACCGCCGTACTCGTCGTAGATCCTTCTGCGAACGAAGAACGTGGGATGGGGGGGCATCCATCCCCGATACCACTTACTCAGGCCGGCGTCACCGGTCTTCCAGTATCTCACAATCTCGTCGTTGTGATTGACGTAAACCAGATTGCCGTAGCAGGCGTCGGCAGCATCGTCGGCAAACGCTTCAGCCACGTCTCGCAAAACAGTCTCATCTGAATAGCGGTCGTCGGCGTTGAGTATCCCGACAACATCTCCGGTGGCGTGGCGAATTCCCTTGTTCATGCCATCGTAGATTCCGTTGTCGGGCTCGCTTATCAGTGTCGTTATACTATCTCGATATCGCTCCAGGACTTCCATCGTTCCGTCGGTCGACGCCGCATCAACTACGATGAGTTCCAGGTCATGCTCGTGTCGCTGGGACAGGATCGAGTCGAGGGCGCGGCCGACGCGCACGTCGTTGAACACCGGGGTTATGATGGAAATCTTCATCCTACTCTGTGGGGAGCCAGCGCCTCTTCGTTCAGGCTTATGCCGAAGCCGGGACGGTCTGGAGGGCTGACGTGTCCGTCCTCGACCATCAGCGTTTCGTTGAACATGTGTCCCCACATAGGGTCTGTCGAATTGCTGTAGTACTCTACCGTCAGCCCGTTGGGTATCGCCGAAACCAAGTGGACGTGCACGTCCTGGTTACCGTGTGGGGCAATGAGCAAGTCATGCGCCTGCGCGAGCGCCGCGACTTTCATGAACTCGGTTACGCCTCCCATAATGAGGCCGTCCGGCTGAAGGATGTCGCAGCATCGCCCCTCTATGAGTTCGCGAAAGCCGTAGCGCGTATATTCATTCTCGCCGGTAGCTACGGGAATGGTGGTTGACTGGCTGACAAGCCTGTGTCCTTCGTAGTCGTCGGGGTTGACTGGCTCTTCGAACCAGAATACGTCGTAGGGCTCCATCTTTCGGGCTATTTCCTGCGCCTCGAAGTGCCGGTAGGCGCAGTTAGCGTCAACCATGAGCCTCGTGTTCGGCCCAATCGCCTCTCTGACTACTCGAACGCGTTCGACGTCCTCGTTGATCGGCGCTCCGCCGATCTTCATCTTGACCGCCCTGGCTCCGAGACCGACGGCGGTTACCATCTCCTCAGCCAACTCTCCCAATCCCTTCCCCTCTTCGTAGTATCCGCCCGCGATATACACAGGCACTTTGTTCGTGTAGCCTCCAAGCAGTTTGTACACGGGCAGCCCTGTGATCTGACCCTTGAGATCCCAAAGGGCGATATCTATTCCACTGATGACGCGGGTAGTAATTCCTCGACGGCCTACGAGCTTGGGCTGCCACATGTTGTCCCAGATTCTCTCAGTATCGAATGGGTCCTGTCCGACAACCACTTGCGCGAAGTGATCCAGAATAGCCGCTCCGATCTCCTCTGCGCCCTGGACGCCGCCGGCAAGACCGATGCCGGAGATGCCCTCGTCGGTCTCGACTCTTACAACGTTCAGGCCGGCCGTCGGATAGACGTACATGCCATTCCTAATGGGAGTGGCCCGCTTCCAGCGGTAGGTTTCCATAGTCAGGCTTGTGATTTTCATGCTCTGTATCCCTGATTTTCGTATTTGTTAGGTAAATTCATGCGCTGTCGCGAGAGTGCTGTGCATAGGATATAGCAGAGACGACCATGAAGATGACAACTCCCGGCACCAGCAGGTCCCACAAAAGCTGAGCAGGCTCGAAGCCTTCAGCGAATTTGAGGACGTACTGGTGCAGGTAGAGGATTGCGAAGAAGGCTGTCAGCATCGTCATGATGTCCATCGGCAGGTGGCGCAGCCCATTGCCAGCGTTGTGATGTTCTAATGAAATCCTCGTATTGGCGACGATCACTAAGATCAGGGTACCTATGACAATCGGGTCAATGATATAGTCCCACAGAGTCTGTACCGGATCCGGATTATACGGAAAGTAATAGTAGGAGATAAGTAGAATAGCGGCCGCGACCCAGCAGAGTATGGCCAGGAGCCGAAGGGGGCTTGACATGAATCGCCTCCTTTCGCGTAATTTCCCCGAAGTATATCACACGCAAGTCGGTTCTCCTCATCGGAGTAGATAGCCCAAATCCGCGATTCGAGGAATTAGTTGGGAGTATCAAGAACCTAGTATGTGATTAAGGGTCGAGGGCTTCGAAATCCGTTCCTCGTCAATCCGATGGGCGGAAATAGAGCGCTTGATTGCCGACTGAAGCGCGTTACACCTACAAAACAGTGAAAGTTCAACTTTGTACGGCATGGTTGACAAGATATGAAGCGTGTCATATAGTCTTGACCCAATCGTAAGTGACTGTGTCGCACTTGTAGGCGACCTTTGCTTCTGGGAAATTAGCTCTCAGAACTGCGGAATTGCGAATGTGGAGGGTAATGTTGGTTCGTCTGTGGTTTCTCACAGGTATAGTTGCAGTAGCTGTCGTCGTTGCCGTCGCTTGCGGCGGCGGTGGCGGAGAAGTGGAAGAGTCAGCTCAGGAAGTGGCAGAGCAGGCTCTGGCGCAAGAGGTAGCGGAAGACGCGAGGCGTGCGCAGAGGCCGGGGCAGAAGACTGTGACTGAAGAAAGGCCTCAAAGAGTCGCCGCGGAAGGAGAGGTTATCTTCCCTGATCCCGCGGTTGAAGAGGCAGTAAGAAAGGACCTGAAACAGGAAGAGGGTCCTATCATGATTGCTGACGTGGCGCAATTCACTTCTTTCAGCGTGAACCAGTTGCTGTACGTCGCGGACATTTCGGGCATGGAGCATATGGTTAACCTCACAGAGTTCGACCTTTCGCAGAATGCCACTGGCGATATTTCTCCCGTTGCGGGTCTTACAAAGCTGACCAGGCTTGACATGGCCCAGAACGATATTAGCGACCTCACCCCGGTAACCAATCTTACGAACCTGACATACCTTCGGGTGAAGGACAATCGTGTCAGCGACCTGACCCCACTCAGTGGACTCACAAACCTGACTGAACTGGACCTGTGGGAGAACCAGATAACGGACATATCTCCGCTGGCTAGTCTGACGAATCTTGAAACACTTAATCTGACCAAGAACCAGATCAGCGATATATCTCCGCTGGCTTCCCTTTCCAACCTGAACCACTTGGAACTAACCAGGAATGAGATAACGGACATCTCGCCTCTGTTGGAATCCGGGTTAGGTGAGGGCGACACGGTCAGGCTGTGGGGGCTGCAACTGGACGACAATTCTCTGAGCGTCGTGATCCCCGAGCTGGAAGCAAAGGGCGTAAGAGTAGATAAGTGAAGGTGACACCGTCCGATGACCACGTACATTATTAGAAGGCTGCTCCTCACTATACCGACCCTTCTAATCGTCACGCTTTTGACCACTGCTGCGCTCAGAGTAATTCCGGGCGACGCGATTGACGTCCTCATCGGCCAGATGGACCTCTCCGGCAAAGAAGACCGGGGACTGTTGCGAGCCGAACTTGAGAAGCAGCTGGGGATTGATGTTCCCATATACGTGCAGTACTTCAGGTGGTGGAGAGACCTGATACTTCATCAGGATCTGGGCGATGCGGTCATCATGGGCTTCGACGTCAAAGACCAGATAATCCAGAGGTTACCTGTCACCTTCGAACTTGGGATCCTGGCGATAATTATCGCCATTTTAATTTCATTCCCTGTGGCGATACTTTCGGCTGTGCGACAGGACTCATGGGTGGACTACATATTCCGCAGTCTCGCCATTCTGTTCATCAGCCTTCCATCATTCTGGGTAGGAATCATGGTGATCGTATTCCCATCGCTATGGTGGAACTGGTCGCCGCCCATCATCTACGTCCATATCTGGGAAGATCCGTGGGAAAATCTGAAGATGATCCTGCTCCCGGCGGTCATAATGGGCATGGCCATCAACGGCGTTAACATGAGACTGATGCGAACGATGATGCTGGAGGTGGTAAGGGAGGACTATATCAGGACTGCCTATTCCAAGGGACTGGCCGAGAAGGTCGTAATATTCAGACACGCGGTCAAGAACGCATTGATACCGGTGATCACGGTTCTGGGGCTCGGAGTGCCGGTTGTCATAGGCGGCTCAGTCATAATCGAGCAGATCTTCGGTCTTCCGGGAATGGGTCGGCTGGCCGTCGAGGCGGCTTTCCTTCGAGACTTCCCGGTGATAATCGGGGTAACGCTAGTGTTCAGCTTGTTCGTGCTGCTCATCATTTTGATAACCGACTTGAGCTACGCCTGGCTAGATCCCAGGATTCGTTACAGTTAGAGGAGCGCGGGAAGAATGGCACAACAAATAGGCTTGGGCGCTCCGGTTGTACAACAGAGACGGAATCCCTTCACCGACTTCGCCACGCGTCTGGTCAGGACGAAGCCGCTTGGCACAGCGTCGGCGGTCATCGTCTTGGTGTTCTTTTTTGTTGGCGTATTCGCAAATTTCATCGCGCCCTACGGCTACAACGAGCAGAAAATCAGGAATGAAGACGGGACGACTACGCGCTTCGAGCGTCTTTCGTCGCCCTCGTTCAATCACCTTCTCGGAACCGACAGCATAGGTCGAGATATGTTCAGTCGTATCATTTACGGTGCGCGTATCTCCATGCTGGTGGGTGTAATAGGAAGTATCACTTCACTCGTCGTCTCATGTCTGATCGGCATTCCTTCGGGATACTTTGGGGGCAAGTTCGATCTTGTCGTGCAAAGGTTCATTGACGCATGGCTTGTGTTTCCCGATTTGATACTTCTGATACTGCTGGTGGCCCTGGTCGGTCCCAGCCTTTGGAATATAGTATTCATCTTGGGTCTGCAATATGGCCTGGGCGGCTCTAGGTCGGTGAGGGGAGCCGTCATAGGAATCAGGCAGAACGCCTACATCGAAGCTTCGCAGGCTGTCGGAGTAGCGACTCCCAGGATCCTTGTGAGGCACATTCTTCCGAACGTCGCGCCGTTCCTGCTGGTGCTGGTGACCACTCGAATGCCCGGCATGATGCTGGCCGAGTCAGGTCTCAGCTTCCTCGGTCTCGGCGTTCCTCCGCCGGCTCCGAGTTGGGGCGGCATGCTCAGCAGCGCGGCAATGTCATACATGCTCAGGGCACCATTGCTGGCAATCTGGCCCGGCCTTGCTCTCAGCATCGTGGTGTACAGCACGAATATGTTCGGAGACGCGCTCAGGGACCTCCTCGACCCAAGGCTCAGGGGGGCCGCGGGCGGTCGCTATTAGGACGTAGAAGGATGATGGTTTCCAGGGAGACATCTTGACATAGAGCAAAAGTTTACTATCATTGACTGGCTCAGATTTGGTGGCGTTCAAGACGTTGCCTAACGTATAGGAAAGGATGGGGTATCGAAATTGAGTAAAATGAAATTGGTAGCAGTCATCGTGACACTCGCGATAGCGCTAGTGGCATTGATGGCGTGTGCAAGCGAAACGCCGGCGGCTCCTGCCGCGCCGACGCCGGACGTTGCGGCGATTGCGGCGCAGGCAGCCCAGCAAGCCGTCCAGCAGGCACAGCAAGCTCAGCCAGCGCCGGCGGCTCAGCCAGCGGGCGCGACTTCTGAAGAAGTGGCGAAGGCGGTGCAGGAAGCGCTCAAGGCACAAGAGGCGCAGATAGCGAAGTCCGTGGAAGAGGCCGCGAAGAGGGCGGCCGAGGCCGCGGTCGAGGCCGCGCCAGTCGCAATGACGCAGTTGAGGCCTGAGGACGTGAAGGCTGTCGAAGTAAGGACGGGCCCGTCCTACGGCGGACAGCTGAGACTCGCGACAGCCAGCGATCCCGGCTCCAAGTGGGACATGTGCGAGTTCAAGAACCAGCATATGCTCACCTACTCGGTCGAGAACTTCCTGTTTGGCGACTACGACAAGGGCCCATCCGGAAGCGGTGAGACCACGTATCTCCCGGTGCTCGGTTTCGGAACCGACAAGCTCGCAACCGGCGCGCTGGCCGACAGCTGGGAAGTGCCGGACCCACTGACATACAGTTTCCACGTGAGGCCGGGAATCAGATGGCAGGACAAGCATCCCACATTCGGGAGGCCGGTCGAAGTTGACGAACTGGTCGCCGAGATGGAACGCATCAAGGACTGCCGCTGGCCCAGGCACGACTTCCTGGACGAGGTGACCGGCGACGACACGGACGGCGATGGTGTCAACGATACGGTTACATACCACACCAACAAGCCGGTCTCGTTCTGGGGTTACGAGTTTGCCTGGGGTCCCTACCTCATAGCCGCTCCCCCTGAGACCATCGAGCTTGGCACGGACGATCCCTGGAACCAGTCGGGCACCGGTCCATGGATGACGGTCGAGAATGGATACGTAGCGGGCAGCAAGACCGAGTTCGAGAAGAACCCGGACTGGTGGGCCACCTACACCTACGAAGGCAGTGAATACTCCCTACCCTTCATAGATGGGATAGTCGAGATCATCATTCCACAGGAGGCTGCCAGGCTGGCCGCCTTGAGGACGGGCAAGATTGACAAGCTCAGAGATGTGCGGACTTCGGACTGGGCCAGCATCGAAGAGTCCAATCCGGACCTTGGAAAGGTTAAGCCCCTCCAGGGCGCCCACATGTTCTGGATGCCTATGAACAAGCCTCCGTTCGACGACCTCCAGGTACGTCGCGCGATGAACATGGCATTGGACAGGCAGGTCTTCTCAGACAACCTGTACGAAGGTGACTCCGTTCTGTTCGCCTTCCCGTCGTCTCCTGAGTGGCCGCTGCACTACGTGCCGCTGGAGGAGCAGCCGGAGTCGGTGCAGGAATACTTCGAGTACAACCCAATGAAGGCGGGAGAACTGCTGGACGCGGCCGGCTATCCGTTGGACGCCGACGGAACACGCTTCGAGATAGAATTGATGATCAGGAACACCATCGAACTCGAGCTGGAATCGGCGCAGATAGCGGTGGACATGTGGGACGACATTGGCGTGAAGGTAACTCTCGACTTGGTGGACAGCCCTGTGATTCAGAGTCGCCTGTTCGAGAAGCAGTACGACTTCATGTTCAACGCTCTCGTAGCGAGGCCGAACGCCTTGAATGACTTCAGGGCCGGACACCAGTGGAACAGGGCCAACCTGAATGATCCCGAATGGCATGCCATGTGGGAGGACGTTCTGGCCGCAACCGAGTCTGACGAGCAGATTGCCCGAATCAAGGCCGCGAATGTCGGCTTCCTTGAACTGGCTCCTGTAATCCAGATTCCCGCAGGCTTCGGTGGCGACTACTGGCAGCCGTGGGTGCAGAATCACAACGGCGAGAGAATCCTGGCGTTCGTGGACTTCTCCACGAAGTGGGCCTACATCTGGCTCGACCGCGACTTGAGAGAGTCCAGGACCGGATTCCGGTAGGCGATAGACCCTACGTCTAGTAAATAGGACGATAAGTGAAACGGGGTGTGGCGATTTTGTCTCCACACCCCGTTTGCGATTCAAAGAACCTTATCACATGTGATCATGCTTAGAATTCGCGCCGGAACCAGCAACTTTCCGAGTTCGCTCTACGATAGCGGCCTGAAGAAGCGCCGCATCGTTGGGCTTCTTACAATTGCCGTAATGCTAGCGCTGTTCTTGGCGTTCAACAGGATTCCCAAGCTGGACACGGTGCAGGCTGACTTGGTGGTGGCAACATCACCTGTCGCGGAGTGCTTTCAGGGATTCTGTATCGAAGGGCAGCCTGAGAAATCCTTCCTCTCGCGCTGGTGGGAATTCTCACTGACGTATCTCAGGCTGGTCGCAGTGGGCATGACTTTCGCTTTCCTTGTGGCGGGCGCGACCGAGGCTTTCGTGTTCCCAAAGTCGGCTAACTGGTCCGTAACCGGCAGGGGCATCAAGGGTTCTCTGAAAGGCTTGGCTGTAGGTCCGGCCATGAATCTATGTTCTGCCTGCATCGTCCCGGTGGCCTCTGCATTTCGCCGAAGGGGATCGAGTATCGAAACAACACTGGCTATCACTCAAGGTTCTTCCACGTTCAATCTGCCCGCCCTGATCATGGCTGCCATGGTGTTCGCACCTCTGATTGGGGGAACTCGCATAGCCGTGAGTTTGGTTGGGGCGCTGTTAATCGGCCCCCTGGTCACGAAAATCGTGAATCAGAGAAGGCAAATTACCGTTGACCCGACTCCCGATTCATATGATTCAGACGACGTTGGATGGGGCCAGACTTTACAAGAGGGCACGAGAGAGTGGATGAGAATTACCGCAGGCCATGTGATCAGACTTGGCCCGGTGATGATTCTGGCGGGATTTGCCAGCGGACTCGCTATACAGTGGCTCAGTCCGCAGACTGTAACTTCCTGGCTCGGAGACGACATTGTTGGAGTGCTAATCGCTGCAACGATTGGGATCGCCATAAATGTCCCGTTGCTGTTCGAGATTCCTCTCGTCGCCGTGCTGCTGATGGCGGGCATGGG
Organism: Dehalococcoidia bacterium; assembly: GCA_965202965.1. Lineage (GTDB taxonomy): Bacteria > Chloroflexota > Dehalococcoidia > Lucifugimonadales > UBA1123 > VXRN01. The sequence continues at coordinate 3,377,358 of OZ241888.1, read as the reverse complement.
GACCGCGCCCGCGGCCACCTTGCTGTTCACCGCCGCGGCGGCGGGACCTATAACCTTCTGGGGACTGTCCAAGGTTATTCCTCGGAATGCGGTCGTCGCCTTCGGCGCGAGCACCTGGTTGCTTGGAATAGTCGGCGGCGTAGCTGCGCTGGCATTCGTCTCGCTGGGTGGTGGGCCAGACTTCGGCCTGCGCGCCAATTACACATCCCCTGCGACTGGCACGCCTTTCGTCGCCGATAAAGTATCCTACAGCACCGGTGACTGGGCGAGCGCCATGCGGTTCACCGACGTTACGCTCTCGGCAGGTCTCACACACACTCATACACCACCCGAAGTACTGCTCGATAAGACCGAGCCCAGGGATATGGTCGGGGGCGCGGTTGCGGAAGACTTCGATGGCGATGGCTGGCTCGATCTGTTCGTCCTTCGAGGCGGTGAAGCTCCCACTGTCCTGTATATGAACCGAAGAGACGGGACATTCGTCGAGGAAGCCGCGCTGAGGGGAGCGGACCTTCCGACAAAGCACGGCGTGGCCACTGCCGCTGCCGACTATGACAACGATGGAGATATTGACATAGTTGTCTCGTCTCAGCAGGCGCCCCATTATCTTCTGATCAACGATGGCACCGGACAGTTCAGTGCCGATGATTCGATGTTGACGGAGCCTGCTATGTTCGCCACTAGTCCCAGTTGGGGAGATGTGGACAACGATGGATTCCTGGAACTTGCCCTAGGAGAGTGGAATCCTGAAACGGCCAAGAATTATGACGCGGCAACGAAAGCCGTGAACGACATGCCTGAAATCGCGAATGGGAATCCACTGGTAGGGGACAGACGTTCCCCCCTGTTCATGTATGCAAACGATGGGGAGGGAGGGCTGAAACCCTATGAATTCCGCTCCAGACCGGCCATAGACTTGTGGGTATTCGCACCCAGATTCGCTGACCTGGACGATGACGGACTGTCAGATCTGGCAGTAGTTTCAGACTACGGGATGTCCAGAATATATCGCAACGTTGGTGGTGGTGTGTTCCAGATCCAGAGAGACGCATCATCGACCTTCACCGATGAGAACGGCATGGGGGCCGCAATAGGCGATTACGACAACGATGGTGACCTGGACTGGTTTGTATCGAGCATATTTGGTCAGAACAACCCTGACAAGGGTGTGTATGGGGGCACGGGTAACCGTTTCTACCGGAACGAATCAGCTATGCGATTCGCCGACCTTAGCGCCGAGGCGGGGGTCCGCGACGGCGGCTGGGGCTGGGCGGCCAGTTTCGGAGACCTTGATAACGACGGAGACCTTGATTTGTACCATGTAAATGGATGGGTACAGCAGCAATCTGAGGGCGACCCTGCTGAGTTCGACAATCAACCTGCGCGTTTGTTTGAGAATGCAGGCTATCTCGGTTTTCACGAGGTCGCCGAACAAACAGGCACCGCCGATATAGGTCAGGCGAGGGGGCTGATCTTATTCGACTTCGACAATGATGGCGATCTGGACATATTCATCACCAACAATCACGAATTCACGCTCGACGGGGAGAATTCGGTTCGCAGTCCGGCTTCGCCTACACTTCTCCGCAACGACACTCTCACTGAGAACCATTGGCTGAAGGTGACTCTGGAAGGAAGTCCGCCGCTTCACCGAGACGGTATTGGTTCAAGAGTCTATGTCACTACAAACGGTCAAACCCAGATGCGCGAACTGCACGCATCAACAAACTTCGTTACACAGGAGCCAGGTAGAATCGCTCACTTTGGCTTGGGAACCGCGAACTTGATTGACGAGGTTCGCGTGGAGTGGGTCAACGGTGAGACGACCCTGCTGACCGATGTAGCTGCCGACCAGCATATTTCCATACCCAGCAGGTAGGCCGCGCCGGCGATTGGCGAGACGCTCCCAACCCATTGACACCCCTACGATTCCTAAATATGATTGGCCCAATTCGCTTGGCCGATTGAGCGGCCGTCTGAGAGGCATCCTATGGTCAGCTACCGCTATTCTCACTGGGACGGAACACAGAATCCGTTTGATCTGGACGAGGATGACCTTCTCGAAGCCCTGTCCGAAGACATTATGGATCATGGTGACGTCAACCGCGCGATGCGAAACCTCATGCGCCAGGGAATGAACGGCGACCAGGGGCAGCGTATTACCGGACTGCGTGAACTGCGCGAGCGACTCAGTCGGCTCCAGCAGCAGCAGCTAGAGCGTTACAATCTCGAATCGGCGATGGACGACATATCCGAGCGGCTCGAAGACATAGTATCTACCGAGCGAAGCGGAATCGAGCGCCGCCTCGATGAAGCAAGACAGCAACTCAAAGCCGCTGGCGACGATACCGAAATGACTGATCTGCTCGGCAATGCGATGGATTTGCTCGAGCAGCGCGCCCAGCAAAACACGGAAAAGCTGGACCTACTGCCGGAAAGTGCAGCCGGACAGGTTCGCTCCCTGTCTGAATATGACTTCATGGACCCCGAGGCCCAGGAAAAGTTCCAGGAACTCATGGAGATGCTGCGTCAGCAGATGATGCAGAATTTCTTCCAAGGTATGAAAGACGCGATTCAGAATATGTCGCCCGAAGACATGCGCGGTATTCAGGAAATGATCCAGGCGCTCAACCAGATGCTTCGAGACAGAGCTATGGGCGAGGATCCCGACTTTGAAGGATTCATGGAGCAGTATGGACACTACTTTGACCCTGACCGACCCGCCAGCCTGGACGAACTCATCGAGCAACTCCAGCAGCAAATGGCGTCAATGCAGTCCTTGATGGATTCGATGTCGGGGCAGATGCGGGACGAGTTGGAAGAGATGCTCCAGTCTTCGATGCCGTCTGAGATGATGCAGGACATGGCCGAGCTTGCTTCGATAATGTACGACATATTTCCGTTTGACGATATGGCGTCGGAGTATCCGTTCATGGGCGACGAGTCCGTTACACTCGACCAGGCGATGCAGCTGATGGAACAACTCCAGGACATGGACAGGCTGGACGATCAGCTGGAATCGGTCATGCGTAACGGCGGTGTAGAGAACATTGATCCCGACAAGGTCGAGGAACTCATGGGTGAGGACGCGCGCCGGGAACTCGAACAGCTCCAGGAATTGATCCAACAGCTTGAAGAGGCGGGGTACCTGCGGAGAAAGGGTGACCGGCTCGAATTGACCGCCAGAGGAATGAGAAAGCTCGCGCAGCACGCTCTACGCGAGGTCTTCTCGGAGATGAAGAAGGAGCGTATGGGAAGGCACGAGGTCTTCACGCGAGGCGATGGCGGCGAGTACACAGGTGAGACGCGCCAGTACCAGTTCGGCGACCCATTTGACATTGACATGCACCGCACTCTCTTCAATTCGGTGCTGCGGAATGGTCCGAGCGTACCCCTGCGCCTGACTCCCGAGGATCTGGAAATACACCATACCGAGCACCTGACTCAAACTGCGACGGTCCTGCTCTTGGATCAGAGTAAATCCATGGGGATGTTCGGGTATTGGGGGCCGGCCAAGAAGGTCGCGCTGGCGCTGTATTGGCTGATTCACTCTCAGTTCCCGAGAGACTATTTCTACCTGGTAGGGTTCTCCGACTATGCAATGGAGTTCAAAGAAGAAGAACTGCCGGAGATTACCTGGAACTACTGGAACTCTGGCACCAATATGCAGCACGGACTAATGCTGGCGCGTAAGTTGCTGTCGCGTCAGAAGGTGGCGAACAAACACATCATCATGGTGACGGATGGCGAACCGACTTCCCATCTGGAAAACGGCCACGCCTACTTCAGCTATCCGCCCAGCTACCAGACCATTGACGAGACGCTTAAAGAGGTGAAGCGCTGTACCCAGGATGGGATAACAATAAACACCTTCATGCTCGAGGCGAACTACTATCTGATGGACTTCATAGACCAGGTAACGAAGGTCAACAAGGGCAGGGCGTTCTATACGTCGCCGAACCAGCTGGGTCAGTACGTTATGGTGGACTATATGCGGGCGAGAAAGAAGCGGATAGCGTAGATACGCTAGGGACCTAGTTGCACATCAAATCCGCCCTAAAGCTAAACTAAACCCGCCATCGAACAGAAACTCGTGGCGGGTTTACTGTTATACAAATCTGAGTTTGCCGCTCTCAGTCACATCCTGAATTGACATTACTTTCGATGTCAGTGGTCACACGGAGGAACCGGGTTGAGGATGATGGACTGATAATGCCATTTTAGCCGAACGGCCACCACCATCTGCGACGTCCCGTATCGGCGCTTGCCTGCCGCGTCTCGGACTCGGTCGGAATCTGAATGGGCTGGCGGCTGAACAGTCCGAGGGCGCCCAGAACCCTGTTGAATTGCTCTAGCTGCAGCGGCTTGCGCGCGTAGCGGCTGGGAGGAATCGCATAGGATTCCAGAAGGCTGGCTTCAGCCTCCGTGCCGGTGAGAAGCATTACTGGTATGGAAACCAGGTCCTCGTCAGCGTTCAACTCGGCCAGAACCTCGGTGCCGTCCTTCCGCGGCATCCTGAGATCGAGAAGTATGAGGTCCGGCCTTGGCGCGGAAGCGTATTCGCCCTCTTTTCGCAGGATGGAGAGAGCGATCTCTCCGTCCTCTGCGTGCGTGATGTTGGCCTGCTGGCTCGACTGCTCTATCGTATCCTGGGCGAGTCGTGCATCCGCGGGGTTATCTTCCACTAATAGGACTTCAATAGGTCTGTCATCAACCTGGGTAACCATTGGCATCACCTCCTACGGTGGGAATCATTATCCAACTACCGGGATGTTGAAGCGGAAAGTCGCTCCTTTGCCGACATCCGATTCAACCCAGATATGTCCTCCGTGGCGTTGTGCAATCTTACTACACAAGGCAAGACCTACACCAGTACCTTCATACTGCGCTCTGGAGTGAAGTCTCGAGAACATCCCGAACACCTTTTCACGGTACTCCGGTGCAATACCTATCCCGTTGTCCTTTACTGAGAAGATCCACTCGTCCCCGTGCAACTCCGCCCAGACCCTGATGACCGGACTGTTGTCGCCTCGGAATTTCAACGCGTTGCTCAACAGGTTCTGGAACAGTCTATGCAGTTGCGACTCGTCGCCGATTACCACTGGAAGCGGTGAGGTCTTTATGTCCGCGCCATTTCGTTCAATCGCCTGGTTGAGGCTCCTGATCGCCGCCTCCAGCGCGTCGTCGCAGTTTACCGACTCCTGCGGCCTCTCCTGAACGTTGACGCGGGAGTAATCAAGCAGGTCATTGATTAGCGTCCTCATCCTTTCGGCCCCGTCCACGGCGTAATCAATGAACTCCTGAGCCGTATCGTCCAAGTCCCCGGCATATCGGTCCTTGACCAGTCCGAGATACGCGGTGATGGTTCGGAGAGGTTCCTGAAGGTCGTGCGATGCGGCATACGCAAACTGTTCCAAGTCGGAGTTAGAGCGCGCCAGATCGTCCTGTGTGCGGACAATGTCCGCGTAGAGCAGCGAGCTCGCAATCGCCGGGGTAATTTGAGACGCGACGCGGGAAAGTACCTCGGAGTCCGCTTCAGTGTATGCGTTCACTTTGGAAGACCTTGCGTTGAGCACTCCGAAGAGCTGTCTTCTATAGATGAGAGGCGCCAAGACAATGGAAGGAAATCCCAGCAGGTTCGGATATCTATTCTTGAGTTCGGCGGGATCGCCCTGAATTATCATAGACCGCCTGGAGCGCACCGCTTCGCTGGTCACTGTGCCCTCAAGAGAGATGACGTCCCCAACCTGTCTGCCCTCCACATCGTGGCCTAGAATGTAGGCGTTGGTGAAAGTATTGTCGTCGAGGTTGACGAGGCTGATAGAGAGTCGGTCGAATTCGATCAGCCTTCTCACCTGATTGGCGAATCCCTCGTAAACTTCGTTTATGTCCAGGCTGGAAGCAATGATTCGGCCGATCTCTCCCAGAATCTCATTCTCACTCGCCAGCGCACGCGCCTCATCTCCCGCAGCTCGCAGCGACTCGTGTGCGGCCCTCAGCCGGGAGATGTCGCTAGAATAGATGCGTATCGCCAGATCCTCCGGGATATAGACGATTTTCTGCTCGAATGTAGCCTCTTGTACTGTAATCTCCCGCGTTGCGATACCCGCACCAGCCCGGAGCAGTCTTCCAAGAAGCGGACCCAGGTCCTGGGCGAGCGGGTGACTGGTCGAAGTGCCGGGATCAGACACATATACCTCAGCCGCCGGATTCATGAATGTGACGTTGCCGTCCAAGTCAACTTCGACTACCGGATTTGGGTTGTGTTCGGGAAAGGATGCAAGCCGATTGGCTAAAAGTTCGGCGTCTTCCTGGATTTGTTCCTCGGACGCCTGTCCTACACCCGTTAGTCGTCTGACTATTCCTGCCAGATGATTCTCACGACTTCGCATTATCAAACCTCGGCACGGATTTTACTTCATACTGCTTACGTACCGAACCTGTCGCCAGGTTTCAGGCCGATTTGCCCGGTCCATTCCGGAGACATCACCTTACGTTGACCGTCCGGCTGAACACGACCAACACTGATCGCTCCACCGTTTGCCGCTACCGTAAAGCCGTCTTCAGAGATGTCCACAACCTCCCCGGGGGACTTGCCTGTGTCGCCGGCCAGCTTGGCGGCTCTGAAGAAGGCCACCGCCGACCCGTTGAGGGTTGTGTTGGCGCCCGGACTCGGGTCGCCTCCACGAATCATGTCGTAAATCTTATCCACTCCGCTATCCCAGTCAATGACGACATCTTCCGGATTGCACCATCCTTCGTAAGTCGCCTGAGAGTCGTCCTGGTCTATCCTTGGCGCCGTTCCGTCCCTGACCATCTGCACCGACTCCACCATGGCATCCACGCCCATCTGATAGAGTTTCCCGAAGTACAATGACCCCAGTGTGTCGTCGGGAGTTATTTCGACCTCCTTTTGGAGGAGCACAGGGCCGGTGTCCAAACCCTTGTCGGGCCAGAAGATCGTCAGGCCCGTCTTTGTCTCCCCCCAGATGATCGGCCAGTTCATCGAACTCGGCCCGCGGTGTTTGGGCAACAGGGAAGGGTGGTACTGGATCGTCCCATGAGTCGGAGCTTCAAGTATTTCGTCCGGCACTATGTCTGTAACGAATGCCATCACACACAGGTCCGCATTCAGATCTAAGAAGGCGTCAATAGCGCGCTTCCGTCTCATCCGACGAAATTGGAAGACCGGAATTCCTCTCTCTTCGGCTTCCTGCTTGATGGGGTCGGCGGGCCTGCCTTCCCGGTCGGGCGGGCAGAACACGCCCACTATGTTTTCGGAATTGTCTGCGAGCGCGGCCAGAACGTCCTTGCCAAAGGCTGCCTGGCCGATTATAGCGATTCTCAAGTCATCCGACATACCATTATCCCCCATACATGCGAATACGAGCCATCCGACCCGATCTTGTCCTCAACCCGGCAGGGAAGTGGACGAATGGAAATGTACACTGCTTGTTCTGATCCTGAATTTACCACTTAACAGCTACGGGGGCAAATCGAAAACGTAGCTGCAGCCGTTCGCCAATTCCTGCGTGAATTCTAGCGAACGTGAAAGTCAGGAAAATGGTTCTGCGCGCACCTTGAAATACATAGATTCGAATTGACTGGCAATTGCGGGGATCGCTAGAATTCTATTACAGGGGTGGGAAACAGTCCCGGACAAAACACAGGCAAAGGAGGAGCGCAGTCATATGAACTCAAGCTTTATAAGGAAGGTCGAGAAGGCCAAGGATTACGCGCTTCAGAAAGAAAGAGTAAACCTGACAGGCTGCACTGTGCGATTCCAGGGTGAAAACGGCGACCATACGATAAATTATGAAGCGGGCAGTTGGCATTGCGATTGCGACTATCACATCGGTCGGGACACATGCACGCACGTTATGGCGATGCAGATCATGCTAGAGGATATAGTTGGTTCGGTGCCAGTAACCTCTTAAATTCCCCAAGTCTCCGAAATGAAGAAGGCCACCCCAAAAGGAGTGGCCTTCTTTGTCACCATCGGGCGGCGGATACCCGCCTGCTTGGTCAGTCGTCGAACCTGCCGAATACTACACAGGCGTTCTGTCCTCCGAAGCCAAAACTGTTTGACAGCACGTTCACGACTTCAGCCTTCCTCGCATCGTTGGGAACATAGTCGAGGTCGCACTCCGGGTCCGGGTGTTCATAGTTGATAGTGGGGTGGATAACTCCCTGCTCAATGCTCTTCACGCAAGCGACCGCCTCGATTGCTCCGGCCCCTCCCAGCACATGTCCTATCATGGACTTGGTAGAACTGATTGGGACTTTGTAGGCGTCTTCCCCGAAGACCTTCTTTATCGCTAGTGTTTCCACGTGGTCATTCTTGGGTGTAGAGGTGCCATGCGCGTTTATGTAGCTTATCTCTGACGACTTCAGATTCGCATCCTCCAGCGCCCAGCGGATCGCCCTGGCCGCTCCGGAGCCGTCCTCATCCGGTTGGACGGCGTGAAACGCATCGGAAGACACGCCGTAACCGACGACCTCCGCCAGAATGTTGGCGCCCCTTCCTGCCGCGTGCTCGAGGCTCTCCATCACCAGGACTCCCGCGCCCTCTCCTGGCACGAATCCGTCCCTCTTCAGGTCGAAGGGCCTGCTTGCTTTTTCAGGTTCCTCGTTCTGCCTGCTCAGCGCCTTTATGACGTTGAATCCGCCCAGTCCCAATTGGCTGATGCCGGCCTCGCATCCGCCACCTAAAACCACGTCCGCGACGCCTCTCTGAATAGCGACGGCAGCCTCTCCGATGCCCTGCGTACCTGCCGCGCACGCCGTGATAACCGTCGAGGTGTAGCCTTTGAGACCATAGATACGACTTACATTGGCCGCCGCCATATTCGGGAGAATCATGGGTATAAAGAAAGGCGACATACGCATTCCACCGCGTCGAACCAGTATGCGCGCGTTGTCCTCGGTAGTAGGGAAGCCTCCGTTGCCATTGCCCATGACAACGCCTATCCGGTCGCAGTCCTCACTTGACAGGTCGAGCCCGGCGTCTTCAATAGCGAGCCCCGCAGCGGCTACCGACATCTGAGAAAAGCGCGCCATTCGACGATGCTCTCTCCGATCAATATACGCCCCAGGGTCGAATCCGCTGACTTCGGCCGAAATTCTAGACGGGAATTCCGATGGGTCGCAGAGTGTCATGGGGCCAATTCCCGACACTCCATTCACAAGATTCTCCCAATACTCTTCGACAGTTTCACCGAGTGGAGTAATCGCGCCCATACCTGTTATGACGACCCTCGTTTCAGTGCCTTTCATATCGCTTCTCCTGCCTCGTCAATTCGATCAAAATTACCTGCTGACGCGCGGCCCCTTCAGATTCTCATAGATCTCAGGCTCGATGCCGTGAATCTCTTCCAGCACCTCGGCTACGACGGCGAGAGACCCGGTGCAAAGAATCAGGTCGTTCTCACCTGCTATGTCAAGCGCGTGTTTGAACCCTTCGGACACTGTGTTCGTCTGCATTACCAGATTCATGCCCAGATCGCGAATTGTGTCGCCAATTGCCCTGGAGTGGGACGACCGAGGATGCCTCGAGTGAACGGCAATGACCCTCGGCTCCAGACTCGACAACTCGCTCAGCATATCAATAGCACTGTGACCGCCGAGCGCGCCGTAAACCAGCGCTACACCGTCAAATTCCACGTAACTCCGAAGGTTCTGAACAAGCCGCCCGATTGAGTATGGGTTGTGAGCTCCGTCCGCCACTATCGTCTTGCCGCTCCTGCGATACACTTCAAAGCGGCCCGGCCACGAAACTTCCTTCACTCCCGCTGCAATTGCCTCTTTCGGAATCTCGTAGCCCTTTTCTATCAACACCTCGGTGGCGGCAACTGCGGTCGCAATATTTTCTGCCTGATAGTCGCCTAGCAGAGGGGTCCTGAGGTGATACGAGCCATTTGTCCCGGTCAGCGTAATGTCTTGACCGTGAATGTCAGAACGGCCCATCTCCCATGTGTAGATGTCGGCCGTAGAAATCATCTTCGAGTTTTGTTCCTGTGTAACTTGCTTGAACACGCGCATCGCGTCATTCTCGGCCTGAGGGCCGACCACGCAAGGCACGCCATCCTTGATGATTCCTGCCTTCGCGGTAGCGATCTTCTCTATCGTATCTCCCAATACGTTCACGTGGTCGAGGCTGATCGAAGTAATGACTGAGACTTCGGGAGTTACTATGTTCGTGGAATCCAGTTTTCCACCCATGCCGACTTCCAGCACCTGAAAGTCGGCGCCAATATTTTTGTAGTGCAGCATCGCCAACGCCGTCAGCATCTCGAAGAAAGAAACACCACCGTATTTGCCGTCTCTCTCTACCGATTCGACGGCGGGCCATATCTGCTCGATTAGCGCCGCGTAGTCAGTGGTGGAAATTGGCTCAAGTCCGACGCGTACACGTTCGCACACACTGTGTAGATGTGGAGAAGTGAAAAGCCCGACCTTATAACCGGCCTGTGTCAGTATCGAAGTTATAAGAGCGCAGGTACTACCTTTGCCCTTAGTTCCGGCGACATGAATCGTGGGCACGGCTTTGTCAACATCGTCCAGACGCTCAGCAAGCATCTGTACGCGCTCGAGGTGAAAGAATGAGTGTCCCGGCCAGTTCACGGACCGCTCGAAATCGGCTAGGCTCATCGCCATATCTACGGCCTGTTCGTATGTTAAATCTGTGGAATAGTAGTTAGCTGTCATATCTCGATGCCGTTCTTGTCTTGCGCCTATCAGAGGCGCATGAATACGCATCTAATTATAGCGCAGCGTCTTACGCGCTTATAGTGCAGAATACGAGGGAGGGGGTGTTGTTTGCGAGAGAATGATGCAATTCGGACGGCGCCCGATTGGGCGAGCCCAGACCATTCAACGGACAGCGACAATATATTCAACAGAATCTGCAGCCATTTGTAGGAGCGCCGGTATGTACTTCTCCAGCGTTCTGAAGTCGGGATACGGGTAAGGCAGGTACGGGACGATGTTGCGATGGTAATGGAATGTGGACTCCAACGCCACCATAACCTTGGCCGTCTCGAATCCACTGCGAAGAATACCAATAGACCCGTAGCTCGGCCATTCACCCAGATAAGTATCCACTAACTTTGGATACCGTCGAGCCTGCGCCGGTGTAAGCGGGGTAAAGAATGGATGGGAAATGCAGGCATCCGACCAGTCCATCAAGACCGGAACTCCGTTCCGAATGAAGATGTTCGTAGAGTCCAGATCTCCGTGTTCCAGAGTCTGGGGAAGCCCAAGCGCCTCCAGGCTGAGCGCCATCGCCTCGATTCTATCCAGATTTGCGTCCAGTCTCTTCAGCTGGACTTCGGCTTCCGGCTGGAACAATCGTAGCCCGGCGCCGGAGGGATTCTGCGTCCATTCGACGAGCGTTTTAACTATCTGATTGATGCTACGCCTTTCTACCCCCATGCGCTCCAGTTCGTCGGTGCGGCCTACATAGCCGTGCTGGACATTCGCGATGGTCTTCATTGCGGCGTGCCACAGTTCCAGGCGATCAGCATTCGCAAGCGTTACGTCGCCCAGATCATTCATGAGCATCCATCCTTGTTCAGGCTCAGCTGAGAGGATTTCAGGGCTGGATTCGGGGAAGCGATTCGACACAGCTTGCGTTACAGCTACCTCGGAATCGAAGTACCTTGGTGATGCCTTGAAGTAGAGCCTTCTGCCTCCTGAAGAGATACGAAACACCGATGAGATTGACCACGACCTGATCTGGGCGATTCTCCAAGGCTGACCGTCTTCTGCCTGGGGCAGATTCCCCTGTATCCAGTTTTGCGCTCTCCTATGCCAGTTCGTTGGCGAGTCCCACGGGACCGGAGAATCGGGCTCCGAAATAGAAGAAAGACGCTCGACCTCTAGCCTCGCCATCTCTGCCAGGTTCTCGCGGACACCTTTGTCGAAACTCGGCTCGTCCAGGTCGCTCCATCGGAACCCCGGACGCAATTCGCCATCGGATATGCAGACCGCCGAATACAGCCGAGGTTTGCCCTCATTGGCGTCGCCCTCCGCGAGGCATCTCAGGATTGCGATATCCAGTCCGCATTTGGAGCGAACTCTTTCTACAAGCTCCTCAACCTCGGGGTAGAAGACGGGAGGCACCTCAAAGACTGGAATCTGGCCGGAAGGATCGCGGACCATCATCCTTCGACCATCAGGATCGAGAAGCAGCAGGTAAGCGGAAATCATCTCGGGAGAGGGCGGGGCAGTGGACATTTAGGGCCTGACTACACCAATACCGTTCTTAATCTGCACATCCACGCCAAAGCGTTTGGATAGGCGCCTTATCCGGTCCAGAGCGACGCGCATTACCCGACCTTCGGCGAGCACCGGGCGTCCACGCTGAGAGCGGGCTTTGCCGTGCCCCATGTCAATCGGATGAAGGGTAATCTGGTCCAGTTTGCGAGCCTCGAACCGGCACTCTGCGACGACGCTGTGCCAGTATGTAGAATCGCCGGGGAATCCTCGCGTGTCGTTCTCGCTGCGTTTGTCATAGAAGTCGGCGGGAGTGGATTTCGGCCCGAGGCCAACGCTCTCAAAGTTCGCCGCCGGTTGCCAGCGCACTGTATCGTTCTGGAATATGAAATTGCCAAGACTGTAAAAGATGGGCCGCCCGCGATAGATTTCAATGCCTCTTGTGACATGCGGCCCATGCCCCAGGAAACCATCTGCGCCTGCCTTGATACACGCGCGTGCGAAAGTTTGCAGAAACTTAGGCGGGTCATCCATACTCTGGCCGTTCTCATGACAATGGAACGCTACGAACACCCAGTCCGCCATGCGTTTGGCGTCCCGAATCCACTTCAGATTCTCGTCCATATCCCGTCGGTTTGGGGTGGTGGAGGTGCTGAATTCCTCTCCCCTCAGGAATTTTCTGCCGAGAAAGCTGATCTGTGTGTCGTTGTCCTCCATCACCGCGCCCTTGGGCCTGAAGCGGCGCTGGGCGGCGTTGCGCGATTCGAATCCCAGCTCACGGCTTACACGCCTCATTGCGTCGAACGCCCGCTTGTCAACCGTATGAGTGGTCGAATGTCGGAGCGCGTTGAGTCCGGGCCTTCCGTTCAAGTCCGGGCGCTGGTCCATCGCGCGGCCGGCCTCATGAAATGTGGAGGACGCGGAAATCAGCGCTACTCTGCCAGCGGGAGTGTCAAGGTAACCCGGGGCTCTCGCTTCGCTTAGATTTCCACCCGTGCCGGCGAACACGAGGCCCGCGGCTTTCAGGTGTCCGATGTTCGTTAATGCGCCATCCCCACCATAGTCATAGCTGTGATTGTTGGCCGTGGACACCAAGTTGATGCCGGCCCACTGCAGTTCCTTCAAATTGGCAGGCTCAGAAGCGGTGAATGTCCCACCGGCCAGTCCGGGTGAGTGCTCGAATTCGTGCATCACCATCTCGAGATTGGTGTATCCTACGTCCGCATTTCTGAATATCTCCACGAGCGAAAGGAAGCGTGGCTCTCGAAAGACGGAAAGCCGCCTGGTTATCATCGTGTCACCACTTGCCGCTAGTGTGAGATTGCCCGATTCCGACTCGTACAGCATCTTGCCTCAGACCTCCGACTTACTCGGAAGATCCGGTTTGCTGCTGGTACTCCGCTGCAAGGATTCCCATTACGGCAGAGTCGAACCTGGACCCCTCGTGCGGCCTGCTCTTGCGCAGTGTGCCCTCATGTACGAAACCAAGACCTTCGAACAGCGCCCGCGCCGCCATGTTGTACTCAGGCACGTCCACCCAGACTCGGTATAGTCCATACTCGTTGAATGCGGAATCCAAGGCAGCATGGACGCTCGCTCTGCCATAGCCTCTGTTCCAGAGGTCTTTGCGTCCTATAAGAATTGACAGCTGACCGTCGCCGAGCGCTTCCTCGAGAGTGACGTGGATCTCGCCAATGTGGTCGCCCTCTTCCGTGTATATGGACAGCGTAAGGTGGTCGGGGTCCTCTAGTGTTCTGGTGAATTCCTCGTCGCTTGCTTCTTCCATCTCATGCGGACGGTATCCGAGGTGAGCGGGTTCACCGTAGGAGTACCTGCCGAACCAGCTGTCCGCGACCTCGTCGTCTTCGAGCCACTGACGTATGCGAGACACATCCTCGCGTGTTACCTGTCTTAGCGAAATTTTCCTTCTGCCAAGCATAGATTTTCTCCCTGTATTTCGGAGTTGTGAATCTTTTGCGTTTCCCGTTAAGGGAGCTTACCTATGGTCTAAACTAATAGCAGATTTCGCGCCGATTATCCACTTCAATCATATCGAGCCACTGACTCACATAGGAATCCTTAACACAACCTTATACCGTTTCAGTCTGAAGTCAGCATGAAGGGACTAGTGGAAGTCTGATACTTGGTCTATGCTGAGTCCAACACGGTGTTGGAGGGCAGAAGGATGATCGGACGACCGCTCAGGATAGACTGGCATGAGAGCGACACCCCAGAGAGACTGAAAGAAGCCTACCAGTCTCAGTCAGACATCAACATTCGTACACGGGTACACCTGCTGTGGCTGGTACGCAGCGGCTGGCAGATCAAAGCGGCGTCAGAAGCCGTTGGCGCTCATTACCGCAGCGCCCAGAGATGGATTGAGTGGTACAGGGACGGAGGTCTTGATGAGGTTGTGTCCAGGAAGATGGGAGGAGTGGGTCAGCCCAGGTTTCTGAGCGATGATCAGGAGAACAGGCTGGTCGAGGAGGTTGGAAGCGGACGGTTCAGGACTGCCGGAGAGATAGCTGTCTGGGTGGAGTCTGAGTACGGAGTCAGGTTCAGAGGGAACAGCATATACAGCGTACTTGAACGTCTGGGGTGTTCACCGAAGGTTCCGAGGAGTCGGCATGAGAAGGTTGACATAGAAGCGCAGCGGTCATGGAAAAAGGGGGACTTGGTCGTTCGCTGAGGAAGGCGGGGGTAAAGCCCAAGACTCTGATTGGGTTCGCCGACGAGATGCGAGTGGGCCTCCGGGGTATGGTTCGCAGGGTGTGGGGAGTGCGCGGGCTGAAGGTGGTTCAGAGACTTCAGTTGGTGTACGAGTACAAGTATCTGTTCCTGGTGGTGGACTATGCTCGCGGGAAGTTGGAGTGGACGTGGATGGACTCTATGAGTTCGGCGATGGTGTTTCGCGCGGTGTTGTCAGTGAAGCGACATACCGATGTGAGAGCGTTGGTGTGGGACGGAGCGGGAAGCCATAGAAGCGAGTTGGTCAGAAGCGTAGAGGGAGTGAGGACGATACTTCAGCCAGCGTACAGTCCTGAACTGAATCCCGCTGAGCGGGTATTCGAGGAGGTACGCAGGTGGGTGGAAGGCACGGTGTATGGGAGTCTTGAGGAGAAGGTGGCTGCTGTGGACAAGTGTTTGGGCAGACTGGAGTCGGACCCTGAGCGTGTGAAGTCACTGGTGAGTTGGAAGTGGATCAGACGAAACGTTCAGGAACTATCTGAAGACTATGCGGCTTCATCAAAATGAAATGGTATTAGAGGGTGTCTGAGAAGTGTTAAGATCGTCTCATTATGAAGCGCAAACCGTATCCCACAGACCTGACAGACACCGAATGGGCCATCCTCAAGCCACTGATTCCGAAAGCCGGAGCGGGCGGACGACCGCGCTCAGTGGATATGCGGGAGATCGTCAACGCCATCTTCTATGTTCTCAGAGGCGGGGTGCCGTGGCGGATGCTTCCACATGACCTTCCGCCATGGAAGACAGTCTATCACTATTTCAGAGCATGGCGAATGGAAGGTGTTTGGGAGGATATGAACGAAGCGTTGCGCGAGCGGGTCAGGGTAACGCATGGACGTTGTTCCACACCGAGCGCGGGCGCGATAGACTCGCAGTCTGCCAAGACGAGTGAAAGGGGGGCATACGCAGCTACGACGGCGGCAAGAAGGTGAACGGCAGGAAGCGTCACATACTGGTGGACACACAAGGGTTATTGCTGAAGGTGAAGGTGCATGAGGCCGGATTGTCAGACAAGGCGGGCGCCAAGATGGTTCTGGAGGGTCTGAGCGATCGGTTTCCGAGGATGCGTAAGGTGTGGGCGGACTACGCGTATCGTGGACTGAAAGAGTGGACGAGGACTACGTTGGGCTGGGAGTTGGAAGTGGTGAGACACAATTGGTCCGGCAGGGTGTGGGTGGTGGGAGACCAGGAGCCTCCGAGTCGTCCGAAGGGATTTGTGGTATTGCCGCGGCGATGGGTTGTCGAGCGCACGTTCGCCTGGCTGGTTCGTAACCGCAGGCTGTCCAAGGACTATGAATTCTTGCCTGAGACTGAAGAGTCGTTCGTGTACGCCGCCATGGTCAGACTGATGCTTCGCAGACTGGCGCATCCTACCTAAAATGACTTCTCAGACACCCTCTTAAAGCAATGCCATTGACACGGATCACAAGATGTTGCTATCTTAGCCTTCAAATGAACGAACTGCCCGCCAACATATATTTTGGATATTACTTTTACCGCATCGGCTGCAAAGCTGTCGGCTGAGAGGTTTTGTCCAAAGTCCTGAATAGGCGAGACACCAAAAACCGGACCCCAGTCGGCACAGACTGGGGTTTTTGATTGTCGGACGAGGACGATAGAATCCCGTAGGAGAGAAGATCAGATGCAAGAATCACCAACCAGGGACGTGAATGTCGTGAGCACAGAGCAACTCATCAGCCCGGTAGAATTGGTTAGGCAAATACCCGTTAGTCCTGCGGCCGAAAAGACTGTGCTGGAAGGGCGGGAGCAGATTCGGCGAATCCTGAACGGCGAAGACGACCGGATGATGATGGTCGTTGGACCATGTTCGATCCACGACGAAAAGGCCGCGGTGGACTACGCCGCCCGCATCCTCGAACTCCGAAAGGAGCTCGAGGACCGACTTCTGATAGTCATGCGTGTATATTTCGAAAAACCTCGCACGACCGTCGGATGGAAGGGGCTGATTTACGACCCCCATCTCGACGACACATTCGATATTGACGAGGGCCTTCGGGTGGCGCGTCGCCTGATGCACTCCATTACCGACATGGGCGTTTACACTGGCACCGAGTTCCTCGACCCAATCGTGCCACAGTATCTCGCCGATCTCGTCTGCTGGGCGACAATAGGCGCGAGGACGACTGAGAGCCAGACTCACCGCCAGATGGCCAGCGGCCTTTCAATGCCTGTCGGCTTCAAGAACGGCACTGACGGCAATCCGCAGACGGCGGTTGACGCCATGGTCGCTGCCGAGTCGCCTCACGCATTTCTCGGTATAGACCACTTCGGCCAGACCTCAGTGATCCACACCAGCGGAAATCCGGATGGCCATGTCGTGCTGCGGGGTGGACGATCAGGGCCTAATTACGCTGAGCGATTTGTTTCCGAGGCGCAGGATCTTCTGCAGAACGCGGGCATTCGGACAGACCTGCTCGTGGACTGCTCACACGGCAATTCCAACAAGGACCATGAACTGCAGCCTGTCGCATTCAGGGATGTTGTCTCTCAGCGCGCCGACGGCAATGACCACATAATCGGCTGTATGCTCGAATCGAACATCAACCCGGGCGCGCAGAAGCTCAACGGCGATCCCGATTCGCTCCAGTACGGCGTGTCGGTTACCGATGCCTGCCTCGGTTGGGAACAGACGGCAGACCTTCTCAAGTGGGCAGGGAACCAGGTAAAGGGCCGGATGCCTGTAACCGCTGACTAAACCCCGGGTAGGGGTGGGGAACCGCTCCCCATCCCTCAATATTCCCTTAAGGAGCCATAGATGAAGCTCACCGAAAGGACGAGGATAAGAAACCATCCCGAAAGGGCAGTGCCCGAAGAAGCCTCAGACATACTCTCTCAGGGCCTAGTCGCTCACTTGGGATTCGTACAGGACGATGTGCCCTATGTGATTCCTTTCACGTACCATTACGAATCTTCGACACCTGAGTTCATCTATCTTCACGGCTCCATACGCAGTCGCGCCCTCAAACATCTTTCCACGGGAGCGCCCGTCTGCATCACAGTCACCTTGACGGACGGACTGGTCTATTCCCGCAAGGCTATGAATCACTCTGTCAACTACCGCAGCGTAACCCTTTTTGGCAGCGCGACGGAGGTGACAGATGAAGATGAAAAGTTCGAACTATTCGACAAGATGGTGCAGAGATACTTCCCAGGCCGCATGGTAGGACATGACTACAACGCTCCGCCCTCTCCCGATCTCGGCGTAACCGCTCTGGTTCGGGTTAGTGTCGAAGAATGGAATGCCAAAGCCAGACGCGGAAGGCCAACCGGGCCGGATGACGATGATCCTGATGCCCTCGGCTCGGCGGGAGTGCTCGAACTCCGCGAACCATAGGACCTTATTTGTTCACTTCGCCGGGGCGTTCACTCTATTTCGTATAGGGACGTGTCAGGGTGGAAAGCATACCAGCCGAACCAGAACACGACGAAAGACGGCAGCCTCGTAAGCGACTCAGTCTCTTCGCCCGATCTTCTCAAACCCGTCTCACTGACAATCCAGGTATCCCCGTCGGAGTCAACCAGCGAGGCTGGCACGCTCTCGACGTCTGCCCCGTCCTCGAGCCTGAACGTCTCATCTCCGCTCTCGAACACTCTGGCATCCGACGACATTCCCGAAGACACTATCACCACGTTCTTGTCGCCTATGGAGTCGTTGACAACTCTGAGTTCGCGCAGTTTCATGATCGGGTAGGCCCTGTAAACATCCCCCACCGAAAGTCCAAGCACCTCGTCCTTCGCCTCCAGTACGGTGTCCCTGTTCCAAACCGGGAACATAGTCTCCGCGCTCACCCGGTAGTCGTAGTCGATGGACCTGGCGTCCTTTTCCGGCTCGTAGAAGCGGGGAGAGTAGTAGTCGGTGTCCAGCGACAATACTTTGGTATCCGGGTTCTCAGCGACCCATTCACCCCAGGTCGTGAGTGCGACGGGGAAGAAGTCGAGTCTAATGATTTCGTCCCGCTCGGCCAACTCGCCGATTACCGGCTCTCCGACCAGCGAACTCCAGAGCGAATTCGTCTTGCGGTCGTACATCAGTTTGTTCGAGCGATAGAGAAAGCCGGAGGTTCCGAATGAAGTGGGCTGTCCGTCTATCTTCGCGGAATACACGATTCCGGCTCCACAGAGCGTTCACCACATCAGCGAGATAGGCTCGCCCCCGACCGAATCGTTCACCATCTCGTGTGCGTTCACTACTCTCAGCGGATACGCCCTCACGTCACCGTTTATCTCGAGCCCGAACACTCTGTCGTCGTCGTTCATGTAAGTGGCCTCGTCAGCCTCGAGGAATGTTGGCCTCCGCAGGTCCGGTATCCCGTCGGGTCTCACCCCGCCCCAGACAACCTCCTCCAGGTTGATTCGAGAGAAGTCGCGCGCCGGTCTCAGGAAGTAGGCAAAGCGTTCGTCAATCACGGAGTAGAGACTCGCCTTCCAGTCCGGATACCCAGGGGGAGGCTCGATCTCGTCGAGATTCTCCCCCATCCAGTCCATCCACTTGTCCCAATCGTTCCCCGCGTACTGCTGCCCGGTAAGCGACTCGAGCGTATTGGCAACCCTGTCGCGAGAGGATTGAGACGGCATGAATCGAAGTATTTCGACCAGAACCGGAATCATGGAGGCGTCTTTGTTCGCGCTGATTTGTTCCAGAGTCTCGTTCGTCTTTGCCATAGAGACAGTAAAGCCTGGGAATATATCGTACATCGCCAAGTCTGAATCATATTCAAGGGGCAGAGCTGTTGGGGAAGGTGTCGGCTCTGGCGCCGGAGTATCTGCGGGCGCTGGAGTTGGCGCTGGCGTCGAAGTAGGACGCGACGTCGCAGCCGGAACGGGCGTGGATTCCTGCGCGTTCATATCCGCCTTTGCGGTAACCTCCACCGGGGTCGGCTCGGGCGTGGGTGGCGCTGACGCCCCACCTATGCAAGCAAGAGTCGCGATCATAGCTCCCACAACCAAGGCAGTAAGGGGGATTTTCGTCAGGTTACTTGACATCAGTCTATCGCCTTTCTCTCACGCTATACATTACGTGACGAGGCGAGACTGTGGATTGGCGGGGAGCGTCGCCCGTAGGGAATGTGAATAGTTCCCAAACCGTAGCTACTCTTCACCGGAAATCCAACCCGCTATGCGTTCTGCGAGCATCATAATGGGTACGTTCGTATTGGATCGGGGACAGTCCGGCAATATGGATCCGTCAACTACCCTCAGATTCCGCACACCCTTCACACGCCCGCGCTGATCAACTACCGCCATGGGGTCTTCGTCCGGCCCCATCTTGGCAGTACAGGATATGTGGTGCATGGTACTTACGTTGCCGAGCATCCACTCGTCCAGCGCTTCCTCCGACTCCAGCGCATCGGGATCCGGCGCGATGAGTTCCCCGGCAATATCTGCGAACGCTTTGTTTTCGATGATGTCCAGCGACAGTCTCACACCGTCCCTCAGACGCTGCCTGTCGAACGCCTTGGTAAGGTAGTTGTAGTCGAGCAGTGGCTGGACATGCGGGTCCGCAGACTGAAGTGTCAGGCTGCCCCTGCCGACCGCCAGATATAGACCGACGCTCATCACGAGTACGTGGTCCCACCTTCCGAAGCGCATCACCGTGATCATGTCGTCGGGCAGATGCGAACCCGGCGCCGTGTAGCGGAGAGCGACCTTCTGCGGCCCGACCTCGTGCGGAGGCGCGGGAACGTGCTCCTGCGCCTTCCACAGCATTGTCACGCACGGGTGGTCTCTCAGTCCCTGTCCGACGCCGGGTGAATCGTGTATCATCGCAATGCCATACTCGGCGAGGTGTTCGGAGGGCCCGATGCCTGACAGCATCAGCAGTTGCGGAGAAGCAATCGGCCCTGCGCTCAGCACGACTTGGTCGCCATACACCTCGAAGACTTCACCACCGCTTTCCACTTCCACTCCAACCGCGGTTTTCCCCTCGAACAGGACTCGGCGCGTGAAGCAATTCGGGCGGATAGTCAGGTTCAGCCTGTGTCGCGATTCGCCCAGGTAGCCTATGGCAGCGCTCCAGCGCACTCCACCCGGGTTGTTGAGCGGGTACGGCCCGACTCCAGTTGCGCCGGGATGGTTGTGGTCCCGTATAGCCGGGAATCCCAGGTCGAGGCACGCTTCGTAGAATGCGCCCTGTTCCGGCTGAAGAGTGTCGAGTGGATGTCTGCGAACGATTATCGGCCCGTCCGTTCCGTGGTAGTCATCCGAAAAGTCCGTATCGGTCTCCATCTTGCGAAGGTAGGGAAGCGTACTTTCGTATGTCCATTCGTCGTTGCCAAGGGAGGTCCAGTAGTCGAAATCGTGGATCAGCGGCCTCAGAAAGACCTGACCGTTGATAGCGCTTGTCCCGCCCGTGACCTTGCCACGCGGCACCTCCATGTCCATCCTGTACGGAGTTGCCTGTCCTGTAAATGCCCAGTTGTGCTCGTCCTCAACGACAAAGTCCGCCCCTGTTCCCCAGCCGTACTTCAGATCTTCCGGAATAGAGTCGAAGTCGGGATAGTCAGGCCCCGCCTCGATCAGAAGCACCGAGAGGCTTGGGTCCTCGGACAGCCGGGTTGCCAGCGTCGCCCCGGCCGACCCCGCACCGACGACGATATAGTCATACTTCAAGCTTCACGCTCCCTTTGTCTGGTACAGTCGTGACTCATCATGCGCCAGCCGCTGTCTAGCGTCCTTCCTTGATGAAGTCCGCCATCTTCTCCCCGATCATCATGGTTGTGACGTTTATATTCGCCCTTACGCAGTCTGGCATTACCGAGGCGTCAATAACGCGTATCCCTTCAAGTCCATGCACACGGCCGTACTGGTCAACGACCGCCATCGGGTCGCTCGTCGGTCCCATCTTGTTGGTACATGAGATATGATGCCCGGTCGTCACCTCTCGCGCCATCCACTCATCCAGGTCGTCGTCCGAGTCCATCACCTCTTCGGGCGGTTCTATGCGCTCATCCAGGATTTCGCTCCACGCCTCGTGTTCGCCCAGCTTGGAGCAGATTCTCACCGCCTCCCGCATCCGTTCCCTGTCGAACTCTTCGGTGAAGTAGTTGTAGTCGAGAATCGGCTGGTCTGAAGGATCCGCTGAGTTCAATTTCAGCTCTCCCGAACCCGTCGCCAGGTCGAGGGCGACAATCATTCGGATGCCGACGGGATTCATCCTGTCGCCACCGCGGTTGACACGCTCGGTCGCGAATGAGTTCATATAGACAATCATGTCGTTGCGCAGGTCGGATCCCGTCGCGGTGTACCGCAGTCCGAATTGCATCCGAGGACCATACAAGTCGAATTCATGCTCCGGCTTGGCCTTCCATGTCACATAGACCAGCGGGTGGTCGCGCAGATTCTGTCCGACACCGGGAACATCCTTCACTATGGGTATGCCGACCTCATTCAGGTGATCCGCCGGTCCGACACCCGACAGCATCAGGATCTGCGGCGAGCCGACGGCTCCCGCGCTCAGTATGATCTCCTCGCCCCGTACCGTGAAGACATCGCCGCCGCTCTCTACTACCACTCCCGTCGCCCGGTCGCCCTCGAACTCGATTCTGTGAACCGTGCAGTTGGCGCGGATGGTCAGATTGAGACGGTGGCGCGAAAGGCTCAGGTAGCCCAGATTCGTGCTCCACCTGATTCCGTTGGGGTTATTCAGCGGAAGAGGGCCAACGCCCGTCGAGTCTGGGTCGTTATGATCTGGACAGTCCTCGAACCCGTCGTAATCCAGGCAGGACTGGTAGAACGCCTTGGAGACGTCCTGCCATGTCTCAGGCTGGAACCTGTGACAGATGATCGGCCCGTCTGTGCCATGGAAGTCGTCCGAATAGGTCGTGTCGGTCTCCAGCTTGCGGAAGTAGGGCAGGCATTCCTGGAATCCCCACTCCTCGTTGCCCCAGGACGCCCAGTTATCGTAGTCCTCCGGAACGCCGCGCAGGAATATCTGCCCGTTGATGGCGGAGGATCCGCCCGTGACCTTCCCGCGCGGGACCAGCATCTGCTCTGCGGAATCCGTAGCGCGGCCCGTGAACTGCCAGTTGTGGTCGCTCGTCATTATGTCTGTCGCGGTCGCATAGCCGTAGCGCACCTCATCGGGAAGCTGCTCCATCTCCGCGTAGTCCGGCCCCGCCTCCAGCAGCAGGACGGACTTGGACGGGTCTTCTGTAAGCCGCGTTGCCAAAATCGCGCCCGCGGATCCGGCTCCAATGACAATGTAGTCGTATTTCATGCCTGCGCTCCTTTTCACCCCCACTTCAAGGAAGCAGTCGGGTTAGTCTCCGCTTATCGTAACCCCGGCCATATCCTCTATGAAATTAGCGATTGCGGAGTGGTCCGCGTTGCCCTTGCCCTCGTTCATCAGCGAGACGATCATCTGCTGGACCAGCGACGTCACGGGCAGTCCAACCCCCAGATCCTTCGCTGTCAGCAGTGCGTTGTTCAGATCCTTATGGTGAAGGACGATCCTGAATCCGGGAGTGAAGTTGCCCTCGATCATCATGGGCGCCTTCGCGTTCAACACCGTTGAGCCCGCAAGCCCACCCTTGATGGCGTCGAATACTACATTGGGGTCGAGTCCGGCCTTCCTGGCGAGAGTCAGCGCTTCGCCGACCGCCTCTATATTCGCCGCGACGATGATCTGGTTCGCCAGTTTCGTCGTGTTTCCCGCTCCATAGTCGCCACATAGGACTATGCTCGACCCCATTGCCTCCAGCAGGCCGACGTGCGCGTCGAACACTTCCTTCTTGCCTCCGACCATTATCGCCAGGGTGCCTGAGATGGCGCCCGGCTCGCCCCCTGAGACCGGAGCGTCAAGAAATGCCACGCCCTGCGCTTCGCAGGCCGCGGCGATCTTCTGAGAACTCGCCGGAGCTATGGAACTCATGTCAATCACGACCGACCCCGCCGAAGCGCCCTCCAGAACGCCGTTCTCGCCGAGAATCGCGGCTTCGGAGTCCGCCGAGTCCGGCACCATCGTGATGACAGTTGGCGTTGCCGCCGCCACTTCGGCCGCCGATGACGCCGGCTTCGCCCCGTCGCCTACCACCTCTTCCATCGCCGAGCCGACAACGTCATAGACGGTGAGTGAATATCCCGCATTCATCAGGTTGCGCGCCATCGGGCGCCCCATGATACCCAGTCCGATAAATCCTACATCTCCGCTTGGCATTCTATTCTCCTTTCTAATGGGCGTTCTGAGCGCGGAAATACCCGACGCGAGACGCCCTGACGAGGGTGTAATGTTTACAATCGAAACTCGCGTCAAGGTTAATCTGACAGCGCGAAACGGTCAAGTGGCGCAGCCCTTCAAGCAGGGCCTTGGTAAAGTGGGCAGTTCTGTGGAGAATCGGCTGACAAGACAGGCTCTCATATATCCTGATTTATATTAGTCCTGGTGGAGGTTCTGGTCATGTTCAGGTGAGTTCAGGTGACCGTTCCAGCTAGGAAGTGACCAGAAAATCGGCGGATTTAGCTATGAAATCAGCCTCGGAGAAATTTCGTCGGCCGCTTTTGTCGTCATTGATAAACTCCAGATTATATTATTCAAGGTACGTTTGTTCTGTGACAGGCATATTTTAGCATATCGGTATGTAAGTTGCGCAACATCTGGCGCTGACTTTGAAAAGACCCTGGTCCCGCTTCTCAGGATTTGACTGTGCAATCACGTATGGATAATATGCCTATACCTTTGGTTCTACATTCCGTAGTTTTACGCAGGAACGGCTTATGAGTACAGAAACCGCGACTTGGCCGAGAGTCCGAGAACTCCTGGACGGCATCATGGCAAGATGGGAGCGCAAGGAAGGCCGCAAGGGTCTGCCCGGAATCCACTCCTACTCGTGGGACACACCGGAAGAGCTGGCGAATGACGAATCAATGGGCTCCAAGTTCATCGAACCGGGATTGCCCGCGGAGGAAACCGCCCTGATCGTCTCACTGAGGCGTGGATTCGGCTCGATACCGCGTATGCCCATGGGCGGCCCATTCCTGAAGCCCGACGAGATTGACGAAATATCCGCGTGGATTGACGCCGGAATGCCCGAGTGAGGTTTACCCTTTGACCGACTCCGAAAGACCATCCAGTACCGTCAGCCTCAACTGGGAAGGCGGCTTCAGATTTGATTCCCGCGACTCGCACGGACACTCCCTGACGCTGGACGCGCCCCAGAGCGACGGAGCGAAATTCGAGGGCTTCATGCCCGGCGATATGCTTCTGACCGCCCTCGCCGGGTGCAGCGGGATAGACGTCGTGAACATCTTGCAGAGGATGCGCCAGAACGTCGAGGGTATAGAAATCAGCGTCAAAGGACATCAGAATCCCGAACCGCCCTGGACCTGGGAGGACATCGAGATTCACTACACGATTCGCGGTTCCGGTCTGAAAGAGCGTCTCGTCAGGCGCGCCATCAATCTTTCGGAGAATAAATACTGCTCAATTGGCGCTACCATCAGTGGACGCGCCCGAATCACCAGCGACTTCGACATCGTAGAAACCCAATAAGGACGCGGCCTCCTGCCGCAAATCCCAAAACAACCGTCCGAGGAGGACTAACAAGTGTCAGACATCCAACCGATAGACGCCAATCTGCTTGAAACCCTGCGCAAGATCCCTTCCTGCTCCATCGCCAATGCGATAGAGACTTTCTCCGTGCAGCCCCGTAACGTCGGTTTCATGGGCCCCGAAGTAAAGAGCATATTCCCGAATATGGGCCACATGATTGGGTACGCGGTCACCGCCAAGATAGCCGCCGACGCTCCGCCGTCCAGCCACATGAACGTGTCCCGGACCGAGTGGGTGGATTCGATTATGAAGGTCCCCGCTCCGCGCGTCCTGGTTCTCGAGGACATAGACTATCCCAACCCGATTGGCTCGTTCTGGGGGGAAGTTCAGGCTAATCTGCACCGGGCGCTGGGCGCGGTCGGCACTGTCACTAATGGCGGCGTCCGCGACCTCGACGAGATGCAGGAAGTCGGCTTCTTCGCTTTCGCCTCCTGCGTTCTGGTCTCTCACGCATACGTCCACATCACCGATATAGAAGTTCCCGTGAAGGTCGGCGGTCTCGAAGTAAATCCCGGAGACATCATCCAGGGCGACCAGCACGGCGTCATCAAAGTGCCGCGCGACATCGCCGCCGACATTCCCGATGCCGTCAAGCGGGTGGAGGACGGTGAGCAGGAAATGATCGGATACGCCAATTCACCCGAATTTACGGTCGAGGGTCTCAAGGAGATGCTTGCTCAGAGGTACTAAGGAGTAAATATAGTTTTATGGGACTATTCAATGTTCCAATTGGAGTGGGAGACCCTCAGGGTGAACGATTCCAGATAGTCGAAGCCTTGGTGGACACGGGCGCGACTTTCTCAATCGTTCCGGCCCCAATCCTGGACGGGCTCGGGATCAAAGCCCAGAGGAGTGGATCTTTCGAACTTGCGGATGGCAGTTTTCGTGACTGCCGGATAGGGGAGACTATTCTCCGCGTGGAAGGTGAGGAAGTCCACTCGGTCGTGGTTTTCGGGGATGAAGATATGGAGCCTATACTGGGAGCGGTTACACTCGAGATTCTAGGACTTGGCGTTGATCCAGTCGGTCAGCGCCTGATTAGAGTCCCTTACAGGCTGTTGTAGCAGTCTGCGACTGTGGGGAGATAAGGCTTGTCTAATCCCAAAGTAGTCTTCATCACCGGGTTGCCCGAGCGCATCGTGGAAGTCGTCGTCGGCTACAACCCCGACGGCTGGACGACCGAGATCGTTCGGGGCGACACGCCTCTCGATGAGCAGAAGCGCGCAGTCGCTGACGCGGACTTCATCATAGTCTATCGCGCTCATCTCCACGATGATGTTTTACGCGCCGCCAGAAATGTCCGCGTCGTGCAGACGCTCGCTGCCGGGTACGACAGCATGAATCTGAAACTGATGCGCGATCTTGAGATAGCCTGCTGCAACAACGGCGGGGCCAACTCCCTCGCCGTCGCCGACCATGCCGTGCTGCTGATGCTCACGCTCTACAAGCAACTTCTGGCAGCCGACAAGTCGGTGCGCGCGGGAACCTGGTCGCAGCCGATAGACGGATTCAACACATTCGAGATGACAGGCAAGTTGGTAGGAATACTCGGACTCGGAAACATTGGCAGGCAGGTGGCGAAGCGGGTGCAGGGATTCGATGCCCAGGTGCAATACTTCGATCTGTTCCCACTTGCTCCCGACATAGAACGGGATCTGAACGTGACGCGCGCTAGTCTCGAAGACCTGTTCGCCACTTCCGATATCATCACCTGCCATACGCCTCTCACCCCGGACACGCGCCACATCGTCAGCCGCGAACTGATCGCTCTGATGAAACCGACGGCCGTCCTAATAAACACGAGCAGGGGGCCCGTCGTTGACGAGAAAGCGCTAATCGAGGCTCTGTCCGAAGGCCGCATCGCCGGAGCCGGACTGGACGTCTTCGAGACTGAGCCCGTTAACTCCGACAACCCGCTGTTGACGATGGACAACGTGGTCGTCACTCCGCATTCGGCTGGCACAACCTGGAACACCTGGTTTCGGAGAGCCGAATTCGCTTATCGCAATTTGAAGGGAGTCTGGGACGGCAGTCCGCCTATGGCCGTCGCCCAGGCTTTCGAGATTTATGACTGATTCAAAGCAATCTTAATCCACTAAATGAGGAATAATATGGAACCTGTGATAAAAAACGTAGAGGGTAGGGGAAACCCTGTTCTCGGGCCTGACGATGGAGTGCCGAACTATGTAATGCTCTGGGTGCAGCATCCTCCAGGAGGAACGAGCGCCCAGCACGTCCATCCCTGGGAGCACCAGGCGTACATCGTCGAGGGCGAGGGCGTCCTCTGGGTGGAGGGAACCGAGTACCCAATAAAGGCCGGAGACGCCGTCCTGGTGCCGCCCGACGTGGAGCACCAGTTCCGTAACACCGGCGACGTAACCCTGAGCCGCGTTACCGTCAACCCGCTGAGTTCGGTCGGCCAGGAGTAGCGTTATGCCCGAAGTCCACGACAGGGGAGGACTCCCCACAGACGAACCGATTGACCGGTCTGAGCATGAGTGGGCGGACTGGGAACACACGACCAACGCGCTGGTCGGTGCGCTAAGGACGCACGACCTCATGAGCGTTGACGAACTCAGGCGTGGGATAGAGTCTATTCCACCCGAGCTATACGAGTCGTACAGCTATTATGAGCGCTGGTCCGCGTCACTTGAAACCCTGATCGTCGAAAAGGGAATCCTTACGACCGAAGAGATTGACGCCAAGGTGAAAGAGTTGGATGAACGATGGGGCTAGTATTCTCAGCCCAACATGGCGACTTCTCGCCAGGCGACGATGTGGTCGTCAGGTCCGACATCGTCAGCCACCACCACCGCACCCCTTGGTTCATCAAGGGAAAGAGGGGCAGAATACGCGCCGTCAGCGGACCGTTCTTCGATCCCGAAACCCGCGCGCACGGCGGCAGTGGGATCCCAAAGCGTCTCCTGTACCAAGTCGAGTTCGAGCAGGCTCACGTATGGGGCGGCTCTTACCCCGAAGACGACAACGACCTGCTCATCGTGGACGTGTACGAACAGTGGCTCCGGCCTGCCAACTAAAATTGAAAACTAATCACTGAGAACTGAGAACGAAAAATGAGCGAATACCACCACGACGAATCCGAACACGAGGGAATCCAGCCGGATTCCGAGTTGAGTCTGCAAGCCAGACGCGCGCTCGCAATTCACGAATTGCTGGTAGAAAAGGGCGTAATAGGGGCCGCCGAGGTTCGCGAACGCGCGGAGGCTTACCGTTCTCGCAGCCCTTCCGACGGCTCTAAAGTCGTCGCAAAGGCATGGACGGACCCGGAATTCAGAAAGCGCCTGCTCGAAGACGCCCGCGCCGCGGTGTACGAACTTGGCTACACTCTTACTCACGACGCCGAACTCGCGGTCGTGGAGAACACGCCTGAAGTCCACCACCTGGTCGTCTGCACACTTTGCTCGTGCTATCCCACGTCGCTGCTTGGCCCGCCTCCCGATTGGTATAAGAGTTTCGCATACCGCCAAAGAGCGGTCGTTGGGCCTCGCTCGGTCATGCGAGAGTTTGGCCTGGAACTCGATGAGGATATGCAGGTGAGGGTGGTGGACAGCACCGCGGACCTGCGTTACCTCGTCCTGCCGCGCCGCCCGTCGGGAACTGACGGGATGTCTGAAGAAGAACTGGGCGCGCTGGTAACGCGGGACAGCATGATCGGCGTGTCGGAAGTTCTCTCCCGCCGGCCGCCATCAGCGCCTGAACACAGATAATATGGCTCACATACCTCCACGCAGCAGGGGCGTTCTGGAAGCGCAGGCCGAGACCTCCTATCTCGCCCGCCGGTTCCGGCTACCCGTACAGCGGTATCTTCACACCGAGTCGCTCGGCGGACTGGTTCTGCTGGCGGCAACCATTGTGGCTCTGCTCTGGGCCAACTCGCCCTGGTACGACCTCTACCACGACATTCTCGAGACGCATCTGGCTATTGACCTCGCCCTTCTGGAAGTTGACCTGTCGCTCCATCATTGGATAAACGACGGCCTGATGGCCCTTTTCTTCTTCGTGGTTGGCCTCGAGATAAAGCGCGAGGCTCTCTTGGGACACTTGTCAACGCCGCGCCACGCCGCGCTTCCTGTCATAGCGGCGCTGGGCGGCATGATCGTTCCCGCCGCCATCTACTTGGCATTCAACTTTGGTGGAGAGGGCGAGCGCGGCTGGGGAGTGCCCATGGCCACAGACATAGCCTTCGCCATAGGCGTGCTGGCGCTTCTCGGAAACCGCGTGCCTATGCAGCTCAGAGTATTCCTGCTCGGAGTCGCCGTAGTGGATGACCTCGGCGCCATAGTCGTCATAGCCGTCGCCTACACCGAGTCCATATCATTCGGCTATCTCGGCATAGTCGCGGCGCTGGTGACCATAGTGCTCATTGCAAACCGGGTAGGTTTCTCCCACGCCGCCGTAACTTCCATGCTGGGCTTCCTGATATGGGTAGCGATGCTCAAATCCGGCGTACACGCCACCATCGCCGGGGTGCTATTCGCCCTCCTGACTCCCGCTCGACCCCAATACAGCAAAGAACAGTTCGCCGCAGAATCCGAGTCCCTCATAGACGACTATCGCGAGGCCCTGGACAACGGCGACACGGAGCGTTCTGAAGTGATTCTGGGCCAGCTCGAAGAACTCTCCCAGGGCACCGAGTCTCCCATGGAGCGGCTGGAACGCCTTGTCCATCCTTGGACGAGCTACGTCATCCTGCCCGTATTCGCGCTCGCCAACGCCGGCCTCGACTTCTCCGACGTCGAACTGGGCAGCGTAATAACCGGCGACGTCACCCTCGGCGTCATCGCCGGCCTGCTCTTCGGCAAGGTCATCGGCATAACCCTCTTCCCATGGCTGGCATCCAGATTCGGATTCGTCGAACTTCCCCTCTATGTATCCTGGCCCAGCGTTATCGGCGTTGGACTCCTAGCGGGCATCGGATTCACCGTCGCCATATTCATATCCAACCTGGCCTTCACAGATCCCGCCCTCATTCTGAACGCGCAGTTCGGGATCATGTGTGCCTCGGTTCTGGCGGGCCTCGCCGGCTACTCTATCCTCCGACTCGTCTCCCGCCCGATTTGACGCTCGCTTTTCACCCCAACTAGAATTGACCCCAATTCAGTGTAGGGGAGAGCGGTATGACCAAAAAACTGATCCCACTGGGAGATATGCCCCGCGCCTATGAACCTAGCGCGGTCGAAGAGCGTATCTACGAGTTCTGGAACGACAACGGCTACTTCACGCCTGAGGTAGATCGTTCTAAAGAGCCGTTCACTATCATCATGCCTCCTCCCAACGTGACCGGCGAACTCCACATGGGACACGCGCTCACAATCGCGCTGGAAGACCTGATGATCAGGTGGCACCGCATGTTGGGGGATCCCTCACTCTATCTCCCCGGCACCGACCACGCGGGCATCGCCACCCAGGTTGTTGTGGAGCGCCAGATTGCGTCCGACGGCCTGAGCAGGCACGATCTGGGTCGCGACAAGTTCATAGAGCGGGTGTGGTCATGGGTGGACGACTACGGCGACCGCATCTACCGCCAGACCGAGCGCCTCGGCGCTTCCTGCGACTGGACACGCCGCGCGTTCACACTCGACGAGGGCCCGGCCAGGGCTGTCCGAACCACTTTCGTCAACCTGTACAAGAAGGGGCTGATCTACAAGGGCAACCGCATTACCAACTGGTGCCCTCGATGTCGCACGGCCCTCTCGGACCTGGAAGTCAAGTACCAGGATGAGAGCGCCCACCTCTACCACATCAGGTACGACCTGGAGGATAACCCCGCACACGTCGTCATAGCCACGACCCGCCCCGAGACAATGCTCGGAGACACCGCAGTCGCGGTAAACCCTGAAGACGACCGCTACTCAGACCTCATCGGCAAGAACGCGGTCCTTCCAATAGTCAATTGCCGACTGCCGATAATCGGAGACGACTCTGTGGAAATCGGGTTCGGAACCGGAGCGCTCAAGGTGACTCCCGGGCACGACCCGGTTGACTTTGAGATCGGCCAGCGGCACTCACTCGACTCTGTCAGCATCCTGAATCTGGATGGTTCCCTCAACGAGAATGCGGGCGTCTATCAGGGCCAGACGGTCTCCGACGCCAGGCGAAACGTAGTTGCCCGGCTTGAAGAGGACGGGGTTCTCGAGAAAGTGGAGGACTTCCATCACGCCGTCGGGCACTGCGACCGCTGCGATGAGGTCGTAGAGCCGATTCTCAGCGACCAGTGGTACGTGAAGATGGCTCCGCTCGCAAAACCTGCCCGAGATGCCGTCGCCGACGGTCGCATCAAGATGGTCCCGGAGCGCTTCACAAGGGTCTATTTCAACTGGATGGACAACATCCGCGACTGGCCCATCAGTCGCCAGCTATGGTGGGGACACCGTATCCCGGTCTGGTACTGCGAGTGCGGCGAGCAAATCGTTGAACTCGAAGACCCGGCGAACTGCCCGAAGTGCGGCAGCAGCGATCTGGAGCGCGACCCAGATGTCCTGGACACATGGTTCAGTTCCGGCCTCTGGACACATTCCACTCTCGGTTGGCCCGGCGATACCGACGACCTGGACTACTTCTATCCTACGTCTGTCATGGAGACAGGGCACGACATACTGTTCTTCTGGGTTGCCAGGATGATCTTCTTCGGCATCGAGAACATGGGTGACATTCCGTTCCACACGGTATATCTGCACGGCCTGGTGCGCGACCCAGAGGGCGTGAAGATGAGCAAGACGAAGGGCAACGTGGTTGACCCGCTCGAGCTCGTTCGTCAGTACGGCGCGGACGCAGTGCGGTTCGCGCTCACGACTGGCACCTCCGCCGGAAACGACATGAGGATGAACGAGCAGAAACTGGAAGCAAGTCGCAACTTCGCCAACAAGCTCTGGAACGCCGCCCGATTCGTAATCGGCAATTTGGAAAACGCCTCGGACCTGAAAGACTGGCACGAGTTGCCCGGATTGGACCACCGCGAAGACAGGTGGATAGTCAGCCGCCTGAACCGCGTCGCCGATCAGGTCGACTCCAACATGCGCGACTACCAGTTCGGCGAAGCGCAGCGGGTCATACACGACTTCCTTTGGAACGAGTACTGCGACTGGTACATCGAGATGTCGAAGGTACGGCTAAGGTCTGGCGAAGCGCTGTCACCCTTGCCGACCCTGGCGCATGTCCTTGAGAGGATGCTCAGGATGCTCCATCCTTTCATGCCGTTCGTTACCGAAGAGATATGGACTCGGCTTACTGACACTCTCCCGGACGCTCCCGACAAAGCCGAGGCGCTGATAGTCGCTCCCTATCCCGCGAACGATGCGCGGCGCTACGACCCCGAAGCGGAAGCCGAGGTCGAGTCAATCATCGAACTCGTCCGCGCGGCGCGAAACCTGCGCGCCGAGTTCAGGATCCAGAACAACGAACGCCTCGACGCTCAGATCTCGGTTGGCGATTCCCACTCTGACGTGTTCGAGGACGCTCTTGACTTCATCGCGTCCCAGGCCATGATTGACTTGGACATTATGGACGCGACCAACGAGTCCGTCGCGTCGTCCGACAGGGCCGTTCAAGCTCTCTCATCTGGAACACTTGCCGTATCGCTCGGTGGTCTCGTTGACCTCCGAGAAGAGACCAGTCGGATAAGGTCCGAACTGGGCGAATTGACGAAGTATGAGCAGCGCATCACCCGTAATCTCGCCAACGAGAATTTCGTGAATCGGGCGCCGGAAGAGGTAGTTGACCGTGAGCGAGACCGGCTCGCCGGGGCACAGGAGCGCATATCTCGCCTGACCGACATCCTGGACCGGCTCGCCGGTTAAGGCGCAGGTCTCCACGCAGCCCGATTCAATCCTGCTGACCCACTAAGCGGAGCGCACCTGTACGGCGCTCCGCACTCATAACAGGGACTATTCCAAGATTCTTAACTCGCTGCAATCTATTCGCAATTCGATCATCCCAACAGTGGACCGCAATGGCCAGGTGGTGGTCATAGCCTCCGCAATTCGGTCGCTCGATTACGGCTTCATCAGCGTTTTCCTCGGTGTGTATCTCGACCTGCTTGACTTTTCGCCGCTTCAACTCGGAATCGTGCTCAGCGCCGTCATGGCCGGAGGCACGCTGTCGAACATCGTGGCAAGCTGGAGAGGCGATACAATCGGTCGCCGTCGAATGTTGGTCGCAATGGCGTTGCTCATGGGACTTGGCGGCGTTCTGTTCCCCCTTACCGAACAGACAGCCCTTCTCGTAGCCATCTCCCTGATGGCGATGACCACCTCCACCGGCGGCGACAGGACCGCTTTTCTCTCTCTGGACATGGCTATTCTGGCCCAGTCAGGCGCCGCCGGACAAAGAACGATGCTGTTCAGTTGGTACAATCTTCTGGGCAGGCTTACCAAGGCCCTCGGCTCGCTGATGATCGCCGTTCCCTCCCTGCTTCAGGCTTGGGCCGGAATGGACGAAGTAGCCTCGTATAAGGTGATGTTCGTTGCATATTCACTCATCGCATTCGCCGGGGTTGCGATTTACTGGAAATTGACGCCTGGCGCAGAGTCGTTGCGGGTCGAGTCCACAGAGTCCGAACCGCCGCCGCAAATGCCCAGAAGCGCGCGCACCATAATGATCCAGCTTGCCGTGCTGTTCAGTCTGGACTCGCTCGGGGGTGGGTTCATGATCCAGAGCTTCATGTCGTTCTTCTTTGCCAACCGCTTCGATATGTCCCTTGAGACGATAGCCGCGATATTCTTCGCTGGCCAGATTCTAAACGCAGTTTCGATAATGCTGGCCGTTCCCATAGCGCGGCGCGTAGGACTAATCACGACGATGGCCGCCTCACAGGGGCTCGCTAATTCCGTGATGATCCTCATGGCGCTGACAGGGAACTGGCTGCTGGCCGTCGTGTTCTTCCTGGTGAGGGAACTCATCAACGACATGGACATTCCTACACGGCAATCCTACTCCATGGCGATAGTTCCATCCGAAGCCCGGACAGCAACCGCGAGCGTCACCAATCTGGGCAGGACCTTGGCGCAGGCCATCAGTCCGGCCCTCGCCGGTGTGGTGGCCCAGTCCACCGCGCTGGGCATTCCCATCATCGTGGGCAGCCTGATAAAGCTGGTTTACAATGGCGCCTTGTACGCCATGTTCAGATCCGTCAAAGCTCCCGAAGAGGGGCAGGGTTAGTTACATTTGCGCCTTACCGCCGACGTCTGGCGCCTGTCTCAGCGCAAGTTGTAGGAATAGTGGCCCACGCCGGACTCCAGTTCCCACTCCGAGAACCAGCGGTTTATGTACGGCATAATCTCTTCAGATAGACGCGCTCCCCTGGCCTCCCTGTCGGTAAGTTCGCGCGACAGCGACTCTCTTAGCATAGCAGCCACTTCGGATTTGTCCGCCTTTAAGAACTTCTTATCCCTGAGAAGAACCTCTCCATCTACTAATACGGTATCCACATCCAGCCCCTTGCCACGGTAGATGAGCGCGTCAACGATATCGGTGCCCGGGTTGAGATACGGCTCCTCGATCCGCGTCATGTCTATCAGGACCAGATCGGCGCGCTTGCCTCGCTCTATGGTTCCCACGTCGTCGAAGAACGTAACTCTGGCCGCGTTTTCCGTGGCGAGCCGGAAAACGTCGTGAGAGGTGGGATGGGAAGAGGAGACACCCGGCTCGCGGTGTAACTTCTGCGCCATGCGCATCTCTTGAAGAATGTCGTTATCGTCGTTTATGCCCGCTTCATCTATGCCGATTGCCACGTTGACGCCACGCTCCAGCAGTCTGTTGACAGGCGCGACCCCGCTCTTGAGCCTCAGATTGGAACTTGGGTTGGTGCAGATGGCGGTTCCGGTCTCAGACAGTATCTCCAGGTCGGGTTCGGACAGCCACACGCCATGCGCGCAGGACACCTCCGGCCCCAGTGTCCCGAGCTCGGCCAGATGGGCGAGGGGCGTCTTGTTCCAGTGGCGAGTTCCGTACATACGCTGATAGATGGTCTCCTGCAAGTGTATGTGCAACCCGGTGCTCAGGCGTCGCGCCAGGTCGCTCATGGCGACCAGCATCTCGTCCGAGCACCAATGCACGTTGTGAGGACTTACGAATATATTTGTCCGTGGACCGCTTCGCTGGGCGTGCAACTCGGTAGTGGAAGACAGATACTCTTCCAGGGGCACGGGCCTGGTGCTGAGGCGTTCACGAGTTCGGTCCGCAAGCTCAGATGGCAGCGTTGACAGGAATCGCTCGTCGTTTTCATAGACCAGATTATTCTGGTCGCGTGTGAATATCGAGAATGCCACCCTCATTCCGCTGTCGTCGTAGGCGTCAAGAACCTGGGACGACGCTTCGAACAGGCCCAGGTTCTGCGGCAGCCTCGAAGCCATGTGATTGTGCTGGACTGTCGTTATCCCCGACTCAAGCATCTGGATCGCGCACCACAGCGTATCCAGATGGGGATCAACCTCTCTCAGCGCCCAGCGAGCGATGATCCACGTCTCCAGTGGCATATCCAAAGATCCCAGTTGGAACGGCGTTAACCCCACGTGGTGATGGGCGTTGATCAGTCCGGGTATGACGACGTGCCGGGAGGAGCCGATAACCTCATCGGGCTGATAGCGTTCAATCAACTCGTCGAACCTGCCCACTTCGGCTATCACGCCGTCCTGGACCAATACGGCTCCGCCATCAATCACTTCAGCCGAATCTCGACCGGTGATTCTGCATACTACCTGCCTGCCCCTGACAATCGTGGTCGTCATAATCTACCTCGTGGAATAGTACACAGAGTTGAACAGCAGCTTGTAAGTGCCTCTCGCCTGCGCCCTGAAGTGCGGCCTGAATCCGAAGAGGATTATCTTGCCGAGGCCGACCGGAACGGAAACCAGCGCCGACAGGCCCGCGATATGCTCCTGGCCGATGAGCAGCCCGCTAAGCAATGTTTCATCTTCGGAGAAGTTCGCAATCGTGTTGCCCTTCTCAACCCGGTAGGCAGGGCCGTTCATGTAGAGAGCCGCCGCGCTGTCGGGCATACCGAATCCTATGGGATGACTGTTGTTGACGTTGATCTTCAGCAGGCTGCCGGGAGCGAAGAAGTCGGAGGTTGACATCCTGGCGAGAGGGTTGCTCACTGGGAGTTTCAGGTGGTGAACGAGCAGCCGACTGGCATCGTCCCACGCGATGACGGTTCCGCCGCGCTCCGCGAACCGCCGCAATCCGGCGATGCCACGATCCCCCAGGCCGCCGGAGAAGCGCGGGGCATAATGAGCGCTGCTGAATCCCCGCCGGAGTTGGCGCACCCTCTGGTGCGGGACGATTATGCAGTCGAAGCGACTATCCAGGCCCGGCTCTTTGATGTCGCTGTCAACAAGCGAAGTGTACTTGAAGCCGTAGCTGTCAAACATAAACCTAGTCCAGCCTTCTTCGATGCACGGAACATAGCTGGCGTAAACTCCGACCCTTGGCGGGCGCGCCAACTTCAATCCCTCGTCCGGCCTGGAATGGATCGGTCGAATTCTCGCAATCGCGTCTTCGGAGGAAAGCGCCTCCCGCGCGGATTCGGACGCGGGTATCACCCATGTCCCCTGGCTCAAACCATCGTTCCCCACGGGAGAAGCGGGCCCAATCCGAAAAACCGGATGACCGTCGAACAGGAGCCTGTTCACCAGCTTATAGGCGCCGTTGGATTCAGGCCCTATGGCAAAAGCGCGGGCGTCCGATTCCGCTGCCCGCCTGCTGTAATTCCCAAGCTGCCAGGAACCAGCCGCGCGAGTGGTACTCAATTCAGCCGGAGTCTTGAGTTCATGGCATGTCACGCCCATCGAGAGAGGCAAGCTATGGGCCGTTGCGTCGTATGGCTTTTGGGGCGGACCTCCGGGGAACTGCCGAATGTCCGGGTAGCTCTGCTTTTCGAGCATCGTTTGAGCGAAGGAGCCGAATCGCTGTTGTGTCGGGATCAGGTAGTCGCCCGCTTCCAGCATGACACCCTCATGGAAGCTCTCCTCCTCCACCTGATGCACCTCGACATCCGCAAATTCCAGCAGGTCCAGCAATTCGGCGGTCGCGCTGAGGTCATGCTGCCGGTGGGGAATCACGAATGCAAAAGGATTGGACTGACTCGTTACACTCCGTTGGAGCGTCTCGAAGGCGTTCCTCACCCACCACTCTCGATTGCGCGCCGCGTGGTCCAGGCAGGCGAGGGTCGCCGACAGGTCGTATTCGACAATGTCTCGGAGGCTCCAACGCCCTCCTTTCCATGGGAGAGGATGTCGCCAGGACTTGACCTTCGGTCGCTCTCCCCGGTCGTCCCTGAGGCTTGCGACCGGAATGTCAATGGGGGTCGCGATTTTCGCGCTGGCCGCCTCGGAGAGTATTCGCAGACCTCCGTGGTAGTGGGGATAGGAGCGGCTGGGGCTATACGAGTCGTAAACCATGTTGACCGCGACCCCGCCTTTGCCCTCCGAGATAAGCTGGGCGGCCATGTGCGCTCCCAGCGCGGCCATTTCGCTTTGGATTACAGGATCTACGTGCGGCCCCATGGGATCGAGCAGGGGAGGGAGAATCATGCGCATTCCGTCGGCGCGGGTCTGGTGGATGTCGTAAGTAATGTGCGGACGCCACGCGTTGTGAATATGCTCGACAACGAGTCGTGTCTCTTTTTGCGTGAACATGAACCAGTCGCGGTTGTTATCGTGCCCGGTGTACTTGTGGTATAGATAGGGCGGTATCGAGCCTTCGAAGTGAGTTCCCAGCGACGCGTCGTACCAGTCTTTGACTCGAACCAGCCCGTCGGGGTTCATGCTGGGGACCAGCAGAAGGATAACGTTGTCCAGTATCTCCTGGACTCTGTCGGCGTCCGAAGACGCAAGTTGATAAGCCAGTTCCAATGACATCTGGCTTCCGCCCACTTCGGTAGCATGGATGCTGCAAGTGACGGCGACGACGGTTCGCGCCTTCCCGATCAAGGGCGCGGGGTCTCTTTCGCCGAGTGACGAGGGATCGGCAAGCGACTGCTGTGTATCTCGGATTTCATCCATCCGGCTGAGATTGTCCGGAGAGCTGATAGAGCATAGGATGAATGGCAGGCCCTCCGTGGAACGGCCAATCTCTTCTACGACTACCCTGTCGCTTTCGGAATCGAGACGGTTGAAGTAGCCAACCATATCGCTCCAGCCGGCCAATTTTCTATCTTCGCCGACTCTGAAACCTAGAAATTCCTCAGGCGCCGTTATCCGCGACATCTAACGCCGCTCGCAGAATGTGAATTGGTGTACAAGTAGCGTCGCCTCCAATGTTAGTATGTTCTATCCGCGATATAGGATACATCCTGAACAGCGAATCGGACAAAGGAGATATTCAAGAGTATGACCAATCCAACGAATACGGTTCTAGTCGTAACCCCGCACCCCGACGACGCCGAAGGCGGCGCGGGCGGAACGATAGCCAGGTTTGCCCGCGAGGGAAAGAAAGTCGTCCTGGTAGTATGCACCAATGGCGACAAGGGCACCAGCGACAGGACGATTAAGCCCGAGACGATGGCAGCCATACGCGAGAAGGAGCAGCTTGACGCCGCCGAAGTTCTCGGAGTCGAGGAAGTCGTCTTCCTAAGATTCCCGGACCAGAACCTCGAAGACTGCCGCGAATTCAGGCTGGCCGTCTCGCGCCAGATACGAAAGCATCGTCCCGACCTGGTTATCACCATAGACCCGGGCAGCCGCTACATCAGGCACCGCGACCACTACATGACCGGTCGCGTCACCCTGGACGCGGTTTTTCCCTACGCCCGCGACCACCTGGCATTCCCCGAACTCTTGGATGAGGGTCTGGAACCGTTCAAGGTGCGCGAAGTCTGGCTGTTCAGGCCCCTGGAACCGGACGTATATATTGACATCACCGACACGTTCACCACGAAGGTGGACGCGCTTTACCGCCACGTCAGCCAGATGGGCACTCCAAGAGAAGAGCGCGAAGCGTGGCTGCGAGAACGCTCCGCCGAGACCGGACAGCATATAGGCGGAGGGCTGGCCGAAGGGTTCAAGCGGATAACCATCGGACGCTAATGGTTCAACATTATTGAAATGACGGCTTATCTACCCTCACCCCCGTATCGGAGTACGGGGCAGGCTCTAGCCCTCTCCCAGAGGGAGAGGGGATAAATCGGAATCTGAATAGCCATCATAACTAAGTTGTCGCACTACTAGTCCGGCTCGGTCTCTTCGATAGTGGGCAGCTTGCCAGAGCCCTTGAGCATGGTAAGCGCCTGCTTCTCCAACTGCCGAACGCGCTCGCGTGTTACTCCGAGTTCCCTGCCGACTTCTTCAAGCGTTCGAGGTCTGTCGTCAATGAAACCGAATCTCAGCGCGAGCACCATTCTCAGACGAGGCGGGATGTTCTCCAGCGCCTCGATTACGTCTTCCCTGGTGAGCATCTTCATAGCGACTTCATAGGGCGTTCTGCCGCTTGTGTCCTTGATGAAGTCCTCAAGCGTGGAGTCCTCGTCACCGACCGGAGTGCCCAGCGAGATCGTATGCTGGCGCTGGCGCATGAGATTTTCGACCTGTTCCACGGTCCACTCGAGCTCTTCGGCAAGCTCAGCCGGGGTGGGATCGCGGTCGTTGTCTCTTATCAGCTTGCGCTCGGCGGTATTGAGTTGCTGGAGCCTCTCGACTACGTGGACGGGAAGCCTGATAGTTCTTCCCTGGTCCGCCAGGGCTCTGGTGACAGCCTGCCGGATCCACCATGTGGCGTAGGTGCTGAATTTGAACCCCCTGTGCGGGTCGTACTTTTCGACCGCGCGCATCAACCCCAGGTTGCCTTCCTGGATCAGATCCAGAAGAGGGAGGCCGCGCCTGAGGTATCTCCGGGCGACACTCACGACGAGCCTGAGATTGGAGTTGGTAAGCCTCTCCGAAGCGGCTTCCCCTCGCGCCTCGATAACTCTCCACCATCGCTCGAATTCGGGCGCCAGCCCATCAATGGATTCCTCGATGGTCTCCTTGTCCAGCGACTCATGATATAGCTGAGGGCCCAGCTTCCGTTCCAGTTCGCTTACAACTCTCACTGGAATCAAGGCCGATACCTTAGACATATCGGTGATTCTGGGCGCGGACTCTTCGACCGCAATTTCCAGCTGGTCGGCCATACTCTCTTTAAGACGGTCGGGAATCGGGCTGTCGAGTATCTCACGCAC
The DNA here is from genome assembly GCA_965202965.1 of Dehalococcoidia bacterium. Classification (GTDB taxonomy): domain Bacteria; phylum Chloroflexota; class Dehalococcoidia; order Lucifugimonadales; family UBA1123; genus VXRN01. The sequence goes on along the minus strand of OZ241888.1, from coordinate 3,336,655 downwards.
GTCGTCTCTGGAGAGAATAACGCTCGCGGGCGCTTCCAGCGGAAGCTCTAGTTCCGTCTCTTCGGCCAGGGTTCTCAGGACCAGCAAATCCGTGAACAGGTCGTAGAGAAGCGCCGCGGCGACTTTTGCGGTGGTGGGTCCGTGTTCGAACTCCTCCAATAGCCGGGCGCGAGTGTCTTTGAGCAGCATCCAGCGTTCTACGTCACGACCTAACGCCAGTTCCTGCGGCGCGGTGAGCAGCGCGTGCTGACCGATTGCGCGCAGGTACTCCCTGACCGTGTCTGTCGGCTCGTCGCTCAGTTCACGCTCGTAAGCCTTCAGCAGCGCCATTGACTCTTCCGAGGCAACGGAAACATGATCGTAAGACTGCCTCGCCAGAGGGTCCTGCCCGGCCCCATCAATATCTGTACTCTGGTTGTCCCAGAGATGTCTCTCTTGCGTCATCATCACGCTTTCTTTACTAGGGGAGGGAATTATACCACATTATATATTATACCCCAATCCGCACCAACCAGTGTGCCTGTACCAATTTGGTCGGCATAAGGAATCACCCCCATCCTAGCCTTCCCCCGTCAAGGGGGAAGGGACTTTCAATATACAAATGACGAGACGAAAACGAAAAGACCCTGGGATTCTGGATGGGTTCATGGTTGGCAGGGCAACGACAAGGGTTGCCCCTACGGATATGGGAGCCGGTTTGGTATGTAAGCGTCGCTCAACGTTGATAAACGAAAGGCCCTGGTCGAAGCGGTATAATTCTTGACAATCTCGGTGGCGGCTTGTTTACTACTGTGTGGCGCGGGAGACTCTTCGAGTCACACCGCCACCCCTGTTCCCGACAAACCCGTTTTACAACCGGCGCGACAATCGCGCCAGAAGGAGATTCAACGTGTCCACGAGAGTCTTGATTACCGGAATGAGCGGCCTGATAGGCGGGATTTTGAAAGAGCGCTTGCTTGAAGCGGGCGGCTACGACCTGACGGCGCTGAACCGGCGCGAGGTGGAAGGGGTTCGGACGGTCCGCGCCGACATTTCGGACCTGGATGAAATCCTGCCCGCATTCGAGGGACAGGACGTGGTCGTCCATCTCGCCGCGTACCTGGGCTCCCAGGACTGGGAGGGCCAGCATTCTGGCAACGTGTTGGGCGCTTACAACGTCTTCGAGGCGGCGCGGCGGTCCGGCGTAAAGAGGGTGATCTTCGCGTCCAGCGGCAACGCGATACGCGGTTTCGAGCGCGTGCCGCCATATTCGGACATAGCCGCCGGAAACTACGACAAGGTGCCGTCCGACTTCCGCAAACTTACTCACCACGACGTCAGGCCGGAAGCGCTCTACGGAGCCGCGAAGGTCTGGGGAGAGGCTCTCGCCCGCCACTTCTCCGACGACTACGGAATGAGCGCGATCTGCGTGCGAATAGGCTCGGTTACTCAGGGCAACCGACCCAGGACGATGCGCGAGAACGCCATCTACCTTAGCCACAACGATGTCGCGACCCACCTGAAGGCTTGCATAGACGCGCCGGACGACCTCAAGTTCGACATATTCTTCGCGGTCTCGAACAACAGGTGGAACTACCGCGACCTGACACATCCTAGGGAAGTTCTTGGCTGGGAGCCGCGGGATTCGGCGGACGACTATCCGTTCACCGGATGACGAGTGAATTCGTCGCAGGAGCGCAGTGACCAGTTCGGAGACCGACGATGCTGTATCAGTTTGGTCGGTATAAGGAATCACCCCCATCCTAGCCTTCCCCCGTCAAGGGGGAAGGGACTTTGGAGACACAGGCAGCGCCGACTAAATTGATACAGGTACGAGACCGACTTGACAGTCGTGGGATGGAGAATTCAAGGCCATGACGCAGTTTGTGAGAATAGACAGGTCCAAGAGGCTAAGGGAACAGCCTGAATCAGGCCACAATCGCTGGCATCCCGACATTCCGCCGATTATCGAGGTCGGGGAAAACGAGAACATAATCATCGAAACGCGCGACGCCTCCGATGGCCAGATGACGCCGGAAGTATTGCCCGAAGACATGGAATCCATGGACCAGAAGGTCAGCCATCCGCTGACTGGGCCGATAGCCGTCGAGGGGGCGCAGCCGGGAGACCTTCTCGAAGTCGAGTACGTTGATATATTTCCCGAACCATACGGCTGGACGCGCTTCAGGCCGGGCGCCGGATTCTTGAGGGATGTGTTCACCCAGCCGTTTGTGGCGCACTGGAGCATCGAGCACGGCTACGCCACCTCGGAGCAGATTCCCGGAGTGCGGATTCCCGACGGGTCGTTCATGGGTACGGCCGGTGTCGCTCCGTCACATGATCAGCTTGAATCATGGGCGCGCCGCGAACAGGAACTTCTGGATCGCGGAGGCGTGGTGCAGCCGCCCGACATAGAGGACGCCGTACCTGGGGGACGCATCGGCGAGGAGGGGCTTCGCACCGTTCCTCCACGCGAGAACGCCGGCAACATGGACATCAAGCAGCTCACCCGAGGCTCGCGGCTGTACATCCCGGTAGCGGTCGAGGGAGCGCTTTTCTCGGTTGGCGACGGACACTTTGCCCAGGGAGACGGTGAAGTCTGCATCACCGCCATAGAGATGGGAGCGACAGTGGGCGTTCGGTTCAAGGTTCACAAGGGTGAAGCCGTCCGCAAGAATATCAGAACTCCGCGATTTTCCCATCCCGGGTACTTCCTGCCTCCAGACATTTCAGTACCGAGGAACTTCACCGCTACGATGGGATACCCCATACGAGAGGACGGAACGCAGGAGGGCGAGGACGTTACACTTGCCGCCCGAAACGCGCTGCTCGACATGATAGACCTTCTCTGCGACAGGGGATACAGCGCCGAACAAGCATACGCGATCTGTTCCGTCGCGGTTGACCTGCGCATCAGCAACATCGTTGATCTGCCGAATGTTACAGTGTCAGCGTTCCTACCGGAGGACATTTTCGTCGCCTGAATTTGAAAACTCGCATCGTTCAGCCAAGTTCCTGGTTCGCGTCGAACAGGTACTTCTTCCAGTACGGAGACTTTAGTCCCCGCAGGGCCTGACGCCATGCCTGCTCCGCGTCGCTATCCCTGTCCGCCGCCTCTGCCGCCGCGAGATAATCCCGGAAGTCCGCCTTGAACCGCGTCGGCGACTCATACTCACGCTTGCCGATTATGGACAATATCTTTAGCGCGGCGTCCACACGTCCGGTCGCCGTCGCATACTCCCTCGAAAGCGCCTCCGTCTTGCGTTCCAGCATTCCCGACAGGCTGGATTCCCTGGCTCGAGCGAATTGAGCGGCGTCTATCGGAGGCTTATTCGGGGTGGTGTAGAGCCGGAATAGATCAAATAGGATGTCGTTCAGATCGAGCGCGGGCCGCCGCCGCGTGGCCTCGCTCGGCTGTCTCAGAGTTCCCAGGTCAATCACCTTGCTTGTTCTCGACGCCGGCGAAAAGAAGACATTCTGCGGACCAAGGTCTTGCGCCAGGTAGCCCTCTTCATAAACTCGCTCGATGACCGCGAGCGCCACGAGGGCGGGATGCTCATAGCCTGAAGACACGAACGCCTTTGAAGGATGAAGCGCGAAGAGATTCAAGGGCAGGGCTATCGGATGGCCTCTCACCAGGTCCGAAACGCCTCCGACAAGGGGGATACCCTTGGCCCGCTCCTCCACTTGAACCGAGTAGGGATGACTTGGATCGTCTCGAAAATACCACGCGAAGGAATCCGGTTCGGTCAGCGCATAGAGGCGAACAAGGCCGCTCAGGTCATTGATTCGCGCCCTGATCCCTGCCTGAAGAAGCGTTCGCGTCTCAACGTCGCGGTGCATATTCCGCGAAACGAGCGTCGGATGAGGTCTTTTGACCACGACAGGCTCGCCGGTGTCCGAGTCCGTCGCCTCGAACACCTGGAGGTCAGCGCCCTCGCCAAGCAGATTGCCAAGCGTGAAGAGCCCTATCTCCTCAGCCTCTAATAATCTCATCCCAAATTGTCCATGATCTCTTTTCTCATTCGGCGGTCCATCCAGCCTTTAAATCCAATATGGGATTATCATATATAGCGATTCGCTGTGATACAATCCGTCCCAGCAAGGAGAAGCCATGGTCGCCCGAGCGCCGACAGCCATATTCTATCCTGAAACGGACGGTATGCCATTGCCAGATGGAGAAACCCAAGCGCCGCAGTATGTCAGAGTCCTCGGAACTGTCACCGTTCACTTCAGGAACGTTCCGGGGGCCAGGGTAAACGGCAACACGTTCATCTACTACGTGGAGGGCAACCGAAACCGACGCATATCCCCGGACTGCTATGTCCTGCTGGGGATGTCCCCGGAGGCGGAGGAATCGTTCGAGCGCAACAACACGTATCTTCTGTGGGAGGTTGGCAAGGCTCCGGACTTCGTATTGGAGATAGGATCGGAGAGTACTGCGGACGTTGACCTGGGCGGCAAGCGGGACCTGTACGCCGAGTTGGGGGTAGGGGAGTACTGGCGTCACGACCCGACGGGCGGCGAGTTCTACGGCGACCCGTTGGTGGGCGAGTTCTTGGCGGACGGAGAGTATCGTCCAACTCCCCTGAATTATGAGAGCGACGGTCGGGTGTGGGGACACAGCGAAGCACTGAATCTTGATCTGTGGTGGGAGGACGGCGAGCTTCGTTTCTGGGACCCTGTGGCCGAACGCTGGCTGTTGAACTTGGAAGAAGAGAAGGAACGCGCCGATGCCGCAGAGTATCGAGCGGAGGACGAGCGTGCAGCCCGAGTCACAGCCGAGAACCGCGCTGACACCGAGCGCGCCAGTCGCATCGCCGCTGAATCCAGAATCGCCGAACTGGAAGCTGAAATCCGCCGCCTGCGCGAACAGTAACCGCATCCCCCAACGCGCGCGTCTGTCGACTTTCTCCCGGGATACTCACGATAGCGGCGCATGTAATAATTCATGGTCAGACAGCGGCACTCCACTTTGGTTAACGAGCTGCAAGTGAGAAAGAGAAGGCAACTGATGACCTATACCGAATTCCCGCAAGAGGCTATGGAGACCTTGAGGCACTATGTCTATCGGCTGATAGATCCGCGAAACGGCGAGACCTTCTATGTGGGCAGAGGCCAAGGACAGAGGGTATTTAACCATGTGAATGGCGCTATTGACAATCCTGAGCAAAGCGCCGCCGATCCCAAGCTGGAGCGTATCCACGATATACGAGCGCGGCCCATGGATGTTCAGCACATCATCCATAGGCACGGCATGACGGAGTAGGCGGCAAAGGAGGTTGAGGCTGCGCTGATTGACGCTTACCCCGGGCTTGTGAACAGAATGGCGGGGGCCGGCGCGGACCGAGGCACGCGCCATGCGGATGAGATAATCCGTGAATACATCGCAGATGAGTTCGAGGTCGAAGAAAACCTGATCATGATTTCGATTGGGCAGTTATATAAGCATCTTGGCCCGTATAAAGCGGTCAGAGCCGCGTGGAAGATGAAACTGGAGAAAGCGGAGAACCACGGCAATCTGGTACTGGCGCGTTACAGGAAAGTGATAGTGGGAGCTTACAGGCCGTATAAATGGGTGAAAGGTATGTATAAGGATATTCCAGATCAAATCGGTTTCGATGGCGAGGAAGCGATGGATGTCTGGGACAAATATGTCGGCAAGAGAGTACCCGATAGATACCTAAAAAAGGGCGCTGCGAATCCATGCCGCTATCTATTCGGACCGCCTAAGCCACGCGACTGACCGAGATGCCTCATGCTTCCGTCCGCGCTATCCATCATCCGCCCATCCCGCCCGGATCCCAGCTCATCTATAAACCCGGCGTTATGAAACACCTCGAAACTGGACATTCCCACTGGCCCAGACGGGTTTCCTTCATCCCCAATCTTGCGGCGGTTGCATATCGCGCCAAGTCGTAAGACAATGGGATCATTATGCCCCACTACGATATGATTGTAATTGGATCCGGCCCATCGGGTCAGCGCGCCGCCGTCCAGGCGGCCAAGTTGGGCAAGGTTGTGGCTATCTGCGAGAGGCGGGAACTCGTGGGCGGCGTGTGTGTCAATACGGGCACGATTCCCTCGAAGACCTTTCGGGAAGGCGCTCTCCACCTGAGCGGATTCATCCAGCGCGACATCTACGGCCAGTCATACGTCGTGAAAGAGAATATCACGATGGGCGACCTGGTTTCGCGCTGCAACATGGTCATAAACCGCGAGGTAGATATAATCCGGCACCAGATGCAGCGAAACCAGGTGTCCGTTATTGACGGTCGGGCCAGATTCCTGTCCGACCGCGAACTGGAGATCGCTAGCGAACATTCCCGCATCAGGATTTCGGCGGACAACATCGTGATTGCCGTCGGGACCGAGTCGGCCCATCCAACTGAAGTGCACATTGATGGAAGAATGATCGTTACGGCCGACGAGGTCCTGGATATGCCCGCAGTGCCCCGGACCATGACCGTGGTTGGTGGAGGAGTGGTAGGAATGGAATACGCCTCCATCTTTGCCGCGCTGGGTGTGGAGGTCACTATCGTGGACGGGCGAAAGAGGCTGCTGGAGTTCCTCGACGGAGAGATCGTTGATTCGCTGATTTACAGAATGCGCGACATGGAGTGCGTATTCCGACTGGGCGAGCAGGTGGTTCACGTCGAGTCCTCTATGCCGGGCCGGGTGGTCGCCACGCTGGACAGCGGCAAGAGAGTGATTTCCGAGGCGCTGCTATATTCTGTCGGACGTGTGGGGGCGACCGGCGACCTCGGTCTGGAGGCCGCCGGTCTGGAAGCGGATGACAGAGGCAGAATAAGCGTGGACGACTGCTATCGTACCTCCCAGCCTCATATCTACGCGGTCGGGGATGTCATAGGATTCCCCTCTCTCGCGTCAACTTCGATGGAGCAGGGCAGGATTGCCGCCTGCAATGCGTTTGGCGTGTCTTATACCTCAGAGAGGAGCCTGTTCCCCTACGGAATCTACTCGGTGCCGGAAATCGCCATGGTAGGTCAGACGGAGGAGACGCTAACCGAGAATCGCGTTCCTTACGAGATAGGCGTAGCCAGATACCGCGAGATCGCGCGCAGCTCGATTATGGGCGCGACGCAGGGGCTCCTGAAGATACTCTTTCACCGCGAGAACAGGAAGATCCTAGGAGTGCATATCATCGGTCACAACGCGGCGGAGCTAATCCACATTGGACAGTCCGTGCTGGCATTCGGCGGCGGCCTGGACTACTTCGTCAACACTGTCTTCAACTATCCCACGCTGGCCGAGGCCTACAAAGTCGCCGCGCTCGACGGATATAACAAGGTTGGGCCGGATGACACCGACACGCCGCTGCCCGCCTGAAACAAGAGTCAGACTACGGTTCCACTCTGAAGGCGTGTCTGGATAGCCTGCCGAGATTCAGTTCCTCGGACGCGCGAATAATTATGTCGGTAGCGGCGTCGAGGTTCATTTCGCTCGTGTTGATGACCAGATGGTAGTGTTCAGCCGCGTCCGGGCTGTCAATTCCGAAGAATCGCTGGAAGTAGTTGAGTCTCGCCTCGTCCCTTGAGCGTATCGCCTGTTCGGCGACTTCCTGTTCCATTCTCTCACGCACCATCACACGTTCTACCCGATCCTCGAACGTAGCGACCAGCCCGACTCGCAGAACATCCGGGTTGTCCTTGAGAATGATGTGTGCCCCTCGACCGACGATTACGACATTGTCGCCTGACGCAAGCTCAGTAATTACGTTTCGGATGGCGGTGATGTAGGCGTCGTCGTCAATCTCATGCCCGCGAGTCGCTATCAGGTTCGGCAGTTCATCGTATTCTGAAACGAGGAATTCGGGATACACCGTGCCGAAATAAGGGTCGGACCCGCCGCCGGTGTAGGCGGTGCGCTCCATGATTCGCTGAATTATTCTGGAGAACCGTTCCGAGCGAGTGGGCGGACGCTGCTCGCGTTGGTCGAGGGCCTCGACGGTTGCCTGTAATTCACGGGCGACATTGGAAAGTATGAGGCGGTCAACGTAGTCGGCGTCTATCCTCCGGGATAGTTCGGGTCCCAGGAATCGTCCTCCGCCACCTGCAAGTCCGCCGGTAACTATTACGGTCATCTCAGACCTCGCTTTCAGAGTTTGCACGTCTGGTAGGTGAAGAGTTTCTCAGATGTCATGGCCCATTTGCCGCGCCGGCCCGGCTCAGCCTTGTCTTGGAAACGCTTGCCACCCTCTGGCTGAAACGTCATAATGCAAATAGACATATCCGACTGTTTGCGGGTGCGCGGGCATTGTGAACCGAGTGAAATCAAGCAGAGTCTATATGCGGCTTCACAAATATGTCAACATGGGAATTCAGACATGAATTGACGTTCTGTATTGAGGAATACAGAGATCAACACTGAGGGATTATGGTGACTGTCAGGGAAACGGTGGCCCCAGAAAGGCGACTCCGGCTCGCCCAGGAGCGAATTGCTGAACTCGAAGCCCTCCAACGCAGGAACAGGCGCGTCAGCGGAGTGTTGACCCGGCTTGCGACTCTTGCCGACCATAGCCCGAGCGCGATAGTGGAATTCGATGGGACAGTGACCTACCTGAACAACGCCGCTCGGGAGAAGTTCCCCACCCTGGCTGTAATGGGTCTAAGCCATCCATTGTTAGCCGGTCTGGACGGGATAGTTGACGATATGCGACGCTCGAGCCTGATGATCAAGACACGCGAAGTAAGTATCGGGGAGAGCATCTTCAGACAGAAGATCGTGCTGGAGCCGGATTCGCCTCAGGTAAGCATCTACTCTGACGACATTACTGAGGACATGGTCTTACAGAACGCCTTGAAGAAAGTGTCCGAAGAGACTGAACTTCTTGCCGCAGAAAATGCACTACTGGCCGAGATCGGACGAATCATCAGCTCTTCACTGGACATCAGTGAGGTTTACGATGGGTTCGCCCGGCAGGTGAGACAACTGATTCCATTTGACCGCATCGCGATCAGCCTGGTTGACATGGAATCCTTTACTTTCAACAACCAGTATGTCTTCGGAGTTCCGGCGGCAGGTAGAGAAGAGGGGACCGTTGTTGCGCTCGAAGGCACTATGATTCTTGGGGCAGTAGAAGCCAATGAGGCGATGATTCTGCAGGGAGACGTGGAAGAACTCTCCAATGAATTCCCCATGATGGTGAGGTCAGGTCTGAAGTCCGTGCTTCTCGCTCCCATTATCTTTAAGAATGAGATTCTGGGCGTGCTGCATATGCGCTCTCTCGAAGAGAATGCCTACAACGCGCACCATCTTGACCTGGCTACGAAAGTAGCCGCTCAGATTGCTCCGGCCATCGCGAACTCGCAGCTTTACGCCCAGCATACCGAAGCCGAAGCCGAGGCTAAGCGTCTGGCATTGCAGAACGCTGCAATAGCTGAGATCGGCAGGATCATCACCGCATCGCTGGATATCGAGGAAGTGTATGCGGGATTCGCGGAACAGACTCGTCGGCTGATAGAATTCGACCGGATCGTCATCAGCCTGCTCGGTCGCGACTCTGACGACTTCACCAACGCTTACGTAATTGGCGTGCCGGTTTCAAATAGGGACCAGGGAGATCTAATCGGGCTAAAGGGTACGTTCACAGATGAAGTGGTGCGGCAACAGCGGGCAATTCTATTTCTCCCGGAATCCCTGTACGAAACCCGAACTATGTTCCCCGGCCTTCTACCGCAGTATCGCGGTGGCCTCCGTTCCTTCATAAGCGTGCCGCTCGTGTACAAGGACGCGACTATCGGTGTGCTGCACTTCAGCTCGGTAAAGCCTAACGCATACAGCGACTACGAGGTCGCTATCGCGGACCTGATTGCCGCGCAGATTGCCGGCGCAATTGAGAATTCACACCTACACGCTGAAACGCTGGAAGCCGACAGGGCTCTTCAGCGACAGACTCAGGAATTAGCCCGCTCCAATGCGGAGTTGGAGCAGTTCGCATACGTTGCGTCCCACGACTTGCAGGAGCCATTGCGAGTAATTGCGGGCTACGTAAACCTCTTGGAGGAACGCTATGCCGACAAGTTAGACGAGGACGCCCGCGACTTCATTGGTTTCGCTACCGATGCGGCTCACCGAATGAGGGCATTGATTAACGCCTTACTCCAGTATTCTCGTGTAGGGACCCACGGAAATCCGTTTGAGAGGATGGACTGCAATCGCGCTTTCTCAGAGGCCTTGGCCGATCTCGAAGTTTCCATCAGCGAGTCTGATGCTGAGGTCACGACCGACCAATTACCTGAAATTGTAGGCGACCAGATTCAGATTACCCACGTTTTCGAGAACCTGATATCGAATGCGATAAAGTTCAGGAAGGATGACAGCCAGCCCAGGATTCACGTCTCTTGCAATCGCTCCGAGGACTGTTGGCAGATATCTGTTGCCGACAATGGCACCGGCATTCGACCCAGATACCAGGAACGGATATTCGGGATGTTCAAGCGAGCGCACAAACGAAGTAAGTATCCGGGCACTGGCATTGGGCTGGCGCTGTGCCTAAAAATCATCGAGCGCCACGGAGGTCGAATCTGGGTAGATTCGGAAATTAACCGAGGCTCAACGTTCCACTTCACAATTCCCGCCATTAAGGAGACGATCAATGACACTCGGAGATAGCAGGCCGGTCCAGATATTGCTGGTAGAAGACAACCCGGCTGACGCTCGCCTGACACAGGAAGCGATTAGAGATACGGAGTTCAGATACCAGTTACACCTTGCGGAAGATGGGGAAGAAGCGATGGAATTCCTATACCAGGAAGGTGAGTTTGCTGACGTTCCCAGACCCGATTTGATTCTGCTCGATCTCAACCTGCCCGGTATGGACGGGCGGGAAGTGCTGGCGGAGATCAAGTCAGACGAAAATCTGGGATCAATTCCTGTAGTTGTGCTTACGACGTCCACGGCCCAGCAGGACCTGCTGTATTCATACGGACTCCGCGCGAACAGCTATGTCAACAAACCCATAGACAGAGACAGATTCAACGACATGATAAAGAGCGTGATGGAATACTGGATTAACATTTCCACCCTTCCTGGTCGTCAGTAGCCGTCACCCGGAGACAGAGGTGTGCCAATGGCTGTAAGGAGATTCTGGCTGGTAAAGTCCGAACCCGGAGCTTATTCGTTCGACGACCTGCTTAATGAGGAAGACCAGACCGCCGAGTGGGATGGCGTGCGGAACTACGCTGCGAGAAACACGATGAGAGACGACATGCAGGTGGGGGACGGCGTTCTCTTCTATCACTCCAATTCAAGGCCCAACGCTGTGGTTGGCTATGCGACGGTAGTCCGTTCCGGCTACCCTGACAGCACTGCCTGGGACCCTGATTCTGAGAATCCCGACCCCAGAAGCACACCTGAAAGTCCAATCTGGTATATGGTTGACATAAAGGCGGAAAACAAGTTCCGAAATCCGGTGACATTACAGCAGATCAAGGCCCATGAAGACTTGAAAGACATGGTCCTTGTCAACAACTCCCGCCTGTCCGTGCAGCCGGTCGCGAACCGAGAATGGAAGATCATTCTCACGCTTGGAATGGATGGCTGATTTGTATTCATGGCGATCTGATCCGAACCTGAGTGGCATCAGCGACCGCGAATACTTCGGCGATCTGGCCCTTCACCTGACCGATGAAATCAGTCGAGAACCCGATTCCTCCAGACTTTACTTTCTCAGGGGGAACGCCTATCTCGACGCTGGGCGATTTCACGAAGCGATTAGCGACTATACCAGGGCAATAGAATTGTCTCCGGACGATGCTCCCTGTTATAACAACAGAGGTATCGCGCGTCGTTTTTTGGAGGACTTCGACGCCGCCATAGACGATTACGAGGTTGCGCTTGGCATTGATCCAGAGTATCGCGACGCATATACCAATCGTGGCATCGCATTTGCCGACAAGGGGGAACTGAATCTCGCAGTGCGGGACTTCGGCAGGGCGATAGAACTCGATTCGGAATTCTGGTTTGCATACAGCCAGCGCGGTCTGGTGTTGTGGGCGCTCGGCAGACGCGAAGAGGCCGAGGCTGACTACGCAAGAGTCCGCGGGCTCCAGACTCGATGATTGTTCGGAAATCTGGCGAAATTTTGTTCTTCAGCGCTTGACAATACATTTGTACTGTTCTACTATTAGAACACCTAATTCGAGACTGAAAGGGACGCCAGCACGCACCCCACGCTAATGGCAATTCCATTCAGGACGAGGAGGCCAAGTCACTCTCCTCTCTAGGTCTGCACGGCCTATTTCTCTTTCCGCAACGTCTGAGAAGTAGGCCGTTTCGCGCACATGATGACGGTTGCTTAGAAAGAATCTGCATATCGGAGGAGCGCCCATTGAAGGCTACGGCAAGCATTTTGATTGACAGGCCCATTTCGCCGGTCTGGGATTTCGTGTCAGATGTGGCGAACATGGAAGTATGGGTAAACGGAGTCAGCGACCTGGCGCCGACCTCTGAAGGGGAATTCGGTGTCGGTTCGACCTTCAAGAGCGACTATACTTACGCCGGCAAGACTCACGCAGTAACCTATGTGATAACCGAGTTCGATCCCCCTAATTGTATAACCATGCGCTCGACGTCAGGTCCATTCCCATTCGAAGGGTCCACCGAATTACGGGAAGAGGCAGAAGGGACACGTGTCTTCAATACGATTGACGCTAAACCCACGAATGCGTTCCTGACAGTATGGTTCGCTGTGTTAGGTGTTGTACTGAAACTGATGATGCGTCGTCAGCTTAGAAAGGAACTCATCGAACTCAAGAGCCACCTTGAAGGTTCCCAAGCATCGGGGAGGGGACTTTGAGCATTACCACCCAATAGCGTGCCCGTCTGCGCGCGGCTCGCTCCCTCCGGTGAGGACTCCCGTTCCCGGATCGCGAGTGATTATTTGACCGCTGCCGAATAGGCCCCCATGTGGAGGCATTACTAACATCCTGTGCCCTCTTGCCGCGAGGTCGTTTATGACCTCTGCACTGGAGCGATTCTCGATGGCCACGCCTTCGCCCAATCTAATGCTGAATCGTGGAGCGTCCAGCGCCTGCTGAGGCTCCAGATCGAAGTCAATCATGTTGATGAGAACCTGGAGGTGCCCCTGCGCCTGCTGCATCGCCCCCATGACCCCATAGCTTGCCCGGAGCTCGCCATCGCAAGTCACCATTCCGGGGATGAGTGTATGGTAGGGCCGCTTCCCCGGCTCCAGGCGGTTGACATGATCCGGATCGAGAGAGAATGATGCCCCCCGATTTTGCAATACTATACCGGTTCCAGGCACGACCAGACCGCTGCCGAAGGGCATGAAGACGCTATTGATCAGCGAACAGGCATTCCCCTGGCCGTCAACCGCGCTTACGTAAACCGTGTTGTGATGCGCTGGTGGATGGCCGTGGGGCGCGAAATCCAACGCGCGATCCGGGGATATCAACTTTCGTCTCGATGCCGCGTATTCCTTGGAAACGAGAGACTCGACTTCGGTGATCATCTTGCTTGGATCAGTTATATGGTACAGCGCATCCGCGAATGCCAGGCGCATACTCTCGATGAGGCGATGCAGAGTGTCAGAGGTCTGAAAGCCCGTGGCTCTCAGATCGAATCCCTCCGCAATGTTAAGAGCCATCAGGGCGTTCGCCCCCTGGGAGGGCGGAGGGCACTGCCAGCAGTCATATCCCCGATACGATGTTGATATTGGCTCCACCCACTCAGGCTCGTGTATTCGGAAGTCATTCTCCGACAGCCAGCCTCCCATGCTCTGCATGAATTCCGAAATCTTCCGGGCGATGGGGCCTTTGTAGAATGCCTCGCTTCCGCCTTCGGCGATTTCAGTGAGCGTTGTTGCCAGGGTGGGAAGCCTCATCAGGTCGCCCGGAGCGGGCGGTCTTCCATCGAGGAGCAATTCTGAGCCGGCGGGTCCCGCGCTCAACCTCGGCGCTCCGGCAGTCCAGTGGTCGCTGATGACTTCCGAAACCGGGTATCCTTCCTGGGCATAGCGTATGGCAGGGCCTAGCGCGTCTGCCAGTCCCATGCCGCCATAGTGGTCGAGTAGCGCTTCCCACCCGCTCACGGCGCCCGGAACCGTTACCGAAAACGGACTGGTATCCGGTATGTGGGTGAGACCGCCCCTTGCCAACTGCTCAAGCGAGGCCGACTGGGGAGACCTGCCTGAGGCATTCAATGCCCGGACGCGCTTCTCATCAGCCATCCACACCAGCGCAAATAGGTCGCCTCCAACACCCGTGGAATGCGGTTCGGTCACGTTCAAGGCGGCTGCGGTCGCAACCGCCGCGTCAACGGCGTTGCCTCCCTCCATGAGCATCTTCATGCCCGACATCGCGGCGAGGGGCTGGGTGGTGGAGACCATCCCATTCGTTGCCCGTATGTTCGACCTTCGGGAGTTGAAATTCATCCATCGCTCCAATTTATCTGTGGCTGCCGTAGGAATTGAGCTAACGCTGGTGGTCGTCAGAAATGGGAATTCGTAACTGAACTGCCCGCCGCGATTTCGAGCGCTTTGCCGGGCTCGACGACTCTCGGACCGTCCGGGCTCAGTTTGACCTCGACATCGGACTGAGAGTTAAGACTGAATGACCGTTCACCGTCCAGCGCGATGGTTGACGGCCTCAGCCTGACTCTTACTCCCGGTTCACCGGTCTTTATCGTCTTCCACTCCGCGATTTCGATGTCTTGAACGAGTCCCGGCGCAACCGGGGCACTTACGACAGTCTGTCCCTTGCCCAGGCGTATGTATAGTCCTCGCTCCTCCTGTGGGGATACGTGCCGCAGCCTGGCCCCGATTGCCGAAAGACCGATACTGACCGGTTCGGACCGGGTCAGGAAGAGTTCGTGCAGCGTTGCGATGTCCCAGATGGCTCGCGCGCCAACAAAACGCTCCCTGGAAACCGCCAGGTCAACCAGGGCTATATCTCTGAGCTGGCCGTCGAAGTAAACTTCAAGACGGGTATGTCGGGTGGTGGCCTCAACTGGGTCCACGTTGCCGCTGGCAATGGAACCGGCCGCAAGTCCAGCGATTGTGCCTTCCATCATTTGCGGGAAGACGTTGTTCGTACCCGTTGAAATAGGCATAATCGGCACGTCGCCGCTTTCTTTGGCAACCGCGCGGTTGGTTCCATCTCCACCCAGAGTGATGATGCAGCCCACACCTCTTTCGCGCATGGACTTTGCGGCCCTGGACGAGTCGTTCTCTTCGTGAAAGATGGGCATGTCAACGAACTCGGCGCTTAGGTTCAGTTCCAAGCCCGCCAGCGCGTTTTTGCCAAGAGAGCCGGTGTCCGGCATGAATATGACACGCTCGACGTTTGCCGCGTCAAGTCCTGCCAGAACACGCTTGAGGATGTTGACCTTCTCGTGGTTGGGGACGAAGCGTCCCTGCGCGACAATGCGCCGTATATCTTTACCAGCGGCGGGATTGGCAACTATTCCAACGGAACTCAACGCCTTCCATCTCCCGCGCAGGCGTTCGGTCGCCTTTTGCTAATCGTCGAAACGGAAACCAAGTGGGTCTTCCTCGAATTCAATTGACGCCAACGCTTGTTCGGCGGCTTCTTCCATGGCGTGGTCGCCTCTTTTCATTGCCTGCGTAAGAGCTCGCTTCGCCAGGTCGCCACCAATGTTCCCAAGGGAACGCACCGCCGCGAGCTGGACCTGGGAGTCCTCGTCGTTGAGCATGTTGATCAGGTGTGGAACGGTTTGGTCATCACCGAGAAAGCCGCAAGCTGTCGCGGCCTCATACCTGATGGCGGCGTCTCGATGCCCCGTCTCGCGGAGGACTGTCGAGAGCCAGCGGGAGTCTGAACTACGACCCATAGCATAAATCGCGCTCTGCTTCATAAGGGGATCATCGTCGCCATAGGATCGCTGGATGGTCTCATGTACGCGCTCAGAGTTGATTGGAGCTATCGCTTCTATAGCGCGGCGGCGCGTCTCATTCTCTTCGTCTGGATCTTCGATGACCGCCATGAGAGCGTCGCTGATTCTCTGACCGTCGCGTCGGATGAGCTTTCCGTCTTCTGCCATTTCGGCGAATTTGCCCAGGGTTGTAGCGGCGGCGGACCGCACTTCGGGTGAGGGGTCCTTGCTCAACAGTTCGACGAGTGGGCGAATCACGATACGGTCATCGGAGTCCCAGAGGCCGCGCGCCGCGCTTGCCCTGACAGACGCTTCCCGGTCGCGCAGGCAAGCTCTGAAAAGAGCGGTGAAGTCCAGTTCGATATTGTGTCCGGCAAGTTCAGACATTCTGTCCAATAGTTCGCGCCTTCGTTCGGGGCCGATATTCGTCCAGTCCGAAATCACGTTCATCACTTCGACTCTTGAAAGACCCGATAGCTGCGCCAAGTCCGTGTGCCTGATATTGGCATCCGGATCCGACAGATCTGCCATAATCCGTTCGAGTGTCAATATATCCTTCTCCCAAGCTCACTCACAAACGACGACAGCGATATGATGCGCCATTGAGTCAGAGGCTTCCAGCGCTGCCATCCACGGTTTTCAAGGCGCCGAACGTCCAGACGCGGAGGCATGTCCTTCAGTTTGCCGGAACAAGATGACAGTAATAGAGCAATTTAGTTTGTGTCAAGTGGATTGGGCGCCGAACGCGGTTGAAGTATAATTCTGCATCATAGTGGCAATCGGGTAATCAATCGAGGAGAGGCATAATGGCTGGAAGACGTAAGAAGGTCAGGGCGGCCGACGTGATGTCGCAGCTTGGAGCGCTCTATGGTCCGGTCGAATGGGAGCCCAGATATAACCCGGCGGAGGAGCTGGTTTACACGATTCTGTCTCAGCATACCTCGGATATCAACTCCGAGCGCGCCTTTCTCAACCTGATGAGCGTCTTCGGGACCCTGGAGAAGATTGCCGACGCCCCGGTCGAAGAAATCGAGCTCGCTATAAGGTCGGGTGGTTTGTCGAAGCAGAAATCAGGACGGATCAAGGAAGTGCTGAACATCGTGCGGGCCGACGTCGGCTCATTCGATCTTTCCTTTCTGGGCGAAATGCCGCTGGAGGAGGCCAAAGCGTGGCTGAAGAGCCTGCCGGGAGTCGGGCCGAAGACCGCGGCGATAATCCTGTGCTTCTCGCTTGGTATGCCCGCCATGCCCGTTGACACCCACATCTATCGTGTTTCGCAACGTCTGCGACTGATAGGGCCGAAAGTATCGGCTGACAAGGCTCACGATATTCTTGAACCCATGGTGAGTGAAGATGACGTGTTCGCCTTTCATGTGTATCTGATTCAGCACGGCAGGCAGGTGTGCAAGGCGCAGAGGCCAAGGTGCGACGACTGCGCGCTGGCATGGGGCTGTCCGTCTATGGGAAAGGTGGGCAATAAACGATCTAAACGCCGCAGTCGGCGGTAATCGAATAACGAAAGCAGGAAGTTGCCGCTATGTCGGAGCCGAATATGCTGGTAGGACTCGGAGACATCAGAAAGGCGGCGAGTGTCATCGCGCCGCATGTACACAGGACGCCCCTGACGACATCCGCTTATCTTGGCGAACTCGTCGGAGTCAATCTGTCCCTGAAACTGGAGATGTTCCAGAAGACGGGTTCGTTCAAGCCTCGTGGGGTCCTGAACAAGATGGCGAGCCTGGGCGACGACGAGAGGAGGCGGGGAGTAGTCTCGCTTTCCGCTGGCAATCATGCCCAGGCGCTCGCCTACGCCGCCACGATGGCAGGCGTTCCCTCCGTGATCGTAATGCCGACAGGGGCGGTCAAGGCTAAAGTGGAAGCGACCCGAGGATATGGTGGGGAAGTTGTCCTGACTGACGGGGACCTGCTGGAGACCGCGCTCGAAATCCAGCGCGAGCGCGAGCTGACTCTCGTTCACCCTTTCGACGACCTCAATACGATTGCGGGAACCGGAACGCTCGGACTGGAGTTACTCGAAGATGTCCCGCAGGTTGATGTTGTCTTGTGCGGAATCGGAGGCGGAGGACTTATCTCAGGCGTCGCCGCCGCGCTCAAGTTGACCAAGCCCGACATCAAGCTGATAGGCGTCGAACCCGAAGGCGCGCCTGGCATGACGCTCGCGCTGCGAAAGGGCGAACCCGTACACATGGCCGCAATGAATACAATCGCGGACGGCCTTGCGGCACCCTTCGTTGGTCATCACAACTTGGATCACGTCCGGGCGTTCGTGGACGACGTGGTGACGGTCGAGGATGGAGAAATCATCGAGGCGATGCAGCTTCTGTTGGAACGGGTCAAGGTGGTCGCCGAACCAGCCGGAGCCGCCTCCTACGCGGCCCTGCTGGCGGGCAGAGTGAATCTGGACAAGGACATCAACGCGCTTTGCGTTCTCAGCGGGGGCAACATTGACAGCGGACGCCTCGCGGAACTGCTGGGTTAGCCGGTGTATATGATGTGCCCGCCGGTCTGGTCGCGGTTCAGCCTGCGATTGAGGTAGAGGCCCTCCAGGATGAACTCGACAGCCGACGCGATTGCCGCCGGATCGTCCGAGGATTCGACGCGAGCCAGGAGTTCCCTCATGTTGGCCATCTGGGGCAGCTTGTCGGTGTAGTCGCTCGACGGCACCTCGGTCCCAGTCTCAATCTGCAGACCCTCCTCGAATCTCGTCAGCACTGCGGTGAATTCCCTGGGGCTGAAGTAGCGACCGAAAGTGTTCTGGATCGCTTTCTTTACAAGCCCGTCCACGACTTTGAACTCGCGACCCTCTTCCACGCTCTCCATCTCGACTTTGCCGTTCGTTGACGCCACTATTGCGGGTAGGTCGCTAACCCTGGGACAAGCGCTCTCTTCAAGCCGCAGGCCACGCTTGAACGCGCTGCCTATCACGGTCTCATAGTTGGCGATTGAAACGCGCAGGCTGACCCCGGAGCGTTGATTTATCTCGGGGCTCCGCCTTGCGAGAGTGGTTATCTCGGCAACTATCTCTTTCATGTACTGTGGAACGTTCACCAGTTCCGACGAGTCTTCGAAGGTGGTGTGTTCCTGCTCCATTATCTGTATTTCTTCGCCAAGATCGCGCGGGTAGTGAGTGCGAATCTGCGCCCCGTAGCGATCTTTGAGCGGCGTGATGATGCGTCCGCGGTTGGTGTAGTCTTCAGGGTTTGCGCTCGATACGAGCAATACGTCCAGAGGCAGCATGATTCTGTAGCCCTTGATCTGGACATCGCGCTCCTGCATCAGGTTGAACAAGCTGACCTGGATCCGCTCGGACAGGTCGGGCAACTCATTGATGCAGAAGATTCCGCGATTTGTTCGGGGTATTAGCCCGTAGTGAATGGCGAGTTCATCGGAAAGGTACCTGCCCTCCGCGATCTTGATGGGGTCAATCTCGCCAATCAGGTCGGCGACGGTGATGTCGGGAGTGGCCAGTTTCTCCGCGTAGCGCTCCTCACGGGCGACCCACCTGATGCGGACGTCGTCTCCCTCCTCGGCGACGGCGCTCTTGCACTCCGTACATATGGGTGCGAAAGGGTTGCAGTTTATCTCACAGCCGTCCATTACGGGGATCGCTTCGTCGAGCAGGTCCACCATGTTGCGGATGAGCCTGGACTTCGCCTGTCCACGCTCTCCAAGCAGAATGATGTCCTGCCCGGCGAGAATGGCGTTCTCGAGCTGGGGAATGACCGATTCGTCGAAACCGACGATACCCGGGAACAGTTCCCGGCTGTCCTTTATCCGGGAGATCAGGTTCTTGCGAATCTCCTGTTTGACTGAAAGAACTTCGTAACCGGACTCTCGCAGCTGTCCGATGTTCTGTGGTCGGCCGTCGGATGCCATATTCAGGTACGCTCCTGTGTCGAGTCTGATGTAAGCCGCTGAACGAGCGGGGTTTCAAGCGACAGTCTTGCACACAGGCCCAAAATTGGCAACCGGGCCCTGGCGACACGTTATGATATAGTACCCACACGAAAGTTGCGGAACGGACTTGCCAGCCAGCCAACGGGAGCGTACCCGGACGACCCTCGAAGAACGAAGCCGAGCCATGTGAGGCGAGATATGCCGAATTTCATTTGCCGAACCTGCGGAGTGCAGTTCGCCGAATCCGCAGAGCCGCCGTCCGAGTGCCCGATCTGCCTCGACCCGCGCCAGTACGTGGGCTGGGAAGGTCAGCAGTGGACGACCATGGACGCGCTCATCCGAGAGGGACATCGGAGCGACGTCCGCGTCGAGGAGGAAGGTCTGCTGGGCATTGGGATCGAGCCCTCATTCTCAATCGGACAGCGGGCGCTACTGGTACAGACTGAACATGGAAACGTACTGTACGACTGCGTAAGCGTATTGGACAGCGATGCCATCGAGCAGGTAGAGAAGGTCGGCGGCATAGACTACATCTGCTTCTCGCACCCGCACTTCTACGACAGCATGGTGGAGTTCAGCCAGGCATTCGGCGGCGTCCCGATCATCGTGCCGGAAGCGGACAGGGAACACGTGATGCGCCCCGACCCCGCGATACAATACTGGGACGGCAATCCGCTGGAGCTCGTACCCGGAGTGACGCTGATCCAGTGCGGCGGCCATTTCGACGGCAGCGCCGTGCTGCACTGGGCGGACGGCGCGGAGGGAAGGGGAGCGCTGCTGGTAGGCGACAGCATCACCGTCGTGCCGGACCGCAGGTACGTCAGCTTCATGACTAGCTACCCGAACCTGATTCCAATGTCGGCGGAGAAGATCGAGAAGATCGTTGACGCCGTGCTGCCCTATGACTTCGACCGGATTTACGGCGGCTGGTGGGGCCGCAACGTCATGTCCGGCGCCAAAGAATCGGTGCGTCAGTCCGCCGAGAGGTACATTCAGCACATAGAGGGTTGCAACTAGACTGTGTTGATATTTTTCGTCATTTGTATGGTGAAAATCCCTTCCCCCTTGACGGGGGAAGGCTAGGATGGGGGTGAAACCTCAACTACAATCCAGTCATTCCCGCGAAGGCGGGAATCCAGGGGAGGGGATAGGCTTGCTACGTGGGAAAGCAACTGAACGCTGTACTAGGTCGCCCACCCCTTCGATCTCCCCACAGCCTCTTTCCACCGTCCATACAGGTGGCCTCTGTCCGCGTCGCCCATCGAGGGCTCGAACGCCCTGTCCGCGCTCCAGAGTCGAGACAGATGCTCCGTGCTGTCCCAGAAACCAACACCGAGTCCCGCAAGCCACGCCGCGCCCAGCGCGGTCGAGTCCTTCACCGCGGACCGGTGAACCGGGATTCCCAGAATGTCGGCCTGGAAGTTCATCAGCAACTCATTGTTCGTAGCCCCGCCGTCAACCCGTATCGAGTCGAGAGCCATGTCGGCGTCCTGCGTTACCGCGTCCATGAGGTCCCGGGTCTGGTAAGCGATGGATTCCAGCGCGGCGCGCGTTATATGAGCGCGATTCGAGCCTCTGGTAAGACCGACGATAACGCCGCGCGCGTACATATCCCAGTACGGAGTGCCAAGTCCTGAGAAAGCCGGGACGAAATAGACGCCGCCGTTGTCCTCCACCTCAGCCGCGACGCTCTCGGACTCCGCCGAACTGGATATTATCCCAAGTTCGTCGCGCAGCCACTGGACGGTCGCGCCAGCGGAGAAGATAGCGCCTTCGAGCGCGTAAGTCGTCTCTCCGCCCAGAGTACAGCCCACCATCGCTATGAGCCCTGAAGACGAGTCAATTCTGCGAGACCCGGTGTTGGTTACGAAGAAGCAGCCCGTGCCGTAGGTGTTCTTGGTATCGCCTGCGTCGAAACACGCCTGGCCGAAGGTGGAAGCCTGCTGGTCACCGGCCACTCCGGCTATGGGAATCGGCTGACCGGCGGACAGGTCACCGGCGACGTAGCCGTATATCTCGCTGGCGGAGCGGACCTCGGGGAGAAGCGAGCGCGGAATGTCGAATAACTCAAGAAGCTCGGAGTCCCATTCCAGGGTGTTGATGTTGAACAGCATCGTCCGGCAGGCGTTGGTCGTGTCGGTCGCGTGAACCAACTTGTTCGTGAAGTTCCACATGAGCCAGGAGTCCACGGTCCCAAAGGCGAGTTCGCCGCGCTCCGCTCGGGCCTGGGCGTCCGGCACATTGTCCAGGAGCCAGCGCAACTTTGTTGCTGAGAAGTACGGGTCTATGGGCAGCCCTGTCTTCTCGCGCACCCAGTCCTCCAGGCCGCGACTCTTCAACTCGTCGCACAGGGGCGCCGTCCTGCGACACTGCCACACGATTGCGTTGTGTAGCGGCTCGCCGGTGCGCCTGTCCCAGAGGATGATCGTCTCGCGCTGGTTCGCTATCCCCAGAGCCAGTATCGAGCGGGGATGCGCCTCCGCCATCTCAAGAAGCTCTTCGACGGTGTGCAGGCAGGACTCGAACAACTCCACCGGATCATGCTCGACCCATCCCGGCCTAGGATAAATCTGCCGAATCTCCCTGTTCACTGTCCACAGCGGCATCCCCGTCGAGTCAACAAGCATCGCGGTCGTGCCAGTCGTTCCCTGGTCGAGAGCGAGGATGTAGCCGGGGGTTGACATGAAGGACTCCTGTTTATTGGCTATTCGGTATCAGTACGCCCAGCGCCTATAATCGCTCATTCGACACTACCGGCTCCGACGCCAGCAATCGCCGCAATCCCGACAAGTCCGGCAAACCCAGTATCGCCGCCATCCCTTCGTCCAGACGCCGCCGCGCCGTACACTCCGCCATCGCGGGCAGACGCTCGAACTCTTCATCGGCCAACTCGTCGAACAGGTCCGCCACATTTAGAGGCGCCTTTATCCTGTCATTCCCTTCAAAAGGGCAATCCGCTCGTAGGCCATAGACAAATGATTGACGCTCTAAATCAAAGCCATTCTGGATAATGAAAAGACCCTGGCCCCCTTCTCGTTTTCCGTATCTTGCTTCCCGAGTCAGGCCAGATCCTGCTGGATCATGCTGAACCTCGATTTTCCCTGCCTCGCCATGCCTGACCTAACGCAACCATGACATGCCTTACCGTACAAAACCCCGCCGAGCCTTGATTTCCCTGCCCTGCCGTACCTGACCGTGCCACACCGAACCGAGCCATACCATGCCGAGCCACACCGAACCTTGACTTCCTTGCCACACTATGCTGGATCCTACCAAGCCATACTTAACCCAGCCGTACCGTGATTTCCCTGCCGCGCCAAGCCGAACCATGCCGTGCCAAACACTACCATACCAAGCCATACCATACCTGATCGTGCCCAGCTCGATTTCCCTGCCAAGCCATGCCGCGATGTCCCTGCCTTGCCCTACCGTGCCGGACCACACGCTGCCATACCAGACCACACCTTACCATGCCCCGCCTTGCACTGCCTCACCGAGCCATGCCATGTTTTCCCTGCCATGCCGGACCACGCCGGACCCAACCTTACCCCACCCAGCCAGACCATACCGGACCACGCCGCGATTTACTCCGCGCTAATCTCCGCGAGCTCAAAGCGTCCGTACTGGCCGGACTTCTCTGGGCGCCAGTCGCCCAGGCCTATCCGACGCCCCCCTATGTCAAGCCATTCTGTGAGAAGGCTTTCGGACACAAGCTCGTCATCCGCGTCAATCTCGAACACGCAGGCCCAAGGCAGGTCGAACTTGGCGCGGGTGCGCATAATGCGGTTTCTCTGGACGACGACCGGAACGGTGAACTGCGCGCTCTTCTGCAACTCTTCCAGCGTGTCGCCGTAGCGTTCGTTGTCGTACTCGAAGGCTGTACTGGTTACTACGAGTCCTTCCCGGACCTGCGGTCCCTCTCTGCGCTTGCGCGCCGCCTTCTCAATGTTGCTGCGGATGGCCGCCGCCGGGATGGTAGGCTGCTCGTTGGCGTCGAGCCAGAGGGATGCGATTGTCTCAAGCTGTCTGAGTCTCGCGTCCTCTGCCTCAGTGCGCGAGCCACGGCTGCTGGTGATGGCCTTGATTTCTTGGTTGATGGGCTGTAGGTCGTCAAGTCCTGAAGCCGAGTGCTGGATGATGGGAGAAATCCCCTCAATCCTGATCCTGTAAAGCATATGTCTATCACCTTTCT
This sequence comes from Dehalococcoidia bacterium, assembly GCA_965202965.1. Taxonomy (GTDB): domain Bacteria; phylum Chloroflexota; class Dehalococcoidia; order Lucifugimonadales; family UBA1123; genus VXRN01. Next base: position 3,312,690 of record OZ241888.1, on the reverse strand, counting down.
GAAGATTGCCTTGAACGTCCAAATATCTCCGCCGTAGCGAGTGTATCGGCGCATGGCGGTTGCGAAGGAATGGCAGACGCCGCACAACGCGGTTAGGTCATTCGGAGTCATGTCAACTTCGCGCGGATACTGGGTTGCCCAGTGATGTCCCTGCTCCGCGGGCCTGTGTCCGCAGAACTGGCACATTCCGTCTGAGCGCGCGAACGCCCCCGCTCTAGCCGCGAGATGAGTCGGGTGAAAGTAGTCGTACTTGCGCCTATTCGTCATCAATGCTTCCTGTTTGGATAGTAGTATCTAAAAGAATATCCATCCTACTCAATACAAAGTATGGTAAACATTTGTACTAAGAGTTTTCAAGCGTGGAAGGCAATACTATGGGGCGAATCCAATCCAATCCGACGCCGATCCGTGGCAGAAGATGCCAAGCGAGAATGACATCTCACACCCCTAAACTCGACCCTGCCTTCATCACCCCTGACATCCCTACTCCAACATCCAGGGTCTTTCGTTTTCAGGAAGCAGGTCAATCAATAGGGACGCTGATTCCCCTACCTAGATGGGAGAGGGAGAGGGTGATTTACGCCGTTCCATCTATGCGACGTTGGGTAATGAAAAGACCCTTCCCCAGTCTCGCGCAGCCCTACACATCCACGCCCCGCATACGCTATAATACGAACATACAAACTAATCAAGGAGCGCGCCCAACTATGACCCTGAACCTCAAAATACATAAATCGTTATTTATGCTGAGCCAATTTTGGAAGGCCGAAAAAATTTCCCCATAGCTAACGCAGGTGATTAACAGGTGGATCTCAGGTGTTCTAATCACCAGTGAGTCGCCAGTCGGTCACCAGTTAAGCCACCTGTTAAAACGCCTCAAATATAAACCAAAGTATATAGACCCGCTCAAAAGCGCCGTCTTGAATTCAGCCAGGGAGTAGGATACATTTGGAGCGAGATTTGGACAAATCATCGGGAAGCCGGAGAGAGCCCGCGCTGACGGTTCGCAGGGAGTTACGGCCGGCCTTCGCCGCGCTGTTCGTGTTGCAGACCTTCGGACTGGTGGCGCGACGATTCTACATCGCGCTCATGGACAATCCTAACGCCACGCTGCTGGACGTAGCGGCGATGAGTCTGAGCCAACTGGAACGCGACGGCGCGAAAGCGATAGTAAGCACTGTAATAATAATGGAGGTATGGGACGCCATGATGGGCACGAGAGACGCGATAAACGACTGGCTGGAAAAGCGCCGTCGGCAAGCCCGCGCTGAGGGCATAGCTGAGGGTATAGCTGAGGGCCGAGTCAAGGGCGCAGCCGAGGGCCGCGCTGAACTGGTGGCCGAGGTCGTCGCCTGGAATGAGCGAAGACTGGCGGCGGAAGCCAGGGGAGAATCCTTCGACGAACCGCCGCCGGGGGTTGACGAAGGACAGGATTAGGCATCGGTTTTCGTTTCCGCCGCGCTTGCTTCCGCGCGATGAACCTGTATCAGTTTGGTAGGTAGGGGAGTCACCCCCATCCTAACCTTCCCCCATCAAGGGGGAAGGGGCTTTTCTCGCCACAGCAGCGCCGACTAAACTGGTACAGCATCGGGCGTGATCCGTCTGGTTGTCCCTGGACACCCCGACAGGCTAATATGACCGAACCCGACAGCACAGGACGGACCGAATGACCCAACGAACTATCAACATCACGGCGGGAGGCGTGGAAGTGACCGCCGAACTGAACGACACTCCAACCGCGGACCTCGTGTGGGACGCCCTGCCCATTTCGGCTTCGGGCAGTACATGGGGCGACGAGATTTACTTTCGGACTCCCGTAGTCGCTGAGGAACAGGACGCCGTTCCAACAGTGGATATGGGAGCGGTCGCGTACTGGCCGCCGGGTCAGGCGATCTGCCTGTTCTTCGGTCCGACGCCGATGAGCGTGGGCGACGAGATCCGGCCCGCGAGTCCGGTAAACGTCTTCGGCAGTATCCTTGGCGATCCGACTGCGCTCAAGTCCGTGCCGTCAGGCTCGGAAGTCAGGGTCGAAAGGGCTTAAGCCCGTCTGAAAGGAAGAACGCGCATGGGATTTTCTGATGAACTACGACAGCGGGGAGCTTCGACCTGGGACAAGGAGAAGGCTCACCCATTCGTAACCGGAATAGGGGACGGAACGCTCGATCTGGACAAGTTCCGCTACTATATGCAGCAGGACTACGTGTTTCTCATCGAGTTCTGCCGCGCGATTTCCCTCGCGGTCGCCAAGGCGCGCACTCTGGAGGACATGGGCTGGTTCGCGCAAATGATTCACGAGACGCTGAACATGGAAATGGCCCTCCACGTGAGCTTCTGCGCCGATTTCGACATCACCGAGGAAGAACTGCTTGCCACCAAGCCCTCGCCCACGACCTGGGCCTATACCCGGCACATGATCAACACAGCCCACCAGGGGACGGTCGGCGAGACGGCTACGGTTATTCTGCCCTGTTCATGGGGCTACGCGGAGATAGGGCAGGCGTTGTACGCGCAGGGGACGCCCAAGGACCAGCCGCTCTATACGCGGTGGATAGAGACGTACAACTCCCAGGAGTTCGCGGACATCGCCGACTGGCTGCGCGGCTTCGTTGACAGGCACGCCGAGACCGCCGGGAAGTCCGAGCTCGAGGCGATGGAGCGCGCGTTCATGATAAGCAGCCGCTATGAGTACATGTTCTGGGACGCCGCCTGGAGAATGGAGGACTGGCCGGTTTAGGCTGCCTTCTTTCGTCATTTGTATGTTGAAAATCCCTTCCCCCTTTCAGTATTTTCACGGAGCGCATTTGAACTTAGCCAGGAGTGAGAACTACAAATTCTACGTCTTCGCGGCGCTGGCTATCGGACTGTTCGCATCGGTGGCCGACCATGGAAGCGTAGGCGTCGCTCTCCCGACGATAGCCGAACATTTCAATACCGACCTTCCCACGAGCCAGTGGGTGGTAATTGGATACGCCCTCACAATAAGCGCGTTCCTGCTGCCCATGGGCAGACTCGCGGACATCGTGGGAAGAAAGAAGATATACCTGCTTGGCACCGTGATTCTCATTACGATGGGAATAGCGGCGGGCTTCGCCCCGAACATAGGCGCGCTGATTGGCGCGAAGCTGGCGCAGGGAATCGGGTCGGCTATGACCCAGGGCACCTCGATGGCGATGCTCATAGCCAGTTTCCCAAGCGAGGAGCGCGGCAAGGCGCTCGGACTCCAGATGAGCGTGGTCGGCACGGGCAACGTCGCGGGGCCGGCCGTCGGCGGTCTGCTGGTTGGCGAACTGGGCTGGGAGTGGGTATTCTTCGCCACGTCCATAATGGCGACCGTGGGTTTCTTTACGGCGTATTTCCTTATTGATTCGCGGCAGGCCGACAAAGGGTCCGCCATCGGGCAGAAATTCGACTGGCCGGGCGCGGCGCTCTCCACAGCGACCCTTCTCACTTTCCTGCAAACCCTGACCTGGGCCTCGGTTCTTGGATTCGACAACCCGGCCATCATCCTGTCGTTCGCCGTGTTCGCCGGGCTGCTTGCGGCCTTCATTATCTGGGAGCTCAGAACTCCGAATCCCATGATGGACGTGCGGCTGTTCAAGCGGAGGCTGTTCTCGCTTGGCGTGGCGGCCAACTACATCGGATTCGTGGGTATGTCGTCCGTGCGCTTCCTGATGCCCTTCTACTTGCAGGCAGTGCTCGGACTGACTCCAAGCCAGATCGGTCTGACCGTCGTGCCGGGCGCGGTCTGCATGATATTCATGGGACCGCTTTCGGGCCGTTTTTCCGATAAGTTCGGCTGGCGATGGTTCACCATAGGCGGCCTGATAACGGCTATCTGCGGACTCTCCATCCTGGCCACGCTAAGACCGGATTCCCACTTTGCCGTGGCGATGGCGGGCATGATACTGCAGAGCGCGGGCATGGGTACTTTCTACGCGCCAAACAACAGCTCGATCCTGAGCGCCGTGGAGCCGAGCAAGTACGGGGTGATTTCGGGCTTTCTCAATCTTGTGAGAAACGCCGGGAATCTCTCAGGAATCGCTATCGCCACTGTAATGGTGACGACTACTATGGCGGTTCTCGGACATGAGCCGACGCTGGCGTCGGTATCGTCCGCGGGAGGGGATTCGCTGCTCTCGGCGTTCACGTCCGGTCTGCGGGTGACATATCTTGGCATGGCTGCCATAGTTCTGGTCGGCGTGGCGGCTTCCACATTCAGGGGGAAGCCCATCCATTTCCCTGAAGGGGTCGAAGAGCCTGGTCAGCCCGCGAGACAAGGCGCGGACTAACCTGGAAGCATTATCGAACTAATGCTGTGCTAGAATCCGTGCATGGCATCACGATTCGCGACAGCGGTAATGGACCTCCAAGCTGTTAGCGCGCTTAAGCATCGCAACTTCCGACTCTACTGGATGGCCGGCATAGGCCAGGCCGCGGCTTTGGGGATGCAGTTCCTCATTCTGGGCTGGCTGGTGCTCGAGCTAACGGATTCGCCCGCCCAGCTTGGGCTGGTAGTCGCCATATACGGCGTGCCGAACCTGGCGATGCTCATGTTCGGCGGTATCTTCGCAGACAGGCTCGACCGGCGTTGGATGCTGTTCTACAGCCGCGCTATCGTGGCGGCTTTGATACTAGTAGCCGCGACGCTGACGGTCTATGAGCTGATTTCCATCTGGTACATCTACGCGATTTCGTTCACACTGGGGACGATCCAGGGGCTCAACATGCCGACCCAGATGGCAATCGTGCCCGACCTCGTCGAAGAAGACGATATCCTCAATGCAACGTCGCTGAATATGGCGGTCTTCAATACCGGACGAATCATGGCGCCGTCGCTGGCCGGGTGGATCATCCAGTACATTGGGATGGGACAGGCGCTGTATCTCAACGCGGCCTGCTACGTGATTAGCTGCGTGTTTCTGCTGTTAATCACAGGAGTGAAGTCGCGCGAGACACAGGTCAACGCGAGTATTGCCAGGGATTTCTGGGACGGAATTCGATTTGTGGCATCTACTCCAATCGCGTACACCATGGTTGGATTGAGCTTTGCTTTCGGGTTCTTTGGCGCGGCTTACGTGCAGGTACTTCCGGCCTTCGGCAAGGAGGCTTTGCGTCTTAACGCGGACGGCGCCGGATTCCTTCTCACCGTTGCCGGAATCGGCTCTCTTGCGGGCAACGTATTCCTGGCGTCGCTGGGGAACGCGCGGCACAAGAACTGGCTTCTATTGGGAATGATCATCCTCTTTGGAATCGCCCTGCTGCTGTTCGCGCTCTCGCCAATGTACTTGCTGTCGCTTGTCCTCCTGTTCTTCACGGGAGTAGGCTTCACCGGGTTCATCTCCATGGGTACGACCGTCCTGCAATTGAGCACGCCTTCGGAACTTCGTGGACGCATGATGAGCCTATGGCTTATCGGGGCGGCAATGCACTACATCGGCGCGCTGCCGCTCGGCGCGGTGGGCGAGCATTATGGCTGGCCTATGTCGCTCGGAGGTGGAGCGCTGATAATGCTGGCGTTCGTACTCTGGCTGGGGATTCTCAGGCCAACGCTGCGACGTCTGAGGGTCTAGCAATGCTCGACATCCGGCGCCTGTTCAGGGCTATACTATATTCGTTTGCGGGACTCCGTGACGCACTTGCAGGCGAGGCTGCTTTCCGGTTGGAAGTCCTGTCGCTGTTTATCCTGGTTCCGGCCGCGGTATGGCTCGGGGAAGACGGTGTCGAACGCGCCCTCATGATCGGGACGCTGCTCATCGTTCTGATAGTCGAATTAGTGAACTCGGCGATTGAGACCGCGGTTGACCGCATCGGCGTCGAACCAAACGACCTGTCGAGGAAGGCAAAAGACCTCGGCTCTGCCGCGGTGTTCGTGTCCCTGATCCTGGTAGCGGTCGTGTGGGGACTGATGCTGTTCGGCTAGAAGCTATCTCATAAACATCAACGCTCAGTGGGAACCGCGTGTTTTCACCCTCACCCTAGCCCTCTCCCATCAAGGGAGAGGGGATTAAAGGGCACTCCCAAGCGTGAGCCGATATTTATGAGATGGTTTGTAGTTATAACCAACATACTCAGACATACTGTTGACAGGCCGATAGGCTATGAGTAGTCTTGCCGATAGTTCCAATGGACTCCACGAAGTACGCAGACCAGCCTCTTTCACCCTACACTGTCCTCGACCTGACGGAGGGCGGGTTCAACTGGTGTGGCAAGGTTCTGGCGGACCTGGGCGCGGACGTGATAAAGGTCGAGCCGCCGGGTGGAAGTCCCACGAGGAACATTGGGCCATTCGTTGATGGTAAGCGGGGCAAGGACAGATCTCTATTCTGGGCCTCATACTGCGTGAATAAACGCAGCATAACGATGGACTTGGAGACCTCAGACGGTGTGGCCCGATTGCGCGATCTAGCGTCCGGCGCGGACATACTGATCGAATCATTCAGGCCGGGCCGGATGGACGAACTCGGACTGGGTTACGACGATCTGAGTCGAGTCAACCGAGGGCTTGTGTACACCTCCATTACTCCATTCGGGCAGACAGGCCCTTACTCCCAATTCGCTGCCCCTGATCTGGTCGCATGGTCAATGGGTGGGATGCAGTACCTAGGAGGGAACGCCGACAGGCAGCCGGTTCGTATCAGCGCGCCCCAGGCCGAGCTACATGCAGGGGCGCAGGCCGCAGCAGGGACTGTGGCCGCTTTGTGGCACTGTGGGGAAACCGGGATTGGTCAACACGTTGACGTCTCGATGCAGACGGCAGTGGTGTGGACGCTGATGAACGCCACGCCCTTCCCACCACTTCACGGGACTAACATGGAGAGGAGTGGCGACTACAGGGCAAGAGGACATATCATCGTCCGTCACGTCTTCGGTTGCCAGGACGGGTACCTCAGCGTCGTGCAAGCTCCTCGCACGCTGCGGGGACTCGCTGAATGGATGGAAGAGGAGGACGCCGCTCCGGACTGGCTCTCGGCTATTGACTGGGACGAGTGGAATCCTGCCACTATCGAAGAGAACGACCCTGAAGCAATAGATCTGTTCCATCGCGTTCAATCCTGCATCGAAGAGTTCATCGCGTCCAAGACCAAGAATGAACTGTACTTGCGAGCCATTGATCACGGGATTCTGCTTGCCCCCTGCCAGACAGTCCAGGACATCGCTGAAAGCGTTCAGCTGGAGGCGCGTGGATTTTGGAACGAACTGGGCCATCCCGCGCTCGACCGCACGCTAACTCATCTCGGCCCCTTCATCAGATTGGGCGAGAGCCCAATCCAGATTCGCCTGCCCGCGCCGCGCATCGGTGAGCACAACGACGAGATATTACCTAGCAACGAACAGTCTTCTTCTCCAAGGGGAGGACACAAGGAACTCCGACCTTCAGGATCACAGCCCGCAATGCCATTCGAGGGAATCAAGGTTCTCGACTTTACCTGGGTGGGTGTCGGGCCGATAACGATCAAGCATCTGGCGGACTTCGGGGCGGACGTAATAAGAGTCGAGGCCGCCTCCAGGCCGGACGTCCTACGCGCCGCCGCGCCTTTCAAGGACGGGCAGCCCGGAGGATTGAACCGCAGCCAGTTTTCGGGCAATTACAATAGCAGCAAACGCGGACTGGGGCTGAATCTCGCCCTTCCAGAAGGCAGGGAACTCATTCGCAGCATAATCAGGGAGTGGCAGCCGGATGTAATCGCGGAGAGTTTCACGCCGCGGGTGATGAGGAACTGGGGCCTGAGTTACGCGGACCTTCGTGAGGCTGTCCCGGATGTCATTTACTTCAGCACATGCCAGCAGGGGCAAACTGGGCCGCACTCCAAGTACGCCGGATTCGGACAGCTTGCGGGCGCTCTCGCGGGGTTCTATCACATTACGGGATGGCCTGACCGGGAACCGGCAGGGCCATATGGGGCGTACTCGGATTTCGTGAATCCTCCCAATGCAGCCGCAGCAATTGTCGCCGCCCTGGAATACAGGCGTAGAACCGGGAAGGGTCAATACCTAGACCTGTCTCAGTACGAGTGCGCTACCCATTTTCTAGCGCCCGCGATCATGGACTACATGACGAATGGCAATGTTCTCAACAGGCGTGGCAACGATGACGACGACTTCGCTCCCAACGACGTTTACAGATGCAGGGACAAGGAGCGTGGCTATACCGGAGTGGGGCCGTCGTGGATAGCGATTTCGATTACTAATGACGACCAGTGGCATCGTCTATGTGAGCGAATGGGCAGGTCGGACATGGCGCTGAATGATGATTTCAGGAGCGCAGAGCTGCGCCGCCGAAACGCATCCGAAATCAACGCGGTGATCAGCGAGTGGACGAGAGACAAAGACGCTCACGAGTTGATGAATGAGCTGCAGGAAGCGGGAGTTCCCGCCGGCGTTGCACAAAGCCAGGCAGATCTCTGGGAAGACCCTCAGCTTGAGCACAGGGGATTCTTCCAGTGGCTGGAACACGCGGAATGCGGACCTATGCCATACGACGGTCTGACCTACCACTTGTCCAAGACACCGGGGGCGCTCAGGATGCCGCAGGCGCTAATCGGACAGCACAACGAGGAGATTCTGAAAGAGGTCCTCGGTCTCGATGATGACGCTATTTCCGACCTTGCAATCAGCGGCGTACTGGAGAGTTCATAGCAAAACAGTGAGGTCAATCCGATGGCAATGGCGTTAGATGGAATTAAGGTTATTGACCTTTCGAGGATGGCGCCCGGCCCTTTCTGCACGATGGTACTTGGGGACCTGGGCGCGGAGGTGATAAGGGTGGAGGAGCCGGGTGGGGGACGCATGGCCCGCGAGCGGACGGCCAGCGCGGACGAAGACAGAGCGAGCCGAAACGCGGCCTTCAACGCGCTGAACCGGAATAAGCGCAGTATCGCCCTGAATCTCAAAGGCGAATCCGCCCAGAAGGCGCTTCACCAACTCGTCAGCGACGCCGACGTTTTCGTCGAAGGATTCAGGCCCGGTGTCGTTTCACGGCTGGGCTGCGACTACGAGACATTGAGGGAACTCAATCCTCGACTCGTGTATTGCTCGCTATCAGGGTACGGGCAGGATGGGCCATACTCCGGGCTGGTTGGGCACGACATCAACTACATATCCGTCGGGGGCGCGCTCGGAGTGATAGGAGACCGGGATGGTCCTCCCGTGATCCCGTACAACATCATCGCGGACTTCGCGGGCGGCGGACTTCACGCGGCGACGGCTATACTTGCGGCCATCATCGCGCGGGGGCATACGGGCAGGGGGCAATACGTTGACGTGGCGATGTCGGACGGCGTGACGTACATGATGGCTTCGTTGATGTCGGCCTACTTTTCGGAAGGTGCAGTCGCCAAGCCCGGAGCGATGTCTTTGAACGGCGCGGCTCCGTACTACAACGTCTATCTGTGCCGCGACGGACGCTATCTAAGCGTCGGGTGCATCGAGCCTTGGTTCTGGGCAACTCTGTGCCGGACGCTTGACCGCGATGACCTTGTTCCCATCCAATTCGATGAGTGTAAAGCCGAATACATCAAGGGTGAGCTGCGGGACATCTTCGTAACCAAGGATCGCGATGATTGGTGGGAGAGGCTATCGGGAATAGACAATATAGCTGTAGCCAAAGTGTCCTCCCTGGACGAGGTTGCATCTGATCCTCAGAATCTTTACCGGAACATGGTGATTCAGGCGGGCACGGTGAATGGTGAACCCGTCAGGCAAGTCGGGATTGGCCCAAAATTGTCGGATACGCCCGGGTCGGTGAGGTTCACTGGCGCAACTACCGGCCAGCACACGGATGAAGTGTTGGCCGAACTTGGCTATTCGGTAGAGGACATAGCGGCGCTGCGAGAGTCGGGGGCGGTCGCCTGAGCCTTTTTCATACCTTCTACAACCCAGTCATGTATCAGGGCGTCTGGGAACACTCCGCGTTCATCAGCCATCTCAAAGAGTCTATCGAATGTGTGGGATTCAAAGACGACTATCACACCGTGGTTTACTTTTTGGGAAAACCTGACCTTTACAGGTTTGAGCTCATCCCAGTAGTCCGCAATGTCATGTGTATCCCAGAATTCCGCTTCTTCTTCTCTACTCGCGAACTCTGGAATTGTGCGCTGTTTCAACTCGTCCGTTTTACTCACCTTGTTTCCTCCTGGTATATGCGACGCTCTCTGCGACTGGCTGGACGGGCTGTGACAACATAGTATTCTTCGTTGTGGTCAGGCTCTACCACAACTGCTAACGCGCGGGCGGCAATCGTATATCCAATAATCACATACCTTCCGGCATAGCCTCGCCTAACAATGAACCCGCTCTCGCAGACTTCCTCAACCTCACTTCGCGTAATGCCATGCCTCGCAATATGGCCTATGTTCGAAGGATTCCATATCAAAGAATCAACTGTGATTTCGTATGGTAGCACAGGGCGATTCCCGTTATAAACCTTCGGCGCGTAGGAAGTCGAAGTCGCAGCCGGTGTCGGCCTGGAGGACGTGCTGGGAGTACATGGAGGCGTAGCCGCGCTTGTGGACGGGCTTCTGGGGCGGGGATTCGTGCAGGCGGCGTTGGATTTCGCGGTCCTCTACAAGCAGGTCGAGGCGGCGTTCGGGGACGTTCAGGCTGATGCGGTCGCCGTTACGGACTGCGGCTAGCGGGCCTCCGGCGGCGGATTCGGGGGTTACGTGGACTACGACGGTACCGAACGCGGTACCGCTCATTCGGGCGTCGCTGAGGCGGACCATGTCGCGGACGCCGGACGTGAGTATCTTCTTGGGAAGTGGGAGGAAGCCCCATTCGGGCATACCAGGCGCGCCTATCGGTCCGCTGGCGCGCATCACGAGGACGTCGTCCGGGGTGACGTCGAGGTCGGGGTCGTCAATGCGGGCGAACAGATCGTCGTGGTCTTCGAAGACAATTGCGCGTCCTTCGTGCGTCATCAGGGACTCGGACGCGGCGGTCGGCTTTATCAGGGCGCCTGTGGGGGCGAGAGAGCCTGTGAGCACGGCCAGGCCGCCCTCGGGGTCCATGGGTTCTTCCATGCTGCGAATCACGTCCGGGTTGTAGTTGATGGCCGGAGCTATGTTCTCGGCAAGAGTCTGTCCGGTTACGGTCATCTGGTCGCCGTGCAGCAGAGGAGTGATTTCTTTGAGCAGAGCCGCGAGTCCACCGGCGTAGAAGAAGTCCTCCATGAGGTACTGGCCGGAAGGCTTGAGGTTGAGGACGAACGGGGTGGTTCTCGAAAGCTCGTCGAAGAGGGTGCCGGGTAGGTCAATGCCGAGCCGTCCGGCGATTGCGGTCAGGTGAATTACGGCATTGGTGGAGCCGCCGAGCGCGTGCATAGTGCGGATGGCGTTCTCGAACGCTTCCTGGGTCATAATTTGGGATGGGCGGATGTCTTGTTTCACCAACTCAACTATCTGACGGCCCGCTAGTTCGGAGATGCGGAGGCGGCGTGAATCAACGGCGGGAATGGCGGCGTTGCCGGGGAGGGCGATGCCCATTGCCTCGGCCATGGAGGCCATGGTGGAGGCGGTGCCCATGACCATGCAGTGGCCGGGACTGCGGACGATGCAGGTCTGGAGTTCGGCCCAGTCTTCGCCGGTGATGTTGCCCGCGCGGAGTTCGACCTCGTAGCGGCGACAGTCGGTGCAGGAGCCGAGTTCTTCGCCACGCCAATTTGCCTTGAGTTGGGGGCCACCGGTGACGATTATCGCCGGTATGTCGGCGCTGGCGGCGCCCATGAGCAGGGCGGGGGTTGTCTTGTCGCATCCTCCGAGCAGTACAACGCCGTCCAGGGGGTTGGCTCGTAGGGACTCCTCGACTTCCATGCTCATCAGGTTGCGGAAGAGCATGGTGGTGGGGCGCATGTTGTATTCGCCGAGGGACATGACGGGGAATTCCATGGGGAAGCCGCCGGCCTGCCAGACTCCGCGCTTGACGGCTTCGGCAAGCTGGCGCAGATGGGCGTTGCAGTGGGTGAGTTCGCTCCAGGAGTTGCAGATGCCGATGATAGGGCGATTGTCGTATGCCTCCGGGCCGTAGCCCTGGGCCATGAACGCGGCCTTTCGGAGCCAGCCGTAGAGTTCGGGGGTGTCGAACCATTCGGTACTGCGGAGTCGGGGGGAGTCGGTTGTCATGTTTCGGAGTCCTTTCTAGCGCGTTTGTTCTGTGATTGTAGCATAGGATTTGTTCATGCTGGAAGGAAGAGCCGCCGAGCCGAAGGGCCTTTGCAAAGTCGGCCATTCTACCGGACGGATTCGCCTTGGTCATATACTTTGGTTTATAAAGGAATAGGGGACTGAACTGGTGACGAACTGGGACGAACAGGCTGTTGAAATCGCCTGTGTTCAGCTACAATTTCACCTGTATTTCACCTGCGTTGGCTATGCGAAAAAATTTTTCGCTCCTCCGCTATTGGGTCAGTATAACCGTGTATTTATGTATGTCAGGATTCAGGATCATGGTCGGACGCCCTCCGCTACTAGTTTGTATGTTCGTATTATAGCGTATTCGGGTAGGAAGGTGTAGTCTTATGAGAAACCAGGGGAGACTTTGCAAAGGCGCTGGACAAGCCGTGGCGGCGCGAACTCTAGGCGGGATCGGGCTGGTTGAGGTAGGAGTCGAGCCAGCGCTTGAGGTCGTCGAGAGCGCGGGGGGCGACGAAGAAGACCTGCACGTCGGCGGGGAACTGTACGCGATGATCTTCGCGGATGAAGAGGGCGGCGGACTGGCCTTCGGCGAGGTCTTGGGCTATCTTCCGGGCGATGTTGGCGTAGCGGGTTTCGAGAGTGGACTGGTAGCCCTCGATGGCGGCGGTCATCACTTTCTGACTCGTGGGGCCGATGGTTATGATTCTCTGCCAGTCGGTGTGTTCGTGAATGAGTTCGGCGTCCTCCAGGGCGTAAAGCCGGGCGGTCGACTGGCACATCGCGCGGATGAAGGGGCCGGCGGACGGGTTCATCATCTCTATCTGGGCGAGGCCGTCGTCGCCGTCCAGATATATGAGCTCGTGATAGACGTGGGAGACGGCTCCCAGCGATCTTTCCAGGTTGGAGATGGAGTCTCGGACCTCGGACCAGTACCTGGAGAGGAGTTCCTGGCCGTCCTGGGGGACGTCGGGAGGGAAGACGTAGTTTGGCACAAGGAAGAGTTTCTTCTTGTCGGCGAATCGTTCGGCTTGGGGCCTGGGTATCTGGGAGAGTGGGGAGGTCATTGTTCAATTAGCAATTTTCAATTGTCAGTTAGTAGGCAGTCGCGGGGAATTGTAGCATGGGGTGGGAAGGATTGTGTATTCGGATATAATTGCTCCATGTTCAGCCGTCCCAACACTACAAAGACATCCGGCGAGCCGACACTTGCGCTCGGAGGTCGGACTGTCGTTCCCGGGCTGTCGGTCGGCCATGCAGCGTTTCACTGGGTCGTTCAGAGTTTCGTGGTGGCGCTGCCGGAGATTCAGCAGACATTCGGGCTGAGTGGAGTCGGAGTGGGTGGAATCCTCGCGGCGCGGGAGTTGGCGACGGCGGCGGTGAAACTGCCCGGCGGGGTAGCGGTTGACGCGCTGCGAAAGTACTGGGGTACTGTTCTGGCGGCGTGCCTAGGCGCTTCGGCGCTGGGGCTGCTTATCCTGGGCGTGTCGCCCGTCTATCCGCTGCTGCTGGTCGGCATAGCTGTGGTGGCGGCTTCTCATTCGATCTGGCACCTGCCAGCGTCGGCGTCGCTTTCTCACCACTATTCGGAGCGGCGAGGGGTCACGCTGGCGATTCACGGAGTCGGGGGCAGCGTGGGGGACGTGGCTGGGCCAGTAGTGACCGGGGCGCTGCTGGCGTATCTGACATGGCAAGGACTGCTGAGCATCTACGCGGTCGCGCCGCTGTTTCTTGGGTTTGTGGCAATCTGGGCGTTCAGAAACATCGGACACACGAGTGAGGAGGAGACGGCTAAGAGCGGTGAGCGAGCGGAGGTGACGCGCGGGCTGCTGAGGAGTCCGGTCCTGTGGGGGCTGGCTGCGGTGTACGGGTTCAGGGCGATGGCGCTGGTGGCGTTGGTCACGATTCTGCCGCTGTACCTGGATAACGACCTTGGGCTGAGCTCGTCTTCGCGTGGAATCCACATCGGGCTGCTCATCGCAATCGGGCTGGCGGCGAAGCCGGTGACGGGCTACCTGTCGGACAGGCTGGGACGCAAGCAGGTGTTGGGGCCGGGGCTGGTTTGGTCGTGCGCGCTGGCGCTGGGTCTGCTGGCGTTCGATTCGGGCGTGTTGCTGACGATCTGCATAGCTCTGCTGGGGCTGTTCCTATACCCTGACCAGCCGATACTGACGGCGGCGGTGTTCGACGCAGTGGACAGCGAGGTAGCGTCCACAGGTTTGGGGTTCGTGTCTTTCGTGGGGTCGCTGATGGCGGTTGTGTCGCCGCTCGTCGCGGGCGGACTGTATGAGGGGATTGGGTTCGAGGCGGTTGTGTATTATGTGGCGGGGCTGTTTGGGTTGGCGGCGGTGGTGTTTGTAGGGGCGCCGGGGGTGGGGGGGATTAGAGGGGAGAGGGGATAAGGAATCCCACAAGGGAGGACCCTACGGTGTGACCGGCATTTGTGAGATGGCTTGCAGGGTTATCTGTGTTGTGGGCGTACAAGAGAAGATTGAGGTCAGAAATGATCATCTGCTATTGATGGAGGTGAGAGATGATAAATCCGGATAGAAGGAAACCTGTCGTAATGACGCGCTGGCTTCTACTTGGCTTCTTGTTTCTCTTAGTGGCCTGTGGCGACGGAGGGGATCCCCTGTCCGGTACGGAGTGGCGGCTCGTCGCGCTGGGCAACTCCGACGCTCCCGGCAAGGTGGTAGAGGGCGACGCAACCGCGGAGTTCACCACCGCCAGGGATATGACGGGGTGGACGGGGTGCAATGCCTACGGCGCGAGATATAGCGCGCGCGGGTCGGATCTCAGTCTGGACGACCTGACCTGGACTGAAGCGGGATGCCCATCCATGGATCTATTCCGACAGGAACAACGGATGCAAGACTTGTTGGCAACAGTAGAGCGGTTCGAGGTCTCGGGGGAGCAACTCACGCTTCATAGCGAAGGTGGGCAGGCGCTGGTCTTCGAGCGGGTTGGGAAGATCGTCGAATGACCATCAGCCAAAATCAAACGGAATCATTTGGCGCTCATAGTACGCGCTGGCAATGCTTGCCGGATGACTGGATTCCCGTTTTCACGGGAATGACGGATAGCTATAAGATCTCCGGCAATACAATAATCGAAAGGCCCTGGGGCGACAGAGGGCTAGCACGAGGGGGTTGCCCCTACACGCTGGGGGTTTATTCCTGGGCGTGACGGTGGAGATTGAGGGCGAGGAGTTTTTCGAGGATTTGGTGGTCGGGGAGATCGGCGGGCCAGCCGTAGGCGTCGGCGACGGCTTTGTCAAGGTCGGCGTGGGCGTTTGCGAGCCAGGTAGGTTTAGTGTTGTAGAGGCCGGTGAGGGTGCGCCTGGTGTCAGCGTTGCGCCAGTTTTCGCGGAGTCGGTTGAGTTGGCGGGCGGCGTCGGCTATGGATTGGCGCTGTTCGGGGGTTGGGTGGGGGAAGGGGAAGGTCTCGAAGCAAGTGGATACTATATATCGTGGGCGGTCTTCCAACTGTGTGCCCATGGCCGCTGCCCAAGCGGTGTGAAATCGGCTGTGGAGAATGCCAAACATATAGTCGTCATCGCTTGCGATTGCTACAACTGAGTTGGATGGCAACGCATCATCCGCAAGCCACGCGAAGAAGCGGTGTTTTGCAGTCACTGATGTCCCGATGAACTTGCGAAATGGGGAAAGCACTCGGCGCATTGAGATTGCGGGATAGCCGTGCATCCACCAGTTTTCGGCCCGCCATCGTGTTCTGTTCCTAATGCGACCGGGTTTGACCTTCTCTTTCACATACTCAAAGGGTGTTTCGTACAGAGCGGCCTCATTCTCAGACAGGTCGGTTCCAAAGTCTATAATCCACATATTGCGAGGGCGATTGGTGATGTCGGTTCCGTTTATCCAACGCTTTAGCACGTCGCTATTGGGTTTGCCGTGAGGGTTAGGATGGGACAGCATATCAAGCGCAGAGGATTCTTGAATGTCAAAAGATCCCACTTTGCCGACTCCCTGAAACGCGATGTTTCGATTTTCGGGTAAGGCACTGGCGAGGGATAGGTCAATACCAGTGGTGAGGTCTTCGTTGATGGACGCAGCCGGAGAGCCGTCCAGGATACGGTCGGTTTCGCTGCCGTCGTCGAAACAGATGATTGATATGTGGACGTTCGCGCCGTCTAGGACCCAAGCCTGATCCGATAAGGCGGCGAATATGCCGCCCGTTCGCTTGACGCGGGTGAGGACGGGGCGGTTGGTCTGGAAGCGGATGGCCTGTGTGGCGAGCAGGCCGGCGCGTTTGGTCTGGCCGTCCTCGATATAGGCGCGGGCTTTCTCGAACCAGTAGCAGCAGAGGTCGCTTGAGTTGGGGATACGGTCTCCGTAGAGGGTATAGAGCGAGTCGGTATAGTTGTCGCCCAACTGGTCTCGGAACGGGTTGTGTCCGAGGAATGGTGGGTTGCCTATTATGAATTCGGCCGTGGGCCATTCGGGTTCTTTGGGATTGTCCGGGTCTGAGAGGTCGAGTATGGCGTCGGTTTGTTGGATAGTGTCCAGAGAGCTGAGTATCGGATCATGCCTGTATGCAAATCCGTTGAACTGGTGCCACTGGATATAGCCAATCCAGAGCGCGGTTCGCGCTATCTGCGCCGCGTAAGGGTCTATCTCCAATCCGTACATCTGTCGAGGACTCACGGTTGGCGTCAGATTGCCTAATTCGAGATTCGCGGCGTGGTCTATAACCTCTTTCTCAAGATCGAGCAGAGACCGAAGCGTGATGTAGAGGAAATTGCCGCTTCCGCAAGCCGGATCGAGGACAGTCACTTCGGTCAACCGCTCGCGGAAGGCGTCCAGCGCCGCGCGCGCCTCTCCGGGTTTGCCGTCATCGTTAAGAATGTCGGCGCGATTGCGGGCATCGTCCCACTCACGGCGCAGCGGCTTCATCACCACCGGCTCCACCACGAGCATGATGTCGTCCGCGCCCGTGTAGTGCGCCCCCAACTGCGCGCGCTTGGCGGCGTCCAAAGCGCCCTCGAACAGCGTGCCGAATATCGAAGGTTCTATGTTGCGCCAGTTCTTGTCCGCCGCTTCCATAAGCTCGTACAGCGCGACTTCGCTCAGTTCCACTGTGTCGAGTTCATTGAACAGGTCGCCGTTGAACCGGGGAATCTGGTACTGCCCGAAAAAGCCGCCGTCCTTCATACTCGCGAACAGGTCGCGAACGACTTTATCGAAAGTCCCAGGGGTTCTGAAATGCTGTTTAGCGATTTCGGTAAACAAGCCTTTGGGAAGCAGACCGATCTCGTCCGTGTCCTCGACATACAGGCAGAAAACGATCTGATTCAGGAACCGAGCGAGCCGGTTACTGTCCACATCGCTATTTTCCATATCTAGCACAATATCTCCGAATAGCTGCGCGGTTTCGCGGGTCACTTGCTCAACCGTGCGCTCCGGCTCGAACGCAACGGGATCGAAGAATATGTTTCGGAGCTTCTGCAGCTGTTCAGGCTTGTCAAGTTCGGAGATGGGGATATCGTGAACGACCGTCTCTTTGCCCGGAAAGTTCGTCTGTACTCGTATCATCTGAAACGAGGACACGACTAGCAGTGGCGGAGTTCTGAGATATACCTGATAGCGGAGAAGTTGATTGAAGGCGTCGGGAAGGTCGGCATCGCGGCCCTTGAACTCCCATCCGAAGTGTTCGGCGAGATAGGCGTCGGCGAATCCGCCAGGGACGGGCTTCTCGAAGGTGAAGTTGTCGCGGTCGTTGTACTCTATGGGGTCGGGGTGACCGACGATGCGGAGCAGGTCCAGAAACCAGGTCTGTGCGGCCTGTCGTTCGCCGAAGCCTTTGTCGGTCCACTTGGTTATGAATTGGTGGGGGGTCATGGTGGGGGCGCCGGCGTCATCGTCAGGGTTCAGCGCGGTTCGAGTATCTTGCGGGGCAGTTGATGCCAGTGAATCGCGTCGGAGTCAAGTCGTGTCCTGGCTACGGGAGCGGCTTGGGCCCCGCTTACCGCGGCGAACGCGGGCGCGCCGGTGAGCAAGGCGATGATCTCGGCGTGTGCAATGGCGCGGTCAATGTCGGAATGTCCGACGGTGTATGAAACTTCGACGGCTATATAGTTCAACCGCCCGTCGGACGCGCGCACCTTGATAATCAGGTCGCTGTCTATGAAACTCTGGATAGCAGACTGGTTGAGGCCACGCTCCGCGCCTGTCGCGCACAACCGCGCAATCTCGACGGGAGTGAGAAGGGCTTCCGGTTCGAGTCCCATTTCGAGGGCGATAAGCCCGTAGCGTCTCTCGGCGGGGGCGAATATCGCCCACTGCTTCAGTACCCACAGATCGTTCTTGAGTTCGGTTAACTCCGTGTCTTTCGTGGTCATGAGCGCGCCCCTGTATGATTGTACACTAGTTCCCGTCGGCGCGTCCTTCCGCGGTCTTGGTCCAGTTTGTCCATGCGGACGGCGCAGACTTTGTATTCGGGGATGCGGGAGTCGGGGTCCAGGGCGGAGTTGGTGAGGAAGTTGGCTGCGTGTTCCTGGAGCTTGACGAACGGGACGAAGAGTTCCCCGGCGCGCTGTCTCTCGGTATAGAGGGCGCGGCCTTCAAGGTCGCCGCGGCGGGAGCGGACTCTTATCCACTCGCCGTCGGGAATGCCGTACTTGTCGCCGTCGGTTGGGTGCATGGAGACGGTGAGTTCGGGGGAGCGAGCGAGCAGGTTGTCGGCGCGGCGGGTTATGGTGCCGCCGTGCCAGTGGTAGAGGACTCGGCCGGTGTTGAGGATGAGCGGGAATCGCTCAGTGGGAGTCTCGTCGGCGGCCGGGCCCTGGTCGAATGCGACGAACTTGGCGCGGGGACCGCGTGGGAAGTCGGTTTCGTACAGGTAGCGGGTTCCGGGGTGGTCGGGAGTGGGGCAGGGCCACTGGATGCCGCCCTCGTTTTCGAGGCGGTCGTAAGAGATTCCGGCCAACGCGGGAGACAGGAGTCTCATTTCGTCGAATATCTCGGAGGGATGGTCGTAGTCGAACTCGTGCTTGATTTCGAGACCGAGTTTCCGGCTGACGCGGCGGGCGACGTCCTGGATTATCTCCCAGTCCGGCCTGCTGTCTCCTACGGGCTCTATGGCCTTGCGAACGCGCTGGACGCGGCGCTCGCTGTTGGTGAATGTGCCATCCTTTTCGGCGAAGGACGTCGCGGGCAAGACGACGTCGGCTATCTCGGCGGTCTCGTGCATGAAGATGTCCTGCACGATGAGGAGTTCTAGCTTCTTGAACGTCTCCTCGGCGTGGTGGAGGTCAGGTTCGCTGAGAAGCGGGTTCTCTCCGGTGATGTACATGGCCTTCATGCGGCCCTTGTCAATGGCTCCTACCATGTCGGTCACGACCAGGCCGGGGTCGGGCGGGAGCGGCTGGCTGCTCCAGGCTTCCTGGAACTTGGCGAGGGACTCTTCTCCGATGGTCTGGTAGCCGGGGAATGAGTTGGGCAGGCATCCGGCGTCGCCGCAGCCCTGCACGTTGTTCTGGCCCCTGAGCGGGGAAATGCCGGAGCCGGGACGTCCAAGCTGTCCCGCTAGGAGAGCGAGGTTGAGCAGGCCGTGGGCATTAGCGGTGCCCATAGTGTGCTGGGTGATGCCCATGCCCCATATCAGGCAGGAGCCGCTGAAGGGCGGCTGGGCATAGATGCGAGCGGCGTCGGCTATCTGGTCGGCGGGAACGCCGGTTATCTTCTCGGCGTAGTCGAGGTCGTACTTCTGGACGGTCTGCCACCATTCGTCGTAGTCTTCGGTGCGGTCACGGACGAAATCGGTGTCGGCGAGGCCCTCTTCGACGATGACTTTGGCCATAGCGTTGAGTAAGGCGACGTCGGTGCCCGGGCGCGGCCTGAGCCAGAGGTCGGCGTAGTCGCACATCTCGATACGGCGAGGATTGATGATGATGAGCCTGGCTCCGCGCTCGACTACAGCGCGGCGCATACGCGATGCGGCGACGGGGTGGTTGGAGTTGGCATCGGAGCCGATGATTACAAGGCATCCGGCCTCCTCGTAGTCTATGTAGGAGTTGGAGGTCGCGCCGCTTCCGAGAGAAGTCAGCATGGCCTCGACGGACGGAGAGTGGCAGAGGCGGGTGCAGTGATCAATGTGGTTGCTCTGCATGATGAGGCGGGCGAACTTCTGCTGGATGTAGCCGTCCTCGTTGGTGGCCTTCGCGGAGGCGAGCGTGCCGAAGGCGTCGCCGCGGTACTCAGTGAGGCGGGATGATACGTATTCGAGGGCCTCTTCCCACTCGACGGGGGTAAGCTCGCCGTGCTTGCGGATGAGAGGCTTGGTGAGCCTGTCGGGGTGGTTGACGAAGGAGAATCCGAAGCGTCCCTTGACGCAGAGCATCCCAAGCGAGGACTGATTATCGGGGTCGTCGAGAATCTCGATTATCTGGTCGTTGGGATCAATGCGGGCTTGGATGCCGCATCCGACACCGCAGTAGGGGCAGGTGGTGGTGACGGTGCGAACCGGGTTGGACACGTCGGCCTTGGCGGTGATGGCGCCGGTGGGACAGGAGGCGAGACATGAGCCGCAGGTCGTGCATACGGACTCGACGAGCGGCCTGTCCATGAACGTGCCGATGCGGGCTTCGGTTCCGGTTCCGAGCACGTCAATCGCGCCGATGAACTGGTGCCCGTCCTGGCAGGCCTGGGCGCAGCGGCCACACATGATGCAGGAGTCCATCGCAATCTGGAAGACAGGGTTGGAGGCGTCAACGACCTCGCGCTCGCGTCCCGTCCAGCGGGGGACGTCTATGCCGTGATGCCGTGCGGCGATGGAAAGCTCGCGGTAGTCCTCGGACACTGTGTCTCCATTCGGCGGGAACATGGCCATCGTGAGTTCGAGGACGCCGCGCCGTGTTTCGCGGGCTTCGTCGGTCTCGGTCATTATGCTCATGCCGTCGGCGGCGGGGACGGAGCAGGAGGCAGGGAAGCCTCGCATACCGTCTATCTGCACAAGGCAGGTGCGACAGGCACCGATGGGCTTCATGTCCGGGTCTTTGCAGAGCTGGGATATGTAGCCGCCGGACTGGTTGATGGCGTCGAGGACGGAGGCGCCGTCGTTGACTGTAACCTGCTTGCCGTTGATTGCGAGCGTAATGGTCATGGTGGGCCTTTCTGGTTATGAGTCACAAGGGTATATACGTTACCGTGTTCATCATCTCTTCTTTCCCGGAGGCATGGGCGATTATCTCAAGGCTTTCGATACATCTACCTACATTCGCATTTTGGTGCGAATACACTACACCATAGAAGGAAATACCTTCCCGGTTACGTCTTGTTCCTTCTATCGCAAAATCCCTATCGTGCGTATAGAACATTCTCTCCAATTCAGTGGCCCTATCCAGCAAGAAGGGGTCAACCTCCTCACTGCGCCCATCTTCACGCGCCATGAGTACATCTATGCCGCGTGAGCGAAGGCCGTTAGTGATTCTGTCATCCACATTATGATCCATGTAGAAGGGGATAGGCATTTCAGGCCAAGATCTTGGATTTATTTTTCACCTTAGCGCGCCGTTCGCGTTCCGCCTGCACCAATTCCCTCATTTTCCGCTGATGCGGCTCGTTCTGCCGTCTCATTTTCTCGACGAACTCTTCTCCCTCCTTGATCAGGCGTTCTACCTCGTCCTTATTGTCGTAGTAGTAGGCGAGGGCGGAATGAACCTGGCCGAGGGTGAGGAACGGCCAGTATTTGCAGATTTCCTCGGGGCTCAGTTTCTGGTGATTGGCGGCGATGGCTATGTACTCTACTTTCATGCGGGTTCCGGCTATCATGGCGCGTCCGTCTTTCATCATCAGGATGTGCCGGTATCCTGTGTCGCTTACTATGGGCTGCATTTGACCGTCTCCTCCCCTGGCTGCACCGTTCAAGCTAACACTGTTCGTAGATTAAGTGTACCACCTTGGCTCAAATCTTCGCTTTGGAGGTCAGTTGGTCGCGGAAGAAGTGCAGGCCGCTGAGGATTGGGTTTCCGGCGGCCTGGCCGAGTCCGCAGAGGGAGGTATCGTTGACGAGGCGGGCAAGGTTAGATAGCTGGGCGATGTCGTCCGGGGTGGCTGACCCGTCGGCGAGGGAGTCAATCATCTCGACCATGCGGGGGGTACCCTCGCGGCAGGGGGTGCATTTGCCGCAGGACTCGCTGGCGTTGTACTGGGCGAGATTACGGACTACGGACAGCGCGTCCATCGAGTCGTCCATAACTATGACCGCGCCCGCTCCGAGCATGACGCCGGACTCGTGCAGGAATCCAGGCTTGATGGGAGTGTCGAGCATAGATGCCGGGAAGACGCCGCTGGATGGGCCGCCGACGCCAATAACGCCGATGGAAGCGCCTCCGGGCGGGCCTCCACCGATGTCGTAGATGACCTGGCGCAGCGTGGCTCCCATCGGGACTTCTATGAGGCCGGGACGGCGGACAGCGCCGCTGAGGTTGATGATCTTGGTTCCGGTATCCGTGCCGTCGCCAGTATTGGCGAATACCTCTGAGCCGTGATTGATGATGTAAGGGACGCTGGCGAGGGTTTCGGCGTTGTTGATGACGGTTGGGCGGGCCCACAGGCCGGATTCGACGGGGTAGGGTGGCCTGATGCGTGGCTCGCGTCTGTATCCCTCGACAGTGTTGATGAGGGTTGTCTCCTCTCCGCAGACGTATCCACCCGCGCCCCTACGGATTTCGATGTTGAAGTCGAGCCCTGCGCCCAGAGCGTTTTCGCCTATAAGACCGAGTTCGCGGGCGTGTTGGATAGCGGTCTCCATGCGCTGGGCGGACAAGTTGGCCTCGGCGTTGATGTAGAAGATGATGTCGGTTGCGTCGGAGGCGTAGGCGGCTATGCAGGCGCCTTCTATCAACCTGTGGGGAATACCCTCCATGAGGTGCCGGTCTTTGAAGAGGCCGGGTTCGCCCTCCTCGCAGTTTACGATCATGTATCTCTGTGCGGCGGAGTATCCACGCGCGGACTCCCATTTCAGGCCGGCCGGGAAGTATGCGCCCCCGCGTCCCCTGATTCGGGAATCTTTGACTTCCCGGATGGCGTCGGCGGGCTCGGATTGAATTGCATTTACGAGCGCTGAATAGCCGTCATGCGCGAGATAGTCGTCAATGGATTCGGCGTCGAGCGTCCCACAGCCTTCAAGCGCGATTCGTTGCTGAGCGGCTATGAAGTCACCTCCGCCGGTTGGCGTGTCTGCGCCTAGGTCGTCGTTCAGGGCGCGGTCTATGGGTTCCAGGTCGTCTGGGGATACATGCTCCAGGCGTTGGGTATGGCCGGAGCGGGATGTGATGATGACCGTGGGGGCGGCGAAGCAGGCACCGTCGCAACCGGCGGTGATGACCGTCGCCGTATCGCTAAAGCGTTCTGCGATTGCGCGGGCGAGTTCGGACGCTCCGATGGAGGCCCCGCAGTGTCCAACTTGGACCGTTATCTTAGGTCTGTCGGCGCGGGCGAGGGACAGCCGGTCGCGGGCTGAATTGACGATTTCCTGGAAGCGGGATTGGGGGGAAGCGTTAGTCATTGTCGGCGTTCCTGACCAGTTGAATTGCGGATTGGGGATCGAGGCGACCGTGCCAGCGACCGTCTATCTCTATCGCGGGCGCCATACCGCAGAGGAAGCCACAGGGGGTTTCTTCCAGGGTAAAGCGGCTGTCGGCTGAGCCGGGATCTAGTTCGTCTTCCAGCGCCGAGAGAATATCGGCTGAGCCTTGAACGAGACATGAGAGTGCGGTGCAGACACGGACGACGGTAGCGCGGGGCTGTTGGATTCGCAGCTCTGTGTAGGAGGTGGCCGCGCCATAGACCTCGGAGGCGGGGATGCCCAGATGCCAGCCGACGACTTCCATTGCCCAGTCGGGCAGGTAGCCGAATTCGTGCTGAAGGAAGTGGAGGGCGGGCAGAAGTTGGCCGTGGTTTCGGGGGAACTTCGCCCTGAGTTCGCGGCGCAGGGTATTCTGGTCGGTTATCAAACGGCTCACCTCTGACGATGCTGATTCTTCGGACAGCGCGATTCTATCAGAATTGGAGAGGGCTGCAATTGTCCGAATCAGCGCCTTCACGGAGTCAGCGGTTTTGGTAGAAGACTGGGGTTCATATATTCTGATTTATGTTATTCCAGGTAGGGTTCAGGTGAAGTTCTGGTGACGTTTCAAGCGGGTAGTGACCTGAAAATCAGGGGATTTAGCTATGAAATCGGTCTTATTTCACCAGCATTTGAAATTTGCGGACCGTTTTTGTCTTCGTTTATAAATTTCGCCTTATGTATATACGATACATTAGTTCGTGAATTGTAACATAGAACAGGCATAAATATGTAGTGTATATGGAAACTTGGAAGCATCACAAAAGTGGTTGGCACCCTCACCCTAGCCCTCTCCCAGAGGGAGAGGGGACTTTCGCTCTACCTATTGAGATGGATTGTTTAATCGTCACCAACCAGATATTTGATGCTTCCTGGAAACTTGGGCTGATATCGAAAATACAGCACTAAATCAGGATTTTAGAAGGGAGTGGGTGGGGAGTCCGTCCAGGTCCAGTTCGCCCAGCTTTTCGTCCGGGATGGAGCCGTCAGGGTTCCAGCCGCGGGCTTGGTAGTAGGCGGTTATCATCATGTCCAGGTCTTGATGGCTCAGGCCGACGCCTGCGGCTACGCCGTCGGGGAGTGGTTCACTCAATACTCTCGCGGGCAGTGTGTCGTCGGCGCGGGTCCAGCCTTCGCGGGTGTTGAAGAGTTTCTTGAGGTTGTTGATGCGTTCGCCCGCCCTCTTGAGTTCGTCGGGGGTGACATCCCAGCCGGTGATCAGGTTGAGAGAGGCGGCGGACTCGTCCCAGAAGTCGTCGAACGCCTTGCGGAGGAACTTGCACCAGATGAGGGAGTCGAGGACTGCGGAGAAGTCCTCGCCATCGGCGGTGATACGACCCCGGAGGGCGTCGGCCTCGAGCCTGTTTACGCGGTTGGAGAAGTCGGCTTCGTAGGCCGAGGAGCGGTTGTGGCAGGCGCCGCGCGTGCTGACGGCTAGGGCTAGGGCCATCGTCTTAAGGCTGCGGGGTTCGTAACCGGGCATCTCCAGTCCCTTGACGTGCATGGCCCAGTCCTGGGAATTTCGGCCCAGGGACTCGGATGCGATGCGGGAGCCTTCTGCAAGTAATTCACCCAGTTTATCGTTTTTATTCGATATTTTTTCGAGAATGATTAGAACTATTTCCGAGTTTCCAAAATTCAAGTCCAGACCACCAGTGTCGTCGAGAGTAAGCAGACCGCGCTCGAAGCACTCCATTGCCCAGGCTATCGTGGCTCCCGCGCTGATGGTGTCCATGCCCATCTCGTCGCAGTAGTGGGAGGCGCGGATGACGGTCTCGCGGTCGGATACGCCGACCAGGGGGCCTAGCGCGAACGCGCTCTCGTACTCCATGCGTCCCGTGGACTTCTTCTCGCCGCTTCCGACTGTGAGAATCTTTTCGCAGCCGATGGTGCAGTTGGCGCAGTGAGCGTTCTTGACGAAGTGGCCTTCGTATAGCGCCTCACCGCTTACCTCCTCGGAGAACTCGAAGGTTGACTGCTGGAAGTTGCGGGTTGGAAGCGTTCCTAGCCTATCGAAGACGGCGACATTAGCCATTGTACCAGTCGTGCGGTACTTTTCGGTGGCCGGGCCCAGGCTTTTGGCGGAAAGATTGCGTCCGATTGCGTCCAGACTGTCCCTGTCGAATACGGGGGCGGGATTGCGTCCCCGGACAGCCATAGCCTTGAGGTTCTTGGAACCCATGACCGCGCCGGTTCCTGTGCGGCCAGCCTGACGTCCGCCGTCGTTGGCGATGCTGGCGAATCGGACGCCGTTCTCACCGGCCGGACCGATGCACGCGACCCTGAAACGCCTTCCCAACTCGTTTCTTACAGTCTGCTCCGTGTCGAAGGTGTTCATTCCGACAAGATGGGCGGCGTCCAGGAATTTCACCTCGCCGTCTTCGATGGAGAGCAAAGTCATACGCTCGCTTCGGCCCTTGATGACAAGCGCGTCGCAACCGGCGCGCTTGAGTTCGACGGCCAGAAAGCTGGAACTGAGAGAGTCGCCTATCATGCCGGTGAGGGGAGACTTGGCGGCGACGGCGAATTTGCTGGACGTGGTGAGCCTGCTGCCGACGAGGGGGCTGCACGCGAAGATGAGCGAGTTTTCGGGGCCGAGCGGGTCGGCTCCAGGAGGGCAGTGTTGGTAGAGCAGGTAGGCCGCGAGTCCTGTGCCACCGATGAAGTTCCTCAGGATTGTCTCGGGCAGAGGTTCGCGCCGGTAGGTCTGCGTAGTCAAGTCCACTATCAGGACGGTTCCATGATAGCCGTACATGTTAGTTTTCAGTTGTGAGTTTTCAATTTTCAGTTTCTAGCCCCCGGCCTGGCTGGAGAATAGGAAGATTGTGTCCCCCGGAGAGATTGGGATTGGATCGTCGCCCATGAACTCTAAGCCGTTGAGGTTGGCGGTATAGCTGGGAAGCAGACGCGAGCCGTCGTCTTCCAGCGCGACGGACAGCAGGGACGGGAGCGCATCGGCGAGCGCGGCGGCCAAGTCGGACGCGCCCGACCGGAGCGGGAGGGCGAGTTTCAGGTGACGGACCCCGGTTACTGTCCGGGCGTGTCCGAATAGTTCCACGCGGACTAAGACTCTATTTTGCGTTTGTACATTCATTGTTCGAGATTAGTCAAAGCGATTTGATTGGCTTTTTCCAAGTCCTGCTGGGTGTTGATATTGAAGAAGCTGAGGAGGTCCGGGTCTATCTCACGTACCTGGTCTTCTGTGAAGTAGCTGACGCTTACTTCATCGAAGAAGCCGGATATCTTCAATTCGTTGGCGTGCAACTTCTCCCGTATTGGCTCAAGACAGGATTTGGAATAGGCGGAGTGGATTGGCTCAGGTCTTCCGTCCACGACCGGAACGACAGCATTGCTGGAGCCTCGTCTGGAAAGCAGCGCTTCATAGAGCTGGGGGCTTGGGAAGGGCATATCGCAGGCGCAGAAGACGGCCCACTCGGTCGGCGCGGCGCGCAGGCCGGTGTAGATTCCTCCGAGCGAACCCTTGCCGGGATATTCGTCTATTACCGGGATGGCGCGTTCCGGCAGGTCGAGTTCGGCGACGCGCTCGTGGTCGTTGGCGACGATGATTATATTGGAGGCGACCTGACCCATCCTATGAATCACGCGGCGGATGAGAGGTTCGCCCTGGAAGGGTTCGAGCGCCTTGTTGCGGCCCAGGCGTCTGCTCATGCCTCCGGCGAGGATGACGGCGGTTACGTCGGCAGGACTGTTCTGGTATTCGCTCATAGGTTCAGGTTATCAGAAGTCAGAGAGGTTCGCTACCCAGAATGGCTTTGAGAGTTCCCATTTGGCTTACGTTGTAGCCGCCTAGGTCTTGCACCTCGGACTGGAATTCGTGGGAGCGAATCATTTCGAGCATAGGGGCGAGCAGATCGCTTTCGTAGAATTCGGCAGGAATCACGAGGTCGTATTGCTCCTCGAACAGTGGGATGAAGTCGAGTCCCATGGCGCGCGCGGCGGGCAGAATTCCGAGCCCGACGTCGGTGCGCCCGCCCTGGACGGCGGCAGCTACGGCGAGGTGGGTGTATTCCTCGCGGTCGTAGCCGGATATGGATTCAGCGGGAATGCCAAGATCGCGGAGCTTGAAGTCGAGCAGAACGCGGGTGCCAGCGCCGCGTTGTCGGTTGACGAAACGGACGCCGGGATTGGCGAGGTCGGACAGTGAGGATATCTGTAAAGGGTTGCCCCGCGCGGTCATCAGCCCCTGGGTTCTGCCCGCTAGATGGACCAGCGCGACCTGCCTGCCTGGGATATAGCGTTGGATGTAGGACACATTGTACTCGCCCGTGTCTTCGTCCATCAGGTGGGAACCGGCGATGTGCGTTTCGCCTCTGCGGACGGCGAGAAGTCCGCCCAGACTGCCGACGTTGGCCGATGCGAGAGTCGAGTTGCCGGGACGCTCGCTGAGGCGGCTGGCGAGAAGATCGAGGATGAGGTCGTGGCTGCCGATTGCGACGACAGTGCGCCGGATGTCGGCCATCGGCCTGAGAAGGCGGACCTGAACGTCGCTTCCGGCCTCTATGCCCTCGGAGTTTCTGGGTACGCGGGCGATTCCGTCCGCCCTGACAAGCGAGCTAATGACGCCCGCGCCGCGCTGGAGCGGCGTGGCGACAAGCGTGTCGCCGACCTGTCCGAGACGGACGCGCAAGAACTCGTCTTCGCCCATAGGGGAGTGGACGCGGCGGGTCATGGTGGCGGTGGCAGTCGGAGCGGGGTCGGTGGGTAGTCCGAGCCTGGACTCGACGATGGGCTGCGCGAACAGTTCGCAGGCTATGACGGCTGATACGGGGTAGCCGGGGATGCCGATGACGGGCTTGTTTTGAACTACGCCCAGAACGATTGGGTGTCCGGGCCGGATGGCGACGCCGTGAATTACCAGGTCGCCCAGTTCCTCTACGCAGCCCGCGGTGTAGTCCTCGGTTCCGGCGGAGGAACCGGCGTTGACGAGAACAATGTCATAGTCGCGGACGGCTTCGGCTATCGCGTCCTGAAGTAGGCCGGGGTCGTCTGAGACGGGAGGCAAGCGGGTCGGGTCGGCGCCCCACTCTTCGAGCATGGAGGCGAGGACGATTGAGTTGAACTCAACAATGTCGCCTGGCTTGGGGTCGTCGGAGATGTCAACGAGTTCGGTTCCGGTGGGGATGATGGCGACCGTGGGCTTGGGACGGACGGGGATCGTAGTTACGCCGGCTGCGGCGCAGGCTCCGAGGTCGGCGGGCCGCAGACGGTGGTTCTGGGGCAGCAGCAGCTCGGATTCAACGATGTCCTCTCCGAGCGGCCTGACGTGGTTGTAGGGCGGGACGGGCGACCTGATCTCGATGGTCGAGTCATCCACGCGCCGCACGACCTCTATCATAATCACGGCGTCGAATTCGTCTGGGACCGGATCGCCGGTGTCCACCCAGGCGGCCTGGTCGGGCAGGGTGAGGGCGAGGGGAGAGGTCTCGGACGCGCCAACGGTGTCAGTGGATCGGACGGCAACGCCGTCCATGGCCGAGGCGTCGTAGTGGGGGACGGAGCGGGCGGCCCAGATGGGTTCGGCGGTGATTCTGCCGAGGGAATCCTGGATTGGGATGCGTTCGGGTTGGGATGGGGTGAGGGCGTCTGACTGGCTCAGGGCGTCGTTGTAGCGGGCGATTGCCTCAGCTAGTGGGATGTCCTGGAGGTAGTAGCGGCGGGGGTGGGTCATGGGGCGGCTTCTTGGTTGGCGCGTTCGTCTTCGAACTCGTTTACAACCTGTGTGGCATTTGAGATCAGATTCTTGAGTGTCTTGGCTAGAGCATTGGCAAACTGGTCATCTAAGTCGTCACTGGTTAGTACCGTGGCGACGCAATCTCCCTTTGATATCAATTCATCCCCAACACTTGATTCCATAACTCTGTTTGCTAGATCATTTGATAGGTACGCGAGTTCAAGGTTGACACTCCAAGGACCTGATTCCCAAGCGTCCGTTTCATTTTTCGGATACAGGTTCAGCCTATATGAAACGCGCCAGTTGCCCCAAGGAGGAGTGTTGCTGTACCACAAGTGGTAATAACGACGCCAGCGACCTCCGGCAAAACGACGGTCATAGCCACTTCCAGCCCACCTGCTTGTCCTATTCGGTCTTATGTCATCTGGCAAAGAGTTCAATGCGATATTCGCAGTCTTCCTAAGGAATCCCGTGAATTCGTCGCTCTTGTTACGCTGGAATGTTCTTGACAGCTTAGCTCCTAGGCTACTTCCACGTCCTTCATCATCTTGACTCAAAGAGTCTCCGATTCCGATGCTGTACTCTTCAGCGCCGGGCATTGGGATGATGGTATTGGCTTGGATATAGAGCGAATTGGTTTGCGAATCATGGTAAGGAATCAGTTGGATACAGGTTATCAGGTCTTCGTCCGGGGTCTTTTCGTTCAGCCAGAGCGACGCGGATGTTACTTCGGGCGCGAACCTGTGACTGGCTAGGATGATGCGCTGGTCGTTGTTCAGACCGCTGAGGTCATCTGCGCCGAGATGCTGCAACAGTTCGTCAATGGCTTCTGACTCTGATATGTTCGCATGGCTAGCGAACATACGAATGATTTCTTCACGCCTAGCGCGATGAACATAGCTGGCGTACTTGATGGCTTGCCAGTGGGCGTCGGCGCCTGTATGGTCGCGCTTCAACTCAATGACGACCAACCTTCCGTCCACGTCCACGGCGAGCAGGTCTAACCTCTCGTTGGTTCTGTCGAATCCACTGAACTCTTTGCCGATTATGAGCAAGTCCTCTCCCAAGATGCTTGGGTTGGCGGCTATCCACTCCTGGATATCTCGGCGCTCCTGAAATCCGAGACGGGTGAAATCCACTTCCGCTATCTTCTCGGACTCGCGGTTTTCAGGATTTATTCGGAATAGCTGTGGTTCGGCGCTCATAGCTTTGTGGTATCCTTCCGAGGTTCTTGGACTATCCGTTTTTGGAGCGTGGAAACGGAGGCAGGTTGCGCCTTCGTATCTTAACCCACGCGCCAGTTTAGAGGAAGGATCGAGCTATGTCATGGATTCGTGAAGCGGAAGAGCGGCTGCATTGGGCGAATGTGATCAACGTCATGTCCATCAATCCGTCCGCGATGAAGGCGGTGAACGACTTGAACAACGCTATAACCTTCGGGGCGTCGGCGCTCACTCGCACGCAGGAAGAGGCGATAGCGACCGCTGTTTCAGCCCAAAACGAGTGCCGGTTCTGAACGATGGCTCACGGGGAGTTTCTCCGTCACGCCTCCGATGATCCTGAACTGGCAAGCCACCTCATGCACGATTACAGGAACGCCGACCTGGATACTGTGACCAGGGCTATGCTGGACTTTGCCACGAAACTTACCCGCGAGCCGTGGGCTATGCGCGAGTCGGACGTGATAACTCTGAGAGAGCATGGATTGAGCGATGAGCAGATTCTTTCGGTGGTACTCATTACCTGCACTTTCAATTTTATGACACGCTTGGCTGACAGCTTGGGCGTGGAGGTTCCAGACGAACGCCAAGAGTATGTGGAGACGTGGTTGAGCGGTCCGGCCAAAGAGCAGGAGTGGTTGATGAGGGCCAAGTAGTATGCTGCTTATTCAGTAAAGACAGACGGATACTTCTTCCCCTGCGTAGAGGCCGCCGGAGTGGGCGGGGACATGGATCATGCCGTCGGAGTTGATGAGGGTGTAGATCAGGTTGGATTTGCCGAATACGGGGGCGGCGTGGAGTGTTCCGTCGGAGTTGGAGAGGGTTACGGGTATGTAGTCCTCTCTGCCGGATTCGGAGGGGATGTCGGTGGCGAGGATGGCGTCCACTGTATTTATCGTGGGAGGTCTGGTGGTGCCGGACAGAAGTTGGATCGTGGGTGCGACGAGCAGGTCGAATACTACGAGCGCGGATACAGGGTTGCCCGGAAGTCCGAAGAGGGGTCTGCCGTCCGCAACGGCGACGATAGTGGGCTTGCCGGGCTTGATGGAGATGCCGTGCAGCAGGACGCCGGGCTCTCCAAGCTGGTTGAAGACGTCGGCGGTCATGTCGCGGGTACTTAGTGAGCTTCCGGCCGAGAATACGAGGGCGTCGGCTGACCGAATTCCTTTGTGGGCGGCCCGGAGTTGGGGTTCGTATTCGTCGGGCGCGAGTCCGACTATCACGGGGTCGGCTCCACACTGGGCGACGCGGGCGGCGATGGTGTAGGTGTTGATGTCGCGTATCTTGCCGGGCGGCGGCTGGATTTCGGGCGCGACGAGTTCGTCGCCGGTAGAGACGATGGCGACCCTGGGTCTTCTGAGAACGGGAACCTCCGTTATGCCGAGCGCGAGCAGGCCGCCGATGTCCTGGGGGCGGATGGTGTGGCCGGGTTGGAAAAGCGTGTCCCCAGCGCGGACGTCCTCGCCCACTTGTATGACGTTCTCGCCCGGAGCGACGGGACGCAGGACCTCGATGGAGCTTTCATCGGCTGGCTGGGTACGCTCTATCATCACGACGGCGTCTGCCTCATCCGCGAGCATACCGCCGGTGTAGGCGACGGCGGCATCTCCGACATTCAGGGCCGTGTCGGGGCCAGTTCCGGTGGGAATGTCGGCAACGACTTCCAGCATGGCAGGTAGAGACTCGGACGCGCCGAAGGTGTCGCGGGCGCGGACTGAGAAGCCGTCCATTGAAGACTTGGGGAATGAGGGCAGGTCTTCAGGGGAGCGGACTTCATCGGCTATCACGCGGCCTAGCGCGGACGCCGTTGATACAGTCTCGGACTCGGTTATGGCGGAGATGTGGGGGCGCAGGTCGTCGAACGCCTGGGATGGGGAACGAACGTTGAAGAATTCGGGCATTTTCTTTCCGTCCGTGGGGGTCGGATTACAGGGTTTGGCGTATTTCTATGCCATCGCTTGGGAAGCGTCGGTCGAATGTGTAGATGGCGCTTGCTCGGTCGGTGCGGGCGGCGGCCCATATCATGGCGTCGGCTATGGAGACTCTGCCCGAGGGACGGCACATCATAAGGCCTTCCAAGACTAGGTTCTTGTCCATAGCATAGATGGAAATGTTGTCTCTTTGAACCAAGTCTGTCAACTTGTCAACGATGGTCTCGCGTGAAACATGATAGACAGACCGCAGGACAAATGCGGTTTCGGTCAGCGCGACGCCGGGGACCTGAAGATTCTCGACTTCTTCTATTATACGTGTGGCCTCAGCCGCCTGTTCAGCAGGCTCACCAGCTAAATGTCGAACGATGACATTCGTGTCTATAAAAGGGGGATTGATGTTCATTTCCATTTGTAGTTGTCTTCCTCGATGGCCTTTTTCCAAGCCTCTTCTCTTATTCTGGGCCAGTCGTCTTCGTCAAACTTGTTGGTCTCGTTGACGTATTTGGACAGACTGCCGGCCAAGGGCTTGCCGTCGTCTGGGGGACGGAAGTAGATTTTCAGGTGGCCTTCCCCGAGGAACTGGTAGGCGCGCCAGCCGGGGGCTATGCCCAGTTTTTCGCGCAGTTCTTCGCCTATGACTATTTCGCCATTCTTCCCGACTTCTTCGACTTTGTAGGTCATGTCACCCTCACCCTAGCCCTCTCCCATCGAGGGAGAGGGGATCTGTTGACTGGTATTCAGGATTGTCCGCACTATGGTTCAGAGTCCGAGGATGTTGCCCTGGTCGTCAACGTCGAGTTGGCGTGGCGATCCTGGAAGTCCGGGCATGGTGACGATGTTTCCGGCTATCGGGTAGATGAAGCCGGCGCCTATGGAGGCGCGAACGTCGGACAGCTGGAAGGTATAACCGGAAGGACGCCCCTTGAGCGCGGGACGGTGAGAGATTGAGAGGTGCGTCTTGGCCATGCAGATGGGCAGGTTGCCCCATCCACGTTCCTGGAACTGGCGGAGCGTGCGGCCCGCCGGAAGCGCCCAGCGCACGTTCCCAGCGTTATATACTCGCTTTGAAAGCGCGACTACCTTTTCGCGCAGGGTATCCTCGACGGCGTATGCGTAGTCAATTTCGGGATGTTCGTCCGCCTCGGTCGCGGCTATGACCGCCTCAGCGAGTTCCATGCCGCCAGCGCCGCCCTCTGCGAAGACCTTGCTCTCGACGGCGGCGAACGCGCCCGCTTCCTCGGATCCCTGCTTGAGAATGGCAGTCTCTTCGGGCGTGTCGGTCGGGAAGTGGTTGAGTGCGACGACAACGGGCAGGTTGAAGGACTTTATCATTCCTATCAGGTGGGTAAGATTCGCCATGCCCTCCTGTACGGCTTCGACATTCGGAGTCCCGAGGTCGCGCACCCGGACGCCGCCGTGGTACTTGACGGCGCGCACCGAGGCGACTATGACGGCGGCGTGCGGCTCGAGTCCGTTGAAGCGCGCCTTTATGTGCATGAACTTCTCGAAGCCGAGGTCGGCGCCGAATCCGGCCTCCGAGAGAACGTAGTCCGCGTAACCGAGCGCGAGCCTGTCGCCAACGACAGATGAGCAGCCGTGCGCAATATTGCCGAACGGCCCGGCGTGGACTATCACGGGCTGGCCCTCGGTGGTCTGGACGATGTTGGGCTGTATGGCGTAGCGGAGTAGGGACATCATCGAGCCGACGGCGCCGACATCCTCGGCGGTGATGGGCGTGCGGTCTGCGGCCCTGGTCTCGTTGGTATATCCGACGACTGTGCGGCTGAGCCTCGCGCGCAGGTCCTCAAGGTCTCTCGACAGGGCGAGAATCGCCATTATCTCGGACGCCGTAACGATGTCAAACCCGCTCTCGCGCACCGGGGCGTTGTTGGAGCCTCCGATGCCGGTCATTATAGAGCGTAGGGCGCGGTCCTCGACGTCGGTCACGCGCCGCCATGTGATTCCCTCCGGCCTGAATCCGTCAATCTGTCCGCGCTGGGCTACGTTATCGGTAAGAGCGGCGAGCAGATTATGGGCCGAACCGACGGCGTGGGCATCGCCGGTGAAGTGGATGTTGACTTCGTCCTCCGGCTCTATGAGGCTGAGTCCGCCCCCCGTGCCACCGCCTTTGATTCCGAAGATAGGGCCGAGAGAAGGCTCCCTTAGAGTCGCTACCACGTTCTTACCGAGTCGTCCCATAGCCTGTGTCAGGCCGACGGTGGTGGTGGTCTTGCCTTCGCCCGCGGGGGTGGGCGTAATGCCGGTAACGACGACCATCTTGCCACGCCGTCCATCGTCGCGGATGGCGTCGAGGCGTATCTTGGCCTTGTGGTGACCGTAGGGGATGATCGCGTCGGGGCTGAGTCCCAAGTCCTCTGCTACGTCCATGATGGGCCGCATACGATAACCTCCAGTGAAACGCCGCACGACAGGGCGCAGGCTTGCTAGTTGACAACGCGGATTGTAGCATAAGCGCCTATCAAGGGGAACTTGAGGAGGATCAGAAATGAGAGGTGTGGTATTTACGGGGGACCGTAATCTGGAGGTGCGAGAGCTCGGTAAACCGGAGCCGGGACCGGGAGACGTCGTGCTGAAGATGATGGCGTCCGGCCTGTGCGGAAGCGACCTGACACGGTACCGGATGCCGTCAGACCGGCTGGGCCCGACTCTGTTCGTGGCCGGACATGAGCCCTGTGGCGTGGTCGCGGAGGTGGGATCAGGGGTGGATACTGTGAAGATCGGCGACAGGGTGATGATGCATCACTATACCGGCTGCAATACCTGCTCGATGTGCAGGATAGGCTACACCCAGATGTGCCTGGTTCAAAACACGGTGTACGGCAGCGCCGCGGACGGCGGACACCAGGACTATCTGCTCTGTCCCGCGTCAACGTGCGTACCTATGCCGGACGCGCTTTCCTTCGAGGAGGGAGCGGCTGTGGCCTGCGGCACGGGAACGGCGTTCCACGCAGTCAAGCGGCTCGGCATTTCGGGCGTTGATACGTTCGCCGTGTTCGGACAGGGGCCCGTGGGCGCGAGCGCGACGATGTTCGGCAAGGCGATGGGGGCGCGTGTGATAGCGGTGGACGTCATACCGGAGAGGCTGGCGCTGTCCGAGGAACTTGGCGCGGACGTGGTGATTGACGCATCGAAAGACGATGCAGAGACGGTCATAAGGGAATTGACCGACGGGGAGGGCGCGGACGCCACACTCGACGCGACCGGAATCCCCGACGTGCGAATCAACGCTGTTGACTCCGCCCGATACTGGGGTCGTGTGTGCTTTGTCGGCGAAGGGAACACGACCACTTTCGACGTAAGCGCGCAGATCATTCACAAGCAACTCACGATCTACGGCTCCTGGACATTCAGCTTGGCGGGGCTTGAGGAGGCCGCTAACTTCGTGGTCAACCGTAACGTGCCGCTCAAGAAGCTGATCACGCATCGCTACGATCTGGACGAGGCGGACGAAGCGTACAAGCTGTTCGACACGGGAAGGACGGGCAAGCCGGTGTTCGTTTGGGAGTAGGTGAGCAAATGTCTTAAGTTGGGTATATAATGGCGAAGTAGATACACAGGGAGGAGAAAGGAGCCACAGATGAAGGAGCGCGGAGATACGATTATTGGCGACGGGACTATCAAGTTCGGAATCGAGTACAGGGACCTGCTTCACGATCAGGGCGTGTGCATTCACGTGCTCGGAGACGTGAGCGAGGAGGATGAGCATGAGCTTCTTCGGTTCGACTGCTTCGACCATGAGCCGCACTACCACTACGGCCCGCAGAAGCTGAACGAGCGCCTGATGCTGGACAAGACCACGGCGGGCGACTCGCTCGACTGGACGCTGGGCAATATCCGAAGTCGGCTGCCTGAGATGATAGACAGGGCGCGCTATCCCGAACTGGCGGAGGCGGCGCGAGAGGCCGATCTGTCCGCCGAGATGGACGAACTGGAGTCGCAGGCGCGCTCGCTTGCGGTATCCGGACGCCGCACGGTAATGCACGACCGGGGCGACGTTATCCTGGAAGCGGGGCCGGTCAGGTTCGGCGTCGAGTTCAGGACGCTGGCGAACGACCGGGGCGTGGCGATCCACGTGCTGGGAGACATTGGCGATGAAGAGCAGGAACTTCTGACGTTCGACTGCTTTGAAGTCGCTCCGCACTATCACTACGGACCGAGGGCGAAGAACCAGCGGCTGTACCTGGACATGACAACTGTCCCGGACCCTCTGGGATGGGCGCTCGACCTGTTCAAGGGCGGCAAGCTCGGCACGATGCTGGAAAGGGCCGGCTACACCGACCACGCCGCCCGCCTGAACCCGGCTTTGGTAGCCAGCGCAGTCTCAGAGCTGGAAACTGTGTCCCGAGAGATGGAGACGGCGAACGCTCAGTAGGGAATTGAGGACGCGCGCCGTTGATACAGATGGTAAGAATGTATCCCAACCAGCGGCGCGCGTCAGTGCCTTGATGGTAAAAACACCAAGGAGTTCAGTCTAAATGGTATTGCGATTTCTCTTGGGAGGCTTTGGTACGAAACGCCGCTCATCGCGAGGATGGACACGCATAGGCAACAACCGCAATTTTGGTAGTACTCCCAAGTGGGTTCTGAGTAAGTTTGCAGGTGAGCCTGGCAGCCATGGTACACGGTTGATTGACTACCCTGAACCTGGGATGACTCTGCGGTATAGAGGCAAAACGTTCGAGTACAAGATTGAAATGGGTACTCAAGAGTGGTCAGTGTATAGACGCAAGCCAAGGCAGAGGCGGCGCAAATCCTCAAAACGACGTTCAAAGTGAACTGCGGACGAAAACAAGGTTACTGAAATGATCGAAGGCCCTTCTGGGTGAGCAGGACCGCCAGGGTCACCAGTATCAGCAGGGCGCCGAGTATGGCTATGGCCATCTGACCGCCGAGAGCGTCCGCGATCATGCCCGCTGGCAGCACTCCGAGCGGCATGAGTCCGAAGTTCATCATGAACACGCTCATCACGCGCCCACGGTACTGGTCTTCCACGACTTCCATAATCAGGCCCATGTTGATCGTGCGGCGTCCGGCGTCTCCGAGTCCCACCAATACCATTATCACAGCGGCGGCGTAGTAGAATGGGAACGATGCGATGAGCAGCAGCGCGATCCCGGATACGAACGAGCCGATGATCAGAAGCATCCCCCTGCGCCAGTCGCCCAATGCGGCTATTGCCAAAGAGCCCACGAGTGAGCCGCCGCCCATTATCGCAACGAGCAGTCCCATTGAGTCCGGGCCCCTGTTGTAGATGTCCACTACGAACACGGGCAGGAGCATCCTGAAGGGCGAGGCGAGCAGGGTTGTGGCGAGTCCCATTATCAGCAGGACAAGCACCATCGAATTGCCCTTGATGTACACGAGGCCGGCGCCGATGTCCCTGAACATATCGCGCTTTCTGCTGGCCGGCGCGCTTCTAGTGGGTTTCGGCACAAGTGTCGTCAGCGCCACCGACAGCAAACTCAGCCCGGAAATTATGAAGTAAACATTGGCTGGCCCTGCGAGCGCGTAGAGTCCCCCGGCGACGGCGGGCGCCAGCAGCGTCATCGCGCTCATCCCAGCGGCGTTCAGGGCCATGGCGTTGCCGATTCGCTCAGGACCGACGATTTGAGGGATGATCGCCTGGCGCGCGGGCATCATGAAGGTCCAGACCGTCCCCTGCAGGATAGAAACGATCAGCAGGTGATACCATTCGATCCTGTCCGTGAATATGGCGGCTCCTATGACGAGTGCGAACATGGCGACTATGACCTGGCCGCCCTGGATCAGCCGCTTGCGCTCGACGCGGTCGGCGATTACGCCGCCGAATGGGGCGAGAAAGAGCATCGGAATAGCCATCCCCGCGCTGACGAACCCAAGAAGAGCGGCGGAGTCGGTGATGTCGTACACCAGATAGCCGCGTGCGAGCATCTGCATCTGCATCCCGCCCATCATGGCCATCATGCCGAGCCACAGAAACAGGTAGTCTCGGTTCTTGAGCGACGAGAAAGTCTGACGCCAGCCGCGGGTCTGGGTGTTGCTGGGGGGAAGTACAGCGCCCGAAGGGGAACTGTTACGGGAAGCATCCTGCCTATTGGGGGTCTGCTGTAGCGAGTCGCCAGTTGAAGCTGGCGACGGGGAATCCTCGGAGGAGGATGAAGCTGAATCTGATTTCATGCGTTGAGTTTACAGGAGTGGGGAAGAGGGAATCAATTTGGGGGAGGGAACGACGTGCAGAGAAGATATGCTGCGAACTCCATCATAGCAATCCCGCCTGACTCATATAGGAGAAAGATAGATGCGTCTGGGCTGCGAGCCGCGCTCGCCCGCGCAAGGCGGGAGGCGCTCGCAGGTGTTCAGCCCAGACCCGTCGTGAGTTCGGCATTATTGTGATACTGGTGAGCAGTTTCCTGTGATACGCATTTCTGGGTTGTAGGACACCAGATTGTATTTTGATTCTGGTTTGCTCTCTCGCTCGGCAGCAAAATAGAGTGGATACAATAAATTTCCACAAGTGTTGCGAATTATATTCGCATCAGACCCCCTGGGTGGATGTAGTTGAAAATTGCTACTCTTGATTTCGCCGGAAGTGCGCTTTGAATACCACTCCCCACAAACAGACCTGAATGAAGGATCGCTCTTAGGACGAACTACCCATATTCTGCAACGTGAAGTATCGCGATTAGTTTCATCCCACAAAACTAAGTACAGATGAGGCATTTCATCAAGACTTG
The DNA here is from genome assembly GCA_965202965.1 of Dehalococcoidia bacterium. Taxonomy (GTDB): domain Bacteria; phylum Chloroflexota; class Dehalococcoidia; order Lucifugimonadales; family UBA1123; genus VXRN01. Next base: position 3,273,399 of record OZ241888.1, on the reverse strand, counting down.
CCAGTCGACCGGATGTGGTAGCCAGTGTCCCTGCCTTTATTACATTGTTGAATCGTGGAGTGTCTATCGCTTCCCATGTGTTGGCACCCTTGACATCAGAACCATCAAGCAAGTCCGGTCCTTTCCTACGGCCTAATCCACTTACTCCGCATAGTATGCTAACAAGGATTTGGGACCAGCCGCGAGTGTCAGTAGGTACAGGATGTCCGGTCCTAGTGGCATATGGCTCAACCGAATAGAAGGACTCATAATGTAGATCTAGTAGCCGGAGAGCAAGTTGGACTCTCTGTTCAATCATTATCAGTCTCACATTGCTCTACTAGAGATGCGAGTCGTTCACCGAGGGCATCTGCCAGCTTTTGCATGGTTTCAATGGTAGGATAAGCGAGGCCACGCTCGATCTTGCCCAGATAGCTACGATTCAGATCAGCAAATTCGGCCAGCGACTCTTGAGACAGACCGCGTACCTTGCGATTCTCCCGAATCACTTCCCCAAATCTGCGTGCTATATCGCTCATAGTGCTATTATGTAGCTTCCCCATACTAATTTCAGTATGCTATAGTAGCCATAATAGATAACTATCTGACATGCGGATGAAACGATGATAGATCTGTTCACACATAATGACCCATCTCAGCAGGCTTACATAAGCGCATACAGTGCCTTCTCAGAACTAAGGGAGAGCTTTCACCGATTCGGTCGTATGGATGACTCAAACGCGAAGCTGGATGAAGTAGCGAAGCTCTTTGCCACTTATATTGCCTTCAAGATGGGACAGATACGGAAATTCCCCACACCCGACTCTGTCATGCTCGTGAGTGAACTTCAATCTGCTTTCTCAGAAACTGTTACGTTGCCCCAGTATCAAGTGGACGGTAACACCACTATCTTTGGAGCGCAACCTTTTCTAGCCATTCGCCCGGGGGACGAGAAGATGGCCGCTGACATGGTGCGACTCGTTCACAGATGCGTTGACTGGGCCTTTGAGCTTAGATCTGCAGATCGTCCATTTGATATTCTCAATGAGGCATTCGGGCATTTCATACGGGATAACTTTCGAGGCAATATTGAAGACGCTCAATATATGACCCCCCCGGAAGTGACTGATTTCATGGCAGAGTTGGCCTTACACGATATATCTGCGGAAGCTTCGTCTCCAGATGATGTTGTGCAGCCATTGACTGTGCTGGATCCGTCTTGTGGCGTAGGATCGTTCCTCTGTGCGGTTTACCAACGCGCACGTACTGTCCAGAATATAAATGAGAAGCATCTCAGGTTGCTGGGCCAAGACAAGGTGGAACGCATGGTGAGACTCTCTACTCTTAACCTAGAGATGTTTGAAGTAAAGGAACATCACATCACACAAGGAAATTCTTTGGAACGAGGTTCGCCACTTGACAGCCTCAATGGAAGAGTAGATCTTATTCTCACTAATCCGCCCTTTGGGGCTAAATTTGAACAGACTTATGTAGATATGGCATGTGGTGGCAACACTCCTTTCTTTTCTGGTCACCACCGCACAATTTCATCGATAGATTCTGAACTGTTATTCGTGGATCGAAGCCTACGTCTTCTAAAGAATGGAGGCCGGCTACTTATTGTAGTACCGGACAGGGTAGTGTCATCCAGAGGCATGTCCGCTTTGCTTCGTCAGCACCTAGCGCATACTGTCTCACTCTGCGCTGTGATTGAATTGCCAGCCGTTACTTTCGCTCAAGCGGGAACCAGGACGAAAACCGCGATTTTGTATCTCAAGAAGGAGGTAGCCAACCGTCAGCCTTCCGTATTCATGGGAGTTGCGAATCATCTGGGATTTCAAGTGTCATCACGAAAGGGCGTACAGATCAAAATTCCACAGGGTAAGAACGACCTGCTTGCCGTTGCAGACGCTTATAAATATCATCGCACCACTATCGATTCTGAAGATATCGAGACCCTGTCCTCAAACCCGTCATGTGTTGTAGTTCCTCAATCTACTGTATTCAAGGGAAACTGGACACCGAAGCATTATAGCGCTGAACGATTTGAAACAGTTGCAGAAGTAATCAGAGATGAAGATTTTGAAATGATGCCATTGCGAGATATAGTTGAATTCTATTCTCGTAGCCGTAGACCTGAGACATGGCGTAGTGGTTGTGCATTCATTTCAGTTCGTCATATATTTGGAGAAGGCTTTATAGATGTAAATGCCGTCTATGGTTATAGACCAAAAACACCGGGACTGCCGATATATCCAGGCGAGCTTTTGATATCCCGCATTAACCCTAGAATACCTAGAGTATGTGTCGTGCCGGACTTTGGCATGAAGGCATTGTGCTCATCTGAGTTTGAAGTAATGAAAGTAAAGGACACAGCAGACACCTATATGTTGGCATATATGTTGCAAACAAATGTGGTGCAGAATCAAATTCGTAGTCTTACATCTGGCACCTCTGCATCACATAATAGAATACGCATATCCGAACTAGAGCAGGTATTGATTCCAGTAGCGAAACGTGGAACTAAGAAAGCTGATGTAATCGCTAAATTGGCGAATGAATATCGTAGTGTCCTAGCCTCACTGGTCTCGAATTCTATTGAAGTAGCGAATCTACGTCGGATAGAAGATAAGATATTCAATAATTAAAGGATGTCATTCTGAGCTGTGACCGCCATAGGCTCAGACACGAATCGGGTTTGATATGTTGACCCGGTGGGATAAACTGCGAGGGTCTGGGCCAATGAGTTGGGTTCGGGTATCGGGTCGCCGTCCTCGGCAAGAATCTCCAGGTGAGAAGCCAGGGCCTCGGCTATCAACGCTTTGGTCTCGTCTATGGTATCGCCTGCGGCGACGCAGCCTGGCAAGTCGGGCAGGTACGCGGCATAGCCGTTGTCGCTCTTTTCCATAAGGACTACGAACTCCATCATAGCAATCCCGCCTGCTTCATTATGCTTCTCCACGTCTTGGGTGGAAGGTCCTTGCTCCTTCTTCCCGCTATTGTAACCAGCCCAGGTTTGGAAGGGTATTTATAGTGGCGGTGGCTGCCCCGCGTTCGATCTTCCCGCCAGCCGTCCTGCGTTACTATCCGAATCGCGTCTCTTACTTTAGGCATACTATCTCCGTTGCGCTGGGAAAGCGCAAATCGGATGGGTCTGGGCTGCGAGCCGCGCTCGCCCGCGCGAGGCGGGAGGCGCTCGCAGGTGTTCAGCCCAGACCCGTCGTGAATTCGGTGACTCGATTGGGGTTTCAAGCACTGACTGATGATAACATACTCGTACTAATGGCAGACATTCAGTTATCGTTGCGCAAAGCAATCAGCTTAGGCTGCAGTGGAGTGAGAGATGAGTAATTCGTTTGGGAAGATGTTCAGGATTACGACGTGGGGGGAGTCGCACGGACAGGCGGTGGGGGTGACTGTTGATGGGTGTCCTCCCCAGTTTCCGATAGAGGAGGAGGATATCCAGCGTGAGCTTGATCGGAGGCGGCCCGGGCAGAGCGTGATCTCCACCCAGAGGCGAGAGGGCGACCAGGCGGAAATCGTGTCGGGTGTGTTCGAGGGTTTGACGCTTGGCACACCCATCCAGATCATCGTCTGGAACAGGGATGCGAGAAGTCGCGACTACGAGGAGATGCGGCTGAAGTACAGGCCCTCTCACGCAGATTACTCGTACCAGGCGAAGTACGGCATACGTAACTGGATGGGCGGCGGACGCGCGAGTGCACGGGAGACTATCGGCAGGGTGGCGGGCGGAGCTATCGCCAAGAAGTATCTGGCCGAAGAGTTCGGAGTCGAGATCGTGGCGTATGTGAAGAGGGTGTATGACCTGGAGGCGGATGTGGACTCGGACCACGTTACGACAGCGGACGTGGAGGAGAACATGGCACGCTGTCCTGACCAGGACATGGCGGCGCGAATGATCGAGCGGATCCAGCAGGCTCGGAAGGATGGCGACTCTCTGGGGGGAGTTGTGGAATGCGTCGCTCGGAACGTTCCGTTTGGGCTTGGGGAGCCTGTGTTCGACAAGCTGGAGGCGGACCTCGCGCGCTCTGTCCTGTCGCTGCCAGCCTGCAAGGGATTCGAGGTCGGATCGGGCTTCGCCGGGACGTACATGACCGGATCCCAACACAACGACCCGTTCTACAATGACTCAGGCCGGATAAGGACGCGCACGAACAATTCGGGCGGGATACAGGGCGGCATCTCCAACGGGGAGAACATCGTCATACGCGCAGGATTCAAGCCGACTGCGACTATCATGCGGGAGCAGGATACGGTTGACGTTGACGGCAACGAGACGACGCTGATGGGACGCGGACGGCACGACCCGTGCGTCCTGCCCCGCGCGGTCCCAATCGTGGAATCTATGATGGCGCTGGTGCTCGCGGACCATACGCTGCGCCAGCGGGGACAGACGGGGAGCGTCGGGGCGTAGAAGGGGGGCACCCTCACCATCAAGGGCTGAGAGGGTAGGCATATTTAACTTGGATTGGCGGAGTCACCCCCATCCTAACCTTCCCCCATCAAGGGGGAAGGGACTTTTGCTACTCTTGTGAACCCGTCCAAGGGAGAGGGGATTTATTGGGTGATATTCGTTGGCGGTTAGACGACCGGCGAGGTTCCGCCGTCTATGTTGATGGCGATGCCAGTGAGGTAGCTGGCGCGCTCGGAGGCGAGGAAGGCTATGACGTCGCCCGCTTCCTCGGACTCGCCGACGCGACCTATCGGCACTGCTCCGCCCATGTTGGCGTAGAACTGATCGAGGGTGAGGTCGGGCTCGGATTCCTGCATTGCCTTGAAGCGGGTCTCATGCTGGCCGCTCTTTATCAGGCCGATGCAGACGGTGGTCACCAGGATGTTGTCGGCGGCGAACTCCTTGGACATGGCCTTGGTGAGTGCGACGCCTGCGGCCCTGCTAACCGAGGTCGGAACGGAGGCTGCGCCGGGTGCCTTCGCGCCGAGGTTGGTGACGTTGATGATGCGTCCACCGCCCTGTTCGCGCATCAACGGGACGGCGAGGCGCGATGTCCTTATCGCGCCGTAGAGCTTGAGGTCGAGGTCGTGCTGCCAGGCCTCGTCGGTTACGCCGAGGAAGGCGCCGCCCGCGGAGGTTCCGGCATTGTTGACGAGAATGTCGAGCCTGCCGTGGTCATCAATCGCGCGCTGAATGAGTGCCTCGACCTGTTCGGGAACCATGACGTCCGTCTGGACGGCAGTCACGCTGCCGCCGGTCTGCTCGCGTATCTCAGTCGCGGCGGACTCGAGAACGTCCGCGCGGCGGGCGGCTATGAGAACGCTGGCGCCCTCGGCGGCCATGCTCGCGGCGGCGGCCTTGCCTATTCCTTCGCTTCCTCCGGTTACTATCGCTACTTTGCCCTGCAATCCGAGATCCATGTTGTCCTCCAGTTGTTAGTTATAAGTTTTCAGTTATCAGTATTCAGTTGGGATGGTATGGATTCCTGCTCTCGGAGACCTTTGCGTAACCCATTCCCCCTTCGTTTTGAAAGACTGAATGGGTGGGTAGATTGGTAAATTCCTAGCTGGGTGGGCTGCCCCTCCACCCCTGGATTCCCGCCTTCGCGGGAATGACGATGGTTGTGCAAAGGTCTCCTTTCGCGGGAATGACTGATTTGTAGTTCACCCTCATCCTAGCCCTCTCCCATCAAGGGGGAAGGGATTCTTAACATACAAATGGTGGTGGGTGTCAACGTGTTTAGTTTTTACTTTCTTCGAGTTGGTAGGCTTCGTCGAGTAGGTCGGTTATGTATTTTACCTGAGTATCGAGGCCGCGTTCCTGGACGCCGTACTGGAGCTGCATCAGGCAGCCGGGGTTTGCGGTTGCGAAGACGTTGGCGTCGGTGGTCTCGAAAGCGTCCATCTTGGAGTTCAGGATGCGGAGCGAGAAGTCGCGCTCGGTTATCGTGTATGTGCCGCCTGCGCCGCAGCACTGGCCGGCGTTGGGCAGTTCGACGAACTCGACGCCCGGAATGGCGCGGATGATCTGCCGAGGGGCGGCGGTGATGCGCTGCGCGTTTCCGAGGTGGCAGGAGTCCTGGTAGGTGACGCGGTAGTCCAGGGCCGCCTTCGGGGGATCGAAGGGGAGCTCGACCAGAAATTCGTTTATGTCCTTGACCGTCGCGCTGAAGCGTTCGGCTTTGTCGGAATAGGCGCGGTCTTTGGCGAGCAGGTGATCGTACTCTTTCATGCGGGAACCGCACCCGGCGGAGGCGATGACGACGTACTCGACTCCCGCCTCGGTGAAGACGTCAATGTTGCGACGGGCGAGTCTCCGGGCGGTGTCGAGGTCGCCGACATGGGAGTTTATCGCGCCGCAGCAAGCCTGTCCCTTCGGGACCACCACCTCACAGCCGTTGCGGGCGAGGACGCGGACGGCTGCCTCCATCTCCGGCCCATTGACCAGCGGCATTACACAGCCGGATAGGATGGCGACGCGAGCGCGTCTTTCTCCCAATGCCGGAATCGTCTGGCCCTCTGCCTTGAAGTAAGTGTCCGAGACTTCGGGCATGGAGGATTCGAGGGCTGCCATAGAGGGCATTAGCTTGTCGAGTACGCCGGATTTCTGGACGAGGGATTGGAGGCCGGACTTCTGGTACAGCCTGGTCATGGACATGAGGGCTTGCAGTCGGCCCTGGTGGGGAACTATCTGTTTGAGAGACAGTTCCTCCGCGTTCTTTCTCAGGAAGCCTTGCTTTCTGCGTTCTGCGACCTGCGCCATCGTTGCCTCGATCAGGTTTCCGTAGGGTACGCCGGACGGACAGGCGACCTCGCAGGCGCGGCACTGGATGCAGAGGTCCCAGTGGCGAATCACGGTGTCGGTTATGCCGATTCTGCCCTCGTTCACGGCTTTCATCAAAGCGATGCGTCCTCGCGGAGACTCGGTTTCCAGTCCGGTCTGAATGTAGGTGGGACACGCCTGGAGGCAGAAGCCGCAGTGTACGCACTTGTACAGGTCCGACTCTTCGGGGGCGTCGGGGCCTGAGAACAGCAGGGAAGGATCGAGCCCTGGTTGGGTATTCACAATCAAAGCCTCCCCACGAACCTTCCAGGGTTCATGATTCCGTTGGGATCGTACTGCCGCTTCATGCGGCGCATGACGTCTATCCCGGGGTGGTCTTCGCCCCAGACGTCTATCGTGGATTTTACGCTTGTTGGGCAGTGTTGTACTACCGAAGTCCCACCTAGTCGGGACACGTGCTTGCGGACTTTGGAGACTACGGCGATTAGAGAGTCGTCGGGCGTATCGCGTGGTGCGTACCAACAGGCTTCCACGGAGCCGAAGCCGGGTTCCGCGACGGCGGCGGGGTCAAGGTCTGAATCGCGCAGACTTTCGATCAGCTTCATAATATCGCGTGTGTGTGAGGGAAGAGCTGTTGCCTTGATGTTCAGCGCCGGCATCGTTTCGGGTGTCCATCCATAGTCGGACAGGGAACGCCACAGGGACGAAGCAGGGCCTTCTATATCCTGAAGAGAGGATGCGCGGGCATCTCTGAATATGGAGCTAATCTCATCCGCCTGGCGCGCAAGAGTGCGGGACCTGCCGCCGAGTCGAATCGCAAGATGATGACGTTCGCCATTCCCGCCAAGACCGGTGCGAGAGGCTACGGCAGGGCTACAAACATTCATAGCAAGAGGCATAACGTAGGAGTTGAAGACTTGCATCGAGGCGTTCATTGCGTCATCAACGGTGTCGAATGCCGCCGTCAGTGTCCGCTCGTACATAGGGATGGGAGTTAGCTTGAAACTCGCTTCGAGTATGATGCCGAGGCTGCCGAGGCCGCCGATGTGCAGTCGGGACATATCGTAGCCGCTGACGTTCTTGACGACCAGTCCTCCGCTCTTGGTGATAGTGCCGTCGGGTTGGACGACCTTCATGCCGATTACGGTGTCTCGCGGGTGTCCGAAGTGCCACTTTAGGGGGCCGCTCACGGCGGCGGCGAGCGTTCCGCCGATGGTGGCGCGTTCCGGCATCGGCGGGTCAATCGGGAGCAGCTGGCCCTGCTGGGCTAGGATCTCGGAAACGAATCCGAAGGTCGCTCCGGCCTGAAAAGAGGCGGTGAGGTCGGCGTAGTTATGAGATACGACGCGGTTGAGATTGGACATGTCCACGACCAGGCAGGACCGGGAAGGCAGATTGCCGAGACCGATTCGAGTTCCGCCGCCGTAGGGAATGACGCCGAGGCCGTCCTTGTTGGCGGCGGCGACGATCTCGCAGAGTTGGTCTTCGGAGGAAGGAGCGACAACGTCAACCGGGGCAATGCCGTCTATGCGGTAGTTCTGTGAATCGGCCCTGTTCATACTTGGCGATAGGGACTAGATGTAGGCGCCGGGGCCGGCGCGCTGGATTGCGGCGGCCTGGGACACGTCGGAGCAGGATGCCCCAGTGGGGAAGATCTTGCCCGGGTTGAACATATTGTTCGTAGCGAATGACGGTCTGAGTTCGGCCATTGCCTGCATGTCGGCGTCGGTGAACATCAGGGGCATGTGTTCCTGCTTCTCAAGACCTATGCCGTGCTCGCCGGACAGGACGCCGCCGACCTCCACGCAGAGCTCGAGAATCTCGCCTGCTATGTCGAGAGCGTTTTCGGTGTCGCCGGGCTTTCTTTCGTCGAAGAGAATCGAGGGGTGGAGATTACCGTCCCCGGCGTGAAGCAGGTTGGCGATGGGGTATCCGGTTCGGTCAGATATGTCGCTTATGCGGGATAGGACTTCTACCAACCGGGTTCTGGGCACGGTACCGTCAACCAGGATGTAGTTGGGGGCGAGTCGGCCTAGCGCTCCCAGGACTCCTTTTCTGCCGGACCAGAGTCTTTCACGCGCTTCGGGGTCGGTGGCGGTCCTGATTTCCAGAGGATTGTATGAGCTGCATACTTCCTCGATGGCGGCGACTTCCTCCTCGACGGATTCGGCGAGGCCGTCAACCTCGACGAGAAGGACGGCGCCAGCGCCAGCGGGATAGCCCGCGTTGACCGCGGGTTCGACGGCGCGAATGCAGGTGTCGTCCATCATCTCGATGGCGGCGGGAACGATTCCGGCGCCGATGATGCCGGAGACGGCCGCGCTGGCGTCGTCGAGTTCCTGGAAGATGGCGAGCAGAGTCTTGACGGATTCGGGCTGCCTGAGAAGCCGGACGGCTATCTTGGTGACCATCGCAAGTGTACCCTCGGAGCCGATGAGGATGCCGCGCAGGTCGAAACCCGGGTAGTCTCTTCCGAGTCCGCCGACCCACTCGATGCTTCCGTCCGCGTAAACCACTTCCAGGCCGAGGACGTGGTTCGTGGTAACGCCGTATGCGAGGCAGTGGGGGCCGCCTGAGTTCTCCGCCACGTTTCCGCCAATCGTGCAGGCGCGCTGACTGGAAGGGTCGGGCGCGTAGTAGAGGCCATATTGGGATACGTGCTCGGTGAGATGGAGGTTTATGACGCCGGGTTCGATTATGGCGACGCGATTTTCGACATCTACTTCCAGAATGCGGGTCATCCGGGTCAGAGCGAAGACCAGGCCGCCGTGTTCGGCGACAGCGCCGCCGCTGAGTCCGGTGCCAGCGCCGCGCGCGACGACAGGAATCTCATGTTTGGCGGCGACTTTGACGCAGCGTGAGACTTCTTCGGCGCTGTCGGGCAGGGCGACGACGGTCGGGAGGGCGCGGTCAACTGAGCCGTCGTACTCGAACACAATGAGGTCTTCGGGCTTGTGCAGCACATAGTCAGCGCCGACGATTGCCTGAAGTTCCTGAATTATGGCTTTGAAGTCCATGCGTGTTGCCCCTTCCTTCAGGGGCAATCATAGTTGATTGGGATGAGGATAGGCAATAAGCCTGTCAACACGAACCTGTATCAGTTTAGCAGGCAGGGGAGTCACCCCCATCCTAGCCTTCCCCCGTCAAGGGGGAAGGGACTTTTACCTACCCTGTGAGAACGACATGGACGGTCAGGGGTCTTCGTAGAGGGGGTCGGTTTCCTCTTCGAGTTCTCGCATAGACTCAAAGTAGTAGCTGAGTTCGTCGCACTCCTCGCAGTAGCCGCACAGACAGTAGTAGAACTGGTCCAGTTCCAGGTCGTAGTAATCGTCCGGGTCGAACACGTAGGTTTCGGGGGCCTCTCTCTGCCGGGTGAGGGACTTGGCGAGAAGATCGGCTGGCACGGATACGGGCTGATGTTCCGGGTCGCAGTCCCTGGCGAAGCGGTTGAAGTCCTGTATGAGTTCGCCTGCCTTGTACCTGGCGTTCCCCAGGGTGGGACTGTCGGATGCGCGTCGGACGATGGACTGGTAGATGGACTCGCCATCGCTCGCGCAGTAGAGGTTTGCGTAGGCGCGGTAGGGGTTGGTGATGAGCTTGGGCAGTTTGGGTGAATTTTCAATTGGGTTGTCGGTGTCTGAACTGTGATTTGTGTGATTTTGGTGATGGGTCGTGATTTGGTCAGAAGCAGGATTTACGGGATGGATAGGATTTTCAGGATTGGCTTGACTCTCGGTTGGTTCTGCGGCAGCGTCAGAGCCGGACGGGGATGGTTCGTCGTCGTAGTCGAACTCTATCTGGCGGATGAGTTCTTTGGCTGCGGCCATGCGCAGGTGGGGCTTGTACTCGGGGTGGCAGCCCTTCATTATCTCCACGAAGCGAATGATGATGTCTCTGCCGTCGTTGGTCTCTTTCTTGACCAGGCGGTACAGTTCGGCTGTTGACGCGGCGGTGTCTCTCCTGGGCAGGTCTTCGTCTTCGGGGTGGACTCTCTTGAAGGGAGTCTGGACGTAGTTTCTTCTGAGGTAGCGTTTGCCTTCTTCAAGTCCGATTCTGGCGAGTATTCGGGCGGCGGCTATCTTGTGTGAGCGGGCGTAGTCCTTGGCTCTGAGTCCATAGAGTTGTGGAGCGCCTTCGATGTCCACGATGACGCTCTTGAGGTAGCGAACGACATCGCGTCCTTCGTTGGTCTCTTCGAGGACGATCTGTTTGAGTTGTGGGTTGGGTCTTACTCTGGTTCTGGGCATTTCAATTTTCAGTCAGCAGTTATGAATTATCAATTGGCGTGGCGCACGTAAGTTCTGCGCGTGGATAGAGTACATGGGTTCTGTTGAGGTTGTCAAGGGGGATTTTGGAAGCGTCGCAAGAGTGGTGGACAGCGGCACATCGAGTTCTATCCACGAAGGACACGAAGTAGCACAAAGATATTGGGTATTGAGATGCTACGCTGGATACGCACCAGAAATTTGATGCTTACGATTTCAGAAGTCCTCTCTCGACGGGAGGAGGGCTAAGGTGAGGGTGGTACAATCACCCCGAAGTCCGAATATCGGAGGTACTGAGTATAGCGATGCCCAACTCCCTCAGCCTCATGCTCTTTGTCGCCACGTACACCGTTGTGGTCCTGGCAGTCGCGGCGTGCGGGGAGCGAGAGGTACGGAAAAGCATCCGGGATTCTGACAATCCAGCAGTGGCGACTATAGTAGCAGAGTATTTTCCGCCCATTCCCACAGAAGCGACTATGATCGCGCAGATTATCTCCGAGGTTCCGACAGTGACGCCAGAGCCGACTTCTTTAGCTTTCTGGGTGAGACCGGGCGCGGTGAAGACGGCCGTTGCATCCTGTCCGGAAGGAACTTCCTTCGGTAACATTGTGGTACCTTCTGCTAACAGTAGGCTGACTGTTGCGGAATTTATTGCTAGGTTTCCTCACGGGCTAGTAACATGCACCGGACCGCCGTCATCACCAATGTCCAATATGCCGGGGTTCACGCTACTGACCATCACTCCGGAGCCGAGAGGTGTGTATTTCTCGGATCTCATTCCAACAGTTACGCCGACGCCCTCGCCTAAGCTCAAGAGATGACGAATGACAAACATCGGAGGTACTGAGCATGTCGACGTGGGGTCCAATCATACTGTGGATTGGCTTACAGGTATGTACATGGCTTGAATCCAAGCCTCGACTGGTTAATGCAATCGAATCGGCTCTCATCTGGATAGATAGGCGTTCGGGATGGTGGGCTCTAGCTGCTTTCATCCTGTGGGCCTATGTCGGGTATGGACTAGTAATTGCGCTTATCGAAGCTGTCAACCCTCCTTGGCCGATAGCACTCTTAATTATTTTCCTATCGGCAGTAGCAACTCTTGCCATTCTGGGTTGGGGAGTGATGAAGTTGATAACATGGGCATTGCGCCCTAGGAATGAGCCTCGACATCCATCTTCAGGGGAGATTCGGAGCTCTGCACCGACTTCTATCCAAAAGAACGAACCGAAAAGAGGACGCTTATACGAAAGCGTTAAGAAACGAAGGGCGAGATACTTGGCGATGTATCGGGAATAGAAGAATTATGGGAATACTGGAGTTGGGGATTGTAGTAACCGTAGTTGGGGTCGTAGTAGGCGTATTTGGAATTGTATTTCAGGCCGTTGCCAGTGACTACATCAGATCACGCATAGGCGCTGGGTTTCTGTTTTCGTTTAGACGGTCGCGCTTCTATCTGTGGTGGTGGCCTAAATGCAAGTGGTTCAGCCGGCATACTTGGAATCACATAGACAGAGTCTTCGGCATCCGAATGCGCTGTTGGGTCTGTGGACAGTACGTATGTGATGTGGTCGGGAAACACGAGTGGAGAGAACCACCAAGAATCGACTATCAAGATAGAGACCAAGATGGTCGCATTTATCTACTCTACACATTGCAATGCGGACGTTGCCCTGAAGAAGTTCAGAAGAAGCAATACCTCATATACGAATGATACTGTGCAGTCTTGGCCCACTGCCCGCCATGAGATAATCCCCGTATTCCACCCTGCGGAGAATCGAGCGGTACTGTGGCCCTCGCGGGACGGCGGCCTCGGTCTCACTATGCAGTTGGGTATCTTGGCGGCAGGTCGGATTCGCGCATTATCGTGGATACATGCACATCTCCGTCGTTGGCCACTCGATATGCTATATACCATCCGTCTGCGAAGAACGCGGTCATGCCCGGTTGATAAGGAAAGCCGCCACCGATTGCGAATTTCTTCACCTCGTCGGGGGCGGGATCCGAGAGGATTTCGAATAGCGAACTAATAGCCGACAGGTAATCCTCCAGGTTGTACTCATCCAGTTTCGATCTTGCACTGTGTGAATAGCGCAGTTCAGCCATTAGCGATGTTCCGACACCTCTCGATCTCCTGCCTCAGATCTTCCCTAGTCATGGTGGTAAACTCGCCACGGTCTATCTCTTCGAAGCCTTTGATGACTTCAGCCATGAATTCGGGCGTGTGTATAGCCTGTAACCTCTCCCGTGTCGTGAGCGCATCGTCTGTGGGACTCACGGGTTCTCCGTGGGTTAGAGCCGCAGTATCATTTATGTCGCGCATATATACACCTTTGCCCTTTGCTGTTGACTCGCATACTAATCTGGAATATATGCAGAGGTCAAGAATACAAGAGCGCAAGACGCCGTAATCGCCATTCTACACAAGGAGTGGCGAGTAGCCTGACTTCCCTCCTCGCTAGCTCAGCACCTGGGACATCATAGTGTCGGGGTTGGTTGTGGGGAGTTGGCAGGCGTAGTTTCGGCAGACGTAGGCGGTGGGCTTGCCGTCTATGACGGAGCGGCCCTGGAAGACGGGCCATTGGCTATCGGCGGCGGCGTTCTCGGGAGTGGCCACTATGACGGCGCTCGTCTGGTAGGTGGATGCGAGGCGATGGAGCAACTCGATGGGCGTGTGGATTGCCGAGCGGCGAGCCTCTTCGAGGGTTCCCGCCTTCGCGGGAATGACGAGAGGGGATGCGGGTTCGGCGGTGGAGGACGCAGGTCTGGCGGCGGGGGTGATTATGACTACTTCTTTCTGGTCGGAGAGGTAGAAGTCGAGGACGGAGAGCCAGTGTCCGGCTCCTGTGGGGAACTGGATCATGATGTCGCGGACGGAGCGGAGGGAGTCGGAGGCCATGGTTCTGAGGTCGCCGTCTCCGGTGATTATGGCGAGTCGGGCCAGGACGCCGGTCATCATGGAGTGGCCTGAGGGCAGGGCGTTGTCGGTGACGTCGCGGGGTCGGATTATGAGGCTCTCCTGGTCGGAGCCGGTGTCGTAGAAGCGACTCTGGAGCGGGTCCCAGAACAGGGCGACGGCTTGACGGGTGAGCTTTTCGGCCTCTGTGAGCCAGCGCAGGTCGCCGTCCGCGGCGTGCAGCGCGAGCAGGCCGTCAATGAGGTGGGAGTAGTCGTCGAGGAAGCCCTGCGCGCCGTTGTCGGAATCGCCGTCGGTTCTTCTGAGGCGTCCGTCGCGTACCATACTTTCGAGGATGAAATTCGCGTTGTCCTGAGCGACCTGGGTGTAATCGTCCCTGCCAAACGCGGCTCCGGCTTCGGCCATGGCGGCCATCATCAGGCCGTTCCAAGACGTGATTACCTTGGTGTCGGTTAGCGGCGGGATCCTGCCGGAGCGTTCCTCAAGCAATTTGGCGCTTGCGGACTTGATGAGCGCGTCGAGTTCGTCGGGAGACATGGAGTGGCGGGCCGCGACCTGGGCGGGGTCGTTGGGGACGTTCAGGATGCTCATTCCCTCGAAGTTGCCCTCGTTGGTGACGCCGAAGTGGTCGGCGACGATTTCGGCGTCCTGTCTGCCCAGGATGCTTACAAGCTGTTCTGGTCGCCAGACGAAGAACTTGCCCTCGACGCCCTCGCTGTCGGCGTCCTGGGCGGCGTAGAAGCCGCCGTCGGTGTGTCGCATCTCTCGCAGAACGTAGTCGAGTATGCCCTGGGCGACCCTGGCGTATGACGGGTTGCGGGTTGCCTGGTATGCGTGGGTATAGAGCCGCGCGAGCAGGGCGTTGTCGTACAGCATCTTCTCGAAGTGCGGGACGAGCCAGAAGGCGTCGGTGGAGTAGCGGTGGAAGCCGCCGCCAATCTGGTCGTACATGCCGCCTGCGGCCATCTTGTCCAGCGTCAGTTCGAGCATCTCGAGCGCGAGAGGCGCGCCGGTCCTGTGGTAGAAGCGGAGCAGGAATTCGAGGGTCTGGGGCTGAGGGAACTTTGGCTGAAGGCCGAAGCCGCCGGAGCGGTCGTCGAACTGGTTAGTCAGATGGTCGAACGCGGCCCGCAGGATCGTATCGGTGAGAGGTTCCACGCTTCTGCCAGCGGCGAAAGACTGATTGATCCTGTCAACAAGCTGCCTGCCGCTGGTTATCACGTCGGAACGGCGCGTCCTGAAGACCTCCGCCATCGTTTCTAGAACGCGGGGAAACGAGGGCAGACCGCCCCTGTCTTCGGGCGGGAAGTATGTGCCGCCGTAGAATGGGGAGCCGTCCGCCGTGAGGAAGACGGTCATGGGCCAGCCGCCGTGTCCGGTCATTGCCTGGATTGCGGTCATGTAAACGGAGTCAACGTCGGGTCGTTCCTCGCGGTCCACCTTTATGCTGATGAACGATTCATTCATCATGGCGGCGATCTGGGGATTCTCGAAGGACTCGCGCTCCATGACGTGGCACCAGTGGCAGGAGGAGTAGCCGACGCTGAGCAGGACAGGCAAGTCGCGCTCGCGGGCGGCCTCGAACGCCTCCTCACCCCAGGGATACCAGTCAACGGGGTTGTCTTTGTGCTGGAGCAGGTAGAGGCTTGTTTCTTTGGACAGGCGGTTAGGCATTGTGTGGCCTCAGTCTCCACGGACCTGGAGGGTCGTTACTTCTTTGGATTCGAGGTCGGCAACCCGGATGGCGTGGTTGTTGGTGTCGGCTATGTAGAGCCTGCCGTCGTGGGCGCTGACTCCACCGGGTTCGTAGAATTCGGCCTGTTCCGCAGGGCCGTCGGCGCTGCCCACATTGCCCGAACCGACAACGGTTCTGCACAGGCGGGAAGCGGGATCAAGAGACTTTATCTTGTTGTTGTACGAGTCGGTTATCCAGAGAGAGCCTTCGTACAGGTCGAGGCCGATGGGATGCTGAAGTCTCACGTCGTCACCGATTCCGTCAACGTCTCCAAAGGTGAACAGTCCCTCGCCGACGAGAGTATTCACCGCGCCCATCGGAGAGACGGATGCGGACCTGATTGAGCTGGTCTCACTGTCGGCGAAGTAGATCGTCTCGCCGTCCGAGACTATGCCGCTGGGCTGCGCTAGTTCGGCGTGCTGGAGGGGGCCGTCAATGATTCTCTCGCGTCCGTTGCCAGCGTGGGGGCGCAGGTCGCGGGTGTTGAGGTCCAGCTTCCATAGCTGGTGGAAGCCGGCCATTGCTATGTACAGCGAGTTTTCGAGTTTGACCACGTCCCAGGGGGAGGCCAGGGAGACGAAGCGTCCATTGCCGCCGGCGTGGCGTCCGACAGACTGTTCACCGGTGCCTGCGACAGTCCTTACCTCGAGATTCTCCAGATCAATCATCCGGATTGCATGATTCTTGGTGTCGGCCACGTAGAGGCGGGGCCAGTCCAGGGCAGCGCCCTGCGGATCGTGGAAAGCGGCCTCAGCCGCGGGGCCGTCTTTCAGGCCGCGTTCGCCGCTTCCAATTATGGCTTTGACCTCGCCGTCAAGGTCGGTCCAGACTATCCTGTTGTGATTCGAGTCGGAGATGAACAGACCATACTCGGAAGCGGTCACCTTGCCTGGGAAGGATAGGGGACGCTCCCACTCCAATTCGCTCTCGAGCCTGAAGGAGAGCGGATTGCGGTCCATCTCGCCGGTCTCGTCGAATTCGCCGATCATGGTAGCAAGGACATTGTCCAGAGCCTCAATCGGGAACTCGCCTTCGTGTTTGCCAATCACCTTGCCGGACGGGCTGATGAACATAAGGGTGGGCCAGGCGCGGCAGGCGTACTGCTGCCAGACCATGAAATCGGCGTCGTTGATGACGGGATGTTCTATCTCGTAGCGGAGGATGGCGCGTCGAACATTGTCCGTGGCCTTCTCCGCGTTGAACTTAGCCGAGTGAACTCCGACAACCGCGAGTTCGCCAGCGTACTTCTCCTCCAATTTCCGCAACTGCGGAAACACGTGCATACAGTTAATTCAACAGTATGTCCAGAAATCCAGGACCAGAACCTTGCCGCTGAAGTCGGCAAGCGTTAGTGGGCGTTCGGTGTTCAGCCAGTCCAGGCCCGCCGGAAAATCGGGGGCGTTGACGGTCCCAGTGAATCTGCGCGCCATAGCATTACTCCTCGCATCATTTGCATCGTCAGCGACAGGAATCGCTGGGGAATCGGTTTTGCCCGAATCAGGCGGGCCAGTCTTCAAGATTATACGCCATTGTCCAGAACATGTACTCATAGCGCGAACTGGTCAGATAAGCCTGCTCCATCATATCCCGCGTGTCCGGGCCCGCTTCTTCTGCGAGCTCGTCCACGAATTCCGACCAACCGGCTACACTCACTTCAAGCAATCCCTCGGCGTAGGATGACTGCCAGATCTTGTAAGTGGGATGTTCGGGCTCTTTCAGAATCTTGCCGACCTCGTGATAAATGCGAGGGCAGGGGAGAAGAGCCGCGACGCCGCAGGCGAGACCGCCCATGTCCATCGAGACTTCGATGTGGTTCATATAAGCAAGATTCGTGGGCGAGGGTGTCGAGGCTTCGGCCTCCTCCTCAGTGACGCCAAGCGCGTCAAAGAGCGCGCCGTGCAGCGGTCTTTCGACCGGGGTCGTAACCCGCTTCAGCAGCCTGACTGCCGAATCCGTGTTGGGGGCCTGAGCAAGGGCTGCGGCGGCCGCGCGTCCGAACGCGCCGAGATACAGATAGTCCTGCAGGATGTAATAGCGAAACTTTTCTATGGGAAGGGCGCCATCCTGCAATTCGGAGAGGAAGGGATGTACGGACACCGATTCCCATATTGGGGAAGCCTGGGTCCAAAGGAAAGCGCTGAATGACCTGCTTTTCATCTATTACCATATCTCCATCGTGAATTGAAGGAAGCTGAGAGACGGGGATAATATAGATATTGAGATATTCATAACGATGGAATAACGTTTCGCCAATCCGTGGATTCAATTCGATGTGCCAGTCTAGAGTGTACATATCTACCAATTTCAATATCATTCAAGGCTATTCTGGCAAATCGGTGGGATAGGAGTGAACTACGTCGCCGGAGGCGGAGGAGCGTCCCTGGCAGGATTCGAACCCGCGACCCGCTGCTTAGAAGGCAGCCGCTCTATCCAACTGAGCTACAGGGACACAGTCTGACTACGAATTCAGTTTAGCAATGGCTCATATTCGGGTCAAGGAAGTCGAGAAGCAAGCTGGGCTTGTGCAAGATCGGCGTTGCTGTCGTTTCGTCAGCAACCGCACACTGGATTCCCGCCTTCGCAGGAATGACGAGACGTGGTTTGGAATCCGAGAATCGAGACTTTGCACAGGCCCTGCGAATCAAGCGCCGACCTTCAGAATTTTGTCTGCAATACCGGTGTCAATCCCTTCAGGAAACTTTCACGATTCGCGACGACTTCGTCAGAGATGGTGAACTCGACTGTCTTAGGAAGGACCGGACAGGTTGTTCATCCGCGTCATTTCCTAGAGGTATCCTATACCGCGTCCAGTTAGCTTTGCCATATTCGAGCCTGCCCCACGTCTGGATTGCCTAACGGCGAGCCCTGGGGGTTCCCGTCTTCAGAGACCTTTGCGTAACCTCGACCTGCTTAGATTTGAAGGATTGAATGGGTGGGTAAATCGGTGAATTCATAGCTGGGCAGGCCGCCCCTCACCCCTAGATTCCCGCCTTCGCGGGAATGACGGTAGTTGTGCAAAGGTCTCCCTTCGCGGGAATGACGGTTAACTGTCAGTGTGACGCCCCCAAACTCGTCCGACTGAACATGATCATCACATTGCGGCGCGGCGCGGTAAGAGAATTGACCTGACCTCAACGACTGCTTGAGGCTGTCCTGATCCAGACCACAGACACCGATTTTTTGAAAAGTTCTCGAATTTCGACCAATTCTACCCCTTCCACATACGGTAGGGTAGTGCAGTAACGCTGCAAAAGCCTTCCCAGAGGCCTCCCCAGCAACGTCGCAGCTATGATCGCGGCGACGGAACCTCGAA
Source organism: Dehalococcoidia bacterium (assembly GCA_965202965.1). GTDB lineage: Bacteria > Chloroflexota > Dehalococcoidia > Lucifugimonadales > UBA1123 > VXRN01. The sequence continues at coordinate 3,254,433 of OZ241888.1, read as the reverse complement.
CGATGGACCAGAAGGTCCTCTTCCGGCCAGAGAATATCCTGGCCGCCAAGGCTCCCACGACCGCGAAAGTCACGATGTTCGTTCCACAATACGGGGAGATCGCGAGCTCGGAATTGCCGGCTTTCAGAAGATCCAGGGCATCCCGGGCGGCGAGCGCAACGTCATCTACGGAACCGCGCGACCAGATAACGAATCCGGGGCCAATCGAGTAGCCCCCCATCGGCGCGGGCACGCCACGTTCCAGCATGAGGGTCACGGTCGCGTGTTCGATTGCGTGATTCCTGCGGACACTTTCCATAAGGGCTATTCTCAAGTCGGGCCTCCTCGCAAGACGAAGTGATGAAGCGACTAGGGACAAGAATAGCACAAGTCAATAGTCCGGAGATTCCTCAACACTTGCATTATGATGCTCGGTTCCGAGAGCCCTTCGTCAACGTCATCCTGCGCGCGCGCTGTCCAAAATGCGATGGCCGGAATTGGGGGATGGGGAACCACCAGGCGCTGAACGGCCGGCTCGACATTGACTGAGACAGCCACGAGGCACTCGCAACAGACGAAACATGAGGGCATATATGATTCTTAAACGCAAAACAGCAGTGCAAATTCAATACATGATGCTAGTCTATTCTATTCAGTTCAATTTCTAATTATTTCAACAGCATAGTAAATACTGGAAAAAGTATTGAAAAGTGCATTGACACTTTGCGTTTGCAATACTAGAATGCTTACAACATCAATAAACGGAGGCAGGGGAAAATGACCCGCAAGACCAAGAAGATGATCGCCGTCGAAGAGAAGTTCCACCAGCCGCTCGAGAAGATTCTGCCTGAGATGGTAACCGCTGAAGGGCTGTCCTCCACCGCGGACAGGCTCGGAGTGAGCAAGGCGACGCTGGGCTACTGGCTGCTCAAGCTGGGGATAAACGTCAGGAGAGTCGCGCTCGCGCCGGGCGAAACCATCGAGATCAAGAGAGTAAGTTAAGATGGTCCATTCTCCCGGGCAGCGGGAATGGCCCAATACAGAGTCAAACAAAATGGCCGCCGGGTTCGCATCCCGGCGGCCATTTCCTTATCGCAAGGGCGCTCCTTCCCATGCCAGTGGGAAGGGGAGAGCGCAGCAACTCAATATCGCCTGGCTCCTATCGCGGCCCGAGCCTCGCGCTCGCGCTCGCGCTCGACCAGCGCGCGCCGCTTGTCGAAACGCTTCTTTCCGCGCGCGACGGCCAACTCAAGCTTGGCCTTGTGATTCCTGATGTACAACCTCAGCGGCACCAGGGTCAGGCCACGCTGGTCAACCTGCTTGGAGAGCTGAAGGATCTCGTCGCTGTGCAGAAGCAGCTTTCGGGGCCTCTTTGGGTCGTGATTGTTCCGGTGGGCCGGGGCGTACTCGTCGATGTGGAGATTGTGCAGCCACATTTCGCCATTCGCGGGGCGGGCATAGGAATCGCTGAGGCTCACTTTGCGGTCGCGCACGGACTTTATCTCAGTCCCGGTAAGAACCAAGCCTGCCTCGATGGTGTCCACGATATCGTAGTCGTAGCGCGCCCTTCGATTTGTCGTAATCGTAGAATTACCCTTCTTGCTCAACACTTCACCCTCTAAGCCCCGCCTGCCGCGGTTCCGTCCACAAGTTCTTCCATCACCTCGATTGCCTTTTCGAGCTGGGACGTATCCGCCTTCTGCTTGTCTCTAGACGTGACCTCATGGTCAGGGTCAACACCGTTGCCCTCGATAAGCCGCCCGCCGGGCGTGTACCACTTGGCAATCGTCAGGTAGAGTCCGCCGCCGTTGGTGAGGCGGCGCAGGATATTGACGCTGCCCTTGCCGAAAGTCGTCGAGCCGACGACCGGAGCGCGTTCATGGTCCTGGATAGCGCCTACGACGATCTCGGATGCGCTGGCGCTGAAGCCGTTAGCAAGAACGACAAGAGGAATATCGGCGAATTCTCCTCCGTTTCTGGACATGTGATTGTCCCGGTCGCCCTCGCCGTCAAGTTCGTACAGGATGAGGCTGCCGTCCTCAAGGAACATACTGGTTACATCAATGACGCTGCTGAGCAGCCCGCCCGGATTATCGCGAACGTCCAGAATGAGTCCCTCGGCGCCATTGGCCTGCACTTCACGAATAGCTTCGGCCAATTCATCAGCGGTATTGGCATAGAAAGTCGTGAGCCTGATGTGAGCGAACCTGTCTTCGGGCCGGCTGCGGACAAGGACGCTTTCGAGGGGGATAGTGTCTCGCACGACGACTATCTCGACCTCGCCAGCCTCGGTGAGGTGCTTTACCAACAGACGAACCTCGGAACCCTTCGGGCCCCGGATCTTGTTCACGGCTTCCAGCAGACTCAATCCGACGATACTCTCGCCATTTACTTCCAGAACCAGGTCTCCGGGCTTCAAGCCGGCCGCCTCGGCCGGGCTGCCACTAATGGGAGCGACAATGAGCAATTTACCGTCGGGCCTCATCTCGACCCTCGCTCCGATACCCTGGAACGATCCGTACAGGTCCTCGTTCTCGATCTCGAACGCCTCCGGTGGCACGTAGCCCGAGTGCGGATCGCCGAGCCCCTGGATCAGACCCCTTATCGCAGCTTCATTGAAAGTGTTAGTTTCAAAGTCGTTGCGGTCCACGTGCTGCTCGGTGAGAAGGGACCAGACCTCCCAGACAGTAGCAAGTTCTTCGGGCACACCCTGCGGAATCTGCAGGTCATCCGGAGCCGGAATGGCAGTAGGGAGAACCATCGGATCCTGCGGCTTCGCGGCGGGCAGGGCAGTGGGTTCCTGCTGCACCGTGGATGCACCGGCCTGTTCAGCCGGGGCAGGTTGGGAGGCATCCGCGGCGGGGGGCGATGGGTCGCCTTCATCCTGGCAGGAGCCGAGCGCAAGAACCGCGATCAGCGAAATAATCGCAATCCAAACGATCAGGCTCGACCGCGACGGAAAACTATATGTCCTTTCGGGGTGGAGATACGTATTTGAAGACATAAACCTATTTTAGCACCTGGTGAGCATTCAGCATATTCCAATAAAGAAAGTATGTCGTGAGAGGCAACTACTCTTAACCGTGGAGAGGCTGAGAGAGGTATGTATTTCACCCTCACCCTAACCCTCTCCCAGAGGGAGAGGGGACTTTTCGCTGACATTCATAGCCGCGCTTCCTACCCTTGTGAGCCGTGGAGAGGGGCGAGTCGTCATACCAAGAACTACGACGTCGGCAGACAACGCGGATTGTATCACCAACGTGCAAAACACCCCAAGAAAGAGGCAGGATATGATTTTCAGAAATGGGTGAAATATGATAGTATTTCAATTCAGAAACTTGAGAGGCCAGTTTATATCCTCAGTTTCGCTTTCAATTCGAATATCTTTGCGAATCTTCTAAATAGAGGCCTGATTAGCTTTAGAAAATCGCATATGACAATCTGATTGCACTGGCCCCGTGCCCCTAGATTCCCGTTTTCACGGGAATGACGATGATTATGCAATGGTCTTCAAAATGCCGGAATATTATTTCTGAAATATACAGCCTATAGAGGAAGAACCATGGCCAAGCGAACGAGAATTACCAGGCCGTATCCGACCCACTCGTTTCGGGATACGCTCCCGATTGCCGAGACGATTCAGCGTGTGAATGGTGGACTTCCAGTAGAGACGGAACTCCTGGCCAAAGAGATGGGAACATCTGCCAGAAGCAGCTCGTTCATACAGAAGCTGAACGCATCCTCCAAGTACGGGTTGACCGTTGGTTCGTACTCGGACGACTTCATCCAGCTTACCGAACTTGGAGAATCGGTTACAGCGCCGGGCAGCGCAGAGGAGCGAGAGAACTCGATCCTCGAAGCAGTGACCAAACCCGAGGTCTTCTGCGAATTCTACCGGATATACGCCGGCAAGAGGATGCCCGAAGACATCTACGCATCGAACACACTCGTGCGCGAACTGGGAGTGCCGAGAGAGCTGACCGAGGAGTGCCTGGGCATCATCAGACGCAATGGACTGGTCGCCGGAATCGTTTCGGACCGGGCGGGAGCCCTGATGGTGGGGGCAGTCGCTGAGAGTGAGGAAGCCGGATACTACACGGGATCGGAGACGAGCCGGGACGTTCGGGACCAGGTCACATCTGAGGAAAATGAAAGACGTTCAGTTGGCAGCGGCGAGATACTTGTGGTCGGGACGGCGGATGACTCGATTCACGGCGAGGTCGTCGGGCTGCTGGGTGGACTGTCAGTCGCGTGCAGGACGGTAAGCCTGGACGGGACCGAGGGACGGATTATACCGCAGGAACTCTCCGAAGCGTTGGGAACGGCGCACGGGTGCGTCCTCGTGTGGCCGCGCGATGCCGGGTCTGATTCCGCGCGGACGCCGGCCCTGATGTTATGGGCAGCACTTGGGGCGATGTCATACAGGGTTGGAAATAGACTGGTTGTAGTTGTTCGGGACGGAGACGACGATGAGCAATTGGCGATGAGCAATTCTCAGTTTGGAATTGGCGCGGACGCGACCGTCGTTTGTCCGGCGCGTGGAGAGAGCGTCTATCCGGACCTTATGGGAGCGCTGGTGCAATCCGGGATCATCAGGATCGTCGTCAATTGACAATTTGAAATTAGGAATTATCAATTTCATGCGCATTTGCGACGAATCGAGTGAGTTGGCATTATGTAAAGTAGGAGCAGGCTGGACATTGAATCCAGATATGCTGCTTTACATAACATTTATAGTGCGAACCAACGATTGAGGGCATCGGCACTGCCCTACAACGGGCATTAACACAGTCCTGAAGAACGCTTTCTTCAGAACATGGCATTCGAATAGAAGGTGCCTGTTCGTTCGATCCGTCACGGCATTGGGATTTGACTGTGAGCAATCATTCTACTGGGAAACCTGCCCGACGATTTTGGCTACCGCCTTCAGTTGCGACGCCACATCGTCCAAGACCGCATGATATTCCACGCCCATCTTGGGATAAATTGGAACCCAGTCATCCTGAACCTGTACATTCAGTTCTTTGAGGATGTCGTCCGTTCTGACTTGGAAGCGAGATTCTCCATCCCAAAGCCACAACGGAGTATCCGCGCTCCCAGCCCACATTTCATGGTTGATCCCGAACCAGAAGTACCCCGGCACTTCCGCAAATCGGAAATATCTCTCATACCCATACCAATACGGAGTCGCTCGTGAACCGCGAGCGATCATCCATTTCTCAGGAACACCCCTAGCGTGAACTATATCATCCACAATCCTATTGTATCCAACAATGCGGCGCGCCAAGCCGGGGTTCAATTCCTCCGAGCGCATCGGTAAGAACGCTTCCGCGTCTTGTTGCAGAGCGAGTCCACGGAGTTGGCGAATGTCCGATTTAACCTCGTCATCGCCAGTTGAACCATCCATACTATCGAGTAGTTTGACCCAGCTAACCAGCATCAGGCGCTTTTCGGTGCCAGCGACCATCGCGCTTCGCAAGCCATCAGAAGAGGATGTGGGATCAAGTTTCGTGCCCGGGTTTCCCCTTCCTATCTGCCGCACTATCTCTGCCATAGCGTTTCGATTCTGACATCGGGAGCGATGAACAGAAGCGCCGCCGGGCCAGGCTGGTCAAACTGGTCCAGATAACCGCTAGCTTGGCTTTCCAGGAGAGAAGCCCAGAACTTCGATTCCACCAGCAGCCGCTTCGCATTGGCTTGATCGTAACCCGCCATGTCTGGACGAGAACCATCTTCGTAGGTCAACTGGGTTTCCACCCTGCTGATTGGTGGCATGTCAAAGTCGCCTTGTCGGAGCAGGTCATTCAGCGCATCCATAGAGGTTGCCGACTTGTTCAGTATATAACCGAGAGCGTCGGTCGCGGCGTTTTCTACCTGCGCGGTGATCTTAGGAACCAGATAAGCCATCAAGGTTGTATCGTTGGGCATTGGTGCAAGACCTCTGTTGCAGGATTCAACTTGAATACGCCGGATTGACAGGGTAATCCTCCAGCTTGCCCGTGTCGCCCGGCTGGATCACAAAGTCGCGACGGTCCTTGTACAGACGGGCGCGGTTAATCACGTAGTCGTCCCCAGGCTCCAGATCGTCCCAGTGGGTCATCAACCAATATTTATACTCGCCGATGAACAGGTAGGTATTGTTCATACGGAAGAACTTACATGCCACACCCTCACCGTTACGGAATCGCTCGCAGACTGCCTTTAGCAGATCTTGCTGACCATCCTTCTCAGACAGTACGTACTCGTAGGGCCAGGTATCCCTGTAAGTAACCGCTTCTCTCCAAGGAGCGCAGGCATTTAGCTCAGTTAGCTTGGGTGGCATTACCTTCAACTTCCTCTTCTCAAGTTAGGCGCTGGCGGACGCGAGATAGGCTTCACCCACAGAAGTGTCGTTGAGGACTAGTTGAGATTCGATGACCTGGAGCAGGTCGTCTATGCCATCTCCCTTGAGCGCTGATATGAGGACGGCGTCATTTGGGCCGGCACCTACCTGGTCGAGATACTCCATGCGCCCATCCTCAGATTCCGGCAGCAGGTCGGCCTTGTTGAGGGCCATGACGGTCGGGACGCCGTTCATGTCCATGTCCTCGAGGATTGATTCGACGACGGTGACCTGCTCGGGGGCGTTGCGGTGGGTGACGTCAACGACGTGAAGCACGAGCGTGGACTCGGATATTTCTTCCAGCGTGGCGCGGAAGGCGGCAATCAGCGACGTAGGCAGCTTGTGGATGAATCCGACCGTATCGGTGAGCAGAACCGGGTGTCCCGAAGGAAGCTGGATTCGGCGAGTAACGGGATCGAGAGTCGAGAACATCAGGTTTTCCGCGCGGACGCCCGCCCTGGTCATGCGGTTCAGCAGCGTGCTCTTGCCAGCGTTGGTATAACCGACAAGCGAGACGACCGGAATCCCATTGCTGGCCCTCTTGGAGCGGTGAAGTCTGCGGTGGCGACGGACGTTTTCCAGGTCTTTCTTGAGTCTCTGTATGCCACCGCGCACGAGTCGCCTGTCCGTCTCTATCTGGGTCTCGCCCGGGCCGCGGGTGCCGATGCCACCGCCCGCTCCGCCACCACTGCCGCCGCGCAGCCTATCGAGGTGGGACCACTGCCCGGCGAGACGCGGCAGAAGGTACTCCTGCTGGGCGAGTTCGACCTGAAGCCGACCCTCGCGGGTTCGCGCCCTGGACGCGAAGACATCCAGGATGAGAGCGGTGCGGTCTATCACCTTGCGTTCGGCATGGCCGCCGGTGTAAGCGAGCGCGCTTTCGAGATTACGCTGCTGGGTGGGCGTGAGCTCGTCATCGCAAATTACGGTGTCGATATCCAACTCTTCGCAGAGGCGCTTGATCTCTTCGAGCTTGCCCTTTCCGACGTACTCCTGGGTGGGCTTGGGAACACGCTGTGAGACGCGGTCGAGCACCTTCGCGCCGGCGGTTCGGGCAAGCTCCGCGAGTTCGTCGAGCGAGTCCTGCGGATTCCAGAGCAAGCGTCCACGCTTGGGAGTCGCGCTCACGAGTATGGCACGCTCCTGCTTGGGCCTGGTGGTCTTCATTCTCTTTCTAGCCATGTAATAATGTCCTCCCCTCCACATCCGCTGGATTCCCGCCTTCACGGGAATGACTGAATCTTATTGTAGTTCACCCTCACCCTAGCCCTCTCCCAAGGGCAGAGGGGACTTTTGAACATACAAATGACTGAATTGTGTTGAGGTTTCACCCCCATCCTAACCTTCCCCCATCAAGGGGGAAGGGGCTTTAGCGCACTAGCGTGAGCCTGTGTAGGTGGCGAGGCGTCTCAGTCCCTCTTCCAGCAGATCGTCGGCGATGGTGAGCGAGAAGCGGATGTAGCCTTCGCCGTAGTCGCCGTAGCTGGCGCCCGGGGTGACGACTATATCGCAATTCTCCAGCAGCTGCTCGGCGAACTCGCCGCTGGTGAACCCTTCCGGCGCTCGCGCCCAAACGTACAGGCTCGCCTTTGGGGGGTCAACCTCAAGGCCGATTTCGTCAAGCACGGCGAGAACCTTATCGCGGCGTCGCTGGTAAACGGCGTTTCGCTCGTCAATCCAGTCGTCCGACGTATTCAGCGCCTCGATGCCCATGTGCTGGATCGCCTGGGGAACGCCGGAGTCCAGGTTCGACTTCACGATGAGCAGAGCGTTGATCATCTCGGCGTTTCCGACCGCCATTCCAAGACGCCAGCCAGTCATGTTGTAGGTCTTGGACAGCGAGTGGAACTCCATTCCGACGTCCATCGCGCCCGGCGTCTCGAGGAACGACGGGTGGCGATAGCCGTCGAACGTGACGTCGGTGTAGCAGGCGTCGTGCATCACGGCCAGATCGTAGGACCTGGCGAACTCGACCACCTTCTCGAAATAGTCGGGGCTGGCAATAGCGCCGGTCGGGTTATTCGGATAGTTGAGCCACATGACCTTCGCCGCGCGCGCCACGTCTCCGGGAATATCCTCCAGAACCGGAAGCCAGCCGTTTTCCTCCTTGAGCGGCATCCAGTGGCACTCGCCGCCGGCGAACCAGGTCCCCACCGAGTACACGGGGTAGCCCGGGTCCGGCACGAGGGCGACGTCGCCGGGTTCGATGAAGCAGAGCGCGGCGTGTCCGATACCCTCCTTCGCTCCAATTAGCGAAATGACCTCAGTTTCAGGGTCGAGCGAAATGCCGAACCTTCGCTGATACCAGTCGGCGGTCGCTTTTCGGAACTCCGGCAGACCCTCCGATTCGGGGTAGCGGTGGTTGGGCAGGTCTCCGGCGGTGTTGCGTAGGACATCAACCACCGGCGCGGGCGTTTCGAGGTCGGGGTCTCCGATACCGAAGGAGATAACCTCGATGCCCTCGGCGCGCTTCTGGGCGATCTTGCGGCTGATTTCGACGAACAGGTAAGGGGGTATCTTCTTGACTCGGCTGGCGAAGTTCATGTGAATCTCCGATTCAGTTTTTAGTTCTTAGTGATTAGTCATCAGTGGTTGGTTGGGTATTTTAGCATGGTGAGTTATGGGGTGGTACTTGGTGGATGTGGTGGAAGCATCACAAAAGTGGCGCACAGTAGCATATTCGGTTCTATCCACGAAGGACACGAAGTGGCACAAAGATACTGGGTATTGGATACTGCGTTGGACACGCACCAGATATTTGATGCTTCCGATGTGGTGGTGGCAATCTTGTTCGGTTCTCGCGGTCTTATATATCCCCGTTTATAAATCAACAGGTGGGAACAGGTGGCTTAACTGGTGACCAACAGGTGGGCAACAGGTGATTAGAACACCAGAGATCCACCTGTTAATCACCTGCGTTAGCTTTGGGGAAAATTTTTCGCCCCTCCGATTTTGGGTCAGCATAACTTGATACTTATGTATGTCTTGGTTCAGGATCATCGTCGGTCACGCTCCGCAATTAGTTTGTATGTTCGGATTATAGCGTATTCAGGGGCTTTGTCCAAAAACCCTCTCCCCTGCTTGACTTTTTGGACAGCCAATAAAAGGAGACGAATATGACCGAAGCGCAACCTGTTGACATAACCGATGTACGGGCAGTGGAGTTCTTCTGCCAGTGTGGCGGCCGGGCCGTGATGCGAAATCACGAGCCGGGCATATCCTGTGATATCAACGCCCCTGATGTGGAAATCCGCGTGCGGTTGACGCCGATTGACCCGGACCAGCCCGTGCATTGGTTCTTTAAGCCAGTGGAGCTTGCCGAAGGAGATCAACTATGACGACTGCTACAGTGGAAGCTGAGACTAAGACGATGGCCGCGCTTGCTGAGATACTGAGGGCTGAGGGGGTTGAGGTGTCTCAGGCCATTGAGGAAGAGGAAGGGGCTTTTCAGACGCCAAGGATTACATTTCACGCAAGGAGGGATAGCGATGCACTGGCCGTCGCTAATGTGGCGGAAAAGCACGGGTATAACGTCAAACTCCTTGTCCACAAATGGCTCTTTGTGGACCATAGACCTATTTCTCCGAAGTGGGTGGTGGAATTTCACCGTGCGGGATCGAAGCCTCTTTCATTCTATTCTAGTTAAAGCACTCGCTCGGCCTACGACAGCACTTAACAGTCTCTATCACCTCGGCAGGTGAAGTAGTTGTAGCGCACGGGCGATTATTGCCATTGGATAATAGACGGTCACATTCGCCACACAGGTCTCTTTCCTCGGCAGATTCAATCCCTAATTCATCCTCGACCAAATACAGACGCCGAAGTATGTCCATCTGTTCCCATGTGCTGATTGCCAGAGTATCAGATTGGATTCTGACATTATGGAAACAGCGTAGACAGACGTGATAGACGTAATACTCGGGGTTTGGTTCAGTTGTGTACCAAGCGAGTATTGGCGGAGGTTCAATCATATTTCTATCTCCGAAACCAGATACGCCAAGCCTAGCACACGGCCTAAGCGGTTGCCAGATAAAGAAAAAGCCCTCCACGCGGAGGGCTTTTTAACAGTAGGGAGAGTCCGCTAGGAATGTCCGCCTAGGCCGCAACCTTTAACTCGTCCTCGAAGATAGGCTCTATCCCTAGGTCGTACATGGAATGAATCAGTACGCAGATGTTGTGGCAGAGGATCTTGGCAAGTACCTCGTTGACCTGGGCAGTTGTGGTCTTGGAGCGGATAGCCCCGCCGAACTTCGCTTTGACCATATGGAAACTCGTCTCGACGTTGCTCCGACGGTGATAGTGGGCTAGGAATTCTGACCTGTTGAATTGGTAGAGGTGAAAGGCTCTCACCCACACAGAATCGGGTTCGCCATAGACCGGCACTGCGATAGAATTGGACTTGAAGGGGATGTATGCGACCCCTCCAATATCATTGACGATGTGTAGGTTCTCGCGGGAGAGGTATGCTTTATCCGCCGACACCTCTCGTACATCAAAGCCCATGGCCGTAGTATTTACCAACCACTCGAAATACTTGGAATCGTGCGTGGCAGTCTCGGTAACGTCCGCCGCCGCCACGACGTGGGTTACATCACCAGTGATGATATGCGCCTTGATGTACTTGGCCCTCTTCTTTTCCTTGCCCCACTTTTCATCAAACCACCTGTCATAGACGGAAGTGGAGAAGCCGCTGGAATCGGGTGAAAAGTGGTGTTCAATACCACCTAGCGGAAGTGCGCTCTGTATAATCAGGGCCTTCAGAAGCGGAGTTATCTCAGGCTTGCCTAAGTAATGGGCGATGCTGGTATGGGCAGGAGTTACGTCTAGTTGTCCATTAGCTTTCGCGTTACGCATATCGGTCATAGCCCTCCGCCCTGAGAAGGTGGAGAACACCTTAGTACCGATAGCGAAGATTACGTCGGACAGGGGAAGCCGAGGCCGTCCCATGCCCTGCGGGGGCTGAACGATGATATTGCACAATGCCCGTAACAACTTGCCGAACATTTCCTGTTCGTGAATCTGCGCTTGGTTGTACGCAGTCCAATCCCGCGCATAGGTAACGCGCATAGTCTTGGTTTCTACCTTCATGCCGTCAGGTCTTTCCTCACGCTGTATGGTGAACTCCACGGCATAGACGTGCTTGCAGGGCTGATTCCGAGTCTCGAAATCAGGACAGGAGCAGAACGGTTCGTCGTCCACGTTCACGACATAGGAGTGCCTGTTGCCCGCAGTCTGAGAGGGAACCTTGTAGCCCAGAGGACATTTATCAATGCGGACTCTGGCGGCTATCGCCAAGCCTCTCTGTTGGCGGCCAACATCACCGTCGTCGGGATCGTCAGGGCCGAGGGCGGTAATGGTTATCAACTGCTTCTCCATTGCCGAACTCTTTATTATGACTACTGATAGTATATACTAACAGGGTTGCTTTGTCAACCCCTGTAGTATATACTTGTGGTAATCAAGGAGTGCGAAATTGGAAAAGTCAGAGATCAAACCAGGAACCTTCAAGGTGACCGCGTACAGGTGTAGATGCGGTCACGAATGGGTTCCGAAGAACCTGAGACAGAAGGAAGCTCCCAGGGTTTGCCCCAAGTGCAAGTCTCCGAATTGGGATAGGCCGTATAAATTCCGTAGGCCGAGGTCATAAGCAGAATCTCCTTTGTGACCAGCTAGGTGGACCGTCTGTGACTGGTTTAGGTATACCCGCGCTTGTCTGTCAAGGGGTTTGGCAAAATTGAACTCACATACGTTAGGTAAGGCAACACCTGGTTGCCTTTTTATGTCGGAAAATTCGTAAAATTTCCGACTTGACTAAATCCGACCAGCCCGCTAACGTCCTGATTGGACTCGCCTAAGTCTAAATGCGTCATCGCTTGCGGTGTATCCATAAGCGAGGTGCGGCATACATATGCCCCCTCGCGGATACACCGGACGCAGGCGACTTAGGCGAGTAGCCAAATCCTTGCCACGAGGGGGCTACTGTGATCGAAGCACTATTCGTCGTCTTATTCTTGGGATTCCTTATCGCGTCAGTTACGTCAATCATCGGAGTTGTAATCGGCCTCAGACAGAAGCGGTGGAAGTTTGCGATAATCTCAGGTTCAGCGACGGGAGTGCTATTCGTTCTAGCTCTGATTGCGGCGGGGTTTTCCAACTTCGAGGAGACGGACAGCGAACCCACTATCGCCAAGTCCGTATCTGAACCCACACCTATCCCGACAGCTACGCCTACACCTATCCCCGAACCTACCCCCATTCCCGTCGTTGGACTCGGCATTTCCCGTGATGAAGTCCAGAAGCGATTCGAGCGGGACTTTCGAGAGATTTCCTTTGAAGCTAGTGAATCAACCGAAGGCGTGCCTAACGTTATCGGATTCTTCAGCAATAAGCGTTTGATGTTGGTGCTGGAAGGTGAAGGGGGTGAACTACGCGAAGCGTCCATATTGTTCACCATCGCGGGTGGGACCCATGAAGAATTCGAGAAACAGATGGACGCCGTATATCTACTGGGGGATCTGGTAGTTCCTGAATGGGAAGGATTCCGCGATTGGATGCAAGAGGTACTTACATTCCTTGCGGAACATGACGTTGCTGATTTTGAGACTACGCAGGACGATAAGCGCATAGCATTCTCCTACGCTCCAAGTACGGCGCAAGCCCTGTTCACGATTGGGCTTCAAGGCTCCGATACGGTCATAACCGTACCCGAACCGAAACCGACCCCTATCTCTGTTGGCAGACTCGGCATTAGCCGTGCAGAGGCCCAACAATCCTTTGGAAATGTCGGATACAGATTCGAGCCTAGCATCCCACGCAACGACGGCCAACCTCAGTCCGTCGCCTTCGGTTACAACGACAAGGTGATGATTGTTCTGACGGGTTCGGACGATACCCTTGTTACGGGAATCGTGAGCGGGGATATTGTCGACACGCCTAGCGAAACGGCTATCGCTATGGCACTCCTCGCACAGACTCTCATGCCGTCCGACTTCCAAAGCGTTGTGGATTGGCTTACCAGCACTATGACGATGGTTACAGACGATCCCGCCAGGTACATGGAGAGAGAGTTCACGCAGACCTACGGAGACAAGCAGGTAACGTTCAGTACCTTGTCAACGGAGCTTACAGGTCAAGTTATGTTCAAGATTGACTCATTGGTAGACACCGCGTCGACCGCCGAAACACAGACCATCACAGAACCTGAATTTGATTGCAGTATGGTACGCCGAGTGTACTGGCTTGTACGCAACGTAGGTGACCATCAGGCCGCGATGCTGAGTGTTTATGATGAGATGGTCCTAACTAATCCTAATGCGGATTTCGGCGTGGAGACGGCGGCGCGGGCATTGGATGAGTGCGGGATAGAGGAGTAACCCCATGCCGTTCAAAGAGAGACTAAAAATCCTCTCCCTGCTGGTCGGTGGGATACTGTTCGTCGTGTTCTGCTTCATGTTCCCGCTGATAGGTGGAACAATAATCGGTTTGGGAGTCTGCTACTGGTGTATCTTCCATAGGAAACCCGACAAGGATACGGACGACGACCTACGGCTGTGACTATCGCTGTTCGCTGTGCCGATACTACTTCAGAGAATCTTCGGAGGTATGGCATGAATAGACGAATACGGAAGGCGCGGGAACTGCATAAGGATGCGCCCGAAGGCATACAGGACGGGATCGCCGATTTCCTAGACGTGGCGGCGGATATGGTCGACGAAACTCAGACCTATCCGGGGTTTGACGGCTTGGTGGACTTGGACGCGCTTGACGACGATGAGTATAACGAAGTCCTAGACGCGCACGAAGGGCTGGGCAAAGCCTTTGACAAGTGGGCGGGGATAGTTGAGAGAATAGGCGAGGAGTAGGCTGTGACATCTGTAGTAGCAGAACACCCATTGGTGAAAATCTTCCGCGACAACGGCATTGAGGTTCTTGACTATCTAAGCGAAGAGGACGGCAACTATGCCCTGATAGCATTTGGTAACGACCAAAGTGCGGCTGACAGAGGAATGGACTTAATTCGGGATAGCGATGTTGAATTACGCGGTCTGCGCCATGCACGATATTACGGAGATGATAGACCTGAAGAACGTGTCCAGTGGGAGATTCTGTTTAGAAGTCGTTAGAGAGGGTCATAGTATGGCCTATCAGGTTGACTTTCGATATGCTCGCAAACTTCGCATTCTCGTATCATTGCCTTTAAGAACGGGTAAGCATCCAGAGCTTCGAGAATTAGGTCTATATCTATCCACCGAAAATTGTAGCATTCGATTTGATTGCCGTTTTCGCAGTCTATGTCCGTATGATACTCCACTTGTTCGGCGGCTGAGAAATATACTTCCACGTCACCCCCCTCATGTAAGATATAAGATACCCAACCCTACCACACAACCCGCCTGCCCTTCCAGATTCCCCATCAGGGCTATCGGGGTCTCTGTTGACAGCCGTTTAGCGCAACCTCAATAATCTGTGCGTCATTCATCCATTATCTAGCAGAAAGGAGAATCCGATGAACAGGAATCAGATGTTGAGGGGAAGTCGTGGCGGTGGCGGTAAGGGCGGCTCAAAGGGAGGCGGTGGCAAGGGCGGCGGGAGGCCCGCGAACGCCCCAAGCACGACGGGCAATCCCTCCGGCGGTGGCAGGGGGAATAACCCGCCTCGTAGATAGCCCACCGAAACCATCATAGGGGCATGAACCGTAACCCGTAGCTTCTATTCACTACTCTACTTCCGGTTCATGCCCCTATGTCCCTTATCATAGTTCCCCTTGGCAAGCCCACCCCGACGACGTAACAATTAGCTCATGTCCCGCACTTACCGCATAAGCCGCCGAACCTACAAGGCCGTCCCCGACAGTCGTACTCCGCGCACGCCCGGTTCGAGAGACTATCAGGTGTTCGGGGATGGGTCTGTCCGGTTCGATGAACCATTGGAGAGGTCTCGGGTGAAGCGTGGGGTGAGTAAGGCGCGGCGCAGAGGGGATCGGCGGGCTATCGAGCGGGAGCTAGGCGCGAGATAGGTTTCGGCGGACTTTTTGGACAAGATTTAGATTTTGGACAAAGCCCGTATTCAGGATGTGAAAGTGTAGTCCTATGAGAATTGGGAAGGCTTTGAAGGGACCCCGGTCAGAAGCAGGATTTACAGGATGGCCGAGATGTATATAGGATGGGTGGGTGTCAGTCGGGCCAGTCGCCTTCGAAGACGCGGGCGACGGGGCCTGGCCTTGCTTTCATACATTCATTTCGGACCGATATGGATAGCCGTACCTATTTCCATCATTTAGACACAACCTGACGGGAAGCACTTGCAGCATCTTTCGATTGGTTCCTCACTCTTATTGTGTTTACGCGCTTCTTCTTCGCTGGCCCAAAGTTCCCAACGCCACAGTGGATGACCGTCTATATGGTCCAGCTCAACACAACCATCTCTGTGAAGTACAGTTCCGCCATCCTCTGGATGATAGGCGTGTATCCTCTCTCCGTCCTTCGGGTCGGTACTTACGAACACGTTCGCCCCTCTAGGCCGAAGGTTATCCAACCACTCCAACTGACCCGTGTTGATATTACAGACGCCTTGGGGAATTCCCTGGAACACGCTGTGACTTACCGGGTGACCAGCGTATGGATTGTGATAGACATAGAGTTCGTGGCATGGATTGTCGCACGAATCCCAAGAGAATCGGTAAATTCCAACCGCTGAAATCCGTGAATATCGTCGCGCCCCATTCCTGTTCTTCAGGTTGAACACTCCGTTAGGTTCAGAAAACTCTCTGAATCCGCCCAGGAATACTTCGCGCCAATCCATATCACCTGAAAGAGCTATGCGATCATCGTTGTCCGGGCCCGCAATGTAATACGATGTCTGCGGCCATGCGACAATCACCAATGGAGTATCTAGTTTGCCGTATTTGCGAGTTCTCCCCTTCTCAATGATTGCCTCTCGCATCCGCTGTCCGGCATTTGCATCCTGCGCTTGTCCGACGGTGATTCCTACGTCAGTGTATAGAGTCGGCTTATCCTCAAGGACAATCGTCACTTCCAACTCGTATGGGCATCCTACATATTCACCCTCAATTCGGAATTCCTGCACCAGTTCTACGGCGTCTGCCTTATTCTCAATCTCTGATGCGATATTCCTATATGGTAGATTGGGAGGCAGGTCGCTAAGTGGGTGAATGCTAACTGTGCGACTTAGCTTTTCGCTAAGCCCGTCCGCTAGCGACTTCAGGCGGATATCCTGTTTCTCAGCAGAGTCTGGATCAAGCAGAGTCTTCGCTTCAACCAGTATCTCATACTCACCCTGCCTCAAGCGGAAATCTGGACGACCTCTAGCGCCGACCAATTCAGGCTCGATGTCAATTGTCCAGCCGCGCTCCCTGAAGAAGTGATACAGGTACAACTCAAGACGTACGGAGAAGTGATGATGGTCCTTGCTCTTGAGCCGGTTGTTCCACTTATCTCGCTCTGTCCCAGGAACGCCCTTGAGCCACTGCCTCAATTCCTCTCGCGCAGCGACAATACTGGGTTTGTCGCCAGCCAGGTTATCCTAGCCTTGAACGTTCCACATATTCATTTGACTACTCCATCAAATAAACCCACGATCAATATCTGAATCCTTCCAGCATCTCACGGCTGTCTTGGAGATACGGACTGTTCTCGCACACGGACGCGGTTACGAGGAACCCGTATGGATGATCGGGGTGATATGTTGACATGACCATCAGTTCCGAATAGTCCATGACGCAGTACTGCGAACTAACCTGCGCTCTGAAGGTCGCGAGATATTTCTTTGGCTTAGGCACTAGCCAATACGTACCGTCGGAGCGTATAACTCGGTGGCCTATGCTCTGTATGTTGCCCTTCGACTCAAACAATGTCCAAGTGTTCGCGTATTGGCGGTATTGTTGGAGACGCTGGGCCTTTAGATCATCAGTGGTCGAGTGCGGACTGGGGTAGTAATAGCTTGTGACCTCGACCAAGGCGCTCCGGTCAGGGGACCTCAACGTCGCTCCGCCAAATTCTTTTTGCGAGGACCAGCCCGGCGGTACATTCAGGCCATATCCATAGTCTTCGTCCCAATATCCGTTCCATACAACGAAGCTATCCTGAAACGCCTCGGCGACGGCTGAGTAAGCACTCAGATGTCGCTCACATATCCCGGCGCGCGCTATCACTCCGACTTCGTAAGAGCGCTTGTCGGCACTTCGGTCTCTGGCGAACACTCTTCTGGTACCGCCCCAAAGGGCAGGGTTGGCACTACTGTAGAGATCGGACGGGTATAGTGACACTAGGCGGAGTCGTTCGACGACGCGGCTGACACAGTATTCCTCTGCCGACTGCCAACGAAAGACGAGTTCGTAGAACTCTCCCCACCCGCCGGATCTCCTGCCACCCGAGATCACATCGAATACAGGCCAGGAGTTGGCCTGCGCCCGACTCGTCAGTCTATCGCGTCGCCTCTCGCCCAGAGATTCGAGGGTTGACGTTGCGCGCGGGTATTCGATCCACACTTCGTTGATGCCCTTACGGTCGGGCGACCAGAAGGAGGCATACTCGTCAGTCTCGGAATCTCCATCCAGCACCCATCCTAGTGGGATACCTACACTGAATCCATAGACGCCGTTCTTATACGTATCCCATTCGGTCAAGGGCGGCACGGTCGGGGTAGGTATCTGCGTCGGTGTGTTGGTTGGCATAGTCGTAGGAGTCTCAGTCGGCGTGTTCATTGCCATAGCCGTAGCAGTTTTCCGCGCGGCCAGGACGGAAAGCCGGCTTCTGATCTGTTCGGGTGTCTCCCCTGTGTGTGGAGCGATGAGATTCTCGATGAACAATTCTGCCAGCAGATTGTTAAGGCTGTCGGAAAGTAGGCCCTTGTCGTTCGCGTCTGTGAGCGCGATGGCCAGAGGAAGAACGCCCTCGTCACTTGTGTCGTAGAACAAGATAGACATGAACAACAGGGAGGATTGTCCCAGAGCCGCGTGTCGTATCCTGACCTGCTCGGGCGTCTCTCCAGTATGCGGGGCAATCAGGTTCTCGATAAGCCATTCCGCCAGCACACCGCTGAGGCCGTCAGGAAGCGCGCCTTTCTCGTCGGCGTCCACGAGCACATTTATCAGAAACTCGAATGGCGGCTCCGTCTCTGCCTGCCCTCTTGGAGAAGCGGACACAATCCCCAGCACAAGTGTGGATAGCAACGTGAATGCGATGATGGCAGTTGTAGCCTTCTTGAACATTGCGGATAGATCCCCTCGACTCATGGGCCAGGTCAGTCGGGCCAGTGGCCTTCGAAGACGCGGGCGACGGGGCCCTCCATGACGACCTCTCCCCGTCCCGACCATGAAACGCGCAGTTCGCCGCCGGGGAGTTCGACGGAGACGTAGTCGTCAACCAGGTCGTGCAGCTTGGCGGCTACGACGGCGGCGCAGGCTCCGGTGCCGCAGGCGAGCGTGATGCCGGAGCCGCGCTCCCAGACACGCACCTTGATGCGGTCGCGGGATATGACGTTCACGATCTCGTAGTTCACGCGCTCGGGGAAGAAGGGGTGATGTTCGACTATGGGGCCGATGCGGGTCAACTCGTATTCGTCAACCGGATCGTCCATGAACACTACGGCGTGGGGATTGCCCATCGAGACGCAGTTGACCATTATCCGGGAGCCGTCAACATCCAGCGGATAGTCCAGGGCGACTTCGAGATCGTCGGGGGCGACGACTGGGATCAGGGAGGGCTTGAGGATGGGCTCGCCCATGCTGACGGAGGCACCGGTCATCACGCCATCATCCCAACTGGGACGCACGGAGAGGACGCCGGAGGCCGTCTCGATTTCAAACGATTTGGACGCGGTATCCAGCGCGGAAGCATCCAAACCAAAACGCACAAAGCAGCGGATTCCGTTACCGCACATCTGTCCCTCGGAGCCGTCGGCGTTGAACATCTGCATCCTGGCGTCGGCTTTATCGGAGTCGCGCAGCAGTATGAGGCCGTCGGAGCCAATGCCGAAGTGCCTGTCGCTAACCTGTCTGGCCACTTCGGGCCAGTCTCTACTCTGTTCGCGGGCGTCAACATATATGTAGTCGTTGCCGGCGCCGTGCAGTTTTACGAATCTCATTGTCACCCCCACCCTAGCCCTCTCCCAGGGGGAGAGGGGATTTCTTCCAATTGCCTAATGCTGCGTCCAGCCAGTTTTACCATATTTGAGCCTGTCCCCACACCTGGATTGCCGCCTTCGCGAGAATGACTGAATTGTAGTTGAGGTTTCACCCTCACCCTAGCCCTCTCCCAGAGGGAGAGGGGATTTTTCAATTGTCTAGTCTATCCATTTGGCGGCGAACCGGACGGCTTCTTCCATGCCGGAAGTATAGAACCAGCGAATGCGCGGGTCGTCGTGGCGGAACCAGTTGGACTGTCGCCTGATGTAGCGGTGCGTCCTGAACTTGGTTCTCTGGACCGCATCGGTTAAATCCGCGCCTTCGAGCAGATGCCGCGCCAGTTCATGATAGCCGATTCCAGACATCGAAGACAGTTCCGGGCCGTAGCTCATAGCAAGCAGACACTCTACCTCATGGAGGAAACCGGCGTCCATCATGCGGTCAACGCGGTCGTCGGCGCGGCGGTAGAGATCGGCGCGCTCCATTCCCAAACCGATTACCGTAAACTCGAACCAGGGTTCCAGCCGCCTGGGAGTATCCTGCACCGAACCTCTGGCGGCGGCGACCTCAATAGCGCGGATGACGCGGCGCGGATTGGCTACGTCAACGCGGTCGATGGCGGCGGAGTCGAGACTACGCAGGCGGGACAGCAGGCCGTCAATCCCCTGCGATTCGAGCAAATCGTCCAGTTCGCGGCGCAGGACAGGATCGGGCGGAACGGTCGGCACGTTCCAGTTCTCCAAGAGAGCCTTCACATACTGGCCGGTCCCTCCAACCAAGAGAGGACACTTCCCGGCTGTGTTTGTGTTTAGAATTGCTGTTTTTGACAAGTCTAAGAACAATCCAAGGCTGAAATCGTCATCGGGGTCAATTATGTCAACCAGGTGGTGGGGAACGGCGGAGAGCTGGGACGGGGTCGGCTTGGCGGTGCCGATGTCCATGTGACGGTACACCTGCCTGCTGTCCGTGCTCACTACCTCGACATCGGCATGGGCCGCGATTCTCATGGCGAGCTCGGTCTTGCCGACGGCAGTCGGGCCGACGATTGCGAGAAGGCGGGGGCGGAGGGAGTTTTCGCAATTGATCACTGCCCTACACCAAGTCGAAGTGGGCGTCATGGAGAATGGATTCCCAATCTGGTCTGACAGGTTCTACCGAGAGGTCGTCTATAAGGAATCTCAGGAAGATTGCAACGGAGATTGAACCTGTGGGCAGATGAGCGTCGCGGACTTCAGGGCGCTCGACCAGCGCGCCCTGCTCCAGATGCAGATGAGGAATTGCAACAGGGCTGTTGCCCTTGGGATGCCAGTGGTAAGCCAGGACTTCCCTCTGTTCAGAATCAAGAACCGCATAAGCATATCCTGTCACTCTCACGGTCCACAGATTGCCCCGTGTGGCGGGTTCTACAATTCGGTAAGTCTGCTGGAGTTGAAGTCCGAACCTAGAAGTGCCTCGAAGTCTAGCAGGCAGGCCGTTGTTCAATGCGAGCAAAAGAGGAGGAGTTGCGGCCGGATGGTAACCACCGCCAACGCTAACTATCGAGTCGGTTACACATGACACAAGGCGATTGGTCGCATCAACATAGTTGTTGACAGCTTCGGCAGAGGTTCTGCCTCTCATCAGTCTTCCCAATACTCTGGCAGCATCATCGCCAAGCTGACGACCTTGTGATGCCTCTCGCGGTCATTGTCGAATTCTCCGGACTTCCAAGCCCTTGTGAATTCATCAAGGCTCATGCCGAAGTTCGTTCGGGCGAGGTTTTCTTTCATCTCCCGCGCTTCCTCTTCGGTCAGGAAGCGGACCGGGGACGTATCCCGCGCTGTCGTTGAGGTCTGAGTCGCCATGATACTGCCTCTGGGAATCCTCTGATCATTTCATACATAGTAGCACAGATATAGGTTGATATTCGTGAAGTTGGGAACACAGGGGGCGGTCTTCCCTACACTACCGGATCGAAATGGGAGTTCCAGGGACTGGCGAGTAGGCTGGACACTCTGCGGTCCAGGATGGCTTCATGCTCTTTCTGCGGGACGATGAAATAGACTCGCCCGCTTCCTCGTCCGTATCGCAGACGTATGGGCAACTGCGGCAGGCCGAGGCTGGATTTCAGGCCCTGGGCGACTGTTTCTATCTGCTTGATATGCGTGTCCCATCTCGCCAGATGATGATAGACGATCAGGCTCTGGCCGCGCTCGTAGAACCGGCGGAGGTCAGAGACGAAGGCGTACTTGGGGCCTTTCTTGCGTAGTGGGTCAACGGAAGGTGGGATTCCGTTGGCGGGATCGAATACGACGCTGTTATCGGGGTCAACGAACACCACATCGGCACCGGCGGTCGCTTCAAGCGCGCCCTCGAACCAGCTTGCGCGGGCAGCCTCCCTTTCGGAGCGCGGCATACGTGGAGGAAACGACAGGCTCGGCTCATAGTACAGCGTTTCCGCCGGAAGGATCCGGCTTCTCTGGACCGCCGCAATGTAGCGGCGGTCGGTTTCCACCAGGTGGCGCATCGCGTCGTAGAGGTCGGGATCGCAGGCTCGATACCTGGAATGATTGGCGGGCGAGTCGTCCAGGTAGCCGGTGTGCTTGCCGTCGGCGTTGTGGGACTCGTCGGGGTAGAGATACCAGACTACGCCCAGCCTGATGTCCTGACCTGATGGCAGGGTTTCCATGTGTCCGGTCAGATGGCGCAGGAGGCCGTACTTGCCAAAGTCGCCTACGTCGCCTGTGTATCTATTTTGCATACGATACTCCCTACTCCTGACAGGGATGAGACATCAAAGGCCGAGAGGGGCAGGTATTTACCCTCACCCTGACCCTCTCCCTGTGGGAGAGGGGACTTTCTGCTGACATTCATAGCCGCTGGGCACTTTGACTACCCTTTTCAGATTCTCTATCGGTCGTCGGCGACTTCAGCGGCGCGGGCGACGATGGAAGCGAAAGATTCGGCGTCGAGGCTCGCGCCGCCAACGAGCGCGCCGTTTATGTCCGGTTCACGGACGAAGTCCTGGACATTATCGGCGTTTACGCTGCCGCCATAAAGCAAAGGAACCGAGTCGGATCCGGCTCCGAAATTGGATTTCAGGACAAATCTGATCGTTCCCAGCATGTGCTGGGCAATCCGCGGGTTGGCCGCTTCACCTGTTCCAATTGCCCAGACAGGTTCGTAAGCCACCAGAATTCCGGCGACATCCTCAATCCCTCCCAGCGAATCGAGCAACTGCGATCTGACGACCTCTTCCGCCCTACCCGCTCGACGATCATCCAGCGATTCTCCAACGCAGAGTATCGGCTTCAGCCCGGCGTCAAGGGATGCGACGACTTTTCTTCCAACGAATTCATCGGATTCACCGAACAGAGTGCGGCGTTCGGAGTGTCCGACGATTACGAAGTCGGCAACCTCGGCAATCATACCTGGGGACACCTCGCCGGTGAATGCGCCGGAACTTTCCGGGTGAACATCCTGAGCGCCTACCTGAACACGGGAGCCGGACACTACTCGGGATACTCGATCCAGCGAGATATGTGGTGGACATATTATTATATCTACCGAACTATCTGCAGAGACAGCTTCTTTAATATCATATGCTAATATCTCTGCGCTGCTTGGGGCTGCATTCATCTTCCAGTTGCCGACTATAGTAGATGTTGTCATGTTTTTATATCTCTATATTCCTTCCTTGATGCAGGTGCGGTTAGCGTTGCCATTTATGAGCCTGCCCCGCCCGTGGATTATCGCCTTCGCGGGAACGATTGAATTGTAGTTCACCCTCACCCTAGCCCCCTCCCATCAAGGGAGAGGGGATTTTCAACATACAAATGGCGATTAGGCATCTGAGTATGGCATCTTCATATGGTCCTGGTACTACTAGTCCTGGTACTACTAGTAGTGCGTCATGCTCCGAATTTGTCCAGTTTTCCGGCGTGCGCCAGGAGCAGCATAGGCAGCGACGTTGCGGGCAGGCTTCCCAGGTATCCGGTTCGACATTCGCGTTCATTGAAACCAGGGGTACCCAGCCCTTCATTTGTGGACTGGGAATTTATCAGCAAAGGAACAGGGTGCCAGCTATGCGCCGCCATGCTCGATGGCGTGGAGTGATCTCCGGCGACCGCAACCACGTCGGCGCCTAGGTCGAGAAGACGCGGGATGCGCTTATCCAACTCTTCAAGCGTACTCACCTTTGCGGCGAAGTCCCCATCCTCCCCTGCCGCGTCCGCGGGCTTATAGTGGATGAAGAAAAAGTCGCGCTCATCGAAATGTTCGGACAGCGTGTCCAGTTCAGCGTCGAAATCGCCTCCGGTGGGGATCACGGTCATGCCGAGCAGACTCGCTATGCCCCGATACATGGGATATGCGGCAATCGCGCCCGGGCTCAGATTGTACGCTTCACCGAAGGCGGGCCAATCGGGACGCTTGGAGAAGCCGCGCATCAGAATCATGTTGGCGGTGTCGCGGGCTCCCAGGATGTCGCGGGCGGACTCGATGAACCTGGCCGCCTTCTTCGCTGTGCGAACAGCGGCGCCAGATTTGCCGACCGGATCCAGTGGCGCGAAGCCAGTTCGCTGCGGATCGGTGTCGGCGACATCTCCGCCAAGCCCTTCACCCCGTATTACCACGACGAAGCGGTAGTCCTGCACCGGCCGGACCATAATCTCCACGCCAGGCACTGTGATCCTGGTCAACTGCTCTACCAGCGGAGCGGACTCTTCGGTAGGTATCCTCCCTGCCCTGCGGTCGGTAATGACGCCATTCGCGTCGAGCGTGCAGAAATTGCAGCGGATGGCGATGTCGTCGGAGCCGAGATCAACTCCGATACCCAACGCCTCAAGCGCCCCGCGCCCTATCACGTATTTGAGCGGATCGTAGCCGAAAAGAGCGAGGTGTCCGGGTCCGCTGCCGGGGGTTATGCCGGGAGCGACAGGAGTGGTTACTCCGCAGGCGCTGCGCGAGGCAAGTGCGTCCAGATTCGGGGTGCGCGCGGTCTCAAGTTCGCTCTTGCCCGTGTCCGGGTGCGGGAGTCCGCCGAGCCCGTCAACTACCAGGAGAACAATCCGCGAGTCGGTCTTGCGGCATATTTCGTTCAGAAAGGGAAAGTCTATCATGGCATTTGTGTCTTTAGTTCTCAGTTTTTAGGGGAACATATATCGTCGAGGGCCGCTATGCCGGGCAGTTCCCTGCCCTCCAGATATTCGAGAGCGGCTCCGCCGCCGGTTGAAACGTGGGAGAAGGAGTCCTTCAATCCCAGGGACTGGACTACATCCGCGGTGGAGCCTCCACCAGTTACGGTAAAGGCTTCGTCAAGAGACGCGATTGCATGGGCGATCCCGCGCGTACCGTAGGAGAATTGCTGCCACTCGAACACGCCCATGGGCCCATTCCAGACGACCGTGCGGGCAGTTTCAAGTCTCTTCCTATAAAGGCGCACCGTTCGGGGGCCAATGTCCATAATGATGTGAGCGCGGGGAATCGAGTCCACGCATACCGTGATTGGCTCGGCGGGCTCATCGAAGTCGTGTGCGACAACGACATCGCGCGGAAGCACGAGCTCGACGCTGGCGGCTCGGGCGCGGTCCAGGACACGGAGCGCCAGTTCCACGTCGTCCACATCAACCTCGGAGCCATAGTCGAGCTTGCCCTGGGCGCAGAGGAATGACGCTGCCATCCCGCCACCGATCAGGAAGAAATCGGCAATGTCGGCCAAGCGATCAATCACGGGAACCTTGTCCGATACCTTCGCGCCGCCCATAACGATTGCATAGGGATGCTCCGGAGTGTGAATGACGCCGTCCAGCGCGGATACCTCCGATTCAATGAGGAATCCGGCGGCGGAGGGCAGAAATTCAGTAACTCCGGCTGTGGAGGCGTGACTTCTGTGCGCCACACCGAAGCCGTCGTTGACGTAGAAGTCGGCGAGGCTGGTGAGGCTGCGGGCGAAATCCCTGTCGTTGCTCTCCTCGCCAATGTGGAATCGCAGGTTTTCCAGCATGACGATACGCCCGGGGCTCATGTCGGAGATGGCGGCTTCGGCTTCTTCTCCGATGCAGTCGGGGGCGAGCGCGATTGGACGCTGCATGATCTCCGAAAGGCGGAGGGCCACCGGGGTCAGGCTGTACCTGTCATCCCGGCGACCGTGCGGCCTTCCTATATGAGAACACAGAATTACGCGACAGCCGCGTTCGAGGAGATACTCTATGGTGGGAATTGACTCGACGATCCTGGAGTCATCGGATATCTGCCCGGTATCGCCGACGAACGTCACATTGTAATCCACCCTGACGAGCGCCCTGTCGCCGGGCGCTATGTCGAGGTCGCGGACGCTCCTCTTGCGGAACACTATGCCTCTCCGGCCACGTGTCGAATAAGGTTGCAGAGACCGTCGGAGTCCTCAGCGTCGGGCAGAACGGATCGTACTATATCCATCGCTCGCGTCACGCGGGAGGCGATCTCCCGCACGGCATGGTCATTCACGCCGAGGCCTGAAATAATCTCCGAGAGGTTCCTGGCGTCGGAGGGTTCCAGAACGCGCTTGAAATAGTAGTCGCCCAGTCTCCTGCGCTCCGCGGGCGAGGCTATCTCGAATGCCCTCACGACAGGGTAGAGCTTCTTCTTGTTCATAAAGTCTTCGGAGGGAGCGACGGCATCGCTCGTTGCAGAGTCAAGCTGCCTCATATCCTCGGCGATCTGGACGGCGATACCCAGTTCGCGTCCGGCGTCGGCGAAAGACTCGCGTGTTGCCGAACTGCTACCCGCGGCCAGCGCTCCGAACTCCATCGCGCAGGAGTACACCGAGCCTGCCTTCGCCTCCGCCATATTAAGGTAGGCGTCGGAGGACATATCGAGGCGCTCCTGCGCCTCAAGGTCCATGAAGCGGCCCTCACAGGTTGCGAGGCTTGCCTTGTCGAGCAGCTTTACCGCTTCGAATACCCTGTCCGGGCCGATGCCTCGCTCACCCAGTCCCAGAAGCGCGAGACGGGCGAGCGCGTGCATCCCGTCACCGGCGTTGATAGCCTGGGCGGGGCCCCACTTCCACCAGACCGAATCCCTGGCATTCCTGGAAATCTTGCCAGCCTGGATATCGTCGTGTATTTCGCAGAAGTTGTGTACGAGTTCAATGGCCGCGGCGGTCGGGAGAGCAACCTCGAAATCGTCGGCGAGAGCGTCGCAGGAAGCCAGGCACAGAGAGCCGAGCGGTCTCAACATCTGCGAAGATGTGAAGTCCGCCTCAGAGTCCCAACCCAAGTGGTGCTCCATCATCGAATACAACGGAAGTCCACGATCTGAGACTATACGCTTCAGCTCCATCTCCACCAATGAGCTGTAGCCGATTATGCTTTCCAATCCGCGACTCCTTCCTGAACATGGAATCACCCTCACCCCAACCCTCTCCCATCAAGGGAGAGGGAGTGTGTCGGTGGAAGGTTCAGACTGGATTTTACACTTCCAGCGGGATGCCTGCCAATTTCTGAATGCTGGATTGGGACACGGCGCCCTCCCTGAGAATACGGGGCGGGTTGGCGGTGACGTCAATTACGGTGGACGGCAAGGAGGGCGAGAGCACACCGCCGTCGAAGACGAGTTCGAGGCGGCTGCCGAGTTCGGCCACGACGTCGGAGGCGGAAGTGAGCGGGGGCTTGCCGCTCACATTGGCGCTGGTGGCAGTAATTGGAGCGCCGAGCTCACGGACAATCTCCCTGGGGACGGGATGGTCCGGGATACGGAGCCCGACGGTATCGTACCCACCTGAAACCACGGATGGAATCCGGTCGGACTTGCCGACAACGATTGTCAGCTTGCCGGGCCAGAACAGTTCGGCAAGCCGGACGGCGACATCGGGCACATCGCGTCCGTAGCGGAAGATATCGCCAGCGTCGGATACGAATATGGGCAGCGGACTGCGTTCCTCCCGCCCTTTGACGGTAAACACTTTCGAGGCGGCGTCCGCATCGAGCGCGTTGGCGGAGATTCCATAGAGTGTATCCGTCGGGAGAGCGATCACGCCCCCGCTTCTGAGAATCTCAACTGCGCGGATCGTGGATGTAGAGAGAATGGATGAGTTTGACATTCGCCTGTCTGTCTGAATCAGGATTTACAGGATATGGAGGCGTACAGGATAAGTGGATTGGAGGGGCGATAGAAACGCCTTTTCCAACTATCTTTCGGATGTATATTCCTTGACCCAAATATAGCACATACGCTAGCCTGAGATCAGAGACTGCCCATGTCTTCGAGCCATCTTCGACACTCAGATCAGCCTGCATCCGCCGGTCAGAATCCGGTCGGGTCGGCATACTCCAGAGATACGCAGGCGGCGGGCGTCACGGTTCCCAAGTCTGCCGATTCAGGCCATCAAGAGACTATCGTGGTCCTTGATTTTGGATCTCAGTATTCAAGGCTGATCGCGAGACGAATCAGGGAATCCAGCGTGTATTGTGAGCTGATCCCCCACTCGGCGCCGTGGGAGACGGTGGAGCCGCTCAATCCCAAGGGAGTCGTGCTGTCGGGCGGTCCGGCGAGCGTGTATGAAGACGGCGCGCCGCTCGCGCCGGACTGGGTTTATGAGTCCGGTATGCCGATTCTGGGCATCTGCTACGGAATGCAGGCGATGGTGCACCAGCTTGGCGGAAAAGTCGCGCCAGCCTCGCGGCGAGAGTATGGGTATGCTGAACTGCTCCAGGACGATCCATCGGACGCGATCTTCCATGGTACGCCGGAATCCATGCAGGTGTGGATGAGCCACGGCGACCACATATCCGAGCTTCCTCCCGGTTTCAGCGCGCTGGCGCACACCGACAACTCCCCTATCGCCGCGCTGGGCGACGGCAACGGGAGACTTGGGATCCAGTTCCACCCGGAAGTGGTGCATACGCCCAAGGGCAAGCAGCTAATAGAGAACTTCCTGTACAAGATTTGCGGCTGCTCAGGGGCATGGACGCCGGGCAATTTCGTTGCCGAGACGGTCGAATCCATCCGGCGACAAGTCGGAGACGGGAAAGTGATCTGCGCGCTGTCGGGCGGCGTTGACTCGGCGGTGGCCGCGACGCTGGTGCATCGAGCAATCGGCGACCGGCTCACGTGCATCTTCGTCAACAACGGCCTGATGCGTCACCAGGAACCGGAGCGAGTACAGGAGACTTTTGAGAAGCACATGGCCATGAACCTGAGCTATGTGGACGCCTCGGAGCACTTCCTCGGAGCGCTGAGGGCGGTCAGCGACCCGGAGACGAAGCGGAGGATTATCGGCGAAGAGTTCATAAACGTGTTCGAGGGTGAGGCTTCAAGGCTGGGGCGCGTTGATTTCCTGGCCCAGGGGACCCTGTATCCCGACGTAATCGAGAGCCAGGTTCCAGGGGACGATGTTTCGGCGAAGATCAAGACACATCACAATGTGGGCGGACTTCCCGAACATATGAGGATGGAACTGGTAGAGCCACTGCGCTATCTCTTCAAGGACGAAGTGAGGGAGGTCGGCCTGGAACTCGGACTGCCGCGCGAGATGGTTTTCAGGCAGCCATTCCCAGGTCCGGGGCTGGCGATCAGGATTATCGGAGAGATCACGCACGACAGCCTTGAAACGCTCCGGGAAGCGGACCGGATCCTCATGGAGGAGATCGAAGCGAACGGTCTGTATGACGATCTGTGGCAGAGCTTCGCGGTGCTGACGGACTCTCGTTCGGTTGGCGTAACGGGGGACTTCAGAACGTATGGCAGCGTGATCGCGATAAGGGCCGTGACAAGCGACGACGCTATGACGGCGGACTGGGCGCGCATCCCCTACGATGTGCTGGCGCGGGTCTCGAACCGCATCTGCAACGAA
This sequence comes from Dehalococcoidia bacterium, assembly GCA_965202965.1. Taxonomy (GTDB): domain Bacteria; phylum Chloroflexota; class Dehalococcoidia; order Lucifugimonadales; family UBA1123; genus VXRN01. The sequence goes on along the minus strand of OZ241888.1, from coordinate 3,225,117 downwards.
GCCCCGAACGTGAATCGCGTTGTGTATGACATCACCAGCAAGCCTCCCGGCACCATAGAGTGGGAGTAGGCATGAGTCTTGCCAAGAAGGTTCTGATCGTCGGAAACGGCGCGCGGGAGCACGCGATTGCGTGGAAGATAGCCTCCAGCCCGCACAAGCCACGAATTCTGACCGCTCCAGGTAATGCGGGAACCGCGCAACTCGGCGCCAACTTCGACGTGTCGGCGGGAGATATAGACGGGCTCGTCGCGCTGGCCCACGAAGAGTCGGTGGACCTTACTATCATCGGCCCCGAAGTGCCTCTGGCCGCCGGGATAGCTGACCGATTCCAGGAGGAGGATCTGCGCGTGTTCGGACCGACACGGGCCGCAGCGCGAATCGAGTCCAGCAAGTCCTTCGCGAAGGATGTGATGGACGCGGCGAACGTGCCTACCGCAAGGGCGGAAGTTTTTCATAATCTTGCCTCCGCAATCGAATATGTCGAGTCGGTGCCTCCTCCTTTCGTTGTCAAGGCGGACGGGCTTGCGGCGGGCAAGGGCGTGATAATGTCGGCGACAGCGGAGGAAGCGGTTAGCGCGCTGAATTCCATGTTCGTCAGCCGGGAATTCGGCAGCGCAGGAGACACGGTACTGATAGAGGAGTGGCTGCAGGGCCAAGAGGTCAGCGTGTTCGCGTTCGTGGACGGGCCATATGTGTCGGACATGACAGCGGCCTGCGACTACAAACGCGCAAAGGACGGCGATCTTGGTCTGAACACCGGAGGCATGGGCAGCTACAGTCCTCCTCCCTTCTGGGACGAAGAGCTAGACAACAGGGTCCGCACAGAGATAATGGAGCCGGTGGCGAAACGGATGGCGGAGCTGGGATGCCCATTCCAGGGAATTCTCTACGCCGGCCTGATGATAACAGGGGACGGGCCCAAAGTGATCGAGTTCAACTGCCGCATGGGAGACCCGGAGGCGCAGGTGGTGATTCCGCGCCTGAAGTCGGACCTGCTGGAGTTGGCGTGGCACTCAGCAGAGGGCAGCCTCGCGGAACGAAAAGTCGAGTGGTCGGATGATTCGTGGGTCGGCGTCGTGCTGGCGTCGGACGGTTACCCAGGACGGTATGAGACGGGATTCGAGGTTGAAGGACTGCCCGACGAGTCTGAGGAGTGTATTGTTTTCCACGCCGGAACTGAATTAGACGAAGTATTAGAATCAGACAAAAACGCTAAAGTGTTGACTTCGGGCGGAAGGGTGATGACGGTCTCTAGCCGTGGCGACACGGTAGCGGAGGCGAGACGCTCGGTCTATGAAGTTATGGATAGTATCCGGTTTGGCAATGTCTATTTCAGGCGGGATATTGCGGCGGGTGTGTGAAGCGGAAGACATCTTGCAAATGTTAAGCTCGGTATAATCCGGAGAGGATCACCCTCACTCTAGCCCTCTCCCATCAATGGAGAGGGGATAACCTGGATGCAAACTTTACCGATTAGGACTTACGCAGTTGGGCAGGTGTGGATTCCCGCCTTCGCGGGAATGACTAAATTGTAGTTCGCCCTCTCCCGTCGAGGGAGAGGGGACTTTTGACATATAAATGACGCGACGATAGAGGTAAAGAGATGCCACTTGTAGGTGTATTGATGGGCAGCAGTTCGGACCGCGGAGCGATGGAGCCGACTTCCGAGGTGCTGGAACAACTGGGAATCAGCCATGAAGTCGAGGTGATGTCGGCGCACCGGACGCCCGACAGGGTGCGGGAGTATGGGATGTCGGCGAGGAACAGGGGTGTCGAGGTAATCATCGCGGGCGCAGGCGGGTCGGCTGGACTGCCGGGCGTGCTGGCGTCCTGGACGACACTACCTATCATTGGAGTGCCGATACCGTCCAGCGACCTGGAAGGAATTGACGCGCTGTACGCTATCGCGCAGATGCCGCCCGGCATTCCGGTGGCGTGCGTGGCGGTGGGTTCGTGGGGGGCGAGGAACGCGGCGTTCCTGGCGGCACAGATACTTGGTGGGAAGCACGAAGAGGTGCGGAAGGCGTATGACGAGTACCGGGAAGGGCTGAGGAATCGGTAGGAATTTGAAGTATTTGCGGTTTCACCTCCATCCTAGCCTTCCCCCATCAAGGGGGAAGGGATTTTGGTTTACCCTTGTGAGCCCGTCAAGGGAGAGGGGACTTATCATAGCGAGACAGGCGCTGACGGAGATATGAGTAGATGATAGAGCGATACGCCCGACCGCGGATGAAACAGGTGTGGTCGGACGAGAACAAGTACGACAAGTGGCTTCTGATAGAGCTTGCAGTATGTGAAGCGTGGACGCAGGCGGGTGTGATTCCCCAAGAGGACATGGAGAAGCTGCGCGTCGCTACATACGACATAGAGCGGCTGAACGAGATACTTCGGGTCACCAGGCACGACATGACGGCGTTCCTGGGTTCAATGACGGAGCAACTTGGACCAGAGGGCAGGTGGCTTCACCTAGGACTTACGACAAGCGACGTTTGGGACACAGCCACAAGCCTTCAGATGGTGGACGCGGCGGACGCGCTTGGAGACGAGATTGACAGTTGCATCGAGACGCTCGCCACGCGCGCCCGTGAACACAAGGACACCCTTATGATGGGACGCACGCACGGCGTACATGCGGAGCCCATCACGCTGGGTCTGAAGCTGGCACTATGGTGGGACGAGATGCGGCGGAACAAGGCGCGGCTGGCGCACGCGCGCTCGGAGATAGCGGTGGGCAAGATCTCAGGGCCGGTCGGCACGCACGCTACGGTTTCGCCGGAGATCGAAGAGATCGTGTGCGAACACCTCGGACTGGCGGTGGCGCCAGTGTCGAACCAGGTAATCCAGCGGGACCGCCACGCGAATTTCGTGACGACGCTCGCCGTAATAGCCGCGTCTTTAGAGAAGTTCGCTACCGAGATTCGGGGGCTTCAGCGCACCGAGATACGTGAACTGGAAGAGCCGTTTTCGGAGGGCCAGACGGGTTCCTCCTCTATGCCGCACAAGCGCAACCCGGAATTGACCGAGAGAGTGTGCGGGCTGGCGCGGCTGATTCGAGGACATTCGGTCACTTCGCTGGAGAACGTCGCGCTGTGGGGCGAGCGGGACATCAGCCATTCGTCAGCCGAAAGGCTTATACTGCCCGACTCCTGCATGGCCCTGGACTACATCCTGAACCTGTTCACCGGGGTGGTAGCGGAAATGCGAGTGTATCCGAAGCGCATGAAAGAGAACATGGAACTCACACGAGGGCTGCTGTTCTCCCAGAGGCTTATGCTCACTCTCATAGAGAAGGGCATGAGCCGCGAGGACGCCTACAAGACTATGCAGAAGAATGCTGCGCTGACGTGGGACGAGGACGACGACTTCCGAGAACTCGTCCGAAAGGACGCGGTAGTAAAGAAGAGACTGAGAACGGACGAACTGGACCAAATCTTCGACTACGGATACTACGTCAGGTTCGTTGACGACGTATTCGAGCGTGTGGGACTGAACTGACAAATCAAGCACCCTGGGGATTAGCCATGACATCAACGACTGTACACGAAACCAATCTGCCAAACCTGCTGTATCGCGGCAAGGTGAGGGACACCTACCCTATTGACGAAGAGACGCTGCTGATGGTGGCGACGGACCGCATTTCGGCTTTCGACGTGGTCCTGCCGACCGGGATCCCGGACAAGGGCGCGGTTCTGAACGGGATATCCGCGTTCTGGTTCGATAAGACCTCTCATCTGATACCGAACCACCTGATACAGATGGCGGCTGACCGCGCGGACCTGGACATACCTGATGAGATAGCGAGGCGCGCGATGGTGGTCAAGAAGGCCGACCGCATAGACGTGGAGTGCGTCGTTCGCGGCTTCATAACAGGGTCGGCGTGGTCGGAGTACCGGCGGTCGGGCACGGTGCAGGGAAAGCCGATGCCCGAGGGCCTGAGAGACGGCGACCCGTTCCCGGAGGTGCTGTTCACGCCCACGACGAAGGCGGAGGTCGGCCACGACGAGAACATGAGCTTCGAGGAAGTGGTGGACATGGTGGGCGAGGATATGGCCGAACGCCTGCGAGACACCACGATAGAGGTTTATGAGTACGCCAGGGACTATGCGCAGGAGCGCGGAATCATCATCGCGGACACCAAGATGGAGTTCGGGACGGTTGGCGGCGAACTCATCCTGATTGACGAGTTGCTGACGCCGGATTCGAGCCGGTTCTGGGATGCCGAGGGCTATGAGCCGGGCAAGTCCCAGCCGAGCTACGACAAGCAGTTCGTGCGGGACTGGCTGGACGACGCCGGATGGGACCATGAGCCGCCCGCGCCCGAATTGCCCGAGGAAGTAGTTTCGCGGACGACCGAACTCTACGGGGAAGCGTATCAGAAATTGACTGGACTAGACCTGAAATAGCATAATTGTCTATCAGAAGCACACCCTCACCCTAGCCCTCTCCCATGAAGGGAGAGGGGATTTCACTGAGTAGAGTAAGCGGGACACCCTCACTCTCTCCCATCGAGGGAGGGGGATTTTCACTGAATAGAAACAGGCGGATATGTCAACAACATCGAATCGCTCAAGTGGACGAATGACGCCGACGCAGGCGCGCGCCGCGCGAAGACAGCGACGGCAGCGGCGCAGGCGTGTTTACAGGTACGCGGGCGGCCTGGCGGTCACGCTGGTGGCGGGCGCACTGATACTGTCGCTCTTCCTTCCGGGATTGCCGTTGGACAGTTTGTTCCGAGGCGGCACACCTGAAGGACCGGGAATTCGCGTGGAAGACCAGGGTCGGGAACACGTCGCGCCGGGCGAGGAGCATCCCGAATACGCTACCCTGCCGCCCACATCGGGCTGGCACTACAATGTGCCTCTCGCCCCGGCCAGATGGGGAATCTATGATGAGGTACTGGAAAACGAGATTCTTCTGCACAACCTGGAACACGGCTATGTGAACGTACACTACAACTGCCCCGACGGATGCGACGAACTTGTGGCACAGTTGACCGATCTGGTCCAGGAAGGCGTTGACCGCGGGGGCAAGCTGCTTATGAGCCCGTACCCGGATATGGATAGCCGAATCGCTCTGACGGCGTGGAACTTCATTGACCAGTTCGAGGAGTTTGACGAGGACAGGATAAGGGCGTTCGTAAACGCGCACGAGAGTTCTCCCAATGCTCCGGAGTGGAGCGTTTCAAGGTAGGAAATGTTTCTAGCCAAGGTGTATATAAGTCTGAAGCCGAGCGTGAACGATCCACAGGGGCTGACGATTCGGAGTGGTCTTCACCAGTTGGGTTTCGACTCGGTACTGGATGTAAGAGCCGGCAAGTACATGGAGATACGTGTGGATGAGAGGGAGGAGTCAGCGGCGTGGGATCGGGTGTCCGAGATGTGCAGTCAACTGCTGGCGAACCCGATCATAGAGGACTTCAGGTTCGATCTAGAGTCCATCTAGCGGTTAACCTCGCGCCACTTCCCGACCACGCGAAACCTTCTTCTGGATTCCCGTTTTCACGGGAATGACGATAGTTGATTACTCGCTGATCGTCCCCTTGGTGCTGGGCACCTGCCCTGCCCTGCGCGGGTCGCGCTCAAGAGCGGACCGGAGAGACCTGGCCAGGCTCTTGAAGATCGCCTCGGCCTTGTGGTGGTTGTTGACGCCGGACAGCAGGCGGACGTGCAGGTTGAATCGTCCCTCGCGGGCAAACGACTCCAGAAAGTGGCGCACGAGGTCGCCCGGCAACCCGCCCATGTCGCTGTCGCCTATCTCGGCGTCTATCACCGCGTAGCCGCGCCCACCGAAGTCCACGACGGTGAGGGCAAGAGTTTCGTCCAGTGGCATATAGGTATGCGCGGCGCGCTTGATTCCCGCGCCATCGCCGATTGCATCGGACAACGCCCTGCCTAGTACGATACCGAGGTCTTCCACCAGGTGGTGAAGGCCGACCTCGGTGTCGCCGCGGGCGAGTATATCGAGGTCAATGAGGCCGTGCCTGGACAACTGTGCCAGCAGGTGGGCGAACATTCCGTTCACGACGTCCAACTCGTATTCGCCGGATCCGTCAACATCGAGTTCGACGGTGATCCGGGTTTCGGCAGTGTTGCGCTCGACTCTGGCTGTCCTGGGCCTGGGCGTACTGGTCGTCATTGGGAAATCTCTCTCACGGCGTGGAGGAAAGCGGCATTCTCATCCGGTGTTCCTATCGCTACTCTGAAGCAGTCGCCCAACCTGTCGGAACTGAATTTCCTGACGAATATGCCGCGAGCGGCGAGTTGGTCGAACATCCGCTGAGCGTCCTCGGGGCGGTCCATCTGGCAGAGGATGTAGTTGCCCTGGGACGGCCAGGGCTTGATGCCGCCAATTTCGGACAGGCTCTCAAAGAGCGCCTCGCGGTCAGCGACGATCCTCTGGACGTTGCCAAGCAGGTATTCGCTGTCTTCGAGCGAGGCAATAGCGGCGGCCTCGGCGGCGACATTCACGTTGTATGGGGACTTGATATCTATGATGTGGTCCACGATGCCGCTGCCCATTATGCCGTAGCCGACTCTAAGCCCGGCAAGTCCGGCCCACTTGCTCATCGTGCGAAGAATCACTAGGTTTTCGTACTGCCCTATGAGACTTCCGACGGTCTCCTTGCTGAACTCGTAGTATGCCTCGTCAATGACCACGATGAGGCCGGTGTCCAGCAGGGCGCGAACCTGTTGCTCGGTCACCATGTTGCCAGTTGGATTATTAGGGGAGCTCAGGAAGATGATCTTGGTCCTGTCGTCTATGGCCTCACGTACAGCCTGAAGATCAACCTCGAATAGCTCGTCGCGCTGGACGAGACGCAGTTCCCCGCCGTTGATTCTGGCGCAGAACGCGTACATGGCGAAGGTCGGTTCGCAATCGAGAATAACATCGCCAGGCTCGATAAAGAGCCTGAAGAGCAGGTCAATGAGTTCGTCGCTGCCTGCGCCGGCGATGATATTTTCGGTCGGAAAGCCGGTGTACTCGGAGAGCGAGGCGCGCAGATTGCGCTGGAACGGGTCCGGGTATATGTGCATGGGAGTTCTCGCCATTGCCTCGGCGGCTTTGGGCGAGGGGCCATAGGGGTTCTCATTGCCATTCAGCTTCACTATGGACTCGGCGGGAATACCCGCCCTCTCGGCCAGCACTTCGGGCGGGTCCACGGGCTGGTAGGTCTGTATAGAGGCCAGATGGGGCCTGATTAGCTTTTCGACTCGATCTTCAGGCATATCGGTCTCCTGAAATACTGTTAACTTGTGGAACGACTCTCAGGACAGTTCCTGGCGAATCTCGGCGGCCTCCGCGTGTGCGGTGAGTCCCTCAGCGCGCGCTATTACGGCGGCGCTACGGGATAGTTCAACCGACTCGCTATCGTCCAGGGCGATTAGAGGGATGGTCTTCAGAAACTTATGGACCCCGACACCGGAGTTGAACCTCGCCGTCCCGGATGTGGGCATAACGTGGCTCGGTCCGGCGACATAATCTCCGAGAACCTCGTGGGAAAACTCCCCCAAGAACACCGCGCCTGCGTTTCTTATCTTCCCTATCCAGGACCATGGGTCGGCGACGGCAAGACACATGTGCTCGGGCGCGAAGGCGTTGGCAAGTTCAATTGCCTGCTCGACGTCTTGTACAACGGCGATGGTTCCCTGTCCCTCGACCGAGGCCCTGGCGACGGACTCTCTGCTGAGCCTTCTAAGCCGGGTCTCGACTTCGCGGGTGACTTGATCGGCGAGATGCTCCGATGTGCAGACCAGGACAGGCCGCGCCATGGAATCGTGTTCAGCCTGGGCGAGCATGTCAGCGGCACAAAGGGTCGGGTTCGCGGAGGCGTCGGCGACGATCAACGTTTCGGTGGGGCCGTAGAGGCCGTCTATGCCCACATCGCCGTAAACCAACTTCTTGGCGAGGGTGACAAACAGATTTCCCGGGCCGCAAACCATGTCCACGGCGGGAACGGTCTCGGTTCCGTAAGCCATTGCCGCTATCGCCTGCGCTCCGCCAATGGCGAAAACGCGGTCAACGCCGGCAATCTGAGCGGCGGCAAGGATGACGGGATCGGGCAGGCCGCCCTCCCTGGCGGGTGAGCAGAGCGTTATCTCATCAACGCCGGCCACACGCGCCGGAATCGCGGTCATAATCGCGGTCGAGGGCAGTGGCGCGCTGCCTCCGGGTATATACACCCCTACCCGCTCGCAAGGCCGGACAACCGCGCCATAGCCGGCGGCGAAGTCCATCCAGTCGTTTGACATGGAGGCTTCGTGGTAGGCGCGCACACGATCCGCGGAGAGCGCCAGCGCTTCCAGGACAAGCGGGTCAACGGAGTCGGCGGCGGACTTGACTATGTCCGGGTCAACTTCAATTCGATCCTGTTCGGAACCCTCGATGAGAAGCGAGAGTCGCCTGATCGCGTCGTCTCCATTAGCTCTCACGTCTTCGATTATGCGGGATACGACTTCCAGCGGCGTCAGTCGCTCGCCGAAGATCTGCTCGGAGCTGTCGAGGAATGCCTGCGGTACGCTGGACAGATCGAGACGCCTGCCCTCGGACAGGGCGGAGAGAGACTTCTCGTATCCCTTCACTACCTTCATGACAGATAATCCCTGAGTGATTCAACTATCGTCTCGACGGCCTCAGCTCTGAATTCCTCGACGCATGAGCGAGGAACGTGTTCGTACAGGGTATCGAGCGCGTCATCCACAGAGGTGAGGAAGCGCTCCGCGTATTCATAGGCCGGGTGGCTCTCGTCGCCCGCGGATATGCGCCTGGCCATGAACCTGAGCCTTTCCCATGAAAAGCCGCCCGACATTACTCGCGCGACCCACTCCTTCCACCGTAACAGGTCTTCCTGGGGAAGAAACCGTATATTCACATTACTGGTGTCGGGGTCCATACCGGCGATGGACCTCTGGACATCGTTCCAGACAGTCCTGTCGAAATCCAGCTGTAGGGCGCGATCCCAGACCTTCGCCATCGCGTCGGTCTCAAACGCTTCGGGCTGTCCGAAGTACGGCCTGAACATCCTCACGATGTACGATTCGTCCGCCATGAGGTGCGTTATGTAACCGGCTATGAAGGCGCGCATCGGGCCGTCGTGTTCAGCGGCCTCCATGAGCTCGGGATGGGCGATAAACATCGCGTCCACTCCGGTTCCAATCGTCTCGAAGTCCAGTTCGACGAAGTGGTATTCGGAACGGGCGCGCTTCGTGAGCGCTCGTATGTCGGGAGAGGTCGAGCCCAGATAGAAGTAAGGGAGATTCGTGTCCAGATCCGAGTGACGTATTCGGTCGGCAGCGGAAATCGCGAGTTGTATATGTGTAGGCAGGTTGGGCATAAAGAGCTTTCGGCAGGTATTACATCAAGCGCGAGTATGACTTGCATTCGGATTGGAATAGATAGTGCGGCTTGGACACTCGCACGCTGCTGCCGCCTATCTCTCGCAGGCGCGTGACGGCGGGTAGAAGCCGGTCCTCTTCGACCATCACCGTGACCGCGAACCAGCCTTCGCCCTGGGGATTGAAGACCGTGGAGATCGTCGGGCCCCTCAGGCCGGAGGTGTCGGCGTGTTTCATAACGTATTCGGCGACCTCGGCGTCGGTTTCTCCCTTCATGTTGGCGGTGACCTCGAAGTAGCCCCCGGCGTGAAGGTGGGCCTCCATCATCTCGAGCAATAGCCGCGCCGTTTCGAGAGATTCTCCCTCGTCGTCGGGGCGCATCTTGCGCGATACGACGCAGGCTTCCGACTTCATCACGGTGCCGCCATCTATCTCCTTCAGCCTGTTCTCCCTGATGGTGTTCCCGCTTTCGGTGATGTCTCCAATTATGTCGGCGAAACCCATCGCGGGGGCGGCTTCCAGGGTGCCGCTGGAGCGGATCACGCTGAAGTAGTTTACGCCATTGGCGAGAAGGTGTCGCCCGACCAGGCGAGGGTACTTGGTAGCAACTCTCAGGTCCTGACCCCGGGCGCGGAATTCGACGGATATGTCCGCGAGATCGGAAATCGAGGTCACGTCAACCCACGAATCGGGGACGGCTATCACCAGGCTGCTTCTGCCGAAGCCTAACTCGTCCAGAATGATCCTGGTGTCCCCGTCCTCTCGCCTGCTCTCGAGGAACTGATCCTTCCCGACAACCGCGATGTCAATGCTGCCTTCATCAATCTTGCTGGTGATGTCCGAGCTTCGCTGGAACATTACGGTGACGTTGGGGAGAGACGGTATGCGCGCGATGTAGCGTCTGTCGTTGGGGCGCGAGACGGCAAGTCCGCAGGACCGCATGAACGACATTGCCGGATGTTGTAGCGCGCCGCTGCTTGGCAGGGCTAGGCGCAGCGTGGAGTTCGTCATGAAGTTACCCTGCGCTCCTGTTGAATTGCCCGTACTACCTCATCTACATAAAGCGCGAACCCGCAGGCCGGGACGCTGCCGCCGCCAAATGCCCTGACGAGGTCGTCGTATCTTCCACCGCCGCCTATAGCGTACTCACCTCCGCCCCTGTTGTCGAGAAACTCAAAGACGATCCCAGTATAGTACGTTACTCCGCGCACGAAGGACAGGTCGAGATGTATAGTGGATTCGTCAATGCCCTCGGCGGCGAGATTCAGGAGAGTTGCGTTAAGACCCTTCACACTGCCTAGCGACGCGCCGTTCGACTTCAGGATCGCCTCGGCGTCCGCCACGACCTGCAAGGCGGATCCTTCGAGAGAGACGAGTTGCGATACATTGTCCACCGCGGCTACAAACTCTGAGCGTGAGCAGGCGCGCTTCATTCTACTGGAAAGACGGGCAAGAATCTGGCTCGCGCTTCGACGGCCTGTCGGACCCGAAATCGAACGCCGGATTACTTCCAGTTCGGGCATCGCCTTGTCCAGCCCTTCGGTAGCGGGAACAGCCCTGTCTTCCTGAATCAGCAGGCCCGCCGCCGCCGCGCTCTCAGTCAATCGTACCGCAAAGTCAGAGCCGCGGCCTATCTCTTCCAGATTGGAGATTATGAACATTTCCACCTGTTCGGAAAGACCTTGAGCCTGGACGATGTCGTGAATCATTCCAATATGGCCAAGTCGAAGCGTGAACTCAGCGATACCCGCCGCGCGCAGGCACCGGACGGCGGTCGTTAGAATCTCAACGTCGCCATTCGTGTCCGATACGCCAATGAGTTCGGCGCCGACCTGTTGAAACTGTCTGAACCTGCCCCGACGAGCTCCCGCATACCGGAAGACCGGACCCGAATACTGGTAGCGGCGCGGCGCGGGTGAGTTCGGTACGTTTTCGATGTACCATCTGATTACAGAGGGCGTGAATTCCGGTCTGAGACTGACACTCATGCCTCCGGGGTCCTGGAAGGAATAGAGACTGCTCGAAACCTCTCCGCCGGACTTTCTGACAAAGAGATCGGTGGGTTCGAGGACCGGAGTGTCGAGCCTCCTGAAGTCGCCTTTGGTGAGGACGTCCATCATGCGGCGTGAAGCGTCGAAATTCTCTTCGGCCTCGGACGGGCCGAGGTCGCGCATGTGGTTCAGTCTGGATATCAGGTCTGTCCGCAAATTCGGCTGCCTCTCACTTGGGGAATTCTACATTACCATCGCGGGGGCATTCAATTGTGATGACTGACTGGGAAAGATTCCTTTCTACTGGCAGGTTGGAGCGGTTAGATATATTCTGGTTTATATTTACAAAGGGACTTTGGCGACACAGATGAATGGCTGTGTTGACGGTCTGAATATGGGTGTAACATAATTCTGGCGAAATCGCGCAAGGAGACTCACTTGAATCTACTCGATAGAGATTCGCTCACTTGAATTCGCGAGATTTGCCTGGACGAGTCGCCATAATCGTGGACAGCGCGGCCTCGGTCCCTGAAGAGTTCAGGGAGAGTCCGCTGACGTTCATGGCCCCCATGCGTCTCCACGTGGGAGACAAAACGTACAGGGACGGCGTGGATATTTCCCCCGGCGACTTCTACCGGAGACAAAGGAGAAACGCGGACAGGACCAGCACGTCCGCTCCTTCTCCTTCTGACTTTCTTGAGGCTTACACGGCGGCCTCTGAGGTCGCGGAGTCTGCGCTTACTATCCTGGTATCTGACGCATTCAGCGCGGCCAAGAGGTCGGCGGACACGGCACACGAACTGTTCAGGGACACACACCCTGAATTCGAGATACGCAGCGTGGACTCGCGGAGCGCGGCGGGAGGCCAGGGTTTAATTGCCTGGGAGGCGCTTAAGGAGTCGTCAACCGGAGTTGACCTGGGGCAGGTCGAAGAGCGCGCCCGGGAAGTCAGGGCCCGCATCAGGCTTCTGGCTTACGTGGATACGCTGTACTACCTGTGGAAGGGGGGGCGAGTGCCGGGTATCGCACACGCGGGGGCTTCCCTGCTGAAACTGAAGCCAATTTTCGAGTTGTACCAATCCCAGATTCGCAGTCTCGCCAGACCACGGACAGCACAGAGGGCGAGCGAGAAGATGATCGAGTTGATGTCCGAGCGAGTCGGGGATGCGACGGTACATGCGATAGTGATGCACGTTGCCGCATTCGAGAAGGCAGAACAGTTGCGAAAGTCGGTCAGTGAAAGGTTCGAGTGCGCCGAGTTGTTTTTGACGGAGTTTACACCCGTGATGGGAGCGCACATAGGGCCGGGCATGGCGGGCGTTGCGTTCTGGACGGAGGACTGAACGGCATCAGGCCAGGATTGGGAGGGGTTGGCACGCCCGGCAGGATTCGAACCTGCGACACCTGGTTCCGAAGACCAGTGCTCTGTCCGCTGAGCTACGGGCGCTGGATAGTCAGGCCGCTTCGCAAACCGACCTTCACTCTTAGTTTACCAGCCCGTCACAGAATTGGCGAAATTCCATCGTACCGGTGTGGCGTATCTTGGAATCGTCCGTGAATTCCACGTCGCCAAGGTCCTGGAGCAGTTCGATATGGGCGACGATCTCCGAGAGGGCCATGAAAAGGTTGCCGCCGATCAGTTTTCGACGCTCGAATACACCCCTTGTCATCTCCTCCAAGCCGGTCGGTCTGTCGTCTATGCGCTGAACGATCTGGGAGAGACGCCGGCTGTGGTGATTAATCACCTCGGCGGCTCGGTTGACCGAAACGAAGTTGAACTTGCCACGGTTATAGAGTCTGTGCGCGGGCAGAACGGCGTAGCTCTCGCCGAGGTCCAGCACCGTCTTCAGCGACACCATGTACGTCTTGAGGCCATACGATTTGGATGGGTCACTATATTTGGACGGGATGTCCTCGGAAACGTGATCGGAGTATCCGGCCCTGGTAGTCGGATGAGGCGTGATCTCGGGCAGGACGTGGTCGCCGGTGAAGACGATGTTGTCGAAAGTGAGACAGAGTTCATCGGGAGAATGACCGGGAGCGTAGATGAATTCGATGTCTCCCACCCTATCTCCATGATCTACGATATGGTCAATATTCAGACCCTTTCTCGAATCTACATACCTTCTGTTGCGGGCGGCGTATGACGAACTCCTCCTGTCCAGATTGCCGGACACGACGCGATTCATCTCCGCGTGAATAGGCGAGGCATCCCGGTTCTGGACTTCCCACGGGTTGTAATTTATCAGCGCCGCGTACATCTCATGAGCACATACAGTGGAGTCGGACGTCTCGACAAGCTGGGCGATGGAGCCGTCGTGGTCAGAATGACCATGGGTGACGACCACCCTGTCTATGTCTTTGACGGAGTATCCGGCGACCCGGAGTCCGTCTTCGAGTTCGGAGAACGACCCGTGCGCACCGGGATCAATCAGCGTTATACCGTCGCTGTCCAACACATAGCACCAGGTCGGCCCCGTGCGAGAAGGCCAGTCCTGCGGAACGCCGATGGCGTGAATCTCATGACCGGACCGGGAAGAGAGTCTGAGCACCATACGATTGCCCTGTGGGTCACCTTCGCGCAGGGTATCCACAGACGTGAATCCGGTTGGCATCAAAATGCCCTCCTAAAGTGATGGAAACCCCCGAACATGGAGAAGAAGTGCGGGGCAGTAAGTGGGGTGAGCGAGGGGATTCGAACCCCCGATCTCCAGGGCCACAACCTGGCGCCTTACCGCTTGGCCACGCTCACCATAGCTACCGAAAAATAGTAACATTCGACGTTGAAACCGGTCAACGCGAAAGCCGAGGGCGAGAAGGGCATCAAACAGCTACGGCTTCCCGTTCAGGATCGTCGGTAGATTCGTGAGATTCCATGATTCCCTGAAAATCACGGCTGGTCAGGGCTTCGAGGAGTTCCGAAACTATGATGTCCTTCTTTGTGTGATGGCGAAGCGGGAGATTGGGGTCCACGCTGTAAACGTTCCGCCGTCCCGACTTTCGCCTCGCGATATATCCCGCCCGTTCCAAGTCCGAGATGATCTTATGCACTGTTCTCTCGGTAACCTTGATCTGGTCGGCTATCTCACGAGCGGTGCTGGTGGGATGGTGATAAATGTAGCTGAGCACGAGGCCGTGGTTGGTGATGAAAGTCCACCTTGAGGAAATGTTCAAGATACTGCGCCTCTACTAACTATGTATATTATCAATTGTGAAAATGGTAGCACATCGCAGAATTAAATTTCCAACTTAATGAGTTTCCAGTTACCAGTACCGACGGTGTGGCGGGCTCAGCCAAATGAAAAGGGGCCCGCCGATATATGGCGGACCCCGCTTTTCCGACGCGAGTTTTTCGCCGCCGGGCGCAGCGAAATTGATTTATCCGGAAGCCAGTGAAGTCGCCAGTTCAACCAGGGTACGCACCGGCACGCCCGTCGAGCCTTTCGGATTGATTCCCTTATCCGACGTGGTCCTGGTGGTGGCGGCAATATCCATATGCGCCCAAAGGGAATCGCCCGCGAACTCACCGATTATCAGAGCGCCGGTAATGGCGCCTGCGCCCCGGCCTCCGGTATTCCTGATGTCGGCAATGTCGCTGCTGTACTCGGACTTGTACGAAGCGTAGGTTGGGAGTTGCCACATACGCTCTCCAACAGAGTTTCCAGCTTCAACCACCGTGTCCACCCATCCTTGGTCATTGCCGAAAACGCCAGTGGCTCCGTCTCCGAGCGCGACGCCGATTGCGCCGGTAAGAGTGGCGACGTCAACGATACGTGTTACGCCGTTTTCGACGGCATAGCAAAGCGCATCCGCCAGCACCAGCCTGCCCTCAGCGTCGGTATTGCCGATCTCGATGGTCTTGCCGTTCATAGCTGTCACAACATCGCCGGGGCGCTGCGCGCGACGACCGGGCATATTCTCTGTAGCCGGAACGATTCCCCACACGTTGATCTTTGGATTGAACACGCCGATTGCCTTCATCGCGGCAATCACGCACGCCCCGCCGGACATATCGCTCTTCATAGTGAGCATTCCGGCGGCGGACTTGATGTCCAGGCCGCCGCTGTCGAAGGTTATCCCCTTCCCCAGCAGACCGAGGTTGTTGTCAGGATTGTCCGGGTCTCCGTCATGCCTTATGACGATGAACTTGGGCGGCTCCTCCGTGCCCTGGGCGACACCCGCGAAAGAACCCATGCCAAGTTCCTGGATCTCAGAGCGATCCAGTACGGTGAGGCTCATTCCCGTGCCGCGAGTAACGTCGAGCGCTATCTCGGCCATTCGGGTGGGGGTCATGTAGTTGGCTGGCTCGTTACCCATCTCGCGGGCCAGATTCACGGCTTCCGCGATTGCCTTTCCTAGCTTGATGCCATCTTCGACGGCAGCTACTTTCTCCGCATCGAACTCGACGATATTCACGGCGTCAATAGACTTTGTGTCCGTGTTAGACTTGTACTTGTCGAACGAGTAAAGACCCAGAACCAGGCCCTCGGCGGCGGCCTGAGCGGATTCAGCGGCGTCCAATCCACCCACGCCGGCGCCGTGCAGAACGGTGGCATACCAGTCAACACCCCTGGTACGCAGGAACCGAGCAACACCGGCATGAACCTCTCTGGCCGAGTTCGCGTCGAATTCCTCGCGCTTGCCAAGTCCGGCTACTACTACACGCTTCGACTTCAGCTTTCCGAGGGAGTAGATGAGTACGTTATTGCCCTTCTTGCCGGTTATGTCGCCCTGCTCTATCAGGTCGCTGACCGCGCCGTCGAGCGCGTCATCAACGGCTCCGGTCGCGCCAGCGGGCTGAGTTACCCCTTCGAACAGGTTGACCACGATTGCCGGGTCTTCACGTTCCGCAATGTCTCCTCTGACAACATCAATCCGCATATTTGCCTCCTTGTTCATAGACAATCGGCATTATATACGAATCTGATACAATTCAGGCCGACAGAATCCCCAAGGCTATGGGGCGATATCCAGAATTAGGCACAGGAGAACGAGCATGGCACGCTCACAATCGGACAGAGAACGCAATTTGGTTGAACGCGCTCACGCGGTGTTGCCCGGCGGCAACCTCGGCAATGTCGCTAAGGACATAGTCATCGAAAGAGGCGAAGGCAGTCACATCTGGGATGCCAGCGGAAACGAGTATATTGACTACCTGCTCGGCTCCGGGCCGATGCTCATCGGACACAGTCATCCAGAGGTTCTCGAAGTAGTCCGCGAGCAACTGGGCAAGGGAACCACCTTCTTCGCGAACAACGAATTCGCCATCGAACTTGCAGAAGAGATCGTAAGCGCCGTTCCCTGCGCCGATAAGGTGCGGTTCAGCTCAACCGGAACCGAGGCGACTCTCTATGCCATGCGCGCGGCAAGAGCATACCGCCGCAAAGACAAGATACTTAAGTTCGAGGGTGGATTCCACGGAATGAACGACTACTCCCTCATGAGTATCTGGCCCTCCCGACTGGCCGACTTCCCCAATTCCGTCCCCGGTTCCGCGGGGATTCCGCGATCCGTCCAGAATGAAATGCTAATCGCCCCATTCAACGATCTCGAAACGACGCGGGGAATCGTGGAGCAGCACCACGACGATCTGGCCGGCATCATCGTCGAGCCCTTCCAGCGACTGATCCCACCCAGAGAGGGATTCCTGCACGGCCTGAGACAGCTCGCGGACGAGTTCGGAATCCCGCTCATATTCGACGAGGTGGTGACCGGCTTCAGGTTCGCCTATGGCGGGGCACAGGAATTCTACGGCGTAACTCCCGACATCTGCACGCTGGGCAAGGCTGTCGCGGGTGGATTCCCTCTTACCGCCGTTGCAGGACGTGAGGACATCATGCTGCACATGGACGGCGGAGAGGCGCCTGCCGAAGACTTCATGCCCCAGATTGGGACGCTTAGCGGAAACCCAATCGCCGCCGTCGCGGGACTGAAGACGCTGGAAATCCTCAGGCGACCGGGGACGTATGAGGCGATGCGAGCGACCGGGGCCACGCTCAAGCAGGGTCTTCAGAGGATGCTGGACGAGGCTGAGATCCCGGCTCGCGTCACCGGCGAGGATGTGTTGTTCGACGTGTATTTCACCGACGCCGAGATAACGGACTACAGGTCCACCCTGACCGCCGACTCAGAAACCATGGGCAGGTTCAACGAAGGCGTCCTGGAGAGAGGGATATTCAAGGGAGACTCCAAGTTCTACATCTCCGCCGCCCATGACGAAAGCGACATAGAGCAGACTCTGAACGCCTTCAAAGAGACCATCGAAGAGATGCGATAACTCCCCTGACCGATAGAAGATAACTCACGGAGCTAAGCAATGGAGGTGTCGGAAATCCGACACCTCTTCTAGGTAAAGGACAACGGAAATGCTTGATTGTCACCTTAAACGGCGCTACGAAATTCGTAGCAACCAGTCCGATTTATGGCTTATATTGACTCTTAATTCGTGATATAAATAAATTTCCAACAAATTTGAGAAAAATATAAACCGCTCCACGCTTGACAGCGCTGACCCCCCATGCATACGATTAATTTGGTGGTTGTGGGAAGAGCGGCTCCGCCAGAGGAACCCCATTGAAGGGTAATATCCGAACCGGACGTTAAATCGTTTACGGATCGAAGCGGACCGTTGCGCTGACTATCAGGACCTCGTCCAACTCAAGCGATTGAGCGACGATTACGTCATTCCAGCAAGGCCCATTTGCTGTCCAGGCAGCGGACAGCAGGAGGGCCTAAAAAATGTAATCCTCATCTGTCCTCGGACGACGTGCGTCACTCGATAGGCCCGATTGTAGCGAATATCGCGTGGACCAGGCTCGCTCCCCTCGCCCGCCGAATACGACACGACAGTCACTTTTCAAGACAATCCGGGGGTGAATGATTGAGAATAGGCAACACGAGTATTGACCTTTTGAAAGACGGAACATTCAGGATGGACGGCGGCATCCTGTTCGGACAAGTAGCGAAGAGCGAATGGGAGCGTTACATCAAGCCAGACCGAAGGAATCGGGTAACGCTGGGGTTGAACGCCATCCTTATCAACACACCTGAACTGAAGATACTTATTGATACCGGCGCGGGAAACAAGCGAATTGCCGAGATGCGGGACGATTACAACCTGAACGGCAATAAACTTCTCAAGGGCCTCAAGGAGCGAGGGATTAGCGCCCGCGATATAGATATCGTAGTTCTCAGCAACCTTCACTTCGAGCACAGCGGCGGATGCACGAAGCTCGACAGAACGGGGACAGCCATTCCTATGTTCCCGAATGCGGTTTACATGATGCAGAGGAGTTCATGGGAAGCCGCTCTCTCGCCTAACGAGAGATACATGGACTGGTTTTACGAAGAAGACTACGAGCCGCTCGCAGAACGCGATATGATCAAGTTCCTCGACGATGGCGACGAGATTATCCCAGGGGTAAGAGTCAAGTTGGCCCCCGGCCCGTCGCAGGGAAACCAGATCGTGTTCATAGAGTACGGGAGCGAGAGGATCGTATATGCGGGCGATTTGATTCCCACACCGTTCCATCTTCCGCTGCACCACATACCCGCGACCGCGGAGTTTCCAAACGATACGCTCGTACAGAAGCGCGAATTGCTGGAGACGGCGATAGAGGGTGGATGGCTGATCGTCTTCGGAAACGGCAATGAATACAATTCCGCCTATGTCCGAGAGCGAGGCGGCGTCTCTCAACTGGTGCCCGTGGAGATCTAGTCCTTCACGCCCAGTATGCAGACTCGAAAAGCCCCTCAGGACTTATATTTGAGGGGCTTTTCGTTCACGCACTTAGTATGGAACGCACGCCTGAGTGCGGCGAAGCGATTGAGAATGTGGCGTGATTCAGACTTCGGAGATTCGCGCGTGCATTACTTCGCCCTCATACCCTTCCAGGGTGGCCGGAGTTATCCGATTGGCGAGATCAGCCTCCGACTTCCCGCGCGCCCTGAGGTAGTTGTCCGTCAGCCCTGTCCAGATAGTCCCGTTCTCGGAAGTCCGGGCTGTCTCCCAGAGAATCTGCCTCGTCTGCCCTACCGACGCCTCTCTGAACTGAGCGGAGAGTTTGTCCACGACTGAACTCAACTCCCTGACTCTCCTGGACTTTTCCGAAGGTTCGATGTGTGCCCTGAAGTACGCCGCGCTGGTGCCCGGCCTTATGGAATACGGGAAGACGTGTGCGGAAGCAAGTCCCGCCTCGACGCAGGCATCAATGCTGTCCCGGAAGTCGCTCTCCGACTCCCCGGGAAATCCGACTATGACGTCCGCCGTAACTGATGCGTCCGCCACATTCCGCTTGATTCTTCGGACTGCATCCTGGAATTCTTCAGAGGAGTAGCGACGACGCATCTTCTTCAGGATCGAGTCGCTGCCGCTCTGGAGCGGCACGTGAAAGTGAGGGCAGAGTCGAGGATCGCCCCATAGCTCCAGAAGTTCCTCGGATATGTCCTGTGGCTGAAGAGACGATACCCTGATTCTGGGTACATCGGTCCGGTGCAGAATGTTCTTCAGGAGCTCGACTATGTTCATGTTCTCCAGATCGAAACCGTATGAGCCGAGCTGCGTGCCTGTCAACACGATTTCCCTGCATCCCGCATCCGCGTATTCGCTTGCAGTCGCCACGATCTCGTCAACCGGAATACTGCGCTCCCTCCCCCTGACTGTGGGCACTATGCAGTACGCGCAAACCTGGTCGCAGCCTTCCTGAATCTTGACCATCGCGCGGGAGCGAATTCTCAGAACCTGGCTCACAGCATCGTCGTCGCCTACGGCGCACGCAGAGTCGGGTTCGAAAGTCAGCCTGCCAATCATTCGCGCCAGAGAAGGCTTGTCCACATTGCCAGCCACCAGGTCTATCTCCGGCATGGAGCGCAGGTCGTCGGGCGCGCGCTGGGCATAGCAGCCGGTTACCACGATGAGACTGTTCGGGTTCCGACGTTTCGCGGCTCTGACTGCCTGGCGCGCCTTGCGGTCGGCGACGTGTGTCACCGTGCATGTATTCAGCACGTAAACGTCCGCGTCTTCCATCCTCGGAACCACGCCGTATCCGGCTTCCAGTAGCTCACGCGAAAGAAGCTGTGTGTCGGATTGGTTGAGCTTGCAGCCGTGCGTTTCCAGCGTTACAGAAAGGGGGTCAGGCAATCCTCTACACTCCCGTTCAACTTCCAGAATACAATTCCTCCTACATGGTATCATGCCGGGGCAGTCGTTCCCCAGAGTCGGACGGCAAGTCAGGACAATCGCACTCTCGGGGTGACGACTTCTGGACTGCCTACCATAAGAGAAGGACCTGCAAATATATGACAGTGAACGTATTTCGCTCGTCGGAGCTTACTGCCAGAACATTCTTTATAGTGGTAAGGTGTTGCTGGATTGTGGCCCTGCTGTACATCCTGTACACAGTCGGCGTGTGGACGTGGCTCATTTTCCCTGGAATGTACGACCGTATCGTATGGGAAGTTGCCATTCCTCTATGCGCTGCGCTAATGCTCCTTCTCCCGCTTACCGCTCCCTGGGTGTGGTTTCGAGATGCGGACAGGTTGAATCTTGTGACTTGGCCAGTCCGTGCTAACGCATACATCATCGATCTGATGCTGCCGTACGTGGGTCCCGCTGTGACTCTGTTCTCCATTCCCATAGGGTTCGAAATAAGAGGTGTCGAGCCTTTTAATTTTTACTTCTACTGGAATCCCGACAACCTGTTGCCGTTCCTGATGGCGCTCGGGACCGGCATAGCCTTGACAGCGTGTTTCATCACGTTGTGGTTCTTACTATTGAGCAGAGGTCAAACGCCGGGCAAGTACCTCTTGAAGATCAGGGTAGTCTATTCCGACAGCGGTGAGCCGCTCTCTCGGCGCAGGATGTTCGTGAGGGAATTCGTGCTCAAGTTCCTTCTGATGGGCTTCCATTCAGGAATACAGATCGTAATCGGGATGGCCTTTTGGATTCAAACCGGCGGCCTGTTTCAGGAAATTGGGACTCCCGCATTGTTCATTTGGCGGGCCTGTTTCATGGTTATAGGATTCCTTTGGCACTTCTACTTTATTGTCTTTGCAACTTTCGCTCCCATTGTAGTGTTTGCACTTGACGTTCTATGGGGACTAATTGAACGGCGCAGACAGACGTTGCACGATAGGATAGTGAGAAGTCGTATCGTTCACGTCTGAGCAAGACACTTGCCAGTCGCCCTTGCGGTAAAGCAACCAAGCACTCCAAGCAGCCAAAGGCAACTTTCCGGGCAAAGCCCAGTGTCAATCGCATTCTCGGGGCGACGACTTATTGATGCGTTTATTTCAGTCCGGTCCGACTCGGCGAGCGGATATGATAGCTTTAACCATGTGGGAATTCGATAATCCGGCAACGGACATCTTGCGGTGATTCCGGAGAATGCGATTGCCCTGCGGCAAGTAGAGTGAACCCTCATTCGGATTCGTTCAAACTTTCGCTATGCTATGATTGGGGATGTGAGAGCGATCCAACATGACACCGGCAGAGCAAAGCGCTGAACTCGAAACCTGGGTTGACCGTACAAGAAGGATGGTCGGCTACCGAGAAGAGGCACTCGATTTTCTGGGACGGGCGGGCGGTCAACTGCCTGTATTCGAGTCCGACATAGGAATCGTGTGCCGCCTGTGGGCCATAGCGGACGAATACGACGAGATAATTTGCCGAGCCCTCACGGAGTTCGATACCGCTGTGTTCGATACCGCAGGGGAGCTGGACATCACCAGGGGAGCTGAGACAAGAACGACCTCGGATAACCAACCTCAGGTGATGTTCCTCTGCACATGGTCCTTAGTACGCCCTGGGGGTCAGAGCGTTAGCTGCATTCTCTACGCTGAACAGCTGACGGGAGCCATCGGACTGGAGGTCCAGGACAGTAGCGGCGTCAGCCATCGCCTCCCCTTCCCTCTCGGTGAGCCGTCCGCGCTGTACGAAGCGCTGAGCGACGGCTTCTTCGGGCTTGCAGAGAGATGAGGCCCGCCGCTCTGTGCTATAATCCCACACGACTATCAGGCTTGGAAGGACGCAGATCGTGCGGACGCCTCTCCTTCAGGAGTTCCCCGAATGATACCCAATCGAGTTGTAGTAACAGGTGTGGGCATAGTAAGCCCTCTTGGACAGGACACCGAATCCACTTGGAAGGGCCTGCTGTCGGGTCGCTCCGGTGTCGGACCTATAACGGCCTTCGACTCCGAGGGCTACGGCACGACCATCGCGGCGGAGGTCAAAGATTTCGAGCCTGAAGGTCTGCTTGGCCGCAAGGAATCGAGGCGCATGGACAGGTTCGTTCAACTAGCGGCCGTGGCCGCCTTAGAGTCGGCTGAGGACTCGGGCATCGAGATAACCGCCGACAACAGCGCGCGCGTTTCAGTGATGATAGCCAGCGGCATCGGTGGCATCATTACGCTTTCGGACCAGGTGGGCGTACTTGGGAATCGGGGACCGAAGCGAGTTTCTCCGTTCCTGGTACCGATGATGCTCCCGGACATGGCTTCGGGGCAAGTCTCCATGATGATGGGGGCCAAGGGACCTAATTACAGCACGGTATCGGCCTGTTCCAGCGCCGCAGACACAATCGGTCAGGCATTCGAGGCCATTCGCAGGGGTGATGTGGACGCCGCATTCACGGGCGGGTCCGAGGCGGCAATCTGCCCGATAGGAGTGGCCGGTTTCAACGCATGCCACGCGCTGTCCAAGAGAAACGACGATCCTCAAAAGGCATCCAGGCCATTCGACGCGGACCGCGATGGGTTCGTGCTGGGAGAGGGTGGCGCGGTAATGGTACTGGAGAGCCTGGAACACGCGATCTCAAGGGGAGCGACACCCATAGTCGAAATGACTGGCTACGGTTCCAGCGCAGACGCACATCACATCACCCAGCCCGCTCCGGAGGGTGAAGGCGCCGCAAGAGCCATGAACATGGCGCTGAACCAGGCGCAGACCCAGCCGGAAGAGATAGGCTATGTGAACGCGCACGGCACTTCGACGCCACTGAACGACAAGTACGAGACGATGGCCCTCAAGACCGTGTTCGGTGAGGAGGCCTACAAGGTACCCATCAGTTCCACCAAGTCAATGACCGGCCACCTGCTGGGCGCGAGCGGAGCGTTGGAGGCTGCCGTCACGGTACTCGCGCTGTCGAAGTGGGCAATACCGCCCACTATCAACCTCGAAACGCCGGATCCAGAATGTGATCTCGATTACACGCCGCACATGCCTCGAAGAGGGCGCATACGCTCTGCGATGAGCAATTCCTTTGGATTCGGCGGACACAACGCATCGCTCGTGTTCCAGGAATTCGAGGAATAAGCGCGCCCGCCTCGCTTTCGCGCGTCGGAATATCTGTGAGAGTATCTGCCCAACCTAATTCATAGTTGGGATATGCGCCGTTGAAAAACAACTGGAAGCTAAGACCGCCCGTTCCTAAGAAGACAGTGAGTGCGCTCGGGTTCCCTCAACTTCAGTCTCAACTTCTCTACAACAGGGGGTTGAGCTCCAGAGAAGAAGCCCAGTCATTCCTATCTCCTGATGAATCTCATGTCTGTGACCCAATGCTGCTGCCCGATATGGACAGAGCCGTGTCCAGGCTCGGGCGCGCAATCGAGGACGGAGAGCGCGTATGCGTCTTCGGCGACTTCGACATTGACGGCATAAGCGGTACGGCGGTTGTCATGTCCGGTCTGAGAAAGTTGGGCGCCGACGTCGTGCCATACATCCCCAATCGGAATCGGTTGGACGAGGGACACGGAGTTACCGGCGACGCTATCCGCATCATCGCAGACATGGGCGCGTCCGTTCTGGTCACGGTGGACTGCGGCAGTTACGACAGCGAAAGCGTGAAGTTAGCGTCCTCCCTTGGCATGGATGCCATCATTACCGATCATCACGCCGTCCTGGAACCTCCGCCCGCCTTGGCATTCATCAACTCCAACAGGCTGGATTCACAGTATCCCTTCCGACACCTGGCCGGTGTGGGAACGGCCTACAAGCTCATGCAGGCCGTGTATGAGGACGCGGGGCGCGATGAGCCGGAAGAATTGCTGGAGTTCGTCGCGCTGGGCACCGTGAGCGACATAGTTCCACTCATCGGGGAAAACCGCTACCTCGTCGGCGAAGGGCTGAGCCGCATGAATCGCACCAGCGTACCCGGCCTCAAGGCGCTGCTGGAAGTGTCCGGCAATCGTGGAAAGGCGCTGGATACCACTACCCTGTCATTCAGTCTAATACCGCGCCTGAACGCTCCGGGTAGGCTGCACGATGAGCGAGATGCGGGCGACGCCCGGTATATGGCCCTGAATTTGCTTACCACCACAGACTCCCAACGCGCGCGCTACATAGCCGCCGATATGGAAGTTTCCAATAAGCGACGGCAGGCGCTGACTGAAGAAGGCGTGAAGCAAGCCAAAGCCCAGGTAGTCAAGAGATGGGGACGCTCTCCCCTACCCGGCATTCTGATGGTCGGGCATCGCGACTGGAAGCCGGGCATAGTCGGCCTGATCGCGTCCAAACTGGTGGATATGTACAACCGGCCCGCGATTGCCATAGCCGTAGGCGAAAGTGAGAGCAGGGCGAGCGCAAGAACCGTGCCGGGCTTCAACATATTCGAGCCAATCGAGATGAAGAGTGAACTGCTCATCAAGTTCGGGGGACACGAACAGGCCGCGGGATTTACGACTTCCAACAAACACCTGCGCGCGCTGGCAGACCACTTTGAAGCCGTCTCCGAGGGGATATTCGAAAGCAGCGCGGGAGATGTCCCTCTCGACATCGAAATGGAGGCCGGCCCTTCGCTCGTATCCAACGATCTGTTCGATTTCACCCGTGAGCTCGAACCCTTCGGCCAGTCCAATCCTCAGCCGCTGTTCGCTTCAGATGGGCTTTGCGTAGTCAATTCCACCCGCGTCGGATCCGGCAGACACCTGAAAATGACCGTACAGGACCGTGATGGTTCGTCTTGGGACGCGATTGCCTTCAGGCAAGGCGAACGCATCAGTCAAGCCGTATCGGGGGCGTTTCTCGACGTTGCGTACAGGTTGGAACTGAACACCTGGCGCGGCTCTACAAACCTTCAGCTCGTAGTCGAGGACTTTGCGCCTTCTTCTTAGTAGATTCTACCCTCGCTGTCGCCTTCTGCGCTCCGCCCTCGATCCCTGCTGGATAGGCGTGATCGGCGCATCGGATACTTCATCCGCTGGGATCGGGCGAGCCTTGATCAACAGCAGAGGCACCGTGATCGCGAGCACCAATAGCGCGATGTAGTGCGCCTCCTGCATTCCGAAGGCCCAAATCCTGTCCTCTCGGAGGAAGGTCACTCCGAATCTGCCCAGCGAGTAGAGCGCGAGATAGAGTGCGAAGAGCATACCGTCCGGACGCAGACGATTCCGCAGTTTCCAGATTACGATCAGCGAGAGCATATTCCAGATCATCTCGTATGCAATCACGGGCTGTACCGAGAACCCAACACCGTTTACACAACGTCCAGCATCGGAAAACGGATGAGTCCAGATAAACCCAAACGCAAAATCCCACGCTTTCGCACAATGCTCACCGTTCACGATGTCGCCTAGGCGACCGATGGTCTGCACGAACAGCATGGCAGGGGCCGTTAAGTCCGCGATGACGCCGACCGGATGCTTCCTCCAAAGCGCGTATCCCGCTCCAGCAAGAAATCCTCCAAGAATGCCGCCCCAGAGTCCGATGCCTCCGTTCCAGACCGCTATCATCTGGCCGGGATTGCTCTGGTAGAAGCTCCAGTGGTCAATCACGTGGACGGCCCTGGCGCCGACTATCCCGCCCACAATCGCCCAGGTCGCAATCGAATAAACGTCGTCGGGATGAATGCCACGCAATGGCGCCCATCTACCGACCAGGAACACCGCGGTGGCAACTGCAATGAAACTGAAGAAACCGTGCCAACTCAGCACGAATGTACCGAAGGCCACCAGATTGGGGCCGATGTCAATTTCAATCATTCAGAACTGTCCTGAATCTCGCTAATAGTGGCATTTCTGGAGATTGTCGCGCAGAGCTCGTCATTTTGGAGGTCACGAAACCCGCTTAATCGCTCCACGCCGTCTGTTAGAATCGTTTTCTATCCTTAATAGTAACAAGAGTATTGTCTATGAACGAAGTCGTAGAAAGTTTCTTGCACTATATGACCGTGGAGCGCGGCGCTTCGCCCAACACCCTGGCGGCCTATCGAAACGATCTTGAACAACTTACCGAGTTTCTCCAGTCGCCGAACGGTCATGTCGTTTGGGAAGACGTAAGTGAGCAAACGGTCTCCGAATACGTACTCTACCTCCACGGATTAGGATATTCGGAAACGACCAAGGCGCGCAAGATTGCATCCACCAAATCGTTGTTCGGGTTTCTGGTAGCAGAAGGTACGCTGGAAGGCAACCCCACGTCAAACGTCAGCGCTCCCAGAGTCGGAAGGTCTCTTCCCAAAGCCCTGGCTGTCGAGGAAGTTGACAGGCTTCTCGCCGCCCCGGGCCAGGTCCACACACCCGA
This sequence comes from Dehalococcoidia bacterium, assembly GCA_965202965.1. GTDB lineage: Bacteria > Chloroflexota > Dehalococcoidia > Lucifugimonadales > UBA1123 > VXRN01. The sequence goes on along the minus strand of OZ241888.1, from coordinate 3,198,280 downwards.
AGCGAGCCGGGATCAGGCAATGCTGGAGCTACTCTACGCCAGCGGCATGAGAGTGAGCGAGCTGATCTCCCTGGACTTGGAGGACATATCGCTCGATACAGGAGCGGTTAGATGTTTCGGCAAGGGCGGCAAAGAAAGAGTGGTGCCGATTCATAACCAGGCCATCGAGTCGGTAAGATTCTACATCGAAGAAGTACGTCCCGGCCTGCTGGGATCGAAGTCCGGCTCTGCCCTATTCCTCAACCGGAGAGGAAACCGGCTGACACGCCAGGGTTTCTGGCTGATCCTGAAGGGCTATTGCAGGAAAGTGGGCCTTGACGATAAAATCACGCCTCACACACTCAGGCACAGTTTCGCTACGCACCTTCTGCATGGCGGCGCTCCCCTGAGACACGTCCAGGAGCTGCTGGGACACGCCAGCATCAACACGACGCAGGTTTACACCCATCTGACGAGTGAACACGTTCGCTCCGAGTACGACCACGCCCACCCAAGAGCCTGATTTGAAACTCGCCGCAAACAAGTTTATCCTTATCTTGTCGCATATCTCCTCTGAAGGAGGCAGAACCAAATGCCAAGCAAGAATAAGCGAGCCGCCTCCCGCCAGGCAAAGCTAAGCCAGCGTCGAAGACGCAGGGGTGGCGGACGCAGACAGAAGACAAGCCAACAGCCTGCGGCCAACATAGCCGCGCCCAGCCGGAGACGCGCAAACCCTACGGCAGCAACCGCGACGGCTCAGGCGCAGACCCCGACGGTCGCCGCTCCGGCGGTTCCGACAACGCAGCGTCCGTCGCGGAGCGTTGCCGCGGCTCCCAGCGCCCGCACAAGGGCGGCGCAGAACCGGGCGGCTACATACGAGCCGCTGCCTATGTACGCCTACCTGGGATCCGAACTCAAGCGAATTGCCGCCGTGACCGCGGTTATGGCAGTCGCGCTCGCGGCGCTCACGGTAGTATTGGGGCAGGCTTAGCATAAGACACATACAGATTAGAGACATCGGCGGCGTCTAATCCCTGGTGGAGCGAATGCCGTTATGAACGAGGTCCATGAGACCGCGAGGGGCAGCGTGGTCGTAGCGGAGACTCCAACTTTTATAGAGCGCTTGCGCGCCCTGCCGGCGAGGCCAGGCGTGTATTTGATGCGCGACGGCTCCGGCGCAATTCTCTATGTGGGAAAGGCGGCGAGACTCCGCTCGCGCGTCTCCAGCTACTTCGGCTCCCCCTACGATCTGCCGCCCAAAATCAGGCAGATGGTGCGCCGAATCACCGACTTCGAGTTCATCGTCACCGAATCGGAACAGGAAGCGCTGATCCTCGAAAGCAATCTCATCAAGGAACACCAGCCTCAGTACAACGCCCGACTCAAAGACGACAAGTCCTACCCGTTTATCAAAATAGATACGACCGAGGAGTTCCCGCTCGTTTACGTTACCCGAAGGGTGAAGGAAGACGGAGCGCGCTACTTCGGCCCATTCGCAAGCGCGTCGAGCGTGCGCAAGACGCTAGCGCTCCTCAAGAAGCTGTTCCCCTATCGCTCCTGCACCAAGACAATCACAGGGAACGACGACAGGGCCTGCCTGGACTACTACATCCACCGCTGCGCCGGACCGTGTATTGGCGAAGTGAATAAGGGTCAGTACCACGAGATCATTGACCAGGTAGCTCTATTCCTCGAGGGTCGAACCGAGCAGGTCGTCAAGGGCATCCGCACTCGGATGGAAGAGTCTTCCGAGAACCTGGAATTCGAGCGCGCCGCCGTCCTCAGGGACCAGATAATCGCCATAGAGAAGGTTCACGAGGGCCAGAAGGTCCTCCAGCTGACCGATGAGAACGTGGACGTCATAGCGCTGGCTCAGCACAACCGCGATGCCTGGGTCGAGGTCTTCTTCATCAGGCAGGGAAAGCTGATTGGCCGCGAGAATTTCCTTATGCACCGCGCGGACGGAGACGAGCCCGCGGAGGTGCTTGCGGCCTTCGTGAAGCAGTTCTACACCGCGAATCCATACGTTCCACGCACCGTGTTGCTACAGTATTTGCCCGACGACCTCAAGGCCATCGAGGGTTGGCTGCGGACCAAGAGACAGGCAGCGGTGTATCTGCGCGTTCCCCAGCGAGGAGAGAAGAAGAAGCTGGTTGACATGGTTGCGCAGAACGCCGCCCAGGGTCTGGAACAGCTAACCATCAGAAGAATTCACGAGTCAACCAACAACGCGAAGGCTACCGAGGAACTCCAGGAGGCGCTCAACCTACCCCAGCCGCCCACCCGAATCGAGTGCTACGACATCTCCAATATCCAGGGTACGAACTCGGTCGGAAGCATGGTCGTATTCGAAGACGGCAAGCCCAAGAGTTCCGACTACCGCAGGTTCCAGATCAAGAAAGTCGCAGGCATAGACGACTACTCGATGATGCGGGAGGTTCTGACCAGGCGGTTCAAGCGTCTGGCCGAGGCTCGCAAGAGGGAGCGTGAGAGCGGCGTTCACTCCACGAACGGCAAATCCAACAACACCTGGGGCATCATCCCCGATCTGGTGATAATAGACGGTGGCAAGGGACATCTGGGCGCGGCGCTGCAGGTCTTCCTGGAACTCGGAATTGACGACGTTCCGCTATGCAGCCTGGCAAAGGAGAACGAGGAACTGTTCGTTCCCTACGAGAAAGACCCGATTGTGCTGCCCAGAGATTCGCAGGGGCTGTTCCTGGTGCAGCGGGCGCGGGACGAAGCGCACAGGTTCGCCATCACGTTCCACCGTCAGCGACGCTCCAAGAGCAGCGTCAAGTCGTCGCTGGACCTGGTTCCGGGGGTCGGTCCGAAGCGCAAGAAGATGCTCATTCGCAAGTTCGGGTCAGTGAAGAACATCCGGGAAGCGTCGCTCGAAGACGTAGCCTCCGTGCCGGGCATGACGCTCACGGTGGCGCGCGCGATCAAAGACCACATCTGACAATCCCTGCGACGGACAAGTCGAAAGGGCGGAGGTCTTTTACCTCCGCCCTTTCTATCTTCGTTCTCAGCTGAGAGCCCATGATCGGCTCGCGGACGTTTAGTCGTCTCCCCCCGCCCCATTCCCATGCCTGCCGGAAGTTGACCCGCCGCTCGCCGCCGCGTTCAGGAACGGGTTGAGCAACTGCGTAAACTCCATCGGGAAGATGAACTTGGAACTGGGGCTTTCGCCGAGCGACTTCAGCGTGTCGAAGTATTGCAGGCTGAGCGTGTTGGAGTCTATCCTCTCCGCCACATGGTGAATCTTGTCCAGCGCGGTGCTGAAACCCTCCGCCCTCAGAACCGCGGCCTGCTGGTCTCCTTCCGCCGTAAGAATCTCGGACTGCCTATGTCCTTCGGCCCGTAGTATTGCCGCCGACTTCTCGCCTTCCGCGACTGTCACCGCCGCCTGCCGCGTTCCTTCCGCCTCGGTCACGACGGCGCGGCGTATCCTCTCGGCGGACATCTGCCGGTTCATCGCCTCCTGGATGTCCCGCGCCGGCTCGATCTCACGGATTTCGACCTGGGTGACCTTGATTCCCCAGCGCTCGGTTATCTCGTCCAGCTTGATGCGCAGTTCCTCATTTATCCGCTCTCTCTGGGAGAGCACGTCGTCAACGCTCATCTCCCCAATGACGGCGCGCAGTGTCGTGGTAGCTATGCCAACGACCGCGCTGTAGTAGTCCACCACCTCCAGTACCGCCTTCTCAGCCTGGTTTTCCATGATTCGCATATAGACCAGAAAGTCAATCTCGATGGGCGCGTTGTCTTTGGTGATGTTGGTCTGCCTAGGTATATCCAGCACCTCTTCCCTCAGGTCCACCCTCTGCGTGGAGTGGAACGGCCAGAACAGGACTCGCAAGCCAGGCTGCATGAGCCCCGAGTACTTGCCCAGCGTGAATAGCGCGAGACGTTCATATTGCTTGATTACCTTTATGTTCGGAATCATGTTAGCTCCTCTTTGTTGGATTGGATGACAGCGGATCTCTGAATACTTTCAACGTGAGGCCATCTACTTCGGTAACCATTACGCGTTCGCCTGACGGGATGGGTTCGCCCGAGTCCGACTCGGCGGTCCAGAGTTCGTTGGCAACCTGGACAGTCCCGGTCGGATTGAGCTCGGCTCGTACAGTACCGACCTGCCCGACCATCTGGGAGTCCCTCGATGGGCTGTGTATGTTTCGGGCCTTCCTGGCAAAGTACCAGAGACCGGCGAGACTCGCGCACATGAATGCTACGGTGCCGCCGAATGCCCCGAATCCCAGGACGGTTCTGTTGTCGAACAGAAACAAGCCCCCGATGGCGAAACTGATGACGCCTGCGGCTCCAAACGCACCGTAGTCCGACCCACCGGTAAACTCGAACAGAAACAGCCCCAACCCGATGGCGATGAGTGCCAGCCCTATCCAGCTAAATGGCAGGCTGAGAAGCGCCAGCCCCGCGAGGGCAAGAAGCGCCACGCCCGCGATTCCCGCAATCCATCCCCCCGGGCTCGCAATCTCGACCAGGAGCAGGACCGTGCCGACGGCAATCAGCGCGAATACCACCTCGGCGCTTGAAAGCCAGCCAAGAGATTCCAGTTCGGGCATGACACTCTCCGGGTAGTAACTCGAAATCGCAAAGCGCCGACGACCTTACCCCTCTTTCCGCACCGTCAGTATAACACCATCCATGTCCGTTACGACGACACTCTCACCCACTTCGATTGTTTCGCCGGAGACCGATTCAGCCGTCCACAGTTCGCCCGCTGCGTACACCGTGCCTCTCGGTTCTAGGATTCTTCGCACAGTACCCACCTGCCCGATGATCTGAGATTCTCTGGACACGACCGTTATGCTCCTGGCCTTGCGCGAGAAGTGCCACAATCCGACCAGGCTGACGGCCATAAACGCCGCCGTCACTCCCAGGACCCCGTATCCAACCCTCACGTCGGGCGCCGGAAGTCCGGGGACGCTTGTATCCCCGAAAAGCAGGAATCCTCCCAGTATGAAACTGACACCGCCCGCCAGTCCGAAACCTCCCCATCCGGGTGCCTGCAGCTCCACGAAGAACAGTACAAGACCGGCGCCAATAAGAACTAGCCCGATCCAATTGACCGGCAGGCTGCCCAACCCAAGGAAAGCGAGCAGTAGAAACCCAACACCAAGGACACCGGCGACCCAGCCACCCGGTATCAGGATCTCGAACAGAATGAATATCCCGCCCAGCGCGATCAGTATGAATACAAGCGTAGGATTCGCGAGAAATCGTAGCGTCCGCTGAACCGGGGTAACTTCGGCGCGCTCGACCGAAAGACCTTCTGTCTCGATAGTGCGAAGGCTGCCTTGAACCAGCGCTTCCCTGCCATCAATCTTTTCCAGCAGGTCGGACGTATTCGCCGCCAGCAGGTCCAGGATTCCCAGTTCCAGCGCCTCAGTGTCGGAGTATGAAGCAGCCTCCGTGATCGTCTTCACCAGCGCTTCTGAATTTCTGTCGCGCTGGTCGGCGATGCTGCGCAGCAGTGCGGCAGCGTCCTGCGTAGTCTTCTCCTTTATGGTTTCGGGGAGCTCCTCCCCGCCCGCTCCGACGGGAGACGCGGCACCCACGTTGGTTCCGGGGGACATAGCGGCGATATGCGCCGCCGCCAGAATGAACGTGCCGGCCGACGCAGCCCTCGACCCCGACGGCGTCACCAGAACGGCCACCGGGACGGGCGAATCCAGTATATCCCCGACCATCTCGCGCATAGATTCCAGATCGCCACCGGGCGTATCGAGTTCGAGTACGAACAACTCCGCGCCGCTGTCGTGAGCGTCGCTTATCCACCCCCTGAGAATACGCGCCGCCACCGGATCAATCGGAGCATCGAGGCTGCCGACCATAACCCCGCCTGCAGTCGGCTCGGATTGTGCGTCCACAACGCGCGCGGTAGTCGCCAGCGCGAGTGACAGTACGCCGAGCGCGAGAAGAGTCCGCCGTAGTAAATGCAACCGTAGTTCCGTCATAACCCGCGCCCGCGATTTCGCAATTGAAGACTAAAAACTAAGAACTAAAAACTGATAACTTACCCCGCCGAAGCTATCTCGCAGCCCATAGCCTCGAAGAAGTCGGCATCTATACAGGCCACGGGCAATCCGGCTTCGAGTGAGGTGGCCGCCACTACAGCATTGGGCATGACTGAAGAGTCATCCGAATCCAGGTCGCGTGCGATTCCTCCGGCCCGCTTGGCGACTTCGGGGTTCAACTCGATCACTTCCACCAGGGAGAGCAGCGCGACGAGTTGTATCTCGGCCCGCCTGTCCGGGAGTCTGCGGACCGCTTCCGCGATGGACAGCGTCGAAACGGCGGCTTTCGTATCCCCCGCGACGACCCGTGAAATCCAGCCGGACTCCGTGCCGCCGCGCCAGACGCTCTCGACTATCCCGGTGTCCAGGATTACTTCGGCGTCCATAAATAATCGCTCCTAGTAGTGCGACAACTTAGAAACTATCTCAAAACTATCGTCGGAAATGAGCGACAAGGGTAGCAAAGTCCCTTCCCCCTTGACGGGGGAAGGTTAGGATGGGGGTGAAAAACCGTCATTTCAATAATGTTGAACCACTACCGCGCGTCGGAACCAACCGCTTCATTAAGGATGGCTGCAGCCTCCTCCGCCGTTAGCTGCACGGGCGACCCGACCGGCTGACGCTGCTGCATCGAGAGATATTCGTCATTCCAAACCGATTCCGCCTTCGCCTGGCGCGCCTGCGACTGGTCGCCGTTCAGCGCCATTTCGAGAGCGTTTTCGAGAAAAGTTCTGAGCGGAACGCGCATTTCGGCGGCCCTCGCCTTTGCGCTCAGATACAGGTCCTCCCTGATCTGCGCGTACAACTGTCGGGTCGGGACAGAACTCTTCTGTCTGGGCATGGACATATCCTCTGTTCAAACTGTGGTTCTATACTATCACATCCCTTTTCTAATAAAAGATATAGGCGCGGATTCCTAGTGCGCGCATTCCCGATATGAACCCATCTCACTTCAAACTTACAATCAGCCGATACCTAACCTTACAATCAGCCGATGTCTCAACCCATCATATACCAAGGTTGATAGCCGAATGATCCTGAGTTAGAGGTGATTGACTGAGGATTTGACGTGCAATAACATCCCGTTGGACAAGAACATCATTCAGTAGTTGCGAGATAAAATGCGATTCATCTCCGATCCGCCACACAAGAGTTCTATAAGAATTTTTGCGTTTCTGGTCGGCGTCCTTCTGTTGCTTGCGACGCTCTCGGGATGCGGCGACGCGCTGGAGCCCCGGCATAGCCCAGAGAGCGTAAGCGTCGGCGAGGGGCATACCTGTGGTCTGCGTGAGAACGGCCAGGTAGTGTGTTGGGGAGAAGAATGGTGGGAATCGGGTCCTTTTCCCGACGACCGCTTCACCGCGATAAGCGCCGGATTGCATCACTCCTGCGGACTGCGTGAGGACGGCCAGGTGGTGTGCTGTGGAAACAACAGCTCGGGCCAGGCGGATAGTAGAGGGCAAAGCCTTACCGCGATAAGCGCCGGAGCGATTCACACTTGCGGTCTCAGAGCGAGCGGGGAAGCGGTGTGCTGGGGAAGCAACGAGTTTGGACAGGCTACTCCACCGCCGGGTCGTTTCGCTGCAATAAGCGCCGGATTTCATCACTCCTGCGGACTGCGTGAGAACGGCGACGCCGTGTGCTGGGGATGGAACCACGAGGGGCAGGCGACGGACATCACAGGTGAGGCCTTCGTGACGATAAGTGCCGGCCACAACTATAACTGTGGCCTGAGAGAGAACGGGACCGTGCTGTGCTGGGGATGGTTTACCATAAGTTTGGACGGGCCCTACACGGCTATATCCGCCGGACGGGCAGGCATCTGCGCGCTGGAGGCGGACGGCGCGCCGGTATGCTGGGGAAGCCGTAATGCTGAACCGCCCGACGGGATTAGCTTAAGCGCGATAAACGTCGGAGATACTCATGCCTGCGGAGTGCGCAAGAGTGGCGAGGCGGTGTGCTGGGGAAACAATTCACACGGCAAAGCTACTCCGCCGGCCGGTCGTTTCGCCCAACCGAGCGCGGCTTCACAGTAGCCCGCACTGCCCGCCAACTGACCAATGACTCAACTCCAATAACCCTTTTCCCCAAATCCAAACTTGGAGAAGGTTGCAAAAGTCCGCAAGTCGCGGCTATCAGTCATTCCCGCGAAGGGAGACCTTTGCACAACTACCGTCTTTCCCGCGAAGGCGGGAATCCAGGGGTGGGGTGACCGGTGCAAGCAGCTAGGAACTTGTCATGCTCCGCACCCCATTTAGACCTCCAATTCCAAGATGACCAAGGTTATGCAAAGGTCTCCGAAGGTGGGAATCCAGGAATTGGCGGCTTCAAGAGCGCCGCAATTCCACTTATGCAATTTTCTGAATCTTGAAATTACCCTTTACACAACCTCCGAACATCTGTACACTATCTAAAAGAACATATATACTCATAACCCAACCAATCACATTCATAATTGAAAACTGATAATTGCTAATTGAAAATTGACCACTGCCACCGAAATCCTATCGCCACAACAGCGACTAGCCAACATAGTCGCCGAAGTAACCGACGACGGACGTCGCGTCGTCCAGTTCTTCATGCAGGTCGCCGACGGCAGACTCGACTCCGAAGGCTTCCAACCCAACCATCGCATGGACGCCGCCAAAGAACTCGTCAAGGTCGGTCTCTCCGAGTTCGAAGACTACATACGCGCAAACCCGTCGCCCCCCAGGCGACGCGCCCCCAAGTCCAGACCTCAACATGCCGATGTCTCCCCGGAGATGGAGGAGGCGCGCGAGGATCTGGCCAAATACGCAAGAGAACTCACCGACGACGGCAAGATCGTCATCCGGCTCTACTCGGAGATAATGGACGGCTTCCGAAACGATGAAGGCTTCAAGCCGCATCACCGCATAGCAGCGGGCAGAGAACTGCTTCTGCGCGGCTTCGGCCCCGTGTCCGCATGGCCCGAACCATCCCCGGCTGACTCCCAAATCACAGCCAATCAGACGAATCACAGTTCAGACAACGCCCCTGGGCCTGAGCCACACCCCACCCTCGCTCTGACTCCCACCGTCTCCGAGTATCTCTCTGAAGCCGTGGAAGCCTACGAGGAGTCCAGCCCCATCAGAGAAGCGCTGCCCCAGGAGATCCTGGACATAGTGGACGGCGACGACCCTCTGGACGATTGCCCCTGCGCCATAGCCGAAGAAGAAGGCAGAGACATCCCCTGCCCGGAAAACGAAGAATGTCCCTACTACGGCATCGAATTCCCCAAGTTCACCGAGGAAGAAAGCGAACGGATCAAGGAACAGGCCCTGCGAGGTCTCAGAATGCGCGCCGAACTGCTCTGGGGTGCCACAGCCCCTTCCGAAGAAGACCCCTGACAAGGGTAGGCAAAAGTCCCTTCCCCCTTGACGGGGGAAGGTTAGGATGGGAGTGGAATCCCTTCCGATTATCTGGAAATCATGCCAGTCAACCAGACAATCGTCCCCTCTCCCTGAGGGAGAGGGCTAGGGTGAGGGTGATTTACGCCGCTTCATCTATACGATGTCGGATAATAAAAAGACTCTAGTGTATTGCCGGTCGGCTTGGGTGTATAATCCGCCCACCATGAAGATTGTCATTGCCCCCCAAACGTTCAAAGGAAGCATTTCCGCGCTCGACGCCGCCAAAGCCATGCATGAGGGCATTCTGGGAGTATTCCCCGACGCCCGGACCGTCCTCTCCCCCGTAGCCGACGGCGGCGACGGCACGCTCGAAACCCTTGTCGAAGTCTCAGGCGGCCAGATACGCGAGGCTGAAGTCACCGGCCCCCTGGGAGAGCGCAGAACTGCGGAATGGGGCGCGATGGGGGATGGCGAGACAGCGGTCATAGAGATGGCGCGCACCTCGGGCCTCGCCCTGGTCCCTCTGGACCGCAGGGACCCGCTCAACGCCACCACATACGGCCTGGGCGAAGTTGTCCGTGAAGCGCTGAACGAGGGTTTCAGGCGATTCATCATAGGAATCGGCGGCAGCGCCACCAACGACGCCGGCGCGGGTATGGCCCAGGCGCTCGGCGTCCGCCTGCTGGACGACGCCGGAGAGGAACTGCCCCACGGGGGCGCGGCTCTCGCAAACCTCGCCCGCATTGACATGACCGGCATTGACCCCCGCGTATCCGAATCCGCCTTCCTCGTCGCCTGCGACGTCAGCAACCCCCTCACCGGCCCCGAGGGTGCGTCCGCCATCTACGGACCCCAGAAGGGCGCGACGCCCGAAATGGTGCAGACACTCGACGCCGCCTTGCTCCACTTCTCGAAGGTCGTCAGCCAGGACATCGAAGCCGAGATAAACGACCTCCAGGGAGCGGGCGCCGCGGGAGGACTCGGCGGCGGCATGGTAGCCTTCCTGAACGCCGAACTCCGCGCTGGAGTTGATATAGTCTTGGACACCGTCGGCCTCGACAACGCGCTCGAAGGCGCCGATCTGGTCCTTACCGGCGAAGGCGCGCTCGACTACCAGACCATCTACAGCAAGGCCCCCATCGGCGTAGCCGAACGCGCCAAGCGATTAGGAATCCCCGTCATAGCCATAGCCGGAACCCTCGGCGACCGCTACACCCTCGTCCACGACCACGGCATAGACGCGGCCCTAGCCATCACCAACGCCCCCATGACCCTCGAACAAGCCTCATCCCACGCCCTCACCCTAATAGCCGCCGCCACAACCCAGGCAATGCGCCTGATGAAAGTCGGCGCAAGCGTCCTAGTGTAAGCTGAATAGGAATTATTCTGCCTTCCTAAACTAAAGGGACTCCAGTTGTAGGAGTCCCTTTCTGTTACTTCTTGGCTGTCGCCAACTTCTTAGATAGTCCTTATTGACATACACCTAATCGCCACTTAGGATGTCCTCGCCACAGCGATATATCCGTACAACAAGGGACTTTCATGTTCTTCTCTGAGCATAGGGCGCATCTTGCGCCCTCTCGGTTGGTCCCCTCAGGGTATGTCGCTGTGGCAAGCACCTATCCAGAGTCGAGCGAGGGGGCATCCAGATGAAATACGCCGTACTGATCGTGGTTATCGGAATGTTGGTGCTTGGTTGCACAGTCGAAGCGCAGGAGCCAAGCCAACCGGACTACTCAGAATGCACCCAAGAGGACTTGGTAGAGATGTTCCTCTGCCAGATATACGTCAACGCGACAGCGACAGCAGTAGCCAAGCAGAACCCGACACCCTCCACACCCACAGCCGCGCCTCTAACTCCGACAATCACACCGACGCCAACGCCTACCCCTGATCCGCTCGACATACTGCTACTGCCCGATCCGACACGGACGCCATCTGCCCAGACCCATCCGGTGGAGACTGCCTGCTCGGACTTCGCGGACCTTGTGCATGATTCTTGGTGGGCAATGGTGGACGATGAAGTTGCACAAGACTTGATGCAAAAACCTCAAGGGGCGAATCGGAGTGTACTTCAAGCGCGCCTTGCCTCCATACACACAGCCACGGAGAACTACCCTGTAATATACAAGGCGATTGGATCTATTCGGGCCGCAAGGCTCTCAACATACGGAGGCGGACATGAACACCGCAAAACCTTCGGGCCAGACGGCGATCATCAGCACGATACTTGGTTCAACGGTGCTCTTATTGGAGTGCGGCAGGTTGACCGCCTCTGCGGATACTACGGCTACGAACAGGCCGAAGTACATCCCGACGTATTGGTAGAGAGGCTTTGTACCAGAGCGTCTGCGACCAAGAATGAGCACGCTAATGCTTTCTTGGGGCTTCCATACGGAACATGCAAATGAATAGAGATTGGCGATGAGGGAGTTGTTGACTGAGTTGTCATCTGACTAGCTCCTCGTAGGTGAGTCGCTTCCCGACTATCCCCTGCGCCGGTCGTCTCATCTGAACGATGGTGTCCAGTGAGCGGAGATTGTGTCTGCCCTCGAATTCGGTAACGTACCTGTGCAGATGCTTGGGACTCATCTTGTGGTAAGTTCCCATGTAACCGCGTTTGAGCATGGCCCAGAAGATATCGATCCCGTTTGTATGCGCCTGTCCTCGGACGTACTCGCCCGCCGAATGTCCAACGGCTTCATGGCGGCGTGGCAGTCCCCAGTAGGATCGCGCTCGTATGTGGCACTTCGCTCTAGGTAGGAGAGAGATGTAAATTCAGAAGATAGGCGTTATACTATCATAGAAGGTCTTATCGCGGCTGCGATACCGTCGTTTGACTGCCTTGGCTGACTCATCTACACTCGGAAATAAGACTTCCTGCGTGATGTTCAGCAGTCTCAAATCCTCCCGCATAGACTTCTTACATTCACTACGCACTTTTCTATCATAGTGCGAATACACTGGTATATCTGGATTCCATTTCAGAACTTCCTCCTCTTCAAAGCGTTCATGAAATGCCGAGATCAAGAAAGCGCCAGACTGAGATCGTATTCGTTCAAACATACGCTGCGGCTCAACTACAAATACTCGGAATAGGTCCCGAATGTCTATCCGCTCCGCAAAATATGGTTTCTCTTGTCGAATGCCGTCATACAAGCGTATCTTAACCCTAGACAGTAGTTCTGCGCTCTTGCTAGAAGCCAGACGATGGAATTCGTCTCCCTTTGCGTCGGCCTCAACCTTGCCCAAGAGAAAGTTCTTCTCCCATCGTGCGAGTTTCGCGAAGTTCGCGATAACACTCATGGTATCGCTATTGAACGGCTTGATTAAAGTTCTGGGTACAGCGAATACGTGGAGTCGGCCATCTTCACCATCATTTTCTATTTCGCTGCAAGTGTTGAATAGGGCGACGAGTGGATTCCGAGTAATATCCAGAAAGCGAGTTGGTAAGAAATAATGTCGGGCGAGTACCCACTCAGATAGGGACGATCCAAGCCCATTGAAAGATTCCGGCTCACGGGTTATGAGGTCATTCAACATCTCGCCTTCGACGAGTCGGACGTCCGTATAATCTGGTTCCTCGGGTTTTCTCATAACTGACGGACGCAGTTCCCAGTTTTCACGGCTCTCGCCTCTGAAGTACAGGACTAATTCGTCGCCGTGTTCGTTTCTAAAATCTCGGCACTCCTTCAAGAAGTCGTCAATGGAGTTGATGTATTTCTTGCTGAATGCCTCGATATGGCTACTTTTCCTGTGGTTAGGTTGGTGTAGTCCTGCGTAATGGCTGTATAATCCTGCCTCCCATGGTCTGGACAACGGGAAGTCTGCTCCACCCAAGTTGGTGTTGAAAAAATTCGCACTCTCAAGGTGACAGAAAACAAATGTCGCCCCTCTTAGATCAGACTCGCTCAGATCTGCGGAGCGCATCCACGTATTCTTGAAATGGGCGGATTCAAGATTGCATCTATTCAGACGAGCGCGATTGAGATGACTTCCCCAAAAGCTAGAGCGCTTAAAGTGCGAACCCATCATTCTTGCGTCATTTAGATAAGCGCCAGTGAAGCTAGAATCCGATAGGTCAAGGTTTTCGAGGATAGCCCCGTTGAGTTTGGCTTGAGAGAGATTGATGCCTTTCAAGGCAGGGACTGGAGGACGTATCGTTACCGGACCATGCTCCGAGTTGAACATTGCGGTTAGGTCTTCACCCTCTAAGTCAGGGGTAAACCGCTCTCGTCTCCGCCTTGCATTCCAAGAGTTCACACCTTCTAGCAGCCAATGCACATGTTCGGGATTTCCCATCAACATCTCCCACAAACCTGTCCCAATAAAATAGGGAACGACATCACTACGGACTAACGTAATATGATGATAGGCTAGCCCTAGCCTATGAGCACCATGTGAACCTCGCCCGGGCCGTGGACGCCCGTAATCAGCTTGTACTCGATGTCGGCTGAGCGGCTGGGGCCGGTTATCAGGTTCATGTAGCTGCCCAGATTGCCGTTGACGAAATCATCGCGCCTCAGGGTGAACAACTCATCCAGGCTGGGAAGCACCTGCCCGCGTTCCACCAGCGCGATATGCACGGGCGGCAAAAGCGAAACCAGCCTGCTGACCCCGGCGCGGGGTATGATGACGCAGGTGCCGGTCTCCGAGATAGCGTAGTCAACGCCGGTGACGCCGATGTCGGAGCGTTCCATGACTCGCTTGAGGTCCGCGAGTTCGGCGGCATCCCTCTCTTTAGACTCGTGGCCTAGCGCTATCGGTACGGATTCCATTCCAGCTTCCGAGAGAGCGTCCGGGCGCAGCGCGTCGCGTACCACCTGGTGAAGCGAGTACACCAGCGAGCGCGCTTCTACGTCCCTCGCTACATCCATGATGTAGTCTCCGGCGGCCTCGGCGCTGCCCACTCGCTTCACGTTCCAGCCCGATGTTACGGCCACGCGCGCGAGCACGGACATCAGATTGTCGGCGTCGCGGGCGATCAGCTCACGCACCCTCCCTACCCGCTCGTCGAGCTCTTCCGGAGGACCCGCGCTGTGCGGAATCTCGGATACGGGCGCGTCCAGCGGGGCCGAACGCCCAAGCGCGCCACGGATATTGGCCAGGAAGTCGTCTCGGTCGCTCATTCGTCGCTCATCTCACGCCACCGCGACCTGAAAGGCCTGGCGGCGGGCGGGAAGTCGCGATGCTCGGTCCAGCCGGACATCGGCCCGGGCAAGTTGGCTATCTTCCCATCTTTGGATAGGACCGACTGCCCAAGTCTGGCGAACAGGTTCGCCGCCCTGATAGCCTTGTCCGACGAGACAGAGGCGCGCCAGCCCTTCATCGCCGCGCTCTCGGCGGCGGACGCGGCTCGCTGGTCAGGGTAGTTGTCGCCCTGGGTCAACTCCTTGCGCAGGTAGAGCAGCATCCTGGGAATGTCTATCTGAACAGGGCACGCCTCTTTGCACGCCCCGCACAGCGTGGAGGCGTATGGCAAATCCTTGGCGTCCGACAGCCCGGTCAGCATAGGCGACACCACCGCTCCGATTGGACCCGGATATACCCAGCCGTAAGCGTGGCCTCCCACCTTTCTGTACACAGGGCAGGCATTCAGGCAGGCTCCGCATCGGAGGCAGAGCAATGCCTCGCGCAAGTCCTTATCGGCGAGTAATCGGGACCGCCCGTTGTCCACTATGACGAGGTGGAACTCTTCGGGGCCGTCCTCTTCTTCAGAGCTTCGTGGGCCGGTGACAGTGGTTACGTAGCTGGACAGCATCTGGCCGGTGGCAGAGCGTATCAGAAGGCGCAGGAACACGCTGAGGTCTTCTATGGAAGGAATCACCTTCTCCATGCCCGATATGGCGACGTGGACCTTTGGCATCGAAGTACACATGCGCCCGTTGCCCTCATTGGTGACGAGCGTAACAGTCCCGGTTTCCGCTACCAGGAAATTCGCCCCGGATATGCCCATCCCCGCCGACATGAACTTCTGCCGCAACTGGACGCGCGCTTCGCGTCCAAGGTCTTCTATGTCCTCGTAGTACGGCGATCCGAGCGTTTCCGTGAACAGTTGCGACACATCTTCCCGCGACTTGTGTATCGCGGGCGCGATTATGTGGAACGGCGTGTCCCCCGCGAGTTGCACGATGTACTCGCCAAGATCAGTCTCGACCGGCTCGATTCCATCTTCCTCCAGCCTTTCGTTCAGGCCCATCTCCTCGGACAGCATGGACTTGCTCTTGATGACCATGTCAACGTTGTGCTTGCGGGCTACTCCGGCAACATAGTCCGAGGCGGACTTAGCATCCCGGGCGAAGTAAACGTGTCCGCCCGCGCGTTCGACATTTCGGGCCAGCAGTTCGAGGTAGTAGTCCAGGTTCTCTATGACGTGCGCCTTGATGCGGCGGCCCGTGTCGCTGAGTTCCTGCCAGTCCGACGTGGCGGCGGATGCGGTCAGCCGCGCGCTGTGAAAGCCTGAGTACAGACCCGCGAGGTTCTGCTGCACGTTCTCATCGGACAACGTGGCCGCCGAGTTCTGCCTGAATTGCTTGGTGCGAGGCTTCAACTTACTCCCTGCCCTCCAGCCCGGCGGCGACAAGTTCAGCTATATGGACAGCTTCGATATCACTGCCGCGACGCTGGAGTCCGCCTCGAATGTGCATCAGGCAGCTGGAGTCGCAGGCAGTTACGACATCCGCGCCGCTCGCCTCGATGTTGTCCAGCTTCTCGCTGAGCATCGCGCCCGAAATGTCGGAGTACTTGACTGAGAAAGTGCCGCCGAAACCGCAACAGACCTCCGCCTGCGGCAATTCCACCCTGTCCGCGAGCTTGTCGAGAATACGTTTCGGCTGAGCGTCAACGCCGAGCTCGCGCTTGGCGTGGCAGGCTTCGTGGAAGGCTACCTTGCTATCGAGATTGCCGCTCCCAAACAGTTCGTCCAGCCACGCGGCATCTGTTCTCCCGGCCAGGTACTCGGTGAATTCATACACGTTTTCGGAGAGCCTCTCGGCCCTTCTCAGGTTCACCGGATCGCCGGCGAATAGTTCGTGGTAGTAGTTGCGTATCATCGCCGCGCAGGAGCCGGACGGCAGCACGACCGGCTCGGAACCGTCGTACTGGCTGAGAAGACGCCTTGCGAGCGGCTTCGCCTCGTTCCAGTATCCTGAATTGAACGCAGGCTGTCCGCAGCAGGTCTGGGCAGGGTTGAATTGCACTTCGTCGCCGAGCGCGCGCAGCGTTCTAACGACAGCTTCTCCCACTTCGGGGAAGAACTGGTCAACTATGCACGTCACGAACAAGTGGACGCGGTTCTGGGGCTCCTGGAAGGTGAACTCAGGCATATCTTTGAGATTCCGGGGACATCAATTCGCGGGGGTTACAGTGACAGGAGTCCGCGTGCGATGAATCCTGCCATCCACGCCATCATAAACACGCCGCCAGCGGCAAACAGGCTGCCCTCGGTCTCGCGCTTAGCCGGGCCGTGCAGTACGAGATACGCGATGAACAGACCCAGCCCTATCGCGACGAGCCATACGGACAGATCGTTCACACCGAGCGCGAGTCCGATGACGAATCCGACGACGCCCCAGGTGATCCAGGAGTCCAGCTTCTTCAGGACTGTGCCAACGCGCGACTCTTGAATTCTGGCTAGCAAGTCAACTCCCTGTACTCAAAATGGATTTTCTAGTATAAGAGGATACACTCGCAGAGTAGCCGATGCAACGCACAATGCAGACTCGCAAGGCCAGCAAGATAGTACAAAGGAGGAATGAGATGATAACGGGATTCAACCATTCGGGGTTCGTAGTGAAGGACATCGAGAAGATGGTCGCGTTCTACCGCGACTCGCTTGGTCTGTCGGTGATGCGCGAGGTTGACAGCGTCGCGCCGCCGGAGGGTGACCACACGGGTATTCCGGGAGCGCACAGGACGCTGGTGTTCGTGGGCAAGCCGGAGGGGGAGCACGCGCTGGAGTTGGTGCATTTCATCGAGCCGCCCAGCCCGGAGGGACATCTACATAGGCACCAGCTTGGCGCGGCGCACATCTGCTTCAACGTAACCGACCTGGCGGCGCTGGCCGAGAAACTGAAGGCAGAGGGCATCCGCTTCATCACCGACCCCATCTTCCACGACACGCCGGAGGGACGGCGAGGCATCTGCTACATCCAGGACCCGGAGGGCAACTACGTGGAGTTCATCCAACCGCCGGCATAGGAATTCATAGGAGGACTCATAGTGGTACTCGCCCAATACCTGATACGTAAATTCGAGAAGCGCGGGGAGGAACGCGGGATAGAACAGGGCATGGAACAAGGCAGGAAACAGGCCAATTCCGCTTGGATGACCTGGTACAAGAACATGAAGGACGCCGAGGCCAGGGGTGAACCCTTCGACGAGCCGCCGCCTTCCATGGGGAATGGGAGTTCACCCGAGGACTGACGGCGGTTTCATATACCCGTATAGATATACTCGTCCAGATTGACAGAAGCGTCTTCCATGCCAAGATCCTCTTGTATGGGATTCTTGCCCAAGTTGAAGATAGGATCATCCGGGCTGATCTGAGAAGCGGAAGAGGCCGGAGATACTACTATGACGCCGTTTCGTTTCCGGATGTCAACTTCATCGAATCCCTTAAGAAGATGCTTGGGAATGAGCAATCCCTGTTCTGTCACCTTGCTTTTCATGCCAGTCTTCTATTCTGTGGAGGCCTACGCCCTCTAATCCCACTCCGCCGAATCAGGCCCCGGCCAAACCTCGGCAACTAGCTTAGCCATGCGCTTGCTCCGAGCTTGGATGAATTCTTCATCTCGCTTGGTATTCTGTGATTCAGCCGACCACCACGTTATAGCTACTGTCTAAATGATTACCGGGCCTATGGGTCTGTTGCGCCTCTCATCAGAGTAGTGCAAGGAAAATCCATTTCCACGTAAGCTCTGCAGGGCTTTCGACTTGTTATCAGAAAACTGCCTATACCCATCCTCGCCTTGGATCACTATGAGAATATTGGAGTGATTCTCCTGATGCGTGTTCATCGCACTGAACTTATCCAGAATGGAATCCACCTCTTGCTTGGCTTTATTGGGCTGTGTCCTGAATTGATCCCAATTCATCTTGACCTCAATACCCACACTTTCACTGGAAGTAGAAATGAACAAGTCAACGATGCCGTTCGTACCTGATTTCGGGCGATATTCAGTTTGGATATCAACGCTTCGAGATAGCTTTGAGCGCAGACAGTGATAGAGTTGGGCGTTGAAGTCTCCTTCGACAGGGAATGTCCAGCCATTGCTCTGTTCATGTTCGTAATTGCACCAGAAGAAACTATGATACTGACGCCGATTCTTGCCGTACAAGTTCAACGTCGCTTTGATACACTTTGAGACTTGATCAGCAAGAGAGCGTTTGGAACCGGCAACGGTTTTATTCTTGACAACTCTTGTACTAATCATGGATCTGTCAAGGATGACCAACTTACGGATGGCCTGTGGATATTCCTCAAGGATCCTAGATTTCTGGGTCGGGCTGAGAGTATTTCTGTTGGCTGGTATGAGATACAGCCTGCGGATATTGCGGTCGCGGTACCTGTGAATTTCTTCAGTTCAGCGCGAAGAGCCCTAGAATTCAAAGTGGTCTTTAGTTCAATCACAACCTCCACAGAGTAGTTGAACGGATTTCGCCTGGTGGGATTGCATACTAGAAGGTCCGCTTTTGACGGATTCCCGTTCTCAGCTTTCGCTTCCGCGTGTAACAGACAGGTTGAATAGCCCGGCAACTTGAAACCAAGACGATGACCGTTCAGTTTGAGTTGATGCAAGTTATGATATAGCTCAAACTTGAAATCTGACTCGTTGTCGAATTTGTCCCTCACAGAGTAGGTACTACCCAGAGCCCGCCACATGAGACCGTCGAATTCATCCAAGTCAACGAAATGTCGTTTTGTGGGCATCTCTTGAACATCCCCGTCAGAAGCCATCACGCCTTCTGGTATATCTGGAAGCGGTGGCGGTTGGTTTCTACTACGTAGAGGCGCTCCTGGTCGTCGAGGCGGACGGAGACGGGGCCCCAGAAGTAGGGTTCTATCTGGGATGAAACGTGGTAGGGGGTGTGGAGGTGCTCGGGGAGTTCGGGTTCTAGGTCGGAGATCTGGCGGACTTCCCATTCGTCGGGGTTGGCGGAGAAGTAGTCCATCGCCCACGATGACAGCGTGGCCTGACCGCGCAGGGTGGCGGCGTGAGAGCCGTCGGGGTTGAATGCCTGGACGCGCTCGTTGCCCCAGTCGGCGACGTATATCAGGCCGTCGGAGTCCACGGCGACGCCGGAGGGACGGTTGAGCTGGCCGTCGCCGTCGCCAGAGGAGCCGACGCTCAGCAGGTGCTCGCCGTCAGGGGAGAACTTCTGCACGCGGTCGTTGCGCCAGTCGCAGACGTACACCGCACCGTCGGCGCCGAGTCCGATGCCCCAGGGCAGGTCGAACTGGCCGTCGGCGGAGCCGGGTTCGCCCCAGCCGGATATGTACTCGCCGTCGGCGCTGAACTTCTGGACGCGGTTGTTGTGCTGGTCGGAGATGTATATGTTGTCCTGCGGATCAATGGCGATTCCGCAGGGACCGTTGAACTGGCCGGGCGCACTGCCCTGTTCGCCCCAGTGGGTGATGAAGTCGCCCGAGGAGTCGAACACACTTACGCGCTGGTTGTATTCGTCGGTGACGTGGAGGCGGTCGGCGCTGTCGAAGGCTATGCCGACGGGCCAGATGAACTGTCCGTCCCCGTCTCCGTAGCCGTTTCCGAACTCGAAGAGGTAGTCTTCATCAAGGTTGCAGACGCCGATGCGAATGGCCTTGGCGCGCGCCGGGTCGCAGCGGTTGAGGACGTAGATGCGACCGTCGGGGCGAAACGCGATGTCGTAAGGGTTGGCGAATCCGCGGCCGTTGTCGCCGTTGTTCACTATGCCGATGGTCTTTACGTATTCGATGGAAGCGGCAGCCTGCGCAGTCACCTTGTTCACCCCGTTTCGATTTTGGTTTGTGTTGTCTTAGCAGTTATCGCAAAACAGGTCGGGTGCGATTTCACCCTCACCCCAGCCCTCTCCCTCAAGGGAGAGGGAGACTATGTTCTCCGGTTCGGCGGATTTCGAGCTAGTCTGTTAGTCTTAGTCAATGAGCCGACATCCAGGGACGCCGGCTCATTTTCATGCCAGATTCTGTTGTGCTGAGATTCTCCGGTTACGCTAGTTGGTACTCTTTGGAGGACGCTATGAGGCGCATGACGTTGGCGACCTTCCGGGTAGCGTCGTCTTCTTCCAGGTTCACATCGCCGAACTGCGAGGCGAAGGCGACTATCGCGCTACGGGTGTTGTCCTCGACCTGGATGGGGCCCATCAGGTCCAGACAGCCGTCCACAAGCTGTTCGGGGGACTGTGTGTGTCCGCCGTCGCGCGCCAGCCGCTCAGACAGGGCGCGAACGCCTGGGTTGTCGGGGTTGCCGAGTTCGCTGGCAGCGAAGTTGACGCGCTCGACGAGGGAGCCGGAGTCTATCCACTCGACGCCCTCGTGCCATCCCTCGACGGTCGGGGGCTGGAGAAGTCCCTGTCCCATGAAGAATGCCTGGTTCGCGAGCATATTCACGCCGAGCGTGGGCTCCCTGTAGGAACCGGCCAACCTGACGGCTCCGACGACGGTTTCGACCGGCGCCTTGACACGGGCGTATCGCGCCTTGTCGGAAGTAAAGTAGTCGGAGTTGAACAGGGTGCGGAGGACCGAACGGATTTCGTAGTCGGACTCGAAGTAGGAGGCCATCATCTGCTCGATTGCGGCCTCGCCGTCCTCGTCAACGGCGTCAGCGGCGAAGAACTGGAAGAGCCTGGTGCAGACGAAGCGGGCGGTGGCGTCCTGGCGGCATATGATGTCAACGATCTCGTCGCCGTCGAAGTTGCCGCGCTCACCCAGGAATGCCTTCTCCTGGTCGTCGTGGTCGTGGTCGCGGAACTCGAAGTGCCAGGCGATACGGCTGTACGGCCAGATGGAGTCTTTCATGGCGCGCATGGACATGTACTCGGCATTCCTGAGAGTCCAGCCGGTGAAGGCGCGCGACGCCTCCTTGATGTCGTCCTCGGTGTAGTTGCCGATTCCCATGGAGAACAGTTCGAGCAGTTCGCGCCCGTAGTTCTCGTTGATCGCGCCGTCGTGATTGTCGTTGTTGTCCAGCCAGATGATCATGGCCGGGTCTTTGGACAGTTCCACAAGGATATCCTTGAAGCTGCCGAAGCCCGACCGCCTGAACATATCAATCTGGTTGAGCAGCGAGCGCGCCTGGTTGAGCTTGGAGTAGCCGGTGGCGAACAGGCTGTGCCAGAAGAGCGCGATCTTCTCTTCGAGCGGAGAGTTGGTAGTGATCATGCGGTAGAGCCAGTAGGCGCCCGCGCCGTCAAGCTGCCTGAGCTCGGAATGATCAACGTGGTAACGGCGAATCAGATCGTCAGGTAGAACGCCCCTGTCGCCGCTTGGGTTGAGCATATCCTCTACGACGTTCTCATAGCCGCGGGCGTCGAGTTCGTCGAGTTCGTCGCGGGTGGCCCCGAATCCCGCGCGTCTCATCAGATGGGCCATCAGAGAGATGTCTGCGGTGGCAGTGGTCATCTTCATTCTCCTTTTATATCTTGCATCGGCGTTGGGATTTCACCCTCACCCCCGTATCGCTGTACGGGGCAGGCTCTAGCCTTCTCCCATCAAGGGAGAGGGGATTATTTTCTGTATTCCACAGTCTGTCGAGAGAGAGGGGAATCACCCCCATCCTAACCTTCCCCCATCAAGGGGGAGGGGATTTTTGTCCGTCTAGGCGGGCAGGAAGTCGAAATGCTCAAACTGGCCGTTGACTATCGGCTCGGAGTCTATCTTGAACCAGCGGTCCAGCAGGGTGGCGTAGGTCATTCTGAAGTCGTTGTTGAAGTGAAGGTCGCCTTCGAGCTGCAAGTGAGACTCGATGGACGGGTAGTCGCCATAGAGACCGCCGTTCACTTCTCCGCCGATCACGAATGCCGTTCCGCCCGAACCGTGGTCGGTGCCGGAGCCGTTATCCTTGATCCGGCGTCCGAACTCTGAGAACACGAGTATGGCGACATCGTTTTCGCGTCCATGCTCTCTCAGGTCGTCGTAGAAGTCGCCTATGCCGCCGGCCACTTCGTCCCAGAGCTTGGCGTGACTGACGATCTCACCGGAGTGGGTATCGAAGCTGCCATGCTGGGTGTAGAAGATGCGGGTGCCCAGGTCGGCGAAGAGTACCTGCGCGACGCTCTTGAGGCTCTGCGCGATTGGGTTCGCCGCGTATTCGATAGTGGACTCGTACTGGGCCGGAGCGGTGCGAAGAATGTCCGCGCCCTTGAGCGCGTCCCTGCCCGTCTGTCCGAGGAACTCCATAACGGTATCCTTGCCCTGGCCGCCGTACATCTGCGAGAAGGCCTCGAGGGCGTACTTTCGCATGACTTCGTCCTGAACGTCGGGGAAGAGGCCGTAGGTCTCAAGATTGCCTACAGAGGCGACCGGAACGCCGCGCACGGAGAGCGCCCGGGGCAGGCCGCGTCCGAAGTTCACGGCGGTCAGCACGTTGTCACCGGTCGGGTCGAGCTCGCGGGTGGCGAGACCGAGCCAGCCGTCGCGTCCGATGTCGTCGGGCATCGCAGTGTGCCAGATGTCCATGGAGCGGAAGTGCGAACGGTTGGGATTGGGGTATCCGATGCCGTTTATGACGGCGACGTTGCCCTCGTCCCAGAGGCGCTTGACCGGGCCCATGCTGGGATTGAAGGCGAGTTCGTCGCTTATCGGGTGGACCTTAGTCGTATCGAGTCTGACCTTCTGGCGGAAGTCGTGGTAAAGACCGTTGTTGAACGGCACTACGGTGTTCAGCGTGTCGTTCCCGCCGGACAGCTGGACTACGACCAGCGCCTTGTTGTGATTTCCGTTTTGCGACGCCATTGGAACGCCCCCTATTACGAGATTTTGAGCGGCTAATCTATATACAGAGAATTTACTACTTATCGGCGGCTGGCGCAAGCGTGCGGCGCGGATTCGCGCCGGGTCTTTAGGTGTTAGTCATTAGTCGTTAGTCGGCGACTTCAAGTGACGCCAGCGGACTTACAGATCTTTCCTATATCAGGCGTCAATCTTCGGGCGCGAAAAGCGCCGGTTCATATATCTCGATTTATGTCCTCCAGGTGAGTGTTCAGGTGGGGTTCAGGTGGAGTTCAGGTGAGCGCACCGGAGCGGATCAGCTACGAATTTACTTCAAATCGCCTAGAATTAGCTACGGACCGAAAATTTTCTAGGCGGATGAGTCGCCATTGATAAATTTCACTTTATACAAACGAGGTACTTTTGTTCTGTTATAGAGGTATTGTAACATAGCTCGAACGCGCTTGTATAAGCGAATAAAGGAGGTCGCGATGAGTTCGGAGTACACAGGGTCGGCGGTGGAGGCGTGGCGCGCGCGAGTGGAGAGGCATCACTCACAGTCGGAGAGTGTGATGGAGGCGTCGCTGAGAGAGGGAGATTTCTGGCGGAACCTGGCGCCGATGTTCCGCGCCGACCCCTACCGCACGGACGACGCGATTCTGAACGTTCTGCTGGAGATGGTGTCCGAAGACACTACGGTTCTGGACGTGGGCGGCGGAGCGGGGCGATTCGCCATTCCGCTGGCTATAAAGTGCAGGAAAGCTACCGTCGTTGATCCCTCCCCTTCTATGCTCGAGCAACTCGACGAAGCGGTCGCGGACATCGAAGGAATCAGCGTGGCAGGCGTCAACGCCGACTGGCAAACCGCGGAGATAGACAGCGCGGACATGGTTCTTTGCTCGCACGTTGTGTATGGAGTGGCGGACATCCAGCCCTTCTTGCAGAAGTTGCATGACCACGCCGACGAGAGGGTAGTGATGGTGTCGTTTGTGGATTCACCACAGGCAGGGGTCGCGCCGCTGTGGGAGCCGGTGTACGGGGAGAAGCGAATCAACCTGCCCGCGCTGCCGGAGTTGATGAACGTGCTGTGGGAGATGGGGATATATCCCAGCGTCCGAATGATGCCGCCGACGGGACCGCAGACATTCGAGAGCGTGGAAGCGGCGGTGGAGGAGGTCAGTGGTCGGCTGTTCATCGGGTCGGATACGGAGCGGCTGGGGCGTTTGGAGGAGTGTATCGAGGGGTATCTGGAGTCTGTGGACGGCGGGTACAGGATCAAGGGAGCGCGGGCTGTGAGGCAGGGGGTGGTGTGGTGGGAGGTGGCGGGGTGATAGACTTGCGGCAGCGGTCATAGGCAATACGGAATTCGGGGAGTCGGGCCTAATCCATGAAGACGATCTTTCTGCTATTCATAGGAGTTGTCATCGGCGCGGTCGGACTATACGCATACCAAAACCCGGATTTCCGCTCGCAACTCGCAGAGTTAGTCGAGGAAGTATTGGACACATCTCCCAATTCGCCCTTCCCAACGCCGACGCCGCCCGCGCCACCCATGGTCGCGCTTCCAGAGCCAACAGCAACACCTACGCAAGTAGCGCCCGTTCAGGCGACACCCACTACGACCGCGACGCCGTCACCAACCGAGACCCCGGAGCCTGAGCAACCGCCAACAGCTACGGTTACGCGCGTTCCCGTTCCCTCACCTACCCCGAATTCGTACTCGATAAATGTCGTGAGTGTGGAAACTGTCGCTGATGGACAGGTGGATTTCTTATTGGAGGTGAGAAATGAATCGGGTGTGGCGAGAGAAGAGGTAGCTCAGGTTCAAATGTCGGTTGACGGCGGCGCGGCAGAAGTGGTGAATATCATCGTGAATATGCCCGCTGGGGAAATCGCGTCGTTTGCGTTCGCTCGTTCGCTCGATCCTGGACCTCACGTGATAAGATTTTCGATTGGAGATTCGCATACGACGGTCAACGTGAATGTCGAGGCGGGGGACGTTAGCGTCTCGACTTCCACACCTCAGCCAACAGCCACGGCTATTCCCACAATGATCCCGACTCCAATGCCGACTAATACGCCCATGCCAACCATAACGCCGTTGCCGACCAACACGGCTGTACCGACAAATGCGCCTACGCCGATACCGACTCCTGAAACTGCCGTATCCCCAGACCTGCGCCATCTGGAAGAGAAGCGGTATATGTTGGAACTGATCAACACCGAACGGGCTAAGGCAGGGCTGGATCCCGTTGTCCTCGGAGACAATATAGCCGCGCAACTGCACGCGGAAGCCGCGCTTGAGAACTGTTTCGCGTCCCATTGGGGTATTGACGGTCTGAAGCCGTATATGCGTTACAGTCTCGCGGGTGGATACCAGTCTAACGGGGAGAATGGATCCGGAAGCGACTACTGCATAAAGGCGTCCGACGGCTATCACGCTATCCGGAGTATCAACACCGAGATTAGCGAAGCTATGGAAGGCTGGATGGACAGCCCCGGACACCGGCGCAACATTCTGGACAGGTGGCACAAGAAGGTCAATATCGGACTGGCGTGGGACCGCTACAACTTCCTGGCCTACCAGCACTTCGAGGGCGATTATGTCGAGTATGATGAATTGCCTTCCATTGAGGATGACATTCTGAGCTTATCAGGCAGAACCAAGAACGGGGCGCGATTCGACAGCGACCGAGACCTCGGCATACAGATTTACTACGATCCGCCGCCTCACGCACTCACCAGAGGGCAGGTTACAAGGACGTACTGCTACGGTAGCGGGCTTCAGATAGCCGCGCTAAGAGAACCGTTGACAGGTGGAGCGTACTGGACGACAGACAGTTATGTTACAACACACAACCCCTGTCCGGATCCATACGATGTTCCCGCAGACGCGCGCGGCCCACGCTCACACGATGAGTCTCACAGGTTCTGGAAGGCAGCCTACGACCTGAGCCAAAAGCTCATTGAGCGTCCCACGATAGTACCATGGATCACAGCGCGGAAATGGTCGGTCAGAGAGGGAGCCTTCTCGGTGACCGCCGGTCTGAGCGACCTGATATCCGAACACGGCGATGGAGTTTATACAATCTTGGTCTGGGGAAAACTTGGTATCGAAGACAAAGTTGTCTCCGAATATTCTATCTTCCACGGGGTTACGCCGCCGGATACCTATGCTCAAAAGCGGACGCGGCGGCTTCCGGGGTTTTCTCTGGCCCATTTCTCGACGGTCCTTACATCCACCGCGAAGGCCAAGCTGTCATCGTCGGGCAGTTCATCAATCGGGAACCATGAAGTGTTGGCCTTCAGGTTAGTCGAAAGATTCGATAGCCAACTAGTCTTGGGCTTTCCTATCCAGACTTTCGCGCGGTGTCTGTTCTCGTAGTACAGGCGGTCGTCGCTGAACTTGATTCCGGTTGCGTTGCGGATTTCCCGCGCGGCGGCGTCTTTCCGGCCTTCGTTGCGTCTGGGCCTTCCGCCCGGCAAGCTCCACTTGCCTTTTCTTCTGCCGCCGCTCTCTCGAATCAGTAGAATTTCGTTGTTGTCGTTCACCAACAGTCCGAAGCCGACTCTACCTAACTTTACGCGATGGGGATAGTGGACGCGGCGGCTTTCGGGGTTTTCCTTCGCCCACTTCCCGATTACTATCTTGTCTGTCCCAAAAGCTAGATTCGCGTCAGCCGGCAGCATATCCGTCTGAAACCACTTTGCGTCCAAGCATTCTTTCTTCTGGAACTTCAAGCGTCCGCCAATACGCCTACCTTTCCAGACTTCATAATTCCCCTTGCTACCCCTGCGATACAGGACATCGGCGGACATCTTGATTCCCGTCTCTTCCCGTGTCTCCCTGACCGCAGTTTGCTTGTAGCTCTCACCTTTATCTCTCATTCCACCGGGCAGACTCCACTTTCCCTTATCCTTCCCGTAACCGCGTTGGATCAGGAGAACTTCATTCCGGCCATTCACTACCAGACCCCATGCAGGCATGTTTCACTCCTCTCTATAACCCAAATATATCTCCGACTGGACACGCGAACCCGGGTAGAATATCCAGCCCGTCCAGCGCGTCGCCCTCAGAGAGGGTAGCCGTTCGCTCGCCCGGCCTGTAAATATCCACGGAGCGGGATTGGGGGTTAACGGCCCATACCATACGCGCGCCGAAACTCAGCCACATGAGCGCTTTGTCCATGACCTCGCGGGCGCTGTCGCCCGGAGATACGACTTCTACAATCAGGTCAGGGACGACTTCGTAGTAGCCGGTCACCTCGACGTCCAAGGGGAGTCGCCCGGCGGAGATGTAGGCTATGTCGGGTTCGCGCACGGTGTCGGGGTCTCGTTCGAGCAGGACGCCGGAGTCGGAGCCGGCAAGTCTTCCCAGATGGCGCGGCATTATGAAACCGTTCAGAAAGAAGCCCGCTCTCATTACAATTTCGCCGTGTCTTCCTCCGCTGGGCATGGTTTCGCAAAGCTCCCCTCTGATGAGTTCGCCGCGGACTCCTTTGCTGTAAAGCGTGAGAAGTTCATCTGCGGTGATTAGCTTGGTTTGAGTAGTGGTCATGGCTATTCCCTCGCGCCGAAGCTGATGTGTTCGGTTTCCGATTCGTCCAGTAGCAGAAGCCTGTCTGTTCGATACTCCATGAAGAGGGCGAGTTGGTAGAGTATATCGCGTCCAAGCAGGGACGGCATGGTGGGAAATTGGCCCGGCGGCGGCTCGACCAGGGACAGGGTTGTGGAGATGGATTGTTCGCCTATGTCCAGAGTTGCATCTATCATTCTGGTTTCAGTCTGGCCGCCTACCCCGACAATCGGCGAACCGAATGGCAAGCCGAGAATGTCAACGCCCAACTCACTACGCAAGCGCACGCCGTCAACTGGAGAAAGCAATGTGCGGTCCGCTCCAGTGTCAACCAGAAAGGGAATTTCCAGCGCCTGGTTGTTGGCGATTGGAAATTCCAGGGTCAGATCAACAAAGGGACGCAGGATCGAGTCTTCATCTTGAAAGTATCCGAGAATCATCCGACAGTCGTATATGCCCAGACCTCATCCTTCGAGGGCATGAACCGGAAGTATGCGTGACCTACGGGAACGCCCTTCGACTGCATTTGTTCTATCAGCAACTCCGCGTCCTCATGAGCGCCGGCCACTTCCTTGTTGTAAACGCACACCCACTGGTCCGGATATAGAGACCTCAGTTCCTTGTAGTGAGCGCCGAACCAGAGGGCGTCGGCGTGGAAGCGTTCAAGGTTGGTATTGGTCTTCTTAGCCTTTTGCATAATTACATCTCCTGCCGCTTCCAATAAATCTAGCCGAAGCGGAGGGGAGACGCAATCTCCCCTCGCTTCTTGGTTAGGTCTTCTATAGGCCGGCGGCGTAGGCGGAGTGGAAGGTGTCCACGCCGGCGCGGAAGCTGGAGCCAGGGTCGCGGACTATGGCAACGGGGCTGGCGAAACTGGCGAATCCGCCCTGAACGTGGTTGCCGTCTATTGTGTAGATGCGGTGGCCCCTGGATTCGAGTTCGGCGACGGTCTCGGAGGGCAGGCGGGGGTCAACGCTGGTTACGGGCAGCGAGCAGTCCAATCGAGGGGAGTCAATAGCTTCCTGCGGGCCCATGCCGTAGTTGACGACCTTGGTTATGAGCTGGGTGACGCAGTTGGTTATCCTGCGCCCGCCGGACGCGCCAACCGCGAGCTTCACGCCGTCAGAGTCCATGACGAGCGCGGGAGTCATGTTGTTGAGCGGGTACTTGCCGGGCATTATGGAGTTGACGCGGCCCGGGACCGGGTCGAACCACATCATGCCGTTGTTCATTACGACGCCGGTGCCTTTGGGGATGATGCCTGAGCCGAAGCCGGCCATGAGGGTGTTCGTGAGGGAGACCGCGCCTCCGTCGGCGTCCATGGCGCAAAGGTGGGTGGTGCCGGAGTCGAGAGCGGGTGCGCTGGCCTCGAACACGCGTGAGGGCGACCCTTCCTCAAAGGCCCAAGGGTCGCCGGACTCTACCTTGCCGAGCTTGTCCGAGGATATGAGCGCGCGACGATTCTTGGTGTAGCCGTCGGACACAAGTCCCGCCCAGGGCACGTCCACGAATGCGGGGTCGGCCATGTATCGGAACCTGTCCACGTAGGCAAGCCGGGCGGCGTAGATATAGGCGTGGAGGGCATCGGGGGAGTTATGGCCCATCGTTTCGATGTCGAAGCCGTCCAGCAGCTTGAGGGTCATGGCGGAGGTGGTTCCGGCGCACTGGAACGGAGGTACGCGGACTGTATGGCCTGAGTAGCCAAACTCGAGGCCGCCGTCCCAGACGAACGGCTTGTACTCGGCGAGGTCTTGCATGGAGAGAATTCCGCCGTTGGAGCGGATGTCGGACGTGATAGCCTCGGCTATGTCGCCGGCGTAGAAGGCGGACGCGCCTTTCTTGCCGATGGCTTCCAAGACATCCGCGAGGTCGGGCTGCTTCAGGTTGGCCTGGGATGTCAGGTCGCCAGTGGGCAGATTGCCGCCCGGCATGAACACGCTTCGCAGTTCGTCGTACTTGAACAGCTTGTCGGACATCATGCCGAGCGAGTAGAGGCTGTACCAGCCGGGTGAGTAGCCGTCCCTGGCGAGCGAGACGGCGGGAGCTATGACCTCCGACAGAGGGAGCTTGCCCAGCCGTTGGTTGGCCTCGCACAGACCGGCGACCGCTCCCGGCGCCGCGATTGACCTGAATCCCTCAAGGTTCTCGTTGTTGACGACGCCGGGCCAGCCAAAGTTGCCGACGGCAGTCTCGCCAGTGAACTCGTACATGTCGGGGGTGGCGTCCAGCGGGCCCTTCATGGGGAAGCCTATGACGCCGCCCCTGTCTCCTAGCTGATAGACCATGTACCCGCCGCCGCCGATGCCGCAGGACCAGGGCTCGACGACGCCGATGGCGAAGCAAGCCGCGACCGCTGCGTCAACGGCGTTGCCGCCCATTTCGAGCATCTGCACACCGGCTTTCGTGGCGTGGATGTCCTTCGTGGCGACCATTCCGCCGGTGGATCGGGCCTCGGTCTTGTTGATGGTGGTAACGGTTGGGGCTGATGTCGTCATTCATGTCTCCTTGTAGATGGCAATGCTGAGTCTGATCGTCGTTACGGTGTAGCGCGGGGCGCGTTTTCCCTGATTTTAACAATTTCTTAAAATTCGGTTGAAAAAGTGTTGACAGATACCAGATTAGCGTATAGTATAGATGCACGTCCCAATGGACCGAGCCGAATGGAGGAGACCATCGGGGATCAGGCGGCCCACCCGCCAGGTTCCAGGGGGTTGAGGACAGATAGGCGAAGCCTGTTGGGGCGTACTCTTTTTCAAGACTTTTCCTCCGGCCTGAGCGTCGCTATGAAGGGCAGGTTTCTGTAAGTCTCCATGTAGTCGAGGCCGTAGCCGACCAGGAACTCGTCCGGCGCCTCGAATCCTACGTACTTTATTTCCACGTCAGCTATTCGTCGCACTCGCTTGTCCAGCAGAGCGCACACTTCTACGCTGGATGGGGAAAGAGAGTGCAGGTAGCCAGTCAGCCAGTTGAGCGTCATTCCGGTGTCAACGATGTCCTCTACCAGGATGATGTCCGCATCCTCTATGTCAATATCCAGAGACTTGGTTATGCGGATGTCGGGGCCGTTCTCGCCCGCGTAGTGGGATATGGACATGAAGTCCATCCGTATTGGCAGTGATATATGGCGCATAATGTCGGCCATGAAGCAGACCATGCCGCGCTGGACGCCAACGAGTACGGGCCTTCTGTCTGCATAGTCGGCTGAGAGGGCCTTGCCG
Organism: Dehalococcoidia bacterium; assembly: GCA_965202965.1. Classification (GTDB taxonomy): domain Bacteria; phylum Chloroflexota; class Dehalococcoidia; order Lucifugimonadales; family UBA1123; genus VXRN01. Next base: position 3,167,165 of record OZ241888.1, on the reverse strand, counting down.
AGTTCCTCAACCTTCTGCCCTATCTGTCGCTCGGAGAAGAGCACTCTGGATATGCGTGGCACGTCGGGTCCGGAGAGCGGTCCGAAACCGAACTTGGCGAGTAGGCGATGAAAGTCCTTGCGGTAGAGCAGCTTGACGTTTATTTCGGGGTAGGTCGCGCGCATCTTGCGGATCTTGCGGTTCTTCTGGGTGACCAGCGACTGTTTCATGGTCGTCAATTCGAGATAGAGGTCGAGGTCCGGCAGGTAGAAGTCGGGGGTCATCATCTCGGCGGGGCCGTCCTCTTTCCATTCCAAGGGGAAGGATAGTGGTTCGTAGTCCCAGCGAAGTCCATAGAAATCGAGTATCCTGGCGAATTCTTCCTCGCTGGGATGCGCGAACTTGGGACTGGGCCCACTTGCCGGATTCGGAAAGGGAGCGGGCATGGGCGTTTCGATTTCGACCATTCGGAGCCTCCTCGCATGACCTCAATATGAATCACTGCCCGTTTAGGGCGCAATTCTACCACAACATACGAATGTTCGTTTTCGATTACAAATACGGTTGACCAAAATTGACGCTGTTCATATAATCGTGCCACTTCCAAATCACCCTCACCCTCCGTATCGCGGTACGGGGCAGACTCTGGCCCTCTCTCATTGAGAGGTAGAGGGAAATTACGCATTGGAAAGGCGATCATGGCAAGCGCGCAACTCAGTTCTGATCACATTGAATTCGACGACTGGAATGCGGTTGTCGAAGACTATATGGCGCGGGGGTGGACCGACGGACTGCCGATCATCCCCCCGACACCCGATCTCGTAGCCGAATTTCTGGACGCGGCGGGCAGAAGTCCGTCCGACATCCTGGGAACCGAGCCGACCAAGGGCAGGGTCATCACGGCGGAAAAGGTCGCCGTCAATTCGGTCATGGCGGGGTGCAGGCCGGATTACTTCAAGATCGTTCTGGCGGCCGTAGAGGCGATGTGCGAGCCGGAATTCAATCTGCACGCGGTCACTGCAAGCACTCAGGGGTCCGCCGTCCTCGCCGTGGTGAATGGCCCGATAGCGCGGGAGATTGGACTGAACAGTTCGATCAGCGTCTTTGGCCCAGGACATCGCGCCAACGCCACGATAGGCAGGGCGATCCGCCTGGTCATCATAAACGCGACGGGTTCGGTTTCGGGCGAGATTGACAAGGCGACGCAGGGACACCCCGGCAAGTACACATGGTGCATCGCGGAAGACGAGGACGTGTCACCATGGGAGCCGCTTCAGACGGATCGGGGCTTTTCGTCCACCGACAGCACGGTCTCGATATTCGCTGGGCTATCCGGGATCCAGGTTGACAACCACGCATTCCAGAGGCCGGAGGAGATATTGATTTCTTTCCGGGACGCGATGTTCGCGGGAGGAGTTGGCTGGAACCAGGGTGAAGTGGTGGTAGTTCTATGCCCCGAACACATCGGCCATCTGAAGCGCGCCGGCTGGTCGAAAGAGCAGGTGAAGGAGTTTCTCTACGGCGCGGCGCGGAGGACCATATCGGAGTGGCGTTCGGCGGGGCGATTCATACGCGACTCGGCGGGCGCCGATGGCGACTACCTGCACTCCGTAACCTCGCCCGATGCATTGACGGTACTGGTCGCGGGCGGACACGCGGGGGCGTTCTCTTGCGTGATACCGCTCTGGAGCGGCGGAACCGGCTCGCGTTCCGTAACAAAGCTGATAGAATAGGAAGGCTGAGCCTTCACCCTTATCTAGCCAGGATGATTGCAAGCTGGACAAGATGGCATTTGCCCGACTTATTTTTTACAGTATCAACAGAAGAGAGGTGAAGTATGAATGGTTCGACAGGAATAGCGGTATTGGATCCGACGGTCGCCCCCCTTCCGGCGGAGGGCGTCGTGGCCGACAGGCCAAAGACGCTGGACGGCGTTACCATAGGGCTGTTGGCGAACGGCAAGATGAACTCGGTGGAGATGCTGACCGCTCTCCACGACGTTCTGGCCGACAGGTATGAGTTCGGCGGAGTGGTGGAGCGCAACAAGATGAACGCCTCCCGCCCCTGTCCGGAGGACATCATTGACGGGATGGTGGCTAAGTGCGACGTGGTAATCACGTCGTCGGGCGATTGAGGATCCTGCTCATCGTGCAGTGTGCACGACGGATTGACCCTCGAGCGGCGCGGCGTTCCCACGGCGGTAATTTGCACTGAGCCGTTCGTTACCAGCGCGGACGCGATGGCGAACCTAGGTGGAGTTCCAGACTATCCATACGTGGTAGTCCCCCACCCGCTTGGCAGCCTGACGATGGAGCAACTGCGCGGGCTGGCCGCCAAGGCAGCCCCGGACGTGCTCAGCATTCTGCTCGCCCAGAGGTAGCTGTCACCGGAACCTGAAGGTAACGGCTATCAGGCGGACAGACTTAGAGAAAGAGAAGATGGGGCGAAATTCGCCCCATCTTCTTGTTTGTGTTCGCTGGCGGGAGCGAGAGGGAGTCGAACCCACCGCGCCAACCGCTGGGTTGCCGCCGGACGGTTTTGAAGACCGCGAGAGCCACCAGGCCCTATCCGCTCCCGGGCGGTGTAAAGGAACGAGCCCTCTGCATAAAGGCGAGGGCACGGTTGAAGGATGACCTATTTCAGTTATCTACCCACTTTAAGCGATAACCTGGTCAACCCTCTCCTTGATTCTGGACTTGGGGAGCGCTCCAACTACCTGGTCAACAGGAGTCTCGCCGCCGTTGAAGATCAGCAGCGTGGGAATGCCGCGAATGCCGAACTGCATGGGAGTCTGCGGATTGGAGTCAACGTCCATCTTGGCGAACTTGACCTTGCCCTCGTACTCGCCGGCAAGCTCCTCGACAATAGGCGCGATCATCTTGCAGGGGCCGCACCACTCCGCCCAGAAGTCAACGACTACGGGAGTATCGGAATTGACCACCTCGTCCAGGAATGTCGAATCAGTAACTACAAACGTATTGGCCATGCTTAGCTCCAATCTGAATATGGGTTGGGGTTTCTCTAGTTCATTATATTAGATGCGACAGCATAATGTCAGGTTCGCGGAACGTGATTCAGCGCCTGCGATACTCCACGTAGTCCAGAACGACCTCATCCACTTCGTCCCACCACAGCGTCCCAAGCGTCAGCCCCTTCGGCACGTCGAACAGCATCCAGCCCGAAACCTGGAAGTTGCGGTCGAGCTGGACCTGGCCCCAAAGCAACTGCTTGCATCTGCTCAGGTCTTCTTCGTCTCCCGGGTCCATCAGAATTGAATCATCATCCGCCGAATCCACTATGGATGAGCTTTCAAAAGGATCGAACGCCTGAATTCTCTCTCCCCTCCGGTTTCCGAGCCTGGCCGCGTCGGGATTTACTTCGAGCGGCATGACGGTGCTGGTGCGATTGACGACAGTGACGCACACCGCCGCCATCTGGCGATTGGACGCTCTGGGCCTGAATACATAGAATTGCTCGCCGCCGGGAGCTTGGTAAGTGATCTTCTCGCCTACCACCGGCCTCTTGGCGTGTATCTCGATGCTCCGGCCCCGGACTCCAACTACGTCGGGGTCGCTCGAACATCCAACCAGCGCCAGCGCCATGACCCCTAACATGATCATGGCTGCGCATCTATACTTCAGCAGCCCAGCAAAGGACTGCGATATTCGGATAACCGGCTTTCGGGTTGAGTTTGCGGTGTCAGTGTAGTGTTGCATATATTTTCGTCGTATGTTCCCAATCACACTAGACCCCCGATAACGATGGCATCGCTCGCAATCTGTTTACGAGGTCGGCCAGCGTCTCCAGGAGGTAATCAACTTCTTCGTCGGTGTTGTCTTTTCCAACAGTAATACGAAGGCTGCCCTGCGCCAGATCCGCGGGCAGTCCTATCGCCGTGAGTACGTGAGAGGGTTCCAGCGAAGCCGATGAGCAGGCGGATCCGCTCGAAGCGCAGATGCCCGCGAAATCGAGTCCCAGCAGAATGGGCTCACCCTCCACATTTTCGAATGACACGTTCACATTATTGGGCAGCCTCTTCGCGGGGTGTCCGTTGAGGCGAACGCCTTCCATTCGCTCCTGGATACCGTGAATAAGGCGGTCTCTGAGTTTCATAATATGCGAGGAGGCCTGTTCGCGCTCCGCGTCGGCGAGGCGCATCGCTTCAGCCAGTCCCACAATCCCGGGAACGTTCTCGGTGCCTGAACGCCTGTCCCTCTCCTGTCCTCCCCCCATTATCAGAGGCTCGAACGGAGTCCCGCGCCTGATATAGAGCGCGCCGACGCCCTTGGGACCGCCAAGTTTATGCGCGGAAAGGCTGAGAAGGTCCACGCCCAGCCTGCGCGTGTTCACTTCGATGGCTCCCACCGCCTGGACCGCGTCGGTGTGCATATATATCTTGCGGCCAAAGCGCTCCGCCGCCCGCGCGACGGTCGAGGCAATCTCGGAGATCGGCTGGATAGTCCCGATTTCATTGTTGGCCATCATCACGCTAACGAGGATAGTGCGGCCGGTCACTGCCGTCGCCACGTCGTCCGGTTCGACCAGTCCGTATTCGTCCACCGGCAGGTACGTGATCTCGAACCCGAACTGCTCAAGCTGGTGACAGGCGTGCAGCACCGCGTGATGCTCGATGGCGGTCGTGATGATGTGGTTGCCGACGTTCCTGAGCGCGAAGGCCACCCCCTTGAGAGCGGCGTTGTCCGACTCTGTTCCGCCCGACGTGAACACTATCTCGCTCGCCCGACAGCCGAGAGACCGCGCCACCGCGCGCCTGGCATCGTCCACGGAGCCTCTGCTCTGCTGGGCAAGTTCGTATATGCTGGAGGCGTTGCCGAAATAATCGCTGAAAAACGGCATCATCGCGCGCACGACTTCCGGCCTGACCGGAGTGGTCGCCGCGTTGTCCATGTATATCAGCTTGTTGTTCAATGCCATCCGACTCACTTAATTTCAGTGACTAGGCATTCAGCCTAATCACTCCCATCCTATCCTTCCCCTTGACGGGGGAAGGGACTTTTTGGAGGGGATTTTCGTTTGATTCCGTCCAGCATGGATAATTGTACCATGCGCTCACTCTCAGCCGGTTATCGTGTATCCCATCATCTTGTACGCAAGCCTGGCTGCCGTCGAGGAGCAGGCAACCGGTCCCTCCTCGGGACTCAATTCAACGATGTCGAATCCAACCACGTTTGAATTGGCGGCGACCCGCTTGAGCATGGACGTAACATCCCACCAGGTCATGCCGCCCGGCTCCGGAGTCCCGACTGCCGACATTATAGACGGATCCATGACATCCAGGTCTATGGACACATACACATTGGATGAAAGATGCCCGCAGACTTCGGTCACAAGCTCTTCGGCGCTGCCGCGCCAAGGCCAGTAGAAGACCGGAATCCCGACGGACCTGGCGAATTGGTGCTCTTCGGCGCTGACGGAGCGAACTCCAACCTCGACCAGAGGGCATATCTCCGAAACCCGCATCGCCGCCGAGGCGTGTCCCCACCGCGTGCCCATGAACGAGTCTCTCAGATCGGCGTGCGCGTCCAGATAGAGGACGGTCAGGTCATCGAAGCGCTCTTTGCAGGCGCCGACCGCCCCGATAGTCAGCGTGTGCTCTCCGCCCAGCACGACCGGCGTCTTACCGTCAGCGAGGACCTTGCCCACAAGCGACTTGATCTGCCCTACAACCCGCTTCGGCCCCGACAGATCGGGCGAAACCTCCGCGAATGTGTATATCCCTCGCTCGGAGGGATCAATCTCCAGCTCGACGTCGAAGTCCTCAAGGTGGCGGGAGGCGTCAATTATCGCGGCGGGAGCGTATCTCGAACCGGACCTGAATGACGTCGTACTATCGTAGGGGACGGGAATCACCACGAACCGCGAAGTTTCGTAAACGTGCTCTTCGGGCGGAGTATCCAGGAACGTCTGCCATTGATATTCGGATCGCGGCACGGCGGCGCTACTCAGCGTTGACCGCGGTCGCGCGAAGGCCCATCCGCTCTCGCACCATGCCCGAATACGTCTCCCTGTCGCCGATGTACTCCAGCCCCCTGTCCAGCAGGCAGGAGTCCACTTCGGACAGCCCGAACATCCGCTTGACTGCGGCGAGAGCGGCCGGCGCGTCGAACTGCTTGCACGAGAAGATATCCACGTTCAGGTAGCCGCGTTCGGGAAAGGTATGAACGGTTATGTGGCTCTCAGCGATTAGAACGAACCCGGACAGTCCCCAGTCTCCCGGCTTCTTGCCGTGGTATGTGTAAACCTGGGGAGGGGAAATCTTAGTCATGCCAATCCGGTCCGGGCAGTCCCCCAAGAATTGATAGATCAACTCCTCATTCGCGAGGGAGTCCGAATCTCCGCCATAGCCGTCAATCACAAGATGCAACTGAAGAACACTCCATTAGCGCGTCTGCCGCCTCCAGTATCGGCGGGAACTTAGGTTATCACTACTGGCGGACGCCGTACAACACGACACGGTGTTCATAGTACGCGCTGGCAATAATTACTGGGAGGGTGGATTCCCGCTTTCGCGGGAATGACGGTCGGCAGATAATCAGCGCGTGTAAAGAATACCGCTCGGGGCAGATCCCGCAAGTCCGTCGGAGCGTCAGGGTTCCCGGCGGCGCAGTCGCGCTTCCAGTTCGCGGACACGCGCCTCGGCGGCGGCGGCGCGCGCTTCGGCGGCATGGCGAGCGACGCGTTCATCTTCCAGCGTGGCGATGTGACTTCGCGTGTCCGGCTCGCAGAACACCAACTCTCCACGCTCCCAGCGCAAGTACAGGTCCAGAGCAGCGCTGTATCCCTCCAGGCCGCCGTCGGGCAATTCCTCGATCTCTATGGGAAGATACTCGCCGTCCACCAGCCGCTCCCCGTTCAGGCGACCGCCGTATCGCCCAGTCTCGTCGAATCGCCAGTATTCCCCAACCCCGATGGCGGCGTATGACTCCCGCTTCGGCCCGGCGTCCTCCCGCCAGGTACTCGGCGAGGCCACCTCCAGAACGAAGTCTGGCGGCTTGCCCTGCTCAGAAATCACGTAGGCGTTGCTCCGGTAATATGCCGCCGGGTCCACGCCGAAGGCCACCAGCAGGTCGGGATAGCGCAGACCCGTCATGTCGCGCGTGAACTCGGCGCTCATGTAGTGCTCCCCGGCCACCAGCGTGGTTTCGGGATCGCCCAGGCGCAGGGCCAGGTAGTGGACGTTGCCGGTAAGGGACATCTTGTTGAAGTTGGTCATCTTGTCGGGCGGATGTTCGGGCGGGTCCGGGAATCGGAAGCGGCCCGGCGCCCGCGTCGCTGCGGCTGTTTTCAGGGTGGTCATGATGAACCTCGGTGGGCCTGAGCGCGTTAGTCGGCCCGCGGCGCCTACATGATGTGGCCGATGTTCATGTCGGAGAATCCTTTCCTCACGGGCAAGGTCAGGCCACGCTCGATGGAGAAAGGGTAATCCGCGCCCAGAATTGTGTCAATGCGTTGCGGGCCGTCGCATCGGTCTTGATTAGCTCAAACTGCATCAATTAGAATCCGTAGGGTTTCGTTCAGCGCCTTACGGGTGAATCCTAAGAGGCTTGTTGAACGTAGAAGAAATCGAGTCCACCCGGCTCGAAATATATGAACAGGACGTCGTAACGCCATGATAGAAGTCAGCGACGTAACCAAATACTACGGAAACTTTCCGGCGATAATGGACATCAACTTCCGAGTTGAGCAGGGGGAAGTCGTCGGCTTCCTCGGACCCAATGGCGCCGGCAAGTCCACCACCATGAAGGTGATCACCGGTTTCATCCCGCCCACCAGCGGTTCGGCGTCAATCGCCGGATACGACATCGTGAACGAGTCTCTCGAAGCGCGGAAGCATATCGGATACCTTCCCGAAACCGTGCCGCTGTACACCGAGATGACCGTCCGCGAGTACCTGGACTACATGGGCAAGCTGCGCGGCATGAACTCGGACAAGATCCGAACGCGCATTGACGATGTGGTCGAGATTTGCCACCTGGAGGACTACTACACTTCCATCATAGGCAAGCTGTCCAAGGGCTTCAGGCAGAGGCTCGGAATCGCCCAGGCAATCCTCCACGAACCGGACGTGCTGGTACTGGATGAACCCACCATCGGGATTGACCCGATTCAGGTCGTCGAAACCCGCCAGCTGATCAAGGACCTCGGTGGAGACCACACTCTCATCGTCAGCACCCACATCCTGCCGGAGGTGAGCCAGCTGTGCGAGCGGGTAATCGTCATCAACGAAGGCCAGATAGTGGCGACCGACGAGCCGGAAAACCTCGCCAGGCGCCTTCTCGGAAGGGAACGCGTTGATCTCCAGGTAAAGGGGCCTCAACAAGAGGTGCTCGTAGCGCTGGAGAGCGTCGGAGGCGTGGAGGAAGTTCGCCGCATAAACATCGAGCGCGGGGTAATTCCCCAGTACCGGGTGGAATCGGAGTCGGGCATGGAGATTCGGGCCAGTCTCGCCCAGAAGGTCATCGAGAGCGGCTGGGAGCTTCACAGGCTCGAGGCCGTAACCATGTCTCTGGAAGAGATATTCCTCAAGCTAACGACCGAGGACGAAGATTGAACACGTTCAACATTGCCATGAAAGAAAGCAAGCTGTACTTCGCCACGCCCGCGGCCTACATCGTCGGCGCGATGTTCCTGGCGCTAACCGGCGTCTTCTTCGTTTTCGACGTCACCGCTCCTTTCGCGGAAGCCAGCGTTCGCGGAATCGTGGAATGGGCGGGCTTCTTCATCATCTTCCTGGCTCCCCTCCTTACGATGAGACTGCTCGCCGAAGAGCAGAAACTGGGTACGCTGGAACTGCTGCTCACGTCTCCCGTCAGGGACTGGGAGGTAGTAATCGGAAAGTATATCGCCAGTCTGCTCATACTTCTTGCGATTCTGGCGGTAACCTTCTACTACGTGCTTCTCCTCTACGTGTTCGGCGAGCCGGACACGGGGCCGGTGCTGAGCGGCTACCTGGGGCTCATCCTCTACGGCGCCGCCGCGCTGGCGATAGGTATGCTCGGCTCATCCATGTCGGGCAACCAGATCGTCGCGGCCGTGGTGGGCATAGCAATCCTGCTGATGCTGTCGTATGTCCACTACATAGGCGGCATCGTAACCGGGCTGGCCTCTTCGATCCTCGACGGCATGTCCATGAACCAGCGGATCGCGGACTTCAGCCGCGGAGTGATTGACACTTCGAGCGTAGTATTCTTCCTGTCCCTTACGGCAGTCTTCATCTTCTTGACAATTCGATCTCTGGAAACGCGCAGGTGGCGATAATTGGCTAGGCAGTCAGACAGAAGAGCGGCCTTGAGCCTCGATCTAGTAGATTCACTCAAATCAACCGGCTTCTGGAGCGCCATCGGAGCGGTGGTCGGCCTGATCGCCACCGTCGCCGGTATCGTCGTCTTCCTGACGGTTGACGAACTTCGCAATTTCGCGGTCTCGGTCCTGATCATAGGACTCGTGCTCCTATTCATCGCGCTCGTCCTCTCCCCGCGCGCAATCGCCGTCTTCATGGCGGGACGACAGGGTCGCTACGGCGCCAATATCGCCGTGATGACGATAGCGTTCTTCATAATCATGATTCTCATAAACTTCCTGCTGTTCAGAAGCCCGACCCGCATTGACGTTACGGCCACGCGGGTATTCAGCCTCTCACAGCAGACCGAAAAGGTGCTGGAGGCGCTGGAAAAGCCCGTAAGGGCTAACGCCTTCTTCGTCCCGGGCGACACCAGGTCGGCCTTCGACAGGCAGCAGGCGGAAGACCTGCTGAACGAGTTCTCACGACGCAGTTCCAATTTCACCTACCGTTTCGTGGATCCTGAACTGAACCGGAGCGTCGCCGTGCAGTATGACGTGCGCGACTATCCAGTGGTCGTGTTCGAAGACCTGGAGACTTCGGCGCAGCAAAGCGTCTTCAACTTGACTGAGCAGGACTTCGTAACCGGAATCCTCGTTGCCACCGGCGTTCAGCAGAAGCGCGTCTATTATCTCACCGGGCACCAGGAGGCGGCCCTTAGCAGGGACATCGCGACCGGAGAGACCGACCAGGAGGGACTTGACTTCGCCCTTCAGGGGATGCAAAGGGACAACTATCAAGTCCGCGCTCTGAACCTGAAACAGGACGGCAGCGTGCCGGAGGACGCGGCGGTCCTCATAATCGCCGGACCGAAGCGCGACCTCGACGCCGATGAGATGGACGCGGTAATGGATTATCTGATTCGAGGCGGCAAGATAGTAGCGCTGCTCGATCCGGATTCGCCGGATACCTACCGCCAGGTTCTGGCGGAGTGGGGGCTGCTCATCGGCAGCGACCCAATCGCCGACCTGATAAGCAATGTGGCCGGCGAAGCCAAGTCGCCCATGGCCCAGAATTCCAACGCGCAGTTTGTGTCCAGCGGCCTTACGAACATCCAGATTGTTGACCAGCTGAACGTGGTCTTCTTCACGGACGCGACTGCGGTTCAGCCGATCCTGCCGCTTGAGGACCTGCCGACATACCTGACATACAGCTCGCTCACGCGCTCCACGCCCGCAAGCTGGCTGGAGACGCACGCCGACGAGGTCAACTACGACCCGGGCGACGATATCCAGGGACCGTTCGACATAGGGGCAGTGGTCCAGGCGGGCGCGACCCTGACCGGTCAGCCCGTTACTTCGCAGGATACTATTGCCAAGGTGGTGGTGTTCGGAGACTCGGACTTCGCCAGGAACAAGTTCTTCTTCAGCCAGGACAACGCGGACCTGTTCCTCAACTCAGTCAACTGGCTCGCGGAGGACTACGAGCTTATTTCGATCAGACCCAAGCTCATCCCGTTCCGGGAGTTGGTGGTCAACCAGCGCGAGCGCGACTTCATTAAGTGGTCGAGCTGGTTCGTGCCGCCCGTCATAATGCTCATACTCGCAATATTCGTGTGGTGGAGGCGCCGGTAACAGGCGGTAGATATGAACTGGAAATTTACCATAGCGCTCATAATAGTCGCCGTTGCTATCGGCGCGGTGGCGTACATAAACCCATTCGAAGGCGAGGAAGAGCGAACGCCCAAGGACCCTTGGTTCTACCAGGTCAGCTTCGACGACATCATCAAGATCAAGGTCCGCTCAGGCGACAACGTGGAGAGCTTCACCAAGATCGGAGAAGGGTCCTGGGTATTCGACAGACTGGAGGGCATTCCGCCTTCTCACCTCAGATGGGGCGGCATCGTCCTCTTGGTCAGCGGCCCGCAGACCAGTCGCGACTTCTCCACCGTAAGACCGATTATAGACGACCCGGCGCAGTACGGCCTCGACGACCCCGGACTCATCGTAAACCTGGGCCTCACGGGAGACCGCGAGCTGGAGTTCAGGATCGGCGACAAGACCACGGACGGAAATAGTAGCTACGGGCAGGTAATCGGCTTCCCACAACTCTTCCTGATCGCAGACCTGTGGGGAGAAGTTCTCGCGCGGCTCGCCAACGAGCCTCCGGTTCCAAAATGGTGGGTGACTCGAAACCCGGATGAAATCTCGGAGGTCAACATCGTCCTGGGCGAACCCGGCAATCTCGATTCCCCGTATCTCCGCATACAGAACAAGGACGGCGAGTGGTTCGCCCGTCACTTCCAGAATGACGTGGACAACCGGCCGCTCGACGAAGAGGTATGGGCGTCGGAATACGAGTCGCTGATAGGCGGGCCTGGCAACATTGTGGTCGAGGAGTACCGCGTTCGGGACCGGGACTACGCCGACTGGGGCATTGATCAGGACGGTCACTCGGTGGAAATTCGCTTCTCAGGACTGACCGAGCGAGGCACAAGGTACACCGACGGCGTTCTCTTCCTGATAGGGAATAAGACGGAGGACGGCAGACACTACTTCGCTGTTCCCGCTTCGGATCAGTCCCTCGTGCCGGTGGTGCTTCTGGACGCTGCCTGGGCGGAGAAGATTTTCGACCTGGTCGGCAACGTACCCTACGCGGACGAGACAGCTTCTCAGTCGGGCTAAGTCGCGCCATATCCCATCTTTCAACTGCTGCCGAGTCGGGATATACTTGCGCCGAATCTTCCGCCCGATTTAGCAGTTAGCGCCGCGAAGCGGAGCGCTTGCGAGACGAGGTCATTACCCTTGAACGCTGAGATTATAGCCGTCGGCACCGAACTCCTGATGGGCGAGACCGTGGATACCAACTCCTCATATCTCGCCGACGAACTCGCCAAGATAGGCATCGAACTGCAATGGGCCACCAAGGTCGGCGACCATCCCGGCAGGCTCGAAGAGGCGATTGAGCGCGCCTGGAGAAGGTCCGACATCACGATAACGACGGGCGGCCTCGGCCCCACTTCGGACGATCTTACACGGGAATCTATCGCAGCGGTCATGGGTGAAGAGATGCAGGTGCAGGACGACCTTCTCGCCCACCTGACATCGCAGTTCGAGGGTCGAGGCATAAAGATGCCCGCCACCAACATCAAGCAGGCGACTCTCATCCCATCCGCCGAAGTGATTCCCAACCCCATGGGCACAGCGCCCGGCTGGTGGGTGGAAAAGGACGGGCGCTCCATAGCGGCGATGCCGGGTCCGCCCAGGGAAATCACCCACATGTGGGACAACCAGGTTGGTCCGCGGTTGCGTTCGCTGAACCCTGAAATCGCGATTGTGACGCGCACCCTGAAGACCTTCGGAATCACGGAAGGCGGCTTGGACGAGATGCTGTCGCCACTCTTCCAAAGCGAGAATCCCAGCCTGGGAATCTACTCCAAGCAAGACGGAATACACCTGCGCGCTATCGCCAACGCCTCGACTGAGGCCGAAGCGCAGGCACTCATCGAGCCGATGGAACGCCAGATCAGGAACGTTGCCGGTCACGCCATCTGGGGGGAAGACGACGACACGCCGGTTTCGGCGGCGATTGACTCCCTATCTGAGAGAGGCTTGACGCTCTCCATAGCTGAAGGGTTCACCGGCGGACTGCTTTCCAGCGCTCTGCTTGAGTCGGCCTCCGCATCAAGCGTTCTTATGGGGAGTGTCGTGATTACCGGAAGCGACTCCGACAGGCGCATATTGGGTACATCCACCACGATCCCTGATAGCCCGCAACCCGAGGATGCTTCAAACTTGGCAGTGGCCGTTCGGGAGAAGCTGGATGCGGACGTCGGTCTGGCGATGACTCAGCTGGTGTCGGTGGAGACTGAAAATTCCGGCCCCGTTGGTACCACTCATATCGGAATAGCCACAGACGGTGAAGTATTCGTCCGCTTAGGCCACTACCCCACCCGCCGGCTGCGGATCCGCGCCCGCGCCGTAACCCACGCTCTTCTGGAACTCGCCAGATGCCTCGAAACCGGATCCGGCGGCCATGAGTCGCGCTGGGGCTAGAAGGCGGGTGCGCCGTCATACGAGGTGGTATAATGAACACATCTGAAACTCCACACGGCCTTGCGGACCGCGGCATAGGATGGCAGGCGGCGGGCTTCACAATCGTCGCGTTGGCCAGTGTAGTAATTCTGGAACTGTTCTCAAGTTCGGATTTCTGGCTGTACCAGGCGTTCCGCACCGCCGTGGTTCAGATATATTGGGCGTTAGTAGTGCCGTTGGGCGCACTATTCGACTGGGGGAGAAAAATGTTCGAGACAGGAAAGGCAATCCGAGAGGCCAAGTTGAGACAGATTCGCGAAGAGTGGCGGCAGAAAGGACGACAAGAGACAATCGAGCTTGTCAGTAAGCTGCTGGAAGAGTCTGGCGTAACTCTTCCCCAAGACGTAGCCGACCGACTGCGCGACGAGCGGAACCGAAACGGCTCATAACCGAGCCTCACCACGGACCACGCCAAACTCACTCGATCTTCCGGTATATCGCGTAGCCCTCGATCTCTTCCATGAACTCATACTCTTCCTCCACAAAATCCAGAAACGGCCTGAATCTATCAGGCGCATAGGTGTACCTGTTGCCAGCGATTTTCCAGTTAGCTCGCTCTGCGTTGTCTAACGGAGGCAGCCTATTGTTCCGTGTGTCAATTATGAGTTTGGGCCTGCCTTCCTTAACATCGGAAGTGAACTCGTCGAATATCCGCGAATCCGCGTAATCTCTCAGGGCCAGCGGATACTGGTAGAAAAACCTCGTCGGCGAATCGCGCTCTGAGAGAAGATATAATTGCGTTTCAGCTCCCCATACCAGAATGGCGTCATCTGATTCGGTTGCGTCTCTGACAAGCTCAGACACCCGCATATGCTTGCCGCGCATAATTCCGTCTTCATGCGTGTACTTCTCGATGATGAAGGGCAAGCGGTTCATTCCGATAGGAACGAAATAGAGAGTCACGCAGAGTAGGAGTACGGCGCTCAGAAGCGACGGCGGCAAAGATATGACCCTGGTTATGCCATAGGCGAAAAATCCCATTAGCATGACGACCGCAGGGAGAATGGTCATATAGTAGTGTCCGTAGTCAAAGGCTGAAGCTGAGACGAGCAAAATCTCGATGGGCAGGGCTATAACGGAGAGTTTCAATATAGCTTCAAAAGGTTCGCGCCGTCTCCCTTCATCAGGCCGGAAGTAGTACAGACCAAGACACCAACCAAAGACGATTGGCAACAGAACGAATGGTAAGCGGAGTCCCTCCTACCCGCCAGATTGCCTCAAGCCTTTCCCAGGGTGGCGCGTTTGAATATGAGAAGTTGTGCAGGAAAGCCGCGTCCCAAAATTCGGACAGCCCGCCAACTGAAGCGAATATCCCCACAGTGGGCAAGAGTACCAGCCCCGCGCCAACGGCAACCCACAGGATACGCTCTACGGCGTTGTATCTATGTGTGAAAATCCAGTAGATGCCAATCGCGATGCACAGGCCGACAAGATTGGGGCGCAGAAGAAGCGCGGCGGCGGCCAGCGCCCCGGTAGCGATCAATAATAGCTTATATCGCCCCCCCCGTTGCTGTTTTCGACACTCACGAACAAATAAAGCGCGAGAAACTGAAAAAGCAGAGCGTACTGCTCGATGTGATTGCCGTTTTGGGAGAAATAAAGAAAGTAGCCCGCAAGGACCGCCATCGGAAAGAACGCGGCGGCAAAGCCAAATTGACGTCTCAGGACTATGTACGCAAGCCATACCGTAGCGATCAGGAATGCCATTTCCAGCAGCCATAAACCCCACATACCGAAAATCGCCAGGCCTATCGCGTTCAGCAGGTATATGAGAGGGCCTTTGTGATCCCAGCGATCAAGGTATGGGACGTCGCCTTCCAAGATACCCTGGGCCACGTATATGAACACGCTCGAATCCCTGTTAGGCGCTCCCACGAACCATT
Organism: Dehalococcoidia bacterium; assembly: GCA_965202965.1. Taxonomy (GTDB): domain Bacteria; phylum Chloroflexota; class Dehalococcoidia; order Lucifugimonadales; family UBA1123; genus VXRN01. Next base: position 3,151,908 of record OZ241888.1, on the reverse strand, counting down.
CCAGCGCAAATAGAAGAAGCGTGACGATAACGACTGCCCAGCCGACATTCAGTAGAGTATCCTGTCTGGATTTGACGGCGGCGACCGCGCTCCGCAGAGTTCTTTCCAACATCAACCCCTAGTGAATACGACATAGAAACAGGGCGGCGTCTCTTTTTCAGAAAAGCCGCCCCGCGATCAACATTGCGCCATCTACTACATCGTCAGGCGGCGGTAGAGGAACAGCAGACGCTCCGGCAGGTCGTAGATGTTGTCCAGGACTTCGTAGCCCATGTCGGCGCACATCGTCTTGAGGTAGTCGTGGCCGTTCTTGTCCACGGTCAGGCAGAAGGCATTTATATCCTTCCTGCGCGCCTCTTCAAGTGCCATGCGCGTGTCGTGGACGGCGTACTCCTTCTCCACTCCCTCACGGCTGTAACCTCTATCCTGCGGGCGTCCGTCGCTAACCAGGAAGAGTATCTTGGTGCGAGCGTCAGCCATCTCCAACTTCGAGGTGGTGTGGCGGATCGCGGGGCCCATCCTGGTGGCATGGAGCGGCGCGACCCGATCTATCCGGCGCTTCACGCGGTCGGAGAAGGTCTCGTCCAAGTCCTTGATGGTGTAGTACTCGACGTTCTCGCGTCCGTAGCCTGAGAAGCCGTATATGCCATAGATGTCTCCTATGGCTTCCAAGGCGTTGACGATCAGGACTATCGCTTCTTTCTCCACGTCAATGATGCGCTTGTAGGAGCGGCGGGCGGCCTCGCCGCGGCGGGTGCGCAGCCAGACCATGTACTCTACGGGGTCGTCCGGGGCATCCCAGTCGTCGGCAGTACGCTTGCCCTCGTCTATCGCCTCGGCGGTGGATGCGCTGGTATCAATCAGGAAGGCGGCGGCCACCTCGCGCTGGACCTTGTTCCTCCGCCAGTAGAACTTGTCCGACGGGCTGGCGCCGGTCTTCATGTCCACTATGGCTTCGATTACGTCGTCAATGTCCAGTTCCTCGCCGTCCTCCAGCTTGCGTACCTTGCGCATGGTCTCCGGCACCATGAGCTCAAACTGCCTGCGGATGCGCGACACCAGGCCGCCGTAGCTGTGCAGTGTCGCGCCGAAGAAGTTCGGATCGCCCTCCGCCATCATCTTCTGCCTGACGATGCACCATCGCGGCTTATAGTCCCCCGCCCTGAAGTCCCACTCGTCGTACACGAAGGTCTGCGGCTCGTTGGCCTCCAGCGAATCACCGTCCTCGTCAATGTGGACGAACGGCCCGTTGCTGAACTCAGGATTGTCCGGGAGTTGCATTCCCGCCTCTTTGAGCAGATTGTCCGCGAACATCCCCTGCGTATCCTGCAGGTCGCCTTCGACGGCCTCCAGGTCGAGCTCCGCGCTATTCTGAAGCAACTCTTCCAACTGCTCCTGAGTTATCGGCTCGCCGCTGGCGTCGCCGGCGTTGTCTTGCTGCTGCATACGGAGCTGCGTGAGAAGTTGAACGAGCTCGGGCTTGAAGTCGCCCCGGTAGTCAACCTCTTCTGACGACTCGTATTCCTGCTCACTATCGGGCCGGAACTCCATGTCCATGCCCATAGCCATCTGCTGGAGCAGGTCCTGCATGTCGTCGGGATCGGAGTACTCTTCCTCCTGGTCTTCCTCGGTGTCAACGTCGTCCCAGTCTTCGGGCGGAACTTCCTCGTTGGGAATCGAGGTGATAATGGCATAGATGCGAAGGGTGGCTTCGGCAGTGTCCTCCACGGTAGCTTCAGCGTTGAGAATCTGGCGGGCGATAGACGCAATCTGCTTCGCCTGTTCCACGTAGTCGTGGGGCGCGGGAATCTCGCGGTACTGCTGGAGACTCAGGCGTACCAGGAACTCAACCATAGCCTCTCGCGCGGGCATCTCAGTTATCTCCGGCCTGCCCTCTGACGAGTCCATCTGGACGCGCGCATACGCGCTTTTGATGCCTGGGTACTCGTACTTGACTCGGAAGTCCAGCCTGCCGTCCTCGACGACCGTGAACACATCGAGCGCGAGCTTGCGGTCTTCGAACAAGTTGAAGAACCGCTGCATATCGGTGATCCAGGCCCGCTCCAGGCCCTCGCCAGACAAATCCGCGTCCACGTCTGCCCCATTCGTCGGGCCGCCTTCAAGCATCTTCTGCCTCTCGACATCGTGTCGGCGGTCTTCGAAGAGCGCGGACGGCGTATCGAACTCGAAGAAGAAGCTGCCGAATTCGAGGTGCGCCACCTGGTGCGTGGACACGACCTTGAACCAGGAGAAGTTCTCGTCCTTCGTATGGTAGCGGTCAACGACGTCGGGTACAAAGACAGTCGAGCCCTCCGTGGATGGAGATTCAGCGGACACCCATCCGATATTCCTGTCCACCAGTTCAGGCGACGAGGCGAGCTTGATCTCCTCGCCCGCAAGTCCCCGACAGTACATTTCCATTATTGACTTGATCCTGTCGAACTCCACTCCAGAAGAAAGCGCTTCCAGCATCTCCTCTGAGTGCGCCGACTCGACCTTGAAGTAAGCCAGGCCGCCGTCCGGGTTCTGACGCAGCAGGTTTACGCCTTCTGCGTACCACCTTTCAAGCTGGCTCATCGAGAGCCGGTCCATAACCAGCGCCGATGACTTGATGAATTCAGGAACCGCGTCCGGCGACTCCTGTATCAGCGTTTCGGAGAGATTCAGGATGCTGGAATGCAGGTCCGGTTCAATCTGAGCGAACGCCTGTGATGTTTCGAGCATTACGCCGGGTATGTTTGAGCCGCCCTTATGTACCAGTTCCTCGGCTATTCTGAGGAACCTGAAGCGCTCTTCCGGGTCAATCTTGGGCAATGCCTTCGCGCCCGCGTCGAAGAAACTCTTCACTTCACGCCAGCCCGACTCGACGAGCGCTGAGGCGAGAGTAATGAACGCGGTCTTGTCCTCCCCGATCAAGGGGAATATCTGCGTCCCGAGTGACAGGCATTCGGATGCAAGATCGTAAGACCTGTGTGAAAGCGCGTCCAGAAATGCGACAAACCTTTCAAGTTCGGGAAAGGTCAGGCTGTCCATCAGCGCCGGACTGTAGGTGAAGAATTTGCACGCGAGCGTGCTCGACTTCCACGTGCCCTTGTACAGGCTTCCTCCCAGCGATGCCCAGCTTTCTATGTGGCGGGAGCGCAGCTTGCCCATCGCCGCGGGTGAAGCGTCGAAGTACGCCGCCGCCAGAGTCGGCGATTCCTTGCACAGGTCGGCGCCGCAGTCCGTCCACTTCATAAAGTAGTTGAACGGCATGTACGCAACCACTTTGGGACTGACCTTGAAGTATTGGGCGGCAGCTTCCCAGGAGCGAACCGTCTGGTCGGCTATGCCGAGCCCGGCGCGGCCCCAGATAAGCACATTGTCCTCTTCCATGGTCTTGGGCATCATGGAGCGGGCCTTGTCGAACTCCTCGACGACCGGCGCCGGGAATCTCTTGAATTCAGCCCTGAGCTCTTTTAGTGTTGGCAGTTGCTCGTTAACCACGGGGCCTCCTTACAAGGGCGCGTCTTTTGTCAGGCTCAAAAACTGTTCCAGAATTCTCGCCGTCGCTCCGAAAATCACATGGCCGTCATACACGTATATGGGCATCCTGTGAAGTTTACCATCTTCCAGTCTGACGTCGTCTCTAAAGGAAGTGGCCTTCCTCAAGTGCGAGATCGGCGCCAGAATCACCTCGTCCACTTCGGCCTGAGAAGGCGTGAAGGTATAAGGCGAAGGAATGGTTCCGACGAAAGTGGAGATCATGAAATCTGAGATAGTCGGCGTGTCGTCGAGACGTCCCAGTACACTCACGTCGTCCGGGCTGATTCCCATCTCCTCGTCAGCCTCCCGAAGCGCCGTATGCAGGCGAGATTCATCGTCGCTGTCAACCATTCCGCCGGGGAAGGATATCTCTCCCTTGTGATGCTCCACAAGCTGGGAACGCTTCTGGAGAATTATGCGGAGGTCGCCTTCCACCTCGTAAAGCGCAAGGAGGACGGCGGCGGGAGACATACGGTGATCATCTGCCGTCGCCGTCATCCGATTCTCAAGAATGCTCTTGGCGCTGTTTATGAAATCTAGGCCCAAACTAGGCCTCAATCCTCGGCGCGGCCCGAAGCCGGCGCTGGCTACTCGAATATAGAAGTGGTGAGTTCCTCTATGCTGCGCTGGATGTTGAAGTCGTCGGTCACCGACCAGTTGACCGCCACCTGGCAGGCGCGGCGCGGCGGAACTCCCTGGGAGATCAGCTGCCCGGCGTAAATCAGCAGGCGCGTGCTCGCGCCCTCGGCCAGGCCGTGTTCTTTCAGATTGCGGATCTTCTCGCCCAGCTTGGCAAGCTGGAGCGCAGTGTCTTCGTCAGCGCCCGACTCGTGGGCTATGATCTCCGCCTCGGTGTCACGCGGCGGGTAGTCGAACTCGATGGAGACGAATCTCTGGCGTGTGCTGTGCTTGAGGTCTTTCAGGGCGCTCTGGTATCCCGGGTTGTACGACAACACCAGCAGGAAGCCTTCGGCCGCCTCAAGAAGTTCGCCGCGCTTTTCCACCGGCAGAATTCTGCGGTGGTCGGTGAGCGGGTGAATCAGGACCGTCGTGTCCTTGCGCGCCTCTACTATCTCGTCAAGGTAGCAGATGCCGCCTGCCTTGACCGCGCGGGTGAGCGGACCGTCAATCCATACGGTCTGGTCGCCTTCGAGAAGATACCTTCCCACCAGGTCGCTGGCGGTCAGGTCCTCGTGGCAGGCAATCGTCACGAGCGGAAGAAGGTTGTCCCTGTCTTCGGTCTCACCGCTGCCGTTGACCTGCTTCACGCGCGTCAGCGGCTGCCCCAGCCGGTAGGACATGTACTCGACGAAGCGCGTCTTGCCGCAGCCGGTCGGGCCCTTGAAGATAAGGGGTATCTTCTGGGCGTATGCCGCTTCGAACAGCTGGACCTCGTCGCCCAGGGGCACATAGTACGGCTCTTCAGTGAGATGGTACTCCTCGATAATGTAGCTTCGGAAAAGCGTTTGCGTCCGTGATGTCATCTGACTGCCTGGTCTCCTTTTATCCTTCTTTTCGCGCGGAAACTCTCGAATTCCAGCTCTCCGCTATCGAAGACTCGAGCTCATAGATTCCCGAAGCGTTAGCGATTACAACGTCCGCGTGTTTTACGCGCTCATCCTGCGGCATCTGCGATTCAATCCTGGCAAGCGCCTGCTCGCTCGTCATTCCCCTTCCCATCAGCCTGGACAGAACTTGCTCCTGCGGAGCGGTAACTACCCAGACCTCGTCAGCGAGGGGCGTCCAATTCGCCTCTATCAGCAGCGCGGCTTCTACCACGACTACGCTGACCTCATCGGAACTCAGGGACTCGATTCGATCCTGAATCATAGCATATATTCTGGGATGCACAATCGAATTGAGACGTTGGAGGTGCGCGGGGTCGCTGAACACGATAGCCCCCAGCTTCCTGCGGTCAATTTGCTCGTCATCGTCGAGAATGTCCCGCCCGAAGGCCGACACGACTTCGCGCCAAGTCTCAGTGTGGGGCAGATAAGCCTCGTGCCCCACGAGGTCGGCGTTGATTACCGTTGCTCCGCGACCTTGAAGAAACTTCGACACCTGCGTCTTGCCCGTGCCGATACCCCCAGTAAGTCCAATGACGAACATTCAAAACCCAGCATTTGAGAAAGTCTTCACATTCTACTAGAGCGGCTGAAACAGGGTCAACACGGGCGCTTACCCTGCCTCGTATCATGGTTTGGGATGTTGAAGCCGTGTCCACCGAACAGAGTATGGTACGGGATAGCCCACTCGCACCGTGCACGTATGGGCGCCGGGCCTACGCGTGAGCAAGCGTCCTATTGCCACCCCGCTCCGCTCGTTAATCTCGTAGTCGCCGCTGTACACGTCAATGACCACGAACTTGCCCTTGTCTTTAGGCTCGACCGTAGAGCGTATCTTACCTTCGTATATGGCAGTTCCGATAGATTCTATTTCTTCGGGAGTGTATGTCTTATTCACCATGTCGCTCTCCCCGCCGCGCTTTAGTATGCTCAGCGCATTCAGTATATAATCGTTCAGATGCAATCACCAATGACCAACAATGCAAAATCGAGGATAGACCCGACCACGATGACATCCAGATTCAGAGAAATCCCATCGGTGAACGAAGTCCTGCGGCGACAGGAAGTGGCAGAACTGATAGCCAGGCACTCCCACCAATCGGTCGTTGAGATCGTAAGGGAGCAACTGGCATCGGTCAGACGCGCTGTCTCAGAGGGCGGCGAACCTCCCGGAGTCGAGTCGGTTGCAGAGGAGGTGGCGGACCGCGCCGCCTCCAGGTGGAAGAGCTGGCCTGAGACCGTCATAAACGCCACCGGTGTCATCCTGCACACCAACCTCGGTCGCGCGCCCTTAAGCGACGAGAGTATCGAGGCAGCTTCTGTCGCGGCGTCCGGCTACAGCGACCTGGAGTTCGACCTTGCTTCCGGCAAGAGAGGCTCCAGGCAGGCGCATATCTCCCAGTTGGTCTGCGAGGCGACGGGGGCGGAAGCGGCGCTCGTCGTGAACAACAACGCCTCCGCCGTCATGCTCGGTCTCGCCGCCGTTGCCGCGGGCAAGGAAGTCATCGTGTCGCGCGGCGAGGCAGTAGAGATCGGAGGCGGCTTCCGAATACCCGACGTGCTGCGGCAGAGCGGCGCGACCCTGGTAGAAGTCGGCACTACAAACCGCACCTACGCGCGCGACTTCGAGGAAGCGATTAACGATAACACCGGCGCGATCCTGTCCGTTCACGCCTCCAATTTCCGCGTAATGGGTTTCACTCACGCCCCGACCACGTTCGAGCTCGTCGAGGTCGGCGACCGAAACGGCGTCCCCGTACTCCACGATCTGGGCAGCGGATGCCTGCTCGATACCCGCCCCTACGGTCTCGCCTGGGAGCCCCGCCCGCAGGAGAGCGTCCGCGCCGGCGTCGCGCTGGGATTCTTCTCCGGCGATAAGCTGCTGGGAGGGCCCCAGGCCGGCATAATCGTCGGCAGGCAAGAATACGTGAACGTCGTTGCCTCTCACCCGCTGGCCAGGGCCGTGAGGATTGACAAGATGAGTATGGCGGCGCTGTCCGCCACGATGCTTCACTACATACGCGACGAACCGACCGAGAGAGTCCCCATTTGGCGCATGATCTCCGCTCCGCTTGACGAACTCAGGGCGCGGGCGTCCGAATGGAAAGAGAGTGCCGGAGCGTTTGCGGAGATAGTCGAATCGCGCGCCGCGATAGGCGGCGGCAGTCTGCCCGGCGAGACGATAGAGTCGGTCGCGCTTCGCCTGGACTGCGACGCGCTGGGCAAGAGCGCCGAGGAGATTCTCGCAAGCCTGCGTCATTCCGATGAACCCATCATCGGACGCATAGAGGACGACGCCGTCATTCTGGACGTCAGAACCGTTCTGCCGCCACAGGACAAGGCGATAACATACGCCCTCAAATCCCTAATTCCAAATTGATAATTCTCAATTCACAATTGCTCCCATGACCCTGTTCGAACACAGAATGGAACGCGACCTCAGTCGTCTCGCGCCTCTCGCAGAGCGTATGCGCCCGCGCAATCTCGATGAGTTCGTAGGACAGGAACACATTCTGGGTCCGGACACCGTCCTGAGAAGGTCGCTCGACGCCGGGCACGTTCCCTCGATGGTGCTCTGGGGGCCGCCCGGCACGGGAAAGACGACGCTCGCCCAGATCATCGCGCAGTCCGCCAACGCGCACTTCGAGAGAGTCAGCGCGGTCACCTCCGGCGTCGCGGACCTGCGCCGCGTGGTATCCGACGCCAGGGACAGGCTCGGAATGAACGGTGAGCGAACGATTCTGTTCGTTGACGAGATACACAGGTTCAACAAGGCGCAGCAGGACGTGATTCTCCCTCACGTCGAGCGTGGGACGTTCATTCTCATCGGCGCGACCACTGAAAACCCTTCCTTCGAGGTCATTTCCCCGCTTCTTTCCCGTGCGAGGGTTTACACGCTGTACCAGCTTACGTCAGAACAGATTTCTGCTATCCTGGACTCGGCGATGTCCGACTCCGAGCGCGGAATCGCCAGCTTGAAACCAGCACTTGCCGACGACGCGAGAGACGCTCTCATCGCCTTGAGCAACGGCGACGCTCGCTCCGCGCTCAACACGCTGGAACTCGCCGCAAACGGCGCTACCCCAGACAACTCAGGAAAGCGTCTTATCTCTCTCGAGACGGTGGAGGACGCCGTCCAGAGACGCGCCACCCTCTACGACAAGTCCGGCGACCAGCACTACGACACGATTTCGGCGTTCATAAAGTCGGTAAGGTCGTCGGACCCGGACGCGGCGGTTTACTGGCTGGCCCGGATGATTCACTCAGGCGAAGACCCCATGTTCATCGCGAGGCGGCTTGTGATTCTCGCCGCCGAGGACGTGGGACTCGCCGACCCGAACGCGCTCACGGTCGCCGTCTCCGCGCAGCAGGCGGTTCACCTGGTCGGGATGCCGGAGGGCAGAATCCCGCTGTCCGAGGCGACTGTGTATCTGGCGTCCGCGCCCAAGAGCAACCGCGCCTACGCCGCCATAAACGAGGCTATGAAGGACGCCGAACGAGGCATGAACGAACCCGTCCCCCTGCACCTGAGAAACGCCGTAACCGACCTGATGCGGGACAGCGACTACGGCAAGGGCTACAAGTACGCCCACGACTACGACGATGCCTTCACGCCTACCCAGAACCTGCCTGAGAACCTGAAGGGCAGGCGTTACTACGAGCCGTCCGACCGCGGCTACGAAGCCGAAGTATCGGAGCGTATGGCGCGCTGGTGGGGCGACCGAAAGCGCTGACAAGGTTAGGCAAAAATCCCTTCCCCCTCGACGGGGGAACGTTAGGATGGGGGTGAATACTCCCTACCCGCCCGCGACCGTGGACGCGCTCTGCGCTTCCTCCCCTGATTCGTCCGAACCGAGGTCAGCCTCCTGTTCGATGCCCGATGCCCGGGGTATCAGCCTGACCGCGTTCAGCATGACTATGACCGCTCCTACACCGATTGCCAGGGGCGCGCCGAAGAATGTTGAGATTGCGCCGGTATGGAATCCAGTCATGCCTGTCACTCCCCACAACATTCCCTGGAAACTGAGCACCCGCCCGCGCATGTGGTAAGGCACACCGGTCTGAAGCATGGTGTTAACCACCGTCTCATAAACGATGGCGACCCCATAGGCCATCCCAAGCATGGCAAGGGACAACGGCACCGAGCGCGACAGTGAAAACATCAACAGGAAGAAGCCGTAGCCGAAAATTCCGACCACCATCAGAACGCCCTTCTTCCGTGGATTTTCCAAAGACGAAAGCGCTATGCTCGTAATCGTAGCCCCGAGGCTCCCGGCCGCCAGCAGATTGCCCAACCCTGTCACACCCATGCCCAGAACGTCCCTGGCCATTACGGGCAGCATGGGTTCATGGGCCCATCCGAACAGTTCGTTGATCAGTATCGCGCCGAGCAGAGTCCTGACCAGTGGGGACTTTATCGAAAAGAGCGCCCCGGACTTGAGGTCTTCGAAAGGAGAGGACTTCTCCGCGCGCTCGCGGACGGGGGGATTCACCAGCCAAAGCAGGGCGACCGATATGAGGTCCCCCGCCGCCATAATCGTGTACGCCCAGCCCATGCCTGCCCCGTCAACCACCCTGCTGACCGACAGCGGCACGACGACGCCCATGACCATCATGGACGCCATCCTCGCGGCGGTGGCGCTTACGAGCCGCTTGCTGCCCACGATATCCAGGCTTAAGGCCATCAGCCCGGGAATTCTCACCGACGCGGTAATCCCGGACGCAATCGCGAAGACCAGCGCGTGCCAGAGCTGGATAGACTCGCTGAAGATGAGCGCGGCGATGACCGCCGCCCCTATGCCCCTGAACAGTCCTCCAATCTGCACCGCCCTGACCTTCGCCATGCGGTCAATGATCACCCCGCCTATGGGAGAGAAGATGACCATGGTCAGCCCCCCGCAGAACGAGGATATTCCCACCCACAGCGGCGAGTCGGTTATCTGAAGCACCAGCCAGCCCTGAACGGCAAAGTACGCCAGGAGGCTGACGTCGCCAAACGCGCCCGCTATCCAGAAAGTCCTGAACTGTGAGTGTCGTAGAAGAAGAAGCACCCGCAGCCTCGCCGATTTTGCCGGTATCCAAAAGTCAGAAAGAGCGGGTCGCCAAACGGCGGACCCGCCCCAAGGTCAACTCTGCTGTGCCAGCAATCTAGCCGCCGTTTGAGAATACGTCCCGAACGGTTTCCAGCGTGTAATCAATGTCGGATTCGGTGATCCCGTAGTGGGTAACGTATCGCCAGCGCTTCTGTCCACCCCCTCCCTTCACACCTCGCTCCACGAGCTGCCGGTGCAACTCGTCTCTGTCCTCCCGCTCCACGTCGAAGAACACGAGATTTGTTGGCAGGGAGTCCGGCTCGATGCTTATCCCGGGTATCTCCGCCAGTCCGTGGGCAAGTTTGCGCGCGTTCGAGTGGTCCTCCGCGAGCCTCTCGACCATGTTGTCCAGGGCGACCAGGCCGGCGGCGGCTATCACACCCACCTGCCTCATGCTGCCGCCGACCATCTTGCGCCAGCGGCGGGCCTCCAGTATATAGTCTTCGGAACCCACGATGATCGAGCCTATCGGGCAGCTAAGCCCCTTGGACAGGCAGAAAGTAACCGAGTCCACGTCTTTGACCAACTCCGACACGGGCGCTTCCAGAGCGACCGCCGCGTTGAAAATCCGCGCGCCGTCAACGTGTACCGGTATCCCGTTCGCGTGAGCGACATCGGCCACCGACTTCATGTCGTCCTGGGTCAGCGTCGCGCCGCCGCACATATTCTGGGTGTTTTCCAGGCACACCAGCGCGGTCCGCGGCATATGGGGGTCGTTAGGTCGCACCGCGGCCTGTATGTCGTCGGTGTCCAGCATTCCGCGCTCGTCGTTGGGGATAGTGTGGAACGATACGCCGCCCAGCGCGGACGCTCCACCCGCCTCGCTTCTGAATATGTGCGCCTTGTTGCCGAGTATGATTTCATCGCCCCTCTGCGCGTGGGAAAGCACAGACACCAGGTTGCCCATAGTGCCGCTCGCTACGAATACGGCCGCCTCTTTGCCCAGACGTTCCGCCGCCTTCGCTTCGAGGGCATTGAGTGTGGGGTCCTCGCCGTAAACGTCGTCTCCCAGTTCGGCTTCATACATCGCCCTTCGCATCTCGGGAGAAGGATGTGTAACGGTGTCACTACGCAGGTCAACTACTCTCATTCGCCTTACTCTCCTTGGCTTAGGGGCCTGGTCTCTTGACTTCGCAACTCGCCCAATTCTACCAACCGAACTTGTCAAACGCCATAGCGCGCCGATGAATCAGGTTTTTCTACGAAATCCGCCCGCGACTCTCAATTGCCTATCCCACGCTTTCTCACTAGAATGGACACAGGAGCGAACGATATGGTCACTAAGTTCACAAACGCGACCCAACCCAAGACCGAAATCCTCTATCCCGAAACGGATGGTATGCCCTTGCCCGATTCACGAGAACAGGGAAGTTTCCTGAGAGAGATAGCCATTGTACTAGCGGGATTCTTCCTGGACGACCCGACCATAGAAGTGGACAGCGATACATTCATCTACTTCATCGAGGGCGACCCGAACCGTAGAGTAGCCCCGGATCTGCTCATAGCATTCGGCGTCAGCAAGGAATCCTTGGAGCGCAACAATGTCTATCTGGTATGGGAGGTCGGCAAGTTCCCCGACTTCATTATGGAGGTAGGTTCCTCCAGTACGGCGAACAACGACCTCGGCCCCAAGCGCGCCCTGTACGCGGAACTGGGAGCCCTCGAGTACTGGCGCTACGACCCTACGGGTGGCGAGCATTACGGCGAGCCGCTGGTGGGAGAGTACCTCGTGGACGGCGAGTACCGCCGTTTCGAGATGATGCCCGACCCCGATGGATATCCCCGCGCCCACAGTCCTCTTTTGAACCTGGACCTGCGATGGGAAGAGGATCGCCTGCATTTCTACGACCCGGTAGCGGGTATCTGGCTGGAGAACTACCAGGAAGTTACCGCCCGCGCGCGCGCCGCGGAAGCTAAGGCAGAAGCCGAACGGGCCTCCCGCGAATCCGCGCAAGATCGCATTGCCCAACTCGAAGCCGAACTCCGACGCCTACGCGGAGAGTAACCGTCCGGCTGAACTGGTACGGCGCGCTTTCAGGAGTAAGGCTGCGCCGCCGATATGATTTCGCTTTTAGAATGAGGTTGGACGCGCATGGAATCCGGGCAGATACCACTGACCATAGACAGCGGCGAACTCCGTATCGAGGGTTCGCTGCACCTGCCGGAGGAAACTGGGGACAAAGCCCCGGGTGTCGTCGTATGCCACCCGCACCCACGATATGGCGGAGATATGCACAATAGCGTCGTCCTCGGACTGACGAATCGCCTGGTAAGGGACGGCTTTGCCGTACTTAGATTCAACTTCCGGGGCGTCGGCAACAGTGAGGGATCGTTCGACTGGGGCGGAGGCGAAACCGACGATGCGGACGCCGCGCTCGAAGCGCTGTCTCTCCGCGACGAGGTGGACGGCAGCCGTATCGGAATAGCCGGCTACAGTTTCGGCGCGGCGGTCGCCATGCAGTCCGCGGCCGACTCCACGCTCGCCCAGGCTGTGGCCGCGATTGCCTGCCCCGCGCCTCAATTCAGGGCATTCAGCGGGATGGAGATACTCCAGCCAAAGCTGTTCGTTCTCGGAGACCACGACCACAACTTCCCGGCTGACCAGTTCCGCTTCCTCTGCAGACGGTTCGCAGATCCCAGGCGCGATGAGATAATCAGCGGCGCGGACCACTTCTTTCGAGGCTCTGAACCACTTCTTGGAGAAATGACGTCAGAATTCTTCACGGCGTGGCTCAAACGCTGAAGTGCGCGGGAATACATCCTAACCAAAACGATAATCAGAGAATACCAAACGATACCACGACATCTCAGGTCGCTCTCACACAATCATAGTAATCTCATAAATCCCGCAAATCACAGTTCAGACAACCGCCATGAGACAGGCCGCCATAGACTTCAGAAGCAAGAGACTCACGTTGGAGGGCATCCTCTCGACGCCATCCGAAGCGGGGCCGTACCTGCCCGCGGTCGCTGTCTGCCATCCACATCCGATACTCGGCGGCGACATGAACTCTCCTATTGTAACTTCCGTCTGTCGCGCCGCCTCAGACGAGGGATATGCGACCCTCAGGTTCAACTTCAGGGGAGTCGGCGAGAGCGAGGGCGAATTCTCCAATGGCAAGGACGAGCACAACGACGTCAAGTCCGCGCTGAACGTTCTCTCACGATGGCCCGGCATTGACCGCAAGCGCATTGGCATCGTCGGATACTCGGCAGGCGCGTCCATACTGCTGGATGGAATCAGACACATCAAACGCGCCTCCGCGATTGTCCTCATCGCGCCTACACTCGCCTCACTGCGCAACAGGCGATTCATCAAAGACAAGCGCCCACGTCTCGTCATAGCCGGCTCCGAAGATCGTGTAGCCCCGTCCATCCAAATCCAGAACATCCTAGACGAATGTCGCGGCCCCGTCCGATTCCGCGAACTCCGCGGCGCCGACCACTCCATGCGCGGCCACGAAGCCGAGATTGGCCAAGTGGTCGCAGAGTTCTTGGTTCAGAATCTGTGATCAAAATTGGAACAGATGGGAGAAAGGCCGTGCTAGAGTAAAAAGGATATGTAGCCAAAACGGAAGCGAGGCCAGAAAGACATTTACAAGGCCAGCGGAACTATCTTCGAGTTCCGAATTGCGCGGTCCCGGGTGAGAAGTGGCACACCGTGGACGACGCTGGTAGCGGCGATGAGTTCATCCGCCGGGTCGCTTCGGAAATCCAGTTGCGTGGAAGCGCGAGCGACAGCTAGGTCTATAGGCCATACATGAATCCCGCTCAGGACGCGAGCGACACTACGGTCGCCCATATCCATTTCCACCCTTCCGAGTTGAATGAGTTTTGCCAACTCCCACAGAACGATAGCCGAAATTGACCACCTGTTTCCCTCCAAGAGACGCTCTTCGTCAGGTTGGAGGCTGCCAATGAGCGCGAAGATCAGGATGTGCGTATCAAGATTCAGCATCCGCGTCCCAGCGAACTCCGGTTGTGAAGATGTCGCCCCTGACTGTGACCTTGTCTCGGAGACTGCCAATCAGGTCAGTTTCGCTATGACTGTAAGGCACCACACGCGCGACCGGCCTGCCGCGCTTGGTAACTATCAGACCCTCCGGTTCAAGATGGTCCAATAAGGCCAGGCACTGTTCCTTGAACTTAGTCACTCCTATCGTCTTCATGCCGCCTCTCCCTATGGAATGACTGAATTGTATAACTGCCCGTTCCATCCGTCCACTCATTGAGCGCCGTTCAGCCCTGCCGACTCGTTCCCAACCCCATTACTCATCCCCCTCCCCCCTATGCTATAATATCTCCGCAACAGAACAACAGTGCCAGATATACATAAGGCCACATTTATCAATGAAACCAGCCGACCGAGAAAAAACTCCCTGAACTGGGAATTGCAGGGATATGCAGGCGAAATACAGGGTTCATACACTGTCAGACCCGACCAGCGGCCCTCCTGCGGAACCCCAGCGGGCAATCCAGCAGAAACCGCGCCACCATAAATCCGAACTTATCCAGCGTCGCACACCCCAACTTTCGCAAGACCTCTGCGACATCCGAACCCCTACGCTGGTAAACTATCCCGTATATCCCAAACCGACCGACTGAACCACAGGAGCGATAAAGTGTCAGACTCACAGGAATACAGGCTGGAACGCGACTCGATGGGCGAGTTCGAGGTGCCGGTGGGCGCCTACTACGGCGCGAACACAATGAGAGCCGTCCTCAACTTCCCCATCAGCGATCTCAGGTTCGGGCGTTCCTTCATACACGCCATAGCCTCCATCAAACTGGCCGCCGCCCAGGTCAATAGCGAGCTCGGCCTGCTACCCGACGACATTTCCGAGGCGATAGTCACCGCCGCGGGCCAGGTGGCCGACGGCGACTTCGACGACCAGTTCGTCGTGGACATCTTCCAGACCGGCTCCGGCACCTCCACTAATATGAACGCCAACGAGGTCATATCAAACTGCGCCATCGAGAACCTGGGCGGAACCAAGGGCTCGCGCACCCCGGTCCACCCCAACGACCACGTGAACATCGGCCAGTCCTCCAACGACGTCATCCCAACCGCCATCCACATCGCCGCGCTCAAGGCGATTCACGACGAACTCATTCCTGCGCTCGAAGAGCTACAGGCAGACCTGGACGCCAAGGCCGAAGAGTTCATGCCCATCGTCAAGACTGGACGAACCCACCTCCAGGACGCCACCCCGGTCAGGCTCGGCCAGGAGTTCCTGGGCCACGCAGGGCAGGTAGAGCGTGGAATTTCACGCCTGCGGCAGGCCGAGAGTGAACTCGGCGAGGTCGCGCTTGGCGGCACCGCCGTCGGCACGGGCGTGAATACGCACCCCGAATTCGCCTCAAAGGTCTGCGAGAAATTGACCGAATCGCTGGGGGTCGAGGTCAGAGAGACCACCAACCACTTCCAGGCGCAGAGTACGCTGGACAACATCGTGGCGGCCAGCGGCGCGCTCAAGACGTTGGCCGTCAGCCTGATGAAGATAAGCAACGACATTCGCTGGCTCGGCTCAGGCCCGCGCGCCGGATTCGGCGAGATCATGCTCCCCGAAGTCCAGCCCGGAAGCTCGATCATGCCCGGCAAGGTGAATCCCGTGATACCCGAGTCGGTCTGCCAGGTCGCCGCGCAGGTGATTGGCAACGACGCCACAATCGCTGTCGCGGGACAGTCCGGCAACTTCGAAATCAACGTGATGATGCCGGTCGCCGCGTACAACCTACTCCAGTCCATTGACCTGCTCGCCGCCTCGGCCCGCAACCTTGCCAGGCAGTGCGTCCGCGACCTCGAAGCCACATCCGCGGGCCCCGACATGGTTGACAGGGGACTCGCAATCGTTACGACCCTAGTGCCCGTAATCGGCTACGACGCCTCCGCCGACATCGCCAAGGAAGCGCAGGCCACGGGCCAGACGGTCAAGGAGGTCGCACTGGTCAAGACCGACCTCTCATCCGTGGAACTCGACGAGATTCTCGACCCGTCCGGCATGACCGAGCCAGGGCTCGGATCAGGCGTCGCGCTTGGCTAGTAGTGCGACAACTTAGTTGCGATGGATATTCAGATTCCGATTTATCCCCTCTCCCTCTGGGAGAGGGCTAGAGCCTGTCCCGTACTTGATACGGAAGTGAGGGTAGATAAGCCGTCATTTCAATAGTGTTCGACCACTAGGACTGCAGAGAGGCTTTCAGTCTATCTCTGACGAAGGCCTCCTCCTCCACTCTGCTCTCGATGAGCCCATCCTGCCTCGCCGCCCGCAACCGTCTCTGGATTCTGCCGACTTCCGGCCCCCGTGGAACACCAAGCGCGATTATGTCATCCCCTGTCAGTATCGTTCGGAGTGGCCTGTGAACCCGAAGATACTCTTCCAGTCGCACGCCGGTTGGACTTCCCGCCCTGGCAATGGCGCATCCTATGACGCTGAGCTCTGATAAAGCGTCCAGCGCTTCAGCGACCACGCTATTAGCCGCGCTCCCAAACTCGCCTCCATCAATCCGAGCTATCAACCCGGCCGAATCGTGCAACGCGCGGCGCGCTCTCGCACCCGGCATAAGCCGAGCCGCCACGATAGCGGACCCGGCCACGGACATACCGGATCCCAGTATCGCGTACCCGACCGCTATCCTGCCCCGCTTGGACAAGCCGTCCGTCCTTTCCGAATACAGGGACCATGCGTCTGCCTCATACTCAAGCGCCGGACTAATCGCGGACAGCGCCCACCACTCGCTCAACAAGCCGAGCGCGGTGGCGGCATCCGATTCCAGGAAGAGGCGCTCCAACTCGTCCCGAACCCGCGCGGGAGAGACGCTGGACATGAACCCGACCGAAGACAGCAAGGCTTGGCGCGTCTCAGGAGACAGTTGAAACGACAGCCGACTCGCGTATCGCGCCGCCCTCAGAATGCGCGTAGCGTCGTCCTGAAAGCTGTCGGCGTACAGCACTCGCAGCGTTCCGTTTCGGAGGTCGCGCAGTCCCCCCTGGGGGTCGTACAGGCGTCCCCAGTCTGCCTCGGAAAGCGACACCGCCATCGCGTTCACCGAGAAGTCGCGCCGAGCGAGGTCATCTTCCAGCGTTCCCTGTCGCACGACCGGCAGGCTGCCCGGCGACGGGTAACTCTCGGATCGAGCCATGATAATATCGAAGTCGCGGCCTCCGGACTTCATCCTGACAGTATTGAACTGAGACTGCTTGGTAATCTCGCCGCACACCAGGCGGGCAATGTCGTCGAACGTATCGGCGTTGGCGCCGACCAACGCGACATCCAAGTCAGGCGACCCCGTCGCTTTCAGAAATAGGTCCCGGACGAGGCCCCCGACGAGAAACGGCTCGACTCCACATTCCTCGGCAGCTTTCGCAACCTCCCGCAGAGCGTGAAGGGCTGCCGGAGCCATTCCCGACGCCATCAGGTCGGCAACGTTTTCCATCCCTATCCTCGCTTGCGGGCCGCGTTGCGCGCGATTGCGCTAGGAAGACGCAGCGGCGACCTTCTCCTTGAACGCCTCCGCGCCCGCCTGCGCCCACGCCGTCCAGCCGGTCATCATGAACTTCACGCCCTTCTCGATATACGCCTCGACGTTGGCGTCGCTCGCGAGCGCCCCGGGGATCCTGCCCGCAGCCGCTATCTTGGTCAGCGCGCCGTCAATCGTGCTCGTAACCTCGGGGTGTCCAAGCTGGCCGATGTAGCCCATGGACTGGGCGAGGTCGCTCGGCGCGACGAAGAACACGTCAATGTTGTCAACCTCGAGTATCTCGTCCAGGTTGTTGACCGCCACGATGTCCTCTATGAGAACGATGAGCAGGCTCTGGTCGTTGGCCTCTTCAAAATAGTTGTCCACCCCGTAGCTCTGTCGGCTGCCGAACATACCCCGTTCGCCAATGGGAGCGAACTTGCCCGCGCTCACCACGGCCTCGGCCTCCTCTTTGGTGTTCACGTGTGGCACCACTATACCCTGCGCTCCGACGTCCAGTGTCCGATAGATTACACCCGGCACGTTCTGGTTGACTCGCACCACCGAGGTCATGCCCCAGATATCCGCCGCCCTGGTGAGGTCCGGGATGTCCTTGTAGTCCACGGGACCGTGCTCGCCCTCGATCCACACACCGTCGAACCCTAGCGGGCCGAGCCAGTCCACTATGTCCGGCGTCATGTGCCCGGACAGGACGACCGACACCTCTCCCCTGTTGAGTTTAGCCTTGACCCTGTTTTCTCGCATGGACGCCAATGTGACACCTCTTTTATCGCTTTGTTCGAAACCCAACCGAGTTATTGAGCAGGCCAATTATAGATTCGGTTTCTGAGAACGGTCAAACGGCGGGAATGTCTGCGCCAGCCTATCGTATAATCCCATCAACCGACCCCAGCCTCAAACCGGAAGGAACGAACTTGCCCTCGGACAACAGCTACTGCCACAGGTGCGGGAACACAATGAGCGAGCGCGACGTTGCAGGGGCGATTCGTCCTTCGTGCGATTCGTGCGGAGCGGTCGTCTTTCTCGATCCCAAGCTAGCTGTCGTCGTCATCGTTTCCCGCGAGGACAGCATTCTCATGGTAAAGCGGGACATCGAGCCGATGATGGGACGCTGGAGCTTCCCCTCCGGCTACGTTGACCGCGGTGAGGTCGTGGAAGAAGCCGCCGCGCGGGAGGTCCGGGAAGAAACAAACGTCGAGGTGAAGCTCGACAGGCTGATAGGCGTGTATTCGGGCCGGGACGCGCCGGTAGTGCTGGTAGCATACGCCGCGCGGGTAAGCGGTGGAAGCGCGGAGGCAGGCGACGAGACACAGGCGGTTGGATGGTTCCCTTCGAACGACCTTCCTACCCTGCCGTTCCCGCACGACTACGCCATAATGCGTGACTGGCGAGACGGCGCTTCCTAGACCGAGACGAGTCCTTCCGCTTCCCAAACCGCGTTCAGGATGAAATCGGGACGCGCCGGTTCTATCTCCCATTCCCTGCCCAGGCACATCCAGGCCGTCCGCATCCCTGCCCCAATCGCGCCCAGGATGTCATGCTCTGCGTTGTCGCCTACGAACAGGGTAGATTCCGGTTCCGCCCCAATCATGGCCAGAGCGTGCTCGAATATCTCCGGATCGGGCTTCCACGCCCCGAATTCTTCCGACACCACACAGGCCGTAACCATGTCGGCTATTCCCGTCTTCCGTAACTTGCCCCACTGGGTCTCGGTCCCGCCGTTGGTTACCACGCCCACCGGAACACCCTTGTTTCGGAACCCCTTCAGCATGGTCTCGGTGTTCGGATGAAGCCCCACCATCTCCGGCATCGCCCTGAAGTGCGCCTCGACCGCGGCGTCCAGGCTGGGGAAGCTGCCAAGCCACACTTTCAGCATTTCTTCGTAAATCTCCGGTATCGGCGCGTAACCGATTCCGTAGCGCGCCATGCGAGAAACGAAGGCTTCTCTGTCGGGGGGACGGTCGGAGGTTGGCAACGTGTCGTACCAGTGGCCGAACAGTCTCGCGAACGCCTCCGAACGGTCTATGAGCGTATTGTCTAGGTCGAACAGGACTGCTGTGATTGCGACTTGAGACATAGAGGCCCCTAGAAGAGGTCGTCTGGCAGCCAGGCGCGCTTGAAGATCCCGAAACGTGTCGCGGCAGTGTTAGCAGACGACTCAACCGAGACCAGTTCCCAGCCCGCGTCGCCCATCCGGTTGAGCAGTTCAGTGTTGTACTTCACCGCGTCAACCCTGCTGTTGAGCTTGATTACCTCGTACTCCCAAATCGGCAGACTGGGTTCATAGTCCAGGCCATCAACGTAGTCGAGCTGAACAAGGTCCTCTCCTGACACCTCAACCCACCCGTCTTCCGGAAGCGGCGAGTCGCATATGTCGCACTTGGTCGCTGGATCGAGTGAATACTCGCCGCACTCGGAACAGAATATTATGCGCATCTTAACCCTGCCGGATGTCTCACTATGGTATCCGTGCAAATCCTCACAATATATTCTACACAGATAGAGTCATTTCAGATAGACAAGGAAGGCTGAGCCTTCACCCGTATTTGGAGTGCTTACAAGTTCATTACAGCCGAGCCGCCCCCTGACTTGCTCTTGCGACGCCGGGTATCGCGCTCAGAACTATCTTTCAATCATCGCCACTGATCAGGAACCATACCGCAATGACCGAAAGCAGCGCTATCCCCGTGAATCCAACCCCCCATGCCAGGCGGCCCTCGAAAACGTCCAGAATGCCGCCGATGAACACTGGCCCGAGCGTTCCACCCATGAATCCAAGAAATGCCTGGACGGCCATGGTCGAACCCAGTCTTCCGGCAGGCGCCGTTTCGGTGAGCGCGGTGGAGTATATGGACGAGTCCGCCGATACCGCCCATCCGAGTATGCAGGCAAAGACGACGATCAGTACCCACGGCGCGGCGATGATCCAGCCAATGACAAGGCTGCATACCCCGCTTAGGATGAAGATGCCGCCAGCGCTGGCGGCGCGCCCGAACCTGTCAGAAATAGCGCCGCCCATAACGGGCCCCACCGATCCCGCTCCCAGCGCGATGCCGCCGACGGTCGCGGCGGTAACCGCCGCCCTCTCAACGTCCGTTCCGCGGTAAACGAGCGCCGCCGCCAGAAGCGCCGGCAGCCATACTCTAACCGCGTACAGTTCCATCGCGTGCAGAGAGTAGCCGATGATGTACTTGCGCGGGCGCGGGTCCGAAAGAACGCTGAGCTGCAGCCTGCCGCCGGAGCCGGAATCGGGGCCATGCGAGCTTCTGACCAGTACGAAAACCATCGGAATGGTTACTATGGAGGCTAGGGACAGCGCGAGATAGGCTGTTCGCCAGTCCAGGTGATTCATCAGGCCGCCGGTGGCGAGCAGCGACACAGCGTTCGCGGTATAGAACGCCGTCACGTACAGGCCCATCGCCGTTCCGCGTCCAGAGTCCGGGAATTCCTGCGAGATGATCCGCAGGCCGGGCATGTATATGCCCACCAGCCCTATCCCGGCGATGAATCTCAGCGCGGAGGCGACAATAGGGTCGAATGCGGCAATCGGAAACAGTAGGTTCCCCACGACAGTCAACACGGCAGACGCCAGGAACACGCGTCGCGTCGGCAACCTATCGGTCAGCGGCAGCACGAGAAGCGCCGACAGAGCGTACCCCGCCAGGTACGCTGAGAAGATGACCCCGGCGCTGGTGTTGCCTATTCCCCATTCACTCTGGATGATCGGAAGAGCCGCGACATAGCTGGAAAACGGCAGCAGCGCCATCATGAGCATGACGCACATTGCCAGCAGCCAACCTATGCGCCGTCCGTCCCTCGGCCCGCCAGTGGATGGGATTAGTTTCTTCAACCGGCCGCTAACCATGATTACCGCTCCGGCGCCGGCTATCGAATGATGGACAGAAGCTGTCGGGCGGCGTCGGCGGTATGGTCGGGCGCCGGAAGGGACAGAACTTGCTCCAGGTCCGCTTCCGCCCTGCTCCAGTCCTCAAGGGCCAGATATGTCCGGGCGCGAATCAGCAGCAGTTCGGGATTCTCAGGTTCGAGCGTCAGTGCCATATCCAGGTCGGCGAGAGCGGACTCCCCGTCCGACAATTCCAGATAGACCCCTGCACGGTTGACATAGGCGTCAGTCATGTCAGGAGCCAGCTCGACGGCCCGCGTGAATTCCAGAATCGCCTGGTCCCGAATTCCGTTTATTGCGAACACGACGCCCTTGTAGCTGTGAGCCAGCGCGTAGTCGGGATCAATCTCCAGGGCTCTGTTGATGTCGGCGAGGCCACCCCTCACATTCTCCAGGGCAAGCAGGACGTATCCCCGCCTAGCATATGCCTCCGCGTTTTGCGGATCGCCCTCGATTACGGCGTCGAAGACGTCGTAGGCTTGAGTCAGATGCCCATCCTCGAGAAGACGGACCCCCCTGTCAATCTCCAGCGCAGAATCCACCGGAGCATCCTCGTCTGCTCCGCACGCGCCAAGCAGGAGGGTCACGACGGCGGCGGCGATGAAGACAGGCATCGCGCCAACCGATTCGCTAGTCATCGGGAACCAGCCTTCCCCAGGAAGTCACTCTCACCGGAGTAATGCGTATTACCGGCGCGTCGTCGGACAGCAGACTCACATATTGCGAATACTTGGCCCTTAGCGCGTCAATCGCGTCCTTCCTCTCCGGTTCCGGCACATCGAGTGTCGCGCTGCCGGCGATCATCACGTATCCCAATCTCTCCCAGTCCTCTTCATATCTGTCCACGAGGAACGACACTCGCGGATTCGCTTTGATATTTCTGACACGCCTCAGCCTCAGGTGCGCTACGGACTTGGGCTTCGAGTCCAGTCCAATGTAAATCCCCCCTTCCAGCAACTCGAAGCACACAGGCACCACGTTCGGCTGACCGTCCCCGGAGGCGGTCCCAAGTCTTGCGACCCGCGCTCGCCTCACGAATCGCGTCTCTTCATCAGTCAGCGTATCACGCGGCATACTGTCCTACTCCGGCTGCCAGATGCGGCGGTCGCCCGACCGCACGAATCGCCCATACCCCGGATGTGGGAAGTGACCGGACGCCACCACCGTTCCCTCGCTCTCGAGTTTGTCCAGTATCGCGTGCCTTGTCTCGCGCGCAAGGTCGGGATCGGTGTCGAACACGGGACTCCAGTCAGTGTACTGCGCCTGCGCGGGCGAGTGCGCTACGTCGCCAAGGATGAAAGCGCTCTCACCACCCGACGATACGGCAATCGAGATGTGACCGGGCGTGTGTCCCGGCGTGGGGAGCGTAGTCAACTCGTTCGTTACGCTGTACTCGCCATCTATCAGGTCGAGCACGTTGAGACCTTCCAGAGGAACCATCTGGGCGTCAACGTGGGGCGCCTCGGCGCGGATTTCGGGCTGGGTCCAGTGATCCCAGTCCGTCCTGGTCACCAGGTAGCGCGCGTTCGGAAAGGTCGGGCTGCCGTCGGTCAGGTTCCAGCCAACGTGATCGGGATGAATGTGTGTCAGCACTACAAGGTCCACGGCCTCACGCTCTATTCCATTCGTTCTCATGTCGCTGAGCAGCGTCGCGTCTGGGCCGCCAAGCCCGGTGTCAACCAGTACCAGCCTGCCTCCCGAACTCACGGCGAACGAGCCGAAACGGGGATGAATCTGATCGGCGTCGTCCACGAGGTCGGGGTACTCTGACCGCCAGATCTCTATTTCGCTCGCCGGAAACGCCTCCGTCGGATTCATGTCTCCCTGCCCGTCCGATACCGAAACTAACTCCACGTTGCCCACCGTCAGTCTCGCTCCTGCCATAAGTCACCTCCCTGAATTACAGCCAGTGTAGCCAAGGGACATTCTATCACGCATTAGCTCGTCCAAGACGATTGCATAAGTCCTCTGCCCCACTTATTCGTCATTCCCGCGAAAGCGGGAATCCAGAGGTGGGGGGAGGCCCTGCGAATGCCGCAATTCCACTTATGCAAATTTCTCCTCGTCCGAATCAGCTTGACACCAGACGAGGCGAGGCTATCATTACGACTAAGCATCAACACCGAGGAGCGTCACATGAGCGACCAGAACGCAGACTACATCATTCGGGGTGGCCTGGTAGTGCGTGGGAGCGGGATAACCCGCGAGGACATCATCGTCCGAGACGGCAGGATTCAGGCGGACCACGGCCAATACAGGGACGCCGACGCCGGACGCATAATTGACGCCTCCGGCCTCTTTGTCATGCCGGGAATCGTGGACGCCCACAACCATCCCGTCTATGCGGACCGGATCGAGACCTTCTCGCTCAGCGCGGCTTTCGGCGGGATAACCACGGTCATCCCGTTCATAGCCAACAGGCGGCGCGAGGGCGTGGAGGGCACGGTCTCGGACATGATCCGCGAGTTCAAGGAGGAGGCCGCGGAGACCTCGTACCTGGATTACGCGATCCACGCGATCCTGCTCGGAGACGACGACGTTGAAGACCAGGTGCCCGAGATGATGGACATGGGCGTCATCTCGTTCAAGATGTACATGACCTATCCCAGGCGCGGCATGATGATGCCCGACGACCGTATGCTCAAGGCGATGGAGCTCGCCTCCGAGCGAGGCGGGATAGCGATGGTCCACGCCGAGAACGGCTACTGCATTGACTACCTCGTTGACCAGGCAATCGAGGCGGGCAACACCGGACGCGAGCACTACGCGCCGTCGCAGCCGCGCGTCCTGGAGATCGAAGCCGCCAATCGCGCCGCGACCTACGCCCAGGTAACGGACTGCCCCCTCTACATAGTCCACCTGTCCGCCAGGGAGATGATTCCCGTTCTCGAACGCTTCCGCGCCGAGGACATGTACCTGTTCGGCGAGACCTGCCCGCAATACCTCGACCTCACCAACCAGAAGATGCTCGACTTTGGCGCGCTCGCCAAGATCGGCCCGCCCCTGCGCGAGCGCGAGGACAACGAGGCGATGTGGCGCGGCCTGTCCTCGCACCTGATAGACACCATAGCCAGCGATTTCTGCGGACACAAGAAGTCCCAGAAGGCGTCCTACGACCACGAGACCGACCCGGACGAGGAGCGCTCGATATTCGACGCCACGTTCGGCGGCAACTGGGCGGAGCAGATGCTCTGCGTCGCCTACCATGAGGGCGTGAACATGGGCCGCCTGACCCTGCCCCGCCTCGTCCAGGTCATGTGCGAAAACCCCGCCAAGATATTCGGCATCTACCCGCAGAAAGGTTCGCTCGATCCGGGCGCCGACGCCGACATCGTGCTGTTCGACCCGTCGGTGGAGCATACCCTATCCGCCGAGGCGCAGCACTGCATAGCCGACTTCACCATGTTCGAGGGCAAGCAAGTGACCGGACAGCCGGTCATGACAATGCAGCGCGGCGAGATAATCGTCGAAAACGGCATAATGCAGCGACCAAAGGGCCGCGCCAACTTCCTGGCCGGAAATCCCAATCTCGCCGCCTACGCCCCCTCCGGCCACAAGGTCATGTAGTCTTACCGAGCCATCTCCAGGTATTGGCCAAGCGTCTGCGGGTCACGGCATAAGTGGAAGTCCCACTTTCCCAGTTGTCCCCAGTTGTTGACGGCGGATATCCAGCGGCGGGCGGCATCGTGCTTGGCGGCATCCTGGTCGTCCAGATAGCCCTTTATTTCAACAATGATGGTATCGCCGTTGGTTAGCCGGACCAGAAAGTCTGGTTCGTAGAAGTGACTTATCCCCTCGTACTCGTATGGGATGGTGAGTCCGAGGTGGTCGTTCTTGACGTAGCATCTGACCACCTGGGACTGTTCAAGACGGAAGGCAGCCGCGCTTTCCCATGTCTGGTTGTCCAGAACGACCTGGTTGACGTGACTCTTGGCGGTGGCATGGACGCGCTGGACGGTCTTGAAATCCACGTCCGCGGTGGTCGCGACCGGCTTGTAGTGGTTGAGTATGGGCATGAGCGGCGGTTCGCCGTGCTCCTCGTCGGGTTCGATGGCGTCCAGAAGACGGCCCGCCACGCGCTTCATATAACGTTCAAGGCCCAACTCACAGGGATTGACGCCGGCGAAGTCCACTTTGGTTTCAATATACTCGTTCACGCACCTGTAAACCTGCGGAAAGAGTTGGTGGCGCGAGGCGACGATCTTAGCGTGGCCGTTCTGGCTGCCGCCGTGTCCGAGCAGGCCGTCAACCACCCGCCGGGCTACCTGGAACTTTATCTGCTGTATATGAGAGATTGCGTAGAACTCTTCGCGGTTCTGGTTCTCGAAATCTCCCGGGCCGAACAGGGTTGGCTCGCCGAGTTCGTATCCGACGCGGGGCTTGACGAACACATCGGTCGGCTCCTGGGACGGCTCGATACGCAGGTCGTCCATGCCCGCAATCTCAGCCTTGACGATATTCTTCTTAAGCGCGAAGGTGTAGCCCTCCACCACCGGAAAGCGAATCTCAAGCTGTTCTCTTTCGGGCATGGCGTGAACGTGGTTCTTGGGCCTGTCGTCCGGCTCTTTCTTCTTAGTCGGCCTGCCCTTGTACGGAATTACCGAGAAGGGTATGCCGTAAACATCAACATATTCTTCGGTGAGCAAACCTGTTTCGGGATCGGGCGTGTAGTCCATACGCCGCAGGCCGCGTCCAACGACCTGCTCGCAAAGCAGTTGGCTCTCGAAAGCTCGGAGTCCGAATATGTGGGTTACGTTGTTCGCGTCCCAGCCCTCGT
Source organism: Dehalococcoidia bacterium (assembly GCA_965202965.1). GTDB lineage: Bacteria > Chloroflexota > Dehalococcoidia > Lucifugimonadales > UBA1123 > VXRN01. The sequence goes on along the minus strand of OZ241888.1, from coordinate 3,125,562 downwards.
TGAGCATCTGGACGGATACGACGCACCTGAGTTGTTCGCCAGGTTCGCCAGGCTTGCCGACGGTGTCAACCATGCGGCGCAGGTCTTCGGCAGCCTGCTTCGCGGAGCCTGACGCCCTGCCCGACTCGGCATCGGCAAGCATCTTGGTATCAATTCGCAGTGTTCGCCTGTTTTCTTCCTTATTGGAGAACAGTTCGGGAAAAACCCTACCGTCGCCATAGTCGGTGACTGCGCGCGTTCGGCGTCTGCCGCGTCTCTTCGATCCATTATCTTCATCAGAGACTTCACGAGTGGTTTCGCCGGAGATATGTCGAAAGAAAACTTCGGCTATATCGGTGTTGTCGCATACGATAATCATAGCCGGAGGTGTCTTGTCCTGGCCTTCGGAGCTATCCAGGATGTACTCAAAGCGTTCCTTGTACTGGCTCGCCAATGTCTGGAGCGCGCTCTCGGCCTTTTCATACATCACGTCGGGCTTGGGCTTGCCCGCCCTTCCCGGCAGACGCTCGTCCGGCCTGAGTTCGTCAACGATGGACTTCCACAGCCTGAAGTAGCGCGGCTCCGGCCTTCCGGTGGTATCGTCAACGGGCAGACGTGGAATCTTGACTATGCCGGACTCTATGGCGTCCACCAGGCTGAAGTCGCTGACCAGCCAGGGGAACGGCGTACCTTCGGGATGGCCGCTGCCCTTGATGTAGAAGGGGGTGGCGGACAGGTCAGCGCAGAACTTTATTCCCGACGACCGGTTTATCTTGTCCAGTCCCTGAACCCAGACGGTGGCTTCTTCGTTCTGGGCTTTGGCCTCCCTGCGTTCCTCGGCGGACAAGCCATTCTGAGGCGCGTCGGCGACGAGCGGCCTGTATGCGTGGTGTCCCTCGTCGTTGAGAACCATGATGGGACCTCTACCGTATAGGTCTCCCAGGACGCGACGGGCGAAGGCGTCCGCGCTCTCAGGGCCCTTGTTGACGACGGCGTAGCTTCTGCCACCCTCAGAGTGTTCGGACTCTGGCGCGAACTGGTGCCAGTTGGTTATCAGGACCCTGCCGCCCTGGAGGAATGGCCGAAGCTGGGTTGGAACCAGATCGAAATGTTCGTAGTAGTTGGCAGGATTGTCGGGACGCAGGACCTGTAGGCGTTCTTTGATGGTGAGGTTCGGGCAGACGGCTAACGCGGCTGAGGGGAAGCGTTCGTCGCTAGGGAGTTGGCCCCTGTTGCAGAAGGCCCAGGCTATGAGCATAGCCATGACGACGGTCTTGCCTGAGCCGGTGGCCATCTTGCATCCAAGGCGGGTGAGCGCGGGCAGTCCGGCTTCGGGCGGAGCGTCAACGAGCTTGGCGAGGTCGGAGTCGGTGAATTGTGGGACGAACTGAGTTCGCTTGCCGCCCATGCGGATTTCGGAGAGGTATATGACGGTTTCGACCGCCTCCACCTGGCAGAAGAAGAGACGGCGAATCTTGTCCTCGCGCCGCCAGTGGCGCAGCAGTTGGCGGGTGACGTTGGTGGCATTTCTGTAATTCGAGTTGCGCCATCTCCTGATGTCCTCGCGCAGGTTATTCACGAGGGGCAGGTCTTCCCTGTTTTCTTCAGCGAACAAGCTGCCCTGCTGGTCGGATACAGCGCGTTCAGTTTTGAACCAATAGGCAGCGGGCCGACGGCCGGGGGTTTTGGACGCTTCGCCGGAGGGTAGATATTGCCAGTGTGCGGCGGGTTCCTCATACGGGTTGCACAGGATAGCGTCTTTGACCGGCTGCATGGGTATCTGGCCGGTTTCGAGGGTGGAGGGCGTCCGTCGTCGTCGGGGCGTTCTTCTGGCCATAAGACTTACCTTTGGTGTGGCTCGGTTATCCTTCTTCGCATAATGCAGTGGACTTCGCCGTATAAATCCCCACGCAAATCTTGAGGACTATCATGTTCGATATCCTCATAGATGCCCAGCTTGCTTGTCCATCTGCCGTTTTCCAACTGTCGAGCGGCGTGCGTCCAATCACCCTCGTCAGAGTACAGAGCGACCTTTATGTAACCCGACTCCGGCGCATCGTCTTCACACTCGATATACCCTAGCGCTCTGAATATCTCTACCAGACTTTGTATGCCCGCGTCCCGCTCGCCCGGCCAGTAGTAATCTTCGTCGTGACTCCACCAGTCATCGTTATATCCTGCCGCCCAAGCGATGCAGTTATAGTCGCTATCCTGTTCGCTCGTTACCTCGTAGTCAATGTCCGGAAACTCTTCATCAATCCAGTCGCTGTTCACTAAATATACGCCTCGCTTTTACCCCAATCCAGCCATGCCTGAGTCATCTTGGCCAGGTTTCCCTTGCTTTCTTCGGGTATGGGGCTGGCGCCCGTTATCCGGCGCAACGCGGGGAACCAGTGATCGGTTTCGCGCTCAAGCTCCTTGAGGATTAGCGGTATCGCCGGTTTCCCCATGCCGATAATCCGCTCATAGGCGGGGTGTCTGACCATCTGCGCTAAGTCCGCGCCGCGTCGCCGGCCTGATTTCCATTCGGATACAAGCTGATTGAATTCATCCTCTATCCCTGAACCCGGAACATCGTAGGTCAGGTCTTCCAGGGTATGGATCTTCATTACCTCGTTGCCGCGCGGGTCTATGACCTTCACCGCGATACGCTTGTGCTGTCCGGCGGGGAAAGGTAGGGAGTTGGTGCCGCTGAAGGCGTCGAAGGCGTCGTCGTCAACGACGCTCCGCAGCGAGCGCTTGAGCCTGTCCCATGCGTTGGAGTCTGGGAAGAAGGCCTGGGTGGTGCAGAAGGTGCGACCGTCGTAGTCGGAATCGAGGAACCAGGCGGCCACGCGGTCGGCGTTCGCGGACTCAATCGTGTTCTTCACCGGGTCGTAGATGTCAACGCCTTCCATCTCGACACTGTACTCACCAGTTTCCAGCCTTTCCAATTTCGTCCTGGGCAGGCCGGAGACAGTGAAAAGCTGGCTGTCCCGGCTCTCCTTGAGCAGGTCGTCCATGGCGACGTCGGGGGAGATGTGCGCCATGTGCGCGCGAACCCTGGGATTTGGGTCAGCCTCTATGGCGGCCTGGGCCGCGCCGTCGAAACTGAACCCGGCGAACACGAGCGCGTCGTAACCGCCCCTGGACGCCGCCCAAAGCGAGTCCTCCACCTGCTTGGCGGTGACAGGGCCATGCTGCGGACCTATGGAAACCGCCGCAAGTCGGGGATTATCAGGATCGTCAGTACCCCACTCCCCGTCCGCGTGCAGAACACTGCCCTCAGACAGCGGTTCCAGCCGTGTGAACTTGACTACCCCGTTTCCCTGGAATCTCACGCCATCGTTCCTGAGAAGCCGGATAATGGTATCTCTGAAAGACTCGGCATTATATGGCTCGTCGGCATTGAATGTCGCGGTATCCTCGGGAAAGGCGTCCAGTTCGTCAGGCGCTCCGCCGATAGGGGATTCGGGGTCCAGCGATTCCTCGGCGGGCTGGACGGCCTCGACTGTGAAGGGGCCGGAGACGCGGGTTACGCCGCGCTCGACTTCGGGCTGGTCAACGAGGACTTCCTGGTCGGCGTTGGCGGCTATGCAGCCGTTCACCTCGTCCATCTTGTCGCGCCATGCCTCGCGGTAGGCTTCCACGCGCTCTTTGAGAAGCGGGGGATAGTTGGGATCGGTGTCGAACGGGACTTCCCAATGTTCCCAGCGGTCTCTGGGCAGGTTCCAGCGGCGTTCGTCGGCGTTGGTGATTGGATAGTCGCGCCTGGGCCGCTTCCTGCGCTTGGCTTCCAGCTTGGAGAGGAGAGCGGTTCTGGTGTCGTCGTTCACCAGCGCGAGCGCTTCGTTCAGGTCGGCCAGTTTCTCGTCCAGAATCGGCTCCCACTTGGCGAAGATGGGGTCGAGCGCTACGTTGTTGGCTATTCCGCCCAGCGTGATGTGGGGGACGGTCTTGTACTTGAAGTTCTCAGGGCCGACCGTGTTGGATCCGTCCTCGGTCTTGTAGTAGTCGAACTTGGAGGTGAGGATGCGCTGCCTGGCGAGCGCGATGGCGACTCGGCTGGTGTCAATGGTTATCCAGCGGCGGCCCCACTGCTCGGCAACGTAGGCGGTGGTGCCGGAGCCGCAGGTGGGGTCGAGAACAAGGTCTCCGGGGTCGGTGGTCATTAGGAGACAGCGTTCAATGACTTTTGGACGTGTTTCTACAACATATCTCTGGTCCCGATTAAACCCAGACGTATCATTCCAAACTTCTGACATAACCTTCAGAGGGTAATCGTCAATAAAGTATTTCCAGCGGATTTTCCTGCCCGCTTTTACTATACGACCGGATTTCTTGAGAACATTCATGCCCTGTGGATAAGATAACTTCCAGTGACTATTACTGTTCGGTCTGAAAGTTTCCCCCTCAAATTCAAATGGCGTATCTTCACCAGCAGAACCTGCACTTTCGAGGCTCACGAGTCCTCCGACTCGTGAGCCTCGAGGTAGATTTTCAAAATTTGTGATTCTTTTCACAATGCCATCAGATAACTCTACCATATTGTAGAAGCCGTCCGGTTCTTTCTTTGAAAATAATTGGCGATACTTTACGTGCGTTTTGTCTCTGGCATACCACAGCAGATAATCACTTGTCCTACCAAGTTCGTTGGAAACCATGCTTCCAGTTTTCGCAAACACAATTTGCCTAACGAAGTTCTCAGCCCCAAACACTTCATCCATTATTTCACGCACGCGATGAACATTTTCATCACTTATTTGGACGAATAACGAACCCGATTCACTCAGTAAATCTCGCGCCACGGTTAGACGGTCGCAGAGATATGCTAGATATGTATGAACTCCTAATGTCCAAGTGTCGCGGTATGCCTTGACCATTTCGGGTTCGCGCGTTAGGTCTGATTCTCTATCTTTGACATCTCGGTTACCTATGAACGGCTGAAAATTAGACTTGTAGTTGATCCCATAGGGCGGGTCAACGTAAATCATCTGCACCTTGCCCGCTAGGTCTTCTCGCTTGGCGAGGGAGTTCATCACCGAAAGGCTGTCGCCGAGTATGAGGCGATTGGCCCAGTCCACGTCGTGGCGGTAGAACTGGACGGCTTCGTGGTAGTCCTGCTGCGGGTCTGCCCAGAAATCGCGCTCGACATCCTGCCGGGCCGCAACGCGCATAACGGCCTGGGCGGAGACCCGTTCGTGGATGTGCAGCGCCACGGTGTCCACGTCGAACCATCGCTTTTCACGCTTGCCCGTCCACTCCAGCCAGGGTTGGTGGTTGCGGAGGGCGTCCGCTAGTACGTCCGCTTCTTCGGGGGTGAGTTTGCGGCGGGTCGCTTCTTCCAGAAGTTCGGGCAGTCGGTCAGACTGGCCGGTTTCGTCGAAGCGCAGGACGGGCGGCAGGTGCGGGTCGTAGTAGTAGCGCTGTTTGGGAATCTCGCGGACGCGGCCCTGCGAGGCAAGCGCGGCGGGCGGGTTGTTCTTGCGGGTGGCGTCGTGGCGATAGTCGGCTATGGGGTCTTGCTTGGCGGGCATGGGTGCTCCCTACTGGCGCGGGATGTTATTGGAGGAAGAGTCGGAGGAGAGCGGCGGTGGCGGTGACGATGCCCAGGGCGGTTCCCACCATCATTCCGGCGATCCACTTGACGATGCGGATCTCGGAAGCGCGGATTTCGGCGCGGAGTTCTTGCTTGGAGGTTCCTATCTCGCCGCGCAACTGTTCAGTGGAGGCGTTCAGCTCGCCGCGCAGTTGTTCAGTGGTGGCTCTCATCTCGCCGCGCAACTGTTCAGTGGAGGCGTTCAGTTCGCCGCGCAGTTGTTCTATCGCAGTGTTGGTATCGCCCCGCAGTTCCTGTACATCAGCCTTGGTTGCAACGTGTTCGTATGCGCCTTCTATGGAACTGACTCTCTCTTCCAGCATGGTCATGGTTTTCGTACCCCTCTGTAAATGAGGATTGGTCCCCGGGCGCCCCTCTGGCTCAGTTTATCACATCCAAGTCGGGCAATCCTTGAAGCATCAAATTTCTGGTGCGTATCCAGCCTAGTATGTCAATACGCAATATCTTTGTGCCGCTTCGTGTCCTTCGTGGATAGAACCGAATGTGCTGCTGCGCTCCGCTCTTGTGATGCTTACGGCAATCCTTTCAGCCTTGCGCCAACCTCCGCCCACTGTGCTACAATACCCACATCGCAGAACAAAAGTACCTATATTATATAACCTGAAATTTATCAATAACCATTCATCCGACCGAAAAATTTCCGACCCAAAGCTAACGCCAGGTGACTCCAGGTCACTTTCCAGGTGACTCGTCTCCTGTTCCACTTGGAAGTTCACCTGGAACCCCACCTGGACGATATAAAGGCTAATTTATGACAGATGCTTCCGACCAGACTGATACAGGTTTGAGCAACTATCTCGGGAATGCTCTATAATTCCGCGTACAAAGAATCCAGGAGCCGTACCTTGACCACCACACACGAAAACATCCGGCTGACCGAACTCGCAAGCTGCGCCGGTTGAGCGTCCAAGTTCAGCCCCGAGGACCTGGGACAGGTCCTGAGCAAACTCCCGCCGGTATCCGACCCGAATCTGCTGGTGGGAGTGAACACCGGAGACGATGCCGCCGTCTATCGCATGGACGACGACACCGCGCTCATTCAAACTGTGGACTTCTTCCCTCCTATTGTGGACGACCCCTACTCGTTCGGGCAGATCGCGGTGGCGAACGCCCTGAGCGACGTGTACGCGATGGGCGGCAGACCTCTGACCGCGCTCAACATCGTCGGCTTCCCGGTCGCGCTCCCCAAAGACCTGCTGGGCAGTATCCTGGTGGGCGGGTCGGACAAGGCGCGCGAGGCGGGCGTCCTCATAGTAGGTGGTCACACCGTTGACGACGAAGAACCCAAGTACGGCCTGTCCGTCACCGGCGTGGTGCGCCCCGGCGACGAGGTAACCAACGCGGGCGCGAAGCCGGGCGACAACCTCGTCCTCACCAAGCCCATCGGGACCGGCGTAATCACGACGGCAGCCAAGCAGGGAGTCGCGCCCGAAGACGTCCTCCAGACCGCTGTCGGCATAATGAGCCAACTCAACGACGCCGCCTCTCACGCGATGAACGAGGCCGGCGCCCACGCCTGCGTGGACGTAACGGGTTTCGGCCTTCTTGGACACCTCAGAGGAATGACCCGCGCCAGCGGCGTCGGCGCGTCCCTGAATTTCGACGCCATCCCGTTCATACCGGGCGCGACCCAACTCGCGGAAGACGGCGTAGCGCCGGGCGGAACACACCGCAACCTGGACTCACTGGAAGCGGACGTAGCCTGGGACGACTCCATAACCGACGTGCAGAAGATACTGCTGGCGGACGCGCAGACATCGGGCGGTCTGCTGATAGCGGTGTCCGAAGACTCAACCGCCGCGCTGCTGTCCGCGCTGGAATCCCACGGTGTCGAAACTCGCGCGGTCATAGGCTCGATTACAGATCAAACGGACGCGCCCTCCATGCACGTCAACAATAACTAGAAAACCGAGAGAATTGCATAAGTCCCCTCTCCCTTGAGGGAGAGGGCTAGGGTGAGGGTGATTAGCTTCAATGGCTTCCGATGCCGGAGAGCAAAAGGGCAGACAGCAACGCTTATGCAATCGTCTCAGAAAACCGAGGCAATCACAATTCTCATGTCCGCATCAATCCGAAGACAGATATCCGACAGCGTAAGCGCGGCGCTTGTTGCCGCTCAGTCGTCAGGAAAGCTCCCGGCAGTCGAAGTAAGCGACCTCTCGATAGAGAGGCCGCAGAAGGCCGAAAATGGCGACTTCTCATGCAGCTTGGCGATGAAGCTCGCCCGCCCTATGCGGATGAATCCCAGGGCGATAGGCCAGGCGATAGTGGACGCCCTTCCCGACTCGGATATCGTCGGCAAGGTATGGGTCGCGGGCCCGGGTTTCGTCAACTTCGCGCTCGATGAGGGGTGGCTCCAGTCCCGGGTGGACGAGGTGGTCGAGCAGGGAGACACATTCGGAAACTCCGACCTTGGTGGCGGCGAGAGCGTCCAGGTGGAGTTCGTGAGCATTAACCCGACCGGCCCCCTTCACGTCGGACACACGCGGGGCGCGGTGCTCGGAAGCGCACTCGCCAACGTCCTCGAAGTGGCGGGATTCGACGTCCAGCGCGAGTATTACGTCAATGACGGCGGCACCCAGATGGAGCTGTTCTACCAGACCGCATACGCGCGCTACCTGCAACAGTGCGGCAGGCAGGCCGAGATTCCAGAGGACGGCTACCGCGGCGAGTACATGAACGATCTGGCCCGCGCGATAAGGGACAGACACGGCGAGAAGTACCTGGACATGGATCCCGAACAGGCCACCGCCGCCATAGGCGAGGTCGCGCTTGAAACCATGGTGGACTCCATCAGACAGTCGCTGGATCGTCTCGGAGTGGGCTACGATGTGTGGTTCCGCGAGCGCAGCCTGTACGACGAGGGCGAATTCGACAGGGTCATGTCGCTGATAGACGAGCGTGGCTACCGAATCGAGCGGGACGGCGCGGTATGGTTCGCGGCTACCAAGCTCGGCGCGGAGCAGGACGCGGTGCTGATACGCTCCAACGGCGCACCCGCTTACTTCGCCCCGGACGTAGCGTACCATCATAACAAGTTCATCGAGCGCGGCTTCGACCGTGTCGTGGACATCTGGGGCGCGGACCACCAGGGACACGTGAACCGGATGAAGGCCGCCGTCTCCGTAATGGGCGTTGACCCGGACCGCCTCACGCTGATAATACACCAGATGGTGACGTTCAAGCAGGGCGACGAACTGGTGCGGCTGTCCAAGCGTTCGGGCGACATCATCACGGTTGACGACCTCGTTGACCAGGTTGGCGCGGACGCGTGCAGATACTTCTTCCTTTCGCGCGCCGCCGAAACGCAGATGGAGTTCGACCTGGAACTGGCGGTTCGGCAGTCCTCCGACAACCCGGTTTACTATGTCCAGTACGCGCACGCGCGCATCGCCAGCATAATAGCCGGCGCAGTCGAGCGCGATATCCGGTTCGACGAAGCCGACTTATCGCTTCTCGAGCACGAAGCGGAACTGGCGCTGGTCCGCAAGATCGTCCAGCTGCCCGAGCTTGTGGAAGTCATGGCGTCCAACCTGGAAGTCCATCACCTGCCCCACTACGCCCAGGAACTCGCGACCGCTTTCCACTGGTTCTACCAGCAGTGCCGCGTGATTTCGACGGTAGAAGGAGAAGGGGAACTCACCAAGGCAAGGCTGCGCCTGTGCCTCGCCTCGAAGACAGCCCTTGCGCGCTGCCTGTCGCTGATGGGCATGAGCGCGCCGGACAGGATGTGAGCGACAGTCGCTGACATCATAGAACCGACGACAGGGTACTATTCCAGTCCGCCGTTTCGCTTGTAGCGCTGCGTCTTCAGGACATAGACCTTGTTGAAGTACTCGCCCAGTTCGAGGTGGCGGTCCTGCACTTGCCCACGCACTCGCCCTGGCACGCCTACGACGATTGAACGCGCGGGCACCTGCATGTCGTCCAACACGACCGCGCCGGAGGCGACAACGCACTCGTCGCCTATCTCCACGCCGTCATTCACGACCGCGCCGTTTCCAAGCAGCGTTCGAGTACCGACGTTCTTCGCGTGGCACACTACCCGGTGTCCGATGACCACATAGTCGCCTATCGTCGCGTCGGTGTCGCAGTGGACGACCGAGTTGTCCTGGACGCAGGTGTACTTGCCAATAGTTATCTTTCCCATGTCGCCCCGGATGACGGTTCCGGGCCAGACGCTGGAGCCTTCTCCAATCTCCACGTCCCCGATTACGTAGGCCGCCTCGCTCACATATGCTGTGGGGTGAATCCTGGGCGATATTCCGTCTAATGTTCTAATCACGATGATTCCTCTGATGAATTGCGTTGAATTTTCTTCGAACATACTCTATTGGATTCTGCATCGAGAGAAAACCCCTGCCAGCGTCGGCGCGTATGCTATCCTGAATAGTAGTTTCTAAATCCTGATGAAGATATTCACGGACCACATCATGACCAGAATGACCGTAACGCTATGGTTCGGGGTCGCAATCGCAATTCTGATTGTGGCCTGCTCCGAGTCCGCTCCGGTTCCAACGCCAACACCGGAACCGACCGTCGCTCCCACACACACGCCCGTACCGACTCAGACACCGGTCCCAACGGCGACGCCCGCACCAACCGCCACGCCGGAGCCGACCGCGGAACCCGAACCGACTGCCACCGTACAAACGGCGGCCCTGTTCGAGTACAGCCGCGCGGTGAGGCTGCTGGAAGTCCAGGAGTTCGCCGACGCCATCACTGCCTTCGACCTGGTGATCAGGAAACTGCCCGACTTCGGCAGGGCATACTACCGGCGCGGCCTTGCCTTCTACGGGGACGAGCGGCTGGAACTGGCGCTGGAAGACTTCGACAAGGCCATCGAGCTGGAGCCCGAATACGCCGGAACCTACGTTGCCAGAGCAAAGTTACACCTGGACGAAGGCCGGAAGATAGAGGCGCGCGCCGACCTGGAGAAGGCTATGGAGGTCGCCAATCCTGTACGCATCTACGATAGGCCCGTGATCATGGAGGCGAGAGAGCTTCTGTCCCTCTTCTAGCGCATGTCGCGGCACACTCAAACGCGGCCCGGCCATGACAGCGACTTCGCCAATGCGTGCAGCCCTGAATGTTGAGCGGCGTTCGCGGGGTTGAATCGCGCCCCCAATGCGTTTGCCACTCCTCTTGTGACCGAGTCGGCTGGCAGCGACGGCATTTTCCGAAATTCCGTGACTATTCCCTCCGACGGCCGGAGACCGTACAAACAGGGCAGCAGAACATTCGCCGCAATTACAAGCGCGAGTCCGCTACCTGCAAGCGGCGTGTCTGAGACAGCCCTGACCAGCGCTTTCGCGCCTCCTCGCTCGAATATGGCGCGCATACGCTCCGACAGACCTTCATCCAAGCAACTTGCCAGGATATAGGCCACGGCCTTCATGCGATTGATGGGATGGCTGTGCGGCCTGACGCGGAACATACTCCAATCACTTTCGGATAAGCGACAATGCGCACCCATACTCGAAGCCACTCTGCGTATCTGGCTTTGTTCGGGAGCGGGCGCTCGTTCAAGCATATTACCGACCATTGCCAGCACAGCGAATATGCCAAATTCCGCGGTTGCGGGCGGCTCTTTTCGGAGAGATTCGAATACGGAGAGAGGCGCGGCGCGAGAGAGGGCTAGAAATGGTTTGCGGTTTCTGGCGTATCCCATCGCCTCCATCAGACCCTGGTACATGAGCTGGTCGGGCGACACTCCAGCGTCCAGTTCCAGACGGAAGCCGGCGCTCTTCGCTATGAATCTCTCCACCCCCAGGTCTTCAAGGTGGGCGGGCGAGATGTTCGGAGAAGTAGGCGCAACGGGCGAATTGGCGGGGAATGACACAATTGCCGTCGGGGGTGATGTATTGGGACTGGGGTTCTGAGCCAGCCTCAGGACGACCTGAAGCACGACGCCATTGTATGCGGGATCGCGATGATGTCCATGCGCTCTCCATCCCGACTGTTCCAGGTGAAGTTCGACATCGCCGCCGTATGCGCGCCCGTCCCGACTGAGAACGGCGCCGGTGAAGTCAGGGCCGGCGCCCTGGTTCCTGATGCCCGGGAAGATGACCTCGTACCTGTTTCCCTCGGTATCCACCACGTCGGGGCGAAGGTCGAGAGCGCGTTCCCAAAGGTCTGAGAACTGTCTCTCAGAGGTGATCTGCGCCAGGGCGTCCGCCATGATTATTTGCCACTCTATTCAGGCCGCGAGGGGCGGCCGGGCTATGAGACAGGCCAGCGAGGCCGGAACGAGACGCCGGCGCGATCCAACATACTTTGCCCTATACCCTGCACCCGGCCAATCAGTTCGCGCTCATCCACGAAGGTAGGCTTGTGGTCGCGGACGACGATCCTGCCGTTCACCAGGACGGTGTGAACGCTGCGCCCGTCGGCGGAGTACACCAGGTTGTTCACCGGATTGAACAGAGTGCGCCACTCGGGTCTCATCGTGTCGAACAGCACGATATCAGCCTTCTTGCCGGCCTCGATGGATCCGATCTCGGCGGCCATACCGAGCGCTTCGGCGCCCACGATAGTTCCGAGCTCGAGCGCGGTCTCAGCGGGTATCATAGACACGTCCTCCCTGCCGTCCTTGTAGAGAATAGCCGAGAGATAGACGCTTCTAAGCGTTTCAATAAGGTTGGAATTATTCGGCGCGTCGGTTCCGAGCGCAACTTTCACACCGGCGTCCAGCAACTCGGGCAATAGCGCGGCGCGCGTCATGCCGGAGCCTCCCTTTACGGCGGCCGGGGGGCACATAACCACCGACGCCCCGGATTCGGCGATGACGCCAACATCGTCTTCGGTTATGCCCAAGGCGTGGGCGAGAAGGATATCCTCGTCCAGGAAACCAATCCGGTTCAGGAAACCTGTGGGGGTGGAGCCGGTTCGGGACTGCCAGTCTTGGGTCGCGGCGGCGCTGAAGCTGTGGTGGATTGTGGCGCGCGTGCCCCCGTCTTTGGCGATTCGCGCGATCCCGGATAGAAGTTCAGGCGAGGCGTATTCTGAGGAGAAGGGCATCGCCCAGGCGCGCATCATGCCGTCGAGTTCACCGTCGAACTCCGCAATCGTACTCTCGGTTATGGCCAGGGCCTCATCCGTTTCGTAGATCGGGACATTCAGCGGGTTGGGCCTGTCGGTGACCTGCGTTCCCGTAACGATGCGACAGCCCGCGGTGCGGTAGGCGTCCATGCAGGCGGCTATGTGCTTCGTGCTGCCGGGATCAACGAAGGTCGTGGTCCCGTACTTGAGCAGTTCGGTTATGGCCAGAAGCGAGGTAAGCCGCTCTTCCTCCGGGGACATGATTCCCTGGAGCCTGAATACGTTTGGCAGGTAGTCGGGGCCCAGGTCGTCGGGGAAGATGCCTCTGGTGGCGTGGGCATAGCTTATGTGCATGTGTCCACCGACGAAGCCCGGCGTCAGGACGAAGTCCCGCGCGTCCAGCGTTTGGTCGGCGGACACATCCTCCAAGTCTGAGGACTTTCCCACACGCGTAATCGTGTCGCCCTCGATCAGGACGGAGGCATCGGTCAGGATGCGCCTGTCGGCGTCCATCGTGAGGGCGTACAGGGCGTGTTCTACTTTGATAGAGGGTAGAGTCATAGCGGTAAAACAGCGAGGGCCATATCCCTATTGCCAGTGTTCGGGAAGGATCGGCGCGTCGAGGCCCAGATTGTCGGCTATCCAGCGTTCCAGATAGAGGCCGTCCTTGTAGCTGGAGCGCTGTGAAGCGTACACCGTTACGTCGCCGCCTATGGCATCGGACAGCGGTCGCAGCGCTTCGGGGCCTAGGATTGAGTTCTCCGGCCCGGCGTTGACGAGGGTCGTAGCCTCGATGCGGTGGGCGAAGGCGCGCAGGTCGAAGTGGGATAGCGTGTTAGCGACCGAATCCTTGTCTGAGGGATAGGCTCTCAGATAATCGTTGTACTCTTGGAGCGGATAACCCTGAGTCTTCAGGGCCATGCCAAGCGGATCGTAGAACAGCGCTGGAGTGCAGACGAGGTGTGTAGCCCCCGGACGGAGGGCCAGAGCCTGCATAGCCACGTCGTTGCCGATGACCACGATCCGCGTCTTATTGACCAAGTCCAGGGAGTTCACATACTCAAGGCCGCGAATCGCGTCGGCGACGATGCCCCTGAAGACGTAGCTGTCGGGGGACGAGATGACCTCGGTGAGCAGTCCCGGGAACATGGCGGCGAAGGGCCTGTCGGAATTGCGCTGTCCCCTACCCGCGAGCGAGAAGGTGACAAATTGGCTACGGACGGCGTTGGCGGTCCCCTGGGGGATTATCTCCAGAACGCTGGCGTACTTAGGAGGCCAGTAGATGGCAGGAAACGGTCCGTCGCCCTTGGGAACGCTGAGGTATCCGAACAGCCTGTATGGGCCTATGCTCGTTATCTGCACCCCGTAGAGGGTCGCGAAGTCGGTCTCCCTCAGGGATATGGTCTCGACTTCGGGCTCGGCGGGTGTGGCGTCCAGTTCGGCGAGCGACGCGTCCCAGTATTCGTCGAATCCGTCCGGCCTGATGTAATCCGAATCAGCCACTGGACCCCTCCTGTGCTAGATGCTTATCGAAGAAGGCGTTGATTATCGGGTCGTGCTCGTCGCGGCCCGCGCTGTGTCCCTGTCCGTCGTAGGCGTAGAGGCGCTTGTCTTCGCTGGCGATATTTCGGAAGAGCGCGTAGCCGGTTTCCGGCGGGCAGACATTGTCCTGGAGGCCGATGTTGACGATGATGGGACAGGTAATGCTGTCGGCGAAGTTTACGCAGTCGAAGTAGTTCAGCGTGCGCTCCACACGCTCGCGCCTTTCGGGGTGAAGCCTGAGATAGTCGTTGATCTCCTGGTAGGGGTAGGTACTGGTCAGCTCTATCGAGTCCATGAACCCTGTCAAGTATGGAGCTCCGGCTGCAGCGGCCTTGATCTCCTCTCGCATAGCGGCGGTGCAGATGGTAAGTCCACCGCCCTGGCTGCTTCCGGTGACGCCTATCCTGTCGGGGTAAACCTCGTCACGGGACAGCAGGAAATCAACCCCGCGCCAGGCGTCCACGTAGAAGCCTCGGTACGAATAGACGTTGCGATCAACCATGCCGTAGGTGAGCAGACCCGGGTAGCCGGGGTTGAACTGGGCGTTGGAGCGCAACTTGCCTCTCGGCGCGGCGCCAAGAGCGGCGTATCCTCGTCTTGCCCATTCCTTGGGTATGGGCGGATCGCTCTGGTATCCCGGCACCGCGAGTATAGCAGGCAGCGGTCCGCGCGCATCACTGGGAAGGCAGTACCATGCCGCGACTCTTATGTTGTCCAGGCTGTTATAGAAGACTTGGAAGACTTCGACATCATCATCGGAGCGCAGGGGGTCGGGTACAACTTTGGGATCGAGGTCAACGCGGGCGACCTGCGCCTTTACGTCGTCCCAGAAGTCGTCGAAGTCGCCGGGCTTGCGCGCCTTGCTCTGATAGTTTTCATCTACTGAGTATGCCAATGAAACATCACCTGCCTCGCAGAATAGCCGCGCGCTTCCAAATCGAGGGCGCGCTTCGCCCGTAGTCCGGGCAACTGGCTGGGAATGGAGCGGGTGATGGGATTCGAACCCACGACATTTTGCTTGGGAAGCAAACACTCTACCCCTGAGTTACACCCGCTCTTTCAGTGGCGAGATTGTACCAGCGCGGTATTGCCTTGACAACCGAGTCTTAGTTGATGGTCGGACGCATTGCCGACGGTCTGCTAGAATGTGCGCGGCTTGACTCAGACCAACATAGGCTAACCAACTGGCAAGAAGAGAGGTAAGGCACGATGGCGCTTCAGCCCGCGATACTGGAAATCGGAACAGGGATTGATCTTCATGGACAGGACTACACGGAGGCGGCGCGGCGTGCGGTGTGGAACGCGGTGCATCAGAGTAGCCTGATGTTCCTGGGACTGCTGGGGCCGGACACGTCGAAAGAGATGATAGTGGACGTCACGGTAGCGATACCCCAGCCGGACGCCGTTGACGCCGATACGGTGCTCGCCATCCTGCCTCACGGCAAGGGGCGACTCACCACCGTCGAGGGCGGACTGGAGATTGAGCCGCGCGAGGGGTCGGGAGACAAGACGGTGATAGCAAACGCGGCCGTGGTGGTCAGGGTGGACGTCTGACCTTCACAATTTTCAATTCGCAATTCTAAATTTACAATTCCCCCGGCGCGGCTCTGATCAATCCCGATAGTTCGGGCAGGTCGTCGAGCGGGATGATTTCGCCCGCGCTCTCGTAGGTTTCTATGAGCGTGCGCAGGTCGTCGGGCACGCGCCGCGACACCCCGGCGTCGCTGTCGAAGTCCACGTAGATTATCTCGGCGCGCAGAAGCAGGTCACCGGAGGCGCGGTTGCGTATCTCGCTTCGAGTGGTCAGGCTGGAGTTGCCGATGCACCCGACCTTCCAGCGTATGTCAATCAGGTCGTCCACCCTTGCGGGGGCTAGGTACTCTAGGGTCACCTTCACGGTAGCGGTGTCGAAGTGCCGCCTGCCCTCCGGGTCGTACAAGACGAATCCGAGATTGCGGAAATACTCGGCCTGCGCGACCTCCAAATAGTCGAAGTACGCGCCGTTGAAGACGATCCCCTGGGCGTCGCAGTCGGACCAGCGGACGCGCTCGACGCAACTGAATCTGAATTCGTCTATGGACAAATCCCTCTCACCTTCTTATCAAGTCTTCATTCGTCAATGCTTCCGGGATATGGCATGGGAGCGATTCCTGCATCCAACCAAGCCTAACCAACAAGATCACTGAAAACTAAAGACTGATAACTGAAAACTCTATTTGACACTGATTTTGGCGTAAAGATATACTCAGTTCCATGAGTTCGCAACTGACAGCAGAGTGCCAGGTCGTCCACCCGGACGGTCTGGAGGTGGAGATAAACTCGGGCAACATGACCCGCTTGGCGGGCGTGTCGCAGGCGCTCGGCGGCGCGGAGGGCATACACTTGGCGATAGCCACTATCCCACCCGGATGCGCGTCCAGCCCGCACTACCACGTCAACTGCGAGTCGGCGATCTATGTTTCCAAGGGAAAAGGACGCTTCCTGACAGGCAAGCGCCTTGAAACGTCGCTGCACATATCGGCGGGCGACTTCATATACGTCCCGCCGGACTCAGTGCACCAGCCGGTCAACGACAGCCTTTCGGAGACGATGGAGCTTATCGTCGCCCGCAACGCACCCGTAGAGATAGTCGTCGAATTCGACCCGGAGACGGGCAAGCCAGCAGAATAACTCTCCCCACTTCCCTTCCCCCTCAAAGTGGGCCATTAGCTCAGACGGTTAGAGCGCAGTCCTGATAAGACTGAGGTCCCTGGTTCGAGTCCAGGATGGCCCACCAAGATTTTCCCGATTGTCCGAACTGCACCACTTTAGTATGTTCCATCCCATGAGAAACTTCAGATGAGGCGTTGTAAACATTGGGACCGATGCGGAGGAGAGGGCTGATGCTGGAGTACAAGGGTTACATAGGCGAAGTGGTCTATGACGATGAGGCCGAGGTTCTACACGCCAGGGTCATCAACAGCGGCCCATACCCAATAGCCAACGCAGAGGCATTCGACGTGGAAGGCATCAAGCGGGAGTTCCGTATCTCGATAGACGTCTATCTGGAAGGGTGCGCCGAACTTGGAATCAAACCAGTCGCGCCTACTGCCATCCCGGTTACAGCCGATTAGAGCGTAGCATGGACATGAATATGACGCCTCCCCATCCCGGTGAATTCGTCCGTGTGGAGGTCATCGAGGAACAGGGTCTGAGCCTAAAAGAGACCGCCGATATTCTGGACGTTGCAGAACATCCGCTTTCAGACCTGCTCAACGGCGACGCTGAGCTATCGCCGGAGATGGCGCGGCGCGTTGAGCAAGCCTTCGGTGTGGGCGGAGATATGCTGTTGCGGATGCAGGATTGGTACAATGCCTCACAAAAAAGCGAGCGATCAGGCGAGGTTGCGGTCCAGAGTTGAGTTTCAGCGCTCAATCATATTCGGCGCGGATATACTCGCGCTGTCGGTTTCAGGGGCGTCAAGAGGTCTGTATGCGTCGGCTAGTTCATATGGCCGAATTGCCTAGAGTTGTTCGGCTTCACTTCGCTGGGTATGGTAGAGGTCCCAGCGAAGTTGCAGATTCATCCAGAATCCCGGAGAGACTCCGAAGAACCTGAAGAGCCGCAGGGCGGTACTTGGCGTCACCTCGCGGCGTCCCCGGACAATCTCGTTCACGCGCTGGTACGGCACCCGGATCGCGCTAGCCAAATCCCGCTGTGTCATGCCCAGAGGTATGAGGAACTCTCTCAGCAGCATCTCCCCGGGGTGTGTAGGCTCGCGGTCGGTTGGTATGCGGACCATACTGAATCTCCTGTCTTGAACGATACGATCATGGTAGCATGGCGCTCATGCTATGACACAAGGAGTCCTGATAACACGAGGAAGAGAATGGATACTTTGGCGACAAGCACAAAGTGGGACGAGTACATAAGACGCGCGCAGAGGTATTTGTCTGTTGACTCTGACAGACTGGGTAGAGAGGAAATTGACTACAAGGTTGAAATCGGTCGAACACTCGCTGCTGGGCGAGATGCTGTTCTCAATGGCACGGATGATTGGAAGGATATTGTGAAGAGCGGCCTCCCGTCTGGCAATCCAATCAATTGGCGCACTAAAGCCGATTTCAGTGACTGGCTCGACGATTCCCCGGATGACGCGTTAAGAGCGCTGCGGGTAATCTGGGCGGAAGATACTTCTTCCGTTACTGAAAGAATCCGTACCTTTAGTAACTTGTTCCCAAGGTCCGCCATAAGAGGGGCAGAGAGAACACGCACAAGGTTTATATCTGTCCTGCTCATGGGATTGGATGTTCACGAATATCCTCCGTTTGCAGACAGTATTTTCAAGAAAGCATATGAGTTGACTGAGTACGACCAACTGAGTGGGAAACCAGACGAGGCAGAATTGTACGATTACGCTCTCGGCTTCCTTGACCAATTCATCCAAGAAGCGGCAGCGCGAGGTCTGATACTGCACCACCACCTTGAAGCACAATCGCTGGTTTGGGCATTGAATCAAGACCGGGACCAAATACCCGAGACTGAGGATTTGATACAAGTCAGCCCTGAATTGCAAGTGCCCCGTTCCGAATTTATACAGGCAGTTAAAAAGGTACTAGCAGAGAGGAAAGATCTCGCCGACAAGTTGCTGATCCCTGACGAGTTTCTTGAAGAAATCCAAACGCTGCTAGAAGAAAAGAACCAAGTCATCTTCCAAGGGCCACCCGGCACCGGGAAGACCTACGTCGCTCAGGAATTTGCGGAATTCCTAGCAGGAACGAAAGAGCAAGTTACACTTGTTCAGTTCCACCCGTCCTACTCCTACGAGGACTTTGTACAGGGCTTCCGTCCTGATCTGAAGGATGGACAGGCGGGCTTCAAGCTAAGAGACGGGCCATTGACGCGGATCGCAAAGCGGGCGCGTGAGGATGCAGACCGAAACTACTATCTCATCATAGACGAGATCAACCGGGGCAACCTCGCAAAAGTGTTCGGAGAGTTGTACTTCCTGCTGGAATACCGCGACCAGGCAATCAACCTCCAGTACTCAGACAAGCCGTTCTCACTGCCCGACAATCTATACATCATCGGAACGATGAACACCGCCGACCGCTCAATCGCGCTTGTTGACCTAGCACTGCGCCGCCGGTTCTACTTCGTGGAGTTTCATCCGGGCAAGTGGCCCATCGAGGGTCTGCTCCGCCGATGGCTGGATAAGAACACGCCTGGCATGGAATGGGTGGCCCACGTGGTTGACCGCGCGAACGAATTATTGGACGACCAACACGCCGCCATTGGCCCGAGTCACTTTATGAAGCCGAGCCTCGATGAGGCCGCCGTCCGCCGCGCATGGGAGCATGGTGTCCTCCCGTATATCGAGGAACGTCTCTTCGGGCAGGACGACCGGCTTGGCGAGTTCGAACTGGACGCTTTGCGGCACGGAAACGCTAACCGCGGCGAGGATGGTGACAGCGAGACTACGCTGGACAACGCTGGAAATGATGCGCCCAGTTAACCTGAAAGAGTATGCTTCCAGGGAGTATTCGCTCTCTGTCGCCGAGCGCGACGCGCTTCGTGCGGCGATTCCGTCTCTCGCCATCGGACCCGTGGAAGGCGAGGATGCCAAGTACACCCTGACTCCGGGCTCGACCGTCGGCGCAATCGAGATTGGCGACCTGTCCGTGCTGATAGAGCCGAAGATAGGAATTCCGCAATTGCTCTCGCTGGCCTGCTACGCGATGGGCGCGTTCAGGCCCCAGCCGGAAATGTTCGACTATCCGCCCGAATACGCGCTGCCGGATGTTCTGGCGCTCGCTCTCGCGTCCGCCGCTCAGAGGGCGTTCTCTCGCGGACTTCTGCACGGGTACATCACAGAAGAAGAGTCGCTGTACGGCATTCGCGGACGCATCAGGTTCGACGACCAGATACGGTGCAGGTTCGGCGTTCCCCTGCCCGTCGAGGTGCGATACGACGAATTTACGGACGACATTCTTGCGAACCAGCTAGTGAAGGCGGCGGTCGCTCGGCTTGGCGGAATGCGCCTGCGCTCCCAGACGGCGCGCAGAGGATTGGGATGGATTGCGGGAACGCTGGACAATATATCCCCGGTGGAGTTTCCACCGGGCGACGTTCCAAACATTACCTTCGACCGTCTGAATGAACACTACCGAGGCGTCGTGGGATTGTCGCGTCTCATTCTGAGGCATAGCGCGTTCGAGTCCGGACGGGGCATGATTCGGGCGGCGGGATTCCTGATGGACATGAACATCGTCTTCCAAGAGTTCGTAACGGTCGCGCTGCGGGATGCGCTTGGAGTGTCTGAGCGAGTGTTTCGCGAGCGCAAAATCTGTTCTCTAGATGTCGAAGGAAGTGTAAGTCTCAGACCCGATCTAACATGGTGGCATGGCTCATCTTGCCTGTTCGTGGGCGACGCGAAGTATAAGCGCATACCTCATAGCCACGTTCCCAACGCCGACCTCTATCAGATACTCGCCTACACTACTGCGCTCGACCTGCCGGGCGGGATACTCATCTACGCCAAGGGAGAAGCTGACGAGGCGAGTTACCAAGTGCGACATTCGGGCAAGCGACTGGAAATTGCCGACCTGGATTTGTCAGGCACGCTCGATGAGGTTCTGGGCCGTGTCAACGATTTGGCGTACAGAATCAGGACATTACGCGATGAGGCGCGAGAGCTAAGACCTGCGGCGTAAGAACGGCTCTGTTGATGGACTCGGAGTGACCGTATGCTGTGACCGCAGTTTGAGGCTCAGGTCGTCATTCAGACGCCCCTCGCCTCCCACGTCGGAAAACGTCCAGTTCTTTACTTGCCCTGTTTGATGAAGTCGGCGATGCGCTCGCCTATCATCAGGACGGTGACGTTGATGTTGGCTCGAACGCACTCGGGCATGATGGAGGCGTCGGCTACACGCAGTCCATCGGCCCCGTAGAGCCTGCCATACTGGTCCACGACCGCCATCGAGTCTGAACTGGGCCCCATCTTCGCGGTGCAGGAGATGTGGTGACCCGTGCCGACGTATCTCTTCATCCAAAGGTCCAGGGCCTCGTCCGACTCTAGGTCCGTATCCTCGGGGTACACCCTCTTGTCTATCATGGCGGCCATCGCGGGATGGTCCTCGAGGCTGACGACCAGGCGGACGCCGTCCCGGTACCTGCGCAGGTCTTCCTCGTGGTCGAGTAGGTTGTAGTCCAGGTAGGGGTGATCCCTGTAGTCCCCGGAGCGGAGTCGGAGCTCGCCTTTCGAGAGCGCCAGGTTCAGCCCGAGACCGGCGCCCAAGCCCACCAGGTCGCCGTGCTGACCGCCCATTCTGCGTGTTTTGCCGGATGCGGCGGAAAGGTAAACTATCATGTCGTTCTCAAGTGGAGAACTCTCGGCTGTGTACCGCACGATTAGTTGGCCATTGGGCACGAAGCGTTGCAGTTCCACTTCCGGCTTCGTGGCCCACAGTATGCTGATGAGGGGATGGTCGGCGAGGTTCTGACCGACACCGGGGGAGTCTATGACGGTCTCAATTCCGTGCTCCGACAGGTGATCGCCGGGGCCGACGCCGGAGAGCATGAGTATCTGGGGCGAGCCGATTGCGCCCGCGCTGAGGATGACCTCTTCGGCCTCTACGACGAAGGTCTCATCGTCGGAAACCGCCTCGACGCCCGTCGCCCTGGGGCGTTCTCCGCTAGTGTCGAAGAGCAGCCTCTTGACGGTAACGTTGGCCCTGATAGTGAGGTTGAGCCGGTGGCGCGAGAGGCCCAGGTATCCAATAGACGTTGACCAGCGGATGCCCTCGGGATTGTTCAGAGGTGTGGGGCCAACTCCGGCGGTTCCGGGCGCGTTGTGGTCTTCGCAGTGCGGGTGACCGCTGTCTCGCCATGCCTCGAACCAGGCCTTGTTGCCCTGCCGCCACTCCTCCTGCGGGAACCTGTGACAAATGATGGGACCGTTGGAGCCGTGGAAGTCGCCGGGGTCGTCCTGGTAGGTGGTGTCCGTCTCAACCATGTTGAAGTATGGCACAAGCTTCTGGAAGCTCCACTCGTCGTTTCCCCAGGACGCCCAGTCGTCGTAATCCTCGGGAATGCCGCGCAGGAAGATCTGCCCGTTGATGGCGCTGGAGCCGCCTGTCACTTTGCCCCTGGGGATCTCGATCTCGTTGTCTCCGGCGCCCCTGGCGGTGTACTGCCAGTTGTGCTCGCTGTCCCAGATGGGCTTGGTGGACATGTAGCCGTACTTGACCTCCTCCGGCAGGCTGTCAATGTCGGGATAGTCCGGGCCCGCCTCCAGAAGCAGCACCGAGGTATTGGGGTCTTCAGAGAGCCTCGTGGCGATAATCGCGCCAGCCGAACCCGCGCCGATGACGATGTAGTCGTACTTCACTCCCTGCCTCCATGTGATGCTGATGGGACATCTGAAAATTCTGCTCGGATATTACGCGCTGCGCCGGGCGTCGTCAATCGCATGGCGCGTCGCAGAAACCGGCCAGGCTGTCGCTCGCGAGCTACAAGGCCATCGCGTATCCTATGTTGTTCTTGGCTGAGGCCGCGCCCGCGATCACTCCCTTGTCCGCGTGCCAGCGGATGCCCATTACCTTGCCGTTCGCCCAGGCGTCGGCGCGCTCTATCTCGTGGCCTCGCCGTTCGAGGTCTTCCAGGACATCGGACGGGATGCGGGACTCGGCGACGACGCGCGCCGGGAAGGCGGCGCGTGGGTAGAACGACGACGGGAAGTGGGTGGAGTGTACGGTCGGCGCGTCCAGCGCCTCCTGGAGGTTCATGCCGAAGTCCACGTGGTTCATGAAGAACTGGATCGTCCACTGCTCCTGGGAGTCGCCTCCGGGCGTGCCGAATGCCATGTACGGGTCGCCGTCGCGGGTGACCATCGTGGGCGTGAGTGTCGCGCGCGGTCGCTTGCGAGGTTCGAGCGCGTTGGGTCGGTCGGAGTTCAAGTAAAACATCTGCCCGCGAGTGCCGAGAGGGAATCCCAGTCCCTTGATGACGGGGGACGTTCCCAGCCAGCCGCCGCTTGGGGTCGCGGCGACGACGTTGCCCTCGGCGTCCATGGCGTCGAGATGGGTGGTGTCGCCTATGTGCGCGTGTCCCAGGCCGAGGTCGCGCACTTCGCGCGCCTCGACGCCGAGCGCTGCGCGATTGTCTTCGGCGACGGTCATAGCGGTATAGGAAGGGACGCCGGAGCCGATGTCGCCGGGGCGAAGTTCGTACGAGGCGCGGTCGCCTATCTGGGAAGCTCTCGTCTCGGCGTACCTGTAAGAGAGCAGCTCATCCAGGGGAACATCGTCGAAGTCGGGGTCGCCGTAGTATGCCTCCCTGTCGGCGAAAGCGAGCTTGGAGGACTCTATCCAGCCGTGCAGGTATTCGGCGGTGTTGTGCCCGAGCGACGCGGCGTTCATCGTGCCCAATATCGAAAGGTGCTGCAGGAACGTGGGTCCCTGGGTCCAGGACGAGCACTTGTGGACGTCCAGGCCCTTGTATTCGATGGAGACCGGCCCTTCGACGACGGCGTTCCATTCGGCGAGGTCTTCAAGTGTCAGCAGACCCTTGTGCGACATGCCGCTCGCGTCCTCGACCGGGTTGTCGTTGATGAATTCGACGATCTTCTCGGCCACGCCTCCCTTGTAGTACTCATCGCGGGCGGCTTCTATGCCGGCGATACGTCCCCTGCCCTTCGCCTGCTTCTCAGCGGCGCAGAGGGAGCGCAGCATCGCGCCGAAGTCGGGGTTGCGGACAAGCTCGCCGACCTGCGGGACGCCGCCGTTGGCGTAGTATATCTCGCCGGTCGTCGGGTATAGCTCTGTGAACTTGGCGTAGCTGTCCGCGAGGGTTTGTCCGAGGCGTTCGTAGATCGGGAAGCCGTTCTCCGCCAGGTCAATCGTAGGCTGGGCGATTTCGGCGAAACTCATCGTGCCGAATCGCGCCAGCGCGGTCGTCCAGGTTCCGACGACTGCGGGAACGCAGGCCGGCAGGTAGCCGTCGCCCGGAATCAGGTCTATGCCGTTCTCCCGGCACCAGTCAATGGTGAAAGCCTTCGGAGACCATCCCATCCCGGAGATGGAATAGGTCTTGCCCTCTTTGGCCGAGTAGATCAGGGTGGGGACTTCGCCCCCGATGCCGCAGGACTGCGGCTCCAGCAGCGTCTCGCAGATGCCCATGGCGGCGGCGGCGTCTATGGCGTTGCCGCCGCGCATCATTATCTGAAGACCGACAGAAGTGACGAGGTAGTGGCCCGACGTTACAACTCCCCTTGCGCTCATGACGACCGGTCGTGTAGTGAAATTCGCCATTGTATTCTCCTGTCTTTCGGCTGGTAAGCCGCCGATTGTTCTTGTCTGTCGATTTCCCCACCATTGCAACGGCAAGTTTATACGAAATGTGCAGGGAATTGTATATACTGGGGCAACTCCCAAAAGAACTGGTGCGAATAAACTTGAGCCTGAAAGAAAAAGTGGCGACGCCGCTACGAACTCGTGCGAAGCGATACGCGAATCTTGGCTTGAGTCCAATCCAGAAAGTGGCGTTTCCCTCGATTTACCGAGGGTGGTGGGTCGTATCCG
Source organism: Dehalococcoidia bacterium (assembly GCA_965202965.1). GTDB lineage: Bacteria > Chloroflexota > Dehalococcoidia > Lucifugimonadales > UBA1123 > VXRN01. The sequence goes on along the minus strand of OZ241888.1, from coordinate 3,100,842 downwards.
TGCCATTTCTCGCGGCGGCGATAGGGACCGGCGCCGGTCAGTACGGGTTCGGGATTTTCATCGCGCCGCTGGAAGAGACTTTCGGCTGGACGCGAACCCAGATCAGCGCCTCCCTATCGTTCACGGCGGTCGGCAATCTGATCGCGCCGATTCTGGGCCGTATCATGGACAAGTATGGCACGAAGCACGTGATTACGATATCGCTTGCTCTGACGGCCGTCGGCTTCCTTCTCCGCCCATTCATGACCGAACTCTGGCACTGGTACGCGCTCAGCCTGCTACAGTACGCCGGATACACGGGAGCGGCCATGCTGCCCGCGGGCAAGCTTGTGGGAATGTGGTTCAATCGAACGCGCGGGCGGGTCATGGGCATAACCGCCATGGGGAACAATTTCGGTGGCCTCGTGGTGCCGCCGATGCTGGGAGGCATTCTGACACTGGCGTCATGGCAGGGCGCGTACATCGCGCTCGGTGTGATGAGCGCCCTGATGGTTGTCTATGCGCTATTGGCAGTGCGGGACTTTCCGTCCGTCGCCGAATTGGGAGACCAGTTCGATGAAACACCGGGCAGTCGGCGCGACTCGCCGGTTCTGAGCGGGGTATCGGTAAAGGACGCCCTCAGAAGCAAGGCGTTCTACGCCATCACGCTCGCCATAGTCATGGGAACTTTCACGTACTCGGCCATACTCCCGAAAATCATCACCCACCTGGGTGACCAGGGAGTCTCTCTCACCATCGCGACAACTGCGCTCAGCATATTCGCGATATTCGGCATGATCGGCAAATTCGTGATGAGTTTCATTGCCGAGAGGATTTCAGCGCGATACACACTCATGATCAACCTGCTGGGGCAGGCAGCTTTCCTGATCATGATGATCTGGGCGGGTTCACCGCTGATAATGTGGATTTCGGTGCCGCTGTTCGGTTATTTCAATGGCGCGTTCGGGGCACTGTTTCAGCTGGTGGTGCAGGACGCCTTCGGCATTCGGAATTACGGCAGCATCATGGGCATGATCAGTATGTCGTCCACGATTTCGTTCGGAATAGGGCCGATACTGGCCGGTCGGTCCCACGACGTAACGGGAAGCTACGAGTTCGTGTTCACGACTGTGGCGATTATGTTCACCGTCGGTGCCCTATCGCTGACGCAGGCGCGGACCAGCGTGGCTTCGGCGGCGGTCGCTCGCTAACCAGGCTACTGGCCGCGGCGGCCATCAATCATCATCCGGGTTCCAGCCGTTCTTACTGTCGCGCCAGGGGGAGCGCCCAAGCGCGATGTTCGCCTGACGCAGCGCTTCGCGCTCTGAGGAGACGGCCGCCTCTGCCCGTCGGCTAAGTTCTCTGGGTCTCAGATCGGAAGCTTGCTTAGTGAGCGCGGCCCCGTACAGGAATATCATTCCGGCCACGTGAGACCAGATCAGCATGAGCACCACAGAAGATATAGGCCCGTAGAGCAGTTCGCGATGGCTAACCAGGCTCGCCAGCCAGAAGAATACATACTTGGCTATCTCAAAAATAATCACCGCGAGAATCCCGCCAAAAGTGGCATCGCTCCACTGAATCGGCTGGTTGGGAAAATTCTTATATACGAGTACGAACACCAGCCCTGATATGAGAAGCGGCACTACCGCGGATATGATGCTCGTTGCCGCAAGCAGAAAGATATTCAGGGGCGCGCCGTAAGCGGGAAGCCGTTCAGACAGAGCGAAAGCCGCCTGAAATACAGCGGTAAACCCAATCGAGAGAAGGAAAAGCAGTATGGACAGGAAAATAACTACGGTTGTAGATACAGTTGTGCGGAAGAGTCGTTTGGGGGGGCGGTCGAATACTCGATTCACGCCCCTATTTGCCGCGACGAAGAGCCCGAGAGAGCCCAACAGTATGCCGACGAACGCAATCAGGCTAACGAGGAGTTTGGCGGCGTACAGATATTCAAGAGTGTTGAACAGGAATTCGTCGGCCCCGGGAAAGTAGTATGTAGAAACTTCAGTTACGAGGCTTCTGACGATGCCTGGGTCCAAGAAGATTGAGAAACCCAGAACCATGAGCGCGGTCAGCGGAAAGAACGCGAGCAAGGTGTAGTATGCCAACGCGGCGCCGGAATCTATTCCGCCAATCCTGACCAGTTGCCTTCCGGCCCGCCACAACGCCACTCCTCGCCATGCCTGGGGACGTCCTCTCAAGTCTTCGGTCAGATCTGAAATTGCTTCGAGAACCGACCTCCTGATCGGAGGCGCAAGCATACTCAGGGGCGCGTCAAACAGGTCCAGCAGCGCGTTTCTGACCGCATCGCCGGTGGGGCGGTCTATGTCGTATGCGGCTTCGATACAGCCTCTCGCCACGCCCATCACCGCGTCGGTAGATCCCACTCTATAGAGCCGGGAGGCGCGGATTGCCTCTGTCGTGATGATGCCTGCTACTTCCGCCGCATCCTGACCGGACTTCACGCCACTCGTAACCAGCGAGCGAGCGGTCTGATGTGTCGCCTCGAAGAGGTCTCCCGACGTAGCCAATACCCCGGTGATCACTCCGTGAATCGCGGGAGATACGACATCTGTGAAATCAATGCCCAGATTCCGAACCGCCTCGACAACGCCCTCCGACGCCTGGGCAGCGGCGCGGTCGCCTCTGAACCCGGCTTTAGCGTTTCCTACAACCGCCCCCTCAACCGCCTCTCGACTGGCCTTACGGATATTGTCGCCTCTCTCCGACGACGTCAGAATCGCGGTAGAAACCACTTCTCGAATGACGGGTCGGCTGAATCTGGCCACCCTACCGGTGCCTTCTATAACTCCAATTACGGCGTCACGGACAAAGAAGGTAGCCTCGCCGCTAATCTCGTCAGCGGCCTTTATAGCGCCCGAGACCGTGCCAGACGCGACTCGGCTCGCATCTTTGTGAAGTCTCCTCGTCCGATTGGCAATTGACGTGGATGCCGCTCCGAACAGATCGGCCGTCGGCTTCGCGACGCCGGGCAGGCCCGTCCGGGAAAATCCATCCCGCGCCTTCCTTCCTATTCGCCCCAGTTTGAATCGCAGATTCAAACCCACACTCCTAATCAAGTTGAAATTCAGTATGCCAGCATGATTTCTGTAGCGCAACAGAGTTGGACTTAGAATAACCGGAAAGCGCTAGTCCGTCTTACGCTCTTCGGTAGTCGGGGTATCTTCGTCTGCAGCGTCGAGGAAGGCAAATCTGAAAGCATCTTCCATTGACCTGTGAAGTTGGAAGACCAGCCGCCACGCACCGACGACTATCGCTATGAATATGAGTATGGGCAGCGGCGCAAGGAAGCTGCCCAGAGAGAGGAGTCCGGAAAGGAAAGGGAGGCTGAAGATAGCAAGCAGCGCAACCAAAGCAAACAGAAGCGCATCTCTCAGAATTGCGCGCAGCGTCAGGTCCCATTCAACCCCGAAGAAGTTACCGCCACCCAGAAGTACATCGGCTACCGCGTCAATCATTCGACCAAGCGCGCGCCAGATGAATACGCCGGGCGGCACTGAGAACGCCACTACCATTATGGTGACCGCGAGGCCGGTAAAACTCTCGTTGACCCCGAATGTGTTTGAAAGCGGCCGGGCGTAACTGAGCGCAAATGTGCCCACCGCAATCAGGACAACTACAACTCCCGCGTTGGCGATCAGGACTTTGGCGGAGTCCCTGATCTGGTCTCCGACCGCCCCTGCAAGGTTGAATGCCGCCCTCGCCGACTCCATCCAATTGGACGCGAGGAAGACATATCGTTTCAAGAACAGCGGAGATACGCTGGATAGTAGCCTCGTAAACCTGTCCGCCGAGCGAAATATGATGGGATACACAAGCGCGGTGAGAGCGACGGAAATCGCCATAACCGGGTACATGAACGTCCCGACCGCGCCGTGGTCGCTCCCCTCTTTAACCATCGCGAGCGAGAACTCTCCCATTTGTGGCATCCCGAATCCAACACGAGCGGGCGTATTTCCGATATGCCCTGCCAGCAGGGTCACTACCGTATCAATGAAAGTCTTGCCGGATATGAATACGCAGGTTACAAGCAACGCTGGCAGTATGAATCCTCCGGCCTGCGATATGTCTATCAGCATCCCTATCGAGACGAAGAAGAGCGCTGAGAACACATCGCGTACCGGCGCCATGTTGCGAACCAAGTCCTCCGAGTAGTCGGCATCTCCCAGGACAGCGCCAATGATGAATGCGCCGGCGGCGGCGGACAGTCCCAGCCGGTCAGCGACGAGCGCGAGGCCGAAGCACAGCGCGAGGCCGACTACCAGCAGCATTTCAGGGGAGTGGAAGCGTCCCACCCGCCTGATGAGTCGTGGCGCGAGAACGCCGCCCAGAATCAGCACAGACATCAGGAAGAGCAGCAACTTACCCAGGAGGGGCCATATATCCGAGAATCGGCTGGCTTCGGCTGAGGGTACGCCCGACAGAATGCTAAGCAGAATTACCGCCGCAAAGTCCTGGACTACGAGGAGGCCGACAATCAGTCTTCCGTGAGTGGAGAAAAGCGCTCCAGTGTCACGGAGCATCTTGAGGATTATCGCGGAACTGCTGATGCAGACCGCCGCGCCCAGGAATATCGCTTCGATCCCGGTCCATCCGAGCAGGCGGCCCAACTGGTAGCCGAGCGCGATCATGAAGGATATCTCTATGGCGCCCATCAGGAGGATCGGGAGTCCGAGCCTGCGGATGCGCCTCCAGCCGAATTCAAGGCCGATTGCGAACAGCAATATCGCAAGTCCGAGTTCAGCCAGAGTCTTTATCGTCTCGTGCGAGTGAATTGGTGAACCGATGCCCACCAGCGGAAGCGTAAACGGACCAACGATAATACCGGCGACGAGGTAGCCGAGCACCGGCGGCTGGTTGATGAATCTGAACAGCACCAGTGCTATTCCCGCGACCGTCATAATGATCGCGAAGTCCTGGAGCAGGAATTCCTCTAGCAAGCGTTCGTATCCATGGCTTTGCGCGAATATGATTAGGAAGTGATGATACTATCTTGGAGCGCGCTCCTTCCAGCGTGAGAACGCTCCGACGATTCAATAAGCGGTACGCCAGAACCGGATTGGACAGATTGGGAGAGGATTGCAGCGATATCAAGGGGGATGACACATGAGCGAGAAGAGCGAAGTGGAGATGCAACTGAGCGAGACGAGGACAATCGCAGTGGTCGGAATGTCACCGCGTCCCGACCGTCCCAGCCACTACGTAGCCAAGTACCTGATGGAACAGGGTTATAACGTGATTCCAGTGAATCCGGTTGTGGAAGAGGTTCTGGGCATGAAGAGCTACCCGGACATCGTTTCGATACCGGAGCGGGTTGACATGGTGGACATATTCAGGCGCTCGAGCCAGGTTCCGCCCGTGGTGGACGACGCAATCGCGGCAGGCGCCAGGTTCATCTGGATGCAGGACGGCGTGATACATGAAGGAGCCGCCTCCAAGGCGCGCGCCGCGGGAATGTCGGTCGTCATGGACAACTGTACCTTGAGGGAACATAGTCGGATCTACAGAACCGGCGGGCTGGATTGAACGCTAGATCCTGATCGAATCTTCGTAGAGTTCGAAGCGCTGCCTTATCATGTCGCAGGCCAGTTGAAGGCCCTCCAGAATTCGCTCGGCGCTCAATCCGTGAGCGAAACTTCCGGTGATGGCTGTTTCACTGTACCGGGCGCTGACTCCGGCTCTGTACAGCCATCGGGTGTAGCCTCTCACCCAATCGGCGAGGACGGGCGATGATTCGGAGGCAAAGGGAATCGGATTTCCACTGCCGTCCAGCGCGGAGAGGGTGAACGTGGTTTCGTCGCCGGAACTGCCAACTCTGATGTCGAATTCGACTCCGGCAGGCTCGAAGGGCAATCTAAGGTTAAGGTCAATCATATGTGCGCTCATTTGGTGGTTACTCCAGGAGGGCTGCCTGCCGCTCCGTTGGAGTAACCGGCAGATTCTTGTCGGGGTTGATCGGCCTGCGCTCGATGAATGCCAGACGCCGTTCCTCGGCCTCGTCCGTTTCAGAGTAGCGAGGGGAATAGAGTTCGGTGGGACTCTTGTACTCTTCGAGGTACTCGGCGGACTCGTTGAAGGTGATCTTCTGAAGCTGGAGGATGACGGGGCTGTTGTTCTTGATGAGATTGCAGTACCGGATGACCTCGTCCTTCAGCTTGTCGTGCGGGACGACGGAGTTGGCGAGGCCCATGTCGAAAGCCTGCTGAGCGGAATACTGCTGTGTGAGCATCCATATCTCGCGGGCGCGCTTCTGTCCTACAACGTGAGCCAGGTAGCCAACGCCCGCCCCGGAGGCGGGGCTTCCCACGCGCGGGCCGGTTTGACCAAATATGCTACGGGTGGAGGCGACCGTGAAGTCGCAGGTGTAGGCGAGGATGTTGCCGGAGCCGATGGCGTAGCCGTCCACCATCGCTATGACGGGCTTGGGGATATGCTGCACCAGATCCATGAACGAGGACTCACTCGTGCCCGAGTATTCGGGGCTGTTCCTGTCCTCGCCCTGGTCCCTACCGGAGCAGAAGGCGTTCGGGCCGGAGCCGGAGATGACGACAACCCGGATTGACTGATCGCTGCCGGCATCCTTGAGGGCGACTGCCATCTCGTCCGTCGTGCGTCCCCTGATGGCGTTGTACACCTCCGGCCTGTTGATGGTGAGCCAGGCGATGCCGTCGCCTTTCTTGTAGATGATGTCTATGAATTTCAAGCGGAGGGCCTCCGTCGGCTGTCAATTATCAATTTGCAATTATCAGTTTATGATCGTCGGGCTAGAACTGAGTTACGACGCCAATTGATGGTACTAACTCGGCTGGGTTCTGTCCACCGAACTGACCCGCCCTAATCGAGTCTGACACCGACGGTATTTACCGAGCCATATATCTTCATTTATAGAGCCACAGGTGGCAACAGGTTGGTTGACTGGTGACGAACAGGTGATTAGAACGCCTGTTATCCACCTGTTAATCACCTGCATTAGCTATGGGGAAATTTTTTCGGCCTTCCCAAATTGGCTCAGCATAAATAACGATTTATGTATATAGAGATTCGGAATCATCGTCGGGCACACTCCGTCATTAGTTTATATGTTCGTATTATAGCGCATACGGGATGTGAATATGTAGTCATGCGGGAGAGGGATGGACACTTTCGACAGGCTGCAATCGGGGCGACTGAGTTGAGTGTGGTTTCCCACGCGCCTTATAATGCGGCCATGCTGGTGAGAGACATAGGCGAATTCGAGCTGATCGCTCTGCTGGAAGCGCGTATCCGCGAGCGGAACGGCGTCCAGATCGAGAGACTGCGGGCGCTGGGGGTGGAAGTGGAGTTGGAGATCGGGGACGACGCGGCGGCCTGGACGCAGCACGGAGCGCGGGTCGTTTCCACTACGGACACGATGGTGGAGAACGTGCATTTCAAGACGGATACTACGCCGTGGGGCGAGCTGGGGTGGAAGGCGATGGCATCGAATCTGAGCGACGTGGCTTCTATGGGCTGCTCCCCTACGCTCGCGCTGGTGACTCTCGGCCTGCGCGGGGATATTCCAGTCGGTGGGCTTGCGGAGATGTACGATGGGATGATGGAGGCTTGTGAGTACGCGGGCGGCACTATCATCGGCGGGGACGTGGTTCGCTCAGAGACGTTCTTCGTGACGGTCGCGCTGGAGGGCGTGTGCGACGCGGGGTCTCATGTGCTATCCCGGGGCGCGGGGCGGGTCGGGGACCTGATCGGGGTTACGGGACACCTGGGATGTTCGGCAGGGGGTCTGGCGCTGTTACTGGACGCGGATGCCGGTCGTGGTGTCTCGGACGAATCGAGAGCGCATCTGATCAGGGCGCATAATCGCCCGCTTCCGCGAGTGGCGGAGGGCAAGGCGCTGAGAGAGATTGGCGTGCGCTGTGCGATGGACGTCAGCGACGGGCTGACGGCGGACCTGGGCAAGCTGTGCGCGGCGAGCGGAGTCTTGGCGGTGGTGGAATCGGACAGGCTTCCTGCGAACGACCACCTGAAGGGGGCATTTCCGAGCAGGTGGCTCGATCTCGCTCTGGGAGGTGGTGAGGACTATGAGATAGTGTTCACGGCGGACACAGGTATAATGGAGTCGGTTACGGAACGGCTGGGAGAGCGCGTCAGCGTCATCGGCAGGATAGAGGCGGGAGACGGAATGGTGAAGATAGTGGACTCGGATGGGAACGAGATAGTAGTAGGCTCAGGCGGCTGGGACCACTTCGCGGGGCGGCATGGATAGCGTAACCGTCAGGCTGGAATCGGACTCTTCATTTCGGCCCACCGAGATAATGGGCGACCTGCGAATGGTGGCGGAGACGCTGTACTATCCGATGAAGCTGGTGGGGTTCTGGGATGAGACAGCGGGAGGCAACCATATGTGTCCGGAGACCGAAATCGGGAGGAGATGTCCTCATGGTCTGCCCGAAGACGATCCAGACTATGTTCCGTACACGCGCTCGATGGAGAGGTTGAAGCAGGCGGTCATCGAGGTGAAGTTCCCGCACGCATCGGTCAGGATGTTTCTAAGTTAGTACCAGGAGGCGCAGTCATGACACTCGCGACAGCTAAAGAACTCAGGAAGTCTCTTGCCCCTTATAAATCGTATCCCCTGCAGGACTTGTTGACTCGCGCCGCTCACCGATTCGGGCGCAACATCGCGGTCGTTGACGGTGAGCGCGCATATACATACAGCCAGTTGAGTGAATACTCGGACAGGTTCTCGAGCGCTCTCGCGGCGCTGGGGGTCGGCAAGGGAGATCGCGTAGCGATACTCGCGCCGAATTGCGTGGAGTTCGTGATAGCGTTCTTCGGCATACTCAAGGCGGGAGCGGTGGTCACGACGGTCAACTCCGGCTACCGAGAGAGGGAGATAGCGCACCAACTCAACGACAGCGGCGCCGAGACGCTGATCGTACACGAGTCGCTCAAGGCAATGGCTGATCTGGCGCGCGACGACGTCAGGGGACTTAAGCGCGACATCGTCATCCGGCCCGACTCTTCGGACAGCGCTTCCTTCTGGGGCCTGCTGGAGAATGCGCCTGCCTCTCTACCGGACGCTGCGATAGACCCCAGGAACGACCTGGCCGTTCTTCCCTACTCTTCCGGCACAACCGGCCTGTCCAAAGGCGTCATGCTGACTCACTACAACCTGAGTTCCAACGTGGAGCAATTTACGCGGCGCGAGGGCGAGAAAGCGAATCTGGTGGCGAGCGACGTCATCCTGACGCACCTGCCGCTGTTTCACATCTACGGGATGAACGTGCTGATGAACGGCGCGATAGCAGCCGGAGCGACCCAGGTGATGATGGGGCGTTTCGACTTGGACGAATTTCTCGAACTCATGTCGGGGCATGGCGTAACAGTCTTATTCACGGTGCCGCCCGTGGGACTGGGACTCACACAGTATCCGGCGGTGCGGGAAACTGACCTGTCGGCCTTGAGAGTGGGCTTCTTCGGGGCCGCGCCCCTTTCGGAGGACATGCAGCAGAGGGTGCAAGACTCGCTAGGCGTGCCGATCATCCAGGGATACGGCATGACGGAATCGTCGCCGGTCACCAACGCCGACTTCATGGAGCCTCACCTTATAAGGCACGGTTCGATTGGCCCAGCAATGCCGGACACCGAAGAGAAGGTAGTTGACCTGGACACCGGGGAGAGCGAGGCGCCGTTCGGCGAGATCGGCGAACTGCTCGTCCGGGGGCCACAGGTTATGAAGGGCTACTACAACAATCAAGCCGCTACCGCCGAGACTCTGGGCGAGGATGGCTGGCTGCACACAGGAGACATCGTTCGGATGGACTCGGACGGTTACGTATGGGTGCTCGACCGCAAGAAGGAACTCATCAAGTACAAGGGCTTCCAGGTGCCGCCCGCCGAACTAGAGGGCGTGCTGCTAGAACATACGGGGATTTCAGACGCGGCTGTCATAGGCAAGGAGGACCTGGAATCCGGGGAAATACCGAAGGCCTTCGTGGTTACCGGACAGGGTGTCGAACTGAGCGCGGATGACGTGATGAGCTTCGTCGCGGACAAAGTGGCGACGTTCAAGCGTGTGCGCGAGGTGGAGTTCACGGACGCCATTCCGAAGAACCCGTCGGGCAAGATACTCAGGCGGACGCTCATCGAACAGGAGAGGGAGCGGGGATAATCTATCTGGACGCCAATCAGTCCTCGACTATGCTCGCGTGGACTATGTTGGATACCTTATCCAGCCTGACGCTGTGCCAGGGTTCGGGGGCCATGCAATTGGACAGGTATGTGAACGAGACACCGGACTCGGGGTCTCCCCAGGAGTAGGAGGTCCCGGCTCCGCCATGTCCGAAGGTCGTGGGGGACGCGATGGTTCCCAAGCCCCGAATCGTGGGCGTAAGACCTCTGACGTGCGGGCCGATTCCTCGGTGCATGGGCATACCCATATTCTCGTCGACCCTGTCGCCGGTGTGGTTGCGGGTGGCGTACTGAATCGCTCTTGGACCGATGACCCTTGCCCCATTCAGGACCCCGCCGTTTAGCAGCATCTGGTAGAAGGAAGCGATTCCTCGCGCCGTTCCATATCCGCCCGCCCCCGGCACACCGGCGGCGCGCCAGGCGCGAGTGTTGCGAGAAGATCGGACAATTCTGCCGCCGTCGGGAACGCTTTCATTCTCTTCGATGTTGTGGATGTCGGCGCACCTATCGTCGGCCTCTTCGCTTACGCCGACGAATATCTCGTCGGCGAGCCCGATTGGGCGCAGCAGATTCTCCCTGACGTAGTCGCGGAAATCGGAGCCGGTGACGGCCTCTATGAGCACGGCGGCGACCCAGTGGGCGGCGGTTCCGTGGTAGTGGACCCTGGATCCGGGCGTCCACTCAAGGGTGAAGTCGCTGACGGTCTGCCTGAGCAGGTCATGGTCTTCCCACGCCTCCTCGGGGACCTCGGCGTTGGGGAACCCGCCCTGGTGGGTGATGACCTGGAACAGAGTTATGTCCCCCTTCCCGTTTGCCTCGAACTCAGGTATGTGGTCTGATATAGCGTCCGCGAAACGGAGTTCGCCAGATTCGACAAGCTGCCACAGCGCGGCGGTCACGATCACCTTGGTCTGGGAAAACATGAGCCAGAGAGCTTCATCGTCTGCGGGGATAGAGTCGGGGGCGATGCGCGCGTCTCCGAACGTGGCTATCTTGACCAGTTTGCCATGCCGGGCGATGGCGTACTGAGCGCCCGGGTAACGGTTATCGGATATATGTCGCTCGATAAGGTTGTCCAGTATGGAGAGTCTATCGGGATCGAGTCCGACGGATTCCGGGGTGGACATGGCGAGAGGAGCGGGAGTTAGTGTGACCGTGGTCATGGCGGTTTCCTTTTGTCTGAATCAGGATATGCAGGATTTTAGGATTTTCAGGATGTGAGCGCGCTCGATACAGGAGCGCCGGGCCGGATGTATCAGTCAACGACTTTACGGAAGGCGGCGGCGAGCCTTGGGCCAACCTGTTCCATCTGTTCGACTGACGCGCTGCTGAACGCGAGTCTGAGATACCTGTCGCGGGACTTGCCGGGATCGTTGAAGAACGTTGAGCCGCTTGGGAATATGAGGCCCTCTTCGGCGGCCGCCACCCTGACCGCGGACGCAGACGCGCCAATGCACTCCAGCCAGAGGAAGAAGCCGCCGGCCGGCGGGGTGAACCTGACATACGGTTCGCAGTGTTCTTCCAGAGAGTCGCATAGAGTCCTGCACTTGAGAGCGTAGAGCTCCCGCATTTCTTCCACATGCGATTCGAGGTAGCCAGACTCGATATAGCGGGCCATCGCTCTGAGCAGGATGGGGCTCGTGCCCATGTCGAACCTTACCTTCGACAACGCGTTGGTGATGTCCGACCTCGCCTGTACCCAGCCTATCCTCAATCCGGTAGCGGCGACCTTGCTGAAGGAGCCCACTCTCATTACGCCATATCCGTCGGACATCGAGTAGAGCGAGGGCGGCGGCGGGTTGTCGAAATAGAGTTCGCTGTATGCGCCGTCTTCTACAAGCAGAACGCGATGGCTGGCGCACAGTTCGATAAGGGCCCGGCGGCGGGCGGCGGACATAGTGACGCCGGTGGGGTTGTGGTAGTCAGGGATCGTGTAGATCATCTTGACGGTCTTTCCGGCCCGCTCACATTCCGCCAGGGCGGTCGCCACCGCCTCAAGCGACATCCCGTCGTCGTCAATCGGGACCTCGATAATCTCGGCAGAGTAGGATTGGACAGTCTCGACGATACCGGAGAAGCTAGGCCCCTCAACTATGGCCACATCTCCCGGATTGATGAACGCCTTCGCGATGTTGTCCATAGCGGCGGAACTGCCGTTGTGTATGATGAAGTTGCTCGCGTCCAGGTCCAGACCTTCGATGCGGTTCTGGCGTTCGGCCATCAACTCCCTCAGACGCTCGTAACCCATCCAGCCGCCATATACCATGGCGTCATCGGCTTCCTCGTCGAGGACGGCGTTCAGCGCGTCCCTGAACTCCTCGGTCGGAATGGTGGGCGCGTCGGGGATGCCGCCGCCAAGGGGAATCAGGTCAGGATACTCAGACGGGAGTGTCCATGTCCAGCCGGCGTCGGTCGGGTCACCGACTCCGGCCATCCGCGCGGCATTGGAGGCCAGGTCGGATAGCGGGGTATCCGTCCATATGGCCCGCGATGTTTCGTTCGAGTTCATTCTCACCCTGCCATAGGCGGTCGGAGACCGCAACTGTACGTATCGGTGCGACAATTGTAACCGAAAGCGGACAGGGACTGACAGCGGAGGACTTCGCCGGAGTCAGGAACCAAGCGCCTCAACCTGGGCGAGCACAGTTTCAGCAGGAGGCCGGCTGGTGTAATTCTCGTTGACCTGCTTCCAGCGAATTATGCCGTCAGCGTCTATCAAAAAAGTGGAGGGGTGAGGTAGTTTGCCGTTAAGAATGCCGTACTTCTCAACGGTTTCGCGTGAAGCGTCATACAAGATGGGGAATTTAATCTCCGGCCTGTCCGGGATGTAGCTCGTGCCGCTGAAGTCGTCTGTGCTTATAGCAAAGAACTGTGCGCCTGACGCTTCAATCCTGTCTTCGTAGCGGGACAACTCACCGAGTTGTCTCTGGCAATACGGTCACCAGAATCCTCGATAGAACACGAGCACAGTGGTCCTGCCGCGGAAATCCTCAAGGCTATATTCCTGGCCGTCTATGGAGGGAAGCGTGAACGGGTGGGCGAGGTCGCCGACAGACGTTCCGTATGTGGCCGCGAGTTGGGCGGGCGGCTCGGTCGGAGCCGGAGTAGGCGGAAGCGGAACAGGGGTCGGGGTCGAGGTAGGGGCCGGTGTTGGCGTATCTGGGACCCTGGTCGCCGTCGGGACCACAGTAACAGTAGCTGTAGGGACTTCCGTGGCCGTTGGAATGGGCGACGGCGTATCGGGAGTCGGCATAGCGGAAGGAACCGGCGATGGTGTTGAGCTGGGCGCAATGGGCGGAGCGGTCGCCATATACACCGACGCTGAATCCGGGGTTGGACTTTGAGGCGCAGGCGTGGCGGTAGGCTCCGGGAGCAAGGTCGGCTCGGGCGTGGAAGTTGGGGCAGTCGCCATGGTCGGAACGGGCGTGGAGGTAGAGCCCAGGGTGGGCAGCGCAGCGCGTGATACCGGCGCGGGCGTCGGAGTGGCAGGCAGAACGGCGGGGCGGACTGTGGGCGGTGGAGCCGGAGTGGCGGTGGGCGCATTGACAGGCTCGCCCGCGTCTGAGCAGGCGACGAGCGCGGTCATCGCAAGGGCAATGAGCATGATCAGGTGTTTCATTCGAGCCATCTCTTTCAACTGACCGGCGTATCGTCATATACAGTACGACGGCGCGGCGGGGACGGATTATGACGCTTGACCATTGCGCGGCGCGATTCTACACTCTGCCCAACCCAGGGTCGAACGACCACACAGGAAGAGACGCGCATGACGCGAAATTCGCCTTCAGATTCCCTGTTCACAGACCTCTACCAGTTGACGATGGCGCAGTCATACTACCAGAGCGGACAGTGGGGACGCGCCACTTTCAGCCTGTTCTTTCGGAATTTCCCGACGAACAGGGCTTACTACGTGTTCTGCGGACTGGAATCGGCTGTGGAGTACCTGGAGAATCTGGCGTTCTGCGAGGAGGATATAGACTCTCTGGACTCACTTAACATATTCGACGCCGGATTCCTGGAATATCTGGGCAAGTTGAGATTCACCGGCGACGTTCGGGCGATGCGCGAGGGGGAGATATTCTTCGAGAACGAGCCGGTCATGGAGGTCAGCGGGCCGATCATCGAGTGTCAACTGGTAGAGACCTTCCTGCTGAATCGGGTCAACCTCGAATCAATGCTGGCGACAAAAGCGGCGCGCGTGGTGGACGCCGCCGCGGGGAGAGGCGTCGTGGATTTCGCAGCTCGGCGCACGCACGGTCTGGACGCGGGAATGAGGCAGGCGAGGTCGTCTTACATAGCGGGCTTTGATGGAACAAGCAACGTCGCTGCCGCAACTGAATTCGGCATCCCGGCAGTGGGGACGATGTCCCACTCATTCATATCGTCGTTTGGGAGCGAGAGGGAGGCATTTCGCGCGTATGCCAGATCGTTTCCCGATTCCTCCACTTTGCTGGTGGACACGTATGACACGCTGGGTGGCGTGGCGAACGCGATAGAGGTGGCGCAGGAATTGGAAGCGGGAGGTCATCGCCTGCGAGCGATTCGCCTAGACAGCGGCGACCTGGAATCTCTGGCTCGCGGGAGCAGGGCGATGTTGGATGAGTCCGGTCTGGAGTACGTTCAGATACTCGCCAGTGGAGGATTGGACGAGTACTCGATTGGCGAATTGGTTTTGGCCGACGCGCCGATAGACGGATTCGGGGTAGGGACGCGAGTTGGGGCGTCGGCTGACGCGCCCTATACGGACTTCGTGTACAAGCTGGTCGAATATGACGGTAAGCCGATCATGAAGTTCAGCGAGGACAAAGTCAATCTACCGGGTCCCAAGCAGGTGAGCAGGCACATAGGTTTCGACGGAACGATGAGGCTCGATATGGTACACCGAGCCGACGAGTACACTTCAGGCAGAGGCGGTGAGCCGCTTCTGCTGGCAGTGATGAAGGACGGAAAGCGGACACGCGCCCTACCGTCACTCGATGAGGTGCGAACCTTCCATTCACGCAGAGCGGCTATGCTGCCTTCGGGTCTGCTAGGACCAGAACCCCAGGGCCGCTATCGCGTCCGGGTATCGGACAATCTGTCAAGACTGGAACAAGAGACGACGAAGCGAATCCGGGCGAGCGAAAGCGGCTGAGCAGGATTCGAGCGGAAAGGATTGCGGATATGGCCAGAGTACAGTACGTCGAGCGGGAACAGTTGAACGAGGACGGCCAGCGGATCTTCGACCATATCGCGGAGACTCGGGGCAGTATAGAGCCTGGCACGCCGATGCCCAACTCCTTCAGGGCATTGATGAACAGCCCGAAGGCGGCGGAGGCGGTTGGACAGCTGGGAGAGTACCTGCGCCTGCATACGACTCTGGACCCAGTGGTGCGGGAAATCGCGATAATCAGTGTCGCCAGACACACGAACAGCGACTACGAGTGGGCGCACCATGAACCAATCGCCCGCGAAGTGGGTGTGCGCCCGCAGGTGATCGAGAGCATACGCACAGGCCGGGCGCCGATGGGACTTCCAGCCAAGGAAGGCGTCTTCGCGCAGGCGGCGAAGGAACTGGTACTGAACGGCGACCTGACGGACCGCACGTTCCAGGCAATCGAGCATCTGCTGGGGCCGCAGGCGGTGGTGGAGTTCGTAACGCTGGTGGGCTACTACGCGATGCTGTCGGTGGCGCTGTGCGCGCTAGGGGTGGAGATGGAGGAGGGGGTGGAGTCGGATATGAACAACTAGACGCAGAGTGGAGTTCGCTACGCTGGTGGGCCACTACGTGATGCTGTCGGTGGCGCTGCGTTCGATGTGTCTAAAGAGTGGTAGATCCGCATCTATACACTCCTCTGCCACTAACTTAAAGTATGGTCACGACTCTTTGACCATCTTGAAGATACCCGATTCTGTGGTTATGAGGAACGAGCCCTTGAGTTGGATTTCCCTATCGAAGTAGGTGTGCAACCTCAAGGTTTCCTCATCGGATAGTCGTGTACCAGACATCACATATTCAACCAGTGGGGCTGTCTCTGTCACTATCAAGGTACTGTTCCTACGTTCAATTTCGATTTCAGCGAACCAACGTGCCAAGTCTCCGGCACTGTTATCAAGGTTAAACTGCGTGGCCGTTTGAACGCTACCAAGCGGCGTTCTGATTCCCAGCTTTCTGGGTACCTCATTAAGTTCGACCATGTGCTTCAGTCCAACTGTAGTCGCGTACAGCTTTCCTCCAGGCCTCAACACTCGGTGAATCTCGGAGAGAGTTTCAGCCAACTCTGGAACGTGATACAGCATATGGTTGGCGATGACAGCGTCGAAGCTGTCATCGTCATAGGGGATTGACTGGGCATCAACATTCGCGAACTTGAAACTCACACTGGTATGGAGCAGACTTTCCTCTGCTTCCTGCACCATGCCCTGAGAGGCGTCGGAAAGGGTAATGTTCCAGCCCGAGGGTATCCGCGCTAGGTTCTCACGCCACAGAAGTCCTGTGCCACACCCGAGTTCAAGTACGCGCGCGTTATCTGGAAGGTAGAAGTGGTCAAAGACCCAATGAAACCAAGGATATTTTTCCGTGCTGAATCGAGCATGCAGGCCGACTCTTGCACTTAGGTAGTTGGAGTCCTCGTATTGCCATCGGAGATATTCTCGGTTCGATAGGATGCCCATGAGACACACCTCAGCATAACTAATGCTGATAGTGTCAATTGGAGCTTCGTTGACCTCTACCCTACTACTACCGCCTTTATCTCGTCGCGCTCGGAGGCCGAGAGTTCCCAATCCGCTGCGGCGGCGTTTTCCTGGATTTCCTCGGGGCGGCGAGTGCCGACCAGGGCTACGGAGACAGTTGGCTCGGAGGCGACCCAAGCCAGGGCGAGTTGGGCTACTGAGAAGCCTTTGTCGGCAGCTATCTCTTTCAGGGTGTCCACCTTCTTAAGGTTGTCCAGGAAGTTCTGGCCCTTGAATATAGGCTGGCCGAACGCCATCAAGCTGCGCCGCCAGTCGTCTTCCTCGAAGGTGGTGTCTGGAGTCATGGTTCCGGTCAGGAGGCCGTGCGCCAGCGAGCCGTAGGCCATGACTCCCATGCCGTTGTCGGCGCAGAAGGGGGTTATCTCAGGTTCGGGCCTCTGGTCGAAGAGGTGGTAGCCCACCTGGTTGGTGACTATCGGGAACACGTCCAGGCAGTCGGACATCTGCTGCGGGCTGAAGTTGCTCACACCACCGTAGCGGATCTTGCCCTGCTTCTGGAATTCTGCGAAGGCTTCCATAGGGACGGACATCGGGCGCGACTCGTCGGGCCAGTGTATGAGGAAGAGGTCTAGATAGTCGGTCTGGAGACGGGTAAGACTTTCGTTCAGCGACTTTTCCAGAGACTCGCGCGAGCTGTCGCGTATGCGCGTTCCCTCTTCGTCCCAGGGTATCCCGGCCTTGCTTACCAGAACTATCTTGTCTCGCCTACCCTCGATGGCGCGTCCGAGCAGCTTTTCGCCCTCTCCGAAGCCGTACACGGCAGCGGTGTCGAACAGCGTTACACCCAGATCTATCGCGGCGTGCACGGCGCGGATGACCTCATCGTCGTCGAACGAGCCGTAGTGTCCGCGTCCCATAGGCCAGCCGCCGAATCCGACGACCGAGGTTTCGAGGTCGGAGTTTCCGAATTTCTTGTAACGCATCGCTGCCTCTCCCTGATTCTGAGTCCCAGTCATCTTTGCTATGAGCTAGAGCGGTGGATTGTCGCGAAAGCGGAAATGACGATGAATGTCAACGCTGCCTAATTCTGGTGAATCTGCACTTTAACGGAGCCGCTGTTCTTGTCGTAGGCGGTCTCGAACGCCGTCTGAATATCGTCGAGGCCGTACCTATGGGTGACCATGCTTTCGATGTCCGCCTTGCCGGAGTCCATCATGTCAATTGCCACCTCGTAGTCGTGGCGTCCGTCCAGAACGTTGTAGCAGGAGGAGAAGACGAACTGCTGCTCCTTGAGCATGGGCGTGAGAAAGTCGAACTCGAACGGACGTCTGAAGCCGCCGATGATTACTATTCTGCCCTGAATTCGCGTGACCTCTACCGACTGGTGCATCGTGGCGGACTGGTGGCCGCCGACGGTCTCGACGGTCATGTCGGAGCCGCGTCCGTCGGTGGCCTCGGCGATGGCGTCCCACAAATCGGGACCTGTATCAGAGTACACTTCGTCCGCGCCGACCAACATGGCCATCGTGGCCTGCTGCTCGTATCTGGCTGAAGCTATCACCTTGCCAGCGCCGAGCGCCTTTGCGGCGGCGATGGCCGTCAGACCAATGTTGCCAGAACCGAGGACGGTGACTACCTCTCCGCCCTTGAGGTTACCCAGCCTTATCCCGTGAACCGACACCGCGAGAGGTTCGACCAGCGCGGCGCCTTCCCATGACATCGAATCCGGGACTGGGTAGCAGCCTATCGCCTTGCGCTTCATGTATTCGGCGAATCCACCGCCCTCTGAGGGCGCCATGTTCCGGCAGGCCCGGAACTGACCCTGCCGACAGTACCAGCAGAGAGTACAGGCGCGCCCATGCCCAATTATCTCCACGGCGACACGCTTGCCCAGCATATCAGGGTCAACGCCCTCGCCGATTTCGACTATCTCGCCCGCGACCTCGTGTCCTGCCGGGAGTTGGTCGGGTTCAGTCTTGTCCACGTTCATCTGGAGGTCCGACCCACAGATTCCCACTGACCGGACGCGTAGTATCATGTCGCCTGGTCCCGCCTCGGGCTTCGGGGTCTCCCTGACCTCCATGCGGCCTTCACCATCGAAGAAAGCAGCCTTCATCGTAGCCATTTTCGCGCTCCCATCCCTGTATCTATACATTGGAAAGATGGAGGGGTGTCGAACCTGATCACCCTAGCCCTCTCCCTGAGGGAGAGGGGATTTCTTGCAACTGTGTCTTGATGCTACGACTGGGATTCGAGATATGCCCTAGCGCCACTGAGAACGATTTCAGGCAGACCTATCGCGCTGGATATGTCGTAGGACATCTTTCGGCCAGCAGAGTGAATCCTGTCCGCAACGCTGGCTTCGGCTGCCTTTACGTCCGGGTGGTCGGGCTGGCCGGGGAGTCCCATGGACTGGGCGAGGTCGTTGGAACCCCAGGCGAAGGCGTCAATTCCCTCGACCTCCAGGATCGCGTCGAGGTTCTCGAAAGCGGTAGCCGTCTCAAGCTGGGCCATGACGAGCATCTCTTTGTTGGCGGCCTCCATGTACTCGGTGCGCTTGAGTCCGGGCTGACCGATGAGTCCGCCGTCGTTGTAGAAGGTGCCGCGACCGCCGCCCCAGCTCCGCTGTCCTTCGGGCACGAACCGGCAGGCATCCACCAGTTGCTTAGCCTGTTCAGCAGTGTCCACGTGGGGGCCGAGAACGCCTATTACGCCCCTGTCGAGGAACTGGTTGATGGTCGAAGACATCAGGTTTGGCACACGAGCGGTGACCGTGAGGCCGTAGCCGTCGGCGACACGCACCATGGCATCAATGGACTCCGGGGAGAACAGGCCGTGCTCCCCATCCAGATTGATATAGTCGAATCCGCCCAGCATTCCTACAAGTTCGACGGCCTCCGCGCTGGGATAGACAAGTCCCAGGCCGAGACCTACTTTGCCCTCCCTGTTCTTCGCAAAGATGTTATTTTTCCGTAGTGTTACCATGTGGTGAACCCCTCTTTTGTGTGTTGGTTTGGTCTAATATCGTGTTAGACGAGTATTTGATTGCAGCTTTCGTAGCTCCCAAAGATTTGGTGTATCAGACTTCTGCGGGTGGCATCACGTCGTTCAGCCACTGCTTCAAATCAAAAATGACCTGTTGATTTATTTCATGCGCCATTTCGTATTCGCGATATTTGGGGGAATAACGCTGTGACGCCAAGAAGTCCCTTGACTCGCGCGCGGCCTCCACACCAATCACCGCGTCCTGCGTCCCGTGCGCCACGAAAACAGGTTGGTCGCGATGCTCCGGCAGATTGTCTGCAAGTATCTCTGGCGACGGCACTCGCCCGCTCAGAATAACGAGTCCGGCGAACATATCGGGCCTGCGAAGTCCGAAGCGGTAGGTCATCATCCCACCCTGCGAGAATCCGCCCATTACCATGTCGCCTTCGGTTATGCCGTGCCGCTCCATGGCCTCATCGAAAAATCCGGCGAGAAGCTCTTCGGCGCGAGTCGCCGCATCCTCGCCGTCTGGCTGTCCTCCGGGCGGAGTCCAGGCGAAGCCCGTCATACCGTAGCCTATCTGCATACGAATCGGGGCGTTCGGGAACAAATATAGGTAGCCGCTCTGATCTATGCTTGGAGCCAGTCCTACCAGGTCGCGCATACTCGCCCCGAAACCGTGAAGCAATACAACCGCCGGATACTCCTGATTCTCGTCATAGTCGTCCGGCTCCACCAGAATGTAAGCCAGTGAATTGCCTTCTATCTCACGCGCCTGCAAAGTTTCACTTCTCCTATCGGAACATCGGCCATAGGTTAATATTCCCCTCCCACTTTGGCAATAGGAAGGCTGAGCCTTCACCCTTATTTCGTTCAACTGAGAACTAACGGCTGACCCCTGAGAACCGTTCAGCAGACTGGCCTCTTCGTTACTTCTTCACTCACTGACCTCGGAAGCAACTGTCCGTCGTTTGGCGAACCTGTCAGAGTCCTCCCATCCACCATTACCTTACCCCTGAGCAGCACCGTCTCCGGCCAGCCATGTACATGCCAGCCCTCCCAGATCGAGTAGTCCTCCAGGTGTAGGTCATCCAGGGTCAGCGGCCGGTCGAAGTCCGGATCGATAATGCAGATATCTGCGTCCGAGCCGGGGGCGATTGCTCCCTTCTTGGGGTACATACCGAATATCTTCGCCGCGTTGGCGGAGGTGATCTCGACGAACCGCTCCAGGCTCATGCCTAGTTCGACCACGCCAACCGAGTAGGCGATACCCATCCTGGTCTCGATGCCATTGTGACCGCCTGTAACATCCGCTACCGTCTTGAAGCGGATCTTCTCCTCCCAGGTTGTTGACACAAGGTCAGTTGCGATCGTGGATAGACGGCCGTCCAGGAGACCGCTCCAGAGTGTTGCTCTATCTTCCTCCGACTTGAGCGAGGGATAGGTGTGGTACTTCATGCCGTCTTCCTGATGATAGTTTTCGGCACTGAAGCATGCGTAGTTGTGCAGCGTCTCTCCATAGACGGGTCTACCGAGCACTCTGGCCTGTCCGACAGCCTCGACCCCCTCACGTGCGCTAACGTGGACGAAGTAGATCGGGCAGTTGGTCTTGGAGGCGAGCCTGAGCACCCGCCTGAAGGAGACGTCCTCGGATAGGTTGGAGTGGATGTGATGCATGTTCCACCAGTCCCACATACCGTCCTCACGGGCGTTATCGTAGTTGTAGTGGACCATGTCGTCGTCTTCGGAGTGGACGAGCAGGATGCCTCCGGCCTCTGCCACATTCTCCATGATCACATTGAGCCTGCCGAAGTCGGTCTTGTTGTTCTGCATCTGGGGGCTGGGTGGACGAATGGAGGTGGTAAAGATCTTGAAGCTTGGAAACCCGGCTTCGACCACCTCCCCGATCTGTCCGATGGCCTCGCGGTCGGCGCCGTTTGTAAATATCGGGTGGTAGGAGTAGTCCGTGTAGGCGTTACCTTGCCAACGCTCGGCGGCCTCCCCCAAAGCATGGTAGAGATCGAATCCCGGGATCTGGGTCGCGAAGTCGAGCACAGTCGTTGTGCCGCCCCAGACGGCGGCCTTCGACACCGGTTCCGCACCCGACCGCTCCGGCTGCCGCGGCCCGCCGATATGCGCGTGCGGCTCCACACCGCCAGGCACGACAATCTTTCCAGTGGCGTCAATCACGCGGGCGTCGCCATGATCCATACTGCCCGGCGCGGCCACCGCGGATATGCTCTCGCCCGTTATGAACACGTCCAGGTTGTCCGCCCCGTTGGGCGTTACAGTAAGTCCTCCGGTAATAACGATGTCCGCCATGATTCGCCTCCTATGTCAGCGCGGCGACTACGGCGTCGCCCACGTCCTCTGTCCTCGATGTTCCGCCAAGATCGGGAGTCAGCGTCTCGCCCAGCGCGACGACGCTCAGCGATGCCTTCTCCACCGACTCAGCCGCCGCTTCTTCTCCCAGGTGTCGCAGCATCATCGCTCCCGACAGTATCGTCGCCAGCGGATTGGCGATCCCCTGACCCGAGATGTCCGGCGCAGACCCATGTACCGGCTCGAACATGGACGGGTATCTGCGCTCTGGATCTATATTCCCACTAGGCGCGAGACCCATGCTGCCGGTGATAATCGCTCCAATGTCGGTCAGGATGTCACCGAAGAGATTGCTCCCGACCACCACGTCGAACGTCTCCGGCCTGCGGATGAAGTCCATGCACGCGGCGTCAATCAGCAGTGAGCCGGTCTCGATGTCGGGATAGTCTTCCGCGACCCGCTCGAAAGCGCGGTCCCAAACCAGCATCCCGTAACCGAGCGCGTTCGATTTAGTGATAGAGGTGACGTGCCTGGCCTTGTTCCTACGCCGAGCTACCTCGAAGGCGTGGCGGATGATCCGTTCGCACCCCTTCCTGGTGAACACGGCCGACTGTATGCCAAGTTCGTCAGGGAAATCAGGATAGACGAAGCCGCCCACATCGGCGTACTCGCCTTCCGTATTCTCCCGGACAACCACCATATCAATGTCGCCAGGGCCGTATCCCTCGAGCGGCGATGTAATGCCATCATAGAGTACGCTCGGACGCTCACAAACGTACTGGTCGAACGACCTGCGTATCGGCAGCAGCAATCCGCCCAGCGTGATGTGGTCCTGGATTTCGGGATGCCCGACCGCCCCTAGGAAAATCACGTCCGATTCTTTCAGCGTATCCAGGCCGTCTGCGGGCATAACCGTGCCATGCTCGATGTAGTAGTCGCTGCCCCAGGGATGCTCCACCCAGTTCCAGGTGATTCCATACTCTCCGCCGACAGCGTTCAGGATCT
Source organism: Dehalococcoidia bacterium (assembly GCA_965202965.1). Taxonomy (GTDB): domain Bacteria; phylum Chloroflexota; class Dehalococcoidia; order Lucifugimonadales; family UBA1123; genus VXRN01. The sequence goes on along the minus strand of OZ241888.1, from coordinate 3,077,682 downwards.
TTATCCCTTCTTCGATGACCTCTATCCCTATCCCGTCTCCCCTGATTACCGCCACGTTGTATTCCGACATTACATTCGCTCCAGTTCGTTGTGCATTGTTCCGCGCCGCTATTGTAAGCCTAAGAAGGCGAGATTGCATCCCTCATTCCTGTGCTACAATTCGGGCGCAGTCGTCTGGATCAGGATTTGCAGGATGTTGGGATGGACAGGACATTGAACACATTCATAGAAAATCAGCGCGCCGCTTTAGCTGAGGGCATCCGCCTTCTTGAAACATACTTCTCCAGCCAGTCATGTCCTCTTGACGATCTGAGAGGGGTGCGCAAATCATTGACCGCTTCATACAATACGGGGCCAGTCGAAAGCATGGAGGATAGACCGGAAGCCGCCCTGAAAATCGCAACTGCCCTTCGGGCGTCGGTGGAGACACTGGACGTCCGAACCGCCGAGCGAGCGCGGTCTATCCTTTCGCACACTGAACATCGTATCGCCGCCGACATCCGGGCCCGTACAGCGCCAAAGCTGAACGGCATCTATGTGATAGTTGACCCAGAGGCCACACGCGGACGCTCTACAATGGAAGTAGCGCGGCAGTCGCTCGAAGGCGGCGCCAAAGTCGTGCAACTCAGGGACAAGCTCAACGACAAGGGCGACATCCTCAAGTCGGCGCGCGAGTTGAAGGCGCTCTGCGACGAGTACGATGCGCTGTTCGTGATGAACGACCACGCCGACATCGCTCGCGCCTCCGACGCCCACGTCCTGCATGTCGGTCAGACCGACCTGCCCATCCCCGAAGTGCGCGACATACTCGCGCCGACCCAGCTAATCGGCAACTCCAACAACGGACTGCCAGAGGCCCTCCCCTCGTCCAAACAGGCCGTGGACTACTTGGCGGTAGGCGCGATCTACGCAACATCCACGATGGGCAAGTCAGGCCGCTCGGCTCTCGGCCCGGAGGAGATAACGCGCGTCAAGGAGATCGTCACGCAGCCTATCATCGCCATAGGCGGCATCAACAAGACCAACATCACCGACGTAGTCAGGGCAGGCGCCGACTCGGTCTGCGTCGTGAGCGCGATTACCTTCTCGGACGATCCTGAGTCCGCGACGCGGGAATTGGTCGAATTGTACAACGACGCCGCGAGCTGACTGCCGGGAGAATTCCATGCCATCCGAACTAGTCCCTGCCGAGCAGATTATAGACGCCATCCAGAGCGCGGGAACCGAAGCATCCGATCTCATGGCGGGTACACACGCCGCGCGCGAACAGGCCATCACCACGTCGAGGCAGATAATCCGGTTCTCAGCCAACTCCATCAGGGCGACACACCGGGCCGAATACGATCAAGCTCGGGACTTGATCGCCCAGGCTGCCGACCTGCGCTCCAAGCTCGAAGAGCAACGCGACGCTCACCCCGCCGTGTACTACGGAGGGTACGTCGAGGACGCGCTCAAAGAGTTTGTCGAGGCGCACGCGACCCTCGCCATCGCCGAAGGGTCGCGATTGCCCACGATGGACGAACTCGATGTCGGAGCCGCAGTTTATATGAACGGACTCGCCGAAACTATCGGTGAACTACGCCGCATCGTTCTGGACCTTCTGCGCGGCGACGACTTCACCAGGTGCGAGACCCTGCTGGGCATCATGGACGAAATCTACGCCGCCCTCGTCACGCTCGACTACCCGGACGGCGTAACACGCGGCCTGCGCCGCACCACCGACGTAATGCGAGGGGTGCTCGAACGCACACGGGGCGATGTAACCGTCGCCCTCCGGCAGAGACGGCTGGAACAGCAACTGGCACAACTCAACGAGAAGCTACCCTGACTCTCTCTACTTCCGCCCGGCGATAAGCTACATATTCAAGCGCCAGTTCTCACCACCCAGTCGCTCGTACTGCGCCAAGTCGCGCATTCCACGCTCGCGGTCTCCCAGTTCTATGTAGGCATTGCCCCTGTGCTTGTAGGCTTCGGCGTACATGGGATTCAGGCTGAGGGCCCTGTTCAGGTCGGCCAGGGCCCGCTCGGGCTCCCCATTGTGCAGAAACATCTCTCCCCTGTTGGAATAGTTCAGAGCGTTGTTCGGGTCCAGCTTCAGCGCCATATCGAAGTCCGGCATTACGGCGTCGTAGTCCCCCTTCTGGTAGTAGGCGACTCCCCTGTTGACGTACGCGCCAACGTGCTTGCGGTCGAGGCTGATCGCCTTGTCGTAATCGGCGATGGCGGTGTCCTGGTCTCCCTTCCGCCCATACGCCACCCCCCTGCCGACGTAGAAGTGCGCTTCCTTGGGACTAATCTCTATCGCCTTGTCGAAATCCTGAATCGCCAGGTCATACTCCTCGATCTCCACGTAGGCGCCCGCCCTGAGAGAGTAGTTCTCCTTGTGGTCCGCGCCCAGTTCCATCGCCCTGTCGCAGTCCTGGATGGTCTTTCGGTAGTCCTTCTTGCCGAAGTAGGAGCATCCCCTCTTGAAATAGCAGTCGGCGCTTTCGGGGTCCAGCTTGAGGGCCATGTCGTAGTCAGCTATGGCCTTGTCCGAAAGACCGATGAGTTCGTAGGTGATGCCCCTGTCTTCATAGATCGGGGGGAAGTCCGGGTCCAGGCTGATGGACTTGTCGAAGTCCGCGAGGGCGCGTTTGTACTGCTGCTTGCGACCATACACCATTGCCCTGGCGTGATAGGTCCTGGGATTATTGGGGGCTAGCCTGATGGCCCTGTTATAGTCGCTCAGAGCCTTGTTGTCATTGCCTTTCTTGACGTACGCGCCTCCCCTGTCATGGTAGGATGGCGCGTCTTTGGGGCTGATCTTGAGAGCGGCGTTGAAGTCCCTGAGAGCGCGATTGTAGTCGCCCTTCCTCATATAGTTCTCGCCCCTGTTCCTGTGAGCGTCGGTAAGGGTCAGATGGTATGTGACATTCCCGCGCCTGTTGTATCTGATAGCCTTCTCCACGTCCTGGACGACACGGTTATAGGCGTGTCTCAGTATGTGGACTTCCGCCCTGGCATAGTAGAATTCGGCGTTGCGCGGTTCCAGACTCACGGCGCGGTCGAAGTCCGCGAGGGCGCGATCAAGGTCACCCAGGCGCAAATAAGTTGCGGCGCGCCCCATGAACGCTTCGGAGCATCTCGAGTCCAAGCGAATTGCCTCGTCCAAAGGCTCGACGGACAGGTCGTATTGATCCAGCGAGCGGTATGCGCTCGCGATATTGACATACGGCCCGGTGAGCTGGGGATCCAGCCGGATAGCGGTCTTATAGTCGGCTATGGCGAGATCATATTCCCGCTTCTGGAGATATGCGTTGCCCCTGTTGAAATAGGCGGCGGAGAAGTGCGGATCCAACTGCACTCCGGTGTCATAGTCCGACAGCGCGCCTTCCAGATCGCCATTCTCGCGTTTCGCCGCTCCCCTGTTGCTGTAATGACCCGCGGCGTAGGGGTCTAGCCGGATCGCCTCATCGTAGTCCAGTATGGCGCGTTCCAGGTGGCCTTTCCCGACGTGGGCATTACCTCTATTCGAGTATATGACCGCCGCGTCCGGCGCGAGTTCAAGCGCCTTGTCAAATTCTGCGAGAGCGCGGTCGTATTCGCCCTCTTTGCGGTACTTGTTTCCCCTGTCGTTGTGATACGCGACTTCCTTGGATCCCGCAACTCTGACCGAGTTCCTCAGATCGCGCATAAATCGTTCGGACATGCCTCGTCACTCCATTTCGTTCTCTGTCTTCAGGCTATTCTACGACAGTCCGCCAAATCCACAAAATCCGCGACTGCGGATCAGGCGATTGCCCCGGTGCCCCACACCCAACTTGACCGCCCCTCATCCGCTATGTTAATTTTCCCCCTACAAGAACGCCAAGCGAATCACGGCCTCCCACGACTGTGGCGAGGCCGTTTCTACGACGGAGGTTTAATGTGGGAATTCTCATCCTCGCTATAGTCGCAGGCGTAGTGGCCCTCGGATTCGCGGCCATTCTCACCATGCGCATCCTCAAAGCCGACGAAGGCAGCGAGGAAGTCCGCTTCATCGGGAATGCCATCCGAGAGGGCGCCAACGCCTTCCTGTCCCGCGAGTATCGTATGCTGGGCATATTCGTAGTCGTCGTCTTCATAGTCCTCACGCTGTTTATAGACCTCGACATCCTGAACAGGATTGACGGTCATACAAGCGGCATACCCGCCACAGCTATATCATACCTCGTCGGTGCGATTGGCTCCGGCCTCGCCGGTTACATCGGCATGAGCATCGCGGTCCGCGCCAACACCCGCACGACCGTACAGGCGCAGCAGGGTCTCAACCCCGCTCTCAGGCTCGCCTTCAACTCCGGCACTGTCATGGGTGTCAGCGTGGTAGGCATCGGTCTGATCGGCCTGACCGTCATGTACCTGATCTTCCAGGACATCAAGGTGGTCGCGGGATTCGGATTCGGCGCGTCCTCCATCGCGCTCTTCGCCAGGGTCGGCGGTGGCATCTATACCAAGGCCGCGGACGTCGGAGCCGACCTCGTCGGCAAAGTCGAGCAGGGCATGGACGAAGACGACCCCCGCAATCCCGCCACGGTCGCCGACAACGTTGGCGACAACGTTGGCGACGTTGCCGGAATGGGCGCCGACCTCTTCGAGAGCTACACCGGCTCCATAATCGCCACAATCGCGCTGGCCGCTGTCGGAGCGCTGGCGCTCGGAGTCGCCAACGCGGACTCGCTTCCGTTCGACTCCGACCTGATTGTGCTTCCACTACTGATAGCGGGCATCGGAGTGTTCGCCTCGATCATAGGAACATTCCTCGTGCGCACCAAGGACGGCGCGTCAATGGGGTCGCTTCTCTGGTCGCTCAGGTTCGGCATATTCGGAGCGGGCATCCTGGTTCTCATCGGAACCGCCGCTGCACTGCTTCTTCTGGATATGGACTTCAATCTCTTCTGGGTAGTCCTCACCGGACTCGTAGCCGGCCAGATAATCGGCACGTCCTCCGAGGTCTATACAAGCTACGAATACAAGTTCACCCGCGACATCTCGAAACAGGCCGAGACCGGCCCCGCGACCGTCATAATCAGCGGGCTCGGTCTTGGAATGGTCAGTACGGTCGTTCCCGCACTAGTGGTGGTAATCGCCATGTGGATAGCCAACGGACTCGCCGACACCTACGGGGTCGCGCTCGCAGCCGTCGGGATGCTCTCCACGCTCGGCATAACGCTCGCCACCGACGCCTACGGCCCGGTCGCGGACAACGCGGGCGGCATAGCGGAGCAGGCCGGACTCGACCCGTCAGTCCGCGAGCGCACCGACGCACTCGACTCTCTAGGAAATACCACTGCCGCCACAGGCAAGGGATTCGCCATCGGTTCCGCTGTTCTCACGGCGCTCGCGCTCATGGCCGCCTACTCCGAAGTCACGAATGTGGATGTATTCAACCTCACGGACATAAATGTACTGATGGGACTTCTCCTCGGGGCGCTGATGCCGTTCCTGTTCGGAGCCCTCACTATGCAGGCCGTCGGTCGCGCCGCCAACGCAATGGTGCAGGAAGTCAGGCGGCAGTTCCGTGAGATAGACGGACTGCTCGAAGGCACCACTCCTGCCGACTACACCCGTGCAGTTGACATCAGCACCCGCGGCGCTATGAGAGAGATGGTGCTGCCCGGCGTTATAGCCGTCTTGGCCCCGATAGTCGTGGGAGTCATCCTCGGCGCAGAGGCGCTCGGCGGTCTGCTGATAGGCTCCATCGCCTCCGGCTTCCTGCTGGCTATAATGATGGCAAACGCGGGCGGCGCATGGGACAACGCCAAGAAGTACATCGAGGCAGGCAACCTCGGCGGCAAGGGCTCCGAGCCTCACGCTGCCGCAGTCGTCGGAGACACCGTTGGAGATCCATTCAAGGACACATCCGGCCCGGCCCTGAACATTCTCATCAAGCTCATGAGCATCGTGGCGCTGGTCTTCGCGCCCCTCTTCTTATAGCCCGGCGCAAAAATCCCCTCTCCCTCGATGGGAGAGGGCTAGGGTGAGGGTGATCCCCTCTACCTATTGAATTGACACAGTTTCGGTCATCGGTTTGCAGTGGCAAGGAAACCCAAGCCGCTGTAAACTGATAACCAACCGCCCAGTGGCCAGGTGGCGAAATGGCAGACGCGGCGGACTTAAAATCCGCTACCCTTATGGGTGTGGGGGTTCGAATCCCTTCCTGGCTACCATCTTCCCCCCAACCGACACAAGCTCCACGCAGCCTCAATCCCATTTCGACTTCATCCCGTAAATCATAGAGAGCGGCGCATCGCCGTATCCTAATATTCGGAACGTGAAATGCGCTTTCCCTGGGCTAACACACTGCTCCTCGCGTTCCTGGCGCTGGAACTGGTCTCAGGGTTCTTCGGGCTTACATCCGGCTCCGAGAACCGCGCGATCCATATGCAGCTACACCGCATCGCAGGGTACGGAATCCTGTTCACCCTGATCTGGAAGACGGCCAATGTCATCCGCTCCATGAGATGGCCCCGACCCAGCTCAGCTCGCTCCGTGTCAATTGTGCTGTCAGCCCTACTTATCCTCTGCTTGGCGACTGGAATAGTTTGGTCTCTGGTCGGACCTTACGGCTGGTGGATATTCAGCGGAGTCAGTTGGCACATATACGTGGGCGCGGCGATAGTCCCGTTGCTCCTGTGGCACATCTGGTACATGGTGAAGGGATTCCCACTCGGCTTCTGGGCTGAAAGACGCCTGTTCATACAGGCGGCGGGCACGTTCGCGCTGGGGCTGGTCGCGTGGCAGGCCACGGAGGGCGTCGCGCGGGCCGCCGACCTCAGAGGACAGTCCCGCCGGTTCACCGGCTCCTACAAGGCCAGAGACTTCTCGGGCAACGACTTCCCGCGCGTCTCATGGCTGAACGACGACCCAGAACCTGTGGACGACGACGACTGGAAGTTGAGGATATACGGCTCAGTGAGCAAAGAACTGAGCCTGAGCTACTCAGACTTGACAACCGGCGTGGAGACGACCGCGACGCTGGACTGCACCGGGGGCTGGCACTCGACCCAGCGGTGGCGCGGGATTCCTCTTAATGAAATCATCGAAGGGACGCAGCCGTCGGAAGACGCGCGCAGTATCACGGTCAGATCGGTCACGGGCTATTACAGAAAGTTCTCGCTCGACGCCGCTCAGGACTTTCTACTGGCGACACACGTTACGGGGGAGACGCTATCTCATGGGCACGGTTACCCTCTCAGACTGGTCGCTCCCGGACGACGCGGCTTCGAGTGGGTCAAGTGGGTGACTGACATAGAGATAAGCGAAACACCCCACTGGTGGCAGCCACCGCTGCCAATCCAGTAAGAAATACGCTACCACTAAAAGTTACTGGATCACTCTAGGGCGAGAGAGCCAGTTCCGAAAGCATCCGCTTTGTGGAGACTATGTGACGGTTGAGGCGCATCAGCTTGGGGTCTATGCCCATTGCCAGGCCGATCAGCTGGGGCAAATGGAGTATTGGGATGTCTATTGGAGCCATGGGGCTGTTCGCCTTCGCCGCCTGCGGCTGGTAGCCATCCAGGTTCAGGTGGCAGAGCGGGCATGGGGTCACCATAGCGTCCGCGCCCATTCCCTTGGCGTCCATGGTGTGATTGGCGACCATCTTCAGCGAGTTAGTCTCGTTGATCGTGAGAATCGGGAATCCGCAGCACAGCGTCTTGCCCGGGAAGTCAACTACCTGCGCTCCGACGGCCTCGATGACCTGTTCGAGAGCGTCCTCGCGCTCGGGATGCTCGTCGAACTTCAGAGCGGACGTGGGCCGCACGATGTAGCAGCCGTAGAATGGCGCGATCCGCAATTCGGGAAGTTCTCGCACGACGAGCGACTTCAATTTGTCAATCCCGACCTCTTCGACAATCACCCACAGCAGGTGCTTTGGGTCCGCGGTGCCGTTGTATCTCAGGCCCTCTTCCGCCAGGTCTTCGTTGATGGCCTCGCGGTATTCGTCGTCCTGGAGCCTCTGGTTGGCCTGGGACATCACACCCTGGCAGGTCGAGCATATCGTCAGAATTGGAAGTCCAACTCGCTCGGCCATGGCGAAGGTGCGGGCGTTCAGCGTATCGCCCAGCCTGAGATTCTTCTCCTGGAGAACGCCAGCGCCGGTGCAGGAAGCGCCCTGCATGGTGATTAGATCAAGCTCGATGCCTAGCCTTCTGCATATCTCCAGAGTCGAGGCATATAGTTCTGGACAGGCGCCGCGTGATACACAGCCTGGATATAGGGCATATCTCATTGTTTGTTCTCTACCTTGTCGAAAATCCTCTGGACGTTTTCCACTCCAGGAATACTCTTGTGTACCAGCGGCGGACGCTTGCCGGCAAGCTGCGCTCGAATGCCGACCGGGATCAGCTTGAGCATCTCCTTGACGTTGGTGACGCCGTGGCTCTTGACGACCAGCTTGGTCTCGTCGAGCCAGCCGCTATGCTCGACAGAATCCGCGAAGGCGGCGGCGTGTCTTGCGCCGGTCGTGTTAGTGTAGCCTTCCTCCATCGCGCGGTCTCTCAGCGCCATGATCCTGCCCATCGGGTCAACTCCCTTGGGGCAGACCTCGACGCACTGCATACAGCGCGTGCAGTCCCAGACGCCGCCATATTCGTTGAGCGCGCCCAGCCTGGAGTTGTCCGCGTCGTCTCGCGGATCGCGGACGAAACGGTACGATTTGGCGAGCGCGGCGGGCCCCAGGAAGTTGTCGTCAACCTGGAGAACGGTGCAGTCCGAAACGCACGCGCCGCACATGATGCACGCCATCACGCCGGTAAGGTGCTGCATGTCGTCGGCCGGGGCTATGTACTCCGTTTCAGGCTCAGGGCCTTCCGGTTGAAGCCAGGGCTGGACCGCGCGTACTTTGCTCCAGAACGGAGCGAAGTCCACAATCAGGTCTTTCTGGACTTCCAGGTTTCCGGCGGGTTCTACGACTATCGGGCCGCCGTCTTTCGGCAGCGCATGGATTATCAGCGTATTGCACGCCAGACCCGCCTGTCCGTTGATACGCATGGCGCACGAACCGCATATCGCGCTCCGGCAAGAGCAGCGGAGGCCGAGAGTGCCGTCCATCTCCTCGCGTATGCGAATCAGACCGTCCAGGACGGTGTTTGATTCGGTCATCTCCAGCGTGTATTCCTGGTATCTCGGAATGGCGGGATGCGAATCCGGGTCGAATCTCCTGACTCTGAACGTAACTTGCATTGTGATTCCTTCGGATTAGTAATGAGGAAAAGTCGAATTATCCGGCAGCGCTAGTAGCTTCGCACCTGCGGCTCCCACTGGGTTATGACCACCGACTGGTAGTCCAGCGCGGGTCCGTCCTCGGTCTGCCTGACAAGGATGTGCCTCAGCCAGTTCTCGTCGTCTCGTTCGGGGAAGTCCTCTCGCGTATGCGCTCCCCGGCTCTCTTTGCGCTCGATTGCGGACAGCGTTATCGCCTCCGCGCAGTCCAGCATGAAACCGAGTTCAAGCGTGAATACCAGGTTGGTATTCCAGGTCTTGCCCTTGTCTGGCACATATACGGACTGGTAGCGCTCGCGCAGTTGGCGGATTGTGTCTAGCGCCGACTCCATTCCCGCCTGATTGCGATACACCGCGAGATGATCGTTCATAGCGGTCCCCATGTCAACACGAATCTGGCCGAACATATCTTCACTCTTGGCATTGTCGAGCAGGCGCTGAATACGCCCCTTCTCTGAATCAGCGGATGAGTCGTCCAGATCCTTGTGCGCCTTGGACTTCGACATTTCGGCGGCGCGCTCACCGGAACGCCGTCCGAACACGAGGGTGTCGAGCAGCGAATTCGCTCCGAGGCGATTGCCTCCATGCACACTCACGCAGGCCACCTCCCCGGCGGCGTACAGGCCTGGAAGCTGCGTCTGTCCGTCCACGTCCGTCTTTATGCCGCCCATCTGGTAGTGCATACCCGGACGTATTGGCACGGGCTCTTCCAACAGGTTCACGTTCGCAAAGTCGCGAGCGATGTCAAGTATCTGGGTAAGACGCTCTCGAATCAGCGGCTCGCCGAGATGCCTGAGGTCCAGCAGCACACAACCGTCAATCCCCCTGCCCTCGTTTATTTCGGTCTGCTCAGCCCTCGAAACCACGTCGCGAGAGGCCAACTCCATCATGTTGGGCGCATACGTTTCCATGAAACGGTCGCCCTCTGAGTTCAGCAGGTGCGCTCCCTCGCCGCGCGCTCCCTCCGTAATCAGGACGCCGCTGCCCTTGAGAGTCGTCGGGTGGTACTGCACCATCTCCATGTCCATCAGAGAGGCGCCGACCCGGTAGGCCAGCCCCATTCCGTCTCCCGTGCATATCAGGGCGTTGGTGGATGGTTCGAAGACTCGTCCAAGCCCGCCCGCGGCCATGATTACGGCCTTCGCGCGAATAACGTGTATGTCGCCGGAACGAATCTCCATGACGACGGCCCCGGCACACTCTCCGTCCTCGACCAGAATCTCAAGAACGAACCATTCCTCATATACGCGCACGCCAGCGCGCATTATCTGCTCGTACAGGACATGAAGGAGAGCCTGTCCGGTGAAGTCGGCAACGAAGAAAGTGCGGGCCTTGCCCTGACCTCCGAACGCGCGGGTGCCGAGACGACCCTCCTCGTCGCGGCTGAACGTAACGCCGTAGTGCTCCATCTGTATGACTTCGGAACCCGCTTCGCGGCACATGACCTCGATTGCGTCCTGGTCTCCCAGGTAATCTGAGCCTTTCACGGTGTCGTAGGCGTGGTCGTGCCAATCGTCGCCCGCGTGTTCGAGCGCGGCGTTTATGCCGCCCTGGGCGGCGTTCGAGTGGCTTCGGACCGGATGGACTTTCGATATGACGGCCACATCCGCGCCGTTCTCCCGCGCGGATAGAGCGGCCCTCATTCCGGCTAAACCGGCGCCGATGATGAGTACGTCATGGGAGTACATTGAAACCAACCTTTGCTTGTCTTCTCCAGCGAAAACGATAGCATACCGAGCGATACGAGTCTAGCTGAGACAGTCGGCGGGAAGCATCAATTATTTGGTGGGTAGCGACGAGTCAGACCACATCTCGTCATTCCCGCGAAGGCGGGAATCCAGTGTGCGATTGCCGACAGACTACTTCCGCCCACCACTTTTGTGATGCTTCCCAGTCGGCGCAATCTGGCTTTTCAGTTCCTGCGTCGGAAGACGTGACTGCGGGCCGCTCTGGCCTCGGCGGCCTCCTTTACCACGGCCAGATGTTTTCGGATGACCCGGTGATACATCGGCCTGGTATAGATCATTCCCCCGAACCATCCGAAGAATGGGAACAGATTCCAGATAAAGCTTCCGCTGTGAGTCAACACCGTGTTCCCCTCGGGCGTCTCCTCAAATGTGAACGCCTCCTCGGAGAAGTGAAGCGGGCCTTCGAGATGCTTGAACGTGATTCTCTCAGGCGGGTATAGCTTTATTTCTTCGAGCGTGGTGTATGTGAACGGACCGGCCTTCGTCCTGAATTCCACGATCTTTGTGTCGCCGTCCTCGGAGACCAGCTTGGAAGACTCCGCGTCGTCGCCGGATATGCGCCCTCGTCGAAATGAGGTGAGCATCTGGAATACCAGTTCGCGCGGAGCGTCTATCGTGACACTGTGGTCTTTAAGCGCGATTGGATTCGACATTCGCGTTTTACTCGGCCAGCCTGACCTCGGCCGCGAACGCCTTGATCTTTGTGGCGTCCTTCGCGCCATCCGTCTCGACGCCGCTGGATACGTCAACGCCCCACGGCACAGCGGTCCTTATAGCCTGCGCCACATTCCGGGGGTCCAAGCCGCCCGCGACCATCACTGGATTCTTAGACGCCACTTCCCGCGCGATGCTCCAGTCGAACACCTTCCCGGTTCCGCCCAGCGCACCCGGCTGATACTTGTCCAAGAGCGCCATATGTCCGCCATCCAGTGCCTCGACAACCTGTTCGGACACCATGGAAACCGCTTCTGAGCGCGGCAAATCCTCACGAACCTTGACTTGCCTGATTACCGGCGCGTCCAGACCGTTCCAGAATTCAGGCTGCTCGTCCCCGCATAGTTGGACGTAATCCAAGCCGCACTGATGGATAATGCTGTTGACGAAATCGGCGTCTTGGTTGGCGAACAGGCCAACGATCTTGGGCATCTTGTCTCCATCGAACATCATGCGAAAGTCGTAGATGATCTCGCTTCCCTCTTGAGGCTGAAGTTGTCTGCGAACGCCCTCCACGAAGTTGAAGCCGAGAAAGTCGGCGCCAGATTCGGCGGCTACAAGGGCATTGGAGACGTCACGAAGTCCACATATCTTGAATCGGGTCATGTCAGTTCCTTCAACTTGGCGCCCGGGTCGGGAGCGGATACGAGCGCGTCTCCGATCAGGACGGCGGACGCGCCCGCTCGCCTGACGCGCTCTAGGTCGTCTCGCGTTCTCAGTCCACTTTCACTGACGAGAATGCTTTCCGAAGGCACTCTATGGCCCAGATTATCTGTAACGTCCAGCGTCGTGTGGAAGGTGCGCAGGTCGCGATTGTTGATCCCAATGATCTGCGCTCCGACCTCGATTGCCGTGTCCATTTCATCGTCGTCATGCACCTCGACGAGGCACTGCATACCGTAGCCCTCGGCAAGGTCTTTCAGCGCTATCAGCGCGTCAACATCAAGCATCGAGACGATGAGCAGAATCGCATCCGCGCCATATGCGCGCGCTTCATGCACCTGGTAGGGGTCGAAGATGAACTCTTTGCGGAGAACGGGCACAACATAGGAATGGGCGACCGCACCGGCGGCCTCGAGGTCGGTCAGACTGCCCTGGAAGTGGTCTTTGTTGGTCAGGACGGATATAGCCGCCGCGCCATTATTCACGTACTTGGCAGCCAGCCAGGCAGGATTGAGATTCTCCCTGAGAATGCCCCTCGACGGAGACGTTCTCTTCACTTCGGCGATAACCTTGACGCGGCTTCCGGTCAGCATGGCCGCGAAGTCGAGAGGGTCGCTCTGCCACTCGATCCTGTCGAGCAGGGATTCAAGTGGCGCCTCACTCTTGAGGCGTTCGACTTCGGCGCTCTTGACCTCTACTATCTTCTTCAGTATGTCGGGAGAGTCCGTCTTGACGACCATGCTGGCAAGATTCTTTCAGGCGCTGCCTATTGGAGATACGAGTCTTAGTATTCTATCAAACTTCTCGGCTGACGAGGTTCTCTATACCCGGAAGTACGGCCAGATTAGGATAGCCGTCGAACGTATCGGCGGATGTCGTACCGGACAGAACAGCGACGAAAGGCATACCGGCAGAACACGCCGCGCCCGCGTCAACATGGCTGTCTCCGACGTACACACAGTCCCCGATCCCGACGCCGAGTTTTGCCGCAGCCTTTGTCAGCCCCTCCGGGTCGGGCTTGTGGCGCGTTACGTCCTCGCCGCCGATTATGACGTCCAGGCAATCAAGAAGTCCGTCCCTATTCATCATGGATTCGATTCGATAGCGATATTTGGTGGAGACTATTCCGACGCGATAGCCGAATCGGTCAAGAGCCGGGATGACTTTCGCGGTCGGGGGATATAGTCGCGTTCCCTCGATCATCACCTCGTCCGCTTTTTCGGTGAAGCGCTTGAAGAACTCCTGCCCTCTCGGACGATACTCCTCGCCCGCGAGCGCGACCAACGCCTCCGGGATATACAGCCCGACTGTTTCCAGAATTTCGTCTGGCGAAGATTCGGGCAGTCCAATCTTTGTCAGCGCGTAGTTGATGCAGGTGATGATCCCCACCGATGAATCGGCCAGAGTGAAGTCAAAATCGAAAAGGACTGCCTTCGAGTCTCTGATGGCGGCATGTATTCCGGCGCGACCGGACTGTCCCTCCTTCACTCCAGAGACCCGCTGAGCTCAATTAGCGCATCAAGTCTGTTCATCGCTTCGCCCGTGTCAATCGAGCGCGCTGCCGCATGTATGGCGGCGGACAGCGTTTCCGCGCTTCCGGCGGCTACGAGCGCGGCGGCGGCATTCAGCAGGACCACGAGCCGCGCCGGACCCGGCTCTCCAGAGAGGACCGCTCGCGCGATACGGGCGCTGTCCTCCGGCCCGTCCGCGCGGATGGAGTCGGCGTCGGACAGCGAGAATCCCAGGCCTTCGGGCGAAAATTCATAGCTCGAAACCTCGCCGTTCTCAAGCTGCCAGATTGTGGAAGGCCCCGTGACAGTCAGCTCGTCCATGCCGTCCGAGCCATGAACTACGAGGGCTTTCTGGCTGCCGAGCCGTCCGAGAACCAGGGCCATGCGCTCCGCGATGGACGCATCGGCAACACCAATTAGCTGCCGGGAGGCGTTCGCCGGATTGGTCAGCGGGCCAAGGATATTGAATACCGTCCTTATGCCGATCTCGCGCCTCGGGCCGGCGGCAAACCGCATTGAGGGGTGAAATCCCTGCGCGAACATGAAGCCGAACCCCACTTCATCTATGCACCTGGCGACCGATTCCGGCGTCAGGTCAATCTTGACTCCGAGCGCTTCGAGAACATCGGCTGAGCCGGTCGAACCGGACATCGAGCGGTTGCCGTGTTTGGCGACCTTCTCCCCCGCTCCGGCTACGACGAATGCCGCGGTCGTGGAGATGTTGAAGCTGCCGGAGTTGTCGCCACCGGTGCCGCAGGTGTCAACAACATTGCCGACTGCTTCCACGCGCACGGATTTTTCGCGCATGACCCGCGCCATCCCCGCTATCTCGTCCACTGTCTCGCCCTTCATCCTGAGCGCGGTGACGAACGCTCCGAACTGCGCGGGAGTCGCCTCCCCGCTCATAATCTCATCCATCGCGGCGGCGGCCTGGTCGGCAGGCAGGTCCTGGCCTTCAACAAGCACCTGTATCGCTTCCTGTATCATTACCATCCTCCTCGCGCCGCTGAAACGGGCGCGTCCAGAAAGTTCTTCAGCAGGTCTTTTCCGACCTTGGTCATAATGGACTCAGGGTGAAACTGTATCCCCTCGATGGGATGCTCCTTGTGGCGCATCCCCATTATCAGTCCGCTATCGGTCCACGCGGTGACCTCAAGCTCGTCGGGCAGGTCATCGCGGTACACCGCCAGCGAGTGATAGCGTATCGCCTCGAATGGATTGGGCAGCCCGCTGAAGACCCCCTCTCCCGTATGGTGAATCAGCGACATCTTGCCGTGCATTATCTCCCCCGCGCCGCCGACCGTCCCCCCGAAGGCGTATCCGACGCACTGGTGGCCGAGGCAGACGCCCAGGGTCGGCAACTCCGGGCCGAATCGTCTCAGGACGTCGTTGGATATGCCGGCCTCGGCGGGCGTGCATGGCCCCGGAGATATGACTATCTTCTCGGGGGTCATATGCTCTATCTCTTCGAGCGTTATCTTGTCGTTGCGCGCAACCTCGACCTCGGCGCCAAGCTCGCACAGGTACTGGTAGAGGTTGTAGGTGAAGCTGTCGTAGTTGTCTATCAGCAGAATTGCCATATCAGCCCCCCGCTATAAGTCTATTTCCTGCTCAGCCTGGTCAATCGCTTTGAAGACGGCGGACGCCTTATGAATCGTCTCCATGTACTCGTCTTCGGGATTCGAGTCGTACACGATTCCCCCTCCCGCCTGAACGTGCGCCACGCCGTCCTTGAGGACGAGGGTGCGTATTGCGATTGCGGTATCCATGTTTCCCGAAAAGTCGAAGTACCCGACAGCTCCGGCATAGACGCTGCGCCTGTCCGGTTCGAGCTCGGCTATGATCTCCATTGCGCGAATCTTCGGAGCGCCGGACACGGTGCCGGCCGGGAAGCAGGCCCTCAGCGCGTCGTAGTTAGAGTACTCGTCTCTGAGTTCCCCGGTAACGTGGGACACTAGATGAATGACGTGAGAGTAGCGCTCGATGTCCAGGATCTGGCTCACCTCTACGGTGCCGGGCTTGGACACGCGGCCAACGTCGTTTCGGCCCAGGTCGAGCAGCATTATGTGTTCGGCGCGCTCCTTTTCGTCGGTACGTAGTTCTTCTTCGAGTTCCAGGTCCTCGGCCTCGTCCCTGCCGCGTCTGCGGGTTCCGGCTATGGGGTGGACGGCCACAGTGCCATCCACGACCTGTACCAGGAGTTCGGGCGAAGCACCAACAATCTGGAAGTCGTCCATGTCCAGGTAGTACATATAGGGTGACGGATTCACCGCGCGCAGCGAGCGGTAGATCTGAAACGGGTGCGCTGAGGTCGGGCGCGACATACGCTGCGCTACGACAGTCTGGATCACGTCGCCCGCGATGATGTACTCGCGCGTCTTGTTCACCATGTCCTCGTAGTATTCGCGGCTCATGTTGAATTCGATGTCCGCGTCCGTCTGCATTTCCAGGTTAGGCTCCGGCATGGTGGGAAAGGACTTCAGCCTGCGGACTACCTCCTCGATTCTTCCGACCGCTTCCTTGTAGGCGCGTCTCGTGTCGCCCTTCAGGTGCGCGTGGCTGACGACCTTGATCTTGTGCCGCAGGTGGTCGAACACGAGGTACGTCGTTGACAGCATGAATATGGATTCGGGCAGTCCGAGCGGGTCAACATCGGGCGTGGGAAGCTCCTCGAAGTAGCGCACTGCATCGTAGGAGATATAGCCCACCGCGCCGCCGTTGAACTTGTCGAGATAGTCAACGTCGGCCAGCCTGTACTCGGAGAGCATTTCCTCCACAGGATTCAGCGGATCAATCGCGCCGAGTTCCTCGCCCGCTCCCGTCTTGATTATCTTCTGCGGGTCGGTTCCGATGAAGCTGTATCGCGCCATCCTCTCGCCGCCCTCGACACTCTCGAGGAGGTACGAATACGGCCCGTTGGCGACCTTCAGATACGCCGACACCGGCGTCTCAAGGTCGGCGTTTATCTCCCGATAGACCGGCACTAGGTTCGCCTCGCCCTCGTAGGACGCGACCCGCTCCAGTGATGGATAGTACATTTCGCGTCTCCTCAGCCGGGCAGGACGAATCCGACCCGTTCCTTCATCTCTTCGAGTTTGGGTTCGGATACTTCACGCGCCTGGTCCGCTCCGACGGCCAACAGCCTGTCCAGTTCGGCGACGTCGTCCATCAATTCGTAGTACCGTTCCCTGATGGGCCTGAGTTCCTCGATGACGACCTCTGCGACACGCCGCTTGAGGTCACCGTAGCCGCGTGCGTCGGCGAAGTCTCGCTCGACTTCGCTCTCCACCTTGTCCGTAATGACCTTGTAAATGCCCAGCAGGTTATTGACGCCCGCCTTTTCGGAGTCTTCGCTGAACGCTATCTCGTTGCCCGAATCGGTCACGGCCCTCATTATCGAACGCTGTATCTCCTTTGGTTCGTCCAGCAGACGCACCGCGTGGCCTCGTATGTGGGAGTAGCTCTTGGACATCTTGACGTTGGGATCGTTCAGCCCCATGACGCGGCCTCCGACCTCCGGGATCACCGCCTCCGGCAGCACGAAGGTCTCCCCGAAAAGCCGGTTGAACCTGCCGCCGATGTCGCGGGTCAGCTCTACGTGCTGGCGTTGGTCGTCTCCGACCGGAACTTCGTGCGCGCTGTACATCAGGATGTCTCCGGCCATGAGCACGGGGTAGTCCAGCAGGCCGGTCGAGACGCTCTCCTGTCCTGTGGACTTGTCCTTGTACTGCGTCATCCTTTCCAACCAACTAACGGGGGTAACGCAATTCAGGATCCAGCACCCTTCGGCGTGGGTCGTCACGTGGCTCTGGATGAAGAGCGTGCTCTTGTCCGGGTCTATGCCGCAGGCGAAGAGGATCGCCGCCAGTTCTCGCGTCTGTCGTCGCAGGTCATCGGGGTCAACTTCGACCGTGATGGCGTGGAGATCAACTATGCAGAAGAAGTTCTCCTTGGCGTCCTGGTTCTCGACCCACTGCTTGAACGCGCCGATGTAGTTGCCGAGCTGCGGGTCGCCGCTCGGCTGGACGCCGCTGAAGACGCGGCGTCGGGTAGCGACATCGGGTTTTTTGACAGTCATCCCGCTCTCCTTCAATTTGAAATTATCAATTATCAATTCTTAGCGTATTTCGAATAGCGCCGATTATCCGGCAAAGCTCCTCGGCGTCCGAGTGAACGCTTTTGAATTCCCTCTCTGTGAGATAATCGGTATCTTTCAACAGGCGCAGCCAATATCTAGATTCGCGCGCTTCCTTGTATGCGATAGCCAACTTCGCTCTGAAATCCGCTCGGGACTGTCCTCCAATCGCCTCTTCCACGTTAGCCCCAATACTTGTGCCGGATCTCAACAATTGCCGCGAGAGTACGAATTCCCTCTTCTCCGATCTCAGATACTGGCACAGCTTCACGATCCGAACCGCGAACGCATAACTCTTTGCCTGAACAATGTTGTCTTTCAACCGCTACCCCAATTCCTAATTGAAAATTGCGAATTTACAATTGAAATAAAAAACCCGTCCAGCAAGGGACGGGTATGGTGTATCCGTGGTGCCACCCTAATTCGCCGCCGATTACGATATGCAACCAACAGCCTCATCGTCAGGCACGGAAGCGTTCATCGCTTCGATGCCCCGGGCCTCGGTAACGGTGCCCTCACCGGCCAAGCCTACAACCGCGTATCGCGGCTTCGGTTGGCGGCTCCCAGGTCCATTCAGCCATCGCGCAAGCGCCGGGCTTTCACCTGTCCCCGGCTCTCTGCCGCTCCGCCTGACGGCGTACTAGTCCTGTTCTCAGCCTTTAGAATCTATGTTGTTGAGATTGAGTATAGGTAGGCGCTTTGGCAGGTGTCAAGGGAGAGAGACCACAGCCGCCCTCCAGGATCTTCGATTGGTCTTCCTAAGAGTCGTTAGTCCGGTTCGAGAGCATCGGCAATATACTATACTTTATAACATCCAGGTGGGGTTCCAGGTGAGTTTCCAAGTGTAATAGGATGCAAATCTCCTGGAAAGTAATCTGGAAACACCTGACGTTAGCTTTGGACCGGAAAATTTTCGGTCGGCGAAGTCATTGTTGATAATCTCTGGTTTATATAAATGCGAAGGCGCTTGTGGGTTGTTGACTGGACATATAATAGCATGAATGTTCTTTTGGGGTCAAAAGTCAGATGGGAATATGAGACTGCCCATGTGATAAATTACGATTGACACCACAATCGAACTTGCTCAAAGCGTTTATGTCGGTATTCGGAGGCACTTGATATGGCTTACCGCGCTGAATTTGCGATCAATCGAATTGGGAAATCCACAACCAGTTCATCCGACCGCACAAGCCTACTGCTAGAGGTCAGGGACTACCTTGTGGAAAAGATTCAGAAGGGCGACTCGCGCGTGGATGTAGAATCGGACGTGGCAGATGACCTCGCCTACGCCAATATAGACGCGGAACTGCACTCCAAAGACAGGCTCTTGCGTCTGAGTGTCCGTCTCTACTCGAATGAGGACGAGCTTCGCGCCGAGGTGTTCTTCAGCGTCGCGCTGGATGATGAAGTTTCCTCAAAACCGACGCCTATGTTCATCCGCGCTCCTTTGTTCATGCGCGAATTGGTCAAGCGATACGACTGCCGGGTTGGACCGCACAGACTGGGAGTCACTATATCAGGAGAAGGCGAATTGGCTACGTTTCTGTTCCATCCCCAGCGCAAGCTGCCTGTCCTGATGGTAAGCAGGGACGCCAAAGGAAATTTGCCCTACGACAGCGTAGAGAGTCTATCGCATCAATTGTTGGGAATGGCGCAAGTTGTGGAGGCGCCGCCGCAAGGTCGTTACAGAAGGGAATGGGGCTACCAATTCAATGTCCGAGATGGGGCGGCGAGAGTCATCTGGCCGGGCGCCCGGCCACATTCCCTGGGAGACGGCAAGGGTGGATTTTATATGCCGGGCAGGCTGGAGATGTCTGAGGTAGTGGACATCCTTGACAAGAATTCATCGCCTGAATCGTTCGACCGCGAATTTGTAGCCGTCAATATAGCCTGTATGCGATTCAGGAATGAACAACTCCGAAGCGATGCCGAGACAGACGAGTCCAGCGAACTGAAACGGATTCAGAGGCAAGCAAGGAAGGTGGAAAGAGAACGTGAGCGGCTGGAACACGCTCTCGCAACTGAACAAACCGAGCGGACACGCACCGAGAATCTACTGGACACCGCTCTAAGGGATGTGGAGAGGCTGGGAGAGGAACTGGAAAAGGTCTCTGCGACAGACAGCATCGCGCGGGTGCGTGAAGAGACTCGGGATCTTAGACGGGAGAAGGATGAACTCCAGAGAAAACTCGCGGACAGGGAAAACACCAATCTCAAATTGAACGATGAACTTCAACGATATCGCCAGAAGGAGCGAGTCGCTAGGAACGAGAAGAACGGATTCGATTCACTCATTGGAGACCCGACCCGGAATCCAGGCCAGCTATCCCTTGTTGGACATGGACTGAACGTAATGCGCGATCCGGTCCGGATGTTCATCATAGAAAGGCTTGCGCATGGAATCGCGCACAATTACGGGTTGGATGATATTGGGTCTGCCCTCGACAGACTAGGCGTGGACACCTATCGAGCGAATGATTACGCGTCCGCTCTGGACTTCAGCAACTTCAATCTTGTGGTATCAAGTTACTCAAAATGCTTCGGGCAGAATGCGTATATTCTGTCGAACAGGCTGGAACGCATACGTACATCCCGCAACCGAACGATTCATCCCGGCTTTGACGAGAACGCGGCTAATCGGAGGTCTGAAGCTCTGCTGAACGACATATCCATAGTTCTTGAGATGATCGGTGCTTCAGAGGAATCGCAACAGATTACAGAGTTGAAGAACGCGTTATGACCCGCTTTTAAGAGCGCGGCACAGGAACGCCACTCGCTCGACGGCGGACTCCGCTCTTTGTGGGTCGGGCGCTTCGGACGAGAAGACGACCGCCAGCATCGCCGCTGCGTCCAGTCTGAGCAGCAGGTTCAGCGACGGAGGCAGTTCAGTCTCCCAGTCCAGGCCGCCATATCCGTCGAGGAAGTCTCTGTTCAGCGCTCCGTACTCCGCCATGCGAGCCAATTCGAGAGCGGGATGGCTGAAGAGAGCGTTGTCCCAATCTACCAAGCCCACTATCTTGCCGCCCCTGGTCAGAATGTTATCCGGGCGCAAGTCCATGTGGAGTAGCGAACGCCTGTCGCCGAGTCCCCTCAAAGTAGTCCTGAATTCGTCCAGGGACGGAGGGTTCAATTGCCTCCCGGACGCGGCCTCGACTACACGCAGTCGTCTGTGCAGACGCAGAGCTATCGTCTCTTCGGTGGAAGCGTCGGTCTGGGCGACCGGTCGCATGTCCGGCGGCGGACAGTCGTGAATCAGGCGAATCAACTCGCCAAGCCGTCGGCCGTCATAAGCCGTTCCATCGTAGGCGATGTATTCGGATACCAGGAAGTCCAGCCCGCCGTCCTCGATGACCAAAGCATGAACTTTGGGAACCGGAACGCCGAATGACACCACATGGGAGGCCAGAACAGCCTCCTGTCGCAATAAATCCCGCGAGTCCATGCACGGGTCGTTGTCATCCGTAATCCAGCGTTTCATAGGGGTCCTGATAGCGATTGGCCCGAAGGCTCTCGACTCTGCCTGAAAGACGAGGAATTGCAGTCCCGCCCCGGCTATTTCGATACCTGACACGCCCCACTCCTCGTTGTCCGAAGCGAGTTGTGCGCGAAGTTGTTCGAGAACAAGCCCTATCAAATCCTGCACCATACCCTCCTGAGCGAGAGCCACATAACTGTCGCCCGGAGTTGCGACGCTTCACCCGGCCTGTTCAATCCTGTTCCCAGATTATATAATCAGAGGCAACTACGGAGCGACAGACATGACCACAGTCAACACAGCCGAAGACCTGATAGATCTGCTGCGCGAGAACCGGGAGTTCCGCGAAGCTGTGAGGCAACTTATCCTGACTGAGGAGCTGCTCACCCTTCCGGTAGAGTTCCACGCTTTCAGAACCGAATTTCGCAGTTACGCCGAGGCCACGAACAAGCGACTGGACACTCTTGAAGAAGGTCAGCGAGAACTTAGAGCGGGACAAGAAGAACTCAGAGCGGGACAGCATCGTCATACGAACGACATAGGCGAACTCAAGGGCATTGGTCTGGAGACTAAGCTCTTCAACCGGGGTGTGTCTATGATAGCAACTTTGCTCAAAGTTCGAGACGGCCAGAGAGTCAGAGTAGCCGAGAGGGACGCCAACTCGGCGGAGTTCAACGACGCCATCTACGATGCGCTCGAAAGCGGAGTTCTGACTCAAACCGAGTATGACCGCGTACTGGACACCGACATGATAATCAGTGGCAGCAGGCCGGGCTCCTCCGATCCTATCTATGCTGTTATCGAGGCGTCATACAGCGTATCTCGAAACGACATTGCCAAAGTGAATCTGACGGCTGACATACTCGGCAAGGTGTTCCGCGACGTTGAGATACACGCGGCCCTCTACCACATGGAAATCGCGTCCGACATCAGGGAAGAGGCCGTCCGGCGGGGAGTTCACCTAATACGAGCGAGGACCCTGCTGAACTAACGCCATGCCTGTTTCGGTATCGCGTTTTCAGAGTTTCCCAGACAGGCATAGAATGAACGACTTCACCGACCAGACCCCAACACCCTACAATCCAATGATCCGCGACATGCCTGCGGACATGAGGCCGCGCGAGAGGCTGATCGGACTCGGAGCCGGGGCTCTCTCGAATTCCGACCTGATAGCGATACTGCTCAGAACAGGCGTCAAGGGCGAGAACGTGCTGAGCCTGTCCAACAAGCTGCTTTCGAGGCTGGGCGGACTGTCGGGGCTGTCCGAGGCTACAATTGGGGATATGTGTGAACTGCACGGCATCAGCGAGGCCAAGGCGTGCCAGGTCGTGGCCGCCGTCGAACTCGGCAAGAGGGCCGCGAGCATGAATCCACAGAACAGGCCCTCCATCGGCTCCCCTGAAGACGTGCATAACCTGGTTGGCCTGGAAATGTCCCAGCTGACACAGGAAAAATTGCGCGTCCTTCTTCTGAACACCAAGAACCGCGTGATGGCCATGAGGGACGTGTACCAGGGAACCGTCAACTCGGCCTCGATCAGGGTGTCGGAGATACTGCGGCCCGCCGTGAGGGAGAACTGCCCGTACATGGTCGTCGTCCACAACCACCCGTCCGGTGATCCTACGCCAAGCCCCGAGGACATACTGGTAACCCGCCGTCTGAACCAGAGCGCGGACATGATGGACATCGAACTGCTCGACCACATCGTCATCGGACAACAGAGTTTCGTCAGCATGAAGCAGAGAAATCTGGGCTTCTGAGCATCGGAGGAGATAACTATGGAACGTGAAATGGGAGACGTCGGCACTCAGTTTCTGTGGGAAGACGATCACGTGAAGACGTGGGACCTCGTCCTGGAGCCTGGACAGTCAAGCGACTGGCACAGGCACACGATGCCCTACGTGTTCACGGTAACGAGGGCGGGCAGACTGAAGACCGAGTACGAAGACGGCTCAGTCTCGGTAAGCGACCTCGCGCTGGGCCAGGTGGTGCAGGGTCATCACGGCTCGGTACACAGGGTCACCAACGTCGGAGACGCGCTGTACAGCAACTCCATCGTAGAAGTGAAGCAGGGTTAGGAGCAAGAGATCATGCCAAGAGGAAACGAACCACTGGGCGACATAGCCACCGACGTGCTATTCGAGAACGACAACGTCAAGATATGGAACCTGGTAGTCAATCCGGGCGAGGCAAGCGACTGGCACATGCACGGGCGCGACTACGTTACGATTGTCGTCGAGGGCGCGGGACTGACAGTCGAATACGACGACGGCACGTCTGAAGACAGCCCGTCCGGTCCCGGCACATGGCGCTACCACGGCGACCACAAGATTCACAGGGTCGTGAACAACTCCGACAAGCGGTACGTGAACGTGCTGGTCGAATTGAAGAAATAGGCGGTCTGACTGCAAATGAAGATTCTCATAATGGCCGCCGGAGCGGTCGGCGGATACTACGGCAGCCTTCTGGCGCGAGCCGGGAACGATGTACTGTTCGTCGCCCGGGGCGACAATCTTGACGCCATCAGGCGGATCGGCCTGAGAGTGAACAGTGTGAACTCCGGCGATTTCACGCTTCCTGTCAACGCCGTTGATTCGCTTGATGAAAGCTGGACGCCCGACCTGGTTATGTTCTGCGTCAAGGGATACCAGAATGCTTTGGCCATCCAGACCATAGCCCCCGCCGTAGGAGACGACACGACCATCCTCACGCTGCAGAACGGCATCGGCTCCGGGGACGACCTCTCCGCCGCGTTCGGCGCGGACAAAGTCCTGCTCGGAGCGGCCTATGTGGACGCCTCTCATCCAGGCCCGGGTGTCTTCGAAGAACGCGGCGGCACGTGCCGCATAGTATTCGCCGAGCAGGACGGCCTTCCGACCGAACGCTGCTCTGAGATTCTGCGTACCCTGCAATCCGCCGGAATCGAATCCGAGATAGCCGCCGACATCAACGAGGCGCTGTGGAACAAGCTGGTTTACATCTGCGGGCTGAGCGGTATGACCTGCATAACGCGCTCGCCTTTCAAGGAGGTCGTAGAAACTCCCCAGACCGCCGCTCTGACCCTTAGAGTGATGGAAGAAGCGGCAGCCGTGGGCAGGGCCGCCGGAGTGAATCTGGCAAACGGCGTCGCCGAGACGACTATGGCCCATCTCTATGAAGAGAGGGACGGTATGGTCTCTTCGATGCACGCCGACCTCAATGCGGGAAGACCACTGGAGCTTGCCAATCTCAACGGCAAGGTGTCGGAGCTGGGACATGAACTCGGCATACCCACCCCGCTCAACGACTTCATCACCGCCTGCCTTACTCCCGCCCACAACCGCGCGGTCGCCTGCTGAATTCCATTACTCCAATCCTACCCGAACACGGAGGACGTGATCTTGACCTACACCTACAATCCCGACGACATCAAGCGCAGAGAACTCGCTCCCGGCGTATTCCTCAGAACTATGTGGGGCGAGAAGATTATGATGAGCATCGTAGAAATCTCGCCCAACTCCGAAGTTCCGATGCACGAGCATCCGCATGAGCAGGCCGGAATGGTTCTGGAAGGGGAATTCGACTTCACGATTGGTGGCGTCACTTCGCGGGTGAAGAAGGGCGATACCTACGTGATACCGGGCGGTGTCGAACACTACGTGAAGGCGACGGACGAACCCGCGGTCGCGCTGGACATATTCAGCCCGCCCCGCGAGGACTACAAGCATTGACGCCCTTCGGGGAAAGTAATCGAGGTTCTGGCGGGCTGCCAGATGAGATAACGGCGGGCGGGCGCACTCGAACGGTCACCCGACATATGCGAAACCAGCCGAACAGGGGCATCACCGAGGAGCGAGTGCGGCGTGTTCTCGAACATTGGACGATTCAGGGAATATATACCGAGAACGACGGAACACAGAGTTGGATTTATTTGGCTTTCGTACCTGGACTGAGTAAGATGTTGAGGGTGGCAGTCTCCATAGACGATGAGCGAATCGTTACAGCCTTCCAGGATCGGACAGCTACACAGCATTGGAACAAAGGCAACCTCGATTACTTTAGGACACGTTACCGGAACGTGGAGGTGCGAGATGCGAATTATATATGACCATGAGGTGGATGTCCTGCGCGTCATCACGGAGACACCGGACGCGGTATCCGCCTCTCTATTGTACGACCCCGGCATCGCAATTGATCTTGCCACCGAGGAAGGACACGAAATAGTGGGAATCACGGTTATGGGCGCGTCCGCTTTCATTCCCTTGGGCAGCAGGGGGTATGATGCACAGACCGATACCCTCACGATGGGCCGAACCACAGGCGACCCAGATCTGATTACCGAGAATGGCGACCTGGTTGCGTACTGGCAGGTGGACGAGGAAGACCCGGAGGGGTTCAGAGACCCCATAGGCGTCGCTCTCAGACGAGCGTCCGTTCATCTGGCGAAGGTGTCCGCAGAACTGGCTGGAGCTCTCGTATAGGCGCGTCATTCCTACTTGAGGGAACAATGTGACGCCAAAAGGGGCGTTCGTTTGAACGCCCCTCCGAGTTTTCAGTCGAATTGAATCCTACGTGCCGTAGCGTACCTCGGCAACCGGATCGCTGTATTCGACGCCCTTGGTGGACCAGAACACGGTGGCGATGTCGTCAACGGCGGCGACCAGCGCCTCGGCATTCTCCATGCTGACGTTCTGCTTGCACTGGCTGGCCAGCTTGAGCGCCGCGTTGAACTTGGCGGCAATGTCGTTGGCGTCCGTGCCGGGCCAGGTGTAGTCGGCCCACAGAACGCGAAGCTCGTGCTTGCACAGTTCCGCGTGCTCTTCCTTCACGGTGATGTAGCGCGCCATGGTGTTGGCGGTAGCCGCGTCGTTGACCCCTTCCAGCGACTCTATCCGAAGCACCATCTTCTGCACGGTCTGGGCCGCTATCTTGGCCGAAATAGGGTCGTAGATTCCGCACGGAATGTCGCAGTGGGCGCTGGCCTCACGCACGGGGATTAGTCTTGCCAGGGCAGACGTGATTGTCATAGCCTGCATTCTCCTTTCAGAAAGCTGGGGGTGTATATTGCACATATGAAGATACAAAAATCGGCGGGGTGGCGCAACCCTGACGCGCGTTCACACACGCTCCGCCAGAAAAGCGCCGACGTCCTCGCTGAAGCGCGCCGGATCCGAGCGATGCAACGAGTGTCCCACCCTGGAGTAAACCGACAACCTCGATCCCGGTATGGCTTCCAGGGCCATCCGGCTCTGTTCGAGCGGGAAGTAGGGGTCCCTGGTTCCCCAAAGTATGAGAGTATCGCAGCCGACCTCCGCGAATTTGGGCAGCTCGTCCTCCACAGGCTGAAATTCCATCCTGGGATAGGGGGACTTCAGCCCCAGGACACGGTGTATCAGCAGCCGAGCGTGGCTGAACAGCCTTCCCCTCCACGCCACCCTACCAAAGCCCATAGGCGCTTCCAGCGCTAGTCCGCTCACCCTTTCAGGATGCCTGAGCGCGACTTCCAGGCATACTCTGCCGCCGAGAGAGTGGCCCACCAGCGCCGCCTTCTCTATGCCAACGGAATCCATGAACCCCACGAGATATTCCGCCATGTATTCGGGCGTATGAGGAAAGGCACGTCTTGGCGTATCGCCAAAACCGATCAGGTCCGGCGCATAGACGCTGTTGTCCCTCGCCAGGACGGGAATGACGTCCTTCCAGGTGGCCCGGCTCGAGCCCGCGCCATGCGTCAGCAAGACCTTGTGCTCCGAGTCCCCCGCCGCCAGGTATGGGATGCTGTCGCCGGCGACTTCCGCACACTTCTCCGCGACCGCTATGTTAATGTCTTGTGCGAGATTCGTCGAGGACATCATATTGCCTTCTATCGCATACTGGCCTTCACTATTCGTCGTAAGAGGCGCGAGCATGGAGCCGTCCCTTTACGACAGCGACCTGTTGCTGGTCACTCCGTCGCGCCGCGCTCCCCGCAGGGGTCGTATGGTCATAATAGATACGCCCCGTGAGAGTAGCCCCAGGTGGCAGGTCAAGCGTGTTGTGGGCTTGCCCGGAGAGAACCTGCGGTTTGAAGACGGAATGCTGTTCATCAACGGGACTCCGCACAGAGAACCCTATCTGCAAGGACTCCCGGCTTACCTGGGACTGGACAGCGCTTCGTTCGACATCGGCGACCGCCACTATTTCATAATGGGAGATAACCGCGCTCACAGCGTGGACAGCCGTTCCTTCGGCCCGATTGACGTAGCCCTGATAGTCGGGTTCGTGGCGGCGCGTCTGTGGCCGTGGCCGCCCCTCAGGCTAAGCTGATTCCGGGCTAATGCCCGTCAACGACAAGCTTGGTCTCTATTTCTGTCTCCTCCGGCGCGACCGCGCTGTGGGCAAGCGGCTCGGCGCCCTCTCCAAGTCTGCCTATGGGAATCGCGGGAAGAGTCGTGATATGCACACCCGCCGAGACCCCCAGGTGCATCGAGAACTGGGCCACCTCCTCATTGCCCGGCGCGGACACAATTCCAACGAAGTCATACTCGCCAAGAACCGCATACAGCCCCAGGACTCCGGTGTTCGGCACGTTTATGCCATGGGCTGAGGCGAGCATACTCTCTGGGTCGGACAGCATCTTGCGCCTGCCCTTCTGGGTCATTCTCATTAGCAGGATGTAGGTCGCCATAGGGGTTCTCCGAAATGTTTATCTCCGCTCAGACTGGAGCCATTCCGCCACTTCTTTGGCGTGATAGCTGAGAATCACGTCCGCTCCCGCCCGCTTGATGCTCGTCAGGATTTCCATGGTTATCCGCCTGCCGTCAATCCACTCGTTTTCGGCGGCGGCCTTGACCATAGAGTACTCTCCACTCACGTTGTAGGCGGCGACCGGGGTGGCGAAGGTCTCTCTGGCGCTCTTCAGCACGTCCAGATATGCCAGGGCAGGTTTGACCATCACCATGTCCGCGCCCTCCTCGATGTCCAGCGCGATCTCCCGCATCGCCTCTCTGACATTGGGGGTGTCCATCTGGTATCCCGCCCTGTCGCCGAACTGGGGAGTCGAGTCTGCCGCGACCCGGAATGGTCCGTAGAAGCCCGAAGCGTACTTCGCCGAGTAGGCCATGATCGGCACATTCTCGAAGTCGGCTTCGTCCAAGGCGTCCCGGATAGCCGCAACCTGGCCGTCCATCATCGCCGACGGAGCTACCATGTCAACGCCCGCCTCGGCCTGCCGAACAGACATCTGCGCCAGCAGGTCCAGCGTGGCGTCGTTATCAACTCTATCGCCGTTCAGAACTCCGCAGTGCCCGTGACTGGTAAACTCGCAGAGGCATACGTCTCCTATTACGGTCATCTCTGGCACGGTCTGCTTGATGACTTCTATGGCCCCCTGGATTATCCCTGTGGGGCTGTAGGCATCGCTGCCCCTTTCATCCTTATACGCGGGTATCCCGAACAGCATCACTGATCGGATTCCCAGTTCGTACAACTCTCCCACCTCGTGCACGAGGTGGTCCAGCGACATCTGGTAGATACCCGGCATGGGGGGCACTTCTACCCTCGTGTCCCTGCCGTGCACCACAAACATCGGATAGATGAAGTCCGAGGCGGAAATGCTGGTTTCTCGCACCATTCCGCGCAGCCCCGGATTATCTCTCAGGCGACGCATTCTGGTTGTTGGGAATCCCGGCATGGCTGCCTCCTTCACTACCCTGAAAAGCGCTCCGCAAGCGCATCTGCCAGACTATCCATGTCAGCTACTTTAGAAACTATATCAACTTTCAATCCGCAGTCGCTAGCCGTAGCCGCCGTCACCGGGCCGATGCACGCTACCGTGACCCCGGATAGCAGCGACACGTCGTCGTCTAACAGCCTCAGCAGGTTCCTGACGGTGGATGAACTGGTAAATGTAATCGCGTCCACTCCCCGACATATCGCCTCCTTTACCGCAGACCTCGCTTCATCGGGAGTCACCGTTCGGTATGCGTCCACCTCGCTCACGGTAGCCCCGCTAGAGAGCAATCTGTCTGGGAATTCATCTGTCGCGATGTCGGACCTCGGAAGCAGAATCCTCTTTCCGCGAACGCCGTCTTCCACAAGCGCCGACGCAAGTCCATCAGATGTCGCCCTGCCCGGCGTCAGGTCCGCTCTCAAGCCTCTCTTCAGCAACTCGGACGACGTCACCCGCCCCACTGCGGCCACCTTAACGGGGTGGAACGCTCTCATGTCCATACCTGTATCCATGAGCCTGTCGCACACGGCGCGCACCGCATTCGCGCTGGTGAACGCGACCCAGTCGAATTCGGACAGTTTGTGCAGATATGAGTCCAGTTCGGTGAAATCTTCCAGAGGACGAATTTCGATAGTGGGTATCTCCACTGGATAGGCGCCTAGTTCCACGAGACGCGCAGACAGGCCGCTTGCCTGCGTTCTTGACCTCGTTACCATTATCCGCCGACCAAAGAGCGGCAGCTCCTCGTACCAGTTCAGGCGCTCATGCAGTCGGGCCACCTCTCCCACGACTATTACCGCGGGCGCTCCGAGTCCGGCTCGCGTCGCGGCATCCACGACGTTGCTCAGGCGACCTGAGACGGAATTCTGGTCGGCTGTCGCTCCTCTGCTCACTATGGCGGCCGGGGTGTCCATTGGTTTACCGGCGGCGATTAGAGCAGATACTATCTCCTCAGCCCTGCTCCAGCCCATCAGGATGACCAGCGTCCCGGGCATACGCGCAACCGCTGACCAGTCGGTATCCATTTCTGGCCTGCCCGGCGCGACGTTGCCCGTAATGACAGTAAACGCGGATGCGTGGTCTCTGTGAGTAAGCGGTATTCCGGCATAGGCCGGTACTGCGACCGCGGAAGTAACGCCCGGTGCGATCTCATAGGGAATTCCCGCAGCCCGCAACGCCTCCGCTTCTTCACCACCCCTGCCGAATATGAAAGGGTCTCCGCCCTTCAGCCTGACTACCTGTTTACCCTCTCTGGCCCTTTCAATGAGCAATCCGCTGATGTTCGCCTGGGTCTGTCCGCGTCCGCCCGGGAATTTTCCCGCGTCCACCAACTCGACATCGCGCCTGCAATGATCGAGGAGCCGCATATCAATCAGCCGATCATGCACAACCACGTCGGCGTTCCTGAGAAGATGCAGACCCCTGAGCGTAAGGAGCTCAGGGTCGCCCGGTCCCGCTCCAACGAGGTACACCCTTCCCCCGTTCACGGCCCGCGCTCCCCATAGACAATCGTGTCCGCTCCCGTTTCCAGCAATGAACGCGCTGCCTCGCGGCCCGCCGACACGGGATCCACAGCCGACGCCTCAACTCGCTTTCCGTATATCTGAGAGCCGTCCGGCAAGCAGGCCATCGCAGTAATCCGTAGCTTCCCGCCACTCGGTACGGCGTAAGCCGCCACCGGCACCCGGCATCCGCCTCCAATGAAGTCAACGAACGCTCGCTCCGCGCTGACCGCGGCCCACGTCGGAGCATGATTGACGGCCCCGACCATCTCGCGCATCCGCTCATCTCCCTCGCGCGTCTCGACCGCCAGCGCGCCCTGTCCCGCGTCCGGCACGCACAGCTCCGGGTCCAGAATCTCGGTCGCCTCCCCGATCCGACCGAGTCTCTCAAGGCCGGCCGCGGCAAGCGCCACTCCGTCCAGGTCATCACGGCTCACTCTCGACAGTCGCGTATCAACATTGCCTCGAATGGGCACAATCTCGATGTCCGGACGCGCCGCCAGAAGTTGCCCCGATCTCCTGGGACTGCTTGTGCCCAGTCTGGCGCCCGACGGTAATTCGTAAAACCCTGCGTTCAGCCTGTTGACGATCAGATCGCGCGCGTCTTTTCGTTTCGGGTATGCCGCTATTACCAGACCTCCAGGTAGTGTCGTCGGCATGTCCTTCGCGGAGTGGACCGCCATGTCAATACGCCCGTCCAGAAGCCACTCCTCCACTCCCTTGGCGAATGCGCCGCGCCCCAGGCTCAATAGCGGCGCGCTCTTTCTGCGGTCTCCCACCGGCGTTATCCGCACTACCTCGAAGACAGCCTTGGGCCAAGCCTTGCTCAGCGCGGACACCACCTCCTCAGTCTGCGCTATCGCAAGCGTGCTTCCCCTCGTGCCGACCCTGACCGTTCGCTTATCCATGACGATCAAAGCGGCTCCGAGCCGGCCAGCAGACCTTCCAGGAGAGTATCGTAGGCGCTCTGGTACCGACCGGACTGCACCGTGTCGAGCAGGTCTTCGGTGATGCACGTCTGCCAGTGGTCAGGAGGCACACGCAGGCCCCTGCGCCTTATTTCTGCCCTAGCATCCGAAAGCACGGGCGCGAGGTCCGCGTACTCGAGTATCCGGCTGGATTCCAGTTTCTCCCTGAACGTGCGGGCAAGCGCGGGACTCGCTCCGCCGGTCGAGGTCGCGACTGTCACTTCTCCCCTTCGCGCCACCGACGGAGCTATGAATGTACACAGGTGAGTTACATCAACTACATTCAGGATGACGTTTCGCTCCTCCGCCTCTTTGTAGATAAGTCTGTCCGTTTCGGCATCTCCGGTATTAGCTATCGCGATAAACGCCCGCTCCAGATCCCCGTACTCATAGTCCCGCCGGATCCACTCCACCGCGCCGTCCTCGGCAAGCTCTCGGACCTTATCGGTAACATCCGAACTGACCACCACCACCTTCGCGTCGCACTCCAGTAGCTTGACGACCTTTTCCTCTCCCAACTCGCCCCCGCCGATAACCAGGCAATCGCGCCCCCGAACATCAATGAACGCTGGATAATATCTTGGCAACGCTTCCCTCCCCCGAGTCTAGTGGACTTACGCCCCCCATTATAGCCGAGACGGGCCGACAACCAAAAAGGGGCGCGCCACAAAGCAGATATTCCTCCGCCGAGGGCTCACAGGGGTAGGCAAACGGAAGGACTCTCGAAGCCTTAGCGACTAAGACGCAGTAGGTTTACGGGTATGAGACGTCTGGCTACCGGGTCCACCGCCAGGAGCGCATCCTCAAGGGCGATAACCCCCAGCAGGCTCGGCTCGGCTGGTTCGCCGAATATCACAGGTGTTGGGAACTCCTTATCCTCAAGCCTGATGATCGTCCTGCCCACGTCCACCGGCGCCACACTGCCATCGGCCAACTCGGATTGGGCGGAGCGCTCTACCGGAACTCCAAGTCGTTCCAGCAGCGCTCTGGGAACCGTCGAAAATGTCGCTCCGGTATCCACCACTACTTCAAGATTCTTGAACCTCTGTCCCTGCGGGTCTCCGACCCCTATGGTAACGACTACTGTCCCCAAAGCGCTTCTCCTCTCGATGTCTGATTTGGCAACCAACGCGCCAGCGTCTCCTGAAACGCTAGCGATGAAAACATGGCGGCGTCAATGCCAACTGGTATAGCTCTATGGAGAGATGATTGCGTAGGTAATTACCCACAGGATCCCGAAGACGAACCATCAGTCTATGGCCTACGGAGAATCGTACACCAGACGAAGCTATTGTACGCTATCCTAATTGCCGAACCAAACGCCCAGCACCCATCTCCTGGAGAGGGTGAAGATGAAAACAGGCAAGGCCAGCCACACAAACCCGTAGATGAACGGCATCAGGAATCCCATGCTCGGAAAGACGGGTTGAGGTTCAGCGTCGGCGCTTCTCTTATCATAATCTTCACGTGCGCGCCGCAGTCTTCGCCTCGAGTGAATCCATGTAACCACTGCTGTCAGAAGGTAGATGGCTATCGCTATATTGAGAATAGCCTGATGGGGATAGTCGCTGAATGGACCGTGCAAACTATGATAGTTAAGCTTGAAGGAGGTTAACGCCAATACTCCCATGACGCCCGATACTGCCCACATGAAATAGAGTATGATATACCCGAATCTGATTAGTGGTCTGGGAAACCGTTTTCCTGCCATGCGTCTGATGAAGTATATCCACGGCATGATAAGGAGCAGTGAGTACAAAGCCCCATATAGCGTGTAACGCTTTGTGTCTAGACTCTTTCTACGCGCTCTCTGAAAAGTGATCAAGGCGGCAAGGGGAGACCACAAAGCTCCGAAGACTGGTAAGAATATAAAGAAAGCGCCTATCAGAAATCCGCCTATAATGGCGGACCATACTATGGCAGCCCCTATTGACCAGTCACCTGGATTGCCCATGGCTTAGTCCTTATACCAATTCGGAGTGATGTCATCATGTTTTCATCGTTCGGATCAGTGGATTCTCGCTTTCGTGGGAATGAATGACGGTATGCAGCTTGTCTCGGATATTTACGACATAGTCAGACTTAAATGGTATTACCGACTAGTGCTTCAGATTGAAACTCTGTTCTGGATAGAAAACCCTCCCCAAGCGGCCATAAGTCAGGAATTCGAGGTTTGAATCTAAATCGAATGAGAGTATGGTTCCCCTGTACACGAGATTGTCTGGGCGGATCGCCAACGACTTAAACGACTTGACCGTCGTCCAAGACCACTTAGAAATAATCAGTGTGGCAATTGATGAACTTCCTTCAGGATACTCACACTTAACGTACCTCAATCCGAATTCCTTTACATCCCAGCATATCTTGTAGCTGTGAATTTCAATATCATCAATACAACCGGTTTTGTCTGTCCATTGTACTTTGAAACTCTGTCCAAATATTCCAGTTGACTTCGATACTCTGGCATTCGTTGCTTTAGGATACTCACACTCCACAAACCTGTAATTATTTTCTACATGCATAATGTCCTGTTCTGTGACTGGCCAACCCTTACTGTTGAATTTGCTTACTCCCCAGTGCATAAACTTGGCTTGTTCCCATACTAGTGCATCAACTGCGCACATCAGAGTTGCGAAGCCTACTACGGATTGCCGACAGCCGAAGGCTACAATATCAGCCTGGAATTCAACATCTGCCAAATGCTTGTTTCGAGGATTCCAAGTCGAGTTCATCTCGTCACTTGAATCTCTGCCAACGAATTTCTGCAGACTCCCGAACGCCACGTCGTGTTTCTTACAAGATGTAACCGGACCTTCCCATGCCTTTGTGCATACCCAGTCGCCATAGCCCAGCCATGTGTACTTATTCTGAATTCGCTTCTTCAGTTCATCCGCATCGTTCACCCAGAAGCTGTGTGGGGTCTCGAATATGAGACAGTTCAGGACCGTCAGCTTGGTATTCAGATTATTTGGCTCAGTCCCTGTTTGGGGAAGGCATCCGAAGCCATTGGTAGAAGAAGCAACGGGGTCTTCCCGGTTCAGTGCCGCCACATTCAGCTTCATCATATCTGAGTCGCCAACGTAGTCCTCGAACTGGCTGCCATGCGGAGTTTCGAGCAGCGTGGCGTACTCCGTGTTCGCGCTCTTCAGCTTCCTCAACTCTACAGGGGACTGGCTCTCTATCACGTCCCACATGTCGTCCATCTGCCCCGAACAGTTGCTGTCTATCGCGGTCTTGTTGGCACCGGTGTAGTTGGCGAGTATCTCATCGAACGACCCGAGCCTGAACACGGGCGGAGCGGTAGAACTTCCCCCTGCTACTATCCTTCGCGTACAGGCTAGGAGTTGGGTCTGCTCTGTCCTGTACTCGCTCGAAGCGGCAACCGCGGTGTGCAGCTTCTTTATCATCTCCCCCACGATGGCCCACTCGTCCCAGGTCTCATGTACCGGAAGAGACGTCCCGAACGCCCCCGAACTGCTGTGGCTCACCTTCACCCTGTACATCCTCGTCCCGCGAGTGGTGGTGGACACTCCCTTGCTCGCAGACGTGGACGCCGACCCCAAGTTCGACCATGTGCTCGCTGTACTCGTGGCCTGCTGCCACTGGTAGCTCAGGCCGCTCGTCGGCCCCAGTTCCACGCTCGCCTTCAGCGTCACCCTGTCTCCGGCTCCCGGACTGTCCGGAGACGACGTTGCCACGACCACCACCGGCAGCCACTCCACCGCAACCGGCGTGGAAGTGACCGATGTCCCCGAAACGTTCGCCTTCACCCTGTACACCCGCTCGCCCACGCTGTCGAACTTGACCGGGATGCTGGACTTGGTGGAAGCGACGTTCGCCCAGCTTGTTCCTGACAACTGCTGCCACTGGTATGAACGCGCGCTTCCCCCGCTCACCGACGCGCTCAGCGTAACTGTCTGCCCGACGAAGACAACTTGGGAAGGCGCGCTGATCTTTACCGACTTGCTAGATGAGCTCGACGATCCGCCTCCACCCCCGCCTGACGAGGTGGACCTGGGCTTGGGCGTGCGTGTCGCGGTGGGTGTAGGAGTCGGCGGTTTAGGCGTCGCGGTCGGCGTTGGCGTAGGTGGCCTGGGCGTGGAAGTCGGTGTGTGAGTTGGCCTGTCTGGGTGCCTATATCCGTCGCACATGTCCATGCCAGCCTCGTCATGGCAGGACGCGGCGTACTCCTGCTCCTTCTCTCGCTTGGGCACCGGTTCCTCTGTGGGTACTGGTTCCTCTGAGCGTATCTGCGGAGTCGGAGTAGCCGTAGCGTCTTCCGGCGGCGTCTGCGCCCTCGCGCCCTGCCCAAGGGCGATCAGCGCAGCGCCACCGCGCTTGCCATCAGCGCTGCCAGAAGTCCAGTCTTTACGCCTGTCATGGAAACCATTTCACCTGCTTGAATCTAGAATGTATTTTCCGCGACAGACAGCCTAACAGTCCCCGAACCCGAAAAGCAAACGCTCTTCAGGGATTCCATAGCCACCTGCGTGTGGCGAAACTGGCATGGAACACCGACTGGGGCGCAGTCCGAAATTCGTAACGCCCTTTCCGACGGCATAACGGTCAACGGGACTCCTGGCCGCGTCTCCATGTTCCGATCCCACTATACAACCAGCCCGCCAATCCGCTACAATGTCTCCATGCAGAACAACCTATCTAATACTGCATATATAAACGTGAGATTATATTTACCGAAAATCGGGAGCCAAGAAAAAAACTTCCAAAGCTAATCCAGGTGAATACAGGTGAGTTGCAGGTGGCTTTTCACCTGTTGCTCACCTGTTACTCCACCAGAAGCCACCTGTAGGACTATAAGCCAGGATATATGAACCCCGACCAAATGACAGAAACCGAATACGCCAGGCTCAGCCTGCTCAGAAATCTCGCGGACGATGTGTCGGACAGCCGTGTGCTCGACGCCATGCGCCGCGTCCCAAGAGAGCGATTCGTCACGCCCGCAACCGCCGATCTCGCGTACCAGGACATCGCCCTCCCGATAGCCGCCGGCCAGACCATCTCGCAACCCACCATGATAGCCATCATGGTCGCCGAACTCGAACTTCGGAGGTCGGACAAGGTACTGGAGATTGGCGCCGGAAGCGGCTACCAGGCCGCGATTCTCGCCGAACTCGCCAGAGAGGTTATTACGCTGGAGCGCATTCCCGAACTCGCGGAGTCCGCTCGGTCTGTTCTCTCCAGACTCGGATACCGGAATGTGCGTGTCGAACTGGCGGGACCGTGGCTCGGAAGAGAGGAGGACGCCCCGTACAACGCCATTATCGTAGCCGCCGCCGCTCCCAGGCTGCCCCTTTCTCTCCTGGACCAAATGGAACCCGGTGGAAGATTGGTCGTTCCGGTCGGCGACAGGCTTGAACAGACCTTGATAAAGGTCGTCAAAGGCGCGGAAGGCTTCACAACGCGAACGGTGACTGCGTGCCGGTTCGTTCCGCTCATAGCGGAAGACGCCTGGCCCGACGACAGCGCCGTCTCGACGGTGTTGTAAACCTCTCATCCCGTTAAATATACTGGGAACAGAAAACTCAGAACTAATCACTAAAGACTATGCCATGAAATACGAAGTTGTCATCGGGCTCGAGGTACATGCCCAGCTATTGACCCAAAGCAAGATGTTCTGCTCTTGCAGCGCGGCGTACCAGGACGCCGACCCCAACACGGTCGTATGCCCTGTGTGCATGGGAATGCCCGGGGTTCTTCCGGTCATAAACAGGAAGGCGGTAGAGCACGTAATAAGGACGGGCCTGGCCCTGAACTGCGACATCGCCGGTTACACCAAGTTCGACAGGAAGAACTACCCCTACCCTGACCTTATGAAGGGATACCAGATTTCGCAGTACGACCTGCCAATCGCTTCCAACGGCAGTCTCCCTATCGAGGTTGACGGCGTGGAACGCGCGGCCGGAGTGACCCGCGTACACCTCGAAGAGGACGTGGCGCGCCTGCTGCATCGCACCGAGGACTACGGCGAAGGGTACTCGCTCCTGGATGTCAACCGCGCCGGCATTCCGCTTATGGAGATAGTCGGAGAACCTGATCTCAGAAGCGCCGAAGAAGCGCGCGCCTACCTCATGCAGCTTCACTCGATCATCCAGTACATCGGTGTCAGCGCCGCCAACATGGAGGAGGGCAACTTCCGCTGTGACGCCAACATAAGCGTCCGCCCGGAGGGCGAGGCGCGGCTTGGCACAAAGGTCGAGATCAAGAACATGAACAGCTTCCGCTCGGTATTCCGCGCCCTGGAATATGAAGCCGAGAGACAGGTATCGGTCCTGGAAGACGGCGGACGGATCGTGCAGGAGACGCGCGGCTGGGTAGAAGCCGACGCCAGAACCGTATCGCAGAGAACCAAGGAAGGCGCCTCCGACTACCGCTACTTCCCCGAACCCGACCTGCCGCCGCTCCGCATCTCAAGAGAATGGGTAGAGGAGATCGGCGCGTCGCTGCCCGAGCTCCCGCACAATCGCAGACTGCGTTTCGTAGAAGACCTCGATCTTCCCGCCTACGACGCCGAGCTGCTCACGGTGAGCCAGTCCACAGCGGACTACTTCGAGCGTGTCCTTGACTCAGGCCCGTCCCCGACCAAGGCGTCTTTTGCCAAGGCCGTGAGCAACTGGATGCTCGGCGAGATGGCTCGACTGCTCAACCAGGGCGGCGGCCATATATCGGATGTCAAGATTGAACCCGCGCAACTGGCCGACCTTCAGGGCATGGTTGACGACGGAACGCTCAGTTCCACTATGGCCAAGACCGTGTTCGAGAAGATGTTCGAGACCGGCGACAGTCCCAGGGCGATAGCTGAGGCCGAAGGTCTTTCGCAGATTTCCGACGCCGACGCGGTGCTCGCCGCCGTTAAGCAGGCCATATCGGACAATCCGGGGCCCGTGCAGGAATATCTCGACGGCAAACATCAGGTCATGGGTTTCATCATAGGACAGGTAATGAAGGCCACGCGCGGGAAGGCGAATCCGCAGGTTGCCAGCCAACTTGTCAGAGAGAACCTAGAGGCCATGCGCGAATGAACCCGCGCAATTTCGGAACCGGACCCGAATCGAATGGATCTATCGCCGCGCGCGCGAGAATCTTCCTACGCCTGTTGTATCCGGGCGTAGGGCTCAAACGATGGGCCGCGTTCGGAGCGATTGGGGTCATCATCTGCTCAATCGGAATGGCGTTCCTGCTGAGGAAGCTGTTCGCTCTGCCATTCCCGGACTTTCTGCCCTGGTACTTCGAGGGATTCCTGATGCTCGGTGTGGGCGGTGGTTTCATACTTGCTTCGATGTACGGCTTCTACAGGGCTCTCACGCCCTTCATGGCGCGGTCCCAGCCGATTGACTCTCTAGCCGACTCGATTTACAACCGATGGCAGAGGGGCAGAGGTCCCAGGATCGTGACAATCGGCGGCGGCACCGGCCTTTCCGTCCTGCTAAGGGGTCTGCGCGAACACACAGACAACCTGACCGCCGTCATAACCGTCGCGGACGACGGTGGCAGTTCGGGTCGGCTCAGGCGTGAACTCGGCGTTCTTCCACCTGGCGACTTTCGCAACTGCTTGGTCGCGATGTCCGAGGACGAGTCGCTGCTGGCCGAACTCTTCCAGTACAGGTTCGAGGAAGGCGACGGTCTGAAAGGACACAGCTTCGGAAACCTGTTCATCGTCGCAATGGCTAACGTAACCGACGGCTTCGACCAGGCGCTCGTCGAGTCCAGCCGCGTATTGGCCGTGCGCGGCAGAGTGGTACCGGCGACGACATCCAACCTCCATCTCTCCGCCCGATTCAAGGACGGAAGCGTCGTCAATGGCGAATCCAGCATCACTCAGCACAGCGGCGAGATCGAGCGTCTGATGATCGAACCGCAGGAGGCCGCGGCCCATCCCCTCGCCATTCGAGCGATAGCCGAAGCCGAACTAGTGGTCATCGGACCCGGCAGCCTGTATTCGAGCATCCTGCCCAATCTTCTCGTCAGCGGCATCGCCGACGCGATCAGAAGCACAACGGCGACCGTCGTATATGTATGCAACGTCGCCACGCAGGTCGGCGAAACGGGTGGATACACTCTCGCCGAACACGTCGAGGCTCTTCGCAACCACACCTTCGAGGAAATCGCCGACTATGTTGTTGGAAACAGCAACCCTCCGGACATCGGAGACCGTTTTGATGGCGAAGGCGTCTTCCACGACGGAAGACCGCTCAAGAACACGACGATTCTCCTCTCGGACCTGGTTGACGACTCGCATCCGGTGCGCCACGACTCGGTCAAGCTGGCAGAGGCGATCATGCAAATTCATGGCGCAAGCGATGGGCGACTTTCGGCTGCCGCTGTGTAACGTCCCACGTAAGAATTAGAACCATCATTAGCTAGGAAACGGGAGCTCTGAACAGGAAATGGAACTGGCCCTCAACATTGCTCACATAATTGTATCGGTCCTCTTGGTAACCATAATCCTTCTCCAGGTGAAGGGACAAGGCACCGGCCTGTTCGGCGCCGCTGACAACTCGTTCAGGACGCGGCGCGGATTCGAGTTGGCGTTGTTCAGGTTCACCATTGGCCTGATAGTAGTATTCATCGCGCTCTCGATAGTAAGCGCGAGCAACCTCATCAACCTGACGTGATTCGCCCAATCATCACGCTCACTACCGACTTCGGAACGAGCGACGCATATGTAGCGGCGATGAAGGGGGTGATACTCAGTATTTGCGAGAACGCGACGATTGTGGACGTATCGCATGAGATCGAGCGCCACAATATCGTGGAAGCCGCCTACGTGCTTGCCTCTGCTTCGACGTACTACCCTGCCAGTACTGTCCATGTCGCAGTCGTTGACCCCGGTGTCGGCTCTTCCAGAAGACCGCTAGTCCTGCAGACCCCGCGCGGCACATACGTATCTCCTGACAACGGCACACTGACCCACATCCTGAACGGATTCGGAGCTTTTATCACAGATACTGAATCGGATATGGCGCCCAGAATGGTTAAGGTGTCAGAAGGCTGCCGCGCATTTCATCTGGACAAGCCGGAGTATTGGCTCCCTAATGTAACTCGCACCTTCCATGGACGAGATATATTCGCCCCGACCGCAGCCCACCTAGCAAACGGGGTACCGGCAGCCGAACTTGGCTCGCCGGTTAACTCTATGGTGTGTCTGCCGACGCCCTCGTTCTATTCGACCGAGAACACGACGACGGGTTTCGTCATACACATTGACACATACGGAAATCTCATTACCAACATCCCCCCGGAGGCCATACAAGACAACCCAGAGATGCACATTTCAGGTCGCGTCATAGGAGGCTTGAGCGAATCCTACGCGGATGCAACGGGCGACCTGCTTGCGATTATCGGAAGCCGCAACACCCTCGAAATTGCGGTCGGCGAGGGAGACGCGCAGACACTCCTGAACGCGTCAATCGGAGACAGGGTTGTCGTCCAACGACGCGAGACTAACCCAAAGCCTTGCCGGGGTTGAGTATTCCCGCTGGGTCCAGAGCCTTCTTGATCCTGTGGGCAGCGGACATACCGGTTCCCAGTTCTGCTTCCATCAGGTGAGCCAGCTTCAATCCGACCCCGTGGCAGTACTCCATCGAACCGCCCATTGACTGCGCCAGGGTCAACACTCTGTCAACTGTCCGTCCGAGATTCGCGCCGCCATCACCGTTCTCTCTCCCTGAAACCAGGAATGAAAAGAACTCCGGCCTGCCCCAAACTGACCACTCTCTTACTTCCACACTCTCGTTGGACAGAATCCTCCCACACTTCCTGCGGTACTCCAACACCTTACCCACAGGTAGAGCGACGTGTAGATAATCCATCCTGTAGGCCGATCTGCTCTTGCGCGCATCGTCCGGAGTTTCATTCTCCAGAATGTTTCGTTTGTAGCGCAGCGCCGACGCATGGCGGTTGGTCCAATAGCGCTGCACGTGCGCTTCGCTCCCACGCCTGCCATCGTGCCGTGAGCAGATAGCGGTCGTATCCGACACATCCGCATCCACGCCCTTCTCGCTCCCCTCGAATGCGAGGTAGAGTGTCGCGGTTTCGCGTCCGTGGGAGCCGTCTGATGCCAGTTCATCCCCATAGTCCATAACGGTCGGCTTGAGACCCCGTCCGTACATCTCGTTAATGGCTTCAAACCCCGAATCGAATTCAGGAAAGTCAAAGCACAGCATCTCCCAAGTATCCGGCGCTCGGAAGGCTTGGAGTGTGGCTTCAGCGATTACTCCAAAACTTCCTTCTGTCCCGATGAAGACATGGTTCAGAGAGGATCCGAAGAGGGCCTCCGGGACTGCTCTCGTTTCGACGATCTCCCCGTCGCCCAACACGGCTCGCAACCCGAGAACCTGGTCGCCCATCGCGCCGTGGCCGGAAGCGGTGTATCCGACCCCGTTGGTGGAAATAGCGCCCCCGATGGTCGCAATGGGCCGGCTCCATGGATCGTGTCCCAGCCTGAGTCCGTCGGCCGCAAGCGCGCGGTGCGCATCCTCCAGGACAGTGCCGGATTGGAAGGCGCCTATCCTACTCTCAGCATCTACTTCCAGGACACGGTTCATACGCTGCATGTTCAGAAC
Source organism: Dehalococcoidia bacterium (assembly GCA_965202965.1). Classification (GTDB taxonomy): domain Bacteria; phylum Chloroflexota; class Dehalococcoidia; order Lucifugimonadales; family UBA1123; genus VXRN01. The sequence continues at coordinate 3,035,450 of OZ241888.1, read as the reverse complement.
TATCGCCGAGTCAATCGCCGCCGCCGCGCCCATGACGCCGGTTCCGCCGCCATACGGCACGACTGGCAGGGAGTTACGAGTGGCATACTTGAGAGTCCTCGAGATTCCATCAGCGCTCTCAGGCCATACGACCGCAATAGCGCGCTCGCTCAGCCGAGACGCCGAATGGAAAGCCCTGTACACACCGAGCGCGTCCCCGCCGTATCGCAGAAGGTCGGCCTCATCGGACGCTACCGCTCCCCGTCCAAGCAATGCGGTCAGGTCTTTCACAAGCGCCTTTGGCATCATTCGCTCACGTGGACCAGGAGTTCGTTCCTGAATTCGATTGACATTGGGTGGACCAGGTTGCCATTGTCCAGGAAATACTCGATAGTCCTGTCCAGGTACTCCAGGATTGCCAAGTCGAGACTGTGCTTGGACATATAGGCAACTCTCGCCAGATAGGGGAATCGGGCAACCTTGCGCGGGTCGAGTTTGTCCGCCAGAAAGACCACCTTGGCCACGTCGCTCATGCCTGTCCTGCCGGTAGTATGCCAGGCGACCGCCTCCAGCGCTTCATCATCCAGATCGCTGTCGTCGCTCACGAGCCATCGCGCGGCAACCGGCCCATGCAGGAGTATAGGCTCATGTCGTTCCACGAGACCTATATCGAGGCCCAGCTTCTCAGCCTGAGAGAGCAAACTGGGACGGTCCAGCGCCCTCGCGAGGTCGTGGGCCGCCGTGCCGATGTCGGCAGAACGAGCGTCCACTCCGTGTAGAATGGCAAGTTCCTGGGAAACCACGCGAGAACGCTCGATATGGTCGCGCAGGCCCGAAGGAAGTATCTTCAGTCTGGTTTCAATCGTTTCTGGAAGTTCGCTCACTTGGAATTCCCAGTCCGCCGAGGCGCCGACCGCCCAGGACGTGCATATGCAGGTGCGGGACTTCCTGTCCGCCATCTCTGCCCTGGTTGATCATCAACCGGTAGCCGCTATCTGAGACGCCCTCGGCGTTCGCCGAGTTCTTCGCTGCGGCGAACATCGCTCCGAAGGTCTGGTCGAAACGCGACTCCAGCTCCGATATTCGCTCGAAATGTTCAATCGGAATTACGAGCAGATGTGTCGGAGCAAGTGGGGCTATGTCCCTTATCACGAAGCACAACTCATCGCGGTACAGTATGTCGGACGGAATCTCGCCGTCTCTAATCTTACAGAAGACACAATCTTCTGCCATCTGCCTCACTCTTCCCACTCAGATTACGGCCATAGCCTCTATCTCTACCAGGTAGTTTGGACTTACAAGACCACTGATGAAGACAGTGCTGGAAGCGGGGCCGGGATTTCCAAAGAAGTCCAGCCTCGCCTGTGCATACGCAGGGTAATCATCGGCGTTGACCAAAAAAGCCGTGATCTTGGTGACATCGGCGCGAGTCGCGCCTGCCGCGTTAAGCGCCTGCTCGACATTCTCGAGGCACTGAACGGACTGGGCCAGTGCGTCTCCCTCCCCAACCAGGCTGCCTTCGGCGTCAACCGACACCTGACCGGATACGAACACCAGATTCCCCGCTCGCGTGGCGGGCGAGAAACCGGACGGCTTGTTGTCAGGATTCGGAAAGAAAACTCTTCGTGGCATCTTTCACTCCCTTTGATTCGTGTGTGATTGATGTCTATCCCGGCAGCTGGAGCAACTCTATGCGCGTATCGTCGGGCCCGGCTATGAAAGCGATGCGAGGTCCGTTGGGAACATCTATCGGGCCCTCTTTCAGGACCGCGCCCATCTCGGTCAGACGCGCCACCTCGGCGTCCATGTCGTCAATCGTTATGCCTATGTGCTCCAGGCCCCAGTGAACGTCCGCGTTGCCCTCGTCCAGTTCTTCGCCCGTTCGCGCGCCGGATATATTCACCGTGACGCCGTCCGGTGTCCTGGTGACGACAAACTGGTCGCCGTAGGGCCGAACGATGTCGCTTACGATAGTGAAGTCGAAGGCCGTGGCGTACCACTCAGCCGTCTTGCGCGGGTCGGGCGCCTTCAGGTGGACATGATTGAACTCGTAACCCATAGAAATCTCTCCTGATTCGGAATCGCCGGTTAACTGAAATCGCCACCTAGCAGTTTATAGCAAATAATGCGCCTGCGACCACCGCATTCGTCAATCCAACTCGCGCAGCACGTTGTACATGTGAAGATACAGCTTGAATATCTCCCTTGCATAGATGGGCGGACTTACGGGGCGGGTAGGGTCCACGTGCTGAAAAAGCGAAAACTCGGTGTGATAGACACCCCCTCGCTCGGAGAGCGCGTCCATCAGGCGTCTGGATTCCTCGGACGGCACGAGCTTGTCCTGCCTGTCGTGCATTATCAGCACTCGAGCGTCTAAGTCCTGTATCCGCGTGGCGGGCGAAATCGCGTCCAGTTTCGACCTCATGGAACCCGGCAGATCCGAGATTATTTCCTTCGCCACAGGAAGGCTGACCCCCGACAGAAGACGGTGGGCCGCCTGAGTCTCCGGTGTCATGGTCAACAGCGCTCTCTCATCCACAACCGCGTCGCGCTCGATGAATATCCTTGCAAGCAGCGCTCGTTCACCGGCATCGGGAAGTCCGTCTATGAGATGCGATGCTACGACCTCCACACTCAGTTTTGCCGGAGACCATGGTTCTATTACATCGTCATAGAAGCGGCTCGATGAAGTGACCGATGCTGTGAGGTCACTCGCGTCATAGTATCCACCAAAGAAGTTGACGAACCGGACCTGGCCGCGAATTCTGTCGTCTTGCGCCGCTACCGTCGCGAACGACGCTCCAACGCAGAAACCACCCATGCCCGACCTCTCGGGGTCAACTCGTTCACGTGCCAACAAGTAGGTATATGCGTGAACCAGAGAGTCAATCTCGTTCACCGACACTTTCTTCTCGGTCATCGTGTCAGACCAGGGGATCATAACTATCACGCCCGACCGCGCCAGTCCCTCGGCCAGCCCGACCACCCTCGGATCATCGCGTCCCGCTGGATTCACGCCAAGGAACAGCAGAACCGCGCCATGCGTTCCATCTCCTGCCGGCATGTACAGGTCTGCGATGCCGGAGCCCTCAGAGGTCGGGAAGCGCACCTCCTCTACAGCCGGATCGCCCGTGAACCACTCTTGAGGCTTAACCGGAATCGTAGGAAGCACCTGTGGGAGAAACAGCGCAGTCTTGAGGGCGGTACGGCCCTGCGGGAAGACCGCGATCAACAGTGCGATGGCCAAAGATACGGCCAGCGCGCCGATTGCTACACGTCTGAACCACCCTGACGCCATTAACCTACTACCTCTCGATGGCGGAAGTACACCAATTCAATAGAACTTGTACATTATGAGGATTGTCTTCACCTATTTTCGGCAGCCTGACGAAATACGAAATTAAATAACTTTCGTATTATTTGACAATTGTATGGAACGATGCAATTCATAGCCAATTACTGTATAATAACGCAAGTATGCTAGATTGCATGTTTCGTTTGCCGTGTAACCCGTCATACGGTTGCTTTGCAGGCGAATCTTGAGGATAAGGGCTGCGCCCCTCCCTATCCTCATTGAGACCTTGGTCTGAATAATCCGAGGGCCCGCTTCATTCAACACGGGTCGGCGGGCTGTTTTGACAATATGGAAGAAGACTGACAATGGTCGCGGATATTGTTTCCCGTGTCGTTGGGGGCGCTTTCCTGGCCACTGCCGGATGGGGCCTCGGCGGATACATAACCGATACCTGGGCGCCAGAGCGTTACGTGCTCTGGGCCTTTGGACTTGCCATCTCTGGCGGCTTCATAGGTCTAATCTCAACTCCCTTCATTCTGGAACGTCTTTACGGAAGTATCGCGGAACGGACTCGCACAGTTCCCACTTCAAGGATACTGTCCGGCGTCGTCGGCGTCACAATCGCCCTACTCGTTGCCTTGCTCTTCTCCATTCTTCTCTGGCGAATCCCCGGCTGGCCCGGCACCACATTCCCAATTGCGTTGAGCCTCTTACTGGCATACTTGGGTGGAATGATAATGTTCTCCCCTTCCCGCGATTTGTTCCAGAAATTTATTCCTGAACACCCGTCTAATTCTCGCAACGGTGGAGGACCCAATATCCCCAATAGCCAGACCGGAATCATGCTGATTGACACGAGCGCAATAATAGATGGTCGCATAGCCTCCGTTTCTCAGACCGGATTCCTGCAGGGGACGCTGGTCATTCCTCGATTCGTCCTCAATGAACTCAGGCACGTGGCAGACTCCGGCGACTCTGTAAGAAGAGCGCGAGGCAGACGCGGGTTGGAGATACTGAACCAGATACGAATGGACGGCAAGGTGCAGACCGAGGTTCTGGAGATAGACTATCCACGGGCCAGGGACGTGGACGCCAAGCTAGTAGGTTTGGCGAAAGACATGGGAGCCTCCATAGTCACCACTGATTTCAACCTCAACAGGGTTGCCCAGATAGACGGCATTACCGTGTTGAACGTCAACGAACTGGCCGGGTCGCTCCGACCTGTCGTCATTCCTGGCGAGAATCTGCGCCTGAGAATAATTCAGGAAGGAAAGGAGGCCGGCCAGGGAGTGGGATTCCTCGAAGACGGCACAATGGTTGTAGTCGAGGCCGGCGTCCGTTATCTCGACACTGAAATCAACGTCACCGCGACTCGCATACTGCAGACGGCGGCGGGGCGTATTATCTTCGCCCAGCCCGCGCGGGACTAGCCAGGGTTGCCGACTCCATTGGGTTTTGATTCTTCGCCACATGCTCCCAAGGTCGGAGTTGCTATCGTCGCAGCAGGCGCAAGCCGTCGCATGGGCGATATTGATAAGATGTTTGCCCCGCTTGGAGGTCTCCCGCTACTAGCGCATTGTCTAAATTCCTACAATGAATCACCATCGGTTCACTCCATTTCCGTCGCTACGTCCCCTCGCAGCGTCGAGAGGGTCAAGGAACTTATCATCAAACACGACTTTGACAAAGTTGAATGCGTCGTCGCAGGAGGAGCGCGCAGACAGGACTCAGTCCTGAACGCTCTGCTTAACCTGGATGGGAGCGACATTGTATTGATCCATGACGGCGCCCGGCCGTTCATTGACGAGGAAGTGATTGAGCGAGCGGTGGCAGTGGCAAGGGAATCCGCCGCCGGTACTGCGGCGGTTCCAGTCAAGGACACAATAAAAGTCGTCAACCCGGACATGAGCGTAAGGGAAACGCCGTCCAGAGAATCCCTTTGGGCCGCTCAGACCCCTCAATCGTTCAGCTACGACCTGATTATCCGATCTCACGCCCAGATAGAGCGCGATGTTACAGACGACGCGACCATGGTCGAGGCGGTCGGACACCCAGTGAAGCTATTCATGGGATCATACGACAACATCAAGATCACGACACCGGAGGACCTACTCATTGCCGAAGCCATCCTACGGAGCCGGCGGGAAGCCGAGGCGAATTGAAGTTCCGGACCGGCATAGGAGTGGATATCCACCGGCTTGTCGAGGGACGCAAACTCGCGCTCGGCGGCATTATTATTCCACACAGCCACGGTCTCGAAGGGCATAGTGACGGGGACGCTCTCACCCACGCGATCATTGACGCCTGCCTCGGCGCGGCAAATCTCGGGGACATCGGAACGCACTTTTCATCAGAGGATCCGCGCTACTCAGGCATTCATAGTGCCAAACTGCTGTCGGAGACCGCGCTGATTCTGGCCCGTCGAGATTGGCGAGTAGATTACATTGATGCTACAATACTCGCCGAACGTCCCATTCTCAGGCCATACATCGGCGAAATGCGCGCTGCGCTGGCCCATGCCCTGGGAATAGGCGTTGAGTCGGTAAGTCTCAAGGCAACCACCGCCGATTACCTCGGATTCGTAGGTCGCCGCGAAGGAATCTGTTGCATGGCGGTCGCCACAATTACTCAGACATGAAACTCTACGACACCCTGAGAGCTCAAGTTAGCGATTTCGACTCACCCAATGGACTGGTCCGTATGTACGTGTGCGGAATCACTCCCTACTCTTCCTCTCACATCGGACACGCCATGTCCGCCGTGACGTTCGACGCCTTGCGTAGATACCTCGAATTCAGGGGCTTCAAGGTCAGGCATATTCAGAACTTCACCGACATAGACGACAAGATGATAGCCGCCGCGAATGAGCGGAATATCACCGTTTCCGAACTCGCCGAAGCAAACATCGACGAATACGTCAACGCAATGGGCGCGCTGAACGTAGCGCCCGCCCACGAGTACCCAAGAGCGACTCAAGAGATAGACAAGATAATCGAGATTATCGAAAGCCTCATAGAAAAGGGGTACGCCTACGATGTCGAAGGCGACGTCTATTTCAGGGTGCGACGGGATGAAGACTATGGGAAGCTGAGCCACAGAAGCGTTGACGATCTGCTTTCCGGCGCCCGCATCGAGGTTGACGAGAGGAAAGAAGACGTTCTGGATTTTGCTCTCTGGAAGTCCCAGAAACCCGGCGAACCTGCCTGGAACAGTCCGTGGGGAAATGGCAGACCTGGCTGGCACATCGAGTGCAGCGCAATGTCAATCAAGTACCTCGGAGAAACGATTGACATACACGGAGGCGGCGAAGACCTCGTATTTCCCCACCACGAGAATGAGATAGCGCAATCCGAGTCTTACACCGACCAGATTCCGTTCTCCAGGTTCTGGCTGCACAACGGAATGCTCCGCCTCGGCGCCGAAAAGATGAGCAAGTCCCTGGGAAACATCATATCTCTGCCTGAGGCTCTGGAATTCTACGATCCACAATCGCTGAGGCTCTTCTTCCTGAGCTCCCACTACCGCTCTCCCCTCTTCTACAGCGAGGGAAGCGTTCGCTCCCAGGAGAGGGCAATGCAGCGACTTAGGCAGGCCGCAAACGCGCCATCCGAAGATGGCGCTCAACTAGACGCCACGCCGTTCAGGGAACGATTCATCGAGGCCATGGACGACGACCTCAATACCCCCCGAGCTTTGGCGTCTCTCTTCGACCTGGTACGCGAAATCAACCGCGGACGAGAGAACGGCTCGAATATCAAGTCCGCTCAGGATACTCTGCGCGAACTCGCCGGAGTCCTGGGACTCGAACTCGACGAGCCCCAGGTCGAAAGCGCTGAAGCCGCGCCCTTCATTCAGACCCTTGTGGATGTGCGGGCGGAACTGCGCGCCGCGCGGCAGTTCCAACTCGCCGACAGCATCCGCGACCGACTCACTGAACTTGGTGTAACTCTGGAAGATAACCCTGAAGGCACAACCTGGCGTCTCGGCTGACGCGCCTGACCTAACACGGCAGAATCAGGCGCCGGAAGGCAGCAGGCGTCCGATTCAGATACTCGTCCGGCTGCAAGACAGTTCTTCCCAACGTATCCATTAACCGGCCAGCCGACCTAGCGATAGTGTCGCTCCAACTCCGAGGCGTATTCGTGGCCGAGTCCATCGGCGTTGTCCGCAAGCCACTCTGTTATTCTGGTCGGAAGAGTAGGTCCACTTGCATCTTTCGACGCCAGAAGGCCGGCCGATAGTCCCTCTATTTCATCACGGGTCAGAGTGACGTCATTTACGAGCGCGCCCACGACCTTGGAACCGAGCAGCGCGAGACCGGGAGGCATCCTCAGGACCGCGCACGTCGCCCCGATGCTGCTCCTGACGAGTTTCACATAGTCGTAGTAGCTGAACACTTCCGGCCCGGCGGCGTCCATCTCCACGTTCTCGTCGCTCTCACCCAGGGTGACGGCCAGGTCCGCGATATCTTCCACAAAGCCGGGCTGAACGGGATAGTCACCTCGTCCAGGGACCGGGAAGACCGGAAATCGTCTGAGCGCCCAGGAAATGTTGTTCAGTAGAATGTCCCCATGCCCAAAGAGCAGAGTCGGCCTGATTATCGCGTAGGACGGCCCGAACTCATGGAGGTACTGTTCTGCTAGAGCTTTGCCGCGATAGTATGGCAAGTGAGAATTGACGGTCGCGTTGGCGATGCTTATATGCACGACGCGCCGGACGCCGGCCCACTGAGCGGCGGCAAAGAGAATCTTGAGACTCTCAGCCGCTCGCTCGTGTGTCACCTCTCTGCGCGCCATGCGGATCCAGTATGTGTTGAAGAGCGTGTCGGCCCCCACCAAACTCCGGGCGAGCAGGTCGGGACTCTCGAAGTTGTAGGGCATCACTCTGACTTGGCCCTCGAATGGGCTGGATCGTTCCAGGTGACCTGTGAGAGAGCGGACCCTGTGCCCCATCCCAAGCAGCCGCCGGGCGATGAATCGCCCTGTGTATCCGGTAACTCCCGTAACGACATGGGTCTTAGTCATTTGATTCACACTCCCGCAACCAGGCTGTTAGCGCCATTGCCTCGCTCGATGCGACGCCGGCTGAGTCTATATGCTATAATGCGGTTCGCGGCGGCACATTGAGTTCCCCCGGTCGCTCTTTGGCTCCCTGGTTCACCCTGGGTACCCGGCCAGTTTTCCTCCGGACTTCCCAATGCCCATTGTGGCCTTTGCCTAGGTGTAGGTGTCCGTCTGCTTGTCAGATATATTTCGAAATGGAGAAAGCAATTGAACTACCAGGACAGAACTCTCTCTTGTGTCGAATGCGGCCAGGCATTCACCTTCAGCGCCGATGATCAGGCGTACCATGCCGAAAGAGGCTTCACAAACGAACCAAAGCGCTGCCCGGACTGCCGTCAGGCTCGGCGCGCCCAGCGCAATAGCGGCGGAGGTTTTGGTCGAAGCCCTCGGGAAATGCACACCGTCGTCTGCGCCGAATGCGGCAAGGACGCCACCGTGCCCTTCAGGCCAAGGGGAGACCGCCCCGTCTATTGCAGCGACTGCTTCAGGCAGCAGAGGCCGTCGGTTTCCTCAGGCAGATACTAGCAGCGCGGAAATTTAGCTGTGGACGGCGGCTCCTCTGTCGCCCGCTCACTTCATCTCTTCGAAAATGGGACGAAGACTGGCCCTCGCCTCCGACTGCTCCTCGGTCTCCAACGCCTCGTAGATCGGCAGTTCTTCGTCCAGGTCAATCCTCAGATCGTACAGTTCTCCGGTCTCATAGAGTTTCCAGTGGCTATCCCGGACGAACCGGATTCGGCGCTCCATGCCCGAACGTGCGCTCATCGGCTCGAAGTGGAAGAACATCCACTCTCGCGGGTTGCCTGCCTCACCCTTCAGTTGCGGGTAGAACGACCTGCCATCCACCACGTAATCGTCCGGGAACTCCAGCCCGGCGGCCTCCATGATCGTCGGCAGGAAGTCGGTGGACTCCACCATGTCCCCGTTCACGACTCCCGTGGGGATCGTTCCGGGCATTCGGCAAATGAGCGGGACGTGGGTGCCGCGGTCGTTCGTCTTACCCTTCCCCCCACATATCTCGTTGTGCTCATGCACCATCGAGCAAACATCGTCGGGGCTGCCATTGTCGCCCACATACAGCACCAGCGTGTCTTCGCCGAGGCCCCGTTCGTCCAGATAGTCCATGAGCCTGCCGATGGTCTTGTCGTGGTACTCCACCATGTCCTTGTAGAAGCGCGGGTCGTCGCCCCAGGAACCTTCCTCCAGCTCAGCCCATGTCCTCCCGCCGAGCGTCCTGTTGGAAGGAGGGTCGAACGACTCCCATTCGGGACTGTCCGGGGTGGGTTCATGAGGCTTGTGCGTCGCCGCCATAGGCCAGTACACGAAGAACGGACTGTCGTCGTCCTTCTTGCGCTCGATATAGTCAATGATGTAGTCGCAGAAGATGTCCTCTCCGTACTTGCCCTCCGTGTCATCCCTGTATTCGCCGTTCTGGTAGATGATAGGGTTCTTATAGCGAGACCCCTTCTCCTCGGTGTGGTGCGCGTGCCAGACGCAGAACTCGTCAAATCCGGCATCCTCGATCCGCTGACCCTTGGAGCGTTTCTCCGGCGCCTCGTCGGGTGGATTGTAGGAGTAGAGCTGCCACTTGCCCGATATGCAGGTGTTGTATCCGGCGTCCTCAAAGAGGTGTCCGAAAGTGACTTCATCGGGACTTATCAGCCCGAAACCGATGTAGTTTCGGAAGTTGTACTTGCCCGTCATCAGTGAGAGCCGCGTGGGAGTGCACAGCGGCATCACGTGCGCCTCCTCGAACCGCATTCCCTCCTGCGCCATCCGGTCGAGTCGCGGGGTGGCGTAGGAAGTTCCTCCGTTCGCTCCAATGACCTCGTAACCAAGGTCGTCGGACATTATCAGGACTATGTTGGGCTTCTTGTCTGACATCTACAATCTCTCCTGAAGTTCTCTTTCCCTTATCACCTGCTCGCCGAAATCTGAAATCAACTCGCGCGCCGCCTGCCGGTCAACCGCCGCGAGCGCCACGTTGTTGACGCCGATTGCCTCCAGGTCGTCCAGCTTTTTACTGATCTCCGCCGCCGTACCGGTCAGCGTGCGACCGACCATTTCCGGGGAGACGAACCGCTCCTCTCCGTCTTTCAGATATACATAGTGTCCTTCGTGAACGTCTAGGTATCGCCTGTCCTCCGGCGTGGGATTCGGGCGTCTGTCCCCGTATTCGCGGACGTACCGGTCGTACTCCTCCGCGAGGCCCGGATTGCTCATCCCCAGGTTCGAGCCGGGGCCGTAGTCGCGCTCCCACATCGCGTGGACGCCCGGAACCAGCGTCGGCCCCACGTTCCTGATAACCCGCTCGCTCGACACCGACTCGCCCTCCCTGAGAACGCACGCCGACGTGAGTACCGTCACGTACGGCTTGGCCCCATGTCCGCCGAACTTGTCGAAGCTGTTGCCCGTCGCTTCCGCTGCCGCCATCACCCTGGGCAGTCCTTCCGGGACGGACGCGCTCCTCGCGGTCGTTATCCAGCCGTCGGATAGCTCCCCCGCTATCTTCTGACCCCGTGGGCCGTTGGCGGCGAGCATCACGGGGATAGGCTCTTCGATGTTGAAGAACTCGTCCCGCCCCGAGTTGGACTTGGAGTGGATGAGCCGTATCCACCGCTCCCGGCTTCCCTCCCGCAGCAGCGCGTCTTCCCCGGCGAGCAGCCCCTTGACCTGCGCCGCGTACTCCTCGAACTGGGCCATCGTCAGCGCGGGAAGGCCCATCGTGTTCCGGCCCGTGTAGCCGGTGCCGAGGCCGACTATCACCCTGCCGGGCGCGATCTTGTTTATCGAAGCCGCCGCGGCCGCCGTCACTGGCGCAAGCCTGTTGCTCGGTATCGCCACCAGCGTCCCCAGCTTGATGGACGTAGTGTGCTGCGCCGCCAGCGCCATCGTGGCCCAAACGTCAGAGTAGATGAGTTGCGAGTCGAAGAACCAAGCGTGCGTGAAACCCGCCTCCTCGGCCGCTTTCACCTCGCGCCATGCCTCTATGTACGAAGGGATGCCTATTCCGTAGTCCATTTTGACGACCATCCTGCTCAATAGCTCCGACCATGCTACGGGCGCTGGGAAAGCGTGTCAACGCTGGGTACACAGGGACAGGGTCTTCTCAAAGCCATAGGAATGTCCTTCTCGTTCAGAAACGAAAAGACGGCTACCTAGGGTAACCGCCTCGTAATCTAGTTTGTCTTGGCGAGTCAGTCTTTCCCAATCAGCGCCTCATACGTCAGACGCTTCTCCGCCATAAGATCTGCGGTAGCAACAATTTGGGCGGAAGCATCAAATATCTGGTTGGTGCGTAGCGGTATCAGTGTGTATCGCTGGCTGTCTGATCCTTTGTGTATCTTCGTGTCCTTCGTGGATATACTCATGCCCACCACTTTTGTGATGTTTCCCATTTGGGCGAAATGCTGCACAACTCTAATCCCACTATGGTACAATATGCTCATTGCAGAACAAACGTACATAAATTATATAATCTGAGGTTTATCAATAACGGCAAAACCGACCAACCAAAATTTTCTCCAGGTGAATCCATAGCTAAATCAACCGATTTCCAAGTCGAAACTCACTTGGATAGCCACCTGAACGTCACCAGGACGTGACCTGGACTAATATAAATCAAGATTTATGAAATTCTGTCTTCGGCACATTGCCATTGCCAACAGGAGGTGGACTATGGAAAACAAGGTAGCTGTGGTCAGCGGTGGCGCGGGAGGCCTGGGATCCGAGATATGCCGCAGGTTCTCGATGCGCGGTGGGGCGGTCGCCGTGATGGACCTGAACGCGGATGCGGCGTCCGAGGTGGTGCGGTCAATCGAATCGGACGGTGGCAGGGCGATTGCGGTGCAGGTCGAAGTTACCGACGAGGCATCCGTCGTCAATGCCGTCCGGACGGTCGTGGACCAACTTGGACGGGTGGACTACCTGGTGCACTGCGCGGGCACGAACATCAAGGCGCCCGTGCTCAATATGTCGCTCGATCAGTGGAACCTTTCCCTCGACGCGCACCTTACGGGGGCGTTTCTGTTATGCCGGGAGGCGGGCGGGCAGATGGTCGAACAGGGGGACGGCGGCAGCGTAGTGCTGATGTCCTCTGTGGCGGCAACTGCCCCGGTGCCCGAGCGAGGCGCATACGGCCCGGCGAAGGCGGCGCTCATCAACTTTGCCGGACAGCTTGGCCTCGAGTGGGCGAGGTACGGGATAAACGTCAACGCGGTCTGCCCGGGCGTCGCTATAACGCCCATGACCGAGATGGTGTATAAGAGAGAGCCGGAACTCAGGGAGCAGAGACTGAAGCGGTTCCCGATCAAGCGCGAGGTCCTGCCTGAAGAGGTCGCGGATCTGGTCCTGTATCTGTGCGGCGATGAAGCGCGTTACATCAATGGAGTCGGGATTCCCATAGACGGCGGCTTCCTCAATTCTGGGTTCTACCAGGACCCAGGGAGTTGAGCCGCGACGGACGAGCCGTTGTCAGCCGAAAGAGAGTACAGACCTCACTTCTCCGCTTACCGCAACTTGTCCCTGCTTGCGCCTTGTTATACACTGGTTCAGCCTGCGAGGGTAGGCAACATATTCTCACGCTACCCGCATCCTGGAGGAAACTGAATGGCAAACGACCCCTTGTTCCCCGTAACGGTCGTTGGGAGTTGGCCCCGGTCCGCCGAACTGATCAGGGCGCTGCGCCGCAAGGAAGCCGGCGAGACCACCCTGGACGAATTCAACGCCGTGGCCGACGACGAAGTGTTGGCCTGCATCCGGGCGCAGGAAGAGGCCGGTGTGGACATCATCAGCGACGGAGAGTTGCGCCGGGACAACTTCTACTCTTTCGTCACCGACAAGCTGACCGGAATGCAACTGATGAAGGTGTCGGAAGTGATGGACTACTCCCGGGACCGCGCCCGAATGGAGGAGATGCTGCGGGCGCTAGACGTCCCCGCCTTTGCCATCAAGAGCCCCATCGCCGTTGACCGCCTCGGCAGACGGCAGGGCCTGGCCCGCGATGAGTTGGCCTTCCTGCGGGAACACACGGACCGGCAGATCAAGATTCCTCTGCCCGGCCCCTATATGCTGACCCGCTCCAGCTGGTTCGAGGGCATATCCGACCGGGTGTACCCTACCCCCGAAGACCTGGCCGCCGACGTCGTGGAGATACTCAGGGAAGAGATAGTCGCCCTGCGCGACCAGGGCTGCGACTTCGTGCAGTTGGACGAGCCTATCCTCAGCCAGGTGGTTTTCGGAGAGGAAAGCACCGAGACCTTCATGTGCGCCGCGCTGCCCAACCGCCGGGACCCTACGGACGAACTGGAATTCGCGCTGCGGCTGATGAACGAGACCACGGAGGGAATCACCGGGATCAGGACCGGCGTGCACGTCTGTCGCGGCAACTGGAGCAAGCGGGAAGATGTGCTTCTCTCGGGCAACTACGGGCCGATGCTCCCCTACCTCGTCCAGATGAACATTGACCAACTGGTGCTGGAGTGCGCCACGCCCAGGGCGGGAGAGATGGAGGTCTTCAAGGAGTACCGGAACGAGAAGGAGATCGGGCTTGGAGTAGTGAACCCCCGGTCGGACGATCTCGAATCACCGGATCAGATAGTCGCCAGGGTCAAGGAGCTCCTTCAATACTTTGACCCGGACAAGATATACCTCAACCCCGACTGCGGATTTGGCACCTTCGCCGAAAGAAACGTCAACACCCACGAGATGGCCTTCAAGAAGATGCAAGTAATCGCCGCCGCCGCCGAACAAGTGCGGGCGGAGTATCGGTAGCGCCGAGGTTCAGAGTTCTCGCCGAATTGAGATCAATCGGCGTTCATAAAGGAGTTGGAAATGGCTGAAGAGAGAGACCTCAACGGGCTGCCCAGCGAAAAGCTGGCCGAAGTCCTGGATTCCTTTCGCGACCCGGAAGTATTCAACGCGGTAACCGGGCCTTGGAAGTCGCGGGTGGTCTGGCAGGACGGGATGCGCGCGCGCGCCTACATGCGGAATCACCAGGTTGACATGGACGAGCCCGGCGACCTGACCGCCACCGACGTCGCCGCCAGCGCCCACGAGCAGCTGCTGTCGGCTGTCGGCAGCTGCATGACCGTCGGATTCGTGGTCAACGCCACCAAGCGAGGCATCCGAATCCATGACCTGGAAGTGGCCGTGGAAGGATACTTCGACAATATACGCAAGTGGGCCGGAGTGGAGGACGAGGGCAATCCGGGCTATGGCAGGATTTCTGCCAAGTGCTTCGTTCGCGCCGACGCGGACCAGGACACCCTGCGCGAAATCTGGCGACTGGCGGTGGAGGGCTCTCCGGTCACCCAGTCCGTAGCCAACTCGACCTCCGTCGAGACCGACTTCGAAGCGGTCGGTTGATGGTCACGTTCGTTTCCGCGGATTGGGTTTCTGAACATATTGACCAGCCGGGATACCTGGTAATTGACCCCCGGTCGGCCATGCGCTACCTGATGGGACATCTGAGAGGGGCGGTGAACGTCCCTTTCAAGAAATTGCAGGGGACGGACGGACGTATCGGCCAGCCGGAGCAGCTTGCTGACGCCTTTGGAGAAGCGGGGTTGGGAGACGACGTTATCCCTGTGCTCTACGACCACCAGGATGGCCGCAACGCCGCCATGGCGGCCTGGGTCCTGGAATACCTGGGCCGAAACGACGTTCACGTGATGGACCTGCTGTTCGAAGCCTGGAAGGAAGAGGGCCGGGAGGTCCTCTACCGGCCTGTCCCGACGGAGCCTAAAGCCTTTACGCCTCGCCTCGACCCGTCGGTGCGTGTTGCGATGAATAACCTGGCCGCCGACGGCGGATCGAAGCTCCTGGATACACGCACCCCGGAAGAGTATCTCGGACAAACGGAAATGGACCATCGCCCCGGGCATATTCCCGGTGCGGTCAACCTGCCCCACTCGGATATGGCCGGCGCCGGAGGAAGAATGCTCATCGAGCCGAACCTGTTACACCAGCGGCTGGCGACGGTCGGCATCACGCCCGGCGATGCGGTCGTGGCATATTGCCGCAGCGGGGTCCGCGCTTCACTGGCCTATCTCTCCATGCGGCAGTCCGGGTACGAAGTCCGACTATACGACGGCTCCTACGCAGAGTGGATGGACAGCGATCACCCAGTGGAAGTCTGACTTTTCACAGCTTCTCATAAACCTGAATGCGATGCCTGTTGGATTCGGTCACGTACAGCCGTCCCTGCCCGTCCAGCTTAACGGAGATCGGACCCCAGAAGTACGGCTCGACTCGCGCGGATTCCTGGTAGGGAGTCACCACGTCCGGGCGTGGAGTCACCATGATGTTGGCCCTCTGGCGCGCCTGCCACTCGTCCGGGTTGGCCGCATAGAACTCTTCGGCCCACTTGGACAGCGTCGCCTGTCCCCTGAGCTTCTCCAGGAACTCACCGTCTGGCGACAGCGCCTGAACGCGCTCGTTGCCCCAGTCGGCAACGTAGATAAGCCCTTCGTCATCAACCGCGACGCTGGACGGCCGCCGGAATTGACCGTCGCCGTCTCCCGACTCGCCGAACGCCGCCATGAACTCACCGTCTGGAGAGAACTTCTGGATACGGTCGTTTCGCCAGTCGGCGACGTACACATTGCCGACGCTGTCGAGCGTGACGCCCCACGGCATATTGAATTCAGCAGGACCGTCGCCTGTTCGGCCAAAGCTCGATATAAACTCGCCATCCCCTGTGAACCTCTGGATGCGCCCGTTGTAGGCGTCCCCGACCAGCACAGCGCCGGAGGAATCAATCGCAATTCCGGATGGGCCGTCTATCTGCCCATCACCCGAACCATGTTCGCCCCAGTGCCGGATGTACCGTCCGGACGTGTCGAACACGGTGATGCGGTGGTTGTGCTCATCGGCGAGATACAGGTTGTCTTCCGAGTCGAACGCCACGGACGTGGGCCACACGAACTGTCCGGGCTCCGAGCCATAGGATCCGAAGTGGCCGTAGTAGTTGCTCTCCAGATCGCAGATGCCGATTCGTATGCCGTATGGCTGAAGCGAATTCGTGCGGCTGATTACGTAGATGCGGTCGTCGCTGGAGAAGGCGATATCCACTGGGTTGCTGAACCCGCGTCCCTCCATCGCAACGATCCCTATCGTGCGGTCATATTTTAGCGCCTGTCTTGCCGCCATCTCCCACCCGACCTCCTGGACCTCAAGGCATCGTATGAGCCAAACTCCGCGACACTGATGCGCAGACAAACTTGAGCCATGCCGATGGTACTGCTCCGTTCTCCGTCGAATTTCGTCTTTCGAGCCATATCGTTGTGATAGTATCGCAACAACCAAAGAGTAGTCCATTACGATCAGGAGTGAGCCGATGCGTGTTGGATTCATTGGAACTGGGAGCATAGGCCAACCCATGGCGGGCCAGATCCTCGCCTCGGGTTTCTCCCTGGTAGTCCACGACATAAACCGGAGCGCGGCGACTCCGCTGCTCGAAGACGGGGCCGAGTGGGGCGACTCCCCAAAGGCAGTCGCCCGGCAGTGCAACATAGTATGCACCTGTCTTCCAGGTCCGCCTGAGTTCGAGCAGGTGGTTTACGGCGCCGATGGCATCCTGGAAGGAATAGCCGCCGGTTCTGTTCTGGTTGATCACACGACCAACTCCCCCGAACTCGTAAGAGACACCCACCGGAAGCTGGAGAGCGCAGGGGTTGCGATGCTCGACGCCCCTGTCAGCGGTGGCGCGGAGGGCGCGAGAACGCGCGACCTGACCATGCTGGTCGGAGGCAGCGGCGACACCCTCGACCGCTGCAAGCCGGTTCTGGGCACGATTGCCAGGACGGTCATGCACGTCGGCGACATCGGCGCGGGCTGCGTGTGCAAGATCGCGCACAACTGCGCCGGATTCTCGCTGGACATGGCGACAGTCGAGTGCCTGACTATGGGAGTGCGCGCTGGCGTGGATCCGTCGGTGCTGGTAGAGGTGTTCCAGAAGTGCGCGATTGGCAGGAACTTCAACCTGCACACCCGTCTGCCCGATACGCTGTTCAGCGGCGACTTCGAGCCCCGTTTCGCGCTGAAAACCGCGATGAAGGATATGCGGCTTGCCACTGATCTGGCCGAGCGCTACGGCGTCCCCATGAACCTGACCGATGTCTGCCAGGCAGAGATGGAGGAGGCCATGACCCGAGGATGGGCCGACCTCGACAGTTCCGCGTTCCTGAGACTCCAAGAGGAGAGGTCGGGGGTACAGCTGCGACTTGTGTGAGCGGATCAGGCCAGTTGGTACTCCCGCGTCGAGCCGATCAGGCGCAGGGTCTCCGCGACGCGGGTGGTGAAATCGTCTTGCTCGTAAGCCTCTGAGGACGCCACGAGAGTCGCCCGCGTCTCATCCGAGACTGTGATCGGCCCCAGAAGGTCCAGGCAGAAGTCAACTAGCGTCTCCGAGTCGAACTGTGTCTGCCGTTCGGAGGCGAGCCTGTCCGCGATGTCCCGGACGCCGGGCGAGTCCGGGTTGCCAAGGTACCGGGAAGCGAAGTTGACCCTCTCGACGAGAGACCCGCTGTCAATCCACTCGGCTCCCTCGTGCCACCCCTCTACGTTGGGCGGGTTCATGAGCTCCTGTCCCATATAGTTGGTGGCGAGACCAACCTGGAATATCTCGACGGTCGGTCGCGGGAAGGGCCGGGCAGTCCGCAGCGTCCCCGCGACCAGTTCCGCCGGACTCTTGACCCTGCGGAATCGGACAGTGGCAGACTTGAAGTGGTCTGAGTTGAACATATCCCTCAGGACCGTTCCGATCTCGTAGCCGGAGTCGAAGTAAGTCTGGCAGAGTCGCTCGATCAGCGCTTCGCCCTCTTCGCCAACCTCGTCGGCGACGAAGAACTGGTACAGACGAGTGCACACGAAACGAGCCGTGGCAGGCTGCCGCACTATCACTTCGATCACGTCCTCGCCGTCGAACGGGCCGCTCTCGCCCAGAAAGGTCTTCTCTGAGTAGTCGTGGTCGTCCGACCTGAACTCGAACTGGCAGGCGACGCGGCTGTACGGCCAGATCGAAGCCTTCATCGCTCGCAGCGCCATGTACTCGGCATTCTCGAAGGTCCAGCCAGTGAACGCCCGCGCAGCCTCCTTTACGTCCTGCTCCGTGTAGTTGCCGATTCCCATCGAAAAGAGCTCCAGCAACTCACGCCCGTAGTTCTCGTTGACGGCATCCCTGTGGTTGTCGTGGTTGTCGAGCCAGTGGAGCATCGCAGGGTCTCTTGAAACCTGGACCAGGAGCGTGCGGAAACTACCGAGGCCGTACTTGCGGAAGGTCTCGATCTGGCTCACCATGGTTTGTACGTTGTTGACCTTGCGTTCGCCGGTGGCGAACAGACTGTGCCAGAAGAGCGCGATCTTCTCCTGGAGCGGGCTCGTCGTGGTCATCATGCGGTAGAGCCAGTTAGCGACCGCGACTTCCACGACACGCAGTTCGGACTGATCAACGTGGTACCGCCTGATGATGTCGTCGGGCATGTACGAGACCGTGGACGTGTCCAGCAGGGCGTCCACAGTCTTCTCGTAGCCGTCCGCAATCGCGGATTCAAGCTCGTCGCGTGTCGCGCCGAAGCCGGCGCGCCGCATCAGATGAGCCATCAGGTGTACGTCTTCGCTGCTCATTTCACCACCTCCAAACCTGTCCGCCACTGTAATCGGCGTTGAGGAAAATCTAGGAATTTTTGTCCGACGTGTCCTATAGTGAGGCAATGGAAGTCAATGGCAGGTTCCAGAGACATCATATAGATCCGTCCCCATCTTTGTCAGTGTCTCACATCCGTCTGCGGTGACCAACACGGTGTCTCCCACTGACATCGCGAGCTTGCGATCCCAATCCAGCAAGATCATGTGCATGAAGATGACCATGTTGGGCTGCAACACCACCGGGTTGTCCTTGTATATCATGGGCCAGTCCATCCATGTTGGCGGATACAGCGCCCCCAGGCTATAACCGCAGGCGTTGAGTCGATGTTCCCCAAAACCGGACTGATCCAGGGAGTCGGCGTGGGCTGAGAAGATATCGCCGAAAGTGGAGCCCGGCCGGGCAGCGTCCTTGCAGGCTTGAAGAGCGTCGCAGCACGCGGAGTGCATGGCAAGCTGTTGCCTGCTGGGTTCTCCGGTAAGGATCGTCCGCATGAGACAGGAATGATAGTGCCGGTAGGCCCCACCGAATTCCAGTTGCAGTTGGTCATGGGCGCCCAGTGTGTCGTAGCCCGTGAAATTCCTTACCATGAGCGCGTTCTCTCCCGATCCTATGATGAACCGGGAGGCTGGATAGTCGCCTCCGCCCCGAAAGATCACCGACTTCATCCCGGCCAACACATCCTGCTCCGGCGTACCCGCCTTTGCCAGCCGTTGGGCCGCCGCTAAGGCGTCGTCGGCCAGAGCCGCCGCTTTGCGGACGTACTCCAACTCGGCATCGCTCTTGATCAGCCTCAATCTGCTCACCAGTTCCGAGCTGTCCTCGTATTCGCAGCGACCCTCGATAGCCGCCCTCACGTTGTCCCAGCGCTTCCCGGTCAGACACCACGCTTCCAACTCAATGCCCAGCCGCCGGCCCCGGCACCCCTGCTCTTCCAGGATGTTCCAGAGGTCTTGGCCCGGGTTGCTGTCGGCGCCGTCCACCCAAACGCGAATGTCGTCAATCACAGAGGTCAACCGCGCCTGCCGAAGGTCTGCAGATCTTGTCAGCAGAACCAGCTTGCCGTCATCCCCGAGATAAAGGCACTGGAACTGCGAGTAGCCCATGGTGTCGTACCCGGTCAGGTAATACATGCTTTCCTGCCTGAAAATCATCAGGGCCGCCAGTCCTCTATTCTGCAATTCAGCCACGACTTTCTCTCTGCGGCCGGCCAATTCCTGCTCAGTGAAATGTAATGGCATTTCGCTCCTCCTGTCTCTTGTCGTATGGACTGAATTGACTATGATGAGACGATTCGCTGATTCTACCACCACGGAATGAAGCCAATGCTTGTATAATCCGGTGAGATTCATCAAATCCATTCCCGACGGGGTATCCCATGCCAGCTCCCAGAGTAATCTACCAGCCCAGACCCGGTAGCCCGATTGACGTTGACAGAGAATTCTACGAACGCCTCGGCAAGGAGACGGAAACCCGAAGCCTGGTCGAACGGTTCGTGGTGCCGATTCGCTCCGGAAGGGCCTGGCCGGTCCTAGCGGGCCAGATATGCCGCATCGTCGTTGTGGAAGGGGCGCAGGTGGCCGACTTCAACGCTTGGAACCTCAACAATCCCAGGGAGCGGTTCTGGGCGGCTCGCACCAAGCAACTGCACCGGACCCACGTCACCACGTTCGACCGGCTGTGGTCATGTCTTCCGTACCTGCGACCCATGCTTACCATTACCGGGGACACGGTGGACTATCCCCTGGATGAGGACGGTGCCGGATGTCACGACCTGCTGGGTACGCGCTGCGATCCATACGTGCACAAGATGCTGAACGGCGAGGACTTCGACTACTGCTGCCACTCGAACCTGGTGCGGGCGGTCGCTCCGTACCACCTCGATGAGAGCGACGTTCACGACGTCCTCAACATATTCCAGGTGACCGGGCTTACCAAAGACGACCGTTACTTCGTGAAGCCTTCACCGGCGAAGCAGGGAGACTACTTTGAATTCTTTGCCGAGATAGACCTGCTCTGCGCCATCTCCACCTGTCCCCAGGGTGACCTGTCGGTACAGGCTTGGGGAGAAGACGCCGACGATCCCATAGACACCTGCCACCCACTGGGCGTGGAGATTTATCAACCCCATCCGGGATTTCTGGAAGGCTGGCGGTCGCCTCCGACGAGCGATTACCGCGGTATCCACGGGCTTGACCGTACATGAAGCAACAGCGGTCCGCTTTCGGTGGTCGGTCGGATCGTCAGCCACGTGAATTAGACGGAGGATAAGGTGATAGTAGTAACCGGAGCGGCGGGTAGGCTGGGACGCATGGTGGTGCAGTTGCTGGTGGACCAGGACAGAGAAGTCCTGGCCACGGACCGATTGGCTGCCGACGACCTTCCGGCGGAGTTCGTGCGTTGTGATCTCGGAGACCCCGGGGAAGTAGAGCGTATTCTCAGGGACGCGGAATCCGTCGTACACATGGGAGCGATCCCCGGACCACTCCGGGAAGAGCCGAGGGTCATCTTCGACAACAATGTGGCCAGCACATTCAACATCATGATGTCCGCTGCGGAGCTGGGACTGCGGCGAGTGGTGTTCTCCTCCAGCGCCTTCGGTATGGGTTGGGCCCACGATGGGAACGCTTTCGTGCCGCTTTATCTGCCGTTGGACGAGGAGCATCCCATGATGCCTTTCGAGCCTTATGGTCTGTCCAAGCAGGTTGGAGAGGATATTGGCAGGATGGTCGCCCGCAGTTCGGACACCACCGTCGTCAGCCTGCGGTTTACCAATGTGGCGCCAGAGGAAGTCCAAGCGGAGTTCCCATGGCCGGCCCCGACGCCTGAAAATCCTCTGACACTGGTGATGTGGGCCTATGCCGATACCAAGGACGTGGCCTCGGCCCACGTCTTGGCGCTGGACGCGGAGATAGAAGAGTATGAAGCTTTCATGATCGCGCAGGCTTCCAGCCGCTTCAGAGAGCCCACCATTGATCTTGTCAGGAATAACTTCGGCGACTGCGTGGAGATACGGGAAGGGCTGGGTGGCACCGCAAGCGTAATAAGTACGGAGAAGGCGCAGAGACTGCTGGGCTGGAGACCTCGTCACGACTGGCGATGATGGATACCGGTGACATGAGTGACTCAGGCATATTCCAGCACGGGAAGTGCCGTGTAGTGGAACAGACATCGAGAAGAGACCCTGGACGGGGTCGAGGAGGATTGACATGAGCGAACTCAGGCGAGCCATCGTGAATACGGACAAGGCACCACAACCGATTGGCGCCTACTCGCAGGCGATCAGGACTGCACCGGGCGAACTGCTCTTCATCGCCGGACAGGTGGCAGTGGACCTCGACGGCAACCCGGTCGGGATAGGCGACGTGGCTGCCCAGACCAGACAGGTATTCGAGAACCTCCGAGGCGTGCTGGAGGGAGTTGGGGCGAACTTCAGCAATGTCGTGGAGTTCACCACATACGTAGTGGGACAGGATTCCGTGCAGGGATTCATCGAGGGGCGGACGGAGGTGTTCCCCACGATATTTCCAGACGGCGACTATCCTCCCAACACGCTGCTCGTGATCGCCGGCTTGGTAAGAGAGGAGTTCCTGGTGGAAGTATCGGCGGTGGCCGCGCTGCCATAACCTACTGCTGGTGTGACGGGGAAGTAAAACAAGGGGATCGGGCCATCCCCCTCCAATCCTTTGTGTTGGCAGTGGCAGACGCCGACCTATCGCACCAGACCCACTTGCCGTATCGCTCATGCCGGCACCGTCCGGTTCGGTCGTCCTTGTGACCGTCGAGGATTTCGCAAGACTAGCTGCGCAGGTAGCGATCTAGGAAATCGGCAACGTCCGACAGCATCTGCCGAACGTTGGGGAGCGTACCCACATAGAAGCCATCGTTGGGGTACACCTTGTATTCAACCGTCTTGTAGTGCCGCTTCATCTCCACCGCAAAGTCTTGTGACGTCTCGGGCCAGTCCTCCCTCCCTTCCCCGTGAAGGACGAAGGTCGGCGTGGTTGCGTCCCCGACCCTGTATAGGGGCGAGCAGCGATGCCAGACGTCCTTATTTCCCTCAAAGGCGCCGAACTCATGCTCCAGGAGTTTGATGTGCCGCAGTTCCAACTGGTTGCGCAGGGTGGGCCAGTCGCTGTAACCGGACATGGGGACTGCCGCCTGGAACACGCCCGGCGCAAAGGTGACCGCACACATCGTGAGGATGCCGCCGTAGCTCGTTCCCGTTATCCCGATAGCCTGGGGGTCCACGTAGCCAAGTCCCTTGAGGAACTCGGCCCCGGCAATGGCATCCTTCAAGTCGCCTCCGCCCCAGTCCCTGTCGTTCAGCTCTTCGAATGCCTTGCCGTAACCGGAGCTCCCCCGGACGTTGGGCAGCAGCACCACGTATCCGCACTGCACGAAGTATTGGACGTAGGGCTGGAAGTCGTCAATGAACTGGTTGGTAGGCCCACCGTGTATGAATAGCAGACCCGGGTATTTTTCACCTTCCTCCCGTCTCACGGGGCTATAGAGATACGCGTTGATGACGAGGCCGTCAAAGCTTTCGTATGTAATCTTTTTGGGTGCGGTCAGACGCCCGGTCAGCGCACGATCAACTCTGGCGCTGGTAAGCTGCCTGGCTCGGCCGTCTTCCAAGGATACGACCCAGATGTCCGCCGGAGATGTGGGAGTCCCGTATCGGAAGACTATTTTCGAGCCGTCCGGCGACCACTGCGGCGCCGAGCATACGCCCACTTCCGGCGAGAAGAGCGCACGAGACTCTCCGCTGGAAGCGTCCGCCACCCTCAGTTCCAGGATGCCATTGCGGTTGGAGGTGTAGGCCACCTGCTGTCCTGCGGGAGACCAGACGGCGTTATCCTGCTCCACATCCTCGGGAGCCAATGGCTCTGGCTCACCACCCACAACGGGCGCAGTCCAGATGTTTACATATCCGCTGCGCTGGCTGCGGAAGAGGACTCGCTCACCGTCGGGAGAGACCAGAGGATAACCAAAAGTCCCGCCGTAGCTGTAATCGAAGAAGTCGGTATCCTGGACAACGATTTCCTGTTCGTCACCGACCAGCGTAATTCTGATGACGTCGTGGTTCTCCCACGCGCCATCCAACCGGACGTACAGAATGTTCTGGCCATCGGGAGTGAAGACCGGATTCACCGCGTATAGAGGGCCGTCCGTTAGCCGCTCGGTCCTACCTGATCGGACTTCCACCAGGTAGATGTCATACGAGCCGTAGCGATTGCAGGACACCGCGACACTCCCACCGTCGGGAGCCCAGTTCATCGAATGGATTCGGCCTCCGAGTGACGTCAGTTGGAAACCCGTATCCCCGTTGGCAGGCCACAGCCACACCTCGTCGTTGCCACTCTTCCTGGAGATGCAGGAAACGTAGGCGCCGTCGGGAGACCAGAGTGGGATGCGAGGGGCCGCGCCCCCGGCGCCTGCACCTACAGTCAAACGGGCTGTGAATCCTCCATCGGCCGGGACGCTCCACAGCTCGGCCGTGTCCCCCTGCGAGGAGACGAATACGATCCGGGTGCCGTCGGGAGACCATCGAGGCGTCTCTTCGGTAACCAGAGGCTGGATGGACAGGATCTGGTCCAAACTCAGCTTCGATTCATCCGTCCTGGTTGAACTGGTCATCTTCTCGACTCCTTCTTCCAGATTCCATGAGGACTGGCCCACACCAGCAGGATAACGTACTCTTATACCATGCTACAGGGTGTGAAGCCCTTCTGTTTAATCGAGTCTCGGAACGAAGGTGGGCGGAGTGGACATTAAGAGAAGAGAATTGCTACGGAGGATTGGCCTGCTCAGCATCGGGGTGTTGACGGCCTGCGGCATCCGCAGTTCGGACCCGTCGAGAAGCCAGTCTCCGGCGCCATCTCCCGCTGCGGCGCGCTCTTCTGCGTTGCCCATACCAATAGATGACACTCCCGTCTGCGTACTGACGCCTCAGGCGACCGAGGGACCATTCTACTTCGACGCGAACCAGATACGACAGAACATCGTCGAGGACCGTGCCGGGGCGCCACTGCGGATGAGCGTCCGGGTCATGAGGGTGGATGGTGGCTGCACTCCCTTGAAGGACGCTCTGGTGGACCTATGGCACGTTGATGCCTCAGGGGCCTACTCAGGATATCCCGGCCAGCCCGGTGGGCAGGACACGTCCGGTCAGACATTTCTCCGGGGAACCCAGGTGACAGATGACGAAGGCGTCGCCCTGTTCGACACCGTCTATCCCGGCTGGTATCCAGGCCGCACGGTTCACATCCACTTCAAGGTTCACTACAAGAACAATACATACGCGACTTCCCAGTTCTACTTCCCGGACGACTTCACCGACGATGTCTATAAACGGACGCCCTATCGTGCCCGGCCCGGCCGCACCACGCGTAACGTGAACGATTCCGTACTGCGGGAAGATCCGGCAGAGCGGAACCTGCTGGCGTCGCTCACGGAAGACGGAGAAGGCTACTTCGGGGTAATCACCGTCGGGGTAACAGTCTAGCGGGGAGTTGATGGCCTCGAGTGAATTCCCTTGAAGATCTCACGGAACATTCCGGCCTACTTTGATTCTACCTCGTCTTTGTCGAGTCTCCAGACGCTGCGTGTGTTCAACGTCCCAAGTCCCCCAGAACGACGTGGGCGGCGTTGTGGCCGGGCGCGCCCGTAACCTCACCTCCGGGATGCGTTCCCGCACCGCAAAGGTAGAGGCCCTCCACAGGCGTCCGGTAGTCGGACCACCCCGGCAGTGGTCGGCGCGACATCATCTGCTGCGGCACCATGTCCAGATGCCTTATGTTGCCATCCGTGAGTCCTATGCGCTCCTCGATGTCCTCCGGCGTCAGCAGCGTCCAGTCTATGATGGCCTCCCTGAAATTGGGAGCGTACCTGGACACCTCATCTATGAGCCTCTCTCCGAATTGGCGCCGCATCTCCGGCCAGGAGCCATCCCTGACATGGGGCGGTAGGAAGTAAACCCACATAGACAGTACGTGGCGTCCCTCCGGCGCGACCGTCTTGTCGTACACGGAAGGGATCTGGACCTGGATGAGTGGTGTCTCCGGGATCCGGCCGTTCCTGGCGTCATTCCAGCTTATCTCGCCGTGCTCCGCGGTAGGACAGAGGCTGATCATGGCCAGGTGCTCCGGGTTGTACTCGGAACCCAGGTGGCCCGAGAAGTCGGGCAGTTCTCTCAGCGCGCAGAGGAATTTGGCGGACGCCGACTCCGTCTTCAGCGCTCTGATCTCCGCGACGAATTCCTTGTCGAGGTCGGCCTCGTCCACCAGCGTGAGGAAGGTCCTCTTCGGGTCCGCGTTCGACAGAACTATGTCGGCATCAATTATCTCTCCGTCCGCGAGCTCGACGCCGACAGACTGGCCGTTGCTCGTCAGTATGCGGCTCACCTCGGCTCCTGTTCTTATGTACACTCCCACTGCCTCGGCGGAGCGAGCCAGCGACTGGGTGATCGAGCCCATACCGCCGCGAACTATCCCGTAGTTCTCGGTGTCCTCCCGGAAGGCGGCGTACCTGTAAAGCGCGGCGATGTAGGAACTGCCCGGCGCGCTTATATCTCCCATGTCCATCGCGCCCGTGCTTACGGCCGCCCTGACCTCGTCCGAGGCGAAGTAGCGGTCAATCAGGTCCCTGAGAGGGACGGTCAGCAACGTCTCGAGAAGCTCTTCCTCACCCTCTTCTCGGAACCTTTCGGCGAGTTCGGCCAGGGACGGAGGCGGTCCGAGGTAGTAGTCGCTGAGGATGCGGACGGCGCGGTGCCACAGGTCGGCCCATTCGTGCCATGCGTCCGCGTCCTCATGCGACAGCTTGCGGAGTTCCTCGGCTGTCTTTGCGTCGTCGTGCCAGAGGGTCAACGCCTTTCCGCTGGGGAAGGGGTGGACGCGCGACGGGTCAAGGGGATAAACGTGGAAGCCGTACCTGCGCAGCTCCAGTTCGTCTATCACCTTCTGCTGAAGGATGTGGCAGATGTAGGAGCAGGTGGAAATCTTGTAACCGGGGAACCACTCCTCGGTAACCGCGGCGCCTCCGACGACGTCCCTGCGCTCCAGCACCTGCACATCCAGACCGGCCCGTCCGAGGTAGCCCGCGGCGACAAGGCCGTTGTGTCCTCCGCCAACGATGATCACCCTCGTCTTCTCAGCCATGGCAAGCTCCTCTCGTCCGCGTTTCGGCAATGTTAGCACACCAAGGCGCGTAACGAACGGGTGTCAATGGCGTGGATGTTCACCCGTCCACGACGAGATTATCCGGTGGTCTGTCTTTTGGTAACATGGAGATTGTAGAAGTCCTGCACGCACCGGAACCGATAGTGCATCTTTAGGGGAGAAACATGAGCAACTTTGAGAAATTGCAGGGCCGCCTGGCGGCGGGGGATACGATATTGATGGACGGGGGTATGGGCTCGGAGATCGAGAGGCGGGGGTTGGCAAGCCCCACCACGTGGTCGGGAGGGCCGATGCTCACCCATCCTGAGTTAGTAAGGGATATCCATCAGGAATACATAGAAGCGGGCGCAGAGATCATCATCACGAACACCTTCGGCACAGGGCGCGACATGCTGGAACATGGCGGCCTCGAGCACAAGGTGGCCGAGGCCAACAGGCTGGGAATCGAAGCGGCGGTACAAGCAAGGAGAAACTCCGGGACAGAGGATTCGGTGGTCATTGCGGCCTCCGTATCTACGATGGCTCCCAAGGAACACGCGGAAGTCCCGGTGCCCTATGAGAAAGCTCTGGAGACCTACCGGGAGCAGCTGGGAGAGTTGGCCAAGGGTGACCCCGACGTGGCGGTGGGCGAGATGTTGATCCGGATATCGGACACGCTGGCGGTAATAGAAGCGGCAGCGGAGTTGGGCCTCCCTGTCTGGGTCGGACTCTCCCTGGTCCGGGATGGAGACGGGCTTTACCTAGGCATCCGAGACAGACATGGAGGTGAGACCCTTCAAGACGCTATGGACGCCATCAAGGATAAGGACATCGCATCGGTATTCATAATGCACACACCGGTGGGCGACACGGGGCCCGGGCTGGAGATAGTCAACAAGAACTGGTCGGGAACCTTCGGAGCCTACGCCCATTTCCCACGCGACGCAGGTCCAATGGACCCACAGCAGTACCTGGAATATGCCAAGGGATGGAGAGAGCAGGGAGCGCGGATAATTGGAGGATGCTGCGGCACGAACCCCGACCACATCCGGGCGCTCAGGGAGTGGCTGTCCGACTTCTAGCCCGGAGTCCGCCATGACCGCAATTGTCCTATGTCCGAGTCTCTCTCGTACAACCTTCAAGTGAACCTCGGCTACCAGCAGGATGGTCGCGCCCAATGACATCGCTTCTCAGCGCCAAGCTGAAGCTAGAGGCGATAAGATTGCACTGGGCCAAATCCTTGACAGACTTGCCACGCGACCTATAAATTTCCAATGTGTTGAAGATTCATGAATACGAAGGAGTAGCGCTATGGTCGCAGTCGAGAGTAGGCAGGACTTGAGGCTCATGGCCCACCTCCTCAGGCGAGCGGGTTTTGGGGCCACCCCGGACGAACTCGACCGAGCGATGGACAAAGGGTACGATGCAGTCTTGGACGAACTGCTGAACCCCGCCGGGGACGACAACATCCCTCATGACCTGATTCGCCGGTATCACGTTGACCAGTCGAACCTGCATGGCGGCGGAGCCCAGGCACACTGGGTATATCGTATGGCGGTGACCGACTATCCCCTGCGAGAGAAGATGTGCCTCTTCTGGCATCGCGTGTTCGCAACCGGGTCGTACAAGCTCATTCAGACCCGGGTGGTGACCAGCCAGATAGACATGTTCCGTGAGAACGGGATGGGCAATATGGACAATCTGCTCGTCCAGTTGTCCCGCGACCCGGCCATGATCATGTGGCTGGACAACCAAGACAACCACAAGGGCTCGATAAACGAGAACTATGGTCGGGAGTTGCTTGAGCTTTTCTCCATGGGCGTAGGCAACTACACCGAAGAGGACATCAAGGAGTGCGCGCGGGCGTTCACCGGCTGGGGAGTGGTAAACCCGGCCTACATGATGATCAAGATGCGCAACAACACTTCGCGTCCGTACGGCAACATGACCTGGCAATTCGAGTACGACGACGACGATCACGACCATGGCCAGAAGACAATTCTGGGGGAGACAGGCGACTTCAACGGCGAAGACGTGGTTGAGATCATCTGCAGGCAGGAGGCCACGCCGCGATACATAGCCCGTCACCTCTACCACTACTTCGTGGCCGACGAGCCGCCGGTGCCGCAGTGGCCTCATACTCCGCCCACCAATCCCGAAGCGATAGACGCCATGACGGAAGCCTATTTCGAATCGGGCCACAGCATCAAGCACATGCTCAGAACCCTGTTCACATCCGATTTCTTCAAGGAAGAGGCGCTCCGATACGGCAGGACGAAGAGCCCCACCGAAATGGTGGTCAATACCCTGCGGCTCGCAGGAAGGATGGAACTCCCCTGCTACGAGACCTACGATGCGGCTCGCGCCAGTTCCGGCATGGGCCAGGCGCTGATGGGCCCACCAAGCGTCGAGGGTTGGCAAGGGGGCACGGAGTGGATCAATACCGGGACGTATGTCGAGCGGGTCAACTTCGTGAGCAGGGTTCTGGGCGATCCGACCAGGCCGGGAGTGAGGCAGATCATCAA
Organism: Dehalococcoidia bacterium; assembly: GCA_965202965.1. Classification (GTDB taxonomy): domain Bacteria; phylum Chloroflexota; class Dehalococcoidia; order Lucifugimonadales; family UBA1123; genus VXRN01. Next base: position 3,005,781 of record OZ241888.1, on the reverse strand, counting down.
TCGCATCAGCCTCGCCGCCGGTGACGACGACCTTTCCCCGGAACGTCTGATCGCTGCCTGTCTGGAGGCGCTCGGCCCGATGGAGGTCCTGGACAGCACGAGGGCGAATCTCACGGAATTCGCAGGCACGTATGGCCGTCTGAGTTTCTCCGACGAGGACCGGGCATCCGATACGGAGGAGGCAGTCGTGAACCTCATCCAGCTGATCGTGTCCACCCAGGAATACCAGATGCTGTAATATCGCGGACCACGATTGATAGTGCGACAAATTAGTTGTGATGGATATTAAGATTCCGATTTATCCCCTCTCCTCTTGGGAGAGGGCTAGGGTGAGGGTGGATAAGCCGTCAATCCGAAGATGTTGGAACGCCAGGAGAGACAGGACGGTATGACAACAATCGCGCTCAGCCTCAGATACGTGGACAATGTCGGCTTCAACGCGGATAACGGAGGCCGCGGCTTCCATCTTCCCACCGCAATGGTCATCAGGGACGACGGGCGCATATTCGTCGCCAGCCGAAGCAATCGTAGTCAGACCGTGATCGTGGGAATCCAGATGGTTTCTCGGGACCACGACTACTATGGCCAGATCGGTCGCCATGGCGGGGAGCCCGGTAATATGATCGGCCCCACTGCCCTCGCGCTGGATGGCGACGACAATCTGTACCTGGCGGATGATTTCCTGCAGAGGATCACCGTGTACGATTCGCAGGGCGACTTGATCACCACCTGGGGAACGCAGGGCAGCGGCGACGGCGAGTTCAACGCTCCGTCCGGCATAGTGCTCGACAGCGACGACAATATGCTTCTGGTAGATCACAAGAACAACAGAATCCAACGCCTCACCAAAGACGGCGCGTACATCTCCCAGTGGGGGTCTTCCGGCGATGGCGACGGCGAGTTCAACCTGCCCTGGGGCATCACGCAGGACCGCGACGCCAACGTGTATATCGCCGACTGGCGAAACGACCGGATACAGAAGTTCACTCCCGACGGCGAGTTCATCGCCAAGTACGGCATCTCCGGTACGGGTGACGGCGAATTCTACCGGCCCTCCGACGTCGCGGTGGACCAGGACGGCAATATGTGGGTAGCCGACTGGGGCAACCAGCGGCTGCAGGTCCTGGACCCGGAAGGCAACTTCATCGCGAAGGCGCGGGGCGAGGCTCACCTGGGAGTTTGGGCTCAGGAGTACATAACCGCTCAGAAGGACGAGGAGCGCGCCCGCTCCTCCTACGTGCCCGTCTTCGAGGTGGACACCGACGACATCAATGAGGAATCGGCCCGGATCGAACCATACTTCTGGGATCCGGTCGCGGTCGCGGTGGACGCCGAGGGCCGCGGATACGTGTTGGAGACAGGCAGGCACAGATTTCAGATATACGAACTGGCATAGGATCCCCGAGGATCTTTCGCATCACTGCCGCAGGCATTGGGAGAATACATCGTGAGTGACAGCAAGAACCGCAAGATCGTAGTCGTCCAGCTATCGGGCGGAAACGACTATCTGAACTGCGTGGTCCCGTACAATAATCCGCTCTACTACGACAACCGTCCGCTGGTCAATATACCGGAGGACAGGGTGATCCCGATGGACGACGACTACGGTTTGAACCCGTCTATGCAGCCAATCAAGGATCTGTACGACGAGGGTAAAGTCGCGATCATCCACGGCACCGGATACCCGGTTCCCAACAGGTCGCACTTCCGCTCCATGGACATCTGGCACACGGCGGAGCCGACGACGGTCTCGCTAGAGGGGTGGCTTGGACTCGCGCTGAAGCAGATGGACCCGAAGGGCGAGAACCCGGTGGCGGGCGTGAACTTCGGCGCGGGGCTCTCCAAGGCGATGGCGGCCTCCGGCGTGCCCGTCGCGTGCGTCAGCAGCTTGGACTCCTACGGACTCATGCCGCACATGCAGGACGACGCCCGCCGGGAGAAGGTTCTCGACGTGTTCAAGAATATGTACTCCCAGGCGATTGGAAGCGGCCCAGTCATAGACTACCTGACGCAGACGGGGCTGGACGCGCTGCGGGGCGCCGACATGATCAACAGCGTCCCGCAGAAATACTCCTCGACCGTCGAATACGCCCCCAACTCCTTTGCCAAGGCGATGAAGAGCGCGGCGCAGGTGCTGCAGGCCGACATCGGCGCCCGGGTCTGCTACACGCAGCACGGCAGCTTCGACGCCCACACCAACGGGATCAACCTGCAGGCGGGGCTTCTCGACGACGTCTCAGGCGGAATCTACGACTTCTACACCGACATGAAGGAGCACGATCAGAGCGAGGACGTGCTCATATTCGTGTTCTCGGAGTTCGGACGCCGGGTCAACGACAACGGCGACGGGACGGACCACGGCTCCGGTGGGGTCGCGTTCGTCATCGGCGACGGCGTACAGGGCGGCCACCACAGCTACTACCCTTCCCTACAGGCGAAAGACCTGGTCGAAGGGGACCTGGCTTTCAATCTCGACTTCCGCAGCGTGTACACCGAACTGCTGGAGGACTGGCTGGAGGTTGATGCCAGGCCAATCGTGAAGGGCGAGTACGAAAAGGTGGGCTTCCTGAAGAACTAGGCCCGCGACACTTCTTCGGGATCGGGGCTGCGCATGGTGTAGCCGATGCGGGGTTCGGCGAAGATGTACTTGGGTCGGTCGGCGTCCTCGCCCAGCTTGCGACGCAGCCGCCTGACGTAGGTGCGCAGGCTCCCACGTCCGCCGGAGCGCCGCGTACCCCAGAACCGCTCGACCAGGTAGTCGAAGGTGAGCACCCGCCCGGCGTTGAAGGACAGTTCGCAGAGCAGCCGGTACTCGGTGGGGGTCAGGTGGACCGGGCGTCCGGCCACGCTGACCTGGCGCGCGGCGTAGTCAATCGTCAGGTCGCCCAGTACGAAGGGCTCGGCAGGCTCGACCGGGGAGGCCGCCGCATGACGGCGCAGGGCGTTGCGGACCCTGGCGACCAATTCGCTGGGCGAAAAGGGCTTGACCATGTAGTCCGCTGCGCCCGCTTCGAGGGCGCGGACGATGGTCTCGTCGCGGTTGTAGGCGGACAGGAAGACGACCGGCACGTCGGCGATGCGCAGGAACTTGCCCATCAGCTTCGCTGCCGTCGCCGTCGGGCAACAGCAGCGCCTCGTCCGGGTCGCCCGCGACCAGGGGCGCGTAGCCCGCCCGGCTGAGCGCGTCGCGGACGCTGCGCAGCGTCATCGGGTCGTCGTCCACGACCAGGACGCTGGGACGCTCTCCGGTTTCGCCGTCGGCCGGGGCTGAACCCGGCTCCGGCTCGGGCGCGAACCCCTCCGCCACTGGCAAGGTGAAGGTGAACCGGCTGCCCCGTCCCAGTCCCGCGCTCTCGGCGCGGATGCGTCCGCCGTGCGCTTCCACTATGCCCTTGCAGATGGCCAGTCCCAGACCCGACCCCATCGCCGCCGGCTCCCCTCGGTCGTCCACGCCGCTTTCGTCGCGGCGGGAGAACTTGCGGAACAGGTAGGGCAGCCGCTCAGGCGCGACGCCCCGGCCCCGGTCGGACACAGAGATGCTGACCTGGTCTTCCTCCAGGGCGGCGTTGATCCGAATGGCGGTGTCCGGCGGCGAGTGGCGGGCCGCGTTGGAGAGCAGGTTGCCCAGCGCCTGCGCGATGCGCCGCCAGTCTGCCATGACATAGGGCAGGTCCGGTTCCAGGTCCAGGGTTATGGTGTGGTCCGGGTCTCCGGCCAGGAACGCGCTGCGCGCCTCGTCCACCAGCGCGGCCACACGGACCGGCTCCGGCGTTACGGACAGGGATCCGCTCTCGATGCGCGCCACGTCCAGAAGCTGGCCGATGAGGTCGCGCATCCGGTCGGCCTGGGACTCGATGATGCGGACGAACTGGAGCAGTTCGGCCTGGTCGAGCGAGTTGGGCGATTCGCGCAGGTTGACCGCCGCCCCCTTGATGGAGGTCAGCGGCACGCGCAGTTCGTGGCTGACCAGGCTCAGGAAGTCCGCCCGCAGCCGCTCCAGCTCCTCCAGGGGAGTCAGGTCCTGCAGGGTGACGACGACGGTCTCGATCCGGCCGTCCGCGTCGCGGACCGGCGTGGCGTTGACCAGCACGGTGACGACGACCTCATCGGCGCGCACGGTCTCGGCGACGCTCAGCTCCTCGGCCAGGGACACCTCCCGCCCGTCGGCGCGCCGGAAGCTCAGCACGTCCAGGAGGTCCTCCAGCTCGGCGCCCGGCTCGCGCAGGACTTCCAGCATCCGCCGCGTCTCGCGGTTGACGTACAGCGGCGCGCCCGTCCCTGCGTCGAAGACGACCACGCCCACAGGCGAGGTGTTGATCAGCGTTTCCAGGTCCACCCTGGCCCGGCCGTCGCCGCGCTCGCCGGCTTCGGGCTGCTGTGTTGGTCTATCTGCTTCCGACAATGGTCACCCTCACCCTAGCCCTCTCCCTGAGGGAGAGGGGATTTGTTGGTTGGTATTCGTGGCTGGTTGTGCGTTTGCCCTACCTTTGTGAGCCCACATATGGGTAGGCGTTCAGGCTCGGATTTCACGCGACTAGCTCCCTCTCCCCTTGGGAGAGGGGATTTGCTGATTGGTGTTCGGGCTTGGCTTTCACGCGACTAGCCCCCTCTCCCCTTGGGAGAGGGTTGGGGTGAGGGTCAGGTTTCACCCTCATCCTAACCTTCCCCCATCTACGGAGAGGGCTTTTTTGGCTTTCTGACTGATTATAAGGACTTCGTATCAGTAACGCAAAGTTAAGGGTGGAAACTGCCACTGAAGTGTAACTGAAATTGCGTTGATGTTCACCGTTCGTACATCGTTTTGTCGCTATAATCCCCAATCGGTCGTTTGTTGATCCTGATGCTTTGCTCGCTAGTAACGCGACTATGTATCACTAATTAGAAGAAGCGAGACTTGCCGCCGGAGTTACCGGCAGACGAAAGACAGCCGAACCCGCGCGTGGCAAGGAGAGCAACAGGACCAACAACCGACAACCTTTCAAGGAGAATGCAAATCTAGAAATTCCAGGCACCAAGGGCGCGAAACCAAGAAAACGTAACCATACCTTAAGACAAAAAGACAAACATTAGGAGAATAAAGAAAACAACAATGGATAGACTTATCAATAACCCAAGGAGACTCCTGGTCATGGGAGCAACGCTGGCGATAGCCGCCCTGGTAGTGACCCTGCTGGCGGTGAGTTTCGCCGGCGCCCCGACCCAGGTCCAGGATCACGGCGGCATTTTCGACGGCGACACCACCCCCGAAGCCTGCGACCCCGACCCGGCGGACGTCGTCGTCCGCGGCAGTGTCGCGCTGTTCGACGTGTACTGGGACCCAGAAGCCGAAACACTGAACAACAACCCCTGCCCGCCGGCGGTTGTACACACCGATCATTATGACGAAGATACGGAAACAACAACGGAGATAACCACCCGTATGCCTTCCAACGTTGACATCGGGCATACCATCATCCACCTCCGCCACGATGTGGTGCGGCGCACGCTGGTGGCGGAAGGCCACGCCATGGCAGACGAGGACGGGTACCTGGCCGTGGACCCAGACAGTCCGCTGTTGGATGCGTACCCACCAGGCGAGCAGAACAAGCAGGTCTGGTTCCTGCCGATATTCGCCTCTGAAGAGGAGGAGCACGCGCACCAGGACGAGCTGGCCTTCCATCTCGGCTTCTCCGCGGGGCTGATGCGGGACGCCGACTGGAAAGGCGACATCCAGTATGACTTCGAGGTAATCCGGGAGCCCCAGGTTGCGCCGGGAGACCGTGGCGTCATCATGGTCTCAGAGAACGTCTCGTTTACTGAACAGGCAATAGACTGGAACACTAGAGATCCCGATAAGAAACCCATCAGCGTCGCGCCCGGGGAGTATGAACACCGCGCCTGGGCGTTCACCAGGCCGGGAACCTACGTCCTCTCGGTACAGGCCAAGGCGCGCCCTGTCAGCGGTTTGGGTGATGACACCAAAGTCGAAGGCGTTACCAGCAAGGCGCGGGAGTACACCTTTCATGTGGGCCTTCTGGCAGACCTGCGCGTCAAGGTAGAGCCGGTCAGCCCGGCGGCGAGGTGAGTTTCAACGTGACCGCCAGCAACGCCGGGCCCGCTATCGCGCCCGACACGAAGGTCAAGATCGAGATGTCCGAGGGCCTGACCTTCAAGTCGTCCAGCGCGGGTGGCGCCTACGACACGTCAAGCAACGTGTGGACGGTCCGGAGACCTGGCTACTACCACCAGCGACACCAGCCCCACCATGACGCTCACCCTAAACGTGGCCCAGAACACCCACGGCGAGGATCTGAGCGTGACCGCCTCCATAGAAGCGACGGAAACCATCGGCAGTTCAGATGTTACCGAGCTGGACCCGCACACGGTGGACAACACCAGCGTCGCAATGGTTACGGTGTTTGCCAGTCCCAACGTGAATCCCGTCTTCGGCGTCGCGCGGTCGGTGGAGGACAACGCTACGGCCGGAACGAAGGTGGGAAGCCCGGTGTTGGTGATTGACCCGAACGCAGACACGCATACCTTCAAGTTGTCCGGCGACGGTTCGGGGAATTTCGCGACCACGACCGTCCCCGATGGCGTCCAGATCAGCGTGGCGGCGGGCGCGAGCCTAGACCACGTGTCCACGCCCATTTACAACCTCATGCTCACGGTGAGCGACGGCCTGGACACCGATGGCAACATGAATACGACCACTGACTACACGATTCCTTTGCGCATCCATGTAACCGACGTTCACGCACCCCTGATAGCAACTCTGGCCGCTCACCCCGCGCAGGCGTTTACAGGCGGTAGCGTCACCTTGATCGCGAACTACTATAACCCGCCGGAGGGTGAAGTCGAGCTGAAATACCGCTACGAACAGGAAAGAACGAACTCTGACCTCTCCACGTACTTTAGCGCGATTGCAACCACCTCCGATCCCACGCATACGGTTTCCTCCGAAGGACTCGGGGTAACTACGTACCGCGTGGTCATCTTCTACGAGGACGACCAGGGCGGGGTAGTAGAGGAGGCCACCACCTCCCTCCCGGTTGACGTGACCTGGGCGCACAGAGCTCCGGCTAATGAATAATTAATCCTTAATCCCTCCTGCTGGGCGGGGTCCCGCATGGGGATCCCGCCCAGCAGGTCGTCACATTCCCCCACCCGTGGAAACCCGGAAGGATGCCAACGACATCATAATGCCCGCTCCTCGCCTGCTTGCAATCATCTTTACCATCGCCGGCCTGTGCTTCGCCAGTATGGCGGCGGACGGCGTTGGAAAGGCGCAGGCGCAGGAGGTGGGTGAAGAAGCCAGTGTTGACCTGGCGGTTTTCATCCAAGAGGAAACACTAACCGAGCCAATCTTGGTGGTAGCGAATTATGGCAATGAAGTCGCCTATGGGGTTAGAGTCGAGATTGAGGCCAACACAGAGATAGGTGACGCGCCTGGATATATAAGACTGCCTGATCCTTCCGGTGGCTCCGTGGAATTCAGCGTGGACGGTGACCAGAACAAGGCAGTATGGCATATCCCACAGCTTGCGGGATTGTCTCAGCACACTCTAAGTGTGAATTATGGAGGCATAACGGAGAATGAATATCTAAGGTTCGCCTTCGCCGCTGTCAGCAATGATTTTCCAGCGGAAGAGTTTAATCTTGGAAACAATGCCGGTGAATACTTTCGTGTCGGACTCTCGATTTCAAGCGAATTGGTAGTTCCAGGCCAATATTCTGTCCGGGCAGCGCCGGCTAGTACGGGGGGAATAGTGTCGTATTCGACGTTACAGCTTCATTAGCCGGAGAGCACGCAAACACTTACTTGCTGGATACCTCGGTGAATATCCGGCTTGCCCCGGGATTAGAGTATGTCTCGGGTTCGAGTGCCATAACCACAACGCCAACTAATTCCAACACCATTGCAACTCCAACGTACACACACTCCGGCAACACCGGGAGATGGAATATCGGGAACTGGCGGAAAGGCGAGCCAGAACATTTTCATCTACGACTGGAGGCGAGGCCTGCCAGCGGCGTGGAGGCGAGCGAGCAGTGCCTGACCGCCGAGATGTCCGGTTTCCCGGAGGCGCTGGGGGAGAATGGCGTGGACGCGAGGGCGGACAATACGGCGAAAGCGTGTGCGGGCCCCCATCCGGATGAGAAGGTGCTGCTGAGTGATGGGCGCCCTGAACTGCTGCATCTTTACGACTGCGTCGGCAATACCGACTACCCCTGCGACAGCAATGACAGCGTAGAGCTGGTGGTGAGTGTCGGAGATGACGCCTACGATGCGGAGCTGGCCCAGCTTCTTCCCTTCTGGCCGCCGGAGAATGTGGTGTTTCATGTCGCGGACTCACCGTCCACTAGGCGGATGAATGGGTGGAGGAGGAGCGGTGCTGTAGATCTCCGCCTGCCTTGAACGCCCCGTAGAGATTTCCATATTGAGGTCGCCGACGCCACCCCCAGGGTCAGGCCGGAGTTGGCCCCCAGGGTCGGGCCGGGGTTGGGGTCCCTGAGAATGCCCAACGCGAGTAACCCGAGTTTCACCGTCCTGGATATAGACAGCAAACCTAGACTTCCTCCTGGAACGGCTACTTTCACAGCCGCAGGTATTCCACTGTTGTTTGAGTTCGGCGCTCTGGGCACCTATGTCGCAGAGTTTACAATAGGAGCCAATAATCAGGCGTACAGCGACACGGCGACCTACACCTTCCATGTTGGGCCTGCCTCGGATCTGGAGGCGCGCGCCGCCGACTCCGTTCTGGGCGTGGGGTCCGGGCAGACGGCCTTGACGGTTCTGGCGGTGAACAATGGGCCGGACGATGCGCTGGGCGCGAAGGTGAACATTGGCCTGGACCTGCCCGACGGGGTGAGGGTGCGGGAAGTCGTCGCCAGCGGCGGCAACTACGACGATGACAATGGCATCTGGGATCTGGGCGGGCTGCGGCACAGCGAACAGCGCCGCGCCGCCCGGCTGCCGGATGGGGAGACGCTGACCTTCCTCCTGGCGGGAAACGGCGCCGAGAGCGCGACGCTCGACGCCACCATCTACCACGACAACGAGAACCACCCCTACACGGTGTGCATTGACGCCGACGGCAACGACGTTGACGCCGCCAGCCAGGCGGCCTGCGAGCCAGGCGGCGAATGGCACACGGGGACGGTGTATGACTGGAAGCCCGGCAACGACACGGTCACGCTGGGAGCGCGGCGCGACCTGGCGGCGGAGGCGCTGCCAACCCTGGTGGAGGTCGAGGGCGGCCCACTCGCGCTTCACGAGGGCGGCGACGCGGGCGAATACACCGTCGTCCTCGGCTCAAGGCCGAGCCACGACGTGCGCATCCGGGTGTCCAGCGACAACCCGGACGTTACCGTGGACACGGACGACGCCACCGAGGGCAACCAGCACACGCTCACCTTCACCCCCCTCGATTGGCCGAACGCCCAGACGGTGTACGTCTCAGCGGGCCATGACGCCGACGCGGTGAACGACACGGCGACGCTGACCCACACCGCGAGCAGTTCCGACGGGGGCTTCAACCGCGTCCGCATCGCCACGGTCAGCGTGGACGTGGACGACGACGAGCCGCCCGAGATTCAGGTCGGCCCGCTGTCCCATTCGCCGCTGAACGAGGGGGAGAGCGCCACCTATACCGTGTCGCTGACCGCGCCGCCGACGCGGAACGTGCCGCTGGAACTGGTCGTCACCGTCTTCGTCGGTGACGACCCGGACGTCACGGTCAGGCCCGCGTCCTTCACCCTGAACCGGAACAACTGGAATACGGGCAGGACCATCACGGTCACCGCCGGAGAGGACGATGACGGGCTGGACGATACCGTCACGATCACGCATATCCCGTCCGCCGACGCCGCAGCCGAATACCGGGGCAAGACCGCGAAGCTGGTGGTGAACGTGCTGGACGACGACGTGCCAGGAGTGCGGGTGAGCGAGAGTTCGCTGTCCCTGGTCGAGGGCCATGCCAGCAACGCCAGCCGGACCTACACCGTGCGCCTCAACATGGCGCCCACTGCCGACGTGGAGATTGACTTCACCAGCGATGACACCAGCGCCGTGACCGTCGCGCCGTCATCGCTCACCTTCACGGCGGAGAACTCCGCCACCGATCAGACGGTGACCGTAACCGCTGTGGACGACGACGACGCCCAGGACGAAACCGCCACCATCAGCGGAACCATAACCACCACGGACCCGGACTACACCAATGTGCCCGTATCCTCCATCACCATAAGCGTGGAAGACGACGATACGGCGGGCATCACGCTGTCTCCGCTGACGCCATCGCAGGTTACCGAGGGCGGAACGGCCACCTACGACGTGGTCCTGGACGCCGAGCCCACGGGCAACGTGGTCATCAACCTGACCAGCGACAACGACGGCGTGACCGTCGCGCCGACACCGCTGACCTTCACGTCGCAGAACTGGAACGCGCCGCAGGCGGTGACCGTAACCGCGGCCGAGGACGACGACGGCAAGGACGAGACGGCGAAGGTCACCCACACGGTGGACGACGCCAGCAGCGCCGACGAGTACGACGGCCTCTCGACAACCCAGGCCGTCAGCGTCACCGACAACGACGTGCCGGGTCTCACGCTGACGACGCCAGCGGACGGATTGCAGGTGCGGGAGAGCGGTGAAGCCAGCTACACCGTCGAGCTGCAAACGGAGCCCTCCGCCAACGTGGTGGTGGACATCAGCAGCAACAACGGCGACGTGACCGTGGCCCCGAGCCGGCTCACCTTCACGGTGGATAACTGGAACACGGCGCAGGATGTGACGGTCATGGCGGGGGTTGACAGCGACGGGAACGATGACCAGTTCACGCTGACCCACCGCGCCTCGTCCAGCGCCGCGTCCGAGTACCGCCAGGTGCGGGACACGCTGGCCGGAACGGTCACGGAAACGGCCATAAACTACGACAGCGACGGCAACGGCCTGATCGAAATCAGGACGGCGGCGCAGCTCGGCGCGGTGCGCTACGACCTGAACGGCGACCAGAAGGCGGACGATTCGGCGGACGACGCGGCCTACAAGCGCGCCTTCCCGCAGGCCGGATGCGAGAACGAGAACGGAGACCGAACCGCCTGTTCGACGGACGGCTACGAGCTGGCGAACGACATCACGCTGTCGGGCGGCTGGACGCCCATCGGCGGCGACCTGAGCGGCGGTCAGTACGACGCCAAGTTCTACGGAAACGGGAACGTCATCAGAAACCTGCAGATCAGCCGCAGCAACGGCAAGAACATTGGGCTGTTCGGCGCGGTCGGCTCCAAAGGGTTCATCTACCACGTGGGCCTGGAGAACGTCAACGTGCGGGGCCGGGGCAACGTGGGCGCGCTGGTGGGCCGCAACGAGGGCAGGATCGAATACGCCTGGTCCACGGGCCGGGTGTCCGGCAACTCCTTCACCGGCGGCCTGGTGGGCTGGAACTTCGGCGGCGCCATCCGGCAGAGCTACTCGGAGGCCGACGTGACCGGCTTCAACGCCTCCGATTCGGGTGGTCCCCTCTGGGCCACGCGCATCGCGGGCCTGGTGGGAGGTAACCACGGCAACGGCACGGTGGAGAACAGCTACGCCACGGGCAAGGCGCGAGGCAGGGGCCATGTGGCCGGACTAGCTGGGGAAAACAACGGCGGCGGAACCATCCGTAACAGCTACGCCACCGGCGCGGTGTCCACCGAGGCGGACTTCCCCCACAAGGGCGGACTGGTCGGCTGGCAGCTGGGCACGGTGATCGCCAGCTACTGGGACACCAAGACGACGGGCCAGGACGAGGGCGTCGCCCAGGGCGGCAAGTCGGGCGCGGTCGGCTATACCACGGACGAGTTGCAAAAGCCAACCGCTCCGGGGGCCAAGGAAGGGGACATCTACTACGGCTGGGACGCCGACACCTGGAACTTCGACCCGACCGACGCCCCAGACTATCCATGCCTGGCCGGCTTGGGGGGCTGCCCGGGGGGCAGTGCCGTCGCCGCCGTCGAAGACGTCTCTGAACCAGCGAGCCAACGCAGCGTTGACCGCCGCCGACCTGGTGGCGGTCAATGAGGGCGCCGACGCTGAGGCCGGGGTTACGGTGCATCCGACCGAACTCAGCGTGACCGAGGGCGGCTCGGCCACCTACACGGTGTCGCTGGACGCGCAGCCGCTCGCCGAAGTGGATGTCTTCGTGGCCGTCTCGGGCGACAGCAGCGTTACGGCAGACACGAACCGGCTCACCTTCACCCCGGAGGACTGGCAGCCGCGGACCGTAACCGTCAGCGCGGGCGAGGACGCGGACACGGCGGACGGCACGGCTGTCATCGCTCATCTACTCCTCGCCGCCTCCGGGTCAGGGTACGAGGGCGTCGGCACGGTTGACGGCGTCATCGTGGAGGTACTCGACAACGACCAGGACACGGCCCAACAGCAGCAGCCGGAACCCACGAGACGGACCGCGCTGGCGCTTGGATTCGTTCCGGCTGCCGCGCTGCCGACCGAGATGTGGGCAATCTGAGCGGCCTGCCCCTACCCTACTCCCTGACGGGAAAGACCAGGATGGTCAGGTCGCTGAACTCCGCTTCTTCGGCAGCCAGAGACGAGAGTGTGTACTCGCTGATCGTCTCGCCCGGCAGCGACAGACGCTGCAGGGCGTAGAGCGGCGCATCGGGAGCGATTCCCCGTTCGAGCAGATGCGCGGCGATGGCCGCGGGCATAAGGTCGAAGGGGCGAGGCAGGACGATGAGGTTGCGCCTGTGGACCTTCAGCGCATCCGCGAGTTCACCAAGACCTTCCTCGTGCCCGTCGCGGGCGTGAAGCGTGATGAACATGGAAGTCTCCATTGCCAGGCCCAGCCGCGCGCACGCCACCTGGACGGAGCTGATTCCGGGGATGAGCTCGACATCGGCGCGTCGGCGCACACGGTCCAGCAGTTCCTTCGATGAGAAATTCAGGTCGCCCCAGGCGCACACGACACATCGCTTGCCCGCCTCGGCGTGCATAGCGAGCCGCTCCAATACCTCTTCCTGGTCGCGGTAGCGCATGGGCAGCGCTTCTCCGCTGATCCAGCGACGCACGGGGCCGAGAACGGTCTCGAACCCGGCTACGTAGTTGGCGTCCCGAATCATGTCCCGCGCCTTCAGCGTGAGCAGGTCGGGGTCTCCGGGGCCTACGCCTACGACGGTTATCGTTGCCACTATCGGTTCTCCTCGGCCTTCGATGATTTCTCCCCTGGGAATACGCCACCCTCCACAAGGCGACAGTCGTGGGTCCGCCTGAGACCGGGCAGTTCATGCCGCGCCCGCGAGACCGCGAATCGTGTGAGTTCGGGGTCGTCCCCGAACAGCATTCCGAGTACGGTGCCACTGTGCGCGACATTGACGCCGAGCGCGCCCACGTCGTCCGCAAGGCGCAGGACCGCGTCCAACTGCGGCTTGTACAGCAACCTCTGATTGGAGACCGCGCTGAGAGTCGCGCCCGACGCTATTTCGTCAGCGCGTCCGCTCTCGATGCCGTGGGTTATGAGCGCCAGCGCCTCCTCGAATGTCGGCTGCATACACAGCAGAATCTCCTCCCTGTTCACGCTGTTGAAGGCAAGCGTGTCAACAGCGCCGCCGAAGTCCAGGGCCACGACTCGCATGGGTGGAGGCGCGGCGAGGATGTCCGCCACTTTGCCCTGCCTGTGGTCGAACCTGGCTATGCCGGGCAACATTACGCCGTCACTGGGCTCTATGAGCAGGGCTATGCGCGCAATCTCACCCGGGGGCATAGCCGACTCTTCACCGAGGGCGGCGGCCGTGGCGGCGATGGAGGCGGATACGTCGGCGGTGCTGCTTGCCATGCCCTTGCCGCGCGGCAGCGGACTGGACAGGGTGAGACTCACGTCCACGTCGAAACGCCCCAGGCGCTCCAGCGCGAGTTCGACCGCGCGCCGCGCCTTTGGCGCGTCCGGCGGAGCTTCCACCCGACCGCGACCGTGGGAGAGATGTACGGTCGCGGTCGAGTACATATCTATGGGACAGCTCACCAGGAAGTAATCGCCGTCTATCAACCCCTGCACAAGTTCTCCGCAACTTCCGGGGACCCTCGCCGAAGCTCGCGCGATAGCTGTTGACGACCCAATCATCTTTTGTCCGGCTGCTTAGAACTCAAGCCCTGGCTGCGCCTTGATACCCTGCTCGTTGTAAGGATGCTTTATCTCCCGCATCTCGGTAACGAGGTCGGCGAACTCCACAAGCTCGTCCGGCGCGTACCTGCCGGTGATGATCACGTGCAGCATATGTGGTTTGCGCTTCAGCGTCTCAATAGCGTCCTCGACAGGCACCCAGCCGTAATGCAGCGGATACGTGAACTCGTCCAGGATGATGATGTCGTGTTCGTCGGACAGGATTGCCTGCTTGCATATCTCCCACTGCTCGCGCGCAAGGTCCTCGGTGCGCTGCATATCCCTGCTGCGCCAGGTGAAGCCATCACCCAGCGCGTCTATCGCTATGTCCAGCTTCTCGGCGGCGCGTTTCTCGCCGAAGCGCGCGCCGGTGTGCTTGAGGAACTGGAACATCTTCACTCGCATATCCCGGCCCCATGCGCGGAACAGCACGCCCAGCGCGGCGGTCGTCTTTCCCTTGCCGTTGCCGGTGTTGACGACGACCAGTCCCTTCCTGACGCGCGGGCCTTTGACGGGTTGGTGTTCTCTCTTCGTATCGGTTGCCATTTTCCCTCCTGCGCTTCGGCGTCACTCTTGCTCCGACAACCGGTCATTCCTGAGCAGGTGGGCGAACCCAATCGCCATGAGCCCCCAGATCAGCAGATGCCCGATGAGAGACACGTTGTTGAACTCCAGAAGCAGATCGGCGGGCACGTGAACCGGATCGGGATTGCCCGGCACCAGCCAGAAGATCAGCAGCAGGAATACGACGTATCCTACTCCCGCCAGGGCGTACAGGCGTTGGTGGTTCGACTCCGACTGAACGCTCCCTTTGATCTCGTAGAGAGCCAGTATCAGGCCCGCTACGCCCAGCGCGGACAGCGCGTAGAACAGCAGGTGGAACCCCTGCCTGGAGACCAGTGTCTCTTCCGCTCCGACTCCGGGAGGCACGAATGGGTACTTCACCGAGACCAGGAACGAGATCGCCCAGAAGCCGAGCAGGCCGGCCGTAATTGCCATCGCCGTCGGTTTGGACTCAGGCAGCACGAGCCTCAGCAGTCCGTAGGTCCCAGCGAACACCAGGCCGAAGACGGCCCCGATGATGCCCATGCCGATACGCTGCATTCCCAGCGAGACTAACGGCGGCTCATCTTCCGGCTGTGCGCCGGCGGGAAGCGCTGCCGCGGCCCGCTCCTCTTCTATAACTATGGCTCGCTCTATGATGGGCACGGTGAAGATGTTGTGATACATACCCACAATCAGGCCCGCCACGAGTCCCACCAGCACGGCTCGTAGAATTATTCGCTGCATGATCCGTTCTGCCTCCTCGATAACGCTCATGCCCTCACGTAGAGGCGCTCGGATTCTTCCGCCGGTATATAGACTAGTGGCACATCAGCGCAACGTGCCGCGCGTGGTGGAAGAACTCGTGAACGTAGTTCAACGCGGCGCCCTTGTCGCCGACGAAGGCGGCGGCGTGGACGCTCCCGTCAACATAGCCCATCGCGTACAGCAGGACCATCGCGCCGCCGACCCACGGGGCGACGCTCGCAGCCTTGCGCGCCAGATCTCCGGTATCTCTAGCCAGTGTAGTCATCGCATGACCTCCTTGATTTTGGTTTCCACCGGTTCGTTGCCAGTCATCAGGATTGAATTAGATTACGTGCGAGTCGAGAAGTTGGGCGCGCCGGACGGCGGCGCTGATAGTGGTGGCGCGGAGCTCGTCGAGCGGGATGTATTCGCCGCCGAGTGCGTCTGCGATGCGCCGCGCCAGTCCGAAGCGATTGGATCGCGGCGCGGGATCGAGCGCTATGGACTGCACCTCGTCCTGTCTGAGGCTCTCGCAAACATGCAACGCCTGCTCGAACGGGTCGGCATCCTTCATTACGTTTCGCAGACTGACGTTGGCCCTGCAGTCGGACACCACGACAAGCAGGGGAGGCGTGTCGGGGCTGCGGTGTCGCTGCTGCCTGATGAGCGTATGCGCGTCCGCGAGGGCCTGAGCCATCGGCGTCCTTCCGCCAGTGGGCAGATTGTCCAGTCGCCGCTGGGCGAGCTTGGGACTGTCCGTTGGCGGCAGGACAATCTCCGAGGTCGTGCCTCGGAACGCGATCATCGCCACCCGGTCGCGCCGCTGATATGCGTCCATCAACAGCGAAATCACCGCACCCTTCGCGGCCACCATGCGCTGACGCGCTCCCATCGAGCCGCTGGAGTCCACGAGGAATACGACAAGATTGCCCACACGCGATTCGCGTATCTTCTCTCGCAGGTCCCAGGGTTCCAACTTCAAGGCCAGGTTGTTGTCCGTGTAGGCTCTTCGTCTCACTTGGAACGGGGATGCCGCGCTCAGTGTCGCGTCCAGCGCGAGGTCCGAAATCCCGTCCTGCGGTATCTCCGCTCCGACGTGCCTGCCGCGACCGTCGCGCACCCGGCTTGTAGTGCGCCGGCCGTGACTCGCGCGCCGCTTGCCGTCCAGGGCGTCTAAATTCAGTGCCCGCACCTTGAAGGGATCGCCGGTTCCGAACACATCCTCATCCATGCCGTTCTGGGACTGTTCTTCTGACTGCGGCGGCTCGGGCGGCGTAGCGTCTCCCAGGTCCGGTTCGGAAGACTCCGGCTGCTGTGAGTCCATTATCTGTTGCGCCATTTCCCTGAATTGCTCGCTGTCGAGTTCGGGATCGTCGAACGGTTGGCGGCGCATACGATGTAAGAGGGCCATCTCCGCCACCTTCAGCACATCGTCCGTCGTGACCGTCGTCCGGCCCTCATAGGCGGCAAGCGTCTGGGCCGCCTTGTATATCACGATGTCGGCGCGAAGCCCGTCAACTTCGTGCTCGGCGCACAGCCGCGCGATGAAGGTGAGAATGCTGTCGTCCAGGGTCACGGAGGGCAGCAGCGCCATTGCGTCGGTGATTCGACGACGCTCCGTTTCCTCCTCGCGTGTCCAAGCCTCGCGGAACCTGCCTGGGTCGCTTTCGTATGCCATGCGGCGCCGAACGACCTCGGCGCGCCGCTCAGCGTCCCGGATGTGTTCGATCTCCACGGCCAGCCCGAAACGATCAACGAACTGGGGACGGAGGTCGCCCTCTTCCGGGTTCATAGTGCCAACCAGCAGGAAGCGGGCGGGATGAGAAAAGGATATGCCCTCTCGCTCTACGAAGTTGCGCCCCATGGCCGCTGAGTCGAGCAGCACGTCAACGACGTGGTCGTTGAGCAAGTTTACCTCGTCTATGTACAGGATGCCGCGATGCGCGGAGGCAAGAAGGCCGGGCTCGAAGCTGCGGCGTCCTTCGCGTATCGCCACTTCGATGTCGAGCTTGCCGACCACGGCCTCTTCGGTCGCGCTCACCGGCAGTTCCACTAGTCGAGCCTGACGCTGGGTAGCTCGGCCCTGGCCTGTGACGCAGAAGTCGCAGCCATCGAACGGTGCGGAGGGTTCGCAGCTATACGGACATCCGGTGATGACCTCTACCTGGGGCAGGAGCGCCGCGAGCGACCTCGCCGCCGTTGACTTTGCTGTGCCCTTCTCGCCCCGGATAAGCACGCCACCGATAGCAGGGTTGATGGCGTTCAGGATGAGAGCGAGCTTCATCCGTTCCTGTCCCACAATCGCGCTGAACGGGAATATCGTGTCTTGTGCGATGTTGGAAAGCTGGGTCGTCATCCGGCGCTCTGCTCCTGCCGCTCCTCGAGCAGCGCCTCCGTCCTGAGATATACTCGCCGCAATTCGTCCAGAATCTCTTCGGGAGGATCTTCCCACATCTGCCTGTCGGCAGCCTCCATGAGCCGCTCGGCTATGGCGCGCAGCGCCCAGGGATTGCTCTGCTCGAAGAACCGCTGCATCTCCGTGTCCAGGGCATACCTCTCGGTGACTTCTTGGTACATCCAGTCATCTATGATCTGCGCCGTCGCGTCGTACCCGAATATGTAGTCCACGGTCGCCGCAAGCTCGAACGCGCCCTTGTAGCCGTGCCTCTTCATCGAGTCCATCCATTTGGGATTCACGACACGCGACCTGAAAACGCGGCGCGCCTCCTCCTTTAGGTTGCGCGTCCGCAGCAGGCTGGGGTCAGAGGAATCGCCGAAGAACTGGCGCGGGTTCTCCCCGGCCAGAGCGCGCACCGTCGCAATCATGCCGCCGTGGAACTGCATGTAGTCGTCGGAGTCGAAGATGTCGTGCTCACGGTTGTCCTGGTTCTTCGTCGCCACGTCAATCGCGGCGAAGCGACGCCTAAATTCGCGCACCGCGCTCACTCCATGATGTCGCCTGCCATAAGCGTATGAGCCCCAGGCAGTATAGACGCTGGCCAGGTCTTCGTCCGACTGCCAGCTTCCGTCGTCTATCGCCTGCAATATGCCCGCGCCGTAGCTCCCGGGCCTGCTGCCGAATATCCTGAACAGCGATTCGGCCTGCGCGTCCTCAGTGTTCACGCCATCCGAAACCTTCTCCGCCACCTCTGCGACATAGTGCTTGCGGACGAAATTCCGGTCTTCCGGTTCATCCAGAGACGCGATCTTGTGGAACGCGTCGTCCATCATCAGGATCAGGTTCTGGAATGCGTCCCTGAAGAAGCCGCTGATGCGCACCGTAACGTCTATTCGCGGGCGTCCCAGTTCCTCCAGTGGTATCACCTCCAGCCCAGTCACTCGACGGCTCTCCTCCTGCCACACCGGGCGGGCGCCTATCAGCGCGAGAATCTGCGCGATGTCGTCTCCGTGGGTGCGCATCGCGGAAGTTCCCCACACACTGATGCCCACCGACTCGGGATACTCACCTTCGTCGGTCATGTAGCGTTCGACGAGTGAGTCCGCCAACTGCTTCCCGATCTGCCACGAGGTCTCGGACGGGATGCTGCGCGGGTCCATAGAGTAGAAGTTGCGTCCAGTCGGGAGTACGCCTGCCATGCCGCGCGTCGGCGCACCCGCGGGCCCGGGCGATATGAAGCGACCATCGAAGCCCCGCAGCAGTGCGTCAATCTCGTCCGTCGTCCGGGTGAGGGCTGGGTAGATGCTGTCGCAGACGTAGCGCAGGACCACTGGAACTGAGCCGGGGTTGTCAAGCAACTCCGATGCGATACGGTCTGCGCTCGCACTGTCGAATTGGTTCTTGGACAGCCTCTCGTACATCGCGTGGGATATTTCTTCTAGGCGCTCTATGACGTCGCCCGCGCCTCGAATCGGCGAGTCACCGTTCACGGAATGAAGCGGGGCCGGCAGAGACGCGGCGTCCACTGGCGCGCCCCTGTCTCTGAGCAGGCCGAGATAGTCCAGTCCCAAGGCGTCGCCTATTGCCTGTCGAATTCCGGGGACGCTGCCGTTGTTCAGCCTCGTGAGCGCGAGAAGCAGTCCTGTCAGCATCTCCGACTGCGGGACCTCGCCAAGCGTGTGCAGACCGTCCCGGATCTGCGCGTCCTTCAACTCGCAGATATAGCCGTCTATGTGCAGGATGAAGTCGTCGAAGTCGTCCGGGATTTCCGTGACGCCAAGGTCTTCGTGGAGCTTCGCCTTCTGAACGACCTCCCAAATCTGCTGTCTAAGCATGGGCAACTTCTGCAGGTCCATGCCCTGGGCGCGGGCATACTCGTCCATTAGTTGCTCACAGCGGGTGATGTCCCCGTAGCTGTCGGCAGTCGTCATCGCGGGCACTAGGTGATCCACGATTACCGCGTGACTGCGCCGCTTCGCCTGGGTGCCCTCACCCGGATTGTTGATGATGAACGGGTAGAAGTGGGGTATGTCGGGCAGGCACACCTCTGGCAAACACGAACGCGACAGCCCGACTCCCTTGCCGGGCGTCCACTCCAGCGTGCCGTGCTTGCCCAGATGCACTATGGCGTCCGCGCCGAAGCCGTCCCGCACCCAGCGGTAGAATGCTATATAGTGGTGTGTGGGCATGAGTTCGGGACTATGGTATATGGCGATGGGGTTCTCTCCGAAGCCGCGCGGAGGCTGTATTCCTACGAACACGTTGCCCAGTCGCAGGCCCGCCATGAACAGGTGGCCGTCGTCCACATAGACTTCGCCGGGAGGGTCGCCCCAATCGGACTTCATGGAGTCCTGCACGTCTCCGGGATGGCGGCGAATTGCCTGGCGTACTCGCTTGCGCTCACCCGTCCCTCGGCATTTCGCATCTGCTCCGGCGTGAGGAAGTCGGCGTCGTAGGTGCAGCGCTCGATGAGCCTCCGCATCAGTTCATCGCCATCCTCCGGGATATCTTCCACGCAGTAGTCTGCGTCGCGCATGGCGTTCAGCAGGTTGATTGCGGACGCGGGCGTGTCTAGTCCTACCGCGTTTCCGAGCCGAGCGGCCTTTGTGGGATAGTTGCTGAGTACGATGGCGACCTTACGTTCAGAGATAGGTGTATGGGAGAGCCGAGCGTAGCGGGCCGCAAGCGAAGCGACCGACTCGGTCTGCTCCATGTTCGGGACGTACCGCCTGAGATCGCCACCAGTCGAGACGTTCCGGGACGCTTCCTTGAACGAGACCGGCACCGTGATGATACGACCGTCTAATTCGGGCAGCGCAACGTTCATCGCAATGTCCAGGGGACTGAGACCTATGTCGCGCTCCTCCCACATCGCCTGCGGCTCGGTGGACACAATCGCCTGAAGAATCGGTACGTCGAGACGTTCCAGGATACGCACGTCCCAGTTCTCATCCGCGTCGCCTATGATCGTCGGTCCTCTGTTGCGACTCATCGCGAAGCTCTGGATGCATATGACCACGTCCACCTCTGAACTTCCGTCGTGGTCGGTCAGGTACTTTCGGAAGACCGCGCCATCATCGTCTCGGAGGCTGGAGCAGAACACTGGCAGAGTGTTGCAGCCGCACCGTTCCAGCGCGTTTATCATCGCATCCACGAACTCCAGGTTCCCGCTCACCCAGTGGGCACGATAGAACAGCGTCGCCACGGTGGGCTGGTCGCCGCAGTAGTAGAGACGCCGATATTCGTCGAGAGGGACCGCGTCCAGCCTGCCCGGGCGGTACACGCCGTCCTGTGGAAGGGGGGCGGGCGGCTCGTAGCCGTAGTCGGTGCCGAGTACCTCGTCACTCAGAAACCTGAACAGGTTGCAAGTATTCACGACTCCGCCATGGTTCAGGTACTCGAATGCGGTCTGTGCCACGACAGCAGGGGTGGTGGAACGACGTTCGAACATGGCGTCGCGTGTCGGCTCACCGGAACACGCTACCAGCGGGATTCCGAGTCCTCGACATATCGCCTCGAGACGCGGAAAGTTGTCGCCGAGCGCTTTGTCGCCGCCGAGCAGCCGTGTCATAACGAGAGTCGTGCCAGTTAGGAACTCATTGAGAAAATGCCCAAAGGCCCCGTCGTCTCCCGCCAACGAGTAAGGATTGAGGGCGAGGACGCCATCCAACCCAGAGGGAAGTTCGGACCTGGCGCCCTCGACGGTCAGAATGTCGGTGTCCGACGTGGTAAGAAATACGATCAATTGCCTGTTCTTCTATCCTGTTATGGTGCTGTGAGACCTCACTCTTCGACAAAATAAAAACGCCCCGACTTTTCGTTGTCGGAGCGTATCGAGTCATCACTGCCTGCTTATTCTTGCTGTGTCGAACGCCTGCAGGCGTGGAAGCGCTCCCATCAGCGAGAAGCCCGCTTCCAACACGCGGGACAGGTATCCTGACTTAGGGGTCATCGCGTCTGCGACGCCTTCCCGATCCTCGGACCAGTGGCAAATGTCGCATAGCTACCCAATCACAGTGGCGCGTCCGTGGGAGATTCTCACTCCCTTCCCTGTGTTCCTGCGGGTTAGATATTGAAAAGCTATTAAGGTGCGTCTAAAGCTAAGCCCAATCTACCATTGGCCCCCGGGTGTGTCAAGACTTCATAGGATGCAGTCCAGGGCAATCGCACTTTACTGAGCAAGCACTTTGAGCAAGTATTCTCCATCCCATCCGGCTCTCTTGCGCTTGGCGGCTACACCTACTTTCAAGGTGGTTTCACTCTTGAGCATGTTCAACGCCATACGACGCAGTATTGAGAAGTTCTCAGCCGAGTTTCCCACCCGCACTCTGCTGTTGTCTTCACCGAAGGCTACATCCAACACCCAGTGGACTGAGTTCTCGATTCCCCAATGGGTCCTGACGCCACTAAGCAACTTGCGGGCGTCATTGGGTAGGCTGGATATGTAGTAACGGGTCTGTGAAGCGGTTTGCCCGTTCTCAGTACGTTCAGATTCAATCATTGCCAGACTGCTGAGCTTCGACCACTCGCCTCGGTCGTTCACATAGTCGAGATATGTCGGATCGGACACAGACCAACATCGTCTCTTCTCTATCCGACCATGACTTTTCTCCACTGTCTCGCAGAAGCGATAGTCAATGTCTGAAAACTCTGAATTCCTTAAGTGGTCGAATGTCTCAGCTGCATCGTCGTATAGCTGAGGCTGGTTCCGTTTCAGAGCCAGGATATAGTCGGCTCGGCGATTGATGATCTTGCTGGCTATCTCCTTCTGACAACCCATCGCGTCAACGGTGACCGTGCATCCAGATACGTCCAGTGTGTCAAGCAGTTCAGGTATCGCAGTTATCTCATTGGAGCGGTCATCAACCTTGACCTGCCCCAAAACCAAGCGATTGGCCGACGCCCATGCGCTCACCATGTGAATCGCCGACTTGCCCGCCACTCTGTCGTGGGAACCACGCACCGTCTTGCCGTCTATAGCTACCACCTGACCTTCCACCACTTCGTTCACCGTCTCCACCCACTCCTTGAAACATCTCTCGAACTGAATAGGGTCCAGTCTTGCAAACACCCTGCCAAATGTGTCGTGTGAAGGTATTCCGCTTGGAAGAGCGAGTAGCCGGCTAAACCATTTCTTCTTGGACTTGCCAAACATCTCCACGTCCACCCAGGAATCCGCGCCACAGATGACCGCGCAGATCGCTATGACTACGACATCTATCAGTTCGTGCAGTTTGGCTCGTCCGGTTCTCGGATCCTCAAGATCTGCGAATCGTTCCACCAAAAGGGCCGTTATAGAACTGTCCATGAGGTCTCTCCTATAAATGAAATTGACCTCATGATATTGAATCCGTTCTTATATCTGTCAAAATGCGATTGCCCTGGGATGCAGTCAGATGTCGGAAAGCCGAGGGCCTTTGCATCCAGGACATATCCGGTTCTTCCACATACCATTAAGATCAATGAGAGGGACCGATAAGCCAAACCTGCGGACAGCCGGTAAGTGGATCCAGACTCACCGATGCCTCGACCCCGAACACACATCTCAGATGCTCTGGAGTGAGTACCTCGATGGGACTGCCTTCTACTACCATCCTGCCTTCTGAGAGCAGCGCTAGTCTGTCGCAGTATCGTCCGGCCAACGATATATCGTGCAGCGCTACCACCACCGCCACTCCTCGGGCCTCTATTTCACTTCGCAGAGTTTCCATCATGGAGAGTCGGCGTCTTAGATCCAAGCTTGAGGATGGCTCGTCCAGCAGAATAACTTCGGCCTGCTGGGCCAGGGCACGGGCGAGAACGACACGCTGTCTCTCCCCTCCGGAGAGCCTATCTAACTGTCGATTCTCGAACATGGATGTTTCAGTTCTGCCCATCGCCTCACGCGCAATACGACGGTCGCGCTGCCCTTCCAGTTCGAAGCGGCCCAGGTGAGCGTACCTACCCATGAGCACCATTTCGAGGGCTGTGAACGGATGCGCCTGATCACGCTGCGGCATGAACGCGACGCGACGAGCCCGCTCTCCCACATTCATCCGTCCAATCGGCGTGTCTCCGAGGAACACGGCCCCGGAATCGGGCCGGAGAAGTCCGGCCAGAACTCGCAGCAGTGTACTCTTGCCGGCGCCGTTCGGACCGATCAGCCCGACGAGTTCGCCGGGACGCACCTCGAAGGACACATAGTCCAGGGCCAGGGTCTCACCCAGGCTCACGGACACCCGCCTCACGGCAATCGAGATGCTAACCGCCCCGGCGACAGTCATGGCTTCACTCTCCCGTAAATGGATCGAAGTCGTTGAACTCGACATCGGCAAATTTGTCCGGGTACAGCAAGAGCGCGGTTTCCTCTATGCCGCGCAAGTTCCAGTGTGAAAGCGTTGTGTACTGACGCGAGTCAACCACCGTCACCGCGCCGTCCACCACAGCCTGTACGTCGGCCAGCGCAGGATGAGCGAGCAGGTCGTCGCGAAGTTCTCCGGCCCCGAAATCTATCGGCTGAGTAATCAGGATTACCTCTGGGTCCATCGCAGCGATGGATTCGACGCTCACCGTCTGGTGCCCGGAAAGGCCGTCTCTCGCTCCCGCGTTCACGCCGCCGGCAGTCTCGATTATGCCGCTTTCGGTCGTGCCTTCCCCGGCGACGTAGATAGAATCCGAGTAGCGCGTCACGGCAATCACAACGGGTCTCTCAGGACTTTCAGCAGACGGTACCCTATCCTTGACCAGGGTCAGTCTCTTCTCTATTTCCGCCACCAGTTCGAGCGCTCTGTCCTCCACGCCCAGCATGTAGCCCATTAGTAGGATGTTGGGAATGTTGCCCTCAGCGGAGCTCTCAAGGGCAGGACGGACGACGGGAACGCCCGCCTCCTTGATCAGGCTGACAATGTCCACGTCCGTGTACTTGGACACGACAACGAGATCGGGATTAGCTGCCAAGACGTTTTCCACGCCCTTCTCGTAGCTCGGCATACCGACGACAAGGTCTGCCACGTTGGAATAGGCGGGGTCGCCTGTAAACGGGCCGACCGCGGCGAAGCGTCCTTTCTCGACGAGGGCGAGGAGAATCTCGTCGTGTCCAAGTGAATACGCGAGTATGCGCTGCGGAGGCTCCTCCAAACGCACAAGGCCGTCCGATGTCTCGATCTCTCTCGGCCAGCTCGTGTTGGAGACGTCCACGATGCCTGAAACGGCCGGATACGGAATAGCCGTCGGCGTCGGTATGGGCGTTGCTATCGGTTCAGGCGTCGCCGTAGGAACAACAGTCGGAGGTGGCTCTGCCGTCGCTGTCGGCTCTGGGGCGGAGGTCGCCGTGGCGGTCGGGGGCGCTGAAGTGGGTGTTGGAGGTGGAGCGCTTGTCGGTACGCTGGTTGGCGACTCGGTCGGAGTCGGCTCCGAGCTACATCCGATGAACGCTACGCTCGCGGCAACGGTGAGCAGTACGACTATGAGAATATGATTCAGTCTCATGTTCATTTCCAGTCCTTTAGTCTTATGGTCCGTAACTACAACATCGAGGCACGCGCCTTGTTTCGCGCGAGAAGCAGTACGAAGAAAGGGGCTCCTACCAGGGCGGTAACCACGCCAACAGGTATCTCTGCCGGATCGATGACGGTCCTTGAGAGTGTGTCGGCGGCCAGCAGGAATACACCACCTCCCACGGCGCTCAGCGGCACGAGCGCTCGATGGTCGGCGCCTATGATGAGTCGGAGTGTGTGAGGCGCGATCAGGCCTACGAATGCTATGGTTCCGGAGAACGCCACCGCCGCGCCCGTTATCAACGAGGTGGCCAGAAGGAGCGTGTTCCTCGTCAGGC
Source organism: Dehalococcoidia bacterium (assembly GCA_965202965.1). Lineage (GTDB taxonomy): Bacteria > Chloroflexota > Dehalococcoidia > Lucifugimonadales > UBA1123 > VXRN01. Next base: position 2,980,142 of record OZ241888.1, on the reverse strand, counting down.
CGACACGCACTCCCAGAGACCGCGCCTCTTCCTCACTGACCATGAGCAGGTTGAGATCGCGGGCCAGTACAATCGTGGTCGCTACTCCGAATAGGACTATCGGAAGGGCGATTCGGACGTCGGTCCATGTTGACGCACCCAAGCCCCCGGCCAGCCAGAACAGCATCTCCCTCTGTGCCTGGAGGTTGCTGGTAAACAGAATGATCGCGGAAATAATGGCTGCGATGAAGGCGCTGATAGCAACGCCGGCAAGCAGAAGAGCGGCCATTGAGAAGCGTCCGCCTATAGAGGCTACGAAGTACACCAGCACGAGCGTCGCGGTGGCGCCGGCGAATGACATCGCGGGTAGCGCGAGCGCGACTACGGCCTGGGCTCCAGTCGCAATTGCGATAACCGCGCCGAGCGCACCGCCGGTGGAGACACCGATTATGCCGGGGTCAGCCATCGGGTTCCTGAACAGCCCCTGCATCACCGCTCCGGCTACACCGAGCGCCGCTCCAACCGTCAGAGCCAGGATTATTCGGGGCAGTCTGATTGTGACCACTATGGCGCGCTCGGTATCGGATGCGGAGGACTCGCCGGCACCCAACCACTCGGCCAAGATATCCATGATGTGGGATGGCGGAATCGTGTACGGGCCGACCGCGGCGGCGGCTATCGCCAGTGTCAAGGCTATCACCAATAGAAAGGCAAGCCCGATGCCAAGCCTGACAAGGACGGGAGAGTTCACGAGACCCGGTGATGTCCATAGCCGCGCCAGGCGGCGACTCAGAGCCTGTCCGCCCGAAGCCAGACTGTCTCTGTTGGGGCGCAGGTTCGGCGCTCCGGAATCCGCTGTACGCAACAGAAAAATCCCTGCCGCTTTCGCGTAACAGGGATCACACTGTCTCTGACCTAACTCCTCTTGCGAGGAGAATCGACGCAAAACTGAGGTGCTCCCTAAGACGAAGAGCGGCTACTCAGCCCTACCCGGCAGGTCTCCTGGCTTTCGGGTCGTTGCCTGTCCCGCGCCTTCCCATCCAAATGGACAGTGGCTACAGCGGGGCGGCTACCCGATTACAGTGGCGCCTCCGCAGCGGATTCTCACCGCTTTCCCTATTCGTGCTGGACTTTCCAGCGCACCGAGCTGGGTTAGCCTAAATAACTGGTGCGATGTTACCAGCGGCCGCGAGAGGTGTCAAACATGCTGCTGGTCGGGACGCTGAGTTCTGGAGGGAGAACATCGGGCGCAAATACTCACGGCACTTTAAAACATTTCTGTCCAAGGACTGCAGTTCCTGCATCCTATCTGGAAAGGACAGTTCCCCGGAGTGATTGTCCAAGAACGGATGGAGGTTGGCGAGTTTAAGGGGAGTGCTCAGCTATGGAGGGGTCGGAAGAATGGGACATTTGGGTGCATAGTGTCTTGCCAGTTTCAGAGGCTGTGACCCAGAGAATCTGCATTCTATTCGGATATGAGAGGGCAGGTAGCCGAAGGGTCCACCTATTGCCTATTAGTATGCGGATCAAATCTTCCGGGACGCTGATGACGAGTTGCTTTCGAGAACAAGATTCTCAGTCTGAGGTTCTTCGCCTGAACGAGGCTACCAGTACGAATATCCCGCTTGCGATCAGGGTCATGGCAGGACCGGCGGGCAAGTTGAAGTGGTAGGAGACGTAGAGGCCCGTCACGGCGGCCGCGGTCCCCAGCGCCGCGGCCGTCGTCATCATCGGAACAAAACGTCTGACCAGCAGATACGCCGTGGCAGCAGGGGTTACCAGCATTGCCATGACAAGAACAATACCCGCAGCCTGAATCCCAACCACTATGACGAGGGCGAGCAGGACCAGGAGCACATAGTCCACGAAGTTGGTACGTATGCCGATGACCTGCGACCCCACAGGATCAAAGCTCGTGGACATAAGCCTGTGGTGAAACGCGAATAGCCCCAGGATGACCATTCCCGTTATCGCAAGGGATACATAGATGCCGGTCGGCGAAATGGCCAGGATCTGGCCCAGGAGCAGATCTTCCATATCAACCCTAATGGTTTCCGTAGTTGCCAGCATCACAAGTCCCAGGGCAAACATGGCCGCAAAGAGGATACCGATGGAGGTATCCGCGCTGAGGCCTGCGCGACGGCTCACTGTCCTGATCAGCACGGCAACTGAGATCCCGGTCGGAACCGCGGCTATGGCAGGGTTGATACCGAACATGAACCCAAGCACCATGCCAGGCAGCACAGCATGGGCCAGAGCGTCCCCAATGAAGGCGAGGTTTCTGGTGACGACGTATGCGCCAATCAGTGGACACATCACGCCCACAAGCATTGAGCCAATCAGGGCTCTCACCATGAATCCGTACTCAAGTGGCGCGACAAAGAAATCTATCACGTCGTCCTGCTACCGCTCCCGTCTGTAGCGAGGCGCACACCGTGGTCACCGTACAGATCCTCCATCACCTGTGATGTAAGCACCTGTCCGGGAGGGCCGCAGGCGCATACGTGGCGGTTCAGACACAATACTTCATCGAAGCGACTGGACAGGTTGGTCAGGTCATGGGTGGCTATCAGGACGATGCGCCCCTCGTCCCTCAGCGTCTGGAGGACTTCGACCAGTCCTTCCTGGGCGCCGACGTCAACTCCGCTGAAGGCTTCATCCAACAGAAGCACACTCGCTTCCTGAGCCAGCGCCCTGGCGACGAATACCCTCTGCCTCTGCCCTCCCGAAAGCTCCGTCATCAGGGAGGAACGACGGTTCCACAGGCCGACGCGGCCGAGGCACGCCTTGACGAGTTCTCGATCTCTCTTTCCGGGCCGCCGGAACCATCCCAGTTTGCAGCACCGACCCATCATCACAACGTCCAGCACGGACATCGGAAACCGCCAGTTGACGCTCTCACGCTGAGGCACATAGGCCAGCGCTCCACTTCGCCGGTCCACTTGGTGTAGGGTCACTTTCCCATGACGAACAGGGAGCAGTCCGGCAATGGCATTGAACAGAGTGCTCTTGCCGGCGCCGTTCGGTCCTACCACGCCCATCAGGGTGCCCGCGTCCACATCGAAGGTTATGTTGCTCAGGGCCATGTACCCATCTATTTCGACAGTCACATCCTGCAGAGACATACTTGCGCCGCGAGAGTTTGCAACAGCGTTCACTTCAATGCCTCAACTATGCGTTCCACGTTTGTTCGCAGCATACCAATGTACGTATCGGCGCCACTGCCCTCTTCTCCAAGCGAGCCCGAGTAGAGCTGGACCAACTCTGCGCCTGTCTCCCTTGCCACGGTTTTCGCCAGCCTTTCACTGACGGTCGTCTCGCCAAACACTGCTGGCACATTGTGATCCCGGACCACTTCAACCACTTCCGCGATGTGTTCCGCCGAGGGTTCCACATGAGTCGCCAGGGACGGTATGACCAGCCCTACAACCTCAAACCCGTAAGCCCTGGCAAGGTAGGAGAGGCTGTCATGGGATGTGACCAGCAGTCTGCGCTCCGGCTGTACGATGTCAACCTGCTCCTGGATCCAGATATGCAGTTCATCAAGCTGCTCTCCATAATCTGTGGCGTTCATAAAGTAGGTAGCCGCGTTATCGGGGTCCAGGATCGAAAGCTGGACGGCGATTTCGTTGACTGCGATCTTCACCCGAATTGGATCGAACCAGAAATGGGGATCCAGAGAACCGTGGTCGTGTCCCTCGTGCCCCTCATGTCCACCATGTCCATCATCGTCACTGTGGTCGCTGTGACCTTCAGCCCCGCCCATAATTCCAACGAAAGCAATCTTGGTGGGCGCTCCTGCTACGTTCCAGCGCCTGACTACTTCCAGTTCGTGCTCGTCTAGCTGCAGTACATTGCCTCCCACCGAGTCTGTGATGAAGATTGCGCCTGGCGCTGTGGCCAGGTGGGGACGCGCCCAGAATCCTGCCTCCACTGGCGTAGAAAGTAAGTCACCCTTGGACGCCTGCAACTCCCCATGGTGGGCGTCATACACACGAAGTTCTCCGTCGCTCATGACAACTAACAGGGTTTCACCCCCAGGGCCAAGCTGGACCTGTATGGGACGTAGATCTTCTGTGGCGGGGATGATTAATTCCATCTTCCCCTCTTCTGGCTCCACGATGTATAGCCCCACCGCCGAGCCCAGAGCAAAGAAGTGATCCAGGCCGTGGTAGCCCCAAACGGATGTGAGCCGGAAGTCCTCAACAGCCTCATCCGGCGCTATGAAAGCTTGGGAATATTCGCCGTCATGAGCTTCTACGACCAAGACGCCCCCGATGCATCCGAATACGGCCATGTGGCCGTTGCCTGCATCTCCGTGTAGCGAGTCGCAGCCCTCAGCTCTGTGCAGCACATTGCCGTCCAGGTCTCTTATCTCCGCTCCAACGGGAAGCCGAGCGTCAGGGTTGCCCGGATAGTCTGGATGCTTAATGGTTGTGGCGAACAGATCGCCTTCCAGAGGTACCGCCGCTCCATGTTGAGGACCCACGTTCATCCGTACAGGAACATAGCTGTCCCCTTGCTCTCCCAGCTCATGTTCATTGAGAAGCGCCACTTCACCGGATCCGTCGTAGAAGATCGTCGCCCACTCATCACTTACATACAGATGCACGGGACGATCCCCGCTCAAGTCCAGGGGAAGTTTACGCATGTCCTCCTCGACCAAGTCGAAGTGGTCTCCATGAGGCTCCATGAATATCCCGCCATCGAACAGGTGGGCCGTGTTGGCATCCGAGGAAACGGCTATTGCATAGCGGCCATTCTTGGTGGAGTAGATCCGACCGGCCCGCGAGCCCAGGTCAAAGCGGCCCTGGTCCACTTCACCAGTCTCTAAGTCTATGACGGAAACCGTCCCCTGCTCTCCATCACCTACGAGCAACCGTCCTAAGATCATCTCGCCATGGTCGTCGTCGTCGTGCTCATCCTCGTGATCGTCGTGCATATCAACCATGGTAAACTCGATGGGATCAACACTGTCACCAAGCGTGACTATCTTGGACTCATCTGCGCTGGCGTTGTGTAACAGATCATCCAGCCAATCGGCCTCCAGGCCGAGACCGACAGTGAACACGACATCCGCATCCGCTACCCTGGCAACGTCGCGTGCTACCGGCACGAATGTGTGTGGATCGCCCCCCGGTGGCAGCAGGCCGAAGACCTCTACCCTTTCTCCACCGACTACTCGAGCCCAGTCAGCCACAAAGTTGGCGGTTGTCACCACTTGGATCGGCGGCCCGGAGGGCGTGGCGCGCTCTCTGGCAGCTGTTGTGTCGGAGGGTGAGGCCGTAGCGACAGCCGCGACAGTAGGTACGGCCGTGGGACGCGGCGCCTCCCGGGTTGGCTGGGCGTCGGCAGACGCGACGGCTGATGTAGCAGTTGGCTGCGACTCTTCTATTGCCTGCGTGTCCTGGTCGTCTGAGCAGGCAACGAGGAAAACCACACCGAACATGACCAGGCCCACAGCTAGGGCTTGGCCCAGACGTCCAAAGTGTATATTGCGACCTAGTATCAACATTATTCCAAAGTTCTCCTTCCAGTTACTCCTTTTAGTCATTAGGGATGGGAATCGAAACAAGACGTGCCGATGCCTATAAAGCCTTCATGCTTCTGCTCCAAGGGTTTGGCTGTCGCTTTCCTGGGAGCAGTGGCCCTATAGCCTCCGTTTTCCAGTACCGCCATCGGCTTTGATCCACAGCATTTCAGGTGACTGTAATAATATTCAGTATCATATAATAACGCTGTAATCTCGCCTAATCTTTTTAGTTGACGATATAATGTATCAACTATATACTTGCATGTCAACAGCCCCTAGTCTTCATCGCTCAAGAGGTCGCCAACGTCAAACAGTATGGTCTTGGGCGGAGTGAGATACAAATACAGCATTATCCAACATGCGTTGCTCGACAGCCTGCCGCTCCGCTAGCTTCCGTGCATAACACACCCGCATCGTCGGAGAGTCTCCACCTCGTGCAAATTCAGCAGAAGAGCCATGGGATGTTTTTTTGATCGAAGTAATGACACTGAATGAACTGACCATCGAGCATCTCCGACTTGCCAACTCCTTCGTCTCCTACGAGGTGTACTCGGTTGAAAGAGTGGAGACTGAGACCGAGTTCAGTATTGCGTTCCACCGCCGGGAACTGGCAGAACCCTATGAGAAGCGCTGGCCGGTCTCAGAGCAACTACTGGCGGACTACAACCGGGTTCTAGAGCAGGGACTGTCGTTTGGAGCATTCGACGGCGGCGACCTCGTTGGATTGGCGATAGCCGAGAGAGAAGACTGGAACGGAAGCCTGATGGTTCGGGAGTTCAGAGTCGCGGAATCTCACAGGAGACGAGGCATAGGGAGACGGCTGATGGACTGCATCACCTCACACGCCAGGAGGCAGGGCTTCAGAACTGTGGTCTGCGAGACGCAGAATACGAACGTCCCGGCTATAGATTTCTATCGCAGGATCGGCTTCGAATTCGAAGGCGTGGACCTGTCGTTCTATACGAACGACGACACTCTTGTCGGCGAAGTGGCAGTCTTCATGAAGCTCAAGCTGGCATAGTCATTACGATCCTGCCTTCACCAAAAACCGGAAAAGGCCGAATTCGTAGCTAAGAACTGGAGCCAACGGGCGGATTCGAACCGCCGACCTGCGGTTTACGAAACCGCTGCTCTACCACTGAGCTACGTTGGCTTTCTATACTCGCTTGACTCTGCGGGCAAGCGGCAAATACGCGGCGCCAAGAATGCCCCCTCCCATTAACGCGAGTGATTCTGCGGTGGGTACACCCTAACGGGAGGAGCGACAGATTAACGGCGCCAAGCCTATTTTACTTGTCCAAGCCTCGCCTGTACAAGTTCTGGATCAACCGTGAGTGGAGCCATTCCTAGAACATTCTGAAGGGCATATCCTTCTCCGCGTCGTCAGTTACGATTTCCAGCAGCGCAGTTCGTCCAGACTCTACTATGCCTGCGCACCGCTCGACGGCGGAAGTTACGTCGCCGGGCTGGGTTACCCGTTCGCTGTACGCTCCCAACGCCTCCGCCATCTTCACGAAGTCCCCGCCCGTCGTCTTGGTGCCATAGAGTTCGTGGGCAGTCGCGAAATGTTCGGGCCGATATATACCCATGGATGAGTTGTTGAGGATGACCGTGAAAATTGGGATTTCCTCTCGCACCGCCGTCTCCAAGTCGGTTCCAACCATACCGAAACCATAGTCCCCGATCACATTGACGCAAAGCTTGTCCGGAGCGGCGAGCTTGCTGCCCATTGCCGCGCCCAGGCTGTAGCCCAATTGCGTTGACTTTCCCCATGCGATGAAGCCTCGCGGGGTGACGGTCTTGTAGAACGGGATCATCTGGTCTCTCGGGCTGCCGGAGTCGTGATTCATGATCGTGTTCTTGTGGTCTATCGCCTTGGAGAGATCATTGAGCGCTCGATACGGGTTGATCGGCACGGCGTTTGAGTGCATCTTGGGCAGCCACTCCTTCATCCACTCTTCACGCACCGCCTTGATCTCACCGGCGACATCGCCTCTATCCACTCGTTCGCTGCCACCATCGGCGAGAATCGTCTTTATTTCGGATATCAACTGTCGCATCACCAGTTTTGCGTCGCCGACCACCGCCACGTCGGGCGAGTAGTCCTTATTCACGTCGTCTTCGTCGTTGGTGATATGCACTAGCACTTTGCTGTCGAAAGCGTCAGCGCCGTAGTGTATGCGCGTGAAACTGCAGCCGATGCCGAACACGACGTCCGCCTGATCCAGGAAGTGCACTACCATTCCGGTCGTGGTGCTGGAACGCGTTCCAAGCGACAGTGGGTGATCCTCTCTGAAGGCGCTCTTGCCGGCCATCGAGGTCATCACCGGTGTCTGAGTGAGCTCGGCGAGTTCCCGCAGCTCATCCCATGCCTCGGCATAGAGCACTCCCTGTCCAGCGTGTATCACCGGATTCGTGGCTCCAAGTAAGACTTTAGCGGCATCCCTCACGTCCTGCGGATCGCCCTCGGAGCGACGCCGTCGCACAGGCATGTAGTCCACGTCGTCGCCGGGAAGTTCGCCCCGCAAAATGTCGCTTGGGAGGTCCAGCAGTACGGGACTGGGACGTCCCAACCGCAACTGACTGAATGCCCTTCGCATCGCGTTGGGGATCTCCTCAGGGAGTCCCACCCTGCCCGACCACTTTACGACCGACTCGTAGGTACGGCTGGGGCTGAACGTGGGGTGAACTCCGGCGCGGTTTCTGGGCGCGGACGCCGGAAGCAGCAAGATAGGCACAGAGTCGGCATAAGCCTGCGCGACGCCCGCGAACGCGTTCTCGGCGCCAGGACCCGCCTGCATTGCGAACACCCCGGTGCCCCTACCGTTGGTAACTCGTGTATATGCGTCCGCCAGATTCACGCCAACGCGCTCCTGCCGGAAGATCAGCGGTCTTATGCCCGCCTTCGCCGCCGCTTCTTCAAGCGAGTTGAAGGGGATGACCCCCATAAAGTCCACGCCTTCTTGCTTCAGGATTCTCGCAACCAGATCCGCGCCTATCATGTCGTTTGCCTCTCAGATACAAGAACTACCGGGGTTTACAATCCACTGGGAATACTATCATTTTCGCGCCGTGCTGGGCAGAGCCTCTTACGCGAGTTTCATCGTTGCTCATATATCCTGATTTATATTGCTCCAGGTAAAGTCCAGGTGGGGTTCAGGCGGTGTCCAGGTGTTCTAATTAGCTGGAAGCGACCTGGAAATCGGCGGATTTAGCTATGAAATCGGTCGGATCTTACCTGTTAAAAAATTTTGTCGGCCGGTTTTGTCGTCATTGATAAATTCTAACTTATACAGTATAGGTACTTTTGTTCTGCAACGGGGATATTGTAACATGAGGCGAGGCATGAATCATAGCGGCATGGGGGAACTCGGAGGGTCTTTCATGATCCCATTCGGCATAATTCTAGTGTAGCATCCAGCTAGTTTTGCCACACAACAGCCTACCCCAACCCCTGGATTCCCGCCTTCGCGGGAATGACGGTGGTTGTGCAAAGGTCTCCCTTCGCGGGCATGACTGAATTGTAGTTCACCCTCACCCAGGGGGAGAGGGGATTTTCAACATACAAATGACGAGACGAAAACGAAAAAGACCCTGGGGGAACTTGGAGGACTGTGAAATGTGTTCCAAAGGTCTGTCGTCAGACGTTAGGAGTGTGGGGACACCGGACATGGTGGATGCCTTTGGCTCGTCGGTCAGTTGCCAAATCCCAATATGCTCTGGAGGCTTCCGGCGGTCAAATCTCCACTCAGCGCAAGCTTGATTACGCTTGTGGCGGCGTCAACTTCGGTGTCGCCGAACTGGTCGTCGCCGAAGACCTTCGCATCGAGGCCGGCGAGGTCCACGCTGGCGGCAATACGCCGCTCGGCGTCGAGCGGGACGCCAGTGACAAGCCGGAACACCTCGCTGGCGGCGGCCATTCTGTCGGCGTCGTCCCAGTCGTCATCGGCGGCAAGCGCAGCCAGAGTGGCGGCGGCCTGTCTGCGCTGGTTGATGGCGAGGCTGGGGGCGATTGTGTCCATCAGTTCCAGCGCACGGTCGTCGTCCAGATCGCGGGCCTCGTAGAGCGCGGCCATCTCGTGGGCTGCTTCGATGCGCTCGCCGGGGTTCGGCTCGTCGCCGGTTATTAGTGAGGCTAGGTAGAAGACGCCGCTCGCAGTTTCGTTCTCGTCCCACTGGCCGTCTTCGGAGATTTGCGCCAGTTTATCCGCCGCTCTCCTGCGCTCATCTATCGAGAGTTCGGGCGCGATGATATGAAGCAAGTCGAGGATGCGGGCGGTGTCGGCGTCGCCAGACGTGTACCGGGCGATTATTTCACTGGCGGCGTCGGCTCGCGCTTCGCCAACGAACGGGTCGTCGGTAGAGAAGCGGGCCAGCATGGAGGAGGTGTCGAAGGAGTCGTGGGTGGGCACTGCGCGGGAGGAGAGTAATTAGGGCGCGTGTAAAGTACCAGAGCTAGGGGCTACTAAACTGAACGTAGCGTATGCTTATGCCCAACCCGGACGCTCGCGCCAACCGTCCGTCGGCAGTCAGCAGCACAAAGCCACGGATACGAGCCAGAGCCACGTAAAGGGCGTCATACGCGCTGACATTCCGGTAGAGACGCCATGCCGTATGTATCAGGCTTCGGTGCGCTACACGTTCGATGGGCAAATCGGCTAGTTCGTCCAGGATCCGCAACGCCTGACCTTCAGCCAGCATTCCACCCAGAACACGCCGGCGCAAAGACGACATCATTTCTGGGTCGAGCAACTCAGGAGCGGCTAACTCGGCGTCGTCTATTAGATCGGCTACTGTCAACCCCGCAGGCGTTCGCAGTAGATACTCCACCATGGCCGATGCGTCTGGAACGTAACCGGGCATTAGAGCCTTAGCTCCATGTCGCGCAGCGCCTCTTCGGGGGACGCTCCAAGTTCCATGTCGCGCAGCGCCCGTTCCTGTCGGATTATCATTGCGCCGTCAACTTCACCTGTGTCGGTGAGGGGGAGTTCCCGCAATCGAGCAGGCAATTCAAGGCGTTCAAGCTCCCGTTGTATCGCGCCCAGAGCCAACTCACGTATGGTGCAGCCCTGTCTGTCCGCTTGCTCCTGCAACCGTTGGCGCAGGTCGTCAGGCACATCCGTTATGTTCAGATTAGCCATATCACGCCCTTGTGTTGTCTAAAAACGGAATCGCAAGGATTCTATTCCTGAAGGCGGCGCAGCCTCTCTTCCAGTTCGCGTCTGTGGGCGCGTTCTTCGGCCAGGGCTTCTTCGGCCCGCTCTGCGCGCTCGCGCTCGAAGTCTCGCTCGGCTCTCAGGCCCGCCATGTCCAGGATGTACTCGCCGGTCTCCACTTCCTGGAACAGCAGCAGCGCGGGGTTGAAGTCCATGTCGAACAGCACTCCTAGGTCCGGCTGAAGTTGCTGCAGAATCTCCCTATCAGACTCCAATACTACACACAGCCTCACTCCCAACTCGCGGCTGTATCCGAACAGCAGGCCATGCTCGTTCCGAACTATTTCCAGCGGCACGTACCTCCCATCCACCAACTCAAAACCCATCAATGTCTGTCCGTACAACTCCCCGCCAGTAGGGTCGAACATCCAGTACTCGCCTATGCCTATCTCGGCATATCTGTCCGGCTTCTCATACAGGTCTTTCTCGTATGTGCTGGGCGACGCAACCTCCAACGCCCATTCGGGCGGCTTGCCAACCTCCCACAGATTGTAGGCCGTCTTGCCCCTGATGGCCGACACGTCCACGTCCCAGGCCAGGTAGTAGTCCGGAGCCTCGTGTTCCCGCCGGTTGAGGCGATTGGTACGAAGAGGGATGTTAGAGCCGAGGAATACCGTCCCGGCTCCGCGCAGGATATACCTGACAGCCATGGCGACGTATTCTATGACCGGATGCTGAATCACTTCGATGGGTACCCGTTCTCCGAGCAGTCCGTACATACCCGGGTCTTCGTGATGGTCGGTGTGGCGCGGTCTGTGGATTGTATCTGTGGTTCTTGCGACCATGGTGTACTTCCCGCTGGGCTGAGTTGATAGTATGATAGCCGCGCGGCGCGGGTCGGGCAAGCTAACTGATGCCTGTAGGTTCTTTTCATTTTCGAGTGTCACCTGTGTAGTCCGTTCGTGGTGAGCCTGTCGAACCATGAATGGACGGCCCTTCGACAAGCTCAGGGCGAACGAAAGATTGACGACAAGACGAAAACGAAAAGACTTTGGCTCACTGATGCTTGCGGTTGACAGGTTAGCGTTTCACGGGGATACTACGAACTACGCTATACGAAAAGTTGCGTGGAGAATGTCATGCCCTCCGAAGCCCAATTCACCCTGATTACCGCCGACCGCCTTATTGACTCCAGGGGAGGCTCGCCAATCGAACAAGGCGCTGTCCTGCTAGAGGGCGACAAGATCGTCGCGGTGGGTCGAGCGGAAGACGTTCGCGCCCCCGAGGCGGCGTCGGTCGAGGTCAGCGACTATCCCGGCTGCACGGTGATGCCGGGCATGGTTGACTGCCACACTCACCACAACGGGTTCGGCGATGGGCGCATGGGAGACGACCTGGCCCTGCTGCCGGATGAGATTCTCACCGTTCAGGCCGCCCGGAACGCTCGCGCCAGCCTCTATTCCGGTGTGACCACAATCCGCGAGAATGGCCCCAAGAATGTGACCATGTTCAGGCTGCGCGACTCGATCAACGCGGGCCTCACAATCGGCCCCCGGATGACGCTGTGCGGTCGTCCGGTAGCGATCATCGGCGGACACATGGGTTACTTCGGCGGCGAGGTCACCGGCCCCAACCAGACGCGCGCACTGACAAGGCAGCTTATCAAAGAGGGCGCGGACTATATCAAGATAACCGCTACCGGGGGCAGCACGCGCACCTCTTTCCGGTTCCGACACTCCTTCAACCTCGACGAATTAAAGGCTATCACCAGCGAGGCGCGCAAATTCGGCAAGTTAACCGCCACGCACTCGATGTCCAACGCCGGCATATCCAACTCGCTCGAGGCCAGCGTTGACATGATAATACACTGCAACTACCGCGAGCCGGACGGCTCGGACAACTTCCGCGAAGACATAGCGGAGCGCATCGGGGAACAGGGCGCGTATGTCAACCCGACGCTGCACGTCGCGCGGTCGTCGGCGTGGAAGCTGACGCATAAGCGCGACAGCGAAGGGGTAACGCCCGATGAAGAGGCGCAGATAGAAGACTCGCGCGCCAGGATGGAAGTCGGCTTAGACCACACGCGGCGCATGATAGAGATGGGGCTGAGGGTAATCACCGGCTCCGATTCGTCATGGGGCGATTACAAGCTGGGCAACACCGTCTATGAGACAGAGTTGCTCGTCCACGCCGGCTACACGCCTATGCAGGGAGTCCTTTCGGTAACGAGTTGGGCCGCCGCCGCGCTGAACATGGATGACAGGGTTGGAACGCTCGAACCCGGCAAAGAGGCGGACGTCCTGGTCGTGAAAGGCAACCCTGCCCAGGAAATCAACGACCTGTGGAACGTGGAGGACGTTTACTTCGCCGGTCAGAAGCTGGAACGCGGCTCCGAAAATTCCAGGACCGCCGTTCGGCAAATGCCTGCGACGATATAATCTTGCGGGAGTAGTGCGTTTGATTATAGATGTATCAGTAACCGAATATCGCCATGCGGTTACAGCCCAGGAAATTGGGTTGACCAGAGACAGATATACCACTCCAAGACTTCGGGAACGCTACGTTCCGTCATGGTTTCACAGTCCTAAAATGTGGACATGGAAAGCTGATCTAACGACGCATCCCGGTTTCCAGCGGTATGTCGATAAGTACACAGAGTTTATAACAGAAGAACCGTGGAATGATGTTGTTCTATTCTTTCAACGGCGCGCCGTGGTTGGCCGCGGACCGATTCAACCCAGTGGTTTATTCTATCCCAGCGGTCGCTATCCTTTACTGAACACCGCGGCCATGGCTGGCTCTGCGGAGGCTCTGGCAGGCTGGTTCTGCGAAGACCACTACAACTGGGACCTGATTACTCGTCCGCAGCGAGTATCGCCCGATATGGTATTCCGTGACAGTAATAGTGGTCGGTGGGCGCTTGTAGAAGTAAAATCAACAAGCAGTTCAAGGAGTGTACGCAGTCAGCTAATTACGGATATGATTAAGCTACTCAGGACACTACCGCACACCAAGCTACTGGGTCCTAGTACTAGCCTGTACTATGTAGTCTTGATAATGATCCAAGTCGCCGGACCTACAGATGTGGAACTCACAAGCTTAGCACTGGAAGAGGTGTGACATGAAAAGTAGAAAACCCGATCCGGTGGACCTCATGCTTATGGGTAGGATGGAGGAGGCCACCCAAATATACTTGGACTTCTACTTGGAAGCGTTAGAGACCAGTGACCTCTTTATTAGGTCTGAGTTGATCTCACAATTACACTTTAGTGTAGCTGGTCAGAGTCTAGGTACAGAACCCGAGTCTGTGTCTAATCAAGTTGAGCGATTGGTAATGAACGCGCTATGTGAACGTAGAATAGAAGTAGACAGGCAGATCGTCATAGATGATCTTGAGATAGCTAAGGAAAGACTGTTGGATGGCAGAAAGCAATCCGAAAAGAGTATAGAAGCTGTGGGAAGGCGTCTAAATGCCTGATTTGGATGTGTTCAATGCCAAGTTACAAGGAGAAACAGCCATGCCAGACAGTCACGAGTACACTATACTCAAGGCCGCGCGCCTGATAGACGGCAACGGGGGCCCTGCGGCAGAGCAGGCCGCCATACTTCTCGAAGGCGATACAATCAGGCAGATTGGCACAGCCGAGACAGTTCAGGCGCCGGAGGGCGCGCCCGTTCAGGAGTTCGACTACGGGGACGCGACTATCATGCCCGGACTGGTTGACTCCCATGTTCATCTCATCGGGATCGGCGACGGACGCGCGGGCGACGAACTGGTCACTTTGCCTGACGAAGTGCTAACGGTCCAGGCCGCCCAGAACGTCCGCAGGCATCTGTACTCAGGCGTAACTACAGTGCGCGACTGCGGAGCGAAGAACCGCACCACGTTCGCGCTGAGGCAGGCGGTGGAAATGGGCATTCTGCCCTCTCCGCGCCTCGTGCTGGCGGGCAGGCCCGTAGCTATAATCGGCGGACATCTCAGCTACTTCGGCATTCAGGCTACCGGACAGGACGAATGCCGCGCAGCGGTGCGTCAGCTAATCAAAGAAGGCGCGGACTTCATCAAGATCACGGCGACTGGGGGCAGCACTCGCACGAGTCACCCGCTGAGGCCATCATTCGATGTGGACGAACTGAGCGCGATTTGCGAAGAGGCGCACAAATTCGGCAGGCACGCCGCCGCTCACTGCGCATCCTCGCAGGGTATGGTAAACGTGCTCGACGCCGGTATAGATACGATCATCCATGGAGTACACAAGGACCCGGACGGCTCCGACACGTACAGACCGGATATCGCCGAGCGAATCGCCGAGAGGGGAGTTTTCGTCAACCCCACAATCGGCGCATCGGTGGCGCGTATCCGCCAACTCGAAGACATGGGCGACCTGACCCCCGATCAGCAGGCTGAACTCGACACAGTTCGCGCCGCGTCCGACGTGAGAATGGACCAGTTCGCGCGGATGCGGGACGCCGGAGTCGTAATGTCCGCCGGATCCGATTCGGCGTGGGGTAACTACCAAATGGGAGACTTCCAGACCGAGATCGAAGCCCACGCGATGGCGGGAATGTCCAACATGGAGGCCATCGTGTCCGCCACCCGGGACGCGGCCCGCTCCTGCTGGGTCGCCGACCAGGTCGGAACGCTGGAGCCGAGCAAGCAGGCTGACGTGCTGGTGGTCAACGGCAATCCATTGGAGGATCTTCCCGATCTCAGGCAGATAGCGGATATCTTCCTTGCCGGTGAGAAAGTTGACCGCCACAACCTGGTGTGAAGTTTGGTTAGGAAAAAATTCGACCCCGCCGTGGCCAGTTGGCTCGGCGGGGTCTATTTTTAAGACGATTCTAAAGAATCAAGTCTATCTCTCGATTGGCGCGCCGACTATGGAGCCGTACTCCGTCCATGAGCCGTCGTAGTTGCGCACCTTTTCGTAGCCGAGGATCTGGGACAGAACGAACCAGGTGTGGGAGCTTCTCTCACCAATCCGGCAGTAGGCTATGGTTTCGCCGTCGCCGGTGATTCCGGCCCCGCCGTATATCCCCTGGAGCTCTTCGACCGACTTGAAAGTGCCATCCTCCGCTACCGCCGTCGCCCACGGGATGTTCGCCGCGCCGGGGATGTGACCACCGCGCTGGGAGCCTTCCTGAGGCAGATTGGCGGGCGCTAGTAGCGTCCCGTTGTACTCGTCCGGCGCTCGCACGTCCACCAAGCCGGTGTTGTTGCTGGTGGAAGCGACACTGAGAACATAGTCTCTGGTCGCCCTGATCGAAAGATCGGGGGCGGGCGCATCGTATGAGACGGTCCCAACGAAGGTCGCATCGGTGGTTAGTTCCCTGCCTTCGTCAACCCACTTCTGCCTGCCGCCGTCCATGATTTTCAGGTCGGAGTGGCCATACATTCTCATCTGCCAGAATGCGTAGGTAGCAAACCAGTTGTTGTTGTCTCCGTACAGCACGACGGTGGTGTCCGGACCAATGCCCGACTCGCCCAGCAGTTGGCCCATCTGTTCCGAGGACAGAATATCTCGCGTGAGTTCGTCGTTGAGCTGCGATGTCCAATTCCATCCGACCGCGCCCGCTATGTGGCCCTGGTCGTAGGCTTCGGTATCAACGTCAACTTCTACCAGCCTTACATTCGGGTCGCCCAGGTTTTCGGCAACCCACTCGGTCGTCACGATTGATTCAGGGTGTGCGACGCTTGCCATTTCTCATCCTCCGTTCTGGAGACTCTTCTCACGTTTCAGTTGCTTGCTTATCCGGTCAGCGGCGCGCCGCCGCAGAAGGCGACGTAATCAATTAGCTCAGTTACGGTCGGGTTGTCCCCACAGAGCGGGCAGTCGGGATTGCGCCGCATCTTGACTGCCCTGAAGTCCATCTCCAGCGCGTCTATCAGCAGCAACCGCCCGGACAGCGATTCGCCGACGCCGAGAATCAGCTTGACGGTCTCGGTGGCCTGGATGGTGCCGACCATTCCTGGCAGCATCCCGAGCACGCCGGCCTCGGCGCAGCTTGGCACTTCGCCCGGAGGCGGAGGAGTGGGAAATAGGCAGCGATAGCATCCCTTTCCGGGAATGAACACCGTTGCCTGCCCGTCGAACAGCAGAATGCTGCCGTCCACCAGCGGCTTGCCGGAGAGATACGCCGCGTCGTTCACCAGGTATCTGGTGGGGAAATTGTCCGCGCCGTTGATCACAATGTCGTAGTCCTGCATTATCTCCATCGCATTGTCCGACATGATCGGGGTCTCGTGGATGATGACGTTGGTCTCAGGATTGTAGGCGTTCAGGGTCTCGACGGCGGACTGGACCTTCGGCTTGTCAATGTCACTGTCGTAGTGGAGCACCTGCCTCTGGAGGTTGGTGACGTCCACGGTGTCGAAGTCAACGATCCCGATAGTGCCTACGCCCGCGAGTGTCAGATAGATGGATATCGGCGAACCGAGCCCGCCCGCTCCAACTATTAGTACCTTCGCGTCAATCAGCTTGCGCTGTCCCGCGCTCCCCACCTGCGGCATGATTATGTGGCGGCTGTATCTCCTCACCTGGTAAGGCGTTAGCGGCCTGACTTGTGTAGCTGCGACCATTGATTCCTCCAATTGGTTCTTCTGTTCTCTGATTGAGACCCGGCCGGCAAAGCCTTATGCCTGTAACGAAAAAAGCCCCGTCGCCGAACGCTAGGCGCTGGCATGGAGCCTGTTCCTGAGCGGCCTGTGCCCATTGCGGCTTCGGCCTGAAGGCTACTGTCGGTCTCCGAATACCCTACCTGCGCTGGAGGGTCTTACAGGAGCATCCGGTAGCCGAATCTGTCTTGTACAAAGTTACCGATTCCTCGCTGGTGAGTTATTGATTACACAGTTGATTATAACATGGCGTAATCTTGCCCTTCAAATTCGCTAATGACGCCGAACCTGTACCAACTTAGTCGGTCACCCCACCGTAATGCCCGCGAAGGCGGGCATCCAGGGGCAGGGTGGCGCATGTCTTGATTCAATCCACTGACCAAATTGGTACAGCATCTCTTGGGATCCCAAACTTGACCGTCTAGTTTGGAAAGCGTAGATTGAAGCAATCAAGTTTCAGGCATCATATCCTTGGAGGGAGTTATGCAGTTCGGCTCATTCATGGAATTTCACACTCGACCCGGCGGCTCTCAGACCGCAGCGTTCGAAGAGGGTATGGAGCACATAAGGGAAGCCGAATCGCTCGGACTCGATGGCGTATGGCTTGCCGAATCCCACTTCAACCCTCAGAGGTCCGTACTGTCCGCGCCACTGGTTATAGGGGCTGCCATCGCCGGTCGGACCAACACGATAAAGATAGGCACCGCCGTGCATGTAATACCCCTTGGCAATCCCATTCGCATGGCAGAGGAAGCCGCGACTCTGGACCAGCTCAGCCACGGACGATTCGAGTACGGAGTCGGACGCAGCGGATTTCCGGGCTCCTACGAAGGCTACGGCATGGCATACGGCGAAAGCCGCCAGCGCTTCTACGAGTACCTGGACATAATCAAGACCTCGTGGACTTCCGAGAGATTCAGCTATGAAGGCGAATTCTACTCATACGACGATGTATGCCTTACTCCGAAGCCATTCCAGCAGCCTCATCCTCCATTCAGAGTAGCCGCCACGACCACCGATACATTCCCCGTACTCGGCAAACTGGGCTATCCCATCTTCGTCGGAGTTCGCGGACTAGGAATGTCGCAGGTCGCCGAACAGGTGGCGCTGTACAAGGAGGCCTGGGAAGAAGCCGGTCACGAGGGCGAAATAGACATATCACTGCGCGTTCCGGTTCATGTGGGGGAGAACGAGAAGGAAGCCGTGTCTCTGCCCGAGAACAGCTTCATGAAGCAGTTCCGCAGACTTGGAACCCAACTCGCCGCCTCCGCGACCCGCGCCGGAACGGATCCCCGGGAAGATCGTGTCGAGCGAAGCGAGCAGTTGGCCGAAATCACCTGGGACTTCGTGCGGGAGGAGAAGGTCGCCGTCGGCACGCCCGACATGGTCATCGAGCAGTTGACGAGAATGCGCGACGCACTCAGTCTGACCGGCATAGTGGCCGAATTGAACGCGGGCGAGGAACTGCCGCCCGACAAGATAGCCTCCTCTCTCAGGCTGCTCTGCGAGGAAGTCATACCCGCTTTCAGGTAGGCCGCGGCTTTCAGAGTTCATGTGCTAAAACCGCGCCTACCAAAAGGAATGCGTTCGAATATGGCCAGATTTGTTGACCCTACGATAATAGGAGACGATAAGTGGAACGATCTGAATGACGCCGCCATCCAAGGGTTGGGACAATTCCTATCCGACATTGAGCATGATCCAAATGATAGCGAACATCGCATCTGGGCTTCTGAATCAGTGGGTGATCTTTATGACGGGATCAGGGGAAATACCTACCCCAATTATGATGACGACTATATAGCCGCTGCCTATATGGTTGAATACCATCTCAGCCATTGCGCCTTGGCTTATTGGGCTTTCAGTGGACTCCTCAATGGCATGAATAGGTTGCCCGACGCTTTATACCAATTCAGAATGAAGTCACCATGTTCTGTTCAACCGGGCGCGATGGATTCCCGCTTTCGCGGGAATGACGGTAGGAGTTTGCCTCAGAGATTCACGGCATAGTCAGACTTAAATGGTATTATATGTCTGCGACGTGGGAAGTGGGACAGGCGCAGGTTTAGTCGGACTATCGCTCGCGTTGTCCGATTTCAATCAAAAACCCGTCTTGTATTTCGATTCGATTGAACCCTCTGGCGCGATGAGAATATGTGGTGAGTCGTTCTGGAAGCCGTTTTCTAAGATTCGAAATAATAAATATGACATCATAGGGAAAACAGGCTTGATTCGCACTCTCGAACAAACGCCAGACAAATTGCCAAGTCTACCCGATACGACATTGTGTATAGTCTCCGGGTTTCACTTGAGTTTTCCCTACGACGTGACATCCATTGAGAGTTCTAGAGTCTTTCAGTATAGCCTCAATAGCATCGCATCCGCCGTTAGCCTCGCAGTTCCCGACCATGGTTTGTTTACGGTCAACAGAAATAAGATGAATTCTCTGGAACGTGCAGTCAATGAAGTCGGAGGGTGGCTAAGCAGCGTTAGAGAGAATGTCCCTACTGATAATCAGATTTATGGCAGACACGCATTCTTCTCCAAATGCGCGACTGATTTCGGATTTGCGCCTAGGTATTCGCGTCGCGGATACTATAGACGCTACATATTCCCACATGATGCCGTGCTTCTGAGGACCGAGAGTATGCAAGTCCCTCAAGAGCGCACTAGATAAGGGGAGTCTCTGATATGTCAACTCAGGGCCAGATAGCTATGCTAGACACAGGTGAAATATCAACCGATGTCTTCGGGCCAAACCACATTGGCAAAGACGTCACGGTTTCCTATACTCCCACCAGCCAAGTGATAGCCAAACCCACAGGATTCATGGACGCTTACGACTATACCCTGAATCCGTACAGCGGATGCTCCTTTGGGTGCTCCTACTGCTATGCGGCTTTCTTCAGTCGCGACACCGAAAAGCGAGACAACTGGGGCTATTGGGTCAACGTAAAGCAGAACGCCATAGAGAAGATGCAAAATCTCAGGCGAAGTCTGGACGGAAAACTGATCTACATGAGTAGCGTCACCGATGCATATCAACCCATTGAGCGAGAGCTTGAGCTAACCCGTCGCCTACTGCAAGTCATGGCAGAGCGTCACAAGCCTAAGCTGGTCGTTCAAACTCGCAGTCCACTAGTTACGCGGGACTGCGATCTGTTTCAACAAATCGAACGGAATGGGGGCAGGGTGCAGGTCAATGTGACAATTACCACTGACGACGAGGACATCCGTCGCGTGTTCGAGCCATTCTGCCCTTCCAACCCGGCGCGGTTGCGAGCTATCGAGGAAGTGCAACGCGCCGGTATCGAGACCTGCATAACCATGACGCCGCTATTGTTGGTGAAGAACAACCAGGGCTTTGCAGACGACCTGATTTCCACTAGCGTAAAGAAATTTATCGCCCAGCCCTTTCACTTCCGACAGGGAAAGTTTCTTGCAGGCACGCGGGACAAGGCATATCACCTGATGGCAGAAAAGTTAGGTTGCGGACCTGATGATTTCGTCGGTGAGTATATGGCGCGCTATCGGGAGTTCTTTGAGACACTTGACCGCAAGTTGAAACAAAACAATCTACCACCGCTGGAGGAAGGCAAAGCCGGCTTTGCCCCCCCATTCTAAAATCCACGTAACAAATGCCGAATATCGGACAGGGAACCGGCTAGGCTTTGATCTTTCTCATGCTTCTCGCCATTGACATAGGAAACACGAACGTGACCGTCGGAGTCTTCGATGGCGACGACCTGCGCGCCACCTTCCGGCTGTCCACCGACACTCGCAAGATGCCAGACGAGTACGCCCTGTCGGTAAACCAGCTTCTGCCGCTCCGTGGCCTGTCTCTATCGGATATTGATTCCGTCGCAATCTGCAGCGTGGTTCCGCCGCTCACACCCAGTTTCACTCAGCTGGCAAGGGCATACTTCGATGTCGAACCTCTCGAGGTCGGATCGGGCACCCGGACGGGAATCAGCGTCCGATACGACCCGCCGCGCGATGTCGGCGCAGACCGAATCGTTGACGCCGCCGCCGCCTTCAGCATGTACGGCGGGCCGGTCATCGTCGTTGACGTAGGAACCGCCACCGTGTTCGACGCGGTGTCGGAGTCCGGAGACTACCTTGGAGGCGCAATCGCGCCTGGAATATCAATCGCCGCAGACTCCCTTTTCCACACGACGGCCATGCTCCGGCGGGTTGAACTCGCCCCGCCTCCGTCTGCTATCGGCAGAAACACGGTCCACGCGCTCCAGGCCGGTCTGGTGTTCGGCTACTCCGAACTTGTAAAAGGCATGGTGCAACGCTTCAAGAAAGAGCTTGGCGAGCGCTCAAGCGTGATAGCAACCGGTGGACTCGCCGACGTCGTCGCCGACGAGTCGGGCGTCTTCGACGCAATTGACCCCAACCTGACGCTCACCGGCTTGCGAATCGTTTACGAACTGAACAACGGAGCACGGTTAAAATGACCTACTCACTCCAAGGCAAGAACATCGCGCTTGGCGTCACCGGCTCCATAGCCTGCTACAAGGCGGTTGACCTGGCGAGCAAGCTCGTGCAGCTAGATGCCGACGTGGATGTCCTTATGACGTCCTCGGCTCTAAAGTTTCTTACCCCGCTCACTTTCGCAGCGATTACACACCGGCCGGTCGTCACAAGTATGTTCGACCCCCAATCCGAGTTGAGCATCAATCACGTCGCCGCCGCTGAGCGCGCCGACCTCGTCGCCGTCGTTCCCGCTACCGCAAACAGCCTTGCCAAGGTCGCCCACGGCAGAGCCGACGATCCCGTATCCGCGACGATTCTCGCCACGCGCGCGCCTGTTCTGGTAGCCCCGGCGATGGACGCCAACATGTTCGACAGTCCCGCGACGCAGGCAAACGTTGAACTGCTCCGAGAGCGTGGCATTTACCTCGCAGGACCCGCCGAGGGCAGAATGGCTTCAGGGCTGATGGGAAAGGGCAGGCTCGTCGAACCAACCGAACTGGTGGAACACATCAGAATCCTGCTCGGACGCAACGGCGACCTCGCGGGCCGCAAGATAGTGGTCAGCGCCGGCGGCACGCGAGAGGCAATAGACCCGGTTCGCGTTATAGCGAACCACTCATCCGGCAAGATGGGCTACGCCATCGCCGAAGCTGCCAGGGACAGAGGAGCGGAGGCAGTCATCGTATCCGCTCCCACCGCCCTTCCCGATCCCACGGGCGTAAAGGTGGCAAAGGTAAACTCCGCCCTGGAGATGGGGCACGCGCTCGACAGCGAATGTGGCGACGCCGACGCGATCATCATGGCCGCCGCCGTCGCCGACTGGCGCGTAGCCGAGATAGCCGACCAGAAAGTCAAGAAGACCGGCGCCGACAGCTGGACGATAGACCTCGTAAAGAACCCCGACCTCATTGCCGGAATACACGCCGACAGGCTGGTGAAAGTCGGCTTCGCCGCCGAGAGCGAAGACCTCATAGAGAACGCGCGCGCCAAGATTCAGTCCAAGGGACTGCACATGATAGTCGCCAACGACATCACCGCCGAGGACGCGGGCTTCGCCGTTGACGACAACCGCGTCATAATCCTCGACCGCGAAGGCGCAATCGAACGCCTCCCCCTCATGTCCAAGTACGACGTGGGCGTAGAGATACTCGACAGGGTGAAACCGCTGCTCGCTCGATAGAACGCCGCCCTGAAAAGAATTTAGAGCGTCAATATCCGTCATTCCCGCGAAAGCGGGAATCCACTGGTCGCCACACCAGCGAATCCGTATTACCGCTCTACCCGCCGCTTTGCGCCCTAGCGCGTTTTCGATAGAATATCCGCAGGAGCGAACGCTATGACTACGAAACTCCCCATCCCGACACATTCCAAAGACGATATCTTCTATCCCGAAACGGACGGTCTGCCATTGCCTGACAGCCTGGAACAAGAACCCTATTTCATAGAAATTCTGGCCACTCTCAAAGCGTTCCTTGAAAGTTTGGATGTACTGGTGAGTGGCAACACCATCATCTACTACGTAGAGGGAAATCCGAGTCTGAGCGTGGCCCCCGACTGCTATGTCGTATTCGGAATTGGCAGACCGGCGCTGCTGGAGCTGCACAGGACGTATCGGGTGTGGGAGGCTGGCAAGTTCCCGGACTTCGTTCTGGAGATTGGCTCGCCAAGCACGGCGGACAACGATCTGGGACCCAAGCGCGACCTGTACGCGCGTCTGGGCGCGCTTGAGTACTGGCGCTATGACCCGACGGGCGGCGACCACTACGGCGAACCGCTGGTCGGCGAATATCTTGAAGAGGGCGAGTACCGCCGTTTCGAGATGATGGCCGACCCGGACGGCCTGCCCCGCGCCCACAGTCCGCTTCTGAATCTGGACCTGCGCTGGGAGGAAGACCGCCTGCGCTTCTACGATCCCACATCGGGCCGCTGGCTGGAGAACAACTCCGAGTCCATCGCCCGCGCCGAAGCCGCCGAAGCGCGAGTGGCCGAACTGGAAGCCGAACTCCGACGCCTGCGCGGAAGCTAGCCGATACCCAGCGCCGCACATTGGACGACTAGCCCCGGAGCAGAGAGGCAATCACAAATGAACGCCCCCGATGGAAACCCTCCCTCGCACAGGATGATGCAAGCTGAACGCCATCACGTAAGAGGAATGCGCTACGTAGGAAAAGGTGATTACGATAGAGCCATCCGGGAATTCGGCAAAGCCATCCACCTCGATCCTAGCAATGCTACCTCCTATTTCAACAGAGGAATGATCTACTATTACCAGCAAGGCAAGCACGATCAAGCCATCTCAGACTTCAGTGCTTCTATAGGGATCAATCCGAACTTTGCCGAAGCCTACTCCCACAGAGGGGAGGCCTACTCTGGTAAGGGAGAGTATGATCAAGCTATTGCGAACTTTAACATCGCTTTGACTCTAGATCCAAATAACACACTGACCTACTATCAAAGAGGAAACTCTTTTTATGACAATGGGGACTATGACCGTGCCATTGGAGATTACGACAAAACCATAGAAATGCAGCAGGATTTCCTCAATGCCTATATCAACAGAGGACTCGCCTACGCAGGCAAAGGGGACTACGACCGTGCCATTACAGACTACAATAGAGCTTTGGCACTTAACCCCAATGATGCCGATACTTACCTAAACCGAGGGAATGCCTATCAGGATATCGGAGAATACGACCAAGCTATCAAGGATTTTGACAAGGCCGTGGTGCTTGAACCTAACGATGCAGAAGCATACTACAATAGAGGGAGCGTCTACTACTTTAAGGGCGACTACAGCCGAGCCATTATGGAACATAGCAAAGCCATCAAACTGGACTCAAACCTCGTTAATGCCTATGTAGCCAGAGGGGTTGTACATCACAGTAATGGGGACTATGGTCAGGCTATCGCAGATTATGACAGAGCCATCGAACTCAGATCAGATCATGCGGGGATCTATTTGAACAGAGGAGACTCATACCTTTCATTCGGTGATGCACAAAGGGCTTTGGAAAATTACGATAGCGCAGTCAGACTCTGTCCGAACTATGCAACTGACTTCGTGGATAGTAGATTCGCTCAGGGAGGTAGCGGTGGAGTCCAATATGCCATTGCGGTGATAAGCGCCATTATAGCCTCACCACCCGAAAGCGCGGATGACTTCTACTACCTCGGCATCAAGTCGCTCTACCAGAACGACACACTCAGCGCAAGGGACTGCTTCACGCTCGCTGAACGCAAAGGCTTCGAAGATACCGACAAGATAAGGCAGCACCAAGAAAATCTGAAGACCGTGAGATGGCTTCCCCGTCAATCTCTCTGAGACTTCAATCCGCCCCAGCGTGGACCGCCTCATACAGCGACCTGCGATTCTCCAAGATTCCCTTGTAACTCTCGTGCGCCACGATTATCAGCATCGTCGTCGCTCGGCTCATGCCGGTGTACAGCACTCTGTTCAGGTGGTCTTCATGGGGCAGGGTGACTCCCCCGGCGAGAACCACCTGGTCCTCGGTCACCGGCAGAATCAGTATGGCAAGGTCGCTCTCCAGCCCTTGGAAGTCGTAAACCTCGCTGTACCTGAGCGTTCGCGGAGAGGTGTCGCCGCTGACCCACATCACCTCCTCCAGCTCCTGCGGAGTCGCCAACTCAGCGTCCCGTATGTTCTGCAATTCCCATCCACCGTAGGAGCGCGAAGCGTCTAGCCCTGCCGCGCCGCCGCTGGATAGAACTATCATCTGTCGAGACTGGTATCCTATCTCGTGCCAGTCCCGCGTCAGCCCGTCCAGCGTCTCTTCCAACTCTTCCTGTGACCCGAAATACCTTGTCTGAACCAATGGGCCGTGAACTCCCCTTCTCGGAGGCGATTCGATCCTGACCAGTTTCGCCACCTCATCCGCTATCTCCTGCGTATTGCGGCAGTTGATTTCCAGAAAGCTATTCGACCAATTGGTATCGAAAAGTCCATTGACGCGCGTCCTAACCCACTCCCTCAGCGCCTCTTTCCCATCCCCTTCAACACTGTCCCTGATTAGACTCTGGTTGACGAAATCGCCAAACATCGCCCAGCGTCCTGTGATGATCCCGCCTTTCAGCAGCGCGTCCTGGAGCCTGAGAAAAACTTCGTCGCACAGGTTCTGCGCCTCGTCAACCACAAGATAGTCGAACAATTCCACATCTTCAAGGTCCGCGACCGTTTCCTCTACGAAACCCTCCCACTCGCCGCTCAGAAAGCCGCGCCTCAGCCTTCCTTCAAGATCGAGCGATTCGTCCAGCCGACGCTGGTGTCTGGGCCTCGCCTCCCCACTCAGAACCTTCAAAGGCAATGTCGCCGGAGTGCCGACCACTATCCTTCCATCTCCTTCTTTCGGAAGCGTCTCCACCCACATCTCGAAACGCGCGCTCAGATTCGAGTTGCTGCACAGCAGCGCCACGCTCTCCCCCGCCTCATAGCGTCGCTTCGCCAGCTCCATCGCCAGAACCGTTTTTCCCGTGCCAGCCGCGCCGTCAATAACATTGCGGTCATTTAGCTCCACCATGCCCAAGCTGAGCGCTTGTTCCCCTGTCAGGCTTATCCGTCTCTGTCGGAGAGTCTCGATATCCGCGCTAGTTATCCTCACAGTATCTTCCTCCTGCTCCTCAAACGGCATATACGCCCCGATGAAATCATATCGTAGCCTCTCCATAGAATCGAGCGTATCAAAATACGCTTGGTTGTTGCGGAATCTGGCTCTTACTTCTTCGCCGCGCATATTGTCCGCGTACTCAGAGAGTCTTTCTATAAGCCTTGCCTCATCCCGCGCGTCGCGCTTGGTTATCAACTCCGCAAGCTCCCTGGGACGCTCTCTGAAAGCGACGTCCCAGTCCGTAAACACCACCGCGCAACCCAGCGAAATAAGCGAATCCTCACCGAAGTACGTGTTCTCAAACTGACTCCGAAAAGCGTACATCCCGCTTCTGGCCTGCTCAGGCGGACTTGGACTTACGAGCTGACCGGACGATGCGCTGTACCAACTAAAGTCCCTTATCTCATAATGCCCGCCCTTGGACTCCAAGTATATGACTGAACAATAATCCTCTTCCATGAAGATTACGAAATCGAGTTCGCGCGGTCTCACAGGGTTGGCGGGGTTGTCTGTAAACGCTCCGCAGAACACGGTCCAATACTTCGCGTCCGGATGTGTCGAATTCCTGAGAATATCAAATATGACCCTCTCCGACTCCGGGGCGTCGTCGGGAATCTCGTCAGGAATCATCGTCGCCATACGTAACATCCTCTAAGCAAGTTCGACCCTCAGCCTATCAAACCCCCGCGCCGACTTAAAGACGGCCATACATCTTTGAAGGCTGCGTCGGCCCCGTGCACCGTCCTTGTACATCCGTGCTAATTGCGCTACAATACCCACATGACTCGCAATTATCAAACTAACGACTGGACGCCCAGTGTCCCCAACCTACGACTGAGCTCCGAAAACTATAAACTACAGTGTATGGATAGAGCGGCAAGCGCGGCAGGAAAAAAATTTTCTGGCGATTTAGCTACAAACTCTGGTGACCAACAGGTGTTCGGAACACCTGTTGGTCACCAGTTAATCCGCCTGTAAACAACCTGAACGATATAAACGAGGATATATGAAAGACGCTCTCTTACGGCATCTGTCGCTCGGTGTCATTGCCCATTATCCCAACCCTTGCTAGAATCCAGACACTCAAACCAAATCGAAACTCAGGAGTAGAAGATATGCCCATAGTAAGAGTCGAAATGTGGCCCGGCCGCACCCATCAGCAGAAGCAAGAACTCGCCAAGGCGATCACAGAGGCCGTAGTCGAAATCGGCAAGGCGCCCGCCGACGCGACGTTCGTCATTTTCGAGGACGTCGCCAAGGAGAACTGGGCGCAGGCCGGAACGCTCGCGTCCGACGAATAGTGACCCGCATACGGAGACGCCTAGATGATTAGCCGAGATAGAATAGTCCGCGCGTTCTGCGACCTCGCCAGGATAGACAGCCCGTCAGGCGAGGAAGAGGAAGTCGCGCTGCACCTGATCGAGAGACTGGAAGGCATGGGTTTCAACGTAGTAAGGGACGACTACGGGAACATCATCGCCAACGACGGCGGTGAGAATCCGCTCATCCTGTCCGCCCACATGGACACGGTAGAACCAGGTCGAGGCGTGAAGCCGTCCGTCGAGGGCGAACGCATCGTCTCAGACGGAACTACGATTCTGGGCGGCGACTGCAAGGCTGGCGTAGCGGCAATTCTGGAGGCCCTGGAGTCAATCTTCGAAGACGGAACGCCCCACAGGTCCATTGAAGTCGCGTTCACCCGCGAGGAGGAGATTGGACTCGTCGGCGCGCGAAACATGGACTTCTCGCTGATCAAGGGCAAGGAAGCCATCGTTTTCGACGGCGAGGGCCCTCCCAGCCAGATAACCTCCTCAAGCCCAGAGTACATAGGCTTCGACATAGAGATCACCGGACGCGCCGCCCACGCGGGCGTGGAGCCTGAAAAGGGCATCTCCGCTATACGCATTGCGGCTGAGATAATCACCAGGCTTCCGCAGGGTCGCCTTGACGACGAGACCACGTTCAACGTCGGCACCATAGAGGGAGGCACAGTCAGGAACGCCGTTCCTGAACTCACGACCGTCCACGGCGAATTCAGGAGCCGGAACCTGGAGAGCCTCGACGGAATAAGGCTCCAGGTAGATGAGGCCCTGGGCGAAGTGCGAGCCCTTTTCCCCGAGGCCGATATAAAGCGCCACCTGCACACCGAGTTCGTCGCCTACAACCTTTCGGACGACGACCCCGCTCTCGCAAGGGTCAAGTCCGCGCTGAGATCCCTCGGAATGACTCCCACGATGCAGCCTTCGGGCGGTGGCACGGATGGGAATGTCTTCCGACTCAACGACATCAGCGCTGTCGTGGTCGGCATGGCGGACCACGGGATGCACACGGTCAGAGAGTACGTTACTATCCCCGACCTCGTGGACGCCGCTCATCTCTGCGAAACGCTCCTGAGAACGGACGACTGAGATATGTCCGTCCGCTACCTGGGCCACTGCGCCTTCCTCTTCGAGGACGTAACTGGTGAAAGCCTGCTGATTGACCCATTCGGCAACGGCGACTCAGAGCGCGACCAGTGGTTCATCAAGGAATTTCCACCCCTGGAAGTTGACCTCGTTGCGGTGACCCACGACCATTTTGACCACAATGCGGTCTCCGCCCTGCCCGATGGGACGCCGCTGCTGAACAGGGCTGGGACCCGGCAAGTTGGCAATACTACCATCACCGGCGTTAGCGACATGCACTCCGGTGTTTCCGGCCGCAACGGTATGGAGAACGTAATTTTCGTGGTCGAACATGAGGGAGTGAGGTACTGCCACATCGGCGACAATCGTCACGACATCCCACCGGATGCGCTGGAGCGCCTTGGTCGCATTGACGTGCTGATGGTAACCGTTGACGACTCCTGCCACCTATTAACGTTCGAGCAGATTGACCATCTGATAAATCTGCTCTCTCCCAGCGTCGTCATACCGATGCACTACCGCGTAGAGGGCCTTTCGACCGTCGAAGCTGAACTGCAAGGCCCCGAACGCTGGGTAAGGACCCAGTCACCCCGTCGCACGTTGCGACGTTCGTCTTTCCGAATAGACCGTCGCGGTATGCCCTACGAGCGCGAGGTCTGGACGATTCCGGCAGAACTCGCCATCTAAAATGGGTTGAATTTCGACTCAATCTATCCCCGCGGAGAGGTAAAGTGTCGTGAAGGTTAAGCTCGCATACGGAAAGACGGGACTCGAGGTAGAATTGCCTGACGATAGAACCACGGTCGTCGAGCCAAGCTACCTGCCCGGTCTTCCCGACCAAACAGGCGCTATCAGGACCGCTGTCCGCGACCCTGTGGGCGGAGCTTTACCCCTGCGAAGACTCGCGCAGCCCGGGCATACAGTCGCCATCTCGGTCTGCGACATTACTAGACCGATACCCAGCAGAACAGTCCTGCCGGTTCTTCTGCGCGACCTATCTCATGTTCCGGACCAGAACATTGTAATTCTGGTAGCTACTGGAACTCACCGGGGCAACACCGACTCTGAACTGCGCCAGATGCTCGGCGACGAAATAGTGGATCGCTATACCGTCCTCAACCACAATGCGTTCGATGACTCCACCTTGAAGAACGCGGGCGTAACGCAGGACGGAATTCCCATATTCTTGAATCGGCGCTGGCTGGACGCGGACCTGAGAATCACGGTCGGATTCGTTGAGCCTCACTTCTTCGCCGGATTCTCAGGCGGCCCAAAGATGGTCGCGCCCGGCCTTGCTGGATTCGACACCATAATGAGGCTGCACAACGCAGAGATGATAGGGCATCCGGAAGCGCGGTGGGGAGTTACGGTCGGCAACCCCATTCACGACGCAATCCGTGAAATTGCCGCCCTAACCGGCGTGGATTTCGCTCTGGACGTAACCATCAACAGAGAACGCCGCATCACCAGCGTGTATGCGGGCGAACCAACCGCCGTACACCGTGCCTCGTGCCGTTTTGCCAAGACGATCTCGATGCAGCCCGTGAACCATCCATTTGAGGTTGTGCTCACGACGAACAGCGGTTACCCACTCGACCAGAACCTATACCAGACGGTCAAGGGAATGTCGGCCGCGGCCCAGGTGGTCAAGCAGGGCGGCGCTATCATCGCAGCCGCCGAGTGTCTGGACGGCATCCCTGATCACGGAGAGTATGGCAGACTGCTTCGACCATCCTCCGGGCCACAGGGTATTCTGGATACGGTGCATTCGCCAGGCCACAATGTTCACGACCAATGGCAGGTGCAGATTCAAGCGCAGATTCAGCTAAAGGCCAGCGTTAAGCTCAAGTCCACCTACCTGACGGAAGAACAGGTACGCAGCGCTCACGTCGAGCCGATTGAAGATGTGGAAAAGGCCGTCAGTGAGGAGCTGCTGCGACACGGAAGCGGTAGCCGTCTCTGTGTCCTCCCGGAAGGCCCGCAGACCATACCCTACATTGCGACCTGAGAACCCCGTACCAAGTAACGAAGAAGCCCGCGCAGTTTGCGCGGGCTTTCATACATTCAAAGCGAATGTCGGATTCTCGGAAGCTATGCGACCTCTACAACCGCGCCAGCGCCCTCGAGCTTCTCCTTGAGCGAATCGGCCTCATCCTTGGAGATCGCTTCCTTGACTACCGTCGGCGCGCTCTCTACCAGATCCTTCGCCTCTTTCAGCCCAAGTGTGGTTACTTCACGGACTGCCTTGATGACGTTGATCTTCTTGGGCCCAATCTCCTTGAGGGTTACGTCGAACTCGGTCTGCTCCTCGGCCTCGGCTGCCGCGGCCTCGGCGGTGCCGGCAACGCCCTGCACTGTCGCCATGGCAACCGGAGCGGCGGCGCTCACACCAAACACGTCTTCAAGTTCCTTCACGAGGTCCGCGAGTTCCAAGACGGACATGTCCTTGATTCCTTCGACGATCTCATCCTTTGTCAAAGCCATTTAGGTTTCCTCCTTCTGGCCAATGCCAATTAGCTAAAAACAACTCTTTGACCGAAACACACTTACGCTTCTTGCTGTTGGATGTTGTCGACATGCCCCTGAAGCACTCGGGCAAGCGCCGCGATTGGGCCATTTAGCACATTGACCAATCCGGCCGCCGGACTATTCATTCGCATGAGCAGTTGGGCTATAAGCTCTTCACGTCCTGGCATGGTCGCCAACTGATTCACCTGGTCGCTGGTCAGCGACTTGCCGTCCATCTCTCCGCCCATTATGGCAAGGGACGATCTGTTGGTTCGAATGAATCCTGACAGCGCCCTTGCGGGCTCCAGTGGATCCTCGTATCCGAATGCAACACCGGTCGGACCGTTGATGACCTCTTTGATCGCAGGCTTTCCGGCCTGGTCCGCTGCTATGTAGGCGAGCGTGTTCTTTATGATCCTGTATTCGACGTTCGCTTCCCTCAGCACGCGCCGTAGTTCGGTCATCTCCGATACGGGAAGGCCCGAATAGTTTGTGGTAATTACGATGGAGCTGCGCTGGAACTTATCCTTCAGCAGTTCAACCGCATCTTCTTTGGCTTTAGTAGGCACTCCTACCTCCACTTTCCCCTTAAAATGAAAACCCCGTGCCGGAGACACGGGGCAATGTTTGCATCTTGATGCCCGAAACGAAGTTTCGGATTGCGGCCTAGGCAGGCTGAAGTTTTAATTCCCTGAATATCGGGGAAACCCGCTGTCTCTGGCGATGTCGCTTATTCTACACGAAGGGCCGATAGGCGATCAACATCCATTGATATGCTGGGACCCATCGTCGCGGTAAGATATGCTGACCGGATGAACTGTCCTTTGACGCCCCCCGGCCTCGCTCGGACGATGTTGTCAACCAACATTGTCAGGTTATCCATCAACATATCGCCCTCGAAACTGGCCTTCCCGATAGGAACATGTATTAGCCCGGTCCTGTCCAGTCGGAACTCGACTCGTCCCTTTTTGGCGTCGGAAATCGCGCGAGGTATGTCGTCGGACTGAACAACAGTGCCGGTTCGCGGGTTGGGCATAAGACCTCGCCGCCCTAAGATGCGTCCCAGACGACCAATACGACCCATCAGGTCCGGCGTAGCAATGGAGACATCGAAGCCCAAGAATCCGTCCTGAATCTCCTTTATGAGGTCATCGCTGCCAACGAAGTCGGCCCCGGCCTCTCGAGCGATGGCTTCAGCCTCGCCTTGACAGAACACCAAGACTCTGACCGGCTTGCCCACACCATGCGGCAGTACCGCGACGCCTCGCACCATCTGATCCGCATAGCGCGGGTCCGCGCCCGTGCGGAGATGAAGTTCGATAGTCTCGTCGAACTTTGCCTTGGCGGTTTTCTTGGTTAAGTCAATAGCCTCAGAAGGAGCGTACGCAGTATCGCTATCAATGAGCCCAACGGCATCTCTGTATCTTCTTCCCCTGGTGGCCAATTTGGATTCCTTATCTGCCGAATGTTGCCCTCGGCCAAGGTCTCAGCTTACCCTTATTCCCATGCTGCGGGCGGTTCCCTCGATGATGCGCATCGCCCCGTCTATGTCCGCGGCGTTCAAGTCCTTCAACTTGGTTTCGGCAATCTCTTTAACCTGATCACGAGACACCGTTGCGACCTGTTCCGCCTTCGGATTTCCACTGCCCTTTTCTACTCCGGCGGCTTTTCGCAGGAGGTCTGAGGCAGGTGGACTCTTGACTATGAATGTAAACGAGCGGTCCTCGAACACAGTCAGTTCGACGGGAACGACGGATCCAGCCTGCTGGGCCGTTCGCTCATTGTACTCCTTGACGAAACCCATAATGTTGACGCCGTGCTGACCCAGAGCGGGGCCTACTGGAGGAGCGGGTGTCGCCTTGCCCGCTTCGATTTGCAGCTTGATTATAGCTCTTACTTTCTTTGCCAATTGAGATTATCCCTAAATCGCTTTTTCTGAAATGCGTTATTTGGAAGTATCGAACTAGACTCTCTCGACCTGGAGGAAGTCCAACTCCACCGGCGTCTCACGTCCAAAGAAGGAGACAAGCACCTTCACCTTTGCGCGTTCCTGTGATATCTCGTCCACAGTACCCATGAAGTCCATGAAGGGCCCATCCGTGATCCGTACACTCTGGCCTTTCTCGAATCCGATACGCTGCGTTGGAGTGTCCGTCTCGATCTGCCTCAGAATTATCTGTACTTCCTGTTCCTCTAGCGGAACCGGCTTGGGCCTGTTATTTTCGCTCTCGTCCTCAGCGGAAATGAACCCGGTCACACCCGGTGTGTTACGTACAACGAACCAACTCTGGTCGTCCATGGTCATCTGCACGAGAATGTAGCCGGGGAAGATAGTGCGTGACACCGTCTTGCGCTGTCCGCCCTTGATCTCTACCTGATCTTCGGTCGGAACGACGACCTGGAAGATCTTGTCCTGCATATCCATGTTCTTTATGCGATGTTCAAGGTTATCCTTGACACGCTTCTCCTGACCGGAGTACGCATGGATTATGTACCACCGGACGTTGGGATCGGAATGAGTGACTTGTGTCATGGTCTAGTTCCCCAAGATTATGCCAACGATCCTGGCAAATGCCAGATCAACAAGGCCCAGGAAAATTCCCATCGCTACGGCGACGGCCACAACCATAATCGAAAGGCGAAAAGTCTCTTCGCGTGTTGGCCAGGTTACTCTACGAAGTTCGCCGACCACCTCGCCGATTGCACGGATACTAAAGGCCCGCCGCGCGACCTGCGAACTTACTCTACGAGTTACCCCAGGATCCCTGGCCACTCTATCTCACCTCGCGATGCATTGTGTGTTTTCGACACCGTGGGCAGAACTTCTTGAGTTCCAACCTCTGAGGGTCGTTTCGACGGTTCTTACTCGAGTTATACGTCCGCTCCCGGCAGTCGGTACATCCAAGAGTGATTAAGATTCTCACTTCTCCCCGGCGGGCCATCTTACAAATGCTCCTCAGCGCCATACCGACCCATTAATTGCTGCTTCCGCAGTCAATCTCTGGTACGAGCGCTATGGCTCGAGCCGGTCACCTTAATTCCGATATAGGCCAAATGCCCTCTCCTCACATTACCACAGTGAGAAGAGGGCACAATCAGCGCGTTGATTCCTCTAGTTGAGGATCCTCGTGATTACCCCGGAACCGACGGTTCTTCCGCCTTCTCGGACGGCGAACCTGAGCTGCTCGTCGAGAGCAACAGGCGTAATCAGCTTGATATTCATTTGGGTGTTGTCGCCGGGCATTACCATCTGAACGCCTTCGGGCAACTTTATCTCGCCTGTCACGTCAGTGGTTCGAATGTAGAACTGCGGCTTGTAGCCGTCGAAGAACGGGGTGTGGCGACCGCCCTCTTCTCTACTCAGCACATATACCTCCGCTTCACACTCCGTATGCGGCGTGATGCTGCCGGGGGCTGCCAGTACCTGTCCGCGTTCCACCTCGTCGCGGTCAACGCCGCGAAGCAGCACTCCAACCGCGTCTCCCGGCTCACCCTCGTCGAGAGTCTTGTGGAACATCTCCACTCCGGTTACAACCGTATCCGAGGTATCCTTGATACCCACGATTTCGATGGTGTCTCCCATCTTCACGATGCCGCGCTCCACGCGACCGGTTACCACAGTACCACGCCCCTTGATACCGAATACGTCCTCAACCGGCATGAGGAAGGGCTGGTCGCGAGGACGGTCCGGGACCGGGATATTCTCGTCCACGGCGTCCATCAACTCCCAGACACCGCTCGCCCACTCGCCGTCACGAGTATCGTCGTCGCCTTCAAGCGCGTTGAGAGCGCTGACGCGGACGATGGGAACGTCCTCGAAGCCGTACTCCGACAGGAGTTCTTCCATTTCAAGCTCGACCAGTTCCAGAAGTTCCTCGTCGTCCATCGCGTCAACCTTGTTAAGCGCGACCACGATGGCGGGAACTTCCACCTGGCGGGCCAGGAGGATATGCTCCCTGGTTTGAGGCATGGGGCCGTCTGGCGCACTCACTACCAGAATGGCGCCGTCCATCTGGGCGGCTCCGGTAATCATATTCTTAATGTAGTCGGCGTGGCCCGGGCAGTCCACGTGAGCATAGTGACGTGTATCGGTCTCGTACTCAACGTGCTGAATAGCAATGGTGACACCACGTTCACGCTCTTCGGGAGCATTGTCAATAGAGTCGAAAGGACGGAAGTCCGCCATTCCCGCGGACGCCAACACCTTTGTTATCGCAGCCGTCAGCGTCGTCTTGCCATGGTCAACGTGACCGATGGTGCCAACATTCACGTGAGGCTTGTTTCTCTCGAACCTCTGCTTTGCCATTAAAT
Organism: Dehalococcoidia bacterium; assembly: GCA_965202965.1. Lineage (GTDB taxonomy): Bacteria > Chloroflexota > Dehalococcoidia > Lucifugimonadales > UBA1123 > VXRN01. The sequence goes on along the minus strand of OZ241888.1, from coordinate 2,944,530 downwards.
CTATACCCTCCGCACTGGAGCCCACAAGCAGACTCGAACTGCTGACCTCGTTCTTACCAAGAACGCGCTCTACCTCCTGAGCTATGTGGGCCCTGTTTTTGTATTGTTGCAAACCTTGGTGGTGGACGGGGAGGGATTCGAACCCCCGTAGCCCTTCCGGGCGCCAGATTTACAGTCTGGTGGTATTAACCACTCACCCACCCGTCCGCGTTATCTGAAATAGTCTAGCATAGCGATGTTGCCATATCCAAGACTGAATCGAGACCCTCTGACCAACACATAGGGCGTCGTCACGCGGCAGAAAATCCGACCCAGAAATAGTGTCTGAGAGCCCCAGGGGGGATTCGAACCCACCAACCTCCCGATTACAAGTCGGGTGCGCTGCCAATTGCGCCACTAGGGCCCAAGGTGCCTACAGTCCGGTTTCGGATGTACGAAATGCTAGAAAAACAGTAGGACGCTTGCCCTCACGTCCTATGAAACAATTCTATGGTAGTCATTCCGCACAGGTCAACGGGGATTCTGAGACTTGAGTATAGTGTCCTCGGCTTCACGCTGAACCGTCAAGTAAACCTGCTGAAGGGGCATCCCGGCTTCAATCGCCAGACGGCGGCAGTCTTCGTATTCGGGACTCACCGATACCGCTTCGCCGCCGACAATCTTCACCTTCACCGAAGCCTTGCCGACTGAAGTTTCGAGAGTCCTGAACTCGCGGTCCGCCTCGTACCGAACTACGGGCCGGACACGGACGCCTAACGTTGTGGTTTCCCGGAGAATCAACTCTACCGACTTGCGCTCATCGTCATTCGACACGATGGCGCTCAGCATAATCGCGGGGCGGTTTTTCTTCATGTAGATTGGCGTAAACCAGACATCACGCGCTCCGAGATCGAACAGCCTCTCCAGAACGTACCCCAACACTTCCCCTGTGCAATCGTCCAGGTTCGTTTCTATGAGACTCAGGCCACTCTTCGGAGCTTCGTCCTCCAACTCGCCGACCCACAAGCCCAGCGCATTTGGGTATGCCTCAGGGTCTCTGGCGCCGAGGCCGTAACCAATAGATTGGACGTTCAGTTTAGGCTGGCGAAACTCCGCCAGCGTGGTGATAATACCGGCGCCGGTCGGCGTAACCATCTCGCCCGTCCAAGTGGGGTTCCCCGGGGCTGGAACAAGCGGCGCATCCGCCATGGTGAACAGCGCGGAAGTTGCGGGAGACGGCACCGGAAGAACCCCGTGCGCGCTCCTGAACACACCGGCGCCCATCGGGAAAGGAGACGAGAATACGCGCTCCACCCCCAACGCTTCTAAGCCCGCCGCAGCACAGACGACATCGGCCAGAGTGTCCAGTGTCCCCAACTCATGCAGGTGAACGTCGTCCGTACTGGTGCGATGTACTCTCGCCTCTGCCTGCTCCATTCGCCTGAAGACCGCCGTAGATTGCTCCTTGACTCGTTCCGATAGGGTGGACGACTCCACAGTCTCGATAAAATCACCGAAACTGCGAGTCCTTTCCGCCTCGGCATCTAAGTTCACGCGCACGAACGTGCCCGTAAGTCCCCCCCTCTGCGCCTGCTCACACTCGAGAGAGACGCCAGTAACCTCCATCCGAGCGAGCGAGCCAGCAAGCACGTCTATAGACAGACCGGCATCAACCAGCGCTCCTAGCGCCATGTCTCCGCTCGCTCCACCTATACATTGAAAATATGCGGCTTTCAGTTTTACACCTCTCTGCAGTTCTAAAGGGTTACGCCCGTACGTTCCGACCTTCCCATTCCAATTCTTATTGCCTCTCTCAGCGTCGTTACCGGAGCGACACGGATGTCGCTATGCGACTGTGGAACGCTGACCCCATTGCGATTTGGTGGCGCCAGGCATGTCTTCAGACCTAGCCTTGCCACTTCCTGCACTCGCCTTTCCACTTGAGAGACAGACCTGATTTCGCCACTTAACCCAAGCTCTCCAAACGCTGCCAGCTTAGTTTTCAAAGGAGCGTCTCGCACACTCGATACGACCGCTAATGCGATGGCGAGGTCGGCGGCCGGTTCGGAAATCCTCATCCCTCCTGCAACATTGACTATGACATCCTGAGAGGCGAGGGATATGCCCGCTCTTCGTGTCAGGACGGCGCAGATGAGCAGCATCCTGTTGTAATCCACTCCAGAGGCTACCCGGCGTGGTGTCGGCAGAAGTGACGGATTTGTTAGAGCCTGAACTTCCACAAGCACGGCCCTGCTCCCCTCCACCGAGGGAACGATAACCGATCCAACCAAGTCGCCAGTATTATGAGCGAGCAGGTGCGCTGATGGGTCAGGCACGTCCCGCATACCCTTTTCGGTCATCTCGAACACACCAACTTCATTCGTAGAGCCGAACCTATTCTTAATTGATCGCAGCAGCCTGAATGAGCTTACAGGGTCGCCCTCGATGTGCAGTACCACGTCAACGACGTGTTCGAGAACACGCGGCCCTGCTATATCTCCACTCTTGGTAACGTGACCCGCCAGTATCACGGACGCCCCGGACAGTTTCGCCCACTGTGTCAGTTGCCTAGCGCATTCTCTTATCTGGGAAGTGCTGCCGGCCTCGGAAGACAGGTCTTCGTGAAATACTGTCTGAATCGAGTCAACCACGACGAGCGAAGGCCTGATCTCGTCGAGCTGCGCCAGTATCACGCTCAGGCTGGTTGTGGGAAGCAAATAAAGAGCGTCGGCATCAACGCCAAGTCGGTTAGCACGGAGTTTGACCTGTTCCGGCGACTCCTCTCCGGTTACATAGAGGGCTTTTCCGTCTCTCGCCACATCCGACGCCACATCGAGGAGAAGAGTGGACTTTCCGATTCCCGGATCTCCGGCAACCAGAATAACCGATCCGGGCACCAGTCCGCCGCCCAGGACTCTGGTAAGCTCGCCTGACCGGAGCGCGAGCCTCGGCTGGCGCTCACTGCTAACGTCCCCAAGTCGCACGACCTCTGCCTGGGACAAACCGGCCCACGTTCGACTGCTTCCGCCTGGTCGTGACGCGCTGAACTCCTTCAGGGTATTCCATTCGCCGCACTTCGAACAACGTCCCTCCCAGCGGGACGATTCAGCGCCACAGCTATCGCATACAAAGATACTCTGGGTTTTTCTTGCCACTCTTCACCCGAAAAAGCGAAGGTCTGGGTACGAATGTCGCCCCAGACCTTGACTGTCACATTTTGTCTGTTTCGCGCTAAGTCGAGGAAACTACCGAGAACGGCGACTCCGACTTGACCACTATGCTGTCATCGTCCACATCAATGATCGCAGTATCCGCGGGACCCAGATCGCCCGCCAGAATAGCGTCGGACAGCTTGTCTTCCACGTTGTCCTGGATAACGCGGCGCAGTGGCCTGGCTCCGAAGATAGGATCGTAACCCTTTTCAACCAGCCATTCCTTGGCCGCATCGGTGATTTCCAAGTTTATGCCCTTCTCTATCAGGTTGGAGGCCACGTCCTTCATCTCAATCGGGATTATCTGGTGCATATGCTCCCGATTCAGAGCATGGAACACAACCTGGCCGTCAATCCTGTTCAGGAACTCGGGTCTGAAGAAGCGCTTCACCTCGTCCAGCACGTTGGTCTTCATCCTCTGATACGCCTGTTCCTCTGACTGCCCGGCCTCGGACCTCGCGGCGAAACCAACCGACCTGTCCTGCCTGATAAGGTCGGACCCAATGTTGGACGTCATTGCGATGACGGCGTTTCGGAAGTCCACCTTCCGTCCCTTGGAATCAGTAAGATGTCCGTCATCGAAGATCTGGAGCAGTATGTTGAAGACCTCTGGATGAGCCTTTTCGATTTCGTCCAGCAGAATGACGCAGTAGGACTTACGTCTCACCGTCTCGGTCAACTGGCCTCCATCGTCATATCCGATGTATCCTGGCGGCGCACCCACGAGGCGGGCCACGGAGTGACGCTCCATGAACTCCGACATATCTATGCGTATCAGCGCGTCCTCCGAACCGAACATGAACTCGGCCAGTTTCCGCACCAACAGTGTCTTCCCCACACCTGTCGGACCAAGGAACAGGAATATACCCGTAGGGCGGCGAGGATTCTTGAGTCCGGCCCTCGCGCGGCGAACCGCCTTCGATACCAGACTTATCGGTTCGTCCTGCCCTATGACGCCCTCATGGAGCGTCTGTTCCATGTTGATCAGTCGCTCGGTCTCGGTCGCTGCCAGCCGCGTGACAGGAATCGAGGTCCACATACTGACGACCTCTGCGATGTCGTCGTGAGTGACCGTCGGACTCTCATCCTCCTGTTCTTCCTTCCAGTCCCGTTCGAGTTCGCCGAGCTTTTCCGCGATGCTGGCCTCTCGGTCTCTCAACTCAGCCGCATACTCATACTGCCTGCCCGCAATCGCCTCGTCCTTTTCCTTTCGGACGCTCTCAAGCATCTTAGTCACTTCCTGGACCGATAGAGGCGCGGTCGTAAAGTTGATCCTGACGCGGGACGCTGCCTCGTCTATGAGGTCAATGGCTTTGTCGGGAAGGAAGCGGTCCGCAATATAACGAGCTGCGAGAGTTGCGGCCTCCTGCACGGCCTCGTCCGTTATCTCCAGTTGATGGTGTTCCTCGTACTTCCCTTTGACCCCACGCAGAATGTCCACCGTCTCCTCGACGCTGGGCTCTTCCACTCTAACAGGCTGGAAACGTCTCTCGAGGGCCGGGTCGCGTTCCACGTACTTGCGATAGTCGTCGAGTGTGGTCGCGCCAATCGTCTGAAGTTCACCCCTTGCCAGGGAGGGTTTCAAAATATTGGCGGCGTCAACGGCGCCCTCGGCTGAACCAGCGCCGACGATAGTGTGAACCTCGTCAATGAACAGAACGCAGTTACCAGCCTTCGTGATCTCTTCCACGACCTTCTTGAGTCGCTCCTCAAATTCGCCGCGGTACTTTGTGCCAGCGACCAGCGCGCCCATGTCCAATGTTACTAGTCTCTTGTTCTGAAGCGTACCCGGAACATCGTTCCCGGCTATGCGCTGCGCTAAACCCTCTACGATGGCTGTCTTGCCCACTCCGGGCTCGCCCACCAGTACCGGATTGTTCTTCGTGCGCCGGCTGAGAATCTGGGTAACGCGCTGAATTTCCTTCTCGCGTCCTACCGTTGGGTCCAGCTTGCCATCCCTGGCGGCCTTGGTCAGGTCAACGCCAAGTTGATCCAGGGTCGGCGTGCCGGACGTGGAACGTCCGCGCGACCCGCGCTGTTCCTGCTGCACATTCTGGCTGAGGATGCGACTTGTTTCGGCGCGAATCTTATCGAGCGTCACACCAAGACTCTCCAACACGCCTGCCGGTACACCCTCGCCTTCGCGCATCAGCCCGATGAGCAGGTGCTCCGTACCGATGTAGTTATGCTGAAGCCGTCGCGCCTCGTCAACCGCCAGTTCGATGACTTTCTTGGCCCTCGGCGTCAGTCCGATCTCGCCTGTAGTAGTTCGCTCACCCCTTCCGATGATGAACTCTACTGCGGACCGCACCTTGTTCAACTCTACGCCGAGATTGGACAGTACCTTTGCCGCAACCCCGTCGGTCTCGCGGACAAGTCCAAGAAGAATGTGCTCCGTCCCAATGTAAGTATGATTGAATCTCTGAGCTTCTTCTTGTGCCAGGGAAAGGACTCTACGCGCCCTCTCCGAGAATTTCTCAAACCTGCTTGCCATGGAAGAGTCTCCTAGTAGGAAAATCAGGAAGTCGGAAAGTTACCGGTTGCTAGAAGTAGTTACCGTCGTCTGCCTGCTTTAGGCTCAGTCCCAGCCTTCGGCGCTCGGGCTCGATTCGCAGAATCTTTACCCTTACGTCATCTCCTTCCCTAACCACTTCCCGAGGATGGCTGATCATCCTCGCAGAGAGTTCCGATATATGTATCAAACCCTCTATGGAATCTTCCACACGCGCAAAGGCACCAAAATTCGTCAACTTCGTAACTGTCGCATCAACTACGTCGCCGATATTGTGTCGGTCCTGTATAGTCTCCCAGGGTTCCGGCTGAAGCCTTCTCAGGCTCAGAGCTATCTTCATGTTCTCAGCATCAACCCTCAGAACATATACGTCAACTTCCTGGCCGACGCTGACGACTTCCTCTGGAGAATTCACCATGCTCCAGGACAATTCAGAGATATGAATCAGGCCGTCCGCTCCGCCTATGTCCACGAAGGCACCGAAACTGCTGATGCCGGTGACCCGGCCCATTCGGACTTCCCCTTCGCTCAACTCGGCAATTAGCTTGGCCTTCAGCGCGTCCCGAGATTCCTGGACAGCCTGCCGCTCGGAGAAAATCGCTCGATTGCGACTCCGGTTTACCTCCAGAACCTTCATCTGGATGCTCCGCCCTAGTTCGGCGGCCTGCGCGGCCTGAATGCTCTGCTGTTCCTCTTGCGAAAGGCTGCTGCCTTCCTCCTGGTACAGCCGGAATCTCTCTCGCGGCACGGAAACTAGCTGCGACATGGGAACGAATCCCTGTACGCCTTCGACTTCCACTATCGAGCCGCCGCGATTGAAGCCGGCGATATTGCCTTCTATAACTTCGCCCGATTCCATCGCCTTCTCCAGCGAACGCCAGCCCTGCTCTCCCACCGCTCTGTCAACTGACAGAATCGCCGGGTTGTCGCCGGACTCGGGGCGCACAACCATTGCGATGATCGAACCTCCCGCGAGACTGGAGACATCATCCGTCTCCACGGTGCGCATCTCGTTCGACGGCACATGCGCCTCGGACTTCTGTCCGATGTTCACAAAGAGGCCGTCTGACGCGTCTGCTCGCATTATGACGCCTTCGACGATGTCGCCCCTGCGCGCGGACTTCATTTCTCCCATTTGGTCGAGCAACTGACCCATGTCCTCTTCGGCGGGTATCTGCTCTCTATTCTCTTCTGTAATCATTACCGCAGCTTTCCAACATAGAGGTCTTGCCTCAATTATATGTAATCGCGCGAATATCGTAAAGCACGCAGATACAGTTGTTTGAGACGTTGCAATCGAATGGGCTGACTGAGCCCAACCGCCGTCCGACCTTGCTGTTTATTGAGTTGTTGTGACTATATCACGGACTGATTGTAACATGGGTAGTATAGACTGAAAAGCGGTCATCTAGCTTTGACCCATATAAATCCGGATTTGAATCCGATGGAATGACCCCCCTTCCTGAACATAGCTCTTAAATAGAACCATAAGCGAGGCAACAAAAAAACCCTGGCAGTGACCTATTTTCCCACACCCTCGCGAGTGCAGTATCGTCGGCGCTGAAGCGTTTCACTTCCGTGTTCGGGATGGGAACGGGTGGGTCCGCCTCGCTCAAACCACCAAGGAATCTGAGAAATAGTATAGACAGGACTGAATTCATGTGTCAACGCAGATTTCAGACATTGAAGCAGAGTGTCTGCTATCATATGCCCGCTAAATGTCGCATATTCTAATACGGAGGGGATATCTTGAAAGTTGGAACCCGATTGGCAGGGAATGCGCCGGCTGAAATTGCGGAGTCGGCGAGGCGCGCGGAGCGTCTGGGATTCGATACCACAAGCTCCGCGGAAACGAACCACAACCCATTTCTGCCGCTGGCCATAGCCGCCGAACACACACAGAGTGTCAACCTTCGCACCTCCATTGCCCTAGCGTTCGCCCGCAGTCCGATGGACGTCGCATACCTCAGTTGGGATCTGCAGGCGATGTCCGGCGGTCGCTTCGTGCTTGGACTCGGCAGCCAGGTGCGAGGACACATAGTACGCCGCTTCAGCATGAACTGGACGGCCCCCGCTCCAAGGATGCGCGAGTATATCCAGGCCCTCAGGCACATATGGAATGCCTGGCAGACAGGCGAGAGAGTGCAATTCCATGGCGATCACTACGACTTCAACCTGATGCCCCCGTTCTTCAACCCCGGTTCGATTTCTAACCCCGATGTCAAGGTCTTCATATCCGCGGTGAACCCCTACATGCTTCGAGTTGCAGGTGAGGTCTGCGACGGAGTCCTGCTGCACGGGTTCTGTACTCCCAAGTACACCAGGGATGTCATCATTCCAAACCTGAAGATCGGCGCCGACCGTGCCGGACGCTCACTCGACGAAATCGAGATAAACGCCGGGGGATTCATAATCACAGGCGAGACCGAGGAAGAAGTCGAGTCGAAGAAAGCGGGAGTCAAGAGCCAGATTTCGTTCTACGCATCCACGAGAAGCTACGAGTCAGTCATGAGTACGCATGGATGGGAAGACACAGCGGCCAGATTGTATCGCATGTCTGTGGACAACAGGTGGCCCGAAATGGGCGACCAAGTCACAGACGATATGCTGGAGACTTTCGCGGTCGTCGGCACATATGACCAGATCGTGGATAAGCTGAAGGCCACCCACGGCGACTACGCAACTTCTATCAGCTTCGACTTTCCAACGTCAACGCCGGAGGAAGAAGAGCGACTCGCCGCTATGATTTCCCAGCTCCGCTCATGAATCGCTTATCCGTCAACTGAAAACCGAAATTGCAAACTATCAACTGTCCCGGAGGAAACTAATTGAAGATCAAGGAAATCCGAGCCGCCGCCGTTACTCTCACGCCGCCCATGAAGACAGAGCCGAGGGTGCCCGCGATTCCGGGCGCCGGTCACTTCACAAGCCCAATGGCTCGCTACAAGGACGAATTCGGCGGTCGAGGCTGGAGCGAAAACTGGGACCGTACCGCCTGTGTCGTCACCGCTGAGGACGGCACTTGGGGTGTCGGATTCACAATGTTGAGTGGACCTGTGGTTTCCATCATCAATGACCACTTCGCCCCTCTGCTCGAAGGCCAGGACGCGATGTCCATCGAGAAGCACTGGGACCTCATGCGCCGATCCTCCTCCTCTTACGGTACTCACGGGCTCGCCAGCTACGCCATCAGCGCCGTGGACAACGCGCTGTGGGACCTAAAGGGAAAGCTGCTCGGACTTCCCGTGTACGAGCTCCTGGGCGGGCCGGTCAAGGACAAAATCTTCTGCTACGCCTCCAACACAATGTTGACCTACGGCACTGAGAATTACATCGAGTGGTTCCTGGAGCTTGGGTTCAAAGCCGTCAAGCTGTTCGTCCGGCACGGCCCGGAGGACGACATCGAGGGACTTCGCAAGAACGAAGAACTCGTCGCCAGAACCCGTGAGCAGGTGGGCCCAGACGTAGAAATCGCAGTTGACGCGTGGATGTCGCTCAACACCGAGTACATTGTCAGGCTGTCCGAGGCGCTCAAGCCCTATCGCATCAAGTGGCTGGAGGACTACCTGCTCCCCGAAGATATGGACAGCTACTTCAAGGTGCGCCAGCGCGTCCCCGGCCAGACCCTGGCGACCGGCGAACACTGGTACACGATTCACCCGTTCGCGCTGGCCGCCGGTCAGGGCCTGGTTGACATACTCCAGCCTGACGCATCCTGGGTCGGCGGGATTACCGCGAGCGTACGCATCTGCCACATCGCTGAGGCGCACGGCGTAACCGTGATCGGGCATGGCGGGATGAATATGCCATACGGCCAGCACCTGGCCTACGCAATGCCCGTAATTCCATGGGGAGAGCGGTCAGAGGGCGTTGCGCCTCCGGGCGTTCCCCTGGAGGAGATGGTACTGCTGCCAGGCACGCCCGTGATAAAGGACGGCTACCTGGTGCCCAGTGACGCGCCGGGCGTCGGCCTCGAATTCAGCAAAGAGTGGCTGGAGGAGAGAACAGCGTAAGCGCAACGAATCAGACTACGACCCCCTGACTCCGCATCTGAGCCACCTCCTCTTCGGAGCAGCCAAGTACGGTGGTCAGGATATCGTCGGTGTGTTCGGAGTATCGGGGAGCGCGGGATACGACATTGGGGTCGTCGGACAGCTTCACGGGGATGCCGATCATCCGGTAGTCGCCCCGTGTCGGGTCCTCCACCTCGACGATCATGTCGCGGGCAATGAGGTGCTCGTTCTCCAGGACTTCCGTCGCGCCGATGGTGGCGGCGGACAGCACTCCGGCGTTTGCCAGCGTATCCATCGCTTCCCACTTGGTGCGCTTGGATGTCCACTCAGTGAGTATCCGGGTCACTTCCTCGGAGTTCTCGTAGCGCTTCTCTTCGTCGTCGAAGCGAGGGTCGCCTATCAGGTCGGCGCGGTCAATGGCGGCGAGAGTCAGGTCCCAGCCGTCGCCGCGCGGGTGAATCATCACATAGTCGTCGGGACCGCCGGGAGAGCACGGGAACACCATCGGCAGGCCGCGGAACCCCATGTGTCCGATCCGATTATTTGGAATTCCCTCAGCGAGAGTCCGAGTCAGCGACATACGCATCAGGTTGACGACCGAGTCCTGCATCGAGACTTCTACCATCTGGCCGACCCCCGTTCGCTCCCTTTTGTGAAGCGCGGCCAGTATGCCGATTGCGGCGTGGAGCCCGCTCCCCGAGTCGCCGACACCCGGAGAAACCGGCACAGGCGGCCTGTCTCCGAAGCCGGTGGTTGCCATGGCTCCACCAGCGGCCTGCGCCACGAACTCGAATCCCTTATAACCAGAGTACGGACCAAACGTTCCAAAGCCCTTTATTGTAGCATAGATCAGGCGAGGGTTGATTTCGTGCAGCCGCTCCCAGCCCAACCCGAGTCTATCCATCATGCCGGGGCCGAAGTTCTCGACGAGTATGTCGGCCCAGCCAACCAAGCCGACGAACATCTCCTTGCCTTTTTCGGTTTTGAGATCGAGCGTGATAGCGCGCTTATTGTTGTTGAAAATCAGGAAGTAAACGCTATCCACGCCTTCCCGGTGAGCGAGGTCCTGGCGCGTGCTGTCGCCGCCCCTGGTATCCTCGACCTTTATGACATCGGCGCCCAGGAACCCAAGCATCTGGGCGCAGGACGGGCCGGCCTGAACATGAGTGAGATCGAGAACTTTCACGTCCGTTAACGAGCGGTCCATTTACGCTACCCCTTTGTTTGTCTGTGGTTCATTATGATGAATCGGCCTTAAATCCCCCTCACCCTAACCCTCTCTGGGGGGAAAGGGGATAGTCGTCCTATTGATTATCCTGTTTGCTTAAAATGCAAAGACCGGGAGTCCGGTCCGAAAGGATTCGGGATTCGGTTCCGGCCCGGATGATCCGGTCTATCGCGCTTGCCGCCGCTTCTATGCCGTCGTCATGGTTCACGACCCGGTGATCGAATCTGTGAGCTTCCTTCACCTCTTTGCTGGCGGCTTCCAACTTGAGCCTGAAGTCTGCCTCTGTCTCCGTGTTGCGACTCCTCAGCCGCCTTTCTAGCGACGGTATGTCGGGCGGCGCAAGGAATATGAGCGTCGCTTCGGGCATAATTCTCTTGATAGTAGTCGCACCTTGGACGTCCACTTTTACTATAACATCAAGACCCCGGTCCCGCGCCTCAATCACCTGGGACTTCGGAACGCCGTACAGGTTTCCATATACCTCTGCCCACTCCAGCAAGTCTCCCCGTTTGATCATGCGCTGGAAGGTGTCGCGATCCAGGAAGATGTAGTCCACGCCGTCTCGCTCGCCGGGGCGCATCGGGCGGGTGGTAGCCGTTGTCGTGAAGAAATAGGGCCGTTCGAAGCGCCTGATCTTCGAGAGAACGGCATCTTTGCCTACGCCGGACGGCCCTGATAGCACAAACACGCGCCCTGGCCGCGATACTGGTGGTTTCTCACACCATTCATCTTCATCTTTTCGCATTTTCCAATTCGCCCCAGAATGTCGGGTAGGAGACATCCACCGCTTCCGATTCCCCGACGGTAGTCACGCCATCGGCAATCAGTCCGGCGACCGCCATTGACATGGCAATCCTGTGGTCGCCGAAGCTCTCGACTTCGGCGCCCGTTAGCTTGGATCCGCCCTCTATCATCATGCCGTCCTCGGTCTCTCGGATCTTGGCGCCGAGCGCGTCCAGTCCGGCGACGGTCGCGGCGATTCGGTCGGATTCCTTGACCCTGAGTTCGGCGGCGTCCCTGATTACTGTCTGTCCGGTGGCCTGTGAAGCGGCCACGGCGAGAACGGGAAGTTCGTCAATGACGCGAGGGATTACGTCCCCGGATATTTCTACGCCGCGCAGGTCGCTGGATTCGACTACAAGGTCGGCGGAAGGCTCATTTCCGATTTCGCGGACGTTCTCCATCCTTATGTTGGCGCCCATGTCGCTGAGGACGTCGAGGACTCCGGTTCTCGATGGGTTAATCCCAACCCCTTGGACGGTAATGCGGGCGTTTGGGTGGGCGGCGCCAGCGACGAGCCAGAAGCCCGCGCCGCTGATGTCGCAGGGAACCTGTATGTCAAGGGATTCGAGCCGGGAGGGGCGTCGAACCGTCAATCGAAGCCCGTCCTTATCCACGTCCGCGCCCATGGAGGCCACCATCCGCTCTGTGTGGTCGCGGGACTCGGCGGGCTGGATTACGGACGTCTCACCTTCGGCGAAGAGTCCGGCAATGAGGATGCAGGACTTGAGCTGGGCGCTGGCCACGGGCATTTCGTACTCGATGCCCTGCAGCCCGCCGCCATCGAAAGCGAGGGGAGCGAGCGACCCACCTCCGCGTCCCATGACGTGCGCGCCCATCATCGAGAGGGGCGTCAGGATTCGCTTCATGGGCCTGCCGCGGAGCGAGGAATCTCCGGTGATGACGCTGAAGAATGGCTGGGAGGCGAGAAGGCCGGAGACGAGCCGCATGGTGGTGCCGCTGTTGCCGGCGTAGAGATAGTCGGACGGCTCGGACAGGCCGTCCAGGCCCATTCCGCTGATGGTGAATGTTTCTATTCCGTCTTCGACGCTCTCTTCTATTTCGACTCCCAGACCGCGAAGGCAGCCGAGCATCGAGGTGCGGTCGTCGCCAACGCAGAAGTTGGTGACTTTCGCCTGGCCGTCGGAGATAGCGTTGAGCAGGGCGGCTCTGTGCGAGATTGACTTGTCCCCAGGGGGAACGACAGTCGCTTCGAGCCTTGCGCTGCCATGCACCGTTCGTTCCATTTACCTGTTCCTCCTGACATAAGTGGTGCGGCTCTCTTCGTCGTCCTTGCCGGCGCCTCTGAGCCTCTGAGCGAGCTTTTCGCCAAGCATCGCACTCATCATTGATTCGCCCGCAGATGGGAGATGCGTCCCCTCCCTAGGGACAACCGCATCCGCTTCCCACTTGGCTCTGAATTCCCATGCCTTGACAAAGCGATCCAGAAGCGCGTCGCCTCCATCGCTGTCAACTGATTTGATCTCGTTCCTGTAGTTGTAGAGTTCGAGAATGAGTTGATCAACCCAGTGCACGATAGAATCCGGGTTTGCCAAGCAGACCGCCTCGTTGTCGAGCGGGTCATTGGAGGCGTGCTTTCCGAACGTGTTGAACTGAGCTTCGGCGAGCATGTGCATCTCGCGCCACCCGTCGCTGCCGGCAGTGGCGGTCACGAAGGCGGACGACATTATCATGGGAAGATGGTGCATAGCGGCGGCATAGGAGTCATGTTCCGCAGGATCCAAGAAGACCGGACTCGCACCGATTGCCTCCACCAGTCCCACAACGGTGCGGATTGACTGTTGGTCCGAATCGTTCTTGGGCGTGATCGTGTATCTGGCGCCACGGAAAATGCCGGCACTGGCGACCTCAATTGACTCTGGAGGCGATTTGATGAGCGGATAGCCGCCGATGAAGTTCGTGTCTTGCGGCAGAAGCTCCTCAGACCACTTCATCACCGGCCCTTTAACGTTAGAGGTGTCCGTGACGACGGCGCCTGATTCGACGTAGGGCCCAATAGTATCCATGACTTCCCTGAGTTCGCTGACCGGGGCGTCAAGAATCACGAGATGGGCATCCTCCACGGCGTCCCGCATGGAAGTGGTAGTCTTGTTGGCGGCGGCAAGTTTGGACACATCGGAGATAATGTTCCTGTCCCCGGACGTGATTACGATTTCGGTGTTGCTAAGGCGACGGTCCATCAGCGCCAAGCCTATTGACGCTCCTACCGGACTTACTCCCACAATGGCTATCTTTTCCAACTCATTCCTCCACAGGCATCCGATGATCGGGAACTTCTGATGACAGGGTATCGAAGCTGATCACCCCCATCCTAACCTTCCCCATCGAGGGGGAAGGGACTTTTACAATCGTGTTGATGATAGGTTATCACATAAGGGCTCTGCCAAGTATCAAGACGCTCAGGAGATTCAGGACAGGACTGATGACTGCGGAGAGAATTCGCAAATCGGGTGAAAGGAATCCGAGGGCGATTATCACCAGGAGGATACCCGGCCCGTAGGGTTCGAGCCTGGCGAAGGAATTGGCGGCGTTGCGCGGCAGCAATCCGAGCACGACTTTGAATCCATCTAGCGGCGCAATGGGCAGCAGGTTGAATACGGCCAGGATCAGGTTCCAGAATACGAGGGATACCAGCGCGTAGCCGAGGACATTGGTCTGGCCCAGGACTGAAAATCCGATTGCATCGGAACTGGCCAGGCCGGCGCGCAATGGTATTGCGAAAACCATCGCGGCGAGGATATTCGAGATGGGCCCGGCCAGGGAGACGGCTGCCATTCCTCGTCGGTAGCCAATTCGCAGATACTCGGGGTTGACCGGAACCGGCTTGCCCCAGCCGAATCCGGCGAAGAATATGAGTATCGTGCCGAACGGGTCGAGGTGGGCGAGGGGGTTCAAGGTAAGGCGTCCGAGCCCGCGGGCGGTGTTGTCTCCCAGAGAGGCAGCTATGTAGGCATGGCTGAATTCGTGGAAGGTGATCGCTATGATGAGTGACAGGGAAAACGCCGCGAGCGAGATGATCGCGAGCGCGGGGTCAACTTGAAACAGGTCTATGGTTCGAAACAGCAATTTACCAAGCTCACATTTGACTGAATTGTAGTTGAGGTTTCACCCCATCCCCGTATCAAGTACGGGGCAGGCTCTAGCCTTCCCCCATCGAGGGGGAAGGGATTTTTGGCGTGATTGGGTTCAAAGTAAAAGCGGAGCGACATAAACGCTCCGCTTTGCATTTCTAGGTTTGATGTATCCGGGGGACTAGTGCTGTATCCAGTTGGTTTTGACGTATTCAGATTACCCCCAGCCCCTGGATTGCCGCCTTCGGAGACCTTTGCGTAACCCATTCCCACTTAGTTTTGAAAGACTGAATGGATGAGTAAATTGGTAAATTCCTATCTGGATGGGCCACCCCTGGATTCCCGCCTTCGCGGGAATGACGGTGGTTGTGCAATGGTCTCCCTTCGCGGGAATGACTGATTTACAGTACCACCCTCATCCTAGCCCTCTCCCTGAGGGAGAGGGGATAAATTCGGAACCTGCCCAAGGGGAGGGGGATAAATCGGAACCCGAATATCCACCACAACTAAGTTGTCGGGGGACTAGTGGCCGCCGCAGGCGCATCCTCCGCCACCGCCGCCGCAACCTCCTCCGCCACCACCACATCCGCATCCTCCGCCGCCGCAGGCGCATCCTCCGCCTTCTCCGTGGCCTTGGAAGTTGGGGTTGCTGATGACGAAACCGCTTCTCATCAGGCCTTCCATGTAGTCAATCGTGGAGCCGTCGAGCAGGGGGGCACTGTCGGAGTCCACGAGGACCTGGATAGTGGCGGTGTCCACTACGAGGTCGTCTTCTCCGGCTTCTTTCTCGACGCTCAGCATGTATTGTATTCCGCCTTGCGGACCGGGCATGACCATGACTCGGAGCATACCGTCCTCGTCGCCCTGTTCTTTCAGGATGTCCTGGAATTTTTCGGCGGCCAGGTTGCTGACCTCCAGTAGCTCTTGAGTTGCCACGCGCATAACCTCCGCAGGCTGGATTTAGGGGTTTATTGAACTAAAGTTCATGCTAACACGGGGTTGTATGGCAGTCAAGAAGATTGCTTGGCCTTCTGTCGTTTGGCAATGGAATCACCCCCATCCTAGCCTTCCCCCTTGACGGGGGAAGGGACTTTAGTATTGCCTTCGTGGGCGGTTTCACCCTCACCCTAGCCCTCTCCCTGAGGGAGAGGGGATTTTCTGCCGACATTCATAGCCGCTCCCCGCATATTTGCCTACGCTTGTGAGCACTGAGGGAGAGGGGATTTCAACATAGAAATGACGGTTGGGTGGTCAGAATCCTGTACAATTGGCTCCCGAATTAGTTTGCGCAGCGGCTAACCGCTTTGGAGTAGGATGATGTTTCTTGGACTGGTCGTGATACTCATTGGACTGATACTGCTGCTGGAGCGGCTGGACATCATTGAGGGTGGCTTCAGCACGTACTGGCCGGTACTACTCATAGCGCTGGGCGTGACGATGGTTGTCAGTTGGTGGAGGAAACGGGAGTGAGTCTGAACTGTGATTGGGGTGATGGGCAGGATGGATTGTTTCCACGAAGAGCACGAAGGAACACTAAGCGGTGGCGAAAGCATCACAAGGGTGGTCGAACACCCTCACCCCAGCCCTCTCCCTGAGGGAGAGGGGGCTGATAGGGGTAGGCAAAATCTGAAATTAGCTATAAAACCTTGAAGGGTGCATGAATCTGGCGTCGGATCAACACAGTGCTGAGAGTGCTCCAAAGTTGAGATTTCAGCTTTATGAACCATAGATCGAACCATTGTTTGGTTTGATAGCCTTCTACTTGACATAACAATGCCTACCCCTCTCAGGGGAGAGGGGGTCTGTAGTGGGCAGGATGGATTGTTTCCACGAAGGGCACGAAGGAACACTAAGCGGTGGCGAAAGCATCACAAGGATGGTTGGACACCCTCACCTCAGCCCTCTCCCTGAGGGAGAGGGGGTCTGTTGGCGGGCGTTTATGGGGTGGGCGCGAGGTGTGGGGCGAAGTCGCGGCTTGTGTTGTCGGTGAGTCGGACGAGGCCGGAGCCGTCGGGGTTCATTATGTATATCTCTCCATCGTAGAATGTGGTGGAGAAGAGGATGGGGCGCTCGTCTCGCGGGCCTGGTAGTTTTCGGCAACGGCCAGTTGGGTGAGGCCGGAGCCGTCGGGGTTCGTCATGTATATCTCGGCATAATCATTGCCGTCGCGGTCGGAGAAAGACACGATGCGCTCAACGCGCCGCATATCGGACGACATTACGGGGAATGAAAATGAATGAAACGACTCAATTTCAACGCCGTGGATCAGTTGGGTGACAAAGCCGGAGCCGTCGGCGTTCATCATGTGCATTTGTAGATCCCCGTCGGACAGCCATGTGTAGAACAGAATGCGCTGTCCGTCGGGCGAAAATACGGGAAACGAATAAGGCGAATCAATTTCAGCGCTGTGGGTTAGTTGGGTAAGGCCGGAGCCGTCGGCGTTCATCAGGTATATTTCTTCGTTGCCGTCGCGGTTTGACGTGAATACGATGCGCTGTCCGTCGGGTGACCAACCGGGGGCGAAATCAGTTCCAGCGTCGTCGGTCAGTTGGGTAAGATCGGAGCCATCGGCGTTCACTACGTATATATCGAATTTGTCGAGCAGTCGGGCAATGTCGGAGCCATCGGCGTTCATCATAGCTAAAGCTCCAGGGAGAATTAGATCTCTGGGACGACCTGACATAAACGCGATGCGTTGACTGTCGGGAGACCAGGCGGGGTTGGAATCATCTCTATCGCTGTGGGTTAGCTGGGTGAGGTCGGAGCCATCGGCGTTCACCAAGTATATGTCTTGGTTCCCGCCCTGGTTTGACGTAAAGGCGATTCGCTGGCCGTCGGGCGACCACCTGGGGCAGCAGACAATGTGTCCGTCGGTGTGGGTCAGTCTGGTTACGTCGGAGCCGTCCGCGTTCATCACGTATATGTCTTCGTTTCCGTCGCGGTCTGAGATGAAGGCTATCTTGGGGTCTTGCTCGGCGCAGGCGATGGCGGTCAGGGCGAGGAGTAGGGCCAAGGTCAAGAGGGAGGCGGTGAGCCGGTTGCGTCTTTGGGCGGCGGACCGCGGTTCTGGGAGGGAAGGCGGATGGGTGTGTAAGCGCTCTTTCATGTTGGGAACCTGGATTGGGCAGGGGTGGATAATCGGGGATGTGTCAGACGGACTTCCGATTTTCGCTGTCGTATGTTACCACAGGTTCTCGCGGGATGATGCGTGGGTTTGGGCGGTGGAGGCGATCACCCTCACCCCAACCCTCTCCCTCAAGGGAGAGGGGGGTTTGACTGATCTTGGAGGGAGAGGGTGAGTTTCTGGATTTTGGGCTAGAAGGTGTAATATCGGACGCCGGGGATGGGCATGGTGACGTACCAGTGGCCCGTGGGATCGCGGACTTCTATGAGCTCGTACTGCGCTCCGGGGGAGTCGTTCTTGCCCTCGATGAGCGCTTCCACCTCTTCCGCCAACTGGGGATCGAGCATGTCGTCGGCGATGTTCTCCTGTCGTTCCAAAGTCTGAACAGTATCAACTTGTACCATGACGCGACCTCCTTTTTGTAGTATATGGCTTGAGTATATGGTATGATACGGATTGTGTCAAGTGGATAAACTTTGTGAATCAATTCACGGATATGCGCTTGACACTGCCCTTACCAGGCTATATAACAGCGCGGTGAAGGATGAACGTTCACCTTTATCGTCATGAGAGGGGTGGGCATTTCACCCTCACCCCAGCCCTCTCCCTGAGGGAGAGGGAGTTTGTTGATTGGCGGTCATCACGCCACAGGGAGAAGAGTGATGAGGCAGACGCGCGGAATATACCTTATCAGCATGGTGGCTGAAACGCTGGATATGCACCCGCAGACGCTTCGCAAGTATGAGCGGGCGGGCTTCGTCGCGCCGCTGCGGATGGGTACGCTGCGCACTTACACGGATGAGGATATAGCGCGGCTGAGGCTGATCAAGCACTTCGTGGACGACCTGGGGCTGAACCTGGCGGGGGTGGAGATGGCACTGGCGTTCACAGGGGAGCTGCTTCAGATGCGGACTCGGCTGGTGAATGCGGGCGGGGCATCGGAGGCAGTCGCGGATTCGGTGAATCGGATTGACGGGATGCTGGCGAGGCTGGGGGTGAAGGTGGTGAAGCGCGCGGAGGGCGGCAGCAACGACGGTCGGGGAGGCGAAGGGTGGTTTGGGGCCGAGGGTGGCGAGTCACTGGAATTCAGCGAGCCGAGTCCTGAGGATAAGAAGGACGCACGACGGCTCTATACCTGAGCGTCGGCGTTTCCTGTGTGAGGCGGGGCGGAATCATCACAAGGATGGTGGGCAGCGACACATCCGGTTCTATCCACGAAGGACACGAAGTGGCACAAAGATACTGGTTACTGGCATACCAGCTAGTGTTCCAACATCTTTGGATTGACAGCTTATCTACCTTCACCCTAGCCCTCTCCCAGAGGGAGAGGGGACTCTCTCCTGACATTCATTGCCACCTTGCCCTTCTACCTATCCTTGTGAGCCCATCAAGGGAGAGGGGATTTTGCAATCATCTCAGTAAGACTCTGCCGGCGAGGATGGTTCCCATGCGGTCGGTGCCTATGAGGTCGCCGCCGTCGGCAGCGATGTCGGGGGTGCGGTAGCCTTCGGCCAGGACGCCCTCGACGGCCTGCTCGACGGCTTGGGCCTCGTCCTCGAGTCCGAAGGAGTGGCGGAGCATCATGGCCATGCTGAGTATCATGCCGATTGGGTTGGCTATCCCCTGCCCCGCTATGTCGGGGGCGGAGCCGTGGATGGGCTCGTAGAGGCTGACGGCTTCTTCGGCGTTGTCGGTGACGCCGGGGAGCCCGGCGAGGGACGCGGAGGGCTGCATACCCATGGAGCCGGAGAGGACGGAAGCCTCGTCGGTGAGGATGTCTCCAAACATGTTCTCGGCGACTATGACGTCGTAGCCAGCGGGATTGCGGACCAGGGCCATGGCGGCGGCGTCAACCAGGATGTGCTCGAGTTCGACCTCGGGGTAGTCCTGGTGGACTTCCTCGGTGACCTGACGCCAGAGCCTGGAGGTTTCGAGGACGTTGGCCTTGTCAACGCTGGTCAGGCGCTTGCTCCTTCCCATGGCGAGCTCGAAGGCGACGCGGACGATACGCTCGATCTCATGCTCAGTGTAGTGGAGGGTGTCAACGCCCATGCGTCCGCTTTCGTCTTCCCACCTGCGCTTGGGCTGGGCGAAGTAGAGTCCGCCGGTGAGTTCGCGCAGCACGATCATGTCCACGCCCTCGAGGAGGGAGGGCTTGATAGGGCTGGAGTTGATGAGGGCGGGATAGACTTTGACGGGTCGCAGGTTGGCGAAGAGGCCAAGGCTCTTGCGGATGGCGAGAATGCCGTCCTCGGGGCGCACGGTCGCTTCGGGGTCATCCCACTTGGGGCCGCCGACGGCTCCGAACAGGATGGCGTCGGACCCCTCGCAGAGTTCGACGGTCTCGTCGGGCAGAGGGGTTCCGAAGTCGTCAATGGCGTTGCCGCCAATTCTGCCACGTTCGAGGTCGAAAGAGTGTCCAAATCGTCTGCCGACGGCGTTGAGGACCTTGATGGACTCGGCGATTACCTCGGGGCCAATTCCATCTCCGGGCAGGACGGCTATCTTGTATTCCATTTTGAGTGCATCTCCTTCTAGTGGTGTATCAGTTTGGTGGGTAGAAGGGATCACCCTCACCCTAGCCCTCTCCCATCAAGGGAGAGGGGACTTTAGCGCCATAGACAACCTAACCCAAGTTGGACAGATTCTCCCCTTCGCCTGAGTTTGTGTCGGCGGCGCGCCGCGCGTATTATACAGGCAAATTACCCTGAGAGGCTCACTGATATGGCAGTTACGACTGAGGCTGTGGTCATAGGCGGCGGAGTTATGGGGGCGAGCATTCTGTACAACCTGGCTTCGAGGGGGGTGCAGGGGCCTGTTCTGCTGGAGCGGGACACGCTCGGTTCGGGCTCGACGGGGCGGTCGTCGGGGGCGATTCGGATGCACTATTCGACAGAGGTGAATGCGCGACTGGCTTGGGAAAGTCTGCGAATCTTCCGGAACTGGCATGACGTGGTGGGGGGCGATGGAGAGCCGGGGTTCGTTCACACCGGCTACATGGTGTTCGCGCCGGACTCCGAGGCGGACGGGTTCTTTCACAATATCGAGATGCAACAGCGAGTCGGAATAGATACGCGAATCGTGAGTTACATGGAGGCGCGGGAACTGGCGCCGGCGTTCCATTATGGCGAGGATGAGCATTTCGCGTGGGAAGCGCAGTCGGGACATGGGGACGCATCGGGGACGGCGCTGGCCTACGTCTCACGGGCGAGAGAGTGGGGAGCCTCGATGGAACTGGAGTCTCCGGCGGTGGAGGTGGTAACGGATAACGGGCGGGTGACGGCGGTCAGGACGGCGGAGGAGACGTATGAGACGGATACGGCGGTGATAGCGACGGGGCCGTGGTCCTCCCGGTTCCTGGAACACCTTGGGATTGATCTACCGCTTATGCCCACTCGACACGAGGTGATCTTCATACGCCGGGCGGAGACGGGCATCGGGTTTCACCCGGGCGGCGGCGATATGACGAACTTGATCTACTTCAGACCGGAGGCGGACAACCTGACGCTGGTGGGGAACGGGAACCGAGAGTCGGAGGTTGACCCAGACACGTACAACCAGCGGGCGAGCACGGACTTCACGATGGATATATGGGAGCGGCTTTCGCGGCGGATTCCCGGAATCGAGGAGGGTCAACTGGCGCACGGGTACGCGGGGCTGTACACGACGACGCCGGACCTTCATCCTGTGATGGACAGGGTGGACGGGATCGAGGGTCTGTACATCTGCACGGGGTTCAGCGGACACGGGTTCAAGCTGGCTCCGGCGGTGGGTGTGTGCATGGCGGAGTTGATGTTGGAGGGGGAGTCGAGGCTGGTGGATATTTCGACGCTGCGGATGGGGCGGTTCGCGGAGGGGGATATGAATACGACGCAGTATAATTTCAAGGTGATAGCGTAGGGGGTTTGCTATCATAGATGGGCATAGTGACGCGGGCAATCGAACAGGGTAGGCCATGAGATGCGAGTAACCAAGCTGACGCTGCACAATTTCAAGAGTTTCAGGGACGTGACGATTCCGTTCAGGCCGTTCAACGTGATTATCGGGGGGAACGCTTCGGGGAAATCGAATCTCGTGCAGGCGTTTCAGTTCCTGAAGGACATAGCAGATCATGGGCTGGAAAACGCGGTGTCGTTGCAGGGAGGGGCGGAGTTTCTGCGGAATATGTCAGTGGGGCCAGATGAGCCAGTAAGGATTTCGGTCGAGTTTGAATACTCGGAAGACGATTTCTGCGAGGTAGGTATCATCAGGCCATCTGAGCATCATCTGACAGTCAGAAAGGCGAAGTACACATTGGAGTTGCGATTTGGCACGTTAGACTACATCGTATTGGCGACCAATGAGAAATTACAGCAAAGATTTCAAGTCCAGAACAGATACCCGGACTCTTACCGTGAAGACACTGGGGAATATGTTTTTGAAACCATTGGTGAGGGTGAAATATGTGTATCGTCCGAGAACGGTACTAATAATATCACTACCGATCTATCGGGCATTAAGAACAAATCACTTACTAAAGAGATACATAGTCTAGTTCATCTGTCTGAGATAAGGGGGGCTTTTTCACGAAGGACTTCTCTCCTTGAGCCTCCTATCATAACTCAGTGGACACGTTATCCGGATTCAAAGATGTCTGGCCTCTCGATATATGATCTTGACCCTCGCCTTCCCAAAATGGGCACTCCAAGGACAGGGAAAGCGGATCTGGAAGATGACGGGAGCAATCTGGCAGTAGTCGTTAAGGATATTCTGCAAGATAAGGAGAAAAGCAGGAAGTTTCACAATCTGATAGGCGAACTGCTGCCTCATGTGAAGGGGGTTTCGGTCGAGGAGTTTGCGTTCAATTCCCTAATGATGAGTTTCCGAGAGTCATACGCGCCTGAGCGCGACATTCCAGCGACGTTCGTTTCGGAGGGTACGATTGGGATGATTGCCGCGCTTGTGGCATTCGCGTTCGAGGGAAACGACGTAACCATATTGGAAGATATAGGCAGGAACGTGCATCCACGCCTGATGTCCAGACTTACGGGATTAATGAAAGACGTGTCGCGGCGTTCGCAGATACTCGCGACTACGAACAACCCAGAGGTGGTGCGATACGCTGGGCTTGAGAATCTGATTGCGCTTCAGAGGGACAAAGAAGGTTTCTCGAAGGTCACGCTGCCTGCCGAGGCTAACACCGTCAAGATGTTCCTAGAGCAGGATTTGGTGGTACACGATCTATACGTGAACGACTTTCTCACTATTGGTCCATGATAAGTTACCGAAGACTAACTCTGTTCGTCGAAGGCAAAGATGACCTAGACTTCGCCGAAAACATTCTACTTCCATTGGCGGAGCATAGGTACGACTACGTGGATATCTACGAGTACGCTCAGAAGACCCGCTCGAACACGCGAGAGTTTATAACCACAATCGTACGCGCGGATCATTGGGACTATCTGTTCATTGCGGACTTTGATCAGGGACCTTGCGTGACTCTCAAGAAGGATCAGCTTACGTCAGGATACGGCAATCTGGACGCGGAGCGAATCATGGTAGTCAGGCGCGAGATAGAATCCTGGTATCTAGCGGGGCTAGACGGGGATTCATGCGCGGAGCTTGGGATCCCATTCCTCGGAGATACCGACGACGTAACCAAGGAACAATTCGATGGCATGATTCCCAACCGTTTCGACGCTCGCACGGATTTCATAGTGGAAATCCTGAATCGGTTTAGCATAGAGACAGCGCGGGGCAGGAATGGATCGTTCGATTACGCGATGGGCAAGCACTTCAGACCCATCGCGTAATCGTGAACTTCTCTCTTTCAGTTGGCGACAACGTTCACTAGGCGGCCGGGGACGTAGATTACGCGGCGGATGGTTTTGCCGTCGGTGTGGGTCTTGACTCGCTGGGAGGCGAGGGCTTTCTCCTGGGCGTCTTCCTCGGATATGTCGGCGGGGACTTGTATGCGGTCGCGCAGGCGTCCGTTGACCTGGGCGACGAGGGTTATCATCTCGTCGGCGGCGAGTTCGGGGTCCCAGGCGGGCCAGTCCTGCTGGTGGACGCTGTACTGTTGGCCGAGCTTCTCCCAGAGCTCCTCGGACAGGAAGGGGGTTATGGGCGACATCATCAGGGCCAGGGTCTTGAGGGATTCGTTCCAGACGTCGGAATCAACGTCTTTGCGTTCCCATGCCTGGTTCAGCGTATTGGAGAATTCCATCATGGCGGCTATGGCGGTGTTGAACTTGAAGCTCTCGACATCCTCGCCTACCCTGCGGATGGTTTTGTGGAGGTCGCGGCGCAGGTTTCGCACGGCGTCGGCGTCGGTGGGCAGGTCGTCCAGGATGCGGGAGTCGCGGGCGCAGATGTCCCAGACGCGGTTCGTCCAGCGGGCGACGCCGTTGATGCCGCCGTCGCTCCAGTCGCCTCCGCGCTCCCAGGGGCCCATGAATATGAGGTAGGTGCGGACCACGTCGGAGCCCAGGTCGCCAACGTAGTCGTCGGGGGCTATGACGTTGCCGCGCGACTTGCTCATCTTCTGTCCGTTATGGAGTATGGTGCCCTGGTTGAGCAGGCGGACGAAGGGTTCGTCGAAGTTCAGCATACCCAGGTCGCGCAGCGCCTTAACGAAGAAGCGCGCGTAGAGCAGGTGCATGACCGCGTGTTCGACGCCGCCGGTGTACTGGTCAACGGGGTTCCAGAGATTCAGCACATCGGGGTCAAAGGGGCCGTCCTCGAAATTAGGGCTGGCGTAGCGCAGGAAGTACCAGGATGAATCAACGAATGTGTCCATGGTGTCCGTCTCGCGCTTGGCGGGCGCGCCGCAGTCGGGGCAGGTCGTGTTGACGAAGTCTTCGTTGACAGCCAGCGGAGAGTCGCCGGTGGGCAGGAACTCGGCGTCCTCGGGGAGCAGAACGGGCAGGTCGGACTCGGGGACCGGAGTCTCTCCGCAGCGTTCGCAGTACACGACGGGGATAGGGGTGCCCCAGTAGCGCTGTCGGCTGATGAGCCAGTCGCGCATCCGGTAGTTGACCTCGCGCTGTCCCCAGCCGTTCTGCTCGATGTAGTCGGCTATCTTTTCCATGCCCTCGGAGCTTGGCAGGCCGTCGAACTGGGCGGAGTTGACCTGCGTTCCTTCGGGGATGTAAGCCTCGTCCAGGTCAGAGCCGTCCCAGTCGAGCGGGGCTATGACGACCCGGATGGGCAGGTCGTACTTCTTGGCGAAGATGAAGTCGCGCTGGTCGTGGGCCGGGACGCCCATGACGACGCCGGTGCCGTAGCTCAGCAGCACGTAGTCGGCGACCAGGATGGGGACACGCTCGCCGTTGAGCTTGTTGGTAGCGTAGGCGCCGGTGAAGACGCCGGTCTTCTCCTTGTCGGTGGAGAGACGTTCTATCTCGGTCTGGAGGCGCGTCTGCCGGATGTATTCTTCGACTTCGGCGCGGTGTTCGTCGGTGGTCAGATGGGGAACCAGCGGGTGCTCGGGGGCGAAGACTACGAATGTGACGCCGTACACGGTGTCTATCCGCGTGGTGAAGGTGCGGACGGAATCCTGCTCCAGTCCATATTCGGAGATGTCGAATTCGATCTCGACGCCCTCGGAGCGTCCAATCCAGTTGGTCTGCATCAGATTGATGCGCTCGGGCCATTCCATCCTGGAGTTGTCGAGCAGTTCCTCAGCGTACTGGGTGATTCGGAAGAACCACTGCTCCATGTTTGTCTGCTCGACCAGGCTGTCGCAGCGCTCGCACTCGCCATCTATGACCTGCTCGTTGGCGAGGACGGTCTGGCAGGACGGGCACCAGTTGACGGGGGCGTCGGAGCGGTAGGCCAGGCCGTTCTTGTACAGCAGCAGGAAGAACCACTGGTTCCACTTGTAGTAGTCGGGAGTGCAGGTAGCAATCTCGCGGTCCCAGTCGTACATGGGGCCCATAGACCTGAGCTGGCGGCGCATATTCTCGATGTTGGACATGGTCCAGGTGTAGGGGTGCACGCCATTGTTGATGGCGGCGTTTTCGGCGTTCAGGCCGAAGGCGTCGAATCCCATGGGATGCAGGACGTTGTAGCCTTTCATGCGCATGAAGCGGGCGCGGGCGTCGGCGCCGGACATGGCGTACCAGTGGCCGATGTGGAGGTCGCCGGAGGGGTACGGGTACATGTGGAGCTCGTACCACTTGGGCCTGGGATCGTCGTCGTCCACCTTGTAGATGGCGTCCTCTTCCCAGCGCTGCTGCCACTTGGCCTGCATCTCCGTGTGGCCGTATGCGGTTCGAGACTGCTCTGCGGTTGTCATGGCTCCTATATTCCTCCGTGTGGGTGGGGTCGCAGATAATCCGTCTCTTGTGAAACGAAAAGCCCGTCCCAATCAAGGGACGGGCCTGAATTCTTACCCGCGGTACCACCCTGGTTTCCGCTCTGCGCGGACGCTCATTGCGCGATAACGGCGCGTTCCGTCCGCCCCTACCCGATCATCGGCTCAGGACGGAGGCTCATGGGCGAGTTCAAGGGACTCTACGCGCCGGGATTCCACCGTCCCCGGCTCTCTGACGCCGAACTTCCCTCTACTACTCCCACTCACAGCCTGTACTTAGGAAAAAGCTAGCATAGGTCCGAAAGCGCAGTCAAGAATGAGCGATTCAGTGGCAGGGTCTTTTCATTATTTTGTTTGGCATAATCATAGAACAGGGTCTGCTATGTAACAGCCTACCCCCGCCCCTGGATTGCCTAACGGCGAGCCCTTCGGGGTTCCCGCCTTCGCGGGAATGACGAGATGAAGGTGAAAGGACCCTGCAAGGGCGGCGCCCCCACGACTTGCGCGGGGGCGCACATCCTATGGCATTCGCTAGGAAGGGCCGCCGCTGGTGGACATGTTGAAGCAGCGGGTGAGCTTCAGGCCGCCGGATTCCCTGGCCTCCACGCACACGGTGAACGCGGGGTTGCGGCTGGGGCCCATGGGCGCCCCGAAGAAGCCGCGGGTGTCGGCGGTGTTCAGTATCCGGCCATCGTCATCTATCACGAAGGCTTCGGCGAAGGTGGCCGAGACGCCCTCCTCGCAGTCGGTGCACCACATTCTGTAGCTCAGGTCGTCGTCGTCAATGTCGTAGAAGCGCGTCCTGGCAAACACATGGCCCCCATACGGCTGCCGTATGTACTGGGAAAGGGTGTAGTCCCCTTTCATGCTGCCGCCGCGCAGCCACTGCGGGCCGTGGTTGGCGTCGGCCGCGGGGCTCGCCTTGCTTGCCTTGTCCACCGCCCGCAACTGGTAGTAGTAGTCGCCGTAGGTGGTCAGCCCTGTTACGGTGTGCGAGGTGGTATTGGCGTCGCTGTCGGGGATGTCGGTCCACCCGCCGAAGCTGCCGTAGCGGGATTTCTGCCGGTACTGGTACTTCGCTATGCTCGCTTCGTTGGGGTTGTCCCAGGTCAGCGTGGCGTAGGTGTCGTGCCGGTTGTCAGCATGGACCCTGGCATAGCCTGGGCCGCGGGCGACGTTGAAGTTGGCGGGTTTCCCACCCGCCACGGGTAGAGGCGTAGGTGTCGGTGTCGCAGTCGGCCTCGGCGTAGGCGTAGGTGTCGGCGCAGGCGCGCCGGAAGTCAGCGACAGCGAGACCGTCTGGCCGTCGGTCCAGTCCGGGGACGGGTCGTAGATCCAAAACATGGCACTGC
Source organism: Dehalococcoidia bacterium (assembly GCA_965202965.1). Taxonomy (GTDB): domain Bacteria; phylum Chloroflexota; class Dehalococcoidia; order Lucifugimonadales; family UBA1123; genus VXRN01. The sequence continues at coordinate 2,916,942 of OZ241888.1, read as the reverse complement.
TAGTTAGCGTTACGTTGCTGAAAGCGAACGCAGTGCCATTCACATTCAGCGTCAGCCCACTGAGGGCGGTCTTGGCCGCTGAATTTGAAGCTCCTGCGAGCAGCAAATCCAAGGTGTTTCCAGTCGAGCTCCAGTGGAGAAAAGAGATCGTATAGGTGACGCCTGCATAGGTGAAGTCATCGTCCGTGAGGACGCTCGTGTCTGAGCAGTTGCCCTGAAGGGCGTAAGTGTTGTCGCAACCGTAAGTGTTACCAGCTTTGCCCACCGTCAGCGTGGCGGACCAGTGGGTGGTGACCTGCCGGTCGGGGCGGACCGGCGGCGCGGCGGCCACAGGGGCGACCACCGCGCCGGATGTGGCCGCGCTGGCGCTCTTGCCGGGGCCGTAGCCGTCGGTGTAGGCGGCGCTGGCGCGCAGGTAGTAGTCCTCATCGTCCTCAGTGGCCGTGTAGGAGGCTCCGGTCGCTCCGGCGATGGCCTCCCAGGTCTGCCCGTCGGATGAACTCTGCCAGCTCCAGGCAACGTCGCCCACCACGCCGTCCGGGTCCAGCAGGGAGGCGCTCAGCTTGCTGCCGACGGTCGGCGGGTCGCGCTCCAGGTTCAGGGAGACCACGCCCGGCCTGTCCGCGGGAGATTGCGGCCTGGGCGTGGGAGTAGGCGTCGGCGTAGCGGTAGGCGCGGGCGCGGCGTTCACCTTGTGGCCGCTCTGCCCGTTCAGTGCGGGGTGCTTGCGTTTCGCCGCGTTGCCGTCGGCGTCCTCGATTCTGCCGCCTGCGAGCTTGAGGCCGTTCCTGCGGACGCGCACTCCGTCAGGGTCGGAGTCCTCGCCCCTGACCGTGTAAGCGAAGACGAGACGCGCGCCGTCCCGCTCCGAACGCTCGTATCGCGCCCAGCGTATGCGGTCGCCCACATCCAGGCGCGCGCGGGGGCCGCCGGTTTTCCTGTTGACGGTTACGGTCAACGGCTCGTTCCAGGTCAGGGCGACCAGGATCTTCTCGCCCGCGCCGTAGGAATCGCCGTCGGCCGGACTGCTGGCGATGACCGGGCCCGCGGTGATTCTGGGCGCGCCGCCGGACTGGGCGAGCGCTGAGTCGTCCGCGGGCAGCCACAGCAGGGCGGCAATGGCGACCAGGGCCAGAAATATGAGGGAAAACAGGACTAGATGGCGTATCTGTGGGGGATTAACTACGGGGGGGGGGGTAGAAGAACGAGGGTCGGAGACTCCGCCCTTCATGGCGGTGAAAAGGCTCGCTACTCGGTGGAAGGGTTGACTTGGGCGAAATTTGTCTCTGAACACTGGCTAATCCTCTATTATTCGAGTCATCGCTCCGAGAGCGCGATTGCCCTGGGATTTTCTACAATGTTACCTAAATGTTACCCAACGACGATTGTGAACACAAGATAAGCGCATTTTAGCATGACGGTCAAGTGCGTATTGATAACGATACTGTTACATAATGGAAATCACGATACGGTAACATTTCCGTCTGGGGATGGGCGCGCTCCGCTGGGCAGGGCCTGCGCAAGATCAGCATTATTGAGATTTCGTCAGCAACTGCGCGCTGGATTCCCGAGCGGCGAGCCCTTCGGGGTTCCCACCTTCGCGGGAATGACAAATAGGGATGCGGGAATGACGAGACAGTGGTTCGGAATACCGGAATCGGGGCTTTGCACAGGCCATGTTCTGCTGTCGGATGTACTTGATGATTCTGGGGATTAGCAATTAGAATCGCGCCTAGAAAACATTTTCAGGGTAAAAGGCGGAGGAATCCAGACGAATATGAGCAAATTGATTGAGATCATCAGGAAGTTGGGTGAGCAGTCGCAGCAGCCGATGGGGTTCGGCGCGCTTACGGGAAGGTCGGGGGTGACTCCGACGCTGGCGCTGATAGGAACGGCCACAGCGGTAGGTGTGGGGGCTGAAATGGAAGCAGTCGAGGGCGACGTGGTGGACGCCGTCATCATGGACGCGGGTGACGCGGCTTCAATAGTGGGCCAAGGCGTGATGGACGGCGTGGTGTGGGGTGCGGGCCCGGGCGCGTTGAGCAATAAGGAGGTGGAGAGCCTGGTGTCGGCGGGATGCGATTTCTTCGTGATTGACCCGGAGACGGCGCCGGCAGCGATAGTGAGCCAGACGGATGCGGCCACGCTGGTCACTCTGCGCGAGCCGGCTGACCGGGAGACCGCCGCCGCGCTGAGGGGGCTTGGAGTGAACGGCTCGCTGAGTCGTCCGCCCGACGATCTCGCCGAGATAGCTTACAAGGATCTGGTGGCGATACGGAGAATGGGCGCGTCGGTGGGAGGAGCGACACTGGTAGAGTGTCCGAGCAACGTCTCGACGGCGGATCTGACGGCTCTCAGAGATGCGGGGGTTGACGGGGTTGTGGTGCCTCTGTCGGAGCCGGAGCGGGTGTCGGACATCGCAGGGAAGATTCGAGAACTGCCGCCCCGCAAGAAGAGTTCGGGGCCGGGGGAGACGCGGTTCCAGGCACTCGCGCCTACGGGGAACGACTGAATTGTGGTTCACCCTCACCCCAGCCCTCTCCCTAAGGGAGAGGGGGCTTGTTGGTCGGTATTCATAGCTGGCGCTCCGCGTTTGCCTACCCTTGTGAGCCCATCGAGGGAGAGGGGATCTTCAACCTACGAGCGACTGAATCCAGAAGCGGCACGTTCGAGTATCAATATACAAGATACAAATACACCAGGGAGGACGACTTCACGATGAAACTGCTCCGAAAACGAATGTGGACGCTTCCGGCTCTAATGGTAATCGTAATGGTATTGGCACTCGCCTGCTCGGACGAACCCACCGAGGTAGTGAAGACGGTAGAGGTGCCGGTGGAAGTCGAGAAGATTGTCGAAGTGGAGAAAGAGGTGGAGGTGGTCAAGGAAGTGATGGTGGAGGTGCCGGTCGAGGTCGAGAAGATTGTCGAAGTGGAGAAGATCGTCGAGGTGATGAAGGAACCTGAGCCTGCGCCGACTGAGATGTCGGGGCCTCCCGTTTATCAGATGGGCATCTTCGAGGAGCCCATCACGCGGAACTACTGGAACTACCTGGGCGGGCCGGGCGGCTCGGTCTGGACGCTGTACGTACTCAGCGGGAATACCGGGGCCCTCTACGGCTACTCGGACCAGCGCTTCGACTGGATTCCAAGTCTGGCGTCGGACTTCCCGACCGAACTGGTCAAAGAGACGATTGGCGGCGAAGAGTTCTGGACCGCGGAGGTCCCGATGAAAGAGGGCATCGAGTGGAGCGACGGGGAGCCGGTGACGGCTGAGGACGTCGTCTTCACAGTGAACACGGTTCTGGACCTCCAGCTTGGGTCGGGCTGGGCGAACGCGGTCGACAGCGCGTTCGTGGACAGGGTAGAAGCGCTGGACGACCACCGGCTGAAGGTGTTCTTCAAGACGACGGACGACGAGGGCAACCCGCAGACACCCGGCCTGAGTGTGTGGCAGTTCGGACTGGGCTTCATGGCGATCATGCCCGAACACTACTGGGCTCCGGTAGTCGAGGAAGTCAAGGGCATGGGGGAGATCGAGCAGCAGATAGAAGCGCTGTTCGCGCACGTGCCCGACGGAGAGCCGACGATGGGGGGCTTCACATTCAGCAAGTGGGAGCCCGGGGCGTTCTACGAGAAAGACGCCAACCCCAACTATTCGTTCAAAGGCGCGGTCATAACGGAATACGAGAACGGCGCGTACTCGGAGAAGAACGACAGGCTTGGATACGCATCCACATTCTACGGCGAACCGGAGGGGACAAAGACGCTGGAATACGAGGTAGGGCCGCATGTGGACACCGCGCTGTTCAGCATATACGGCAACCAGGACGCGGCGATACTCGCGCTGACGAACGGAGACGTTGACTACCTGTTCAACCCGCTCGGCGTGGAGAAGGGATTCCAGGACCGCATCAGGGCGGCGGAAGACCTGACAATCGTATCCAACACGGACAACGGGATGTTCTACATGGGGTTCAACACGCGCAAGGCGCCCATGAGCCACAAAGAGTTCCGACAGGCGGTGGCTACTCTGATAGACAAGGAATTCGTATCGCAGACGATTCTCCAGGACTCGACGATTCCGATGTACTCGACGGTGCCGGAGGGAAACGCATTCTGGCACAACCCGGACGTTCCGCAGTTCGGCAAGGGTCTGAACAGGACAGAGCGGCTGGCGCAGGCGGTGGAACTGCTCAAGAGCGCGGGATTCACGTTCGAGGAAGAGCCGGAGATGAGCGAGGACGGCAATTTCGTGTCCAAGCAGGGCAAGGGCCTGAAGATGCCGGACGGCTCGGAGGTGGAGACCCTGGAACTGATAGCCCCCAGCCCTGGCTATGATCCGCTGAGGGCGACGTTCGCCATCTGGATAGAGCGGTGGCTGAACGACGTGGGCATTCCGGCGCGGGCGAACCTGGTCGGTTTCAACGTCCTGGTGGACAAACTGTTCAGCGACACGGTGCAGGAAGACCTGGATATGTGGATGCTGGGCTGGAGCCTGTCGCTGTTCCCGGACTACGTGGAGAACTTCTTCCACTCGCGGCACGCGCCCGAGAACGAAGAGGGCGGTTACAACTGGGGCGGTTACGCGAATCCCGAATTCGACGACCTGTCTTTCAGCCTGCTGTCTGAGACGAGCGTGGAGTCGGCCAGGGAGAAGGTGTTCAAGATCCAGGAATACTTGGCCGAGGACCTTCCCTACGTTCCGCTGTTCACGATTCCGAAGTTGGATTCGTACAGGGCGTCCAGGGTCGAATACCCTTACACTGAGGTGTTGGGCGGGCTGACAGGGCTGACCGGAATGCAGACGGTGGCAGTAATCAAGTAGCGCGAGATGGTCAAGTACATTCTCAAGAGAACCGCGCAGATTCTTCTGACGCTGTTCGTGTTCCTGTCCATCGTGTTCTTCGTGGTGAACGCGCAGCCGGGGGATGTGAGCAACATCTACTCGCTGAACCCGGATCTTCCACCGGAGACGCGGGAGCGACTGCGGGATATGTTCGGAGTCAATGAGCCTCTCTGGAAGCAGTATCTCGTGCATGTGAGAAACACGCTGACGGGCAACCTGGGCGTATCATTCATCCACTACCCCAGAAGCGTGTCCGACGTCATAGCCGAGCGTCTGCCGCGGACGCTGATGCTGTTCCTGACGGCGACGGTGGTTTCGTTCTATCTCGGATTTGCGCTCGGCAAGATAATCGCGTGGCGCAGGGGCAGTTGGGCGGAATATACCTCGACGATAGGGGGCGTGACGCTGTACACGGTGTTCACGCCCTGGTTTGGGCTGATGATGATCTGGCTGTTCGCCTTCAAGGCGGGCTGGTTTCCGATAGGCAAGTTCCTGGACCCGGTCGTATGGCGGGATGCGCCGACGGACGCCAACGCCATCTTCAACCGCATGATCATGACCGCAATAGCGGTGTCGGTCGTCGTATTCCTGGCTTTCCTGCTCACTTCCAAGAAGCGCGTGCCAGGAGCGGGTTACATACAATTTGGGAGCGTCGCGCTCTCACTGCTCGCAGTTGTGGGAGTGTGGTTCGCAAGCGGCGTGGGCTATCTCGCATGGGACATCATCTCACATATGGCGCTGCCCGTTCTCACGCTGGCGCTGATAAGTTTCGCCGGAACGATGCTTCTGACCCGCAACAGTATGCTCGAAACGATGCGCGAAGACTTCGTAATGGCGGCGCGCGCCAAGGGCCTTCCCGAGAAGCGGGTGCGCGACGCGCACGTGGCGCGCAACGCCCTGCTTCCGGTCGTTACCAGTTTCGTATTCAGCCTCGCGTTCGCCGTTGACGGCGGAGTCATCATCGAGTCCATCTTCTCATGGCCGGGCATGGGCCAGACCCTTGTGGCCGCCGCCGTGTCCGAAGACCTGCCGCTCGCGGTCGGCGCCTTCGTCTTCGTGGGGATGTTCGTGCTTATCGCGCACCTGATAGCCGATGTTCTGTACGTCTATCTCGATCCGAGGATACGGTATTGATGTCTGAACTGTGATTTATGGGATTTCAATGATGGACAGGATGATGTCTGAATTAGGATTTATGGGATGTTGGGATATTCAGGATTGAGTGGAGTAAGCGCATGAGTTGGCTGGATAAGCTCGATAATAAACGTGGTAGTCAACCTCGTTGTGTTCTGTTCATGCACGGTGAGCGTGAAGGGGTCGCGGAACGACTAACTGAGTTGGTGAACCTTCCTTACGTGAAAGTATCTCCTGATGATAAGTGGATACCCTGCGGCAAGTCCGAAACTACCGAGGTAGAACTGGACAAAGCTGACGGCATCCTGTCGCCTGACATTCAGCAGGAACTTGGGAAATGGTGGCTGGAAGTTCGAAGAGGAAATGTGACAACACCTGTCTGGGACATCGCCAGCACATGCAAAGTCAACTCTGAGAAGGGCCTCATACTAATAGAGGCGAAAGCACACGACAACGAGTTGAAGAAAAATGATAATTCTGGAAGTAAGGGGGCAAATCGTAAGAGTATCGCACAAGCCTTTGACGAAGCGAACTGCAACCTCCACTCAGCGACGGGAGGCAGTTGGAATCTGGCCCTCACTCCCCGTTATCAACTCTCAAACAGATTCGCATGGTCATGGAAACTCGCCTCACTCGGCATACCCGTCGTTCTAGTCTATCTCGGTTTCCTCAAGGCCTGCGAAGTTACTGACTTGGGGCAGCCTTTCTGCTCCAACGAAGAATGGAAGTGTGTCCTTAAGGAATACGGCCAAGATACTATTGACAACACATGCTGGGAAAAGCACTGGGATTTCTCAGCGTCATTCATCCCCCTGATACGCTCTTACAAACAGTGTTTCAACCCCGACTGCCCCTAAAACCATGCAGAACACCCCCGACCCAACATTCTATCCCGAACTCCAGTCTCCCGACTCCATCTGGAAGGCGCGGGCCGTACTCGCGTCGCGCAGCCTTAAGCAGAACTGGTCGCTGTTTCTTGGAGCGCGGATTGGGGTCATCGGGCTGGCGGTGATACTGTTCTATGCGCTGCTGGCGGCGGCGCACCCGATTCTGATGAATACGGTCTGGGAGGAGCGGATATACGACCCGGTGGTCGGCTACTCTTTCGACGAGACACGTCAGCCCGCGCCTCCAAGCCTGAGCCACCCGCTCGGCACAGATCCGCTCGGCAGGGACATCCTCAGCCAGCTCATGTTCAGCGCGAGGTCTGAGTTTCTGCTTGGACTGCTGGCGGCGGTGGTCACGGTTACAATCGGCACCACGGTCGGCGCGGTGGCGGCCTACTTTGGCGGCGTAGTTGATACGCTGCTGATGAGGCTCGCGGACATAATGATAATGATGCCGGGCATCAGCGTACTCATAGTACTGAGCGCGCTGATCGGGGTGGAGCATTTCGAGCTCGCGCTGATAATCGGGGTGCTGTCCGGCTTCGGGGGAACCGGGGTCGTGCTGAAGTCGCAGGCGCTGTCGGTGGTGGTCAAGCCGTACATCGAGGCGGCGCGGATTGCGGGCGGCGGGCCGTTCCACATCATCTTCGTCCACGTTGTCCCGAATCTGCTGCCGCTCTCGTTCCTGTACATGATGTTTACGGTCACCAGCGCGATCTTCTCTGAAGCGATACTCAGCTTCCTCGGACTGCTCGACATTCGCATGAGCTGGGGGCTGATGATACACACGACCGAGTCGGCGGGATACCTTCTGCAGGTGACCGAGTACTGGTGGCTCATCTTCCCTGCCAGCCTCTCGATAACGCTGCTGTGTTCTTCGTTCTACCTGGTGGGGCGGTCGCTGGACGAGGTAATCAATCCGAGGCTCAGGCGAGCATGAGCTCTACCGCAGACAGAGGCGTCGCTCGGAACGGCGGACGGCGACCACTCCTAGAGGTTCGTGACCTGACGATGCGTTATACGACGCGAGCGGGCGAAGTTAGCGCGGTGGACCGCGTGTCCTTTTCGGTGGAGAGGGGCCAGGCGCTCGGCCTGGTGGGGGAATCGGGATGCGGGAAGTCTTCAATCGCCATCACGCTGCTGAAACTGCTTCCAGAAAACGCGAGCATCCTGGAGGGTGAGATACTGATAGACGGCGTTGACATAGCTCCGATGTCAGAGGAGGAGATGCTGGAATACCGCTGGGCGCGGGTCTCGATGGTCTTCCAAGCGGCAATGAACTCACTCGACCCTGTGTACAGGGTGGGAGATCAGATAGTAGAGGCGTTGGAATATCATGTCGAGTCCGCCCGCGAAGAATCGCTGGAACGGGTTCGGGAACTGTATGACTTGGTTAGCCTCGACAAGGTCTTCATCCCGCGTTACCCTCACGAATACAGCGGGGGGATGAAGCAGAGGGCTATCATAGCCATGGCGCTGGCGTGCGAACCGGACCTGATAATCGCGGACGAGCCGACGACGGCGCTGGACGTCATCGTGCAGGACCACATCTTGCGCGAGATGAAGAAAGTCCAGCGGGAGTTGGACATGGGCATGATCTATATATCGCACGACATGGCTGTCATCGCGGAGGTCAGCGACGTGGTAGGCGTGATGTACGCGGGGAGGATTGTGGAGTTCGGAGACACCGTGGATCTGTTTGAGAGTCCCATCCACCCTTACACTCGCGCGCTGATGTCGGCGTTTCCGAGCGTCAGCGGGGAGAAGCGCGAGTTGACCGGCCTCCAGGGCGAGCCTCCCAACCTGCTCGACTCGCCTCCGGGCTGCAGATTTCATCCACGATGCCCATACGCGACGGATGAGTGTTTTACGCAGGAGCCACCGATTGTCCGCAGGGGCGAGCGGTGGGCCTTCTGCTGGAATCCGCCGGAGTGATTCAAGTATGACGGATTCCGCTCGAATTCAAGAATTGCCCCTTCTGAGGGTGCAGGAACTCACCAAGCTCTTTCCGGTGTCCTCAGGGAACTGGTTTGAGCGGAACCGGAGTTTCATACACGCCGTTGACGGGGTGCAGTTCGAGCTGGGCAGTGGAGAGAGTTTCGGTCTGGTTGGCGAGTCCGGATGCGGAAAGACGACCACAGGCAAGTTGCTGGTGCGACTTGCCGACCCGACAAGCGGACACATCATCTTCGATGACGGCGAGGGAGAACCCGCGGACATCGCCACTCTAAAAGGGAAGGCGCTCAAGACATTCCGAAGGCAGGCGCAGATGATTTTCCAGGACCCTTACGAGTCCATGAACCCGCGCCGCACGATATTCGACACGGTGGCAGAGCCGCTTAAGACACAGAAGATGGGCGGGACTCTGGAGCAAATTGACAGAGTATCCTGGATGCTGGAAATGGTGGGCCTGACACCGCCGCGCTCGTTCATGTTCAGACATCCGCACGAGTTGTCCGGCGGGCAGCGTCAGCGCGTGGCAATTGCGAGGGCTTTGGTGGTAGAGCCCAAATTCGTCGTCGCGGACGAGCCTACTTCGATGCTGGACGTCTCCATCAGAACGGGCGTCATGCGCCTGATGGAAGATCTCGCATCTCGCCTCGGCATCAGCTACCTGTATATCACCCACGATCTGGCAGTCGCGCGGTATATGTGCGACCGAATAGCCGTCATGTATCTTGGCAAGATAGTCGAGATGGGCGAGACCGAGGAGGTGCTGCAGAACCCCCGCCATCCATATACCAGAGCGCTGCTTTCGGCGGTGCCTGTGCCCGACCCCACCTACCAGCGTCCTCCTGTGGAGATAGACGGCGGAGTTTCCATTCCCGTTGACCCACACCCTCGCTGCCGCTTCTACGACCGCTGCCCGCTCGCCGACGGCTACTGCCGCGACAACGACCATCCCGAGTTACAAGACAAAGGCGGCGGACATATGGCCGCGTGCTATAAGGCATAATAGCGTTCAGAAGTACGGTTTCCGGACGGCAGCCTCAACATGCCGCACGGAGAAGCGGTGTTCGCAATATTCCACTGACACGGGGCAACCCCGATGTGTAAACTATGTCTATAGGCTTACCCTTATTTCTTCAATCTAAGACGTTTGGAGCAGGAAACAATGCCCGTATATGAGATGACTGCGTATCCCAAGACTCTCGAGCTTGACGGCGAATCTCTAACAGTCATGCCCCTCAAGCCCGAACACGAAGAAGCTCTCCTGGATTTCTTCCTCAGAGTGTCTGAAGAGGACCGGTACTATCTAAAGGACAATGTTACCTCACCGGGTGTCATCGCCAGGTGGATAAGCGAACTGGACTATGACAGAGCCCTTCCGCTTCTCGCTCTCAGGGAAGATGGACAGATCGTCGCAGACGCCACTCTTCACCGCAGGAGGGCAGGCGCCCGCAGGCATGTCGGTGAGGTCAGAATAGTCGTGGACCACAACTATCGCCACCACGGAATCGGATCCACTCTGATACTGGAACTTGCCGAGATTGCGCACGAGACGGGCCTGGAAAAGCTGGTGGCGGAGATGGTGGACGCTCCCAGAAGCCGCGCGATAGCCACGATGCAAGCGCTCGGTTTCGTTCATGTAGCTACGCTGCCGAACCATGCCAAGGACGTGGCAGGCAGGCCCTGCGACATCGTGATTTCAGAGCTTTCACTGGGCAGGTGGAGCGAATGGTGGCAGATGAGAAGGTAGAATTTCTGGACGGCTTACCTCAGCGACCCTGCGCAAGCCTGTCTATCAGAAAGTCGGGCAGTCCGTGAGTCCGCATCTTCTCCTGCGTGGCTGAGATGTCGTAGATTACTCGTCTGTGGCTGATGGTTTCCTCTCCTGAGTCGTATATAGCGTATGACGCGCTGGGATCACCGTCGCGCGGCTGACCGACGCTTCCGGGATTGATTATCAGCCTCTCCTCGCCCAGATCGAACGACCCGCCGAGGGGCGGACTCATGAAGACTGCGCCCCTCTGGGCGTCCGGGCGGCAAATGAACGGAACGTGTGAGTGCCCCACCAGGCACCAGTAGGTATCGAAGTGGTTGAAGCTGGCAATTGCGGCCCGGACCGAAATGACATACTCCCAGATCGGATCTCTGGGGCTGCCGTGGGCAAGAGTGAATTCGTCTATTTCCAGCGTAAGCGGCTGGTCGTTCAGATAGTGTCTCCGGTCTTCATCCAGAACGCCCGCGGTCCACGTGTTTGCAGCAGCGGCGTATGGGTTGAAGGCTTCGAGGCTCAACTTGCCCACCGAAGCCAGGTCGTGGTTGCCCACAATGGCCTTGTGTGGGTACTCTCTCAGCAAGTCAATGACGGCGTTGGGGTCTGGGCCGTAGCCGACCAGATCGCCCAGGGACCATATCTCGTCGAAGCCGCCCTGCCTGTTTGCATCTTCGATGACGGTCGTAAACGCTTCGAGATTGCTGTGTATATCGGAAACTATGAGAGCCCTCAAGAATGACCTCGCCTTGTTGTAGGTTGGTTCAGGTCAATATAATACACAAGCGTCGGCGAATATTCCGCCGACGCTCGACTGTCTGAACATGAATTTGTCGAATTAGAGGACCGGCCGGATATGAAAGTCAGCCTTCACAGCGACTCGGTAGAAACTACCCACGAGATAGGCCGCGCAATCGGCTCCAACGTTCACGCCGGAGACATACTTCTGCTGTCCGGGGGGCTGGGCGCGGGGAAGACAACGCTCACCCAGGGGATACTCTGGGGACTTGGCTCCGACGAATACGCGCGCAGCCCTACTTTCGTGCTGGTGAACGAATACGACGCCCGTATTCCCGTTTACCACATGGACTTGTACCGACTGGACTCGTTCGAGGAAATAGACGGCCTCGGACTGGAAGACTATCTCTTTGGAGACGGCCTGTGCGTGATCGAGTGGGCGGACAAAGCGCAGGGTTACTTTCCGGTGGACCACGTCGCTATTTCCATAGAGACGGTCTCGGACGACGCGAGAGTCTTCACACTGGACGCCGACCAGGACAGCCGGACGCCTCTCTTCTCGGCGCTGCGCGAAATGAAAGAATGCATTTCTGGCAAATGAGGTAAGCCTTTTGGAACTCCAGATAGACACCTCCACCCGGTACGCCTGCGTCGGACTCTCACGTGAAGGCCGCACCCTGGTCGAAATAGCGTGGCGTTCGGAGCGCAATCATTCGGTCGAGCTGGTTCCCGCGATCAATCGCGCGCTCGACCAGGCAGGCGCGAGAATCGGGGAACTCAGCGCGGTATTCGTGGCCTCGGGACCGGGAGGGTTCAGCGCGCTTAGGGTCGGAATGAGTACCGCCAAGGCTATCGCCTACACATCCGAGATCCCTCTTGTAACGGTTGGAACCCTGGAACTAGAACTTCACCCATTCAGAAATCTGCCTCACCCAGTTTGCGCGATTATGAGCGCGGGCAGGACCAGGCTCTACGTCGGCACTCTGAATCCGGGACAACAGGACGCGGAGATCGGACTCCAAGACCTGGACTCATTTCTGCAAGGTCTATCCGCCGACACATTCTACTGCGGCGAGGCTGTTGCTGACTTGGAGTCGGACATCGTGAGCAAGCTCGGCAGCGGCGCAATGCTGTCGCGGGCAAGGCCGCCCTCGCGTCACGCCTCTGCCCTCGCTCATCTCGGCTATGAGAAACTGCAATCCGGCTGCACTTCCGACGCCGCTGTCGTCAGTCCCACGTATCTGCGAAGTTCGCAGGTCAGCGCGGCTAACAGGCGGTGGGCGCAAGGTCAGCGGACAAACTGAATCCACACTGAAATATTCACGAGGTATCTAAGTGGAAAATACATTGGTGCTGCTGAAACCCGACTCAGTGCAGAGAGGACTCTGCGGGGAGATAATCGCTCGTCTCGAACGTACCGGACTCAAGATAGTCGGCATGAAACTCATGCAGGTCAGCGACGAACTGGCAAACCGCCACTACGGCGAACACGTGGGCAAGCCGTTCTTCGATGGGCTTGTCGGCTTCATCACGTCCGGGCCAATTGTTGCCATGGCATTCGAAGGCAACAACGCCGTATCCATAGTGAGGAAGACTATGGGAGCGACCAACCCGGCAGACTCCCCTCCCGGCTCGATCAGGGGCGACTTCGGCGTGGACATAGGCAGAAACCTGGTGCACGGTTCCGATTCGCCGGAGTCGGCGGTCAGAGAACTCGGCCTTTTCTTCACAGAGGACGAACTGCTGAGTTACGGCAGGGCAACGGATTCCTGGATTACGGAATAATCCGTATCCGACGCGCTTCCGGCCAGACGTTTTCCAGACCGTAGTAGTCGCGCTCGTCTGGGCCCATCAGGTGGATGATGACGCCGCCGTAGTCCATCAGGATCCAGCCGCTGCTGTGCGTCCCTTCGACGTGGTGAAGGCTGGCGCCCGTCGCAGACATCCGCTCCTCGATGTCATTCACCAACGCGCGCAACTGCCGGCTGGAGTCGGCGGTCATTATCACGAAATAGTCCGCGAAGTCACACGCCTCTTGGACATCCAGCAGGACGATATTGGAAGCCTGCATTTCGTCGGCAGCGTCGAAAGCCGCCTCCGCCCAATTCCTCGACTCTATAAGCGCCTGTTCAATCATGCTCGGATTATAGGTGTACTCGTTTCAAAGGGTCAACTCGCGTCACCGCTAGTTATGATACTCTTGTATATACGCTTCAGGGAGGTGTTTCATGGCGAACCCAGAACATATCGAATCGCTCAAGACAGACATCAGGGAATGGAACATGAAGCGGCGATATGAGAACTTCGATCCGGATCTGAGAGAGGCAGACCTCAGAAATGTAGATTTCAGTGGTGCGGACCTCAGATACGCTGATATGACCAAAGCGGACCTTAGGGGAGCCACGTTCAAACGCGCCAACCTCAAAGAAGCCATCCTCTCGGGCGCCATACTCGAAAAAGCCGACTTCAGCAATGCTGACCTCACAGGCGCTGACCTCAGCAACGCGAAGGTCAAAGACGCCGACCTCAGGACCGCGAGACTCATCGGCGCGAACATATATAGAACGGAACTTTGGAAAGCTCGTCTGTTCAAGGCTTCCTGACACATGGGCAGACAACATCAAGAATCACCCACACACATTACAAGTGTTGGTAATCTGATAGCTTTCTGTCGGGAACTTCAGAGAGTCGCGCCAGAGGATGTCTCATTCTACTTCCGGGGAGAACGCGATTGTACGTGGGAACTGCGGCCCTCGGTAATGCGGTCTTCCCTCCGCGACAGAGAAGGCGAGATGCTGCTTGACCTGATGACGCGACGCCCCGATGATTTCAGAGGCATGACCTCAGCATTGGAGCAACTTTCCCTTGCCCGCCACCATGGACTCAAGACTCGTCTTCTGGACGTCACACGGAATCCGTGCGTAGCGCTGTTTTCTGCATGTCAGCGTGTCAATACGGAGAGCGGATCTGGAGAGGAAGAAGACAAAGACGGACGCCTACACTTTTTCGCCGTGCCGAGGGGGTTGGTAAAATCCTTCAACAGCGACACTATCAGCATCATCACTAATTTTGCCAAACTGGACAATGAACATCAAAATGCTCTCTTGGGCAAAATATCGGACTATACAGATCCCCAGAACACATACGCACACGGGGAAGCGATGCGTCTCCTCTACGAATTGATTCGTCAAGAGAAGCCACATTTCGAGGAACGAATAGATCCCGAAGACCTGTTCAAGGTGTTTGTCGTAGAACCTCAGCAGTCGTTTGAACGAATCCGGGCTCAGGCAGGGGCCTTTCTTGTTTCTGCATTCCACGAACGATTTGAACGACCCCAAATCCTGATACGAAACCCGGATATGCAAATTTACACATATGGCACACGAACCGTCCCCAGAGAGAAGAAGGAAGACCTGATCGAAGAACTGAGATTGCTGAACTTTACACGCGAAACACTTTTCCCAAGCCTTGATGAAGCGGCACACGCGGTCATAGAGCGATACTCGACTTAAACTCAGTTTGATGGTGTCTGTTTCGCTGTGCTAGGCTTGAACGCATGAGCAAAGGCAAGGTAATAGTCGCTATGAGCGGCGGCGTGGACTCGTCTGTCGCCGCCCTTCTTCTCCATCGCCAAGGCTACGACGTGGTCGGAGTCACAATGCGCCTGTGGTCCGAGGAGCGAGACGACGTTCCCGCGACCAGCAAGCGATGCTGCTCAGTGGAGGACGTGGACGACGCGCGGCGCGTCTGTCACGCTATCGGCGTCCCGCACTACTTCGTGAACTTCGAGAAGGAGTTCCAGTCCCACGTCATTGATTACTTCGTGCAGGAGTACGATAGGGGACGGACTCCCCATCCGTGCCTCGCGTGCAACGACAAGATCAAGTTCGACTTCCTGCTCCGTCGCGCCATGTTTCTGGACGCGGACTATATCGCCACCGGCCACTATGGGCGCGTCAGGAAGAACGCGGATGGGGACTACCAACTGCTCAAGGGCGTTGACGCGAGCAAGGACCAGTCATACGTGCTGTTCACCCTCGGCCAGAGCGAGTTGAACCGACTGCTGCTGCCGGTTGGGGAATATCCCAAGGAGGAGATTCGGCGGATCGCCGCCGAGTCCGGTCTGCTGGTAGCGGACAAGCCGGACAGCCAGGAGATTTGCTTCATTCCGAACGACAATTACCGAGAGTTCGTTGCCGAGCGCGTGAAGCCGAGACCTGGGAATCTCGTGAACATCGAAGGCGACGTGCTTGGCTCTCATCCGGGAATACAGTTCTTCACCATCGGGCAGCGGCGCGGCTTGGGACTGAACGGCAATACCGAAAAGCCGCTGTACGTAACTCGGATAGACGCCGACTCCAACGAGGTGGTGCTGGGCAACAGTGAAGACCTGTACCGCACCAGCCTGTGGGCGTCCAGGGTAAATTACATATCCGGCGACGCCTCCCTCAACATGACCGGAGTTACCGCTAAGATCAGGTACAAGGCATCCGAGGCGCCGGCAAGCGTCATACCGCTGGATGAGAGCTGGGCTGAGATAAGGTTTGACGAGCCCCAGCGGGCGGTAACGCCCGGCCAGGCGGTAGTATTCTACTCAGGCGAAAGAATCCTAGGCGGCGGCTACATCGAGCTTGAGGCTCCGGTGGCCGCTCCGGTCGGCTGACAATATACACAGATGGAGAAAAAATTTGGACTTCAAAGACCTCATCAGGCTGGGCTACGACGAATATCTGGACGACCTCAAGTCTCACTTGGAGGGACTCTCGCCCGAGGAGCGCAGGTTCCAGCCTACGCCAGAGGCCAATCACATTGACTTCATCGTGTGGCACATGGCGCGCGTGGAGGATGATTTCATACAGCGCTTCGCCCAGCAGCGCGACACGGTTTGGCAGCGCGACAACTGGCACGGCAATATGGGTCTGCCGGAGAAAGAGAGCGGCTTCCGGTACACCACCGAGCAGGTGGCGAACTTTCCCGCGTTCGACATGGACCAGATGCTCGCCTACTACGACGCCGTGCGCGTGGAGACCTACAAGTTTCTTGACTCGATCTCTGAGGCCGACCTGGCGCTGAGGCCGCATCCTCGCAGGCCGGAGTACTCGCTCGCGAATATGTTCAGCCACCTGCTGGTCGAGGAGAGCCAGCACGTCGGACACGTCGCCTACATCCGCGGCATACAGAGGGGCATAGAAGAGTAGATCGGGTATCCAATGGCGACGAAGACTGCCATCCCCGACTTTCAACTGGAGACTGAACTCCACCGGCAGGGTTTCGTATATGTAGCCGGTCTCGATGAAGTGGGACGCGGCTGCCTCGCCGGGCCAGTAGCTGCGGGGGCCGTTATTCTTCCATCGAAGCCCGCCGACGCCCTTTTCGAGCTTGTGCGAGACAGCAAGAAGCTAAGCCCGATACAGAGATCGAAAGCCTACGAAGTAATCACGAATGTCGCGCTTTCCTATGCGGTCGGTTGGGCCACTCCCGCAGAGATAGACCAGATAGGTATAGCGCCAAGCGTAAGGCGCGCTATGCGACGCGCGCTGGCTAAACTGGAACCGAACGCCACTCACCTGCTCATTGACGCTATAACTCTCCCCTCCTCCGGCCTGCCTCAGAAGTCAATCATCCGGGGCGACTCCAAGTCGCTGAGCATCGCGGCGGCGTCTATCGTAGCCAAGGTCGAGCGCGACCGCCTAATGTCGTCTCTATCCGGTGAGTATCGGCGCTACGGATTCGAGGCGCACAAGGGATACGCCACCAGGCGGCACCTCGACGCGATAGCCGAGTTCGGCCCGTGCCACATTCACAGGATGAGCTTCGCCCCCGTCCGGCGGGAGGTGCGCAGAATCCATCCGCAGACCGCCAGAGCAATAGGCCAGCGAGCGGAGTCGTTCGCGGCAGCGGATCTGGAAGAGCGAGGCATGACGATAGTGGCCCGCAACTTCAGAACACGCTTCGGAGAGGTTGACGTGATAGTCACGGACGGGCAGACTCTGTGCTTCGTCGAGGTGAGAGCGCGCAAGCCGTCCGCGTTCGGCGCTCCCGCCGAGACTGTCTCGCCATCTAAGGCTCGCCGGATTATCGCGGCCAGCCAAGAATTCATGCAGAAGAGCAGCGCCGTGTGGAGCGACTGGCGCATTGACGTCGCCGCTGTAGAACTGGACCGGTGGAGCCGCCCGTACTCAGTCGAGTTCATTGAATCGGCGGTGGAGGGATAAGAGCCTTAGTGGTTCAACATCTTTGGATAGGCGGCTCATCTACCCTCACCCTAGCCCTCTCCCTTTGGGAGAGGGGGTAAATCAGAATATCCATCACAACTAAGTTGTCGCACTACTTAGTCCCCTCTGTCGAGTTTGGCTGCCATATCGAAGAAGCGGTCCACGTGGGCAAGCGCTTCCGAATAGTCATAGGTGGCATACCTGCGCTGTCTCAGAATTACGGTGTCTCCGTTGAAGAAGCGTTCGTACAGCGCCTGCCTCGACCCGAACTGCGACCCAACCAGGTCCCAGGCGAGCCTGAACAGCCGTATCCTGTCCTCGGCTCCGACGGACGCGCCCTGGTAATACTTGGCTATCTCGTCCGCAATTGGCCCTTGCACGTCCTTTTCGGTCGGAGTTAGCATCAGGCCGCTTGCCGACAACTGCTCTATGATCCAGACGATGCGAGTGTGCGCGTCCGGGAACCAGTGGCGCATCGCGTGCCAGGGTTCCTCAGCAGGCCATATACCCTCGCCGATGTATGGGCCGGCGTCCGCCTCGGCAGCCCTGAGATACGAGTGAACCGTCGCCCTGATGTCCACTATTTCCGAAATCTTCTCCTGGACGTGGCTGTAAACGTTGATGCCTATGGCGTCGGCTATCTTGTGGGTTATGCCGAGCATGAAGTCGAGCTTGGCGATGTTTTTGACCGCAACCTGCTGCATGTACTGGCGCCACCACCTGCCCCTGCGGATGTTCTCGTTTCCAAGTTCCACGTCGTTGTAAGAGAAGACGCGCTCCCAGGGAATCAGAACGTCGTCGAAGATGGCCATGCAGTCCATCTCGTCGTAGAAGCCGGAGAGCGGGTAGTCGAAAGCCGACGCCCCACGGTCATAGGACTGGCGACAGACGAATTTCAGTCCAGGAGTGGCGACAGGGATTGCGAACCCTATGGCGTAAGTCGCCGATTCGGGCAGGTCGGGGCGGAGAGGCCGGTAGAGAGGGGCGACGATCTCATCGGAGAATGGGGCGAGCGTGGCTAGCAGCCTTGCTCCCCTGACTATGACTCCCTCGGATGTAGTGTCCACAACGCCGAGCGCGATGTAGGGATCGTCGAGCTGGCTGATGTCGGCGGCTCGGTTGGCCTGGGGATGGCCGAAGGTGTGCGTCAGGCACAGGTCGTTCTCGCTGACGTATTCGTAGTAGTTGATCACGTTGTCGCGGTAGCGCGGGTCGTTCTCGCCATAGCAGTCGGCCATCTGGCGCATGGCAGCCACGACGACATTCACGTAGTCCGGGGTCCGACCGAGCATACCGAAGGAGTGTCGGGCGGTCGCTTCGAATGCCCCGCGCCTTCTTACCAGGTCGTCCACCGACTGGGGAATCATGTAAGACAGCGATATCGGATCGCCGCTGACCGGCGACTCGAAGGCCATCAGGTCGCGTGTGTCAGGCTGATGCTGAAGATCATAGACACCCGCAAGCGTCCTGGCCATGCGAGCCAGCTTGGGATGCGTGGTTACATCCTCAACCCGTTCCCCCTCCAGCCACATCTCCCTGTCGTCTCTCAACCCTTCAAGGAATTGTTCGCCTGACCGAACGGACATGGGACACCTCCGACGAACGCCGCGCCTCACTGTTGGGGTTCTTCTCCACAATCGAGATATGGAATCCCATAGCAATAGAGCCACCCAGTTTAGGTGGCTCTACGCAACGTGTCTTTGTTTATGGTCGGGGAGACTGGATTCGAACCAGCGACCCCTTGCACCCCATGCAAGTGCGCTACCAAGCTGCGCCACTCCCCGATGGCTATAAACTAGCACACAGAACCGAATTGCATCAAGGCGGTTTCTATTTTCGATGCTGTATCAGTTTGGTAGGTGAGGAAGGGTCACCCTCACCCTAGGGGAGAGGGGACTGCTACTATTTTCCCTGGAGGCGTCGGCTTTGGAAGAGGTACTGGTTTGCGTACCCGGCGTAACGTCCGAAGCGGCGCTGCGCCCACTCTCTCATTCGGGTTCTGGGCATACTCTTGCTCTCGGACTCAGTGAAGTACCACTCGCGGAGCGCGCGGTCAATCCAGACGTCAACGGGGAAGGCTTCCAGCTTGTCCATTGACATCATGAGGACGCAGTTGCCGACTTTGTCGGCTACACCGGCGAGCGTGGTTATGGTAGTCAGCGCCTCGTCATACGGGGTCTCACGCAGGGCAAACAGGTCAATCTCGGCGTTGGCGACACGCTCAGCGGTGGCAGCGATGTATTTTGCCCTGAAGCCGAGGCTGAGTTCGCGCAACGCAGTTTCTCCGGCCTCGACGATGGAGTCGGGGTTGGGGAACGCCCTGCGGTCGGTGTCGGCGCCGGATATGGGGGGGCCGAAAGCGCTGGCTATGTCCTCGACGTTCTGAGAAATGCGGGGGATATTGTTATTCGCGCTACAGATGAACGCGATCAGGCACTCCCAGGGATCCTGTCGCAGGATACGCATTCCGGGGTACTCATCTATCGCGCTCCCAACTTGTTCATCCCAACTTATCTCCGCGTATATAGATTCCAGGTCGTGGTTGAGGCCGAGGTAGTCTTCCAGTATCGGCTTTATCGTAGACTCGGGGTCGGGGTCGGAGTTGAAAATGACTTCACCGTTGACCTGCTTGACTCTGACGAGGTTGCCGAAGATAACGCCCTCATAGTAGAATCCCGACTCTTCACTCTCGATTTTGCGCCAGCGGAAAGCCTGACCACTCTCGAGCGTCTCGGCTAAGGCCAATGGGCCGGATAGTTGGATTGCGGTCCAGTCGTCTTTCATCAGTAATACTCCAACCATCTCTTGACAGTGTTGCCTACCCCACTCCCCTTGCCGTCGGTTACGCGCATCTTCGGGAGAGAATTGATGAACTCTCTGCCGTAGCGTCGCCCTGTTATGCGGGAGTCCAGGACAATCGCTACTCCCCTGTCGCGGCTCGTCCTGATCAGCCGACCGAATCCCTGCTTGAACCTAATGATCGCCTGCGGCACTGCGTACTCGTTGAAGGAGTTGGCATACTGCTCGCCCCGCGCCTGGAAAACCGGATCGGAAGGCACGGAGAACGGCAATCGAGCGACAATCAATACGGTAAGGGCGTCGCCCGCGAAGTCCACCCCCTCCCAGAAGCTGGACGTACCGAGTAGAACTGAGTTCGGATCCTCCACAAATCTTTCGGCAAGTCGCATCGGCGAGCCATCCGAGCCTTGGGCCAGAACCTGTATCCCACTCCTGGCCAATGGAGCGCGAATGGTGTCCGCGGTGGCTCTGAGCGCAGAATACGAGGTAAACAGCGCCATCGTCCTGCCCTCAGCCGCCATAGCAGCCTCCTTCACAATGTCCTCTACACTCTGTTGAAATGTCGGCGCATTCGGCTGAGGCATATTGCGTGGTACATACAGGAGGGCGGACTGGTAGAAGTCGAAAGGCGAACCAAGGGAGAGATGCTGAGAGTCGGAAAAGCCCAGTCTGCCGGAGACGTGGTCGAAGCTGCCCGAAGCGCTGAGAGTGGCGCTCGTCATGATCACAGTCTCTTTCTTCGAGTACAGCGTATCCTCCAAGAGTTCCCCGACATAGATCGGAGCTGAGTTGAGTGTAACGTCGGAGGATTGTGGCACCTCTCGTACCCAGTACACGCTTTCTCCAGTAGGATTGACGAGGCACTCTCCCACCTGGGACCTGAGCACGTCAAGATTCATAGCGTTTGAGACGACATCCGAGACCAAGGACTCATAACCGGGCTCGTCGTCGGCTTCGATGCCTTCCATCGCGGTGACGAGGTTGGACAGAGTGCGGGTCAGGTCTCCCAACAGAATCGCGGTGTTCTCCCAGGCAGTTTCGACTGCCTTCCAGCCGGGGGAGTTTCTTTCCGTATCCGTCAGACGCCTGTCCATGGCGAAGCCTCCGGACGAACGCGCTCTGCGAGGAAACACCTGACTGGAGATCTCACGAAACAGCCCGGAGGCTTGTTCTCGCAATCTCTGTACCGTCAATATCGCCAGTGAAACGGCTTGGGTCGCAGATTCCTTGCGAGACTCTGCAAGCGCGCTCCTCTGCGCGGCCTGAGCGCATTGAGAAAGCAGTCCTCTGTCTCCTAAAAGCTCAGACAGCAGATCGTCTATGCTGCTCGGGCTAATGGAATATCCCAACTGGCGCGTGGCCTGATCCTCCAGATGGTGCGCCTCGTCCAGGATGAGGACGTCATAATCCGGAATCGCGCTCCCACCGGCGGCGATGTCGGAAAGCAGCAGCGCATGGTTTACGACTATTACGTGCGACCCGGCAGCCTTATCGCGCGCGGACTTCAGAAAACACGGTCCGGTCTGGGATGGGCACTGGTGCGCCCTCTCAGCCGACAGCCTGCTCCAAGCGGCGGCGGCGGGCCTGGGTCCCAGATTCAATTCCGCGCGGTCGCCCGTATTGGTCTCCGGCATCCAGAGCAAGGTCTTGGCCAAGAGGCGGGCGAGATTCTCTTCAAGGTCGCCGGAGGAAGCGGCCTGCCTCCAACGCCTGTAGCAAAGGTAGTTAGCCCTGCCCTTGAGCTGGGTGAATCGCATCTTTTCGGCCAAGTCACTATCAACGGCGCTCAGAGCACCCTTGACCATCGGCAGGTCTTTCCGAATCAACTGCTCCTGGAGGTTGATCGTGTTTGTGGAGATTACTACCCGCTTGTCATTGGCGACGGCGTAGAGGGCAGCGGGCAACAGATAGGCAAGCGACTTGCCAACTCCGGTTCCGGCTTCGACCATCAGCCTGCCACCCGAGTTTATGGTTTCGACCACGGCTGTCGCCATTTCTATCTGCTGAGGACGCTCCTCGAAGTCGGGGACACTGCCGGCGAAGTCGCTGCCCGACGACAGGGCTTCAGCTACGAGGTAGGGATCAATCTCTACAGCCCGAGAAAGTGATCTCAATGGAGGGGGTTGCGCCAGCCTTTCGAACAGCGCGCTCTCGTCTATGCCAGAAGCCGATCCGGTACGGGAGCGTGCCGGGTAGGAAGAAGTGAACTCCCGGGCGGAATCGAGCAAGGCGGCTATCTGCCAACCTGAACGCTCGGAGAGCCTTCTGAATTGTGCCAGAAGGGTGGGATCCATATTAGCCAGGTCTGTGATGAGAGCCATAAATACACTACGGACCGCGCGCGCGTCGTGCAGCGCGCGGTGCGCCCTGTCGAGGGAGTGCGATTCATCCTTCGACAGTTGATCGAGCGCATATGACCTGGCATAGAGCCGCGTCAGCTGGGCCAGTTCCATCGTGTCGCACACAGGGTTTGCCAGAGAGATGCCGCTCTCGCGCAGGAAGCCCAGGTCGAATTCGGCATTGTGGGCAATCAGGGTGGCGCCCCGCACAAAATCTGAGAACTCAGGAGTGACTTCTGAGATTGTTGGGGCAGAATTTACGTCGGACTGAGTGATACCGGTCAAGTCCGTGATGAATTTGGGAACCTGCCGATTGGGATTGACGAATGTCTGGAATTCGTCAATTGTCTCATTGGCGGTGAACTTCACAGCGCCTATCTCTATTATCTCGTCGGTCCTGGGCGATAGTCCTGTCGTCTCAAGGTCGAATGCGACCCATTCGCGGAGTCCCGAAAGTCTGGCGTTGGTCATGCGAATCTTCAACTCATCGAATGTATTAGGTTCTGTTGACATTCTACAGTTTCCCCTGCCTTTCAAGGTGTTGCAGTAGGGGAAATAACTATACCCCGCGCCCCTGGATTCCCGTTTTCACGGGAATGACGAGAAATGTCAACACGGTCTAGATAATGATACAGCAGAAGCTATGTCTCAACCCAAGAACAGTTCGGTCAGAATACAGGGGAAAGCGCGCATCGAGGCGTCAAGACGCAAGTAGCGGGAGCAGCCATCCGAAAATCGCTATGGAGGCCACGGTCATGCCAGCGACGCCGGGCCAGAGTCGTCTTGCAAGAATGGCTATTGGGAGCGCGAGCGCAATGGCGGCGAGCGTAACGCCGATTGTGTACACCATGTTCGGGCTGCCCAAGCCTGCGCCCGGCGCCCCGTTTTCGAGCGCAATGAACAAGAATGCGGCCACAAGTCCTATGACGCCCCACAATGGATAGGCAAAGACCACAATAGTCATTACGAATACGCCCGGAGGGAACCGGGCAAGCATGACCGCCAAGGCGGGCGGTGGATCCTTGAGCGCGAAGAATGCCGTCAAACAGCCTACGGTGATGAAGACCTGGGCCATGAATACACCGGCGGCGAGCCCCGCTATCAGAATTGCCATCAAGCCGCGCCCGGATTCGGCCAGGCCCTTGTGACCAGTGAACTCCAGCCCTTGATCCTCTCCATGACGAGGTGGATAGTGGTGGCTATTTCCTTTCGTTCCACAGCGGCATAGATGGCGGGGCCGCTTCCGGCTACGTGAATCTCGCGGGCGCCAGAGGAGTGCATATCGTTCCAGCACCTATCCACGTCGGGGACACCACTCCTGGCAACCGAGTCGAACGTATTGAATAGAAGCTGAGGCGGCACGTCTCCGCCATGGTGAAGAATTCGGGCTTCCAGTTTAAGGGAGAGCGCCCCACGGGTGAAATTATCGGGCGTCAGGGCGCGGTACATGGCGGCAGTCTTGTCAGGCAGGTCTATATCGGGGATGGCGACAACTATCCAGGGCAAGGCCGGAGTTGGAAGATGTCGGACGCGCTCGCCCCTGCCCAGGGCGATGGCAGTTCCTCCCTCTACTAGGAAGGGCACATCAGAACCCAGTTTAGCGCCTATCTTCCTGAGCTCGTCGTCTGATAGCTGAAGTTGCCAGAGTCTGTTTAGACCGACGAGCGCAGCCGCTGCGTCCGCGCTGCCACCTCCTAGGCCGGCGGCTACGGGGATGCGCTTTTCAATGTGTATTCGAGCGCCTTTGCCGACGCCGGTTTCGGAGCTAAGCAATTCAGCCGCCCGGAGCGCGAGATTCTCGGGGCCGTTCAGGCCAGGGACGGAACAAGTGAGACTCAGGGAATTGGCGGGTTCGATGGTCAGCGAATCGGCAAGTTCCAGGGTCTGCATAATTGAGGCTACTTCGTGATAGCCGTCGTCGCGCCTGCCGAGGACTTCCAGGGTCAGGTTCAGCTTGGCGTGGGCGTCTAAAGTTATCATCTTGATTCATCCACGAAGGTCACTAAGCGGCACGAAGTGGCATTGTTGAGTTGCGCTGTTTCGTGAGTCGGGTAAGCAAGTCTGAGATTCTATTCGGGATACTGGGGCTGATAGTCGTTCCAGGCATTATATAGGGCGGCCCACTCAGAGATGGCGAGGGTGGCGGGTCGTCGGCGGCCATCTATTCCGGCGGCGGTAAGGACGGCTCGGACAGGTTCGGAGTCAGCGCCCAGGCCGAGTTGGAGACTGTTGCGAAGTTGCTTGCGGGGAGCGCGGAATCCGGCGGCAGCAAATTCGATGAACGAGTCAGGACTGCCGACTGCAACGGCGGGGCGGTCGTAAGGGTCAATTCTGAGGACGGCGGACGTGACCTTCGGCATAGGTCTGAATGATCTTGGCGGGACTGAGAACAGAATCTTCGGGGCGCCGTAGATTTGGACCATAACGGACAGCAAAGTCATGTCGCCGGGCGAGGCGGCGATGTTGGCGGCGACTTCCTTCTGTACCATCACGACCAGGGACTTGGGGCGAGGATCGGAGGCTAGGAACTTCCTGATTATGGGCGTCGCGGCGTAGTACGGGAGATTGGCGACGACCTTGTAGCGGTCCGTGAAATACTCGGCGGGATCGAAGTCGAGGGCGTCCTGGTTGAGGACGGTGAGGTTATCGAACTGCGAGAATTTCTCAGTGAGCGCGCCGGATAGATCGGGGTCGAGTTCGACGGCCACGAGCTTATGCACTCGATGGACCAGGATGCGGGTGAGAGCGCCCTTGCCGGGGCCTACCTCCAGAACCTCGTCTTCGTCCGTGAGTTGGGCGGCGGCCACGGTTCGCTTGGCGACGTCGTAGTCAACCAGGAAGTTCTGTCCGAGCCTGCTTCGTCGCGCGGTGGCGGGGCGTCTGTTGGCGCGGGTAGTCAAGTCCGGGGGCAACCTTCGGGGGACAGTCAGCTGAGATGGGCAGGTGTTCAAGCTAACCACCCTCACCCCCGTATCGCTGTACGGGGCAGGCTCTAGCCCTCTCCCAGAGGGAGAGGGGACTTTCTGCTGACATTCATAGCCGCTTCGCACATTACCTACCCTTGTGAGCCCATTGAAGGAGAGGGGAGATGTGTCGGAGGGTCGTGCACCATCCCTTCGTTCCCTTCCGTCGGCATGTCCAACGGCCTCGACTCAAGCCAGGTAGTCCCGCGTCACCCGAAGATAACCGCTTACCGCTGCTTTCTTCCGAACCTGACGGGGTTCACGGCCCTTCGCCGCACGGGGCCCAGCTATCAACATCAAGAACCGCCCGACAGAGGCCGCCGGTACAGGACCTCAGGGAGGAATTCAGCCTCGCTATAGCGGATTTCGAGTGTAGGGCGCCGCTAACTCCCCGCCTAGCACGACCTTGGATTTATGGTATGCGAACGCTGTCGGGCGTGTCAATCAAAGCCTTGTCGCTTATCTGGGGCACCCTCACCCTAGCCCTCTCCCAGAGGGAGAGGGTTTTTGCGCGTGGCCGGTTGGGGTTCACCCCCATCCTAACCTTCCCCCGTCAAGGGGGAAGGGACTCTTTGCCTAACCCTCTCAGCCCTTGCGAGGAAAGGGACTCTTTGCCCGCGCAGATGGGAGTCTAGGGATAGAGCGCGAGTTGTTCGAGGCCGGCGGATTCGTCGAAGCCGCACATCACGTTCATGTTCTGGATCCCGCCGCCAGCAGCACCCTTCACGAGGTTGTCCAGGCAGGCGATGGCCATGAGCCGGTTGGCCCTGAGGTCTATCGTGGGATAGACGACACAGTCGTTGTTGCCGGAGGTGTGCTTGGTCTGGGGTGGAGCGGATACGACCTTGGTGAACGGCTCGCCGTCATAGTAGTCTTGGTAGATCTCGCGCACCTTAGCCTTGCCCGCCTCGCCTTCGGGTATCGCGCCTTCCCTGATGGGGGCGTAGCAACTGACGAGAATGCCGCGTGTCATCGGGACGAGGTGGGTGAGGAAGGTCAGCCTGAGATCGTCGTTTCCGTCGAGCTCGCCGAGTTCCTGGATGATTTCGGGATGGTGGCGATGTCCGTCGAGGGCATAAGCCTTGAAGTTCTCGTTGACCTCGGAGAAGTTGAGGTCAACGGAGCCTCCCCTGCCCGCGCCAGAGACGCCGGACTTGGCGTCAACGACGACGTCCGGCTCTATGATGCCGGCAGCCACGGCGGGCGCGAGGGCCAGCACCGCGGCGGACGGATAGCAGCCCGGATTGCCGACGAGCGAGGTCTGGGCGATCTCGTCGCGGTGGAGTTCGGGCAGACCGTAAACGGCGGTCTCCATGTACTGCGGGCACGGATGGTCAATCTTATACCAGTAGGAGTAGTCGTCCAGGTTCTTGAGGCGGAAGTCGGCGGAGATGTCCACCGCCTTGACACCCTGTTCTATGAATGGCTCGAGCCTCTCGGCGCTGGCGGCGTGGGGGAGGGCCGAGAAGACGAAGTCAACGCTCTCGGTTATCTCCGGGGTTATCTCCATGTCGCAGGACTCGAGGTGGGGGAACATCTCGGCGAGTCGCCTGCCCGCCGCGCTTCGACCGGTGACGGCTACTATCTCAACTTCGGGATGGCGATGCAAAATGCGCGCCAGCTCCATTCCGGCGTATCCGGTTACGTTGATGATTCCTACCTTCACCGATCAACCTCCTAGTGTGAATTTAGAATTTTGGTTTCATAGAGTATAGGGATGCGGGGATATGTGGGGCAAGGCTAAGGGCTAGTGTCGGGCGCCAGTCCGTGGAGTGGAATGATGTTTCATATATCCTGATTTATAATGTACTGATGACGGTAACAGGCGACTACTGGTGGAGTGCTGGTGTGGGGTACAGGTGATTCCTCATCTGCATTTGACCTGTATTCACCAGCATTCATAGCTATGGAAAGAATTTCGCACCCGCATAAGTCTCTATTGATAACCTCATGTTTATGTATTGGATGGCCGGAATGTCGTTTTTCATGGATGTATTGTAGTGTGTGGAATGTATGTTCGTCTAGGGAGAATGTGTGGGACTCGGTGGCTGGTTCACTCCCACAACCCGCAGAAACCAAGCAATCGTTTCCAGAACGCACTCAAGTTAGTCGGATTTCTCAACCGCCACGAGGATGTCGTTGTGGTCAGACTGCAAGGTCGCGATATTGGTCTCCAAGTTGTCAATCCTGGTGTTCACTTGCGAAGACCAGTAAGCCCCGCTTGCGAATATGACGACAATGATTATGACCAGATTTATGGCTATTCCTATCAGGGCTATCAATACGGGAACCCATATCTTGCTGATGGGGTTCTCCAACTGGCTCTCGATGTTGTTGGACATAAGGCTTCTCTCCTTCGTTTAGAACCATCCCCTCTTTTCCTGAACATAGATACGACCGAAATCCTCATCCGACTTGGACAGGTAGATCAGTCCCTCAATGACAGTGAGCGGAACGGTAATGAACAGTCCGAAACCAATGGTGAGAATGCCAAAGAGGATCAGGATGATCCCCTTGCCCGGATGTCCGAGATAGAATTTGTGGACTCCGATCCATCCTAGCAGGATAGCAAATAGTCCCGCCGTGGCCTTTGATTTGGATTCGGAAGTGGTCGTCCTGTAAATGTCTATGGCTTGGGCGACGCCGCCCTCCGGGTTGACCTGTACGCCAAACTCGACATAGGTCCCCTGGTTTGGTGGATAGGGGTCTCTCCACTGCGCCCCAACGAAGTTGTATCGTATGCCATCGTCCCCGACTATCGTTCCCGTGTCTGTTTGCGGTTGGTAACCAAGAACGCGACCTTTAACTGTCGAAATCATATCAGTAGCCCCCTCCAGGCTTGGGATGTGGCTACTCTGCACAAGTGACCGACTGACCCGCGTGAGCCGTAGAGGGGGCGCATGACGCACACCCCTCATCTTGGCTCACGCGAAAGCGAGCCGTCGGTTAGACTTGTGCAGAGTCCAAAGTGGAATTTATCGGGTGGGAGTAGTGTTGTCAAGCGAATTCGCTAAGGGACACGTGACCGTGTTTCCTAGGAGTTGGCTTGCGGCGTCAGCGCCTGCGCGATACTATCAATTCAAAGGTTCCCTCCTGATGACAAGAGTGCTGAGAGTGCTCTCTCCGTAGGCGGAGTAGTCAAGGGGGTCGTTTTTGGAGGTATCGCTTGATTTTAGGCGTGGGCTATGCCGATGATGTTGGGGATGGTGACGACGGGCAGGCCGACGGAGAGGGAGAAGCGGCGGAGTTGGATGTCGGTGAAGCCGGCGTTTCTTATGGCGGTCGCTATGTCCCTGTCGAGGTTGCAGCCGGTGGTGGCGAATTTCCAGACGGGGTTGGCGAGGGTCTGAAGTTGGCCTATCCTCTTGTGCTGGGATATGACGTGTTCGTAGAAGAGGAGGCGGCCTCCGGGCCGGAGGGTACGCTTTATCTCGCTCACGACGAGATCGAGGTCCTTGACCATTCAGAGGGTGAGGGTGGTGACTACGCTGTCGAATGTATCGTCGGCGAAGGGGAGGCTCTCGCCTATGGCGGATACGACGGTGGCGTCGGCATTGCGTTGTTTAGACGTTCGGATGAAGCGGCGGGTCATGTGGGGGTTGGGTTCGACGGCGATCAGTTGGATGCCGGGGGGATAGAATGGGATGTTGGCGCCGGTTCCGCCACCTATTTCGAGGGTCCTGCCGAGGCTGAGTCCGGCGGTGAGCCTGCGGTACGGGGTTACGCGGGATTCGACGCCGGAGTTGAGAAGGTCGTACCAGGCGGCGAAGATGCGCTTGCTGAGTTTGTCGTATTCCATGGGGAGTTTCCAGTTCTTAGTGACTATCTCAAAACCCAATCGGAAGGGATTCCACCCCCATCCTAACCTTCCCCCGTCAAGGGGGAAGGAACTTTGCCTACCCTTGTCACTCGTTTCTGGCGATAGTTTTGAGATGATTTCTTAGTGATTAGTTGTCAGGAAGTGGGGTTTGGGTGGGAGTGGGGGATGGCTCGGGGGTCGGCGTTGGAGCCAAGGCGACCTGTCCTCCGTAAACGACTACATTGTCACATTCGGCAAGGTATTCTTTGTTATGCCAGTCATCGCTCCACCTGCCGAGTCCGGAGGCGTATTTCTCGACTCCGTTCCTGCCGGCGCATCGGCCGCCCTCCCGCTGGTATTCCCATTTCAGGCTATTTTCGGCGCAAGACCAGTTTGACTGCAACCGGCAGTTGTGGACCATGGCGATGAGGGTGACCTGGCCCACTTCGTCATCGTCCAGTTTGACGTCCCAGGACGGGTTGGAATGCCATTCACCGGCCGGAAGCGCGGGGATGGGAATAAAAACCCGCAGAGGCTTCATCTCATAATTGTATCCTTCATACTCACTGCCAGATCCATGGCCGCTTCCCTGACCGTCTATGTACAGTCGCAGGGTGGACGGTTCGGATGTGGCGTTTCCTACATTGACTACATCGAACGGAACTCGCAGAAATCCCGGGCGGTACACGATTCTCCCGACCAGAGATAATTTCAGCTGCGGCACGGGTATCGGTGTCGCGGTGGGGGTCGCGGAGGGAGTGGGCGTCGGCGTGATAGTCGGAGTAGCTGTTGGAGTCGGCGTTAGTGTTGGGGTCACGGTCGGCGTTAGCGTTGGCGTGATAGTCAGAGTAGCTGTTGGGGTCGGCATTGGCGCTGGGGTCGCGGTCGGCGTGGGCGTTGGTGTCGAAGTCAGGGTTGGTGTTGGAGTAGCCGTGGCAGTATTCGTTGACGTCGGGATGGGTGTGGGAATAGTTGTCGGCGTTGGTGTAACGCTGGGCGTAGGCGTGCCGGTGGGTGTCGGCGTAACTGTTGGTGTAACGGTGGGCGTAGGAGTGGAGGTAGAAACGGCCATGGCGACGATGGGCGCAGGCGCGCCACCGGGGACTGTCGGCGCGAGCGCAGGGGTCGGGGTGTCGGGCGGAACGGTGGCGGTAGGATCCGCGCCACCGTTCGCGCCGGCCTCATTCGCCGCAGCTATCAAGCTCCTCTCGTAACGCCAATCCTGCCAGTCCCGGATACCTGCCGCGACCAGGTTGCCCAGGATGAAAACGCCGACCAGCGACACCGCGCCAATAGCGATCCAGCGTCGCGCGGCGCTGGGACTGCGGAGCAATCCGATCAACCGACCTCTGGCTGGAACCAAGGAGGTGAATGCGATTCCCAAGCCAACCGCCAGCCACAACCACCAGGGCCAAGTGTCCATGGCCGCTCCGATCAGATTCAACAATATACTGGTGGTGACAATCGAAGCGACGCCAATCAGGACCCAGCGTATCGGGGTGATTGGCCGTTGGAACAATTTCTTGCCGGGAAAGTAAAGGAGTAGCCCCGACAGAAGCGTCAGAATCAGCCACCACCAGGGCCTGAATTCGCTGAATAAGATGAGAGGTATCAACGCCCCGTATCCGGCCGCCGCAGAGACCCAATAGAGCCAGTCGGGGTCCCCGACCGACCCTGTGGATGTTGGGCCTGGCAATCGCGCTCGGCCGGGCGGTCGCGGCGGTCTAGGCGGCGGAGCCGGAGCGGGCGCCGGCGTGGGGCTGGCGGCCGGAGCAGGGGTGGCGGCCGATGTGGAAGGTGGTCGAGCGCCGCTTGTTGGCGGGGGTGAAGGCGAGGATGCAGCAGGCGCAGGGGTCCGGACAGGACGGAAAGAGGGCTGTGTAGCTGTAACGCCGGAGGAAAGAGGTGGAAAAGAGTAGTCGAACCCGCCCATGGCCGCGGCGCGTTCGCACCAGGGACAGTCCGCGAGGTGGCTGGAATACCTGTGCCGGCTGCTGCGCGCGCATGTAACCAAGTCTGCCTGGGCTTCCTCGAGCGTCTGCGCCCACTCGTGCGCAGTGGGTCGAGTTTCGGGCGAGTCGTGACCTATGTCGAAGCACTGTATGAACCGGTCGCGCAGAGACGGGTGAAGGGTCTGCCAGGGAGGGGCCAGAGGAGAGTGGTTGTATGGAACGGCGCGGGTTCGGCTATGGGGGAAGTGTCCGTTCGCAATTCGGTCTTCGAGTTGAGGGGGGTCGCCAGGTAGGGTATATACGCCAGTGAAGGGGTGAACGCCCTCCATCAGCAATTGATATATGATGACCGCGAGGCCGAATATATCGTGGTCCTGCGTGCGGTCTATGGAGTCGAAACGGTGTCCCTGCAACTCGGCGGGAGTGTATTCGGGCTTGCCGACCGGACTCCTGTGAATCTGCCCGCTGGCGCGGTCGAGCACCTGGAACGAATCGGTGTCTATGAGGGCGACCGACCCCGTTTCGGAGACGAGCACGTTGGACTCGTTGATGTCTCCGATAACGTAGCGCTGTCCATGGCATATCTCTACTGCCCTGGCGATGTTTCTGGCGGTTGCGAGCAGATGCTCGTAGGTGAAGGAGGGAGCAACGGAGCGGCGGCGGCCGGGAGAGTAATATTGAATAACCGGCTCCCCGGATACCCGCCTCATCAAGAATCCGACCGCCGAGCCAGGCATGGTGGGATCGAGCAGAAGCTCTTCGGGCCAGGCGATAGCTATGCGGCCTTCTTCGTCGGGCGGAACGCGGGGCGGGTTGTCAATCATCAGCCGGAGCTTGTTCTGGATGCCCGAGGAAGGGGCGTGATATATCTTGGCGGCATGGTCGGGATACGCTCCGGGCAGGTAAACCGTGCCTTCGCCGCCGGAGGCGAGTGTCTCGGATTCGAGTAGAACGAGTCTCCGGCGCGTTGCGCCTGTGAGTACTTGCAGGTCTGGTTGGCGCGTCGCCAAGGTGAGCCGCCTATGGCGACGATGACGACGCCAACAGCAGGGTTACGTCATCGTCGGCGCGGCTGGTGACTTGGGGGGAGACGAGCAGCGCTTCGAGTGCGGAAGCGGAGTCCGGCCGGTTGGCATTGGACTCGAACCAGCTAAATATGGGCGCGAAGAAGGGAGCGTGGGGCGCGCCGGTGGCGGCGTCCAGCACGAGGTTCTGTATGCCGTCGGTGAACATGGCGAGGCGGCTGAGGTCTATCGTCTCGGACTTCAGCTGCAGGGAGTCGAGCGCGTTGGAGGAGGTGAGGAATTGGGTCACGTTGGCGTATTCGCCTCTCTGGGGAGTGGTGAAGAGCGAATAGCGGCCAGAGCGGTCGGAGACGACGGCGGCGCCGTCGCCTATCTGGGCGGCCGCGAGAACGTCGCCTGCGACGATGACCAGAATGAGCGTGGTGGCGAAATCTCTGACGTTTCGACCGCGACGCCGCGCTTCCCTGTGGAGGGCTGAGCGGGCAATGAGGACGGAGGCGTGAGCGGTGGCGCGGAGGTAGCCCTCGGAGACGTTGGCGGAGGTGTGGAGCATGGAGATTCGGGCGGCTTCCACGCTTTCGCGGGCGGCGAGCGAGGAGCCGATGTCGGAGAGCGCGGCGGAGCCAGCGCCGTCGGCGACGGCGGCTATGAGCGCGCCGCAGGGCAGGTCGGCGCGGGAGTAAACGCTGTCCTGACAGGGCAGGCCGGCGCGGATGTGCCCGGTACCGCGCACGGAGGCGCTGAGGACACGCCATTTCTGCGCGGGCGGGGTTGTGTCGGATGGAGCGTCGGCGCTCATATCGCGGCCCAACCCTCCGGTGAGTCCAACTGAATCTCGTCGTCGGTTCTGGAGCGGGACACCTGGCTCATCGAGGCGGAGAGCCAGACGAAGAGTTCGTTGAAGGCGAGTCCCTTGAGGGGGAGCGGGGTTCGGGGAACGATCTGAGAGAGCATTTCCATGTTGGCGCCCTCGACGCCCGCGGCGAAGAAGGCGACGCGCTTGTCGTTCTCCTCGCCGGCGAGTCGTTCGGTGGCGGCGTTCACCATGTCCCAGGTTTCGCCGGTAGGCTCTCCGTCGGTAATCATGAAGACCCAGGGGCGGTAGTATCCGACGCCGCTTTCCCTGTACCGCCGCTTGCGGCTTTCGACGTGATCGAGCGCGGCCTGGATTCCCTGCGCCATCGGCGTGCTGCTACCGTCCGCTTTCAGCGCGGGAGGGTCGAACCTGTCCACGGTCACGAAGTCCTGCGCTACGTCCACTCCGTTTCCGAAGGTTATGATGGCAACCTCGACGCGCAGCGCTGCGAGATCGTCTTTCTCCAGTTCGCTCTTGAACGTCTGGATTCCCTGGTTCAGCGCTCCGATGGCGTCATTGGCTCTCATCGAGACGGAGGTATCCAGCAGGAGGACGCACGGGCACCTGGGTTCGGGATTGTCGGCGAACTCCACCATGTCCTGGAGCGGAATGTCCGATGTAGTCATGTATAGGCCTCCTAGTGTTCCAACATCTTTGGATTGACAGCTTATCTACCCTCACCCTAGCCCTCTCCCAGAGGGAGAGGGGATAAACCGGAATCTGAATATCCATCACTACTAAGTTGTCGCACTGCTAGTTGAAATTCGCAGGCGCGGCGTTACAGAGTGTTGGAGTTCACAGGGCCGCCCAGTTCTTCAGTCCGTCCACGTCCAATTGGACTTCATCGCCCGGCCTGGAGCTCGAAACCCGGCTCATGGATGACGAGAGCCAGAGGAACAGTTCGTCGAAGGCGAGTCCTCTCAGGGGCAATGGCGCGCGGATTTGGCCCGGCGCGAGTAATTCCTTGCCTAGTCCACCCACATCCACGGCGAAGAAGGCGACTTTTTTGTCTCGTTCAGCCTTATTGAGCCTTTGCCAATCGGACTCAATAGAACTCCAACTTACACAGCCCGAGCAGGCGGCGATATGCAGCATCCAGGGTCTGTAGTAGCTTATCCCGCTGGCCCTGTATCTGCTCTTGCGCTCTTCCATCATATCCAATGCCATACCTATTGGACCGGCTCCCCGCTTTCCACCCCAGCCACCGTACAAACTTTCCAATGTGCCCGGGTCGAACTCATCCACGGTTTTGAAATCCTCGTATATATCGGCCTCGCCCCATCCATACATTACTATCGCCGGCTCAACTCGCAGGGAGGCGAGCGGATCGTTCTTCAGTTCACGCTTGAAGGTTTGGATTCCCTTGTTGAGCGCGGCCAGGCTTTCAGCGCTCTGCCAGTCGCAGTTGTTCAGAACAATCACGCAGGGGCACCTGGGTTCGGGGTTGTCGGCGAACTCCACCATGTCCTGGAGAGCGAAAACCGCTGTGGATTCGGGAGCCTCGTCTGATCCGGGGATGTCCTGTGATCGGAGTGTGTCCAAGTCGAAGCCTCCTGGCGGAAAGTTCGTTATTCCCTTCGGAATCAGCCTTTCATCATGGCGTCTATGGTACTTGTGAGGGCGCGCTTTTGCAATTTCGTCAGTGGTGGCAGCCGCGGGCTAGACGGATTCGACGAGGCCGTTGTGAAGCCCTGAACCATCTCCGCGACGCCTTTGGAGGTCGGGCGGAAACTTACAATAGAAACTTTCGCACCAACTGCCAGAGGTTGAAGGCTATTGCCGCCGCCGCAACTATAAGAATGGCGCCCAGAAAGACTTCCCGCGCAATAAAAACGGTGTCCATGATTGTTTCCAGCAACAGAAACAGGAGCAGAAAGCCAAGGCCGATGAGCAACCCCCGGCGGAAGTTGTCCTTCGAACTCTTTTCCACCTGATTCTCCAGGCGAGTATAGAAATCCCGGGCGGGCATATCTACGTACTGACCGCACGAGCATCGCGTCTGCCCTGTCCGCAACACGGAGCCACATCTGACACAATTCACATCAATCAACTCCTCAATCGCATATTTTCACCTATTTCTATAGGAGTTACAGAGGTTCGTCAACATGTGTATAAACGACGGAGCGTCTCTTCAGGCAGGTGGCGATAGAGCGCCTGAAGAGGGATTTTCTGTCAGTGGTGGCAGCCGCGGGCTAGGATGGGCCAGACGGATTCTACGACGCCGTTCCTTACGCCTATGAAGCGGTCCCAGCTTGCCTAGTCTTTATTCACGGTGTTCGCATAGGTCTAAGCGTATATCCATGGATTTATCACGGGGACGCCGCATCCTTCGAAACCGGATGCATCTCTGGTTGCGACTGAGGCGTCGCGGGTACTCGCAATAGCCTCTATCTGGCAGTCGGAGTGGCTGATAGGATGGCCAGCCGACCGCCGAGAGGCCGCTATAAGGGCATACGCCTGAGCGGATGGGCTGTCGAAGGGCAGGATGCGTCCGGTAAAATCTTCTCTGAACATGGCTTCCATCGCAGCGCGTAGCTCCTCGCGCCGCCGCCCTGCCGGCAGGATTTCAACACCGTAGCGCATCTCGGCCTCAGTTACCGTTGAAAGGTAGATACTCCTAGAATCCTGACTGACAACCCATTCGACTACGTTCTCGGCAGGGTTGGGACGCATTAGCTCGGAGACAACATTGGTATCGAGTATTATCATCGCCCGGGACTCAGTCGAATCGAGGCGTAGGACGGATGGGGTCGCGGATGGGCAACTCTAACTCGACTCCGCCGAAGGGGGCGAATTTGGCGCGAATGGAGCTTGCAAGATCTGTGGGGCCCGTGGATTCCTCGCGCAACGCCGCCGCAAGGATGTTCCTTACCTCCTGCTCGACCGAAACGCCGTTCTCCGCGGCTCTCACGCGAAGACGCCGTTCTAAGGATTCGTCAAGGTCGTTCACTGTGATGCTGACCACTATATGAACCTCCATTAGCCTTGTTAGAGCATTCTAGCATGACCAATCGGGTGTCAGTGGTGGCATCCTCTTGCAAGAATGGGCCAGACGGATTCAACCTGACCATTCCTTACGCCTATGAAGCGGTCCCAGCGGTTTACGAGGATGTCCTGCTGGGCGCTGAGGAGTAGGAACTGGTCGCCGACGTCTAGGGGCATGGTGTCTTGGGATTTGAGGATGATGTGGTCGGGGGCGAGGGAGTCAACCTCCACTCCTTCGTGGCCCTCTACGGAAGGGAGTACGCCGTTCGGGGCGGCGAGGGCGCGGTAGCCGACGTCGCCTATGGCGATGTGGTCTGAAGGGCGGCTTATGACTGTGGTGAGTATCTTGGCCGCGAAGCGGAAGTCTTCCATGTAGGCGCTGGTGGTGTTCATCAGGGCGTAGGTGCCGCCCTGGACCTCGGTGACTTCGGGCATATCGGGCGCGACGTCTATGGTGAATGTCTCGCCGGTGGAGACTATCTCGACGGGGATTCCGGCATCCTCGATGGCGTTTCCGACGTCAACGCACATCTGCATCCAGCGGCGGCCCTCGTCGAATCGGGTCTCGCGGTCGGGGTCTCCGCTGATGGACTGGTGGCTCATGACGCCCCTGAATGTGACGCCGGGCAGTTCTGTGGCGAGCCTGGCGAGATTGATGCCCTGCTCGGTTCGGCGTATTCCGGCGCGGTCCATTGAGGTGTTGACCTCGATGACGACGCCAACGTCGGAGTCGGAGCGGTCAGATATGGAGGATATGAGGCGGAGGTTTCGCTCGTCGTCTATGGCGACCTTCGTGTCGGCCTCGCGGGAGAGGGAGCAGACGCGGGCTATCTTGTCGGGCGTCACCACCTGGCTGGTAATCAGGATGTCCTTGATGCCGCCCTCTACCATTACCTCGGCCTCGGCGACCTTGGCGGCACATACGCCCCCGACTGTGCCGCCTGCCTCGATCTGTTTGTGCAGGATGGCGGGGGTCTTTATGTTCTTGGCGTGCTCGCGCATCTTGCACACAGAGTCGGCGTACAACGCGGAGATGTGATCGAAGTTGTG
Source organism: Dehalococcoidia bacterium (assembly GCA_965202965.1). Lineage (GTDB taxonomy): Bacteria > Chloroflexota > Dehalococcoidia > Lucifugimonadales > UBA1123 > VXRN01. The sequence continues at coordinate 2,879,634 of OZ241888.1, read as the reverse complement.
CTCGAGAGCGTCGAGGTCAACGAGCAGAGCGGGTGTGTCGAGTTGGGATATGGGGGTACCGATTGCGGGATTTGGGGCGGTCATGTTGGTGCCTCTCTGTCTGAATCAGGATTTACACGATGCTGGGATGTACAGGATGGGCGGATTTCCGCCTTCGGGGGAATGGATGGATCGTAGTTCACCCTCACCCTAGCCCTCTCCCATCAAGGGAGAGGGGATTTTATCTAGTCGTAGCGGCCGCGGGCGGCTACTTCCCAGACGGCTTCGAGTTTGCCGTCGCGGACCGCATGTAGATAGTCGTAAACGTTTACGGTGTTGGCGATGTTGTGCGGGATGAGCCAGACTTTGCTGCCGAGGTCAATGTCCCACTTCTCGCCTTGTTCGAGAACCATGCCGCCGTGCTCGGCGCTCATGCGGCTGACGGAGGCTCCGGGGATGCCGTCCACCAATGGCAGGCCGGTGTCTATGCTGGTGGCCTTCTGTCCGGCGTCCAGCCAGACGAGTCCTTCGTCCTGGTGGGTCATTACGGTGGTGAGGATTCGGGCGGCGGGCCGTAGGTCGGGCATGGCGGTCAGGCTGGCCGAGTCCACGAGGGCGTAGGAACCGGCGATTATCTCGGTAACGCCCGATGCTGTATCGGGAATGCCCATGTTCTCTGAAAGTATGAGCGCTACTGTGGAAGCCTCGACGCCGTTCTCTGAGCAGCTGGATGCGGACTCGACCAGCGAATCAATGTCTGAGGACATGAGTCCCTCGAATCTCAGGCCTGGCGAGTCCACGATCAGAGCGCCCAGTTCGGCTGTATCCGACGCGGCTGCCCCGATGAAATGCTCTTCCTCGCGAACGACGACCATGACTCCAATCTCAGAACCGGCGGACGAGGCGGCTGCGCTGAGGCCCGCGATGTTTCGAGCGTTGTCCGCGCCTATTTTCACGTTCGCTCTTCTTGCCAGCGCGGCGACCCTGGCAATCTTGGGAGCGGTGACCGCGAGGTTGGTGATTAGGATGTCGTGGAAGCCGTGCTGGGCGAATGTCTCGGCCTGTCCCAGGGTCGAAACCGCTACTCCGCTGGCGGTTCCGGACGCGCGGAGCTGCATGTGGGCTATCGCCGGTGAGAGGTGGGACTGAAGGTGGGGACGGAGTTTCTGATCGGAGTCCGCGAATCGGGAGTGAAATTCCGTGATGTTGGATTCGAGTATGTCCAGGTCCACGACCAGGGCGGGAGTATCGAGTTCTTCGGAGGGCGTACCTATGGGCTTCAGAATCGGGCGTTCCATGTTTAGTCCTTAGTTTTCAGTCGTTAGTTCTTAGTTCTTGGCAGGTGTGATAGAAATATTCAGCCAGGAGGCGGATTCAACTATCAAACGACCCGTGAACTGTCATAACATAAGAGTCGGGAATTTACCAGTCCGGCAATGAGGTGTTCACATATGCTAGTCGTCAATAACGTGCGGCTTTGGGATGGAACCGGCTCGCCTGTCCAGGAAGGAATGGCGGTGACGATAGAGGGGGCCAGAGTCGCAAGTGTCGGTCGGGCGTCCGAAGTCGGCTCGCCTGAGGGCGCCAAAGTCATAGACGGGCAAGGCATGACTCTTATGCCCGGGCTGATAGACTGCCACGACCACCTGAATTCGTTCGGATACGGACTCGCCGACAAGTGGGCGCTGAATGAACCGACCTCCACCAGGCACATGAGGGTGGCGGCCACCCTCAAGCAGACGCTTGAGTCGGGTTACACGACGGTCAGGGACGCGGGCGGACTGGACGCGGGATTCAGGATAGCAGTCGAACAGGGCATCGTACCCGGTCCACGCCTCCAGGTCGTGCTGCTGCCGATAACGCCGCCGGGCGGGCTGGGAGAGCATCGCAGTCCGTCGGGACATCATCCGCCGGGCCCGCCAGACCCTTCCCTGCCGGACGGCGTGACGAATGGTCCGGACGGGATGCGCGGCAAGGTGCGGGAGATGGTGAGGGCAGGCGCGGACGCCATAAAGACGGCCACAACGGGCGGCGCGAGTTCTCGTCCCGATTTCGGCCCGTCGGACCACCTCATGAGCAGAGAAGAGATGGACGCCCTGGTGGACGAGGCGCACCTGCATGGCAGGAGGGTTATGTGTCACGCGCTGGGAGGCCCCGGTCTGAGGATGGCCATAGAGGCGGGGGTAGATTCGATAGAGCATGGGACGAATCTGGATGAAGACCCGGACCTGGCGAAGATGATGGCGGACAAGGATGTCTTCTACATACCGACATTCAGCGTGTACACCTATCACCGCGAACAGGGGACGCCGCATGGCCGAGAGCGATCCGCTAAGTTGCGCGAGCACCACATCCGCAGCCTGGAGCTTGCCGACAGGGAGGGCGTGAAGGTAGTCGCGGGCACGGACGCGGGCGGCTGGGTACACGGCAACAACGCGGAAGAGATCAAGTGCCTGGTCGAGGCGGGTTTGTCGCCCGAGTCCGCGCTGAAAGCGGGCACAAGCAGGGCCGCGGAGTGCCTGGGGCTTGATTCCGACGTGGGAACGGTGTCGGCAGGCAAGACAGCCGACCTGATTCTGGTGGATGAGGACCCCTTGATGGACGTGTCGAGCCTGGAGTGGGGAAAGTCGGTCCGGCTCGTCTTGCAGGGTGGGCGAATTGTCGCGGACCGCATGGGTCATCGTGAGTAGCAGTAACGTTCTGGTATGATTGGCGTGAGTCAGAATCGTGGGAGGGCTTGTTGGACCTAGAGGAATTCGGCCTTGGCGAGCTTGAGTTGCTCGATGGCGAGCGCATCACGGCTAAGATGCACGCGGACCGGAAAGGCGGAAGGCAGTCAGCGAGAGAATCCGGTTCCTTGCTGCTCACCAACAATAGGATCATCCACATATCGGGCGAGGGAAACAGACGCCAGACGACGATGCTTTCGGTTCAGGACATCGAGTCCGTCTCGGTGAAGCTCATCTTTAGCGAAGGCATAGGGCCATACTTATGGGCGGCGCTGTCCCTGGCCTTGGGCCTGATCCTCTATTCATATATAGAGCACGCAATAGGCCGAATCGCGATACCGCTGATCGTCCTGGCGATGGGAGCGTACCTGGTCATAGAGCGTGTTACGGAGCGAGGCCGACCATCGGCGATATTCAAGGCGCGCGAAGCAGAAATAGAGTGGCCCTTCGACTCGAAAACAGAGTCTAAGGAAGTGTACGACTTCATAAACTCGGTGTACCGGACGAAGAGAGCATCGTCATTCAACCTGGATGAATGGCTGTCTCTGCACTAGTACGGCGTCCAGCTAGTTTTGCCTCTGCAAACCTCCCCCGCCCCTGGATTCCCGCCTTCGCGGGAATGACGGTTAGTGGTTGGAGTATGGCATATTCGTATGGATGTGGTACTAGCCCAGTCGCAAGCTGGGTATGACGTCGAGGTCCCACTGGAAACTGCTGCCACGGTCGAGCGAGAAGTATGCGGCCGCGCCAATCATCGCGCCGTTGTCTGTGCACAAGCCGGGGCGCGGCACTATTACCTCGACGGGCGACGCTTCGGTCATCTTCTGACGCAAATGAGAGTTTGCGGCTACGCCGCCACCGAGGATTATGCCGTTCACGCGGTGTTCCTTCACGGCGTCCATCGTTCGCCGCACCATGGAATCAACAATCGCTTCCTGGAATGCGTTCGCGACTTCGGCGACGTCCGATGGGTCCAGGTCGCCTTCTTCGGGCGGCGGGTACATGCCCTTGAGTTCGGCGCGGCGCAGGACGGCGGTCTTTAGTCCGCTGAAGCTGAAGTCGAGAGAGTTCCGTATCCTGGGACGCGGCAGGTCGGGCTCGAGCCCGACGGCGGCCTCGGCGACTCTCTGGATTTCGGGCCCACCGGGGAATCCAAGTCCAAGAACGCGGGCGGCCTTGTCGAAAGCCTCACCCGCCGCATCGTCCCTGGTTCTGCCGATCAGCCTGTAAACGCCGTGCCCTTCCATGAGAATTAGGTCGGTATGGCCGCCGGAGGTTATCAGGCACATCAGGGGAAACCCGGGCCGAACTTCGGGGTCCACCCCTTCCTCCAGCCACGCGGCGTAAACGTGGCCTTCAAGGTGATTGATGCCTATGAATGGAAGGTTGTGGGTCAGAGCCATGCCCTTAGCGGTGTTCACTCCGACGAGCAGCGCTCCGGCGAGTCCGGGGCCGTGTGTCACCGCTACGCCGTCGAGTTCGGGCAGTTCCATGCCCGCCTGCTCAAGGGCGCTGTCCACAACGGGGATGAGGGCCCGCATGTGTTCGCGGGAGGCGATTTCGGGGACGATTCCGCCGTAGCGGGCGTGCATCTCTACTTGTGTGGCGACGACGTTGGAGATGATGTGTCGTCCGTCTTCGATGACGGCGGCGGCGGTTTCGTCGCAGGATGTTTCAATTCCCAAGATTCTCATCTATCGTTCCTGTAATGAGTCAAATGTAGGCTGGCTGATGTCGTATCTGTATGGTCCAGATGCCTGATCGAAGGGTTGTACCGGCATTGGGCCAGCTATTCCAAGATATCACGCTATTGGCGACAAACTCCGCTTTCACTATCCCAGGCAGGTACTCATGGAGACGAAAGAGCATGACGCCATAAGGGGCCGGGATGTGGTCTCTATGTATCAGTTCTCCGAAATCCGTATCGTAGGTTATCAACATTCGTTCTTGGTGTGTAGCCACTTCCAGCAGGTTAGGGTCCGCCTCGCTTCGGTAAGTTTCTCTGACCGACAGCACATCATATCCATGATCGCGCAGACGGGAGATTGACCTTCCGGCTATATTTTCGTCGGCGAGTATTCTCATAGTTCCCTGGGTTTGGGTTTATACGTGCCGTCCATTATGGCGTCAATGTCCGTCCAGGTGACGTAAGACAGCTTGGCTCCGGTCGCCTTGTACTGGACACAGGCTTCTATGTCCTCCGGTGTGATGTGAGGATAATCTTCGATGATCTCGGCCTCCGAGTGTCCGCCTTTGAGAAGGTCGGTTATGAGTTCGACGGAGATTCTGGTGCCTTTCACGGTAGGCTTACCTGCGAGTATCTGGGGATTCTTGACAATCCTTTCCTTCCAGATCGGGGATTTGGGTTGTTCGTTGGCGGTGGTCATAGCGTTTCTCCGGTTGGTATGTCTAATGTGCGGTTATATGCCCCGTTCGCCGGGGGTGAGCGGCAGGTAGGGATGCCGGTTGGCTACTTCTTCATTGAAGGTGAGGCCGAGGCCGGGGCCGGCGGGCAGGTCAACGTAGCCGTCTTTCTGGCGCGGCAGGCCGTCGAATACCTCGAAGTAGTGTGGCTCGTAGAACTCGGCGTGGTATTCCTGAATGAGGAAGTTGGGCGTGGCGGCGTCGAGGTGGAAGCTGGCGACCGTGCCGACCGCGGAGTTGGTGTTGTGCGGGGCCATGAGCACGTGCCTGGGTTCGGCAATGGCGGCGATCTTCTTGAGTTCGGTTATGCCGCCGGCGTTGCACATATCGGGTTGGAGGATGTCCACGGCGTCGGCTTTGACGAGTTCGTAAAAGGGGAACTTGAGGTAGAGACGTTCGCCGGTGGCTATGGGGATGTTGACATGCTGCCGGACCTGCGCCATCTCTCCCACGTTTTCCTGGGAGACGGGTTCCTCGAACCAGAAGGGCCTGTACTGTTCAAGTCGCTGGCCGAGGTGGATCGCGGTGTGAACGTTGAACTTGGCGTGGACTTCGACGAGTATCTCGACATTGGGGCCCACCGCCTCCCTTACGGCGGCGACTCGGTCTTCGGCCAACTGAGCTTCCTCGGGGGAGATGGTGTAATAGTTGCGCTGGCCGAATGGGTCGAACTTCATCGCGGTGTAGCCCATTTCGACTACGCGCAGGGCTTCTTCGGCGTTCTGCTCCGGGGAGCCCGGGTTAGTGTACCAGCCGTTGGCATAGACCCTGATTCTGTCCCGGATGGGGCCGCCCAGGAGTTGGTAAACGGGTACGCCGAGCGCCTTGCCTTTGAGGTCCCAGAGAGCGATGTCAATGCCGGACAGCGCGGTGGAGAAGAGCCTTCCTCCGCGGTCCGCATTGTCCTGGTGCATACGCATCCAGTGGAGTTCGTGGGCCATGGGGTCTCTGCCGACGAGGTAATGATCCGTCCAGGCTTCGAGCAGGTTTGCTACGAGGGGGTCGTAGGAGAGCATGGACGCCTCGCCGATGCCCTCTATGCCATCGTCGGTCTGCAGCCGCAGGATGAGCCAGTTACGCTTGGCGTTTCTGTGCTGCGAGGAGAATATGTTGGTCTTTATTCCGGTAATCTTCATTGCGCTGTCCAATCTGTGAGGGATGGCGTTGCCATATACTATACTTTATAGTGTACAGGTGGGGTTCCAGGTGAGTTTCCAAGTGTATCAGGATGCGTGTCACCTGGAAAGTGACCTGTAATCACCTGTCTTTAGCTTTGGGCCGGAAATTTTCCGGTCGGGCGAGAGGTCATTGATAAGTCTCTCCTTATATATCAAAGCGCATATAACGCCAAGTTCTTTTCGTTATCCCGTTTGGCATAATCATAGTACAGCGTCCATCTGGTTTTGCCAGTTATGAGCCTGCCCCCAACCCCTAGATTCCCGCCTTCGCGGGAATGACGGTGGTTGTGCAAAGGTCTCTGAAAACGGGAATGACGAGACGAAAACGAAAGGTGCATGTCAAGCGCATTTGTTCTTTCAATTATAGCAAGACGGTCGGTTGGGGGGACAGCGGTGAGGCGCGGATTTGTGATATTTCGCACGAATTATGATATTTGACGCGAATATAGCGATATTCGTTTGACACATAATGTTCTCTTTGGTAGCATCCCTTTCGCTTGGCAGTCATATTGACAAGCCAGTGCGTGGCATGAGTTTGCGAAGCGTTCTGAACTACAGGCGCGCGGAGCAAGTTCATTTGTTATGGCGGGGAAACGGAGGCGCTTCGCCCGCCGTACGGTTAGTAAGGGTTAGATTCAGGAGGTAAGTGTATGTCTAGCAAGGTGAAGAGAGCGGGAATATTGCTTCCCATAATCGCCGTGTTTGCGCTGGCGTTCGCTATTGCGTGTCAGAGCGACCCGGAGATTATCGAAGTAGAGAAGATCGTTGAAGTAGAAAAGGTAACGCAGGTAGAAGTGCCCGGCGAGACCGTCGTGGTCGAGAAGGAAGTGGTGAGAGAGGTCCAGGTACCGGGCGAGACCGTCGTGGTAACGGAAGAGGTCGTGAAAGAGGTGATGGTGCCCGGCGAGACTGTCGTGGTCGAGAAGGAAGTGGTGAAAGAGGTCGAGGTCGAGAAGGTCGTAGAGGTCGAGGTCGAGAAGGTCGTAGAGAAGACTGTCGAGCTCGTCGTGACCCCGACACCAGTGATCGTAGTAGAGGCCGCCATTTCGGCCCCCGCAGCCACGGGTGACGCGGGCGTCATAAACATCGCCATTACGGACGTCGCTCCCGGCGTTGGTCTAGGTTCCGCTCAGTTGACCGACGCTATGCACTACTGGGGTGTCGGCGAGGTAACGATGAAGTTCGTGGATCCCGGAGTGGTCGCACCCATGCTGGCCGAATCCTGGGAGCTTGACCTGGATATGGGCAGCCCTGTAGGCGCCACACTCATAATCCGCGACAACGCCATCTTCCACGGCCAGGGTCTTGGCGAACGCAGCAACATGGGCGAAAGCTGGGGGCCTGTGAGGGCGCAAGACGTCGCGTTCACGATCAACGACGGGAACGGCGCCGTCAACACCGCCAGCATTCACTGGCAAGCGGGCGATTTTGCCACTATGTTCGGTAACAATGAAGCTGTCGCAGCTGATGATCGCACGTTGAAATTGACATTCGCCGTAGATGCTGAAGGGAATACTTTGTACGACCCGCGCTGGAGTGCAGGTCTTCTGAACGACGCAGCGCAGGCGTTCAGCGTTCAGAGTCTGAACCGATACGAAACTGTCGGCGAAACCGAGATGAAAGATACCGCCTTCATCGGCACCGGCCCGCTGCACGTGGTGGAATGGATACAGGACGACACCGCCATACTGGAAGCAGTGCCCTATGACCACTGGGACGCCAATTCGAAGGTTGACCGGATTGTGTTCAAGGAAGTGGGCGAGCAGAACACGCAGATCGCGCTGATGGAAACGGGTGAAGTTGACGCCGCGCCCATCCTGCTCAAGAGCGTTCCCCGTATGCTCGAGGGCGGATTCGCCATTCAGGACAACGGACTCGCAGGCCAGGCATCGGTCTCGTTCTCCGGCAACCTGTGGGAGACTCATCACGTACTGTTCGGCACGCCCCTGGACACCGCGGCGGTTTACATGAGAGACCTGCCCTGGATTAGCAACCCCAACCCCAATGACGGCGGCGCCTGCCCGGCGGGATGCTCGGACTTCGAGGAAGGCGTGCTGGTTCGCAACGCGCTGGCAAGGGCCATCAACAGGGAAGAGATCAACGAATTCCTGCTGAACGGCATCGGACACTCGATACACCTGAACGCTTTCAGCCCGAACAACCCGAACTGGCAGTCCAAGTGGGAGTACGAATACGATCCCATGAAGGCTTCTGAGTTGCTCGCCGAGGCGGGCTATCCGAATGGCTTCGAGATGCCTCTGTACGCGCCGAACCCCGGCGGATACCAGGAACTGGCTGACGCGATAGCCGGATACTGGGAAGAGATCGGCGTAAGGACGGCGGTCCAGAAGTACGCCTACTCGGTGTATCGCCCGACCATCGTGGCCCGCGCGACGACGATGCCATGGGTAACCGAGTGCGACGACGGCAAGAGTTCCTGGCCTTGGGAGTGGCCGAAGTCGGCGGACCATACGTCCCTGACTCGCGGCGGCTTCGGCTGCGGCCTCGAGATCAAGGTGTCGGCGGACACTTGGGTAGCTGTCGCGAACGAACCAGACCCGGCGAAGCAGATAGAGTTGAACAACGCTCTGGCTGATTACCTGTTCGAGACCGCTCCCAGCTTCGGCGTGGTCGGAGTTCCGGCTCCCATCACCTACAACCCGAACAAGATCGCTTCCTGGCCGATGGACCCCGCGCTGTTCTCCAAGTGGAACAACCCCGAGTCAATCGTGCCGGTGGGCAGATAGTAAGTAGTCAATAGAGATCCAACAGGGCAGCAGCAGCATTCGCCGTCGCCCTGTTGGGCAGGAAATCCGCTAACTTAGCGATCAAGGAATGGTCTGGCCGATTTTCCGTTATGGAATACGGTCAGACCATTCGTAACCCCTCATAAGTATTCTTGAAGCTTACTGTATGATAGTGATTAATGTTCAAGTATCAGAAACCGTACACTGAGAGAAAGAAAGCCCGGATATGTCTTCATTCCTGATTCGTCGAATGGCCTTCGTGTTTGTCTCGCTCATTGGAGCGACGGCGATTGTTTTCGCGCTGTCTCGGATGGCGGGCGACCCGATTCTGCTATATGCCAAGCCCTACGGCTACGGCGATACGGAAGAGTATCTGAACAACCTTCGGGCACACCTGGGGCTGGACCAGCCTCTGGTTGTGCAATATGTCAAGTGGGTATGGCAGTTGGCGCAGGGCGATCTGGGCCTTACGCTTCTGTCGCGGCGTCCGGTGATTGACGTCATCGGGGAGAAGATCTGGAACACATTCCAGTTGGCGTTCACGGGGTGGCTCTTCGCCACGATATTGGGGGTGCCGCTCGGGGTGCTGTCCGCGGTTAAACGCGGGACTTACTGGGATTACCTGGGAAGAGGATTCGCGCTGTTCGGACAAGCGCTGCCGGCCTTCTGGGTCGGCGTTATGCTGGTGCTCATCTTCTCAGTAACGTGGGAGATGCTGCCCACCGCATTCAAAGCTCCGCCCAACATACCCGATGATTACACACACTGGAATCCCTGGGGGCTCTATCCGGAGTACTTCATCCTGCCCACTATAACCATTGGCTGGGGCGCGGCGGCAGGCTACCTGCGGATCACGCGCTCCGCGATGCTGGAAGTGTTGGACTCTGAGTTCGTGAAATTGGCGCGCGCGAAAGGCGCGAGCACCAGGTCGGTCATCTGGAAGCACGCTTTCAAGAACGCGCTGATTCCGCCTCTGACTGTATCGGCGCTGCTACTGGCCGGTCTGATGAACGGCGCGGTGGTCGCGGAAGTGGTGTTCGCGTGGCCCGGGCTTGGAAGGATAGCGCTGGTGGAAGCGGTGAACAACAACGACTTCCCGCTGCTGACGGGGGCTATCTTCATCTTCACTATCATCTACCTGGTGATGAACTTCGTGGCAGATATACTCTACGCATGGGCAGACCCGCGAATAAGGTACTCGTAGGGGATAAGGTTTCACCCTCACCCAAGCCCTCTCCCATCGAGGGAGAGGGGATTTCAGAAGAAACGCAAGATTAGAGAGTCAGATCAAGAGAGTTGAAGAGGGCAGCGGATAATGAATGAAGGCGTAGCATTCGAGGCCCAACTCGAGCGGCAACAGCGCAACCGTCTTTTGCAGGTGTGGATCGTATTCCGCAGGTGGCCGGTGATTCCGTTGTTCATCCTCGCGGTGATGGCGATCTTCGCTGTCTTCGCTCCGTTGCTCGCGCCGAACGACCCGCTCAAGCAGTCTCTTCCTCTTCAGTACGTGCCGCCGATTTGGGCGACAGAGGAGCGGGCGGACCGACTGGAAGGCCGGGTGGACAACAGTTTTGAATACTTTCTCGGCACAGACAATCTGGGTCGGGACATACTCAGCCGAATCATATACGGCGCGCGCATATCCCTGATGGTCGCTCTGATTTCGCTGACGAGCGGGATCCTGGTTGGCTCCGCACTGGGGTTGATAGGAGGATGGTACGGCGGGATAATTGATGAGCTAGTGGCGCGCCTGGTGGACATCTGGTACGCGCTGCCCTTCCTGCTGGTCGCGCTTGTGGTGGTAATCGTGCTTGGGCAGACGCTCGTGGTAATGATGTTCGTTCTCGCGCTTACTGCGTGGAGCCCGTTCGTCCGCAATGTGCGGGCGGAGGTGTTATCGCTGAAGGAGAGGGACTACGTGGCTCTCGCCAGAGTTGCGGGCGCGTCGCCCTTCTATATCATGTACAAGCATATTCTGCCCGGCGTGATAAATACCATCGTGGTCATCGCTACATTGAATGTCGGCGGGCTGATCCTGGCCGAGGCGACTCTCACTTTCCTTGGCGCCGGACTGCCGTCGAACATACCGGCATGGGGCCTTATGGTGGGTGAGGGCCAGGGCGACCTGAGGCTGGCATGGTGGATCTCCTTCTGGCCTGGCCTGGCCATATTCCTGACGGTGATGTCGCTGAACTTCACCGGAGACTGGCTGAGGGACCACCTGGACCCGCGACTGCGGCAGACATAGAAAACCAGCCTATGGAGTTCGCTCTGCACGCGCGGTCACAGTACGGCATACAATTATCTTTGCCTATGGTAGATCGCGTGGCCTTTGGATTCCCGCTTTCGGAGACCTTCGCGTAACCTTGGACATCTTGCATCTGGGAGGTCTGAATGAGTGTGGAACATGGCAAGTTCCTAGCTGCTTGCGCCGTCCGCCCTACCCCTGGATTCCCGCCTTCGCGGGAATAACGGTGGTTGTGCAAAAGTCTCCTTTCGTGGGAATGACGGCAAGCGCCGGAGGAGGAGTGAGTTGCCATCCGTAGGCCTTGCATGGTTTCTCTTCAGAAGCTGCGTGGGAGTGTTCTTCTCGTGCATCCTGGGTTTCGTGAGTTGGGTGCTGGTGCGGTTCATCATGCACTCGTTCTTCCTGGTGACCCCGCTGTTCAATGAAGTGATGAATCTCTGCTCGATTGGCATAGCGGCGGGCATAGGGGCGTCGTCAGGTTCGTGGATGCTGGAACTGACCAGGCCGCAGTTGGCTGTGAGGATTATCCTGGGAGTCCTGGCAGGGCTGTTGGGAGCGTGGCTAGGATTTCAGTACGGCAAGGGCACGTACATCATGATAGGTATGCCGGGCATACCGGACCTGCGCGGGCTGGTGTGGGGGGCGCTGATAGGGGCGAACGCGGTGCCGATACTTTTCGACTTGGTTACAGCGATTCGCAGGAGGCGGTTCGAGGGGCGGTAAGGAGTCACTCCCATCCTGGCCTTCCCAGGGCTTGTGCAAAGTTCCAATTCCGCGATTCATAGAAACGCATCGTCATTCCCGCGAAAGCGGGAATCCAGTGTGCGGTTGATGACAAAATCTCAATGATGGCGACCTTGCACACGCCCTGGGCCTTCCCCCTCGATATTGTCCCAATCGCTTCCCGATGATAAAATTCCTCCACGCCAACCGACCGCGAGATGTGATATGGCCGCCACCAATACACCGACAATCGCCGCCAGCCCAAAGTCCGCAGATACCTACATACTGCCGGACACTCCCCCACGCGAGCCTGACGAGATGACCAGTTTCGACCGCCTGCACGCACTCGGCAACTCCCACCATGTCATCCGACACCTCGGAAACGAGGAGACCACACTGGTATTCACCGACAAGTTCATAGCGCTAGTCCCGTATTCGGGGCCTTCCGATCTGAGAAGAAATCCGGACCTCGCCATAGCGTTCAACGCCGACCGCGCGGCCTTCGAGCGGAGCAACGGCTACATCATAAGCGAGCAGGGCAAGCCCCCGGACTTCGTTCTGGAGATAGCGTCCAGAAGCACGGCTCGCGTTGACGTTGGACAGAAGCGCGAGGACTACGCGCTGATGGGGATAGCCGAGTACTGGCGATTCGACGAGACTGGCGAGTTTCACGGCGCGAAGCTGACCGGCGAAAGGTTGGGGGAGGGACGACGTTACGAGCCGATCCCCATAGTGGAGTTGTCCGAGGGAGTCCTGGAAGGATACAGCGAGGCGTTGGATCTGAACATACGCTGGGAGAATGGGGAGTTGGGCTGGTACGACCCTTCTACCGGGCTTCACATAGCCACATTCGACAGCGAACGCGCCCGCGCCGAAAACGCCGAGATCCGCGCCGAAGAGGAACGCGAACGCGCCGAGGACGAACGCGCCGCCCGGCAGGACGCCGAGACCCGCGCCGAAAACGCCGAAGCCCGCGTCCGTGAATTGGAAGGGGAGATCAGGCGGCTTCGCGGCTCCTGATTCTCCGATAAGCATTCGCGGATTTGCCCCTCACCTTGACTCTCACCCAAGCGGAGTCACCCCAATCCTAGCCTTCCCCCATCAAGGGGAAGGGACTTTTGCCTGCCCTTGTGAGCCCGTCAAGGGGGAAAGGACTTGCCAAAAGCGCGGTTATTGGGGGGCGGATGGTCTTCCCAGATGCGTTTGGCGAAGTCCATGTGGGCCGATATGTGGGCGCTGAGGTGATCCGACCCGTATTCGGATATGCGATGGGCCAGTCTTTGGTACTCTTTTGAATCCCGCGTAGGTATATCCAGGTCCTTGGCGTTTCCCCTGACGATGCGAAGGCCGTCTATCAGTTTGCGCAGAAACGTGTATGACCCGGAGATTCCCATGGAGAGCGCATCGTCAAGGTGTCCCTTGCGGCGCAGGGCCTCGACGGCCTCCAGGGTATTGGTCAGCCGCAGTTCGCAGTCCGCTCGGCCTCTCGCTATCTGCCACGCCTGCACGTAGTACTCGATGTCCACGACCCCGCCCGGGCTCAGCTTGGCGTTCAGGGAGCCGCGTTTTACCAGTTCGCTGGCCTGTCTGCGACGCAGGTGAAGAATGTCCGCGGTATCCAACGGCTCCGGGGAATAGACGAAGGCGTCCCGCGCGGACATTACGGACTGTACAAGGCGCTCGTCGCCGGACACCGGACGCATTCTGACCAGCGCCAGACGCTCGAATTGGCGCGCGTCCCCGTCCGGCGAGTAGTAGTCGCGGAACGCGGCGAGCGAGGAGGCGAGTGGGCCCTTGCTCCCGTAGGGGCGCAGTCTCATGTCTATCTCGAATATGCCCTGGGGCCGAACTTCGAGGACGCTCAGGAACTCCTTCACAACTTCCTCGAAGTACGTGGAGTTGCGAACAGGGTCGTCTCCGTCGGTCATGCCTTCCGCGTCATAGACGAACATCAACTCGATGTCCGACCCGAATCCCATATCCCTGCCGCCGAATTTTCCAAGCGCGAAGATTCCGAAGCCGCAGACGGCGCCGCTTTGCGTTCTGGGAATGCCGTGCCGCCCTGAGACGAATCCGTATCCGATCTCGAAAGCCTTGCTCGTGAGCACGTCGGCTATGCTGGTCAATTCGCGGGAAAACCGGCTCAGTCCCACTCTGTCCGTGATGAAACGCAGGTCCACTCTGAACATCTCGCGGTCTTTGAAATCGTTGAGGACCCGCAAGCGATCTTCGTGCGATTCGCAGCAGTCGAGTTCGGAATCAATCAAGGCATCGAGCTCGTCGCGGGAGAGCGACCTGTCGAGGGAGTCGGCATCGAGCAGCACGGGAAACAGGTTGTCGTGCTGCATCCGCAGGAAGTCTTCCCACAGAAAGCGGCTTGTGCCCATCATCCTTGCCAGGGTCTCCATGACGTCCGGAGAGTCGAGGTCGTGGAGTTTTGAAGTCCAGTCTCTCATCGCGAGCAACTGGGTTGTCAGTGAGTTGAACTGGCGAAGAGCCTGCGCCGGGTCGGGCGCGATAGGCAGGTAGTAGGTAAACTGCTTTATGAGCGCGGCAGCCACCCATAGCTGATTGAGTCTGTGGTCGTCCTCGATTTTGCCGCCGGACGAGTCCGTGAGCCAGAAGGTATCCCGCACGACGTCGTCGTATGTCCGAATCGTCGCGCGGGCGATGTTCATATGTATGCTTGCGAGGGCATTCGTGAATGAAAAGAGGAAGCCCGGTGTGTCCAAAGAGCTTATGGTGATGAGAGTGAAACGCTCTGAGGACTCGACATCGGTGAATATATCTATTGGCAGTTGGTCTCCACCGCCCTGCCCCGCTTCGCGCATCGCCTCGGCAAAGCGGTCTATGACGGCAGACGTCGCGGACTCAGCGCGACCTGTCAGCGCCTGTCTCACGGCGGTCCTGATATCCTGTTCTATCTCGTCCCAACCCGGTATGCTGTTCAGACGTTCTCTGAGCTCGAACAGCATCGCGACACGACGCTGGGTACCCCGTGTTGCGTTCCTGGAAGGCGGCCTTCGCCGGCGACGCCAGCCGTAGTCGGGGGATTGGGAGCGCCTGGCAGTCTGTCGGCGAGAAGTTCGTTCGGCTGGACTATTCGAGGGACCGACGGTAAATATGTCCGCCTGAGAAATGTCCAGTCCATTCGACGTGAGAAGCCCGGCAACCA
Source organism: Dehalococcoidia bacterium (assembly GCA_965202965.1). Lineage (GTDB taxonomy): Bacteria > Chloroflexota > Dehalococcoidia > Lucifugimonadales > UBA1123 > VXRN01. The sequence continues at coordinate 2,864,431 of OZ241888.1, read as the reverse complement.
GCGGAAGGACATTGGCTCTCGCGTCCGTGGACACCCCTACCCGCCAGCCCGCACCATGCGCCTCTACGCGCATCCTGACTTCACCGTAGGTCGCCTCACCCTTCAGCAACTCCGACATCAGCGCGGCGCCGGATACGTCAAGTTCGGAGAGCGCATCGCCCCATTGGGTGGTGAGCTGGTGAAGCGCGTCGGATGTAGCTTGCGATGTCACTGTCCAGAGTCTAGGATATGTCTCTTATCGTTAGCATAAAGGTTAAGCGCCTGACTATTATAATAGTATCACGATCCAGGCGACTCCGGTTGAGACGCCGATCAAAGACCGTGTGGAGTACACTCATTCGATGACCGGAATAGCATATCTTATAGAGGCGTTCGCGGAAGGAGACCTGCTGCGTCCGCGGCCCGAGGTTCGCAACCTGGTTGATATGTCCAGGGCGGTAGGCCAGTTGTGCGGAGTGGATGGACTCGATCTGTCGGAGAACGCGCGGGGAATCACGCAGGCCGTAGGGGACGCGGACCATATCGTTCTGGCGCTGGTTGACGGTCTTGGGATGAATCTGCTGGAGCGTCTTCCCGCCGACTCGTTCCTGCGACGGAATCTGTGGGAGCAGATGCAGACGGTGTATCCGTCCACTACGGCGGTCGCTCTTACGTCTCTGACGACGGGCGAGTGGCCGCAGGACCACGCCGTCACGGGATGGTGGACACAGCTTCCGGCGCTGGGGTCTGCGGCGACGATTCTGAGCTATACGGCTCGCAGCAACAACCAGGACTTGTTGAAGCGCGGGATTCCTCCGGAGGTCGCATTTCCGGTGGAGTCCCTGTGGAAGTCCATGCCGCGCGACGTGCGGGTCATCGTTCCGAAGGCTATCGTGGACTCGGTGTATTCCAGGTACTTTTCGGGCGGACGAAAGACGGTCGGGTATGAGTCGCTGTCGAATGGGGTTGATCTGGCGGTCGAGCATATTTTGGAGTCCGAGGGCAAGACATTCACGTATCTGTACTCGTCGCGGGTGGACAGCGAGGCGCATATGTACGGGATGACGCGGCCACAGGTTCAGCACGCGCTTTCGGAGGTGGAGCGGGAGATCGAACGGCTGGCCCGCCTTGTGGGAGACAAGGCGCGGATAGTGGTTACGGCGGACCACGGCTTTCTCGACGCGCCTCCGCCGAAACGCCATACGCTGCGTGTGACGCGGCAGTTGCAGCCCATGTTCAGGCTCATGCCGTCGGGCGACGCGAGGGTGATGTACCTGTACACGCTCGAGTGGGCTAGGGAGCGCGTAAGACGCTATTTCGAGCAGCGATTCGAGCAGGTCTTCATGGTGGTGGACATGGAGGATGCGATCAAGATCCAGCTGTTCGGGCCGACGGAGCCAACGGACGAGACCAGAGAGCGGCTGGGCGACCTGGTTGTGGTGTCGTCGGGCGCGGACATACTGGAGTACAACGCGTCGCGCGGGTCAGGGAGGATGTTGAAGCTGAACGGGCACCACTCCGGCCTGACGCCGGACGAGATGTTGATTCCGCTGATTATCGTGTGAGTTATCCTGTCCACGTTTTGGACGAGAATTGATGGAGGGACAGATTATGCCAGAATACCTCAACCCGCTACAGAAACTTGGCGCTTTGGGTCAGAGCGTATGGTACGACAATATGTACCGCGCTCTGATAGCCACAGGAGAACTGGAGGAACTTGTGAGCCTCGGGGTTACCGGGCTCACATCCAACCCCACCATCTTTCAGAAAGCCATATCTTCAGGCGAAGATTACGACGAATCACTTGCCGAATATGCCTCGCGCGGCATGACTGCCGAGCAGTTGTTCGAGGCGCTGGCGACGGAGGACATACAGGCGGCAGCCGACATTCTGCGCCCGGTGTATGAGCGGACCGGGGGCGCAGATGGATTCGCGTCTCTCGAGGTCAGCCCACGCCTGGCGCACGACACGGCTGCGACGGTGGAAGCCGCATCGAGGCTTTTCGACGCGCTGGACAGGCCGAACGTGATGATAAAGGTTCCGGCGACGCCGGAGGGAATTCCAGCCATCCGCGAACTCATCGGAAAGGGCATCAACATCAACGTGACGCTGATCTTTTCATTGGAGATGTACGCCAGGGTCAGAGAAGCCTATATCGCCGGACTCGAAGACCTGGACCGCGCGGGAGGAAACGTGAGCGCTGTGGCGTCGGTGGCGTCGTTCTTCGTCAGCAGGGTTGATACCGCTGTGGACGAACTGATCGAGCAGCGTGACGGCGATCTGGATTCTCTCATGGGACAAGCGGCGGCCGCCAACGCCAAGATAGCCTACCAGGACTTCAAGGAGACTTTCAGCACGGACAGATTCGGCGCGCTGGCTCAGAAAGGCGCGCGGGTTCAGAGGCCGCTATGGGCCTCGACGAGCACTAAGAATCCCCAGTACAGCGATGTGCTGTATGTGGAGACGCTCGTAGGCGCGGACACGGTGAATACAATGCCCGACGCCACGCTCGAGGCATTCTTGGATCACGGTAAAGCAAGCGCCACAATTGAGAATGACGTGGAAGCATCCCGCGAAGTGATGAACAGTCTGGAAGATAACGGGATCAGCATAGACAGCGTAACCACTACACTGATGCACGAGGGCGTAAAGGCGTTCGCGGACTCCTTCGAACTGTTACTCGACGACATCCAAGCCAAGAGAGATCGCCTTATGGCGGGCGCCGCAGTTCCGGTCGGCGCGGGCTCGGAGACGACGTGAACACCGCAATCAAGTCGGTTGAGTCCCAAGAGCTAAACGAAATCGTCAGCCGCATCTGGGACCGGGACTATACACTCTGGTCTGACAGTCCAGCCGAGATTACCAACAGACTAGGTTGGCTGGATGTCGCGGACGAGATGAGGTCGGAGGTCGCAACGCTGAACCGCTTTGCCCGGCAGGTTCGTGACGAAGGCACACGGCACATCGTACTCCTCGGGATGGGCGGAAGCAGTCTTGGAGCGGAAGTCCTCAGACAGTGCCTCGGAGCCCGCGAGGGCTGGCCGGAGCTTGTCGTGCTCGACTCCACCCTGCCCGACCAGATTACGCGGACCGTTGACTCCATTGACCTGGATCGCTCCCTCTTCGTGGTATCGTCTAAGTCCGGCACGACGGTAGAGCCGAACCTGCTATACAGGTTCTTCAGGGGTCTAGTTGAGGAAGCGGGCGGCAATGGCGGAAGATTCATCGCGATCACCGATCCCGGGTCCCCGTTGGAGAAGCTGGCGAGACAGGAGGGTTTCAGAAAGGCGTTTCTTAATCCGCCGGACATCTGCGGACGCTACTCGGTTCTTAGCTACTTTGGCCTTGTACCCGCCGCGCTCGCGGGATGTGACATTGCAGGAATACTCGACAGCGCGGCCAGGATGAGTAAAGCCTGCGGTCCACACAACCCGGCGCGCGCCAATCCCGGCGCATTGATGGGAGCGTCATTCGCGTCCCTCGCCGCCTCAGGGCGGGACAAGCTCACGATACTCACGTCTCCCGCGCTCGACTCGTTCGGGCTGTGGGCGGAGCAGCTCTTGGCGGAGAGTCTGGGCAAGCGCGGCAAAGGGATCGTGCCGGTCACCAACGAACCAATCACAGACATCGGTTCCTATGGACAAGACCGTCAGTTTGTGTACCTGAAGTTGTCGGGTGAAAATTCCGATATAGACTGTCTGGTGACGGAACTCACACGGTCATGTTATCCAATCGTTCAATACGAATTGGATAACATAAGCGCACTGGGCGGCGAATTATATCGCTGGGAGTTCGCGGTTGCGACGGCAGCCGCGCTCATGGGAGTCAACCCCTTCGACCAACCCGACGTCGAGCGAGCCAAGATTCTTGCGAAGCAAGCTCTTGAGTCCACAGAGTCGCATAACATTGCTCCGAAAACGACTTCGGGGGATTCGCTCGCAGAGCTTATCACAGGCATGAAGCCGGGCGACTATCTTGCGATTCTGGCGTATGTCCCGCAGACGCCGGAACATGACGCGGCATTGAGCCGTCTCAGGTCAGACATCCTGGACAAGTACCGGATTCCCACAACCCTGGGTTACGGTCCACGATACCTTCACTCTACCGGGCAACTCCACAAGGGAGGCCCGAACAATATCGCGGTGCTGATGGTTGTGTCTCCACATGAGAGTGACATCGCCATTCCGGGGGAGAATTTCACCTTTGGAGCGCTATCCAACGCGCAGGCCGCCGCGGACCTCCAGGCGCTGAGGGACGTGGGTCGGAGGACAGCGTGCGTCTCACTGGATGAAATCGTTACCAGAACAAGCCAGGAACGGCTTGGATAATTTTGACAAAGCCCGTTCGCGATGCTATACATCTGTCGAGGTGGAAAAGTGACGCTATCCGAACATCAGGTTCTTGCCCTAGATTCCCGCGATATTTCGGCGCGGTTGGATGAACTGCGGAATATGCAGGACGGATGGCTCGACGGGGATGGCTCCGCTCCCGGTCACGTTGGTCTGGACTGGCTGGCCTCAAGTTTTGAACGCCATTTCCCAAGTGACTTGCCCCTACCCTATATATTCCCGACGCCTGAAGGCGGTGTGGAAGCGGAATGGTCTATCGGCAGGCATTCGGTCATATTTGAAATTGACCTGGATTCTCGGCAAGGTGACTGGCTGCGATTCGACAAGCAATCCGACGAGGAAGACGCCCGCGTGCTGGATCTGGACGACGGCGGCAAGTGGGAGTGGCTGGCATTTGAAATCCGTCGCCTGACCGAGTTGGATGAATGAACGACAATACCCTGCTCTATAGGGTCATCAGTTCCAGGATGTGGGTTCAAGATGGTCAGGTCGCGTCTCAGGCATTCCGTCCAAGACGAATAGACGACAAACTGCTATCGGTCTATGACGGCGACCAGACCGCACCAGAGGCGGCTTGGTTCCACTATATCAAAGACCCCAGCAAGCCACCGGCGGGTGTCCTAGCAGTCACCGTTTCAGAGTGTATTGCCCTTGATTTACCCGTTCTCCCAGATCCCGAGACATTTCCTGAACACGTCTTGATTGATTTCAGGTCGTTTGGAACAAACCAGATCAAGAGGAAATCTGAGAGTCTCAGGGATTCGGCCCTCGCTCGCGGCTGGCAGTATCGTCCAGGCTGAATTTGTAGCGGGGTTTGGATTTCCAATATACTTTCAGACAGCTTTGAATTTATCGCGATAGAGGCTTCACGAATGTCAGACAATTCTAAACTCACGTCGAAGGACTTCATCAGAGCCCAGATTGTAGAAGACAATGACACCGGCAAGTTCGGGGGCAGGGTGCATACTCGTTGGCCGCCGGAGCCGAACGGCTACCTGCATCTCGGACACGCCACGGCTATCTGCCTGAATTTCGGCATTGCCGAAGACTTCGATGGACTGTGCAACTTCCGTTTCGACGACACAAACCCCCTCGCCGAAGAGATGGAGTACGTCGAGTCGCAGAAGGAAGACACGTACTGGCTCGGCTTCGACTGGGAAGACCGCGAGTTCTTCGCGTCAGACTACTTCGAGAGGTTGTACGAACTCGCGGAACAGCTTGTCATAGAGGGCAAGGCATACGTTGACAGCCTGACCGCCGAGGAGATACGCCAGTATCGCGGAACGCTGACCGAGCCCGGGCGCGACAGTCCATACCGCGACCGGTCGGTCGAGGACAACCTCGACTTGCTCCGTCGTATGCGGGACGGCGAGTTCGAGGACGGCGCCCACGTGCTGCGCGCCAAGATTGACATGGCGTCGCCCAACATGAATATGCGCGATCCGACTATCTACCGCATTCGGAACGTCCCTCATCACCAGACCGGGGACAGGTGGCACATATACCCGATGTACGACTACGCGCACCCGATTTCGGACTCGATAGAGGGCATTACGCACTCGCTTTGCAGCATGGAGTACGAGGACCACCGCCCGCTGTACGACTGGTTCCTGATAGAACTGGGGCTGTACAGGCCGCAGCAGATAGAGTTTGCGCGCTTCAACATCTCTCACACCGTACTCAGCAAGCGGCGGCTGATAAGGCTGGTCGAGGATGGCCATGTTGACGGCTGGGACGACCCGCGTATGCCGACGCTGGCCGGAATGCGGCGGCGCGGATACACGGCGGAGGCGCTCCGCAACTTCTGCGCCGAGGTGGGAATCAACAAGACCGAATCGCTGACCGAGATGGCGCTGCTGGAGCACAATCTGAGAAACGACCTGAACCAACGCGCCGAGCGTCGCATGGCGGTACTTAATCCGCTGAAGGTCGTCATAGAGAACTTCCCTGAGGGCGAGACGGACTACCTGGACGCCGTCAACAACCCGGAGGACGAGAGCGCGGGGACGCGCCGGGTTCCCTTCACCAGAGAGATTTACATCGAGCGGGACGACTTCATGGAAGACCCGCCTCGCAGGTTCTACCGCCTCGCCCCGGGCCGAGAGGTGCGGCTGAGGTACGGCTACTTCATCAAGTGCGAAGAAGCGATCAAGGACGCGGACGGCAATGTCGTCGAACTGCGATGTACATACGACCCAGAGACACGCGGTGGCTCGGCACCGGACGGCAGGCGCGTTCGCGCCACCCTGCACTGGGTGTCCGCCGACCACGCGCTGGACGCGGAAGTACGGCTGTATGACAGCCTGTTCACCATCCCGAATCCAAACGACACGCCGGACGATAGAGAGTGGACGGAGTTCATCAACCCGGACTCGCTCCAAACTCTGGCGGGATGCAAGGTGGAGCCTTCGCTGTCGAGCGCGGAAGTCGGCGAAATCTTCCAGTTCGAGCGCGTTGGCTATTTCGCCAAGGACAGGGATTCCACGCCGGATACGCCTGTTTTCAATCGCTCCGTGCCGTTGAGGGACACTTGGGCCCGGATACAGCGGCGGGGTGGGTGACGATTATCTCCTGTGCCTTGATGAAAACCTAATACGGTGTGGGGAGTTGAACGATGGGAAGTCTGGGACGTTTGATAAGACGGGTATGGACGAAAGTCAAGATATCCGTTTCTGACATTCCCTTACACCATGCGGCCCAGAAGTACGACACTGCTAAGGTGCGAGATTTAATCGCTGCCGGCGCTGATGTTAATGCGAGGGATGAGCGTGGAAACACGCCCCTGCACGTGGCAGCAGGCTACGGGCACATTGAAATTGTACAGGAGCTTATCTCTGCTGGCGCTGAGATTGATCCGACCACTGCGAACGGTTATACACCTCTCTACTGGGCAGCTTGGAAAGGCCATAGCAAAACGGCGCGAATGCTCGTCTCCGCTGGTGCTGATGTCAATGTAAGGGATAATCGCGGAGATACACCTCTGAAAGCAGCAGCTACGGAGGGTCACGGTAGAGTAGTGCAGGCCCTAATCTCTGCTGGCGCGGACATTGAGGCAATTGATGACTCGATTGGCGCTACGGCCATGCACTGGGCAGTACAGATAGGTGATACTGAAACAGTGCAGGCACTGATTTCTGCCGGCTCTAACGTCAACGCAAGAGACAAGGATGCTGTGACGCATCTACACATGGCAGTCGCTCTAGGGCATATTGAAACTGCACAGGCGCTCATACTAGCTGGTGCCAATGTCAACGCCAGAGATAAAGAACACAGAACACCTCTTCATGCTGCGGCTGTGTTAGGTCAAACTAAAACAGTGCGAGCATTGATAACCGAGGGAGCAAATGTCAATGCAAAAGATAAGTATGACATCACCCCTCTGCACTTCGTAGCGGTGAGAGGACATGCCGAGATAGCGCAGGAACTAGTTTCGGCGCAATGTCAAGTAAATATGAAGGCTAAAGATGGAGCAACTCCTTTGCACACAGCCGTTATGAATGGTTATGCCAGAGTTGTAGAGATTCTAGTCTCTGCCGGCGCTGATCCCAATCAGATAGATAATGATGGCAATACGATCCTAAATACAGCAACTTGGAACGGGCAATTTGATATTGTGAACATACTGATATCAGGTGGGGTTGATGTTAGTGCTAGAGACGGTGGTGGTCGAACTCCTCTATATGCTGCAATCCTGAGAGGACACTTAGAGATAGCACAGGTCCTTATATCCGCCGGTGCTGATGTTGACACTGAGGAGGGATTTACTGGTCGGACCTCTCTATATGCTGCGATTACGGGAGGACACTTAGGGATAGCACGGAGTCTCATCTCGGCCGGGGCTAGTGTTAATGCTGACGAGGGATTTGTATTTAGTGGACGGACACTTCTACATATTGCGATTCTGGAAGGGTACTCGGAGATAGCTCCGGACCTCATCTCAGCTGGTGCTGACATTAGTGCGAGAGATAGCCGTGGTCGAACCCCACTGCATTTTGCTGCTGAGGTCGGAGACTTTGAAACAGTACAGAACCTAATATCTGCTGGTGCAGATATCGATGCTGTAGATTACAATGGTTTGACTCCCATATACACAGCAACTATCGGGGGGCATACCGAAGTCGCCCAGATATTGGCTGCTGCGGGTGCCAACAATCTATGAGGAATTAGGGAACTATTCACTTAACTGAAAGAAACATAATTCCTGTCGAATTAGTCTTGATATCACAAAGTGGCTATAGGAGCATGATTGAGATTGATGATACGAAGGCCTTTTCTTCCTGAGCAACGTTAGAGTTCCATTCGCGCATGTATGTGTGAAGCCTCGCAAGGGAAACCGGCAATTTGGGAATAGCATTCCAGCCTCCGGGATTCTCCTCAAACAGTGGCAATATGGCATAGGCGATGGTATCGTTCAACTCTCTCATATACGGATCTCCACGCAGTTTGTCCTCCCTTACGGACACCCAATCGCGGAGCGTTACGTCGGAGGGAAGTTGAACTTCCTCTCGCATGAGGCGGTCCTCTGCGTATTGGGCGAGCGAGCTGGCGTAGTCGCTCCAGCTAGAATATGGAGGATGCTCGATCCATGTTTCTGACATACGCCGCAGCGTGAAGATGGAAGCCATCTCACAGATAGATTCGTGAAACCAATTGTTCGGATTGTTCCGCAGACGCTCGTAGCCCGATATGGCATGGCAGAATTCATGAGAAAACTGGTATGCGAATTGCGCCCAGTACGTATCTCGGGCGGTAAGCTGAATAGAAATCGGGCCATCAGGAATACGACGGTAGTGAGTCATTGGATATTGTTCTTTGGACGGAGCCGGTATGACATGAATGGAGCCTGTGAACGGAGTCCTGAGCAGATTGTTGATATGCGAGGCCGTATCCTCCAGTAAAATCTGAACATCGCCTGTATGGGCTATACCCCAACCTGACTCCGCAACCTCAATTTTCATCATGTTCATACCTCTGATAGCGGTATTCGCTTAAACGCCCTCTCCGGCAGTCTCACTGTAGTATATTTCGCTCCACCGATTCGATGACATTTAGATTCTTCAGGATTCGATTTCTCGCATAATCGAAATTTCCGTCAATTCACTATCTCGTCCGTTCGCTACGAATGGAGTTGGACAGTCGGCGGCCCGCTATGGCAGACTATTTGGAAGAAGCGTCACCTTAGACTGTTTAGCATGATATTTCATTGGACAGAGACGGTGTGTGGCGCGTTTATCCTCATGTACTGGCAATCGTCAAGGCTTGACGACGACTAATACAGGTACAGGCGCGGAGCGTAGGAATATGTTTACAAAAGCCCTGGTTCCTCTGGATGGCACTGAAGTGTCAGAAGGAATCATTCCCTTCATGACGCAGTTGGCGCGAGGGATGGAAATGACCGTTGTCCTGGCGACAGTGGTTGACCTCGACCCGATACAGAACGAGCTGATCAGTCAAGTATCCGGCGGCATGACCGAAACTCGGACGGAAGGCCGTTTGCCTGCGCGCCCAGTGCCTAACACCCGCCCGCCGGTTGCGGAGGCGGTCGAGGGCCGCTATCCCCAGACCGCCCAGCTAATGGAGAGAATCGAACGGGACGTGAAAGGACGCCTGGACGAACTCGCCGACAGAATAGCCATGGAAGGAATATCCGTCGAAACATCCGTCAGGTTCGGTTCAGCGTCGGAGAACATCATCGAGATGGCAAAGGACTCGGGGTGCGACCTGATCGCCATGTCCACTCGGGGAAGGAACGTTCTCCAGAGCGGACTTCTGGGGAGCGTAACCTACAAGGTCATGCACGAATCCCCGATGCCGGTCCTGGCTATCACGCCTGAACGCGCCGAACGTCACTGGAGTACGGACTACGGCATAAGCCGCGTCATAGTTCCGCTGGACGGATCTGAGCTTGCCGAAGCCGCGCTGCCGTATGCGGCCGCGTTGTCTCGCAAGATGGATATGAGCCTCTCTCTGGTGAGGGTGGTGTACCTGGACAGCGTACTCTACAGCGGCGGCTATGAGATAAGCCATATGCTGCCCGACGTAGAAGACCAGGTAATGTCGGAGGCGCGGGAATACCTCGCGGGCGCGGCGCAACCGTTGCGAGAGGAAGGTCTCGACGTACAAGAGAAAATCCTGAGCGGAAAAGCCTCGTCGGAGATAACTGACCTCGCTCGCGCGACCGACCACAACATGATAGCGCTCGCCACCCACGGACGTTCGGGAATGAGCCGCATTGTGCTCGGAAGCGTCGCGGAATCCGTGGTTAGAGAATCCGGCGACCCGGTTCTTGTCATTCGGTCATCCGATTGACGGAAAAACGACCTTCACAATCAATATGATCATTGGGGCGTCTAAGTCCAACAGGCGCCTGAAACAGGCCCTGCCCTGTGAACGGATTCATAGCCCTGTATCTCACCGAGCTATGAATTCCCGTACCTGACCCATATCCGGCATGGCTTCCGTGTCACCGTGCCGGGTGCAGACCAGCGCTCCGCAGGCATTGGCTATCTCAAGGGCGCGGCTGAGTATGTCGGCGCGAGTGTCGGGGTTCATCTCAAAGAGGGCTGGCAGCGCGCATCGCTGGAATATGCCAGCCAGGAATCCAGCCACAAAGGCGTCTCCCGCGCCCACGGGGTCAACCATTTCTACTGCGAATCCGGGATGCGCAATGATGCGCTCACCGTCGTAGGCGACCGCGCCGCTGTCGCCGGTGGTGATTACGGTGAGGCGCGTGTTTCCGCCGAAGAAGTGGCGGGCGTAATCCTCGGCTGACAGTCCGAGTCCCCAGATGGTTTCAGCCTCGTCATGGCCGACCTTGAACAGCGTTGCTAGTCGGCGCATCCGGTCGCAGACTGCCCTGGCTTCCGCCGGAGTCCAGAGGGCGTCGCGGTAGTTGACGTCCATGCTGACCAGGATTCCGCGCTCGATGGCGGCGCTCATCACTTCCATCACGGTCATACGGCAGGTGTCGCTCAGCGCGGGGGTGATTCCGGTCACGTGAACGAGGTCGCTGCCGTCCAGGTGAGGCAGGACTTCGTTGGCGGTCAGTCGGCTGGCGGCGCTTCCGGCGCGCCTGTAACGACGCAGCACCTCTCCCCCGCCCAAGTGATTGAGAAGCTGGATGCCGGTGAATTCTCCGTGGAACTGCGGAGCGCAGAGGGTTATCCGGTCTCTGAGTTGTTCGAGAATCATGTCGCCGTCCGCCTCCTGCCCAAGACGGCTCACCCAGACGACCTCAATGTCGGGCATGAGCCTCCGCAGGTCGAGCGCGACGTTGGACTCCGCGCCGGCTACGTGTCGGGTGTAGCTGCCGTCCGGGTCGTATGGGCCAATGTAGTCGGCGTTGTGCTGGACGAGGGTCTCGCCGAAAGTTAGGAATTTGGTCATATTGGTATCAGTCTGCCTGTGTTGATATATCACTTAGTGACATCATTATATGATATATTGGACTTATGAGAAGGAGACACCGCAGGACATTAGCTGCAATCTTCCGAAGACCCACGCAAGCGGGGATTCGCTGGGACGAGATTGAATCAATGCTCTTGGCCTGCGGAGCGTACATCGAGGAACGCGCAGGATCCAGGGTGTATATCGAATTAAACGACGTTGGAGCTCATTTTCATAGACCACATCCCGAAAGAGAGACCAGAAAAGGCACTGTGGAATCTATGAGGAGATTCTTACGGGAGGCTGGCATAGAACCATGATGGAATACAAAGGCTATCGAGCGGCTGTGTCTTTCGATACAGACGCGCGCGTATTTCACGGCGAGGTGGTAGATACTAGGGACGTAATCGTCTTCGAGGGAACATCTGTCGAGCAACTTCAGGAAGAGTTCCGGTTTTCCATAGATGACTACCTGGCTGTGTGCGCCGAGAGGGGCCGGGAACCGGACAAGCCATTCTCAGGGCAGATTCCTCTCAGGGTCGCGCCATCCGTTCACCGTGCCGCGACAGCCGCGGCCAGGTCGGAAGGCAAGAGCCTCAACGCCTGGCTAGCGGAAACAGTAGAGAGGGCGGCCAGCGAAACGCTTGGGTAAAGGGGACGCCCCTATCGGTTTAAGTGACAGACCTGAGCGCGTCGGCGATTAGATCGGCTCGTCTATTATCTGAGGGAAGATGACAACAGACATTAAAAGTCAGGCTGTCGCGTCATGGCTGGGACTTGTGCCATATAGGGAGGCGTGGGATATCCAGCTGCGGATGCATAAAGAGGTCGCCGAGGGCGGCAGACCGGATACGCTGCTCCTGGTGGAGCACCCTCATGTTTACACCCTGGGACGTCGGGGACAGGAAGAAGACATCCTGATTGACGGGGCGGAACTCGCGCGGCTTGGGATCGAGGTTCACCACACGGACAGGGGCGGAGAGGTCACTTACCACGGGCCGGGGCAACTGGTCGGCTACCCCATCCTGAACCTGCGACGCTGGGGCGGCGGGCCGCTGAAGTACGTGCGCGCGTTGGAGCGGACGCTGATAGAGACGCTGGCCGAGTTCGGCGTCGGCGCCGAGAGCGAAGGCCGTCCGACGGGCGCCTGGGTCGGAGACCGCAAGATAGCGGCCATCGGGGTGAAGGTAAGCCGTCGCGTAACGACGCACGGATTCGCGCTGAACGTATGCCCGGACTTGTCATACTTCTACCATATCGTTCCGTGTGGAATGCCGGACGCCAGAGTAACTTCGCTGAGTCTTGAGGTCGGGCGGACCGTCACGGTCAGCGAAGTGGTTCCCATAATAGTGGAGCGGTTCGGATCGGTATTCGGGCTTCGGATGGAACGATTAGCCTCTACTCCGCTCGTTGACAGTGTCGCGGGCTGATAGTAGGCTTCGATTGTCATACCAAAGAAAAGTATGGGCCTTACGGCCTGAACGCGGGGAGACCTGTCATGTGCACATACGTTACCGAGCACGCGGATATAGAGGGAAGCGGCAGAGGACACAAGGGATGGATCAAGTTGACCGGGGCACGGGTCTATTACGACCACCCCTTCCACTCGCAGTCCGATCATACGCTCAACATTGACTTCGTCAACGAGGGAATGGGACTGGACGCCCGAGTGCCGGTAGAGTTGTCGGCGAAGTCGGCTCGTGAATTGGTTCGGGCAATCGAGGCCGCTCTGAAGGACGCCGAGGAGTCGCACCTCGTAGTCTATGACGCATAGCGGCGTCTCTAGGGATACCTGTACTCGCGCACACCCCTGACGAGGCGCCAGACGGCAATGACGACGACTATTCCGATGACGCCTCCCAGTATCATCGTATTGTTCGCGCCTATCTGGTCGGACATATAGCCCACCTCCAGAGTCCCCAGATTGTTGGCGCTCATGGCGCTGACCGAGTGCGCGCTGACGGCGCGTCCGCGCATGTGGTCCTCCGTCGTTAGCTGCACGGTGGTCTGGCGCGTGGTCATGCCTATGGCGTCCGTGGCTCCCAACCCCACGAGAAGCAACGAGCCGAGCCACAGGTACGGGCTGAACCCGAAGGCTATGAGCAGTATGGCGTAGGCGAGTGTGGCGTAGATTACTATCATGCCCTTCGCCCTGAACCTGCTCATGTAAAGCACAGCAAAGGTTCCGGCGACGCCTCCGACCGAATTCGCGGCCGACATTATCCCGACCGCTCCCGCCCCGGATCTGAACATCCTGTCCGCAATCAGCGGAAATATCTGGCGGTAGAAGCTCACTATCGTTACGCCGATGTCCATTATGTACAGGCCGGGCAGTATGGGATGCGACTTGACATAGACAACACCTTCCCATATCCGCTTGAGCATCGAACCGTCGCTCTGAGGGCGGTCCATTTTGGCCCTGATGAGAAGCGGGAGCGCGGAGGCGGGCAAAGCGAACACTGCGGACGCGGCGAACGCGGCGGTAATCCCCAGCGTTTCTATCACCACGGTAAACGCAAGAGGGGCAGCTATCGCTCCGATCTGGAACGTCGCGGTGTTGCAGGTGACCGCGTGCAGCAGGTGCGAACGTGGAACCACGTTCGCGGTGATTGCCGAGCGCGCCGGCCCTCCCAGGATGCTGGTGACTCCCAGAATCGCGGTGACAGCGTACACGTGCCACGGCACGAGCCGGTCGAACATCACAAGCGCCGTCATCAGCGCGATGAATATGAAGCTGAATGACTGCGTGATGGCAATCAACTTCTTGCGGTCCATCTGATCGGCCAGCGCGCCGCCATACAGAATCGCCGGAAGTTGCACCGCAAGCTGTACGGCGCCCAGGAGACCAAGCTGAAGTCCCGAACCCGTGACGTCATACAGCCACACTCCCGTTACCAGCAGTCGCATCTGCATCGTGACCAGGCCGGCCGCCGACGAAAGCCAGAGGATGCGGTAGTCACGAAAAGCGAAAGCCGACCAGGGACGCAATGGGGGCTGTTCGCGTGGGGATGGGCGAGTGCCTCGCCGTCCATCGCGCTCCGGCCTGCCGCCGGTATCTTCTATGGACAAGGCGGCCTGCCGTAGGTGAGAGTTGGATGATTGAATTTCATTTCGCGGCTGAGATTATAGCGCATGAGAGGAGGCTCTCAAAAGTGGAGCGCAGGATTTGAGTATGGTAGGATACGCTCCACGCTGGCGAGCCGACCGACCGCGAGATGTGACATGACCACTCTCAATACCCTAACCATCAGTCCTGAGTCCGCAGACACCTTCGTTCTGCCGGACACACCTCCGCGCGAACCCGACGAAATGACCAGTTTCGACTCCCTTCACTCACTCGGAAACTCTCATCACATCATCCGACACCTCGGAAACGAAGAGACCACCCTGGTCTTCACCGACAAGTTCATCTCCCTCGATCCCATTCTGGGGCCGGACGACCTGAGAAGGAATCCCGACCTCGTGGTCGCTCTCGACGCCGACCGCGAAGCCTTCCGTCGGAGCAACGGCTACATCATCAGCGAGCAGGGCAAGCCGCCGGACTTCGTTCTGGAGATAGCGTCCAGGAGCACGGCCCGCATTGACGTGGGCCAGAAGCGCGAGGACTACGCGCTGATGGGGATACTCGAGTACTGGCGGTTCGACGAGACTGGAGAGTTTCACGGCGCGAGGCTTGCCGGGGACAGGCTGGTGGAGGGTCGTTACGAGCCTATTCCTCTGATGGAGTTGTCCGAGGGAGTGTTGGAGGGGTACATCGAGGTATTGGACCTGAACATTCGGTGGGAGGACGGTGGTCTGGGCTGGTACGATCCTGCGACCGGGCTTCACATCCCCACATTCGACAGCGAGCGTGAACGCGCAGAGATTGAACGCGCCCGCGCCGACAACGAGGCCAATGCCCGCGCTGACGCCGAGACCCACGCCTCAGCGCTGTCGGAGCGCGTCAGCGAGTTGGAAGCCGAGATCAGGCGGCTTCGCGGCTCCTGATCGGCAGGCCCTATTCGAATCAGCGCAGTTTTCCATGCTTTCTGAAACAGTCCCTCGGATCGCGTCGGCGATTTGACTCTTGGAAGTTCTTACCGACGTCGCGTGAGTTTCGAGCGTCCGGCAACTCACCAAAACTCTCCATCCGATGACCGCCAGTGTCTCAAACGCTTTACCTGCACTGAATCTCGGCTATATACTTGCACGGGGCCTGAAATTCCAACATCCCTGAAGGAGGTTTCGACATCGAAGAGACTCGGCTACGCGCGGTTCTGGAACAGTTGAGACAAGGGGATGTCGGCGTTGACGACGTTGTCGCTCAACTGCGAAACCTTCCGTATGAAGACCTGGATTTTGCCAAGGTGGACCACCATCGCTCGATACGGCAGGGCTTCCCGGAGGTAGTCTTCGGTCAGGGCAAGACGCCGGACCAGATTGCTTCCATCGCGGCTACGGTGCTCACTCGCTCTGACAGGCTGTTGGTTACGCGCGCCTCCGAGGCGGCGTTCGACGCGACACGCGAATGCATAAGCGACGCTGAGTATGATCGGACAGCTCGCTGCATCGTGGTGGACCGCAGAAAAGAGGCGGTCGGTGTGCCGGGCGTCGCGGTGCTGTGCGCCGGAACTTCTGACCTGCCCGTGGCTACGGAAGCGGCGATAACGGCGGAGTTGATCGGCTGCGAAGTCGAGAGAATCTCAGACGTCGGCGTCGCGGGGCTACATAGGTTGCTGGATCATCTTCCGAAGTTGAGGAAATGTCGCGCCCTGGTAGTCGTGGCTGGCATGGAGGGCGCGCTGCCGTCGGTAGTGGGCGGACTGGTGGACATCCCCATCATTGCGGCGCCGACCAGTGTGGGTTACGGCGCCAGTTTCGGCGGATTGGCGGCGCTGTTGGGCATGTTGAACAGCTGCGCCCCAGGCGTGGGTGTAGTGAATATAGACAATGGATTCGGGGCCGGCTATCTGGCGGCAATGATCAACTTGACTTCAAGCTCCCGGCATTCCGGCTGACATATGTACGGGATAAACTACAATTCCGTTTGATTCTTTGCAGGTTTTCATCATATGAACTCTCACGAATCACCCTTCCCTATCCCTCTGGCAGTCGCGGTTCCGCAGACTTTCCCGGACGGGGACATTGACCTGGAGATGATCCTCTCATACGCCACTCGCGCGGAGGAGTTAGGATACCACAGCCTCTGGGTCGCGGAGCAGTTGGTCGGCTCGACTCCAACGCCGGAACCGGTAACTTTCCTGAGCTACCTGTCCTCGGTTACGGAAAGAATTGGTCTGGGGGCGGCGGTCATCATAGCGACCACCCGAAATCCGGCGATGCTGGCGAAGCAACTCAGCACGGTTGACGTTCTCAGTGAGGGCAGGCTGATTGTCGGAACCGCGCTGGGCGGCAGACCCTGGACGTATCCGCTTTTCGGAGGACCGTCGGAACGCCGGATCAGGCACTTCATCGAGAGTGTCGGCGTCATGAAGGCGCTCTGGACGCAGGAACGAGCCTTCTTCGACGGGGAGATATGGAAGCTGGAAGGCGTGCCCATGTCTCCAAAGCCAGTTCAGAAGCCCCATCCGCCACTGTGGTTCGGCGGTCGGCACCCGGTCGGGCTGCGCCGGGTGGCGCGCCTGGCGGACGGGTTTATGGGCGCAGGTTCGACGAGCACGGCCCAGTTCAGAGAGCACGTTCAGATAATCCACGTCGATCTGGAGCGCAGGGGCAGAGACGTGGACTCGTTCCCAATCGCGAAGAGAGTTTACGTCGCGATTGACGACGACCGCGACCGTGCGGAGAGCAGGCTCAGAAACTGGTTCGGAGCGTGGTACGGCAGGGCCGAGATGGGATCCGAAGTATCCGTCTGGGGCAGCGTCCAAGATTGCGTCGAGGGACTAACAGAAGTCATCGAGGCAGGAGCGGGAATGCTCATGCTGAATCCGGTGTTCGACTACGAAGAACATCTCGAAAATCTGGCATCGGAAGTAGCTCCTCTGCTGTCCTTACAGTCGAAGGCGTGACTTAGCCCGGAAGATCAAAACTCAGCGATGCGACAACGACTCACAGAGTATTCCAACGGTCTGGCATCCCAGGGCTGGACGCAAAACCTGATCCGCTTCTCGGATAGGCTGGTGAACGCGCCCGCCTTCGAGTGGGGGATCATCGCGGTCATCATAATCAACGCCATACTGCTGGGTATGGAAACATCTCCGGCGCTCAACGACAGGTACGGCGACTGGATGCACACCGGAAACTGGATTGCCCTGGGCATATTTATTCTGGAAGCGCTGTTGAAGATGATCGCGCTCGCGCCGCGCATGGACAGGTACTTCCGTGACGGCTGGAACATCTTCGACTTCTCAGTGATTGTGTTCGCGCTGATACCGGCCACCGGTGAATTCGCAATGATAGCGCGGCTTGCCCGTCTTCTGCGCGCGCTTCGCCTGATCTCTACTATCAAGGAACTCCGCCTGATAGTAGCCGCGCTGGTGCGCTCAATTCCCAGCGTATTCCACGTGATAATGCTGATGAGCATAATCGTATATATCTACGCCATCATCGGCCACCAGCTCTTCCACGAGCACGACCCTACCAACTGGGGCAACCTGGGCGTTTGCGTCCTGACCCTCTTCAACATGATAACCTTGGAGGGCTGGACAGAGATAATGGTGACCGCCATGGAGTTGCACGACTGGGCATGGGTGTACTTCGTAACTTACATAGTCATCGCCACGTTTGTGGTGATAAACCTCTTCATCGCCATCATCATCAACAACCTGGATGAAGCCAAACTCGAACGACTTCAGGAATTGCAGGAACCCGCCACGCAGGAAGAGATTCTGCGCGAACTGCGCTCGACTCAAGAGGCATTACAGCGTCTCGAAGCCCGCCTGGATATGCAGGAAGCAGACAGCGAGACAAAGTGATGCCTAAGTGTGCGTTTCGGTGCATAACGTGAATCCTTATGAATTTTCCCGAAAGTGGGGACGCTCACAACTGCGCGAGCGTGCGGGATCACAGGAGCATTTCATTGACATATGCCGTCTGGTTAATGAACCGACTCCGGCTGAGGCCGACCCGAACGGCGACTTCTTCACCTTCGAAAAGAGTCTGAAGAAAGAGAGCGGCGCAGCCGGATTCGCGGACGTTTGGCGCAAGGGATGTTTCGCGTGGGAATACAAGGGCCTTCACGCTGACCTGAACAGGGCATACAGCCAGCTCCAGCTTTACCGAGAGGCGCTGGGCAACCCACCCCTGCTGGTCGTGTGCGATTTGGATCGCTACGAAATCCACACGAACTTTAACAATACCATCAAGCGTGTTTACAGATTCTCAAACGCCGATATTCCGTCCGACAAACTTGTGGACGGAATTTCCCTTACCCCCATTCAGTTGTTAAGGGCGTTGTTCTCAGACCCCGATTCGCTTAATCCGGGTAAGTCTCAGGCCAGGTTGACGGAAGAAGCGGCGGACATGCTCGTAACCCTGGCTGAGGACCTGCGAAGATGGAACGCCGTCAGTGACTCGCCTATCCCCGACCAGCGCATCGCCCGGTTCATTATGCGAATGATATTCTGCTTCTTCGCCTGCGATGTTGGACTGCTTCCCAAAGACGCCTTCACGGATCTAATCAGAGTCAACAAGGCCAATCCGGAGGCGTTCCACAGGTATCTCTCCGACCTGTTCGGCGCGATGAAGGACGGCGGCAGTTTTCTCATGCGCGAAGTGCCGCAGTTCAATGGCGGTCTGTTCAACGATACCCATGTACCGTCTCTTATAGCGGATCAGATAGCCATGTTCGAGCGACTGAACCAACTTGACTGGTCGGACATCGAGCCCTCTATCTTCGGTACTCTATTCGAGCGAGTCATAGACGAAAACAGGCGCAAGCAACTCGGGACTCATTACACCTCAAGAGAGGACATCGAACTCATCATCGAGCCGGTCTTGATGCGCCCTTTGCGCGCTGAATGGGAGCGCACTAAAGAACACGCCAGTCCCTATCTCGACTGGGCCATCGGAGAAGACGATGATGGCGAAGAGCGACGCGACAGGCTGCAAGCCATTCTGTCGGAATTTCAGGACAGACTTGCGGGTGTCAGGGTACTGGATCCCGCCTGCGGGTCGGGCAACTTCCTATATGTCAGCCTCGCGCTACTGAAGGCGTTGGAAAAAGAGACAATCGCATTCGCCGCTGCCCATGGCGTAGACGGATTCACGCCCAAGGTACATCCGCTCCAACTCTTCGGAATTGAGACAAACGAGTACGCGCACGAACTCGCCAGCGCAGTCGTCTGGATAGGCTATCTCCAGTGGAAGCACCGCAACGCATTCGACCTCACGAGCGAGACGCCTATCTTGCAGACGCTGGACAACATCCGCCTGAAAGACGCGATACTCGAACGCGACGGCAATCCCTTCGAACCGGACTGGCCGCGCGCCGACGTGATAATCGGCAATCCGCCATTCTTGGGCGGCAAGATGCTCCGACGCGAGCTTGGCGACGAGTACGTGGACATCATGTTCGAGGTATGGGCCGACCGAGTTCCGCGTGAGGCCGACCTGTGCTGCTACTGGTTCGAGAAGGCGCGTTCGCAGATAGAGAAGGGCGAAGCGGTACGCGCCGGGCTTCTGGCGACGCAGGGCATCCGGGGTGGCAGAAACCGCGCCGTCCTGGACAGAATCGCGGACAGCGGCGCGATATTCTGGGCGCAGTCCGATAGAGAGTGGACGCTGGACGGGGCCGCCGTCCGGGTCTCGATGGTCGGGTTCGACGACGGGACTCAGACCGACCGCGAACTGGACGGCCTAAGAGTATCGGAGATATACGCCAACCTGCGCTCCGGTGCAACCGACGTAACCAGAGCGCGGAGACTGAAAGAGAATCTGGGCATCTCCTTTCAAGGGCCAGTCAAGGTCGGCAAGTTCGACATAAGTGATTCGCAAGCGCAGGCTATGATCCGACATCCTAACCCGGACGGCAGGAATAACCGAGACGTGATACAGCCTTGGATAAACGGTTCTGATATAGTCCGTCGTCCACGCAATATGTGGATAATAAATTTCTCAGAGATGTTTATCGAAGATGCTTCTCTCTACGAATCTCCATTCGAGTACATCAGGGAGAACATCATGCCCAATCGCCTAAAGAACCGAGACTCGCAGCGAAAGACATACTGGTGGCGACTTGGTAGGAGCGGTAGAGATTTGCAAGAAGCAGTACAACCGCTCAACCGATACATAGCAACACCAAGAGTTTCCAAGCATCGCCTTTTTATATGGGTTTCAAGCCATACGCTGCCTGACAGCGCAGTCGTAGCCATAGCTCGCGACGACGACTATTTCTTCGGGATACTTCACTCCCGCATACACGAAATATGGGCGCGCGCTTTGGGAACTCAACTCCGCGAGGTTGAATCGGGATTCCGCTACACTCCTACCTCCACGTTCGAGACATTCCCGTTCCCCGAACCGACGCCTGAGAGCGAGGCCAACATATCCGCCGCCGCCCAGCGCCTCGACAACCTCCGCGACGGCTGGCTGAACCCTCCCGAGGACTCCATAAGCCCGTCCCAACTCAGACAGCGCACACTCACCAACCTCTACAACGATCCTCCCATCTGGCTCCGACTGGCCCACAAAGCCTTGGACGAAGCCGTCTTCGCCGCCTACCGCTGGCCCACGGACCTCACCAACGGCCAAATCCTGGCCCGCCTGCTGGAACTGAACCTAGGTCGCGGGGCCGCTGGGTAGCTTGTCCCTGTCCGGCCAGTGTTGATAGCGGGACGCGGGTTGCAGGTGAGCGTTCCTTGTACTGATACTCATAGCATTCATCACCGTAGTAGCGATTCTGGCTTGATGATAGTTGAAGCCTACCCTGCGTCACGCCTTCCATCCGCAGCTCCCTTCTTCATTGAAGTGAGACGCTTCTGGCGGTGAACCCGTTCTGAGAGGTCACGCAATTCTTCAGCAATATCCGGCGGCGGATCTTGGGCTAATGCTCTGGCCGCCAACTTCTCCGCCAGACGATACTGATTGCAGTCCAGCGCCAGTGTCCCCGCGCTGCGGTGCAGGACCGAATACGTCGGTTCGACTATTCTATCCAGTTTTTCCAGTTCTCTGATCGCGGCAAGTTCATTCTTCAACGCTTTTTTGAAAAGGGGAACTGCGTCTTCCGAGTTGCCGCGCTCTCTTTCCATAAGCGCCAGCGCAGCTAGATCCATCGCCTTGTGGTGAAAGTCGTTAATCGCGCTCATTTTTCCATGACCTCCGCAAGGGGGCATCCAAATTCGACTACTATTACATAGGCGGGATTCCGCAAGTCGTCGGACATGTCGGTCTGACGCAATTTCTCTCTTACCCGCCTTCTAACTGCGCTGTCATGACCTTGGCGAATCCCCGATACTTCCAGTCTCGCTTTACGCTGGAAGGTTTCATTCGATTCATCTCCCAGCCAGTAGTCGAAACCCGTGCCCCTCCGTGAAGCCTCTATAACCGTATGGCTGAACTCCTTGTCAACCAGCAGAACGGCAATGCCTATTGCTCCGTGTTCGGTGGTGTACTCAAAGTCGTTCCATGACCTGAGAGCCTGCTCGGTAAGTGGCCGCCAAATCAGCGAGTATTGACCTTCAATATAACCCCTAACAGTAAGCCTGACGTTCTGGTTGTGGCGTTGTGATTCCAGACATACGCTTGCAGCCTCAGCCAACATATTGCCCAAGGCGGGGGTGATTGCAGGTATGGAACCGCTACCCAGATCATCCAAGTTTAGCATACGATCTCCCGACCGCCTGATTTCCACACTTTAAGGCCGTCTCAGAATTCAGAACGCGTCCGGCGCCTCGGCGATAGCTTCCAGGTCCTCCTGCGTATATGAGCCCAGCGAGCGGAAGTCGTACTCTGTGTAGTTCTTGATCCACTGCATGGCGACCTTCGTCGCCTTTCTGTATCGCTCTGCCTGCACTTCTACGGCGGCCTGCGATCCGGGATCGGCAGGAGCCTCCGCCCGGCGACGTTCTATGATATCGGCCAGTTCCTCGTCAAGAAGGCTCTTTACCAGTTTGAAGTCCTGCACCTCACCCGTGTCCGCGTCTTTCGCGCCGTGAATGATACGCTGAGCGGTCTGGGCGACCGAGATGCGTCCGGTGGCAAGATCTTCCATGAGCGCCGGGTGAATTCCCGGTTGGCCCTCGAGGCTGTCAATCCCTTTTGCTCCGCGTCCGCCGAGCCATCCCTCCACGTACTCGATCAGCATACGCGCGTTGCGGCGAGAGCCCGCGGTAGTGACCTGCCCTTCCGGCACAGTGATGTTCACCGGGAAGTTGTCGGGGACGTACATATCGGGCGACGGCTCCCATCCGGAGCCGCGCAGTTCCTTGAACGGGTCGGCAGCAGTCTTCATGTGGAAGATGTGCGCGACCCAACCTCGGAGGAACCCCTGCTCCGCCTCCCACTCCTTATCTGCGCGGATGGATTCGCCGGCGACCTTGTTTACTTCCTCATCCCTGGATGGAAGGGCGGTTGCCATTCCGCCAATAGGCGCGGCGCCTCTTCTGAGGCACACTGCCACCAGCCGGCGGAAGATATTCGTCATGAAGTCTGTCGTCTTTATGTCAACATCGAACCTGTCCGGCCACACCTGTTCGGGGTCGGACATTATGTATTCAAGGACGGATGCTTTGAAGTCCCAGCGCGCGGCGTTGAGTCCCGCGGCATATGGACCCAGTTCCCAAAGCAATTCGTCCATGATGTACACGGCGGGCAGTGATTCTACCAGGAAGATCGCCCTGATTTCGGCGTCTTCAGGGTATGCGAGGCGCTCTTTGCCAAAGTCGAAGAACTCCCGGTAGAAGCGAGCCTCCTCGACGACCTCGACCTTGGGTAGGTAGAAGTAGAGTCCCTGGCCCCTTTCGACCTGCGCCTTGCCGCCGTGCGCGAGCGTCAGTCCAAGCCCAAGAATCGTCGCGGGAATCGGCTCACCGTCTATCGTAAACTCCGCCTCGTCCAGGTGTGTCGCGCGCTCTCGGTGCATGAAGAAGGGCAGTTCGCCCGGCTGCAATTCATAGACGCGCCCGCGCGCCGGGTTCTCGAACCTGAGCGTCCCAAGCGTGGCGTCCCTGCGGTTGATCGCGGCCTGTACCGTATCCGCGAGGCTGTGTCCCGCCGAGTCCTCGTCGTCATCGAGGTAGCCGGTCGCGCGCTCACCCTCAGCGCCCGGATTCAGTGCGTTAATCGCCATGTTCGTGATTGACACCGGCCCTGAAATTTCTATGCCGGGGCTCATCAACTCCGCGGGCAGAGGCGGCACCTGC
Source organism: Dehalococcoidia bacterium (assembly GCA_965202965.1). GTDB lineage: Bacteria > Chloroflexota > Dehalococcoidia > Lucifugimonadales > UBA1123 > VXRN01. The sequence goes on along the minus strand of OZ241888.1, from coordinate 2,840,418 downwards.
CAGTCCCCGGAATTCACTTCGGACTTAGGCGGAAATGCGGGCAACTCTCGATCACGCACTGCGCGTCTTATCATGTCGGCGCGCTTTTGCCGGATATCTTTGATGGCAGGGGCGAACTTATCGAATGCGGCTGTCATATACTCCAAGAATTCGGGAGTGAATAGCTCGTCTGCCCCTGGAACTTCAGTATATGCGACTCTGTCTGCTGCGGACATTTCTAGCGCCTTTCCGGTGAGTGAGTTGACACATGCGAGTTTACTCAGGTCGCCTAAGGGTGTCAACGAAGGCGAGAATTTTGGCGTTGACCCTGAGTAATCGCGGCGTGTAGAATCAATAATCGCGCGGCCCCGTGGTGTAGTGGCTTAACATACTGCCCTGTCAAGGCAGAGATCGCCGGTTCGAATCCGGTCGGGGTCGCCAGAATGACAAGGCTCCAGTCCCTCTCCCTCTCATCCCTCGTTGAGGTGCGTGGGCCACGATCCCTCTCTTACCAATGCGATGACGTTCGCGTCTTAGGAGTTGCACTTACTCCGCATTGCCCCTTACCGGATTCGCGCGTGATATACTCGCTTGCGGCGGTTGGAATTCTGTAAGCAAGGCGGGTTAGAGACATGAGAATAGTCGTCATTGGCGCGGGAATAGTTGGCTCGGCAATCGCGTTCCACCTATCGAGGCGCGGCGCGGAAGTCACCCTTCTGGATTCAGGCGAGCCCGGCATGGGCGCGTCGAGCCATTCTTTCGCTTGGATAAACGCCTTCGGCAAAGAGCCAAGGCACTATAACGAACTGAATCGTAGATCGCTTGACACATGGGACCGTTACGCTAGGCTGCTGGACACGGACATCGGACTGAGATGGGGCGGTCAACTCACCTGGACCTCCACAGACAAAGATGCGGAGTGGCTTAAGGAGAACGTCGCCAAGCTGCAGTCCTGGGGATATATCGCCCGCCTGATAGACGAGGACGAGTTGGCTCGGCTGGAACCCGGCCTACGTTCCGGCCATGTATCAGCCGCCGCTATCAGCGAAAACGACGGACACGTTCTTGGCACGAAAGCGGCGCAGGTCGCGGCTCGACGCGTGAAAGAACTTGGCGGCGTGGTTCGGCCCAATACGCCAGCGGTGGGCTTTGATGTCACAGACGGACGCTTATCATCTGTGAGAATCGAGTCGGGCAGCATTGACTGCGACGCCGTAGTTCTGGCCGCTGGTGTAGCCGTAACCGAATTGGCCGCAACAGCGGACGTCAGCGTTCCGCAGTACGAGAGCCCGGGCGTCGTCGTAAAGACCAATCCCATGCCTCAGATTATCGAATCGGCCTCTGTCCTCTACGCTCCGCCCATCTCGGATGACCAGCCGGAAATTCACGTTCGACAGGGAACGGACGGCGTGGTGATGATAGGAGAAGGCACTCAGGAGAGTCTTGCGCGAGACGACTCTCAGGAACACGCCGACAGGCTGCTGGCCCGTGCATCCCACTATCTTCCCGCGCTTGCGTCCGCGCAAGCCTTGCCGGTGCCTGTGGGCTACAGGCCCATGCCGCGCGACGAAATGCCAATTTTGGGTTTCACCGAGAAAGTCCCCAATCTCTACATAGCCTTGACTCACAGCGGAATAACGCTCGCGCCTCTGATTGGGGAATTCGCCACTATGGAGATACTGGACGGAGCTCGAATAGACCTTCTTGATCCATTCCGCCTGGAACGTTTCAGCTAGTCCTGGAGCATAAGAAAGATCTGTACGTTATCCGGCGGTAAGAATCCACACAAGTCCAGACGGAGTTCTAATTGATGCCAGCAAGCTATGACCAGGTATTGAACCTTATTGACTCGTTACGCGCTCGCACATCATTGCCCTGGATAGACGACGCGTGCGGAATTACAAGAAAGGACACGCCCATCGCCGCGCTGGTACACCCGGACGCCTATCCCGAGGAGTCCGACCGGCATCGCGTTCTGCTGCTCGGCGGACTGCGGGGTTCGTCAGACGATACAGACGCTATGGCATCCGCCCTCGAATCGTATGCAACCAACAGAAAGCTGCGAAACTGTATCGCTCTGAGCGTAATTCCATGCGCCAACCCTGACGGACTCGATTCCGGCGAGGGTCCCCGTAACAGATCAGGTGGCAACCCGACAGAGGGCTACCCTCCCGAGGGCGGGTACTTCAATCACGAAACGGATCCCGAAGCCCGCTACCTCTGGCGCTACATCGGATTCATGGCGCCGGATTTCGTCCTGGAGGTTCGCGCATCCGACAGCGTGAAATGGGAGTGCTCGAATGCTTCCTCTCCAATCTCCGAAGCGCTTGATGCCGCGCAGATGCCCGACGACGGCGGCCTTCTGAGCGCTCTGGACTCCGGCTGCCCGAACGATCTGGGTCGTATTCCCGGGATACGCCTGAATACGCCACCTGGCGAGACCGCCGAACAGACCGCGAGACTCTGGGAGATCCTCAGCGGTGAGTCTTCGGACGTAAGCAACTCCGAAGCCCGGAACGCTCTCGACTCCCGCAGAATTAGAGTGCCCGGAGACGTCGCAGGGAAGCTGGTCGAGCGCTACGGCGACACGCTCGAACCCGTCATCTACACACAGGGCGTCTCTATAAGCGGCAGACTGCGCTACGGCGCTCTGAACGACACGCTGGACGAATACGCCACCGGCGCGGCAAGTCTCGTCGAGCCATATCTGTCCGGCGACAGGCCCTGGTTCGGCGACTCGGACGGCGGCGCCAACTACGCCGGACTCGTCTGGTGCGACGAGATGTACGATGCCACGGGAGACTCCCGCTACCGCGACCTGCTCCTTTCCATCGCGGACAGGTTCAGGGGCAACGACATAGGCTTGCCGCCACCGCCATGCGATCCAGACTACCGCACCGAGGATATGTTCTTCGCTGGCGCGATACTCGGCAGAGCTTACGCGCTCACAGGCGACATATCCTACCTGGACATACAGACCGCCTTCTTGCTCGAGGCCGATATACAGGTTGAGAGTGGCCTGTTCAAACACTGCCGCTCCGTGCCCTATCACTGGGGACGCGGCAATGGCTTCGCGGCGCTGGGCTACGCGGAGACGCTAACATACCTTGCAGAAGACCACGACGAACGCGACGATCTGATCGCGGCGCACAAGCGCCATCTGGACGCGCTGACAGCCCACCGGAGGCCGTCTGGCATGTTCTCTCAGCTGCTGGACCTGCCCGGCACATACCAGGAGTTGACCGCTGTCTGCATGGTTGGCTACTCGGTCGCGCGGGGGTTGAGACTCGGCTGGCTCGACGACTCCTATCAGGAATTCGCCAACTCGCTGTGGCTGGCGGCATCCGAACGGATCGGCCCAGACGGGGAGGTGGTGGACGGCTGTACGGGAACGGGAGCGATCAACGACCGGCGATTCTACATAGACCGCGCCGCAGAGTACGGCAGAGACGACAGAACCGGCAATCTCGCGCTATGGTTCGCAGTGGAGATGGAGCGTCTGAACCTGAACCGCCGGATTTAGCGCCGCCCGCCATTTCATACTAGAAAGGGCAATAATGTGGACCCCGTCATACTCCTTATAATAGTGATAATCGTTTCCCCGCCGTTCACGGTGACCATTCCTCTAGCTATTTTCTTTTGGGCGCAGAGGGTCGCATTGGAAGCACGGCTGAGCGCCACCATCCATTCCACGTCCATTATCGAGCCCGAAAGGAGAAGGACACGCGCGACGCTAGATTCCACTATCGTCTAATAGAGTCAAAGTACCCCAACTTGGGTTATCGGCCTGTCCTCATGCCCATCCCTACGCGTACTTCCCCGTCAATTGGGGAGTAGTTCCCTCGTTGCCGGCGGCTTCCCATTCATGGCGAGTCTCCCGACCCCAGGTGCGCTTGAGATCGTCGCGCACTCCTAGGTTCAGTCTGCCGAGTCCCTCGATCTCCATCTCGATGGAATCGCCATCCTGTATCGCGCTCAGGCCGAAGTGGTTGGTTCCGGTGGCGATAACATCGCCCGGCTCAAGAGAGTGAACGGACGTCACCCACTCCACGACCTGCGGAATCTTGTGCGCCATGTCGTCCGTGTTGAAGTCCTGGCAGAGCCGCCCGTTGACCCACAGCTTGACCGGTAGCGACTGCGGATCGGCTATCTCGTCCGCCGTAACGAGCCAGGGGCCCATTGGAGCGAAGGTCTCACGCGACTTCATCTGGTAGAAGGCCGGAATGCCGCGAGCCGAAACATCAATGAAATTCATATAGCCAAAGATGTAATCGAATGCGTCCTCCGCTTTCACCTGCCAGGCGGGTTTACTTATCACCAGTGCAAGCTCCGCCTCATGCTCGAATATCGTCGCCGGAACGTCGGTCAGCAGTATGGTGTCGCCATCCCCTATCACCGCGTTGGGCGACTTGTTGAAGCCGTTCTTCGGAGCGGGTTCCGAGCGCGTGCCGTTCTCCATGTAGTTCACGGCCATGCACGCTATGTTGAGCGGCCTGGGAGCCGGCGAGCGCAGACGAACCTGGCTCGACGGAACTCCGTCGCCCGAGGCCGCAGCCTGTTCCAGCTTTCCCCTGTAGGAATCGAAGTCTGAAATCAGGCCCGAAAGGGTGTCCTGCGGCGAAACGCTGGGAATATCGGCCACTATTTCCGAGACATCCACCACCGAGTCGCCATTTACTACGCCCAAATTGAAATCGTCGAAGAATACCAGCTTCATCGTCTTCTGCCTCTATTTCTCGATTCTGAATCTTAAAACACAATCCCCTCCTAATTCGGAGGGGATTGTAGAAGTCTCTCTTGCGTCTAGGCGCGGGCAGTCTCCCAGCCCTCGACCTGTATGCACGATACCCAGTGGCCGGGCGACACCTCACGCAATTCGGGCATCTCCAGCTGGCAGTCGTCCACCATAATGGGACAGCGCGTGTGGAACACGCAGCCCTGGGGCGGGTTCATCGGGCTCGGAACGTCTCCGGTGAGGATGATGCGCTCACGCTGCGATTCGATGATCGGGTCCGGTATCGGAACGGCGGACAGCAGCGCGCGGGTGTAAGGGTGCAGCGGATTGTCGTAAAGTTCATTGCGGTCCGCGATCTCGACGATGTGCCCCAGGTACATGACCGCCACGCGGTCCGATATGTGCCGTACCACAGACAGGTCGTGAGCGATGAACAGGTAAGTAAGGTCGAACTGGTCCTGCAGATCCTCGAGCAGGTTGATTACCTGCGCCTGAATGGACACGTCGAGCGCCGATACAGGCTCATCGCACACTATGAAGCTCGGATTCACCGCCAAGGCGCGGGCAATGCCGATGCGCTGGCGCTGGCCACCGCTGAACTCGTGAGGATAGCGGTCTGCCATGTAGGGGTTTAGTCCTACCACCTGGAGCAGTTCCGACACCCTGTCCCGATACTCGCCCTTCGACGACGTGAGCTTGTGAACTATCAACGGTTCACCCACGATGTCTCCGCAGGTCATTCGGGGGTTCAGGGATCCGTATGGGTCCTGGAAGATGATCTGCATCTTGCGACGCATGGCGCGCATACTGTTATTGTCCAGATCGTTCAGGCGCTCGCCCTCGAAAATGACGTCGCCTTCGGTAGGCTTATACAGTTGCAGAATCGCCCTGCCGGTAGTGGTCTTGCCGCAGCCGCTCTCACCAACAAGGCCGAGAGTCTCGCCCTTGTTGATGCTGAAAGTCACGTCATCAACCGCTTTTACGTCGGCTATCTTGCGCTGGAAGATGATCCCCGACGTAACCGGAAAATACATCTTCAGATTCTTTACTTCCAGCAGAGTTTCGCTGCCATTAGTCTGGGTGGTCATCGTCCTCTTCTACCTCTCTGTTAGTCAGCCACACCGGCCAGTTGGTGAAGTTCTTGGTGTCTCCAGCAGGCGGAAGTATGCCCATCCGTAGTCAATTCCAGCATTGGAGTTTCCTCCACGCATCTTTCGTAGATGTACTTGCATCTTGGAGCGAAAGAGCAGCCTTCCGGCAGATTTACCAGGTCTGGAGGCAGGCCCTCGATTGCGTCCAGCTTCACGCGCTCGCTCGCGTCCAGCCTGGGTACCGAGTTCAGCAGCGCCAGCGTGTACGGATGCCGCGGGTTGTGGTATATCTCTTCGGCTGAGCCGGTTTCGATTATCTTGCCCGCGTACATGACGTTCACGTTGTCCGCGTAGCGAGCCACCACACCAAGGTTGTGCGTGATGATGATCATGGCGGTGCCGAAGTCTCGCGCCAGGTCCTGCATAAGCTCCAGAATCTGGGCCTGAATCGTAACGTCGAGAGCCGTCGTCGGCTCGTCCGCGATGATCAGCTTGGGATTGCAGCTCAGCGCCATCGCTATCATGACACGCTGTCGCATACCTCCGCTGAACTGGTGCGGGTAGTCAACCAGGCGGGTTGTGGCGTCCGGTATTCCGACCGTCTGAAGAAGCTCCGCGGCCCTGTCCCTCGCCTGCTGCCTCGTCATTCCCTGGTGAAGCTCGAGTGTCTCGGTCAACTGGCGTCCGATGGTCAGGACGGGATTGAGCGACGTCATCGGCTCCTGGAAGACCATCGCGATTCGGTTGCCCCTGATGTTGCGCATTTCCGCGTCATCCATTTCGAGCAAGTTTTCGCCCTCGAAAACCACTTCGCCCGCCACGGTACGCCCCGGCGGTGAAGGGACAAGACGCATTATGGAAAGGGCGTGAACGCTCTTACCGCATCCGCTTTCGCCCACGACTCCCAGCACCTCCCCCTCTTCGAGGTCGTATGTGATGCCGTCAACCGCCTTGACAACTCCGTCCTGGGTGAAGAAGTGAGTGGTGAGATTGTTCACTTCCAGTAGTTTGGCCATTAAGATCCTCCCTACGCCGACTGTGCTTATCAATTGGCGACTGATGCGCTGAAAATGCCGCGCTATGCCACATGGTAAACGCGCACCTAACTCATCGCCAAACAAACCTGCTTGTGGCTAGGGTCAAGATATTTGTTTTGTCCCCTATTGTCAAGTAACACCTTTCCAGTGGCGGGGCCTTTCGATTATCAACTTTGAGCGACGCTTACATACCAACCAATACGGCTTCTGTCTCCGTAGGAGCAACCCTTGTGGTTGCCCGTCAGTCGGAATTCAAGCCCGACAACAGAAAGACCCTGTTTCTGGTGAGAAAAGTCGCGCCGGTTAAGCGGTGTCTGCTAGACTCTAGCCCTGCCCCCTAGTCTGAAACAAGTGCGTTCACCGACTTGCGCAACCTGCGACGCTCCCGAAACATCTTCTACGGATGGTATCTGGTAGGCATCTCCAGCTTCATGCTGATGTTGATGTCAACTACCGTATTTCAGGGCGTGGGTACTTTCTTTGTCGCCCTCGAACGCAACTTTGGCTGGAACAGGACAACACTGTCAGGCGCGTTCGCCCTCTCCCGGGCCGAAGGCGCTCTGCTCGGTCCAATCGAAGGCTTCCTGGTTGACCGCCTCGGCACCCGCAGAATGGTCGTTATCGGCTATTTCGTCATGGGCATCGGATTCATCTTCTACTCCCAGATTCAGGAAGTCTGGCACTTCTACGTAGCATACCTCGCTATTTCGCTGGGCTCGGGGGTCGGCGGCTGGATTGCGATAGTAACGCTCATAAACAACTGGTTCTCACGCCGACGCGCGCTCGCCATGTCCATCGCGGTGTCTGGCGTTCAGCTAGGTGGATTCCTGGTGCCGTTGATGGCGTGGGGCATAGAAAACCACGACTTTCGCATGACGTCGCTGGGAATTGGAGTCGTCCTGATCCTGGTAGCGGTCCCGGCTTCGCGCATGATGCGCAACCTGCCGGAGGACATGGGCCTGCGCCCGGACGGCGCCGCCCCCAGGGTGGCCGCCAATTCCGGTCCCTCCGAGACCCAGCCGGACGAAGTAGTAGAAATGACACCGAAGCAGGCTCTCCGTACTGTGGCGTTCTGGGTCATCGCCGTCGCCCGGCTTACATCCGTCGTTTCGATCATAACGCTGTCAGTGCACCTGGTGCCCAAGCTCACGGACTCAGGCATCTCGCTCATCACCGCCAACTTCGTTGTAACCCTCTACACGTTCGTTGCGTTCCTCAGTGGATTCGTGGCCGGGTATCTTACGGACCGCACGTCCAAAGTGCTCGTTCTGTTCGTGTGCATGTTTCTGCAGGCGGCGGCCATGACCATTCTGGCATTGACCGACTCCCTTCCAATGGCGGTGGTGTTCGCCGTCCTATGGGGAGCGGGTTTCGGAGGACGAGTGCCACTCCTGACAGCCATAATTGGCGACTTCTTCGGCAGGAAGAACTTCGGCTCCATACTCGGCATTAACATGGTCCCGTCCAACGTAGCGATGATTTTCGCCCCACTGTTCGCGGGGTTCATGTTCGACCTCAGACAGAGCTACTTCATACCCTTCATCACATTCGCGATCATGGGATTCATAGGTACTTTCGTCATTCTGCTGGCTCGCCAGCCAAGCTCACCGGCAGAACCCACATAGGCTCACGCCCGGTTTCCTCCGCTTAGCGTATTCTTCTTCAACCTGCTAGACTCCACCCTCCCAAGCATCGGAGTTATTCGATATGCAGAACGGCCAGCGCTCACGAAAAATGTCCTACGGATGGTATCTTGTAGCCATATCCGCAATTACGCTGACGCTGAAATCGGTCGAGAGCCTGAGCGATGGAATTATCCGCAGCTTCAGTGACAGGTTCGGCTCGAGTATGGCTACGATGTTATTCCCCACATTGCTGCTCACCAGGGTCGGGCATGTCGCGCTCGACCCGATTGAGGGATATCTGGTAGATCGCGTCGGCCCCCGCAGAATGATAGTCATAGGCTATCTGGTGATGGGTATCGGGTTCCTCCTGCACTCCCAGATACAAGCTGAGTGGCAGTTCTAAGTGGCGTATCTGGCCATCTCGTTCGGGGCCGGTGTGGGAGGATGGATATCAATCGCCAAGCTGTTGAACGACTGGTTCTCGCGCTGGCGCGCCTTCGCCATGTCCGTCACGGCGGCCGGCGCTCAGCTTGGCGGCTTCCTGTTGCCGCTGTTGACTCGGGGAATAGAGAACTACGACTTCCGCATGACGTCGCTGGGAATAGGAATCGTTCTCATAGTGGTCGCGATTCCTGCCTCCCGCCTCATACGCAACCTCCCGGAAGACATGGGTCTGAGGCCGGACGGGGAGCCGAGACATCACACTGAATACGCCGGCGCAAGTCACTCAGTGTCCGAGCCTACCGACGCTAACGAGATGACACTTGGGCAGGCGCTGAGAACAGCGGCCTTCTGGGTAATCGCCGTCGCGCGCCTCACCTCTAGCGTCCTCATCGCCACCGTGTCGCTACACCTCGTTTCCAAACTTACAGATTCCGGCATATCCATGACCACGGCCGACTTCGTTGTGACGATCTACACATTCGTCGCCTTCCTCAGCGGCCTCGTAGCCGGGTATCTCGCCGACCGAACGTCCAAAGTGATCGTATTGTTCGTGTGTATGCTCGTAATGGCTTTCGCCATGGGCATACTGACCGTTACCGACACCCTGCCAATGGCGGTAGTCTTCGCCGTGCTGTGGGGAGCTGGAATCGGAGGACGCTTGCCGCTGCTGACCGCCATAACCGGAGACTTCTTCGGCAGAAAGCGTTTCGGCGCGATACTCGGAATCAACATGGCGCTGTCCAGCATACCAATGATCTTCGGGCCGCTGTTCGCCGGATACATGTACGATCTCAACAGGAGCTACTTCATCCCATTCGCTACCTTCACGATCATCGGATTCATAGGCGCTTTCGTCATCCTGCTGGCGCGCCGGCCAAGCTCACCGGCAGAACCCACATAGGCTCACGCCCAACCTCATATGTGCCTATACGGTCAATGCCTCCCCAGGCTTCGTTTACCTCGTAGGCCGCGAGTTTCCCTGAGTCCAGCCCTGCTGAGTATAGGAACTTTCCTTGCGGATCTACGTTCAACGCGCGAGGCACAGCTTCCGATGGGACTATCGCTGTCCGAGTCAGCCGACCGGATTCCTGGTCGATCAGGAAGCACGCTATGCTGTCATGTCCCCTGTTCGGAGCGAACAGCATAGTCCCGGATGGGTTGATCCGTATTTGAGCGCACGAATTCCTGCCGCTCCAGGGCGATGGCAGAGTCGAGACCGTCTGGAAAGCGGACAGCCTTCCCATCTCCGAGTCGAATTCGTATGCCGTTACACTGCATCCCTGCTCGTTCGAGAAGTACAGTACGTCCAGCGAAGGGTGAAAGCAGTAGTGCCTCGGCCCTAGGTTGCCATCCTGCGAAACGGACACAGGATCGTTCGGCGTGAGCGTTCCGGTTTCCTCATCGAACAGAAACTGGAAGATAGCGTTGACCCCGTTGCCGCCGCCAATATGCGGCACGAACGCAAACCGGTTCGATGCGTCAGTCTGCATACAGTGCGCTCCCGGGCCCGTTTCCCTCCACTCCACGGGCGGCGACTGAGCGACTCCACTTTCGTCAATGGGATGAACGGCGCACCTGCCCGCAATGTAATAGGCTGACAGCAGCCAGCGACCGGTCTTATCGGTCGCAAGGTAGTTGGGGTCTGATTCCAGGTCCGCGACCCCCAGCAGGTCCAGATCGCCCGTTGCCGGATCAATCGAGTAGCTGGAGAGCTTGTTGACATCCCTTCTGGCGACATACAGAAAGCGGCCGTTCGGGTCGGTTGCCAGCGGCGCCGGACGGCCTTCCGCGTCCACCTCGCCCACTTTCTCGAGCGCGCCGGAATCCTCATCCTGGCCGAAAATCAGTATCTTATCGTCTCCCGAAGCAGTTACGTAAACGAAAGTAGGCATTGCGAGCATATCCTCTTGGGTTTCATTTCAGGGCGAACTCTATATCGCATATTGTATCATTGAAGGAAAATGAACAATCGCCCGAGGTGAATCACTATGACGCTGGTATCCATCAACGGAATCCAACTCGACTATCAGGAATACGGACAGGGAGAAGCCATTGTGTTCTGCCACGGCGCGGTCGGAAACCTACTGTCGTGGTGGCAGCAGATTCCCCACTTCTCCGAGAGTTACCGCTGCGTGACATTTTCCCATCGCGGATTCGGACACTCCTACGACCAGCCAGACGGACCGGGAATGAAGTCGTTCGTTGACGACCTTGTGGGGCTCCTGGACCATCTGGGCATCGAATCTGTGAATCTGGTGGCCCAGTCCATGGGTGGCAGGACGGCGCTCGGCTTCGCGGTCGAGCACACCGCCCGAACTCGCAGCCTCGTGCTCGCCGACACCACCGGCGGCATGGGCGAACCCGACGTCGAACAGGCCCTGGCCGACTGGCGAGCCAGGCAGACCTCGACCCGCGAACTGGGATTCCGCGCGTTGGCCCCCGGATTCGGCATACGCGAACCCGAACTCGCCAACCTCTACCTCCAGATCTCCCGCACCAACCCTCCGAGACCCGACCTCGCGGGCGTGATGAGCGGCGGCCCGACCGGAGCCGACCTCTCCAACCTCCGCGTACCTACCCTGTTCATAGTCGGCGAAGAGGACGATTTGACGCCGCCTCATGTCATCGAGGCCGCTTCTCAACACATTCCGGGATCGGAAGTGCTGCGCGTGCCGGGCTGCGGACACTCCGTTTACTTCGAGAACCCCGACGTATTCAACTTCGAGGTCTCCCGCTTCATCGCACAGGCCGGAGCCCCCGGCGCCTAGCCCAACAGCCACGACGGAGGACCAGCATGACCACACAGACACAGCGAGACGCGGTAGCGGACATCGTCAGAGAGATACTGGACGCCAAGTTCGGCGACGCCTTTGTACTCCATGAGATCATCGTAAGAGACACGGTGGACATCGTAGATGGCATGGAGTATCTGCGAGTCAGGATCATATTCGACGGCGACCGGAAACTCATGACGCCGAAGTGGAGAATCGGAATGAGACATCGTACCCGCAGAAAGATGGCTGAACAGGATATATACGAATTTCCGGTAATTTCATTCGTGGAAAAGGCCGATTGGGAGGCCATACAGGCAGGAGAATACTATGAATCCGCATGACCTGCTGAGAGCCGCCTACCAACTGGCGCTCGAACCTGGCATAGGTCGTCCTCGCCAGGCCAATCTCAGACGCGCTATCAGTACAGCCTACTACGCCCTATTCCACACGCTGGCGAACTGCTGCGCCGATATGCTGGCCGGCTCAACAAGAGCCAACCGCAGCCAAAGGGCGTGGCGGCAGACGTATCGCGCGCTGGAACACGGACACGCAAAGAACCAATGCGTGAATCAATCTGTCATGAACCGATTTCCGGCTGAAATCCAAAACTTCGGAGAATCGTTCGTAGATATGCAGGCGCGGCGCCACATCGCAGACTACGATCCCGACCCTGATGACCAATTCGCGCGCGCAGAGGTCTTAGAGTACATCGAAGACTCCGAGGAAACTATACGCGATTTCGAAGACGCGCCCACATCCGACCGCCGCGCCTTCGCCATCTACGTCCTGCTCAGACTCAGGAGCGGCTGACCCAGACCTAGCCCAACCCCCGCGCCTTCATAGCCGTCGTGTGATCCCAAGGCGTGATCCACTCATCCTTGATCTCCATCCCGAAGCCAGGCGCGTCGGATGGCTTCACGTACCCGTCCTTCGGCATTGGCATTCCTGGTATCGGGCACACCTCGTCCAGTGGAATCCCAGGGTCGCTCCCCATCCAGAACTCCGCCATAGGCGATTCCGGCATAGATATGGCGAAATGCTGACCCCAGGGCGAAGCTGCCGCTGCGTGCGGGATCGTTATTATCCCCGCAGCCTCCCCGATAGTGTATATCTTCAACGCCTCCGACAGGCCGCCACACCACTTCATATCCGGCTGAAGAACGTCAACCGCCCTGTGCTCCACAAGCTGCCTGAACGTCCAGCGCCCGTGATGGTCCTCGCCCGTGGCTAGAGGAATCCAGTTGATCGCCTTCTTCAGTTCGATGTGCCCTTCCAGATCCGTAGGTATAAGCGGCTCCTCGAACCACCGCAGCCCGTATGGCCTCAGACGCTCCGCCAGCCGAACGGCGAACTCCACGTTGAAACTCATCACCGGGTTATACATAAGCTCGGCATTCTTCCCGACCATCTCCCGCGCGTTCGCTATCTTCTCCTCCACTATGTTTATCCCATCTATCCCCTCGTCATAGTGCGCCGGGTTGGACACCTTGAAATGCTTGAATCCCAATTCCAAAGACCAGTCCAGGTCGTCCGAAGTAACATATATCAGCGCCTTATCCCTGCACGGCCCGCCTATCAGCGAATACACCGGCTGACCCAGCAACTTGCCCTTCAGGTCCCACAGCGCCAGGTCAACGCCGGACTGCGCCACAGTTGCCAGTCCGCCCGCGCCGAATCTCTGCGTCGAACGCCACATCAGGTCGTTCAGATACTCCAGCGCCATGCAGTCCCTGCCCTCCAGCAGCGGCCCGAAGTGGTAGTCAACCAACGCAGCCGTCGGTTCACCGAAACTGCACTGCCCCAGTCCCCATGTGCCATCCTCGGCCACTACCTGCACCCACACCTCCGCAGAGGTATTCGCGCCGGGCATCTGGCCGTGAAGCCTTGGAAATTCCGGGTACTTGTTAATCGGGAGCGCGCGCCGCGCGTGCGTATTCCAGTTGGGCCGACGCGACTCCGACTTCGGTGGTGTCCTCGGTATGTTGACTTCTACTGCCCTGACTTGCTTGATCTTCATTCCTTGCCATCCTCATTCAGCGATGTATTTTCGTCCATAACGGAATCCATGTGATTGTCTCACAAAAATTCATTCGTGTCTGTTGTAGAATAGCCTCAGCACACAAATTTTGGAGGCTCCAAATGGTTACAAGGCTTTACACGGGAGACGACGGCCAGTCGCACTTCGAAGAGTTGGACATGGATACCGGCGAATTTCCCTGGGGAGAACTCAAGAACGCGACCGGAATCATATTCAGGTATGACGAGCCGGGCAAGTTCATAGACTGGCACGTGGCCCCGCGCCGTCAGTTCATAATAACGCTGTCCGGTCAGGTCGAAATCGGACTCGGCGACGGCACGCTCCGATACTTTGGTGCTGGCGACGTCATGCTCGCCGACGACCTCACCGGCCAGGGTCATACCACCCGCGCATACGGCGACGAACCCAGAATATCGGTAGCCATCCCCCTCGACTGAACCTTCTAACAACTAAAAACTAATCACTAAACACTCTAACCCCGGAGGTTCCCCATGGCACAGAACGGACATCGGACCCACATATACGTCGGACTAGCTGGAGAGGGCGAAAACATAGCCGAGGGAGGGATGCTGCGCCGTGTCGAGGGCGAAGACGATTGGCAGACCATCACCAACGGTCTGCCGTCCAATCCCCAGGTCAGGGCGCTGCTAGTACACCCCGACAACCCAGCCGTCATCTATGCCGGAACCCAACAAGGCGTCTATCGCTCCGACGACCACGGCGACCACTGGGAATCGCTCGAATCTCCGCGCGACGGCATGGACGTCTGGTCGCTCGCGTTCCATCCGTCCAACCCCGACATCATCTACGCGGGCTACGAACCCTGCTCTATATACAGGACCGAAAACGGCGGTGAGTCCTGGTCGCAGATGAACACAGACAGGGTGGCATACCCCAACGTGACCACCTATATGCCCCCGCTCGCCAAGCGCGTCATCGGAATCGCGGCTGATCCCTCAGACCCGTCCGATATGTACGCATCCATCGAGGTCGGCGGACTGCTCGCCTCACGCGACGGCGGGGAAAGCTGGGACTCCATCACCGACGGCCTCTACACCGAGAATCACACCGTTGACCTACACGGCGTCCAGGTCAGTTCGGCGGCCCCGGGAACCGTATTCATCATCGCCCAAGTAGCCATGTTTCGCAGCCGCGACCGTGGTCATCGCTGGGAGCATATCCGCTTCGGCGAAATGTTCCCAGGCGGATCATACTGTCGCGGCCTCATAGTCGCGCCCGACGACCCCAAAACGCTATATCTTGCGGCGGGCGCGGGTGGCGGAGGTGCTCCCACCGGAACCCAGGAGGCAGGCGCCCTCTTCCGCAGCCAAGACACCGGCGAGACTTGGGACCGTGTGGACATCGGCGACACGCCCCCAAGCCGTATGTTCCAGATAGCCATAGACAGGGCCGCCCCCTCCAACGTCTATTGCTGCACAGGCTACGGACACTTCTACGCCAGCAGCGACGGCGGCGAGACCTGGTCCGGCTCGAACCTGCCCATGGAACTATCCCGCAGCCGCCACGTCTATCCAATGGTCGCCGGCTAAGGCGCTACTTGGTGTATCCTGTAATCGCGGTATCCGACACAGTTGAAAAGATAGTGGGTAACGATATGAATATATCGATAAGAGAACAACACGTGGAACACATCCAAAGTAAAGTGGACTCCGGGATGTACCCATCTTCGGACGCCGTGATAGCCAAGGCACTCGCGCTTCTGGACGAACACGACGATAAACTGTACGCAGAACTGTCCGAGGTCCGTAAGATGGTGCAAGAAGGAGTTGACGCCCTGAAGAACGGAGACTATGTAGAGTACACCGACGAAAACCTTCACGAATTCTTCGAGGACATAAAGCGGCGAGGACGCGAGCGCTGGGCGTCCGGCCAGTCTAGCCCTGATTAATGTCCTCTTATCGCATCGCCGGTCCTGCAACAAGGGACTTGGATAGAATATGGGACTACCATCACGACGTGGCGGGTGAAGAAGTCGCCAATCGGCAGATTGTCCACTTGCATGAGCGATTTCAGATTCTGTCCGAATACCCTTACATGGGTGTCGCCAGATATGATCTCGCCCCGGAAGTGCGTAGTCACGCCATCCCCAACACCCGATACATCATCTTCTACTTCCCGAAAGACTACGGGGTTGAGGTGGCTCGTGTCGCATATGGCAGCCAGGACCTGCACCGACTGTTTGAATAAGACTACCGCAAGCGCACCGAACGTAGGAGTGCACCCTCGTGGTTGCCCTTTCATCCTATACCGGCCCCGGCGCCAGCCGAACCGGGAACGGAACATCCGGGTTGTCCGACACCAGCCGACCCCAGACATCATGCCCTATCCGCTCCGCCCGCTCGATCACGTCCACCTCGTCAATCGTCAGAACCCGGCCGTCCCGCATCACCCAATCGCCATTCACCATCACGTGCGTTATATCCGCCGGCTGACCCTGGTGAACGAACCCCGACACGATCCTCAGCGTTGGAACCAGGTGTGCGCGCCTCGCATCAATCATAAACAGGTCCGCCTTCTTGCCAGGTTCCAACCTGCCCACATCCTCTGCTATGCCCAGCGCTCTGGCTCCCCCGATGGTCGCCCACTCCAGCACATCCTCGGGCATCGGCCACATCTCATCGTTCCGCCTCACACGCTCGTGGAACAGACCAGCCCTCATAACCTCCACCATATCCTCAGCCATATTGTCCGACCCCATCCCTATCACGCAGCCCGCCGCCTGGAGTTCCAACACGGGCGCGGCAGCCCCCCGCCGAGCCGCTATCGCCGCATTATTGGACACCGCCACATTATGCTGACCCAGCAGTGCCACCTCCGAATCGTCAACATACCGGCAGTGCGCCACGATAAGCCGTTCGCTCAACAGCCCATTTGCGAACAGGTACTGAGTCGGACGCACTCCTCGCACCCTCATCACCCCCTCCACCTCCTTGTGACTCTGCGACAGGTGTATCGTACTGCCGATCCCATGCCTTTCCGCCAAAGCCGCCGACTCCCGCAGCAACTCAGGCGAACACAGCTCCGGCGCGTGCGGAGACACCATGCACTGCACCCGTTCGTCCTCTGCCCCGTGCCACCGCGAAATAAAATCCTCGCTGCGCAGCAGCCCGGCATCCAGTTTGTCGGATGAGAAAGCATACTGGCCCTGCTCGAACTCAGCGTCGTCAATATCGTTGAAATTCTCCGCCAGAAACAGCCTCATACCCGTCGCCGCCAGGCTGTCCGCATACGACGGAATATCGTTCGAGATCTCCAGCATCGTCGTCGTGCCGCTCCGAATCGCCTCAAGCGCTCCAAGCAGCCCGAATACATTGCGCCCATCCTCATCCAGCAGACCGCGCCCCGTAGTCGGAAACTTCAGCGTCGTCGGAAACCCGAAATCCTCCAGGATCCCCCTGTCCGCAGTCGCCAGAAGATGCGTATGACAATTCACCAGCCCCGGAAACACCACCTTCCCACGCCCATCCACACGCTCCGCCCCCGGATACCTCGCCTCCAACTCCCCGCTAGGCCCAATCTCCGCTATCCGCTCCCCCTCCACCGCAAGCGCAGCCCCATAATGAATCCTACGCCCCGCGTCGCACGTGACGATAGTAGTATTCGCAATCAGAACAGTCATACGCTCACCAACTGGGGATTTCTTCGATTATTACATCGCCATCTTCTCTGGCATCCACGATAAGCCGGCTGCCGCCGAGCATAGACATACCCACGAGCGGCTCGTCATTCGTGCGATGAACTAGCGCTGATCGGAGTTGGTCATGCCAGAGTGTCAGACCACCGTACACATCGAACATCTGCACTGCGCCACTGGCAAGGGTAGCGGGACGCCGCCCGAGGTGGATCAGTCCAAGTTCATGGATTATTCGCTCGGTCAGGGTCAGATAGGCCGTGAATCCGGTATCCACAACCGCTTCAACCGTTTGGAAAACCCGATCTGGTCCTGTCACGCGAAGGGTGATTTTCGGTTTGAGAACAACGGTACCATCAGACGCTCGCGTAGCTACTACGCTGCCCCTAATCATATCTTCTGGTGGGCAATCCGCTCATCTATGTAGTACGGAGCAGGATAGCCTATTCGCTCCCCCCAAGTGACGGCGTCCGGCTTCCTGTCCATCAGGCGCATGGTGGCAGTGAGGTCGTCGTCCGCGATTTCGTAATCCCCGGTTTTGACGTCAATGACTATCATTTGGCCCCGATGGGCTGCTTCCACTTCGGAGAGTATCCGCTTGTACATAGCTCGTCCAACAGACGCTATGTCGTCCTTATCAACTACATTTGCCTTGCTGGACACCCCAGCGCCCTTATCCAGGGCATGGGCACGCCGCATCAGGCTGAGCATAGTCCGCTCATTGGGACCTAACCCCTCGTCTTTCATCTCACCCTCACGCATAGCTTGTTCAGCGGATACTTCCGATGACATGACACTCTTCCCAGCCAGTTTTGATTTAGCTCACACAGGCGCATTCAGATTGTAGCATACGGGCGAACTACGGCGTCCACACATTGAAATCCTCGAACTGCACTGGACTATGGTGTGAGTTGTAGAAGTCGCCCATCACACTAACCCATCCGGAATCCATGTTATGGGACAGGTCCAGTTTGGCAAACAGACTGTTATCCAAGAAAAACCAACCCGTATCGCCAAAGGCCATAAGTAGAAGATTGTTTCTGCCCCTTAACATACTTCGATAGCCTGATCTCAAACTGGGAGATCCCTCCGCTACTGTAGTATATTCGCTGTCGCCTGCAGCGCGAGTCTTATGAAACCACCCACTACGCCACTCAACGCCGATAACTTCTAGCCGATTGAATTCTGGATTGCGAATAATAAAGCCATAGTCCCAGTCCTCACCTTGCGGACTGACGAACTCTGCTTCAGCGACTAGGTCCCGCGTCCACACACTGCTATCGTGCTCTGCGATAAATCCTGGCTCTTTCTCCAGCCTACCGTCGGCAGGCCCATAGCGCTTGGTCAAACGTGTACCTGTGAAATTCTCGAACCGCGTCACTTTCCCATCCACCTCGTTGCCTGTGAACGCCCCGGTGATGACGGCGACGTCGCCCGCTCCGGTGACATCCGACAGGTTAAGGGAGGACACGAACTCGTCGTTGACGAAGAACCATCCGCGTCCTCCGATGGCGACTATCCGCAGGTGGTTCCTTCCTCCATCACTGGTATTTAGGTTGGAGAGGGTTCCTCCACCTATCCGATTTTCATAAGTGGGTTCCTGATCCCTCACCCGCGCGCTCCAACGGTTCTGGCTAGTGACTGCAACCTTTATGAATGCACTATTGGGGTCATTCTTTTGTTCGCGAATGAAGAAGCCGTAGTCCCACGAATGGTAACTGGGCGAGTACGGATTGATGAAAGTAGCCTCTGCTATCATGTCCTCCATGAATACATTGGCGTGTTCGGTCTCAATCTTGCCATCTATGGTATCGTGCCACAGTTCGCCGCTTACGGGGCCGAAGCTGTCCGTTCCTCCAGTCCGCGCTATCGCGGTTGCGGTAGCCTCAGCGTCCGCTTCGCATACTATACGCAAGAGAGGGTCGGACTGGGTACAACCTTCGTATATCGGATTGGATGTCGGAACTGGCTTGGGTGTGACGGTAGGTAATTGGGGACCCCTGCCGGTAAGATCTTCTTCATCGACCTGAAGGACAGGTATCCGCTCTTGTACGGTCTTTTCCGATATTGCGAATCCCAGCCCCTCAACACGTGTTTCGGATATCTTGAAAGTGTTAATGCCAAGCATCTCCCCGGACAGCGAAAGCATCGGCCCGCCGCTGTTGCCCGGATTGATGGCCGCGTCGGTTTGTATCACGTCGCTCTGAAGGTTGGGGTGATAGCGGATGGCCGAAACGATGCCCCTCGTTATAGTGGCCTCGCCTTCTATTCCCAGCGCGTAGCCAATGTTCACCACTTCGTCACCAGGTTCCAAAGTGGAAGCGTCCCCAAAAGGCAGACTCGTGAAACCGCTGCTGCAACATATTATGACTACCGCCAAGTCTCGAATCGGGTCCACGCCTAGGATAATGCCTCCATGCTTGTCTTGGTCGTTTACCGTGACCCACATCGGGCCGGGTTGATCAACAACGTGCTGGTTGGTGATGACATACGCGAAATGTTTATATACTTCGTATATGACGCCACTACCCGAGCCTGAGCCTCTTTCTATCCTCACCACCGCGGGCCTTGCCTGCTTGACCATGTCGCTCAGCGAGGCCGTCGGAGACTCGGTTGCTGTCGGTATCGGCGTCGCGGAAGGTGTGGGAATAAGTGTAGGCGTAGCAGTAGGTACAGATGTCGCGGTAGGAGCGGGAGTCGGTGTAGGCGTGGCGGTTGGAATCTGAGTCGCCGTTGCTGTGCGAGTTGGCGTAAGCGTCACCGTAGCGGTGAATGTCGGAGTCGGCGTGACCGTAGCCGTATGGGTCGGCGTGGGCGTAAAGGTCGGTATAGGCGTCTCAGTAGGAACCGGAGTCGGAGTAAAGGTAGGCGTATGAGTATGCGTAGGAACCGCCGTCATAGTCGCCGCTACCCCCGCCTCGATTGTCGCCTCTATATCCGGCGTAGGAGTAGCCGTTTCCGTCGGCAACGCGGCAATCACCATCGCCTGCACAGTAGCTTCCAGGTCTGGGGTCGGAGTTGGCGATGGGGCTTGGCTTCCCAATCCACAAGCCATCACCAACAAAATCGCCGGAAGCAACACGCCCAAAATTCTCATGGCCGCATCCTAACACAGGCAAGCGCGGAGAAATCTAAAATATCTCCTCCACCCCCACCTCGAACCCCTCCAGCGCCGCCGACGCCAGCGTATCCCCTTCTACATACGCCCCCGCTATCTCCAGAACACCGTCCTTCAGCAGCATCACCGACACTATCCTGTTCGCCGGGTCAACTATCCAGTACTCCTTGACCCCATACTTGGCGTACAACTCCCTCTTGTACTTCCAGTCCCGCCTCGACGACGACGGAGACAGTATCTCCACCACCAGGTCCGGCGCGCCCCGAACATTCGCCCCGCTCCTGATATGCTCCCGCTCTTTCGAGATGAACATGAGATCCGGCTGAACCACCTCCGTGTCCGAGAACACGATGTCGAACGGAGCGTGAAACACCCAACCTAGCTCTCCGGCATCCACGTAGAGGTGCATCTTCGAACCCAGTCTAATACTCGCCAACTGGTGTTCCTCATTCGGTGAAGCGACCAAAATCAACTCTCCGTCCAGAAGCTCGTACCGTTCTCCCTCCGGTGTATTCAGATAATCCTCGTAGGTGTACCTGGCCTTCGTAGTCATGCCTACCCTCCCAATGGGATACTCGAATTATACCAGCGGACACGCTACTCTGTCCTAGAATCCATGCCCACTCTCACTCCGTCTCACCAACCACGACCTAGTTGTCCAATACCTTCGTGTTGCTTCGTGTCCTTCGTGGAAGGAGACGCTTCCCCACTTCTGACAACCCCTGTACAGCCACCCCCTCCATACGCTACAATACACCCATCAAGAACAAGATTTCTAATACCGTAAACATAAATCCAAGATTATATAGATGAAGAACCAAAGGCCCGAAAAATTTTCTCCATAGCTAATGCAGGTGATTAGCAGGTGGATAACAGGTGTTCTAATCACATGTCGCTCACCTGTTACCCCACCAGAAGCCACCTGCTGAACTATAACCCAGAATATATGACACCACACCAAAGCAGTCCACTCCAGGAACTAACAACTCAAAACTGAACCCCGAGAGGCAACCATGACCCCCAAATCGGCAAACGTAGTCGTCATCGGCGGCGGCGTCAACGGAACCAGCATCGCCATGCACCTGTCCCGTCTGGGAGCGGGTAAGGTAGTCCTCGTGGAGAAGGGACACCTCGCCAGCGGCGCCAGCGGACGCTCCGGCGCGATGGTGCGCGAGCACTATCTCCACCCAACCCTCGTCAAGATGGCGATGGAGGCCAGCGACATCTTCCACAACTTCCCCGACGCCATAGGCGGTGATGCCCGCTTCATCGAGACCGGCAGGATGCTCTTCTTCGGCGAGCGCGACGCCGACGCCGCCCGCGCCAACGTCGAGATGAACCGCGAACTCGGCGTGGAAATCCAGACCCTTACCCCGTCAGAAGCCGCCCAGATAGTCCCCCAGGCAAACCTCGACGACATAGCCCTCGGCGTCTATGAACCCAACTCCGGCTACGCCGACCCCATGGCCACCACCTACGCCTACGCCGACCAGGCCCGCAATCACGGCGCCGAAATCCTGACCGGAACCGCCGTCACCGAAATCAAGACCGCCGGAGACCGCGTCGTCGCCGTCCAGACCGAGAACGGCCTGATAGAGACCGACGCCGTAGTCGCCGCCGTCGGCCCTTGGGTCAACAAGCTCGCCACTCCCCTCGGCGAATTCCTCCCCGTCACCCCCATCCGCGTGCAGATGGTACACCTCCGCCGTCCGCCGTCCCTGGAGTCCTTGGGCATCAACGTCATTGACTACACCACCGGCGCCTACTTCCGCGTGGACGCCGGATACAGCACCCTAGTCGGCGGCGAGGAATGGGACGACCTCAGCGAGGTCGTCAACCCCGACGCATTCGGCCTCAACGCCGACCACGACACCATAACCCGCTTCTGGGACCGCGCCAGGCTGCGCTTCCCCGACTTCCACGCCGCCACCCAGCGCGGCGGCTACGGCTCCCTATACGACATGACCCCCGACGGCAACCCCATCCTGGACAAGTCGCCAAACGTCGAGGGCCTATACTGGGCCACCGGCTTCAGCGGACACGGCTTCAAGCTCTCCCCCGTCGTAGGCCGAATGGTCGCCGAGTTCGTCCTTCACGGCGACAGCAGCGACCACCCCATTCATCAATTCCGAGCAAGCCGCTTCGACGAGGGCGACCTCCTCGACGCCGAACACCCATACCAAGGCCGCCGACACCAATGAACCCAGACCATTTCCGTCATTCCCGCGAAGGCGGGAATCCATCTGGCGATGCGCCGCACAACTTGGACAATAGAATGAACCCGCAAACCTGGACATTCTACTACGACGCCGACTGCGGAATGTGTACCGCCGTCGTCCGCTGGCTGCGCCGATTCGACAGCCGCAAACGAATAGCATGGACCGCGATTCAGTCGCTCGACACACCACCACAGGGCCTGAGCCACGCCGACCTGGAAGAGGCCGCCTATCTGGTCTGCGCCCCGGGCGACAACCATGAAGGCTTCTTCGCCTTCCGCAAACTGCTGCTCAGACTGCCCCTTCTCTCCCCGCTCGGCGCGCTCATGTGGATTCCGGGCGCCAGGTTCATCGGAGTCCCCACCTACCGCTGGGTCGCCCGCAACAGGTACAGAATCTCCGGATGCAAAGTCCCCGGCATAGGCAGACGATCTCGCTCCGTCTCGGACTAAATCCCGCATATCCCCGCCACACTCCGACTCCCCCTCAGCCCCACTGTGCCCGATTTCCAGCCTCTGAACACTGACAACTAAAAACTAACCACTAATCACTCAATAAGATATAATGTCGCCGTTTGACGAGACACAGAAGAAGGGGCATTCTCTCCAATATGCAAGGCACACAGGTATCTCCCGAGGTCAGAAGGGGCCGCAATCAACTTGCGGCCACAGTCGTTCTAGGCCACACCGTAAAGCACATCTACAACTCCGGCCTCAACTCCGTCATCATGGCTGCCATCAAGGACGACATGGGCCTGACCGGAGCGCAGTTCGGCTTACTATCCACCTCCCAGCGCATCACTAGCGGCACGACCACTATGCTTGCGGGCTACCTCGGCGACAGGTTCGCCAACCGCTCCGGGCTCATGCTCCTCATCTCACTCGGCATGATGGGCATATCCTTCTACCTGCTCGGCAGCGCGCCCAACTACTGGCTGCTCATGGCCGTTATGCTGCTCGTCGGCATCGGCCCCTCCCTCTACCACTCGCCCGCCATAGCCTCCCTTTCGCGCAAGTTTCCTGACAGGCGCGGGTTCGCTATCTCCCTCCACGGTACGGGCGGAAGCATAGGCGAGGTAGTAGGCCCCGTACTCGTGGGCGGCCTGATAAGCGGCACATATCTCGTCGCCTTCACATGGCGAGACGTGCTTCACATCGGCGTCGCGCCCGCCCTCTTCTTCGCCATCCTCATCTACCTGATGATGCGAAACATACCCACGGCCGCCACCGACATCGAGTCCGTCGGTGAATACTTCAACTCGCTCCGCACCCTTCTGCGCCGTCCGGCCATGATCTCCCTCGTCGCCGTCACCGCCCTCCGAAGCACCGGACAGTCCGCGGTCATGGCGTTCCTGCCCGTCTATCTCAACGAGGAACTCGGCTACGAATTCGTCGTAATCGGCCTCTTCATGTCCGGCGCCCAGGTCACCGGCATCGTCGTCCAGCCCATCATGGGCTGGCTGTCCGACAAGTTCGGGCGAAAGGTCGTCCTCGTCCCGTGCACCGCCGCTATGGGACTGCTCATCGCCGCGCTCAAGTTCGCCGACTCCGAAGCGCTGCTCATCCTGACCATACTAGCCATGGGAGCGTTCCTCTACTCGCTCCACACCATCTACATTGCCAGTGCGATGGACGTGGCGGAGGGACAAGCGCAGTCCACCGTCGTCGCCCTGATCTACGGCGCGAGCTTCCTCGGCGCGTTCTCTCCGTGGGTCGCTGGCGTGATAGTTGACCGCACCGAGATATCCAACGCCTTCATCTACGGCGGCGTAATGGTAATCATAGGTGCGATCATACTGGCGCTGACAAAGCTGCCCAGGACCATGAACCAGGAGAACGTGACGAACTGACAACCGAGAGACCATCTGACTGTTGAGGGTGCTCATTCATTTTAGTGTATAATTTGCTTCTCATTGGGGAAATCAAACAACTCGCTCTCGTATCCTGAGCGAATGACTTGTCGGGTAAGGAAGTCATTATCACCAGTATCCGGGTGAGGAGTGTCACGAAATGCCAACTCGACGCAGGGAAGTAGCGAACGCACCATTGCCCTCCCCGTTTCCTGAAGGCTGGTACTTTATTGCGAGCCGTCAGGAAATATTGAAGGCCAAGCTCATCCAAAAGACCTGGATGGGGGAGAACGTCATCGTCTGGTGCGACGAGAATGGGCAGATCTGCGTGGCAGAGGCGTTCTGCCCGCACCTGGGCGCCGACCTGGGGCCAGAATCCGGGGGGCGCGTTTGCGCTGGCCGCCTTGTCTGTCCATTCCACGGCTTCGAGTACGACGCGACCGGTCAGTGCGTTGCGACTCCCTACGCCGACCCGCCCAGGACCGCGAGGCTGCGAGTCTTTGAGACACAGGAAATACTCGGCCTGATCTTCGCCTGGTATGGGATCAGGGAAAGGGAGCCGCAATGGAGCTTGCCCTCCGATCCGTCGGACCAGGCTGGCTGGAGCAGCCTCGCGATCAGAACACTCCGCTTCCCCGGCCATCCCCAGGAGACGACGGAGAACTCGGTGGACCTCGGCCACCTGCGCTACGTACACGGCTACGATAGCGTGAGTCGCGCCGAACGAGTGTCGGTGCACGGGCCCAGTCTCGAAAGCCGCTTCGATTTCAGGAGAGTACGCACGATTGCCAAAGTCGCGACTCTCACTTTTGACATCTCCGCCCATGCCCATATCTTCGGGCTGGGCTACTCCTTCGTCGAGATCCGAGAGCGCTCCATCGGAATGGATATGCGTCTCTGGGTATTGGCGACGCCCGTGGACGGCACGCTCATTGACCTGTCGCTCGTCTCGCAGGTGCGGGAGATTCGCAGACCGAAGCGCTCGATTGCGGGCCTGGGCTTCCTTCCGGTGAGGCTGCGCGCTCCTATCATGAACAAGTTCATCGCGGCTCAGCAATACCGGGACGTTCTTCAGGATGTGGTCATCTGGAGACGCAAACAGTATCGGTCTCGCCCGCGACTCTGCCGCTCCGACGGCGAGATAATGCCATATCGCGCCTATTGCGCCCAGTTCTATGCCGATCCGCACTATCCTCAGGACCCCTCGCGGCGGCATGCGTCTCCTGCCGGGGCTGCTTCAGATAGCGGAGCCCGCCATGAGTAAGGTACTCGACAGGCTGAGCTGGCTGGTCACGGTCCGTCCGTACATCACGCTCATCGTTCTCCTTGTCATTACGATTGCGCTGGGCGCGGGGGCTACGCTGCGCGCCCAGCCGACGGAGGGGGCGGACGTGGCGTTTCTTCCCCCGGGACACATCATCGCCAACGCGACACGCGAGATAGACGAGTTCTTCGGAGACTCCAGCGAGGTCAGTGTCGTAACCCTCATCTTCCGCGGGGACGCGCTCACGCCCGACGGCCTTTCGCAGATGAATGCCCTGATCAACGAGGTCGTCAGCGACCCGGGCGTGAGTCAGCTACTGGCGCCCGGCGATCCGATCATCGCCCCTGTGCATCTGATCAATGCCGTACTCCAGGCGAACAGCCTCGAGTCGGTCACGCAGGCGGAGATTGACTCCGCCCGCAACATACCGGAGATTCAGGGGCCCCTGTCCGCAATGACCGGAACCGACGCGGATGGCACTCCGGTCGCCATCGCCAACATCCGTCTGAGAGATACAGGCGACGAGAGAGTTCAGGACGCCGAACGAAGGATCAATGAGCTTGCGACAGAGGATGAGGGTCCACTGCGTGTGAGCAGCCTGTCGCCGGCGATCTTCGAGGACGAGTACACGGAAGCCACGGAGTCCGGGATGGCGCCGCTGATAGGGCTGGCGCTTATCCTCATCGCGGCGCTGCTCCTGCTCTTCACGCGCGCCCTCTCGGATATGCTGCTGACGTTAGCGGGACTCGTCGTGGCGCTGGTCTGGATCATAGGGGCTGAGGGCTGGCTCGGACCGAATGGGCTGGGCCTGATAGGTCCGCCGAGCTCGCTCACTACGATGGTGCCTGTCATCGTCATCAGCCTCACAGTGGACTACGCTATTCAGGCAGTCTCACACTACCGCGAGCGGCGACTTGCCGGCGAGCCGGTTATCGAGGCGGTGCGAAATGGACTCAGTAACGTCACCATCCCTCTGACACTGGCCGCCGTTACCACTATCGTCAGCCTGCTGGTGTCGTTATTCTCGCCTATCGGGGTGATCGGCGACTTCGGTGTTGTTGCGGGGCTGGGTGTGGGAATGAGTTTGATAGTGATGCTGACGCTGATCCCGTCCGGTCGGACGATTATTGACCGGCGACGCGAGTCGCGCGGCACTTTGGCGGCTCCCCGCCCAATCTCCAACGCACTGCCTGGTATCACACCGGCGGCGGAGTTGCTGGGGAGATGGGTTACACGTTGGCCCGCGCCCTTCCTCGTCGTCGTGATCGCGGTCACGATCGGGCTTGGGTTCGCTGCTACGGACCTGGAGTCGGAGTTCAGCATCCGCGACGTCCTGCCCCGGGGTGGGAGTGTGCTGGAGGACATGAATACCCTCGACGCGGCTGTCGGCGGCTCGACGGAGGTTGCCACCATTCTGGTGAAGTCCGAAGTCACCGAGAGCCGGACGCTTCTGAATCTCCATGATCTCACAAACGGCTTCGAGGACGAACTGCGCCGCCCCCCGGCGGCCGCCGGGCCAATCCAGGGATCGTATGAAGCGCTCGTTCGCGACTGGACTGAAGACTCAGGGGAACCAGGCGACAAGTACGACCCTGAGCTTGCGGAACTGTTCAGGGCAGCTTCTCCCGGAGTTGAACTCGACCCGGAACTGATGCAGGAGTTCGTGGATAGACTCGTCGCGAGAGAGCCTGAACTGGCGCGCCTTCTAGTCAACGATCCGGAAGGCATGGACGTCATGCTGCTCCAGTTCCCGAGTTACCTTGACGATCCCGAACAGACGAGGATGCTCCAGGAGGATATCGAAGCGCTCTGGTTGGGCGACGACAGCGCTATTACAGCGATTTCGGAAAGCATCGTCTCAGTCGCGGTCACCGACCAGATTACGGACCGGCAGACGGAGGCGATCAGCGCCACCATCGCAGTGGCCCTGGGCATCCTCGCCATCTTCTTCTGGCTGACGCTGCGCCAGCCTGCGCTGGGGTTCATTGCGGTGGGGCCAATCGTACTCGTACTCATCAGCGTACTTGGCACGATGGCGCTGCTGAACATCCCCTACACGCTGATCACCTCGATTATCACGGCGCTTTCAATCGGCATTGGAGTGGACTACACGATTCACGTGATTCATCGCTACCGGGAGGAGTTCTCCCGCCTGCGCAATCCTGAGCAAGCGGCCATCCAGACCCTGGCCACCACCGGCTCGGCGCTGCTGGGCTCGGCGCTGACGACGGCATTCGGATTCGGAGTGCTGATAGCCTCCCCGCTGCTGGCGTCCCAGCAGTTCGGCATCACGGCGACCATAACCATCGTCTATTCCCTGATAGTCTCGATCCTGGTGGTGTTGCCCGCGATGGTGGTCTGGGGCGCATACCAGAACATGCGGCTGCGTTCGATGGTGGAGCGCATGTGGAACGAGCTCGACGTGGCAGTTGGGGAAGTTGATCGGCGCCACGAGCAAAGGTAGGCAAAAGTCCCTTCCCCCTCGATGGGGGAAGGTTAGGATGGGGCTGATCCCCTCTTCGCTTTCCTGAATCGCCAGCCATACATGATACCGCCGTAGTGGTTGAATGCCCGTCTCGCCTCGGGATCGTCAAACGGATAATCGGCGCCAATCTGTCTCGCGGTGGCGAGACCGCTGACGAAGCAGGTTTCCTGGCTGTTGATCAGCGTGTGAGCTCCGCAGTGCCAGCTTCGCCTCTTACCCTGAATGAAGTGGAACAAAGGAACCAGCCACGCCACATGCCGCACGTCATGAACAACGTGCTGAAACCACCGCCTCTCGATTATCTTTCGTTCATCTATTCGGCTGTTGGGATTGTAGGTCACCAGGCAGGGCTTGTCGGACCGGTTAGCCCACGGCTGCTGGTTGTGCATGATGTAGGTGATCTCATAATTGTCCGGCCTGGAACCGTACTGCTCGATATGATTGCTCCGCGTCGTCAGGGGCTTCACTTCGTTGTCGGGAAGAACCGAGGCGTCGGAGTGGACGACCGCGTGATTGTGCAGTTCGCTTTCATAGCGTATCGAAGAGAGGATGTAGCGTTCGAGAAACGTGGGTTTGTCGAGGATCATGAGCGTCTGGTTCGCGTTGCACGCGAAGATCACCTCGTCGAACGTCTCCTCCACGCCGTCTTCGTCCTCTACCACGACGCCGGACGACTGGCGATACACCTTTCGGACAGGCCGGTTGAGATATATCTTGTCTCGGAAATCCGCCGACAGATTCTCGTATATGCGCCGCGTTCCCTGATCCCATGTCCGCATGGGCGTAGCGGTCTCTATATCGAAGAACTCCAGATACCTCGTGAAGAGAGAAGCGGGCATATCGAACACGTTCGTCGCCATCAGAAAATTGACGAACATAGGCTTCAGAACCTTGTACCTGAAGTCCCCGGAAAAGCCTCCCAGATTCAGAACCGTCCCCATGCTGACGTAGTTGAACGGGTTGAGAGCGTTCAGGAATTTCGACCGGGAACGGCTCAGCCAGCCGAACCGGTGCAAACGTCTCAGGATTCGTTGAAACTTCGCTATCTCCGATTGCAGATCTTCTCTGATTTCAGAGTCGAAATCGTGGGCGTAAACACCGCCGCGGTACTTCACGCTATAGCTGAACCTGGTATCTATCAGTTCGATGCCGAACTGTTCCATCAACAACAGGATGTGGTGATACACCGACGGGATACATGCGGTGACTGAAATGTCGAACGGAATCGAACCACCGTCATCCTGCGGCATATCGGCTGTGACCGCATTTCCGCCGATCTGGCCCTGCGCCTCGAACAGCCGGAAATCAAATCGGTCCGGCTGATGATGCAGCGCCCACGCGGCGCCCAGACCTGAAATGCCTCCGCCAACGATTGCTATGCGCCTCGGCGTCCCTCTTCTCCCACCGCTTGCCACAACCTATTCTCCATCTGCTCCAGCGACCATGACGAATCAGACTCGTATCTCGCGCCGCTGTTCGGATATGCGGAACTTCAGCTTCTTGTTCGGCTTCATAGACGGCAGCGGGCTGAACTTGAGATTGTAGTTCGCCGGGGACACTTCCAGCTTGAAGTAATGCGCCACCATCAGCACGTTCACAGCCAGTTGCAGTTCCATCCACCGGAAGCCAAGACACCGGTGTGTGCCCAGACCATACGGGGCGAATCCGGGGCTGTGATGCTCATTGCGAGGCGGCAGATAGCGGTCAATATCGAATGAGAAGGGCTCCGGGAAGACGTCTTTCATGTAATGCGAAGCCGTCTGCGCGATGTAAACCCGCGTCCCTATCGATATTTCATAGTCCTCGACCACGCACGAATTCATGACGTCTCTCATAGACATCGGGACTATTGGGTACATTCGCAGGCACTCCATCAGGAAGCGATGAGTAACGTCTATCGCAGACATCGTGAAGGCCCCACCGTCCGGGTCGCCGTCTTCGAACAGCGCGTCCGCTTCCCGCTGGATCCTGTCGTAGAGCTCAGGCTGCGACGCCATTGCGTACACCGCGAAGCTGAACGCGTCGCCCAGGTACACGCTTGCGATCAGCGCCGCCGAAAGAGCGAACCGCAGATTCGACTCCGGCACTAGCTGCGGGTCGCTCGCGTGCAGGCTCAGAATGTCATCGGCAAGGTCGCGGGGCGCTCCAATCCGCTGGGCGGGTGTATGGACTCCCTGGACCCTTTCCAGCAATGTGTCCACGGCTTTAGCCCGCCGTTTCATCCCCGGAGTGCTCAGCATGAATTTGGGCATGGCTTTTACGATGTGAGTGATGAGCGCCCGCTCTTTGTAAGCCATCAGATCGTCTATTATGTCCTGCGAATCAACGCTGACGGAAAGCGATGAGATCTGCGCGTTGATCATCCGCCGGCACATATTCGTCGCGGAGAAGACATCCCCGACCGTCCAGTCCGCCATATAGTTGCGCGCTTGATGGTAAACCTGGTCCAACTGCCCTTCCAGTCTCCCGCGTGAGTACGCCGACGACATTGCCCTGCGAAGCCGGAAATGATCCGCGCCGTCCAGTGAAGGCAATACGCCGGACGCGCCATACACCTTCTCGAAGTCACTGAAATAGTCCTTGGCTCTCAGGTGCATGCGTCCGTTCCGTTGTACCCAGCGATTTGTCTCGGGCCCACCCAGAAATATCATGGGCTTTTGGAACGGAGGCCGAATCTCGAATACCGGACCATACCGTTCCGTCAACTCCGCGAAGAGCGCCGGAACATTCCCGCTGCGAACATGGGGACTGAGCGCCAACTTACGCAAGGGAACGGTCGGGATCCTCTTGGACAGCGCGGAACGTCTGAGCAGCGGGCCGGCAAGGTTGTGAGACACCGCTTCGGCTATGGAACGTCCGATCAAAGTCATTCTGCAGATGAACTCTATGCGCTCCTCCGCCACTTCGTCGAGCTGAAATATGAAGCGAAAGACGTCGCACGTATTGATCAGGCAGATGATGATGATGTCTCTCGGCGCCGGAATCTCATTGTCGAAGATTGCCATGGCGATGCGCGCCTTGACGAACTGGGCCCTGGTGCCTTCCACCGAAACCCCAAACATTTCCGTCTGCCCCATAGTGCGAGACAGCGTCCAGAAGTCGCCTTCGTGATGTTCCAGGATATTCAGGTCAACCAGGCGGTCCAGGGTCAGATCAATGATCGCCTCCGCGCGCGGGGCGAGCCGTTCGATCCAGTACTGGGTGTTCCGCTTCAAAGGTTCGCTGGCGATTTCCTTCAGGACAGTGTCCAGCACCGGGTCGCCCGTTTCAGAGCCGTCTATCAGGAACAGGGTTTCAGGGTCCGTGTCAATGCGGGACAGCAGTGAAAGTTCCGCGAGTACGGCGCCCACGACGACGCAGTTCAAAGTCCAGCCGGGCACCTGGTGAAAGTAGCCGCTCTCCTCACTGAGAAGCATCAGGATGAGCTCTTCTGGCAAGCTCAGCGGGTGAGCCGCCACACTCTCAGCGCTGACAGTCATCGCTCTCGGCCTTCCCACGCCATCTCGAATCCCAAGTGAAACTCACATTTATCGCCATTGACTACAGTATATCCCTCTCACAAAAGGCGCGGCAAACACCTGAAACCATTCAAACCTGTATCAAGTTAATCCGCGCGCTCCCTGCGGCTCGAAAATCCCCTCTCCCTTGATGGGAGAGGGCTAGGACGAGGGTGATTCCTTATGCCGACCAAACTCTGATACAGCATCTACCCGTCCAGGCTATCCTGAAACAGCTACGCCCCTATCAACACTACATCTCGCTGCATCTGAGTCGTAACCTGCGGGCCATCTTCCGACATGAACACGTCTATCTCCGAGCGCACTCCGAACTCCGGTATGTAGATCCCCGGCTCTATCGTCACCGCGATGCCTGGAATCAGTTGCCGCGTGTCGTGCGTCTCCCACGAATCCAGGTTTACCGCGTTCGAGTGCACCTTCCGCCCCAGGCTGTGCCCCAGCCGGTGGTTGAAATACTCGCCGTAGCCTGCCTCTTCGATGTAGTCCCGCGCCACCTTGTCCAGCTCCCAGCCCTCCAGGATTCGCCCCTCACCGAATGCCTTCTCCATCTCCGCCAGCGCGGCGTCCCGCGAGCCCAGCACGATGTCGAACACCTCTCGCTGCTTGGCCGGAACCTCGTCACCGACATAGGCCGTCCAGGTTATGTCCCCGAACATATCGTCCTCGCCGGGCAGCCGCGTCCACAGATCAATCAGCACCCAGTCGCCCCGCTTTATCTCTACCGAGTTCTCAGGCGTCGGATCGAAGTGTGGGTCCGATGCGTGCTCGTTCACCGCGACCGCAGGGCCGTCCGTAACGATCATGCCCTCCTCCAGGAAGCGGTTGTTGATGAACTCCTTCACATCGTACTCGGTCACACCTGAGTCAATACTGTCCCCGATGTACCTGAACGCCTCCTGCACGATCACGCTCAACTTCTGGGCGGCGTACACATGCGACTCGAACTGCTCAGCGTTCCAGCGCTGCGTGGCGTACTGGAGCAGGTCCGCCGACGGAACAATCTCCACCCCTAGACTCTTCACCAGTTCCAGCGTCCCGCCGTCCACGTTCGACACCCTCGGCAGCGCGCCCTCCGGCGTGTACTCCATCGCTACCTTGCCCGAAATGCCGAAGTTGTTCCCCAGCTTCTCGATCATGTCTCTGCGGTTGATGAACAGCGTCGTATCCAGGTCCAGGTGGTCGAACCGGCTCTGGTCCACGAAACTCAGCAGCAGGCGCGGACGCCCGCTCGCCGGTATCCACAGCCACACTGGGCGCGTCACATGCCCAACGCTCCCAACCGTATCCGCGAAAATCGGATTCAGCCCCCTGTAATCGTACAGCAGCCAGCCATTAACGCCATGCTCCGCCATATACTCCTGCGCCTGCTCGATAACCTGCTGTATAGACATGGGTATCCCCCGATAATTCAGTGTCGCCGAACTCGAATTTAGCACCACAAATGTAACAGCCTCGCAACCAGACCTACAAGGCAAGATGCGCTACTGGCACAATATCCTGAGCATCCTCACATCCTGCAAATCCTGATTCGAGACAATTGCAAAAGTCCGTTGCGGCGCCCAATCGTCATTCCCGCGAAGGAGACCTTTGCACAACCACCGTCATTCCCGCGAAGGCGGGAATCCAGGGGGTGGGGAGGCCCGCGACCGCGACAGTCCCACTTATTGCAATTTTCTCCTGATTCAGACATACATTGACACATCCCAACCCCTATGCTACCAATCAAATAACCAACAATCAGGAAACCAAGCATGACCGACACCTGCTGCGCCCCCTCGGCTGAGGGACGCAATGACACCCCTACGACCGCCATCCCCCGGACCGCCGCGCCCCGGCGACCGCCGAAGGACATGGCCTACATCCCCGGCGGACCCTTCCTCATGGGCACCGACGACCCCATAGCCTTCCCCGCCGACGGCGAAGGACCCGCGCGCGAAGTCGAAGTCTCCCCCTTCTACATAGACGAGACCGCCGTCACCAACGCCCAGTTCGGCAGATTCGTCAGGGCCACCAGGTACAGGACAGAGGCCGAGAGATACGGCTGGTCCTTCGTCTTCCACCTGTTCGTCCCTCCCAGGCTGGCGCGGAACGTCACCCAGGCCGTAGCTAACGCGCAGTGGTGGTGGAGGATAGACGGCGCAAGTTGGCGAAGGCCCGAAGGCCCCGGCTCCGGCATCAGCCGACGCATGGATCACCCCGTAACCCACGTCTCCTGGAACGACGCCCAGGCGTACTGCCGCTGGACGGGCAAGCGTCTGCCCACCGAGGCCGAATGGGAGATGGCCGCGCGCGGCGGACTCGACGGAAAGCGCTACGCCTGGGGCGACGACCTCACTCCCGGCGGCAGGCATATGTGCAACATCTGGCAGGGCGACTTCCCCAACTCCAACACCGAGGACGACGGCTACTCCGGTGTCGCTCCCGCTAAGTCCTTCGACCCCAACGGCTTCGGACTCTACAACATGAGCGGCAACGTCTGGGAATGGCAGTCCGACTGGTTCAGCCCCACCTACCACGTCGGCGGAGAGAGGCGCGACCCGGCCGGCCCGCCGACCGGAATGAGCCGCGTCATCAAGGGAGGCTCCTACCTCTGCCACGACTCCTACTGCAACCGCTACCGCGTCGCCGCCCGCAGCTCCAACACCCCCGACAGCTCCACCGGCAACCTCGGCTTCCGCTGCGTCCAGGACGCCGCCTAGCCACGAATATCGTCATTCCCGTGAAAACGGGAATCCAGGAATTGGCGGCCTCCAACACGTTGCGATAAACTCTTGGGACACTACTTGAAATCAAGATACAAACGGACACCCTGACATCACTCAACCCCAACACACCGACGTCATAGTCATAGGCGGAGGGCCCGGAGGCAGTACCGCCGCAGCCCTACTCGCCCGACACGGCTTCGACGTAACCCTGCTCGAACGCGAACGCTTCCCCCGCGAACACGTCGGCGAATCCCTCCTGCCCGCCTCCATGCCCATCCTCCAAGACCTCGGCGTCCTGGAACAGGTCGAATCCGCCGGATTCCCGAAGAAGTACGGCGCGACCATGCTATGGGGCAGCGACCCCGAACCCTGGAGCTGGTACTTCCGCGAGACCAACCGCACCTGGCCCCACGCCTACCAGGTCTGGCGTCCCACCTTCGACAAGATACTCCTCGACAACGCCCGCTCCCTCGGAGTAAACGTCCGCGAACAATGCGCCGTCACCGGCCCTATCCTTGAAGCCGACATCGTAACCGGTGTCGAATACCGCAAGCCCGACGGCTCCACTGCCTCCATCCACGCCAACTGGACGATAGATGCCAGCGGCCAGTCCGCCGTCCTCGGCAGATCGCTCGACCTCCGCCAATGGGACGACCACTTCCGCAACATGGCCGTCTATGCCTACTTCAAGGGCGCCAGCCGACTGCCCGACCCCGACAACGCCAACATCTTCATCGAGTCCTACCAGCACGGCTGGACATGGAACATCCCGCTCACCGACGACACCGCCAGCGTCGGCATAGTCGTGGACTCCCAACTCGGTCAGCGCGGCATCTCCGACCTCGGCGTGAACGACTACTACACCCACCAGATACACTCCGCGACCCGCACCGCCAACATGGTCTCCAACGCCCGCATGATCACCCCGCCCCGCGTCATAAGAGACTGGTCCTACACCTCCGACCACATGATAGGCGACGGCTGGATACTCGTCGGCGACGCCGCCTGCTTCATAGACCCCCTCTTCTCCTCCGGCGTCCACCTCGCCATGATGTCCGCGGTCATGGCCGCTGCCTACATCCGCGCCATCCACTCCGACCCCTCCATGCGCCAGCCCGCCGCCCGCCTCTACCAGCAACTCTACCGCAAGGAATACGGACACTTCCGCGAACTCGCCCGCCTCTTCTACGCGAGCAACCGCACAGTGGACTCATACTTCTGGGAAGCCCGCCGCATAATCGGAGACGACGACATTGAGTCCCGACGATCATTCATCCGCGCCGTCGCCGGACAGGCCCCACGCGGCTACGAACGCGCCGTCCTCGACAAGGGCCACCTGCCCACCGACCTCACCCACGCCATCCAAGAAATCGAGTCCGCCAGAACCCAAAGATCACACGACTTCGATCACATCCCCCTCCACAACGCCGTTCCCAGGCTCGCCCCCGGCGCCCGCCTCGAAAAGGGCCTCACCTTCGCCGACGACCAATTCCAGTGGAGTCCCCTGCTCATAACCCCTGACCGCCCCGAAGGAGCCCCCGTAAGCCACCTAGTCGCCGCCCTCGTCTCCTGCGTGG
Source organism: Dehalococcoidia bacterium (assembly GCA_965202965.1). Lineage (GTDB taxonomy): Bacteria > Chloroflexota > Dehalococcoidia > Lucifugimonadales > UBA1123 > VXRN01. Next base: position 2,804,311 of record OZ241888.1, on the reverse strand, counting down.
ATGGGCGGCAGACGGTCGCCCAAATCCTAGATCGGCTTACTACGGGCATCGAGTCGGTTGACCAGAGGGAGATGGCGACAGAGGCGATTATGTCCGCGCTCCGCATCCTCCACACGGACGGCGCAGTGAAACTCTAGCCGCAGCTTCATAGACGAGGTAGGCTTTGCAAAGACTCAGGTAATTTGTACAATCAGCATATGATAGCCTATAAGGGACATGGGAACTCCCCATGAATATATGGAAATTCAGTAGGAAAAATCTATGACGACCATGCGAGACAGTCAGACTTACCTCGATATAGCCATTGCGGACGACCTTGTCGAGTTCATTGGCGAAGGCAGAAGCCAGCGCATCCGCTACGTGGCCGCCGACCATTCCGAGCGTTGGGCAGACCCAGAGGAGAAAATACGCGCCGAGTTCTGGGCGGAGCTCATCTACAAGTATGAATATCCACCCGAACGTATAGGTTTCGAGGTCAACGTACCACGCCGCACTCCGAATGACTATGCAGACCTGGTTATTTACAGGGACGACGAACTCAAGTCGCCCTGGTTCGTGTTCGAGTGCAAGAGGGCGGACGTTTCGGACGCCGAATTCAACCAGTCTATCGAGCAGGCGTGCGGCAACCGCGCCAGTCTGGGTGCGCCATACTGCGGGGCCATCGCCGGTCGGACGCGCCGCCTACTACGATTCGACAGGTTCCCCGCGCAGGAGCGAGACAGGAACCATCTCACTGACATCCCAAGAAACTACGGCAATCCACCACCATGGCGCTTCTACAAGAACAAGGTGGGCCAAGACCTTTCCGCGGTGCCGCGCGAGGAGTTGCGCGCCGCGATTCGCAAGTGCCACCAGACGCTGTGGGAGGGCGGGCGACGCAGCCCGATAGAGGCGTTCGGGGAGTTCTCCAAGCTCGTCTTCATCAAGCATTTGGATGAGAAGAACGACGATATAGAGGACGGCAAGCCATATGAGTTCCAGCGGCGCGACGGGGAGACGGTTGAGCGGCTTGCCGAGCGTATTGAACGACTATATGCCGTTCAGCAGGAACTCGAGCCGGGCGTATTCAAAGATAACATCGGCGTCGAACCGCCAATCCTCGCGCAGTGCGTGGAACACTTGGAAGGTATCTCGCTCGACCGCACCGATCTTGACTCGAAGGGCGTAGCGTTCGAGGAGTTCATGGGTGGCTTCTTCAAAGGCGACTTCGGCCAGTATTTCACTCCACGCGAACTGATAGCCTTTGCGGTGCAGGTATTGGATCCAAGGCGCAACGACCTCATCCTGGACCCCGCCTGTGGCTCAGGCGGATTCCTGCTCTATGCGCTTGACCACGTTAGACGTCAAGCCGATGTACGTTTTCCGAACCATAGGACTGATCCCAACCAGGTCCTGCCGCATTTTAACTACTGGCACGACTTCGCCCAGAACAACCTGTACGGCATCGAGATAAACGACGAAATAGCGCGCGTCGCCAAGATGAACATGATAATCCACGACGACGGGCATACCAACGTGGTTGACCAGGATGCGCTGGACTTCCAGCAGAACATTCAGGCCAGGCACAGGAGTTTGACCGAGGACAAGTTCGACATGGTTCTCACAAATCCACCCTTCGGCGCAACCATCAAGCGTACCGAGAAGGGAGACGGATACCTGGAACAGTATGACCTACGTCGCTATCTCAACAAGAACAACTACCCTGGCCGCCAGGAAATAACCGGGGAATATGTTCCTGCCGGGGCCAAGAGCGGCAGGCGGGCCATAAGAGAACGCGCGAGCGTCAAGACAGAAATCCTGTTCCTGGAACGCATACACTCCTTCCTGAAGCCTGGCTCAGGCCACGCCGCCATCGTGCTGCCGGACGGCATTCTGACCAACTCGTCGCTGGAGGGCGTGCGCCACTGGATTCTCCGGCATTTCCAACTGCTCGCAGTCGTCAGCCTGCCCCAGTTCGCCTTCGCTCACTACGACGCGGGCGTGAAAGCCAGCATCGTATTCCTACGCCGCTTGGACGACGGTGAGATCGTACCGGACGAGGAACCGATATTCATGGCGATGGCCGAGAACATAGGCTACGATGCCACTGGACGTTCGACTTTCTCAGTCGTGGTCGAGAAAGAGACACTGGAGAAAGAGAAGGTTGAAATCCATAGCTCCGACCTGTACGACCAGCGCGTGTTCTACGAGTGGAACGCGGACGAATCCGACTGGAGTGAACGCCGCCGCGATGTCATACCGGACACGGGACTGCTCGCGCAGTGGAACGCCTTCAACAGGGATCCAGCGCCTTTTTTCGCATAAGCCCCGCCGAGGTAGAGAATGTCAAGGCATTCGCGCTCAGGCGGGGTGAGTTGGAAGGAAGGCTGGATACTTGGTTCAACCACCCGCGTTACGGACTTCTGAATTCGCGGTTGGACAAAGCTACCGCGCCAACACCACGTTTAGGCGAGTTGCTGTTGTCCATTTCCAGTGGAGCAACGCCCAAGCTAAGCGACTCATCCCTTTATGCCGAATCAGGTATTAAGTTGCTGCGAATACTCAATGTAGAGGATGGAGAAATTCTGGAAAATGATCTGAAGTATATAACCGAGGACGTACATCAGGGGCAGCTTAAGCGTTCACAGTTGGCGGATGATGACGTACTAATGACGATAACGGGCAGGGTTGGCTCGGCGGCAGTCATCCATGATGAACACTTGCCCGCTAATGTCAATCAGCACCTGGTTCGTATGCGGATTGATAAGGAACTATGCCGCTCTGAGTTTCTATCTGAGTGGTTGAACACGGAAGTCGGTCAAGAGTTGTCAAACCGATACGTATCCGGTGGAACGAGAGCGGCGCTTGACTATGACGCCATCCGCCAAATTCGCGTTCCAGTGCCTGATTCGCTTCAGACTCAGGACGATTTGCTGTCGATCATGGATGCGGCGCGAGCCGAACGCGATGCAAAGCTGGCTGAGGCCAGCGGTTTGCTAGATAGCCTTGACCGTTTCGTCCTAGAGACTCTGAGTTTGACCTTACCGCCTGAACCAAGGGGTATTTTCGCAATTCGGAAAAGAGATCTTGGAGATGCGTTGGACACGGCTCGATATCAAGGACTACAGATTGAGCAGCACATACCATTTGATGATTCTGTCAGCAGTGTAGGGACTATGGTCGAAAGCAAGGTCACACCATCTAAGAACACACCAGAGGAAGAAGTGGATTGGATCCGGATTGACGATCTGCCAAACCGTCCTTGGCAGGTTGAGGAAGTGAGAACGGAAACAGGCAAGAACATTTCAGGAACATTCTTCGAGGTTCAAGAAAACGACATTCTCATTGCGAGACTCGGTCCCACAATCCTCAACGCAAAATTTGTCATTTGTCCAAAGCGAAAAAGACAGACTGTCGCATCTACCGAGTTTCTAGTATTGCGATGCAATCAGGAATACCAGCCAGAGGCGGTGCTTGCGGTTCTGAGAACGGCACTTTTTCGAGACATGATGTATCTTCGAACCCGTGGAGCAACTCCGAGCCGATTCCGATTGAATTCTGACGACCTTCTAAGCATTCCATTTCCAGCAATGGACACTACAGTACAATCAATTGTCGCTGATGAATTCCGACGACGACGTGAAGAATCACGCCGTCTGCGGTCTGAGGCCGAATCTGGTTGGCAAGAGGCGAAGCGCTGGTTCGGGCGGCAGTTGCTGGGGGAATAAGGGATGGCTATACCGCGCTAATCCCTTCAGTCATTGCCTGAGATCCCTACCTTGCAACAAGCGAGTCTCTGGCCTGAAGCCTAAATCCCAATGCCTGCGTTACCTTGAGGATAGTAGCGAACTCAGGGTTGCCCTCGGCAGACAATGCCTTGTACAGGCTTTCCCGTCCCAGGCCGGTTTCTTTCGCGATTTGCGTCATTCCCTCAGCCCGCGCTATGTCCCCCAATACCGCCGCTATCAGCTTGGGATCTCCATCTTCTAGCGCAGCGTCCAGATAGGCTATCATGTCTTCCCGGCTGTTCAGATAGTCCACCGGATCCCATGGATATGTTTTAGTCCTTGCCATGATTGCACCTTCTCATAGTCCCTCAGCCAACCGGATAGCCGTGTTGATGTCGCGCCTTTGGGTTGACTTGTCTCCACCCGCAAGCAGAACTATCAAAGTCTGCCCACGTCTAACGAAATACACGCGATAGCCGGGTCCGTAGTCAATCCTCATCTCTGAGACACCTCTACCGACTGGCCTCACGTCTCCGGGATTCCCTGATTGCAACCGCCTGACTCGCGTGTTGATTCGCGCCTTCGCATGTACATCGCGCAACCTGCGAAACCATGTATCGTACTCTTCTGTTCTCCGAATTTCTATCACACGACCTATTGTATCCCACAGGATACAATAGGTCAATCGCGCTGTTTCACTGAGACAGTCCCCAACCAAACAAATCCTCTACCTTCCCACCTCCCAACCATGCTACAATAAGAACATACAAACTAACCGCCAAAGACAAGAATACATAAACCTGACGTTATATTTCAGAAATTCGGAGGCCTGAGAAAAAATTTTCCATAGCTAACGCTGGGGAAACCAAAGCTAAACTCTGGACAAAACGCTCCCAGCGTCCATCCAGTTCATTCCCTGTTCAACACCTGTTCACGCCCAGCACAAATATAAACCAGTCTATATGAACCGCGTCCCACCCGGCCCCCGGCGCCCTATCCTCATCACGGGCCAAATCAGTATAATGACCGCAAGAGATACAACGACATGGCAACCATAGAAACAGACGCAGACGTCATAAGGGTGATACGAGAGAACCCTCGTATCCTGTTCCGCGCGCTCCACGAAGACCCGGAACTGCTGGCCGAAGTGCGCCGCCTGATTCTGACCGAGGAACTCCTCGCGGTCCCCGGCCAGTTGGCTAAGGTCATCGAAAGACAAGACCGCGCAGAAACTCAGTTGGCCGAGGTCATCAGAATCCAGAACGAGATGCTCACTACCCAGAACGAGATGCTCACTACCCAGAATGAGATGCTCACTACCCAGAACGAGATGCGAGACCACATCGGAGAGTTGAGAGGCGCCGAGTTGGAGCGACAAATCGTGTGGATTTTGCCCACTCGCCTCAACCTTATGTATGACCTCTATCGTCCCCGCATCACGCAGCGCAGGGGCGACCAGACTCCATATACACAGCCGTTCCTCGATGAGATTGAAGACGCCCGCCTCGCCTCCGTCATATCCGACGAACAATGGCGACGAATTCAAGAGACCGACATGATAGTCCAGGCTCGGCGGAACCAAGATCAGAGCGTCACCTATATCGCCGTGGAAGCCTCCGCCACTATCAGGCAATCGGACATCGTTCGCGCTAAGGGCACGGCGGATGCGTTGCAAGAGGTATTCGAGGTCGAGACCGAGGCGGTCGCGGCAGGCTATCGTATCCGTTCCGAAGACCGGCGTCGCGCTGAGGACATGGGAGTCTCCATCGTCATCCTAGACGCCTCAACCTGATCGTTGACTCCCCCAACCCCGCGCCCATATCATCTCAGCGTGGACGAACACACCGACACCGGCATACTCACAACCATGCGCGCCCTCCTGAGGTCCGCGCGCCCCCGCCAGTGGACTAAGAGCCTCGCCGTCTTCCTGCCCCTCTTCTTCAGCGTCAACGAAGCCTGGACCCTCGGCGAACCTCAGACCGCCCTCACATTCGGCATGAAGGCCATCGCTGCCGCCATCGTCTTCTGCCTCGTCAGCGCCGCAATCTATCTCTTCAACGACCTCGCCGACAGGGAGCGTGACCGCGCTCATCCCACCAAGCGCAACAGACCCATAGCCTCCGGCGCCCTCTCCCCTCGCCTCGCATTGGCCGTCGCCGTCATCCTGGTACTCCTCGGACTCACATCGGCGTTCGCCCTCGGCATCACCTTCGGCATCGTCATATCCATCTACCTCCTGGTACAGGTCCTCTACTCCGCCCGCCTCAAGAACGTCGCCCTCCTCGACGTCTTCTCCGTCGCCTCCGGCTTCGTCCTGCGCGTGCTCGGAGGAGCGGTCGTCATCGGTGTGCCCATGTCTCCCTGGCTCTACATCTGCGCCGGGCTCGGCTCCCTCTTCATCGCACTCGCCAAGCGACGCAGCGAACTCGCCCGCGCCGGAGACTCCGCCGGAGACCAGCGCGGCATCCTCCACACATACACCCTCGGTATGCTCGACCAGATGATAGGCATAGTCGCCACATCCGCCGTCGTCGGCTACGCGCTCTACACCTTCACCGCCGCCAACCTGCCCGACAACCACTCCATGATGCTGACCCTGCCCTTCGTCGTGTACGGCGTCTTCAGGTACATCTACCTCGTCCACACCCGCGACATCGCCGAGAGCCCCGAAGAAATCCTCATCAGCGACCTCCCCACGATACTCGCCGTAGTCCTCTGGCTCGCCACCGGCGCCACCATCCTCCTCCTCTACCGATGAAGCCGTATCCCCAGGCCACCGCGCCAAAATCCCCTCTCCCCCAGAGCTCACAAGGGCAGGTAAATGGGCGAAGCGACTATGAAAAAGTCCCCTCTCCCTCTGGGAGAGGGTTAGGGTGAGGGTAAATACCCACCCCTCTCAGCTGGGGGAGCTGAGAGGGGTGGGCATTGTTATGTCAAGTAGAAGGCTATCAAACCAAACAATGGTTCGATCTATGGTTCATAAAGCTGAAATCTCAACTTTGGAGCACTCTCAGCACTGTGTTGATCCGACGCCAGATTCATGCACCCTTCAAGGTTTTATAGGGGAATTATATATTTGAGTGATCACGCCCTCCCATTATCGCAACCCGGCGTGACGAAGTGAAGAGAAACCCCGCTCCATGGGAGCGGGGTCTTTTTCTTGGGGAATTATATGCGATAACGCGAAGACCTGCTCCCGCACCGCCTTCATAAGTCAATTATCATCAAGTAGTCGTTCACGTCGCTCCGACAACGTTTCACCTTCATAGCACCAATGTAAGTTCCCGTTGACGCCATAGGTTGTCCCCAGTACCTCCTGCGCCGACTCTGATAAAGCCGTCAATCGACCGTTGAATTCCACCCTGGGCGGGCCATCACTTGCCACCGTACACGTCACCTCAGGGCGTTTGGCAAAGGTCAATTCCGTGCCAAGCTCTATACCCAAATCAGCAAAATTGATCCGTTGGCGACGTACCTGGTCTTTATTAGCTTTATCCACGGCCTTGGCGTCATCAGGCTCTGGGCTATCGGTAGGAGTCACATTTTCTAGGGCTACCATTTCCAGGACCGCGAGAATCCTGTGAGGATCCGCGATGAAGAACTCACGTCGCGGATGCACTCGCCTGTCGCCAAAGGCTTCATGGATACGTTGCTCTACTGTTTCCATATCAGCCACTCGGGCCGCATAATAGCAGTCGAATGGGGCAGGCACGCTGGTGTTGAAGAGGTTGCCCAATCTATCTTGCAAGTTGACGGTCCGTCCGATTTTCACGTAACCGTCCATAGCAGGGTGGGTAAGAACATAGACAATACCTTCACTCATCAGTAACCCCCTTGTGGCTTGGATGTAAGCTACCTAGCAAAGTTGCCTGCGTCCGGCTGTGAGCCTCAAGGGGGCAGAGATGCCCCACCCAAGCACATGGGTAGACTCACAGCCACGCGAGGCGGAGTTGTCCGTTTGGACGATGAACTTTGCTAGGTTCGGCGGCATAGTACATGGGGAGAGAGGTTCTGTCAATCTGGGGGCGGGAAACCCTTGACAGCCGCCCCGGGTGTCCCTACCATTGATGATTCGTCTAATTGAAAAACGAAGGAGGAGGCGTATTATGCAACGCACTTGACTTGACTTTTATAGCTGTATGTGATAGAATTACGCATACAGAGAAAGGATAACACATGGCACAAAGCGCACCGGGCAAGCACTTCAGGAACGGAATCAGTCTGCCGGAACTCTTCCAGATGTTCCCCGACGACCGCACGGCGGAGGAGTGGTTCATCAAGAACAGGTGGCCTGAGGGAATCCGCTGCCCTTACTGCGATGGGGACAACGTACAGCCCCGGACTAAGCACAAGAGCCAGCCCCACTTCTGCCGACCCTGTCGCCGCTATTTCTCCGTCCGGGTCAACACGGTCATGCACCGCTCCCATATCGGTTACCAAAATTGGGCGATAGCGATCTATCTCATCACCACCGGTTTGAAGGGCGTGAGCTCTATGAAGCTGCATAGGGACTTGAAAATCACGCAGAAGGCCGCGTGGCATATGATGCACAGGCTCCGCACAGCATATGAAGCGGAGACCCCTATTTTCTCCGGCCCGGTCGAGGCGGATGAGGCCTATTTTGGCGGACTTGAGAAGAACAAGCATGCGAACAAGAAACTCCGCCAGGGCCGAGGGCCGGTCGGTAAGACCGCGGTGGTCGGCATCAAGGATAGGGAAACCAATCGGATTGACGCGAAGGTCGTGGAGCGCACCACCAAGCAGGAACTCCAGGGCTTCGTTGTTGATCGAACCGAACCGGATGCCATCGTCTATACGGATGAAGCCAGGGCTTACCGGGGGATTCCCCGCTATCACGAGGCAGTCCAGCATGGTGTGGGCGAATACGTGCGCGAACAGGCGCACACAAACGGCATGGAATCGTTCTGGGCGGAAATGAAGCGGGGCTATACCGGCGTCTATCACTGGATGTCGCCCAAGCACCTCGACCGCTATATCGCGGAGTTCGAGGGTAGGCACAACGTGCGGTCCGAGGACACAATTGACCAGATGGGCGATCTGGCGCAGGGCGCGGTGGGCAAGCGACTCATGTACGAGGATTTGATCCGGGACGAATAAAGAGACCTCCCGCAGGAGGTCTCTTCGGTCACGCCCTAGAAGCTCGTATGGCTCGAGCGCGCTCTTCGGATGAGCGAAGTCCCGGTTCGATTCCGGGCTAAGGCTCAGGAATTGAGCCGGTCGGTTTCTTCTTCGTACTCTATTTCATGCGGCCAGCGGCCGTCCTTCGAGAACGGATACTTCCCCTCTGGCGCGTGAAACCCCATGACCCGCTTCATGACGTTCTCGGGCGAATCGTCTATCGGGTCGGGCATCTTCAGCGGCGGCAATTTCTTGTGCTTGGGCATCTCCGACTCCTAACGCGGGATATTAGTCTAGTAGTTCAAATCCTGGCTTGGTAAAATAGCGGATAAGGAGCAGAATCCTTACGATTGGAAGGTGAATGTCCTAGTATTCTCGCTGGGACGGCGGCCTTGAATCGCGTGAGGGTGCGCTCCACCGCGCCCTGTGCGTGCCGCTGTCCTCAACTTTCCTTTCGTCCTTACCCGCTTGTTTAATGGTTGCGGATATAATTCAATCAGTCAAGGGCAATTTGGCAAGGACTTTTCAAGAGCGGATACGATCACTCAAATATATAATTCCCTTTTATAGCTAATTTCAGATTTTGCCTACCCCTATCAGCAGCTCCCCCAGGGAGAGGGCTAGGGTGAGGGTGATCACACCCAACCAATTAGCTACGCTCCCCCCACTGTGCTAAACTCCGCGCACATTCCCAATACAGAAAACTCAGGAGTTCAACCATGGTCCCACCCGGAGACGTGTTCGGAATCATCCCAGTCTGGCTAGCCGTTTACGCGCTGTCCATCGCCGTCTTCGCGACCGCGGCCTACATCCTCTACCTGCGCGTATTCCGTCTCGTATTGCTCGGTAAGGACCCCGAACGATTCGACCAACCCGTCCGCCGCTTCTTCGGTGCGCTCCCCTACATCTTCGGCCAGCGCAAGGTTCTCCAGAGCGTGTCCCTCAGAGACCGCGCCGGACTCGCCCACTTCTTCATCTTCTGGGGATTCCTCTCCTTCACCGCCAGCTACATCCTCTACATCTTCGCCGACTCCATCTGGCCCCAGTTCTCCGAGACCATACTCACCGATACCGGCGTCCGAATCTTCACCGCCTACCTAGACATACTCGCCGTCGTCTTCTTCGTAGTCCTCGTCTGGGCCGCGATAAGACGATGGGGAATCAAGCCCCGCCGCCTGAGCTTCGATCTCACCCAGAAGGGCGAGTCAGCCATAATCCTGCTGCTCATAGCCTGCCTGATGCTCTTCACCCTGCTTACCGAGGCGTTCTACGTCGCCTCCTGGGGACAAGGTCCCCACGCCGACGCGCTAATCGGGCGTCCGCTCGGTGAGGCGTTCGCCAACGCCGGCATAAAGCCCTCCCTGGCCAACACACTCCACGGCGTCTTCTGGTGGCTGCACCTCGCCATCATCCTCGGTTTCTCGCTGTACATTCCGCTCTCCAAGCACATGCACATCGTCGCCGCCCCGATCAGCTTCTTCACCCGCAAGCTCGACGAGCGCGGCACACTGACCACCCCCGACCTCGAGGCCGCCCTCGATAACGAGGAAGCCCTCGGCGCGAGCAAGATACAGGACTTCACCTGGAAGGAACTCCTCGACGGCTACTCATGCGCCGTCTGCGGACGCTGCTCCGACAACTGCCCCGCCAACATCACCGGCAAGATACTCTCCCCCATGCACATCGTCGAGAACATGAAGGAGCACGTCCTCGAATTCGGCGACGGCGTATCCTCCGGCAACGACGAACAGGACTCCAAGCCCATGATCGGCAACTGGATCGCCGAGGAAGCGCTCTGGGATTGCGTAACCTGCGGCGCGTGCATCCAGGAATGTCCGGTTGGCGTCGAGCACATTGACTCCATTGTGGATATGCGCCGCTTCCTCGTCATGGAGCAGGCTTCGATGCCCGACACCGCGATGAACGCCCTCCTCAGCATGGAGCAGCGCGGCCACCCCTGGCGCGGCACTACCTACTCCCGCACCGACTGGGCCGATGGCCTCGACATACCTACACTCGCCGAAAAGCCCGACGCCGAGATCCTCTTCTGGGTGGGCTGCACCGCCGCGCTCGAACAGCGCAGCCAGAGCGTAGCGCGCGCCATGGCCTCCGTGCTCAAGCGCGCCGGCGTGGACTTCGCAATCCTCGGCGACGAAGAGTCCTGCACCGGCGACCCCGCCCGTCGCATGGGCAACGAGTACCTCTACCAGGTAATGGCCCAGCAGAACATCGAGACGATGAACACATACGACGTCAAGAAGGTCGTGACCATCTGCCCGCACTGCTTCAACACCATCAGGAACGAGTACCCCCACCTCGGCGGCGACTACGAAGTCCTGCACTACACTGAGTTCGTCAACGACCTCATTAGCGAGGGCAAGATAAGGCCGGTCGCCGAGATCAACACCACGGTCGCCTACCACGACTCCTGCTACCTCGGCAGGCACAACGGCATCTATGACGCCCCCCGCCAGATAGCCAACGCCATACCCGGCGTCCAGCTCGTCGAGATGACACGCTGCCGCGAGCGCGGGTTCTGCTGCGGCGCGGGCGGCGGCCACATGTGGATAGAAGAGTCCAAGGGCCAGCGCATAAACCACGCCCGCACCGAGCAGTTCTTCGACACCGACGCAACCACCGTCGGCGTCTCGTGCCCCTTCTGCCTCCAGATGTTCGAGGAGGGCATAGGCTCCCTCGGCCAGGACAGTCAGAAGCAGGCCAAAGACCTGCTCGAGGTGCTGGATGAAAGCCTTTCGGGCTAGGATAGAATGAAGCGAGACACTGGTGAAGGGAGGCGAACATGGTTTCCGTGAAGATAAAGAATAAGTTCACCTATGAGGACTACAAGAACGCGCCCGAAGATAAGCGCTACGAGCTTCTGGACGGGGAGTTGGTCATAATGACATCACCAAGTAGAGTCCACCAGAGACTTGTCTTGAAACTGGCAAGTCTGTTCGCCACGTTCGTCACCGCGGGGAACTTGGGCGAGATACTCATAGCCCCTTTCGATGTATTCTTCAGTGATACGAATGTGGTGCAGCCGGACATACTTTTTGTCTCCAATGAGCGATCTTATCTCGTCACAGAGAGCAGGGTGCGAGGCGCACCCGACCTGGTTGTAGAAATCCTCTCTCCTTCAACAGCAGGAAGGGACAGGACTTTCAAACGCGCGCTGTATGAACTCCACGGTGTGAGGGAGTATTGGATGATTGACACCGACGCCAAGAACATCACCGTCCTGATTCTAGGCGAGAACGGATACGAGCTTGCCGGGATCTACGGCGAAGGCCAGACGCTCACCTCCCCGACCCTATCGGGATTCAGCCTCAACCTGAACGACATCTTCTAATATGCCAGACTACAAGATACTCGCCGCCCTCAGCCTCGAAGTCTCCTCCCTAGTGTAGCCCAGCATCTCACCCAGAACCTCGTCCGTATGTTGACCGAGCAGCGGTGGCGACTTCACATCCACAGGCGAGTCCTCCAGCTGCACCGGGCAACCCGGCATAGTGAATTCACCACGCACAGGATGGTCATAGCTGACTATCATGCCGCGCTCTTTCAGATGCGGGTCGTTGTAGATGTCGTCCGCGTTCAGGCATGCGCTGCACGGGACTCCTGCTTCTCCAAGAATACGCATCGCCTCGTGCTTGGTGTGCCGCATCGTCCACGCTTCGATCATGTCGTTGATCTCGTCCGATACCTCAGGATGGTTGTTTGGGTCGGAGTACACCGGGTCCTCAATCAGGTCTTCTTTTCCAATGGCGGTCAGAAGCGCGTTCCACATCCGGCTTCTGCGGGCGAGTGCGGTCATGTAGATATAGTCGTCCGGCCCGCCCGGAGCGCACTTGAACAGACCCGAACCCGGTCTTCCGGGCCAACGTTCCGCGCCTCTCCTCGAGGGGGACTGCCCGGTGTCTGCATAGGAATTCATCCATATCCGCGCGACGTTCACGACCGCATCCTGCATGGATACCTCCACTACCTGCCCCTTGCCCGTCGTCTGCCTCTGCCACAGCGCCGCGAGTATGCCGATCACCGTGTGCATTCCTGTTCCGGTATCGCCTATCGTGATTCCCGGGCGCACCGGGGGCGAGTCGGCCGACCCTGTAGCGCACACCGCCCCGCCCGCCGCCTGCGCCACGGGGTCGAAGCTCTTGTACTCACTGTATGGGCCGTATGTACCAAAGCCTTTTATCCGCGCCAGTATGATCCTCGGATTCACTTCCTCCAACGCGTCCCACCCCACTCCAAGCCTCTCGATTGCTCCGGGCGCCATATTCTCCGCAACAATGTCGGCCTGCTTTACCAAGTCGAAGAAGATACCGCGACCTTCCCCGCTCTTGAGGTTCAAAGTGATGCTTCTCTTGTTTGAGTTCAGGTTCAGAAAATACGAAGAGTCCGCCCCATTGCCGGAAGGACTCGTCATGGCAGTCCGCCCCGGGTCGCCGCGCGTCGGCTCTTCCACCTTGATTACATCCGCGCCAAGCCACGCCAGCATCTGCGTGCACGAAGTTCCCGCCTCGAACTGGGTAAGATCTATTATCCGAACGCCATTCAGAGCCTTGTCCATCGTGTTCCCCCTTCATTGACGGCTAAGCAGTTGGTGCGGATAACCGCTCACCAACCGAGAGCGTCCATATCCTGAAAATCCTATAATCCCGTAAATCCTGATTCAGACAGTTCCAGACAGCCAATCCCCCAACTCGTCCGCATATTCCTCCCTCCTGAGCGCCTCGGTCACCGATGCCTTCAGCGCGCCCAGCGGATTCCCCACGTCCTGGTGTTCACCGCCAAAGTGATAGCCATACACACCGGGCGATTCTATATGCCCCGCTATCGCGTCAGTCAACTGTATCTCCCCCAACGCGCCCGCCGGTGTGTCTTGCAGCGTATCGAATATCTCCGCCGTAAGAACGTACCGGCCCACGATTGCCAGGTTCGAGGGCGCATCCTCAAGCGCAGGCTTTTCTACCATACTCAGAATACGGGACGACGTCTCCGATAGCCACTCTAACTCCACGATTCCCTTACTGGGCACATCCTCGTCAGAGACCTCTTCCAGCGCCAGCACGTTGCCACCCGTCTCCATGTGAACATCAATCATTTCTCCGATTGTGGGCTTGTCCGCCCATATCACGTCGTCCGGCAAAAAGACCGCAAAGGCCTCGTCTCCAATCACCTCGCGTGCCATCAGAACCGCGTGTCCTAACCCTTTCTGTTCCGTTTGCGTCACGCACGAGACGTTAGCCATCCGGGCGATTTCCCTCATCTGTTTCAACCTATCACTGTCGCCCCGTGAGGCCAACGCTTCTTCCAGCGCTGGCTGCGGTCTGAAATATCGGATAAATGGCTCTTCCTGTCCCTCAGACACGATGAAGACAATGTCTTCTATGCCTGAGGCTACCGCCTCCTCGACACACATATGAACCGACGGGCGATCAAACACAGGCAACAGATTCTTTGGGACGGCTCGCGTAACCGGCAGAAACCGCGTTCCGAATCCCGCCACCGGTATTACTGCTTTGCGGATTGTCAAGTCGCTCCCTCCATCAATTTACAATTTAGAATTTGCAATTGACAATTGATCACGCCATCGCGCGGCCCGTTCTGTAAACACGGCGCAAGTCTGGAAGCGTGATCCCGAACGCCGCTAGAAATCCCAGGAACACAATTGCGGTGACATATAGTATCGGTGGGGACGAGAATACGTCTGCGGTAAAGCCGTACCCCAGGTTGGCGAAAGCCATTATCCCCCCTGCGTGCAGTATGTACAGACTGGATATTCTGCCTCTCAACCGGTCCGGCGCGATTGTCTGAACGTAGGTCGTAGTCAGAGCCATGAAAGTTGACTGCGCCGCGCCCATGACCACCATGACCGCGACAGCCGGCATTACGTTCGGGCTGAACGCCAGCAGAATCGGCGTCAGTCCGCTGAGGATACCCGTCCACATCAGCCACTGTCCTTTAGACCGGTCATTCCTGACCCCCGCCATGATAATCGTGCCGATCAGCGAACCCGCGCCAAACCCCATCACCATGTACCCCAGGATAGAGCCGTCCACCGCGCCCAGCTCGTTCCGCGAAAATACCGGAAGAATCGAGTCATTGGACATAACCAGCGCGCAGTGGAAGGCCACCAGCAGAATGAAAATAGAGATCATCTTGTTCGTGTAGATATAGACGAGGCCGTCAACCATGCTTCGAACTATGCCGGTCTGCGCCATTGCGTCGCCTGTTGACCGCGTCCGCGTCAGGGAGATGAAGATGGTCCCCATAACCTGGCAGGCGACGCTCAACACGAGCACTCCCGACACCCCAATGAACGGTATCGCCAGCAGAGGAGAAGCTACCAGCAGACCAAAGAATCGCGCGCCATGCCGTGTGGCAGCGTTCAGCGTGATGGCGTTCAGAAGGTCTTCCTGGGGCACCTGGTTAGGTATAAGCGAGGCCATCGCCGGTTCCTGCATAGACCTCATGCAGCCCGACATGAATGTCAGCGCTGCAAGATGCCAGAGTACCAGGACATCCGCAAACACAAGTACCGTGACGATGGCGGTCACCGTGCCGTTTGCCACGAAGGTGAACCGCGCCACTCTCTGCCGGTCCAGACGGTCCGCGAGCAGCCCCGCCATCGGAGACACGAGCAAAAACGGCAGCATGGACGCGAACGTAACGATTCCAACGTCGCCGGACCTGTCCGACTTCTGCAGTATCAGCCAAGACACCGCGACTATGAAAGTCCACATTGCCGCCCCGGAGAACATATTCGCGGTCCAGGTGAAGCGATAATCCCTGTGTCTGAGCGCCGCCAGATGCGGCAGACGCCGAACATCCCCAATTTTGGTCAAAACCATACGCGCCGCGCCTGTCCCTTCCCTGAGCTAGGGTGCGATTATAACAGCCGACAATCATATCCGCATTGTGGGAAAGCGGAAAATTTGTCCTAATTACTCTTGACACCGAACCTAAGTTCGTTCTATATTTGTTCTATACAAACGCTAAACGGCGTACAATTCCATCAAAAAGGAGAAGCAATGGGAAATCCAGTAGTACACTTTGAAATAGCCGGGCCGGACGGGCCGGCCTTGCAGCAATACTACCGAGACCTGTTCGGCTGGAGTGTAGAAGCCCAGGGCGAAGAGATGGGCTTCTACGGCGTGGTTCAGGCCAACGAAGGCGGCATCGGGGGCGGCATATTCCAGACCGAGGGAGATATGCCACCTAACTTCGTTACAGTCTATATCCAGGTTGATGACCTGCAGGCCGCTCTCGACAAAATCTCCGGTCTCGGGGGAACAACCGCAATGCCTCCCATGGAGATCGCTCCCGAAGTGGGGTCGGTCGCGATGTTCACTGACACCGCCAATAACTTCATGGGCCTTTACTCGCAGCCGACCGGGGGGCACGGGGAGTTCCCCCCGAAAGGCGACGCGTCGCCCGTCGTTCACTTCGAGGTTGGCGGACCTGACGTTAAGACACTCGAGAACTTCTACACCAAGATGTTCGGTTGGAAGATAAACTTCATAGAGGAAGCCAACTACCGCTTGATCCAGCAGGAAGGCGAGGGAATAGGCGGTGGCATGTTCGAACACACTGAGGGAATGCCCCCGAACGCCCCTTCCATCGCGGTAGCGGTTGACGACCTGCAGACTTACCTCGACAAAGCCGTGAGCCTCGGAGGAACCGCCCTCATGCAGCCCATGGACATCCCCGGCGGATTCGGCTCCCTCGCCATCTTCAACGACATCGCAGGCAACCGCATAGGAATGTTCAGTTCGCCTGAGGACCAATAGTCCCCTTTCGATAAACTTCTGGACAACCTGCCTTGCCCCCGTGTCTGTTCGCTCTTGGCGACTGCAGCGCGGGGGTACATGTTGGGCAAGTCCAATCTCACATTTGCCACCTATCATTGACCGGTCCCGCGAGCATACCACTCACCCCGACCACATCCCTCACATGGGTAGGGAAATATGCAAAGCGGCTATAAATGTCAGCAGAAAGTCCCCTCTCCCTCTGGGAGAGGGTTAGGGTGAGGGTAAATACCTACCCTACCACAGCCTGAGAGGCGGACATATCTCACCATTGCCCACCACGCCCTCTCCGCGTAAACTTGTCGAAACACTATCGAGGTGAGACCAATGCCAGAAGACATAACCCTGTTCGACGCCCTCTACTCACAGCGGGCGATTCGCTACTTCAAGCCCGACCCGGTTCCCGACGAACTGGTGCACAGACTTATCGAAGCCGCCACCAAGGCGCCCAGCGGCGGAAATAGCCAGGGCTGGAAATTCCTCGTCATTCGCGATCAGGAAACCAAGAACGTTATCGGCGACTACTACGAAAAGGGTTGGGAGGCCGCCTACGGCAAGGACAATCCGAACCCTCCATCAATTCAGTCCCACGTCCGTCGTTCCGCCGACTACCTCGCCCGCCACATGGCCGAGTCCCCTGTTCTCATAATGGCCTGCATCGAACACGACGGAAGTCCCTCCACTATGGGGCGCGGCGGCTCGATTTTTCCAGCAGTCCAGAACCTGCTCCTGGCGGCGAGAGGACTCGGGCTTGGCAGCTGCCTCACCAGTCTGCACAAGCGCTACGAGGACGAAATAAAGGAACTGCTGGACATCCCTGAAGACGTCGAGACCGCTGCCCTGCTGCCCATAGGCTTCCCAGCCGACAATGCTCGCTACGGCCCAACTCGCCGCGCCCCGGTCGAAGAAATCGCCTATCGTGAAAAGTGGAATCAGGCCTGGTAAACCCGCATTTTGCTATACTCTCAACAGCCCAACAGCTCATAGAAAGACGACCGAACTATATCCTGTAAATCCTGATTCAGACAAAATGAGGAAGTGCGCCATGTCTTACGAATTCCTGACCTACGAACAGAAGGGCCGCATCACCTACGTGACCATCAATAGGCCCGAGCGGCTGAACGCCCTCCACCCGCCCGCCAACTCCGAACTGCACGACGCCTTCACCCGCTTCAACGACGACCCCGACGCCTGGGTCGCCATCATCACCGGAGCGGGCGAGAGAGCCTTCAGCGCGGGCAACGATCTCAGGTACACCGCCGAGCGCGACCAGCGCCGCGACGAGCCCGGCGCACGCTCAAATCGCGCGCCCTTCGGCGGAATTACCTCGGACTTCGAGTGCTGGAAGCCCATCATAGCGGCGGTCAATGGTTACGCGCTCGGCGGCGGACTCGAAGTCGCCATGGCCTGCGACATCATCATCGCCGCCGACCATGCCCAACTGGGTCTGCCTGAGCCGCGTGTCGGTCTCTATGCCGGAGCTGGCGGCGTCTTCCGACTACCTCGCCACGTGCCCACCAAGATTGCGATGGGAATGATGCTGACCGCCAGGCGCATATCCGCCCAGGAAGCCTACCGGATCGGCCTCGTGAACGAAGTCGTGCCTCTAGCCGACCTCATGGACACCGCCGAACGCTGGGCGAACGAAATACTCGAGTGCGCTCCCCTGTCCGTTCGCGCCAGCAAGCAGATGGCCTACCAGGGCGCGGACATGCCCTACGACATAGCCTTCAGCAGGAACTACAGCGAGCAGCAGAAGCAGATATCCTCCGCCGACCGCATCGAAGGCCCCCGCGCCTTCTCCGAAAAGCGCGCCCCCAACTGGACCGCGTCCTGAACGGTCGGTTCATGCAGCCATTCGTAATTGTAGGGGTAAGCCCTTGTGGTTGCCCCCATATCATCCTATACACCCTGAAATCTCGTAAATCCTGATTCAGACAATTCAACAGGAAACAAGAATGACATCCTCCAACGAGTGGAAACTTCCCACGAACGTCAGACCGACACTGTACACCCTGACACTCGAACCCGATCTCGACAGCTTCACCTTCACCGGAAGCGAGACCATCGCCATTGAGATTGATGAGCCCACCTCCACCGTCACCATGAACAGCGCCGAGATAGCGATCCAATCCGCCACGCTCACACTTCCCGACGGCTCGGAACGAAGCCCCGAGTCCATCTCCTTCGACGAAGAAAAAGAGATGGTGTCCTTCGACTTTACCGACGCGATTCCACTGGGATCAGCCGAACTCTCCATAGAGTTCACCGGCGAACTGAACGACAAGCTGCGCGGCTTCTACCGCTCCTCCTACACCGACGTGGACGGCAACCAGCGCTGGATGGCGACCACACAGTTCGAGTCCACCGACGCGCGACGCGCCTTCCCCTGCTGGGACGAGCCGGCGGTCAAGGCTGCCTTCGACATTACCCTCGTCGTCCCGCAGGAACTGGAGGCCATATCCAACACCGAGCCTGTGTCCGTCACCAATACCGGTGACGGCAGGAAGACAGTCCATTACGCCGAAACGCCCGTGATGTCAACTTACCTGCTCGCCTTCATAGTCGGTGACCTCGCCTGTGTTCAGGACAGGACGCGCGACGGCGTTCTCATGCGCGTCTGGGCCACTCGCGGCAACGAGGAAAAGGGTCAGTACGCCCTGGAAACCTCTATGGCGCTCCTGGACTACTTCCACGACTACTTCGGCGTTCCCTACCCGCTCTCCAAGCTCGACCATCTTGCCATTCCAGACTTTGCGGCTGGCGCGATGGAGAACTGGGGGGCGATCACCTACCGCGAGGTAGCATTGCTCGTTGATCCGGTGGACAGCTCCGCCGGTACCCGTGAGATAGTCGCGGCTATAATCTCCCACGAGATGGCGCATCAGTGGTTCGGAGACCTGGTCACGATGGAGTGGTGGGACGACCTATGGCTGAACGAGAGTTTCGCCTCCTGGATGGGAGACAAGGCCGTTGACTACCTACACCCCGAATGGGAGATGTGGACCCAGTTCCTCACCCATGACACCAGTTCAGCGCTGAACCTGGACGGCCTCCGCAACTCACACCCCATCGAGCAGCCCGTGAACAATCCCGACGAGATAGGCGAGTTGTTCGACGCCATCAGCTACTCCAAGGGCGGTTCGGTCCTGCGGATGCTGGAACACTATCTTGGCGAGGAAGCGTTCCGGGAAGGTCTTCGCATTTACATTCAGAGACACCAGTACGCTAATGCCCGCACCCGCGACCTCTGGAACGCGCTTAGTGAAGCGTCGGGACAGCCCGTAGCCGAGATCATGGACAGTTGGACGTCCCAGACCGGCTACCCCGTCCTGGGGGCGACCGTCAATCGCTCCGGCGAGTCCATCGAAGTCGGTCTCTCCCAGTCCCGCTTCCTGTACGACGAAATACTAGGCGAGGACGACGAGCCGGACGGCACCATCTGGAAGGTGCCGGTCACGGCCCGCACCGCGTCCAACGCCGAGCCGGTGCGCTCGCTCATGGATACCGCCGAATCCGGCCTCGCCCTGCAACCCACCTCCTTCGGCTCCAACGACGAGTGGATCAAGGTAAATCCCGATCAGTCCGGATTCTTCAGGGTGCAATACCCCGACGACGAAATCGAACGACTGAAAGCGCCAATCGCCAGCCTCACGCTTCCCGCCAGGGACAGGCTCGGTCTCCAGTCCGACGCCTACGCGCTCGCGAAGGCTGGCCGCATACCCGCCTCCGCCTACCTGAATCTGGTCGAGGCATACTCGAACGAGAACGACGCCTCAGTAGTGGGCGATCTGGCTGCAGCGCTGAACGCCCTCGACAACCTGCTGTCCGAGGAAGAGTTTCACACGGCGTACCAGGCGTTCGGACGCAGCGTCTTCAAGCCCATTGGTGACCGCGTTGGCTGGGACGCCAGCCCCGATGAAGGACATCGGCAGGCTCTCCTACGCTCCACGGCCCTGGCTCAACTTGGCCACTTCGAGGACGATGAAACCCTCTCCGAGGCGCGCCGCAGATTCGACGCCTACGTCGAAGACCCGTCCAACCTGCCAGCCGACCTCCGCGTCGCCACTTTCGCCATGTCCGCTCAGCGCGGCGACCTCGACCTCTACGACACGATGTGGGACCTCGAAAAGAGCGCGTCTCTGCACGAAGAGAAGTTGCGCTTCCTGAGAGCGTTGGCAGGCTTCCCGGAACCCGGCCTTATTCAGGAAACGCTCGACAGATCGCTGAATGAAGACCACGTTCGCAGCCAGGACACGATCAGCGTCATGATGGCCACCGCCTCCAACCCGCATGGTCGCGAGCTCGCCTGGCAGTTCCTGAAAGACAACTGGGACGAACTGGACAGGCGTTACGGAGAGGGCGGGTTCGCAATCATGCGCCTCGTCAGCATCTCTTCCGTCTTCACCACTGCGCAGAAACGGGAGGAAGTCAGGGAGTTCTTCAATGCGCATCCCGTCCCATCAGCCGAGCGCACGATCCGCCAAGTCTTGGAGCGAATGACCAACAACATAACCTGGCTCGACAAGAACCGCGACGACCTCAGCAACTGGCTGGTCGGCTAGAGAGCGCGCTTGCCATTGAACGAGATCTTCAACAGGGCCGCGAGTCTTTGGACTCCGGCCCTCGACATTCTCTTTCCACGAAGGTGTCTCGGTTGCGGCGTACCGGGCGGATTTATCTGCGCCGTCTGCGCCGGGAGTATGCCGAGACTGGAAGAGCCATTCTGCGAGATATGCGCTGCCCCCGGAAGCGAGGGAATCTGTGGCTGGTGCCTTGACAGGGAACCCGAAATAGACGGCATTCAAGCGCCTTATCTATACCTGCGCTCCAGCCCCATTCACAAGGCCATTACCATGCTGAAGTATCGCGGAATAAGCGCGCTTGCCCCCGAACTCGCGGAACTTCTTGCCAGGTTCCTCCAGGAATCTCCCTCCAAGTTCGACTGCATGGTGCCGGTCGTGAGCCACCCGTCGCGTATCCGCCGCCGCGGGTACAGCCAAGCCTCTCTGATAGCATCCAACCTATCCGAGCGTCTGGACATTCCCCTCCTGGTGGACAGTCTCGCCCGCGTCCGCAACGCTCCTTCCCAGCTGTCCACCCGCTCCAGAGAGCAGCGATGGGAAAATGTTCAGGGCAGTTTCATCTCTCACCATGACCTGAGCGGAATGGTCGTCCTTCTCATAGATGACTTGGTTACCACTGGCTCCACGGCTGCGTCCGCCGCGCGCGCACTCAAGAGCGCGGGCGCGCTTGGTGTGTTTTGCGTCGCGGTGGCGAGAGCGACGTCTCGGCCTCAGCGCGTATGACGGCTTTCGGTGGACTGTCTTCCCCTATTGGCGTTTTTCTAATACTTGTGTAAAATCCCAACTGTCCTGGCCACACACTCACGGTACCCTTAAGTGAATGCAGGCTAGGCCGGAACGCAAGGGATGCGCCCCTTACGCAAGCAACCGCGCAAATATATAGGAGCCTTGGATACTCGATGTTACAGATTGGTTCTCACGCACCAGATTTCACAATCACTCTCGGCTCCGGTGAGCAATTCACGCTTTCGGATCATAGAGGAAGCAACGTCGTCCTCTTCTTCTTTGTTCGGGCTTTCACTCACGGATGAACAATCGAGGTCAGGAGTTTCGGCGAAACTCATGATGAGTTACTGGCAAATAACGCTATCGTCATTGGAATAAGCACTGACAAAGTAGCTAGATTGAAGGACTTCTGTGATTCCATCGGAATCCCCTATGAACTTGGGAGCGACAACTCGGGAGAAGTGTGCCGTCTTTACGATGTACGCCGCAGGTTCGGTCTCGGCACTTCCAGGGTCACCTACATCATAGACGCAGATGGCTTAGTCCGCGGAGCCTTTCATAACGAGTTTCGGATGAGGCGCCATGTTCAGGACGCACTGAAGACACTCCAGAGCATCTCCGCTCCCCCCCAAGCTGCGGCCTGAAGCGGGATTTCTCCTGAAGTGCCGGCCAGTCAATGGCCCACGGTCCCGGCAAAACGAATACGGGTCGAGCGAATCAAATTCGCTCGACCCGTAATCTCCGATCCTTAAGGACTTAACCTACCGGTTAAACCCTCACGAACTTCGATACTCTCTCGCCCTGGCCAATCTCGGTCACATAGATGCTGCCCTGCGAGTCCACGCAGATTCCATGTCCGCCGATCAGCGTGCCAAGTCCAGCTCCCTCGGTGCCGCGCCACCGGGTCAGCAGTTCACCGTCCATCGTCCAGATGCTCACGCCGTTTCCACCGCCCTGTTCGATCACATAGATGATGTCGTCATGTATCCACAGGTCGCCGGGAGCGGTCATGTCCGTCCACTCCTCGATGAAGTTGCCCTCATCGTCGAAGAGCTGCATCCTGTTATTCTCGCGGTCCGCGATGTAAACGCGGCTATTCCTGTCCACCCAGATATTGTGAACAAGCGCGAACTCGCCGGGCCCCGTTCCCTGCTTCCCCCAGGATTTGATTAGCTCACCCTCCGGCGAGAACTTATGAACCCGATGCCCGCCGTATCCGTCCGAGACGAACAGGCACCCGTCCGGTGCGATTGCCAACCCTGACGGCATGTTGAACGGCAGCCCCTGGAACGATGGCGACGGCGCCAGCTTCTCGCCCAGCGTCCGAATGACCTCGCCGCCGGGTGTGTACTCGGTCGCGATATGGTAGTCGCGGTCCACCAGCCAGACATTATCGTTCGGGGCGATATAGATTCCGTGCGGGTTCGCCGAGAATGTTCCCTCACCCCACGAACTAATGAAATTGCCGTCCGTATCCCAGATTGTCAGCGGATGCAAGCCCCGGCTGAAGATATGCACCTCGTCCTTTGAATTAACCGCGCCGTCTGATGCCGCGCCGAACTCCCAGTACTTGGGCATATTCGGCCATTCGTCCACTCTCTCGTATTGATAATCGCCCGATCCTACAACTGCCACAGTCTCTCACCTCCTGAAGTTCTTTAGACGCCCTGTAAGCGAACCGCCCACGAGCAAGCCGATTCTATTTGGGAGCGCGCGGCGCGTCAACCAAGATGATCCGGCAACCAGAGTCTCTTATCCGATAGAATATGTTGCCTATCGCTTTTACCCGTGATAACTTTTGCTGAGATTCATACAAACATAGGCGGGACATGGACTCGAATACCCACGACGTGATAAAGCATCTCAGGAACAGGGCGCAGGCTCATTGGGAATACCTATCCAGAGGGCAGCGCGAGACAAGGACGAAATACGCGCTCATTGATCCGATTCTACGCTCTCTTGGCTGGGACACAGAGGATCCGACTCAGGTCAGACTGGAGTATGAGGTAGATCCTGGAAACAATGGCACAGGCATAGTTGATTACGCCCTATTCAATGACTCGGGTTCCAAGCCTTACATACTGATAGAAGCTAAGGGTCTTGGAGAGAAGAATGCCGAGAACGCAAAAGCCCTTCAGGACAGATTGAGAGAAAAGGAGGCTGATCGCGCTGAGATGTTTAAGTTGTTCGCTGGCGGGGCCGGACTAGCTGCCTTTGATGATAGCGCGATGACAGCCAAGTACGAAGATGGCGGGATGTTCCCTGGCATGAGGAAACGGTATCTAGCTCAGTTAGGCGGATATACGCGTGCATTTGAAATGGATCGAGGATTCGGAGTCCTCACCAACGGCGATGAATGGGAGATTTACGACATGAGCTTACCCGGAGGAATTGATCAAAAACAGATAGCGTCAATAAGCCTACTTAAAGTCGAGGATTCAATTTACGACTGCGTGAGTGCTCTGAATATCCTCAAGCGCGAGTTCTAGGGCGAGAGGCATCTACAAGTCTCACGTTAATATTTCATCCTCAGTGGTTGGTTTGCATCTGCTACAATTACCCTCGAAGTGAACGACAAACAATCCCCCACTCAACTCAGCGCCCACCCAGCCGACCCGCATCGGACGGACGACGCGCGTTCGCTCGAGGACCTTCGTGAGTCGGCGCTCAGGCTGCTGGACTTCGACCAGATACGCCTCCGCCTCGCCGACCACACAACTTTCTACGAGGCTCGTAAACTCGCGCTTGAGATTCAGCCTTCCTTCGACCCTGGGCAGGTCGAAACGCTCCAGCGGGAAACTGCCGACGCCAGGGCCCTCCTCGAAGAGATCGGAGACCTGACGCTCCAGTCTGATACCGACACGTCTGAGGCTGTAACGCGGGCCGCGCTTGGCGGCGTGCTGACCGGAAACGAACTGCTCGCGGTCGCCGAGTCCCTCGAAGTTCACAGGCGGGCAAAGTCCTCCATCCGGCGCGCGGACGAAGTCGCTCCCATGATGTCCGAATTGGCGCAGCTTATCCCCGACCTCCAGGAAATACAGCGCCAGGTACGCTCCAAGATAACGCGGCGCGGCGAGGTCTCCGACACCGCTACGCCCTCGCTTCGCGCTCTCAGGTCCCAGGTCCGGCAGGCATACGAGCGGGTTAACGAATCGCTTCAGAGCTTCATTCAGTCCTCGAACGTCCGTGACGCTCTCCAGGACCCCATCATCGCCATCAGAGGAGACCGGCTTGTAGTGCCTGTCAAAGCCGAACGGCGGCACCGAATATCCGGCATTGTCCACGACGCCTCGAACACCGGGGCCACGGTTTTCGTAGAACCGTTCTCCACCGTCGAGCTGTGTAACGAGTGGCGGGAATTATCCCTGGAAGAAGAGCGAGAAGTGCTTCGCGTCTTGAGAGACCTCTCCTCACTCGTCGGCGTGGTCGCTGACGACATCCGCTTGGCCAACCGCATGACCGCCAAGCTCGATTTCGCCCTCGCGCGCGCCAGGTACGCCCGACGCCTCAACGCTATCCGGCCCGAAATAGCCGGCGACCGCGAGGGTCTGCGCCTTGCGAACATCAGCCATCCTCTGCTGGGAACCGAAGCCGTGCCGCTGACCGTATCAATCGGCCCCGGATGGTCCGCTCTCGTAATAACAGGTCCAAACACGGGCGGCAAGACAGTCGCGATGAAGAACATCGGGCTCGCCGCGCTAATGCACCAGTCCGGGTTACAGATACCCGCCGATGAGGGGAGCGCGCTGCCCATATTCGAGGGCGTCTTCGCGGACATCGGCGACAGCCAGAGCATTGCGGACTCGGTGTCAACCTTCGGCTCGCACATGCGCAGTGTGATTGACATACTCAGACACGCGGATACAAGCTCACTCGTGCTTCTCGACGAACTCGGAACGAGCACAGACCCCGAAGAGGGCTCCGCGCTGGCAAAGGCGATAGTCGCGCACCTCGCTCGCAAGGGGGCAGCCACGATTGTCACCACTCACCACAGGAACGTTGCTGCCTTTGCCGAAGCGTCCGAAGACATGATGAACGCCAGCTTCCAGCTCGACCCTCACACCCTCGAACCCACATATCGCATGACCATAGGCGTACCGGGTCGCAGCTACGCCATGGCTGTGGCAGAGCGTCTCGGACTGCCCGGGCACATACTCCAGGACTCGCGAGACCTGATGGAACCACAGCATCTGCTCTTCGAGGACTGGCTCAATGAACTCCAGCGAGAGCGGCATCAGCTTCAGACCAATCTGGAAGACACATCGAGGATGAGAGCCGAAGCCGATTCGCTCCGCCGTCAACTCGAGGAGCAAGTCGAATATCTCGTCGGACACCGCGACGATATGCTCGACTCCGCTCGCGCGGCGATAATGGGTCGGTTCCGGCAAATCAACCGCAGACTCGAGGGCGCAGAGGCCTCCCTGAAGTGGGCGGCCCCCGAACCCGCCGGAGTCGCCTCTGCCCCAACACGCGACCGCATCGAACGCATCAGAAGAGATTTGGCGGCGGTTGAACCGCCATCCCCCGCGCCAGTACGTCGCCGACCCCGCCCCGACCGCCCTCTGGCGGCGGGAGATACCGTATTCGTCCGGGGAATGAACCTCCAGGGAAGTATAACGAGCATCAGCGACAACGGCGAGGAAGCGGAGGTCGGCATCGGTAGGGTTCGCGTGAACGTTGACCTGCACAGACTGTCCCGCATTGATGAGGCCCAAGTCGAGGACGATCAACCTGAAATCCCAAGTGTGAAAGCCGACCTCGCCCCGTCTTTGGACAGCCTCGAACTCGACCTGCGTGGACTGCGTGTTGACGATGCGCAGATCAAACTTGACGACTTCCTCGACCACGCGGTGCGAGACGGGTTGTCCAAGCTCAGAGTGATACATGGCCGCGGAACGGGAGCGCTCCGAAACGTTGTCCGCGAACACCTGCGACACCATCGTACCGTCAGGAACTTCGGACCGGAGCCTAGGGAACGAGGAGGCAACGGCGCTACATGGGTCGAACTGACCTAACCGGAAGTTGCTCTTGAGCAGTATCACTTCACCACGAGTCCGTTTTCTTCCCTGGATAAAACCCCGATACTTCTGGGTAAGCTCCATAGGTCTGCTGCTCTCCATCACGGTGATCTTATTCGCCTGCTCCGACGGACAAGCGCCCCAGCCGACTCCGACGCAGACGCCGGAACCAATCGCGATTCCGACCATTCAAGCCACCGCAACACAGACCCCGCGGCCTTCACCCACACTCGCGCCAACCGACACTCCCACCCCAGCCATGACTGCTGTCCCAGCGTTAACAACACGTCCGATTTCCACGCTCGAGCCCACCCAAACTCCTGAACCGGCGGCAACGCCGACACTCACTGCTCAGCCGTCATCAACGCCTACGCCACTTCCAACGTACACTCCGAATCCGACCTCCACCCCTCAGCCAACCTCCACACCCACGCCTGCTTCAAGTCCGACGCCCGAACCCTTCATAGCATTCGATCCCGATGGAAATACACCGGCCATCACCATCGGAGACGTCGTCTTCGATCTCGAAATCGCATACACTCCCGAATCCAGAACACAGGGGCTGTCCGACCGCGACAGCCTGCCTTTAACCACCGGGATGCTCTTCGTCTTTGAGGATGCTCGGACTCCCACATTCTGGATGTACAACATGCACTTCGACCTTGATTTCGTATGGATTGGCGAGGATTGCACCGTACTTGACATCCACAGAAACGTTCCACGCCCGTCCGAAGGTCAGACTCCGGGCGACCTGCCCCGTTACAGTCCCGACACGGACGTACTGTACAATCTGGAAATAAACGCTGGACTGGCGGACCACCACGGTATAGAAATAGGCGACAAAGTGACATTCGACGGCTTCTCAGGAACCGGATCGGTTTGCCGATGACAGAAAACTCCCTACGCATCATCTTCATGGGCACACCCCAATTTGCGGTCCCGGCCCTCAGCGCGCTTATGAACGCGAGCCACGACATCATTGGCGTTTTTACTCAGCCCGACCGACGCTCCGGTCGGGGACGAAGGCTCGCGGCGCCGCCCGTCAAGGAGTTCGCGCAGCAACGAGGACTTCCTGTATTCCAGCCCGCGTCTCTGAGAGAAGACACGGAAGCCAGACGCCGCATAGAGGAACTGGCGCCCGACGCCATAGTAGTAGCCGCATACGGACTATTCCTGCCTGACGACACGCTTGCGGTTCCCCGTCTCGGATGCCTGAATATCCACCCGTCCCTCCTACCCAGACATCGCGGCCCCTCACCTGTCGCCACGGCAATTCTGAACGGTGACGACACAACGGGAGTAACCATAATGCTCCTGGATGAAGGCATGGACACCGGCCCCATCCTCGCCCAGCGCGAAACCCCAATCGGCGCGAACGAGACCTGCGACATGCTGACCGTCAGGCTCTTCGACATGGGAGCTAATCTTCTGGTCGACACACTCGACCAGTGGAGCGCGGGCCATATCTCGCCGACCCCGCAGGACGACGCGAACGCCACCATCACCAGGCGTCTCCAACGCGCCGACGGACGCATTGACTGGAATCAGCCCGCCGTATCCCTGGCTCGCCAAGTCAGGGCATTCACCCCCTGGCCCGGAACCTTCACCACCTGGGACGGCAGGACGCTCAAGATATTGGAAGCCGACCCCCTGGACACTGCGCGCGACAATCCGCCCGGCAAAATCGTCGTCATAAACAACTCCCAAGTCGCGGCAGCCACAGGACAGGGCGCTCTACGCCTTCTGAGCGTTCAGATAGAGGGCCGTCGCGCCTCCAGCGCCGCCGACTTCATACGCGGCTACCCCGACTTCATCGGCTCCATCCTTGGCGGCTAAACTCGAAGCGGGGCTCGCAGCGGGCTTGTCCGACTCGCGCGCCGGGGCTATCATAGATTTATCTAACTCGCGCTCAGCCTACTCGCCAGCGCGTCTGCGGGGAACATGACATGGCATCCACACCCATCGCGACAGTTCAGAAGCCACGCTATACCTACCGCTATGAAGACCCGAGTATGTACATTCTGCTCGGAGAGCGAGCCCCTCTCGAAATGATGCAAGCGCGACCTATCCTATACATCACGATTGCCGTTCACTCCCTCATGGGCGAAGACGCTCAATCTGTCTTCATAGAATCCAACATTCCCATTCGCAACAATCCGAACGACCTCCGCGATGGCGCGGCCCCGGACCTGTGCCGCTCTCGCAACGTGAACGCGCCAGCCATCTATAACCAGACCGGCTACAACCTGTGGGAGGTGGGCAAGCCGCCGGAGTTCGTTCTGGAGGTGGCTTCAGAGTCCACATACGAGAACGACCTGCGCGAAAAGCCTGGCATCTACGCCGATATGGGCATAGATGAGTATTGGATGTTCGACCCGACGGGCGGCGATCTTTACGGACAGGCGCTTACGGGATTCAAGTTGGTTGACGGAGAGTACGAAGCGATAGACATAACTCCGAACGAGCATGGTGTGATAAGCGGATACAGCGAGGAGTTGGGAGTGAATCTGTGCGCCGTGGAAAAGTCCAGACGCGAGGAGTTGCTGAGAGTCCAGCCGAAACTCATGCGGGTATTCGAGTTAGACTACAATCCCACGCTGCTGCTATTGCAGAATGTCGAGACCGGAGAGTACATTCTGAGCTTCGCCGGGGTGAACATGGCGCTTGAGCAAGCCGAGGCCGAGAGGCGACGGGCCGAAGAAGCCCTTGCAGACGAACGCGCCGCTCGTGAGCAAGCCGAGGCTCGCCTACGGGAACTGGAAGAGAGGATGCGCCGCCAGCAAGAGTAGGCGACCGGAGACCGCGCTACGCGCCCACCGACACCCGCTCCCTCATCCCTTCAAGCACGGACACCGTCTCGCTGACCAGATCGGTCATTATATCCGCGGCCGGCCTCGCCTCGTTCACCATGCCCGCTCCCTGTCCTGCCGGATTGAATACCAGGTCGTACCGCTTGGAACGCTCCGCCGCGGCATTGAAACCGGACATCAATATGCCCTGAAGCGGCATCGGCAGCGTGTCCAGCCCCGAGTTCTCCCAAGCCTGCACAATCGGACCCTGGTACTGCCGCGCCGTCTTACCCGTGTAGGATCGAGATATGATGAAGTCCTCCGACCTGCCTCGGATTATCGTCTCCTGCTGGGCGTCGTAGATGCCGCACTCCTTGGCAGCCAGGAAAGCCGTGCCCATCCACGCCCCTTCCGCTCCCAGCGCCAGCGAGGCGGCGATTCCCCGCCCATTAGCGATGCCGCCCGCCGCGACCACCGGCAGCGGAGCGACCGCGTCCACCACCTGGGGCACCAGCGGCATGGTCGCTATCCGTCCGGTATGTCCTCCCGCTTCGGTGCCCTGCGCTACTATGATGTCCACACCCGCCGCGACCTGCCTGTGCGCGTTGCGTACACTCCCGACCAGCCCCATCACCTTCACGCCCTTCTCCCTCGCCATGGGAACAACCCATGCCGGATCCCCTAGCGCCGCCGCGAATACCGCCACATCCTCCTCCAGGATCATCTCCACCTGCTTGCGCGCCAATGCAAGCCCGGTTTCGCCCGGTTCGGGCGGATCGGCCCTCTCCAGTCCAAATTCCTCTATCAATGTATCCACGAACGCCGCGTGCCTCGGATACTGCCTCCGCACCGCATCGAACTGCGACTCCGGCTGTCCGCCGCCGCCGCTCGTGTCCACGCTTCCCGTAACCACCGGCAGCAGCAGGTCAACACCGAACGGCTTGTCTGTCAACTCCCGGACTCTTCGAATCCGACCGCGCAGCGCCTCTACCTCCATACCTGTACCACCCATTACGCCAAGACCGCCCGCTTCGGACACGGCTGCCACCAATTCCGGCGGAGTCCATCTGCCTCCCATACCCGCGAGGCAGATAGGATATTCAACTTCCAGGATGTCGCATAGCCTTGTGCTCAATACCGGGGCACTCATGATTCACTCCTCATAATGGGGTCCTCGCAGCGCGGATTGTAGATTTAGAGTCATAGGGTGTCAATTCAAGCGTTCGCCAGACCCAGGGCCTTTTCGTTTTCTTCTCGTCATTTGTGTGTTGAAAATCCCTTCCTCCTCGACGGGGGAAGGCTAGGATGGGGGTGAAACCTCAACTACAATTCAGTCATTCCCGCGAAGGCGGGATTCCAGGTGCGGCGGTAGGCTTGCTACATGGCAAAACTAGCCGGACGCTGTACTGCCTTTATGCCAAACAGGATAATCAGAAGACCCTGTATCCAGACCACGTCCTACCGCCGGTCCGCTAGATGCTCTATCAGCTTGTCCGGGAAGTTAACCGTCATACCGTCCGCGCCGCAGTCCACGACATGACGCATCAGCTCTTCGCTGTAAACTCCCTGACACCGAACCACGAAGCCCTTTTGATGCAGCTTTCTTACCAGTTCCGGCGTTGTGACGTCGGCGCGTGGACATACCTGGTCGAGCCCCAGTTCCAGCGCCTGTTCGATGATCGAGTCGTCCCAGAAACTGTCTCGCCCTAGCGGGACAAGCCATCCCGTCGTGAGTTCAGGAGCGTACATCTTGGTTTCTTCCAGCCACGGTTTCCAGAAGGACGTGAACGTTACATCTTTCGTCATTCCATGAGCCCTCACCATGTCCGCCGTCCGACTCGCCAAGCCTTCGGCGCGCGCCTTGATCTCTACATGAAAGTAGAGCCTGCCCTTGTACTGCTCGAATATCTCGGCAAGCGTCCTTATGCGCTCACCCGAATATGCGGGCCCAAACCACGACCCGGCGTCCAGACTCCTCAATTCCACAAGCGTCTTATCCGCCACCGCGCCGGAGCCGTCCGTCGTGCGATCAAGCGTATCATCATGAATCACCACGATATGCCCGTCCCGCGAGAAGTGGACATCCAACTCCACGTGACTGGCTCCAAGCTCCAGCGCCTTGTTGAACGCCGCGAACGTATTCTCAGGCGCATACGAAGACGCGCCTCGATGCGCGACGCACAGAAACTCTCGTTCAGTCATTCATCACCGTCCCCACTTAGCTTGGATTGAATTACAGAATCGCGCCCGCATCCTGGAACTGCTCACGTCCACTCTAGCGCCGCAACCATATGAATATGCCTTACTAACCGTTATTCCCGCGAAGGCGGGAATCCAGGGGATAGGGCAGTCTGAATATGTCAAAATCATCTGGATGCAGCGTTAGGCTCGTGTTCTCATTAAGTCATGCAGAGAGTCCGGCTTTAGAATATGTCGCTGATACTTACGCTGAATCCCTCGATTGTGGAGGCGGTCAGCGTGTCGCCTTCATAAAGCGTGTCAGAAAGCTCCAGGTATCCGTCTCTAAGGCGCATCACCCACAGAGTCCGGTTGATAGGATCTATCAGCCAGTATTCCTTGACCCCGTGCCTGGCGTACAGGTCCCGCTTGGTAACCCAGTCGCGCCCGGTAGAAGACGGCGAGATGATCTCCACCACAAGGTCCGGCGCGCCCTGTATGTTCGCGTCCGTCAAGACAGCCTCGTTTTCCTTTGAGACGAAGATGAGGTCCGGCTGCAACGTAGTGTGTTCGGACAGCACGACGTCGCACGGCGAGAAGAACACTTCTCCCAGTTCTTCAGTCTCTACGATACTGGCCATACGCCAGCCCAACTTTCTCTGAGACCTTTGGTGAGCCATATTCGGGGCGGCGGCCATTATCAGTTCTCCTTCGATTAGCTCATAGCGCTCGTCCTCCGGCGTCTTGCGGTAGTCTTCGTATGTCAGCTTGACCGCCGGTTTCGTACTGGTGACCATGATCGAACCTCCCGCTCGCTTCGGCGTGTCTATGCGAATCCTCCTACAGTGTACCACCCCAAGCCGACGGGTTCAGTCTATAATGCGGGAAGAATTATAGAAACACTCATTCCACAAGGAGGAAGACATGGGCAGGCTGGACGGCAAGGTAGCGATCATAAGCGGCGGCGCGAGAGGACAGGGCGCGGTCGAGACCGAACTCTTCGCAATGGAAGGAGCGAAGGTCATCTTCGGCGACGTTCAGGACGACGACGGCAGAAAAGTGGAGGCCAAAGTCTCGGAACTGGGCGGAGACGTGGAGTACGTCCACCTCGACGTAACCAGCGAAGACGACTGGCAGCGAGCCGTCGAACTCGCCGAGAGTAAGTACGGCAAGCTGGACATCCTCGTGAATAACGCCGGCATCTCCATGCGCCACTCAGACATGGACGTGTCCTCTGAAGACTGGGACACGATGATGGACGTCAACGCCAAGGGCGTATTCCTCGGCGTGAAGTACGCTATTCCCGCCATGCAAAGAGCGGGCGGCGGTTCCATAGTCAACATCTCCTCGATAGCGGGCATCCTGGGCAGGCCGCTGGCGTCTCCCGCCTACAGCGCCTCCAAGGGTGCGGTGCGCGTATTCACCAAGTCAACCGCCGGGCGTTTCGCTGGCGAGGGCATCAGATGCAACTCCATCCATCCGGGTCCGATTGACACCGACATGATACGCGCCGCCACCAACTCCATCCGACCCGAGACCCGCGTCGGCGAGATACCCATCGGCAGGCTCGGCCAGCCCGAGGACGTAGCCTACGGTGCTCTCTACCTCGCCTCCGACGAGTCCTCATTCGTAACTGGCTCCGAACTGGTAATAGACGGCGGTGTCTCCAACATCAGGCCGTAGCGCATTTGCGCTGAATAGAGTAATCATTCAAGTATGACATGCAGTCAGGACAATAGCGGGTTTGCCAGCGTTCAAGATCGGCTAGGTCGTCGGATATACCTAACCGGGGAGCGCTGGCAACACATTTGCGATAGACACCCAGAGATGCAGGATTACAGAAGTCACATATTGGATACAATTCGCAGGGGTAGCAGATTTCAAGATTCAGTCAGGCCACACGTTTATCTCTACAATCAAGATTACTTTGACCTGCCTCTTGGAAATACAACGGTGATAGTGATAGTAAGGTTCGGATACAATAGAGACGGAAGCGAGAACAACTTCATACTGACCGCCTACCAGGTCATGCGACGGAGGGCAATACCGTGTTGAATTCGGTTCATATAACCTACGATGCCGAAGGCGACACCCTCTACGTTGCCTTCGGTAATTCCAAACCCGCCACCGGCTACCAACTCTCAGACCAGATTCTTCTCAGAATGGACCCGGAGGGCGACACTCCCGTTGGCCTGACCATTTTCAACTTCCTGCATCATCTGGGTTCAGGAGCGAGGCTCGAGATTGCCGAAATAGAAGATAGCCTGATGAAAGTCCTCTCGTCTGAACCTGTGAGCCGCTTCCTGGAAATACGGAGTGACTCAGATAAGACCACCGCCCGCCTGCTCGAACCTTCCCTACGAGAGAGTATAGCCGTCACAAGCTGAGAAACCGGGAGGCATCTGATATGGACAAACCAAACGGCGAACAGATAGTTCAGCAATACACTGACTGGTTGTGCGGAGAGTTCAGTACGAATTCCTACGACAGCGGCGTCTGTGAGATAACCCTGCCTTTTCTGAACAGACTCGGGACTTATCTCCAGGTTTTTGTCAAAAGGACGGACTCTGGCCTGATAATCTCAGACTATGGCGAGACAATCGGCGACCTGAGATTCTGCGGCCTCGACATAGACACAAACGCCAGGCGAGAGATGCTGAACCGTATATTGCATTCGTTCAGCGTTAGACTGGAGGGCAAGGACGAATTGCGGACACTCGCATCCGAGGATAACCTGCCGCATCGCCTGAACGAACTGGCGCTATGTATGCTGGCCGTCGACCGTATGATATACTCCACATCCCCCGCGAAAGTCGTCCGCCTCGCCGAAGAAGACTCCCGCGCCGCCCGCGACTCCAAGAACAACCCCCTGGCCGCCACCCCAAGCTGATTCATCGCCCAGCTACAGAAGGCGATGCCCCATCGTATGATACTATAATCGTACAATGCTCACGCAGGCCGAAGCCGAACAACTCATCGCGGTAGAGAAACTATTCGAGGATGCGAACGCCTTCGTGCATCTTCCAGGACCGGACGCTGAGATAACGATCCCGCTCGTTTCAGTTGATGGGCGGGAGTCCTTCCTGTTAGATATTAGACAGGGGCGTGAAAGAGAATCGTCCCTCGGCAACTGGAAGTTGCAGTTACGTTATGAACGCCAAGTTCTGATTCGCCTCGAGACAGGAGGCCCTGCCCACAATAATCCCACTGACGCTCCAAACAGGCGTCTATCTGAATATGCGGGACAGGCTATCCCAACCCCACATATCCAGATATATGTGGAGGGAGAAGCTAAACCCTGGGCATTTCCTCCCCCACCCGAATTCACAGCCCTTGATAACATAAGTGTGACTTGGAGAGAATTCCTGAAATACTGTAATCTCATTGAGACTCCGAGTGTAATAGGAGATTTCTGATATGAGCAATCTGGACGGTAAACAGGTAATACAGCGATACGCCAACTGGTTGAGCGACTACTCTAAAACGGATTGTCACAACAACGTTTGGAGGATCGAACTACCCTTTATGAACAGACGTCGCACGCACTTTCAGGTCTTTGTCGAGAAGACGGAATCTGGTCTGATGATCTCAGACTACGGAGAGACCATCGGAGACCTGAGATTCTCGGGCTTCGACATAGACACCGAGACCCGACGACGAACGCTGGACGGACTACTGCGTTCGTTCAGCGTGGAACTCATTGGCAAGGGCGAGTTGAGAGTGTACACCTCAGAGGAAGAACTGCCCGATTATCTGAACGAGATGATTCACTGCATGATAGCGATTGACTTGATGATATATACGGCCCCGCACACAGTAGCCCAATTGTACGAGGAAGACACGCGCGCCGCCCGCAACTCCAAGAAGAAACCCCTGGCCGCGACACCAAGCTGATTCACCGCCCAGGCAGTGCACAAAAGGAAAATCCGCATTGACACTCGCCGACACCATAGCTCGCATACAGCCATATGTAGCGCAAATCATCTGTCCCGATAAAGGCACAGGCTCTGGATTCGTCATAGACCACTACCACGGATTAGTTCTCACCAACGCCCACGTCGTTGGCCCCTACACAACCGTCACAGTTCAATTGAACAATCGGGATTACTACGGATACGTCATCAGCAAGGACACAATGGCTGACCTGGCGATAGTGGATATAGACGACAATGTTATTTCGGGATCCATCCCTCTTGGAAATTCCTCAAAAGTTCGAACTGGTGAAAATGTCATAGCCGCTGGCTTTCCGCAAGTGCCTTTACATGGAGCGTCATCATTCACCGTCACTCGTGGAATAGTGTCCTCTACAAAACTCGCTAACGGAATAGAGCATATCCAAACTGATGCAGCCATAAACCCGGGCAACAGCGGCGGCCCATTACTCAATGAAAAGGGTGAAGTCATTGGAATAAATACTTGGGTAGCAAATTACAACGAACTAGGGCGTCCCCTTCAAAGCATGGGATTTGCCGTTGGAGTGGACGAATATAAGAGACGATTCAAAGTAACCATAAAGAACAACCGGGTTGAAGTAGTCAAGACCGTTGAAGATCCAAACGAATGGATGCTTTACTCCGACCCATTAGGTATATGGTCAGTATATGTCCCACCAGGATGGGAACAGATCGAGAATGCTCGCACGGTTACATTTGCAGGGACAGCCGCGGACGGACAAACTGCATACTTCGACGTATCTACATTGACTTTCCCAACATATACGACAATAGCGGATTATTGTAATCTCTACGTACAGGATGTCTTATCGAATAATCTCACTATCTATGAATACAAACAAATCTATGACTTCCTAACAAAACAAGAATACTCAGAGATACATCATAACCGAAGATCCTCTCAGGGCATTATGACAGACGAAGTTCTAACACATATCTACAAAAACGGAAGTGACATTGTAGTTGTCCGGGGTGATATACTATATAGGGCAAATCCTACACAACTCAACTGGTATCCAATACGAGAGATGTTAAACAGCTTCAGAATTACTCATGATAACCCGACAAGCGTCGTATAAAGGCAAGATACATCAATCTTTTAGAGGAGATGATCCGTGCAGATAGACTCCAAGAATAACGTCATCAGAATTGCTCAAATCTTTCGAGCCTTATCAGAATATCCCAACATAGCCGATGAACTGGTTGAATCTATTGCGGCTATGATGTACGAACCCCAAGCAGATAGCATTATGGATTCTTTAGAAGATTCCATAGAAATGGCAACTCATCTAAGTGGTAGGGATACTACGGCTGCTGGAGCACACCTTGATGACAGCGCATTTATCGCATTACAGAATAGTCTCTCATACCTGGACGACGAGCGAGATGAAGCCATAGCATCTCTAATACCATTTCATTTTGATGAAGCCGCATAGTCTTCAGATAGTTCCTGAACGTTTCGTCTGATCCACTTCCAACTCACCAGTGACTTCACACGCTCAGGGTCCGACTCCAGTCTGCCCAAACACTTGTCCACAGCAGCCACCTTCTCCTCAAGACTCCCATACACCGTGCCTTCCACCCACCTGCGTACCTCCTCGAATACCCGCTCAGCGGGATTCAGTTCAGGACTGTACGCTGGCTGAAGTATCGTCCTCACTCCCTCTACGCTTCTGACCAACTCGCTTCTATGGCTTCCCGCTCCGTCCCACACCAACGCTCTCACATCGGTATGTCGCTTCACTGACAACACCGCGCGAAACACCATCGCCGAACTCATAGAGTCCATCCACGTCCACTCCAACTTCCCGCGAGCATAGTCCACCACCAGGAACAGATACTTGTACTCGTACACCAACTGAAGTCTCTGAACCACCTTCAGCCCGCGCACTCCCCACACCCTGCGAACCATACCCCGGAGGCCCACTCGCATCTCGTCGGCGAACCCAATCAGAGTCTTGGGCTTTACCCCCGCCTTCCTCAGCGAACGACCAAGTCCCCCTTTTTCCATGACCGCTGCGCTTCTATGTCAACCTTCTCATGCCGACTCCTCGGAACCTTCGGTGAACACCCCAGACGTTCAAGTACGCTGTATATGCTGTTCCCTCTGAACCTGACTCCGTACTCAGACTCCACCCAGACAGCTATCTCTCCGGCAGTCCTGAACCGTCCGCTTCCAACCTCCTCGACCAGCCTGTTCTCCTGATCATCGCTCAGAAACCTGGGCTGACCCACTCCTCCCATCTTCCTGGACACAACCTCATCAAGACCTCCGTCCCTGTACCACTCAATCCATCTCTGGGCGCTGCGGTAATGAGCGCCAACGGCTTCTGACGCCGCTTTGATCTGCCAGCCGCTGCGTACCAGCCACAGCAGGTGTACCCGTGTACGAATGTTGATGTCTGACTGAGACTGGTAGGCTTCTTTCAGTCTCTCTGGGGTGTCGCTCTCATGCCAGTCTATCCTGAGCGGTCGTCCGATCATCCTTCTGCCCTCCAACACCGTGTTGGACTCAGCATAGACCAAGTATCAGACTTCCACTAGTCCCTTCATGCTGACTTCAGACTGAAACGGTATAATACAGTACGGGGTTGAACCTGAGATAGCAAAGGAATTCCACTTTCAGGTACTTGCACATTGCATCTCGTACTTAAATCATAGTCAAGATACAAAATATCGTACGGGTGAAGAAGCCGAGAAAATTTGGGAGGACATTCAAGCAGAGTTAGAGGAAAACAATGATACTGAAATATATTTCGACAGAAGTGCGATAGCAAGCGCTACGGCTAAACAACTAATGGGCATATTCCAAGAACTATTGAATTCAAAGGGTGGGATATTGACTTATCAAGCCCTGATAAAGCATGTGGCGGGTTCATTTGACGACCCCGAATAGATAAACTCTTGAAGGTCCTCCACATACAGCAACACCGCCTCCCTCACATTCGCCTCGGCATCCTCGTAAGTATGCCCCCATGTATGGCATCCGGGCAAAGCTGGACAATATGCGTGATACGCTTCCCCGCCATCCTCGAACTCATCCTCTTCGATCACAACCTCAAACCTGTACGTACTCATCGCCCCTTACCTTTCACGTTGCCCTTAGACAATCCCCACACCCTATATCCCATAAATCCCCTCCGCGTTCCCTGAAAACAGCGCCCGCCGCTCCACCTCGCTGAAGTCCGCCGTTATCTCGTCATACGCGCTCACTATCGCGTCATAGTCGCTGAACAGGCTGTCCACCGGCCAGTTCGTCGCGAACAGGCTGCGCTCCACCCCGAAAGTCTCTATGCAGTGAAGAACGTAGGGACGGATGCTGTCCATAGTCCACTCATTGTCCCCCATCCCCAGACCTGAGATCTTACAGATGACGTTCTCCGCGGCAGCGGCGGTCCGCATTCCCCTCTTCC
Organism: Dehalococcoidia bacterium; assembly: GCA_965202965.1. Lineage (GTDB taxonomy): Bacteria > Chloroflexota > Dehalococcoidia > Lucifugimonadales > UBA1123 > VXRN01. Next base: position 2,764,988 of record OZ241888.1, on the reverse strand, counting down.
AGTGCTTGAAGTATTCTGGCGTTCGCTCGGATGGTACTCCGGCATGGTCTATCACTATCGGGATGTTGGGAAACTTCGCCGCAAGCGCAGCCAACTTCTCCATATCCTGCCACTGCGCCGCTATGCTCGCTACCAGCCCATGCTTTTCCAGCAGCGCATAGCCCCTGTGAAAGTCCGGCTCCACCAGATAGTCCCCATAAGAAAAGTCCCGGATTCCCCGCATATTGGGATATTCGCAGTGACGTTCCAGCGTCGCCTCCACATCCGGGTCGCGCAAGTCAGCATAAGCTACGATGGCCTGCGGAAAGCCCGTCCTGTCCGCCGCCTCCTGCAGCCACTCCGTCTCCTTGACCGGGTCCGCCGACCCTATCGCCGCCTGTACGTGAACCGCCTTCGTCACGTTTGAGTCCCGTGTCAGCTCGATGAAATCCTCCGCCAGCCAGTTCCGCTCCGCCAGCTTTCTGGGCAGCGTCCCCAGCGACGGGTGAACCACGTCCGGCTGCCAGTGAGCGTAGTACAGCTCCGGGTGCTGCATATCATAGAAATGTACATGGGCGTCAACGAACTCCGGCTTTCCCATTCTCTTCCCACCTCCGTATCGGGCTGCTGGTTCCAGGAAGCATCAAATATCTGGTCGGTAAGCAGCCGTATCAGTGTGTATCGCTGGCTGTCTGATCCTTTGTGTATCTTCGTGTCCTTCGTGGATATACTCATGCCCACCACTTTTGTGACGCTTACCTAGTTTCCACACATACTACACATCGGATCAACCCTATGCTACAATATCCTCCTGAGAACAAGCGTCTCAATGCATAAGTTGGAATTTATCAATCGCGACAAAATTAGTCCACGAAAAATATTTGGAGTCAAAAACAGGTGAATTCATAGCTAAATTCGCCGATTTCCAGGTCAAAACCCACCTGAAAGGTCACCTGAACCTCACCTGGACCCCACCTGGACTAATATAAACCGGCATATATGCTCTCCTCCTTTTCCGTCCGACCCGCTGACCGCCCGCTCCAAACAGCCATGTCCCCTCGCAGGGAAGCGTCAAATTTCTGGTGCGTGTCCAGCGTAGTATGCCAGTGCCCAATATCTTCGTGCCGCTTCGTGGATAGAACCGAATGTGCCGCCGCGCGCCACTTTTGTGATGCTTCCCCCTCGCGGACTTCTGTTGACACTCCGAAAATGCTTTCGCTATCATCTGAATTAGCAGTCTTGTACATGGACTGCTAACATCAAAATCAGGCAGTCAAGACACTCTAAAACAAGGAGGTTCCAGCAAGAATGGCGACTGAAACGAAAGTAATGTTCAAGCCCCTTGGCAACCGCGTGGTTGTCGAGCCCCAGGAGGGCGAAGAGCAGGTGAGCGCGGGCGGGATCTACATTCCCGACACCGCCAAAGAGAAGCCCCAGGAAGGTGTCGTAGTGGCCGTGGGCCCCGGACGACTCTCCGACGACGGCAGCGCCCGCATCCCCATGGAAGTCGCGGTTGGCGACGTGGTCATCTACTCCAAGTACGCCGGCACCGAGTACAGCGACGGCAGCGTCGAGTACCTCGTTCTGCGAGAAGACGACATCCTCTTCAAGAAGTAACCCCAGCTATCATCCCATACCCCAAGTATTAGATTAAGAAGGAGGACTGAACCAGAAATGCCAGCGAAACAGCTTCAGTTCAGTGAGGAAGCAAGAGCCGCGATGAAGCGCGGCATAGACGTTATGGCCGACACCGTTGGCGTAACGCTTGGCCCACGTGGCCGCAATGTTGTATTGGACAAGAAGTTCGGCCCGCCCCAGGTATGCTCCGACGGCGTCACCATCGCCAAGGAAATCGAACTCGAAGACCCCTTCGAGAATATGGGCGCCCAGCTTCTCAAGGAAGCCGCGAGCAAGACCAACGACGTCGCCGGCGACGGCACTACCACCGCCACCGTCCTTGCCCAGGCCATCATCCACGAAGGATTCAAGAACATAGCCGCCGGAGCCAATCCCATGGCCCTCAAGCGCGGCATTGAGCGCGGCGTTGTCGCCATGCGCGACGCCGTCGAAGAGATGTCCACCCCCGTCGAAGGCCGGATGCAGATCGCGCAGGTCGCCTCTCTCTCCGCCCACGACGAAGAAATGGGCGAACTCATCGCCGACGTCATGGAAAAGGTCGGCAAGGACGGCGTTATCACCGTCGAAGAGTCCAAGGGTCTGTCCTACGAGCAGGAGTTCGTGGAAGGTATGCAGATAGACCGCGGCTACATCTCCCCTTACTTCATCACCGACCAGGACCGCATGGAAGCCTCCATTGACGACCCCTACATCCTGATCACCGACAAGAAGATCTCCGCCGTCTCAGACGTCCTGCCCGCCCTCGAGAAGATTCTCCAGGTCGGCAAGAACGTCGTTATCGTTGCCGAGGACATCGAGGGCGAAGCCCTCGCAACTCTCGTCGTCAACAAGCTGCGCGGCACCCTCAACTGCGTCGCCATCAAGGCCCCCGGCTTCGGCGACCGCCGCAAGGCTATGCTCGAAGATATGGCCATCCTTACCGGCGGCCAGGTCATCAGTGAAGAGGTAGGACGCAAGCTCGACTCCGTAACCGTCGAGGACCTTGGCCGCGCCCGCCGCATCGTCGCCTCCAAGGAAGAGACGACCTTCGTGGACGGCTCCGGCACCGAGGACAACATCCAGGGCCGCATCAACCAGATCAAGGCCCAGGTTGACGAGACCACCTCCGACTTCGACCGCGAAAAGCTCCAGGAACGCCTGGCCAAGCTCTCCGGCGGCGTTGCCATAATCAAGGTCGGCGCTGCCACCGAGGTCGAACTCAAAGAGAAGAAGAACCGCGTCGAGGACGCGCTGTCCGCGACCCGCGCCGCCGTCGAGGAAGGCATTGTTCCCGGTGGCGGACTGGCAGTTCTGCGCGCCAGCACCGCGCTTGAGGGCCTCGGACTCTCCGGCGACGAGGCCACCGGCGCCGCGATTCTCAGCGAGGCTCTGCAGCGCCCCATCAAGCTCATCTCCGAGAACACCGGCGTCTCCGGCGAGGTTATCCTCTCCGAGAGCCTCAAGAGCGAAGGCGACTGGGGATACGACGCCGAAGTCGGCGAGTTCTGCCACCTGCTCGAAAAGGGCATCATGGACCCCGCCAAGGTCACCCGCGCCGCGATTGAGAACGCTTCCTCCGTCGCCGCCATGGTCCTGACCACCGAGTCCCTGATCACCGACGTGCCCGTCCCCGAGCCCGCGGCCCCCGCCATGCCCCCCATGGACTACTAGACCTCAACCGTCAATAACCAATAGCCAGTGTCAGGGTCGGACATTCTGTCCGACCCTGATCTATTTCTGCGGACATATCTCCAGTGTTTCCGGCAAAGCAGGTATTCCATAGGCACAATCGAGACCGATAACTAACCCGATAAGGCCAGGAAATGATAAGCGGACCGCTCATCTTCATCTTTGCTGTCTCAACTTCGGAGATTACAGCATCCATATCGGCCAACAATATAGGCGGATATCCCATCTACATCTTAGCTTTTTTTATTGGTCTTGTGTTTTTAACCATACCGGGCCTGGTATGGTCACCGTTCGCCGCCCTGATATCCGCGCTTATCGCTCGCTCCAGGGGCCTGAACGTCGGACGCTACGCTCTGTCTGGTGCGACACACTCAGCAGGTTTCCTGCTCCCCTGGATATACCTGGTTCTCCGCATGTATTCCGTATCCGTCCCACGCGTTATAGCGATTCTTATATACATTTTCATCTATTCTGTTTGGCTCATCGGCCCGTTATTAATTAGCGTCGTGGCTTCTTTAACTGCTTACAACGAGGTTTTTTTACCCAAGGTATTCCCTCCGTCACACCGTGAAATAGTTGTTGGATATGTTGTCCTTTTTATAACACCGGTTATGACAGTTGTATACTTCTATATGTGGATCAGCTCCCTAGCCAAATTGATACGCACACATATCTCAGGAGAACAGTCTTCAAGTGATTCGATAACACACTTGTTGATAGGCGATAGATACACCAGGCCATTCATATTCGCGCTCATATCCGTATGGATGTGGGTGGCATTCTCCTCTATTATACTATGGATGCAGACTGGCAGACTAGCTGTGTTATAATGTACCAGTGAAGACGGTGCCCCAGACTCTTCGTAAGTCCGCTCGCGCCGTTTCTGACTGGCACGGTGGGTTCAAACTCCAGGAGAAAGCGCTGCCTGCACTGAGCAGGCTGTTGCGCTCAGGCTTCTCGACTGATATATTCCCGCCGCTGGGAAATCTCATAAAGTTTGTGGGGAGTATGACATTTTGAGGGCAGACAGGATTGCGGCTATATCCGCTCTCGCGCTCGCGGGCTTTATCATAACCCTGTTCGTTACGGCTCTGTTTGCCTCTCCGACGCCAGCCGCGCCTCTTCAAGCCGAATCCGACACTTCGACCCCGACCTACACGCCCACGCCTACTCATACTCCGACACCAACGAGTACCACTCCCGACCAGAAGGCCCGACACGAGCAGAAGCTGAAGTGGCTGGCTTCCCAGGGCAGGCCGGGGGCGTAAACTGCGCGCCGGTGATGAATCCTGCCTGCGCCGGATATTCCAAACCAGTGTTATGGCGTTAGAAACGGGCAACGTAGATGACAAGGAGCGGGGAAATGATAAGCGGGCCGCATATATTCATCCTAGTTTTTTCATTTGGTCTTACATACTTAACCATACCAGGCCTGGTATGGTCGCCGTTCGCCGCCTTGATATGCGCGCTTATAGCTCGCTCCAAGGGACTGAATATCAGGCGCTACGCTCTGTCTGGCGCGATACACTCGTCGGGTTTCCTGTTGCCTTGGATATACCTGATGCTCCGTATGTATTCCATATCGGTTCCACGTGGCATCGTGAAGTCTGTATATATTCTTCTCTATACCGCTTGGCTGATTGGGCCGATACTATACAGTGCCATATATTCCTTAATTGTTTACGAAATTTCTTCAACACCTAGGGTATTCACAAAGTCGCATGATGAGCTAATCGTTGAATATGTTATCATTTTCATATCAGCGGCCTCCGCAGCCATTCACCTCTATATGTGGATCAATTCTCTTAGGAGATTAACCCACCCACAGACCGTACAGGAACAGTCTTCGGACGATTCGATAAGACACTTGTTGATAGGCGATAGGTATATAAAGCCGTTCATCTTCGCGCTCATATCTTTATGGACCTGGCAGGTAATATTTCATATTACGAACTGGATGGAGACCGGCTGTGTCATAACGTGCCAATGAAGACAGCACCCCAGACTCTTCATAAGTCTACTCGCGCACCTCCTGTTTGACACAATGACTACATGAGGCCACCCGCATGGCTGCTTATTTCCATGTAATACCACTTAAGCCTGACTACGCCATAAATTTCCGAGACAAACCGCGTATAGTCATTCCTGCGAAAGCGAGAATCCACTGAGCCGGCTGGTCAGAATATGGCGACATCACTCCAAATTGGTATAATCAGCACGGACAGCGAACCGGAAAGAACGAGGGAAACGGCATTGACTGCATATGCTCTCTTCATAGTAGTGCTATTCATTCCTGTGTTGATATCTATACCGGGCATCGTGTGGGCACCTTTCGCCGCCCTGATATCCGCGCTTATCGCTCGCTCCAGGGGATTGAACGCTGGGCGCTATGCGCTGGCAGGCGCGATACACTCGGCGGCTTTCCTGCTGCCCTGGATACGCCTGGTCCTTCGGATGTATTCCATACCCGTTCCCCGGGGCATAGCGGCCCTTGTGTATATCCTCCTCTACTCTCTTTGGCTACTTAGTCCGATACTACCTAATGTCACTCTTTCTTTTATATATTACGACGCCAATTCCTGGCGCCCCGAATCTGTGTCCCATGATGAAATAGTCGTTATGTATGTCATCGCTTTTGTATCGGCTGCTGCCGCGGCCATATACTTCTATATGTGGATCAGTTCCCTGCTCGGATTGATCCGCGCGCAGTCATCGCTGGAGCAACCTTCGTGTGATTCTATGATCCGCTTACCGATCGGCGATGAATACACAAGGCCCTTCATCTTCGCGTTCATATCGGTATGGACAGGGCTGATAGTCTTCGAAATTACGAACTGGATGGATACTGGATGTTTCATACCGTGCCAATGATGACGCATAGCAGGCTGATGCTGTAACATGCGCGAGCGCCGGCAAGATAAATCCGTATCATACGGGGAAGTTCCGGTCTGGCGCGTCAGGCACTGAGGAATGTGATTATCAGTAGATGCCGTCTATCAGGTGGGGTAACTTGCTCAATACAAACAGAATCGTCGCCGCGTGTTCGCTCCTGGTCGCTCTCTTGACTATGGCCCTGCTTATGTGGTCAGCGTCTCCACCGTCCGTATCAACCTCACCCATTTCTGCCGAATCCAACACATCAACACCGACCTTTACGCCCACGGCTACGCCGACCCTAACACCCACGTCAACTCCAACAGCTACGCCTACCGCTACTTCAACGACTACGCCAGATGTATCCCTGGATACCTCGACAGCGATGATAGACGAGTTGACGAACGCGGTAACCTCAAGCTCATCCTACACTGACATTGTGGACACCCTGCTGGACTGCGTGCGGGGTCGAACAGGGGCGCGATACGACTCGCTAGACAAACTCCTGTCGAGCTACATCGGCCCGATCCGAACCGCGATTGACGCCTGCGACGCTGAACAGGACCCGGACGCGCTGGAGCGGATCCGCAGCCTGTTTCTGGCCGAACTGGAGCGATTGAAGAACTCAAATCCCAGCTATCGCGAATTTCTGGAATCCGAAATGGGTCAGTTCTTCGAGGACACCGTCGCCCTTCCCGACCTGGTCAAGTTGCGTGCGGCCATAGCGTCCTCGCGCCCGAGGGGCGGACTGCTGGGGCAAGACGACGGGACGGATGGCGGAGGAACGCCATACACTGTCAGGCATACCAACAAGTGTCTCGCGCGCGCTAACAGCCCATACTCACTCAGCGAGAAATTCAACGTCCTCAACTGCATCGTGTTTGAATCGCAGCAAAGATTCTGGGACAGCATGGCTAGTACATCTACCACGGCGACTAATCTGGCGACCAAATTCAAGAACACACTCGATAGATATAGCTGGCTGGATTACGAAGACTGGAAATGTTCGGTTAGCCGGAGGATACCCGAGCCACTGAGGTCTCAAATAATTAGCAGTATCCCACTCGAAGCGTGTCTGAGGCACGATGTTGGGTATGACAGCCTCAAGCGGTCTGATGGGACTCTGGGCGTTCGCCTAAGCGGTGAGCTGGACCTGGCATGGAATCCCAGAAACAAGCTTCTTTCGGATAACCAGTTCAAAGAGGAGGATGGAGTTCCACATCTGGCATATTTGGGTGTAAGCAGACTTGAGTCCTATAATTGGCCTTATACACGGAGAGACGCGGCTCACGCCACAGCTAATCCTAAATTCGTCCAGTGTGATATTCCCAAGATAAATCCAAGGGTTACCAGGAAGCAGGATCTGCGTATTAGCGCAAACTTGGGGTTCAGCGGTGGCTGCGCTGTCAGCAGGCTCAGCGACATAGACCAATACAAGCTATGCTTGAAGCTTGTATTCAATGGACCTAATTCGAACCTGCTGGAGCATCGCATCTGCAAAGAGATATCAGGTAGCTCAGTAACCTCGCATCGCTCCACGGTTGATATCTTCTCACAGAAAGACTTTCTGGATGATCTGGAAAGGAATGCCTACCCTTATAAAGCTCGTCTGAAGTCCGTGGAACTGGAATATTCGGAAGTCAAGCCCAAGAATAAGATGTATGGAGGCGACTACTACCCAAAACAGAACCTGAACAAGACACTGATACCAACGACGGCAAAAGTATCTGCTATCACCGCCACCCTGGGTCTCCCACGTACAGGAACTTCCGTCAAATATACGACGCCTGTCGCTCATGGTACGCCAATCATACTCAGTGTTACACCGGCAACCATGCTCCCGGACCGGAGTCCTACATTTTCATACAAGTGGGAGCGTAAGGTAGATGGAATATGGCAGGGCGTGGGCAGCGACGAGTCACTCACCGTCAGTTCCGATCAGGCGGAGACTCGCAGCTACCGCGTGACCGTAACGCATAGCCTGTCGCGGGCGTCTGCGACATCCAATCCGATAACGGTCGCGTGGATGAATTCCGGTCCAACGGCCACTCCGACTCCCACTCCAACTGCTACGCCTACTCAAACTCCGACTCGCATACCCATACCCAGTACGAAAGCGGCAACACCTACACCGACTCCAACTGCTACTGCGACAGCCACTCTTACACCTACTCCGACGCCCACGCCAAAACCCATGCTCACGCCGCCCACTATCACGCGCACGACACTTTCGGGAACAACAATATCCGTGTACTACACCAGGCCAGCCGGAACTTCACGATACAAATTCGTGCTGTACAGATCGGACGGCAGTGCGCTTTCCGTCGAGCGAACTGTCAAGAGCACAAGTTCCCCCGCGCGCTTCTCCAACCTTCGGCGCGGTTACATATACGCGGCAGTGGGCTATTCCTGCAACTCAGGTTACTCTACCTGCGGGAACGACTACGCTATCTCCGACTCGGTAGATATTCCGACGCCCGCATCTACGGCCACGCCTACACCTACAGCCACGGCTACTCCTACGACCACGCCTACAGCCACGGCTACACTGACACCCACGCCTGTTCCATCGTTCCCTGCGCCCGCCATCACCAGAACCACGCTTTCGGGAACAACAATATCCGTGTACTACACCGGGCCAGCCGGAACCTCATACTACAAGTTTGACTTGTACAGAAACAAAGTTCGTGGCAATATTCGCAGTGGAGTCGTCAAAGAGCGGACTATCACAATCAGGAGTTCCCCAGCCGTGTTCTCCAGCCTTCCACGCGGTTACACATACGTGGTGATAGGCTATTCCTGCAACTCAGGTTACTCTACCTGCGGGAACGACTACGCTATCTCCGACTCAGTGGATATACGATAGGCATTCTTCGCGCTCATCTCCGTATGAACATGTATTTTTTCTACCCTCTAATTTGGAGAGGATAGGGGAGACCGTATTGCCTCATGCCAGGAAGGTGGCGATTCAAGATTCATTCAAACTCAGAGGGTATTATCGGGCCGACAAGGGACAGGCGAGTCTGGACGCCAATTCCTGATCATCTAAAGTCCGCGGACACCCGAATGGCGCGCCAACCTCCATTGCCGATACCCGCCCATACTGCTAAGCTAATATGTAGAACCGGATCACGGTTTTCATCCATCCATGGAGGTGGTACAGCAATATGCAAGACGTATTCCACGAAGCCGTAAACCTGCTCCAGAAGGAAGAACAGCTAGTAATGGCGACTGTCATCCGCACCAAGGGCTCCACGCCCCAGAAGCCCGGCGCGAAGTTGCTCGTTCGCAACGACGGCTCCGGCGTCGGCACGCTCGGCGGCGGTTGTGTCGAGGGCGACATCTGGTACGCTGCCAGCCAGCTCATGCGGCGCGGCGGCGATGCCCAATACCGCGAATACGAACTCAACGAAGACCTCGCCGCCCAGGATGGCCTCGTGTGTGGCGGCACCATGTTCTTCCTCATAGACCCGGTGTACCGCCCCGACCAGTACCTCGACTACGCCAAAGAGATTGACGCCGCCTACGAGGGTGGGCCTTCCGTCGCGCTCGCCAGCCTGATAAAGTCCGCGCCTGGCAAGAATCTACCCATAGGCGCCAAACTGTTCATACGCGAGGACGGTTCCACCGAAGGCTCTCTCGGAGATCCGGCTCTCAACCGTGACGCTGTGAAACGCGCCCACGGCCTCATGGCTATGGGCAGGAACGAGTACGCCATCGCCGAGGATGGCGCCGAATACTTCATAGAGGCGTACACTACCCCTCCACAGTTGGTTATATGCGGAGGCGGACACGTATCCTTCGCCCTCGCCGCCCACGCCAAGCCTCTCGGTTTCAGGCTGTTCATCACCGACGACAGGGAAGAATTCGCAAACCCGGAACGCTTCCCGGACGCCGACATCATCGTCCCCAAGAAGCCCGAGGACGCGCTGGACGAACTCCCCATAAACGCCAACACCTTCATCGTCGTCGCTACGCGCGGCCACAGGTTCGACAACGTAGCCCTGGCCGCCGCGGCCGCCACTCCCGCAAGGTACGTCGGTCTCATGGGAAGCAAGCGCAAGACCATCCTGATCTACGAAGACCTAGTGCGTATGGGCATTGACGAAGAGCGCCTGCGTGGTATTCGGTCCCCCATCGGACTCGACATCCGGGCTCGCACCCCCGAAGAGATCGCGGTCAGCATCATGGGCGAGATTCTCATGTACAGGCTCGGCGGAACCGGCCTCCCCATGAAGCTGGAGCAGCATCGCGTTGACCGCATCATAGCCAAAGTGGATTCGGAACGAGTTGCGGCTGCCGACTGAACCTGGACGTCTTCGATGCGTTTCATTTCCGCAGTCCTGACCGCGGCCGGCCTCAGTTCGCGCATGGGAAGTCCCAAGCCGCTTCTTGTATGGCAAGGCAAAACACTCGTCGAGAGTCAGATTGAAACCCTCCTCGAAGCGGGCGCCTCCGAAGTGATCGTGGTTCTGGGGCACAGGGCAGAGGAAGTTGCGCCGCACGTCAACGGCGACACTGTCCGCGCCGTAGTCAACCATCAATACAGAGACGGACGCACCTCTTCGATCAGGGCTGGACTTGACGCCGTATCCCCCAAGGCCCGCGACATCGTGCTTATGGCCGTAGATCAGCCTCGCTCTTCGAAGGTCGTATCCAGGGTAATCCGCGAGCACCTGGGAGCAGATGCCTTGCTAACCTCGCCAAGATACCGGGGACGTGGCGGGCATCCCCTCATGTTCTCCGCAAGCCTGCTGCCGGAACTCATCCGGATTTCTGAGGAGAACCAAGGACTCAGAGAGGTATTCGAACGACATCGCTCGGAGATTACACAAGTCCACTTCGACGATCCGTCAATCCGCCTGGACCTCAACACGCCCGAGGCATACAAGGAAGCCTATGAGAAATACGGACAACCGGATTCGGATTGAGAACTGACAACTAAAAACTGATAACTCAGATTCAGGAAGCGATTCGCTTAACTCCCGCGTCCGGGAAGAAGACGTCCCGGATTTGCCGCGCGATTCCCTCGGCGTCCAGTTGCAGCCGTCGCCTCTGGTCAACTGCCGCGCCATGCTCGATGAAAGAGTCCGGCATTCCTATACGGTGGACTGCGATGTCCTCCATACCCACCGCCGCAAGCCCTTCGACGACCGCCGAACCAAAGCCCCCGGCAAGCACATTCTCTTCTACCGTGACTATCCTTCCGGTTGTGCGAGCCGCGTCCACGAGAAGATTTATGTCCAGCGGCTTCACGAAAATCGGGTCCACTACTCCGCACGATATCCCATATTCGTCAAGCAGTTCCGCGGCCTCCACAGCGGCTGTGAGCGACTTCCCCAGGCCGAATATCACCACGTCCCTGCCTTCTCTCATCACGGATCCCCTGCCGATAGGCAACTCTCTCAGTTCCTCGTCCATGGGCACGCCGACCGCTTCCCCTCGGGCGATGCGAATAGCGAATGGACCCGGGTGCTTGTAAGCTGTGTAAACGAGATGCTGTAACTGGTTCTCATCCTTTGGCGCGGCAAGAGCGATGTTGGGAAGACAGCGAATATATGAAATGTCGAATGCGCCGTGGTGCGTCTTGCCGTCTTCCCCGACTATACCCGCCCTGTCCGCAATGATGGTAACGGGAAGGTCTTGCAGGCAGACATCATGGACTATCTGATCGAACGCGCGCTGAAGGAAAGTCGAGTATATGGACACGAACGGCTTGACCCCGGCCGACGCCAGCCCAGCCGCCATACTCACCGCGTGCTGTTCGGCAATTCCAACGTCGAATACTCTGTCCGGAAACTCCTGCCGCACACCAGCCAGGCCGGTGCCTTCCAGCATGGCCGCGCTGATTCCCACGACTGACTCGTCTTCACGCATGATCCGCGTAACCGTATCGGCGAACACCTGAGAGTAGGTCGGCGCCCCGGAACCGCTTCCCAATGGAGAGCTCGGCTGGTGGAACTTCACCGGGTCGTCCTCCGCCGGCTCGTAGCCGTGTCCCTTGTGCGTAACGACGTGGACGAGAGGGACCAGTCCCGTGGGAGTTCTGGCTTGACGGAGAGTCTGTTCGAGCTGACTGAAGTCATGCCCGTCAATCGGGCCTAGGTACTGAAAACCCATCTCGGTCCAGAACATTGTGGGAACGATGAACCCCGCCAGGGCGGTATTGAACCTCTTGACCAAGCTGTACATCAATTCGCCCGCTGGCGCCCTCTTCGACAGCGCCTTCATTCGATCCACCATCGCCTGGTATTCGGGATGCGTTATCAAACGCTTGCGCCAGTTGGTCAGGAATCCGATATTCTCGGAAATGGACATCCCGTTGTCGTTCAATACGAGGATGAACTTTTCGGGGTTTAGATGAACGATGTTGTTCAGCGCCTCGAAACTCGACCCCGAGGTCATGGCCCCATCCCCTACAACGGCAATAGTCCAGGAGTCCAACTTGCGGTTCGCCGCTCCTTCGGCGATGCCCAGCGCAATAGAAAGCCCGGTGCCGGCGTGTCCGGCGGCTAAGGTGTCGTGCGGACTTTCGCTCGGCTCCCCAAACCCGGACAGGCCTCCTTCCAAGCGAATGTCCTTGAATTCGTCTCGCCTTCCGGTAACCAGCTTGTGAGTGTACATCTGGTTGGTCGTATCCCAGACTACCCTGTCGGTTGGGCTGTCGAATACGCGATGTAGGGCAAGCGTAAGTTCTACAACACCCAGGTTAGAGGCCAAGTGTCCGCCACGTTCGGTAATCACCGAAATGATAGTATCTCGCGCCTCTTGAGCTACCTGTGAGAGCTCTTCGTAAGTTAGGGGCTTGAGATCGCTAGGCTTATCTATCTGATCCAGAAGACGGCCTGCCATTATGGATACTCCTTACGAAGTGTCGACACGTTCAACGGATTGACCAGTTTCTCTTCACATTCTAGGCAACAAATAGCATAAGCCCACACATAGCGAATTGTCAAAATTACGGTAGAGTTTTAGTTGCCGCAAATCCAACATCTTTATACTCTTGCACTGATGCTTCACATTGATCGAGCTGAACCTGTACCAATCTAGTCGGCGCTGCTGACTGTGTCTCCAAAGTCCCTTCCCCCTCAATGGGCTGAGAGGGGTAGGCATTGTTATGTCAAGTAGAAGGCTATCAAACCAAACAATGGTTCGATCTATGGTTCATAAAGCTGAAATCTCAACTTTGGAGCACTCTCAGCACTGTGTTGATCCGACGCCAGATTCATGCACCCTTCAAGGTTTTATAGCTAATTTCAGATTTTGCCTACCCCTATCAGCCCTCAATGGGGGAAGGCTAGGATGGGGTGATTCCTTATACCGACCAAACTGATACAGCATCTTGCGCGCGCTTCGGACATTCCTACCCAGCCGCGCGGCGTGTATCATAATGATAGCGCTGAGCGGGTACGACCCAATTCAATAAGCGTCAACCGGAGAAAAAGATGACTTACGAAAACATACTGCTGGACAGAGACGGCCTTGTCCTGACTATCACCGTGAACAGGCCCGAGGTTCGCAACGCCCAGAGCCGTCTGATGCTCGAAGAGTTCGACGACGCGCTTATGTCCGCCGCGGACGACGACTCCGTTCGGGTGGTGATTGTCGCGGGCGCCGGCGACCACTTCTCCTCCGGGCACGACCTCGGCAGCCCGCAGGAACTGGCAGACCGCGAGAGACGCCCGTACCCGCCGGGTATCCCCGGGGCATACGACCGCAGCCGCAAGCAGAACCTCGACAACACCCTGAGGTGGCGCGACTTTCCGAAGCCGACCATCGCGCAGGTGCAGGGCTACTGCATCATGGGCGGCCTGATCCTCGCTACCGCCTGCGACCTCATAGTCGCCTCCGAAGACGCGCGATTCTCCGACCGCACAGTGCGCTGGGGTGGTCCGCACGTCCAGTTCGCCAGCCTCCCTTGGGAGATCGGCTTCAGGAAGGCAAAGGAGTACCTGTTCACCGGCGACTGGATTGACGCCCAGGAGGCGGAAAGGCTGGGGCTGGTCAACCGCGTCGTGCCGCGGGAGTCTCTGGCGGAAGAGACGATGAAACTCGCCCAGCGCATTGCGCTCCAGGAGCCTTTCGCGCTACGCATCTCCAAATTCTCGGTCAACCAGATGCAGGACGAGATGGGCTACCGCTCGGCGATTGGCAGCGCGTTCCAGACCCACGCTCTCTCAATCGCCTACCGCCGTGAGCGAGACGCCGAGCAGGGCGCCGAGGAAGGCGCAGCGCGTGCGAAGGCCAGAGACGCCCGCTTCGGAGACCAGCGGGGATGATCTCCCGATCATCCCTTCCCCCTTGATGGGGAAGGCTAGGATGGGGGTGAAACCCACTGGAGCGCCCGGAAGGAATCAGCGAAATCATGGAATCACATGAATCACAGTTCAGACCTACGCCCGCCGCTCTCTCCGACCTGCGCGTCGTTGATCTGTCGAACGGAATAGCGGGCGCATTCTGCTCGAAGCTGTTCGCCGACTTCGGCGCCGACGTGATAAAGGTCGAACCTCCCAACGGCGATTCGACGCGAACGCTCGGACCATTCCTCCAAGACAGGGCTGACGCCGAAGCCAGCGGTATGTTCATCTACCTGAACGCCAGTAAGAGAGGCGTAACGCTGAATCTCAAATCGGCGCGCGGCCGGAACCTGGCCGCCGACCTGCTCAAGACGGCGGATGTCGTTGTGGAAAGCTACCCTCCGGGATTCATGGATAAGATCGGTCTGGGCCATGAGTCCATACGGAAGGTGAATCCCGGCGCCATCCTGGTTTCCATAACGCCGTTCGGACAGTATGGTCCTTGGCGCGACTGGCAGGCGACGGAGTTGGTTGAGTACGCTGCCTCCGGCCTGAGCTACGTGAACGGCTCACCGGACAGGAAGCCGCTGAAAGAACCCAGTTTCGAGTCCTCGTACCAGGCCGGCACCTGTGGCTTCCTGGGAGCGATGACCGCGCTCAGCCACAGGGATTTCACAGGATCTGGTCAGCATGTGGATATCTCCATACAGGAAGCCGCCGCCGCGACCTTCGCGCCCCAGTTCCTGGGCGCTATGCACTCCGGCGAGTCGCCAGGTCGCGGCTCGACTCCCCTGCTCCCCTGCAAGGACGGGTACGTCTCCCTCAACGTTCGCCACGACGCCACGTGGGAATACATGTGGCTGTTCTTCGACGCGCCGGAGATCGCCCAGGACACCAGATTCGCCACAGCAGCCGAGCACCGTCGTCGGGCGGACGAACTCGAAGAACTGCTGCTCCCCTACTTGGCGAAATACACGATGGAAGAGCTGTTCCACGGTCTTGCGCCGCTTCGCCTTCTCATAGGAATGACGCTGGGCGTAGAACACCTGGTAGGCGATCCACACCTGCGCGAGCGAGGCTTCTTTACCCTCGTTCCGCATCCCTCCAAAGACAATGTGGTTATGCCGGGTGCGCCCTTCAAGATGAGTGAGACACCCTGGAAGCTGAATCGCTTCGCCTTCACAATAGGGCAACACAACGAGGAAGTTCTCATGGACGAGCTTGGAATCTGCGCGGAGGAACTGGCAGATTTGAGGGAGACCGGCATTGTCTAACCTGGAAGACAGACGCCCCCTGCGCCATGTTCGCGCCACCGTGCTCACCCAGGCATGGGCGGGAGCGTTCACCACCCGATTGCTCGCCGACATGGGCGCGGAGGTCATACAAGTCGAATCTTTGAACAGGATAGATCCATGGCGCGGTGGCTACCCGCCCCGCCTGTCCGGTACATATCCGAACCGAGACCCTGGTGAGAGGCCCTTCGACCGCAATGCCGCCTTCAACTCCGTGAACACGGGCAAGAAGGCAATTACTCTCGACCTGAACCACCCGGAGGCCATGGACGCTTTCCTGGAGTTTGTCGGCATATCCGACATAGTGGCCGAGAACTTCTCGGCCCGGGTGCTGCCCAACCTGGGTCTGGAATATCCCGTGCTGCGTTCCGTCAACCCAAGCGTCATACTGCTGAGGATGCCCGCCTACGGCGTGTCCGGGCCATACGCCAACTACATGGGCAACGGCGGCACGATAGAGCCTATGTCCGGCATTACGTCGCTGCTCGGTTACGAGGACGGCCCACCCATGAACTCAGGCGTAATGCACACCGACCCGTTCGCCGGACTCATGGGAATGGCCGGCCTGATGATAGCCCTCCACCACCGGGCGCGAACCGGACGTGGGCAGGAGATAGATCTATCCCAGCAGGAGACATCCATCAGCCTCATACCCGACCACATCATGGCCTACACGATGAGCGGACAAGCACCCCAAAGACGCGGCAACCGCAGCGATCACATGGCGCCGCACAACAACTACCGCTGCAAGGGCGATGACTCATGGGTAGCCATAGCGGTCCGCTCGGAATCGGAGTGGAAACGCTTCTGCGCCATTATTGGAAAGTCCGAGTTGGCCTCCGACTCGCGCTTCCGCAACCTGTCGGCGAGGCTGGACAACATCGAGGAACTGGACCGCATCGTCTCCGAGTGGACACGCGACAGAGACGCCTACGACATAGCGAGCGCTCTCCAGTCCGCATCCATACCCAGCGCGCCTGTCCTCAAAGCCGCCGAGCTTCTGCACAACCCCCAGCTAAAGGCGCGCGGGTTCTTCCAGACGCTTGAGCGCGAGGACACCGGCCCGCTCCCATACGCCGGCTCCGCTTGGAGGCTGTCCGAAACCCCGGGTAAGCTCGGCGGCCCGCCGCCCGGCCTGGGCCAGCACAGCGAAGAAGTCCTTCACGACCTGCTGGGAATGCCCCAGCCCGCCATCGAGGACCTGGTTCATCGCGCCATAACCGGCGACACGCCGCCGACAGACTGAAATGCGCGGATACGGCAAATTGACAGCATCGTGCAGCATACATATAATTCGCCTGCTGAAAATTGACCAGGGCAAAGGTCTTAAGTAATTTGATCTAATAGATCGGAGTGGAAATGGAACTACTTGATAAATCTCAAAGAGAATTCTGCAAAGCTCCTCCTGGAAATATCAGGTTGCTAGCTCCAGCCGGATGTGGTAAGACCCTCTGCCTTCTATATCGATGCAAACACCTTGTAGAGCAGTCTGAAACTAGACGTCAACGCTTCTTAATTGTCACATTTACTCGTGCAGCCAGGGACGAACTTCAGAGCCGTATCAACGAAGATCCGGAATTTGCTCAATTTAGAGACTTGACTGAGATAACAACACTGAACTCATGGGGCTTCCGACGCATCCGAAATGCGGCCTTCAGTCCCAAACTGATCACATCCCGCACCGACTATCACTTTGCTATGAGAAATCAGTTACAATCCGTCTGGCGAAATCACCAACGGATAAGAAATGCAATTCAGAATACGAACGCTTGGAAGCGGAATAATGCTCCGCGAAATCTCATGGACATGATCGACGCTTTCAAATCTCTGGGTTTCGATCACGTCAGACACACCTCCTACGCCGACTTCTCACAGCATTGGAATGACCTTGAAAATCAAGATCTAGGATGGAGGCTGGAAGAACAAGTTAATCGGCTTATACGATTTGATGTTCTGGATGATTCAGTAGTTGGAATGAATTCCCCTACACAACGAAGCGAGGTCTATGACGCCTACTTCACATTTTGGCTCCAGGCTACCGAGCATCTGATAGATAGTGCGACATTCACTCTGGAAGACCAAAAGTATTTCGCATATCAAGATGAACGCAAGAACATTGAGCAAGGACGCCTGCTGTCTGGTGCGGCAAGCTACGATCATGTGTTTGTTGACGAGTTCCAAGATATTAATCCTTTGGACCTTGCATTGGTACGCGCGATTGCAGAGCGAAGTCGAGCCACAGTGACTATCGCCGGAGATGATGACCAAGCGATTTTCGAATGGAGGGGAGCTACACCGGAATACATTCTCGATCCTGGTAAGTTCTTTGGATCGAAATTCGACACTTATACGCTTGGGGTAAATTATCGCTCTCCTTCGAATATCGTTGAGCACTCTCAACTCTTGATTGCTCACAACAGACGTCGTGTGCCAAAGCAGATCGCAGCACACAGCTCCAAGAAGGCCAAAATTGAGATATTGGAGGCTCCGAGTCTTTATGAGTCACTAGATTATGTTCGCAAAATAGTTGCATCCTCAATCGCTCAGGGGAAGAACCCAGGTAGAGTTGCTCTGATCGGGCGTAACCGAAGCCAAATAATTCCATATCAGATATACTTCGCATCAAAGGATATCCCATTCTGTGCCGCTGAAGATCTCCAAGTCTTCTTGAGTGATACGTTTGAGCGTCTTCTCCATCTCCTGACCATCAAAGCTGACGCAGACAGACGACAGAGTTCACGTCAAATCGTGAACGATATACTGTTCCTGTGTAACCTGGCCAAGCGTTACCCACTCAGTAATACCATTTAAGTCTGACTATGCCGTGAATCTCTGAGGCAAACTACCACCGTCATTCCCGCGAAGGCGGGAATCCATCGCGCCCAGTTGAGCAGAACATGCTGACTTCAGACCGAAACGGTATAAGAACAACAGAGAAGGATTGAGAAGTCATCTTCAGCGTTCTCGCTCCACGTCAATTATGAAGGGCTTAGATGTTTTAGCTGGATACCGAGGGGAATTGAAAGGCAAGAATACCGACGGGAAAACTAGTATTGAAATGGCTAACGCAATAAGAACATTCATTGACTCGGAATCAGTATCAGACGCGCTTCTGTCTCTAAGCGACAATTTTGAAGGACTACAATCAGATTTCGGTAAGGCCGAAGAGGATATTTTCTT
Source organism: Dehalococcoidia bacterium (assembly GCA_965202965.1). Classification (GTDB taxonomy): domain Bacteria; phylum Chloroflexota; class Dehalococcoidia; order Lucifugimonadales; family UBA1123; genus VXRN01. The sequence goes on along the minus strand of OZ241888.1, from coordinate 2,746,060 downwards.
TACAGATCCTCCCTTTTTGCAGTTGGCTGAATTTGCGACGCGGTATAGAACTGACTACGATTCCTTCGTTGATGATATTGAGTTGGCAAAAGAAACTCTGGTGTATGTGCCACCATTCGAAGACAATGGCCAGGAAGATGATCTTTCAAAAAACCCATTACATCTGATGACTGCTTTGAGAGCGAAGGGTAAGGAGTTTGACAAGGTTATTCTGCTTGATGTACTCAACGGAATCTGGCCGAACAAGAATGCGCGAACCCCGAATCAACTGGAATCGGAAAGACGGGTGTTCTACGTCGGATTTACGCGAGCCAAGGAGCAAGTTTCGATTCTAACCCACAAAGCATCTGGTGTGTCACCCTTTATCCAAGAACTTGGCTTTGACATAGACACACATATTCGTAGATTGGACGCGACTTTCCAAGAATAGATCACATCCTCGCCCGCCCCCGCCGCAGACCCCGCCCCGGCAGCGCCCCCGTATTTTCGCCCCGCTCTATCACCACCTGCCCATTCACTATCACATACTCTATCCCCACCGGATAGTGATGCGGGTCTTCCCGCGTCGCGTGAGTCTTCACGGTATCCGGGTTGAAGACCACTATATCTGCCTTGAAGCCGTCACGCAGGATGCCCCTGTCCGGCAGACCCAGACGCTGCGCCGGGAACGACGTCATCTTGCGTATCGCTTCCGGCAGCCGCAGGTGCTTCTCCGCTCGGACGAATTCGGCCAGCACTATCGGGAAGCATCCATACGTGCGCGGGTTGGGATACTCTCCGAACAGGATCGCGTCCGACGCTATCATCCCTGCCGGATGCGACACGAACGCAGGCAGCGTGTGAGGATTCGTTCCAAGCCCTACTGTCGAAATCCCAAGGTTCTCCTCCAGCAGCAGGTCGAACAGCGCCTCCGCCGGTTCCTGCTCGCGCATTTCGGCTATGTCCGTAATCAGCTTGCCGTCGTATCTCTTGTTCTGAGGCTGAGTGAAGTTCGTGAGCCAGTTGTCCTTGAGCCTGTCGGGGGAAATTTCGGCGGCCATGCGGGCGCGGTCGTCAGGGTCGCGGAGGGCAGCCATCAGTCTCTCGGGTCCTCCATCCTTCGCCCAGAACGGCAGACCGATAGTGATGGTGGTGCCGGAATAGGGATACGTGTAGCAGTCGAAGGTCACGTCCATGCCCTCCGCTCGCCCATCCTCCACCAGGCCGAGGTAGTCCAGGTGGCTGCCAACCCCCTGCGCGCTCTGCCGGTAGTGCGTCAGGTGTATGGGAATGCCGGAGCGTCGGCCTATCTCCAGAGCTTCCTCCCAGGGGGCCAGAATACCCTGCGAGCGCAGGCTCGCGCGGGTGTGCGTATGGTAGAAGCCACCCATTCTTGCCGTCTCTTCGGACAACTCCACAAGCTCATCGGTGGATGCGTACGCGCCGGGTGGATAGTCCAGCCCGGTGGACAGTCCCCACGCCCCCTCCTCCATCGCCTCACGCACCACGGCCCTCATATCCGCGGTCTCGGCGGAGGTGGCGGGCCGCTGGTTCCACCCAACCGACCAGATACGCACGGGTGAGTTGCCGAGTATGTAGGCGACGTTGATTGCGACCGAGTTGTCGAACTTGCCCAGGAAGTCGGCGACCGTCAGCCAGTCGGCGGGCATCGGTGGGTATCCGTTCAGGCCGGAGTCCAGCCATATGTACCGGTGAAGCTCTTCCTGGGTCTTGAACGGCGCGTGGGAGATTCCGTCAATACCCACAAGCTCGGTCGTCACCCCCTGCCGCACCTTGGGGTCGTGATGCGGCGCGCCGAGCATCGTCAGCCCGGCGTGAGAATGCAGGTCAACGAAGCCTGGGCATACGACGTGTCCGGCTGCATCTATAACTCTTGCGGCTTCCAAATCGGATATGTCTCCCCTGTGTATGGAGACCGTGTCGTCTTTCACTCCGACGGCGGCGTGGAAGCCGGGACTGGCGGTGCCGTCAATCACCAGGCCGTTTGTTATCAGAAGATCAAGCATGGGAAGTCCTCAGTGGTAAGTTTTCAGTGTTTAGTCATCAGTTCTCAACATGGGTGAATCGTGTCGAATGGGCAAGTTTCATAATGTCTGGCTTATAATTACGCTGGGTCGAACTGGGGTTTGAACTGGATCGAACAGGGAGGACGCTGGGAGCGTTTCTCCCAGCGTTTAGCTTTGATCTGCCCAGCGTTAGCTGCGAAAATATTTTTCCGCACGGTCAAATTTCTTTTATTATAACCTCTCGCTTATGGTTTTGATTCTCAAATGTTAGTTTGTATGTTCTAAATATAACATATTTGAAGAGTTAATGCGCAACTCTCGCATACTCGGTGTGGACTAGGCTACCATATAGGCGCGGAGGCAAACAGCGAGAGGAACTATCGGATGGCAGCCAAGTTAGGCGTCTCAGAAGTCGAGATAGACGGCCAGAACGTCATCATCAACTGGACGGACGGTCAGGTATGCGAGTTCACCGCGACCTACCTGCGCGTGAATTGCACCTGCGCGGAGTGCGTGGAGGAGTGGACGAACCGCCGTCTGCTCGACCCCGCCAGTGTTCCCGCGAATCTGAGGGCCGAGGAATATCTGCGTGTCGGACGCTACGCGCTCCAATTCCTGTGGAGCGACGCGCATTATACTGGCATATACACGTTCGAGGCGCTGCGACTTCTGTGCCAGTGCGACTAGAGCGAGGAAGGCTGAACCTTCTCCCTTATTATCACAAGATGGCTACGGACCAGACAGGATCATAGCCCTGACTTATTCTTTATAACGCCAAGGCAGAACGAGATGGACAACTCACTTCCCAAAGCCATACTCTTCGACATGGACGACACGATCATCGCATTCGGGGCGGTCTCCATGGATACATGGCTGCGCGTCTGTAAGTACCACGTAGGCGATCTGCCCGGATGGACGGCCGAGCAGTTGGTCGAGGGCATCAACTCCTACAGAGAGTGGTTCTGGTCCGATCCAGAAAGGCACAGACTCGGACGGATGAATACCATCAACGTCCGTTACGAGATGGTTCGGGGCGCATTCAGCCGCATGGGTATTTACGCCCCGCGCGTGGCAAACCTGATATCCGAGGCATACATCGAGGAACACGAACGGCGCGTACACGTATTCCCCGGCGCGCTTGAAACCCTCCAAGCTCTTAACGACAGGGGCGTGCTACTGGCTTTGCTCACGAACGGAAACAAGGCATCACAGCGCGGCAAGATCAATCGCTTCAACCTCGAACCCTACTTCGACTACATTCTTGTGGAGGAAGAATTCGGGCTCGGCAAACCGCATGAACAGGTATATCTGCACGCGCTCGAACAGCTGGGATCTCAATCGTCAGACGCCTGGATCGTGGGCGACAATCTGGAGTGGGAGGTCGCGGCTCCACAGCGGTTGGGGATCACCGCCATCTGGCACGATTTCGCCGGCAAGGGACTTCCAGATGGGTCGGAGATACGCCCGGACCGCATCATACGGTCGCTGCCTGAGCTGCTGGACTAGTCCGAGTCGCTAAACTCGCTGATCCCCTAGGCGCTCCCTGATTCGCTGCTTAAATCCGTCTGGGAGTTTCGCATCCTGCGCAGAGCGCAGCAATTCCACCGTGGCCCTGAGTGTATTGACGAACGCAGTACACGGGCCGCAGCGTTCCAGGTGAAAGGCTATTCGCGCCTTCTGCTTGTCGCTGACATCACCATCTATGAAGTCCGACGAGACATCACGAACTTCCTGGCAGTCAAGTTCTCTTCTTTTGAATATATTGAAGAACCGCAAACGTGGCACCTTACGTGGTAAGCCATCCAAATTTAATAGAAGGCCGCCCATGCGTCAACAGGCTTTCGGAAACACATACGCTTGGTTACAATTGGATGCACCGTTGGGAGAAACGGTTCAGGGATTCAATTACGACTGCAAATTGACCGTTTAATTTGCGCAAACCGCGAGAGGATAGTGGCGAATCAAGCCCAACAGCAGAACGAAGCGATAAGCTCCAAGGCGGACTTCGACCAGATCGTCGAGCAGCATTCGACCTTCGTGTATAATGTGGCCTTTCGCATGATGGGAAATCAGCAGGATGCCGAAGATGTCGCGCAGGAGGCGTTTATTTCGGCATTCCGGGCATACGGGCGCTTCAGAGGCGAGTCGAAAGTAACTACCTGGCTTTACAGGATAACCGTAAACGCCGCGCTGATTCGGCTCCGCAAAGAGAAGAAGGCGCGCACCCTGACGCAGACCGGCCTCGATGAAGTGGTAATCCCCGACTGGAGCGACGCGCCATTCAGGGCGGCCAGCGACTCGGAACTTGGCGACAAATTGCGCGGCGGAATAGAGATGCTTCCCGACGACTTCAAGGTTGCGGTCATCCTCCGGGACATGGAAGAGCTTTCCAACGCCGAGGCCGCCGAGGTGCTCGGCATTAGCGTACCGGCGCTCAAGTCTCGACTCCACAGAGGGCGAGTGCTTCTCAGGAAGCATCTTGAAGAGTATCTGAAGACCAGGTAGCGCGACAACTTAGTTGTGATGGATATTCAAAATCCGATTTATCCCCTCTCCCCTTGGGAGTGGGCTAGGGTGAGGGTAGATAAGCCGTCAATCCAAAGATATTGAACCACTAGGTAGCGAGGAGTTTGGAGAATGCGTGAAATACCAATTGTTTTCCCAATATCCCTGGCAATAATCGTGCTATTGCTTGTGTTCACTAGCGCCTACGCAATCTCATCCAGCGCTTACGCCAGCGAGCAAGCGTATGCTTCGACGCTAACCTCGGGCGCGAGCGGGGAGAATGCCCCTGACAGATCGTTTTATCAGAAGGCGGCGTTCGCAGTCTGCCCATTGCACTAACAAGAAAAGCCATTAGTTGGAGGTTCGACATGGCGACGATAGAAGATCGTTTCAGAGAGAAGTTCGCGGCATCCGAAGACTGGCATAGGCGTGGACGTGAATTGTTCGCGGGTGGGATAACCCATCAGACTCGCTTCACGTCGCCATTCGCAGTCTATATCGAGCACGGCGACGGACCGCACAAGTTCGACGTGGACGGTAATGAGCTGATTGACTATGTCATGGGCAACGGAAGCCTGCTCATGGGACACAATCCGACCGCCGTAACCGACGCGGTCGCGGCGCAGGCAGTCAGGGGAACACATCTTGGAGGCGCGACTACTCACGAAATCAGATACGCCGAGGCGGTCAAGCGGCTGATGCCGAATATAGAGCGTGTGCGCTTCACCGCATCCGGCACAGAGTCCACGTACCTGGCGCTCCGGCTGGCGCGGGCCTATACTGGCAAGACTAAAATCCTGAAATTCCACGAGCATTTCCACGGCTGGCACGATTACGTGACGCCGGAGTCCGGTCAGGCGCTCGGCGGCGTTCCGCGCGAGATTATCGACACCGTCGTCGTCGCCCCCGTGGACGCAGCGGCCGTGGACAGAATCCTATCCGAGGACGACGACATCGCCGCTGTGATCGTCGAGTGCAATGGCGCGCACTACGGCACATTCCCGTTGATGAATCCCGACTTCCTCCAGGACATTCGCGATGTCACCGCGAAGCACAACGTGATCTTCATAATGGACGAGGTAATCACCGGCTTCCGACTGTCTCCGGGCGGAGCGCAGGCGCGCTGGGACCTCGAGCCGGACCTGACCACGATGGCGAAGATAGTAGCCGGTGGACAGCCGGGCGCCGCCGTCGGAGGCAGAGCGGACATTATGGAACTCATGGCCTTCAGGGACGACCCGGAGTGGAACTCGGTTCTGAGAGTCCCGCAGGGAGGCACGTACAATGCGCAGCCGGTTACGGTTGCCGCCGGCGTAGCCACGCTGGAAGCAATAGCCACCGGCGAAGTCAACGCAAGGGCGGACGCGATGGCGCGCAGGCTGAGAGACGGGCTGAACGAAGCGTTCATCCAGAACGAGGTCACTGGACACGCGCACGGCATAGCTTCGATCATCCACGTCAACTTGGGCGCTGAGTGCAGTTGCGACCGCGGCCTCTGCAATATGCCCTACGACGAGATTTACAGCACGATGCCCCAGGAGAAGACCCGCGCCATCAGAAGGGCCATGTTGGTTAACGGCGTTGACATGATGGGTGGACGGGCGTTCCTGGTATCCTCCTCGCACGACGAGGACGTAATTGATCAGACCATCGAAGCGTTCTCACAGTCGCTCAAGGACCTCAGAGCGGAATCAGCGCTTTAAGCGATAGTCCCTTCCCCCTTGACGGGGCTCACAAGGGTAGGGAAAAGTCCCTTCCCCCTCGATGGGGGAAGGTTAGGATGGGGGTGACTCCGCCAATCCAAGTTCGATGCCTACCCCTCTCAGCCCTTGACGGGGGAAGGTTAGGATGGGGGTCATTAACAAGGCACAGGAGGCGCACATGGCGCGTTTCGATAATCAGGTAGCCATCGTAACCGGCTCGGCCACCGGAATCGGATATGGAATTGCCCGCAGACTGGGGAGTGAGGGAGCGCGTGTCGCGATGGTTGACTACGACGCCTCTCTCGGCGAGCAGGCGGCCAGCGAACTCAGCGCGCGCGGCATACAGACCGCGCTCACCGTCGGCGACGTGGCTGAGCCTGACACGGCGGAACGCGCCTGCCAACAGGCTCTCGATAAATGGGGCAGGATAGACATTCTGGTGAACAACGCCGGCATAGGCGGGATAAACGGCAACATCTGGGAACTGCCCGTCGAAGAGATGGACCGCGTTTACAGGACGAACCTGCGCGGCGTATTCTCGTTCACTCACAGTGTTATTCCTCACATGCTGGAACGCGACTACGGCCGCGTCGTCAACATCGCGTCCGTGGCGGGCAAGGAAGGCAATCCCCGCATGGTTCCCTACTCTGCCACAAAGGCCGCCGTCATCGGGCTAACCAAGTCCGTCGGCAAAGAACTGGCCCAGACCGGCGTGCGCGTGAACTGCGTCACCCCGGCGGTCGTCCAGACCCGCATCCTGGACGAGTTCACGCCTGAACAGATCTCATACATGGTCGAGCGCATCCCCATGGGCCGCACTGGAGAGATAGACGAAATCGCCGCGCTGGTAGCGTGGCTCGCGTCAGAGGAGTGTTCGTTCAGCACCGGAGCCGTATTCGACATAACCGGAGGACGCGCGACGTATTGAGGACGCGCTCTCTGCTATAATCCCATCCGCACAACTAAGCCCCGGAGGAAACGACCCAATGCCCACAATGCCCGCCGCGTTAGCGACAGGACTCAAGCAACTTCGATGCGACGAGATCCCCATACCCGACCCTGAACCCGGAATGGTACTGGTCAGGACCGAACTCGCCTCTATATGCGGCAGCGACCTCCACATCTGCTACATGGGATGGAACGTCTATGAGTGGCCGCTGCCACACGGATACCCCGGACACGAGGGCGTGGGCATCGTCGTGGACGGCTCCGACACCGACTTCCAGGAGGGCGAGATCGTACTCACCGCGCCCAATATCTGGAGTTCCAGGACTTTCGCCGGCTACCAGCTTATAGACCCCAAGTTCCTGTTGCGCCTGCCCGCCGATGTGCCGCTCTCGCACCTTCTGATGGCCCAGCAGCTTGGGACTGTCGTATTCGGCTGCCAGAAACTGCCCTCCCTTGTGGGCAAGACCGTAGCGGTCGTCGGACAGGGCTCCGTGGGACTGTTCCACGACTTCATGCTCAGACGAATCGGAGCGCACCGCATCATCGCAATCGAGCCGGTTCCCGAAAGGCTGGAACACGCCCGGCGAATGGGCGCTGACGACCTGATTGACGTCACCGGTCAGCGCGCCACCGACGCCGTTATGGACCTTACGAACGGAGAGGGCGCCGACCTCGTCATCGAGGCCGTCGGAAGTATCGAGACGCTGAACCAGTCGCTGAAGCTCGTGAAGCCCCTTGGCCGCATCGCGGTCTTCGGTCTGCCGCCCACGATGGAGCGCGTGCCATTCGACTGGGACACCTTCTTCCGTCAGAGGCTCGACATTCACACCGTATTCGGCGCGCAAGACGAGCCCGGCCTGCCCGCGTTCCAGCTCGCCGTGGACTTCATCCAGGGCGGCGAGATAGATATGGAGCCGTTCGTCACTCACCAGTACCCGGTCTCGCGCGTCCAGGAGGCTTTCGACCTTGCCGACACAAAGGGCGACGGCGCGCTGAAGGTGTCGCTGACCTTCTAGTACCAGTTCCGATGACATATTCCGATTGCTATTCGTCATTCTCGCGAAGGCGGGAATCTAGGGGCTGAGGGCGGTCTGAATAAGTCAAAACGCCAGGTGGATACAGTACTAGCGCGGATACACGGCGAATGGAATGGTCTTGACAGGGATTACTCTCACTCTCGAGCCTGCAGGCAGTCTGGAGAAAGAGCGTCTTCTCGACCTGACCGACTCGCCGGAGTCCAGAAGGACTTTCAGGATCACCTCGTCGCCCCTGAACTCACGCGATGCCACTGTCCCCTGGCCGTACTTATCGGCCACCAATTCCAGGTCGTCAGGGTGAACCAGCAGGCTGACTCCCTGGCCGGACGCGGGTAATTCCGGTGCGGCGCACTGCAGAACGCCGAGGGAGGTATCAACCCCGCCGTCCGGCCTTACCGTCCCGGAGACAAAGTCGCAGGTTCCGGTAAGTCGGGCGATCTCTGGTGTGGCGGGAAAGTGGTATATCTGGTCGGGAGCGCCAATCTGGAGCAGTCTTCCATCTACCATCACGCCCACCCTGTCCGCCATGGCGAACGCCTCTTCGCGGTCATGCGTAACGAAGATCGCCGCGGTTCGCCGTGCGCGCAAGATTTCCTCGACTTCCGTCCTGAGCCTCTGGCGCATGGTCGAGTCCAAGTTGCTGAAAGGCTCGTCCAGAAGTACCGCCGAGGGATTGGGAGCCAGCGTCCGCGCCAGTGCGACCCTCTGCTGCTGTCCGCCGGAGAGTTCATACGGGTAGCGCGACTCGAATCCGGCGAGCCGCACAAGGTTCAGCGCATCATCCACTCGTTTCCCGCGTTCGGGTCCATCCAGGTCCTGCAATCCAAAGCCGATGTTGCGTTCCACCGTCATGTGGGGAAACAGCGCGTATTCCTGCACGACCATGCCGATACCCCTCTTGTCGGGAGGAACTAAGCCCGACGCGCCCGACATTTCGGCGCCCAGTATGTGGACGGATCCGGATGTCGGCGACTCGAAGCCCGCTATGAGCCGCAGGAGGGTTGTCTTGCCGCACCCACTGGTTCCCAATATCGAGACAATCTCGCCGGGCCAGACATCGAGGTCGGCGGAGTCAACCGCGAGAGTGTCGCCGAAACGCTTGCTCAGCGCCCGGCCCCGGATAACCGGAGTTTCCATTCCTTATCTGTTTCGCTCCCTCAGCATGAGTACCGCCATCGGTACCGATGAACTCAGAATGAGCATCAGCGCGGGAGCGGCGGCCTGGGCGAAGAACGCTTCGGACGAGGCCGACCACACGGCGGTCGCCAGCGTCTTGAATCCCAGCGGACCGAGTATCAGTGTCGCGGGAAGTTCCTTCATCGTCACCAGGAAGACCAGCGCTCCTCCCATTAGCAGTCCGGGTCTCATAAGAGGCCCCGTAACAGAGAGCATAACACGTAACTGCCCTCTACCGAGAATCCTTGCGGACTCCTCCAGTCGTGGACTTATCTGGGCGATTGAGGAACGCACCGCGCCCAGCGCGGCGGGCAGGAAGAGCACGACATACGCAAACACCAGGAGCCAGACCGTCTGGTACAGGGGTGTAGCAACCCTGCTGCCGAAGAAGACCAGCGCGAGAGCCACCACTATCCCGGGCAGCGCGTATCCGGTGTGACTTATCTTATCTACCAACGTGGACAGGTAGCCCGGATGCCTCACGGAAAGCGCGGCGACCGGTATCGCCAGAAGCGCGGCAGCGACGGCGGTTAGGAGGGACACCGTAACCGCGTTTCGAGCAGCCTGCCAGAGTAGAAGCAGCGGCTCGCCATGCGACATGCCGTTTACTAGCCAGTAGGCCAGCACCGACGCCGGAAGTCCCAGTCCGGCCAGGACTACGACCCATGCGAATATGGCGCACGGCCAGCGCATCCTGCCAAGTTTCAGCGTGGTCAGAGAACGCTCCGAGCCGGACGACGATCTGTAGTACCGGCGATTGCCGCGTGTAATGTTCTCCACCAGGAGAACTACCGCCGCCAGCGACACCAGTCCCAGCGCGAGGACCGCCGCGATAGACCTGTCGAACGTCCCCTGGTACTGCTGGTATATCGCCCAGGTGAACGACTCGTAGCGCATGAGCGAGACGGCGCCGAAGTCGCTGATCGTGTACAACGCGACAAGCAGCGCGCCTGCGGACATCGCGGGCCTGAGTTGAGGCAGCGTGAGCCTGAAGAACACACTCGCCGCACCGTGCCCAAGCAGACGCGCGGACTCATCGAGACTCGGGTCCATCCTCTTCAGAGCGGCCCTTACGGTCAGCAGCACATAAGGGTAACTCAGGAGTATCAGCGTGCCAGCGGCGCCCGGAAGCCCGTAGATTTCGGGCAGGCGCGATACCCCCAGGGGCTCCAGCATACCCTGGACAAGTCCGCGCGGACCGAGCGCGGAGATCACCAGGAATGCTCCAACGTATGTGGGTATTACCAGCGGCAGCGCAGTCAGGACTGAAAGCAATCGCCTCATCGGTACGTCGGTTCGAGATGTCAGCCACGCCAGCGGGACCCCAAGAGCGAGCGTTCCGCCCACGACCACGACTACCAGAACGGTGGACCTGACAAGTATCTGGCCGGTGCGAAGCCTGAATAGCAGTTCCCAGGCCTCTGATGAAGCTCCAGCGCTCCTGATGATGAGATATGCCAGAGGTAGAGCCATGGCGGCGCCCACCAGTAAGGCGGGCGCCACCAAAACGGCCGAGGGGCGAGTTGCGCCCGAAGACCAAGCAAGGTTGGAGAGAGTTGACATCCTGAGCACTGGGACCTCTCACCCCTCGGCGGAACTAGGGGATGACTCCGGTTTCTCTCAGCAGTGCGTCCGTCCCCTGCAGGTCCGAAAGCGTACTGAGGTCAATGTCGGGGCCATTGAGTGTATCTATTGGCGGAAGCAGGCGATGTGTCTTTACGCCCTCGACCAGGGGGTACTCAAATGTCTGGCCTGCGAAGTACTGCTGGGCAACCTTGGATAGCATGAACCGCATGAACGCCTCGGCGTTGTCACGGTTCTCGCTCGTTTCGAGTATGCCTGCCCCGGCAACCATTACCAGGCTGTCCGGACCGCCGTTCTTCAGGAACAGGTTTCGAGCGGCAAACTCGTCACCCTCTTCCTGTATGAACCTGTGAAGATAGTAGTGATTGACCAGGCCGACCGCCACCTCGCCGGCGCCCGCGCCCGCCACGATGGGCGTGTTCTTGGGGAATACGCCCGGCTCGTTGGCCTGCATATCCATTAGCCACTGGTGGGTCTCATCCTCGCCCCACATTATGCGCATTGCGGTGACCATCGTGCGGAAAGAGGCATTCGTTGGAGGCCAGCCGATCATGCCCTTCCACTTCGGATCCGTCAGATCCTTTACGGATGTGGGCAGTTCATCTTCACTTACCAGCTCGGTACTGTAAACTATGACTCTGGCGCGACCGGAGATCCCTACCCAGGAACCGTCCGGCGACCGCGCCCATTCGGGGACCTTCAGAGCGACGTCGCCCGGCAGAGGCGTCAGCATTCCCGAAACTGCGCCGAGTCCGCCCGGGTCCTGGGCGAAGAACACGTCCGCAGGTGAGTTGGACCCTTCCTCCAGCAGAGTGGCGGCTATTTCGAATGTGCTGCCATACTTGACTTGAACATCAATGCCGGTGGCTTCTCCGAACTGCTCTATGATGGGGCCGACAAGGGATTCGCTGCGCCCGGAATATACGACGAGAGTTCCGGGGTATTCCATCATCGTTTCGGTGGAAGCCGTCATCATCGCTGAATCCGCCACCTGCTTGGCGGCGTTGCTGGCCTCCTGTGCGGCAGAGGCCGCTGCCATCGCCGCGGTAGCCGCGTCCTTGGCGGCCAGTTTCGCATCTTCTGCTACGGTCACGGCAGTAGTGTCCTGAGCGGCCATGCTCGCCTGTGTAGCTGCATCGGCTGCGGCTTGGGCCGCTTCTGATGCAGTCCCAGCGGCTGCGGATGCGTTTTCAGCAGCCGCCTTGGCTTCTTTGGCAACGGACATGACCGTAGTGTCTTGCGCCGCCATACTCGCTTTCTCAGCGGCATCGGCTGCGGCCTGGGCCGCTGCTGCCGCGCTCACGGCGGCAGACTTAGCCTCTTCAGCTGCGGTGGAAGCGGTGGTGTCCTGAGCAGCCATGCTCGCTTTTTCAGCTGCGGCTGCGGCTGCCTGGGCAGCGGTGGAAGCGGTGGTGTCCTGAGCGGCCATGCTCGCCTTCTCGGCTGCCGCGGCGGCGGCCTGGGCAGCGGCAGCCGCTTCCTGGGCCGCCTGATTTGCCTGATTAACGGCAGATGTCACACTCTCGTCGGTTTCCGACGACTGACATGCGGCAATGGCGACAACCACTGCAGCCAACGCAATGATCAGCATCAATGATCTGAACATGCGCGAAGTCAGCAACTGGGTACTGCGCGAAGTCATCTACTTGATCCTCCTGTACTTTCATGTATGCCTGTACGTAATCGTTGAATTAGTATGGACTAATGTAATGCCTGTGTCAACACTAATTTTATATGCTTGTTGAGGCTTATTGATAAGGTGTGTCAACTCTCAGTTCAAGCAAATTAAGTGCGAATAAGCTAGGGCCTTTTCGTTTTCGTCTCGTCATTCCCGTGAAAACGGGAATCCAGCCGTGGACTATAGACGATCATGCTGTAAAACCGAGCAATATCGGGATAATGAGAAGACCCTGGCGGATAAGCCCACCGCCTTGCGAAGGAATTCGATAGAGGTATAATTGCCACTACGAAACAAGACAAGATTTGCACCTCTCTTTACCTCAGTCGTCGGATGGATGCCCCATGAAAATCGCCGTCTGCATAAAACAGGTCCCGGTAGTCTCGATGCTGCGCTTCGACAATGAAACGCGGCGAATGGTGCGCGACGGCGTCCCAAACGAGGTCAACCCGTATGATGTCCTGGGTGTATCGCTCGCGGCCCGGTTAAAGGCCGAACACAGCGCCGAAGTCGTCGTCATAACCATGGGACCGCCCCAGGCGTCTGAAGCGCTGGTGCAGGCGATGGCAATGGGCGCGGATCGCGCGATTCATCTCAACGACCGCTCATTCGCCGGTTCCGACACCCTCGCCACGGCGCGAGCCTTGTCCGCTGCCCTCCAGGGCGAGGAATGTGACCTGATAATCTGCGGACGCAACAGCTCAGACTCCGAGACCGGTCAGGTCGGCCCCGAGATCGCGGAGATGCTCGGAATCCCACAGATTACGGCGGTCTCGAAGTTTGAGGTCGCCGAAGACGGCAGCGCTCTTGCCGCCGTTCGCCTGACGGACGAAGGCCACGATGAGATCGAGTGCGACTTTCCCGTTCTCATCAGCGTCACCGACGGGGTAGCCGAAGAGACCTACCCCGGACGCGAGGACATGGAGCTGGCAAGTAATAAACCTATACGGGAACTGACCGCTGCCGACCTTTCCAACGACACGTCGCAGTTTGGTGAAAGTGGTTCGCCGACCTGGGTGAACGACGTATTCTCGGTCGAATCCGGGCGGAGCGGAGTAGTTATCCGGGACGCGACACCCGAAGACGCGGTTTCGCAGGTAATGGACCTGCTCGACGAGCGCGGGGTCTTTGACCAGGCAGCGTCATCCGAGCGGACGGCGACCCTGAGGGGCCCAAGATCGGAGCGCGGCGATTGCGGCGCCATCTGGGTCGCCGCGGAGCTTATGGGAGGCAACATACGGCCTGTGTCGCTGGAGCTTCTGGGCCGTGCGAGAGAGTTGGCCCCGATTCTCGGTACGTCAGTCGAAGCCGTGCTTATCGGAAGCGGTGACGAATCCCACATAAGGGAACTCACCGCGTACGGCGCCGACACTGTCCACGTCGCCGATTCACCACATCTCGCGCATTACGACACCGAGGCTCATGCTACGGTTCTTACCAAAGCAATACAGGAGCGCTCCCCTTACGCCGTTCTGCTGCCATCCACGACCAACGGACGCGACCTGGCCGCAAGGGTCGCCAGTAGGCTCGATCTTGGCCTCACAGGAGACTGCGTGGGCATAGAGATTGACGAGGAGGGCAGACTTTCTCAGCTGAAACCCGCGTTCGGCGGGAGCATAGTCGCGCCTATTCTATCCAGGACACTACCCAACATGGCGACGATCCGGGCCGGTATTCTCTCTGCCTGCGCCCCAGACTATTCTATCGAGCCCGTCGTGAACACGCTGGAAATGTCGGAGCGGAACGTCAGCCGAGTCCGGGTGCTCAATCGCGTCTCCGACGAATCCGCTGAGGGCGCCGAACTGGAACGCGCGTCCCGTGTCGTTTCCGTCGGAATGGGAATTGGCGGAGCTGAGAACATGGGTCCAATTCGGGAGTTGGCTGACGCGCTGGGAGCCTCCATAGGGACGACCAGGGACGTCGCGGACGCCGGATGGCTTCCCCGCCAGTACCAGATCGGCATTTCCGGCAAGTCCGTCGCGCCTGAACTCTACATCGCCGTCGCCCTGCGCGGCCCGTTCAATCACACCGTCGGCATACAACGGTCCGGCACGATAATAGCGATCAACAACAGCGCGCGTTCGCCCATATTCAGGGCCGCTGACTGTGGTATAGTTGGTGACTGGAGAGAGGTTGTTCCCGTTTTCACCAGCGCGGTCAGAAAACGCTTGTCGGAATAGACAAACCGGGAACGACATCCAGCACACCATCAGCCCGGAGGTTTTTCATCATGGCAGACGTAACAATCACCCCCCGCGCCAACGGCCCGTACCTGATACAGGGCAACTTCGAAGTCGTTGACGCCCAGGGAAACAAGTACACCGTTGACGACGAGTTCATCGCGCTGTGCCGCTGCGGCCACAGCGAGAACAAGCCCTTCTGCGACGGCGCCCACCGCCCCGCCGGCTTCGAGGCCGACAGCGAAGCGCGCTAACCTGATACGGCGCAACAGTCCATAGAATCACTATGGGGCGGCTCCATTAGAGAGCCGCCCCATAGTTTATAGATAGAGGACACAAAATGACACTGACGTTGGTTAATTAGAATGTTGATTGGGCCAAGACTAAGAAAAGACGCCCCGAGATTCGCGAGCGAATTGAGTCCCATGCCCCTGAGATTATCTGTCTCACAGAGGGACGCTTTGACCTACTGTCGCAAGAGGGAGACACAATCCACTCACAACTGGATGAATATACAACCAGAACAGGCATGGAAGACAAGTGGCGCAAGGTGTTCTTGTGGTCAAGAAATCCATGGAAGTCTATGGACGACTTAGGGGATAAGTCATTAAGGTACGGGCGATTTATCTCTGGTGTCACAGAGACTTCTCTAGGAGAATTAACTGTCGTCGGTACCTGTATTCCGTGGCATGAATCGCCTGGGAGAGGATCTGGGGTACCACACTGGAAACACCATAGGCAATATTCGGAGATTCTTCGGGGAATACTCAAAGAAGGGGAATTATATCGCAAAGTAAACTCAGTCCTTTTTCCTAGCCGGGTTGGTGGTCAGCAACTTCCGTGCCAAGCTGTGGGGTGTTTCCCCCTTGGGAACAGGGATAACGACGGGCGGACGCCCCACAGGTCGCTTAGACCGCTTGTGTTTCTTGCCTCTCTTGGCTCTTGTGGCGCGATGCTTCATGTCTCTAGTAGCCCCCATTGGTGAGTGTGGACATTATACACCACTCCGACCCAGCTATCGTTTTCGTCTCTCGGAGTACCCTGATACAGACGCCACTATCAGAGATACGAACAGAAGCAGGGATACAAAGGTGAGCAGTCCGGGATGAACCCCCAGGATGCCCCCCACAATACGCACGGGGATTGAGACGAGGAATGCCGACAGCAGTAACTTGCCCGCGTTACGCTCGGCGAATCCTCGGTTGTCGGGTTGCCCCGGTTGCCATAGATTACTCATCACTCACCTCTCAATCTAGTTTTGCCTTTGGTACACACGCACTCAGGAACAAGGTGCCGTCCCGATAGTGTCCTACGGTGCAGTAATAGGTTCGCCAACCGCTACCGGATACGCTGAAAACGTTTGTACCCACAATCACTTTTCCGTCGTGGGGTTCGGTATGGCTGTATCTCCATGAACGCCCCGCGCCTCTACCCTGAAACACAAGTTCATTCGATGGTTCTTCGACAAGGGACACTCCATAGGTCAGCGCGTTATCAATTCTTCCGTGCCAGTAAGCTCCAATGTGTAGGCCGCGTCCTCGATAGAGTCGGTTGAACTCAGATGCTCCAAGCGCGTCTATTTCCTCGAAGATACTGGGGCCTGTTGTGTCCTCTATCAACGGATACGGTGTCGCCGTTGGTCGGGGCGTGGCCGTAGGCGGGGGAATGGGCGTAGGTGGAATTGGAGTGGCCGTAGGCGGGATGGGTGTCGGTGTTGGAGTCGGGGGTGGTGGCTCACTGCCACAGGCGATAAGCGTGATGATTGAGAGGATGGATGCCAGCAGAAGACTTGCGTTGCGCCCGCACATAGAGATGCCCCTTTGTGGGTAGGTAGGTTGCGAAGTGCTAAGAACGCTTCCATCCGTATGGAGCCACTCAGGGGCAGGGACGCGCCCTACCATGTCTCTGCCTACACTTGGGCAGGCAGGTACTCCATACGGAATGTCGTTCTTAGCGTCCCCAAACTAGCACGAAAAAGCGACTATTACAAGCTGAATCGCTGGCAATGTCGCTATGACGTGTTATAATCGTAACAACTCACTATGCGGGACAAACTAGAGAGACAGACTTGCGGCGCGGACGTGTACCAATATGGAGCGTGCTGGAAGAAGACCAACGCCTATACTCGTGGCTGTTCCCCGTGTTATGGCTGGCAGGGACTCTATATCACGCCTATCTGCGCTTTCGGACGGAACCCGAACCCCATATCCTGCTTACAGGGACTAGTGTTCTCGTGGTCAGGGTCAGTCCTATGCAATCGCCTCGAACCGCTCCTTTAGGAAGAGGCTGAGAAAAGGTCGCGTACCAAATAGGTTGGATTTTTGCGATGAATACGTTCCTTGTCATTTGCGATGACCCAATGGACTGCGGAGAGGTTCGCAGAATTGCAGAACAGATGATTTCTGCCGATGTTTATGGCGTCTCTGACACAATTCTCCTAATCCGCTATGTTGCGGACAACCCGAAAGTCCTCAGTGACGTATTTGGCATGACTGGAGAGTCCGACGACCCCAGAGTCGGAGCCGTATTCAAGTTGAATGGTTCTCGGTCTGGATACTACTACGCAGACTTATGGAACTGGCTCAGCAAAGTCGAGGGGGCTGTGAGTGACTGAGGGGAATGGTGAAGGTCGAGGCCCACTTCAATCTTCGTCTTACCATGTGGAACGGCTCGATGATGTAAGTACCCGATTGGCCCGTATCGAAGGCCAATTACAACACGTGGCATTCAAGTCAGACCTTGAACACGCGAAGTACCTGATGATGGTCACTTGGGTGGCGATAGGGGTTTCCGTCATTGTAGGTGCAGCAACGTTGGCAAGACTGTTCTTTATCGGATGAGAGTTCCCAAGGAGAAAGAGTCTCAGGTCGCGTAGTCGTCTCGGATGTTATTGACCGCTCCGGTCACGTTAACTCCATCGCCATCTGAGACTCGAACGTGGAACCAATCAAGTCATCGTATCTCAGACGCTTGCCAGCCGCCCCCCGAACCATGGCGACCATCTGCGTTATCGTGTCGAACGGACGGATATTGTGGCGTCCCTCGAACTCCGCGATGTAGCGATGCAAGTGCTTGGGACTCATCCAGTGATAGATTCCGACATACCCGCGCTTGAGCATCGCCCAATGGGATTCCATGCCGTTCGTGTGTACTTGTTGACGGACATACTCGCCTACCGAGTGCCTGACCGCTTCATGCGGACGTGGGAGACCTATGTATGCCCGCGCTTCGTCAGTATAGACCGGAGCATCTGGACTGGTGTTGTCCACGACAAAGCCTTGAAGCGTCGCTTTGTCCGTCCTGCTCACAACCTCAGTGCGGACTTGGTTAGTCTCACGGTCTCGGACTCCGACGACCGGAGTTTTGCCGACCGCGCCGCGTCCCTGGCGCAGTTTCTTGGATTCGTGCTTGTTTTTCTCCAATCCTCCGACATACGTTTCATCGGCCTCGACCGGCCCTGAGAACACGGTATCGCCATCTTCCACCAGAGCCTTGCGTATGCGGTGTGCCATATGCCAAGCCGACTTCTGAGTTATGCCCAAGTCTCGGTGTAGCTTCATCGAGGATACGCCCTTGATGGAAGTGGCTATCAGGTATATGGCTATCGCCCACTTCTGATACCCAATTTTCGAGGCGTGTAAGACAGAATTGGTCTTGACCGAGAAGAACTTGCGGCAGTCTTGACAGTGATAGGGCATGGTCGGGTGATTGCCGCGCTCTCCCACGTTATCGCCATCGCAGTGGGCGCAACGGAGACCATCGGGCCAGCGCGTTTCCACGAACCACTTTTCGGCTGTAGCGTCGTCGGGGAACATCCCGAACAACTCGGGCAGTGTGATACCACTGCGATAGGACTTGCCGGGGCCTGTCTGAGCCATGTCTAACTCCGTGATTGTTGTATATCTAATTATACAACAATTAGCACAAATGTATCAAGGTCAAAAGTTTACTTTGCGATATAATTCCCCATGAAAAGGTGTCCGGCAAGCGTCTAATAATAATGGGAGACTTCAACCATTACCTAGAACCACAGCGGAGGCCTTCCTCAAGCGCGCGCGCAAGCCCGTTCAGCGCTTGAGAAAGCCATTCCAGAAGACATGACAATCGTTACCAAAGATCTTAAGTTCGAAGGGAAGCGCGGTGTAGATCACATAGCCCTGAGTGAAGACCTAGTAGCGAAGTGTCGAGATACAATCAGCAACATCGCCGATGATGGCGTGTCTCTATCAGACCATTTCGGAGTGGTCGTGCGGGCAAGTACCAGCTAAATCTCCGACCGACCGCTACTTGCGTTCGACTTTCAACGCGACCGCCTCAAGAGCGTCAAAGTACAATAGCTGAATCGTTTTGCCGTTTTGGGTTGTACGCTGTTGATGCACATCCGTAGCGCGTCTGAGGCTGTTGACCAGCCAGTCGTTTCCACCCGATACAGTCTCGCTCCACAACTTTTCTAAGTAAACGCCGTGTCGAACATCAGCGTCTCGGCCAGCGTTTAGAGATACCATCATGGACGCTCCGGTTAGGTTGTCCGCAGGCCCTATCAATTCGAGAGCGGCGTTGCCGTCCTGCGATTGGCCTATATATCGCGGCGTTCCATTGTCCAGTGGAGCGGACCTCAAGGTGAATCCACCCATGCTTGAAGGCTTATACCATTTCAGCTTGATGAAGCCGCGTAGTCTTCAGACAGTCTCTGAACGTTTCGCCTGATCCACTCCCAACTTACCAGCGACTTCACCCGCTCAGGGTCCGACTCCAGTCTGCTCAGACACTCGTCCACAGCAGCCATCTTCTCCTCAAGACTCCCGTACACTCTGCCTTCCACCCACCTGCGTACCTCCTCGAATACCCGCTCGGCAGGATTCAGTTCAGGACTGTACGCCGGCTGAAGTATCGTCCTCACTCCCTCTACGCTTCCGACCAACTCACTTCTATGGCTTCCCGCTCCGTCCCACACCAGCGCTCTCACATCGGTATGTCGCTTCACTGACAACACCGCGCGAAGCGCCATCGCCGAACTCATAGAGTCCATCCACGTCCACTCCAACTTCCCTCTTCCAAAGTCCACCACCAGGAACAGATACTTCCACTCGTACACCAACTGAAGTCTCTGAACCACCTTCAGACCGCGCACTCCCCACACCCGCCGAACCATCCCTCGAAGCCCCACTCGCATCTCGTCGGCGAACCCGATCAGAGTCTCCGGTGTTACACCCGATCTCCTGAGAGAACGTCTCAGTCCCCCTTTTTCCACGACTGCTGCTCACTCACGTCAGCCTTCTCATGCCGACTTCCAGGAACCTTCGGCGAACACCCCAGACGCTCAAGTACGCTGTAACCCTTGAACCTGACTTCGTACTCAGACTCCACCCAGTCCGCTATCTCTCCAGCAGCGTGAGAACCGTCCGCTCCCAATCTCATCAACCAGCCTGCTCTCCTGCTCATCGCTCAGAAACCTGGGCTGCCCCACCCCTCCCATCCTCCTGGACACAACCTCGTCCAGACCTCCGTCCCTGTACCACTCAATCCATCTCTGAGCGCTCCGGTAGTGAGCGCCGACGGCCTCTGAGGCCGCTTTGATCTGCCAGCCGCTGCGTACAAGCCACAGCAGGTGTACCCGTGTGCGAATGTTGATGTCCGTCTGGGACTTGGTAGGCTTCTTTCAGTCTCTGTGGGGTGTCGCTCTCATGCCAGTCTATCCTCAGCGGTCGTCCGATCATCTTCTGCCCTCCAACGCCGGTGTTGGACTCAGCATAGACCATATATCAGACTTCGACCAATCCCTTCATGCTGACTTCAGACCGAAACGGTATTAGAGGGTGTCTGAGAAGTGTTAAGATGGTCTCATTATGAAGCGTAAGCCGTATCCCACAGACTTGTCAGACACCGAATGGGTCATCCTCAAGCCACTGATTCCGAAAGCCGGAGCGGGCGGACGACCGCGCTCAGTGGATATGCGCGAGATCGTCAACGCCATCTTCTACGTTCTCAGAGGTGGGATACCGTGGCGGATGCTTCCCCATGACCTTCCGCCATGGAAGACCGTCTATCACTATTTCAGAGCATGGCGAATGGAAGGTGTTTGGGAGGATATGAACGAAGCATTGCGCGAGCGAGTCAGAGTAACACAAGGACGATGTTCCACACCGAGCGCGGGCGCGATAGACTCGCAGTCTGCCAAGACGAGTGAAAGGGGGGCTTACGCAGCTACGACGGCGGCAAGAAGGTCAATGGCAGGAAACGACACATACTTGTGGACACCGAAGGGTTATTGCTGAAGGTGAAGGTGCATGAGGCCGGATTGTCTGACAAGGCGGGCGCCAAGTTGGTCATGGAGGTTCTGAGCGGCCGGTTTCCGAGGATGCGGAAGGTGTGGGCGGACTACGCGTATCGTGGACTTAAGGGATGGATGAGAACCACGCTGGGCTGGGACTTGGAGGTTGTGAGACACAGTTGGTCCGGCAGGGTATGGGTGGTAGGAGACCAGGAGCCTCCGAGTCGTCCGAAGGGGTTTGTGGTGTTGCCGCGGCGCTGGGTTGTGGAGCGTACATTCGCATGGCTGGTGCGTAACCGCAGATTGTCGAAAGACTATGAATTCTTGCCTGAGTCTGAGGAATCATTCGTGTACGCTGCCATGGTCAGACTGATGCTTCGCAGACTGGCTCATCCTACCTGAAATGACTTCTCAGACACCCTCTTATATACGGACTGCAACTCGGAACGGCTGACTCCCAGCCCCCTTTGAACAGCCTTTGTAGGTCTTGCCGTTGAAGCGACTGCCTCATCTGAGCGTGGCGCGATTCTCCACGCCGTTGGAACAGCCTTTGCGGGTCTTGCGGCTGGAGAGCCGGTAGTACTTGACTCAGAATCTCCACCACTACACCTTACTATTCCAAAGGCGATCAGGGATAACAGAAATACAAATATGACAAGACAACCAATCGTCTGTCCTCTAGATAGTTGCGGCTCAGTTGTTACTCGTCGGCGTTCGCCGAGAGTGGATGTCGGACCTCTGGATGGTTTTTCCTCGTCGGTGTCTGTGGACAAATGGTTGATTCGCCAAGTCAGTAAGCTAATGAGTCTGGACTGTAATTCCTTCTCATCAGTGTCTCTGCCCATAGAATAGCCCCCTCGCGGCAAGGATTTGGCATACTCACCACAAGTTAGCTTCCATCGGCATGACACAAGGGGGCACGAATGCCCACCTCGCCTAGTCGTCATGCCTAACTAGACTGGATGGAAACAGACTTGTGGTGAGTCCAAGCCGAACTGTAGTTACGAGACACGCATTAGTCAAGAGTTTCGTTGGTAGCGACTTCTCAAAATTTTCCTCAGTCTCCCAGAAAACTACCCATCCGCATCCCACATCCGCTATAATACGAACATACAAACTAACTGTGGAGCGTGTCCGACCATGATCCTCAATCCCGACATACATAAATCCCGGATTATACTGACCCAATATCGGAGGGGTAAGAAATTTTCCCGTAGCTAAATCAGGTTATTTCAGATGGGTAACAGGTGTTCCGAACGCCTGCGACGTCACCAGTAAGCCACCTGTACAATTATAATCTGCAATATATAGGAACGTTGAAATTTAGATGCGATTGCCCTGCCTATGTCGCCAAAGTCCCTTCCCCCTTGACGGACTCACCAGGGTAGGCAAACGTGCAGCCAGCTATGAATACCAATCAACAAACCCCCTCTCCCTCAGGGAGAGGGCTGGGGTGAGGGTGAAATGCCTACCCATTCCCCCTTAGCGGAGGAAGGCTAGGATGGGGGTGATTCCTTATCCTGCCCCGATCACCTTGTAGCCTAATCGAAATATTGCTGATATAATCCGCTTGCCTCGCAAGAGGCCATTCGCAAAATCCACGAAAAGCCGGAGGGTTTTATATGGGACGCGAGATTTCAATAACGGTCAATGGAACTACACACACTTCAGAGGTGGAGCCGCGCCTGTTGCTCGTCGAGTACCTGCGCGACGTTCTGAATCTGACTGGAACACACGTCGGCTGCGACACCTCGAACTGCGGAGCCTGCACGGTGTCCCTGAACGGCTCTGCCGTCAAGTCCTGCACGGTGTTCGCGGTACAGGCGGACGGCGGGGAAGTAACGACCGTCGAGGGCCTGGCGTCCGATGACGGCGACCTGCACCCGATACAGGAAGGCTTCTGGGAGATGCACGGCCTTCAGTGCGGCTTCTGCACTCCGGGCATGATAATGTCCTCTTACGAGCTGCTTCAGAAGAACCCGAACCCGTCCGAGGCCGAGATCAGGCACGGAATCGCGGGCAACTTCTGCCGCTGCACCGGCTATCACAACATAGTCAAGGCAGTGCAGTACGCGGCGGACAAGATGTCGTCCTAGTTCCGGCGACTCTCATGCAACACAGCCTATAACGCAAAGTTAGTCAGGGTCGGTTTCAACTCGACCAGGAGGCGAAACTAGAGATGGTAGCAGCAAAATTCGACTATCATGCGCCCTCCAGTGTGGAAGAGGCGCTGAATCTCCTTAGTAGCAGTGAAGACGCCAAGATTCTCGCGGGCGGACACAGCCTTATCCCCATGATGAAAACGGGGCTCGCCGCCCCGGGAACGCTGATAGACCTGGGCAAGGCCGCAGGACTCAGCTATGTGAGCGAGGTGGACGAAGGACTCGCCATAGGCGCGATGACCACGTACAGCGAACTCGCCTCCTCGGACGCCGTGGCTGCCAGAGCCGCGGTTCTCGGCGAGGCGGCTGCCAGCGTCGCCGACGCCCAGGTGCGAAATATGGGCACCATCGGCGGCAGTCTGGCTCACGCAGATCCCGCGGGAGACCTTCCCGCCGTAGCTATCGCGCTCGACGCGCAGTTGGTCGCAACATCTAGCAGAGGCGAGCGCGTCATCGCGGCGGACGACTTCTTCATTGACCTATTCACCACCGCCCTCGCGCCCGACGAAATCCTTACTGAGATTCGCATCCCTGCGCTTGGCTCCAACACCGGCGCCGCCTACGCAAAGATGGCCAACAAGGCGTCCCACTACGCAATCGTGGGCGTGGCGGCCGTCATATCGGTTGACGACAGCGGAAACTGCGCATCCGCGCGAATCGGAGTGACCGGAGCGGGAGCAAGCGCGTCCCGCGCGTCAGAGTCCGAAAGCAGGCTGGTCGGAAGTTCCCTGGACGACGCGGCCATCTTCAGCGCAGCCGGACATGCCGCGGACGGAATCGAACTCAACGAGGACATCCACGCCTCCGCCGAGTACCGCGAACACCTGACCAAGGTATTCGCTCTGCGAGCCATTCGCTCAGCCGTAGAACGCGCGACCGGCTAACGACGCCAAATCCATCACGGCAACTCACGCAGGGGCGATGTCAGTCGCCCCTGCTTTGCTATACTCATATCAGTCAGCGTCGAATCTACCGTTGGGAGCCAGTAAATGGGCATCTTCAATGTAGCTTTGGAAATAGGCGATCCAGAGGGCCAGCATTACGAAACCGTCGAGGCGATGGTGGATTCCGGCGCGACCTACACCACCATGCCCGCGTCTCTGCTGACGAAACTCGGGATCGTGCCTCATACCAGCAGGACTTTCATACTCGCCGACGGAACCCGGCTCCGCAGAGGCTTTGGCCGTACATGGTTCAGACTGGAGGGGCAAGAAGACATATCGCCCGTCGTCTTCTGGGACGAAGGCGCAACGCCACTGCTGGGCGCGGTAACGCTGGAGATATTCAGCCTGGGCATAGACCCCGTGAACAACCAACTCATCCCAATTGAGAGCAGGATGTGAATTTGCGGCGTGGCTAAGGCCGCCCATCGTGAACGTGTCACGTTCCTCAGCATTGGTTGAAGTATCCAATGAGCCTAGAGAGCACTTCCTCGTATCGGTCCTTCGGCGAGCAGCCATAGGATATCCGCAGAAACCCTTCCCACTGCCTTCCGAACGCGCTACCCGGAACTGTGAGCACCTCCGCTTCTTCCAACAATTCCCAGGCCAGTTCCCGGTTTCGTCCAACCACGTCGGCTCTGATCATCGCGAACAGCGCGCCATCCGTCTTCTCCCAATGGAGCGCCGGTATTCTATCGAGCGCCCCTTCCAGCATTACCCGCCTATGCTCGAGCTCCCCGATCTTGCTGAGTGGGTACTCCGGCATCTGTTCGAGCGCGGCGGTGGCCGCCACCTGAGATATGATCGGGGCGCAGATAGCCATCGCGTCCTGTACTTTCAACGCTTGGCGGCATAGCTCGGCGCTTCCGGCGATGTAGCCGATACGCCATCCGGTCATGCCGAAGGTCTTGGACAGGCTTCCAAGCGTAATGACGTTGTCACCAGAGCCGCCGACTCCGGCCACGCTCGTATGTCTCGACCCGTCATAGCAGAACACCTCGTAGGCGTCGTCGCTGATGACATATATTCCACGCTCCGACAACTCGCGGGTGATGACGGCTATCTCTTCGGGACGATATACCGTGCCGGAGGGATTGTTGGGAGACACTATGACCACGGCATTCGTACGCTCAGTAAGCGCTGCCTCCACATCCTCCATCCGCATCTGGAAGCCGTTCTCCTCGCTGAGCGGTATCTCTTTGACGGTCCCGCCGGAGAGTTCGATTGCCATGTGGTGATTGAAGTAGTAAGGAGAAGCGATTGCGACCTCATCGCCCGGCTCCAGGATGGTCGTCATGACAACCATGAACGCCTGATTCGAGCCCGGAGTAACGAGCAACTGCGTGTCCGGGTCGAACGGCGCCCCGTTGAACTCTCGGAGCTTTCGCGCGAGCGCGTATCGGAGTTCGGGTATGCCCGCGTCAGGGCCGTATGTATGCAATCGAGGGCCAAAATTGTCCAGCGCCTCTCTCACAGCGTCGAGCATCTGGGGCGGCGGCCCGAAGAACGGCACGCTCTGGCCGAGACTGATGACGTCCCCGCCTTCCGCGTTCATTTGGCTCATTGCAGTGTTCAGCGCATCAATGGGCGGCATAGCGACGGCGCGCACTCTGTCGGGAATAGTTGTCATTTCGGATCCCTGTCTTCCGCTTGAATCACTACCATCATACCCGCTCACCCTGCCATCATACCCGCAAAAGGATACCTTGGCACAACCACCGTCATGCCCGCGAAGGCGGGCATCCAGGGGTGGGGAGGCCGGTGCGATCAGCTACGAACTTTCCAACTTACGCTCACATTCAGTCCTCCAAATCTAAACAGATCGAGGTTACGCAAGGTTCTCCTAAAGTGGGTATCCACCTATCATGTTCATCCCATTATCCGGTAAATCCCTATTCTGACAAAGCAGAAGGCTTCAAGTATTATAATGCCAGACAACACGATTCCAAGAGAGGCGCCACAAAATGACATTGCAGAGATACACCAACGACATTGACCCCAAGATGTTGAACGCCCTGGACTGGCGGTGCATTGGCCCTCCGCGAGGTGGCCGCGTCGTCGCGGTGGCGGGCGACCCGGTTGACACGGGAACCTTCTACTTCGGAGCGTGCGCGGGCGGCGTGTGGAAGACATACGACGGAGGCACGTACTGGGAGAACGTGTCTGACGGCTACTTCAAGACGGCGTCCGTGGGCGCGATATCGGTATCCGACTCGGATCCGAGCGTCGTTTACGCCGGAATGGGCGAGACTTCCATACGGCTGGACGTTACGCACGGAGACGGCGTTTACAGGTCTAACGACGCAGGACACTCCTGGGTCCACCTGGGACTTGAGGACACGCGACACATCTCGCGGGTCAGGATTCACCCAACCAACCCGGACATAGTTTACGTTGGCGCGCTTGGTCACGCATTCGGACCGAACGAACAGCGCGGCATATTCAGATCCAACGATGGAGGCAAGAACTGGGAACACGTCCTGTTCATTAGTGAGAACGCGGGCGCGAGCGACCTGTGCATTGATCCGAACAACCCTCGTCTGCTGTTCGCCGGGATTTGGCAGGTTCGCCGCAACTTCTGGAACCTCAACAGCGGTGGCCCGGACAGCGGACTGTGGCGCAGTTCGGACGGCGGAGATTCCTGGGATGACGTCTCGGAGAATCCCGGACTGCCGGAAGGACCTTTCGGCAAGATTGGGGTAGCGATCTCTCCGTCCAAGCCGGGCCGCATATACGCGACGATAGAAGCAAGAGAGCCGGGCGTGTTCAGGTCGGACGACTACGGCGACACTTGGGAACTTGTGTCAGATAATCGAGACCTCCAGGGCCGACCTTGGTACTACCAGCACATCTTCGCCGACCCCCAGGACGCGGACACGGTTTGGGTTCTCAACTACTCTGCCTGGAAGTCCAGCGACGGCGGCAAGACCTGGGTCGAAGTCAACACCCCGCACGGCGACAATCACGACCTCTGGATTGACCCGCGAAATCCGCGGAGGATGATAGAGGGAAACGACGGCGGCGCGTGTATCAGCTACAACGGCGGCGATACGTTCTCGACTATCTACAATCAGCTAACGGCTCAGTTCTACCATGTAACTACCGATACACAGTTCCCCTACCGCGTCTATGGGACGCAGCAGGACAACAGCGCGATTAGCGTCCCATCCCGCTCGCACAAGGGAGCCATTCCATGGGGCGACTGCTACGCGGTCGGCAGTTCGGAGAGCGGCTACATCGTCGTTGATCCGACAGATCCGAACATTGTCATATCCGGCGCCATCGGCTCATCGCCGGGCGGCGGAGGAAATATGCTTCGCTACGACCACTCTACGGGGCAAGTCCGCATCATTACGGTCTGGCCTGAGATGAATACAGGCTACGGGGCTGTTGACGCTCGATACAGGTTCCAGTGGACGTATCCCATACAGTTCTCGCCGCACGACCCGGGAGTTCTGTACGCGGCGGGCAACATCGTCTTCAGGTCAACCGACCAGGGCGGAAGCTGGGAGCCGATCAGCCCCGATCTCACGCGCAACGACCCGGACAAGCTCCAGCCGTCCGGTGGCGACATCACCGGCGACGCCTCCGGCGCCGAGACGTACTGCACCGTATTCTCGTTCCTGGAGTCACCGCACGAGACAGGCGTCTTCTGGGCCGGTTCGGACGACGGGCTTGTGCATATCTCCAGGGACGGCGGCGCGAACTGGCAAGACGTGACTCCACCCGACCTGGAGGAATGGACGCGGGTGGACATGATTGAAGTGTCGCCCCATAATCCGGCAACCGCTTATCTCTCCGGGACGCGCTATAAGTTCGACGACAACAGGCCGTTCCTATTCAAGACATCGGACTACGGCGCGACCTGGAAGTCCATCACGGGAAATCTTCCCGCCAACGACTTCACCCGCTGCATCCGCGAGGACGATCATCGCCCCGGCCTTCTGTACGCCGGAACTGAGACAGGCATCTACGTATCGTTCGACGACGGCGAAAACTGGCATTCGATGCGCGGTAACCTTCCGGTCGTCCCGGTGTACGACCTGGCAATCAAGGACGACGACCTTGTGGCAGCGACCCACGGGCGCAGCTTCTGGATACTGGACGGCCTGAGCCAACTGAGGCAAGTGTCCGGCGAATTCGCGGACGAGGACATGCACCTCGTCAAGCCGCCTACCAAGATCCGTATGGCCGCGCCGTTCAGGGGACGCGGCGGCAGTTCGTCAAAGAACTACCAGCTTTCGTTGGGCGCGGCGGTCGCTTTCACAGACACGAAGGAGCCGAACGGCGAGTTCAAGCGGAAGATGCTGGATGCGGGCGACAACGGGCCCGGCGGCGTCCGCGTATGGTACTGGCTGAAGGAGAAGCCGGAGTCGGACGTCACGCTCACATTTCTGGACGCTGACGGCACGGAGATCAGGACCTACACGAGCGCCGAGCAGGATGACGATGACGACTCGAACGGCCCGCGAGTGCCCGCAGAGGCCGGAATGAACCGCTTCGACTGGAGTATGCGCTACCCGGGCGCGAACAAGGTGCCGGGAGACAAGACAACCGAGGGCGTGGGACGCGGGCCGCTCGCGCCTCCGGGCTCATATCAGGTCAGGCTGAGCGTGGGCGACCAGTCCCAGACGCAGAGCTTCGACATGGTGAAGGACCCGCGCGTGGATGCAACGCAGGAGGACTTCGACGCGCAGTTCGAACTTCTCATACGCATACGGGACAAGATTTCCGAGACGCACGACAACATCAACCGGCTGCGAAGCGCGCGGTCGCAGGTGACGGAGTGGGCGAAGCGCGCCGAGGGAACGGCGGCTGAGGAGCCGGTATCGTCAGCCGCAGACGCGCTTAAAGAGAAACTGAACGCGGTGGAAGGCGCGCTAATCCAGACGGAGTACAAGGGCGCACGGGACAGGCTACACATGCAAATCAAGCTCAATGCCAAGCTGGCGGGCCTGTCTCCGGTGGTGTCGGCTGGCGACTTCAGGCCGCCCCAACAGGCATACGACGTATTCGCCCACTTCACCGAGCTTCTGGGCGAACAGTTCGCGTCGCTCGACCAGATTCTGGATGAGGATTTGGACGAGTTCCAGAACCTGCTGGCGGAATTGGAGGTGAAGGCCATCGTACCGAGGGCCGAGTGATTAGATCGTTCAGAAATCGCGGACTCAGAGACCTCTACCGTGGTAGAGGGTCGCATAGGTTGCCGCCACAACACATCCGTAAGCTAAGACGAATACTTGCGGCGCTCAACCAGAGCCGAACGCCACAGGACATGGATATACCAGGTTTCAGACTGCACCCGTTAAGAGGCAATTTACAGGGATACTATGCTGTTACAGTATCGGGGAACTGGCGAGTGACGTTTCGATTCCAAGATGGACACGTGAGAGATGTAAACTATACAGACTACCACTGACCGGAGTTAGAAAAATGACTATGCATAACCCACCGCATCCGGGAGAGATAGTAAAGATGGACTGCCTTGAACCGCTCGGCTTGTCAGTAGAGCGAGCGGCTGAAGGTTTGGGCGTGAGCAGTCAATCATTGGCGGACATAGTGAATGAGAAGACGGGCATATCGGCCGAGATGTCGGTAAGGCTGTCCAAGGCATTCGGTTCCACGCCCGAAACATGGCTCAGGATGCAGATGGCCTACGACCTTTGGCAGATTGGGGAACGCGAGAACCAGATAGAGGTCGAGAGTTTCAGGAAGTTGCTTTAGCCTGCGCTGGGACTGCTCACTCCCTGACTAGGCTTGACGTAAGGTCCACCATTACTGAGTCTTGTGTGTATATGCCAATTCCACTTTAAGAAGATAGCTATGACGATACCTCCGAATATACATTTGATTCGCAAATTGGAACGCCTGAATATCCGCGAAATATGGCCCAACGAAAGCCAAGACTTCACGCCATGGCTGGCTGAGAACCTTGATGAATTGGGAGATACTCTCGGAATAGAAATGCAGTTGGACGATACTGAGGCGCCAGTTGGAAGATACAGCTTGGATATCCTGGCCATGGACACCCTCAGTGGCGCGTCCGTAGCCATTGAGAATCAGATTGGGAGTACCGATCATTCACATCTGGGGCAACTGTTGACTTATGCCGCTGGAATCCGTGCTCAGACGATGGTATGGGTTGCGACGGAATTCACGAACGAGCATCGGTCTGCGTTGGCCTGGCTCAACGAATACACCGCAGAAGAGATGCGTTTCTTTGGAATAGTTGTCGAGGTCGTGAGGATAGGAGATTCGGATCCTGCCCCTCTATTCCAAGTAGTTGCCGCTCCGCCAGAGTGGTCGCGAGAGACTCCGTATGAGCCCGATGCCCAACTCTCACCGCTTGCTATGCAGTATGTTAGATTCTGGGAACCTCTTTTGGAAAACCTGAATGTGCGACACAGGTGGAATGTCATAACCAGAAACCCAAGGTCGAGTTATTCAGCCGGATCAGGATTCAGTCATATCAGCAGGGTGATGCGATTCACGTGGGACAGGGAAGCGCGAGTTGAACTTGTAATCAGGAGTGTGGACGAGGACTGGAACAAAACTGTGTATGAAGCTCTCCTAGAGCGCAAAGAGGATATCGAGAACTCGCTGGGAACAGAATTGACCTGGGAACGACTGGACTCCGCGAAGTCATCCCGAGTCGCAGTATGGAGGTCTGGCTCAATTGATGATTCGGATGCAGAACTGACCGAGACTAGAACATGGATGACTGATTATGTGATCAGATTCAGGGAAGTCTTCCAGCCTCATCTCGGGGAGATTATTAGGGATCTCTCCGGATAGTTAATTGGTTTGAATAGTGGTGTTTCGATGAAGCGCCGGCGCTTCATCGAAACACGGTATCGGTCAGCGAACGCTACTCCACCAGGTGGCTTCTTAGGACGGATTCGTCGAATTCTATGCCTAGGCCCGGCCCCGTCGGCGGGGTGATCTGGCCGTTTTGGAAGATTATGGGTTCTTTGAATATTGTTCTGTGGAGGGGGCCCATGTTGGCTTCCTGGATCATGAAGTTGGGGGAGCAGGTGTCTATCTGGACGGCTGAGGCGGCGGCTATGGGGCCGCAGTACATGTGCGGGGCTATGACGGCGTAGTGCGCCTCGGCGATGGCGGCTATCTTCTTGGCTTCGGTTATACCTCCGCACTGCCCGACGTCGAGCTGGATTATCTGGGCGGCCTTCTTTTCGAGCAGGTTGGAAAATTCGTACTTGGTCACGAGCCGCTCGCCAGTGGCTATCGGGATGCTCGTGTGCGCGGCGACGCGCGCCATCTCGTCTATGTTTTCGGGCGGTACCGGCTCCTCGAACCAGAAAGGGTGGTAGGGCTCGAGATAATCGGCGACGCGGATAGCGCTGTACGTAGTCAGCTGACCGTGGGTGCCGATGCCGACTTCCAGGTTGTTGCCGACGGCGTTTCGGATGCTCTCGAATATCTTTGCGGCGCGCTCGATCTCCCAGAGGGGGATGTCCCTGGGAATCGGGTAGCTCGGCGGAAACGGGTCAATCTTGCAGGCGGTGTTGCCCTCTTCCAGAAGCTGAGCCGCCACCTCTCCGGCGGCCTCGGGGTTGTCCTGGAACGCGCCGCCGGGCATATAGGCGTAGGCGCGGAGCGTCTCGTGGTACTTGCCGCCGAGCAGGTTGTAGATGGGCTGATTAGCCGCCTTTCCCGCGATGTCCCAGAGCGCCATGTCTATCGCGCTGATAACGGGCGTGGCGTAGAGGCTTGGGTGGCGGAAGTCATGGCGGGAGGCGTACATCCTGTCCCACGTCTTCTCGATGTTGAACGGGTTTTCGCCGATGACGTAGTTTCGGACCATCTCTTCTATGAGGCCGATCTGGGTCTTGAGGTCCGCGAGGTTCTGGGAGTAGGCGCCGCCGGTGATGCGCTCGCCGAGGCCGGTGATTCCCTCGTCGGTGTGCAGTTCGAGGAACAGCAGGTATCTGCCGCCGATGTAGGGCGGCTCGTTCTGTACGACCATTGTCTTGAAGTCGGTTACTTTCATTGGAAATCTCCCGGAGTGATTGGTGATTAGTTCTTAGTTTTCGCGGACATTGTAGCGTATCGGAGTGTGAGGCGTTGTTTAACGAATCGTCAGTCAACGGATACAATGCAGATATTCTATCGGAGGGTTATCGTCTTGAGCGTGAACGAAACCGTATATCCATTGAAGGCAGTCCGGGCGCTGGCGCTGCATACGCAGGGTTTGGCGGCAGCGAATCGCCGTCGGGGGAAGCCGGGGATCGAGGATGTGTATTCGGCGGTGGAGAAGGTCGGCTGGGTGCAGATTGATACCCTCCAGGTGGTGAACCGAAGCCAGTACATCGCGCTGTGGAGCAGGCTGGGCGACTATGACATGGACCATCTGGACAGTCTGCTGTTCGACGGCGGGAGCGCGTCGCCGGACAACGGGCGACGGCTGTTCGAGTACTGGGCGCACGCGGCCTGCATCATCCCGCTGACATCATATCGCTGGCTGATGCCGATGATGAGGCGGCGGGCGAACGGAAGAGGGACATGGCATCGGAGTTGGGTGGCGGACCCGGAGAACGCGCGCTTCGTGGAGTCTCTGCTGGAACAGATACGGTCTGATGGCCCGGCGCGGCCCGCGGACTTCAGGACGGGCAAGCGCGCTCCGGGATCGTGGTGGAACTGGGACAACGCGAAGATAGCGCTTGAGCATCTGTACGACGTTGGGACGCTGGCTATCTCGAACAGGGTGAATTTTCAGAGGATATACGACGTCCGAGAGCGCGTGATACCGCAGTGGGTGGACAGGAGAGAGCCAACCGAGGAGGAAGGGCTGAAGCGGATGCTGGAAATCTCGCTGAGGTCGCTGGGCGCGTGCCAGCCGGCGCAAGTCGGCGACTACTTTCACGGGAAACGCACGGAGGCTAAGCCGCTGATCGAGTCGCTCATAGCGGACGGTACTTTCGTGAGGGTAAACGCGAAGTTAGCCGACCGGAACGTCCACGAGTTGCTGGTGCATAAGGAGAATATGCCACTCCTGGAAATGGCGGCGGAGGGTGAAGTTCGCGCAAGTCGAACGACGTTCCTTACGCCGTTCGACAGCCTGTTCTGGGCACGGGGCCGGGACATGGGCTTGTGGAAGTTCAGACAGACGCTGGAGTGTTACGTGCCTGAGCCCAAGCGAATCTGGGGCTATTTCTGCCTGCCGATTCTGTACGGGGACAGGCTGGTCGGGCGATTCGACCCGAAGGTGGAACGCAAGACCGGCGTTCTGCGAATCAAGGCGCTGTACCTGGAGCCGGGTGTCAGGCCGAGCGCGAGGCTGGCGGCGGGCGTAGCGCGCGCGATGCGGGACTTCATACGCTTTCACAATGCTACGGACCTGGTTATCGAGCGCAGCGACCCGATTGAGTTCGGGGAGAAGCTGTCGGCGGCGATGTGAGCGCACGGGCAGGAAGGGGGTTGGTGACCCAACGCCTCCGGCTGCCGCGCCTACTGGCAGCCGCCCGGCTCTACGCCCCTCTAAGCCGTCGCAGTTCCGCCTCCAACTCCGCGACCTGCGCCTCAGCAGTCTCAGCCCGCGCCTCAGCCGATTCACGCGCCGACCTCTCTACCTCGACCTGCGCCTCGGCAGCCTCTCGCGCCACTCCCGTCTCCTCCATGTGCTCCAGCCAGCGCTCCTCCACCGGGTCGTAGAACCACAGACGACCTTCCTCCCAGTGTAGTTCCAGCTTCAGCGTCGCGCTGTATCCCCACACGCTGCCGTCTGCTCCACCAACCATCTCCAACTCACGGTACTCCCCGTCCACCAACTCCTCGCCCACCAGGGGCTCCCCATAGTGATCTCCGCCGCTCGGGTCGAACCGCCAGTACTCGCCTATCCCAAGACTCGCGTACAACTCACGCTTGTCCTCCAGGTCGTTCCGCGCCGTGCTCGGAGAACCTATCTCCAATACGAAGTCAGGGGACTTGCCCACGTCCCACATCAGGTACGTGTTGTTCCTCTCGAACGACTCCCGGCTCACCCCGAACACGACGAAACAGTCCGGCGCCATCCTCACATTCGGATTCCCCTCCACGTAGTAGATGAACACGTCTCCGGCGACCACCACGTCATCGCGCAGTCGGAAGAAGTAGTTCAGAATGGAGATGATCTCCCAGAAGTGGCTGTGTTGATAGAGTCCGTCAGGTAATGGCATATCGTCCGTTTCGGGATAGAAGACTTCCGTCTTGGTGGATGTACTCGCGCTCAGCGCCGCGTTCTTCGCTACCATGCTCCACCTCCTGCCCAGATATTATCATACCCACAAGACCCACAATCACGGCCCATCAGCCAAATCATCGGGTTGTAATGCGGCCTTCGCCCTCTTCGGGGTACTGCTGGGCAGTTATGATGCCGCCGAGGGCATTGCGGATGTAGTTGACCAAGGCGTCATGGGTGAAGACGTCAACGGGTGTGGTCTCCAATCCGGCAAGCGGATACTGGTCTCCTCCAGAGGCCAGGAACCTGTTGGTTACAAGGTTGACGGCAGGCGCACCTTCCACCATGGCTCCGTCTCGGACTATTGGGGTTCCGTCGGCCAGAGTGATTTCGATGACCCGGCGGCCTTCTGAGACCAGATCATTGTTCTCGTCGGCGACCCTGGGTTCGGCATTCGAGTCATAGACGACGGTGTAACCGGAGCCGTGTGGGAAGCGACCTGAGTTGGTTTCGACGCGAGAGACGGCATTCTCCAGAACGTCCTTGAATTCTGACGGGGACAGTCCGCGCGCTACGACCATCAGGTCTGGGAATCGGAGCAGCGAGAACAGGTTGAGTTCGGTGATGAATCCCGGGGTCGTGATAGATATATTGCCGATGCCGCCGCCGTTGAAGACCGCGACAGTAGGCGCGGACGCGGTGACGTCAGGCACAGCCTGTTCCGCCTGCCATAGAAGCGCGTCGGCTATCAGGTTGCCCTCATTGGTCTCCATCGTTCTCATGTCCGGGTACTGGGAATCGAGCCTGACCTGTACCTCCCCCACCCGCTTGTCGGACAGACCGGAGACATATTCTTCGACCGGTTCGACCACCCTGGACTCGATTTCCGGATGGGGTGGAACAGCGTCGGGGTTGTTACCTCCGGCAACGCGAGAGACGCCGGATACCTTATCCACCCATAGTACGCGCCCGGAGCTATCGAAGGTGAGAGACAGCCTACCAACATAGTTATAGTCGCCGAACACGGTTGCGATGGGAACGGAGACTCCGACCGAGTCCTTAGCGAATATGGGATATGGACCGTAGATTGATTCTTCGTCGCCCGGGATGAGAACATCCTCATCGTTAGCGAGCAGGAACCTGCCTCCGCCTGAGACGACAACGTCCACGTGAGACAGGCCGGATACGAGAGCCATGTCCGCTTCCATAGAATGTAAATGGCTTATCAGGATGATCTTATTGACGCCTTCGGACACCAGCGAGTCAACCTCTGAGCGGACAGCGGACAGCGTATCGGGATTTACGGCAACATCGCGCGGGTTGGATATGAAGCTGATGTCAGGCGTCGTCACTCCGATGACACCTACATATTCACCTCCGACATCCAGGGCTATACCGGGGACGATTCGTCCCGAATCGGAGAGGTCGGCAAGCCTCGGCACGGCGCTCACGTCCAGGTTAGCGCTCAGGAATGGCATACCGGAATCATAACTCTCTACAAAGTCGGCGAACACATCAGGGCCGAAGTCGAGTTCATGGTGGCCTATTACGCTGGCGTCGAATCCGATGATGTCCATGGCGAGCGCGTCGTAGTAAGGCAGGTCCCCCTTGTCGAGGCTGGCCCTGTACTGCGGGCTCGACAGGGAATTGTTACCGGCGGAGAGAATCAGAACGGCATCGGATGTCGCGCTCGCATCGTCTTTCAAGTCGGATACCAAGGATGCGAAGCGCGCCACGCCGCCGAAGTCGCCATCGGCCAAGAGATGAGACTCGGCGTTGTTGTTATGCAGCACTGTGAGCGTGAAAGCGGGAACGGGCAACGCAGGCGGAAGGTTGGATACCGCAGGCGTGGGCGGTGGTGGTGGTGGAGTCGCAGGCGGAGGCACCGGGGTGTTCGTAGGTACAACTGGCGCGGGTGTCGCGCTCGGAGGAACAGGCGTGGCTGTCGGAGCGGTGGGAGAAGGCGTCGCGGCAGGGGGAGTATGAGTGGGCGGAGCCGACGTCGCGGTCGGCTCGGCGGTTGGAGTGGCCTGCGCGGGCCGTGTAGTCGGAACCCCGGTCGGCGTCGGCGGAATTGGCGTTGCGGTCGGCTCGGTTGTCGGAGTAGGCGGAACGGGGGTCGCTGTCGGTAGAGTGGCCTGAACTGCGGGCGCAGGGGTCGCGGGCAGCGCTGGCGCCGGGTCTTCCGAGCCGCAAGCCGCGACCGCGGTTAGGAGAACAATGCAAGAGAGAAACGCCACGACCGGCCTGACGAACATATCCGAAAACACCATTCCTGTCCTGAATTTACGTATCAAGTGCGAATGAAAGTGACTATGACAGGAAGACCGGCTGAGTCCATGCCTGCAACCCATTCGAGGACATGACATGCGCGCGGATATATCCTTCATCCCCATTGGGGAGATAAGAGACTTCCCTGCCAACCTGTTCGTCGTAAACAGTACCATCCGCGCCGATGAATCTTGTAAGGAATATGGAGTCGGTTTTTCGGCGAATCTTCAGGGAGATTTCGTCCGCAGTCTCTTCGAGTTCGCCCAGAAACACGCCGGTAGAAGAGTAGAAGCGGCCTGCGGCCATTGCCTCGACGACGGCTTCCGAGTCGAGTCCGTCGGATTCGACCATCACCCAGCCGCGTCCGGGATTTTCCATTTCCGGCGAGAAGTCGTGGTAGTGGTGAGAGTCGTCGGAGGCGACGCCGAAAATGGGGATGCCCGCGCTCAGCACATTGTCCCAAATCTCAGAGGGGCTGAGGAAGCCCGGAACCGGGATGGGATAGTTGTTGCACTCAGAGGCGGCGTTGAATACTTCCAGCATACTTGCGCCGCGCGTCTTGATGATGGCTTCGTGATCGAACGCCCATTTCCAGCTGGGATGGTTGATGCAGGATATTCCGCCCGCGTCCCGGATGGCGTCTATGTTCGCCTGAAGCGTGGTGGCGACGTCGCCGGTGTCTATCGGCTCGACGAGACGGTCTATGCCGACTGCGCCAAGGTGCACCGGGACTCCGTTGCTGGCCCCGTCAACTGGAAGAGTGACCTCCTCGCCCGGTATCATCAGCGGACCTAGGGAGCCGTCTCGCCCGTTTCCGTAGTCGAGAAGCGTGAGGTGATTGTGGTCTGAGAGCACGAGGAAGTCATAGTCGTGGTCTCTGTACCAGGCGGCTACTTTCTCCGGTTCGGCGTCGCCGTCCGACTCGGTTGTATGAGTGTGGATGTTGCCTCTGTACCAAGTCTGTTTGGTCATGCGAAGTCACCCCGCTATCAGAATCAGGATTTACAGGATGATAGGATAGCCAGGATGATACACTCAATGGAAGTCTTAAGCCGATTCGTCAAGACGCTCCGGTCAGCCGCTCGACCCACAGCTCAGTCAGACGACCGGCGTCCACTTCCAGGGCGACGCTGGCGTTGGGGGGATTGCCTGTGATGCCGTCCATATCGGCGACGGTCTGGCCGGCGGTCAGGTCGCTGTGAGGCTCGACGCGGACGTAGGCTTCTCTCATGGTGAATAGCGTGGGGTCAATAGCGTAGGCCATTGCGGGAACGTCGTTGAACTGCGCGCCGTCCGGGTTTCGCAGGCGACCTCTGCTGTTGTAGGCGGCCCGTATGAACGAGACGGCATTCTGGAGAAGCCGCGTGGCCGATGTGTCGGACTGCCACACCTGCTGAAGCTGCTCAGGCGAAAACTCCACCTCGCGGCACACGTCCAGGCCGATCTGCGCGATGCGCGCGCCGGAGCGATACACCACGTCGGCAGCCTGCGGGTCGCCCCATATATTGGCGGTGGCGACCGGCGTCACGTTGCCTGGAACGGTTACCGCGCCGCCCATCACGACGACCTCTTTCAGAGAGTCGGCTACCTGGGGAGCTATGTTGATAGCCAGCGCGAGGTTGGTCAGCCGTCCGAGCGCGATGAAGGTCAACTCGCCGGGTGAATCCAGAACGCGCCGGACTATCTCGAACACGGCATTAGTGGGCTGCGGCTCGATGTCCGGCGTCGGCAGGTTGGTGTCGCCGAGGCCATCGGAGCCGTGTATGTAGGGCGCGTATGGTGGGTCTCCAAGCCCGAACGATCTCGAAACGCCCTGATAGACTGGTATGTCCGCGCGGCCCGCGGCCTGCAATATTGTGAGCGCGTTGCGCGTGCATTGTTCGAGAGACACATTGCCGAATATCGTGGTCAGCGCCTCGATCTCGAGCTCCGGGCTTCCGAAGGCAAACAGAAGGGCGGCGGTGTCGTCTATGCCAGGGTCGGTATCTATTATTACGCGGGGCATGGTGGGTTCTCGGTTCTCAGTTAGGGTTTGCGGCTTACCAATTCGGTGCGGGGCTGATAAACTCTCTGCGCAGCCTGCGCTTATATTGATCAATGACATGGTACACCATACACGGGCAGGAGGAATTATGAACGGCTACGAGTTGAAGCAGAAAGTACACTCCGGCGGGATAGTTTACGGCACTATGCTGAGCATGAGCCGCAATCCGCGCTGGACAAACCCGATGTCCGGCTTCGGCCTGGACTACGTAATCATGGACAGCGAGCACTCACCGCGCGGGCGGTCGGAGATGGCCGACTTCATCGCGGCCTTCTCATTCAGTGGCGTCGTGCCTATCGTGCGCATTCCCATACCGGACTCGCACTACGTCACGATGGCGCTCGACGCCGGCGCGCATGGCATTCTCGCCCCCTACTGCGAGACTGTTGAAGAGGTGAAGGAAGTGGTTGCGGCGGCGAAGTGGCGTCCCCTGAAGGGCGCGATGGTTCGCAAGGTGATTGACGAGGGTGTCTTCCCGTCCCAGGCGTCTAAGGAGTACCTGGAAGAGCGCAACCGCAACAGCGTCTGCATCATCGGCATCGAGAGCGTCCCCGCAATCGAGAACCTGGACAACATACTGTCGGTGGGCGGCATAGACGCGATTTTCGTAGGGCCCAACGACCTAACCATAACACTCGGCATCCCCGACCAGTACGACCACCCCGACTACGAAGCGGCGCTGCGCGAGATAATCCGGATCTGCCAGAAGCACAACGTGCCGAACCTGTTCCACCACCAGACTATCGAACTCACCACAAAGTGGCTGAAAGAGGGCGTTCGCTTCGTGCTGTACAGTTCGGACGCGCGCACTATGCACAACGGCTTCAGGGAAGAGTTCGGACAGATAAAGGCGGTCGGTGCGGAACTGGAAGGCACGGAAGTAGAGGACGTGGGCGAATCGGACGAAGTGATCTAGGGCCAGAGATGTATTCACTCGATTGAAGCAGCGCGTTGAGGGCGAATATATGTCGGTTCTGATAAACTCCAAGCGCGGTCACATCGTGACCAAAGCCGACCTGCGCGCAATGGAGACGCGCCTGGTCAAGTGGACGGTCGGAATCCTGATAGCGGTCGTGCTTGCCATGCTGGGAAATCTGGGCGCGCTTATGGTACTGATATTCCGACTGTCCGGGAATTAGATAAAGGCTAAACACTGAGAGGCAAATATGAGCTGGAATTTCACCAACGTCAACGGACCCTACGGAGGGACTACTGAAGGCCCCGCGTGGGATGGAAGCGGACTGCTGTTCACTTTCATCCCGTACAGCTACATAATGCGGTACGATCCCGAGGCTAGGGCTTCGACAATCTATAAGGAAGACACCAACAACGCGAACGGGCTGATGCTGGACCCGTCGGGAACGCTGTTCGCCTGCGAGGGCGGCGGAAGGCGCATCGTCCGATATGAAGCCGACGGCAGCGCGACGGTACTCGCGGACGGCTTCGAGGGCAGCAAGCTCAACGTGCCCAACGACCTGGCGATTGACCCGAAGGGCCGCGTCTGGTTCACCGACCCGTTCTACGAAGGCGCGGGCGGAGCATGGTCTGAGGACCGCTCCAACAAGGAGCTGGACCACGACTCGGTTTACAGGCTGGACCCCCAGGATGACGGATCATGGTCAATAAACCGCGTGACCTTCGACACCACCCGACCGAACGGGCTGCTGTTCTCGCTAGCTTACAACACCCTCTATGTGGCTCAGAGCGGTCGGCTGCCCGAGGAGAAGCGCGAGATGCGCGCGTACCCGGTCAACGAGGACGGAAGCCTGGGCGACGGCGAGGTCATACACGACTTCGGCGAGCATCGCGGCATAGATGGTATGTGCCTCGATATCGAGGGAAACATCGTAGCCACCGCCGGATTCCACGAGAGTGGCCCGGGGCCGATGATCTACGTCTTCTCTCCCTCCGGCGAGGTCATTGAGACGCACCCGCTGAACGTTGACAGGCCCACAAACTGCTCCTTCGGCGGCGAAGACCTGTCCACTCTCTACGTCACAACCGGCGAGGGCCACCTGCTTCGCGCGTTCACCGACAGGCAGGGAAGGCTACTCTACCCGTAGGCAAGCCGCTATGGCGCGAGAGGCTGAAATCCTGATAATAGGCGGCGGCATCGCCGGAACGGCCACCGCCTTCTACCTCGCCCGGCACGGGCGAGACGTGGCGCTTGTCGAACGAGGGGAGATAGCGTCCGAGGCGTCCGGCGTCAACGCGGGACAGATCGGCGCGACCGGATGGGGCGAGTTGCCCGACCTCGGCGCGTATCTCACCATGGGCAGCCTGCAACTGTTCAAGGAGATGCAGCTTGATCTGGGCTACGACATCGAGTTTCGCCAGTCTGGTTCGCTGACCGCGATTCATACGCCGGAGCAGTACGACTATATGCGCGACCGCGTACTCGATATGCGCTCACATGGGTTCGAGGTCGAACTGCTGACGGCGCGAGAGGCGCAGGCGATTGAGCCGGAGATCAACCCTGACCTTCCCGCCTACATGCTCACTCCCCTCCGCGCCCAGGCCGACCCTGTCAAGACGACCCGAGCCTTCGCGGATGCGGCGGCCACAGCCGGCGCGCGCATCTTCACAAATCACGCGGTCTCAGGTGTCACCCTCCGAGCCGAAGGGGACTATTCCGTCACTACGGACAGAGGCGAGTTCGTGTGCGAGTCGCTGGTGATAGCGGCTGGCGCATGGTGCGGACCGGTGGGCAGGATGCTTGGACTTGAGATCCCCGTAATTCCCGTGCGCGGCCAGATGTGGGCGACCGACAGGCTACCGCCGAGCGTGTTTCTCACCCAGTCATCGGCGGAATCGGCTTACGCCTGGAGCAAGGATGACGGCTCAGACGCCGAAACTCCTCCCGAAGTTACTCACAAACACGGGAATCGGGTCACGCGCCACCTCTACGGCAGACAGCGCCGCAACGGCGAGATCATATTCGGCGGCGACAGGCAGATGATGGGCTACGACAAGACCATCGAACACACCGGCATAGAGGTGAACAAGGGACACGCCTCCGAGGTGATCCCGATGCTGTCCTCTCTGCCGATAGCCCGCACCTGGTCGGGGCTGATGCCCTTCTCCTTGGACGGCGCGCCGATCATCGGCAGCATACCCGCGCGGGAGAATCTGTACATAGTGAGCGGGCTGGCGAGTTCCGGCTTTGGTCGCGGCCCTATGTCCGGCAAGCTGCTCGCGGACTACATTCACACGGGACACAGACCGTTTGTGTTGGAGGAGTCGGACCCGGCGCGCTGCGTGACCGAGATTTAGTGAATCAAGACCGCCCATTGGCGACGCCAGATATGTCGCCCAGGTACTCTCGCACGTCCTCGGTTACAAACTCCTCGATCAACTCTTCGGGGCATTGTCCGTCGTAGAAACAGTCCTGGTGAAGGATGTTCTTAGCAGCCAAGAACCGAGCCTGTAACCTGAGAGCGCGAATATGTCTGCTTTCCCTCTCGACGGCTCGGATAGCGTCCCGCCTGGCGTTTGTTCCTTCAGGGACGACCCGGCCCTGGGACTCCAATAGATCGTTCGCCCCCTGGGTCACCGCGCCCCACGCTTTCTCGGCGGCGTCTCGCAGCAGCATGGCGTCTCCGGTCCGGCGCCAGTCCTGCAACTCGCCAATCGCGTGACCGTATAAGGCCCAAGCGTCTTCCAAGTGACGTCCCATTCCGGCCCTCCTAGCGTCTGTATCTCTTTAAGATTATACTTGCATTCGTGGAGTGTGGCTATGTCCGCCAAGAGACTGAAAGTACCCGTCGAACGCCTGACGCGCGTCTGCGACCCCGACAGCCTGGGATTTGAGACGACTTCCGAAGTCTCCCCTCTCGAAGGGACGATAGCCCAGGATAGGGCCATTAGCGCGCTCGAACTGGGACTGGGAATCGAAGCCGACGGGTTCAACATCTTCGTATCAGGGGCTCCGGGCACAGGAAGGAACAATGCTCTCCAAGGTCACCTGGAAAAGGTAGCCGCGGGCAAGCCCAATCCCCCGGACTGGGGCTACCTGTACAACTTCCAGGATTCGACGCAGCCCGTTTCGGTCGCGCTGCCCTGTGGGGAAATGCGTATCTTTGCGCGCGACATGAATGAACTCATAGAAACTTGCCGCGCGGAGATTCCGGCGGCGTTCGAGAGCGATGACTACTCCCATCGGGTCCAGGAGGTGGTGGACGAAATACAGCGAGAGCGTCAGGCCATAACTCAGCGGATCGAGGGAGAGGCGCGGGCGCGCGGTTTCACCCTCTCATTCACGCAAGTCGGCATAACCCCCATGCCCCTGCATCCCGAAGGCAGGGCTTTGACCCAGGAAGAATTCGGGCGGCTGCCCAGAGAGGCGCACGAGGAAATTCGCTCGCGGTCGGAAGCGCTGCAGCACATTCTGACACACGCGATGTCGGAATTCCGAAGACTGAATAAAGAGGCCGCCATACGCAGCCGGGAAGTTGACGTGGAGCTGGTCCGGTTCACCCTGAAGCCCATTGTTGACGAGCTTCAGGAAAAACACGGCGATCACCCCGAACTGGTGGCGTTTCTGGATCAGGTGGAAGCCGACATGGTATCCAACATCCAAGTATTCAAGCTCACGGCGGACGGCAATTCGCCACATATACCGCCTGGCGTTGACAATCCAGGCGACGACTTCTTCACGCGCTACAGGGTAAACGACATAGTGGATAACACTCTATGCGATGGCGCTCCCGTCGTATTCGAACACAATCCGACCTACTACAACCTGTTCGGGCGGATTGACTATCGCGCTCGCATGGGTGTGATGGATACCAACCACATGATGATAAAGTCGGGAGCGATTCACCTAGCCAACGGCGGATACCTCGTGCTCCAGGCAAACGACCTTCTGACTAATCCACTGTCCTGGGATACC
The DNA here is from genome assembly GCA_965202965.1 of Dehalococcoidia bacterium. Lineage (GTDB taxonomy): Bacteria > Chloroflexota > Dehalococcoidia > Lucifugimonadales > UBA1123 > VXRN01. Next base: position 2,702,486 of record OZ241888.1, on the reverse strand, counting down.
CTCAAGCGTTCTCTCAGGAGCGGAGAGATTCGCGTAGAAAATATCGGCGAACTGAATTCCCCATTCCCGACCTCCTCGATGCGCCCTCAGGCAGTTCCAATGAACGCCAAGATAGTCCTGGTGGGGAGTCCCACGATTCTCCGGCTGCTGCGAAATACCGACCCGGACTTCAGGCGGTATTTCAAGGTGGCGGCCGAGTTCGACATGGTGATGGAACGAACATCGAAGAACGTCAGCAAGTATGCCGCGTTCATCACGGGCCAGGTTTCGGAGAAGGGAATCAGACCTTTCGATAAGACCGCGGTGGCAGCTTTAGTGGATTACTCCACTCGCCTGACGCAGGATCAGGATAAGTTGACGACCCGCTTCTTGAGCATATCCGACATGATGAGCGAGGCCGACTACTGGGCGGGCAAGTGCCGAGACGACAGGGTTGACTCCACACATGTGGCCCGTGCGATTAGAGAGCGCAGATACCGGGCGAGTCTCGCCGAAGAGAGAATCCTGGAATCAATCGAGAAGGACTCGGTGCATATCTCTACGGAAGGGAGCGTCGTCGGACAGGTAAACGGACTCGCTGTGTATTTCAGGGGAGACCACAACTTTGGCAGGCCCAGCAGGATAACTGCCAGCGTGTCGGTTGGCAGGGGCCAGGTAGTGAACGTAGAGCGCGAGACCCGCATGAGCGGTCGCATCCACAACAAGGGGTTCATGATAATCCGGGGCTACCTGAACGGCAAATACGGGGGCCGAAGGCCGCTGTCCATATCCGCCAGCGTGACGTTCGAGCAGACATACGGTAACGTGGACGGAGACAGTGCCTCCTCGACGGAACTCTACGCTCTCCTGTCGGCGCTCGCTGAGGTTCCGATAAAGCAGGGCATCGCCGTCACCGGCTCAGTGAACCAGGCGGGAGAAGTCCAGTCCATCGGCGGAGCGACGCACAAGATCGAAGGGTTTTTCGAGGTCTGCAAGGCCAAGGGACTCACGGGCGAGCAGGGTGTCATCATACCAAGCGACAACATCCGCAATCTCATGCTGAACCCGGATGTGGTCGAAGCCGTACGCAATGGCGACTTCCATATATATGGGGTCTCCACGATAGATGAGGGGATAGAGATTCTCACGGGCCTGGAGGCCGGTGAGAAGGGCGAAGACGGGAACTACGCCAAAGACACAATCCACTTTCTCGTAGAGCGGCGGCTGGAAGAAATGAGCAGAAGCGCGCGCCGGTCATCGAGGTCGCCCGGCGAAACCCGATCCGATTCCGGGGTCGGCCAGAACGCATCGGACGACTCGGAAGATAGCGCGGACAGCAATTGACGGCGCTGCCTGCCCTAACGTGGCCCGCGCAAGTCTGCTAGAATCTTCGGCGTGAAAAATCTGAATCGCGTGGACTATTTCAACAATCCCATTTCCGCCTTCAGGAATACGTTCTACGGCTGGAAGCTGGTAGCCCTGTCGGTGTTCATGCTGTCTCTGATGGCATTGACCGTGTTTCAGGGACTCGGTACTTTCCTTGTCGCCTTCGAGCGTCAGTTCCGCTGGACTCGCACCCAGATGTCGGGCGCGTTCGCCCTTGCGCGGGCCGAGGGAGCGGTCCTGGGGCCTATCGAGGGCTGGCTGATAGACCGCCTGGGGAACCGGCGCATGATTCTCATTGGCTACATAATCATGGGGATCGGCTTCCTGCTCTTCTCCCAGGTAAACAGCCTGTGGCAGTTCTACGCCGTATTCGCGCTCATCACTCTTGGCTCGGGGCTTGGAGGCTGGCTGGCGATGATAAGCATGGTGAACAACTGGTTCATCAGGCAGCGTTCGCTCGCAATCGCGGCGGCTATGTCCGGTGTGCATATCGGGGCCTTTATGGTATGGCCCCTGGCATTTGGCATAGACAACTACGGATTCCGGTGGACCACTTTCGTCATTGGCGTATTCTTGCTGGCGATCATAGGTCCGGTGACCAAAGCGGTACGAAACCGTCCTGAAGACATGGGGCTGCAGCCGGACGGAGATTCAGGATCTACCACAGATCGCGGCGCGCGAGACCAGTCGGACGACGACGCCCCGGAGTTCACCGCCAAGCAGGCGCTCAGGACCAGAGCGTTCTGGGCGCTGACTATCGTGCATGTCTCATCGAGCATCTCTATCGTGACCCTTGCGCTGCACCTCGCGCCAAAACTTACGGATATGGGCTTCTCGCTGAGCGGCGCCGCCGTGATCCCAATTGTCTATACAGTGGTAGCGCTGCCGGCGCAGTTCGTAGCCGGGTACGTCGCCGACCGATTTCCGAAACCGCTGGTGACGTTTGTCTTCCTGGTGTTTCAGGCGTCGGGTATCATGGTCATCGCGTTTGCCGAAACCGCGCTGCTCGCTTACATATTCGCCGTGCTCTACGGAATAGGATTCGGCGGCCGGATCCCATTGCTCACAGCGATAAGAGGCGAGTACTTCGGGCGCAGGGCGTTCGCCACGATAATGGGGCTGTCCCAAGTACCCAATAACATACTGATGATCTTTGCCCCGCTGTTTGCCGGATTCATGTACGATCTTCAACAGTCATACTTCGTTCCATTCTTCACATTCTCTATTCTCGCATTCATGGGCGCCGCGCTCATGCTGACGGTGAAGAAGCCCGAACTCAGGGAGTCCCCTGCAACTCAGGCTGTGGGGAGCGAGCGGGCATGAGAGTTCTGGGGCGCGAACTTGCGGACCCGTTCACCGAGTTCTGGAAGGCGCTTGGGCCGGAGATTCCGGTCGTCGAGAGCGACGTCGAAAAGGGCCTCAGCACAGTGTTCGGCGACCAGGGCGCCGACGCGACCGCGCCCTACGAACCCAGATGGATGTCGCTGCCGGACGACGACCTCGCGTACCACGTAGCGCACGAACTCACACACCAGGTCATGGCATCACGCAAGTACCCCAAGACGATGCGAGGAGTGGGCTACCCACCCGGATCGGCGGAGGCTCGAGTCGGTGAGGACCTCGAGGAGATGGTACTGCACCCATCGCTGGAGACGATCCTGGAGCCGTTCGGATTCAGGCACGAATTCATCCTGAGCAGGATGGCGGAAGGAGCGATGGGCGGCCTGTCTTCCGCGCCGGTTCCGGAATACGGAACGCCGTGGCACTTCACCTGGGTGATCCGGTACTGCCTGCTCAAGATGGAACTGCCCCTGTACCTGTGGACGCCAATCGAGAACATATACGTCGAGCGCGCTCCCGACGCGACGGCGCTGGGGCGCGAACTCATCGAGATCATCCTCGACGTGGGCTGGGGCAGTCGCGAGCAGGCGCTGGAAGCGATGACCAGGACCCGGGACTGCCTGGGCTTGGACGTTCAGGACAAGGTACTCGTGCTGGATACGGCCAGCGGTCGCATCCTGTAGAGGAACGCGGCGGGTTCCCAGATAGACCAGTCCCCGCCGCAAATATCCGTTACCTGCGGGGCGCTCCGGCCGTGTATATATCCAGCGAGGATGCGACTATGGACGGATCCGCGGGTTGCGCCACCGACATGTCTTTCCCTTCGTAGTCGAGGGTGTTGAGAACGTGACGCATAGCGTTAATCCTGGCGCGTTTCTTGTCGTCAGACTTGATGATCGTCCAAGGCGCGCTCTCCGAGTGGGTAAGCAGGAACATGGCTTCCTTGGCCTCGGTGTACTCTTCCCACTTATCTATAGACTGGATGTCCACGGCGCTTACCTTCCACTGCTTGAGCGGGTCGTTGGCGCGCTTCTGGAATCGCCTGAGTTGCTCGTGGCGGCTTACGGAGAAGTAGAGCTTGACTATGGTAACCCCGCTATCAACGATCATCTTCTCAAGAATCGGAGCCTGCTGGATGAAGAGCCGGTAGTCTCTCTCCGACGAAAAGCCCATCACGCGCTCGACTCCCGCTCGGTTGTACCAGGAACGGTCGAACAGCACGATTTCCCCGGCAGTGGGGAAGTGACTAACGTAGCGCTGGAAGTACCACTGCCCAAGTTCCACCTCGGAGGGTTTGTCCAGAGCGACGACGCGGGCTCCCCGCGGGTTCCAGTGCTCCATGAATCGTCGGATCGAACCGCCCTTGCCCGCGGCATCCCTTCCTTCGAATATGATGATCAGCCGCTCGCCGACGTCCCTTATCCAATTCTGGAGCTTGATCAGTTCGATCTGGAGCGGAAGAATCTGGGCTTCGTACTCCCTGTTGCCCATCTTCTGCGGGTAGGGATAGAGGTTCTCGCGAAAGTATCGAATTCGGTTCTCGGCTCCTATATTAGGCGGGTCTTCAATTGGCTCAGCGCCGGGAATGACAGGTTCGTCATCCTGGGCGTCAGGCGCGTCGCCGTTCACAGAAGGATTCATAACGGCGCGATGTTCCGCGGTAGCAAACGTCTCTTCGTTCATAGCACCACCTATCTCTCGGGCAAACTTGGCAGAGGCTTCATCCCCCTATGCTATTACAGAGATTGCGGAAATGCAATTTCGCAAACCACGGCTCTTGCGCGAAAGTATTGCGTGAGTGATGGGCAGAAATGGTTTTCCAACGGCAGCATGGCGGTTTAGCGCTTTCAGAGAGTGTTGGGCATTGCTTCACTCATGGCTCTCGATATACGCTCGACGCGCTTTCCTCGCACATGTATAAAAGTTTTCTCAAAAAGGTCGCAATTATCCTTTCAGCCCCAGAATCACCGTGATAGCATCCTGAAACTTGGGGAATTAAGAATTGAAGATGGTGTACCGGGAAGCGTGACCACTCGCATAAGCGGCGGAATTCATGGGGGGCGAACTCTGAGAACTCCGCCCGTGGCGGGGCTGAGGCCAACTTCGGAAAGGGTCCGGGCGGCCCTGTTTTCGATAATTGGCCCGGAGGCGGTGGAAGGCAAGCGAGTCGCCGACCTGTACGCTGGAACCGGAGCGCTGGGGCTGGATGCGTTGAGCAGAGGCGCGGAGTGGGTAAGTTTCGTGGAAAGGAACGGAAGGCTCTGTTCGGCCATAAGAGAGCAGTTACGACTGCTCGAAATGGGCGCGCAGGCCCGGGTCCACAGGGGAGCGGTCCTCAGGGTAGTCGAGTCCCTGCCGGGTGGATATGACCTTGTCATGGCGGATCCGCCCTACGACTCAGGAGAGTTGACGGAGTTGGTGGAGGCGCTTCAGTCGCCAAGGCTGCTTAACGCGGGCGGGCTGCTGGTACTGGAACATAGAGCGGATAACGAAGAAGAGTACGCAGTGGGAAGGTTTTCACTAGAGACTTCCAGGACGTACGGGGATACAGGAATAACAATCTTGACGGCCGGAGTTGTGAATGGCTAAAGCGATATATCCGGGCAGTTTCGACCCCGCTCACTATGGGCACATTGATATTGCCAGGCGAGCGGCGACAGTCTTCGACGAGTTGGTGATTGCCGTTTACAAGTCGCCGCCTACCAAGAGGCTTATGTTCTCTACTGAAGAACGAGTGGAGATGTTCAGAGAGTCGGTGAGTGATGTGCCGAATATCAGCGTGGTGCCTTTCACGGGTCTCGCGCCGGTAGTGGCGCGTGAGAATGGGGCAAAGTTCATAGTGCGGGGGCTGAGGGCAGGTCTTGATTTCGAGCTGGAATTTGAAATGGCGCTGATGTGGAGACACGTGGCGCCGGATATAGACGTTGTGTGCATCATGAGTTCGCTGGACTACCAGTTCGTGTATTCCAGCAGGATCAAAGAGGTCGCGTCGCTGGGCGCGGACGTTTCGGAGTTGGTGCCGCCGCATATCGCGGAAGCGCTGGCGAACAGAATCAACGAATAGACTCAATCGGACTCAACTAGATACCTGAGATAGCGATCAACAAGGAGGGACCCAGGGTGGATTTCGAACAAGCACTACAGGAGCTACAACAGCTTTACTCCGGCAGCAGTCGCGTACCGGGATTCGGTCGCAAGGTCATGGTGGACGCAGATCTGTTCACCAGAGTCATCAACAATCTGCAGGTGGCCATGCCGGCCGACGTTCAGGAGGCGCAGGAGGTGCTTCGCCAGAAGGACAGCATCCTCAATCAGGCGTATCTTGAGGCCCAGCGGGTAAGGTCCACTGTGGAAGATGAGGTGTCGGCGCACATAGCGGCGGCGACACGGGAGCACCAGGAGAAGGTGTCCGAACACGAGGTGCTGAAGGCTGCGGAGGCCGAGGGCGTCAAGATCCGAGACGAGGCGATGTCGAATGCCGAGGAGATCGTGCAGGACGCGCAGCGCAAGGCGTATGGGATCGTCTCCGAGGCCGAGGACATAGCTGCGAGCCGGCGCGACGGGGCGGACCAGTATTCGAGGGAGGTGCTCTTCAGCCTGGAAGAGCAGCTTTCCGAGGTGCTGGGGCAGATTCGCAGGGGGATTGACACGCTGAAGCCCTCTCTGGAAGCTCCGATTCCGCACAATAATCACAATGACTATAGCAACGTAGGTATCAGCGTCCAGTAGAGTCCTGGGGGGTCTCACCCCCATCCTAACCTTCCCCCATCGAGGGGGAAGGGACTTTAGGAACTTAGTCAACACCAGTCGCTGCCCGCAGCCCCGGATAAGGGCGAAGGCAGCGGCGTTCTATAAAGGCGTTCCGGCCGCGGACTTACAATATCTTGGGCAGTCGCAAGTAGCAGGTTGCTTTGCGACTGCCCCCCGCACCTGGATTCCCGCCTTCCCGGGAATGACGAGTGGGGATGCGGGAATGAGGGATTTGTCTTAGTTCGCAGCAGGCTTGAACGCCTTCATGTTCATGCTGTGAATGGAGTCGCGCCAGTCGTTTTCGGACTTCCAGGGGGTGTCTGAGACGATTTCGATGTCGGTGAATCCGGCGTCGCGTATGCGCCCGAGATACACGTCCTTCATCTCGGTGCCCGCGAGACATGACACCCAGTTGGCTGTGTCCTCGGCCTCTTCCTGGGGGATTTCGTCCACTTTCACGAGGTCGGAGACCATGAGGCGTCCGCCGGGCCTGAGAATCCTGAATGCCTCGGCGAAGACGACGTCCTTGTCGGGCGCGAGGTTGATGACGCAGTTGGATATGATGGCGTCGGTGGAGTCGTCGTCGAGGGGGGTGTTCTCCATCTCGGCGAGGTGAAACTCCACGTAGCCGAGGCCGAGCTTGCGGGCGTTGCTCCTGGCGAGCTGGATCATGTCCTCGGTCATGTCTATGCCGATCACCCTACCCGTCTCTCCGACGGCCTTTGCGGCGATGAAGCAGTCAATGCCCCCGCCGCTCCCGAAGTCCACGACGGTCTCGCCCGGCTGAAGCGTGCCGATGGCGTGGGGGTTGCCGCATCCGGCTGAGGCTGCGAGGGCCTCGGCGGGCAGGCCGTCGGTGGAGGTGGCGTCGTAGAAGGTGGCTACGACATCGGCCTCACCGTCGGGACCGCAGCAGTCGGTGGCGCAACAGTCGTCGGCGGTCGCGCTTGCCGACTCCCTGGCGAGAGCTCCGTATCTGTCGCGGACTACTTCTTTGATCTGGATGTCGTCTAGCAGGGTCATGTGGGCCTCCTGGAAGTTAGTTATTAGTTTTTAGTCATTAGTTTACAGTTATCAGTTGTCAGTTTTCGGGGGTCTCATATATTTTGGTTTATATTCGTTCTGGTGACGTTAACAGGTGTCTGCTGGTGGGCCGCTGGTGACGGGTACAGGTGAAATGCCACCAGCATTTACCTGCAAATCACCTGTATTAGCTACGGAGGAATTTTTCCTGTCGTCCCATATCTTCATTGTCATAAATTGTTCTTTATGGTTCGCGGAGCGCGGTCGCCTGTTGGGGGCGGCCGGGTGTCCGGCTGGCAGTCTCGCAATTGGGAGACGCGGGGTTATTGTAGCCAAATCAGTACGGATGTACAAGGGGGATTGGAGGAGGTTAACGGGGGAGGACATTGTAGAAGAACAAAACCCTTGTGAGCTAGAACATTACAGACAGCGCGGGAGCAAAGTAACGAAGCTAGACTCGGCAACCAGGCGGATAGTAGATCAGATCTACTTCGCCGGGTTTGGGTTCATGGTCTCCATATAGTGCGGTTTGTGTCTTACCCTTGTAAGGAACTTGTCTTTGTCGTAAGTAATGATAAGGTAGTAATTCGGCAAGGACAGTCATAATAGCTTTCTTCGTTTTGGGCCGAGCATCGGAGCGAATGTACCACACCGCACCATCTCGTGCTCGACCTAGTGTAGCCCCCAGCACACCCCTCAGCATGTCCATATATTTATCTATGTCGCCAAACTTCTGCCCTGGCTTCCAGTCTGGCAAACTGGGGCCCTCTCCTATTGCCCAAAGCCTGAGCCAGTTGTCTGATCTGTAATTGGTAACACCACTGTAAGGTGGCGAAGTTAGCACCAGATTCGCCATCGGAGCATTTCTGGGAAGGGACTCCGCCCCGTCGCCTAGCGATATCACCGGTCTGCTTAACCCCAAAGGCGGCATTGGTACTCCTTTGGCATAGCGCCAACGGACACGTCGCGTAAGAAAGTCCTGTGGGTCGATCTCTGGTGCGGTATCGTATCCCTTGCGTTTCCACCAGTTGATTGAATAGCGCGGAGACATTGCTCGGGAATGTCGCAATTGGTTGGACAGACCACTTCCTAGTTTGTCGTGTAGGTGATGAACAAGGAAGGTCATCACTGTTCGATCAAGCCGGTCATTACGCCAATCAAGCGTTCTACGCGCGGCTCGAATGAATCCCAGCACTTTTCGACAAAATGCGAGTCTTTGGAACTCGTGCTCCGGTTCCTCTTCATCTGTGAGAATGCTCTGGGACACCTGCGTGATGCGCTCGATGACCTTTTTAGAGTCGGGATGCGGGTCAATCTTTGTTTGCGAGTATAACCAGGCCACAGGGTTGATATCACATCCGACTGCATTTCGACCCATACCCATCGCTACGAACGGGGCAGTCCCACGCCCGCAGAATGGGTCAATAACAGTCTGTCCCTTACCAGTCCAAGTACCAATAACATTCTCAGCGAATGTGACCGGAAACATGGCATAGTAAGACCCTAAGCGTGACCATCGACCTTCTGCCCTACTAAAATCCAAAAATATTCTAGCTTGCGATTGAGAGGTCATGAGTTCTCATCCGATTGGTCAAACAGATTTTCCAGTATCCGTTGACCCGTTCTGAGCGGTATCGCGGCGTGAGCGTTAGCCCTCACGAGAGGCGCGAATCCATCCTGATACAGATGGGTGTAGAGGCTATCAATTATGTTTAGAGCGTCATTCAATCGTGGGAACGCCTTCTGGTTAACACTGTTCGGCTTTCTGGCCTCTTCATTGACCATCGGAATCATTACCACCGAGTGTTGCCCAACCTTGCTCTTGTACATGAGCTTTCGTCCGTAGTACACGGCTTCACCATAGGCTTTATCGGTATTTGGGTTGGGATTGATATAACGGTAGATATATTCGGTGGTTGGAACCAGTATGTCGCCGTTATCAAGACGCTGGCGCGGACCTTCGGACGGAAGCCAGTCCAGTTCTTGAAAGTGATCTAGGAACTCGCCTGTCTTTTCAATACCCATTACGAGCAATCCGGGTCGTCCCTGTTCAACCAAACCATTGTGGATCCTTGCGATTTCATCCTGTATGTACTGCTTGACCCAAGCTGGCATTCCAAATATGGCCAATGGCCCGTCCATGATAAATGCTATATCGTCGAATATGGCAGGGTTACCATGCTGATAAAAGTACCTGAGTATATTGACTAAGAGCAGGTGCTCGGTCACCTGTCTGAAAGCCGTGAACGCCTGTCGGCTACTCATGTTGTCATAGAACCGCTCTTGTATGCGTAGGCTGTCCGTCGGATATATCGGCTCCTTTTTCTCACATGGGCATATCGTGTCAGAGTCTGGTCGGCTGAGCCGTTTGCCGCAATCCACAATTGGGCAACGGAATGTGGCACCCGACTGCCGCGCTGCCTCTGTGATGGTCAGGAAAGTTTCAAGTAGCGACTCGTGGTTAGGGTCAAGATTAAATTCAAGCTCCTGCCGCATAGTCGAGCGAAAATACTTGGTGGGAGTATCCTGCTCACGTGCCTTTCCCACGACATTAGGGCCCGGCAGAACTGCGCTCATGGTCTTGGGCTGTTCCAGGTCCCGCAATTGGCTAGGGCTGGGAACATCATCCCTTCCAATCGCTCTAAGGGCATCGGTTTTTATTACAACAGCCGCTATGTTGAGAAGCGCCGCCTCCGCTTTGGGGAAACCATTCTGTACCTGATGCGGGACATCTGAACCGTCAATCGCTATGATTCTGCTTACTGAATCACTCCCCCTATTGATTGTTAGCGAGGGAGGAAACTCGTGAGGTTCTGGCGCTGTTCGTACCAGTATCTCTCCTTGAAAGCGCTTTACGCTCTCGTTTTCGAGCAGCCGCCAGAGAGATTCGCCTGTGGCAAATTCATTCTCGTATGGCAAGGCGTCCTCCTATACCTATGAAATCATGGAAGGTTGAGTTACGGCACCGCTCCCGCTATTTACAAATCGGGGAGGTGTAGCAGTGAACAAGTCTACTTGCACAGGAATAGTGTAGTGTCGGGATAGCGTACGCACCCTGAGAAGGCCGGTTTCCGACACCTTGACGATGCTATCCGTAAAGTCGGCGAAGTCTTTGTATTTTCTTATTTGGTTGGTTTCGTCTGTACTACTGAGATGGGCGATGAACCAATTCTCGGTGTTGGCCAGAATATTGCGTTGAAGCGAGGATGGTTCCTGAGTTGAGTACACTACCCCGATGTTGAATTTGGCACCTTCTTTGGCGAGCTTGGCCCATATATTATCAAGGTCGTCTTCACTGGAACTGGGTAGGAGGGTATGGGCTTCTTCTGCATAGATTACGACAGGTGGAGGCTTTATCACCTCTCCAGTATCTTGGTCAATCTTAGGATTGACGAATGAGCGTTGCTGCTCCTCTAGCAGGCGGCGCGAGATTCTCTCCGCCGCCTGTCGGTTCATCTCTGGGTCACCTAACAGTTGGTCAACTATCACGAGACCGCCATCCCTAACCTGCTGAACAATCGCGTCGGCGTAGTCAGAGCTGGAACTAAGGTCATGCCACACACGTGTCTTCTGCATCGTACTGATGCCCCGGGTGTTGTCGTATATTCGGAGAAGTCCAAGTAAGTGGGTATCGCTCCAGTTTCGTCCTTCATCGTGTCCTTGAGCATACTGTCTATCAAAATTCTTAAACGAGTTGTCTTTTACCCACTCCGCAAACGCTCTACTGAAATCCCCAGCCATGTCCCAAGACATAGATCCCGATTCAATGTATGGGACATATTGGCTAAGAGATTCTTCCGACCGCATCAGTCCACGCAACTTTTGGTTAAATAGCCCTCTCGCGTTAGCTTCCCACGCAGGGTATGCGAATCCAGCATCCGCCAGTATAGCCCGGTAGAAGAAAAGTCGTCGTCTGAGCCTCTTGTAATCACTGTCCCTGGGAGCAGGGTCCCCTCCCGAAATATCAGCTGCTATGAATGCGGCGACATAGCCTCCAGTTTCGTTTGATAGGGCATCGTTGATGATCTGTTTGCCCTGATAGAGAGTTTCAAGGCTTGCTCGCGCCATCCCTTGATCTGGCCTGAAGGTCAGAGGTTCGGGCTCTCCATAGAAGTTAAATTTGGTAATGTTGCGATCTGGGTCATGGGGATGCTTATAGGACCCGTATGTCTGCACTTCGCCTTCTGAGCCTTCTACCTCGTACTGGACATTGCGGAGACATCCCTGATCTTGTGGATTGTCGTTGGCGTATTCACCGTTTGGGTCGAATATGAGCTGTCCTACTCGCTGACCACTCGCTTCGGCTCGCAATTTGAATATGGCAGAGACGATTATCTTGGTAGTGTTCGACTTTCCTGAGCGGGTCATCCCGAATAGAGCCGTGCGCTGGGCTATCATGTCGTCGGCTGTGATGTACACAGGAACCGATTCAGGGGTGTTACGGTCTTTGATGGCAGCAGAATATCTGAGTTGTCCGATTCTGGTAGGCGTGGCCACGCCTGCATCCGAAGCGCGGTAGTTCACGATTTCGCCAAGTGCGTCGCCGTGCGGTTTGTATATTTTCATGCCCTGCCCGGCGTAGTAGCTGTCCAAGTCTCCGCCGAAGTGAATCTGCCACTCGCTATCAGGTACGTCATCATCTTGGTACATACGAAAGGTACCAAGTATGCGGCACTTCGTTCCCGCGTACCGGAGCATATTTAGAGTAAACTGATCAGTGTGCTGGGACTCGTCGTAGTTCTGAGGCGTATCGCTGGCGCGCATAGCGGCTTCCTCTCGCGTCCTGTCCAAGTCCATGCTCGAACGGAGTGGAATTCCTCCCATCACCCTGAGCAGAATCAACGCCATGCGCTCGTGTCCTGGGTATGTTATCTCAGGTTCTTCAGGGGTTATGCGAGTGGCGAGAAGTAGGCAACCATGAGGTATTCCGCCCACACGGTTTTTCAGAGAATCATGTATGAGCACGCTGGCCGAATCGTATTCTAGGCTGATGAGGTCCCCTACATATCTCTGAGGGTCTATCAGGCTGGTCAACTTCTTTACAGCGACTCTTGTTCTCTCAGCTTGCCAGTCGTCATGTACATCGCCGAGGAAGTTCTCATTGGTGGTCATTTTACTACCCTATGAGTTCGTCTAACTGGTCCACGTTATTGAAGATGTGATACTCAGGAATCCGTAGAATTAACACCCTATAAATACCAATGTACACCTTCTGAATTCAACCGAACACTCGAATGACTTGGGGATATCCACATGTGCATATGTCCCGTTCATAGCGCAGTTCTCAGCAGCGGGCGCCAGTGAGGAGCATGGCGAGGCCGATGGGGTTGGCGGAGGGTCGGTCTTCTGACCGCAGGTTTTGCTCTTACTCGAATATGTCTTCGACGGGCATACGCCAGCCGGGAACGATGTCGCTGATTTCGAGGGTGTCCGATTCTGTCAGGGTAGTCACGTTGGTGGGCGAGCGATGGAGGTTCACGGTCCGCCTGCGGGGATTCACGACTATGACCGCGCGGCAGCCGGCGTTCAGCCAGTCTTCCACTTTTTCTTCAACTTCGGTGTAACGGTCGTTTGGAGAGATGACCTCGACCGCAACATCGGGCGCGCCCTGGGCAAAGCCGTCGGATTCGCCAATCTCATTCAGCCTTTCGTTGGATATGAAGGCGAAATCGGGCGCAAGAACATGGTCGGGGTCCGTCGCCAGTATATAGCCGGTGTCGGCGATGTAGGATTTGCCCAGACGGTTCGCCTTGGCGTATCCTCCGAGCGATAGACCTATGTTCATAGCGTATCGTCCGTGATTCTGTCCGGCGAGCGACCTCTTCCTCAACTCCCCTCTAACGAGTTCGTAGCGGAAGCCGTCATCGGGCATATTCAGCAGTTCTTCGGCTGTCATAAGTCGTGTCGTGGTTACCATCGGGGGAAACCTCCAGGATGTGGTTCTTCACCTCGTTGCCGCGCGGGTTGTTGTTGCGGGTGGCGTCGCAGCGGTAGTCGGCTATCTGATCCGGTTTGGCGGTCATGGATTTTCTCCAGGATTAGGCTAAGACCTGAGGAGTCTCTCGTATTCATCATGGTCGCCTATCCAGAACCATACGAAGTCTTCACCGTCTTGTTCGGCCAAAGCCCTGTGCGCGCTTCCGACGCGAACCGACCAATATCTGCCGACTTTGCGAAAACGCAGAGACGGGTGTCTCGGATTCGACTTGAGCAATTCGTAGTTCTCTCTTGCGACTCCTCGCACAGACTCGGAAAGTCGGTTGAAATGTCTCCAGAAGCGAGGATTTGACCGATGCACTAGAGTTCTTTCAGCAAGCCGTTCTCTTTGTCTTCACGGACTTCATCGGCGAGGAAGTCCAACGCGCCGCTCTCCGAATCCCTTTCAATCTGCTCATCCCACCTGTCCCAGTCGTGTTCTACCAGCCATGCTTTCAGTTGGCGGTAGTCGTCTTCGGGCAAATCGGCAATCGCGCGGCGAATCGCTGAAAGAGATTCTTCTTCAATACTTGTGGGAGAGGCGTCGAGTCCTATTCCAGTTACCTGTGTGTCTGTCGCCATGCGTATGCTCTCTCCATGATTGGGTCCATGGTTTTTCGCCAGCAGCATCAAGGGTTCTTTGGAATTGATTCTATCATATCGGGTCAGTGGCGGGTTCCGGTCAAGAGTATGGTGATGCCGAGGGGGTTGGCGGAGCCTGGGGATTTGGTTTGAGTTATGCGGAACCATGTTTTAGACTGTCTGCGGAATAATCAGACGGACTGTGGGGATGGCGTGGCGGAGCGGAGAATGCAGGGAGTTAGGAGCGACTCGATGACTTTTGGGAAGTTTGGCAGAGCGGGAGCGGTTTGGCTGTTTTTGTTCGCCGCTTTAATCGGGCTGGCGGCGGTCGTCCTTGGCGACGGTCGGATGGCCGTGTCAACCGCATCGGCGGAGGGCCACGACGCGATGAGCAAAGCGTATGTGGACAACGCCATCGAATACTACGCCGACAGGGGGCTGGGGAAGACGGTCGAGCGTTACGGCAACCCGCTTAGCTGGGATGGCGAACGCTACCTTATAGTGGCGGACGCCGAGACGCACGTGCTGGTGTCGTCGCCCCTGCTCTACCTGAACGGAAGAGGGATTGACGCGCTGGTTTCGGGCGGTCAACTGGGCGATGATATAGACGGCGCTACGGAGCGGGGTCACTGGTTCGACGCCCAGGGCCTGAATATGCTGACCGGGAATCATGAGCCGGCGCGGTATTTCGTGGTGATCGAAGACGGCCTGGCGTTCATGTCGGCGCGCTTCTCGGGCGAGTTCGACACGCCCCTGCCTGTGGTCATGGACGAGGAGCCAAGCAATGACGATCTGACGATGGCCTACGTGATGGACGCGATAGCGCGGTATGAACGCGAGGGACGGGAGGCGACGGTCGCTTACTATAACCGCCGCGAGAGCGTCGAGGGCCAGCGGTTCATGTCCATCATTGACGCCGATACGAACATCCTGCTGACCTCGCCTTTGCGGCCGGCCGCGGTGGGCGTTCGCGTACCTGCCTCCGCTACGGAGGAAGGGATATGGATCGAGCGTCAGGGCAACAACCCCGTTACCAACCAGCGGGAGCCTCGGCGCACGTTCTTCATCTTGCGCGGCGGACTGATATTCGCGGCGTCACATTCTGCGCTCCGCGAGAACATAGCCCAGGTCACCAAGAACTACGTGACCAAGGCGACAGAACTCTACGACAGCGAGGGACTGGACGCCACCATCGCCTACTACGACAGCCGCGAAAGCGTGGACGGCCAGTTCTACCTGTTCCTCATCGGCGCAGACGACATATACCTGGCCCATCCGATATTCCCGCATCTGAAGGGAACGGACATCAAGGACGTCGTGGGTTCGGACGGTCAGGAACTGGGCAGGGAAATAGCGCAGGCGACGGAGGACGGGATCTGGGTGGAGTACCTGTGGCCCAATCCGGTTACGGGACTGGAAGACTCCAAGGTTACCTGGGCGATCCGACACGACGGGCTGATATTCGCTTCGGGCTACTACACCGGAGAGGCGGACACCGCGCCGCCGCCCTGGGAAGACGCCGACCCCAGGGAGTACACGGTGGACTACGTGAACCGCGCCGTGGAGCGCTACGAGCGCGACAGCCTGGAAGCGATGAAGGCGTACTACAACAGCGTGGCGGCCTTCGAGGGCCAGTGGTATCTGTTCGCCACGGACGCGAACGACATCTATCACGTCCATCCGCTGCTGCCACGCCTGATAGGAACGGACATCAAGGACGTTGTGGGAGCGGACGGCTATGAACTGGGCAAGGAGATAGCCAAGGCGACCGAGGAGGGCCACTGGATAGAATACATCTGGCCGCACCCCTCGACACTGAAGAACGCGCCGAAGGTGTCCTACGCGGTTCGGCGCGACGGGATGATATTCGCGTCGGGCTACTACCCCGAGCCTGAGGACCCGGCCGCTTACACCAAGGCTTACGTCCAGAAGGCGATAGACTACTACGAGGAGAACGGCCTGGACGCGACGGTCGCCCACTACAACAGCGAGGACAGCTTCGAGGGGCAGTGGTACCTGGGACTCGCCGACAGCGACAGCCGTATCCTGGTAAGCGCGGTGGTGCCGCATGTGATTGGCTCGCAGCTCAACCCCGATACAGCGGAAGCGATTGACGCCGGACAGTGGGTCGAAATCGAATGGTTCGGCAACCTGACGGCGGGCAACACCTTCCGACACATCTGGGGAACGCGCCACGATGGGCTGTACTTCTACTCCGGCTACTTCGTGGAGCAGGGCGCCCCGCTACCTGACGCTGGAAACTGACTTTCGCCATATACAGGCAGCCGCCGCAACCCGTTGGCGGCTGCCTGTATGTCTTGGCCGGAGGTCGTCGTGTCCGCGCGTTTCCGGCATGGATGAATCACGTAGAATCAGTCCGCCGAACAATCGAATAGTCTGTCCGGAGCGATGATTAGATGATTAGAAAACAGAGTCGCAGGTACGGCTCAATCGCTAGACCCATCGGAGCGCTGGCGATTGTCCTCCTGGCCATACTGAGCCTCACCATGTTCGTCTATGGAGACGGACGGATGTCTCTATCAACCGTGTCGGCGCAGGCCATAGATGAGGACGCGCTGACAAAGGCGTATGTGGACAGTGCCATCGAATACTACGCTGACAGAGGGCTGGGGAAGACGATTGAACGATATGGCAACCCATTAAGCTGGGACGGCGAGCGTTACCTGATAGTGGCGGACGCCGGGACTCACGTGCTGGTGTCTTCGCCCCTACTTTACCTGAATGGGAGAGGTGTTGACGCGCTGGTCCCAGGCGGACAGTTGGGCGGGGAGCTCGAGAGTGCCACACGGCAAGGCCACTGGTTCGACGCCCAAGGCCTGAATATGCTGAGCGGAGAACTGGAACCGGCGCGATATTTCGTTAAGTTCTATGATGGCCTGGCGTTCATGTCGCCGCGTTTCTCGGGTGACCTGGACACGCCGTTGCCGGCCCCCCCGGAGCCTGATGATGACACTGTTACGCTGAACTACGTGATGGACGCCATAGCTCGCTACGAGAGTGACGGTCTGGACTCGACGGTCGCCTACTACAACAGCGAAGAGAGCGTCCAGGGCGAGCGGGGGCTCCGAATATATGACCCCGAATCGAAAACGATGCTGGCATCCGGGCTGTTTCCAGTGGAAAGAGGAGAGAGTCGTCTCTCCTTTGGGCCCCTGGCCGACCTGCTGAAGTTCTTCGAGGGGGCGACGGAGGAGGCGCAGTGGAAGGATGTCGTGGGCCACACCAGGAATTATCAAGACGTGCCAGAGCGCGTCGTTGCAGTCCTACACGACGGGCTCGTGTTCTCCTCAAGACACATAACACTCCAGGAGAACGTGGCAGAGGCAACCAAGGATTACGTGAGCAGGGCGACAGCCCGCTATGATGAAGAGGGTCTGGACGCTACGGTCGCCTACTACAACAGTTCGGAAAGCCTGGAAGGAAACTTCTACCTGTTCCTCATCGGAGCGGACGACATCTACGTGGCGCACCCGATATTCCCGCACCTGATAGGCACGGACATAAAGGACGTGGTGGGGTCGGACGGACAGGAACTGGGCAAAGAGATAGCGCAGGCTACCGAGGATGGGATCTGGGTGGAATACCTGTGGCCCAACCCGATTACCAGGGTGGAAGAGCAGAAGACCACTTGGGCGATCCTGCACGACGGGCTGATTTTCGCTTCGGGATACTACACTGCCGGAGATGAAGCTTTTGCGACCCCGTGGAAGGACGCCGACCCGCGCGAGTACACGGTGGACTACGTGAACCGGGCGATAGAGCGGTATGAGCGGGACGGACTGGACTCGATGACGGCGTACTATAACAGTGTCGCCAGCTTCGAGGGACAGTGGTATCTGTTCGCAATGGACCAGAATGACATCTACTTCATCCATTCGCTGCTTCCGCGCCTGATAGGCACGGACATAAAGGACGTGGTGGGTTCGGACGGATTCGAACTGGGCAAGGAGATCGCTAAGGCGACGGAGGAAGGGATCTGGGTGGAATACCTGTGGCCGCACCCCGTTACGCTGAAGGAGGTTCCGAAAGTAGGGTACGCGGTGCGCCACGATGGACTGATTTTCGCGTCGGGCTACTACCCGGGGGTCGAGGACCCAGAGGCGTATACCAAAGATTACGTTCAGAAGGCGATAGAGTATTACGACAGGGAGGGTCTGGAAGCGACAGTCGCCTACTACAACAGCCAGGAGAGCGTGGACGGGCAGTGGTACCTGATCCTGGCGGACGGCTCGGACGGCCTCGGCTTGGTGCATCCGATTACATCTATATTGGTTGGTAAAGACGTCAGGATCATCAAGGGCTTCATAGCTGGAGAGCCGGTTGGCGAGTTGATATACAACGCGCCGGAGGAAGGATACTGGTTCCAATTCCTGTTCGCTCTCTCGAATACCTCGGAGACATTGACCAAGCACATGTGGTCAATCAGGCACGACGGACTGATATTCACGTCGGGCTACTACATCGAAGAGTAAGGCAGAACCCCACCACCAGAGATAGGGCCAGTTGCCAAAGCCCGTACGGAGATCCGCGCGGGCTTTGGCTCGACCAGGCCGATAGATAGCGGCATAGGCAACCCTATGCCGCTATCCTAACAGGATAGATAATGCTTCGTTACGAACCTGAGGAGAAATGTCCGACGGTTCTGGGGCTCGTTTCGGCGCTTCAGATATTCGTTCCGAATACGATAAGCGTCATTCTGCTGGCGACGATTGTGGCGCTTGCGTCCGGGCATGGCTCCGACTACCTGTCCTGGGCTATATTTTCGGGCCTGGTCATCACCGGAGCCAGCATAATACTTCACTCGTTCCGATTCTGGCAGATCGGATCGGGCCGCTTGGTGGTTACCAATTTCAACGTTCCGTTCCTGGCGGTCTCCACGCTGGCGCTGGCTACGGGCGGGCCCGGGCTGCTGGCCAGCCTGATAGTGGTTTCCACCGTTCTGCAATTCCTGATAACTATGCGGCTGGCATCGTTTCGGCGGCTGTTCACGCCGACGGTGAGCGGAACGATCATCATGCTGGTGGCTGTCTCGGCGGTGCCGTTCATAGTGACGCGGACGGTAGTCGCGCCGGAAGGCGTGTCGCTGGAGCTCTTCCTGGTACCAGGGATAGTGGCGCTGGCGGTCGGAGCGCTGGTCACTCTGAAAGGCTCGGCCGGATTGCGTCTGTGGACACTGCCGCTCACGCTGGTATCCGGCATAGCGGCGGCGGCGGCGATGGGCCTGTACGACATAGGTCTAGTGATCGAATCGCAGTGGGTTAGCTTCCCGGTTCTGACGTGGCGCGGGTTCGACTTCACCTTCGGGGTGGAGTTCTGGTCGCTGCTTCCGGGGTTTGTGTTCGTAAGCCTGACGGCGTATCTGAAGTCGCTGGGAGACCTGTCGGCAATCTACCAGGCTTCGTACCGTGATCGGCGCGCTCTGGACCACAGGGTAATTCAGAGCGGGCTGAACCTGTACGGCGGCACCACTTTTCTGACGGGCGTCCTGGGAACGGTTCCCATATCCGCGCCGTGGGCGGTGACCGTGGTGTACGTCGGCTTTACGGGTGTCGCATCCAAAGTGGTGGGGATATACCTGGGCCTGGCGACCATCGCAATCGCGCCGTTCTCAAAGCTGATCGCCTTCCTGGTAGTGGTTCCGAGTCCGGTGCTGAGCGCCATCTATGTAATCATCTTCGGCGCGCTCTTCGTCGAAGGCGCGAAGATAGCGTTCGCGGGCCAGATGGACCAGCAGAGAGGCGCGGTCATAGGCGTGTCGCTGGTTGTGGGAATATCGGCGGGGAGTCTGGCGGGACAGATCGAGGGGAGCCTGGGGAACATAGCGGGCAGCGTCGTGGCATCGGGCAGCGCGGTGGCGCTGGTGATGACGGCTGTCACTGAACTGACGGGAGCGCGGCGCAGGAAACTGGAGGTTGACCTGGCGCTGTCGTCTCTGACTCCGATAGCGGAGTTTCTGGATGGATTCGCAGCGAACCGCGGCTGGTCGGAGGAAGCGAGGAACCGGCTGCACCATGTGGGGGAAGAGGTGACGTTGAACCTGCTGGAACAGGGCCGGAACGACGGGTTGTCGGAGGGAGAGGACCGGAGGCTGACAGTGACCGCCCAGGCGGAAGGGGATTTCGTAGAGATGGAGTTCGTGGCGCTTTCGCGCGACACAGCCGAGCAGAATATCGAGGACAGGCTGGCGTATCTGGACAGCGACTCGGGGCTGGAGGATGAGCGGCAGTTTTCGATGCGCCTATTGAGTCATTACGCCTCGTCGGTCCATCACCGGAAATACTACGGGATAGATATAGTTACGATCAGGGTGGATAGATCGGGGAAGAGTCGGCTCAGTGGCGGAAGTGGCGGGTTCCGGTGATGACCATGGCAAGGCCGAGGCGGTTGGCGGCCTGGATGGAGTCTTCGTCGCGGATGGAGCCTCCGGGCTGGGCTATGGCTACTACTCCGCCCTCGGCGGCCATTTCGATGCTGTCGGGGAATGGGAAGAAGGCGTCGGAGGCGAGGACGGAGCCGATGGCCTTGTCCTCGGCTATGCGGAGGGCGAGGTGGACGCTGGTGACGCGGTTGGGCTGCCCGGCTCCCATCCCGACGAGGTGGTTGTCCTTGGCCAGGACTATGGTGTTGGACTTGATGTGCTTGCAGGCGCGCCAGGCGAAGGCCAGGTCGCGGAGCTGGTCGGCAGTGGGGGGGCGCTCGGTTACTACCTGCCAATCGGATGGGTCTTCGTGTATGTCGTCGGGGGTCTGGATGAGGGCGCCGCCGGTGACGGGCCGGAGGTCGAGACCGGTGGCGGGGCCGCTCTCGGGCGCGACTTTGAGGATGCGGGTGCGGGTGCGTCGTCGGAGTGTCTTGAGGGCGTCTTCATCATAGTCGGGCGCGACGATGATGTCGAAGAGGACGCCGCGCATGGCGCGGGCGGAATCGGCGGTGACGGGTCGGTTGAATCCGACGATGCCTCCATATGCGGAAACGGAGTCGCCCTCGAAGGCGAGGCGGTAGGCGGTGGGCTGGTCGGGGTGGACGGCGAGTCCGCAGGGGTTGGTGTGCTTGATAATGGCGACGGCGGGCTCTGGGAAGTCGGATACGACTCGCCAAGCGGCGTCGGCGTCGAGGTAGTTTGTATAGGACATTTCGATGCCGTGCAGCCGCTCGGCGCGGACTATGCCGCCAGTGGACAGCGCGGAGGTGTAGAGCGTGGCCTTCTGGTGAGGATTCTCGCCGTAGCGCAGGTCGGAGGCGCGGTTGTATCCGAAGGTGAGCTCGGGCCAGGAGGTGTCGCCGGTGTCGGAGGTGAGGTAGCGGGAGACGGCAGTGTCGTAGAGGGCGACGTGCTGGAATGCCTTGCGGGCGAGCTCGCGTCGCTCGTCCATGCTGAAGGGATCGGGGTCGAGTCCGCTGTCGGCGATTCTCTGGGCTATCCAGCCGTAGTCGGAGGGGTCCACTATGACCAGCACGAACGGGAAGTTCTTGGCGGCGGAGCGGATCATGGTGGGGCCGCCTATATCAATGTTCTCAAGAGCGTCCTGGAGGGTGACGCCGTCCGCGCTGACGGCCTGGACGAAGGGGTAGAGATTGCCTGCCACTATGTCTATGGTCTGGATGCCGTGCTGGTCGAGTTCGGCGCGGTGGGAGTCGAGGTTGCGGCGGGCGAGGATGCCGCCGTGTATGACGGGATGGAGAGTCTTGACACGACCATCGAGCATCTCAGGCGATCCGGTGAGGTCGGCGACCTGGGTGACGGGGAGTCCGGCGTCGGCGATGTCGCGCGCGGTGCCGCCGGTGGAGACGAGTTCGCATCCGGCGTCGGCGAGGGCGCGGGCGAGGTCGGCGATTCCTGTCTTGTCGTAAACGCTGAGTAGTGCTTTCATGTCGGCCTTTCCTGTGGAGGGCGCAGGTGGTCGCGCCTTTGGTAGAGTTACAGACCTGCGTCTGGTTGACTGTCTTGAATGTTAGAATTAAAGTACCACAAGGTCTTGGGAAGGAGATAGTGTGGGGGTGTGGTGATGTCGGAGACGAAGTATGGAAATACAATACGATGCCCGCAGCGATATGCTCTATATAGGTCTTCGCGTAAGTCCTAGTGTGGAATCGGAGGAAATTTCTCCCGGTGTTGTGCTGGATTACGACAAGGACAACGTGGTCGTAGGCATTGAAGTTACGGATGGGAGCAAGTTCGCCGGCCTGTCTAGGCTCGCGGTACATGGACTAGACACGGCGGTCGTACATGCTCCTCAATAAGACGGGAAAGGAATAATCCTATGGATCTGGGAATTGCGGGTAAGAACGCTCTGGTGACTGGGGGCAGCAGGGGACTTGGTCGGCAGTGCGCGATATCGTTGGCGTCGGAGGGGGTGAACGTGGCGATCTGCGGTCGGACTGAGAGCACCATCACGGGGACGGTGGCGGACCTGGAAGCGCTGGGGGTGAAGGCGGTCGGGGTGGTGGCGGACGTGACCGAGATCGAGGACCTGCCTCGGCTGCACCGTGAGTGCGTTGAAGGTCTGGGGCCGATAGACATACTGGTGAACAACGCGGGCGGCTCGATGGGCGTGACGGACTTAGCGGAGACTCCGCTGGACAACTACCGCGCTGTGTTCGACTTCAACCTGTTCAACGGGTACGAACTGGCCAGGCTTGTTCTTCCGCACATGAAAGAGCGGCGCTGGGGCCGGATCATCAATATCGCTTCTATATGGGGGCGCGAGCATGGCGGCAACATAGGATATATGTCGGCCAAGGCGGCGGTTATCGCGGCTACGAAGCACGCCGGGCTTTCGCTGGCGCAGGATGGGATCACGGTGAACTCCATCGCGCCCGGTTCGATTTCGCATCCAGGTGGCGGCTGGGAGCGGTTCCAGAGCGAGCAGCCGGAAGAAGTGGTGTCTGACTTCATCGAGACTCACCTGCCGATGGGCCGCTTCGGGTGGCCGGAGCCGGTTGGCGACCTGTGCGCGTTCCTGTCATCGGACAGGGCAGACCTGATTACCGGGTCGTGCATCGTGGTGGACGGCGGCCAGAGCCACTCTATGATATAGAGACGGGAGAGTCGGCTTGGAGAATCTGGGGCCGTTCATCGGCAGGGGATACATAGCCGAGGTCTTCGGCTATGGCGAGGGCAGGGTTCTGAAGCTGCTGTTCGATGAGCACGGCGCGGAGGCGGCTGAGCGTGAAGCGCATATCACGTCCGCGGCGGTAGAGGCTGGGCTGCCCGCGCCGAAGATATGGGAGACACTGACCGTCAACGGGCGCCCGGGCATCGTCATGGATCGGATCGAGGGCGAGTCGATGCTGGAGTGGGGAACGGTGTTTCCGTGGCGAATCTACACGGGCGCGAAGATGATGGCGCGAATGCACGCGGATATGCACTCCAAGACGAGCGAACAGATGCCAGACCTGCGCGACAAGCTCAGGAACGGAGTCGAGAACGCGGAAGAAGTCTCAGAAGAGGTAAGGGAGCGGGCGCTGGAAAGGCTCGCCGGTCTGCCGGATGGGGACGCCATCTGCCATGGGGACTTTCACCCGGACAATATAATGATGTCGAAGTCCGGACCGGTGATCATTGACTGGTCGGACGGCGTAGTGGGACATCCTCCGGCGGATGTTGCGCGGACGGTGGTACTTGTGGAGTCGGGCGTGCCACTGGTGGGAGTCATTCGCAGAGCGGTGGTAGGCGTGGCTCGGAACATCTTCCTTTCGCTATACCTCAAGGAATACTTCAAGATAACAGGAATGACGTGGGAAGAGGTGTCTCCGTGGATGCTGCCGGTGGCGGTCAACTACACCAATGCGCTGACTGAGGAATTTCTTGAAGACCACCTAGCCTACGTGCAATGTTATCTCTAGGAAACTATCTCAAACGCCTCGTGCTGTTGGGCGATACATCCGATTCAGGACAGTCGGAGGCCTCCGGCAAGCCCGGCATCTTCTACGGTTGGTGGATGGTCTTGCTGGCCAGCCTCGTGGTTCTCGTGACCTCTGTGCTGTTTTTACGAGTGATAGGGATATGGTTCGTCGCGCTTGAAGAGCATTTCATGTGGAGCCGTACCCAACTGTCTGGGCCACTCATTATCTCTGGGGTCTTTGGCCTGCTGGCGGTGGTGGTCGGCTATCTCACAGACCGGTTCGGTACCCGTCGCCTGGTACTGCCCGGGCTCTGCATCGTTGCCGCAGGGTTTGTGATTTTCGGGCTGATGCAGAACCTGCCGACCTACTACGCCTCATTCATTACCATTACGATTGGTGGGGAGTTGTGTGGCTCCATTCCGCTGCTGGTCATGCTCAGCCACTGGTTCGCGCGCCGCAGGACCGTTGCAATTGCCACCTATCTTGCGATTCCCCCCGTACTGTCTCTGGCCTTGGTTCCCTTGATCACCTGGAGCATTGACCCTGAGACCGCTGGGGCCGGATGGCGGTCCACTGCCTTCATCATGGCGGGGGCCGTCGCATTTGTCGTGGCAATAGCTCTCCCCAGGATGCGAAACACTCCTGGAGAGATGGGCCTACAACCAGACGGAAACGCAGGGCTGGCGAATCAAGCGCGGCAGACCGAATTTTCCCTGGGGAAAGCCCTGCGTTCCCGCACCTTCTGGTACATCACGCTCGGATACGGTCTGGCATCGGCAAGCTTTGCGGCTGGCAATACCGCTAAGAGTGCGGTAATAGCGGACCCCAGTTTCCTCACGCTTGTATCATCCGTTGCCTCGTTCGTCTCGGCCAGTTTCTACCTGGTGGGTGGACTGGCAGGCGACAGGTTCAGCAAGTATAGGGTGATGGCCCTGTTCGCGGTTGTGCAGGCCTTGGGCATATTGGTTATGATCCTTGCGCAAGACAACATACCGGTTATTTCCCTGGCCCTCGTGTTGATGTACGCCGGGGCGGGATGTCTGCGCCCACTATCGTTAGCGATAATGCCTGATTACTTTGGAACTGGCTCACTCGGAAGCATCCTGGCAGTTCAGGGGCTCATTGTGGGCCTGATAACATACGCCACGACTCTCCCCGCTTATCAACTGGCCGGTAGAGTGGCCTATTTCCTCGCCTTGCTGTTTCCACTGGCGCTGACTCTACTTGCCGCGTTCCTGTTCCTGAAGTCTGTGCCACCACGGTCACCGAGCCCCTCTAGCCCGCGGGCCGAGAAGGATGGGACCACTTAGAAACTATCTCAAGCACTACCACCACTGTTCGTACTTGATGCGCGAGCCGGGCGCGCCCAGTCTCACGAGCATCCCGATCACGTCGCGTATCATGTCTGGCGGGCCGCAGATGAAGAAGAGAGAGTCGGCAGACACTTGCGTTTGGCGGATCAGTTGGTCATCTATCCTGCCCGTGTGTCCACTCCACTCTTCATCATTGGGGCGGGTTGTGGTGAAGACGAGGCTGATTGCCGGGTTGCGGCGGGCGATTTCCTCTAGGTCCCGGCGGAAGAGGATCTCGGACGGCGTGGACACGCTGTAGATGAGGGTTGTCGGCGTGGAGCGATCATCTTCGTCTATTGCTCGGATGATGCTCATGAGGGGCGTCAGTCCAATGCCGCCGGCGATTAGTACGACGGGGCCACCCATGTCGGGCGTGTAGTAGAAGTCGCCGCCAAGACTGATTTCCACTGTGTCACCGATCTGGGCTTCCCTGTGGAGCCAGTTGGTGACGGGGTGGTCGCCCTCGTCGAGCTTGATAGCGAGTCCGATGGAATCCTGCACCGATGGCGATGAGGTTATGGAGTAGCCGCCGACGGCCTCCGCTCCTTCCAGGGTGACGAAGAAGTCAACCCACTGTCCGGGCTTGAAGCCAAGCTCGTGCCTACCGAGGTCAAGATCGAAGGACTTGATGGTAGGGGTTTGCTGTGCGATGTGGGTTATTGTGGCGGGGATTCTCAACGCTGTCTTCCGGGGTTAACTGACTTCTACGAATTCTGTCGAGATACTTGGCGATGGAATCGTGAGACCGTCTGTCACGCATTCCTTGTGGAAATCCATTCAATCGTATGGGATCAGGTCGGCGATGTTGTCCTTTGTGGCCTCAATAAGCCTTTCCATATCGTGAGCGACCGCCTCCGCTTCACGTTCTAACGCCGTCGCATCGTCACATTCGTAACCTACACCTTCAAAGGGTTCCCAGATTATATGCTTAAAGCCGCCACGATACTTTACAGACTCGAGCGGCGAACCGAATCTCTTGTTCATCTCCGCTCTTCCCTCAGTAAGAGCGTCAAAGTAGTAGTGAGACTTATCTCGCGGGCTTCCGGGAACATATAGGCCAATCCTTACAAAGTTTGAGTGAAGCTCGATGTACCAAGAGACGTATTCACTGACACTGTCATCGCAGTGTATGACGGGTTGCTGGCACCACATCAAACCAGGGATGGGTACCTTCAGGTCTCTAGTAGTCTGAGCCTGCCACACGCCAAAATGCTCACACCGCTCAGCTATCTTGGGCAGAACACGCTCGAACCAGTTTCGTGCTTCCATCCTCCAGCCGGGATTTGGGGTGGATGCGCTTTGTGGGATTTCTTCCTCTTCTTCCATTCCCGGATATATTACCGGAGCTAGTTTGGGGACGCCGCTCATATCAAGACTGAAGAGGTAGGCATCTATGTTAGAGTTCTCGTTCAGCCAGCGAATTATCCGCCTGTGCATATATGTGTAGTTCTCGGCAATCCATACCGCTCCCTTGGCATCGAAGGCAGAGGTGTAGGCCAGTATGCGTGCCAGGTGATCACTGTCAGTAGTTCTAAGTTGATTCTCGATGATCACGTTGAACGATTTGCCGCAGCCTGGTTTAGTAGCCCGGCAAAAGAGGTCAACGCGGAGCGAACCGTTCCATGCGCTCCTCTCGCGTTGCACTGACGATGGATCAATATCCCAAGCTAATTTATCGCCCAGGATATGTATGTTCTTGGCCAGCCAGTCGGAAAACTGCAATTCATTATTGATCTCGACGGTCATAGACTCGGTCTCTCCTGAGATTTCAGGGCGAACTCCGGTCTGACCAGCCGGTCGTAGTCGTGTCGGGCTTTGACAAGGCCACCGTCTATGAGGATGTCGCGCATGGAGTCGAAGGAGTGGCGGGTGATCATCGAGGTGGTCGGCCATGTCTGGTTGGCGCGGTACTGGTGGATGAATCGCTGCAACAGGTCCGGGGACATGTCGGGGAAGAATGGGGCAGCACGCTCGGCGACCTGTATGTCCTCGGCGGACGTGAGCCATTCTAGAGCATCGTCGAAGCCGTTGACGAAGGACTGAATCATGTCTGGATTGGCGTCTATGAGCGCGGGCATTGCTGCAAATGAGCTGTAGCAGATGTGCCCAAGTTCGGGGGCAAGGGCGACGGCGATGTGTCCCACGCCCTCGGCGACGAGCATTCCGGCCTGGGGGTGCGGGAGGTGAACGTAGTCCGCCCTGCCCGACCGGAACGCCTCGATGGCGTCCTGGGCTGAGAGGCCGGTCGCCAGATTCACGGCGTTCAGGTCAACGTCGTGCTTGAGCATGGCGGCGCGGAGAGAGTTCCAGGGAACGGGTGTGAAGCCTACGGGGGCAACGGTCGCGCCTTCGAGCATCTTCCAGTTCCAGGTGTCCGTTCTGTGACGCGACACCAGGAAGAAGCCGTCGCGACTGTTGATTTCGGCAATATGCAGGGGCGCGTCCTCGTGACCAAGGTCGAGTTCCATGAGGCTGCGGCTGATGCCGGTCTGGGCGATGTCCACCTCGCCCGACCTCAGCATATCCATCGCGGAGCCGCCTTCGGGCATGGTGGTGAAAATCACGTTCAGGCCGTGCTGGTAGAAGAAACCACCCGACACGGCCACGTAGATGGGCGTGTAGAACAGGTTGCGGAACGTGTCCATCAATCGAAGAGTCGTAGGAGGTGTTGTACTCATATCAGACCGTGGCCACTTCCCTTCCCTCGTAGTCTATATGGATGATGGGCAGACCTAGTTCGCGCAGGCCGGGCTCGACGACGGCAGCATCGCCCGCGATTACGATGTTCAGGTGGTCAACATCGAGAAGCTCTGACGCTACGCGATGCACATCATCCAGATTCACTTGCGCCAGACTGTCGGGCAGCTTGGCCAGATAGTCGTCGGGAAGATCGTATGTGACCATTCTGGCCAGCTGAGCGACAATCCTGGACTGCGTTTCGAACTGGGACGGAAGACTGCGGAGTAGCCCCTGAACGGCGTCGGTGAATTCGGACTCGGTCACGGGCCGTTCGCCCACGATCTCGTTGAACTCCTTCAGCGTCTCTATGACCGTTTCCTTGGTGACCGCGGTCTGCACTCCGCCACCCGCTACCAACATGGACGGGGCGAGGTTCCAGTCTATCGTGGACATATAGCCGTAGCTGTAACCCTTGTCCTGGCGCAGGTTCATGTTGAGACGCGCGGAGAATTGGCCGCCGAAGATGTAGTTGAACAGGTTGAAGGCGAGATAGTCCGGGTGATTTCGTGGGATGGTCAGGTGTCCGGTGCGGACGACGGACTGCGCGGCACCGGGCTTGTCCGCGAGATATATCGTTGTGGGAGAGGAAGCGGGTTGTCCAGCCATGGCGCGTTGGCATTCGACGGCCTCGGATGATGCCTGCCACCCACCGAACGTACTATTAGCGGCCTCGACAGCCTCACCCAAAGATAGGTCGCCAACGATTATGAACGTAGCGGCGGCGGGGTCGAAGTGAGCATCGAAGTAAGCCTGAAGGTCGGCCCTCGTTGTCGCGCTGACGGATTCCTCGCTGCCGGCTTGAGGATGTCCGTATGCGGTGCCTGGCCCGAACATGACGCCTCTTGTCGCGCGCGACGAGATAGCGGCCGGGTTGTCGGATATACGGCTCAGATCAGTGAGCGTGTTGGCGCGGATGCGTTCAAGTTCGCGTTCGGGGAACACAGGATTCATGGCGACGTCGCCGAGCACAGCGAGGGTGTCGCGCCAGGTCGAGGTGAGGCCGTCGGAGGTCAGCAGGATGTGTTCACGATTGGCGGCGGCGCGAATCTGGCTGCCGAGGAACTCCATCTCATCGGAGATCTGGCCGGAGTCGCGGGTCGCGGTCCCTTCGCGCAGCATAGTGGTGGTCAGATGGGCGATGCCCGCCCTGTCCGGGGTGTCGTCCGCGGAACCTGAGCGGATCACGAGTCCGAAGGCGACCGTCGGGATGCCGCGCCTCTCGACGTGCAGGACGTTGAGGCCGTTGTCGAGACGTGCCCTATTTGGCACGGGCGCGGTAAACGAGGACTGCGGAGCAGACTCCGGCACCCGGTCGCGCTTGACTGACGAAGGAGAGGCGCTCCGTTCCGCCTCCGGGTGTATGGACAGCTTGACCCTGGCGTCTGAAAGCATATCCGCGGCACGCTGGACATCCTCGATTCCGACGGCCATGTAGCGGTCCAGGTCCTCGTTGATGAACTCGGGGTTGCCGGTGTAGGTATTGTAGTAGTTAAGCTGGTCGGCGCGTCCTCCGAATCCGCCGGAGCGTTCGAGTTGGAAGACGTGGGAAGCTTGTATTCGATTCCTGGCGCGCTGAAGTTCGCGCTCATCCAGGTTGCCGGACCGTATATCCTCCAGATGCCGGAACAGTTCGCTTTCGAGTTCGTCCAGAGAATGTTCGGGGTTGGCGGTAGCCTGAACGATGAACTCTCCCGCTATCTCCTGGTCGTGATGATAGACCTGCACCTCTCGCGCAGAACGCTGTTCATACACCAGTGAGCGGTACAGGCGCGAACTGCGGCCGTCGCCCAGTATGGCGGCGAGCATATCGAGCGCGGGCTGATCGTCTGAGAATGCTGGCACGGTCGGCCAGGTCATGTAGAGCCTGGGCAGCTGGACGCGGTCGTATGAATCAATGTCCACCGCGCCGGACAGCGATGAGTCCATCCTCAGGGCGCGCTCCACGTGCGGGCCGGGGGCGATGTCTCCGAAGTACTTCTCGACCAGCGCGCGCGTGTCGTCGGGGTCGAAATCGCCGACGATTGCCAGGCTCGCGTTGTTCGGAGTGTAAAACCGCCGGAAGAAAGACTTCACGTCGTCCAGAGATGCGTTGTCCAGGTCTTCGGGGGAGCCGATAGTGGTCCAGTTGTAGGGATGCGGCGCCGGAAAGACGGCGGGCTGGAGAAGCATGTGGGCCATGCCGTAGGGACGGTTTTCGTAGTTCTGCCGACGCTCGTTCTTGACCACATCTCTCTGTACATCGAGCTTGCGGTCGGTCAGGACTTCCAGAAAGTAGCCCATCCTGTCGGACTCGAGCCATAGGATCAGTTCCAGGTAGTTGGAGGGAACGTCAACCCAGTAGTTTGTCCTGTCAGGGGTCGTGGAACCGTTGAGGTTGGCTCCGACTTTCATAAGCGGCTCGAAGAAACTGGAGTCGTGGTTCTTGGAGCCCTCGAACATAACGTGCTCGAAGAGATGGGCGAAGCCGGTTTTGCCCTCGTCTTCGTTCTTGGAGCCGACGTGGTACCAGAGGTTGACGGAGGTCACAGGGAGCGAGTCGTCCCGGGACAGAATCACGTCGAGGCCGTTGGGGAGTGTGAACTTGTCGAATTCGATAGAGATCATGAAGCCTTCCGTTCGTATGACGCTTTGTGAGCCGAAGTCATATCCGATTAGATTCAATCAATGCGCTGATTATAGCATCGTACCGGGCCCAAATTGATACCGAGAAGATCGGTCTGAAGTCGAGGATTAGTCGTAACTTTCCAGAATGATAAAAACCGTATCAATTTTCAGGAAACAGTTGACAAGAATCAGATTCAGTCGTAGTGTGTGCCACAAGATTGGGGAGAAGCTGGGGTTGGGTTGGAGATAGAGCGGTTTCCCGATATTAGAGGAGGGGCACAGTATGTCTGATTCACGTTTGCGGAGCCTTGGGCTGATTCTTTTCGTCAGCGCGATGGTATCCGTCGTACTGATGGCTTGCAGCAGCAGCGAGCCGGAAGTAATCGAGAAAATCGTCGAGGTCGAGAAGATCGTCGAGGTCGAAAAACCCGTAGAGGTTGAGGTCGAGAAGATCGTCGAGAAGGAAATCATCAAGGAGATCGTGAAGGAGGTCGAGGTGCCGGCCATCCAGTCGGAGATCGCCCAGGCCGCGTCTTTCACGGAATATTTCCAGAATCCGATGAACGCCAAGTACGGCGGTACGTTCAAGTGGGGCGGACGGGCGAAGCCTTCGATGTACGACTTCCACCAGTCGCCGACCCACAATAACCTGACGGCGCAGCAGCCGATGTACAACGGCGTGGTGCAGTTCGACCCCCGAGACGGCGGGCTAACCGTAGCCCCAGACCTTGCGACGGCGTGGGAAGTCTCAGACGACGGCAAGGAATATACATTCACGCTGCGACGCGGGATTGAGTGGCACGACGGACCGCAGTTCGAATGCGGCGGCGGAGCGTTCACGGCCAACGACGTAGTCGCCACGTACAACCGCATAATTGACCCGCCCGAAGGCATGATCAGCCTTCGCAAAGAGTTGATGGTGGACGGCGCCGACCTTCGCGAGATAGTCGCCGTTGACGACCACACCGTGAAGTTCATCCTCGGCAGTCCCCGCACTACACTGGTGCCAGCGCTCGCGAGCGGATGGAACATGGTCGTTTCCGAGAAGTACCTGGGATGCGTAAACAACAGTATGCGCGATTCGGCGTTCATCCCGGGCACAGGGCCATTCATCATCACTGAGCACACTCCCGGCGAAAGCTGGAAGATGGATCAGAACGTTGACTACTTCATCGAGCATCTTCCCTACTTCGACAATCTCGATCTCGCCGCGCTGGCGCAGGCGCAGGCGCGCGCCGCGGCCATCTACGGCGGCCAGGTTGACGCGGTGATGCAGATCACCAAAGAAGATATGCAGAGAGCGTGGGACGATCCTGCGAAGTACCACTCGCAAGTCGGCAACTTCTTCAACGGCAACATCTTCGCGTTCAACGCGAACCGGCCTCCGTTCGACGACGTCAGGCTCCGCAGGGCAGTCCACCTCGTCGTGGACAAGATGACGCTGCACGAGTTGACGTCGAAGACCAGTTTCAACGGTGAAGAGCCGGGCGGATGGTTCCTGCCCGACTGGCAGACGGGCGGATCGCCGTACTCAAGATCCGGCGAAGAGCTTGCGATGGTTCCGGGATACCGCGTTCCCACGGCAGAGGACATCGCCGAAGCCCAGCGTCTGATGGCTGAAGCAGGGTATCCCGACGGGGCAGGACTCAATATCTCGTTCCTGCAGCGAGGCAACCAGCCCAGTGCGACCGTCGCCGCGATCCAGGACATGATCAGGAAGAACCTGAACGTGGAAATGGAGATCGAGCTCACGGACGAGGGCGGCTACTACGACCGGGTTCTGAACAAGGACTTCGACACCACCGGGACATTCACCGCCGCCGAGATCATTGACCCAGGGCCGTGGTTCACCCGGTTCCTGGCGGATGGCGGAAGCTGGAACTATGGCGGCTGGTCCGACCCCAGGACCGACGCGCTGATGAAGCAGATCAACGAGGAACAAGACGTGGACAAGCGGGTCGAACTCGTGCGTGAGTTGCAGCTCCTTCTGGACGAGCTTGTTCCGATCATGCTGTACAACTACCACGGCGGGTACGACATCTACCGTACCTACCTGGGCGGGCCGGGCATGACGGACATATATTACGGCGGATACAACTCGATGCACCGCCGCTGGACACACATCTGGTTCGAGCGCGACCGAGAGTAGTTAGAGATCGGCTTAACGACTATCCCCGCGGTCTGTCGTAGGCGTAGGCCGCGGGGAGGTTCACCCTCACCCTAGCCCTCTCCCATCGAGGGAGAGGGGACTGGTAGGCGTGTCCTTCGACAGTTCAGGGCGACATGAGCAAGTACATTCTCCGCAGACTCATAATGACGATCCCCACGCTGGTGGTCATCTCGATGATCATCTTCGTGGTGCTTCGTGTCATTCCCGGCAACATCGTCGCCACGATGTTTGGCGGCGCGGGCGGCGGCGGCGGCGAGGGAGTCCAGATGGTGGACCCGGCCGCCATAGAGAAACTCATGTCGGATCTCAGACTGGACCGGCCTCTCTACGAGCAATATTTCTACTGGGCCAGCGGTATCGTGACCGGCGATCTGGGCGACTCGTTCTTCAGGGGACAGAAAGTGTCCGAGATGCTGAAGAACCACGGTCCGGTCACTTTACAGATCTCTATCATGGCAATAGTCATCTCATGGATTGTGGGCCTGCCTATCGGAATCCTCAGCGCCGCGCGACAGGACTCGATAATGGACTATTCGACGCGGCTTTTCGTCGTGCTATTCCTAGCGATCCCGTCTTTCTGGCTGGCTGCGCTGATAGTCCTCTTCGGCGTGATGATATTCGAATACTACCCGCCCCTGTTCTATTCGCACATCTGGGACGATCCGGGCGCGAATCTGGCAAAGACGACGGCCCCGGCCATCGTTATCGGGCTCGGAATGGCTGCCATGATCGCCAGGATGGCCAGGTCGTCAATACTGGAAGTGCTCAGGGAGGACTACGTGCGGACGGCGATGGCCAAGGGCCTGGCAAGCAGAGTCGTCATGTGGCGGCACGTAATCAAGAACGCGCTGCTGCCGGTTATCACTATCGCGGGCATAATGATGGGCTTTACTCTGGGCGGCTCGGTGGCGGTGGAGTACGCTTTCGCCATAAACGGGCTGGGGGTGACCATGCTCACCGCCATAATTGACAAGGACTTCAACGTGGTCCAGAACCTTGTGATGATCTATGCCGCGGCGTTCGTCATCATCAACCTGCTCATAGACCTCTCATACGCCTGGGCCGACCCCCGAATCCGATACGAATAGGCGTCCGATGCAGACATCTTCAGCAGAAGCAGTATCAACCATAGCATCGTCGAGCAACTCGGCGATGCAGGGTCTCCTACGATTCACCAGGAACAAGCCTCTCGGCGCGATAATGGGAATCATTATTGTGCTGATTGTGTTTATGTCGGTCTTCGCCGATATCATAGCGCCATACGACCCTCTCGACACCGACCCCATAATGGCCAGGGAGCCCCCGGACCGGGAGCACTGGATGGGATACGACGAGGTCGGGCGCGACGTCCTTAGCCGCGTGATCTTTGGTTCGAGAGTTTCACTCATCGTCGGCATCACCTCAGTTTTGTTCGGCACGACGATTGGGTCGCTGTGGGGACTGGCGAGCGGCTACTTGGGAGGCAAATTCGATCTGATCACGCAGCGCGCCGTCGAGGTGTGGATGAGTTTCCCGAGCCTGGTGCTGGCGCTTTCGCTGCTGGTCGTGCTCGGAGCGGGACTGCACACGGTGATCATCGCGGTAGCATTCACAAGAGTGCCGTATGGCGTGCGCGTCATCAGGTCTGTCGCAATTGCGGTCAAGGAGTTCATGTACGTTGACGCGGCGCGCTCCGTCGGCTCGTCCGAAATGCGGGTTATGCTACGCCACGTGCTGCCGAACTGTGTAGCGCCATTCCTGATAATCCTGACCGCGCACATCGGCACTGCGATCATAGTGGAAGCGTCACTGGGATTCCTGGGAATCGGGATACCGCCCCCTACGGCGTCCTGGGGCAACATGCTGGGCAGCGCGGCTGGCCAGGCGATCAATCCGCACTGGTGGCGGATCGTCTATCCCGGCGTGGCAATCGTGATTACGGTGCTTAGCTTCAACATCTTCGGCGATGCTATCAGGGACGTACTGGATCCCCGCCTGCGAGGGTCGGAAGCGCAGTAGGCGTTTCTCATCAAAGCGGTAATGGCAAAATGGAGCCGACGGCGTGAATGCCGTCGGCTCTTTACATCCTTGCTACAAGCCAGTTCTGATTACAGGACCGTGTTGGGAATGTCCTTGCTTGGGTCGAAGAACGGGACGCGCACGACCTCGGCGTCCACTATGCCGTCTCCCGGAAGCTGTACACTGACCTGGGTTCCACGTCGCCAGTGGGAGCGCGGCATGACGGCTAGCGCTATGTTCGACCCCACGTTGGGAGACCAGAACGCGCTGGTTACGTAGCCCACGTCGTCGCCCGATTCCTTGTCCTTGACAAGATAGAAGTCCTCGTTATACCAGGTGATGGGTTCGCCGCCGACCTTCAGGCCGACGAGGCGCTGCTGCACTCCCTCCTGCTTGATCTTGGCAAGCGCGTCTTTGCCAATGAAGTTGTCTTTGTCCAGGTCCACCTGCCAGCTTAGTCGCACCTCGAACGGATTGTTTTCAATATCCATGTCCTGGCCGTAGGACAGGATTCCGGCCTCGAGGCGGCGGATGTGACTCGGAGCAATGACGCGCAGGTTGAACTCCTCGCCCTGCTCCAGGATATGCGGCCAGATGTCGTCGGCGTACCGTATTGCGTCGTGGAGGTATATCTCGAAGCCCACTTCTGCGGAAAAACCGGTGCGTGAGATGGTGACCCGACGCCCGTTCAGCGTGGAGTGGAGCAGGCCGTAGTATGGGATGTCCCTGATTTGAGGCCCGAACATCTTCTCCATGAGCGCGGCGGACTTTGGCCCCTGTATCTGCACGGGTGAGACGTCCAACTCGCGTATTTCGACATTGTATTTGGCGAAGGAGTTCACACCCTGCGCCCAGAGCAGCACGTCCGAGTCGGATATGCTGAACCAGAACTCGTCGTCCGCAACCCTCAGCAGAACCGGATCGTTGATGACGCCGCCGTACTGATTGCACAGAATCACGTAGCGGGCGCGCATGGTGGGCATGAGCGAGTGTACGTCGCGGGTTATCAGCAGGTTCACGAAGTCGGCGGCGTCGGGGCCCTTGACGCAAATCTGGCGCTCCACGGCCACATCCCAGATGCTGACGTGCTGTGTGAGGTACTTGTACTCCTCCATCAGCCCGCCGTCCTCGGGCGCGATGTAGGCGCGCGGGTGATACTGGTGGTTGTACACGGTGTATGCCCGGCATCCGGCGGCCTTGGACATGTGCCACCAGGGGGACTTTCGGACACGAGTGGAAATCAGCATCCGGGCGTCGCTGTTTCCACTCTGACGGAGATTTATCGGCAGTATTCGGGGCTTGAGACCGTCAATTACCAGAGTCTGCGCCATCTTATCACCTCCAGATGCGCGACTATTACGGCACTCCGTTCGATAAGGTCTGGATTATACAGCGTAGAACGGTGAAAGTGTGAAGGAATCTATCTGACTTGGTTAGCCGATTTTGAGCGTGGAGCTAGACTAAGTCCGCGGACTCCAGAATATCCGGGATACGAGATTCCCACCCGATGGCCATGATGTGCGTACCATCACACATCTCGCGCACTTCTCGGATCAGGCGCGATGCGACCCTGACGCCCGCGGCAGCCTTGTACCGCGCGTTGTCCATCTCTTCGATGACGGTTTCCGGTACGCTAACACCCGGCAACTTGTCGTTCAGGAAACGAGCCATGCGACCCGACTTGAGGACGATCATGCCCGCCAGCACAGGGACGCCGAATCCACGTGCCGAATACATGAACTTCTCGAACTGTGAAGCGTCGTACACGGCCTGGGTCTGAAAGAAGACCGCTCCCCTCTTCACCTTCTCCTCCATGCGGGCGAGTTCGACATCCATATCGTCCGCGCCCGGGTTGGCGACCGCGCCGGGGAACAGTGTCGGAGTTCCCTTCAGTTCGTTGCCGTACATATCGGCGCCCGAGTTCATCGCGGTTACAGCATCGAGCAGGGTTTCCGCCCTGAGATCGAAGACGCCCACGGCGTCGGGGTGGTCGCCGCGTCCGGGTGGATCGCCGCTCATGCAGAGTACGTTGTTGATGCCGAGCGCGGAGGCGGCAAGAAGCTCACCCTCCAGCGCAATTCTGTTGCGGTCGCGGCCTGTCACTTGCAGGATAGGCTCGAATCCCCTGTCGAGCATGAGATGGGCCGCCGCAATCGGAGCCATCGTCATGTTTGCTCCTGCAGAGTCGGTCAGGTTGAAGGCGTCCACCATACCATTGAGGGCTTCGGCATGTTTGAACAGGACACCGAGGTCGGTGCCCTTCGGCGGATTCAACTCGGCGGTTACGATGAACCTGCCGGACTTTAGCGATTCGGAAAACGTCGGCAATGGAGTATCTCCAATCGTGTTGGGCGACACCACAAGGGCTCGCACCTGCGTGTTATGACCGGGGCATTCAGGCGATGTCGTAAGTAGTCTCGCCCTTGTCCAGAACCTTCTTGACGTCGGATGCGAATTCTACAAGTTCCGCTTCGCTTGGGACACCCTCGGAGGCGAGCTTTTCCTTGAATTTCTCGAACAGCCACTCTTCCTCGCGGCCATGCGGAATTTCGAAGAAATCGCGGTCGAACTGCGGCAACTCGCCTGTGCCGAAGTCTCCCTTGCCCTCGATGGAGTATCGCTCTAGGTTGTCCGTGCCTTTTCCAAGAACCTCGCCGGTCTCGACGTAGTGTTCCATTACGGGCTTCATGCCGTAACGCTGAATAGGGCATACGATCATACAGACCGCGCAGCCGTGGAACGTGACCATCACCGGTCTGCACCTGTCGTAAATGACCTTGTTCTTCTCGACTCCGCGCCACCATACCTTATCCTTGGTAAGCGCGCGTCCTGGACAGCGATTGACGCAGACCTGGCACTCCTGGCAGAACTTATGGATACCGTAGTCCACCGGCTCGTCGTAGGTCACGGGCGCGTCGGTGGTGACGAGCATCAGGCGGGCGCGCGAGCCGAAATGGGGCGACAGCAACTGGCCGTTCGCTCCGAGTTGCCCCAGTCCCGCCGCGACGAACAGCGGTATGTAAGGGCCGCTGCAATCGTATCCGTCATGGACCTGCGCGCGGTAGCCCCTGGACCTGATGTACTCTGCGATCTTCAGACAGCCCGCCTGCTCGACCTCGTAGGTCTCGAACCGCGCCCGGTCGGCCTCGGGGCCGGGTCCGGTCTGGGTCATGCGATAGTCCTGTTCGTAAGCCAGGCAAATGGCGTGCTCGAACTTCGCCCAGCGCTTCTTGCCCGAGAATGTATAGTGTCGGTCATGCTTGGTGAAGCCCACTTCTCCGAATCCCAGCTTTCGCGCAAACCGCCGGATGTCCTCGGTAAGGTCCTCCTCGGCAACCGGCGCGCCGGTCGGCTCGACATCGGCGGACACCAGGCCCTCTTCGTACATCGGCTTCATTCGCGCGTCGTGCCCATCGAGGAACTCGGACATATCCTTCGGGTAGGTCTTTACCGCCCATTGACGATCCGCAGACTTGTCTATGGCCTGCGTTTCCAGCGGATATTCCCGGCTGTAGAAGGCCACGTCCACAGGATTCTGCGGAACGCCAGGAACGGTGGTCAGGTCCTCGGCTACAGGGATTTCAACATCCGGCTGCCCGTGCTTTCGTCCGGGCCTGGTGACTGTGTGACTTACTGGCTTTGCCATGCGCTCCCTCCCCTCTTCTTGCCTCTTATGTTCTGTCGTCTCTGTGTAAACGTTGCGACGAGACCGCGATATTCTCCAAAGATGTGGTATCGCTTCTCACACCCTCATCTTGTCGCCACTCGGATCGTACAGCGGCTCGCTGGCGACCGTGGCCTGAAGCCGTTCACCGAAGTAAAGCACATCAACGGCCGTCCCCGCCTCAGCATACTTGACGGGCAGGTAGCCGTAAACGATGCCGCGTCCTATAGAGTGACCGTAGTTGGCGCTGGTGACGTAGCCCAATATACTGTCGCCGTCTAGGATAGGCTCTTTACCCATGACGACCCTTGTGGTGTCGTCCAGCGTCATGCAGGACAGCTTTTGCCTCGGACCATTGGCGCGGACTTCTCTCAGAGCATCGCGTCCGATGAAATTTCCCTTCCGCATCCTGACAGCGAAGCCGATTCCTGCCTCGTATGGGTTGTACTCGGTGTGTATGTCGTTGCCCCAGAGACGATAGCCTTTTTCGAGGCGCAGCGAGTCGAACGCGCCACCACCGGCGGCTATTACGCCGAGCGACTGACCCGCCTCCCAAAGCATGTCCCAAAGATGCAGGCCGAGTTCGGTGGGCGCGTATATCTCCCAGCCGAGTTCGCCAACGTATGAGATTCGGAGAGCTAGCGCCGGAACTTCGCCAATCGTAATTCCCTTCGCAGTCATGTAAGAGAAGCTGTCGTTGCTTAGGTCATCGCCGCAGACACGGCTCAGCAGGTCGCGCGACTTTGGCCCCCACAGTCCAATGCAGCAGCTTACAGAGGAAATATCGGAAATGGACACCGAGCCGTCTCCGGGCAGATGCGATTGTATCCATTCCAGATCATGCAGTCCCATCGCGCCGCCGGTGACCACCATGAAGCGTTTATCACCCAATCTCGTGATCGTAAGATCGCACTTTATCCCGCCGCTTGGGGTGAGCATGGAGGTGTACGTGATGGAGCCGACGGGCTTGTTCATCTGGTTGGAGGCCAGGCGCTGGAGCGCTGCCAGCGCGCCCGGCCCGGAGATCTCGAACTTGGCAAACGGAGTCAGATCGAATAGCGCCACCCGCTCGCGGGCGGCGACGTGTTCGGCGGCGACGGTCGGCGACCACTCCCGCGCCTCCCAGCCGTCGCGGGACTCTCCTGTTACGTCCAGGGAATCCAGCAGGCCCGCGTTCGAGTCGTACCACTGCGGGCGTTCCCATCCCGCGTTCTCGAAGAAGACTGCGCCGAGTTCTTTCTGTCTCGCGTAGAAAGGCGTCAGCCTCAGATTGCGAGGACTGTCCATCTGCTGGAGTGGGTGGATGATGTCGTACACCTCGCGGTACTGCTGGGCGGCGCGAGCGCGGACATAGGAACGGCTATGAGCGTGTGGATGGAAACGTAGGATGTCGCACTCATGCAGGTCAGTCGTCGGTTCGCCGTTCACTATCCACTCGGCGACAGTCTTACCGACGCCACCGGCGTGCGTTATCCACACGGCCTGGGCAGACCAGAATCCGCGAACGTCGGGCGACTCGCCAAGCACGGGAAATCCGTCGTTGGTGAACGAGAACAGGCCGTTGAACTTGCGAGTAAGCCCTACGCCCTCCAGGCCGGGCAGAATCTCGCCCGCCGCCGACATTGCCTTCTCGAAATGCGCGGGCGTGAACTCCATCTCCGCGGGCGCAATCGGCGCTTCTTCATGATCGAGAATGTCTTCGGTTTCCACCAGTAGTGGTTCGTGATTGTATGATCCGATGCCGTATGACTCGCCATCCTGTCTGAAGTACATCGCCGCATCCTGGTGGCGCAGAATCGGCTGGGATACCTCTTCCGTCGCCCCCGCTAGTCCTGCGACCGGCGTCGTAACGGCGTAAAGGTGCTGCATTGGAGACAGGGGGATCGAAACACCGGCCATCCCGCCGATCCTGGGCGCCCAGATTCCAGCGGCGGATACTACGAGCTCAGTCTTGATGTCGCCCCGGTCAGTGCGGACTGCCTTGATCCGCCCGCCCTCGATGTCCATACCGGTGACCCTGGTATCGCCGTAGAAAGTCGCGCCTATTCCCTCTGCCGCACGCGCCATCGCCTCTGCTGGACGGGTCGGCTTCGTCTGTATGTCGGACGGGACATACAGCGCGCCGAGTATGCGGTCGGACAGCATGGGAATGAAGTCGCGCGCCTCGCCTGGGCTGATCACGTGAGCCTCGATGCCCCAGCTTGCCGCGAATCCGGCCTTGCGCTTGAGGTCGGCGAGCCGCTCCGGTGTCCAGGCGACCTCAAGGCTGCCAACAGGGCGCGCGCAGGGTTCGCCATCGAGTTCCATGCCCTTCCACAGGTCAACGGTGTAGCGCGCGAAACCGGCCATGGTCCTGGACGGGTTGACCTGAAAGACGAGCCCGGGCGCGTGGGACGTGGACCCGCCAGTCTCGAACAGCGGCCCCTGGTCCACGACGACGATGTCGCGCCAACCGAGTTTCGTCAGATGATACGCCACGCTGCAACCGGCGATGCCAGCGCCGATGATTACCGCTCTCGCTCGCTCAGGTACAGAGACATTCGCCATATCGGACGACTCCCGCGCCAGATGTCGTATATAGTCAACTCAATTACACGGGCCGCGAATATAAGGTGGTTCATTATGGGCGCATTCCGCGATTTGTGCAAGGGGAAATTGCGCGGGTAGAAACATTCCCAAAGTAGCGGGATGAATTGGATGCTTGACGCTTCCCGCCCGTTCCCGGTCCACGCAGCCATGGGAATATGCGGCTTTGGCTCGTCAGGGCGCTATTCGCCCCGCAGACGGCGCAACTCGGCTTCCATCTCGGCCATGCGAGCTTCGGCGGATTCAGCGCGGCGCTCCGCCGCCCTAGTAGCGTCCTGGGATTCCTCAGGATTCGGCAGAAATTCTCCACTCACAGGGTCTCGGAAGCGCAATCTCCCGTCATACGACCACACCTCCAATTCCAGTACCTCGCTGTATCCCCAATGTCGTGTCTCGGACTCGCTCACTATCTCGATAGGCTCGTACTTCCCGTCATCGCCCAGAACATCACCTCCCAGCGGGGCGTCGTGATATTCGCCCCCCGACGGGTCGAATCGCCAGTACTCGCGCACTCCGTAACGGGCGTACCCCTCGCGCTTGACCATGTAGTCCCGCCTTCCCGTGCTGCGAGAACCCACTTCCAGAACCAGGTCGGGCGGCTTTCCCACCTCGCTTATCACGTAACCGTTGCGACGTATGATCCTCTGAGGGTCTCTTACCCCCTTGGCGAATGTGATGTCCGGGACGAAGTCGCCCCTGTCCTGTGCATCGCTTCTCAGGTACCCGCCGCCCGAAATCAGGTATCCGTCCCGCCGCCTGAATCGAGGATCGAGCGCGGCGGCGAAGTCCTTTATTCCGTCGAACTGCTCCATATCAGGCCTTGTGGGCGGGTCTGGAAGTGGCTCGATATCCGAATAGTCCGGGACGAGTGGTTTTGTAAGTACGCTCCGGGTGGTCATGGTCTGGTTCTCCGCGACGCTGTTTCACCTGAATCTCCGTCTGGTTATGTGTGCCATGATTATACCACTTGTCCAGTTCACTATCTCCGCAGTATTCGGCGTAAGCGAATATCCGCATTGTTCAGTTCCACCAAATTAAACTGAGATGTTGAAATTCGCGGCTTGGGAGTTCGTTCCGCTCACCTGCGGCTTCGTAGGTCGCGGGCAACGCCGTCCCTTGTGGATGATCACGGGTCGGTCGTAGGGGGCGGTGTCGGTGTGGGGTAAGGGTACGGAATGTCGTCGGTCGTCATGTCGGGCGAGTCGCACAGGGGCAGGGGCGGCTCGATGGTGAAGTAGTCGTTGGACTCGATTTCCAGCAGCTTGTCCGGGAAGCAGCCGGTGAAATCATTGCCGCCAAGGTACAGCTGCCAGAGATTGGGCAGGTCTCCGAGTTCATGGGGTATCTGACCGGTGAGTTGATTGTCGTTGAGGGAAAGCCTTACGAGGTTCTGCGCGTCGCCCAGTTCCGCAGGCACAGGCCCTTCGAGCCCGTTGCCCCACAGCGAGAGGGTTTCCAGGTCGGCCAGCCTGCCGAGTTCGGGCGGAATCGCGCCTTCCAGTTCGTTCTGCTGCAAGTACAACTCATCGAGTCTGGACAGTCCGGCAAGTTCGGGCGGTATCCGTCCGGTGAGTCGGTTGTCGTTGAGCCGGAGTTGTTGCAGGGTGGATATATCGCCCAGTTCGGGCGGGATAGGCCCGCTCAGTTTGTTGTCGTCGAGCCACAGGGAACTCAGACGAGGGGCGCGTCCCAGTTCGGGCGGAATAGGCCCACCCAGCCGGTTGCTGAAGAGCCACAGATAACTGAGCTTTTGCGCGTCGCCAAACTCAGGCGGGATGTTCCCTTCCAGCCGGTTGCCCCACATGGAGAGGATCTCCAGTTCCGGCAGGCCAGCCAGTTCGGGCGGAATCGTCCCGATCAGCCTGTTTCCCGAGATATGCAGAATCTCGATGCTGTCCATCTCGGCAAGCTCGACCGGTATCGTCCCGGTCAGTTCGTTGTGAATCAGAGCAAGATTGCGCAGATTGTCCAGTTTGCCCAGCTCGGGGGGTATCGGTCCGCTGAGGGGATTCAGGTAGAGGTCCAGATCCTCTAGATTGGCTAGGTCCCCCAGTTCGGGCGGTATCTGTCCCGTAAGATAG
The DNA here is from genome assembly GCA_965202965.1 of Dehalococcoidia bacterium. Classification (GTDB taxonomy): domain Bacteria; phylum Chloroflexota; class Dehalococcoidia; order Lucifugimonadales; family UBA1123; genus VXRN01. The sequence continues at coordinate 2,659,388 of OZ241888.1, read as the reverse complement.
TTCTCCCTCAGGGTCAGGACTCGCAGGTGGGTCAGGTCGGAGAGTTCGGGGGGCAACTGCCCGCCGATGTCGTTCAGGTCCAGTCTCAGCTCGCGAAGGTGGGACAGCTTGCCTATCTCGGGCGGGATCTCGCCCCGCACGTCGTTGTCGCGCAGGTCGAGCCTGGTGACGTTGCCCGCGTGGTCGGTGTCCACGCCGTACATGTCGTCGAACCGGACGCCGGAAGACGCAAAGTCCTCGTAGCCTGCCCAGTAGTTCCACCAGTGGTCGTCGTACTTCCACTCGACGCCGTTCAGGGATTCGTACAGATCCGCCAGCGTCCAGAACTGGTTGCGCGGCCCATCGTCGCCGAGACGCCATCTTACGTCCGCGGGCTTCTCCCCGGTGTTTGGGGCTATGAGGCTCTCGATGAATATGTCGGCGAGCAGGGATGCGAGGATATCGGATAGGTGGCCGCGGTTATGGGCGTCGCCCAGCACAGCGACGAGCAGGTCAATGGGTGTATGGGCGACAGGCGTCTGACGAGCGGGGCTGGCGGACGTCGCGCGAACCGCCGCGGCCACAAGGACAACGATGACGAGCGCGAGCGCGACGAACTTCCAGATATGCTTGTGCACTGTGGGGCTAACTCCAGCGTACTTCACGCATGGCAGGTACAGACACCCGGGCCGCCACCACAGCAGGCGCCGTTCCGATGTTCGGACGGCGGCACGTCCAGGGCCGGGTTCATATCGAAGAATCCTACCGGCTTCATCGTGAACCCGCTGTACGCCACCGGCATGACGGGCCAGTCCTCCGGCCTAGCGATGTGCGTCATGCCGAACGTGTACCAGACGACGACATCGGTGTCCTCGACGCTGCGGTCCGCCTGCGTCCAGGCGGGCAGGCCGTCACCTCCCGGATGCTGATTCACGTAGTCTCCCGCTGCGGCCTTCTCGTCGGGCGCGTATGGAGTAACCCACAGGTGTTTCGTCATGAAGGCTCCCCTGCGGGAAACGCTGGCATCAGCGTCGAGCATGGAGTGAGTGTTGTCGCCGGGCGTCAGCTTGTAGCTGGTGGGCTGGCCCAGTGAATTGCGTTCGGAAGAGCTGGAGACCAGCCAGTACCTGGCGCTGTCCGGGTTGACCATCCTCTGCGCCTCGGACTCGGTGGACAGCAGAGTCTTCTTTGCGAAGAAAGCGTTTCCCTGGGGGTTGTCCGGACCTCGCGGCTCGGCGACCGCGTTGACCTCATAGACCGAGTTGTTCTCCCCATCCACGCTCATGTCGAGCCGGACGTTGAAGAAGTGATGGTGTATAGCCGCATTGAGTTGAGGAGCAACAAGGGTTCCATACTTCGGCGTCTCTCCGGGCGGAACTGCCGAGGTGTGCAATATGCCGGACATCTTGACCTCGTACTCTATGTTTCCGTCCTGGTAGAAGTACCAGTAGAAGCCGTACTCGTAGTTGCCGACGGTCGTGATGAAGGATACGACGAGCCGCCGAGACCTTCTCACTTCCACCTGCCCCGTCCGCCAGTCCGTATGCTTCCACAGGATGCCATAGTCCTCCTCGTGCATACAGATGGCGTTCGGGATCTTCACAGGGTTGCCGCGCGTGTCGTGCAGGTGAGCGTCAAAGTAGTATATCTCGCCCAGGCAGTCGCAGCCCAGCACGAGCGAGTTGGCCAGCATCCCGATGCCGTACTCTCCGAGGTCGAAGGCGTTGCGCCTGAAGTTGTGCGGACGCGGGTCGCCATACGGAACAACCATTTCGGACAGGGAGGCGCGATACATCACGGGGCGTGTCTTCCCTTTGTCCTCGTATCCGACACAGTGGAGCACAAGCCCCTCGCGCGGATTGAAGCCAAGCCTCATGCTCCACTTCTGCCATGAGACTTTGTTGCCATCCACAGTGAAGCTTGGGCCTTCGGGCTGACTGATCTCCAGCGGCTTGAGGTCCTGGCGAAATTCCTCGATGTATTCCGCCGCGTAGTTGCCGTCGTTGGGGGGAAGCGGAACGATTCCGTGATCCTCGACGCGCAAAACCTCCATGCGGTTCAGGTCAATGACAGGTATCACTCCCTCAATGGGCCTGGCGTAGCCATTGTCGTTGGGGCCAGCCTTGAGCCAGAGTCGAGCGAAGACCAGACGCAGGCCCTCCTCTTCCTCGACTCCGAAATTCCCCGCCGACCATGCGTCCACCATAACCAGGTCCAGGTCCGTGATCCCACGCTTGGCAAGCGCTTCTACAAACTCCGGGTTGGACTTTGCAGCCGCTTCGCACTCGGAGAATTCGTCCAGCGTTATCCTGGGCTGGACGCCCGGAATATGCTCCCAGGAGACAACCTCACCCCGCGTCAGCGAAACTACCGCCTCGTGCGTCTCGCTGGTGCGGTTGTCGAACACGATGAAGAACGCTTCCCTGTCGAACGGGTAGCCCTCCTTGTAGCCGAGTACCGCATCTTTCGCCGGCTCGTTCAGGGTGACGGTCTCGAATCTGGTCTCCTTGCCCAGCCCGCGCTCGGACTTCAGAATCGCCACCGCCTCAACGATTTCGTCAGCGGTCAGCGGGTCCAGGGGGTGACTCACAGTCGCTCTAACAGCGGTCTGTTCCGGCGGATGAGCGGTGATGGTCATGGCGATTATCTCCCAGTGTGATTCGGCATTTCGGCAGAGGACTTTAGCGCAATGTACGAATGAGAGTGACAGCTGTCAAGTAGCGGATCATAGCGCCAGGGCAATCGCACACAAAGTATTCCGACGACTAGCGTGTTGCAAAACTGCCCCTGAGTCTTAATATGGTAAGGGACACATTAAGTTCCGCCGCAATCCATACCGTCAGCGCATCCCGCATGAAGACATCTAAACCCGGATTCAGCAGAAATGCGAATCCTCAGTGAAAGGCCGGTCAATGCAGACTAACCGTACCTACTCTAGAAGGCGGATTGCCCTGCTCCTAACCGTAGGGGCGTTCGCTCTGGCAGGTGGTGTAGTCGCCGTCCTTCTCCTGTTCGTTCCCATGAATACCATGCCACGGGCAGGTGAAAATCCGAAGGACTGCTCAGGACGCCGATACATTGACCGAGGCGACCGGTGGGACTATAAGGGCATACCTTGGAGTTGGGAATGGTATCGAGACCACGACATCATCTTTCACGGCAACCATCTGCCCGTACCCTCTGGCACAATCATCCGAACATTCTCAGAGCGCGCAATCGCTTGGAACTATCCAGAGATTGACGTGCGCGGAAACGACGTACACATGAGATTGGAGGGCAAGGACGCCGCCCTGTTCGCGGTCGAGTACAATCCGAACTACCAACTCACTTACAACAAATGGCGGGGCCTACCCGACATGTCGGCCTACTCAGACGACATGCATGAGATGGCAACCGCGCGGGCCTTGAATACCTGCTTTGATTTCTGCAAGGCAATCTGGCACATACCCGACGCACACTACACACTCCAGTTTCAGGCCGATTTCAAAGGACACATCATCAGGGCCGCTGAGGACCTGCCAGAAGGCGAGTATGAGTTCGACCTGCATATCGAGTTCGATCACGGCTACGGCTTCGATTGCGGACAGGGAGACCCTGAACCGAGAAAGTTCAGGGTAATCGCGGATAAGGACAGGCCGACAGCGCCACCCGCTCCGACCGACGTTCAGGTGTCAGAGCGGGACGACGGGGACGGCTGGATGGTCAGTTGGACACCTGTGGACGGCATAGAATTCTATACGATTGAAGTTTCCCTCGCCCGAATTGACGAACGTTTACGCGAGGAGAATCCGGGATACTTCGGGATAGTGGCTAGTCCAAATGCGGATGAGCCGCCGTACCACCTTGAACTTTGGTACGTTCGGCGAGTGTGCGGCAATGTGCTCTATCTTGAAATGTACGCCCTTGGCGACGGAACGACCTATCTCCGAGACTTTGGCGGCGTTTCTGAGACTGTCCGATTTCATGCCCCGCCGTGTGTGGACTAATAGAGTCTGCTCAGCCTTATTGAGATTCAGGGGCGGTTTTGCAACTCGCTAAACGACGCAATCGTCCTTGCACATTTGTGCTGATATGATTACAATATCCCCATGACTTGCGGTTATGAAACCCTTGACTGGATGCTCACTCACCAGAACAGGTGACTGCGCTTCGAAAGACATAAGGCACGATATATGACGAGTATGGCAGAAGAAAAAACCCCCGGCCATTTAGCTACAAACTCTGGTAAACGCTGGTGAAACTCTGGTTCAGGGGTCACCTGTTGGGTCGCCAGTTAAGCCACCTGTTCCGCCTGTTAAATGACCTGTCCGATATAAACCAAGATATATAAGTTCACTGAAAATCAGTCGAGATGGCCTTGCCTTGAGGATCAAGTACATCCTGCACCCGTTCCCTCATTCTGGTACACTGCGCACACTGTTCGAGTTTCTACATTGGCGATTCGTGGGAGAGACGAAATATGGTATTCGGAGAAGGAGCAGACATCTACCGCAGCCTGGGAGTGAAACCCGCCATCGTTGCGTCGGGTTCGACGACGCTGTACGGTGGCAGCAAACTCAGGCCCGAAGTTCTCGACGCGATGGAGAAGGCGTCGGCGACTATGGTGAACTTGGACGACCTCAACGTCGCGGCGGGCAAGGTGATCGCCGAGGTAACGGGCGCGGAGGCCGGTCTGGTCACCTCCGGCTCGGCTGGCGGGCTGGTTCTGCAGGCGGCGGCTGTAATGGCCGGCAACGACCCCGCAAAGATGGTCAGGCTTCCAAACTCGGACGGGCTGAAGAACGAGATCATCATGCACCGCAGTCAGCGATTCCCCTACGACCAGTGCTACACCGCCACCGGAGCGACCATAGTTGACATCGGCGACGGTCGCCGATGCCATCCCTGGGAACTCGAAGCCGCCATAAACGAGAACACCGCCGCCGTGGCCTATCTCTTCTCTGGCTTCATATCGCGCCGCGCCATTCCTTTCGAGCAGGTGGTCGAGATAGCCCACGCCCACGACGTGCCGGTGATAGTTGACGCCGCCTCCTATCTTCCGCCCAGGGCCAATCTCACTCGCTTCATCGAGGCGGGCGCGGACATGGTGCAGTTCTCAGGCGGCAAGGCGATACGTGGTCCGCAGGGCACCGGCGTTCTCGCCGGACGCGCCGACCTCATCGAAGCGGCTTACGCTAACGCCAGCCCGCACCAGTTCATCGGGCGCGGCATGAAGGTAGCCAAGGAAGAGATCGTCGGACTGGTCGAATCGCTCAGGATATTCGCGAACGAAGACGAAGAAGCGGAAACCCGGATGATGGCGGAGATGTGCGGCCAGGTCGTGGACGCGCTAATCGAAATGCCCGGGCTGGAAGTGACCGTGGAACACGACGAGTGGGACTACCTCACGCCCATCGCGATCCTGAAATTCACGCGCGATTGGCGCGGCCCTTCCCGCGACGACGTCAGGGACGCGCTGGCGTCCGGCGACCCGCCCATATATCTGCACGACATCCACAACCCCGACGAACTCGGCGTTGATCCGTTCAACCTCGACGAACGGGAACTGGAAATCGTCATCGAAAGACTGAGGGAGACGCTTCTGGGCCAGCAGTGACGCGTCTCAACTTAACCGAAGGGATACAAAAGAGAGAGGATTAGCTCCATTACATTTCGCACCGCAATCAGGCCGACGCTTACCGGGCAAGTCTCGAACGCTATTGCCTCGCGTCTGTCTGCACGCGAACGAAATTTGTCGCCCTACGCGGCGCGCGCCGAGACTAGCCCGGGCAGGGACAGGCCGGAAACGCCCTCCCCCACCCGCTCCGAGTTCCAGCGCGACAGGGACCGCATCCTGCACACCAAGTCTTTCCGCAGGCTGAAGCACAAAACCCAGGTCTTCATCGCCCCGCTCGGCGACCACTACGCCACGCGCCTGACGCACACGCTAGAAGTGTCGCAGATTGCCCGCACCATAGCCCGCGCGCTCAACCTGAACGAAGACCTCACAGAGGCCATCGCCCTCGGACACGACCTTGGGCACACTCCGTTCGGTCACGTCGGCGAGTATGCGATGGACGAACTGCACCCGGACGGCTTCAGGCACAGCCGGCAGAGCCTGAGAATTGTCGAGCAGCTTGAGAAGGACGGGAGCGGACTGAACCTGATGTGGGAGGTGCGCGATGGAATACTCAACCATTCCAAGCCACGCGGAGAATTCCTGGGACAGCTATCCGTGGATGACCTTTCGCTGGAAGGGCAGATCTGCCGCATATCCGACGCGGTGGCATACCTCAACCACGACCTCGCAGACTCGTTCAGGGCGGGGATTCTCACCCCGGAAATGCTTCCCTCAGAGGTGTCGGAGGTTCTTGGCGAAACTCACGCGCAGCGCATCAACAGCATGGTGTCCGACATTGTAACAACCTCCTGGGACGCTACCGGCGAGACCGGCGCCGGTACTCCGGTCATAGGAATGAGCCAGGAAGTGAGCGCCGCATTCTACGCGCTGCGCGAGTTCATGTTCGACAGCGTGTATCTGCCGGAATCGAATGGGACCCTCGGCAGGACGGCCGAGGAAATCATGAGACTTCTGTATTCGCACTTCAGCGCGAACAGAGACGAGATTCCGCCCGAATACGGAAAGAGAAGCAAATCAGAGGACATGGCCGTAGTGGACTATATATCGGGAATGACCGACCATTATGCGATAAGGGTCGCAGAACGGATAATGCCGGGAATCGCCGCCCCTTTCACGGAGCGTAGAGTCTTATGACGCCTCAGGACCGAATACAGGTCCGAACCGTTGGAAACAAGGTACGGATGATACGAGAACACCTGGAAGCCATGCAGCGGGACGCGCACGGACTGGAATACGGGCCGTGGAAAGTGGAAGTGGACGAACTCTGGAAGACTGTGTTCATAAACATCAACGAGATGGACCCCGAATCCCAGCCCGCGGCGCTGGAATCGGTTAAAGACCTCTGGATGACCTACATTACCCACTACAACGTAGGTCTCAACTGAAAAGGATCACACTTTGAACTCTGAAGAATCTCTGGACCGACATCTCGACCAGGCACCCGCCCTGGAACAGGCCAGGCGCGCATCCGTCGTGGCGCACAGCGTCGTCGTCAAGCTGAAAGAGATGGGCCTGCCTGACGAAATGGACGAGGACCTCTCGCAGTTCTGCACCGACCTGGGCGACCTGTGGAGCGCGCAGATAACGCTCGCGTCCCAAGTCGAGAACTTCCTCAAGAAGCCGCACGACTCCCAGAAGACAGGCGACGACCTGGTTGACCTGAAAGCTACGATTGAACATATGGCGTGGCATCTGAAGAACATAGGCCAGCCGATGGACAACATAACCAGCTGGGCGTACAGCCAGTCCGAGGCATAGAACACGGGCGATGAGCGTAACCGACGACATAAAAGCGAAACTCGACATTCTCGATGTCGTGTCTCCACACGTGTCTCTCCAGAAGTCGGGACGCACGTTCAAGGCAAACTGCCCTTTCCATACGGAGAAGACGCCCTCTTTCATCGTGAACCCCGAGCGGCAGATCTGGCACTGCTTCGGCGCGTGCGCTACCGGGGGCGACATCTTCAATTTCGTCATGCGCGCGGAGAATCTCCAGTTCGGGGACGCGCTCAGAATGCTTGCCCAGCGCGCGGGCGTGGAGCTTTCCAGCGCGCCGAACCGTGAGCAGTCCAACGCCATACACAGCGTCAATAACGCCGCGGCGACATACTTTCAGGAAGTCCTCGGATCAGAGGCCGGAACAGCGGCGCGTAAGTACCTGGACGACAGGAAAGTAGGTCCACAGGCAAGAAAGGATTTCAAGCTCGGTTTGAGCGCCGACAGGTGGGATGGACTCGTCCAGTACCTGCGGACGCACGGATTCAAGAAAGAGGACGCGATAGCCGCGGGCCTCATACGCGAGGGCGACAACGGCCAGGTATGGGACTTCTTCAGGAACAGGCTGATGTTCCCGATCTTCGACCGACAGGGCAACATCGTGGGATTCGGGGCTCGCGCTCTCGACGACTCCACGCCCAAATACATCAACACCGCGCAGACCGAGGTATTCGACAAGCGCAGCACCCTCTACGCTCTCCACTTCGCCAACGCCGAAATCCGGCAGAGCGGAATCGCGGTCATCGTCGAAGGGTACATGGACGCGATAGCGGCGCACGAGCACGGCTACAAGAACGTTGTGGCGTCTATGGGCACCGCCCTCACCGAGAACCAGGTGTCGCAGCTTCGGACTCTGGCGCGCGAGTTCGTTCTCGCCCTCGACCCGGACGACGCCGGGCAGGAGGCCACGCTCAGGAGCCTCGAATCGTCCTGGCACGTATTCCGCGATGTAATCTCCCGACGCAATACCGCAAATCAGAGCGTGCTGAACCAGTGGACTCCGCCGGTCCTCAAGATTGCGGCACTGCCCGCCGGACTCGACCCGGACGCGCTCATACGAACGGATCCGGACAGGTGGGAATCCATTATCGCGGACGCCCAGCCGCTCCTGGACTTCGTAATTCCCGCGCTCGTCAGGCGATCCGATCTGAACGTGCCCGACAGCCGGGCCCATGTAGTCAGGGAGCTTGCACGGCTGATCAACCGGCTGGACGACATGGACCAGCACGACTACTGGCGCAAACTTGCCGACGAGCTTGGCGTCCCTTTGGAAGCCCTGCAAGCATCTATTGCGGGCGTCGGCAACAGGCGCCAGAGAGGGCGGCGAAGCTCGCCACCCTGGGAGAGCGCGGAAGAGCCGCAAATTGACGTCAGTTCCAGCGCCCTTAGGACTCAGAGCTCCGACCGGCTTGAGGAATATGTATTAAGCCTTTTGATTCAGAATCCCGATTTGGTGGAAGAGGCTCGATCAACCAGCCCCGAATGTTTCCATCGAACTGATAACAGGGAGTTATTTACCGCTCTGGTTTCTTATCCTACAATAGAGGAACTCCGAAACGAGGTTGACGAGGTTCTCGCCGAACAGATAAGACGGTTGGAATCGGTGGAAATTCCCGGTACAGGTATTGAGCGTGCGCTGTCACAGTGTCTCCGGAGGCTGGAACTGCGCCATATCCGGCAGACCCAGGAGTTGATGCTCGACACCGAGGATGTCCGGCTGCCGCCTCCGGGGGAGTTGGAACCCGAAGTCAAGCGGGCGAGCCTGCGAATCAAAGAACTGGAAACTATGTCTCGCAGATAGGCGGAGTTCCCCGGTCTGGAGACAACATCATCAGTTTACACTTAACAGCTATAAGCCAGTAACACGAAGAGGTTACGTCCATGAATAGAACTATCAGTACAGACGGCGACGACGGCGTGTTCGGCAGAGTAATGCCCGAAGCATCAACTACAGCCGATCTCATAAGCACCACGCGAACCACCGAGGACGGCTTTCAGAAGAGCGACCATGACAACTCGAACCGCTCCGAGGAAGTCTTCGCCGACATGGGCTCTTCAGACGCCGAAGCGCCCAGAATTGGGTTCAACGGGCTGAGTTCGGAGGGCGTTCTGGAAAAGGACGCTGGCGCGCCGGAGATGATAGACGATCCCGTCCGTATGTACCTGCGCGAGATTGGCAGGGTTGACCTTCTCAAAGCGGCGGAGGAACGAATTCTGGCGCGCCGATTCGAAGCTGGAAGATTCATAAACGGCCTCGAGGATGATTGGACGTCTTCAGATAGACAGCCTCTGAGGGCTTCGCAGATAGTAACCGACTTCCTGGCCGATGTCGCGGATAATCACCACGTGGTGAGCGCGGTCGCCAGGTATCACGGCATAAATTACACGGGAACCCTGTCCGAGGTGATGTCTGAGCCGGAACTCCACGATCAGCTCGAGCTTTACGACGCTCGCAACTCCCGGAACGTCCAGGACTCGAAGTTCCTCAAGTTCCTGAATAACAGGCTGACCCAGGACGAGGCCTTTACGTTCCTGTCCAAGGCGCTTGAACTGCCCAAGGACCATCCGAGGATCCAGGTAGTCTTTGAGTCGCGAGAGGCCCTCAAACTTCGCAATAGGCTCGACGGCGAACTGACCGAAGAGCTCGTGGACTACCTCTCCAAGACGCTCAACCTCGAGCCTGAGGACGCGAAAGCGCGCGTTCAGCAGTTCTCTCTGAGCAGCCGACTTCTGCCCCCGCAGACTCTCAATGCCATATCCCGCGTGTACTACGCCACCGAGGAACGCGACCCTGAACTGGTGCAGGACATACGAGATGCGGCCAATAGGTACCCCGGCTCGCCCGATGAAGACTCGAACGACGAGAAGCTGGTGAACTTCATAGCCGAGATTCTCAACATCGAGCCGGACGAGGTAAGAAGGCATCTCAACCGACCTGAGCCTATCCCGTCCCCGAACCCCGATATTTCGCAGATGCGGGACCTGCTGGACAGGCCGGACATCGCCGACAGTCTGAGGGCGCACGAGCTTGTATTCCGCAGGCACGTAAACGGCATCAAATATCTCGGCGACGACGCCCAGCAGCACCTGGCTAAGGCTAATCTGCGGCTAGTGGTCAGCGTGGCGAAGAAGTATATCGGTCGGGGCATGTCCCTGCTCGACCTGATCCAGGAAGGCAACATTGGACTCATTCGCGCCGTCGAGAAGTTCGACTATCGCAAGGGCTACAAGTTCTCAACCTACGCCACCTGGTGGATAAGACAGGCGATAACGCGGGCCATCGCCGACCAGGCGCGCACGATCCGCATTCCCGTACACATGGTCGAGACCATTCACAAGCTACTCAGGGTCACCCGCCGCCTGATTCAGGAGTATGGCCGGGAACCGACAAGCGAGGAAATCGCTCGGCACATGGAAATTCCCACCGAGAAGGTGCGCGAAATCCTGAAGATATCCCAGGAGCCCGTCTCTCTGAACACGCCGATAGGCGAGGAAGAAGACAGTCACCTCGGCGACTTCATAGAGGACACCACCGCTCCGGCCCCGTCGGAGGCAGCCTCGCACCAGCTTCTCAAGGAGCACGTGGAGGACGTTCTCGTCAGCCTGAACGACCGCGAGGCTGAGGTGCTGAGGAAGCGATTCGGACTGGAGGATGGACGCGCCCGGACGCTCGAAGAAGTCGGACGATGCTTCGGTGTGACCAGGGAGCGCATCAGGCAGATAGAGGCCAAGGCACTTCGCAAGCTGCGCCATCCCAAGCGGTCCACGAAGCTCAAGGACTTCCTGGAATAGAGACGACTGCAAAAGTTCTCTCTCCCTTGACGGGCTCACAAGGGTAGGCAAACGTGCAGCCAGCTATGAATACCGATCAACAGACCCCCTCTCCCTCAGGGAGAGGGCTGGGGTGAGGGTGAAGAGGTTAGACACCCTCCACTCCCGCAAAATAGACAAGCGCGTAACAAGACTATCCAATTCTCTTTTAAGAAAGCCCATGACTCTAGCTACGCAAACTCAGGCCGAACCCAGGACACCCGCGCTTACCAAGCCGACCGTCGCCGTCGCCTACACGCGACCGGAGACAGTCCTGAGTGACATACGGGGCGCGATGGAACTCGCCGGGTTCAGGTCCGCACTGCCGAGCGACCGCGAGACGCTGCTCAAGATCAACATATCCTGGCAGCACTACTATCCCGCCTGCTCCACCAGCCCCTGGCAGCTTGACGGCGTGATTGGCGCGCTCAAGTCCGCCGGTTACGACGACCTGACACCCATCCACAACGGCACCGTGGTCGTGGACCCAAGAGAGGGCGCGCTCAACAACAAGCACGAGGCCGTGACCGAGAAGCACGGGCTGGAATCCGTCTTCTTGGAAGACGCGCGCTGGGTGGACTACCAGCCAAAGTCGCCGCTGCTGGTACTGGACAAGGTTTATCCGAACGGATTCCAGATACCGGAAATGATGTCCGGCAAGAACATCGTCCACCTGCCCACGGTCAAGACGCATGTGTTCACAACGATGACTGGGGCGATGAAGAACGCATTCGGCGGACTGCTCAACTACCAGCGGCACTGGACCCACTCGGTCATCCACGAGACGCTCGTTGACCTGCTGCGAATTCAGCAGGAGATACATCCCGGCATCTTCGCCGTGACCGACGGAACTTTCGCCGGCGACGGCCCCGGTCCTCGCGCCATGCGATGGCACGTGAAGAACGTCATACTCGCCGGGGCGGACCAGGTCGCCATAGACGCGGTTGCGGCCAGTATGATGGGTTTCGACCCCATGAGCATCGGGTTCATCAGGATGGCGCACGAAGAGGGTCTGGGAACCGGCCGTATAGAAGAGATAGACGTCGTCGGCGCGGACATCGAACAGGTGAACTGGAAATTCAAGTCCGCCGAGAACACCTTCGCCAGCCGGGGTCAGAAGTTGATCTACTGGGGGCCGCTGAAGCCACTGGAGAATATGCTGCTCAGGTCGCCGATCACGCCCTGGGCCTACGCCGCGTCGAACGTGTACCACAACGACTACTGGCTGCGATTCATCGGCAGGAAGCGCGTGCAGGAGGCCCTGAAGACCGAGTGGGGCAAGCTGTTCCGATCCTACTAGGCCGAGTTGACATTTCTCGTCATTCCCGCGAAGGCGGGAATCCAGGGGCTGGGGGCGGTCTGAATATGTCAAAACCAGCTGGATACAGTACTAGGTCGAGATAATCCACCCCAGCCGTACTATCGCTCCGCCAGTTCCACCGTTGCCTCGAACAGCTTGTTGGACCTGTTGTAGCTCACCTCCACCGAGTCGCCCACTTCGTAGCTCCAAAGCAGCGTCAGGAACTCGCTGACGCCCTTGGTCGGTATGCCGTCCAGGCTTGTGATTACGTCCCCAACCTGAAGCCCGGCGTTGAAAGCCGCTCCCCTCTGCGCAAGGCGGGTGATTATCACCCCTTCCTGCACATTGAGACCCATGCGGTTGGCTATGGCGGGCGTGACGTCCTCGACGCTCACCTGCATCGAAGGCCGAACAACCTCACCGTGCTCTATCAGGCTCTCTATGACGGGCAGCACAGTCTCCGAACTGACCGCGAAGCCAATCCCCTGCGCCTGGCTCAGCATAGCGGTGCTAATGCCGATGACCTTGCCGTCCAGGCTGACGAGCGGTCCGCCGCTGTTGCCCTTGTTGATGGCAGCGTCTGTCTGAATCATGTCGTACAGAGGCCCGCGCTCCGTCGGCACCGTGCGTCCCAGCGCGCTGATGATCCCCAGAGTGACAGTAGGGCCGCCCTTGAGAGACAGCGCGTTGCCCAGCGCCACCACCCAGTCTCCGACCCTCATGCTTTCCGAGTTGCCCCACTCCACAACGGGCAGGACCGTGTCGGGCTCTATCTTGAGGACAGCCAGGTCCGTGACCACATCCCAGCCCACTATCCTGGCGTCGTAGCTGTCCCCGTTGGGCAGGTCCACCCTCACCGCTATGACGTCGTGGATGACATGATAGTTGGTGACGATGTAACCGTCGGAGCTCATTATGATGCCGGTCCCGGCGCCCTCATCCGTGAATTCGAAGAACAGCCCCCTGTTCACCGACTCGACGGAGATAGACGCGACTACTTCCTCCACGCTGTCAACCAGGTCGGCGATGGAAGGCAGTTGTCCCGAGTCCGGCGAACCCGGAGCGCCGAGGAACGCGCTCACAATCGGCGGGGCCTGGAGCACGGCAGGAGGCGCGGGAGTAGGAGTATCGGGAACCTCCGTGGGCGCGGGAGTGGGGGTATGTGTGGGCGCGGGCGCGGGAGAACCACATGCCAGAAGAAACACGGCAACGACGCTCATGGCGAGATGAGCGAACAGAGTCAGGGGGCTATGCTTCGGATTCACCCGTCGCCACAACTCTGAGTCTGACGCGCGTAAGGCCCGTCCACATTAGCCTGTGTCCACTTACACCGAAGCTGACGCCCTTTGTTATGCTGGCGTAGCGGGATGTGAGGAGCGCGCCGAACAGCAATATGATCGCTGAGACATACACCCAGGTCAACAGGGCCATGATCCCTCCGACTGAGCCATAGAGCACGTTGTGTACGGAGTAGTTGTTCAGGTACTGTAGAAAACCCCACTTGGCGCCCTCGAAACCCAGGCATGAAAACAGCGCCCCAGGCCAAACGTCCCTAAATCTCACTTCAGTGTTAGGCATATACCGATAGAGTATCATGAATGTCGAGAATGACAGGATTGGCGACACAGCCTGCGATATGATCCTCGACAGAAATTCGTAGCTTATGTCTGGGAATACGACCGACAGCCCATTGTGGATTGACGACGCCATGGGCGCGACGAAGAGAAGCATCACCATCAGTATTCCCGCGCCGGTCACCAGTGCAATGTCAATCAGGCGCTCCTTGATGAACGGACGCGTCTTCTGAATTCCCCAGGCGGTATTGATCCCCTTCCGTATGGCTCCGAACGCCGCCGACGAAGCCCACATGAGCAGAAGAACCGACGCGATTCCGGTTATGACCTTTGCCGACGCCACCCCCTTCACCGTCTGCGCTATGAATCCGGACGAAATCGGAATGACCTCGGCCAGTTCCGCCGCAAGCTCCGCCTGGTCAACGTTCGGGCCCAGAAAGAATCCCCAAATCGAGATTATTGCCAGAATAAGCGGGAACATCGAAAAGAACATCGAGAACGCGATAGCGCCCGCTATATAGTGGCAGTTCTTGCCCAGGAATTCGTTAACTGTGTCTATGCACAGAAGCACAAACCTGACGAAATACATCGGCACAGCGGCGCGAATCGCGCCCCTCTCTCCCTTCTGACAACTCTAAGATTTCCACTGATGCTATCGAAACACGTCTGTTCGGTCAAGCTAATCGGAACAGTACAGCGCCAACTCTCAGCAGCGATATTGTTGCCCACGCTATGGAATCTCTGTAAACTTGTCCAAGTTGTACGGGCCAATAGAATCCGGGTGAAATCAGGATATGGTAATACGACGAAAAGTTGACAAGCGCGAACAGCTCCGCAGAATGCGTGAAGAGGCCGCCCTGGGCGGAGGGCAGCGACGCATCGAGTCCCAGCACGGCCGCGGGAAGCTAACGGCGAGAGAGCGTATCGCGCTCCTCCTCGACGAAGGATCGTTCCAGGAACTCGATACATTCGTCACCCATCGCGCCACCGATTTCGGACTCGCCGACCAGAAATATCTCGGCGACGCGGTGGTCACCGGCTACGGCAAAGTGGACGGCAGGTTCGTTTACGTTTACTCCCAGGACTTCACTGTTCTCGGCGGGTCGCTCTCCGAAGCCGTGGCGGGCAAGATATGTAAGGTCATGGACCTTGCCGTGAGCAACGGCGCCCCTGTCGTGGGTCTGATTGACTCAGGCGGAGCCAGGATACAGGAAGGCGTGGACAGCCTCGCAGGATACAGCGACATCTTTCACCGGAACGTCCGGGCCTCCGGCGTAATTCCACAAATCTCCGTAATTCTCGGCCCCGCCGCGGGCGGAGCGACCTACTCTCCGGCCCTTACCGACTTCGTATTCATGGCGTCCGGCATCGGGCAGATGTACATAACGGGCCCCGACGTAATTCGCGCGGTAACCGGCGAAGAGGTAACACACGAAGAACTCGGCGGAGCGACCGCGCACACCACCAGAAGCGGCGTCGCCCACTTCTCCATCGAGGGAGAAGAAGACTGCCTGGCCCAGGTGAGAAGGCTGCTCGGATTCCTTCCCCAGAACAACATGGAAGACCCACCCCCGCGAGACATGGGGGACGATCCGGAGCGCCAGGAGTACGATCTGGCTCACGTCATACCCGATAACCCCAACCGGCCTTACAACATGCTGGATGTAGTCCATCATGTCGTTGACGCCGGAGACTTCATGCAGGTACATGAGCGATTCGCCCCCAACGTAATCGTCGGCTTCGCCAGGTTCGACGGCAGGACGGTGGGCATAGTGGGCAATCAGCCCAGACAGATAGCCGGAGTCCTCGACATCAACGCCTCCGTAAAGGCGGCAAGGTTCGTGAGGTTCTGCGACGCATTCAACATACCGTTGGTGACCTTCATTGACGTTCCCGGATTCATGCCCGGAACCACGCAGGAATACGGCGGCATAATCCGGCACGGCGCGAAGCTGATTTACGCATACGCCGAGGCTACCGTCCCGAAGATCAGCGTCCTGATCAAGAAGGCATACGGCGGCGCGTACATAGTAATGAGCAGCAAGAACCTGCGCAGCGACGTCAATCTCTCCTGGCCGACCGGCGAGGTGGCGGTCATGGGAGCCGGGGGCGCGGTCAGCATCATCCACCGTAACGAGATACGAAATTCGGAAGACCCCGAATCCACCCGTGCGGACCTCACCACCGAATACGAAGAACGCCTCATGAACCCTTATATCGCGGCGTCGCGCGGGATGATAGACGACGTAATAGACCCCTTGGAAACACGCCCCAAGATAATCCGCTCTCTCGAAATGCTCGCGAACAAGCGGGAGCAACTCCCATACAAGAAGCACGGGAGCATACCGCTGTGAACGTAAGATTGATTGGAGGCGCGGGGGATCTGAGTCCTGAATTGGTCGCGGCAATGACCGCCTCGGTACAGGCATTTATCGAACAGGAATCCGGCCAGTCGTTCAAGAGGCATTCCAGGATATCCCCGTGGCGCAGAGCCGTACATTTAGGTTTAGACTCCGGTTTGCGTGGCTGGCGCGCGCGCGACTAACCCATCCGACTCAATCGAGAGATACAGAATGGCCGGGAAACCACTCAAACTCAGCGATACCACCTTCCGAGACGCTCACCAGAGTCTCATGGCGACCAGGCTCCGCACAGAGGACATGATTCCCCTCGCGGAGGAGATGGACTCCATTGGCTTCTTCTCGATGGAGGTATGGGGCGGGGCAACTTTCGACTCCGCCACCAGGTTCCTCGCCGAAGACCCCTGGGAACGCCTCCGCTCTTTCAAGTCCCTCATGCCCAATACCAGGCTCTCCATGCTGCTGCGCGGACAGTCCCTCGTCGGATACCGCAACTACGCCGACGACGTTGTGGACAAGTTCGTCGAACGCTCCGCAGAGAACGGCATTGACATCTTCCGCGTGTTCGACGCGCTCAACTACGAACCGAACATAGCGCGCGCCGCAGACGCCGTGAAGAGATCAGGCAGCCACCTCCAGCTCGCCATCTGCTACACCATCGGCGAAGGCGAGAGGATGGGCGGCGACATCTACAACCTGGAATACTATCTTTCCAAGGCGCGGAGTTTCCGCGACCTGGGCGCCGACAGCATCTGCATCAAGGACATGGGCGGCCTGCTCGCCCCCTACGACGCTTTCGAACTCGTAACCGCCATCAAGTCCGAGATTGATCTTCCCCTCCAACTCCACGCGCACTACACCAGCGGCATGGCCTCGATGTCGGCCCTCAAGGCAGTAGAGGCCGGACTGGACATCCTGGACGTATGCCTGGCGCCCCTCGCTCTCAGAACCTCTCAGCCCGCCGTTGAGCCTATCGCGGTGACGCTGCTCGATACCGACCGCGACCCCGGAATTGACCTGGAAGCGCTGCTCGACCTCGGCGACCGGCTCGAAGAGATTCTGCCAAAGTACGCCGACCACCTGGAGACGACCCGCTCCGCCGTCATTGACGCGAGGGTCCTGAGTCACCAGATACCGGGCGGCATGGCGTCCAACATGGTGTCTCAACTGCGAGAGGCGGACGCGCTGGACAGAATGAGCGAGGTTATGGAAGAAATCCCAAGAACCAGAGCAGACCTTGGTTTCCCCCCTCTCGTCACCCCGATGAGCCAGATGGTGGGTGCCCAAGCCGTGAACAACGTGATATTCGGACGCTACACGGTAGTGTCGGAGCCGGTCAAAGAGTACCTGCGCGGCAACTACGGCAAGCCCGTTTCCCCCGTGCGCGATGAGCTTATGGATAAGCTCGCCGAATCCGAGGAAATCTCTCCCGCTCCCGAGAGGCCCGGCGCGGTCATCGAGCCCGAACTGGAAGCCGCCAAAGAAGCCGTATCCGGCCTGACCGACGACATAGACGACGCTCTCATCTACGCGCTGTACCCACAGACGGGCGAGCGTTTCCTCAGAATCAAGCACGGGCTGGAACCGGTGCCTGACGAAATGAAGCCCAGGACACTGGAGGAAGTCCGGCAGGCGGCCATAGCGTCTCAGCAGCCGGCTGCCCCTGCCCCGCCAATGAGCGCAAGGGCGAGGCGCTTCAACATATACGTCGGCGACCAGTTCTTCGAGATAGACGTTGACCCTGTCGGACTTGGCGCGACTTCTGTATCTGCCGCGTCACTGGCTCCCGCGTCTGCCGCCGCACCCGCGCCCGATCCGTCGCCCGCCACCGTGTCAGCGCAGCCTGAAGTCGCGGAGGGCGAGATAGTCGTTACGGCCCCAATGCCCGGCATCCTCATCAGCCTTGCGGTCGCTGAAGGGGAGACGGTCTCCGCCGGCGACCCGCTCCTCGTGCTGGAAGCGATGAAGATGCAGAACACGATCCCGTCTCCGGTGAGCGGCACGGTCAAATCTCTGCCCGCAGTCGCCGGAACGCAGGTAACCAGGGACCAGGTGCTGGCCGTCATCCAATCATAGGAAATTCCATGAGTATGCCGGGCACCCCCGTCTCCGGTATCCCATACAGCAAAACAACATACCCGAAAGGAGCCAAACCGTGGCTGACAATCAAATTATAGATGCGGCAAAAGAGCACTTCGGCGAGGTCGTCGCGCAGCAGTTGGAGCGCGTCGAAAGACTGAAGAACGAACCGGACTGGCTGGACTATTCCAGCATATCCCCGATAATCGTCGGTATGCTGGGCGGAGACGGCATCGGCCCGCGAATCAGCGCCGAGTCCCAGACCGTCTTGGAACACCTTCTCAGGGGAGAAGTTGACGCTGGCAAGGTCGAGTTCAGGGTCATAGACGGACTTACCATCGAAAACCGCGCCGAGCAGATGCAGTCCATCCCCGACGACGTTCTCGCCGAGATAAAAGACTGCCACGTCACGCTCAAGGGCCCAACCCACACACCCGAGCAGGGCGACGGCTGGCCCAACTTGGAGAGCGCGAACGTCTCCATGCGCAAGGAACTAGACCTGTTCGCCAACATCAGGCCCGTGCGGATTCCGTCCCAGGGCATTGACTGGACATTCTTCCGCGAAAACACCGAGGATATGTACGCGGTCGGCAGCCAGGGCATGAACGTCACCGAAGATCTCGCCATGGATTTCCGTGTCATCACCACGCAGGGCTCGCGCCGCATAATAGACGCCGCCTTCGCCCACGCCCGCAGAACAGGCCGGGACCGCGTGACCATCGTCACCAAGGCAAACATCGTCAAGACCACCGACGGCAAGTTCCTCGACATCGCGCGCGAGGTCTCCGAGAACTACCCGGGCATCGAGTGGGACGGCTGGTACATTGACATTATGACCGCCGCGCTCATCAATCCGGCTCGTCAGCAGGACTTCCAGGTGCTCGCCTTGCCAAATCTCTACGGCGACATCCTCACCGACGAGGCGGCCCAGATACAGGGCGGCGTCGGCACCGCCGGAAGCGCGAACGTCGGCAAGCAGTACGCCATGTTCGAGGCCATTCACGGGAGCGCGCCAAGAATGGTCAGGGAGAACCGCGACCAGTACGCCGATCCCAGTTCGCTGCTCCGCGCCGGAGCCATGATGCTCGAGCACATCGGGTACACCGATATCGGCGCCAAGCTGCATAAGGCCATTGACATCTGCGGCCAGTACGAGCGCAAGATAATCATGACGGGCCGCAGTACCGGCGCCACCAGCGCCGAGTTCGGACAGTACCTCATGGACACGGTCGCCGATCCTTCCATCGAGGACCGCTGGCAGGAATACGTGGACGCTTCCGACTAGCAGTGCACAACTTAGTTGTGATACATATTCGGATTCCGATTTATCCCCTCTCCCTCTGGGAGAGGGCTAGGGTGAGGGTAGATAGGCCGTCAATTCAAAGATGTCGGAACACTAAGCCCAGACTCTCATCAAAGCCCAAACCGGGGCGGGCGTCCGAACCCGGCCCTTCTACTGATAACTAACAACTAATAACTCAAAAACCGAGGACTATAATGCCAAGAAGCAAAGTCACAGTGGTGGGCGCGGGCAACGTCGGCGCCACCGCCGCCCAGAGAATCTTCGACAAGGGATACGCAGATGTCGTGCTTGTGGACATCGTAGAGGGGCTGCCCCAGGGCAAGGCGCTCGACATGCTGGAGTCAGGTCCTATTCTCGGCTCCGACGCCAGCGTAATCGGAACGAACGACTACCAGGACACCGCAGGCTCCGACGTCGTTGTGATTACCTCCGGCATCGCTCGCAGGCCGGGTATGAGCCGCGACGACCTCCTTCTGACCAACATGAACATCATCACGTCGGTCACAAGGTCAGTCGTTGAACACTCCCCGGACGCGATTCTCGTCATAGTCACCAACCCTCTTGACGCAATGGCGCAGCGAGCTTTTGAGGTCAGCGGATTCCCCAAGAACCGTGTGGTCGGAATGGCCGGAATCCTGGACACCGCCCGGTTCAGAACGTTCCTTGCCGAGGAACTGAACGTTTCCGTCAACTCGGTCGAGGCTTATGTGCTCGGTGGCCACGGCGACACCATGGTCCCGGTCACCGCCAGCACGACCGTCGGAGGACAGCCGATCACCGAAGTGCTGTCGGAAGACCGCATTGACTCCATCGTCAAGCGCACCCAGGACGGCGGCGCGGAGATCGTAAACCTGCTCAAGACCGGCAGCGCATACTACGCCCCGTCAGCCGCAATCGTGCAGATGGTCGAGGCAATCCTGTTCGACAGGCAGGAGATACTACCCTGCACCGCCCTTCTTGAAGGCGAGTACGGCATAGACGGCCTATACGTCGGTGTTCCCGTCCGTCTCGGAGCCGGGGGCGTCGAGGACATCATCAGGTTCAACCTGACCGAGTCCGAACAGGCCGATCTTCTCAACTCCGCTGAAGCCGTTAGAGAACTGGTAGAGATAATGGCTCAGAACGCCTAGCCACTCCCAATCTCACCCAAATTCCATAGGGGCGTCCACCGCCGGGCGTCCCTATCTCACGCCCAACAATCATCCATTCCAGAGCTCGCCGCCACCGCCGCCACCACTGCCGCGCCCAATCCGGATCCATCCCTAAGATAGCAGACCTGCACCCTGTCCGCTCCTTCGCCTAGAATATCCTGCAACCCCCGCCGCAACTCGGCCTGGTATCCGGGCATCCCCCTGAAGACGCTACCGTCCGCCGCGACGATATGCTCATCATCGAGGTCAGGATCAATATAGGTTGCGGTAGCCGCAATGCTCGTCGCCACGACTCGCGCCGACCGTCGCGCGACTGAGACGCATATCTCTCGAAGAAGACGCCTTTCGCCTAAAGTAGTGTCAGACACGCCAAGTTGTCCCAACTGCATGGCAGCCGCAATAAGCCCTTCTGATTCATCGAAAGCCACGTCCGACAGATGTTCGGTCGTGAATGCGTAGGGGGTGTTGAACCCGCTGCCGCCGGCCGGCCAGCCCTCGAATCCTTCGTCCCGAGTTGCAATTTCACACACCCTCAGACGGGCAACCTCACCGAGATAACGTCCGGCGATCATCTTCTCCATCCGCTGGCCTTCAGTGTCCGACTCCACGTCCAGTCTCATATCCGCGCCGGTCTGAATTGCGTCCACCCCATCGAAATTACCGCACTCCATATTGAAGATCATCTCATCAGGACTTCCCCAGGAAACCGGCAGGTCTCGCCTGCCTATCATCTTGTCGGGGACTGCGACGGCAAGGTTTGCCCCGGTCCCAACGATCAGGCCCATGTCGCAGCGCGGGTCGAGATACGCCCCCGCCGCGAGAACGCCCACCGTGTCGTTGGCCAGCGCGCTGATTCCGAATTCGCCAGGATTATGGGTCCTGGCGCCGATGGCCCGTTCCAGCAGCGCCACGACATCTTCCCCCTCCACGCCGTCGAATGCGAACTCCTTGGTCCACTTGGTGAGCCGTCCGCTGCGGACCCCGGTCTGGTCCATCGGGAAGGCGAAGATAAAGCCGATCTCATGGGAGCCGCCATCGGCCAGGATGTCAACCACGAACTCCGCCACAGGATCGAACAGATCGTGCATCGTTCCGGTCGTAGAAGCTAATCGAAAAGACTGGTGACCGAGAGCTCGGACGTCGCGTTTGCCCCCAAGTTCAACAAGCGTTGCGCGCACATTGGTACCGCCGAGATCGAGGGCTAGAAACCGGCCTTTTTCGCAGCCGGCCGGCCGGCTGACGAAGGACGGGTGCATTGCGATAGAGCGGGGCTTGCCGGACAGGCCACGCCGAATCTCATCCTGAAACGGAGCTACGAGTTGCGAAATGGACATCTTGGATAACGATAGTCGGAATCAGTAGGAATTGCGTCTGTCCTCTCTTTTATGGCGTTCTTCCATCTCTTCCCACCGGCGGTCCAGCTCTTCAATTCGCTTCTTGGACTGGGCAGAGGCTCTCTTCGCATCTCTGATAATACGTTCAAGCCTACGCTTGGGTATCATAATCATTTCTGAATCAGAATTCGCCATATTCGCCCTCCCCATCTGGTTCTGGTATATCCTCTATCAATCTATCATACTTCAACTGCAATTCCGATAATTCGGCCCGAAGAAGCCGGGCCTCCTGATAGGCGTCGCCCCACCGTGTGGACGCCCTCGACTCAGCGTCCTGCGCCCGTTTCAGCCTCGAACGGTTGAAGTAGTAGCCCAGTATCACCCCCGTAACGCCCGACGACACCGAACCCGCCGTCGCCAGCATATCCGGGTTGTCGCTGAATATCGCCGCATGAACTATGATCGCTATCGCCATGAAGCTGAATGACAGCGCCAACGTGTTTGTAACAATCTCTGTCCAGTTGGCTTCTCTTGCCAGAAAATTCCACACAGGTCGCCAGCCTTACTCTGATTCTCAGTATTCCCTAAAAATCAATCGCCCTCGTTACTGCCGCCGACGCCACCTTAGGCAGCTCGCTCAGCACCACCGAGCATCGGTATCCGCTCGCGTCCGGGGCACCCGCACGCACAACCAGTATGTCATCCGGCTCAGGCACGAAACTTGCGAAATTCTGGTAGTCTGCAGGCTCCACGTGACCCTCCAGCACCCGCACGATCTTCAAGTCGGCTATCGAGCGTCCGATCCTTGGATGCAGATACTCTCTCACATCCCGCTTCGTCCAGTCGCCCCAGAAGTCCGCCGACCCCGCTATCGTTATCACAACCTGGCCCTGCCTCACCGGAAGAGATTCGTCGCCGACCGAGTCCGAAGACGCCAGCGACGACCCCAGCACCGACGCCACGTCGGCCACGGTATCCAGCACGACCTCCTGCGAATGAGACGCTGAGCGCACCTGCCTGGGCTCCCAGGCCGCGAACACCGTCACAGCGCTCTGCTCGGCGGACAGCCCACGCTCGACGTGCAGAGGCAGCCAGTCCGAATCGGTCTCGTTCTCGGCTATGCAGAAGGTGTACTTGCCGGGATGCCCTATCACGGTCCTGTCGAACAGCCCTGGTATGGACGCACAGGCATTCATCAGAATCAGCCTTATGGCCCTGCCTATCGTGGCATTGGCGCGATTGCCCGGCCCAAACAGGTTATTCCTGGAATTGATGTCGAGTTCCTCGACAACCGGCCCATTCACTATCACCAGCACCGCCGCCCCGCCCTGGCTGGAAGAAGGCGCAATCAGGTTGAATTCGGGCGCAAGCATCGCCTCCGTAGCCGCAAGCACTACTGGAAAATACTCCGGCAGGCAGCCCGCCATGACAGCGTTGGCAGCGGTCTTCGCCACAGTAATCTCGCGCCTGCGCTCCGGTATTTCCCCCAGAACCTCATCCGGCGACCGTCCCGCGTAGTCCAGAAACTCGTTCACCCGCTCCAGCGTGGGCGGGACCACCGGCAGCCCGTCAGTCCATCCAAGCTCATAGCACCGCTCTATCGCTTCAACCGCGTCGCCCCATTCAGCCGTGACAAGGTCTTGCATATCATCGCCTCCTTTTGGTGAGCGCAGTATAAGACATTGACCCAATACTGTCAGGGACAGAAGAACCTGTATCAGCTTGGTCGGTGCTGCCTGCGGGGTTGAAAATCCCCTCTCCCTTGATGGGCTGATAGGGGTAGGCAAAATCTGAAATTAGCTATAAAACCTTGAAGGGTGCATGAATCTGGCGTCGGATCAACACAGTGCTGAGAGTGCTCCAAAGTTGAGATTTCAGCTTTATGAACCATAGATCGAACCATTGTTTGGTTTGATAGCCTTCTACTTGACATAACAATGCCTACCCCTCTCAGCCCTTGATGGGAGAGGGCTAGAGCCTGCCCCGTACCGCGATACGGGGGTGAGGGTGATTCAGTTCACCAACCAAATTGATACAGCATCAGGACGTTTGCCGATTACGGTTCGCCGCCTCGTTCGGTGCTATAATGATTCGGGTTCTCCCATTCGGATGATCGGAGATTCGCACTATCGGCTTGGGGCCCGTATCTGTTTAGTCGGCGTTGCCTGTGGCTCGAAAGTCCCTTCCCCCTTGATGGGGGAAGGTTAGGATGGGGGTGATCCGCCCTACCGACTTGTATCTTGAGAGTGCGCTAGAACGGAGAGACAAAGAGGGCGTGACAGACAAAAACACTTCAGCCCGTCCATATCGGCGCGTCGTAGTAAAACTCGGCACGACGCTCATCACCGACGGAACCAACCGCCTGGACCTGGAAACGATGGCCAGCATCGTAGGCCAGATCGCCCGGCTGCAGCGAGGCGGATCTGAGATGCTGCTTGTGTCTTCGGGAGCGGTGGCGGCGGGAAGGCACGCGCTAGACCCGACCGGAGAGATCGGGAACGTCCTGATGCGCCAGGCGTTGGCCGCCATAGGCCAGGGCAGGCTGATGAACTCTTACGAGCAGCTCTTCCTCTGGTACGACGTGCACGTTGCCCAGACCCTGCTCACCCGCAGAGACCTCAGCGACCGGATGGGTTACCTCAACATCCGCAACACGCTGCTGGGCCTCGTCAAGTACAGGGTCGTGCCGATCATCAACGAAAACGACGTGGTGTCCGTGGACGAACTCGAGGGCGAAGTCATTGGCGACAACGACACCCTTTCCGCCATGGTCGCCAACATAGTTGACGCCGACCTGCTGATAATACTGGGCAAGACCGAAGGTCTTTTCACGAGCGACCCCAACCTAGACCTCGACGCCCGGCTAATACGTAGGGTATCCTCATTTACCGACGAGATCGAATCTCTCGGAGGCCCCTCGTTCGACTCTCGCGGACGTGGGGGAATGTCCGCCAAGCTCAACGCCGCCAGGCTGGCTACGGCGTCCGGCGTGGACACCATTTTCGCCAGCGGGACAGTTGCGAACGTTGTGCCTCGCCTCGTGGGTGGCGAAACCCTCGGCACTTACTTCCCCACCGGCGCGAACAGGATGGAGAGCCGCAAGCGCTATATGCTCAGCCAGATACGCGACTCCGACGTTATCGTAGTAGATCCCGGCGCCGTTCGAGCGCTGGTTCGTGGGAACAAGAGCCTGCTGCCCGCCGGAATTGTGGACACACACGGCGACTTTAAGCGCGGCGACGTCGTTCTCGTCGAGGATACCGACAAGAACAGGATCGCCTGCGGAATCTCCGGCTACAATTCGCGCGACGTCCACATGATACGACGACTGCGCTCAGACCTGATAGGCCGCACGCTCGGCTACCACTATGGAGACGAGGTCATTCACCGTGATAACCTCGTATTGCTGGCCATGTCCGAATCCGCCCAACCTAGTACCATATCCATATGAAAATGACATACCCTAGGCGCTATTCGTCATTCCCGCGAAGGGAGACCTTTGCACAACCACCGTCATTCCCGCGAAGGCGGGAATCTAGGGGCGGGGGGCTGCTGTTTACATACGTCAGAAACATATGGACCAGTCTTAGCTTGCCGTCCGATAGGAGCTGACCAATGATGAAGACAACAACTGATGAACTCACCAGCAAGGGACACGCCGCGAAGCGGGCCGCCAGAGAGCTTGCCAAGGCCACCGGCGATGTCAGGAACCGGGCGCTGCTCAACATCGCGGACCGCATCATCGAACAACAGGAAACGATACTCGACGCCAACAGGCACGACCTCGACTCCGGGGCGCGGAAGGGCCTTCCCGAATACTACCTTGACCGAATGATGCTGAACGAGGAACGTCTCGATGCCATCGCCTCCGACGTTCGCGGCGTCGCCGGTCTCCCCGATCCCGTTGGCGAGGTCATCGAGATGAAGACCGTGCCCAACGGCCTCCAGGTGGGCCGCAGGCGCGTTCCCCTCGGCGTGGTCGGCGTCATCTACGAGAGCAGACCCAACGTGACCGTTGACATCTCCACCCTCTGCCTCAAGTCCGGCAACGCCGTCATACTCAGGGGCGGAAGTGACACGATCAACTCCAACACGGCGCTGGCGAACATCATACGAGAAGCCGTCGCCGACGCCGGCGCGCCCGAAAACGCCGTTCAGCTCATAGAGTCAACCGACCGCGAACTCGTCGGCCAGATGCTCGAGGCCCGCGACTACATAGACCTTCTCATTCCCAGGGGCGGACAGGAGCTCATCAACAGGGTCGCCCGCGACGCCAAGATGCCCGCCATCACCGGGGGAGTCGGCGTATGCCACACCTACGTGGACAAGGAAGCCGACCTCGATATGGCCCTGGACATCGTGTTCAACGCCAAAGTGCAGCGATACTCCGTGTGCAACGCGATGGACACCCTCCTCGTCCACTCCGCCGTCGCGCCCGCCTACCTGCCCAGAATGGCCGGCAAGTTCGCGCAGGCAGGTGTCGAAATGCGCTGCGACCGCCGCGCTCTGAGTCTCATCGGCCCCTCCAACGGCAGCGGGGCGTTCCAGGTTATTCCGGCCTCCGAGGAGGACTGGAGTACCGAGTTCCTCGCCCTCATAGCGGGCGTCCGCGTCGTTGACTCCCTCGACGATGCGCTCGACCATATCGAGACCTACGGCTCCGGCCACTCAGACGCCATAGTCACCGAAGACTACTCCGCCGCGATGCGCTTCGTTGACGAAGTGGACTCCAGCGCCGTCTTCGTCAACTGCTCTACCCGCTTCAACGACGGAGGACAGTTCGGTCTCGGCGCCGAAGTCGCCATAAGCACCAACAAATTCCACGCCCGCGGCCCCATGGGCCTCAAAGAACTCACATCCTACAAGTGGACCGTACTGGGCAGCGGCCAAGTCAGAACCTAATCCGGACGACAAACCATAACGCCGCGCTACTCGTCATTCCCGCGAAGGCGGGAATCCAGGGATGGGGTGGCCGGTACAGTCAGCTAGAAATCACCCCTGCACAAACCCATCCAGGCCCCCAAAATCAAAGTAGGATCGAGTTACGCAAGGGTCTCCGAAAGCGGAAATCCATACAACCTACTACCCCGGACAGGAACAGACCCCTTACATGGCTAAATACGACTTCCAGCGAGAGACCCGCACACCCTACTCCGAATGTTACATAGTAACGGAGAGCGAGGTCGTCGTGGGCAGACTCGACATTCACTACGCTGACGTAGTGGTCCACGCCACCCTCAACATTGACGAAACCGTGACCTCCGACGAAATCCAGGACCTCATGGACGACATAGAGGCCGAACTACTCGACGCCGTAGGCATAATCCGCCAGGAAATAATCATCCACGTCCACCAGGGCCGCGACCTCGGCGTTTACAGCGCCGGCGACTTCAACGACACAAACGGCGGCAACATCCGATTCAACTAACTCGGCGCACAAGCCAAAAATAGTCTGGCCAGACACCCGCCGCTGACCCCTATGCTCCTACCGCCGACAATAAGCGAGATTTGACCGATATCAGGCTATCTTCATCAACCAGATCAATCATAGTCATGGGCCTGGCCCCTGTATCTATCGAGCGTATGCGATGTATGAGAGCGGACGCGGGATCGGGGGAATCGGCCATACTGATAGGAACCCTGACCCGCGATTCCGGTCTTTCCAGATATTCCACATTTACCGCGATTGCGATCCCGTTGCCAGGATTGTAGTCCAGTATGAGAGCATGTTCATTCTGTACAGCGTCGTCTTGGTCGTGAAACTCCACACTCCAGACCGTTCCAGGTTCTATTCGCCGATAGCTGGATGGATTCGGGTTGTCTAGACGGCTTGCGAAGACTTCCAACACCCTTTCGAGTTCATCCGGCGTCGCCTCGCCAATCTTGTCTCCCAGCCATGGCTGACGCGCGGACTTGATTTGGCGCACTGACGCCCAGGAACAGGTAGATTCTAGAAATACGTGATTGCGGACGTGCTGATCAGGCGGCGTTGTACGGGACATCGGAACCGTTATCGCCTCCGACAGGCCGTTATTCAATTCGGTGCGACTGATTATCAGAGCTGGGCGATGGGAAGACAGCTCGCTGCCAGTAATAGGGCCGTAGTCACACCAGTAAACGCTTCCTCTGACAGCGGGCGGCAACTTGCTGAAGCTCCCTATCGCGCATTGAAGAAGCGCATATCTGCTGCGATTTCCTCAGGTGTCTGCTCGATGTCGGAGAAGTCCACCTTGTGATGTAAGCGGTTCCGGTGTATGGAGTAAGCGGCGCGCGACATATCTAGCGCCTCGCAAAATGCGTAGGACCACGCGAGAACCGGATCAGGGATGGCAGTCTCCTCAAGCGATTCTACTAGCCTTCGGCTTCCTGATTCCGATCCCATCCAATCAATGAAAATGTCGAATGGGTCATCGCAGTCGTCAAAACGCTGTCGGACTAGAGTTCTGATCTGTCTGCGGGCTTCATCGCTCAGCCACATATACGTGGTCATGGCGATTTGATCAAGATGATCTTCGGTCAGTAAAGGATTCGCCTTCCGCAAATAGTCAAACCAGTAGTCGGAGTCATAAGTTAGGAGGTTTTCGATATGCTTCAGGGCCGTCTGCATAGTCTCGTCCGCATACGGCGTATCTGATCCCATTACCTCACCTTCCGTTGAAGACACGCGAGGCCCGAAGAATCCCTGGATAGATTGCCTATCCCAGTCAATAGAACTGAGCAGTTCTTGGGTATCAGCCAACTGTGTCATTCGCGCTCCTTCTGATGTGTGGACTGATAAATCTTGGTCATTCTACCGCAGTTGCAAAACCGATTCTATGCCATAATCCCGTCCATCATCCCAATCAAACAAATCACAGTTCAGACATCATCCAGCCCCGCCAGAAATTCCTCACACTCCAGCGTATCCCACATATCCCGTATCCACTCCGCCCTCGACTTCGCGCTGGACTGTATCAACTTCGCCATGTCCTCATCCTTCATCCACCCCACCCGCTTGTTCTCCCGCAGCAGCCCGGCCAGCGTGTATATATGCCCCTTCCTTCCATTGCATGGACTACATAGCAGAATGCGGTTGAGGATGTGATTCTCGCCCCCCTCCACCCTGGGCTGGATGTGGTCCAGGTGCATGAACTCCGGCTCCAGAATTCGACCGCATCCGCCGCACACCACCAGCCCGCCGGGCCTACAGTCCACTAGGAAATAATCATCCACGTCCGCCAGGGCCGCGACCTCGGCGTTTACAGCGCCGGCGACTTCGACGCCACAAACGGCAGCAACATCAGATTCAACTAGCGCGCCGTTTCAGGCCGCCGTCCCTCATGGCGGCAGAGGGAAGCGCCACAAGGACACGAGAATCAGGAATATGATCCAAGTCCTTGGTAACTATCGCCCACACATGGTATATATAGCGCGTGTTCGGCTGGATATTGCCAGTATCCACATAGACCGAAGGAGCGGTTCAGCGGCAGCGATGAAGGATACTATGAGAAAAAAACGTCTTGGCGCCGCGTCCTTACTGACAGGAAGCCTCATGCTGGTGGCGTGCGTGGCGTGCGGGATATTAACGGCCCCGGCGCTTACCCTTGAAGAGTGTCTTGACCGTCACGAAATTGGCTGGGCGGCCAGTGCCTTGAGAAGTCCTGCTCCCGACGCCGGGTCCGGTGTGCTGGAACAACGCTTTTTGGAGAACGATCTGGTCGTCTGGGCAGAATTGGTGAATGTTGAATTCAAAGCGGTCGAGAGCGAAGCTGTCAAGTTCGAGTTGAAGGGTCGCGCTTCGACTTACGAGAGCTCCAAGCATACGCTGCTGGGAGAGGTGGACCTGCGGGTGCGCGAATACTTGAAAGGGGAGGGACCAGACCTCATATCCGCCATCGTTGAGGGCCAGGTCGTATTCAACTCCCCCGACATAGAAGACTGCGCGAAACTTGCTTTGGAAGCGGAGGTCGGCCAGTTGTTTGGCTCAAAGGAGGGAATAGCGCTCTTGGACTCCACGAGTGATCCGAACCTGTACCACATGGGCAGGGCGCGCGAGAACTTCGGTGGGTGGCTGGGCCATTACAGCACGTGGCTCCCGTACAAGGATGGGAGTTTCGACAGCGGCGGCTCGGATGGTTGGATCAGCCTCGCCGATGTGAGGCGGCGAGGCTCCGGCGTCATCGAAGAGTACACCCACAGCCAAGATGAAGGATGGCAAAGCTGTGTGTACCAGAAGTACTTCGACAAAGGCAGAGACCCCTGGGCTTATCAGGGCGGTTTTCGGCCCTACGAAGATTACCGAGACCACGATATCATCTTCAATGGCGAGCGCGCGCCTGTACCCTCCGGCGCTATGGTATGGAACTACCCTGACCCTCGCGGGTACAGAACCAAAATCCACATGAGCCTGGAGGGCGAGGACGCCGACTTGTTCGAGGTTGCTTATCAGCCAGAGTACGAGCTTGCCAATAGATGGCGGACCGCCCCCGGTGTGGGTGGCGGTGGGCTTCACCTGGCGATCTGGTACATACCTCCCGAAGGAAGGTTGGAGCAATGGGAGGGAGTCGTTCCCGGCCACGTCGTTACTGCTGTTGAAGACCTGGCGGAAGGCGAGTATGAGTTCAACCTGCGCAGCGAGTACCGGGTCGAGGATTCCGGCGTCTGTGAGCAGCATGGTGGAGAACCACAGAAGTTCAGGGTCATCGTTGATAGAGATAGGCCCACAGTGCCTCCCGCGCCGACCAACGTGCAAGTGGCGCAGGACTGGGAGGGTTGGACAATTAGCTGGGATCCTGTGGGCGGAGCCGACACGTACTGGTTCAAAGAGTACCGTCTGGATGGAGGCGGAGAAGAGATAGACGTGGCGATGAATACCAATACGGAAGACACGCAGTACCACATCAGACTCTCCGACATGAAAGGATGCGGCGACGTGATCTACATTGAGATATGGACACATGGCGACGGAATGACCTATCTCTGGGATTTTGGCGAGAACTCCGAGCCGATCCAACTGCGAACCGAGCCGTGTGCGCAGTGACGAGACCCCTGCGAATTGTGGTCAGGCAGTCGGATCTTACCCGTTTCCCACCTTTCCCTCTCCGCCCTTGCACATCCGTGCTAACCTCGGCTACAATATCCCCATGACAAGTCGGCGCCAAGTCCACGACCCAATCTGGGCAACTTGGCCCAGATAATCATAAACAAGAATATATGATAAGCTCGACAGGAAAAAACGCCTAGCTTCAATGCAGGTGAATAACAGGTCACTAACAGATGTTCCGAACACCTGTAGGTCACCAGTTAAGCCACCTGTTCCCACCTGTTAAATCACCTGAACGACATAAACGAAGATATATGGAAACTCAGTCCCGACTGACCCAAGGAGACAAACCGTTCCCATCCAGGACTACCAACTCATACAAGACCAATCCATCTTCCTCCGCGTCATCGAGACACTGCGAAGACAGCCCCGCATCGCCTTCGACCTCGAATCCAACGGCTTCTTCCGCTACCCTGAGCGCGTATGCCTGATCCAGATAGCCATTTCCGATGGCCGGGTATTCCTCATTGACCCCCTCGCCCTCGACGACATGAATCCTCTGGGCGACGTACTCTCCGACAAGCGCGTCGAAGTCGTTCTCCACTCCGGCGACCACGACATCCGCAGCCTCGACCGCGACTGGGGCTTCCGCGTCACCTCACTCTTCGACACCAGCGTCGCCGCCGCCTTCACCGGCATGGAGCGGCTCGGACTCGCCACAGTCCTCGAATCGTCCCTCGGCGTCTCCATAGCCAAAGACAAGAAACTCCAACGCTCCGACTGGACCCATCGTCCGCTCAAGCCCAAAGCACTCAACTATGCCGCGGACGATGTGCGCCGCCTGCTCGAACTGGCAGACACGCTTAAGAATAAGCTCAACCAACTCGGTCGCCTTGACTGGGTCGTCGAGGAATCGGCGCGCATAGCGGCAGTCAGGTACATACAGCCCGACCCCGCCGCCGCCGTCTTCAGGGTAAAGGGCTCCAGGTGCCTGGACGGTCGAGCCCTCGCCGTACTCAAGTCCCTCGTGGACTACCGCGAATTCCACACACTGAAAGTGGGCAGGCCCCACTTCCGCGTAATACCCGACGCCGCCCTGGTCGCGCTGGCGGAAAAGCCCGACTCCAGCCTGAAGAAAGTGCGCGGACTCGGCAGATTCGCCCACGGCAGGCTCGCGGCAGGTATCCGAGACGCCATTCGCAAGGGCCAGGCCGCCGACCCGCTCCGGCGACCCGTAAACAGACAGCCGCGTCCCCGTCTGTCGAAGACACAGCTTGCCGCCGTCTCCGCTCGTCTCGACCGGCTGAAGAAGTGGCGGACGGCGACCGGCAAGTCTCTCGCGCTGGACCCCGCGCTAATCTGGCCCATGACAAGCATGAAGGCGCTGGCAAGCAGCCCCCAGGAATTGGAACGGGAGCTAAGCTCACCGGATGTCAGAAAGTGGCAGCGCGGCGAATTCGGACCCTCGATCCGCCGCGCACTCGATCACCAGCCGTAACGTCAACGGTCGTCGGCCCGCTCTCTCGCTTCCTCTCGCGCCAGGAGATCCGAAAGCTCCATGACTCTCAGCACTCCGGCGCGGGTAAGAAGACCCACGGGCATCCCCGAATCCACCACCACCAACTGATGAATGTTCCTCTGGGCGAGGATGCGCAGTCCATCCTCCAGCGGCGCGTCGGGCGGTAGAGTCAGCACATCCGCCGCCTTGGTCATTACTTCCGAGACCCACTTTGTCGCCCTCTGCTCGGCAGGCACTCCACGCACGTCGGTCGCCGTGATCAAACCCTGGAAGGTGTCCCCCAGGACTACCAGGTACGCCCTCCTGAAGTCCTTTGAGATATACTCGTCGAGCAGCTCCTGAACGGTAATCCCCGGAGCGACCTTGGGGAAGGTATGCTCCATCGCCTCCCCTACCGTCCGCCCGGACATCGTCTGCTTTGCGACCTCATCACGTCGCACTGAAGATGCCGCCGACTGGATGAACCACCCGATGAACACCAGCCATATGCCTGAGACCAGGCTGTTCGTAAATACGAAGACGATGCCCAGTCCTATCAGCCCGAACCCAAGCGCCGAGCCGGTGAAACTCGCAACCCGTGTCGCGCGCTCGTGGCTGTTGGTCGCGCGCCAGACCAGCGCGCGCAGCACCCTTCCTCCGTCCAGGGGAAACGCCGGAAGCAGGTTGAACACCCCAATCGCCAGGTTGACTATCATCAGGTACTGCGTGAGCGCGGTCAACTGGCCAGAGCCCGAGCGCAGATTCAGATACATGAGCCCGAACAGCGCGCCAAGCCCCAGGCTGGTCAGCGGTCCGACGATGGATACCCAGAACTCCTCACCCGCCGACTTCGATTCATCCTCGATCTCCGAAACGCCGCCCAGAAAGAACAGCGTGATGCTGCGCACCTTGCGACCGCGCCGGATGGCCTCGAGCGAATGACTGAGTTCGTGAATCAGGACGCACACGAACAGCATCGCGCTGCCGACTATGCCCACCGCCCAGTACTCGCCCCTGCTCCAGCCGAAGTACTGCGATGGAAGCCATGACGACGCCAACGACCAGGAAACAAGCGCGAATATGAATATCCACGAGAAATGGATTCTCACCCTTACCCCGAACAGCCTGCCCAACGCGAAAGTGCCTGACACCGCTTCACTCTCCCGATAATCTTGTAAGTCCCGTCTGCCGCGCCAACTGACAACTATTCTATCACGTCCGTTTGAACATCATACGCGCGATTGCGCTCAGCATTCACTCGCGGATAGTCTATACTATAAGGACGACAGCAAACCCACTGGCTCCATGACATCGAACCCTGAAGAAAGGCCCGGAGAGGCAGCAATGACCAACGCCCCCAGCGACTACTACGTCTTCTGCCAGGACGTATTCAAGATATACAAGATCGCCGACCTCGAAGTAGTCGCGCTCAGAGGACTCGACCTCGCTGTCGAACCCGGCGAGGTTGTAGCAATCGTGGGAGCCAGCGGCAGCGGCAAGAGCACCCTGCTCAACATCCTGGCCGGCTACGACGCTCCATCGGCGGGCAACGTCATGGTTGGCGGCAAGGACCTGCTCAGAATGAGCGGACGCGACATCGAGGAGTACAGGCGAACGGATATAGGATTCATCTGGCAGCAGACCAGCCGCAATCTCTTCCCATACCTGACCACGCTCGAAAACGTCTCGCTCCCCATGATGCTGACCAATACACCTGGCAAGGAGAGACGCGAGAGGGCCGAGGAACTGCTCAACATCGTCGGCCTCGGTCACAGGCTCGCTCACACGCCCGAAAAGCTCTCCGGCGGAGAGCAGCAGCGCGTTGCCATAGCGGTGGCCCTCGCAAACCGGCCCCCGCTGCTGCTGGCTGACGAGCCGACCGGCGAGCTCGACGACACCACTGCCGCCGAAATTCTCGACCTTTTCGGCACGGTAAACGGACAGATGGGCACCACCATCCTCATCGTCACCCACGACCCCGACATCGCCTATAAGGTCGGTCGCGTCGTGATGATCCGCGACGGCAAGATGTCCACCGAGATACGCCGCAGGGTGACTTACCAACGCATCAGCGGCGAGGTAGAGACCGAGCAGCCACTCGAAGAATTCGTACTTGTGGACAACAATGGCCGCGTCCAGATCCCCAGAGACCTGCTGGAACAGCTGAACATCGGCGAAAAGGCCCGCGTCCAGATAGAAGACGGCACGGTCACCATAAGGCCCGGAGACTGAATAGATGAGCAGAGTTCTACCACTGATAACAACCTTGGACCTCCGCAGGACATACACGCTCGGCTCAGAGGAGATCAGCGCGCTGAGGGGGATCAACCTGACAGTATTGCCCGGCCAGTTCATCGCGGTCGTTGGACGTTCGGGCTCCGGCAAGACTACTCTGCTGAACATTCTCGCCGGACTGGACAAGCCCACATCCGGCACAGTGATGTTCGAAGACCAAGACATCGCCGAAATGGGCGAACATGACCTGACCGAGTTGCGCAGACACAAGATCGGCTTCGTATTCCAGTCGTTCGGACTGCTGCCCCTGCTCTCCGCGTTCGAGAACGTCGAACTGCCGCTCAGAATTGCCGGAGTCGGCGCTCGCGACCGTGAGGCGCGCACCCGTGAGGCGCTGGAGATAGTCGGACTCTGGAACAGGGCGCGACACAGGCCCTACGAACTCTCCGGCGGTGAACAGCAGCGCGTCGCCATAGCCCGCGCCATCGTCAACGAACCTCCTCTCATCCTGGCCGATGAACCCACTGGCGAACTCGACTCCAACAATGCCCGCTCCATCTTCGGCCTCTTCAAGGAGATGGTCCAGAACCGGGGCATCAGCGTCGTATCCGCCACACACGACTCCACCCTGCTCGAAATGGCCGACGAGGTTAAAGAGATAAGAGACGGCCAGCTATTCGACGCCACAGAACTCGGCCGCCGCTACCGCGACTGAGGATATTCACATGACTGCGACTAACACAATCGAAACTACAGAGGACCTGCTCAGAATCGCTAGAGAGAATGCGGAGTTTCGCGCCGCGCTGAGGCGTGAACTGCTGACCGAAGATCTGCTGGCGCTGCCGAGCCAGTTCGCCAAAATGCTGGAAACCCAGAACAGGATGCTGGCCGAACTCACCGAAACACGCGAGACCCAAGCCAAAATGCTGGAAACCCAGAACAGGATGCTCGCCGAACTCGCCGAAACACGCGAGACCCAGGCCAATATGCTGGAAGAACAGGCCGGGTTCCGCGAGAGCCAGGCCAACATGCTGGAAATCCAGAACAGGATGCTTGCGGAGCAAAAGGAGATGCGAGTAGACCTACACTCATTGCACCGTATGTACAGGCAGCAGCATGAAGACATGGGAAGGTTCCGCGGAAACTACGCCTTCTCCGCCATGAGAAGGAATCAATATGACATCGCTCGGCCCTTCTCTCGACTCATGGGATTTCGGCGAATGAGCCTGAGACCGCTTACGAGCGCGGAACTGAGCGATATACTCCGCGAGCGCTATGAATCCGTAGATGCGCTGGGACTTCGAGACAGGTCTTGGGAAACATTCCAGAACCCCGATCTTATAGCGGAGGTCACAGGATTAATAAACTCGAAGACTGGCTTCTACATCGCGGTAGAAGCGTCATACACAGGAGACCGGGAGGACGCGCTGCGAGCGAGCGACCACGCCAAGATCCTGCGACACGCCACGGGAAAGGAATCTTACGCCGTTGTCGCGGCGGTAAGGTTGGGACCGGGGCTCAAGAGCAGCATATTCAACGATGTGTCCAGGTTCGTCGAGGCGCGGGACGAAGACGCCGTTCTCTGGCATCAACTCGATGAGGAAAGATTGGAGCCGTTGGACCCCTGCTAGGAACAACGGCCCGAACTATCGGCCAGTAGGCAGCGCCCTACTCCTCGTCCCACTCCGTCTGTACCTCGGGCGTCGGGTGAATCCCGTATATCACCGCGCGCTCCCCCGACTTGTTTGAAAATCCGTGCTTCACCCCGGGAGGAGCCAGCACGAACTGTCCCGCGGTGACTATCCTTGTCTCGTCCCCGATGTACGCCTCCAACTCCCCCTCCGCGATCAGTATGGTTTCCTCAGTCGGGTGAGCGTGAAGCGGAGGCGAAGAACCCGGCTCCATCAGCACCTCGGCGACGCTCAACTGCGTCGAACCGCGTGTCCCGTCCACCACCGACCACCGCTTGAAGCCGGTGTACATTTCGGTCATATCCGTCCCTGACTTATCCAATATCGGCATCCAATTCTCCTTAAGCGTATTAAATCAGATTACACGACCTCCACGTCGTGCCTGAACACCATGTTATTCCCATATCCCATGCCGTCCCACTTGTTCGGGAACTCCATAGGCTGCGTCTCTCCCCTATCATTCGTC
The DNA here is from genome assembly GCA_965202965.1 of Dehalococcoidia bacterium. GTDB lineage: Bacteria > Chloroflexota > Dehalococcoidia > Lucifugimonadales > UBA1123 > VXRN01. The sequence goes on along the minus strand of OZ241888.1, from coordinate 2,622,190 downwards.
GCCCGCGACATCAGAACGTAGTTGCCCGACGCCGGAATCGTCCAGTCGCACTCCCAGCGCGTCCACGAATAACCGCTTCTCGGCACGGTCACCCGCGCGTCCGTCCACGTCTCCCCGCCGTCCGTGCTGACTTCGATGCGAGTAATGTCGCTCTCACCCGACCACGCCGCGCCCGACACCACATAGTCTCCAACTGGCACCTGGTCTCCCGGCGCCGGAGCGGTGATGATTGACTTCACCTTCATGCCCGTGAGGTATGTGTAGAACTCGTCCGCATCCGGGCCGTTCATCACCCTGTACCGCTCTATCTGGTAGAACCCCTTGAACTCTTCGTCTAGGACATGAATGGCCGCCAGCCACTTCACCGAGCACATCCCGTACCATCCCGGCACTACCAGTCGCAACGGATATCCGTGCATCGGCGTCAGCGGCTCTCCGTTCATCTCCCACGCGAGCATCGTGTCCGGATGAAGCGCCTTGGACATCGGCAGGCTGCGTTCATAGGTCACCTCCTCAGGATCGCCAACAACCTCATCCGGCCCGTGGTCCGCGCCCTCGAACATCACCTCCACCGCGTTCGGCCCGATCTCCGCCATATTCAGCACGTCCGCCAGCGACACGCCTACCCACTCCGCGTTCCCCATGATCCCGTGTCCGGTCACCTTCTCCATAACCGAGCGCGTCTGCTTCGCCCAGTACTCGGGAATAGGCCCGTTGCCGCAGCACTCGAAAGTGGCCTGGTAACGCCTGTTCTGCATCCCCTTCAAATCGTCCATGGACAGCGACAACGCCTGCGCCACCTCGCCACCGACGCTGAGACGGTAAGATTCGACATCAATTTCGGGCGCGCCCTTCCAGTGATTCCTCACATAGAAAAGATCCGTCGGTGTAATCTGCGACTGAAGAGCTTTCGGAGGCCCGGCGAACGATCTGCCACCCGCGTTCGTCGGTATAAGCTGCAACTCTTCCTGCGGTCCGGTCTGGCTGGTCGTCATCGATATGTCCTCCGTTCCTCTGTTTCTAGGTGAGCCTAACAATTTCCCGTCATTTGTATGTTAAATCCCCTCTCCCTTGATGGGAGAGGGCTAGGGTGAGGGTGAACTACAATTCAGTCATTCCCGCTTTCGCGGGAATCCAGTGTCCTCAGCAGTCCTATTCCAAATGTGTCGTCTCGTGTTCGGTCGTCGGACGAATGACCAGCATCCGCGCCGATACCCATGTATTGTTCACCAGCTTATGGGCCACGCCCGGGGGCGCGAGCATAGAGTATCCCGAACGCACCGTCTGAACCTCATCTCCCACAATAAACTGGATTGACCCTTCCACCACCATCACCGCCTCATCCGTGTCATGTGTGTGCAAACGGCCGCTGAATCCGGGCTCGATGACCAGTTCCCTGACCGACAGAGACTCCGCGCCATGTTCCCCGGTTATCATCCCCCGCGAACCGACCTTATCCGTCGGCGCGGGCATCCTCTGCGTACTGTGATCAATAACCGGCATATTCATTTCCTCTCCGGTTTTTCGTCATTCCCGCGAAGGCGGGAATCCAAGGGTGGGGCCAGTGCAAATTCATTGCTCACGACAGATTCCACCTCGGATGCGCCGCCACCTCCTCCCGCAGCCTGTCTTCGAGCCAGTCCCTCACATCCTCTTCGATATAGAACACCGGCCTCAGCAGGTCCGACTCCGATTCTATCAGACCTTCCTCCATCGCGGCTTGCGCCACAGCGGTATTCGGCAACACCCGTGTCCCCAGTCTCAGCACCGCGAACGCGGGCTTAACGCTGTCGAGAAACTCTATCTTCCGCTCCACGCTCTCGCGCGTCTCGCCCGGCTCCCCGAACGCAACGTTCATCGTAAACGGAAGACCCACCTTATCACACAGATGCGCCATCGCCTCCAGCCCATTCAGCCTCTCCGAAAGCTCTCCCGAACCCCTGCCCGACTCCGACATCAGCGCCAGCGAGCAGCCCGACTGCTTCATGAGCTGGACTAGCTCCTCGTCCCCAGAACCCGGCCGGATGTAGCTGTTCCACCTGATCTTGAGACCCGACTCCAGAATAGCGACACACAGCGACTTTGCGGCGTCCGCCGGAATATTGAAGCCTGAGTCTATGAAGAAGAACTTATTGATGCCGAAGTCCCGATTGAGCCCAGCTATCTCCTCGACCACCTCATCCGGCGGTCGAGCCCTCCAGTCGCTTCCGTCGAAACTGCTGTCCAGCGTCGGATAGTACGCCTGCGCCAACTTGGTAACGACGCCAATACCGAATCCCGACCCGTTGTACTTCCTCATATCGAGCAGGTCCAGTCTCGGGAAGTTATGAAAGTCCGAAACGAACCTCCCCTCGCTCACCACCACCTCGCCGTCGTCTTCCCCCCGGTACACGATTCCCGGAATATCTCCGTAATCCTCGCCCGACTCCAACCTATCCACTAGCGTCGCGAACGCCTCAGCCGCGTCCCCCGCGATACCCAAGTCTGCGCCCACATACTCCAGGCACTCCGCCGGCAGTATGCTGAAAGCCGGCCCGCCGCACAGCACCGTCGCCTCGCTCACCTCCCGAATCCGCCCCACTATCTCCCTCACCACCGGAAGATTCCACACCGAGTTGCTGCTGCTCTGATTGTCCAGGTTCCGAATCGAAAGCCCCACAAGCTCCGGCCCGAACTCCCGAACCGCGTCCTCCACATCCCTGGACCCATCCTCCGAAAACATCAGGTCAACCACCCGCATCTCGTGCCGACTCTCATCAACGCTGGCCGCCAGGTACGCCAGCCCGATCGGCACAGGCCGCACTACCATCCTGTCCATAAAACGGTCCGTCTGGTTCGTAGCCACAAGCAGTATCTTCATTTTGGCGCCTCTCTTGACTCAGGGGCTAGTACCACATCTATGTGAATATGACATACCCTAACCACTACCCATCATTCCCGCGAAGGCGAGAATCCAGGGGTGAGGGGTGGTTGCTATACGTCAGAAACATGTGGAAACGGTACTAGTCTTTCCGTCTTTTCGGAGTGTTTCGTTAGTCGAAGAAATCCCTGTCCTCCTCGGATAAACGCTTCTTCGCCTCCGTCACATTGAATGTGACGCCTAAGCCCGGCGTGTCCCATACCCTGACAAACCCATCCTCCACTATCGGATCCGGAAGCCCTTCGATGATTTCATACCACCACTCCGGCCTTCCCACGGGATACTCCAACGCGATGTAGTTCCGTGGCAGAGTCGCCGCCAGGTGAACATGCGCCGCCAGTCCAATGAGCCCATCCGCGATGCCATGAGGCGCCACAAGAATCCCGTGGAGATCCGCGAACTCCGCGATCCACTTCAATTCCGCTATTCCGCCAACATCCAGCGGGTCCGGCCCTATTATGTTCACAGCCTTCTTTTCGATCAGATCCTTGAAATTCTGTCTGAGGTATATCTGCTCACCCGTGTGAATCGGCGTGGAAGTGGCGGTTGTTACTTCACGGTACAGGTCCGGCAGAACATAGGGCGTATAGTCCCCCGTAATCATGTCCTCCAGCCACATCACGTTCAGCGGCTCCACAGCCTTCGCGAGCCGCAGCGCGTCCGGCACCGTCACCCCAGGGCCACAGTCCAACGCGAGACCGATCTCGTCTCCAAGCACGTCCTTCATCGCCTCGATACACGCGACCGTATGCTTCAGACCGCGCTCCGTGAGAGGTCCGCCGAACGCCGGCCTTACTCCCTGGGGACGCTCGCCATAGAAGAAGTCCGGGACCTCCTCCGGCGTGCGCGAGTGGAAAGCGATCCCCTGCTTGATAATCGTGAATCCCTCATCAAGCTCCCTCATCCTGGCCATGTCCTCGGCGTAATGCTGCGGAGAATTCCCCTCCATCGGCACCCTCACGCCGCCGTTATATACCCTGACCTTATCCCTCACCTTGCCGCCCAACAGCTTGTACACCGGAAGTCCGGCCGCCTTCCCAGCGATATCCCACAGAGCGACCTCGATAGCGCTCACCGCCGCCCCCCAGGGCTTGAAACTCCCCATCCTGCGGATCCTGTCCATGACCCGCTCAACATCCGTCGGGTCCTGCCCCAATATCATATCGCGATAGAACAGCACATGCGGCTTCAGGTACGGCTTCGTCCACTCAGCCTGCCCAAGACCGTCAATCCCACTGTCCGTCTTAATCCGAACAATGGGATTGCCACCAATGACCGCACACTTCAAGTCAGTGATCTTCATTCGATTCCTTCTCCGGCCTAGCCCGCAGCCTCAACCTTGCTTTCCATGAACCATCCAGCCCAGTCCGTAGCGACAAGCAATGCCTTCACCAATCACTAACCACTACACACTAATAACCTTCATCACCTCGTCACCCAGATGGTTGATTACCTTCACGGCGATGCGACCCGACTCCGGCCTTGGGAACGGGCGCGACACATCGCTGTTCAACGTTGCCCACGCTTCAGCGTTAATCTCCGACCTCAGCGTCGTCTTGAGCGCCTTGTACGGGTCACCTGATCCCAGGAAATAAGCCTGCCGCACGAAGAAACTCTCCTCGTTGTAGTCGCTGTCAACGAACCAGCACGCTATCCCGTCCGTGTCGTCGCTCCTCACCTGCCCGCTCGCCGGATGGTATATGTCCACCCCGTTTACAGTGACCTGCGAGTAGTGGATAGTGGTTAGCGGCGAGTGGATAGAGAGCGCATCAGAGCGTGAAGCATCTTGTTGATCTCGGCGCAGTCTTTCAGCAAGCTCTGACAGTCCTCTCCGGATGTCAGGCGCAGCCTTTCGGATAAAGTCAGAAAGGTTTCCAGTTCCGCCAGCGAACCGCGAGAGACGCCAAGCGACTGAAGAAATTCCCCCGTCGTCCGCCGCGCCTGTCCCTCGGCTATATTCGCCGGAATCGAGGAAGCCGCCCGCCGCATCTGCGAGGTAATCCCATATCTCTCTTCGGCGGGATATTTCCGCGTAAGTTCGTATATCCTCACTGTCAAGTCCATTGATTTCTGCCAAACTATCAATTCCCGATACGACCTTAAAGATGTCATAGGGAGACACGCGCTTTCCCAAACTATCCACTAACCACTCTTCACTAGCCACTGAAATATCCGGCTCCCCGAATATCACGAACAGGTTGCCCCTGCTGTCGTTCTTCAGCGTGTCCGCCATGTGCAGATCGGCATTCATCCGCGCCTTCAGTATGGGCATCGCGCCTAACCGGTTCATGTCCGCGGTCTGCCCTTCATAACTGAAGGCGCAAGCTATGAGCATATCGTAACCCGCCTCGGCCGACTCCCGAGCGGCGCGGGTCAGGTCGGCGCGCGACACCGTCCCGAACTCAGGCCCTATGAATATGCCGGCGCGACGTTCGGTATCGCCCTCCTCGAAGCGGCCCTCGGCGCAGATATACTCGCCGGGCCAGCCGGTCACCGACGTAAAGTCAATCTTGTCCGATTTCTGCGACTGCTGAACTCCGGACGTTCTCAGGTTATCCAGCATCAGAGCGCCAAAATCCCGTTCCGGCGCGTCCCCGTTGTGGCGGTATCCCTCGCTCGTTTCGTATATCCCGCCGGGAGTATAATCCGCCGCCAGCGTCCGGTGCGGAGACAGGCTTTCCACCGTAAACGGCCCCGCTACCCGAACCTTCCCCCTCGCCTCGTATGGCTTGTCATACAGGTACTCGAACTCCGCCTTCGCCGCTATGGATGCGTCTATCTCCCTCTGACGCGCGATGCGGGCCTTCCACCAGTCGGCGTGAGCCTTCTTCACGGCGCGCGGCCAATCATCCTCTGCCTCGCGCGGTATCTCCCACTCCTCCCAGGATTCGCCAAGCGTCGCGTTCAGACGCTCACGCAGCGGCTCCAGCTTCTCCTGGAATTCGTCCCAGATAACGTCAATCTCGGCGTTGTTCGCTATGTCGCGCAGCGTGATGTGCGGCACACGCTCATAGACGAAGCCCTGCCGGACACTGCCGTATGTGGGCGAATCCGACGGTTCGCGTCGCTCTACCTCCGCCCGCTTTTGCTGCCCTTCGGGGCTGTCTTCCAGAAGATAGTACGGGTATCGCGCTCCCATCACGCGGGAGCGGGCAAGAGCCAAGGCGACGCGGCTCGTATCAATCGTAATCCACCGACGACCCCACTGCTCCGCTACATAGGCGGTCGTGCCAGCCCCGCAAGTGGGATCGAGAACAAGATCGCCGGGGTCGGTGGTCATGAGGATGCAGCGTTGGATGGCTTTTGCACCTGTCTGCACAACGTAAATTTTATTATCTGTAAAACTTCCTGTACCGGTGTCTGACCAGAGTTCTGATACTTGTACAACTCTGAAGTCGCTCAATTTCCGAACGTATTGAATACTGTTACGAGCTTTGTGTATCCGGTTGGCTTTGTCTAGACGTGAATGCCCAATTGCGGTGGTCTTTGAGCGCAATGAGTATTGCTTCCCTTCGAAATCAATCTGTAATATGGGATTACCTTGTGAGGTAATGTTGTCTGCCTTATATATCTCATACCCTTCAGGAATTTTCTCCCCTTCACGTTCTGGAATGGTCATTCCACGATATTCACCAAGATCGTTCCTGATCCAATTGTAGGTAGCAGCAGTGCCATCTTGCTTAGACTTTGGAAAATAGGGTCTGCGAAACTTAGCACTTTGTATATTCCTGCTGTACCAAAGTAGATAATCATAACGGTTACTTAGAAAGTTTTGCGTAAGCCCGCTAGTTTTCACGAAAGCGATTTGACTTATAAAATTATCCTCCCCAAACACTTCATCCATCACCGCCCGAACCCGATGTACATTCTCATCCCCAATCTGCACGAACACGCTTCCACTATCAGCAAGCAGGTCGCGAGCCACGGTCAGCCTGTCCCGCAGATACGACAGATACGAATGAATCCCATCCCGCCAGGTGTCCCGAAACGCCTTCACCTGCTCAGGCTCTCGCGTGATGTGCGTCGCGTTGCCGTCCCGCACGTCCCGGCTGGTCGTTGACCACTGGAAATTGGAGTTGAACTTGATTCCATAAGGCGGATCAATATAGATGCACTGCACCCTGCCCCGCAGACCTTCCTTTTCGGCCAGCGACGCCATCACCTGCAGGCTGTCGCCCAGTATCATTCGGTTCGTCCAGTTCTGGTCGTGCCGGTAGAACTCTGCCCGCGCATCCGGGTCGTTCAGCCCGTTGAAGTCCGCGAACAGGTCCGGCTGATACTCCTGCGCCCGCTCGCTCTCCCGCGACACCCGAACCAGGTCGTCAACCAAGACTTTGGGATGCACCTTCTCCTGTATGAACAGCGGCGGTGCTGGCACGATCAGGTCGTCCAGGTCCTGCTCATCCTTCCCCCGCCATACCAACTGCGGGTCCAGGTCGCGGTTGCGCCGCTCGTATGCCAGATGTATAGCCTTCCGATCAGCCTCATCCATCACCGGCTCCAGCTCCGCCGTCGGTATATTCCGCCGCGCGTCGTCGGAATGCGTGATGGTTAGGACCTCGGTAGGCTGTCGCCGTCGCGCTCGTCTCGCCATGGATCATTCCTCTTCGGTATTTTCGACATCGTAGCGATATTCCGAGCGACGAGACTTGGTACCATTGATTCTATCCCGATTATGCCGACATTCCTGTGCCTTTTCAGCCATACTCAATATTCGGTCAGCTGCGCCCGGAAGTATGGACTCATACTGTTCCAGGATATGCGGAGGTGGAATGGGCGAACGCCAAGAAGCAGATTTACGCTCATTCAATCCTGCGCCGTTTCGCCCGGCATGGTTGAGGGTTCCCATCGCATCGTATATATACTGACCTACCTCAGCCCATATTTCCCTAATCTCATCAGCATCCTGTTCCACACCGCTCTTACCTGTATCGCCCCGATCACTGATGATTTCAACTCTGGGGCCCATAGTCCCGCCGATATCCAGTACCCGCGCTATGCCTTCGAGAAATGATGGGCGAGAGTAATAAATTCTAAAGCGACGCCTGCCCAATTTTATATCGTGTGCATCTCTCATAAGGTTCAGTCCTGTCTGAGATTGAAGAGAACATACACTGCGAAGGCGCGTCTATCCTTGGCCGTGACTCCGTTAAACCGGGTTATCGTTCTCGCGGTTTCTTCGATTAGCTGTACGACCCCGGCGCGCGAAAAACGCGCATCGGGATCATAGTCGGCGGCATGGCGCTTGCGTTGCATGATGACGAACAATTTTCCGAATTCCCGTATTCTAGGAGGGAACTTATTCAGCATATCCTGTCTGGAACACCGATTCTTGGCTGGTCTGTGTTCCAGGGCGCGATAAGTTTGACGCCATGCTTGCTGGCTTCGGCTGGCAGGCGATACCCCAACTAACATATCGGCGCAGCAAAGAGCCAGGGCGTGGAACAGCGCGTAATAGGCCGCGCTTACTGCGCGACACAGTTCGGTTTGGCGAGGACGCCCTGCCCCACTACCGATTTCGCCGGACGCGAGATGTAACGCGATTCTTATCAGATCACGCGAATTCAAGATACCTGTCTTTGATCTCTTCCCACTCAGACTTTTCTATGAACGTCTTGCTCGGAGGATTCAAAGAGCCGAGCTCCGTAAGCAGAGGCTCTATGCGTCCGGCCAATCCCAGTGTCCAGCCTGGATCGAGATATTTCTGGTCCCCGTCGAACACGATGTATATGTGCAGATATTCATCTCCGTCATGATCTATCCTGGGTATCACCGTGATCGGATCGAACACGAACTGATCCCCGAAACGTTCATCGAGGAGATCTTTGACCAATTTCTCTACCTTCTCAGGCGCCGCTGCGTCTATCATGTCTTCCTCCTGTGTCTGTGAGAAAGCAATTCTACCAGCGCAGACCTCAAATCTCTATGTCCTCCAGCCGATGGTTCACCAGCCGCTCAACCAGATCATCGAACTCCGACTGTATCTCGAAGGGTCGGGTAAACTCATGAAAAGCCCAGTATCCATAGCCGCCCAGGTTATTGACACCGGGTATCCAGTACGACCGCATCGTCGCTGCCTTCACCCTGGCGTCCTCGCCCCGGTAGCCCTTGATCTCCACCACAAGGTTGAGCGGGTTGTCCGAGCCGTAGCCATCGTCAATCTGGATTATGAAGTCCGGTATGTAGGTCCTGGCAACCGATCCCATATTGTAAGGGACTTCCAATCCCAACCCGTAATTCTTGGCATACGCCAAGACCTTCGGATGCCTCTCCACGACCCGGCAGAACTCCGCCTCCCACCCGCTGTCACACACCACCATGTTGACGTGGCACTTGCCCGGATCAGTCTGCCAGAGATCCGTCTTGGACGTGGTGAAGTTGACGAATCCGGTCGAGCCGGTGGGAGTATATGGATCGAGCATGGCCTTGATGCTGCCCGACCCGTTGGAATCGTCGCGTCTCATCGCGTCGCTGATGGCCGCCTTGACGCGCTCTCCGACCATATCCGCTATCTCGCGATACAGCGTCTGCGCCGGATAAGTATTACCGCTGCACCTCAGATAGCCCCCGTCCAGCCACTGCCGCACTATCCCACGTACCTGTGGGAAGAGATGCGCTTTTGGCGGCTGCCCGGTCTCATGGAACTGTGTTTCGATGACGTGCCTGGCAAGCTCGAACTCGATAGTCTGCATACGGGTGGCCTGAAGACGTTCCAGATTGAGTTCCACTCCCTCCCCGATGATCCCCTGGTTGTTCGTAATGGACGGGCCGACCAGCTCAGGCGTTAGCTCCAGCGCCGAATCATTGCCGAATTCGGCGGCGAGGCGCTCATCCGGTAGATCAACCCGGTATCCCACCACCCTGGGGAACCTTATCTCCAGGCGGTCGCGCTCCGGGCTGACGGCGTGAACCCGGACTGTCGGCTTGGGCGGCCTCGGCGGAGTCACCACCGGCTTCGCTGTGAAGTCGAATGGCACGCCCAGCACGTCGGCGTATTCGACGCCGAAGCGATTAGATTCGTTGAGTTCATAAGACTGCCGGCGCAGCGCCCGCCCAATGACCTGCTCGCAGAGCAGTTGAGTCCCGAAGGCGCGCACCCCCAGGATATGGGTGACTGTGTTCGCGTCCCAGCCCTCGGTGAGCATCGAGACCGAGACCACGCAGCGAATATCTGCGCCAAGCTGCCCCTTTTTGCCCACCGTGTTCATGACCTCGCGTAGCAGGTCCGCGTCGGATATATTGTCGGCGGCGCGGGTGTCGCCCGAACGCTGGCGCATCTCCCGCTTGAAACGCTCGATAACGTCCGCCGACATATCCCGGAAGTCCCTGGGAAGCGCCTCGCCGGACTCCAACTGTTCGCTGTCTATCAGAAGCGTGCGCGGAATGGCGCGACGGGTCCCGTCCTCTCGGTAGTTCCTGAACAACTCGAACCTTCCGAGATATGGCGCGCGTTCATTTCCATCCTCTTCATCAGGGTACTCGAACCCCGATATATAGTCGTATATCAGCTTGGACGAAGCCGTGTTGTTGCACACGATGATGAACACCGGCGGCGTTTCCATGCCCTCGCTTTCCCAACTCTGGAACGTCCGCTCATAGTGGTCATACATCGCGTCTAGCGCCGACTGAAGTTCGGAAGGTAGCTCCTGCGGATCGTTGAACTGTCCCGCCCGCCGGCCTGCCCTCGGCATCCTGTCCCGTATGCGCTCCCAAAGCCGCCGGAACACGGGCGACTCTTCGCTTGGCAGGTTGTCCGAGACAGGCACGCGCGGAATCTTCACTATCCCCGACTCGATAGCGTCCATCAGCGAAAAATCGCACACCGTCCACGGAAACAGCGTGCCTTCGACATACCCTGAACCTCTCAGGAAGAACGGAGTGGCCGACAGGTCAATTACGCCAACCGTCCCGATGTTTCGCTTGACCGTCTCGATTCCGCTAATCCACAGGCGGGCAGCCTCGGTGTTGCTCTTCGCTTCAACCCTATCGTCGCCTGTCAATCTGCCTTCATCTGACCCCCCCGACTTCTCCCTGTAACAGTGATGCCCCTCATCACTTAGAACCATCACCCTCTTGAGTCCCATCAGGTTCGGCATTACCCGCCTGAGCATCTGCCCCTCGGTCTCCTGCGTATCAAGAGTCTGCCCGCCCTCGCCCTGAAGCAGTCGTCGTCCACCGCGACTAATCTCCATTCTTTCGCGCAGCTTGAAGGCATGGTAGTTCGTGATGACTATCTGTGCCTGCCTGATGATTCCAAGCATATCCTTGGGAACGAGATCGCGATGCTCGTAGTAGTTCTCAGGATCATTGGGAAGCAATACCCGGAGGCGGTCCCGGATGGTGATGCCAGGCGTGACTATAAGAAATCCCTTGGTGAAGTCCTGGCGCTGGGGATGCCGAGTCACGTTCGCCACCTGCCAGGCAATCAGCATCGCCATGACAGTCGTCTTGCCCGCCCCCGTAGCCAGCTTCAAGGCGAGGCGTAGAAGCTCGGGGTTGGCTTGTCCATTTGCGCCAGTAATGTGGTTGTGGATACCCCGAAATTCAGCCCGCGCTGGACCGCTGCGAAATATCCCGGCCACCTCGGTAAGCCATATCACCGTCTCCACCGCCTCTATCTGGCAGAAGAAAGGGCGAATGCCCTGAAACTCATAGTTCCGCCAGTGCTTGAGAAGCCTTTCGGTCTCTGCGGTAACTCCCCACTGCCTGGAATCCGGTATCGCGCGCCAGGCGTCCACCCGTCCGCGAATCTGATTGATTATCGGCGTGGGGTCATACTCTTGGCCCTCGTCCGAAAGTTCCTCTATCCCCAGTGCTAAGGACCTCTGACCCGACCGGCGCCGCGGCGGAGGCACAGGCGTAACATACTCCGACCCCCGCCGCGATTCCACGATGCGGTCCGTAGGAACGCCGTCCTCCAACTCCCAATGCCGACTCGGATATTCGTATGGCGAGTTGAGTATCGGCTGCTCAGCGAACGTCGCGCTCATCTCTCGCTCCTTACCTAATCCGCCGCCTCTCCCATCGTCCTCCCAAGCCACACCTCGTCCCGCACAGAAGTCCGCCGCTTCAACCGAGTGTGCAAGAGATCTTGCGCCTTGTCGAACCGGCCCGACCGGATATACGACTCAAGGATAGTATCCTCGAACACCTCTCGCTGAGCATGGCTGCCCCCGATGCGCGGAAGCTGGTCCACCAGCCCGTCCAGGTTGTCCGCCGCGTCGCCGTAGGCCCCGTCCGCGAACGCTTCGATGCCCTTCGCCAGCGGCAGCATCACCTCTCTGGAAAGAGCGTTCCCCTCTCCGGCCATCGCGTCCAGGCCCGAAATCAGCTTGCCCATCTCCTCAGTGTGTCCGCCCGCCGCGAACGTCAGCGCCGCGTGAGCGTCCCTGAACGCCGGCCCCGGATTCTCAGCCGCCGGACGCGCGATCTCCAGCACCTCCTTCCACGGCCCCGGCTCCCCGTCCCCGTAAATCTTCATCCGCCACATCAGCGACGCCGCGTCCTGCAGCGAGCCTAAGTTCTTCTTGATCACCGTCGGGCGTATGTGGTCCTCATAAAGCGACACCGCATTCTCCTGCCTCCCTGTCGCCAGCTGGAACAGCGCCTGGTGCCAGGACAGGTGAACGTTGAACGGCCCCCGCCTGTCATACCCGTCCAGCCAGTCGCCCAGGAAGTCCGACCCGCCGTCCGGGTCGCCCGTCTCGAAGAAAACGTGCGCCACCGAGTGCGAAGCGTTCGCGTTGTCAGGACGCTGCTCAAGCGAGCGTTCCGCGTAGCTCAGCGCATCCGAGAACTGCCCCGTCTCATGGTGCGCGAAGGCATACTGTCCCAGAAACGCCCAGTCCTCCCCATAGTCCGACGCCAGCGGCTTCACCATGGCCAGCAGCTCCTCCGGGAAATTCGCCACTCCCGCGCCGCTGCACCCCAGGATCAGCACCCGGCTCGCCAGCCTCACCATCAGGATGTCTCGCGGAAACTCCTTCAGATGCTCCTGAATCAGCCTGTACGCCTTATCGTTCCGACCGTTGACCATCAGGCCGATAGTCTCCACCTGCTGCCGTTCGCGCTTCGTCGCGTTGACCGCCAGGGCCTTCGCGCGCGCCACCGACCTCTTCGCCTCCTCCGGCGCGCTTCGATATAGCTGAAGAAGACCCAGCGCCGCGTGCGCCACCGCCAGCCCCTCATCCGCCTCCACGGCCCGCTCGAACTCCTGCTCCACCCCGTATGTCTGCGCGATGAACATATCCAGCGCGTCCACATAGTGGTCCGCCGCCCGATGAGACTCCGTACTCAGCGGAAGCTCGTACCTGTCCCTAACACCATTTCCGTTCAGCATTATTCGCCTCCTCAAAAACAGGCGCGACAGCACCTTTCTTTCTATTACGATTCGGGTTGAACACTACCACAGGACACATACTCGGACAACCGCCGCCCCGATCCGGGGAAGCGTTGACAGTTCCAGGCCCTTTATTTAGAGTGTGAATGCGAGACTCCGCCGATGTTGTGGAATTCGCCCTCCGATTGCCACATTCCTTCCTTAAGACAAGGAGGCATCCAATGCCATATGACACACGGGATATAGCCCTGACAGCCCACCTTATGCGTCGCGCCGGATTTGGAGCCACCCGTGACGAGCTTGAGAGACTGGCCGAGAAGGGGTACGAAAGAATAGTCGAGGAACTCATCGCGCCCACCGACGACTCCCCGGGCGCGGACCAGTACCTGCTGTACAGGTACATACCCTCCACCGAGACCGGCGGCCCAAGCCCGGCGCCGGGCGCGGCCAACTGGCTCTACCACATGGTGAATACCCAGCGTCCTCTTGAGGAGAAGATGGCGCTGTTCTGGCATCACATATTCGCCACCGGCAACTCCAAGGTGGATAACGATAACCACCTGACAGCCCAGATACAGTTGTTCCGAGAGCAGGGGATGGGAAACTACAGGGACCTGCTGCTTGAGGTGGCCCGAAATCCGGCCATGATATTCTGGCTGGACAACAACGAGAATCACAAACGCGCCCCCAACGAAAACTGGGGACGCGAGCTCCTCGAACTCTTCTCGCTGGGCGTCGGACACTATACCGAAAAGGACGTCTTCGAGTGCGCCCGCGCGTTCACCGGCTGGACTTTGGCCCCCAAAATCCCAAGGCAGCCCCATCACCGTTTCTCCTGGCGCTTCGAGTTCCGCCCCGAAGAACACGATTTCGGCCGGAAGACCTTTCTCGGACACACCGGCGACTTCGACGGAGACGACATAATAGACATTATCCTCCAGCAGCCCCAGTGTCCAAGCTTCATCGCCAGGCACCTGTACAACTTCTTCGTGGCCGACGAACCCCAGGTGCCTGCGTGGTCCGTCGAGCCTCCACGCGACCCACAGGCCGTTGAACTTCTGGCCGATACGCTCGTCAGTTCCGGCTACGAAATAAGGCCGGTCATGCGTGTCCTGTTCAACTCGGACTTTTTCAAAGAGGCTATGTACCAGAAGGTGAAAAGCCCGGTGGAGGTGGTTGTGGGAACGCTCAGACTCACCGGAGACCTGCACGGACCCGACCCCCGCCTGGCTGCCTTCGGACAGGAGCCGGCGTACATGGGCCAGAGCCTCCACGACCCGCCCAGCGTCGAGGGATGGCACACCGGCAGGGAGTGGATCAACAGCGGTTCGGTCGTCAAGCGAGTCAACTTCGTGGCCGACCGTGTGAGCGACCCAAGTCTGCCCGGTGTCCGTAGCATCATCAACAAGGTGGCTTCGGACGACAGCGCGATAACCCCCGAAGCCCTCGTTGATCGTTGCCTCGACATGATGGGGCCTCTGCAGGTGTCCGATCAGACCAGATGGGAATTGGTGGCTCACGCAGAAGACGAAGGCACGGTGAGCTGGGAGTCCGCCGACTACGAGAGCTCCTCTCGCCGGGTCGCGGATATGCTCGCACTGGTCGCCGCCACGACCGAGTACCAGTTTGGCTAATACCATTTCAGTTTGGGTATGTCGTGAATACCATCGGCTAGTTGAAAATCCCTTCCCCCTTGACGGGGGAAGGTTAGGATGGGGGTGAAACCTCCGCTAAAAGACAGCGTTACTCTGAATTGGTATAAGGAACTCCCATCCTCTATCAGGAGAAGAACAATGCCCTCGAAAGACAAACCACCCGTCTTGGTCGTGCTGCAACTCACCGGAGGCAACGACTACCTGAACACGGTCATCCCATACACCGACCAGAACTACTACGACAATAGACTGTCTCTGCGAATTGACGAGGAAAGTTCGCTCAAGCTGGACGACGAAATGGCGCTTCACCCCACCATGGAGCCCATGCGACAGATCTATCAGCGCGGAGACATGGCTATCATCCACGGCGTGGGCTACGAGAACTCTCCCAGGTCGCACTTCCGCTCCATGGACATATGGCACACCTGCGAGCCCGACATAATCGGCACTGAGGGCTGGCTCGGACGCGCCGTCAGAGACCTGGACCCCGGCGGAGAAAACCCGGTGACAGGCGTCAACATAGGCCAGGGACTGCCCCGCGCCATGCTTGCGCCCGGCGTCTCGGTCGCCTCGGTCGCTGACCTGTCCACCTACGGCCTTCTGACCGGAATCCAGCGCGATGACCTGAGAACCAGGATGCTTCAGAGGTTCGTCAACATGTACGGCCAGGCCATCGGAACAGGCCCCGTCCAGGACTACCTGGGGCAAACTGGCCTCGACGCGCTAAAGGGCGCCGATATCCTCAAAGAAGGACTCAGCCGCTACAAATCCGATGTCGAGTACGCCGACAATCCCATCGCGAAGAGCCTGCGCGACGTCTCCATGATACACACTGCGGACGTAGGAACTCGCGTCTTCTACACCCAGCACGGCAGTTTCGATACCCACGCCTCCCAGGCGCCAACCTTCGATAACCTCTGGACAGAAGTATCCGGCGCCATAGCCGACTTCTGGGACGACCTCAGAGAGCATGACGCTGACGACAACGTTATCATGTTCCTATTCTCCGAATTCGGTCGTCGCGTCCGCGACAACGGCTCCGGCACAGACCACGGCGCGGCGGGCGCATGTTTCGCCATCGGCCCCGCGGTCGAGGGCGGAATGTACAGCGAATACCCCGATACCAGGGCAGAGGCGTTGGACCAGGGCGACCTAGTCCCCAACCAGGACTTCAGAGGCGTCTATTCAACCATCCTGGAAGACTGGCTGGATCTGGACCCGGTCCCCATAGTCAACGGACGTTTCGAGCAGCCCGGCTTCGTGGGAATCAGGTCCGCCACACAATGAGCGGCGAACCGTCCAATGTTCACCAAACGTCAGAATCGGAGACTTGCCCATGCAAACCAAGACAGTCGCCGGACGCACCTGGCATTTCAGCCATCCAATAGGCTGGCTCTCCGCGAGAGGCAGGGGCTTCTGGCACCCCCTCTCAGTGGCGATAGCCCCGGGCGGCATCCTATACGTGCTGAACAGCGGAGACCGCGCGGGTGAACCTATAACCAAGCTCACCTTCGACGAGGAGTTTCTGGGCGAGTTCGGTTCCGACGACCTCACATGGCCGAACGGCCTCGCGCTGGACGCTGATGGCAACGTTTACTGCTCAGACGCCTACGGACATTCCATAGCCGTTTACAGCCCGGACGGCGAGAGGATAGGCAAGTGGGGAGAAGAGGGAGCAGCCGAAGGACAGCTCAGCAGGCCCGCGGGCCTCGCCTTTGACAGCGACGACAACCTCTTGCTCGCCGACAGCGAAAACGGCAGGGTACAGAAATTCACCAAAGACGGTCGCTTTCTCTCGGCCTGGGGCGTCCCCGGGTCCTGCGACGGACAGTTCAACCGACCCTGGGGCATATCCATAGATGGGGATGGCTGCATCTACGTCGCCGACTGGGGAAATGACCGCGTGCAGAAATTCTCCCCTGAAGGCGATTTCCTTATGAAGTTCGGCTCGCTCAACGACGACGGGGGACGGCTCGACCACCCCTCGGACGTCGCCGTGGACAGCGAAGGCGATGTGTACGTAACCGACTGGGGAAACAACCGGGTACAGATATACTACCCTGACGGCGACATCATAGCCGGACTGTACGGCGATGCCCGCGAATTCTCCAAGTGGGCGCGGGAGTTCATGGACTCCAACCCCGACTACGTTAAGGCATTCCAGCGAGTGGACCCGGTCGAAATGGTCAGCCTGGGACATTTCCAGCGTCCCGGAGGAATCGCCATTGACGCCGACGACCGCATCGTAATAACCGACGGCATCCGCTGCCGGCTCCAAGTGTACGCCAAGGACAAAGATTACCTCGAGCCGCAGTTCAACCTGTAACCCGGGAACTCTCCTATGGAATTCGGTCAATGAACGAAGCGACGGCTCGAATAAAGATCAACCGCCTGCTTGAACGCGCGGGTTGGCGATTCTTCCCTGAAGGAAATAAGCCCGCGAACATTCGGCTTGAGCAAAGTACAACAATCACACAAGCCGACCTGGACGCCCTCGGAGACGATTTCGAGAAGACTTCCAAGGGCTTCATTGACTTCCTCATGCTGGACTCCAACGGATATCCGCTCGTGGTTCTGGAGGCGAAGTCCGAGGACAAGAATCCGTTAGCGGCGAAGGAGCAAGCCCGCAGATACGCCCGCTCCCTGGACTGCCGCTTCGTGATCCTCTCCAACGGCAACCTGCACTACTTCTGGGATCTCGATCAGGGCAATCCTCATGTCATCACCAACTTCCCTGGCCCGGATTCGGTAGGACAATATCAACAGTTCACTCCCAGCCCTGAGCGGCTGATTGACGAGCAGGTGGAGTCCGACTACATAGCGCTGACCCAACGGCCCGGATACGCCTCTGAAGCTGCGTGGAGGAACGAGGACGAGCGCGCCAGCTTCATTCAGGCTCAGCGGCTGCGCTTTCTGCGGGACTACCAGGTTCGGGCTATCCATGCCCTGCAGGACGCCATATCCAATGGCAATGACCGCTTTCTGTTCGAGATGGCGACCGGCACAGGAAAGACGCTGGTTTCAGCCGCCATAATCAAGCTCTTCCTGCGCACCGGCAACGCTCGACGGGTTCTGTTCCTGGTTGACCGGCTGGAGCTCGAAAATCAGGCCGAGAAGGTATTCAAGGAACTGCTCTCCAACGATTTCGATACCATGATCTACAAAGAGCGCCGTGACGACTGGCGTGCCGCCGAGATAGTGATCAGCACCGTCCAGTCACTTATGTTCAACAACAAGTACCAGTCCCTTTTCTCCTCCACGGATTTCGACCTGGTGATCTCGGACGAAGCCCACCGCTCTATCAGCGGCAACGCCCGCTCCGTATTCGAGCACTTCGTAGGCTACAAGCTAGGACTCACCGCCACTCCGCGAGACTATCTCAAGGGTTTCAACAGATCCGGCCCCAACGTCCGCGACCCTCGTGAGGCAGACCGCAGGCTTCTGCTGGACACCTACCGCACCTTCGGCTGTGAGAGCGGTCAGCCCACGTTCCGGTACTCGCTCCTCGACGGCGTGAAAGACGGCTACCTCATCAACCCCACCGTTGTGGACGCTCGTACCGAAGTCACCACTCAACTGCTGGCAGACGAGGGTTTCATCGTTGCAATCACTGACGACACCGGCGACGAACATGAAGAAGCCTTCAAGCAGCGTGAATTCGAAAGGCGGTTCTTCTCCGACGCGACCAACCAGGTCTTCTGCAAGACCTTCCTTGAGAACGCGCTGCGCGACCCGGTTAGCGGCGAAATCGGTAAATCAATCATCTTCGCCGTAAGTCAGAACCACGCCGCCAGGCTGACCCAGACTCTCAACAAGATGGCCGACGTTATGTTCCCGCGCAAGTACCAGTCCGACTTCGCCGTACAGGTCACCTCCCAAGTCCCGAACGCCCAGCAGTTCACCATCAACTTCGCCAACAACAATCTCATGGGTTCCGGCAACCTCCTCCCTTCCTACCGCACCAGCAAGGCGCGAGTCTGCGTGACCGTCGGCATGATGACCACTGGCTACGACTGCACCGACATTCTCAACCTCGGTCTGTTCAGACCCATCTTCTCGCCCACCGACTTCGTACAGATCAAGGGCAGAGGCACACGCAGGCACAACTTCCTCGACCAATTGCGCGACCCTGCCATAGCGGAAATCGTACCCCTGCCTGAAAAATCAGAGTTCAAGCTATTCGACTTCTTTGCCAACTGCGAATACTTCGAGGAAGAGTTCAACTACGACCAGGTAATCAAGTTGCCCAGGCCACAGTCCGACAAGAATGGTAAGGACGGTGATGGAGAAAGTGGCCAGGGGCCCTCTGAGTTGTACGGCTACGAACATTTGGGTAGAGACATCCTCTCCACCATTAGGGAAGAAACTATCGGTCACGAGGGCATGAAGATAGACCGTATGCTGTTTGACAGGTTCGCCGACACCGTTCGAGCGGACGACACTGTAAAGAAGGCCGTGGAAGCCGGCGACTGGGACCTCGTCATTGACCACATCAACCGGGAGGTGTTCGACAAGCCGGAGGACTACTACACTCTGGACAAGCTGCGAAAGGCAGCGTCGGTTGACCGCCGCCTGACCCTGCGCGAAATCCTGGAAAAGGTCTTCGATCTCATACCGCGCTTCAAGTCCAAAGACGAACTGCTGGAGGAAGAGTTCGCCAAGTTCGTCGCCGACCACAAGCCCGATAGGGCCGGCGCCATCATCCCCATCAAGAACTACTTCAAGGCATACGCCACCGACGGCCTCGTGCGCGACATCATTGACAAGCGGCAATTCGCCAGACTCGCCACCAACCCCGCCTTCTCCAACGCCGACTTCCGCGCCGTCCCCACAAAGTACCGCGACCTCGTTCCCGAATACATCAAGGATTACGTCTCCCTCAACCAATTCGCCGCGTAGCGTCTGAACCATCCACTAAGGACACGAAGACACACGAATGTATAAAATTGAATCCTCAGTGTCCCTTAGTGCCCTTCGTGGATACAATATGACCCAGTTAATGAGGATTGAACCAATTCGTAGCCTAGAAAGGATATATCCACTAAGGACATTATTTTCAAACTTAGTGTCCCTTAGTGCCCTTCGTGGATACAATATGACCCAGTTAATTCTGAAAGACGAAGTATTTGCCATCATAGGCGCAGCTATCGAAGTCCACCGTGAACTCGGCCCGGGTTTCCTCGAAGCCGTTTACCAAGAAGCCATGGAAACCGAACTGCGAGCGAGACAGATCCCATTCGAGTCCCAAAAGCCCATCAGGGTCCACTACAAGAGACACCTCCTGACCAACCAATACTTCGCCGACCTGGTCTGCTTCAAGCAAATCATCGTCGAACTCAAGGCGCTCAATCGTCTATCCGGCAACGAAGAGGCCCAAATCCTGAACTATCTCAAAGCCACCCGCTTCAGACTCGGCCTACTAATCAACTTCGGCAGCCACGGCAGGCTAGAATGGAAGCGATACATAAACTAAAGCGCGAAGTCGAAAAGAAAAATCTTAGTGCACCTTCGTGTCCTTAGTGGATAACCTTGGAGAAACTCCATGCTTGACGCCGACACTAAACGCCGCATAGACACCGCCCGCGACATCCTCGTCGGCAAAGTCCCCGACCCCAAGAGCCAGGTCGAGCAGATAACCATCGCCCTCATCTACAAGTTCATGGACGACCTGGACGCCCAAAGCGAGGAATGGGGCGGCGAGAGAACTTTCTTCGCAGGCGACTTCATCCGCTACGGCTGGGCCAAGCTGATGGCGCCCGGCCTCGGCGGATATGAGACGCTTAACCTCTACGCCGAAGCCATAACCCGTATGCCCGAAAACCCAGGCATCCCACCCCTATTCCGAGACATATTCAACAACGCCTACCTACCCTACCGCGACCCTGAGACCCTACGCGCCTTCCTCAAGATCATTGACGAATTCACCTACGACCACTCCGAACGCCTTGGCGACGCCTTCGAGTACCTGCTCTCCGTCCTCGGCGCACAGGGCGACGCTGGACAGTTCCGCACCCCGCGCCACATCATTGACTTCATAGTCGAGATAATTGACCCCAAGAAGGACGAGGTGATCCTGGACCCCGCCTGTGGCACAGCCGGATTCCTCATATCCGCCTACAAGCACACATTGGCCGCCAACACCGATGCCTACGGCCAGAGTACACTGACTCCCGACGAGAGAGGCAGACTGGCCTCCGGCTTCATGGGCTACGACATATCCCCCGACATGGTGCGCCTCTCGCTCGTCAATATGTACCTGCACGGCTTCCCACAGCCCAGCATCCACGAATACGACACCCTCACCAGCGAGGACCGCTGGAACGATTTCGCCGACGTCATCCTCGCCAACCCGCCCTTCATGTCGCCGCGCGGCGGCATCAGGCCACACAACCGCTTCTCAGTCCAGTCCCGCCGCAGCGAGGTCCTGTTCGTGGACTACATGGCCGAACACCTCACCCCCACGGGCCGCGCCGGGTTCATCGTCCCCGAAGGCATCATCTTTCAGAGCCAGAACGCATACAAACAACTCCGCAAGATGCTCGTCGAAGAATACCTGGTAGCCGTCATATCCCTGCCCGCCGGCGTATTCAACCCCTACTCCGGCGTCAAGACCTCCATCCTCATCCTGGACAAGACCCTCGCCGGAAAGACCGACAGCGTCGCCTTCTTCAAAGTCGAAAACGACGGCTACGACCTCGGTGCCCAGCGCCGCCCCATCGAGCAAAACGACCTGCCCAGCATAGCCCGCGCCGTCCGCGAGCACCTCGATAGCGTTTCATCCACGAAGGGCACTAAGGTTCACGAAGACACAGCACTGTACGACACCGCATCCGGCGGAACGCCCCTCATCGTGTCCAAATACGAAATCGCGGACAGCGAAGACTATAACCTAAGCGGAGATCGGTATCGTGTTGCTTTGACTGTTTCACAAGTCTGGCCAATGGTGAATCTGGGTAGTTGCGTCGAGGTTCTGGACAAATTTCGACGCCCTATAACCAAAAATGACAGAGTATCAGGCCCCTATCCTTACTATGGTGCAACTGGTGTGTTGGACCATGTGGAAAGTTACATTTTCGACGAGCCATTAGTGCTTGTCGGGGAAGACGGCGCGAAATGGGGAAAGGGCGAACCAAGTGCTTACGCAATTTCCGGCAAAACTTGGGTTAATAATCACGCGCACGTCTTGCGTCCTGATAGGAACAAAGTCATCGATGACTATTTGATCGCGGTACTGATTCACGCTAATCTTATGAATTTCGTCACCGGTGTGACTGTCCCCAAGCTTAACCAGCGGAGGTTGCGTGAAATCCAAATCCCCTTACCGCCCTTGGAAGTCCAGCGTGAGATCGTAGCCGAGATAGGAGGCTACCAGAAAGTCATAGACGGAGCGCAGACCGTGACTGACAACTACCGTCCCCACATCGCCACGGACCCCGACTGGCCTACGGTTGAGATTGGTGAATATTGTGAAGTCAAGTCAGGGGGGACACCAAAGCGTTCAATAGATACCTACTGGAATGGTAGGATACCCTGGGTGGGATCGAGGGTATGTAAGAATACAGAAGTTACAGAACCAGACGAATTCATCACCGAAAAGGGTTTGCAGAATTCATCCGCAAAGGTATTCCAAGAATATACAACTTTAATCGCATTAGTAGGAGCAACTATTGGCAAAACTGGTTTTCTGAAATTCGATTGTACAACGAATCAGAATGTTGCCGGATTGTTCCCCAAAGACATTGATACCCTCGATCCACACTATCTATTTTTTGCCGCCCAGATGTTGTATCCAGAATTCTTGAAGTTGGGCGAAGGGAAATTCCGTATGGCGAACCTTACGTTTGTACGGCAACAAAAGATACCCCTCCCACCCCTAGAAACCCAACAGGCCATAGTCGCCGAAATCCAAGCCGAACAATCCCTCGTATCCGCCAACCACCAACTCATACACCGCATGGAAAACAAAATCCAGTCCACCATCTCCCGCGTCTGGCAAACCTCAAAAAACCCTTAGTGCCCCTTCGTGTCCTTCGTGGACAAAACCATCCCGCCAACCGCGAACTCACACACCGCATGGAAAACAAAATCCAGTCCGCCATCTCCCGCGTCTGGCATACCTCAGAACAACCTTAGTGCCCCTTCGTGTCCTTCGTGGACAAAGCCCATCCCGCCAACCACCAACTCACACACCGCATCGAAAACAAAATCCATCCCACCATCGCCCGCGTCTGCCAGACCTCAAAACAACCTTAGTGCCCCTCCGTGCCCTTCGTGGACAAAACCATCCCGTCAACCACCAACTCACACATCACATCGAAAACAAAGTCCATCCCACCATCGCCCACATCTGCCAGACCTCAAAACAACCTTAGTGCCCCTTCGTGTCCTTCGTGGACAAAGCCCATCCCGTCAACCACCAACTCACACACCGCATCGAAAACAAAATCCATCCCACCATCGCCCGCGTCTGCCAGACCTCAAAACAACCTTAGTGCCCCTCCGTGCCCTTCGTGGACAAAACCATCCCGTCAACCACCAACTCATACACCACATCGAAAACAAAGTCCATCCCACCATCGCCCACATCTGCCAGACCTCAAAACAACCTTAGTGCCCCCTCCGTGTCCTTCGTGGACAAAGCCCATCCCGCCAACCACCAACTCACACACCGCATCGAAAACAAAATCCATCCCACCATCGCCCGCGTCTGCCAGACCTCAAAACAACCTTAGTGCCCCTCCGTGCCCTTCGTGGACAAAACCATCCCGTCAACCACCAACTCACACATCACATCGAAAACAAAGTCCATCCCACCATCGCCCACATCTGCCAGACCTCAAAACAACCTTAGTGCCCCTCCGTGTCCTTCGTGGACAAAACTGACCCCGCCATCGCCAAGCTCCCATAAATCACAGCCCATCATCTAAATCCCACAAATCACAGTTCAGACATTCACACATCCACGCACAATTGTGCTACAATATCTCTATGGCACAGACCACCGCTATCGAATCAAACATAAAGGAAACTTAATGAAAACCATTCTCCGAGTTCCGAAAAAATTTTCGCGGACCAAATTCATAGCTAAATTCCACAATTTCCAAGCTAATACCAGTCGAAAACTTCACCTGAACTCCACCTGAACCCAACCTAGACGTCACCTGAACAATTATAAACCAATGTTTATCAACCAGCCCGTTATACAGGAGACCCCAATGCCCAAATTCGTTTTCATGCCGCCCCAGGACGACCTCAAGGCCATGTTCGCCGCCCGCCTCGCCGACACCGTCCCCGACTACGAAGTCGTCGCCCCCGAGACCGACGAGGAGGCCCTGGACGCCATACGCGACGCCGACGCCGCCTGCGGATGGGTGCCGCCCGCCGCCCTCGCCGTCGCCCAGAAACTCCAATGGCTGCACAACCCCGACGCCGGCCCCTTCTTCGGCTACTACTACGACGAACTCATCCAACACCCGCTAACCATAACCAACCCGCGCGGCATCTACTACGACCACATCTCCCACCACATCATGATGTTCGTCTTCGCCCTCTCCCGCGGCCTGCCCTGGTACATGGACGCCCAGCGCGAGCGCGTCTGGGACAAAGACGCCCGCAAGACGCCGTACATATTCCTCGGCGAGGCAACCGCCCTCATCAACGGCGTCGGCGGCATCGGACACGAGACCGCCCGCATCTGCGCCCAGCTCGGCATGGAAGTCATCGGCATCGAGCCGCGTCCTGAGTACGATCTCCCCTACGTCGAGTTCCATACCCCCGACCAACTCGACGACGTACTGCCCCGCGCCGACTTCGTAATAACCACCGTCCCGCACACGCCGGAGACCGAGGGAATGTTCAACGCCCACAGCTTCAGGCTCATGAAAGAGACCGCCTACTTCATCAACATAGGCCGAGGCAAGGTCTGCAAGATAGACGACCTGGCCGACGCAATCGAGTCAGGCGTGATAGCCGGCGCGGGCCTCGACGTATTCGAGGAAGAGCCGCTCCCCTCCGGCCACAAGCTATGGGGACTCCCCAACGTCCTTATGACCCCACACGTCGCCGTCCGCGACGCCGAAAACATCCCCGAACGCCGCTTCCAGATAATCCTCGACAACGCCCGCCGCTTCCTCAACGACCAGCCCCTCAACAACATAGTGGACAAAGAGAAGTGGTACTAGCCGCAGTTCACATACACGAAGCCAGAATATATACTAACCACACTCTGGCCCATGAACCTCAATGGGCCGCGCCGTCAAGCTATCAAGGGAGGTTTCGATAACTATGGCAGGCAGAATCCCTACTGAAGAGGAAGTAATCGGATACCTGGACTCGCTGTCCAACTGGGGCAGGTGGGGCGACGACGACCAGATGGGCACACTCAATTTCCTGGGCCCCGACAAGGTCAAGCGCGCCGTCTCACTCGTCGAAGAGGGGACGACCGTATCCTGCGCCCGAACCGTCATGTTCGAGGCGTCCCCCGACGTACCCGTCCCTCCCGTCCACTTCATGGTGGAGAGCGGCGAGGGCTGGGCCACCGGCGACAAGGTAACCACCCGCACAGCCCAGGGAGCCACCGACTTCTTCGGCATGATCTTCCACGGCTACTCGATCACCCACGTTGACAGCCTCGCCCACTTCTTCTGGGACGGCAAGATGTACAACAACCAGCCAGCCCACCTAGTCGCCACCAACCTGGGCGCGACCGTCGAATCAATCGAGCTCACAAAAGACGGCATCGTCACCCGTGGCGTCCTCGTCGACGCCCCAATGGTGCGCGGCGTTGACTGGCTCGAACGCGGCGAAGGCGTCATGCCCGAAGACATACTCGCCGCCGAGGAGCGCTGCGGCTTCAAGATTGAGGAAGGCGACGTGCTTCTCGTCCGAACCGGAAACCTGCACCGCCGCAACGTCGAGGGCCCCTGGAATCCCCGCGAGGAAGGCTCCACCGCCTGCCAGGCCGCCTGCCTTCCGCTCTTCCACGAACGCGGCATAGCCATGATCGGCAGCGACACCGGCAACGACGTCATGCCCACCGGCTACCCGAACCTGACCAACCCGATACACCAGGTAGGCATCGTCGGCATGGGCCTCTGGATCCTCGACAACGCCAACCTCGAAGAACTGGCTCAGGCCTGCCGCGAGCGCAACCGCTGGGAATTCATGCTCTCCATAGGCCCGCTCCGCCTGCACAACACGACCGGCTCGCCCGTAAACCCGATAGCGATATTCTGATGGCCATGCTGATACCACACTCCATGCCCGCCGACGAGGTAAAGCATTACCTCGCCGAGGGTGAACGTGTGGTATCGAGCTTCGGCCCATACCACGCCACCTCGCGCCGCGTAATCCTCGTCATTCCCGCAAAATCGGGAATCCATCTGAACAAAGGGCGCGAGGAAACCCGCGTCCACGAGCTCCCCTACATCACCCTGGAAAGCATCACCGAGGTCAGAACGACGGACCGGAAGAAGATGCTGCTGGGCGCGTGCCTGTCGGCCCTGGGTCTGGCGACGATCTTCGCCTGGTACCTCATACTGCCGATAGTGGCGATAGTGTCCGGTGTATTCATAATCCTCCAGGGAGCGACAGAAAAGCCCGCCTACTACCAGCTGAAGGGACGCGGCATGGAGGGCGAAGACCTGCACAGATGGCAGGTCATTCACTACGGCGCGGGAAGTTTCATCGCATCCATAAGCACGATGACGGGAGTGGAAACCGCCCGCGACTGACCTGAGTTGCTTGTTCACGATACGTAGGGGCGAACCCTTGCGGTCGCCCTTTTATCCTTATGCCACCACCCACGCCCGCCGTCAGTCCGGTGCATCCAACAGAGTTCTCACCGCCCGCGCGACCAGGTTGGAAGCAAGCCTGACCTTGTACCCGTTATCGGACATCGGTTCCGCACCCTCGACCGCAAGCCCGCCGACGGCCGATGCGTCAACATCTTCCACACCTAAGCCTCGCATAGCGTCCGAGGCAGACCGCGCCAAGTACGGCGCCGGCGCGACGCCGCCCAGAGCTATCCGCGCCTCATTAACGACATCTTCCACGATCTCCACATACGCGCACACAGACACCAGCGCGAAGTCGTAAGCCTGCCGCTCCTTGGCTTTCAGGTACACGCTCCGGGCGCCCTGATCCCGATGCGGAACGAAGATGCGCGTCACAATCTCCCCTACGCCCAGCGACGTCTCAGAAAGAATATCCACGTCCGGCCCCACGAACAGCTCCCCAATCGGAATGCGCCGCAGTCCGCCCTCCCCGAATATCTCCACCGCTGCCCCCAGCGCGGTAAGCGCAACAGCCGTATCCGACGGGTGAACGATGTGGCAGCGGTCCGCACCCAGTATCGCGTGGTATTTGTTGCCGCCATCTACCGCGAAACAGTGGTCTCCACCCTTCTTCAGGCAATTGAAGGCCGGACTCCTGTAGTACCAGCACCTCGGTCTCTGACATAGATTGCCGCCCAGGGTGCCCACGTTCCTAATCTGCGGAGTGGCGACCGACTCGGCAGCCTGGACGAATGCCGGGTGTCGAACAGCTGTATCCGAATGGCGAGCAATCTCACTCAAAGTGACGAGGCTTCCGAACGCCGTCTCACTCGAATCCGACTCTATGTCACACATCCCCTCGATATGCCCGATGTTCACCAGGCAAGCGTGCGAAGCGGTTCCCTGCTTCATCTCGCCGAGAATATCCGTGCCGCCCGCGAATATGGACGCATCCCCATCCCGTTTCACAAGCACAGAGTGCGCCTCTTCGAGTGACGAGGGCGTGAGTATCTCGAACGGCTTGATCAGTTGCTTCCCTCTTCCTTCTCAGCCAGAAGATCCAGAATGCGGTCGGGCGTAGCCGGAAGTTCTCGCACGTCTATACCCACGGCATCTCGGACAGCGTTTGCCACGGCCGGCGCTACCCCAATGCTTGGCGGCTCACCAAGCGCCTTGGCGCCGTAGGGCCCCACCGGGTCAATCACGTCCGCAAAAATGACCTGGATGTCAGGATACTCCAGTATCGTCGGGCTCTTGTGTTCCAGGAAACTCGCGTTCAGTGTCGCGCCGCTGTTGTGGTCGGTGAGCATCTGCTCGCTCAGTGCGAATCCCAGCATCTGCGATACCCCGCCCTCGACCTGGTTTACAGCGAGCATCGGATTCAGGATGCGCCCTGAATCATGCGCGGCAACATAGCGAATAACCCTGACCTGCCCCGTATCGGCATTCACCTCGACCTCGGCGAAGTGCGCCCCGAACGAATTCACGATGTAGTCCGTGCTGCCGGGCGAAACCGACGCCTCATGCTCTACACCTCCGGTACGCGACCCCAGTTCCGCGAACGTCACGCCTGCGCCACTCGAATGAACTACCCCTTCCTCACTCAAGTCTAGTTCTGCTGCGGGAAGGCCAAGCGCTTCCGAGCCGGCATCGAGGAGCTTCTCCCGCATACCCGATGCCGCCTCCCTTACGGCCAGTCCGGCTGAGAACGTGACCGTAGAGCCAGCAGTTATCGGGGAATCGGGCGTCGTCGCCGAATCCCCAAATGTCGTCTCCAGGACTCCATAGTCAACGCCCAGCGCCTCCGCCGCGATCTGCGTCAAGACCGTGTAGCTGCCCTCTCCGACATCCATGACGCCGGATTCCAGCCTGAGAGCGCCATCCCGTTCAAGCCGCATCCGTGCGATAGAGCGTCCACCCGCGCCGCCCCTGTATATGAAGATAGCCATTCCCTTTCCGCGCCGTATGGGGTCGTCGGTCTGGGGAAGTTCCTCATTCCAGCCAAACGCCTCTGCGCCCTTCTCGATGCACTCCCTCAACCCGTTGCTCGAAAATGGCACTCCGCCCTCCACCGGCTGGGTATCCATAATCTCGTTGAGAGGTGTGATACGCTCACCCGGCTGTCCCTCCGGCCCGACGTGGTTCTTCAGCCTGAACTCCACCGGATCCATCCCCACCGCCTCAGCCGCGCGGTCCGCGACCACTTCCAGCGCAAAGTGCCCTTGCGGAGCGCCCAAAGCGCGGTATGATCCGCCCGACGGCGTGTTGGTGTAGGTCAGATAGCCGTCGTAACGAACGTTGGCGCATCTATACAGATAGAGCGCGCCCTGCCCCGCTCGCCTCACCACGCCCGGCCCGGATGACAAGTACGCTCCGGTGTCCATGATCGTCGTAGCGTGGACGGCAGTCACTGTCCCGTCGTTCCTGACGCCCATCTTCACCGTCGTGATGGTCGCGTGACGATGGCGGCCCGCAACGAACTCTTCCTCCCGTGTCGCCTCTATCTTCACGGGGCGACACGTCCGGCGCGCCAAAACCGCCGCCAGTACGGATAGGCGCGTTTCATCCTTGTTGCCGTATCCCGCGCCCATGTTCACGCCGATTACCCTGACATCGTCGAGTTCCACGCCCAGCGCGATGGACAGCATCAGCCGGTCCGCGTGCGCCCCTCTCGTGGACTTCCACACCGTCAGCTTGTCGCCCTCCCATGAAGCGACCGCGGCGCGCGGTTCTAACGCGGCGCCGGAGTGGGAAGGCGTGGTGAAGGTATCCTCTAAGATAACATCCGCCTCGGCGAACCCTTCATCCACATTGCCCCGTCCTAAAGTGATAGGTTTGCCGCCAACCAGGTTGCCGCCCACGTGTACTGGCGGCGAATCCGGTTCCAGCGCATCGCGCATATCCGTCACGAACGGCAGGACTTCATAGTCCACCACGATTCGGCTCAACGCTTCCTCGGCAATATCCTCGTCTTCCGCTGCCACCGCTGCCACTTCGTCGCCTACGAATCGTACCTCGGTGTCCAGAATCGGAAGGTCCGGCGCGATGTTGCCTCCGGGAACATCAAACGGAGTAACGACCGCGTGCACGCCATCCATACTCTCGACACGGGACGTATCAATCGAAACTATCTTAGCGTGCGGATGCGGACTGCGAAGAACCTTCCCGACCAACATTCCCGGCAATTGAATGTCCGCGGCGTACTTAGCCTCGCCCGTCAGCTTTCCGGGCAGGTCCCTTCGCGGCACAGACTTTCCGATGTTGACAGTCATTGTCCCCTCGCCGCCGAGCGCACCGATTCCAGAATCCGGCCATAAGCGTTGCAACGGCATATATTCCCTGCGAGCGCATACCGGATCTCATCGTCTGAGGGATTGGGATTGGAATTCAGCAGCGCGGTCGCGCTCATCACGAACCCCGGTGTACAGAAGCCGCACTGCCCGCCGTCGTTTTCGAGGAATGCCCGCTGAAGCGAGTTCAGTTCCTCCGACGACCCGAGCGACTCCACGGTGGAAACGCTGGCGCCGTCGCACATTGCGGCCAGCGTCATACACGAGTTGACCGGCTCCCCATCCAGAAGTACGGTACACGCGCCGCACTCTCCCAGGTCGCACCCTCGCTTTGTGCCGGTCAATCCCAGAACATCCCGCAGTACGCGAAGAAGCGTCCATCTGCCGTCAATCTCGAGGGCATGGGTCTCCCCATTTACCTCTAAATCCACTTCGTAACGATAAGTGTTCATCAGTTGGTCTCTCGACTCTGAATGTTCAGCCACTCGATCCAGCGGCCGTGCGCGTTTCTTCTTGCCAAAAGTATTGTATCAGCAACTCCGTCCACAATCCTATTGACTCGCATATACTCGCCCTCGGAGGATACATGATAGACGGGCCTTTCCAATGATTCCCTGTCCAGTATCGCATAGAACGCATTCCGAGCCTCCGAAGGAAACTGGTTCAGTGTATGGCAGTGAAATACGCAGAGCGTTGTGTCGTGCGGGACCTCAGCCAGGACCCGTGGAAGGACTTCCAGCGCGTCACCACGTTCGACGCACGGCGGATCGTTCAGCCAGGTTCGCCGGGCCGCTCGCAGCAATGCGGCTCTGTCTGGATGATCGGGCCACACCAGCGCCATCATCCACAGGAACTGCTCGTCATCGCCGAGGTCAACGGGGTTCAGGTCCACTCCCCTCCTGAAAGCGACATTCGGCAACCCTCTGGGAATATCCGGCATTTCGTTCCTCAGTTCGCACTCTATAACGACCTCAGAGTTTGAGGGCCCAAACACCGATCCATCCGAATATCGGTACTGGTAGCTATCCCACAGAAGATTCAGTCCCGCGCTCGCACCCACGTCTATCAAAGCGAGAGGCGTCCCACCAGCATGACAGAAGACCGACCCGAATGCCGGCATAAGGTACGAACACCTCCTTATCTCGTTGGTCTGCACTCTGCGCGTCCTGACGAGGTCCACAATCTCAGAGTCGTACCTGGCGCAGAATTCAGCGAATGACTCCGACAATCCGCATCCGGGAATACCGCCCTCTCCTATGTGAGCATAGCGTCCCGCTAGTTCCTCGCATTGTCTAGCATCCACGAGGCGCTTCACGGCAGCGAAGAGCAGGTTCGGTATCGGCTGTCCGACCATACATTCACGAGCGAGCGCAAGCAGGCTGGGATTATCGGCAATTGCAAGGGAGAGAGCCTCATACGTCGGCGACATGACGTTCAGGCCGGACATCCCGGAACACTCTTCCCGCGCGAACACCCTGAACCGCTCGGCGAGGGCGGCATCAGTACGCTCGCTCGGTAGGAGTTGCTCAACTCTGCCCCGGCCCTGGTGCCCATCAATCTGGTCGGGAGTCAATAAACTACCTCGCGGTAACCCCGCCGTCAATGACAAGCTCTGCGCCGGTCATAAAGGAAGACTCGTCCGACGCCAGGAACAGCGCGCCATAGGCCACGTCCATCACGGTGCCGATACGTCCGAGCGGCACACGCGCCTCCGATTGCGCCCTGCCCTCTGGCGTAGCGATGTTGTCCGCTATCATGTCGGTGTCAATCGGCCCGGGATGAATTGAGTTCGCGCGTATGCCATCCCCCGCGTGCTGAATGGCTGTGTACTTTGTGAACAGTCGAACGCTGCCCTTGGACGCCCCGTAGGCGCTGCCCCTGTCACTCCCTACCAGTCCAGCGGTTGACGATATATTGATGATTGATCCACCTCCCGACTTCTGCATCGCCGGGACCGCGTGCTTGGTTCCCAGGAACACGCCGGTGCTGTTGATATCCATGATCTGGTTCCACTCGTCCAGTTCGGTCTGAACTATGGGAGTGCGCTTGTAGATTGCGGCATTGTTAATCAGTATGTCGAGTCTTCCGTAGGTGTTCAGGGTGAACTCGACCGCGTCGCGCCAATCGTCTTCGCTGGTAACATCCAGCCTGATAAAGGAGGCATCGCCGCCGCCCTCTCGTATTTGCGCGGCGACCGCGTTTCCCTCGGGCTCGAGTATGTCGGCAATTACGACCTTTGCCCCCTCTTCGACGAAGAGTTCCGCCTCGGTCGCTCCCTGCCCGCGTGATCCGCCCGAAATCAGCGCAACTTTACCTTCGAGTCTCATACAGTGCCTCCCAAATCAGTTCTCATAGTCGGATGTGCTGATTGTAGCATCGTGTCTGGACATGGCAAGCCGTATCTAGTTACGAATGTAGGGACTCACATGCTGTGTTATAATTGCCCCTGCATTTCAACTTAGAATGAAACCAGCCGAAATCCTGCGATGCAAGGAGCGAGATAATGCCTCTGCCTTCCGTTTCAGACATAGCTCTCAAAGAATGGGCCGTAGCGGTAGAGACTCTAGGGCAAGGAGAGCAGATTCTCGCGCTCAGGAAGGGCGGGATACATCGCGAGGACAGGGACTTTCGCTTCGTCCACCCCGAATTTCTCCTGTTTCCAACCTACGAGCACCAGAAGGCGGAGCTAATCAAATCCGAGTTCCACGACACACTTAGCGATACCTACGATGACAGCGATTCCGGCGAATCGGTTGACTTCACTTACTTCTGCCAAGTTACGGACAAGTTCGAACTGAGAGACGAGTCCG
Organism: Dehalococcoidia bacterium; assembly: GCA_965202965.1. Classification (GTDB taxonomy): domain Bacteria; phylum Chloroflexota; class Dehalococcoidia; order Lucifugimonadales; family UBA1123; genus VXRN01. The sequence continues at coordinate 2,589,402 of OZ241888.1, read as the reverse complement.
ACCTGGACAGGATCTCGGACTTCCACATCTGGACCGACGACTACGCGCACAAGCGTCTGCACTGGCGTCCCAAGCAACCCCTCACGGTCGCCTTGTTGCGCGTGTACGAACTCCAACAGACCCGATCACTCCCCATCCTGCCCGAATACTCCGGGTGCAAGTCCTGGGTAGAACTTGGCAGAGACGTATCACTCGGCGACATGACACCGGTCCTTAGCGATGCTGAATACGAGCGTCGGGCGGACAGGATCAGACATGCGCTCCACCGGGCTGTCGCGGTAGCCTAGGCGACCGAAAACACCCTTGTCACGGACTCCAGCAATGCGGTCTTCTACTTAGCATGAACTATCGTCAACTCGCCGATACTGAACTGACCGTCTCCGAGATAGGCGTGCCGCTGCGACCGCTGGCAACCAACGACTATGGCCACGTTACAGAGCAGGACACCATCAACGTCCTCAGCCGTGCCTTCGACATGGGTTTCACGTTCTTCGATACCGCCGACTCATACACGGAAGGCTACGGCGAACAGATCCTGGCCAAAGCGTTGGGACGGAACAGGCACGATATTGTCATAGCGACCAAGGCGGGGTACGACTTCTACCGACCCGTCATTGATCCCGACGAGCGCGGCCAGTCGCAGCGATGGACGCCCGGGTTCATCCAGTATGCCTGCGAGCGGAGCCTTCGACGGCTGGACACGGACTACATAGACCTGTTCCAGCTTCATCACCCCGGCCCCGACCAAATCGAGGATGACGAGCTATTCGGGCTACTCGACGATCTGGTCGTCGAGGGGAAGATACGGTACTACGGCGTCGCTCTCGACGAGAAGCCCGAATCCGAGGAGGCTGGCGAGGGCGCTATTGACGTGCGCTCGGTGTCATCGCTTCAGGCGGAATTCGGCTTGCTGAAGCAGCAGCCCGGCCGGAATCTCATCGCGCGAGCGCAGGGAACGACGTGCGCCTTACTCGCGTATGATCCTTCCGCTTCCGGGGCGCTGGAAAGACCACCAGAGGAGCAGCCGGCCGATCCTGCCCAGAACTTCAGGAAGACGGTTTACGAGCAGCGCGAGTACGGCAGGAACACCCTGGTCAGCGCGCTGCGAGTGTTCGGGGGGGACGTGAGCGCCTGGGCGATCAAGTTCGCGCTGGCGTCGCCCGTCGTAGCGGCGACGCTTCCGGTGATTACGTCGTATGCGCGGCTGCTGGAGCTCGCGGAGATCTCGGATTCGTCCGATCTTCCGAAGGAGTTCGTGGAAGCGGCCTTCAGCGTCTATGACGAGGAACTCGCCAACCGGCAGGTTTGGCGGTGATCCCGGCCTTTTCATAGTCGCCACTGTCCAGGATGTGACCGCACCTCCCCACTGGATTGCCTAACGGCGAGCCCTTCGGGGTTCCCGCCTTCGGAGACCTTTGCGTAACCTCGATCTGTCTCGATTTGAAGGACTGAATGGGTGATACATTCTCAGAATTCATAGCTGGACGTGCCACCCCCCCACCCCTGGATTCCCGCCTTCGCGGGAATGACGGTGGTTGTGCAAAGGTCTCCCTTCGCGGGAATGACGAAAGCGGATCTATAAGCCACGAACTGCAACTTTGCAAAGGCCCTGGGCGTTGATCCCGTCCCTAGAGCTCTACGACGCAAAGTCAGTCTCGGGGCTTGGTGATGCGCTCCATCTCGGCTTCGATCAGCCTGAAGTCTTTCTGTGGTAGGAGATGCAGCCGGTCGAAGAAGGCGAGTGGCCAGTCCTCGGGCGCCCAGCGCTTCAGGTATTCGAGCCTGGGAGCAAGCAGCATCGCGTCTATGTAGTCCGGCTCTTCCAATACTATGTCCGGCGCGAGCTTGACCCGGTGATTGAACTTTTCTCCGCGCGTCATCGGCTTGAATACGGGTGAATCGTCTTCGAATCCGTGCGACGCGATTGTGGCGGTGGCGGGCCACTTTCGTATGCCTTTCACGTAGAACAGCACTCTGTCGTTGGGCGACATGCGCTCGACCCTGCGGCGATACTTGGGCCCCATTCCGAAGAGGGTCAACCCCATCTCTTTGATGATCTCGAAGTTCTCAGGCGATTCGACGAACATCCAGTAGTTGCGTCCCACGCCTTTCTTCCTGTCGTTTCTGGTGGATCTGGCTCCTTTGTTCATTGTCGGTCCTCATACCAATTCGACGTAGATAGTACGACGTCCAGTTAGTTTTACCATGTAGCAACCTACCCCCGCCCCTGGATTCCCGCTTTCGCGGGAATGACGAGTGGGGTATGCGGGAATGGCTGAATTGTAGTTGAGGAATCACCCTCACCCTAGCCCTCTCCCTCTGGGAGAGGGGACTTCTTCAACCTACAAATGACGGTGGGTAATACGGTAGTGACGAGATGCGGCGTTGAGTTTTGGCAGCGGTCATTCCTCGATCACTACTATCTCGGCGGTCATGTTTCCTTCGGACACGGTAAGCGTGGCAATGGTGGCCGGCACCATGAATGACTTGTACGCCTGGCCAGGGTTGAGAAACAGTACCCCGTCCCGCGTTTCGTTGATTGTCTCATGTAAGTGTCCGAAGAGAATAGCGTCCACCGGGTCAGGGAAGTCGGGAAGCAGCTCTTCCAGCGGAAATTCCGGGCCGCCCCATGCGGGGTGGGTGACTCCGAGCCTGACTCCCTCGACCTCGATGACCTCCGTGTACGGAAGCGACTGTCTCAGGTCGGGAGGGTCGGAGTTGCCGTGAACTATGACCGCGCGTTTGGCCTCGCGTCTCATCCCGTCAACGACGTCCTGCCTGACGATGTCGCCGCAGTGTATCGCGATGTCTGCGTCCCTTACGGCTTCCTTGATTCGTGGATGCACCTCGTCCCAGCGATTGAAGTGGGTATCGGAGATTATGGATATTCTGGTTGTCATTTATATCACTTTATAAAGCCACAGGTGGCTTCTGGTGGGTCAACTGGTGACCGAACAGGTGAAAAGTCACCTGTTACCCACCTGCAATTCACCTGCATTAGCTACGAGGGAATTTTTTCGGGTCTTCGGTTTTTCATTTGCATAATTTCCTGTTTATATCAGCAGTGTTAGAAATTGTGTTCTTCATGGGTATATTTTAGCGCATTGCGGTCGTGGTTGTATAGCAAATCCGATCTCTACTCGAATATGTCCTGGATGGGCATACGCCAGCCGGGAACGATGTCGTCGAGTTCGGCGCGGAAGCCGTCGTCGGGCAAGTTGAGCAGTTCTTCGGCAGTCATTAGCCGGGCTGTGGTCACTATGTGGCGAGACCTCCGGGTTGTGAATTTTCGTCGCTTTTCAAGCGAATGGGTTTATGACTCGCAGGCCGTTGTAGTCCTGCTGATCGCTCATGTCTTCGGAGTACACGGCGTCGCATCCCATTGCGCGGGCGGCGGCGAGAATGGCGCCATCCCAGTATGACAACTGGAAGCGTCGGCTGATCTCGACGGCTTGGGTGAAAATTTCGACGGTCATAGGCTGAACTGGAATGTCTCCCAGGGATTCTATGAATTGCAGGGCTTCGCTGTGAGAGATAGCGTCCGGGCGGCTTGGGTGCGTCGCCTGATAGTAGAATTCCTGAAGTACCTGAACGGATATGGAATAGTCTTCTTCATCCAGCAAATCACGAGAGAGCCGCCGCTTGGCCGCGTTCTCACTCAGGGAACTTACAGCGTATATCAGCACATTCGTATCAACAAAACGCATCGGAGTCGTATAGTTCTTCTCGATGATTCAGAATTGTCGGTCATACGCAGTTCGAGACAATCCGCTTGCTTCAGGTACCGCGGGATTGTTGGCGCTTGGCTTCTTCCGCAGCAGTTCGCGCCGCATCGCGGTCGTATAGTTCTTCGCGCGACAGGTTATTCTCCATTCGCAAACCGCCCCCGTTGGCGGTAATGTCGGCTATGACTTTGTCCATAAGCCTGCGGCGGCGTTCGCGCTTAGCGTCTTCCGCTGCGGATCGGGCGGCGGCGCGGTCGTGCAGTTCTTCGCGGGATAGATTGTCGGACGCACTGAAGCCTGGCCGCGTTGCGGCAATGTGGTCTGTGGCTTCTTTCAGACGGCGGCGGCGTTCGCGCTCGGACTCTACGGGTTCTATCATGGCAGCTCCTTTGTCGCTGGATTAGGCTGTCCTGGTTGGGTTGGGGTTCTAGCCGAGGAACCTGATGATGGCGGCGACGGCTCCGAGACCGAGAAGCTGGAGTCCGGCGAGTCCTATGCCTACCTGGATCAGTGTTCCTTTCATGTCGGCTTTCAGATCGGACAGGTCGGCTTTTGTGGCGTAATGTTCTCGGAGTTCGCTGCGGAGCAGGTCAATTTCGTCTCTGACTATCTCGCGCATGGCTTCTCTGTCGAATGTCGCGGCGGAGATTGTCATGGAGGTCTCCCAGGGTGTGATGTTGCTTTGAGTATAGCATGAGAATTGGGGGGCTGGGGTTGTATGACGCAGGGTCGGCGAGTGGATTCCCGCTTTCGCGGGAATGACGGTGAGGGACGCGGGAATGACGGTGAGGGACGTGGGAATGACTGAATTGTAGTCGAGGTTTCACCCCCATCCTAGCCTTCCCCCATCAAGGGGGAAGGGATTTTTGGTGTAGGATTGGGGGACTTGATTGATTAGGGGGTATGGCTATGGTTACGCATCTGGACATCGAGAATCCTGAGTACGCGCGGGCGGCGGAGCGGATTCTGCGGCTGTACGACAATTTCGAGGCGGAGGCGAATATCACGAGCGCGGTTCGGGACTTTCTGATACTGACCGGGCTGGCGCGGGCGGATGAGATGGTGGAGGAGAACCCGCCGTCGGACGGGTCGCGGCGGGCGGTTGACCTGACCGCGCTGGATACGTTCATCGAGGTGAAGCGGCGCATCGGAACGGCGCAGGGATTCGAGCCGAACCCTGAGTACGTGCGTCAACTGGACGACTATCTCGCGGAGTCGGAGCGCGCGGGCCGGGGCGTCCGCATGGGCATACTGACGGACGGTCGGCGGTGGCTGCTGCGCTGGCCGGGCGCGGGGGAGCCGCGAACGGTGTATCCCTACGCCTTTACGCTGGAGTCGGCGGAGGGCTGGCTGCCGCTGTTCGAGTGGCTGCGGGACAGGGCGCTGGAGTCCAGAGAGGACGCGCCGGTCGACCGCGGAATAGTGGAGGCGAGTTTCGGGCCTGAGAGCGCCCACTACAACAGGGACATAACGCGGCTGCGAGAGCTGTACGACCGATACGTGGACATGGAGACTATCAGGGTGAAGCGCAGGTTGTGGCGCGACCTGCTCAGGGCCGCGCTCGGCGAGATAGCGGACAGCCAACAGGACGCGGACGACCTGTTCATCCGGCACACCTATCTCACGACGGTGATCGGGATGGTGGTGCAGGCGTCGTTCGGGGTGGACATAACGCGGCTGGCGGAGACGGACCCCGAAGACCTGCTCAAGGGGCGGGAGCTTCAGAACGCGACGGGCTTGCAGGGCGTGGTGGAGTCGGACTTCTTCGCCTGGCCGTCGGAGGTGGGCGGGCTGCCGCTTCTGAGGGCCATCGCGCGGCGGGTGGCGCGGTTCGACTGGAAGAGCGCGCCGGCGGACATCGCGCCGATCCTGTACGAGAGCGTGATACCGGCGGACGAACGGCGGCAGCTTGGCGAATACTACACGCCGGACTGGCTGGCGCGGGCGATGGTGGAGGAACTGGTCGCAGACCCGCTGAACCAGCGAGTGCTGGACCCGGCGTGCGGGTCGGGAACGTTCATCGTGGAAGCGGTGAGGCGGGTGATAGAGTCGGCGCGGAAGAGCGGTCTGCGGTCGGAGGAGGTCTTCGACAAGCTGCGCGACTCGGTCATCGGCATAGACGTTCACCCTGTGGCCGTTCACCTGGCGCGCGCCTCCTGGGCGCTGGCGGCCCGGACGGCGATACAGGACGCGCCGAGTGTCTCCATATCCGCGCCTATCTACCTGGGCGACGCGCTGCAACTGCGCTTCCGCGCGGGGGATATGTTCGCGGAGCACGAGGTGACGATAGAGGTGGGGGACGAGCGGAACTCGACGCTGGCATTCCCGGTGAGCCTGGTGGAGCGCGCGAACGACTTCGACTCGCTGATGGGCGACGTGGCGGACGCGATAGAGCGGGGCGACGACCCGTACATCGCTCTGGACGACAACGGCATAGGCGACGACCGGGAGCGGGAAATCCTGAGCCAGACAATCGGCACGATGCAGAGGCTGCACTCGGAGGGGCGCGACCACATCTGGGCGTACTACACGCGCAACCTGGTGCGTCCGGTCGCGCTGAGCCGCGCGAAGGTGGACGTCATCATCGGCAACCCGCCCTGGCTGAACTACAACCAGACGGCGAGTACGCTGAGAACTGAGCTTGAGCGACAGAGCAGGAACGTGTACGACATCTGGGTGGGCGGCAGGTACGCGACCCACCAGGACGTGGCGGGGCTGTTCTTCGCGCGGAGCGTTGACCTGTATCTGAAGGACATCGGCGTGATCGGGATGGTGATGCCGCACAGCGCGTTGCAGACGGGGCAGTACCGCAAGTGGCGGACGGGACGGTGGAACGCCAGGCAGCAACTTCGCACTCTGAGCGTGGACTTCGGGGTGAAGAGCGCGTGGGACCTGGAACGCCTGGAGCCTAACACGTTCTTTCCGGTGCCGTCGTGCGTGGTATTCGCAAGGCGAACAGGCGAGGCCGGCGGCGCGGTCGCGCTGTCGGGCGGCGTGGAACGCTGGATTGGGGAGGCGGGTTCGTCCGGTGTGCGGCGGACTCGCGCCGGGATAACCGATACGTCGAAGATCGGGGAGTCGCCATACGCGGGCTACTCTCGTCAGGGCGCGTCAATCGTGCCGCGCTGCCTGTTCTTCGTGAATGAAACAGAGAACAGGGCGGTGATCCAGGCCGGACAGACTATCACGGTGAATCCGCGCCGTGGCTCGCAGGACAAAGCGCCCTGGAAGACGCTCGACCTGAACGACATCAGCGAGCAGACGATAGAGTCCAGCCACGTCTATGACATTCACCTGGGGGAGACGGTCGTGCCATACGCCACCCTGCCACCTCTCAAGGCCATCTTACCTGTACGACGCGGCGAGGACTCAATACCAACTGGCGCCGAGGGAGTAGGCGGGATACGCATGGGCGGACTGGACAGGCGTATGCGCCAGCGCTGGCAGACCATCAGCCGACTCTGGGAAGAAAACAAGGCGCGGGCGAACAGGCTGAATCTGATGGAAAATTTAGACTACATACACAAACTATCATCTCAGTTTGAGTGGATGAAAGACCCGAAAGATCGACCGTTTCGAGTGGTGTACACAGCTTCCGGTACGCCAACGGCAACACTACTTCAGGATGATAGTGTCATTGTAGATCATATTCTGTATTGGATTACCTGCGAAAGCATTCAAGAAGCCCACTATCTTCTTGCGATAATAAACAGCCAATCCTTATATGAAGCAGTAGCGAATCTCATGCCCAAGGGCCAATTTGGAGCGCGCCACTTGCACAAACACCTATGGAAACTCCCGATACCCGAATACGACACTAACAACAACCTGCACACCAGCATCTCGGATGCGGGCCGGAAGGCGTCGGAGGGAGCGGCAGCGCGGCTGTCGGAGTTGTACGAGGAGCGGGAGCGGGTGACGGTGACGATAGCCCGGCGTGAGCTGCGGTCGTGGCTGCGGGGGTCGGATGCGGGGCGGGAGGTGGAGGGGGTGGTGGGGAGGTTGCTTGTCTGAACTGTGATTTGGGGGATGGGCAGGATGTTCAGGATTGGCCTCGCAGTCTATTGACAGAACCGATAATCTGTTGCTAGCTTATTTGGGATAGGTAGAAATTTCGCACAGGATTCTGATTCCAATGAACACAATCGTATAAACACGGAGGCGTTGAACAGTCATGGTAGAGTTACACGAGGAATTCAAAAGCCAGTTGAAGACTCTTGCTGATGATTATGAAGCATCTGTTAATGATGATTGGGAAATTTCGCGGGGAGAAGTAGAGGAATACCTGACCCGAAGTCTTGCAGCGATATACCGAATAGCTGATCCCACCTCTGTTTACTATGAGCGTGCGATGGACACCTTAAACACCAACTACTGGCATGATGAAAGAAAATTAGAATACCTGATTGCCGTTATTCGGGCTTTGTACAAAGATATGGATAGTGGATTTATTCACAGATTTGGGACAATAGTCCGCGGTGAAGTCTTTGATGATTTCCTTGAGATGGCAAAACATCTTTCGGATGAGGGTTATAAGGACGCTGCTGCTGTCATTGCCGGAAGTTCATTGGAATCTCATCTAAGGCAACTGTGTCTAAATCAAGGTATGGACATAGAAAGACAGGTAAAGTCTGGGAAACGTCCCGTTAGCGCAGATGAGATGAATGTGAATCTGGCTAGAGCAGGGGTTTACAATGTGAACCAGCAAAAGAACATTACCTTTTGTCTGGACCTGCGCAACAACGCTGCTCATGGAAAGTATGATGAATATGACAGCCAGCAGGTGGTTCTGATGATAGACAGCGTTCGCCATTTCATCGCTCGCAACCCACAATAGTCATGGACAGACTGGGAAGAATCCTTTGGCCGCGGGGCCAGGCGCGGCGTGGGGCGCTGATAGTAAGCGCGGTCGTCGTCGCGCTGGCTGTCGCGTTCGCACTGCTGAATGTGAGTCTGTCCGGCGCGGGCAGATTCAAGGACATTGCGGCTATCGTCCAGTCGTCGGTGACGGCGGTGGCTATCGTCGCGGGCGGAATCTTCGCCTATTATAAGCTCCAGCTATTCAGGGACCTCGAGCCGCACCTGACTATCACGCACGAGGTCTCACACAGGTTTGTTGGAGGCAGCTATGTTCATATCGCGGTCACGGCGAATTTGTATAATAGCTCGCGGGTGAAGATAGAGTTGCGCGAGGGGTTCTTCCGGTTACAGCAAGTATCGCCAGTGTCGGATGATGAAGTCGAACGGATCTACGCCCAAGCGTTTATAGATGAAGAATATGAAGATATTCAATGGCCTATTCTGAGTCAAGTCCCGCGTACTTGGAATGAAATGGCCTTAATAGTAGAACCGGGTGGATCGCTTCAGGAAACTCAGGAATTTATAGTGTCATCTGATACCGAGTCGGTAATCATATACACGTATTTCTATAATACGGAATTCCCTCAATCCTCTCAGATTCCTGAGGGATGGGGCGCTATCACCGTCTATGATATAATCAAGCCTGACTGAGACAGTATCTATTTTGGAGGTTCGACAAATGCTATCTCGCGACAGACACAGTTCGGGGCTAAAGGCAAACATGGCTCCAAGGATAGCCCCGCCCAGTTTGTGGAGAGGGCGCAAGCCGCCGGGCGGAAAGTGGCCCGACTCCACGCGCACCGATGATGCGGAAGGTGGAAGCGAGTCCGAGAGTAGCTCGAATCACCGGGTTATCATAAGGGGCACGGGTCCCAGGAAAGCGCCTCCTAATGCGGACAACTCAGGCAAGCCGCCGGGAAGCACACTTACCAACGAACGGAGTAGGCCATCCCAGAAATCTTGAGTCGCGACAAGTATTTCATCAAGTTGACGAAGGATACTCTGGCTGTCCTGGGATTACAGGCTAGAGGAACAGATGTAGCAGCGCGGCTATGGCAGCTATGTTGGCAACCATGTTGCCAAACATTATCGCGGCTATCCACTTGATCTTTCGCGCTTCTGATGCGCGGATTTCGGTTCTGAGGTCGCCGCGCAGTCTTTCAATCGCGGTGTTCATGTCGCCGCGCAAGCCTTCGACCGCCGCGTTCATGTCGCCGCGCAGTTCCTGAACATCCGCTTTGGTGGCGAGGTGTTCGTAAGCTCCTTCGATGGAACTGACTCGTTCTTCGAGCATGGTCATGGGTTTCGCGCTCCTCTGTCATGCGGCTTGAGCATATTGGTCTTTGGGTTCATTATACCACTTGCTCAGTCGGCGACCGCGGCCGGGACTCGGCTGGCTATTTCGGCGACGCGCGTTCTGAATAGCGCTTCGTCGGATACGCCGTCCTTGATGTACACTAGCTCGACCGCGATCCGGGCAATGAGGTCTTGGTCTATGGACTTGTCGTCCCAGGTGAGCGTGATGACCCGGTACTCAAGCGAATCGAGATCAATGTCGCCAGACAAGTAAAGCTCTATCGTCTCAAGGATTATGTCGCTCATGCCAGTCCCTCCTACACAGCCAGTGAGCGTAGCCGCATCCGATACGGAATTGGGTCAATTGTACCGCATTCTGGAAATTAGAGGAAAATTAGATAGGGGAAGGCTGACAGGGAAATAGAGTGGGCAAAGAACTCTGGAAGAATGTTGGGGCTCTTGCCGGGGCTGCGCTGTTCATGGTAGCTGTATCGGCATTGGCGATATGGGGGATGGTCGGATGGCTAGGTATGAGTTACAGCGACTCGGCCAGGATGTTTCAAGCTGTCGGAGCGGTCACCGTCATCTTCGTCGGCGGGATGTTCGCCTACTGGAGATTGCAGATATTCAGGACGTTCGAGCCGCATCTGACTATTTCGCACGAAGTTTCGCACAGGTTCATCGGGGACAGCTACGTTCATATCGAGGTGACGGCGACTTTGCATAATAGCTCGCGGGTGAAGGTGGAGTTGCGTGAAGCCTTCTTTTCGCTGCAGGCGATAGCTCCGACGACCGACGAAGATGTAGAACGTTTATACACGGAGGTGTTCGTAAATAGGGATCGCACATCTCTACAATGGCCTATCCTGAACCTAATCGAGCGAGAGTGGTTGGAGAATGAGCTAACTGATGTTACGCAGCCTTGAGGAGTTGGAGTTGATCAAAGGCATGTCGAACGGCCTTGAGATATATCTGAGTTCTCAGCGCAAAGTGATTCATTTGACGCTTCACGCTCAGCCATTCCAGGCGAGATGCCGAGTAGATGGACATGAAACAGTGGTTGCTCTGGGTCCGAACTGTCTTCGTAGGCGACTTGGCGAGCGCGGTGTTGGACTTGAGTGTCTTGTGAAACGTCTCCACTTTCCACCGTCTCTGGTAGATCGCGCAGATGGCCTGTCCTGAAGCGTCCAACTCACTTGACGCCAGATACAGCGTGCCTGAGCTTCCGTCTCCGTTCCTGAAGACCTGGCGAACAAGCAGAACCTCAAAGTCCACTCCTCTCAGCCAGCCGCGCACAGCCTCGCCTTCCGGCATATCCAGTGTGTCTATCCGCTTGAACCTCCCCTTCAGTTTCTCCTCATAGCTCAATGCCACCGTCCTGTTGCTCTTTATGGCGATTACGAAGTGTCTGCCCAGTTCTCCCCGTATGAAGTTCATGTTCTCCTTGGACGAAAACCAACTGTCCGCCAGCACGTAGCGATACTTAAGACCATTGTTCTCACAGACTCTCAACATCCCACGCATCAACTCGTTCTTACTTACCTCGCTTCTGCGCTTGGGACGACCTGTGTCTTTGTCGGTGAACACAACCGGCTTTCGGATTATCTCGTATGACACTGGCAGCGACACTCCGTCGGCATGATACACGCAGTTCAGAAGATTGATTCCCTTCACGCTTCGATTCTTGGCGTGGTCGAAATGCCAGGTGACCACCTCGTTCTCGTCGGTATGGGGCTTTTCCACTATGGTGTCGTCGAATATCAGTACCCCGTCATCACCCTCCATCTTCCGAACCATCGGCTTGACCAGCCGCCACAGGGTTCTGGAGTCGTAGATCTCCCCGGACAGAAATCGTGTTACTCTGTCGTGGCTGACTTCGCCATCGAGCATCGCCGACAGACCTGTCGCGGTCGTCGCGCCGAACGAACTCAGCAGATAGTCGCTATACAGTTCCAGTAGTTCTCTGTTCATGATTCAACAGTATCAGTTTCTTCTCTACTGCGTAACATCAGTGAGCTAATTATAGAGCCGGGAGGGCTACATCGGGAGACTTGCGAGTTTATCGTGGCGACCAGGACAGAATCGGTTATGATATATACATACTTTTACAACCCGATGGCCCTAACGAGCGGTCAGGCAGCTGAGGGTTGGTATGCCACAACAGCATATGATGTAATCGGCGGTGACTGATGAATAACGGGCAACTGGACAAAGGGGATGAAAATGCCATCTAAAAACACGCGACGTCCCGGAGCGGTTGTTGTCAAGGGAACTGGGCCCAAAGAAATGCCGGAGTATGTTGTCTCGAGCAAGCCGCCGGGGAGAGCTTCAAAGGAAATCAAGAATCCTGAGAAATCATAATCCTTAGCTTCAGAAAGCCTTTGTACCAGCCTCGACTCGACACGCGATCTCGCCGACGCGGGTTCTGAAGATTGACTCATCGGATAGGCCGTCTTTGATGTAGATCAACTCGAACGCTATCCGGTCAACGAGTTCTTGGTCCTCATAGCTATCGTCCCAAGCAAGCGAGATGACCCGGTTCTCAAGCGTGTCGAGGTCTATGTCGCCGTTCAGGTAGAGTCTTATCGTCTCAGGGATTATGTCCGTCATATAGATTTCTCCCGAATACTCAAGGTCCGCTTGAGTCGTATCATGGTCCTATTCTTTGGACTTCCCCACTCTACCGTATCTTAATTCCCGCACAGTATCCTCGGACTTGGCGTCCTTCGCGTTTCTGGAAATCTCAGTGAAGTCTTCAGGGTTCGCGGAGGGCTTTACAGAGCCGTAAGCTGACTCCAGGCTGAACAGCGTGGCTCTGAGGCGAATTTCACTACCTTCCTCAATGGCGGTCATCAGATTTCTCCATGTGAGAATCGCGCGCGGGTAGTATAGCACGCCAAGTCCCACGAAAAGCCTGCCGCCTCCCGAGCCGTATGTTAGAATCGCCAGAATCTTCCACGAATAAGAAGCCCGCATGGGGAGGTGGCAAGTGTACGAGAATGGCGCAAATGGAGTTACCGGACCGCTCAAGGGAATCAGAGTGCTGGACTGGACGATGTGGCAGTTCGGCCCGATGTCGGCGGCGATGATGGGCGACATGGGGGCGGACGTAATCAAGATAGAGGCGCTGGACGGGGACGCCGGGCGCGCGGTGGCGAGGGCCTCTACGCTCGCCCCTACCCTGCCCGGAGGCCGCAACGCCTACTTCGAGGCGAACAACCGCAACAAGCGCGGCATCGCGGTCAACCTGAAGACGCCGGAGGGCAAGGCGATAGTCCACAAACTGGTGGAGACGGCGGACGTGTTCGTAGAGAACTACCGCCAGGGCGTCGCGGAGCGGCTGGACGTCGGCTACGAAACGCTCAAAGAGATCAATCCGATGATCATTTACGGGTCGGCGACGGGCTACGGGCCGAACGGGCCGGACTCGGCGCTGCCGTCATTCGACGGCTGCGGACAGGCGCGCGGCGGGCTGATGGTGTCGGCTACGCCGGCCGGGGCTGATGAGCCGGTGCGAGTGTCCCAGGGCGTCTCCGACCAGATGGGCGCTATCATGCTGTGCCAGGGGGTGCTGGCGGCGCTGGTGGCTCGGCACGTGCAGGGCGTCGGACAGAAGGTGGACGCATCGCACCTGAGCGCGAATATGTGGCTGCAGGGCATGGGCATGACGATGGGCCTGATAATGGGCGGCGACCGGTTCGGGGCGTATGACCGCAAGTCGGCCTGGAACGTGCTCGCCAACCTGTACAAGTGCAAGGATGAGCGCTGGATTCAGCTCATGCACCTGCAGCCGGACCGCTACTGGGAGTCGTTCATGACCGCGCTGGGGCTGCCTGAGATAGTCGAGCATCCGAAGTACGCCACGATGGAGGCGAGGTCGGAGAATCGCGAGGAGCTTGTGCGGATTATGGACAAGCAGTTCCTGACGCGGACCTCGGCGGAGTGGGACGTGCACTTCCGCGCGACGGGGGACTTCATCTACGCGAGAGTGCAGTCCGTGGACGAACTGGTTGACGACCCGCAGGTGATAGCGAACGACTACATCACGACGTTCGACCATCCCTCAATCGGCCCGATAAAGATGTGCAACCACCCGAACATCTACAGCGAGACGCCGTCGGGTATCTTCAGGGAAGCGCCGGAGTTGGGCCAGCACACCGAGGAGATCCTAATAGATGAACTGGATTATAGCTGGGAGGATATCGCGTCGCTTCAGGAGAAGGGCGTTATACTGTAAAGGACATTCAGCGGACGGACCAACATGCCATGACTTACAAATACGACATCATCCTGTACTGGAGCGAGGAAGACGAGGCGTTCATCGCAGAGGTTCCCGACCTTCCGGGCTGCGCCGCCGACGGCCCCACCTACGAGGCCGCGCTGAGTGCGGTTCAGGTCGCCATGGACTTATGGGTAGAGACGCAGAAGGAGCTCGGGCATCCTATCCCAGGCTATATAGAGAACGGCAGCTACTCACGAGGTCTTCATGGCATAGTCATACCGAATGATGCGAAAGACGCGGCTCTGGTGAAAAAAATCATCACGATAGAGCCAGGTAAGCGGTCGGGCCAACCCTGCATTCGCGGCATGAGAATAACCGTTGACGATGTGCTGGGATACTTAGCTGGGGGCATGACGGAGGCTGAAGTCATCCACGACTTTCCCGAACTCACCACCGAAGACATAAAGGCTTGTCGCGCCTTCTCTAAAATCCGAAAGACAAGAGGGGTAGCGTATCGCTGGTGATTCCACTCCTCTTCGATGAAAATTTGTCTTTCACTCTTAAGGCAGCGTTGCGAGACATCTATCCTCAAACGATCCACGCGCGAGATCTAACCCTGCAAGGGAGAGCCGACCTCGTGATATGGCGATACGCCAGGGCGCAAGGATATGTCATTGTCACCAAAGACAGGGACTTCGTAATCCTCAGCCAGGTACGCTGGCATCCTCCGAAAAGTTATACGGCTGACCACAGGCAACGGTCCGACGTCGGAGGCGGCTGCATTGCTCCGCGAGCGATACGATGACCTGCTGGTCTTCTATCAGGATGATAGTACACCCTTCCTCGAAATCGGGTAGAATCAACCACCGACAATCGGATTACCGGATACAAGTAGCACCATAGGAGAAGAAATGGCAGAGATTGACGGCGGGCGACTGTTCGCCAAGGCATTGAAGCGCGAAGGTGTGGATTACATCTTCACCCTCAACGGCGGCCACATATACAACCTCTACGAGGGTTGTGTGGCCGAGGGAATCAAGATCATAGACTTCCGGCATGAGCAGGTGGCCGCTCACGCCGCCGAAGGTTGGGCGAAGGTCACAGGCAAGCCCGGCGTCGCCATCGTGACCGCCGGACCGGGCGTTACCGACGCCGTTACCGGCATAGCGAACGCCTTCCAGGCACCAAGCCCGATGATACTCATCGGCGGCAATGCGGGCATCACCGACCACCTGCGCGGCGGACTTCAGGACTTCGACTCGGCGACCTTCCTAAAGCCGGTCACCAAGTTCTCCGAGCAGGTCAAGCGCGTCGAGCGTATCCCGGATTACGTGTCCATCGCCTTCCGGCACGCCACCACCGGCGTCCCGGGCCCCGTGTACCTGGAGATCCCGGTTGACGTGGTGAACGGCCAGACGGACGAGGACGGCGTGAACTACCCGCAGTCCTACCGCACCGACGCCAAGGCTTACGGCGACCCCGAATACATCAGCCAGGTCTGCGACATCCTGATGCAGACCGAGAAGCCGATGATACTCGCCGGCTCGGACGTCTGGTGGAATGACGCGGCTGAGGAGTTGCGCGAGTTCATCGAGATGATAGACTCGCCCGTGTTCCTGAACGCGATGGGGCGCGGCTCGATCCCGTCCGACCACCCCAACCTGGGCAGCCTTGGGCGGCGCTACGGCCTCGTTCACTCCGACACCGTGATCCTGCTCGGCACGCCGATTGACTTCAGGCTCGGCTACGGCGCGGACACTATGTTCCCGCAGAATCCGAAGCTCATCGAGATCATGATGGACGGCTCCAAGATAGGCCAGAACCGCGACATTGACGTCGGGGTAGTCGGCAACTCCAAGGCTGTCCTGCGCCAGATAATGGACGAACTCAACGCCAGGGGATACAGGTCGCCCGGCAAGGGTTGGGTCGAAGAGGTGATGACCGAGGACAAGACGCTCCAGGCCGCCGACGAGGAGATGCTCAACAGCGACCAGACCCCGATACACCCGATGCGCCTTGTGCGCGAAGTGCGTGACTTCCTGGACTACGACGCGACAGTCATCGGCGACGGTGGCGACATCGTAACCTTCGCCGCCCGAGTTCTGAACATCAACGAGGCCGGTCACTGGCTGGACCCGGGACAGTTCGGCTGCCTGGGCGCAGGCTCCGGCTTCGCGGCGGCGGCACAGCTAGCGCGGCCCGGCAAGCAGGTCTGCATCATCTATGGCGACGGCGGCTTCGGACTCACCGGCTTCGACGTGGAGAGCTACGTCCGCCACGACCTGCCCATCGTCTCCATCGTGGGCAACAACGGCGCCTGGAACCAGACCACCCAGGGCGTTGTGCGTCGCGGAATGAGCGGCGTCGGCACATACCTGTCCCAGGAGACCGACTACGCTAAGATAATGGACGGACTCGGCGGCTACGGCGAAAGGGTCACCAACCCTGAAGAGATACGCCCCGCCCTCGAGCGCGCCTTCGGCTCCGGCAAAGCCGCCCTCCTCGACGTGGTAATAGACCCCGACGTGGCCTACGCCGCCATGGGCGGAAGATCGAGGCAGTCGAGACAGTATTAGCCAACTGACCCGTTCCACATAGCAGAGGGGATGCAACAAGTGTCCCCTCTGTTCTCAATAAATAGATGAGTGGGAAAAGATATGACAACAGAGTCTATCCTCTCAAAAATCGAAACTTCCAGAAAAGATCTGCTTGACCTCAGCCTCCGCAATCCTCTGCTGAACTATCGCACCCTACGCGCCAGAGGAGTCGAGACCATAGACGCGGACCCAGTAAGCGTTTTCAGAAATCTCGTTCGTGATGGCAAGAAGGTGTCGTTTGTACCTGAAGATGAAGATAATGAAGGAGATACTATTCCTACGCCTACGCCACGAAGAGGATCAACTCTCCCTCTTCACGCGCTTGCGACTCCCGGCGAGTTGCAACGCCGTCTTATAACTACTTACCGGACTTCCAACACAATAATCCAAGAGCAGGGCGTCAACACTTTGTTCATTGCGCTGGGAATGGTGATATGGCGTGAATCTGAAAGTAGTGAAACAGACCGCTGCGCTCCACTTGTGTTCGTTCCTGTACAACTAGACAGGGCAAATATCAACTCCGGCTTCACCGTGTCTTACACTGGCGAAGACTTAGTATCCAACATCTCGTTCGCCGAAAAGGCGAGAGCGGATTTCCGGCTAGACATACCATTGCTGGATGAAGACGAAGATTCTGCAAGCATAGACTTGAAATCTTATTTTCGCAAAGTCAAGCGTAGCATAAGAGGTATGAAAGAGTGGTCTATTGATGCAACCAGCGTGGTACTGGGCTTCTTCACGTTCACCAAGTTTCTGATGTATCGGGACATGGACTCCCAAATTTGGCCTCCTGGCTCCGGCCCCCTGGAAAGCGAAATCATACGCGCCCTGTTTGAAGATGGATTCTCAGAACCCGAACCTGGGATAAGTGAAGATGACTACTTGGACGACTACCTGAGGCCACAAGACGCGCATCACGTGGTTGACGCCGATTCTTCCCAGTCTCTGGCGATAGTTGATGCCAACAGCGGCAGAAACCTGGTTATTCAGGGCCCGCCGGGGACAGGCAAGTCACAGACTATTACTAATGTCATCGCTGAGGCTATCGGCCAGGGAAAGAAGGTTTTATTCGTATCCGAGAAAATGGCTGCACTGGAGGTTGTAAAGCGCAGGCTGGACGAACTTCACGTCGGGGACGCCTGCCTAGAACTTCATAGCCACAAGACTACGAAAAGAATCGTCCTCGACGAGCTTAAGAGAACTTTGGAGTTGGGAAGACCAAATATCGAAGGCATAGAAGATGATTTCGCCACGCTCAAACGCATCCGAGATGGATTGAACCGATATGCCAAGGCGGTGAACGATCCTGTTGGAAATACGGGAGTGAGTCCTTTCGACGCTTACGGAGAGCTTAAGCGAACTCAGGATATGGCAAAAGACACTAACTTGTTGCCTCGTCCTGACGTCGTAGGCATTGATTCCTGGTCTCGTTCGGACTTCGATGAAAAGTCCCGAGTCGTCTCGAATCTTCAAAACAGTCTTCGACCGGTTGGAATCCTTAAGGATCATCCCTTTTGGGGATCTGGACTCCGTGTGATTTTGCCGTATGAAGTAGCATCCTTGCGCCAAGGGATTTATGACACTGAGCGCTCTATGGAATCCTTGATAAATGCGGTCCAATCTCTTGCCAATGCCATGAGTCTGGATTTGCCCAAAAGCGCTGCCCCTATTCCGAAACTTCTCTCGACTGCCAAACGTGCGGGGGACTCTCCAGATACCAGTTGGGTCAAACTTAGTGCGCTGGAATGGGAGAATCGTCGCTATGCTGTAGAAAATCTAAGAGATTCAGGACTGAGATGGGATGACTTGCATTCCCGGTATGATTCCATAATCACGCCGGACGCATGGGAAGCCGATGTCATAGAAATCAGAAATGACTTGGCCGATACAGGACGAAAGTTCCTGAAATTCTTATATCCGAGACACCGCCGCGCCAAAAAGCGTCTTTCCGATCTCTGCCGCGCCGACCTTCCAACCGAACTGGAACGCCAGTTGGAAACTGCCGACGCAATCATAGAGGAGCGCGAGTTGCGGGAAACAGTAGAAAGCCTTTCTCCTCTTGCGGCTTCCATATTCCGGCGTTGGCAAGTCGAGCGCGCGAACTGGGAAGAAATTTCTCAAATGGTAGATTGGTCGCTTGAACTGTATGACGACATCCATGGTGGAAAGATAGCTCCAGAGATTACCCACCTTCTCGACAGCCAACCTGACAAAAAGCGGATACAAGATCTGTTGAGGAACGTTAGAGAAGCGTTGCGCACATACCTAGACTGCATGACAGCGCTTGAAACGTCCCTCGAAATGGACTTCACGCAGAGATTCAATCATGCGGGTGGACTGACAGGGCTTCCATTCACAGAACAGGGGCGAATCCTGAACGAATGGCTCGATTGCACAGATGACATCCGCGACATCGCCGCAGCCAACATTTCTCTAGACGCTGTCGCCGAGCAAGAACTCCATGCAGTTATAGAACTGGTAGAGGAATGGCCGGATGCCTCAGAACGCCTCACAGAATGTTTTGAGTTGACTAGATACGAACGCATCTTGTCCCGCGCATTCAACGAAAGACCAGACCTACGCAATTTCAATGGCTCGACTCAGCAGTCCAACATAAACCTGTTCATAGGGATGGATAATCTCGTTCTGGACCACAACAGAGCGCGGGTGTCCTACTCACACTGGGATGGACTGCCCAAAGGCAGCGGCGCGGGCCAGATACAGATACTCAGAAGGGAGTTCGAGAAGAAAAGCAGGCATCTTCCTATCAGGCAACTTATGACAAGAACTGGAAACGCGGTACAGGCCATAAAGCCGGTATTTATGATGAGTCCTCTGTCAATAGCGACTTATCTTGCACCTGGTAGTCTCAAGTTCGATCTTGTCATATTCGACGAGGCGAGTCAGGTAAGACCCACGGATGCGTTGGGAGCTCTGATGCGCGCAGACCAGGCTGTGGTGGTAGGTGATGACCGACAGTTGCCGCCCACTAGTTTTTTCGACTCGGTTACCGGAACTGGCGAGGATGAGGATGAAGACAACTTCACCACAGATATAGAAAGCATTCTCGGCATGATGCGAGCGGCGGGATGTCCTTCCAGAATGCTCAGATGGCACTATCGGAGCAGGCACGAGTCCTTGATAGCTGTTTCCAACCGTGAGTTCTACCAAAATGGCTTAGTAGTCTTCCCAAGTCCAGATTCCGACAAGAAGGAAGTCGGGCTACAGTATCATCATCTACCGGATACTGTGTATGACCGTGGCGGCAGTAGAACGAATCGCGGGGAAGCTAGAGAAGTCGCCGAGGCTGTCATGTGGCACGCCCGACAAACTCCGAACCTCACGCTGGGTGTGTCGGCGTTCAGTACCGCACAGATGAACGCCATACTGGACGAGTTGGAAAGGCTCAGGCGAGAGGATGATTCATGCGAATCGTTCTTCAACGACCACCCCGAGGAGCCGTTCTTTGTGAAGAACCTGGAGAATGTCCAGGGTGACGAGCGGGACGTAATCTTCATAAGTGTCGGATATGGACGCGACTCCAATGGAAACATCGCTATGAACTTCGGGCCTCTCAACCGTGATGGCGGGGAAAGGCGTCTGAACGTAATCATCACTCGCGCGAGGATGCGCTGCCATGTGTTCACCAACCTGAGTTCCGAGGACATCAATCTGGGGGCCACGCGCTCGATTGGAGTGAGGGCTTTCAAGACATTCCTGGCATACGCGGAATCTGGCATCTTGCCCTCGGATATGCCCAGTCCATCCGGGCGTGAAGTTGAGTCGCCTTTTCAGAGAGCAGTCGCGTCTAGATTACGCTCACGCGGATATGAGGTACACGAAGAAGTCGCGTCCGGCGGCAAATTCATTGACATAGCCATAGTGGACCCGAAGAGTCCTGGAAGATACCTGATAGGGATAGAGTGTGACGGGGCAACCTATCACAGTTCCATATCCGCCAGAGACCGCGACAAAATCAGGGAACAAGTTCTCATAGGGCTGGGGTGGAAACTACATCGCATCTGGAGCACAGACTGGTTTCTCAACGAAGATCGAGAGTTGAAACGCGCCGTTGAAGCTATCGAACAGGCAAAGGTTTTGCAGCCCGTTGACCGTCCAACAGCCAAATCCAAAACAGTCAACAGGGAAATCGAGAGGGCTGACCATGAGGAAGGACACGCTGAGTTGGGAACGGTTCCATACAAACAGGTGCAGATTCGCTTGAAGAATCTCACATATCAGTTTCCTGATGTCTCATATCGCTCCCTGCAAAAGCCAATTACGGATGTAGTCCGAGTCGAGGGGCCGATTCATGTGGATGAGATCATTCGTCGAATAGCGGACGCCGCTGACGTAAGAGCTACACGCAAGGTGAAGAATAATCTCAACCATGCCATAACCAATGTGGCAAGAAGCAACAAGATAGTTAAGAGAGGGAAATTCTTATGGTTGAAGGGTATGAAGCGTCCAATACCTATTCGCGATAGGAGTGCCATCCCAAAGTCCATGAAAATTGACCTAATATCTCCGGAAGAGATTTCCGAATCGGTCAAACTGGTGGTAAAGCGTTCCTTTGGGATAGATAGGGAGAGCGCAGTCAAAGAAGCCGGGAGACTGTTGGGGTTCAAGCGAGTGTCGAAAGACACTAGAACCAATATAGATTCGATTATCGAAAAGTTGGTCAGGAGTGGCGACTTGAACAATGATGCCGAACACCTAACACTATCCTAATCCATCCACAGGCCACCGATGACCGATCCCAAACCCATCCAACAACGAAATCCGCATAACCCCCGGCAGACGAGCCAGCCGACAAGACTGCGCGGTGCTCGGTGTGGGACATCATCAAAGACACACCCGGCCAACGCCTTTTCAAAGACGCCGACGTAGAAGAATACCTCCGGGCCGAGCGCGAATCTTGGGAACGCTGCTGACCCTTGCTCCGTTTCCCAAATTCCTACACGCTCCCCTCCCCACTATGCTACAATGCGCGCATGGAGGACAGAACTAATGACCGATAAGCATAAACCAGAGATTATCAATAGCGATCTTCACGCCCATGAAATTTTTTCTCCAAAGCTAAATTCAGGCAAATACAGGTTGAATGCAGGTCAGAGTTCACCTGCACCGCCCACCAGCACATCACCAGCAGCCACCTGTTAGGGTCACCAGCATAGATCGCTAGATTATAAATCAACATATATGAAGGTGCTCCAATGCGCGCCGAGCATCGAGAGAGTGCAGACCTAAGATAGCGGCAAACGCCGATCTGAACTATAATGACGATACCCCTAATCCATCGAAGGCCGATAGTGACTACTAACGGAGCTTGGAATGCCGCCACGGGATCGGCGTCTTCGGAGGGCGCGAGAAAATCCTCAATTGGAATACTACCTGAGTCTGGCATACCCAGTTGAGATGTCCCGTCAATCCGACGACGATGATGAATACTGGTTCGCAGAAATACCCCAACTGCCAGGATGTATGTCGGACGGCGCCAATCCAGATGAGGCCCTGAAGAATCTCGAGGATGCGAAGCACCTCTGGATAGAGACACATATCGAAGACGGCTACGAAGTTCCCGAACCGGATCCCCCATCCGGCAAATAGCTGAGAACGCCAATCTGAACTATAATGACGATTACCCCAAGCCCCCGGAGGCCAGCTATGACTACAAACGGAGCCAACGCTAACCATCACCCGTCCGCCGGCCCTCTGAGTGGCATCCGCGTGATTGACTGGACGATGTGGCAATTCGGCCCCGTGTCCACCATGATGCTGGCCGACCTGGGCGCGGAGGTCATCAAGGTGGAGTCGCTGGACGGCGACCACGGCCGACAGTTCGGGCGCGTTGGCGGCGTGCTGTCCGACCTGCCGGAGGGCGTCAACGCCTACTTCGAGGGCATGAACCGCAACAAGTACGGCATCGCGCTCGACCTCAAGAACCCCAAGGGCCGCGAGGTCATGCGAAAGCTGGCCGCCAAGTCGGACGTGTTCGTCGAGAATTTCCGCAAGGGCGTCGCCGAACGGCTCGGCGTCGGCTACGACGACCTGAAAGAGGTCAACCCGACCATCATCTACGGCTCGGCGTCCGGCTACGGACCGGAGGGTCCCGACTCCGCCAAGCCCGCTTTCGCGCTCACCGGCGAAGCGCGCTCAGGCGCGATGTGGTGGTCCGGCCCGGACAACAACACCCCCTACGCCGTCGGCATAGCCGACCAGGCGGCGGGAATGATGCTCAGCTACGGCATACTCGGCGCGATAGTCGCACGCGAACGCTACGGACACGGCCAGCGCGTGGACGTGTCCCACCTCGGCAGCATGATATGGACGCGCGGAATGCAGAACGGCATCTCGCTCATCCAGGGCCAGGAGTTCCAGCGTCAGGACTGGCGGGGCGCGGGCAACGTTCTCTGGAACTACTACGAGTGCGCGGACGGCGAGTGGATTGCCTTCTCGATGAGCCAGGGCGACCGCTACTGGCCCGCCATGTGCCGCGCCATGGACAAGCTCGAATGGATGGAGGACGAGCGCTTCAACTCCCTCGAGTCCAGGTACGAAAACCGCGAACTGGTCATCGAGAGCATGGCCGAGGTCTTCAAGACTCGCGCACGCTCCGAGTGGGAAGACCGGCTGGCGAACGCGGGCGACCTCATCTACGAGAAGGTGCAGCGAACACTCGAACTCAGGGACGACCCGCAGGTCAAGCGCAACGGCTACATGATAGACTTCGACCATCCCGCGCTGGGCAAAACCGAGTGGCTCCAGACGCCGGTCTCCTACTCCGAGAACCCCGTCTCCACCCGCAAGATGGCGCCCGCGCACGGCGAGGACACCGAAACCATACTGATTGATATGCTCGGCTACGACTGGGAAGACATAGCCGAACTTCAGGAAGAACGAGTAATTCTATAAAGGCTACAAAGGAGAATATGATGGCCTACGTATCCAACGACCCTGAAGAGGCACGAATCGGCAAAGACCTTGGTTCCAGGGAATTCGTAGCCGACGAGGGCCTTCTGCATGACTATTTCGAGGGGCTGGAGATAGACGCCGACTGGTACTCCGGCAATCCCTACCAGACGACAGTGGCTCCCTCTATGACCGTGACAGCCGTGGACGGCGGGTTCGCGGGCGGCGGGTTCAAGAACAGCTTCGGCAACCTCTGGATGCGCCAAGCGTGGGAACTCAACGCGCCCATCATCCCGGGCCAGGAGTACACCGCCACTTCAAGGGTGGTTGACATATACGACCACCGCAACCGCACCCTCGTCAACTCCGAGGTGGTCCTGTGGTCGCCGGAGGGCGAGAAGATGGCGGTCGGCCACCACCACCAGAGCTACCTGCTCAGCCAGTCCTCCGGCAAGGTCGCGCTACGCGACCCGAAGGCGAAGGGCGGCGCGAGACGCTTCGCGGTCCCCGCGGGCGACCTGGTAGAAGGCGACCCGCATCCCATCTCGCTTGAGATGTGCGGCACCTTCTTCCACGGCAACGCCAACTACCACACCGACAAGCGCGCCGCCGAAGAGCTCGGCTTCGAGGAAGTGGTCGTAGGTGGGCGCATGACTATGTCCTACGTCGGCGACCTGATGGACAAGCACTTCGGCAAAGGCTGGTTCGAGGGCGGCAAGATGGACATCAAGTTCACCAACATCGTCTGGCCCGAGGATGTTGTAACCGCGAAGGCCGTCATCACCGACGAGACCGACGGACGCGCCAACGCCGCCGTCTGGATGGAGAAGGAAGACGGCACCGTCGTCATAGTCGGAACCGCCAGCGCAAAGGTCTAGCTCACAGATCATCTCACAGTGAAAGCCGCCGCTTTTGACCAAATCAGCGGCGGCTTTCGGTTATTCATAACTGACGAGGTACATCATGCAAATTCGCATTGATAGCAGAATAGTCGCTGACCCTGAGATACTCGGCGGCAAACCTATCGTCGAGGGAACCCGCCTCAGCGTCGCTCACATTCTAGGTCTACTCGGCGCAGGGATGACCGCTGACGAAGTGGTTGAGGCGCATCCCTTGCTCACCAAAGACGATGTTCTTCATGTCATTACGTATGCCGCAAGCGCACTCGAAAACGACATATATATCGGCTCAGATTGAGATTTCCTGAAAAATATCCTGAGCTGAGTTGTATCGGATTTGCTTCCACCAATTCTCGCAGACATTAACATCGCGTCCCAAGCAGTGCGCTGGCTACGTAACAGAGGCGTTGATGTACTCTACGCCCAAGAAGAGAGAGGGCTTCATATTTCGGATTCTGCGATACTTGCGCGAGCGCTCATCGAAAACCGCTTCGTGCTAACTCACGACACGGACTTCGGAAAACTTGCTGTCCTCCAGGGGGAACCTTATTACGGCATCATCTGCTTGAGACCGGGGAATCGTCCTCCCTCGGCAGTGATCGCAGACCTCGCTGACTTGAACTCGAGGAACATTCGATGGGAACGCGGAATGTTGGGGGTGTTTAGGAATGGCAGGTTTCGTGTCCGAAGCCCCGGGATGAACTGAACGAGATTTCATCCCGCCCTACAGCAGGCCGCGCGACAGGTGGTTAGACCGAAGACGCAACTTCGG
Organism: Dehalococcoidia bacterium; assembly: GCA_965202965.1. Classification (GTDB taxonomy): domain Bacteria; phylum Chloroflexota; class Dehalococcoidia; order Lucifugimonadales; family UBA1123; genus VXRN01. Next base: position 2,564,119 of record OZ241888.1, on the reverse strand, counting down.
CGGGAGCAGGCTCGGAGGGCGTCGGATTGAAGCGTCACGGCTGGTTTCTCCTCTCTACCTCACCCGCATCTTAATGGAAAAGTCCGCGCCTGGAAACTCACTGAGACTATCACTCCGAGCGATAATCCCAGTTCGAAAGTCGGAGGTCGCACGGCGTACAGCCCTTTATGTATCATGCCCGAAACCCAGTGGGAGACGACGAGACTTGATTAAGGCCCTGGTGTTCGATTTCGACGGACTCATCATAGACACTGAGACGCCCCTGCATGATTCATGGAGTGAAATGTTCGATTCCTACGGCGTGAAGCTGGACAGGAAGGCGTTTGAAGGTTCGATTGGTGGAGCGGACTTCGACATCTATCAACTCCTGGAAGAATTATCCGGGCAGCGCATCGAGCGCGAGGTAGTCAGACCGCGCACGAGAAGCCGATACCTGGAGCGTGTGGAGCGCAATCCCGTCCTGCCCGGTGTCGAGGACTATCTGATTGCGGCGAGAGGCATGGGACTCAAACTCGCGGTGGCATCCAGTTCGAGACCCGGCTGGGCCGTAGATCACCTGGAAAGACGCGGACTGCTGCGCTATTTCGAGTTCGTACTCAGCGAGGGGGACGTGTCCAACGTCAAGCCAGACCCTGAGTTGTACGCGACAGCCGCGCGCCGTCTCGGAGTACATCCGCAGGACGCTCTGGCAATCGAGGATTCGGCCAATGGACTGGCGGCGGCGAAGTCCGCCGGTCTCTACTGCGTGGTCGTTCCAAACCCGATGACAGAGGACATGGACTTCGGTTCGGCGGACATTCGCCTGAACTCCCTCTCAGATATGCCGCTGGAAAACTTGCTCAAGGAGTTGCAGCATCGTATTGATAAGCGTGAGCAACCGGCGACAGCAGACTGACACTTTCGCAAGAACGCCGACCTAGCGGCGCGTCTAGTCCGAACTTGTAGTCTTCTGTGTGAAAGAGAGTATAGATAGCATGACATCCGGCCAGAGCCTATCAAGAATAAGAAAAGTACCCCTGCGGACAGTGTGGCCTTACGAAGACAAAAATTTCACAAAGTGGTTGGCAGAGAACATCGCCGAACTCAGCATGACGTTGGGAATGGCGCTGAAGGTGGGAGACCCTGTAAAAGATACTGAAGTCCAAGTAGGGGCCGGTAGAATTGACATCTTGGCCACGGACAAAGACACTGGTCGTCCAGTTATTATCGAGAATCAGTTGGAAAGTAGCGACTGGGACCATCTTGGCAGGACGCTATTTTACGCCGCCAGCAAAGACGCCGACACGATTATCTGGATTGCTAAAGAATTCAAAGATGAACACTGGCTCACGCTTAAATGGTTGAATCAAAGATCCGGAAGTCAGACAAGGTTCTTTGGGATAGTCGCGGAGGCCTGGAATATCGAAAACTCTCCGCCCGCTCCGCACTTCCGGGTGGTCGTAGCTCCAGATGACTGGCGGTGGGGAAGACCTCGCCGTGCATCTCGGAATGAACGTCGCGAATTCTGGCAAGCTCTCGAACGCAAGTTGGAACAAGAGAGCCTGAAAACGGAAATTCAACGGGACGAAAACTATCGGTGGTTCAGCGTTGACTATACCGAGGGTGTCCGATATGCGTTCGACTATACGGTTGACTCCGAGAACGGATTCTACCTTGCCTTGCAGTTGGACACATTAAAGCCCGCCGGGAGAAGCCTGGAATGGTGTCGCGAAGCCTTTGACTTGCTTAAGAAAGACAAGGAACGTATTGAAGCTCGGGTGGGTAACGAATTGGAGTGGGACCGAGAATGGTACCCCGGAAGGGGATGCCGGATTGTCAGCTACTATCCCTTCAACTTCTACGACCTTATAGAGTCTTCCGATAAGCTTCACGCTTGGGCAGTGGAGCAATACTCCCGATTCCGAAAGGCATTTGATCCGAAGAGGGAGGAACTCGACAAGCTATATTCATCAGACGATTAGGAAATGAACTCCTCATTAGTCGGGATCCTCACAGCAACGGTCAATCTCGTCATACTCTGAGACTACGCAGCATCCGCTTTTACCATGCTCGTTCACGCACTCTATCTCTTCCTCATAGTGGCAGCAACAGGGGCAGTCGTTCGCATCGTATATGCTCTCCATCAGAATCTTGAGCGAAGTTTCATCCATCTCCAGTTCTTTCCCAATCATCTCTTCCTCCCGAATTGACTGCCTAAAAACTCTTCTGTCAGGATGGAAATATCCTTCCAGCCGTAAGACACCTCTGTAAAATCCGCGCCGCCGATAGCGATGGTCTTCTGCCCTACTCGTTCTCCTCCCAAGGACTCGTAGAATCTGCGGGCGGAATGGTTGTCCTCGAGGACCCACAGCAGCATCGAACTGAATCCATCTGCCAGCAATCCCCGGGCCGCGGCTGACATGAGCGGACGCCCTATGCCCATTCGCTGATAGTCTTCGAGTAGGTAGATGGCGTATAGTTCGCCTCGGTAGGTCCTGTTGCCTTCTCTTTCGGGTCCGTATATGGCAAAGCCAATGACATTGCCGCCATCAGTTTCGGCGACGAAACTACCCCCGGCAGGCCGTTCCGTCGAAAGGATCCTGTTCCAAACCGATTCTCTATCCCGATACGAAAGGCCGGCTAGATATTCGGCTGGCAAAATGCCCGCATAAGTCGTTCGCCATGAATCCACGTGAACCTTTGCGATGGAACTGGCGTCTTCCGGGACTGCCGCCCTTATGCGTATGGACACTGTTTCTTCTCGTTTCCGCAACAGACGACTCTGACCTACCACTCAGGCGGGTATAGCATTGCCTATCCGTAAGTGTGAGCGCGTCGACCTCCGTGCCCCCGCCAAGCCTACATCCTCCAGGAATACCGCCACACGCCGCGTATCGCCACTGCGATGGTGATACCAAATACTATCCCTACCAAGCCGTTGACTACCAGCGCGAGGGGCGCGCCCAGAATCTCCGCCAAAAATCCCGAACCCAATAGCCCCAATGGAAGCCCGTAAACCGCCAACGACCGCAGCCCCATCACCCGGCCGCGTATCTCGGACGAGGTCACGCTCAGCAGCAGCATGGACATGGTGACCATCGTGAAGGACTGGGCAAGGCCAGCCAGCGCCAGAACTCCCATCGCCGGACCGAACCACGCTATCAGCGCCAGCGCGAGAATGCCCGCGTGCCATGCGATTCCAGTCAGCGTCATCACGACCCCCGGCCGCCTCAGACGAGGCAGCGCCGCGATGGTGACCGAACCGACCATCGAACCCACAGAGTACGCGCCGAGCAACTGTCCCAGCCCCACCGCGCCGACGCCCAGAACGTCCTTGGCGTAAACGGGAAGCAGTCCATTGTTGAGCGGAAAGCCGGACAGGTTCACCAGGAAAGCCAGGAGCAGAAGTCCAAGCACGACTTCGCAGGTGCGAACGTAAGACATCGCCTGCCTCAGGTTGGAGATGACGGATTCCGAACTGCGGGCCGATGTCGGTTGGCCAGGCACCTGAAGCCTGAACGCCAGCCCGACACCCGATAGGTACAGGGCAACAATCGCGACATAACTCCAGACCATGCCGTATTGAGCCAACAGCACGCCACCGACCATGGGGCCAATTATCTGCATGACGTCTCTACCGGAGCGCGTGAGCGCAACCGCGTTCATGATTCCCTCACGGGGTACGATGTCCGGGATTACAGTCTGGCGGGTGACGGTGTCGAACGCCCTTGCCATTCCGACGATTCCGACCAGCAGGAACACATGCCATACGTCGAGAATATCCGTGACGATAAGCGCCAGTATGGCTACTGCGGAGAGAGTGAACCCGAAGCGAACGAAGCGGAGTAACCTCTCACGCCGGTATCTGTCAACGACTATCCCATACAGGGGAGAGAAGAGCGTCCCGGTGAACCTCAACGCGGCATACAGTCCCAGCAGGAACGGTGAATCGGTCTCCTGAAGTATGAACCATGCCAGAACCAGGAACTCCATCTGCTCGGCGCACGAGACCGCGGAGTCCGACAGCCACAGGTAGCGGAAGTCCCTGCCCCGAAACGCGCTCCCGAAACGAGAGACAGTTGTAGTTACTCTGGCCGGTCTATACATGGGCCGGACAGTCCACGGTCGGGACAGAAAACTCGGTTCCCGCCTGGGTCATGCTATCAACATGGCGTCGCCGAAGCTGTAGAAGCGATAACCCCGTTCCACCGCCGTCCGGTATGCCGCCAGTATGTTCTCGCGGCCCGCGAAGGCCGACACCAGCATCAGTAGCGTCGAACGGGGAAGGTGGAAGTTGGTTATCAGTCCGTCAATCACCCTGAACTCGAAGCCCGGCGTTATGAACAGGTCAACCCATCCTGAGCCGGGCTTAAGAAAGCTGTCCGGCCCGGAATCCTGCAGGGCCGCGTTCTCCAACAGTCGAACGGCTGTCGTTCCTACCGATATGACCCGCCTACCCTCCGACTTCGCGTTGTTTATCATGCTCGCCGCCGACTCGGACAACTCCCAGTACTCCGAGTGCATTTCATGTTCGTTCGCCAAGTCCGACTTGACCGGTCTGAACGAGTCCCAACCGACGTGCAGCGTAACAAACGCCCTTTCCACGTTCATTTCGCGCAGTCTGTCCAGAAGACCATTGTTGAAATGGAGTCCAGCGGTCGGCGCCGCCGCGCTTCCCTCTACATTGGAATAGACAGTCTGGTAGCGTTCGGAGTCTTCCAGAGTCTCGTTTATGTATGGAGGAAGAGGTATAGCGCCCACATCTCGCAGCAGATTCTCGTCTTCAAAGGAAACGATCCTCGTGCCGGCCTCTTCTACTTCCACGACCCGGCCTCGCAGTTCTATGACCCTGTCCCTGTCGGCGACCACAAATTCAGCGTCTTCCCGCATCCTGCGTCCCGGCCTGACCAGCGACCTCCACTTCCCTTCCCCAAGGCGAGTCAGAAGCAGCAACTCTATCTCATGTCCCGACGGCTCGTGGCGGCCCAAGAGTCGCGCGGGAAACACTCTGCTGTCATTGAAGACCAGCAGGTCACCGGGGCGAAGGAACTCAGGCAGATCGAAGAAGCGACGGTGCACCAGCCGACCGGTCACTCTGTCCATGACAAGCAGACGCGAGTGATCCCGGGGCTCCATTGGAGTCTGCGCGATCATTTCGGGGGGAAGATGGTAGTCGAAGTCTGAAGTCAGCATGGGTGGTGACATGGTAGCGGAACGCTTCCTGTGAATGACATTGAACGCCCGTACCCGATGGGGCGGGAAAGCGGCTCAGTCTCCTCCGGTTGGGGATGAAGCCGGACGAGCGGGCGGCTTAGCGGCGCTCTTGTAAAAGTCGGGCGCACGGTATATGTAGGCGAGCAGAGCCCCGAAGCACAGCACGAATACGACCATGAGGCTGGAAAGCTGGAATCCCTGTATGTAGAAGCCCTGTGCCGCCGAGTCCGAAAGCCTCGAAATGCCTGCGGGCAAAGCGAGGGCCAGGACCGCCGCTGCCGTTGTCGCGCCAAGCGCGTGACCCATCTCCCGGGTGGTCTCCATCATCCCGGACGCGACTCCCCTGTGCTCCAGTGGCAGCGAATTCATGACGGTCGCGTTGTTGATCGGGTTGAACATATTCGTGCCGACCGAAATCGGTATCATCAGCAGAGGCAGCGCCCAGAAGGGTATGTCGGCTGCGACCGTGCTGAGTACGAGGAATCCGCCCGCGATCACCACCATCATCACCGGCCTCATAAGACGCGGCTGATACCTGTCGTACACCCAGCCCGCGACCATCGGCATGAAGAGTCCGAGCACCTGGCTCGGAAGCAATACTACCGTTACGTAAAGCGGCGGCTTTCCGAATCCCTCCTCCACAAGCACCGGAACCAGCGTCATCGTGGCGAGCATCGAGAAGTGGTAAGTGACGTTGGCAGCTAGGGACAGCGAGAACGGCGCCTGCTTAAAGTGCCTGACATCCACGACCGGGTTAGACATCCTGCGCTCCACCAGGAAGAATGCGCCAAGCATCACGATGAACAGAAGGTGCATCGGCAGGTGATATGTGAGCGCGTCCGGGCTGGTGTAGGACTCCTCGCCGCCGTGTAGATGCGACCCGGACAGTACGAGTACCACGCCCGCCGCGACCAGCAGTATCCCGCCCAACCAGTCAATCGGGCCGTCGTCCCTTTCCGACTTCACGTCCGCCTGTCTTCGGACCATAGGAATCGAGGCGACCGTGGCAAGCAGGCCGATTGGCACGAATGTCATGAAGACCATGCGCCATCCCACGAACTGGAGCAGAACGCCGAAGAACGCGAGTCCTATCAGGGTGCCGAATCGCGCGCCGATGATAGGCACGGCAAAAGCGCGTCCGCGCTCCCTCGGCTCGAAGTTCGCGGCCAGTATAGCGTTCGCGTTGCCCATTACCATGGCCGAACCGAGTCCCGCTATGGCGCGCCACACCGAGATGTGCCAAAGTTCCTGCGAAATGGCTATGAATCCCGACCCCGCGGTTGACAGGACTATCCCGATGAAGAAAATCCGCGCGTGTCCGTAGCGGTCTCCGAGTCTCGCGCCCAAAAGGACAAACGCGCCCAGCATCATCAGGTATATGATGACTATCCAGGCAGTATCGTCAATTCCGGTGTTGAACGCGTCCGCCAGAGTAGGCAATGATATAGCGACGGGGAGGCTCGATAGCTGAACCAGCATATAAGCGGCAGTCAGGGCAAGCAGAGTCTCTTTGCGACTTCGCGTCTTCAATATGAGACGAAGGTCCGCGAACATTTCCTACCCTCTGAGCGACGGCTAATAGTGTAACATACGGCGACCACAGGCATATTGGCCGAAAGTATGACCCAAGACTGTCCAATCGGCTGGCGCGAATCTGGCCTTTCTCCCGATTCGCGGCAGCTCTCCGCGTGCCAGGATTCTCCATGATTCCGACAGCCAGATATGAAAAGCAACGGCGCAATACTACCACAGCGAATCATAAATCGGCGATACTAACTTTCACAGCGTTCCGGCGTTCTATAGTCCAAAGCCAGAAATGTGTCTCGACTCTTGGAGCTCCCCTGAGAGAAAGGCAGTCATGGAAAACAGACCCGCAGACGGGCAGGTCGAAAACATCGTGAAACAGGCCCAGGCCGGCGAGCAGTCGGCGTTTGCCGAATTGTACGAAATGTATTACGACCCGATTTACCGATATGTCTCCTTCAAATGCGGCAATCAGATAGAGGCCGAAGACCTCTCCGGTGAAGTATTCCTGAAGATGATCGAGTCAATTCACACATTCAGGTTCAGGGGCTTCCCCTTCACCTCCTGGCTGTACAGAATCGCTCATAACGTAGTGGTTGACAACTTCAGGCGAAAGGGGCGTCGGCCAACCGTGCCGCTGGACAACGCCATCAACGCGGCAAGCGACGCTCACAGCGATCTGGAAAGGCTCGCCGAGATTAGCCTCACGATGAGAGAAGTCGTGGTCGCCATGGACAATCTGACCGATCTTCAGAGAGAAGTAGTGACTCTCAGATTTGCCGCCGGACTATCAATCGCCGAGACCGCCAAGGCGGTCGGCAGGAAAGAAAATGCCGTGAAGGCGCTTCAACATGCGGGAATCAGAAAACTGCGGGACGCATTGGCTCCTCCATGCACAATCAAGCCCACGCCAGCAACGGAGTCCAAGCTGTGAACTCCCTAATATAGCGACTGAGAACTAACGACTGATAACCGATAACTGAACGACGGGAGGCGCAATATGAGCGGGGAATTCTTAGATGCCCTGAACGACTGCGTGGAGCGACTCGCAAGTGGAGAGAACATCCAGGCCTGCCTGGACCGCTATCCCGCGTATGCTGACGAGCTCAGACCACTCCTCGAAGTTTCATCTTCGACGATTCGCGCCGCGGACGAACTGCGACCCGATCCCTCAGCCAAACAGCGCAATTTCCAACGCTTCGCTCAGGCCGCCTCGCAGGCGTCCCGGCATAGAGAGCGGCGCAAGCCGTGGTGGCAGCAATATCGTCGCTTCGCGCCAATCGCGCGGCCCGCGCTGGTGGGATTCATGGCTATCGTCATCATGCTCACAGGGGTGGGCGCGACCACTGTCGCCTCCTCAAACTCGGTCCCGGGCGAGCCGCTGTACTGGGTAAAGACCACAAGGGAGAGTGTCGAGAGCAGGCTGCCGCGCTCAGACGAGAGCCGGGCAAACTACGAAGCAAAACTCGCTCAGATACGAGGCGATGAGATCAACAAGCTGATTCTGCGCGGCGAATTCACCAGGGCGGATGGCACCATGAGTCGGATGACTATTCATCTCAGGCGCTGCGCGAAGTACGCCGGGGTCACCGTAGCCGCGGACCCCGTGGAAATGCCGTTCAGGCCAAGTCCAAACATGGGCCGCGACAATGCCAACCGGCTCGGAGAGCGACTGGAAAACGACCGCAGGGTCTTCAAGTTGAAGGCCGAGCGAGTTAGGCTGCAACTGACCCCTGAACAGAGAGAGCGGATGGAGCATTATCTGAGGCAGGCCGACCTCGACTATCGCCTGTTCATAGACGCCGCGCGCTCTGATTCCCCAGTTCGTCGCCCGTTCATCATCGTTCCCGTACAAAGCTACGAAACCGGACGCTAACCACACTGGAGTAATACAACCTGATGAGATTTCTGAGAAGAATACGGCGGTGGCAGATAGTGACCGCCGTCATAATCCTTGTAGTCGTGGCAGCCGGAGCGTTCGTAGTAACTCAAAGATCGTCAAACCAGGATAACGCCGACATTCCTGAAGACCAGCAGGTAATACCCGTCCGGCGCGGCGATCTGGTACAGGAAATCTCCATTACGGGCAGCCTCAGCTTGCCCAACAGGGAAACGCTCACCTTCGGCTCCTCCGGCGTCATCGCGGAGATAATAGTCGAAGAGGGCGACAAGGTTACGGAAGGCCAGACGCTCGCCGTCCTGGACCAGGAAGACATATCCGCCCTGGAGGAGCAGGTTGTAGAGGCACGGGTCGCGCTCCGCGACGCCGAGGAAGCGCTGGAAGACTATATGTCACCCTCCGAGCTCGACATAGCCCGCGCTCGGAAGGACGTCGCCGACGCCGAAGCCAGCCTCCAGAACGCACGGGACGCGCTTGAAGATTTCGTCGAGCCGCCCGGCGCCTCCGTTTCCGAAATAGAGGCCAGAATAGTCGGTTACGAAGTCGAGCTGGATAAAATCTCGGAAGACATCGAAAATCTCCAGAATACTCCTACCCAACTCCAGATAGACCAGGCCAACAAGAATGTCGCCAGTTCCCGGCTGGAACTCGAACGCGCCCAGGACAACCTCGAAGAAATTCAAAGCTCCCCTACCCAACTCCAGATAGACCAGGCCAGGAAAAACGTATCCGCCGCGCGCGTGGAGCTAGAACGCGCCGAGGAAGCGCTGGAAGACGCGCAGACCCAAGACGCTCGGGAAGATCTCCAAATTGACGATGCTTACAGAAAGATCGACTCTGCCATCAGAGAACACTCCTATGCCCAGGACGATCTGGCAGTCGTTGATCGCGAGTGGGAGGTAAAGTTAAACGACGCTAGAAACGACGTGTCGGACAAGGCCGAAGCATACGCTGAACCCTTTGCTAAATGGCTTGGAATCAGCGCCGAACCCGCGTCATTCAACCCCGACTACGAGGCGGCCTTGTCCGACTTCGGCGTGAACCTCGAATCCTTGTTCGACCTGTCAGCCAGGTTCTCAGACCTCGAACAGGGCGGTTACTACTCGGACGGCTTAGCCTCCGACGACCCGTCCACCGCGTGGAACGAAACCACCGTATTCATCTGGCTGAATCTAAGCCCAACTGAAATCGTGGTCACGTGCCAACCCGGCGACACGCACAGGCAAGGGGTATGTATCCAGGAAGAATTCCGCGCCACGTCCGAGGCATACATAGCCGCCCTGGATAACCTGGACCAGTTGGAGGTGCAGGCCGACAAGAGCCTGTCCGCCGCCAAGACCGCGTTCGAGGTCTCTCGGACTTCACTCGACATCGCGCAGAACACTCTCGAAGATCTCACAAAGCCCATCGAACCTGTTGTTCTGACCGACATGGAGACCGCCGTCCAACTCGCCATGTCCGCGCTGGCAGACGCCGAAGAAGACCTGCGGGAACTTACCAAACCCAAAGAGGTTGAGATTGCTGACGCGACCGCCGCCGTCCAACTCGCCAGATCCGCGCTGGCAGACGCCGAAGAAGACCTGCAAGAGCTTCTGGACGCTGAAGACGTTGCCCTGTCCATAAAGAATCTGGAAGCCCAGGCGGTACTGGTTCGCGCCAACCTTCAGCAGGCTGAAGAAGACCTCTCAGAACTGCTCTCCGGCAAGGAACAGCCCGAATACGCTTCCCTGCTCGAAGATATAGAAGTCGCGCGCCTCGACCTTGAGGATAAGCGCGAGGACCTCCAGGACCTCATAGAGCCGGACCCAGAATCGCTCGACCTGGCCTCTCTCCAGGTGAAGGTAGCGTCCGCGAAAGTCGCATTGAGTCAGGCCGAACAGCGACTGTCCGACTCCACCATCATCGCCCCATTCGACGGTTTCGTATCCAAGCTGGACGTGGAGGAAGGCGACGAGGTGGAGCGGCACACGAATATCATGGTAGTAGTGGATACCAGCGTCGTGGAACTGGATGGCGGAGTTGACGAGATTGACGTTTTGGAGACGCAGGTCGGAGCGAAGGCGTCCGTGGAAGTTGACGCGCTCCCCGAACAGATAATCACTGGCGAAGTCTCCTCCATAGCCTCCGAACCCGAATCCGGCCAGGGCGGAGGCGGAGGGGGAGGCATAGTAAGCTACCCGGTAACTATTCGGCTGGCCGTGCCGCCCGGAGTGGATCTGCCCTCGGGCCTGAGCGCCGTCGCGTCCATTACCATCAGCGAAGAGCGCGATGTTCTTCTCGTTCCGCTCGACGCTCTGCGCGGGCCATTCGACAGACCCACGCTGCATGTGATGACGGACGGAGAGATTGTCGAAATGCCGGTAACCCTGGGAAACAGCGATGATTTCCTGACAGTGGTCACCAGCGGAGTCGAAGAAGGCGATATGATAATTACAATAGCGCCCGAGGGTTCGGAGGGCGAATTCGACGTAACCTCCGGGCCTGACGACGGTGGCGACGACGGCCCACCCAGGCGACGGGAGCAGTAGAACCATGCTGATACAACTGGAGGGAATAACCAAGATATACAAGATGGGCCAGATCGAGGTGGGCGCTCTTCAGGGCGTCTCGCTCAACATAGAGGAAGGCGAGATGGTGGCGATAATGGGGCCGTCCGGCTCCGGCAAGTCCACGCTGATGAACGTGATAGGCTGTCTCGACGCGCCTACGGACGGACGCTACTACCTGGACGGACAGGAGATAGGCTCGCTGTCCGACAACCGGCTGTCCGAGATACGCGGACGGCAGATAGGCTTCGTCTTCCAGACCTACAACCTGCTGCCCCGCATGAGCGCGCGCGCCAACGTGGAACTACCGCTGGTATATGGAAGCGCGTTCGGTCGGAAGCGTCGCGCTCTGGAAGCGCTGGAGCGCGTCGGACTCGGCGACCGCGCGAACCACAAGCCCACGGAGATGTCCGGCGGACAGCAGCAGCGCGTCGGCATAGCGCGCGCGCTGGTAAAGCGGCCCCGCATCGTGCTGGCAGACGAACCCACCGGCAACCTGGACAGCCAGTCCAGCGAGGACATAATGGAAGTTCTCAAGGGCCTGAACAGGAACGAAGGACAGACCGTAATCGTCGTAACCCACGAACTGGACGTGGCCTACGAAACCGACCGCATCGTATCCATGCTGGACGGCCAGATAGTGGGAGACAGTTCGGTAGCCAGCCTAAAGGCGGAGACCGAAGCGCGTGGAGCGGTGACGGCTTGAATCCCATAGACATACTCGTTACCGCGCTGACCTCTCTGACCGCGAACAAGATGCGCGCCAGTCTCACCCTGCTCGGCATAGTGATAGGCGTAACAGCCGTGATAGTCCTGGTATCCCTGGGGAGGGGCGTTCAGGCGTCAATCACCTCCGAGTTCGAGGGGCTGGGCGCGAATCTGATTACCGTGACCGCCGGCTCCACCGAAGGAGGGTTCGGAGCGTTCTTCGGAGAAGGAGGCGACGAAATGACACTGACCCTGGAGGACGCATACGCGATACGCGACGCGGAATACGCGCCTTCCGTGGTTGGTGTGGCCCCTGAAATCAGCTCCTTCGCTCATGTGGTATCTTACAGGAATGAAGACTGGGCGCAGGTGGTGGGCGTAACGTCGGACTACGAAACCGTTCGGAACTACAAGGTGACTTCCGGCGACTTCATCTCGCACAAGCATGTCGAGGATGCGGCTTCGGTCACGGTCATCGGAGCGGGCGTTTCGGAGTTCCTGTTCGGATTCAGAAACCCCGTCGGCCAGACCATCAAGCTCAACGACAGACCTTTCACCATCATAGGAGTGTTGGAAAGCCAGGAAGGGCTTTTTGGATTTCTCGACAATCGCCTCTTAGTGCCTATAACCACCGCTCACTATAGGATTGACAACCGCCGAAATGAACAGGGCGAGATCTCTGTGGACAGCATCAACGTTCAGGCTGTCTCCACAGAAGCTATCGAATCCGCCCAGGATGAGGTAAGCGCGATTCTGAGGCTGCGACACCGCATCACGGAAGAAGACGACTTCACCGTCTCCACACAGCAGGATGCGATAGCCGCCATAGAGAGCGCCACCCAGGTCATCGTGATATTCCTCGGCACCATAGCCGGCATCAGTCTGCTCGTGGGCGGCATCGGCATAATGAACATCATGCTGGTAACCGTCACCGAGCGCACGCGGGAGATAGGAATACGCAAGGCGATGGGAGCGAAACGGCGCGACGTGCTGTTCCAGTTCATGGCCGAAGCCTCCATGCTCAGCTTCACCGGGGGACTCGTGGGACTCGCGCTGTCATACGGAATAACCGCGGCGCTCAGCGGACAGCCCATATTCGGCGAGGGTTCGGAAGTCGCTATATCGGTTCCCCCCGACATAGCGTTGCTCGCCTGCGCCGTGTCCATCGGCATCGGCCTGTTCTTCGGAATCTACCCCGCCGTCCGCGCGTCCCGCCTCCATCCCATCGAGGCGCTCAGGTACGAATGAATCTCAGTTTCAAGAGACTCTCAAACAACCAGTAACGCCTGCTTTCATCAATTGATGAAACAGATTTCCGAAATCCCGTTATACATTAGTCTTGCAATTCACCTACCTATGGGTAGTACAATATCCTCTTAGGGGTCGCAGACTAAGGTTCGCTATCGAATTTGCCCGCCTCCCCATTCCTCAAAGGGAGGTTGAGGTTCGCGTAGCGAACGCTTTATGATTGAAATAGCCCGAATCATCGGTATAGCTCTCAACCATAGGTGGCAACTCATATTCGCCTACGCGGCTATGCTGGGAGCGCTCATCGCCTTCGTCCTGGTCCCGCCCTATCTCCGCAGAGCGGTGGATGGGGTCGCCGAAATGCTGGAAACGGGCGTATATTCACAGTCTGTCATACTGACCACCGTCGGAATCATCATCGGCCTCATGGTGGTCAGGGGTGTGCTGTCATACTTCCAGACCTATCTCGGCGAAGCCGTTTCTCAGCTCGTCTCATACGACATACGAAATATGCTGTACAACCACGTTCAGCACATGAGTTTCGGATTCCACGACCGCCACCACACCGGCTCGCTGATGTCCCGCGCCATCACCGACGTCGAGAACATCCGAATGTTCATCAACATGGGCCTCGTCCGAACGCCCTATTTCCTCATCCTATTCGTGGTGGTGGCCGCAATACTGTTCGTCAAGGACTGGCGGCTCGGACTGATAAGCGCGAGTTTCATGCCCGTCGTAATGGTCTATTCGGCGTTCATCAGGCTGAAGATGCGCGAAATCTGGCTCATCGTCCAGCAGAAGATGGCGGAGATGAGCAACGTTCTCCAGGAGAACTTCACAGGTGTTCGCGTCGTCAAGGCGTTCGCCGCCGAGCCGCACGAAGAGGCCAGGTTCGACGTCCGAAACAGGGAACTGGTCGGATACTTCATCCAGGCTGAGCGGATGCGCGCGTCCAGCACGGCGTTCATGCTCTTCACCTTCCTGCTCGCCATGGGCCTTATACTCTTCTTTGGCGGGCGCAGGGTCATAGACGGAAGCATGACCCCGGGCGAACTCGCCGAGTTCATCTTCTATCTACAGATGCTCCAGATGCCCGTTCGGATGGCCGGCTGGCTAGTGAACTCCTACGCGCGCGCCGCCTCCGCCGGACAGAGGCTCTTCGAGATACTCGACACCAAGTCGCCGGTGCAGGAAGAGGAAAGCGCCCGCGTCATAGAGCGTCCGCATGGCCGCGTCAGGTTTGAGAACGTGACCTTCAGCTACGACCACACAAAGCGCGTGCTTCGCGGCATAGACCTAGAGGCCGAGCCGGGCCAGGTTATCGCGCTGCTCGGTCCGCCGGGAAGCGGCAAGACCAGTATCGTCAACTTGATACCGAGGTTCTACGACGTCACCGGAGGGCGCATAACTATTGACGGCAGGGACATCAGGAACGCCACGCTCGAATCCCTTCGCAAAAACATCGGCCTAGTGCAGCAGGACGTGTTCCTGTTCAGCACTTCCATACGCGAGAACATAGCTTACGGAAATGTGGGAGCGACTCAGGAACAGGTGGAGCAGGCCGCCAGAATCGCGCAGATGCACGATTTCATAGAATCCCTGCCCGACGGCTACGACACCGAGATAGTGGAGCGCGGGGCGAACCTGTCCGGCGGACAGCGACAGCGTATGTCCATCGCAAGGGCGGTACTCCTCGACCCGCCAATCCTGATCCTGGACGACTCCACATCCAGCGTGGACGCCAGGACCGAGGAATTGATCCGCAGAGCCATGGAATCCGTCATGGCAGGAAGAACGACCTTCGTAATAGCACACAGACTCAGCACCGTCCATCGCGCCGACGTCATCGTCGTGATGAAGGATGGACAGATAGCCGAGCGAGGAACGCATGCCGAGCTCCTCGAACTTGACGGCCTCTACCGCGAGATATACGAACTCCAGCTAAGGCCGCAAGAAGAGGTCATGCGAGAACTGGAGTCTCCAATTCCAGTAGGCAACGACTAAATTCTGACAATCAAGAACTGAAAACCAGGAAGGACTAAACGCCAATGATGATGGGCGGACGCGCGTTTGGCACATACTCGGCCAGGCGCGGACATATTGACGAGGAAGTATTCGGCTCGGTTTACGACCAGCGAGTCATTCTTCGTCTGCTCCCCTATATCTGGCCTTTCAAGAAACTGGTCATCTTAGCCACTATCTCGATGCTGGTATATACCGGCACACAGACTGCCGTACCATGGATAATCAAGATAGCCATTGACGAATATATAACCCCGGGCGATTTCGCCGGCCTGACCTGGATATTCGGCATCTTCGTAACTATCGCCGCCGTCAACTGGCTCACCAATTTCACCCAGCAGTTTTCCATGGAAAAGGTCGGTCAGGGAGTCCTCTACAACCTGCGCCGCAATGTCTTCCACCATGTCCAGAAACACTCCGTATCCTTCTTCGACAGAATGGAGGTCGGACGGCTCATGTCCCGAACGCAGGGCGACGTAGGTCAGCTCCAGGAGTTCAGCGCGCTGGTCGTCATGACGCTCGGAGAATTGCTGGGACTCGTTGGCATCGTGGTAGCGCTGCTCATAATGAACTTCAAGCTGGGGCTGATTACGCTCGCGGTGCTGCCGCTGCTGATACTCACCATGATCATCTGGCAGCCTCTCGCGCGGAAAGCCTTCATGGAGATTCGGCGCACCATCTCCATCGTCAACGGCGAACTCAACCAGAACATCACCGGCGTGCGCGTCGTGCAGGCGATGAACCGCCAGGACCGCAACCTGGAAAACTTCGACCGCCTCAACACCGACCACAAGAGCGCGAACCTGTGGGCGAGCAGAATGTCCTCCGGGCTTATTCCAGCCGTTGACATTCTTACCGCCGTAGCCATAGGGCTTGCGATATTCTTCGGCTCCCAGATGGTATTGGGCGGAGAGTTGGGAGAGGCCGGCGTGCTGGTCGCGTTTATCCTTTACATCCAGCGCTTCTTCGACCCGATTCGCAACCTGACTATGATGTACACCCAGCTTCAGCGCTCGATGGCGTCCGGATCGCGCATCTTCGACCTGCTCGACTGGGAACCCGAACTGGTTGACGCGAACGACGCGATTACCCTGCCGGAAATCAAGGGCGAGATAGAATTCCAGGACGTCAGCTTCAGCTACGTGGAGGGCGAGGACGTAATCAGGAACGTCAACCTTCATGTCGAGCCCGGGGAGGTGGTGGCGATAGTCGGACCGACCGGCGCGGGCAAGACCACTCTCATCAGCCTCATGTCCAGATTCTACGACGTGGAACCGGACCGGGGCGCGGTTCTCGTTGACGGATATGATGTTCGGAACGTCGTCAGGAGTTCGCTCGCAAGCCAGATGAGCATGGTTCTCCAGGAACCCTTTCTGTTCTCAGGCACGGTCAAAGAGAACATCAAGTATAATCACACCGACGCCACCGACGAGCGGATGATAGAGGCGTCAAGGGCGGTCGGCGCTCACGACTTCATCATGGAGTTGGAAGACGGCTACGACACCTATCTCGCCGAGCGGGGAACCAACCTGAGCCTGGGCCAGAGACAGCTTCTCAGCTTCGCGCGAGCAATCGTCGCCGACCCGAAGATACTCATCCTGGACGAAGCGACCGCCAACATAGACAGCTACAGCGAGGCGCTGATACAGCGCGCGCTTTCCGAACTGCTGAGGGACAGGACTGCCATAGTCATAGCGCACAGGCTGTCCACCATACGCGGCGCGGACAAGATAGTCGTCCTCAACTTCGGCGAGGTTATGGAGGTCGGAACCCACGACGAGCTCATGGTTAACGACGGACTGTACGCGAACCTATACCGCATGAACTACGCGGCGATGGAAGAACCGGTCGCCGCGACACCCTGACTAAGTCGGCTACAGCCACGTATTCCATACTGTCCACCAAGCTTATGAACGGGTTCCGGTGGCTCATTTCGGCTCGTTGACACAAATGAGGGGCAGAAATTACACTCGGCTTTGTGTTCACAATTGCGATAAGGGGATTTCATCATGGCGCGAAGAGTAGGATATGAGGTAAACAGGCCCGGAAGGCGCCATGAAGACAAGGATGTCGTGATCCCTATAGCGGCCGACCTGAAGTCGGTCCCAGGCACGCCAACCCGGGACAACGAAATCACCTACTACGCGCGTGAATATCCGCTGGAAAGCGTGGCTGTGGAACACAGCGCATCCTCGCTCTGGGCGCTCGACGTCAGGGAAGAGGCCGCGCCGGAGACCGCCGAACTCTACCGCAAGCACCAGGGCGAAATCGAGCCCGTCGTGGAGTGGCTGAAGTCCACCAGGTACATGGAGCCGACCGCGGATCCCGTACCCGGCAAGGACGTAACCGAAGCGATACGCGCCAAGGCCCGCGAACTGGGCTATGGCGAGGTCGGCTTTACCAACTTCGACCGACGATACATCTACAAGAGCAAGCGCGAGTATGTCCGCTCGGATCTCCGCCATGCTATATGCCTTGCCGTCGAACAGGACTACATATCCACACAGTCACTTCCGAGCCTCGATGCCGAAGAAGCTCATGGCGAGGCTCATATGCGTCAGGCCGACATGGCCAGGCAACTCATCGAGTTCATACACTCTCTGGGATACTCCACTCAGGTGTGGGGTCCGACCTGGCACTTCGGCCCGATGATCCCCCTGTTCGTACAGGCCGGATTGGGTCAGCTCGGAGTCAACGGACAGCTTCTGTCGCCCCACTTTGGATCGCGCGCCCGGCTCCAGGTCATCACCACCGACGCTCTGATCACTCACGACAGGCCGGTGGACTACGGGATTACCAAGTTCTGCGAAATATGCCACATCTGCTCGATGCGATGCCCGGGAAGGGCCATCAATCAGAACAAGGTCTGGTTCAGGGGTGTCGAGAAGAGCAAGCTCGACTTCCGCAGGTGCCGTCCGGTAATGACCCGCTACTCAGGCTGCGGCGTCTGCATGAAGGTCTGTCCTGTTCAGAGGTACGGACTCCCAGAGGTGATGAAATACTACGTCGAGACAGGACGTGTAATCGGCAAGAACAGCGACAACCTGGAGGGCTACAGCCTTCCAGACAAGGGATACTTCCCGCCGGGACGTCTGCCCAAGTTCGAGGCCGGTTTCTTCGATATGCCGATGGGCAGGTCCGAAGACCTGGTCATGGACGAGTACCGTGAGAACATACAGGAGCTGAACGGAGACCAGAGCGACGAGGACCGCGAGGCGCTCTGGGACGAATTCCGGGGCAAGCTCGACGACGCCCTCCAGCGACGCAACATACCCGTGGACATGGGCATGGATCTCGGCGGCTAGAGCGTAGTGCATTGAGTCAGCTTACTGAGGTCGCGCGTCTCCGGCTCAATCCGCGAAGAGTGTTCTATGGCTGGTGGCTCGTGGGGGTCAGCGGCTCGGTTATGGTCATCTCCACGACCCCGATGTTCCATGCGATGGGTCTGTGGTTCGTCGCGCTGGAACACCATTTCAAGTGGAACAGGACTCAGCTCTCCCTGGCCTTCGCCTTTACGCGCATCGAGGGCGGCATCCTTGGCCCAATAGAGGGCTACCTGGTTGATCGGTTCGGCACGCGACGGCTTGTGTTCATCGGCATGACCATAATGGGCGTCGGGTGGATTCTCTTCAGCCAGATTCAGAATATTACCGTGTTCGGCTGGGTATTCCGAGACCTGTGGATGTTCTACCTCGTCTATATGATCATCGCGCTCGGCCAGGGACTCGGAAGCTGGCTGCCGCTTATGACGATGCTGAACAACTGGTTCAATCGCCACCGGGCCAAGGCGATGGGATTCTCGAACTCGGTCAGCAGGATAGGCACGCTGGCGCTCATACCCGCAATCGCCTGGGCAATAGACCCGCGATTCGACCGAATCGGGTGGGAGAGGACGGTGGTGATCATCGGTCTCATCGTGCTGGTCGCGGTGTTCCCGCTGACCAAGCTGATACGCAACCGTCCCGAGGATTACGGACTTCTGCCCGACGGCGACAAACCGCAGGAGCCAGTGGCCGATCAGACGACAGGCCAGTCTCCAACCAGGCCCCGAACGGACGACCAGGACTTCACCCTGAGACAGGCCCTGATGACGCCTTCCTTCTGGCTAATCAGTGTCGGCCACGGCTTCACGTCCATGATACTGATAGCGATGATGGCGCATCTGGCCCCGATGATGGACGACCGCGGGTATTCACTCCAGACCTCCGCATTCGTCATAACCGCCTACACTGCCGTCTCCATGCTGTTCCAGATCATCGGAGGCTTCGTGGGCGACCGCGTTCCCAAGAGGTACGCGCTGTTCGTGTTCACATGGATACAGGCGAGCGGAGTATTCCTGCTGACATTCGGTCCGGCATCGCTGCCGGTGGCATACGGGTTCGCGCTGCTGTTCGGAATCGGATTCGGCGGCCGCAATCCGCTCACCGTCTCCATACGCGGCGAGTATTTCGGGCGCAAGTCGTTCGGCAAGATCATGGGCATCTCACAGGTGCCGATGAACATTTTGCTGCTGTCGGCCCCGGTTTACGCCGGCTTCATACGGGACACCACCGGCGATTACACACTGGCGTTCGCGCCCCTGGCCGCCATAAACATGCTCGGCGGCCTCCTGTTCCTGTTCGCCCTCCCGCCAAAGCTCAAGTGATATTGGAACCGGTCGCCGAAGACGATATATGAACAGATACATCAGTTCAGCCAATCTGATTCACGCAGCTCCCGTGGCGTTCCTGTTCACATTCATGGTCGGAATGTGGTTTCTGAGAACCGAGGCTTTCATTTCGGATGATTCGTACTTCTACCTGGTGATCTCGAGAAACCTGGCGCTGGAAGGCCACCAGACATTTTCGGGGATAATGTCCACTAACGGCGCGCACCCGCTCTGGCTGTATCTTCTGACCGCGTACTCGTGGGTCATATCTCCGCTATTTGGCCCCGATACCCTAAACAGCCCGGAGTTCGCACTGCCGCTGAGCGTCACGCTGTTGGCTGGAGGATGTATCGTCTGGTGGAAGATTGGCGGCGTACTGCGGATACACCAACCGACGCTGGTCTTCATTCCCCTGACCTTTATAACCTTCTTCGGCGTTCTGTACTCTGAAATACACCTCCTCTTCTTCACACTGTCCCTTCTTGTCATGTCTGTTATCGGCAGGAACTCTGGTGGAGGCCTGAGATATGCGCTGATTGGCGCTTTAAGCGCGCTTGTGGTCCTATCGCGGCTGGACACCATATTTCTCATAGGCGCGTTGGGCGTTCTGCTATTCATTGCGGATAGAGACTTTCGCGGCCTGGCTATGATGTCACTGACGTTCCTGGCTATCACCATTCCCTACTTGGCTTCCAACTATCTCATCTTTGGGCACGCAGTCCCGGTCAGCGGCTACATCAAGTCAACCTTCCCAGAAGTATTTCTCAGGGGATTCGAGATTCCAGCCGGAATGCTAACGCTGTCGTTTGAGGGATATTCCATATTCTTCGGGATATTGCCCATAGCGTTCGCCCTTACGCTATGGGCGACTTACCAGGATAAGCAGACCAAATTGGTTATTGCCGCTATTCTCGGCGGGGCTGTACTTCAATTCGTCCAGATAGCCTTGTTCACCCGAGGCCATACAAGTTGGTACTGGTACTATCTCCTGCCGGTTACCGCGGGAGTGTTAGCTACAGCTAACTTACTCTCGCCCACGAATCAGCCCTTCATACGCCTCACCCCCCCCCGCATATTAGTTCTAAATATAGTTCTACTTAGTATAGCAGCAACCATAGCCATAGTCACCGTGAATATCAGATGGAATTCCGAACCGCAAGCGCCGAAATATATGAAGGCCTCGGGATTCGCAGCCGAGCGCGATATTCAAGAGACAGCCTTCTTAGTATCCGACGGACCTGGATACTTTGCGTACACTGGGCCATCCAACAGCGTCATTGCAGCGGATATGCTCACCGGAAACGCATCCATCCTCGAAGAAATGAATAATTCGGGGAACGCTGTTCGCTACTTGTTCGATACCGCGTCCGAAGTTGACAGGCCAATCAGATATGTAATCTTCATGGGAGGCTCATGGCTGACCCCATCTACCAATCTCCGATGCGTCATTTATAATGACTGGCGCCAACTGCCATCCGAGCGCAGCGCAATCGGTCAAGTCCATCTGGGCCATCCCATTGAAACCGACCTGGATAACGGATTCATCGTGTGGGACGCCTCAAACCCACGATTCGATATCCTAGATCAAGATCCGATATGCCAGCGGAACACAGTCGGCCAGCGATGAGCCCTATTGGGATTTCGAGCGTCAGGGGTCGTATTCGGAGTGGGAGCGGTGGGTTGGGCAAGGGACGCGGCCCTGGGTCTGTTCGCAGATGATCTCCATGCGACGCCTGAGTCCGAGCTTGGCGGATTCCTTGATCCTTCGACTGTCTTCTTCGCTGAATTCGGGGAACTCGAGGTCGGCATGGGGGCAGCCTCCCTCTTTCCCGACACATACTTCGTATTCGTCGTCCTCCAGTCCCTCGTCCATGCAGGGACATTCGACAGGCTCGTCGCTCTCGACCGCGTCCATGAGGTCGGGGGACAAGAGTTCCCTGAAGATGTCTCCGGTTGATTCCTGGTCTTCTATCGGAGAGTGGTACATGGTCCAGGGCGGAGAGTCCGGGTCCAGCCGACCATTGACGGCGTTGCGAGCTTCCACGACGGGCGCAGACTGGGTGGCGGATTGGAGTTCCACCTCCGGGCCGAAGCCGATTGCGATGAGTTTCTGGGCCGCGGCGATGCGATGGTCGGGCTTGAAGTCTTCGTCCGCCCTGAGACCGTCCATAACCTCGTAGTAGAAGCGGACCATCTTTCGACCGCCGTCGGTCAGTTCCCTGGCGTACTGGGCGAGTTCTGCGCGCGCTTCCTGGAGTTCGGGGGAGGCTTTGGTGTCGGATGCAACGGGACGCTTCGCTTTGTGGGCGCGTCGTCGGGGCGCGGACGCATTGGCCTGTATGTAGTCCTCGAACTCTTCGAGTCCTATCTTGACGAGTTCTTTGGCGGCGTCCATGCGGTGGTGGGGCTTGAACTCTTCCAGTTCTCCCTCTGTGACGGAGACGAAGAAGCGCACGACGCGCCGTCCGCCGTCGGTTTCTTCGGCGACTATCCTGGCGAGTCGCTGTCTTGGAGTGAGGTCAGTAGTCAATTTGCAATTCTCAATTTTCAGTTTTCAATATATCGTATATATGTTCTCTGGGTAGTGTATAGCATCGCTGTGGTTGTGTAAAGGGCAATTTCAGAATCAAGATTTTCTGGATTGAGGGATGTTCAGGATGTGGAGCGGGGCATAGGGCGGCATGGTGTATAATTGGGGAGCAGACTTGCCTGAACGGAGATTTCAGTGAAACAGCTTGGCGGAGAATACAGACATGGCGACCCGGAGTACACTCACAGAGCCCCGCGTAACGGACCGCAAGCGTGTAGAGCCGCTGCCCGACCCGCCGCGAGAGCCTGATATGCGACAACCCGAAGCCATACACCACGCGTACGAGGTACTCAGGCCTCACTTTCCGGGCGACACGCTGGTTTCGGGAGGGGGATACCTGATATTCGACGCGGGCGATGTGGGCGAGTTCTACCCGGACATAGTGGTTGCCAAGGGCGTGGGCGATCCGAGAGCGGTCATGTGGCGCAATGGGTACGTGATAAACGAGGTGGGCAAGTTGCCGGACTTCGTTCTGGAGGTGGCGTCATACAGCACGGGCAGGCGGGACTACACTGTGAAGCGTGAGGGATACGCTCGCTACGGGGTGCCGGAGTACTGGCGATTCGACCCGTCGGGGGGCCGGTGGCATGACGCGCCGTTGGCCGGGGACGTACTGGTTGACGGGGTGTATGTTCCGGTGAAGATAGTCGCAGAGCCGGACGGCAGTCACCGGGGATACAGCAAGGCGCTGGGGCTGGAGTTGTGGTGGGTGAAGGGTGAGGCTGGATGGCAAGGCGGCGACCTGCGTTTCCGCGATCCTGTGAGCGGGGAGTTTCTGCCCACTTACAGCGAAACACTCGAAAGAGCGGAGGCGGAACGAGCGCGGGCGGAAGCGGCGGAAGCGGAGCTGCGGCGACTGCGGGGGGAGTAGGACAGTTTCGTCGTCGGGCCGGAGAGCGAGAGTCAAGAAGAATAGGACTATATGCAATGCCCATCATAGACCACAAGAACGCCACCGAAGTCCCGTGGAGGCCGAACTATCGAAAGTGGCTCATCACAGAGGAGGGCGACGGCACGACCGCGATTGACGCCTCAGTGAGCGAAGTCGGGATTGGAACCGGAGCGCCGCTGCACACGCACGAGGATGACGAATTGATCGTGATTCTCGAGGGAACACTGCGTGTGCGAGTCGGCGACGAGACGATTGACGTGGGCGCCGACCACACTGTCGTCGTGCCGCCCGGTCAGCCGCATGGGTTCGAGGCCATAGGAGACTCACCTGCGAGAATCGTGGGCGTGTTTCCGGCCAAGGACCCGTTCCTGCGCACCAGGTTTCTGGAGGGCGGTCCACCTGCGATTCACTCCGAGTAAGTCCTGAGGCTACTCGATAATCCGCAGGGTGTGTTCGCGGGCGGGTGTAAGCGTCTCCACCGGAATGGGCGCCTTGCTTCCGCCCGGAGGCTGCCACAGAATCTTGAACATGGTTGACCTGCCCCTATCCCTCGCATCGTACTCCACACGAATGGGGTACGAACCGGCTCCAATTAGAACCTCCCCTTCCCTGTCAACGTCCTCGGACGGAGGATCCTGCGCCAACAGGTCGTTCTCGAAATAGAACTTTACCGGCCCGGACACCCTTTCGACGGCGAATTTGTGGTCTCCCAACTTATCAACCTTCAGCATTCCTTCCCAGGCCACAGTGTGAGGTTCGTCTATCACCGGGAAGTAATTGAACACGTCCATCGAGGGAGCTATTTCCACAGCGTCGGGCAGTACCGACTCATCGCCACCCATGAAGAATCGGCCCACAGCGCCCAGAGGCCGTACAGTTCCCCGGTACAAATGACTGTACGGGATGGGCTCTAACTCGCCACCCGGCGGCCTCCAGAGCAGGCGCACCGATTTGTCCGGCTCAGACACCCTGCCGACGATTTTCAGCGAGTGCATTCCGACGGCCGGCACTACCCTCGACCTCGGCTTCATCGGGCCGAGGATGCGGAGTCCGTCGAGTTCCACATATACGTCGAGGCTTCCGTCGAGCTGAAACTCATACTCCCCTTCCTTGTCCACCTTCAGCGCGCCTGTGATGTTCAAGTCGTATGGGTATTCTTCGGGGCCGTCGAGGGTGTGCCACGCCGATATCCTTATAGGCTGTGGCTTTGCGCCAATCGGTTGATTCCAGAGGGTGTACGCTACGTCCAGACCCTGTCTCATGGCCAATTGATCGCGGCTGATGAGTGCGGTGTAGAACAGCGGCTCGCCTCCCATGGGCGGAGTCATGGCGTGGAACTCGCCGTCGGGATAGTAGGCTCTGGTGAGTTCCCAGAATCCTCGTTCCCTGGGTTCGAAGTAGATCGCCGCGCCGTGCCATATCTGAGTAGAGTCAAGGGGCAGCGTATCGGGCGGCTTGACCACCTCCACTTTCGGGCCGCTTCCGAGAAGTTCACCGATTAGACTGAACCGGAACTGGCGCGATACCCAAATCGAATTTCCCCGACTCTGTTGCTCCGCCTGGCTCTCGGACATGAGGAACTCACCTGTGGAGAATCCGGCATAAACCCTGGGGTCATTGGCTTGATCGCCAAAGTAGAATTCTATGTTGTTATAGGCGATGACGGCTAGAACGCCCAGCAGAACGGGCAAGGCGTACCTTCGCGCCACCGGCCAGGACACGCCACGGCTGACCAACCAGAGGCGTTGCAGCGGATAGGCGGCAAGCGCGGCAACCGCCGGAAGAGCGAGTATAGAGCGCAGGGACTGCGGAGACTCCCAAGGGACAGAAAGAACCCCCGGAAGTATCATAAGCAACCCCCAGATCGGCAGAGTGAAGAGAGCGGTGTTTCGCCACTGGGTCAGCGCGAATAGGAATCCCAGCACAAAAAGCGCCCCCGTAACGAAGTCCAGTGTCGGCGCGTTCGGTAGATTGTGCCTGGGATTCGGATCGCCCTGGCGGTTGAACATCAGCAGATGCTTCTCCAGGCTCTCATCAATCTGGTCTATCCACTGATCGCGCGGAGCAATGTTGAACAGTGAGACCTGGCGGGAGCGGGCAAAGAATTCTTCTGAATTATCCACCGCGAACTGCGCCAGAGGGGCGGCGATGAAGAGCGCGGTCAGCGCCATCAGGCAGACACTCAGCGCGAAACGGCGAAACGGAGGTCGGCCAACCACCAGATGGTGAAGCAAGGCGAAACCCATGACTACCCAAAAAACCTGATTGGCAATATAGAACCACATTCCCAAGCCGAGACATACCCCGGCGAAAGCGTAGTCGGAGTGCCTGCCACTGCGAACAGCGCGGAAAGTTAGCCACCCCGTGAGCGCGGCAAACAGCACCCCCGCGGTCGCGTCGAAGCCTATCCGGCTGAAGATGATGTCCCAGCGCATGAAAGCGACCAGGAAGGCGGCAATCAGTCCCGCCGCAACGCCCAGGATATGCCTGACGAGCAGAAATACGGCTACTATTCCCAGGACACCGAAAGCGGCGGCTATAAGCCTGGGGATGGTAACAGAAACACCAGTGAGCTTTACGAGCGCAGCGACGGGCATCAGAAATAGGGACGGCCTGTGCGCGGAAGGCTCGTACACCGGTATCTGCCCCGGCGATTCAGCGTATCTCTTGGCGACGGACAGAGTGTGCGCCTCATCGTGCCAGAATCCGGCGGGCACATCTTCTAGGTTGTACAGCCTGACGCCTGTGGCTGCGAGAAGTATAGCGCCAAGTATCAACCAAGGAACGAGCGACTTCAGTTCGATCCTGAATACGCCGTTCGGCTCGACCCGGCTCATGGCCCCGGTCAGACGCCCGTCAATGACTGCGATTCCGATCAGCAGCAGGGTTACAGCCGCGCCGAAACAGTACCACGCCAGCGAAAGACTCTGTACTCGTTCATCTCCGAAATCCCGCAGGGCAAGTGACATTAGAAGACACGCTGCGATGATTGAGACCCAGCCCAGATCGCTTCGGGTGAATTCGACGTTCCATATCCTGAATGCCCACCGAGGAGGGGGCGCATCGAGGTCGAGGGACAACTGCTCGCCGGGAGCGGCGTCGGGACGTTCACGGTGGGCGCGGACGGATTCCAGCGCCAGGCAGACGACCGCCACGACCAGGGGCGCGACCGCCCAGTGGAGGCCACCGTACCGGATGAATAGTTCCGCGACCACAGCCAGGAGGACGGCGGACGCCACAAGAGTGAATCTGAGAGATGCCGCGCGCGAGTCTCTCATGTGGCCGATTCTGTCCTTACCACCTCGCGCCGGTAGAGTTCGCGTATCCATTGCTCACCGTAGCCAAGTTCGGTCAGAACTTCGGCGGTATGTTGACCGAGCAGAGGGGTGGCGCGTCGAGGCAGTGTGCCGTCCCCATCGAACGATACCAGGTTGCCGCTATAGTGAATCTCGCCGAGGACGGGGTGCGACAGCGTGACCGACATTCCGTTAGACTCGGCCTGCGGGTCCGAGAAGAATCCGGCGTTGTAGCCTTCCACTACCGGAGCGCAGGGCACGTCGTGAGACCGCAGGACGTGGATTATTTCGTCGGACGACAGGCCGCCGAATACAGATTCGACATGAGCCTCGGAAAGTTCACGCCGCTTTACCGAGCCATCAAGCGCGGCCAAGGCGGTGAGTATCCTGGGGCCATCGCCGGGGCGCTCGGCGGCAAGATAGATCCATCCATCCAGCGTTCTGTACAGGCGACGCAAGGGCCCGACGCCAATTTGGTCGCTGTCCGGCAACCGCCTTGGCGCTTTGCCGTCGTAGTCCAGAAAGTCGTCGGTGCACATTATCGTTCCGCTCGCGAGAAGGTTCGTATCCACCTTCTGAGCGGCGTCGAATCGCTCCCGCGCAACGAGCGCGAGAACGGTTCCCAAAGCTCCGAGAGCTCCGCCCGTATAGTCGCAAGGGGCCAGCGCCGACAGATAGACTGGAGGAGAGCCGTATCCGCCCTGTGCGCGCTGGAGGCCCGTTATCGCCTGGGCGATGGGGTCAACGCCCGGACGCTGGGCATATGGGCCGTCCCATCCATAAGCGGTTATATGGGACTGAACGAGTCGTGGATTTAGCTTGAGGAGCGTATCGGCGTCGAGGCCCATGCGGTCGGTCGCGCCCGGTCTCATGTTGGCGAGGATCGCGTCGGAGACGGACGCGAGCCGTCGCGCTATCTCCCTGCCTTCTTCGGTGCGGGTGTTCACGGACATGGCGCGCTTGCCTGCGTTGAACGCGATGAATCCGGCTCCGCCAGCGGGCCTTGAAATGTCGCCGTCCGGGGACTCGAACTTCACGACGTCGGCGCCCAGGTCGGCCAGAAGACGGCCGGCGACCGGACCGGCTATGACATTGGTCATTTCCATGATACGCACGCCCGATAGAGGGAGCGCGGCTTCAGTGTCCGAAGCGTCATCGGCAATGGACTCACGCCTTCGCCGGAATGACGGCGGGCTTTGCTCAAGGTCAGCGTGGTCGGTTGGAGCGGCGGGTCTCGGCCCGCGGACCCGCGCGGGAGTATCGGAGAATCTTATCGGCGGGCCGACCATGCGCGTATTGCCGAGCAGAGGGTCGTCCAGTTCGTGTACCAGCCCGTTATGCAAAATCTGCGGGTCGCGCATCGCCTCCTGGGCTGACCGGACCGTGTCGCAGGGGACATCCGCGGCGCGCAAGTCGTCAATCCACTCTCTGGACGGCTTCGTCTTCAGGGCTTTGGCAACGAGGTCGAACAGCCTCTTCCGAGCGTCTTCGTCTCTGGGCCAGCGTCCATCGCCGTACTCTTCAGGATTGGAGTAGATGGTGTCGGCAACACCGATGACCGCCGCCGCCAGGTCAACGAACCCTGAGTGTATGCAGCCGAGTTGAATCCACTCACCGTCCGCGCACTCGAACACGCTGTAGAACGGGCCTCCACCCTGTGGAGTCATGTTGAAAGGACGCACAGGTATCGCGTCGCCAACGGCCTTGGGGGCGTACAACAGGGCGCCTGCCATCAACGAGGTTTCCACTCGTCCTCCCCTGCCCGTCTTCTCGCGGCGGTAGAGCGCGGCTGCCACGCCCATCGTGGCGAGCAGTCCGGCGCCGACATAGGCCACGGGATGGGCGACGTGAATCGGGCCGCCCCGGTATGAGGGCTGGCTGGCGAGTATTCCCGTTCGGGCCGCGACAAGATCGTGGTCGGCGGGTTCATCCCGAATCGGCCCGCTGAGACCGTATCCCGTGACGGAACAGTGTACGATCTCGGTATTCATGTTGAAGATCGAATCGAGTCCCAGCGAACCACGGAGAGAGGAGGACGGAGGCAGGTCTTCAAGCACTGCGTCAGCGGCGGCGCACATTTCTTGGAATCGCCGTGAGTCCTTCTCCAAGTCGAGCCGCACGACCTCCTTGCCCCTGTCGTAGATAGCGAAGATGTCCGGCGAGCGCAGCACACCCGCGCTGTCTGAAACGACTCGTATCACGCGGGCGCCGTTGTCAGCCAGGAACATAGAGGCCAACGCCGCGGCCAGTCCATCGGACAGGTCAATAACGGTTATGCCGCTCAGAGCGGAGTGTGTGTCAGTCATGGGGCATCACAATAATGGGAAAGCAACGGCTATTGTGCTGAGGCAGAGTTCAATTGTCAATTGAGAATGATATCCGAAGTTCCGTGCGGTTCGTATATATAGTAGAATGGCATAGCGAAATGCCATAGACATCACCCAACCAATCGCGGAGTAAACTATGCTCAACAAACTTGGAAGAATCACTCGAATCAGGCAGGAACGCGAAGGGCCGCCCGCGCCGCCGGGCCAGTTCGTTACTGAGAAGTTCCCTGTGCTCACATTCGGCCCAACACCAAGAATAGATCTCTCCACCTGGAAGTTCAGGGTGTTCGGCCTGGTGGAAGAAGAGATTACCCTCGACTGGGAAGAGTTCAACGCGCTTCCACAGGTCTCATTCGACGCGGAGTTCCATTGCGTTACGCAGTGGAGCAAACTCCAGAATACCTGGGAGGGCATCCTCTTCAACGACCTGATGAAACTGGTCAAGCCCAAGCCGGAAGCAAAGTTCGTGATGGCGCACTGCTACGGCGGATATACGACCAACGTCGCGCTCGACGTGCTGGAAGACGACGACGTGCTGTTCGCCCACTCACACGACGGCGCGCCTCTGACGCCCGAGCACGGCGGACCGATGCGGCTAGTAGTCCCAAAGCGCTATGGCTGGAAGAGCGCGAAGTGGGTGAACGGCATCGAGTTCATGGCCGAGGACGAGCCGGGCTTCTGGGAAGTTCGAGGCTACCACATGGAAGGCGACCCCTGGAAGGAGGAGCGGTTCTGGAGCAGCCTGAGCTACTACTAGACTCGACGCGCCCAGTCGTCGTCCGAGGGCCCCGCTGACAAGTGCCAACTCTCTTCGAGTCGCTCGTGTCCGCCGTCACCCTGTTCGTTGGCGCGACGGTCCTCTCTACAATCGGATTCGGAATCGGGATGACGACCATCCCGATTCTCTTGTTTGTACTGGATCCTCAGACCGTAATAGTGGTCGTCAACACGGTTTCCCTCGCGCTTTTCATACTGATCATCGCTCAGAACCGGGATGAACTTCCCTTCAGAAGTGTAGGGCCCTTGGCGCTCGCGGGTCTCGCGGGCGTACCGATAGGGGTTCTGGTCCTCAGAGACTCGGACGCCGGACTGCTGAAGATCGCCATAACGACGGTCACCATAATCCTCACGCTGGTCGTCGCATTCAACGTCAGAGCCAGGATACCGAGTGGTCTGCTGGCGGGACTTGCCGTGGCGTTCCTGGTGTCTGTTACTCTCAACGCGCTCGGAATCGGCGGCCCGATAATGGCGCTGTACGTTCTGACGCAGAACTGGTCCCGGAACGCCGTGCGCGGCGCGCTGTCGCTCTACTTTCTTTTCGTAGAGGCGGCGGGCGTGGTTGGATACGGAGTCGCCGGTCTTCTGACCACCGAGCGCATCGCCTTGATCGTAATAGCCATCGTGCCGGTGGCGCTTGGTTTCTGGCTTGCGACGCATCTGGTCAGGCGAATGAACGACGTGGTGTTCAGGCGGGCGACCGTGGTGGCGATAATCGGGATGAGCGGTTTGGTTCTGGCGCGGGAGATAAGCGCGCTTTAGAATTGATGCAGTGATGCAGGTATGTTATTCTAGCGCATCATGAGAACCACAATCTCACTTGACGACCAGCTTGCGAAGCAGGTGCGTCGCGCCGCCGAAGCGCGCGGCGTCAGCGTCAGCGCCTTCATCGCTAAGACGTTGAATGACGCTCTAAAGCATCGCGAGACGTCGGAGCCACCTCCATTCCGGTTGATAACGGTGCGTGGGGTTCATACTCGCCCTGGAATTGATCTCGACCGTCCAAGGGCGCTTGACTCAAGGGATGACGAGGTACGGTTCCAGCATGGAAGTCAGTAAATCGAGATGCTGCTTCCCGATGTAAATGTCCTGATATACGCGCACGTCGAGGAATCCACCCCCGATCACGCCGAATACGCTGCCTGGATCACTCGTCTGGCAACAGGACCGGAACCATTCGCGCTCTCCGTTCTCGTTCTATCCGGCTTCATCCGAATAGTAACCAACCCCCGAGTCTTCAATCCGCCATCCACCCTCGATCAGTCTTTCGCATTCGTATCCGCTCTCTTAGAGCGCCCAACCGCGCGCATCGTTGGACCCGGCCCGGATCATTTAGACATATTCGAGAGGTTGTGCCGTGAGTCCGGGGCCACCGGGAAGTTGGTCGCCGACGCTCAGCACGCGGCGGTTGCAATCGAGCATGGCTGCACCATGGATTCGACCGACTCCGACTTCAGCCGATTCCCAAGACTTCGATGGCAGCATCCACTTCGCCCCAGGAGTATGTAACACAGTTTTATTGGTGTCAGGTTTTGTATGCAGGTCCCAACGGAGAAGAAGCTATGAAGATAACCAAAGTAGAAGCCATCGGCGTCAGCCGCTACCTGTACGCCAGGATACACACCGACGAGGGCATCACCGGCGTAGGAGAGTCGGGAGCGTGGGGCTACCTGGAGGCGTCGAAGTCGGCAATCGAGTTGTTCGCGCGATACCTGGTGGGCAAGGACCCGCTCCGCATCGAACACCACTGGCAGTATATGTACCGCTACTCCCACTTCAGGGGCGCGGCGATAATGGGTGCGCTGAGTGCGCTGGACATCGCCATGTGGGACATCGCGGGCAAGTATTTCGGCGTTCCCACATACCAGTTGCTCGGCGGCAAGACGCGCGACAAGGCGCGGGTTTACTATCACGTATTCGGCGACACCCGGGAGATGCTAGTAAAGGGCGTGAAGGACGCCAAGGAGATGGGATTCACCGCTGTCGGACATCTGACACCGTTCCTGGACGAGGAGCGCGACGTTCCGTACTTCAAGACGCACGCCAACAAGATCAAGGAAGCAATCGAGGCGGTTGGTATGTACCGTGACGCGGTGGGCGACGACGTTGACCTGTGCATCGAGATACACCGCAGGCTGACGCCCGCCGAGGCGATTGCGCTGGCGAGAGGCATCGAAGAGTTCTACCCGTTCTTCTACGAGGACCCGATTTTGCCGGAGAACTTCGACGCGATGGAGCTCGTCGCCCAGCACATCAACATTCCCATCGCGACGGGTGAACGTCTGCACACGATCCACGAATTCGAAATGCTGTTGAAGCGCGGAGCGGTACAGTACGTCCGCCCTGACGTGTGCATGGTCGGCGGGATAACCCACGCCAAGAAGATTGCGGCGCTTGCGGAAGCGAATTACGTCGGCGTCGTGCCGCACAACCCTCTGAGCCCGGTGAGCACTGCCGCGTGTCTGCAGGTAGCGGCCTGCATCCCTAATTTCGCTTTGCAGGAGTACCCCACTGGTGAGCATGAGCCGCCGAAGTCGGAGATCGTCAAGTCAGCCGTTACGGAGGAGAACGGCTATCTGATAATCCCGGACGCGCCGGGCATCGGCATCGAATTGGCGGAGGACGCGGCAGAGAAGCACCCGTTCACGCCGAGAGTAGTCTCGACCCGCCTGCATGAGGATGGATCGGTGATAGACCAGTAGCGCGGCGTCGAATTCCGCGGTTTGTAGGGGAATTGATTAAGAGACTCGAAAATATGGCTTAGGAGTTTGCATGACCATGCTCGACATCGTAGAGGGCGCGTCCAATCTGGCAGAGTTGATCTCATCCGCGCAGATGCCTGACAGTGAATCTCTGCGCGACCGCAGCAGGGGCGTTATGCTTGGACTGGCGGCTGGAAACCTGCTGGGGCTTCCGGTAGAAGGTTCTTGGTACACGGATATAGACTTCTGGTATCCCGATGGACTGGACAGAATAGATCCAAGGGAATTGGACAGTCCATTCGATGACGATCTAGCGCAGGCGGTGGAACTGGCTGAGGCGCTGTTGTCCGAGAAGGATTCGGAATCTGAATTTGCGCGCCGTCTCATGGTGTGGCTTCGCGAAAATGGGCGCGGCTGCGGCTACACCACTCGCTACGTAATTGGATTGATGGAAAGAGGAAATCCGCTGGACGCGGCGCGAATATCTTATGAACGAAACCCGATAGCGCCGAACGGAGGGGTGATGCGATGCGCTCCGGTGGCCTTGGCGC
The DNA here is from genome assembly GCA_965202965.1 of Dehalococcoidia bacterium. Classification (GTDB taxonomy): domain Bacteria; phylum Chloroflexota; class Dehalococcoidia; order Lucifugimonadales; family UBA1123; genus VXRN01. The sequence goes on along the minus strand of OZ241888.1, from coordinate 2,531,195 downwards.
GGTTCGCCGATCCTGACGCGCTGGCGCGGGACTCGGCTTCCACATGCGCGGTGACGCATTATGCGCTAACGTGTCAGTGGTCCTGTATCATAGTCAATTCAGCAATCGCGCTGCTGATACGTGGCAAAGAGGTTGATATCGAGGCTATTTACTCGGCCGCTATCGCGGACGGCGCGCCCGGCCTTGCCTGCATAGCTAACTCCGACGGCATACCCACTGACGTTCTCGACGCGGCCGCCACCGGGGAAGACCCTCCAACAGATATTTCATGGATGCGACGCGACCAGCGCCTTATCGGGCACACGCTATTGGCGATGCAAGTCGGGCTGTGGGCCGCTAAGACTCCGCTCGGTCTAAAGGACGCCCTTGTTGCCGTAGTTGGCGCCGGTGGGGATACCGACACCAACGCCGCCGTCGCGGGCGCCGTCCTCGGCGCGCGCTATGGGGCATCCTCGATACCCAAAGAATGGGTTGAATGTATTCCTCAAGCCTCGCGGATCGAAGCCCTGGCAGACGAACTGCTTGCCTCGAACGACTATCCGACCCACGATATTTGAGGCGGCGAGTTCAGAGTTGCTACTATATCGGGCATGAATGCAGTAATCAGACTGATTGAAGACAGCGACCTCGATGGCTGGACGCAAGCCTCGGCCCGGGCCTTTGGACAACATTCGTCGGACGAGTATGTTCGGGTAAACCGCTTATTCACCGAACTGGACAGGACATTCGGCGCGTTCGACGGGGCCGAAATCGTCGGCACGACGACTACCCGCACATCTGCAATGACCGTACCGGGCGGCAGCCTGAAGCTGGGATTCGTGGATGACGTGACCGTTCTGCCAACGCACCGCAGACGCGGCATCATGACCCGAATGATGAGGGCGCAGTTAGACCAGATGCGCGAGCGGGGCGAGCCGCTAGCCGCTCTCTCAGCATCCGAGAGTCTGATATATGAGCGCTTCGGATTCGGAATCGCGACCTGGTACCACCGCTGGAAGATTGACCGTCGCCACACCGCGATGAAGATACCTCCCAGCGGCGAAGGAAGTCTGCGGTTCGTATCCGCCGATACCGCAAGGAAAGAGTGGCCGAAGCTTCACGCCAGCGCGCGCGAGAGCCGTGTCGGAATGGTGCATTACGATGCCGCTTACTGGAGAGTGGCGCTGTGGGACGCCGAAGGCCAGCGCGACGGAGCGACCGAGTTCTTTCACGTAGCCTATATACGTGGCGACCGTATCGCCGGGCTCTGCTCATATCGTCGGCGCGAGCGCGTGATATTGTCGCCCTACCTGCTGGGCGAGGACGCCGAGGTCGAGGCGGAGTTGTGGCAATACTGCTTTGGGATAGACCTCATACTGGAGATCCAGGCGTGGCCGCGTCCGATTGACGATCCACTCCCATGGAGGCTCGAGGACCCGCGCCGCCTGGAAAGGAGACTCGGCGACCATATATGGCTGCGACTGGTGGACGTGAAAGAAGCCCTGGCGTCGAGAGGGTATGCCGAAGCCGGAAGTCTGACTTTCCGCGTGCGCGACGAGTTCTGCCCCTGGAACGACGGTACATATCTGTTGGAGGCCGGTGAATACGGAGCAGAATGTTCTCCAGCCGACAGCGAACCACAGATCGAGCTGGGCGTGTCCGACCTCGGGGCAGCATACCTTGGTGGCGTCACGTTCTCCACGCTGGCGCGGGCGGGCCGCGTCGCGGAACACACTCCGGGAGCTTTAGCCGGGGCTGACCGGATGTTCAAGACAGAGCGACAGCCCTGGTCGCTTGAGTTGTAGATTTCTACCCATCCGCTACGCCAGTGTGCTAAAATTCCTATTCGTGTCGCGGGGCGGCCCTGGGATGGCGCGCACGCGTACATATTACCCTCTCGTCTCGATTACAGGAGAAAACCGATGGATGTACCCACTCTGAAGTTAGACCGGAGAACGCTGCTCGGCAAGAAAGTCCGAAGTCTGCGAAGACAGGGTGTGATTCCCGTCCATGTTTACGGCGCGAACATCAAGCCCGCCAGCCTCCAGGTAGATGACCGCACTCTCAACCGTATCCTGCCGCAGGTTGGGTCCAACATACCCGTTTCGGTCGAGTACGAAGGACAGGACGGAGAGAACATCTGCTTCGTGCGGGAGATTCAGAGACACCCGGTTACCGAGACAGTAATCCATGTGGATTTCCTCAGAGTTGATGTAACTCAGACCATCGCGGCGGAGGTGCCGGTCATCCTTGTCGGCGCTTCGCCCGCGGTGACGCAGATGGCTGGAACGCTGCTGCAGAACGTTCAGTCGCTGTCAATCGAAGCCCTTCCGATGAATATGCCAGCCGAGGTGACGGTGGACATATCCAGTCTAATTGACTTCGATGCGACGATTGCGGTCGGCGACGTGGAAGTTCCCGGAAACGTGACTGTATTGAACGAGCCCGGAGATGTGATAGTCAGAGTCGCTCCGCCGAGACTGGAAGTGGAAGTGGAAGATGAAGAGTTGCTAGAGGGTGAAGAGGGCGAAGAGTTGGAAGAAGGCGAAGAGACCGAGGACTCCGAAGAGGAGTAGCGACAACGCCGCCTTGCTCAGATAACGAATCGCCCCGAAGATCGAGTTTCGGGGCGATTTATTTTGCTTAATGTAGCCGGAGACGTCTCCGGGACAAGCCGGACAACATTTGACCTGCTTGAAGCGCCGTCCATATAATCCGACTGCCGTTACGAACCCGTCCCAATCAGAGCAACAGGCTGAGACTTGACCCAGCGAACGACTAATTCAGTAGAAGAATTCGATACCGGCCATCTGCTGCTGTGGACTGTTCGAGTGGGCATTCTGCTCGTTATGGCAATGCCGCTCATTTTGTCGAACGACACCCTGTTCCCGTTCATAGTAGGCAAAGCGATATACGCCAGATCGGTCATAGAGGTCACCTTCGGCGTCTGGTTGCTGCTCATCTTCTTCTACCCACGCTACCGGCCCAGCCGTTCCCTTGTACTCGGAGCACTGGCAGTGTGGCTGCTCGTTTCTCTTATCGCCGGCTTCACGGGCGTAAGTACGGTAAGAAGCCTTTGGTCAACTTATGAACGGATGCAGGGCATAGTTGACCTGGCGCACTGGTTCGTGTTCATCGCGATAGCAGGGTCTGTATTCAGGAGTCTGGCGGACTGGCGGATTCTGTTTACGGTCAATCTCATAGTCTGCATGATCGTATCCTTCCTGGGGATAAATCAGCACTACGGCATGTTCGACATGACCGACTTCGGAATCCCGTCCGCAGACCGCATCGAGTCCACGCTGGGCAACGCGACCTATGTTGGCGCTTACACGATGGTGAACGCCCTGATCGGACTCAGCCTGATCGTTCACTCCCTGGGCCTCAGTCAGGGGACAGGCGGGAGGGAGCCGGAGCAGGCTCCTCGGAGCAGGACAGCACGCCGACGTGGGCGTCGGAGAGAACAGCAGTCAGGTCCAGGAGGAGTGACATTCAACTATCTCCCGTGGCTGCAGTCGGTATGGGTGCTGTCGGTCATGCTGAATCTCTGGGCTCTCTGGCTGACCGGAACTCGCGGAGCGGTGGTGGGGCTTGGCGCGGCAACGATTGTGTTTTCAATCGGGTATGCCATCTGGGGTCGGAATCGCATAGCGCGGACAGTGTCTTTCGGGCTGATTGCAATCGCCATTGCCGGTATAGCGCTGTTCGGAATAGTCAGAACAACCTCGGTCCTGGACCCTGTCGTGGAATCCAACACAATGCTGGCGAGAATATCTTCGATTGGGTTGGAAGACGCGAGCATAAGCGGGCGTGTCGCGGGCGCACAGGCCGGTCTTCTCGCGTTCGCAGAGAAACCGATTCTCGGATGGGGCCCTGAGAACTTTCTGATCGCCTGGGGCAAACACGTTGATAGTGAGGCGGCCGAACGGGATAGGTTCGACCAAGCTCACAACAAGCTGGTAGAAGAGTTGACTACAAAGGGAGCTCTCGGCTTCCTGAGTTATATGCTGGTCTGGCTGGCCATGGCATGGGCGATGTTCATCTCGATCAGGCGTAGGCGCGACAACGGCCAGTTGGCAGCCTTGATTCTCGCGGCAACGATGCTGGCGTACTTCGTACAGAACCTGTTCCTCTTCGACACCCCGGTAACACTCCTGCAATTCTCGATGCTTGCCGCGTTCGCGGTCTCACAGGAATACTGGGCGCGCGACCGCGACGAGAAGAGGGAACGGTCCTGGATACCTAGAAAATTAAGCGGCAAACTGAACCTGCGGCCCGTATCGGCTGCGCTGCGCACCTCTTGGGGAGCGGTTTGCCTCATGGCGCTTGTGTCCGTGGTGGTCATAGGCGCTCTCTACACGCTGAATCTGCGAGCGTACAACGCGTCGGCGGATATTGCGTCATTTGGTCTTACGACCAGAACGGGGGTCGCGTGGGAAGAACGCCTGGCATATGCCGAAGAATCCATCAGCACATTCCCCGGTCTTGCCAACTATCCGCGCAGACACCTGATCAGGGATTCTTTCGACAGGCTGCCATCGCTATCGGAGGATGAATTCCGTGCTGCGGTCGAGTTGATGGAGAGTACGGGCAGCGACGCTCTGGAAGTCGAACCGGATAACTGGAGAATCATCGCCATGATGGTACATCTCCACCAGACTGCCGCTGAACTGGACAGGGAGTATCTGGATAAGGCTGAAGAGAGCCTGGAAAAGATGAAGCGGATTGCGCCGAATCTGCCGGACACGCGCATCCTGAGCGAAACGCAGGCCAGTCTGAAGGCGGCGGGGGACACGCCCTGACGCCAATCTCCGGGCGGAGCTATCTGTCTTTCCCCTGCCACCTGGCGCGGAGGGTGATCAGGACGGACAGGGCGAGCAGCTTGACATCCAGCCAGGGCGACATACGCCTGATATAGATCATGTCGTAGCGGACTTTGTCGCGCGGGTGTGTGGAATAGCGTCCATAGACCTGGGCGATTCCGGTCAAGCCGGGCCTCACCGCTAGTCGCCCGCCAAATTCGGGCCACCGCCGGGTGAACTCCTCCACCAGTTCCGGGCGCTCGGGCCTCGGACCTACCAGGCTGATGTCCCCCTTCCACATATTGATGACCTGCGGGAGTTCGTCCAGGGCGCGATTCCTGAGTATGCGGCCTATTCCGGTTATTCTGGGATCGTCCTCTTCGGCCCAGACGGCGCCGGTATATCGCTCGGCGTCGGGCACCATCGAGCGGAACTTGTAGGCGCGAAATATCCTTCCGCCCTTCCCGACGCGCGTCTGGGTGTAGAAGACCGGACCTCGGTCGCTCAGCCATATCGCAAGTGGAATCAGCGTCCATAGAGCGATCCAGACCGGCGCCAATGCGATATGCACGATTGTAAGCACGATCAAGTCGAATGGACGCTTCCACCAGTCGCGGACGGCGAATGCAGCCGCCTGGACATCCACGCTGGGCTCAAGTGTGCTGGACTGTCTTTCGGAATCCATTTCTGGAAGGGCTGGGCAAGTGTCCCTGAATGGAGTATAGCGTTGGGACTGGAAACCGGGATGCACACGTGGTCGGGGTGGGCGGGATCGAACCGCCGACCTCCTGTTCCCAAAACAGGCGCGCTACCGCTGCGCCACACCCCGATTCGATACATAGTAAAGGTTACAGGTTTTGTGAATCGCAGGTAAAGGTCATCCCATCGCGGGAGAGCGTCGAGGGTGCCAATCGGCTGCCTGTTCGTAGGCGCGTGCTACCCGGAAGAGTTCAGGCTCGGAGAACGGGCGGCCTATGATCTGAAGACCTATCGGCATTCCCGATTCCGTGAATCCACATGGCACGGATATGGCGGGCAGACCGGCAAGAGCTGCCGGGCTGGTGTAGCGTCTCCTGGCAAGATCGAGTCTTCCCTGGTAGTAGCCGCCGGGCGACCCGGTGGAGCGCGCTATCGGAGGAGCGGCAGTAGGACTGGCGGGCATGACGATGAAGTCATGGTCTTCCAACGTTCTCATCATTTCATTGCGGATTAGCGTTCTGGCGCGCAGTCCTCTGAGATAAGTGGGTGAGGGAGTGATGGCGGCGGACTCAAGACGTGTGCGAGTGTTCCAATCATACAGATCAGCGCGGGACTTCAGCCAGGGCATATGGAACGTGGCGGCGTCCACGTCGGCTGTAGCAAGAAAGACCGCGCCGCTATGAGCCAGCATCGGAAAGTCGGCTTCCTCTATGTCGGCGCCAATCTCCGCCAACTGGTCGGCGGCTACCGCTACCGCGTTCCTGACTTCACTATTCAGTCCATCGAAGTCCATCGCTTCGCGCGGGAGTGCGACACGCACACCTCGCGGCCACTCTCCGACGGATTCGGAGTAGTCAGGCACAGGCTCGCGCGCCGAGGATGAGTCTCGTTCGTCGTGGCCCGCTATAGCCTGGAGCATGATCGCGCAGTCCTCGACCGTATGGGTCATCGGCCCGACGGTGTCCAGGCTCCAACTCATGGGAATGACACCGAAACGGGTTACTCTTCCGTAGGTAGGACGAAGCCCAACTATGCCGCAGAACGCGCTCGGCCCCCTGATGGAGCCGCCCGTATCTGATCCAAGAGACCCGGCGCACAGTCCGCCCGCAACCGCGACCGCGGATCCGCTGCTCGACCCGCCTGCCGACTTTCCCGTATCCCAGGGATTGCGAGGCATTCCATATGGATGGTCAATCGTTCCGCCTATGGCAAACTCGCTCAGGTTCAGCTTGCCCAGGAGCACCGACCCCGCAGTGTCCAGACGCTCCACGATGGTGGAGTCATATTCGGGTACGTGGTCGGCCAGGACCCGCGACCCCGCGCTGGTCAGGACGCCCCTGGTGTAGATGATGTCCTTTACGGCTATTGGTATGCCGTGCATCTTGCCTCGGTAACCGCCGTTCACGATCTCCGACTCGGCGCGAGACGCCTGGGCGAGTGCCGAGTCCGCCATGACTGTTATGTAGGCGCCGAGATTGGCGTCGAGACGCTCTATGCGCTCCAGGTACGCCCGTGTCAGTTCCACGGGAGACAGGCTGCGAGACTCGATCAGGCGGGCGGCCTCGGCGATGGTGAGAAGGTGAAGGTCTCGGTCGTTCATCGGCTATTCTTCCTCAGTGGAGAAGACATGAGCCGGTTCGACCGACATCAGGAGCGCCTCCGGTATTTCGTCCAACTCCGCGATGATGCCGGACAGCCTCGACGCGATGGTCTTAGCCGGTACATCCTCAATTTCCAGACCAACGACGCGGCCTAATTCCTGTACATCTTCTACGGTAAGTTGGTTCATGGTAATTCTCAGAATCAGGATTCAAACGCCGATATTCTAACACGTTATCAGGACGCAATGCGGAAATGACGCCGATGGACTGACCCGCTAGCGCGTTAGCCGGGACGCTTCTTGCCGGTCTTCTCCTCGTATAATTTCCAGGTATTGTCGTTGAAGGGATAGTACTTGCCAGGGGAGCATTTTTCTATTTCAAGCTGCGCCTTGACAACTTCCTCGACCTCTTCGCGCTGATGCGCTATGCGTATGACCTCATCAACTTCGGAGCGTGGCACTACCACGACGCCGTCGTCGTCTCCGACAATTGCGTCTCCGGGCCTGACCAAGACACCGCCGCACTGGATGGCGTCGTTGACCTGCCAGGGCCAGAACTCCGCCGGCCCCTGCTTGGCGGTCGTGGAGGCGGAGAATACGGGGAAGCCGTACTCTTTGAGCGCGCCGCTGTCCCTGACCGAGCCGTCGGTAACCAGCCCGCCGACGCGCCTCTGCATCAGCCGGAAGAACTTGATGTCGCCGCCAATCGAGCTGTACGTCCAGCCCATCGCGTCAACGACGAGAACCTCGCCCGGTCCGCAGAGTTCTATGGCCACATACTCGGCGGACTGATCTCCCTTAGGCTTGTCAGCAGCCAGGTCTGGGCGGTGCGGAACGAACCTGAGCGTCACCGCGCGTCCCGCCATCTTCTGACCAAGCTGGAGAGGTCTCGCACTCTCGATGTAACTCTGGGGCCAGTTCTTCACCCACAGCGCATCTATCAAAGTCTGGGTCGGAACCTCTTTGAGGACTTCGAGAGTCTCATCGGAAATCGGCGTCATATCGGGCAAGGCGCTCCTCCTAGGGCAGATCGGTATATATTCGGATTTATAGCGTGCTGGTGAGTGTGCAGGTACTCTACAGGTGGGCTGCTGGCAGGGCTTGTGGAGGGCGGATGCCAGCATTCGACCTGCAAATCCCTGTATTTCCCAGTTCAGAGAGTTTTTCAGGATTGATCGGGCTTCATTGATAAATCCGACTATATGTTTGCGTACTTTTGTTCTGTCGCCTTTCCATTGTAACACATCGCCAGAGTGGTTTCACAGGACGGGAGCAACGGTTAATCAGGATAGCGGATGAGCCTATCGTTTCCCGCCGTTCCAGGCCTGCACGCGGCGCATGAATACTAGCCGGTCCTCCCTCCACTCCGCGTAGCCGAGGGCGCGGTCGTTCGTCAGGAAGTTTATCCTCTCGTCAATGCAGTTCCTGAGTTCGACGTCCCGTATCGAGAGGGTGAAGCCGGCGTACTCCACCTCGTCGTCGAGCGCGGTGACCGCGAAGTCGCCGCCGTAAGCGGATTCGGCATCGCGATTGCCTATCTCGCCCCTTGCCACGGCGTCAATGTCGCCGGATTTCAGAGCGTCCAGAAGCTCTATCTCGCCAAGTTCGTCTCCAAGGTATATGACCTGGGGCATATTCGGGTCGGGCGGATACAGTCGGGTTCTCTCGTCCAGATTCGTAGTCTCCCAGGCGGAGGTGATGGCGTAGTCGGCGCTGCCGTCCGCGACCAGTTCACCGGATGGCGTTTCGACGCGGGTTCCGGCGGCCAGAACCCCGTCCTCATTCGCAAGCCCTACTATCTGGAGCAGGCGGGCCTCGCCCGTAGTATCGGCGAGCGCGCCAACGCGGTCGTCGCTGGTGAGGTCGGCATGGGTTCTGATTCTACCCGCGTCCTCGGAGCGCACGAGCAGCGACTGGCGAAATGCTATGTGGCCCGACGTGAAGCTGACCAGTCTTTCTCCCGCCGCGTTCATCGTCCGGGAGTCCAGGATGGTTATTCCGCCGCCCACGATGTCGAACTCATCTCCCGCCGACTTCAGCCAGATGTCCTCCCAGGGTTCGATGGGGCTGCGCGAAAATGAGAGCCCTGCGTCTTCCATCGCTTTCAGCGCGGTCAGAAGGGCGGCCTCATATCCCGCGTGCGTCTTGAAGCCGTCCGAGGACGGGTCTTCATCCGCGCTGTGGCTGACGGGGGCGAAGTACGCGTAGAAGCCGACCTGAAGGACTTCCGGGGTATCGGAGCAGGCTTCGGGCGATTGGATATCAGATGAGCAGGCCATGAGAAATAACACCAGGGTCACCGAGACAGAGACGATAAGTGAAGGCGGCAAAGTAGTCGAAAACATGGATCCCAGGATTCATCCTCATCTGAAACTATCCACCTGAATCAAAAGGTCGTCCGACGTGTTTATGGTAACCATTCGCTTCTTCTCCCTATAGTTCCAGATTATAACCGATTATCTTCACCGACACGATAACGCCGATTGCCATTCAGTCGGCGCGGCAGTAAAATCACGGCATCAAGCAGACCAGAATTCCACGCTTGAGTGAACAAGGAAGGAAACCAGCATGGCCGACATCGAAGCAAGACTCGAAGAACTGGGCATTGAATTGCCGTCTGAGCCGCCGCCAATAGCCAACTATGTGCCCGGCGTTCGCGTCGGCAACCTGATATTCCTGTCGGGTCTGGGTCCGGCAGATCGCGCGGACGGCACGGCGCCGTCGGGCAAGGTGGGCCGGGATCTGACACAGGAGGAAGGCTACGAGGCGGCGCGGCTGACCGGCATCAATATCCTGGCGCGCATGAGGGGCGAGGCGGGCAGCCTGAACAACGTGAAGCGAGTGGTCAAGCTGCTGGGAATGGTCAACTGCGACCCTGAATTCAACCAGCAGCCAGCCGTGATAAACGGATGCTCTGACCTGTTCGTGGAGGTGTTCGGAGACGCCGGACGCCACGCGCGCTCCGCCGTCGGAATGGCGTCTCTGCCCAACGACATTCCGGTGGAGATCGAGGTGATTATCGAAGTAGCGGACTGAACCCCGTATGGGCGTCCCTTGTGGGTGTCCACCAACAGCCTATGTCCTACGCTAGAACCTGCATAGAGTAGCGGGAGCGCATCAGGCGGCCCTCGGCGAAGCGACCCAGGCTCATTTCGGATATGTCCAGGCTCGTTGCCCTCCCCTGGGTGATGAGCTCGGACATGACCACGCCGATCATCGGGGACAGCTTGAAGCCGTGTCCGCTGAACCCCACTAAGACATACAGGCCGTCAATTCCCTCGACCTTATCAAGAACCGGGTGCCAGTCGGGGGTCGTGGTGAACAGTCCGCTCCAGCCGCCGCGGAACAGCGCCTGGGCCATTCCGGGCATTCTCTCGACGAGTTTTCCGAACGTCGCTTCGACCATCGGCATGTCAACACCCTGGTTGAAGGTGTCGGGGGACGCTTCTTCATCTTCGCCGACACCGATTAGCGTCAGGTTACCGGCGTCCGGGCGCGGGGACATATCGTTCACGACGTCGCCGATTATCGGGTGGTCTGGAACGACGTCCTGCGGTCTGCGGAGCATGATTACCTGGTGCCGAATCGGGCGCAGCGGCACATCCACGCCAATGGAGGCCAGGAGCGGCCCGGACCACGGTCCGGCTGCCACCACGGCGACGGGAGTCTCGATGCGCTCGTTCTCGGTCAGCACAGCGGTCACACGGTTGGCTGAAATCTCGATTCCAACAGCCGGCGACTCGGAGAGTATCCGCGCTCCCCTGTCACGGGCCGCATTGGCGTAGCCGGTAGTAACGGAGTATGGATCGGCATAGCCGGACTCAGGTTCATACGCGAACGATTCACCGTCGAAGGTACGCACCATCGGGGCTATTTCCTGCACGTCCTCGGCGGTTACTATGGACGTGTCAACACCCGCCGCTCGCTGCATCGTGACGTTGTCCAGCATAGCGTCACGGTCTTCCGGTCCTACTATGACGAAGTAGCCCGTCTTGGTGTAACCGGACGGCATTCCCGTGATCTCATGGAAGTCTCTGAAGATAGAAAGACTGTCCCAGGCAAGGCGAGTGGTCACTTCATTTGAGTAGTGCATCCTGAGAATGGCCTGGGACCTGCCGGTGGAGCCCGACCCGAGCACGTCCCTTTCAAGTAGAACTGTGTCCGTCACGCCCCGTTCGGCGAGGTTGTACAGGATGCCGCATCCCATCACCCCGCCGCCGATGATTACCGCTTCTGGCATAAGTTACCTCGCATATCACTACACGTTGAAGAGGAAGTGAATTACGTCGCCGTCTTCTACGGTGTATGTCTTTCCTTCCTGCCTGAGAACGCCCTGCTTGCGCGCCTCATTTTCGCTGCCGCATCTAACCAGGTCGTCGTAGGTTACGACCTCGGCGCGGATGAAACCTCGGGCCATATCAGTATGAACCCTGCCCGCCGCCCTCACCGCATCATCGCCGCGCGTCACAGTCCATGCCCTCACATCCTTGGGACCGCATGTGAAGAAGGTAATCTGGTCGAGCGCGGCGTACGATAAACGAACCATCCTGTCCAGACCGGACTCGCCAGCTTCCAGCGACTCTCTAAATTCTTCCTCATCCTCCGGGTCCATCTGCGCCAGTTCCATCTCGAGCTTGCCAAAAAGCGCGGAGCATAGTATGTCGTCGCCCGCGACTTCGCTCCCCAGCCTGCCGAGAATCTCGTCGGCCTCGTCCATCTGGTCTTCGCCCGCGTTGACGACGACGATCACGGGCTTGGCCGTTAGAAACTGAAATTCGTTTACCCGCCTGGCCTCTTCCCTGCTCAATTCCTGGTTTCGGATGGGCGAGCCGGACTCCAGCCCATCCCTCAGTCTGGCGACCAGCGCTTTCTCACGCAGCATCGCGTCCCTGTCGCCACTCCTCGCGCCCTTGGTGTTCTGCTCGATGCGCTGCAGCCTGCGCTCGAGGATTTCGAGGTCGGCGAAGGTGAGTTCGTAGAGCATCGTTTCGATGTCTCTGAACGCGTCAACGCCGTCGCCGCCATCCGGCACAGAGGGGTCTTCAAATGCCCTGGCCGCGATCACGAGCGCGTCCGCGGACTGGATGCGGTTCAGATACTCACCCGAAATGCCCTTCGTCTGTCCGAGTCCATCAGGAGCGGCGGGCAGATCAACATAGGTCACTTCAGCGTGGGTGGTCTTGTCCGGTTGATAGAGGGCGCTTAGCCTTTCGAGCCTCGGATCGGGCACCTTGGCGACGCCGATGTTCGGTCTGGCCGCCGAAGAGTAACCCGCAACTTGAGCCGCCCCTCTGGTCGCAGCGTTGAAAATGGTTGTCTTACCGCTGAAGGGCAGCCCGATTATAGCGATTTCCATAGGGGTGTAACTATTTCCTTTGTCGGTTCTTTGCTAATAAGAGTCCGGCGCCGGGAACTCTACTCGTCCAGCTTGCGATATTCGCCGTCTATCACTGTCGCGCCGTCCTTGGGTTTGTACCGACCCTCGGCGTCTCCCGGGCGGCCGGAGGCTTCCATCAGAACGTCTCTTGGAGCCAGAAGAAGGAAGAGTATGCCGGATGCTATCAGTACCAGGATGTCGTCTATTCTCCCCAAGATTCCCAGGAAGTCCAGGTCCCATGGCACAATCGTATAGACGATGGCCGCGGGGATTAACAGTTTCAGCCCGAAGGGAACGCGGCTGTCCATCATCAGACGCATAATCAGGCGCGGTAATCCGGTCATCGAGAGCAGTGAGAAAAGTACCCGTATCATGTTCCGCACCTCTCAGGGGTCTTCTCTTGATTATAGTACGCGAAAGGTAAATATGGAATGTGAAATCTAACGGATGCGCTAAATTCAGTGAGCCGACCCATCTGCGCGTTTACATATTCGCATTTGGCGCACACGCCGCCAAACGTTCGTTGTAGTGGATTTGGGCTGCGTGCTATAATCTCCTGGATATTCCCTATGAGATTCAGGAGAACCCGTTTGACTTCCCAGCGGACACGAGACTATGAACTGGTCATGATACTTAGCCCGGAGGCTACCGAGTCGGAGGCTGCGCAGACCGTGCGGCGCATCACTGAGATCATTAGCGACGGCGGCGGCAGCATATCACAGCAGGAGAATTGGGGAATCAGGCGACTTGCCTACCCCATTCAGCGCTTCATCGAGGGCAACTATTTCATTACACGGTGCCAGATGGAAGCGCAGGCTGCCGCGGAATTGGACAAGACGCTCAACGCGGCGCAGGACGTGATGCGACACCTCGTGTTCAGGCTCGAAAAGTCCGAGATTGCCGCCATGGAAGCGCAGGCCGAACGGCAGCGCCAGGAACTGGCGCGGCAAGAGGCCGAGGCCAGGGCCGCAGCCGCGCGAGAAGCGCGTGAGCGGGAAGAAGCCGCGGCTCGAATAGCTGCCGAAAGAGAGGCGAGGGAACGCGCGGAGGCGGAGGCCCAGGCGCCGACCGCAGAGGCGGAGGACGCGCCCGCTGAGACTGAGGCCGAACCGGAGACAGCTTCCGAAGCTCCATCCGCTGAAGGCGAGCAAGCGGTTCAGAATCCGGTATAGACCCTACAGTGCCATGCCGTGACCTCGACCTACAAATTTTGTCGCGCGGACGTTGACGTGTTCAGTATCTTCCTAAATTTGCCATCATGTGAGCAGGACGCAAGCCATGTTTAACAAGATAACCATCATCGGAAACCTGGGTACTGACCCTGAGATGCGCTACATGCCAAGCGGCGACGCGGTTACAAGTTTCTCAGTGGCTACGAATCGCCGATACAGGACTCGTGACGGAGAGCAAAGAGACGAAACCGAATGGTTCAGAGTAAATGCCTGGGGGCGACTTGCTGAAACCACCAATCAATATCTAGAAAAGGGCAGGCTTGTCTATGTGGAGGGTAGGTTGAGCAGCCGACCTTGGCAGACTCAAGACGGTCAACTCCGAGCAGGGAACGAGATTTATGCCCAAGAAGTAAAGTTCCTCAGTGGCTCCAGCCAGAGTTCTGGCGGCGGATATCCGGGCGACGGTCCGCCAGCGGACGACGACGCGGACGATCTGCCCTGGTAGCAAATCAAATACACGAATACCGAGAAACCATGCTCACCCCGGAAGACAGCGGATACGGCATCCCAACGCTTCCGGCCCAGCGAAAACCAACTTTAGACAATGCCACGTAGCAGAAGGTGAGTTGATATGACAACGCAGCAGACAGGAAGACCACCGGGCCAGGGTCCGCGACCGGGCGGACCCCAGGGCGGCGGCTATCGTCCGGGTGGCGGTGGCAGGCCCGGCGGCCAGCAGGGCGGCTATCGTCCTGGCGGTGGTGGTGGATACCGTCCAGGTGGGGGCGGCAGACCAGGCGGCGGTGGATACCGTCCGGGCGGAGGCGGCAGACCTGGTGGTGGTGGATACCGTCCAGGCGGCAGGCCGGGTGGATTCCGCAGAGGAAGACCGCGCTATTACAGTCGCCGGAAGATCTGCGGTTTCTGTGTTGACCATATCGAATACATTGATTACAAGGATACTGACCGCTTTCGCAGGTACATGACCGACAGGTGGAAGATAGAGTCGCGCCGCAAGACCGGGGTATGCGCCAAGCACCAGCGCGCTATGTCCACGGCCATCAAGCGCGCCAGGCATCTTGCCCTGATCCCGTTCAGCCCTGACCACGCGGGCCCGCCCATGCGATGGTACAGGTAGGGAATATCCCAAGGCACGGAGACCTGTTCGACTTTGCGACCTGTGAAGAATGTGTACATTTCGGGGTTGAATAGTGGTTGATGAAGCCCGCCAATCGCCTCCACGACGGACGGTAAGATCGGACAGGCGCCGAGTCGCGGCAGAGCGTTCGCCCGAAGAACGCCGGCGGCGGCGTCTCGCCCTGATCATTATCGGGGTGTTGCTTCTGGCGATCACCGGAATCGTGGTGGCCGGATATGTAATAATCTTCGTCCTGCCCCCTCAGCAGCTAATCGTGCGGGTGGACGACGTCGTCTATACACGCGGCGACATGGTGAAGCTCCTGCGCATCAGGCAGAAGGCGCTGGAGCTGGAAAACACCCAGGGGCTCAGGTCAACCGACGACATATTCCAGGCGCTCCAGATCATCGTCGAGAACGAGGTGATCGCGCAGGTGGCGCCGAGCCAGGGTATCTCGGTGTCCCGTGAAGAAGTGGACAACCAGATACGCAGTTCTATGGCGCCCTCGGAGGCTGAGTCTCAAGGCAAGTCCTCGGCCCAGATAGAGCGCGAGTACCATGAACGCTACCGCCAGTTCCTCAATTCGGCGCAGGTCAGCGAAGGCGAACACCGCGACCTCGTGAGAAAAGCCATACTGCGCGAGAAGTTCAGGCAGTTCGTCGGCGACCAGGTGCCGGTGTATGGGGAGCAGGTTTATCTGCATCGCATAGCGATGGGCTACCAGGACGAGATAGACATAATGCAGACCAAGTACCTTGATCTGCTGGGCGACGACAGAAGCCCCGCGCACATCCGTAACACTGTTCGAGCTATCTCGCGGGAATTCTCGAGAGACCCGGATACCGCGCAGAGCAGAGGCGACCTGGGATGGATGCCGCTCGGGATTCTGGAGGACTATGAGCGCGACTTCTGGGAGCTGGAAGCCGGCGAAATGTCCGAGCCTACTCCGAACGTGGAAAATCCGCAGATGTCGCTTTTCTTTGTAGTATCCCAGCGTGAAGATGTGCTGGAGATAAGCCGGATCAACAGGGAGCAGCTCAAGACCCGCGCGCTGCAGGAGTGGGTGAACGACGAGCGTCAGAACCACGATATCTACGCCACTTTCAACTCCGAAATATACGCATGGTTCGTCGAGCAGCTTCGCGTGAGCGCGACCACCACTCCGACTCCGGCTGCTTCTGATCCGTTCCAGAATCTCATGACCGGACGGTAGTCTCGCCCCCTTTCTGGTCGGTCGCTGCTTCACACGTCATCCCCGCATTCTTGGGAATTTCCTTTGCGTTTGCTTGCCTCGCAATAGTAACCTGAATACCGAAACACGAACAGGAAGGTCAGTGCCTTGAGCAGAGACACAATCGGAATCGCGCTGCTGGGAATGGGCGTAGTGGGCGGCGGTGTAGCGGATGTTATAACACGCAAGAGCGCTCACCTGACAGATATGGTCGGGTGTCCCATCGAACTCAAGGGAGCGCTCGTCAGGGATGTCAGCAAGCCGCGCGCAGCCGAGTTGCCACCCGGCGTCATCACCACCGATGTAGAGGACATTCTCTCCAATCCGGAGGTTGATGTGGTAGTGGAGGTCATGGGCGGACAAGACCCGGCCTTCGACTATATCCTGAAGAGCATATCGCTGGGCAAGCACATCGTAACCGCCAACAAGGAGGTCATGGCCAGACACGGGCCGGACATCCTGACCCTTTCGCGCAAGAAGGGAGTCCAGACCCTCTTCGAGGCCGCCGTCGCCGGCGGCACGCCGATCATCGCGCCGCTGCTAAGGGACCTGGTCGCGAACGAAGTGCTGACTATACACGGGATAATCAACGGCACCACGAATTACATCCTTACAAGCATGAGCCAGGGCGGAGCCGACTTTGGCGAGACACTCGCCGAGGCACAGCGCCTCGGCTACGCTGAGGCGGACCCGACCAACGACGTCGAGGGGATTGACGCGGCATACAAGCTGGCGATACTGGCCACACTGGGCTTCCGCGCTCGCGTCAAGGACACCGATGTATTCCACGAGGGGATAACCCGCCTGCGAACCCGCGACTTCCAGTACGCGCGCGAACTCGGCTACGCGATCAAGCTGCTCGGCATAGCGACCTCGGACAATGGCTCGGTCCAGGTACGGGTGCATCCCGCCTTCGTGCGCGAGGACGCGATGATCGCAAAGGTGGACGGTGTTCTAAACGCGGTCGAGATACAGACGGACCTCGCCGGCAAGCTCCTGTTCCACGGCGCGGGCGCGGGCTCGATGCCGACGACCAGCGCTGTTATAGCGGACATAGTTGACATAGCCCGAAACCTGGCCGGGAACATTGTGCCGCCTCCCATCGGCGAACTGTCCGAACATACGCAGGTACAGCCCATAGCCGATCTGCAAACTAGGTACTACATCCGCATGACCGCGACCGACAGGCCGGGCGTTCTGGCGCAGGTCGGCGGAGTCCTGGGAAACAGGGACATATCCATCGCTTCGGCCATCCAGAAGGAGACGGACGAAGTGGCACAGCGGGCCGAGATAGTCCTGATGACGCACCGCGCCAACGAGAGCGACATGCAGCGGGCCATACGCGAGCTCGAGGCCCTCGACACCGTCGCTGAGGTCGGCAACATGGTTCGCGTGGAAGAGTGGTAGAAAACGGCTTGGCAAGTTCGCGGTATAGATTGTATCTTGAAATGCAATTCGCAAAACGTGAGGTGATTTCAGAATGTCCGCCGCATACTACACTTGGAAACGTTGAAGTACCTGTAGAAAAGTGAAAGCGGAGCTTTCACAGAATGGCGTCGAACTGGACGAACGCGACTTCTTCTCTGAACCGTTCACTGCGGAAGAGTTGAGGGAACTAATCGGTAACGCGCCCATCGCGGACTACTTCTCATGGCGGTCGCCGTCGTTCCGCAAACTCGGTCTGAAGCGCGAAGACATGAGCGAAGACCAGATGCTCGAACTCATGGCCGACGAACCGCGTCTCATACGCCGTCCCCTGATTCTCACCGAGGACGGCAAGCTCATCGTCGGCACCGACAAGAAGGCCATGGCCAACCTCATGTCCGCATCCTGATAATCCCTACCATCCTGTAAATCCTGATTCATACAAATAGGAGAGCCGCGATGATGATTGACCTGTCGGGCAAAGTGGCCCTCGTCACCGGTGGAGCGCGCGGCATCGGTCGCGGGATATGCCTGGTACTCGCCGACCAGGGCACGGACGTGGTAGTAGCCGACCTGCTCGCCGACAGCGCGGCGGACGTGGCGCGCGAGATAGAGCGCATGGGCCGCCGATCCCAGGCCGTCGGCATGGACGTCACCAGCAGACCCTCTATCGAAAAGGCCGTCTCCGAAGTTCTTAACGGCTTGGGCCGGATAGACATACTCGTCAACAACGCGGGAATAGTCGGGGCGGGCGAATGGTGGGAGCGCGACGAACCCAGCGACGAAGACTGGCATCTGACCCACATGGTCAACGTGCGCGGCGTCGTCATGGTCACCGAGGCCGTCCAAGACCAGATGATACAGCGCGGCTCTGGCAGAATCGTCAACATAGCCTCCATAGCCGCCCGCCAGGGCAGCCCCGACATCCCCCACTACTCCACCACCAAGGCCGCCGTCGTAAGCTGGACCCAGTCCAGCGCGCACCAACTGGCCCAGCACGGCATAACCGTCAACGCGATATGCCCGGGCCTGCTCTGGACCGATATGTGGCAGGCCATCTCCCGAAGGCGTTCCGCCGTGACCGGCGAGGACATATCCGGCCGCGCCCTCTTCGA
This sequence comes from Dehalococcoidia bacterium, assembly GCA_965202965.1. GTDB lineage: Bacteria > Chloroflexota > Dehalococcoidia > Lucifugimonadales > UBA1123 > VXRN01. Next base: position 2,512,657 of record OZ241888.1, on the reverse strand, counting down.
GCGCGCCGTCCAGAACATGACCCCGATGAAGCGCGAGCAGACCCCCGAGGACATCGGCAAGCTCGCCGCCTTCCTCGCCTCCGACGACGCCCGCAACATCACCGGCCAGGCCATAAACGTGGACGGCGGCATCCGAATGAACTGACCCAGCGAACCGACGGCGACCGTCATCACCAAAGCGGAGGTGAAGCGCCCTACCCCTCCACCATACGGTAGCCGACACCGGTCTCGGTGAAGATGTACCTGGGGCTTCTGGCATCGTCGCCCAGCTTGCGGCGCAAACTTCTCACGAAGTTGCGCGTCATATTTGTATCACCGGAATGGTCGTATCCCCAGACGCGCTCCAATAGCTGGTCGTGGGTGAGTACGCGACCGGCGTTGGCTGAAAGCTCGGACAGCAGTTTGTACTCGGTGGCGGTCAGCTGTACCGGAGACCCTGCCAGTGTAACCTCACGGCGAGCGTGGTCAATCGTCAGGTCGCCCAGCCGGTAGGGTTCGCGCGTGCCGCTCTGTCCTAGCCGCGAGCGCTTACGCAGCGCCGCCTCTATCCGGGCCAGCAATTCGGGTGGCGAGAACGGCTTGACGATGTAGTCGTCCGCCCCCATGTTGAGAGCGTTTACTATGTACGTCTCTTCATCGCGCCCGGACACGAAGATGACGGGAACGTCGGACACCTCGCGGACGCGCTCCATCAGGTCGAATCCGCTCACACCATCCAGAATCAAGTCCAGTAGAATTAGCTGAGGCGGCTCCGTCTCCAGTAGGTCGAAAATCCTGTCGGAGTTGCCCGTAACTCTGACGGAGTATCCGGCGTCCGATAGTATGCTCCGAACGTACCTGAGCACATTCGGATCATCGTCCACGGTCAGGATGCGCGCAGGCTCGACCGACCAGGCTGTCGGAGGCGCGGACCTGTCGTCTGCGGCGCGGGTCTCGGACTCTATGGACAGCGGAAGGGTGAAGGTGAACCGCGCGCCGCGTCCGAGGCCGTCGCTCGCGGCCCAGATGCGTCCTCCGTGCGCCTCGACTATACCCTTGCAGATGGCGAGTCCGAGCCCGGTGTTATCGCGCTCGCCACCGCCTTCCACACCGGAGAACTTCCTGAATATATGAGGAAGACGGTCGGCGGATATGCCCATGCCCTCGTCGGCGACGGAGATTGTGGCGAACAGGCCGTCCTCGCTCGGCTCAGCGCTCACCCTGATGGCTGAGGAGTCGTCGGAGTGTCTGGATGCGTTGGAGAGCAGGTTGTTCAGGGTCTGCGCGACACGCTGCCTGTCCGCGGAGACGGGCGGCATATTGGGCGGGACCATCATCTCGACGGGGTTGCGTCCGCCGCCGCGCAGGAAGGCGCTTCTCGCATCGTCGAGCAGGTATATGAGGTCAACGGGTTCTGGAGCGACGGAGAACATCCCCGATTCTATCCGGGTCATGTCCAGCAGGCTGCCGATGAGGTCGCGCATTAGGTCGGCCTGCCGCTCGACTATCCTGAAGAACTGGCGGCTTTCGGCGGCGTCGAAGGGGACGGACGCGCTCAGCACGGTGGCGGCCGACCCCTTGATGGCGGCCAGCGGCTGGCGCAGTTCGTGGCTCACCATGCCCAAGAACTCGCTTCACGTCCTTTCGAGTTCCTCGATGGGTGTCAGGTCCTGGATGATGGCGACCACTGACGCTACCCGTCCGTCTTCGGAGTAGATGGGCGTTGTGTTGATGAGAACCACGACGGTCTGTCCGTCGGGACGAACGAACAGGATCTCCTCGGCGCGCGCCGGCTCTCCGCCGTTCAGGAGCCTTGCCAGCGGACGCTCCTCGGCGGCGTACTCGCGCCCGTCCATCCGCCGGTAGAGGGTAATCTCGTGGTAGCGATCCAGGCTGCTGCCCAGCGTGTGGGGCATACCGATGATGCGCTCGACTTCGTCGTTGACCAGTACGACCGCGCGAGTCTCGGCGTCTATGACCAACATCCCCACGGGCGAGGAGCGCACCAGCGCCTCAAGCCGCTGCCGGTCGGTCTCGGCGAGTTCCAGGCTCTCGCACAGCGCGGCGTTCTCGCGTCTCAGTCTGTCAAGCTCGTTCATTGCGCTGCTTTCCGGACGCCTGTATGCGCCCCTCGTGTTTCGGGCTGGATTCTACTACAAAGCCACGGAAACCGCTCACAAGGGCCGAAAAGGTGGAAAGTGACACAAGATCGTTACAGTAAACCCCCCTATTTACACAGGAATATCACACGCGCTCTGTATGGTCTGTGTATCACAAGCCAAAGGAGGCGCGAAATGATTGGACGGATTAGAAACAAATTTGGAAACCAGTTGAAAGTAGCCGGATACATCGGGATACTAGCAGTCGCCCAACGACCCACGCTTTGCAAGTCCCGACAATGTAAATTCTAAGATACAAGCGGCGTGCAGAGTTCAAGTGCCGGAGATGTATCATGTCGCTACACTAAGGAAGAAAGAAGAAGGTTCAACTAAGTGGAGTGTTGCCGGTTCAGGCTCGTTTCATCGCACGTGGGTCAAAAAGGGAGCCGCCTATGCCAATGCTGACTGTGAGGATATGATCTACCAGGTCGATGGTCAGGGCTGGGTCATTGATGTGGATAATAAGATCTACTACGCGTCAACCAAAGGCAGGGAAGTAAACAATCCCTGTAACTATTAGTAGAATGGAGGTTGGGGAATGAGCGTCAATCACCGCTTAGTCGAGCCGCCGCCTTTTGCCTGATAGTGGGCCTCTCAGCCCTTGTAGCTTCTTCCTGCGCCTCGCCGACGCCGCAAGAAGGAGAAGTGGAAGAGGAAGTATGTGAGCACAGGGGCTGGGAGGGGCCGGATGACGAGTGGAATCAGTACCCGGTGAGTTATTCATACACTGAACATGAGGATACGCTCCTGGAGCCCCCGATAATCCAGATGATGGTCGCGGACGGAGAGGACGTGGCTTTCGTTGATGGGAAGCGGTACAGTGTCGACTGGGCTCATAAGTACGGTAGCTGGTACGAAGATCCCACAATTATACCATGGCCGGATCCGACAGTAGGTAAGCGTCCCTGTCATTTCCGGATTCTGGCGGACATACCTCCTCGGCGTGTCACTCTCGGCGCCGCGCCCAGCGTGAACCCGGACAACGGGTGGATGGCGCGTGATGGGCGTCTCGAATATGAGTGTGGGCGTGGTGGAGACAGACCTTGCGCGCACCTCGACGATGACGGATTCGTAGAGATATATCCCATACCCGAAGCTATCCTGGACAGCCCTTACCTGATAATCCAGGGCCACTGGGTTGTTCATCCGAAAGACATGATCGAGGAGCCCGTTCGTGTGCACTTGATGACGACCTACCTGTTCAACTTCTCCGAGGAGTGAGGATGGCGCAATAGGCAACAGAAAATTGAAACGAATAACCGGCGTACCGCGAGCCAGCCAGTAGGCGGGTTCACGGGATGCATATAAGAAATGGGACTGCCGGATCGTAGCCGAAAGCGGCCCTCGATGACGCTCCCACAACCACACTACACATCCACTCCCCAACCATGCTATAATCCGAACATACAAACTAAAGACTGAGAACTCACCCCTAATCGCCATAAATCATAAACGCGAGATTATCCAAAATGATTTCGCCCACGAAAATTTCTCAGTCCAAAGCTAACAACAGGTGACGACAGGTCACTTTCAAGGTCACCCGCCTCTTGTCCCACTTGGAAACTCACCTGTAACCCCACCTGTACGATATAAACTACAATATATGAACGACGCTCCCGAACCTCGCACCGGCGACTCCGAAAAGCCCTACCCGGCGCGTAACATCAGTGTCTAAAAACTGGCTAATGATATTGCCCTATCATGCCCTGAGTCATTACAATAACCCATGTCGGGGCGTAGCGCAGTCGGTAGCGCGCCACGTTCGGGACGTGGAGGTCGCTGGTTCAAGTCCAGTCGCCCCGACCAGTCTTCCCCAAACGGTAGGACAAACGCCGCTTTTGAATTCGTGATGGTTATCTAAGCGCGTACAGTTTTCGCCGAGGAGAATATCTCCATGAACCGTCAGCGCGGCAGGGTAGGAATCCTCATGGGCGGAGGGCCTGCCCCAGGCATCAACAGCGCGATTAGTTCTGTAACCATCGAGGCGGCCAACAGGGGCTACGAAGTAGTAGGCATATTCGACGGCTTTTCTCACCTCATGGAAGGTCGTACCGACATGATACGCCCCCTCAGGATAGAAGATGTATCGCAGATACACTATCGGGGCGGCTCTATCATCCGAACCTCCAGGGCCAATCCCACGCGCCGCGCCGAACATCTTCAGAACACGCTAGACTCGCTGCGGCAGTTGAACGTCTCATACCTTGCCACGATAGGTGGAGACGATACCGCGTTCAGCGCATCAGAGGTTTCCAGGCTCGCCAAGGGTCAAATCAAGGTAGCTCACATTCCCAAGACCATAGACAACGATCTTCCCCTGCCCGACGGAATGCCCACGTTCGGATACGAGACGGCGCGTCACCTGGGGACCGAAATCGTCCGCAACCTGATAGAGGACTTCCGGTCCACCAACAGGTGGTACATCGTAATCGCAATGGGCCGCGCCGCCGGGCACCTCGCGCTGGGCATAGGAAAGTCCGCCGGCGCAACACTTACAATCATCCCGGAGGAGTTCACTTCCGAGCGTATCGGCGTATCCGACGTCTGCGACGTACTGGAGACAGCTATACTCAAGCGGCGCGTCATGGGCAAGAATCGCGGCCTGGCGGTCATCGCCGAGGGAGTTGCGGAGAAGTTCGACCCCGAAGAACTCGCCAGTTACCCGGGAGTGGAAGTGTCCCAGGACCAGCACGGACACATCAGACTCGGCGAAATCCAGCTAGAGAAGATACTCAAGCGCGCTATACAGAAGCGCTTCGAGGACAGGGGTGAGACCCTTCCCATCATTGACAGCACCGTAGGGTACGAACTCCGCTCTTACGCGCCTATTCCGTTCGACATTGATTACACGCGCAGCCTGGGTTTCGGCGCTGCCCGAGCGCTACTGTCTGAACCCAGCGAGCAGTATCCGGAACAGGGCGGCCTCATTTGCCTGGTTGGTGGAGACATCCGGGTGATGCCATTCGACCAACTGCGTGATCCGGCAACTGGAAGGACGCGTGTGCGCACGGTGGATGTGGAGGGCGAGAGCTATCTAGTTGCCCGCAAATATATGATCAGGCTCGAAAAGTCCGACCTCGAAGATTACGAAATGAAGAGTCGGCTGGCTGGCGAGACGGGAATGACCCCGGACGAGTTCGGAAACAGATTCGGCAAAGTGGTCGAACTCGCAGGCGCGGTATAGTACATTAGCATCCGTTTAACTTAAAGGAATGAGGCGGGCATGGATAACTTCCAATCGCTTGTACAGACAGCCAACTCACTCGTCGCGCCCGGTAAAGGCATACTTGCCGCCGACGAGAGCACCGGTACAATCGGAGCGCGATTCGCCGCTCTCGGCGTCGAAAACCTGGAGAACAATCGGCGCGACTACCGCGAGATGCTCGTCAGCGCTGAGGGCGTGTCGAAGTTCATAAGCGGTGTGATTCTGTACGACGAAACGCTGCGACAGAACTGCTCGGACGGTACACCCATGGTCAAATTGCTCGAAGAGCGCGGGATTATTCCGGGCATCAAGGTGGACACCAGAACCCACCCGCTAGCGGGCGCGCCTGGCGAAGTGGTCACCGAAGGGCTTGACGGTCTGCGCAGCCGCATGACCGAGTACTACGAGATTGGCGCCAGATTCGCCAAGTGGCGCGCCGTCATCGCTATAGCTCCTCATCTTCCAAGCGATTACTGTATCGAGGTCAACGCTCACGCTCTCGCCCGCTACGCTGCGCTCGCGCAGGAATCGGGCCTAGTCCCCATCGTGGAGCCAGAAGTGCTGATGGACGGCGATCACGATATAGACCGCTGCTACAACGTAACTCAGGACACCCTCCGAGAGGTTTACAGTCAACTTTCCGCCCAGCGCGTGATGCTGGAAGGCACGCTGCTGAAATGCAACATGGTACTCTCAGGGAAAGACGCCTCCAACCGAGCCAAGCCCGATGAGGTCGCGGAGAAGACCGTTGACTGCCTGATGAGAAACGTTCCGGCGGCGGTGCCGGGAATCGCATTCCTCTCAGGCGGACAGGGCGACGAGGAATCCACGGACAATCTTCGGGCGATAAGCATTCGCGGCAAAGAAGTCGGTGCGCCGTGGGAACTGACCTTCTCATTCGCCCGGGCGCTCCAGTCCGCGCCGCTCCAAGTATGGGCCGCAAACCGGGGCTCAACCCTCCCAGCGCAGAAGGCATTCTACCGGCGGGCTTCGCAGACGGCGGCGGCGCGGAGCGCGGCTTAACTGCGGCGATACGAAGAGGGTTTCTCCAAGCTCCGGCCCCTTGTTCTCCGTCTCAGAGGGATTGTCCTCGAAGCTATGACCGGTCTGTGAACGCCGGCATCACTTCTTCCGCGAAGATGCGGAGTTGTTCCATGAATTCGGCGCGGGGCATCCCCTCCGCCCAGTGCAGGATCACGTGCTCCAGCCCGGGGTACTTGCTCTCGATGTCTTTGAGGAACGGGATGAAGTCCTCGGGTGGCCCGCAGAACCATGCCTTCTGTTGCACTCCGTCCTCGATATACGGAGTTCGGGCAGGGGCACCCGGAGTTCCCCATGTGCGGCCCTGTTCGTCGGCGTAGCGGACGAAACCAAAGGGCGCGAACCACTTGTAACGCTCGTCGTGGTACGGCCTTAGTCGTTCCATCGCCTCTTCCTGCGTGTAGGCCAGATAGAAACCTACACCAAGAGCGAGGTTTTCCCCGAGAGCAAGATTCTGGCCGTACTTCGCGTTTGCGTCACGGTACTGTTCAAAAATCTGCTCCACCAGTGTCTCACCGGTCAGAGCGACAACGCCCCTGATACCATTCCGGGCAATGAAGTCAATCGTCCTGCCGCTCACTATCGGCTGCCACATTTCGACGGGCAGATGCTTGGGACGAGGGACGAGAGTAACTTCTTCCAGGTCGTAGCCCCGGTACTCGACCTCGGCCGGCACCGAGTAATGCTTTCCCTTATGTGAGAATGACTCTTCGTTGAACGCTTTGAAGATGATCTCCATCTGCTCTTCGAACAGTTCGCGGTTGGCGTCGTTATCTATCACCGGGGACCCGAGCGACTCCACCTCTCGGCTGTGGTATCCGCGTCCCACTCCGAAGATGACGCGGCCATCGGTCAGATGGTCCGCCATGGCATAGTCCTCGGCCAGACGAATCGGATGCCACATCGGGACGATATTGAACGCGCATCCGAACCTGAGCTTCTCGGTCCGAGAAGCCAGGTGAGTGCCGAGTAGAATGATGTTTGGGATGCACTCATAGCCCTCGTGCTGGAAGTGGTGCTCGGCCATCCACAGGGCATAGAAGCCGAGTTCGTCCATCAACTCGGCTGCCTGCCCAGCCGTCTCAAGACTCTCAGCAAGCCGTTCACTGGGATAGCGCCGCCGGTCGGCGGGAACGCCGTCGCTGCCGACGTCTTCCAAATCTATGTTGCCTACGTACAGTACCGAAAATTTGTCAATCATTACTCATCACGTCCAGGAGTCTTGAAATTCAGTGTTGTATTTGTCCTCAAGGCACATCCATCTTTCTGAGACGATAGACCGTGAGTAGTAGAAAGGCTACCGCAACGAGAGCGGCGCCGACCAGCGCAGCCTGAAACTCTATTACACGGTCATTCAGGACTTCCAAGCCATCTTCGTCCAGGCGGTTCATTATCGCAAGGGTGTACCCACGGACGCTAAGGTATCTAACCCCGCCGATGAAGGTGCTCAGAAGCCCCTCCCAGAGGAAGACGTACACGATGGCAAAAGGCAGAGCCCGGGTGGTGATCAGTCCTGCCCATGTGAAAACAGAGGCATAGGTTATCACACCGACCAGCAGGGCCAAAGACACTGCCATAGTTGTACGCAGATCTCCGTCCAGACCGATGTATGTAGCGACGGCGCCACTGACCACGGCCAAAGGCGCGGCTATGACGACCGACGCGAGAAACTTCGGGATCGCGATGCGCCAACGGGCGACGGGCTTCAGGAAGACGTAGCTCAGAGTCTTGTCCTCTATCTCGTTGCCGAAGGCGGCGGTGGCGAGAGCTATCGTCACGAGGGGCATTATTACGCCAACCAATAGGCCGTCAAGCAGTCCATCTATGAATTCCTGGTCGGCGTCCCCGCCGTCACCAGGCACAAAGGCAAGCGCGACGGGTATGATGGCCAGCAGGACCGTGAGGATAACGCGCCATTTGCCGGTTAGCTGCCGCAAAGTGAGTGTGAGAATCTGCGTCATCTATCGTTCCACCACGTACTCGAACAGGCTCTCGAGCGAGTCGTCCATCGGCTCGACTCGCATGAGCCTTATGGAGTTGTCGCGGGCCAGTCTTGCGAGGGACTGCTGGAGCGAGGCGACACTTCGACTGTAAACGAGAAGAGAGCCGTCTTCGGATACCGTCACGGTGTCCACATCCTCCATGCCGACGATGGCCGAGGCCATGAGCCGCGGGGAGTCCACGACGACCCGCACCTTGTACGCCTGTTCGTCCAGCTTGGCGCGTATTGCCCTGAAGTCGCCCGCAGCGGCCAGCTTTCCGCTTATCATCAGCAGTATGCGGCTCGCGAGAGTTTCTACCTCTTCGAGGATGTGCGACGAGATAAGTATCGTGCGACCCTCGCCTGCCAGCCGTTCCATCACGTCTTGGAACTCGATTCGCTGGCGCGGGTCTGTTCCATTCAACGGCTCGTCCAGGATGATGACCTGGGGATCGTGCACGAGCGTAGCGGCGAGACGCATACGCTGTCTCATGCCGCGAGAGTAAGTTCCCATCTTGCGGTTCTGAGCTTCTTCGAGGCCGACTATGGAGATTGCGCGGTCAACGTGTTCTGGCATCTGCGATAGATCGTTGAGTCGCGCGGAAAACTCCACCAACTGCCTGCCGGTGAAGAAGTCGTAGATTGATTCGTGCTCCGGCATGAAGCCCATGCGCCTGTACAGGTCGGGGTTGTCACGCACCGGCTCTCCGTACATCGAAATCTCGCCCCTGGAGCAGCCCGCAAGTCCGGATATCAGGTGGAGGAGAGTAGTCTTGCCCGCGCCGTTTGGACCAAGTAGGCCGGTTATGCCCGGGCCAACGTCGAAAGAGACGTCGTTGACCGCTACGACGCTACCGTACCATTTGGAGACATTCACAACCTGTATGGCGGTGTTCGATCCAGTGCGGTTATCGGTTCCGTTCAAGCCAGCAGCCTCCTGTAACGGTTCCAAAGCAGGAATCCGGGTACGATGACCAGAATGATGTACCAGAGTATAGGCACGATGTCCGGCAGTTCGGCAACTTTCTCCATGACCTCGTTATCATTGTCCTTCTTGTCGAAAATCATGTCGCTGATGTGAATTGGAGCATTGCCAATGTCTATGAGCGCGACCAATGGAGCGAAATCGGTGTCTCCCAGCAGGGAATTGCTCTCGCGCTCGACGACGATGCCATTCACCACGCTCTCTCGTTCTTCGGTCCCGCTGACCAGTATTCCGGCGGTTGCGGCGGATATGAGCCATAGACCAATGACGAACGCCGAAGCGTACACGCGGCGAGTGGTAAACGCGGCAGCTGCCAACGGAATTGTCGTCGTCAGAATCGCAATCACCAATCCCGCGCTCAGGAACTTGGGTATATCCGCCCAGTTGTCGCGAAGGTATTCAAAGGGCTGGGCCGCGCTCATGGTAAGGCCGATCATGAGCATCACCTGGCCTGTGTATATGAACAGCAGGCTCACGACGAAGAACGCTAGCCAGCGACCCAGTACATAGTCGGTGAAAGTTAGCGAGCGCACAAGATACAGGGTTATAACACCACTGCGACGATCGGGACACAGGAGTTCTGGAGCGATAACCGCAGAAAATAGGAGAAGAACCAATGAGACGATCTGGTAGTAGTCGGCGTGGCCGGGGATGTCCAGCGCGACGCCGATGATCCTCTCAGTCGTCGCGGCTATGATTATGAAGACGATAGCTGGAGCCATAACCGCGCCAAAAAACAGGATTGGCATAATCTTCGCCAGCGTCCCCCGCCCGATGCCGAAGCAAGTGCGAATACCGTTGACAAACAGGGCCTTCCGCGCGCGAGCCCTGCCCTCGCGCGGGCCTTCGTAACGCTGGTAGCCAAGATCGAAAAGCTGGCCTTCGGATGTGGTCATAACAGCGTCACCGATTATCTCTGAAAATTTCGGTGAGGCGGTGGCGACGCGGCCCCAGGCGACGCAGCCTTACCCCTGAGTCCACCACGGCATCCCTGATTCCATCGTACTCATCTCCTCCCACGTCCTGAACGGCTATCGTGTACCCGTCCAGTGAGCAATCGAGGCCACGTTCCGACAATGCGGACATCAAGTCATCCACACCTCCGTCCACCTCTATAAAAATGGTCTCGGTTTCCTGCGTGAATCCGGAAACCTCGCCGGACTCCACCACCTGGCCTCTCTCCAAGACTACTATGCGGTCGCAGGTCGTCTCCACGTCGCCCATGAGGTGGGTGGAAAGAACGATGCTTATGCCGAACTCGCGTCCAGTTCGCCGTATGAGGGCGAGCATCTCTTCGCGCCCGACAGGATCGAGTCCGGCGGTCGGCTCGTCGAGCATCACTATAACCGGATCGTGGACAAGCGCCTGGGCGAGCTTGACGCGCTGAATCATACCGGTGGAATACTCGCCGATGTGCCGGTAGCGCTCCTCGTCCAGACCGACGTGGCGGAGGGTGTCGGCAGCCCTTGTGCGAGCCGCAGACGGCGGCAGTCCGCTCACCTGCGCCATGTGTGTAAGAAATTCGGACGCCGTTATCGAAGAGGGCAAGCAATCGTGCTCGGGCATGTATCCGAGCCGGGTCCTGACCTCGACGTTCTCGTATGCAGGTTCGCCCATGACTGAGGCGGAACCTTCGGTCGGGGTCAGCAAGCCGAGGAACAGCTTGATAGCGGTGCTCTTCCCCGCGCCATTGGGGCCAAGCAGTCCGGTTATCCCCTCCCCGATAGCAAAGCTGACATTGTCCAGTGCGACAGTGTCACCGTACCGCTTGGTGAGTTCGCTCGCCTCCATTATCGCTACCATAGGGAGATTATACACGCTCGACTCACGATTCTGAATCTTGATTTTCAAGAAATGGGAGCGAAGGCTCGGCGCCTAGAGTTACTCGCCGTTTCGATCCTCCCACCAGGCAGTGTAGCGGGACGGTTCGAGTTCGCCGTTCTGCCATAGATGTCGGACTTGTGCAAAGTGGCTTCCGACTTCAGACTTGAATTGTTCTTCGGTGTCGTTGTTGAAGATGAGCAGGTCGGCGGCCGGGGCGCGGTCTTCCCAGGAGCGCTGGCTGGCCATGCGCTGGTCAATCTCGTCCTCGGTGTACTGATTGCGGGCGGCCAGGCGTTGGCGAACTATGTCCTGATCCGCCGCGAACAGCCAAGTCTGATGACACCATCGTCCGTAGCCCGCTTCGACCAGGTTCACGGCTTCCAGAACCGCGACGTCGTCTGCGCCGAGAGTGTCGTTCCACTCGTCAATGACAGCCTTGATAGCGTCCACGATACTGCCTATGGCCGTCGTGAGCTTGTTCATCTCCTCGGGCTTTCCGAAGACCTTCGCGCCAAGTTTCCGCCTGTCTATGTAGCCGTCCTCTCCGACGATCTCGCGTCCGAAGATGCCGACGATGCGGTCGAAGGCGTCTGTACCAGGATCGTACATCCTGTGAACGAGCCGGTCGGCGTCGCAGTGGACAGCGCCCTGGGCGACCATCAACTGGCAGGCGGTGGATTTTCCTGTGGCAATGGAGCCGGTGACTCCGATGATGAGGGGCATGGCGTTTACCATCTTTCAGTTCTATACGCGAACCAGGTTCTTCCTCTGCCGCCTAGTTCGGCAGGGCAGGCTCCCTGGACGTCGTCGTCTCAGTCGAGACTCCGATCAGCGCGCCCTGTACCACTCCAATGTCCTGAGTGAGAGAATTGACCTTATCGTCCGTTCGGTCGAGGCGGTGGCTGAGATTGATTTCGACTCTCTCCACCGACTTGGCGACAACTTGAATCTCACCGCGCAGCCTACCCTCCGTCGCTCTTGCGTCCTCCCTCAGTCTATCCTCCGACTCTCTTATCTCCTCGCGCAGCCTACCCTCCAGACTCTTCGCGTCCTCCCTCAGTCTATCCTCCGACTCTCTTATCTCCTCGCGCAGCCTACCCTCCAGGCCCTTTGCGTCCTCCCTCAGCCTATCTTCCAAGCCCTTTGCGTCCTCCCTCAGCCTATCCTCCCCTCTCTGTATATCATCCCGGAGTCTCTTCTCCATAGCGCCGCTTTGTCTCCATTGGAACAGCATAACCAGTATGCCGGTCCCAAATATGGAAAGGACGATTGTTATAGTCCCAGCGTTGAACCCTTCCATTTCTATATCTCGCTCTCTTTCGGGTAATTGTACTCCGGCGGTCCGCGATGGTGGAGGTCGCCAGAGTACACAGTTCCGCCGAATCCGAACGCTAGTTGTCGCCAGCGGCGGCGGCGGTCGCCATGCGGCCCTTGAAGTGGGGCATGACTTCCTTGCCGAACGCTTCGAGCTGCTCCAGGATCACGCTCTGAGGTGTGCCCACAGGCAGCCCCATGTTCACGTGATCGAGGCCGGGCCAGCGTTTCTCGATGTCCTCCATCTTCTCGATTATCTGCTCGGGTGTGCCGACCAGCCAGGAACCGGATTCGACGGCTGATTCGAGAGTCGGGAGGTCGGCGTGAGGCGCGCGAGCGGGATCCGCCAGCGCGTCTAGCTGATCGTCGGTCAAGCCGCGAACGAATCCGAGCGGGGCGAACATCTTCATGTTCTCTTCGTAGAAGGGCCGCGCCTGTCGTATGGCCTCTTCCGGGGACTCCGCTATGAAGAAGGATATGCCGAGAATGAGGTCGCCGCCGAGCTCGGTCTCGTTGCCGTGAGCGGCCTGCACCTCCTGCCACTTCCGCACGACCGTTTCCGACGCGCCACCAGGGGCGGCGCCGCCGCCGATAATCCCCTTGATGCCGTGCTTCGCCATGAAATTCAGTCCGCGGTCGCCCGCGCTGACGATAGGCTGCCAGCATTCGACCGGCATATTCATCGGTCTCGGGACCAGGCTTATCTCCTTGAGGGTGTATCCCCTGTACGGCACTTCGGGCGGGATGGTGTAATACTTGCCCTTGTGCGAGAACGACTCCTCGTTGAAGGACTTGAACATTATCTCGACCTGCTCCTCGAAGTAGTCGCGGTTTTCGTCCTGGTCGAGCATCGGCGCGCCGAACGCTTCCACTTCGCGGGTGTGGTAGCCGCGCCCAACTCCGAAGATGACCCTGCCCTTCGTGAGGATGTCCGCGGTGGCGAAGTCCTCTGCCATGCGGAGCGGATGCCACATAGGAGCGATGTTGAATCCGCAGCCGAGCTTGATCTGCTTGGTGATATGCGCGAGGTGGACGCTAAGCTGGAGGATGTTCGGGATGCACTCGTAGCCCTCCGGCTGGAAGTGGTGCTCTGCCATCCAGAAATCGTCGTATCCGAGGTCGTCCATCAGGGTGCAGATTGCCTCGGTCTTGTCGAACACGGTGATGAGTTGCTCGTTAGAGTAGAATCGGTCGTTGGCGGCTGTGCCAGCGAAACCAATGTTATCCAGGTCAATGTGTCCGGCAAACAGGCTTCCGAATTTGTCAATCATGATGACATCTCCCGTCTTGATATTAGGGACATTGTAGATGAGTAGGCGCGAGTGTCAAGGAATCCCGCCGAAAGCAGGTCTGAAAACACGTAGAAGGCCAATACTATGGAAGTGTGATAATCAGGTCACGCTTCGCCGGTGTCATTGGCCTTTCGTAGGTTCGCGCGGTAGTTCGTCTGCCTAACGCGAATCGCGTCCCTCCTCGCCGGGTTAGACCATGACGGAAGGTAGCTGCCCCGACATCCGGCGAAGCCTCTTTCCCTCCCCAATCCGCCTGTAGGCGGCGCAGACTCGAATCATTTCGGTTCGACGCGCCGGGCGTGCTACAATCAGGTTATATTGAAAATCCCAAGCGTTCCAGTCGCCGACCCGCGCAAGCGCAGGCTGATTCTCCTGACAATCGCCGCGGGCACGTTTGTGTCCGTTCTGGACCAGACAGGCGTTACGTTGGCGCTGCCGATAATGGCCTCGGAATTCGGAGCCACTATCCCGTATGTGCAGTGGGTCGCGTTCGGGTATATTCTCGCCACGGGGTCCCTGCTCCTGCCTGCCGGAAGCCTGTCCGACATGATCGGACGCAAGGTCGTCTATGTCAGCGGGTTCTTCGTCTTCATAGTGGGAGCGGGATTGGCGGGAATATCTTCGGAACTAATGGCGGTCATTGCCTTCCGATTCCTGCAGGGAGTGGGATCGGCCATGATACAGGCCAACGGCATGGCGATACTCACCACCACCTTCCCGGCCCAGGAGCGCGGTCGCGTCATTGGGCTATTCATGACCATGGTTGGCATGGGCGCGATAATGGGGCCAATCGTCAGCGGCTTCGTCGTAGGCACGTTCGGGTGGCGGGCAGTGTTCCTGCTGGGAGTTCCACTGGGAATGGTCTCGATCACGGCCGCTTCCATCGTCCTGATACGTGACACTCCCAGAGTGAGAGGTCTCAGGAGCCTTTCGACAGGCTTCGACTGGATAGGCGCCTTCCTGTCGGCGAGCGGACTCGTCGTATTCCTGTTAGTCATGACGACCGCGTACCGTGTCGGCTGGGCCTCGCCCGTGGCTATTGGCGGCCTGGCGCTGTCGGTCACCCTGTTGGCAGCGTTCGTCTATTGGGAGCGCCACGCCTCGATGCCGATGCTCGACCTGGAGTTATTCAGAAGAAAGATCTTCGCTCTGGGAGCCTCGGCAAGTTTCTTCGGATTCCTTGCTGGCAACGCGGTATTCAGCATGATGCCCTTCTACCTGCAGGACGTGCTCGACCTGTCACCGCGAGTAGTCGGGCTGTTCATTACGCCCGCCGCGATTGGATTCGCGCTTGCCGGGCCACTTTCTGGGCCGCTGTCAGACCGATTCGGACCGAGAAGAATCGAGTTCGTAGGTCTGGGAATGCTGATTGCGTCTCTGCTCTTCCTGGGACGGCTGACGACTGAGACCGCTCCCTGGAACGTAGCTGTCGCAATGTCTATGCAAGGGCTTGGCATGGGTATATTCTATACCCCCAACACCTCGTCCGTTCTGAGCGTCGTAGAGCGTGAGAGGTACGGCGTCGCGACGGCGTTTCTGAATATGACGCGAAACACCGCAAGCGTGGCGGGCGTCGGGATGGTAACCAGCATAGTGACCTTCGCGATGGCCGCCAGGGGATTCGAACCCAGCCTGGACGCGGTCGCGGCGGGCGGCGCGGGAGTGGAAGACGCCTTCACCTCAGGGCTCAGGATTGCGTTCCTGATGCTGGGAAGTTTCAACTTGGTATCGGTGGTTCTTACGATTCTCAAGCCGTCCGCTTCGACTGAATCTGACAACGAAAGCTCTACGACAGACGGAAGGTTAGACATGGAAGTCAAAACACAGTCGGGTGGTGACAGTTAATTGACTACACTGAGCATAGGACCGCTGAACCGCATCACCTCCAGCCCCAACTACAAGTGGTGGGCTTACGGAGCGGTGGCAATCGGGATGTTCCTGTCTGTAATGGACCAGTCCGGGATCAACATCGCGCTGCCCCAGATTTCCGAACACTTCACGGCGGACATTCCGACAGTGCAGTGGATAACGCTGGGATACAGCCTGGCGACGAGCGCAATGCTCATGCCGATGGGCCGGCTTTCGGACATGATAGGGCGAAAGGAAGTCTATCTCATTGGCTATGCGGGATTCATCATCCTGGCTTTCGTGGGCGGACTGTCCCAGAGCCTGGCCTTCCTGATCGCTGCCAAGATCCTCCAGGGGATAGCATCCGCGGGCGTCCAGGCCAACAGCATGGCGCTGATTACGGAAGTGTTCCCCTCGAACGAGCGCGGCAAGGCTATGGGGCTGTACATGACGATCATCGGGACCGGCGCGATCTCCGGTCCCATCCTGGGAGGACTGATTGTATCCAGCTTCGGCTGGCGCTGGGTATTCTTCGCCGGAATACCCGTCGGAATTCTGGCAATGCTCTCAGCGGCGCTCATCCTCAAAGGAAGGAACCCCCAGCAGGCAGACCGTTCGGGCAGGGGCTCGTTCGACTGGGTTGGCGCGGCCCTGTCATCAGCCGCTCTGGTCGTCTTCCTTCTCGCAATGACGAACGGATGGAAGATCGGATGGCTTTCAGCGCCGATTCTCGCCGGATTCGCCGCCGCGGTCGTTCTGTTGGCCGCATTCATAATATGGGAACTCCGGGTGTCGGATCCGATGCTGGATCTCTCCCTGTTCAGCAGCCGGGTGTTCTCTCTGGCCATCAGCGCGCGCTTTGTCCAGTTCATGGGAGGATCGGCTATCTTCTTCCTCATGCCGTTCTACCTGATACAGGGTTTGGGCTACGAAGCGAGCCGCGCGGCGCTCCTGATGATCCCGGGATCGCTGTGCATGGCGATTGTCTCGCCTTTGGCGGGCCGACTGTCCGACCGCCTCGGCACCAAGTGGCTGGCGGCGGCGGGAACGATATTCTCCGCGGCTGGGATGCTCAACCTGTCTCTGCTCAGCATCGAGTCGCCCGCGTGGCAGATCATTTTGGGCATATTCCTGTCCGGGCTGGGCATGGCCACGTTCAGTTCGCCCAACACCAGCGCGATTATGGGGTCGCTGACACCCGACAAGTACGGAATCGTTTCGGGATTCGTCAACCTGGCGCGAACCTCCGCGAACGTTACCGGGGTCGCGCTCTCGACCACCTTCGTAACTATTACGATGGCGTCCTACGGATTCGAGCCGACCCTCTCCGTACTGGCGGATGGCGGCGGCGAAGGCGTGAGAACCGCGTTCGTGGCGGGACTGAGTCTCGCGCTGAAGGTATCCTTTGGCCTGATGCTGCTCGCGCTCGCGCTGACGCTTTTCAGGACAGAGTCGCCACAGCCATCGCCCGAACCAGTCAGGACGACGCAGCGGACGACGGCGGCGGGCGACGACTGAAGTCAGAGCCATCCAAGTAGCGCTCCAACTTTCATTTCAGGGGGCGCGTGCTTAAACGTATGAAACGGACAACTCCTGTG
Source organism: Dehalococcoidia bacterium (assembly GCA_965202965.1). Taxonomy (GTDB): domain Bacteria; phylum Chloroflexota; class Dehalococcoidia; order Lucifugimonadales; family UBA1123; genus VXRN01. Next base: position 2,495,431 of record OZ241888.1, on the reverse strand, counting down.
CAACTCGCGCGAGTCGTCGGTCTCTTGTCCACAGTACGTCCCCAGATCTGTTCATCACGGAGTAAAGCAGATGTGCGTCCATGAAGCCGATGCCGCGCCCCATAAGCCGCTCAGATTCGATAAAAAGCCGCACTTGCAGATGCGTCCCGACTTGAACTTCCGGCAATTCCTCCATATTCCGGAGGAATCTAGTGGTCGAACATTGTTGAAATGAAGGACTGAAAGGGCATATTCCTCCAAGAGGTTCGATCATACGATTGAATGGAGGAGGAATCACCATGCCTGCCAAGAAGTACCGTATCAGACTGACAGCGGACGAACAACGGGAACTCAAGGCGCTGGTCTCTCGCGGTCGGACCGCCGCGTACAAGCAGACACATGCGCGCATCCTACTGATGAGCGACGAGGCAAGGGAAGACGGAGGAATGAAGGACGCAGACATATCCGGCGCGCTTGGTGTGGGGCTGTCAATGGTCGAGCGGTTGCACAAGCGGTGTGTAGAGGAAGGCATCGAGTCGGCGTTGAACCGCAAAAAGCAACTGCGCCGTCGTCAGAAGACACTGGACGGCGAGGGCGAAGCCAGGTTGATAGCGATGGCCTGCGGGGAACCGCCGGATGGTCGTGCGGTATGGACGCTGAAGCTGTTGGCAGACCGGTTGGTGGAGTGTGAGATAGTCGAGACCATCAGTACCGAGACGGTTCGGAGGGCGCTGAAAAAAACGAACTCAAGCCGTGGCTGAAGCAGAGTTGGTGCATACCTCCCGGTCAGAGCGCGGACTTTGTGTGCGCGATGGAAGACGTGCTGGATACGTACCATCGACCGTATGAAGGGAATGAGGTTCTGGTGTGCATGGATGAGACGAGCAAGCAGTTGGTCAGGGAGACGCGAGCGCCGCGTCCGGCCGCGCCCGGTGTGGCTGCGACCTACGACTACGAATATGAGCGTAATGGAGTGAGCAGTCTGTTCATGCTGTTCGCGCCCCTGGAAGGATGGCGTCGGGTAGAGGTCAGAGAGCGTAGTACGAAAGTGGACTGGGCGCAGGTGATAAAGGGACTGGTCGATGAAGACTACGCCGACAAAGATCGGATCGTGCTGGTGATGGACAATCTCAACACGCACAAGCTGTCGTCGCTCTACGAGGCGTTCGAGCCTTCTGAGGCCAAGCGTATCGCTGAGCGGTTGGAGATACACTACACTCCCAAACACGGCAGTTGGCTGAATCCTGTCCTGAGCCTGCCGAAGGGATGGCGGAGATAGAGATCGGAGTGCTGGCTCGACAGTGCCTGGAGCGTCGCCTTCCAGACAGAGAGACCCTGCGTGGCGAGGTAGAAACATGGCACGAGAGCCGCAATCGTGATGCCGTGCGCGTGAACTGGCGCTTCACCACCGAGGATGCCCGCATCAAGCTGAGGTCGCTATACCCTTCAATACAAACATGTTGAACCACTAGCTCTGTCAGGAATATTCCCGCAAGCCAACTCACCGATGACTATTGGGTGGGTGAGGATATTGTTGACGCTCAGTTCTCGAATCAGTTCAGTTTCCGGGTTTCGCAAGTGATCAATCCACACTGAAGTATCCACGAGTATCACAAGATATTCTCACCTCGACGACGTGGAATGTACTCTAGGTCCGGAGCGCTGCCGCCCATAGCGGCGAGTCTCCGCGCCGCTTTGGAAACACGTTTGCAATTTGACCCACCGCTGCCCGGCGAATCCCAATGCGGAGACCTGCAAGCCGGGCACTGCTTGGGCAGAGAACCTCCCAAAACCCTCGGCGCCCATCTATGGCCGCACCGGGAACACAGGTAGCCCTCAATCATTATCCTCGGCATGATTGACCTCCTTCGATAATGAGAAAAAACAGCCATACGCGCCTCAACGCCTCATGCCGCGTTTGACGCGGGCGAAGCTCCGCACCATCTCCTCGGCCTGCGGATTGTCCCAGTCCGGGTAGGACGCAATGACGTCTTTGCCGTCGAACACCGGGAATATGATCGTCGTGTTGGGCGGCGGGCGGAAGAGGTCGTTCAGCAGCATGTACAGACCGACCATGGAGCCAACGGAACCGACTACAAACACTATTGGCTCGGCCAGATACCCGATCTGGATGATGATAGACCGGAATACCGCGCCTGCCGCGACGATGGCCGCGCCGCCGACGAGCAATCGCACTCCGATGGCCCGCCTGCCGTACTGCCCGCCGTTGAACTTGTTCGGCGCGCCCACCTCGGCGAGTTCGTAAGCGTCGAATTCGCCCTCGCTGGCGTCTCCGAAGTTGCCGATGAGCCGCTTGTTGGTAATGACTGCCTGTTCGTCTTCGAGGACTATCTCTTCGTCCTGAAGCAACTCGAACCTGGGTTGCATAGAGGCGACCTCCGGTATGCCTGTGGATACTTGCCCGACACTTAGTTTACGATATGCCAACTTGTAATGGAATCCCGCCAGTCAGCCGAACGAATACGTTAACGATTTCTGAATTATTGTTGAAAGCCTGACCCGTCGGTAGTATAGTTGCCGAATGTAGAATACTGAATATTCGTACTTGCTTCGGTGGCTGGATTCCGGCCACCGGCAAGACGGCAGAAAGGAGAGAGTGATGTCCAGCAGCGAACTCGCACTGATGGCCCACCTTTTCAGAAGAGCGGGCTTCGGAGCGACCAGAGATGAGTTGGAAAGTTACGTCGCCAGGGGATACGAAGAGGCGGTCGAGGATCTTGTGGATCCGGAGCGCTGCCCTGCCCTCGACGAGGATATAATCATCCGCTACGTTGATGGCGAGAACCAGATCATCTGGGCGGGCACCTGGATGTACCGGATGGTCGTCAGCAAGCGCCCGCTCGTAGAGAAGATGGCGCTCTTCTGGCACCACGTATTCGCCACCGGATACAGCAAGGTGGAGCATCCGCCTTCGATGGTTGGCCAGATCCAGATGTTCCGTAATCACGGTCTGGGGTCCTTCCGCAACCTGCTGGTGGAACTGTCCAAAGACCCGGCGATGATCTTCTGGCTCGACAACAACGAGAACCGCAACGGCGAGCCAAACGAGAATTACGGTCGCGAGCTCCTCGAATTGTTCTCCATGGGAGTCGGCAACTACACCGAGGACGACATAAAGAACGCATCACGCGCGTTCACCGGCTGGACGTTTACCCAGCCCATTCCGATCTACCCGCAGGGACACTACCCCTCCAGGTTCGTCTTCAGGCCCGAGGAGCACGACTACGACGAGAAGACGTTCCTCGGCCACACCGGAAACTTCGACGGCGAGGACATCATTGACATAATCGTGCAGCAGGAGGCGACGGCCCGCTTCATAGCGAGGCACATGTACAACTTCTTCGTCGCGGACGAGCCCCAGGTTCCTGCCTGGTCGGTTGAGCCACCGCAAGACCCGGACGCGATAGACGAACTCGTGAAGGCGTACTTCGACAGCGACGGCGACATGCGCCACATAATGCGCACGCTGTTCAATTCCGACTTCTTCAAGAACGCGATGTTCAAGAAGGTCAAGAGTCCGACCGAACTGGTCGCCGGAGTGCTGAAGCTGGGCGGATCGCTGGGCGATATACCTCAGCCCCAGATGACCGCATTCACGCAAGCGACCACACTGATGGGGCAGATGCTCCTGAATCCTCCAACCGTAGAGGGCTGGCACACCGGCAAGGAGTGGATAGACGGCGGAACGCTGAACGAGCGCATCAACTTCGCCGTCCAGCATGTCGGCGACACCGAAAAGCCCGGCGTCCAGGACATAATTGAGCGACTGGGTGGCAGTGAACTCTCGCCGCAGGAGTTCACCGAAGCATGTCTCGACCTTGTAGGGCCAGTGGACGTGGGAAGCCAGACACGCGACACGCTTATGGAGTACGCCGAGTCGGGAGGCACTCTCGACCTGAGCGACGACGAGGCGCGCGAGAGGAGCGTCCCCAGAATCGTGCACATGATCCAGATGATAGTGTCCAGCAAAGAGTACCAGTTCGCTTAAAGGAATCCTGCATGACTCCAACCCAAGATTCGTCTTCCGACTATTCGGCCTTCGACAGGTGCAAGCAGGGAGTAATTGCAAGTTTTCAGTTGATCGTACCATGGACAATTTACATCGTGGCTATCCTTGTATGGGCGGCAATAATCGCGGTGTTGTCTGGAATCGCTAACGACCCGTATGACTTCAACGCCGCTGTGGCAGTATTGGCGGTGATCATTGGACTAGCCGGTTCCATTGCATTTACCGTAGCCGGGCTCGGCATGGTGGCCGCAAGCGTGGTCCACATAGTACGGGCTACCAGATAGCCCACAAATTTCAGGAGGTTAACCCAACATGAGCAAAAACGCGAACGGAAAGCCCCATGTACTGGTGGTCGTGCAGCTTACGGGAGGCAACGACTTTCTGAATACACTCGTCCCGTACAACGACCCCCACTACTACGACGCGCGTCCTACGGTCGTCATTCCGCAGGACCAGGTCCTGCCCATCAACGACCAGCTGGGATTCAACCCCAACGCGGCCCCGCTCAAAGACGTCTATGACGCCGGCAACATGGCCATAGTGCAGGGAATCGGTTACGCCAACTCCAGCCGCTCCCACTTCCGGGCGATGGACATCTGGCACACCTGCGAGCCCAACAAGGTCGGCACCGAAGGCTGGCTCGGTCGCGCAATCCGCGACATTGACCCCAACAAGGAGAACGTCCTGACCGCCGTCAACATCGGACGCGGCCTGCCTCGCGCGCTGGTGGTATCGGGTGTGCCAGTAACCTCGGTCGGAGACCTGGACAACGTGGGCCTGATGACCAGCATCGAGGAGCAAGAACGGCGCAGCATGGCCCTCGACATGTTCAAGAAGATGTACGCCCCGGCAATCGGCTCCGGCCCCGTCTCCGAGTACCTCGCGCAGACCGGATCGGACGTGCATACCGGCGCTGATATTCTCAGGACCGCGCCCGCCATGTACTCCTCGGACGTCGAGTACGCGGACAACTCGATAGCCAAGAGCCTGAAGGACGTGGCGCGGATACACCTCGCCGGATTCGGAACGCGCGTCTTCTACACCCAGCACGGCGGCTACGACCACCACGCCAACGAACTCAAGACCCACCCGCAGCTTATGCAGGAGCTTTCGGGCGCGATAGTGGACTTCTTCCAGGACCTGCGCGACCACGACGCCTCGGACGAAGTATCCATGCTCGTGTTCACCGAGTTCGGACGCCGGATGCGGGACAACGGCAGCGGCACGGACCATGGTTCCGGCGGAGGCGCGTTCATCATCGGCGAGCGAGTGAACGGCGGACTGTACGCCGAGTACCCGTCGGTCAACCCCTCCGACTGGCTCTACGGCGAGGACCTGGACTGGAAGATAGACTTCCGCGGCATCTACTCCACCATGCTTGAACAGTGGATGGGCCTCGATCCCGTCCCCATAGTGGACGGCCAGTTCGAGCAGATCAACCCGTTCAACTAGGCGTTGAGAGTAAGGGCGGCGGCTTATCTCGGTCGCCGCCCCTGTTCTAAAATTCTTGAGGCTAGAATATGGTCTATACTCGGAGCGACGACGAAAAGGTACTTGATCTGTATTTGGAAGAGAGACAACCGCTTCCACAGGACGATATAAGAGTCTTCCAACTCAGCAAGGAAATCGGACGACCTCAGATATCAGTACATCTGAGGATGGCAAATTTTCAATGGTTTGACCCGAAAAGAATAGGTGGCCTTGATGGGGGAAGTTGGCAGTCTTGGGAAGTTTGGTACGAACGAATGAAGTGTGGGGTGAATAAGCCAAGACGGGCATTTATTCGGTATAGCTATTGTGACGATGTAATGGTACTCGCTCTATATTTTGAAGCTGGGAGACAACCGCTCCCCGAGAAGAACCTGAAAGTCTGCGAACTCAGCGGTATTATCGGCCATTCCGCTAAATCAGTGCATAGAAGGATGGCAACCTATCAGTGGCTGGACCCGAAAAGGATAGGCGGTATTGATACGGTAGCCAAACAATCCAGGGAAGTCTGGAACGAATTTGCACACGATGAGAAACGTTTGAAGAGAGCCGCAGATAGGTGTAGAAGAGACGACTATGGCTAGTTGGAGCTGTTGCGATGACATCATAGTGCTTGATTTGTACTTCAAAGTCGGGAGACGTGTACTTTCAATACGCGATCCCAACCTCACTAAGGTCAGCAAACTTGTCAGAAAGTCAGAAGGCTCTGTACGCATGAAAATGCAAAACTACCTGTACATTGACGATCCAACAAGGAAAGGCAGTCTTAGCAACGCAAGCCAACAATCAAAGTTCATCTGGCGAAAATTCGCTTCCAATGAACAGAGTTTGAGAGAAGCCGCCGCCAATTGCAAAAGACAATAGAGGTGAAAATCATGGGCAGACCCTACGGACTTCTTAGAGCCGGTTATCCATTCCTGAAGACGCTCGGAATGCGCAGGATAACCAACTTCCCCAACGACGTCGCCGTCGGCGACGAGGGCCGCGTCTATATCCTGTGCCGCAACGACGGCGCTGCGGTCATCAGGGTGTGGCACTTCGACGACGCCGAGCGTCTGACCGACGACCTCGTGGGCATCGGCGGATACGGCAAGGACGACGGTCAGTACACCTGGCCAGTCAACATCATCCTCGACAAGGACGAGAACATCCACGTCTCCGACGAGGCTTTGCATCGCATCTCCTCATTCAGCATGGACGGCGAGTTCATCGGAAGCTGGGGAGAAGAGGGCGACGGCGACGGCCAGATCAAGGGCCCGGCCGGCATCGCCTTCGACGCCGACCAGAATATGTACGTCGTTGACTCGCTCAACCACCGCGTCCAGAAGTTCACTGCCGACGGCGAGTTCATCCTGAACTGGGGTTGCCACGGCGACGAACCCGGCCAATTCAATATGCCCTACGGCATCACGATTGACGAAGTCGGCGACGTTTACGTCGTGGACTGGCGCAACGACCGTGTCCAGAAGTTTACCGCCGACGGCGAGTTCATCATGGAATTCGGATCCTCCGGCTGCGACAACGGCCAGTTCAACCGTCCGACCGGTATAGCCGTTGACCACTTCGGCGAGATATACGTCGCCGACACAGGCAACGACCGCGTGCAGCTCTTCAACGAGAAGGGCGAGTATGTGCAGAAATTCCTGGGCGACGCCACGCTGTCCAGGGTCTCGCGCGACTACATGCTCACCAACGCCTACCCCAACCGCCTGCGCGACATGGCAAACATGGAAGAGGCGAAGCTGCTCCGCGCGCCCAAGTCCGTCCGCGTCGACGACGAAGGCCGCATGTACGTCCCCGACTACCGCTCCTACCGCGTTCAGGTCTATCTCAACGAAGCAATCCCCCTCGACGAAAGCCAGATGTCCGCCCCCCTAAGGGCGCCAACGCTGGCTGTGGTCTAGTCTCCAAATAACAGTCTGATCGCATTCAAGGGCGGCGTTCTCAGTGGAACGCCGCCCTTGGTTTTAGACCGAAACCGTAGCGAATCCCAGTCGCTTTATCAGAGATTATCTATGCCTTGTACAGGCTTCGAATTCAATCCGATCAAATACGAAATATCTATATCCAACAAACTTGCAGTACGCTGTCACAGTGTCCCCTGGGACTAGATCAATAACATCGGCATCTTTTGAGAAGTCCAACTCTATAAAACCAAAGTCGAATGAGAATGAACCTCCCAAAGATATGGACTTTTGGACCCTTCCTTCAGATTCTATTTCGTCGATGTCCGTAAGAATCACAAATAGCCGCTCACCTTTCTTCCATTTTAGATTGGCGAGCGTTTTATTCGTCAGGTAATCATTCAGAATTTGCTCGGGGTCGATAGGTGTAGGCGTGGGAGTAGGTGGAACTGGAGTAGGTGGTATCGGCGTAGGCGTGAGCGTAGGTGGAACTGACGTAGGTGTGGAAGTAGGTTCAGGTGTAAGTGTTGGCGGAACGGATGTAGGCGGTATCGGCGTAGGCGTGAGCGTAGGTGGAATTGGCGTAGGTGTGGACGTCGACGGTATCAGCGTGGGCGTGAGCGTAGGTTCAGGCGTAAGTGTCGGTTGAACGGATGTGGGTGGTAGTGGTGTAGGTGGAATTGGCGTAGATTGGGGTGCAGAGGTGGGTATATGCGTGGATGCTACCACTAGCTGGTCAGGAACCCGTTCTATGGAAGTGGTTTCCTCTGTCTCCTCAAGTAAACCACCCAAGCCAGCGACGATCATCACTATTACGAATGAGGCGCCACAAACAATTCCCCCAATTATCGAGACTCGCCATTTCTTTCGTATGAATCCGATAAATAACCCAATGATAGCGGTCACAAATCCGACCATGAAGGACATGACAAAGATTGCGAAGATGGCTTCCCACATAGATAGCCCCCTTGTGGCAGGTTGGCGACTCAACCACAAGTAACCATCCGGTGCGTCCAGGGGGGCAAAGAATTGCCCACCTGCTTAGGTGACGCACCTGGCACACGATAGTTAGACTTGTGGTTGAGTCCGAGAGGAATATACCCCGCTGTACACAACTGGTCAAGTTCAGACTACGCTGTGCTACGATGTTTATGTGAAATACGCTAATTGCGCCGAAGTGTCATAATTCGGAGGCTACATGATGACTCAATCCAAGCCCCGCCGCGTATGGACTATCGCAGAGGCCAGAGAGAATCTCCCCGAGATACTCCGGCTTGCTGAAGAAGATGGTGCGCAGCGTATCGGCGATACTAAAATCTTCACTTTGACCCCGGAGCCGGAACAACCCTCCGAAGAGCCGCATCGAAAGTCGTTGGGCCAATGGCTCGTTGAGAATGCCCCGCGCGGCACAAATCTCGAGATTCCACGCGACAGGGGTTCCAAAAGAAAAATCCCATTTATCGACGAGGAGCTAGATTGACTGAATTTCTCCTGGATACGAATGTGATTTCCGAGATGACAAGAGACAATCCCAATCCGCAGGTGATGGCATTTCTAGACAGGCCAGAAGTAATGTGGGTCCCGTCAATCGTCATACACGAACTGGAATATGGATTGCGGCTACTACCGCAAGGACAGCGTCGCAGCCAGCTATACGCCATGCAATCCGGTATTCTGGCAGCTTACGAGGATCGTATATTGTCTCTGAACAGGGATGAAGCGGAATGGGCCGCTCGATTCAGGGCGCAAGCCCGACGTTCAGGACATACTCTCGATCTGGGAGACGCACTTATCGCTGGAACCGCAAGGGCTCGCGGCCTCTCGCTCGCAACCCGCAACGTCAGAGACTTCCGCGGACTCGACATTGACATCGTGAACCCTTGGGAAGCGACCTAATCCGCCCCCGCCGAAGTCGGTGCCCCCACCTGCCCCACCGCGGACTGCGTCTCTTCCTCAGCCAGATGCTCCTTCTCCCAGTCCGGGATTAGCAGCTTGTCGGTGCGTTCGAGCAGAACGATACTGACCGCCCCTGCCACGCTTGCCACGACAGAGATTATTAGCGCGAGATCGTAGTTACCCATCATGTCGAAGATTACCCCGCCTATCCAGCCGCCGAGCGCCATGCCCAGACCCGCTCCGAGCATCTGGAAGCCGTGCGCTGAGCCGACAGGGGCGAATCCGTAGTACCTGCGGTTCAGGATCGGGAATCCTCCCGCCTCTCCTCCGTAGCCGATTCCGAAGGCAGCGGCGAACACGAAGAAGAGCCACACGTCGTGCGTCCAGAAGAGCATGATGACGGTGAGTCCCTGGATGAGATAGGCGACCGCCATGACCATCTTGGGACCGTACTTGTCGCACATGACCGGCGTCGCAAGCCGCGTGATGATGCTGACCGCTGACATGGCCGTCACCAGGCTCGCCGCGACGACGAGCGAGATACCCTCGTTGACCGCTATCGGTATGATGTAGATGAGAATGATCGCGTGTCCGACACAGCCGAGGAAGTGTATCGAGCTAAGATTCCAATAGGCGGCGGTGCGCCGCATGTACCCGGTGAACTGCTTCACCCTGTCGGCGGGGGGTCTCTTGGATCCGATCTCCGGGTCGCCCGGAACGAACCCGTAGGGGTCAACCCCGTGGTCTGCGGGCTTGTTCTTATAGACCGCTATCAGCGCCGCCATTATGACTGCGGACACTACGGCGGTTATCCAGAAGGTGTCCTGCCAGCCGAACTGCTCGATCATGTAGCCAAGCAAGGGAGTCGCCAGCGCTGGACCGAGTCCCCAGGCCGCCATCAGAATTCCCATGCCGAGGCCAAGATGCCTGCGGAACCAGGTCATTGCAGACGGCATCAGCGGCACCAGGAATATGGCCTGTGCTATGCCAAGCATCACGCCGAAAGTGATATAAAGCTGCCACACCTGGTTGATGACCCCGGTCAGCATTATTCCGACGATGAACAGCGTGCAGCCAATGATCATAGCCTTGCGCGCGCCGATCCGGTCGCCCAGCGAACCGGCCATAGGGGAGGCGACGGCAGTAACCACGCTGGAGAGCGCGTAGGCCATCGTTATGGCACCCTGGCTCCAGCCGAACTCTGTACTCAGCGGCTCGATGAAGACACCGAACGCCATGCGTACCGAAGATCCAACCATCTGCATGACCGCAATGATGGTTACTATGATCCAGGCGTAGTGCCAGTAGAAGACACGCGGACGCTGGGCGGGTCTGAAAGAAGTTGGGGGCTTGATTGTGGCCACAGTTGGGTTCCTATGGGCGTGATTGCTTGGAAATGCGGAAGTCCGAGGATATTCAGTGGAGCGGACAGATAAGCAAAGCCGCCCGCTCCCAGGCCACGGCTTCCGTGTCCGAGGCTATGGACCGGTATGCAGGGATACCGTCCATACTCGCCGCCCGGAAGTTACGAGCCTCGACATTGTTGCTGGCAGCCCATCCCGCCAGGTAGATCGTCAGCGCCAGACTTACGACCACCACCACGACGAACTGGACCGGAAGCCCGAGTATCCGTTTTCCACTCCCGGTGAAACTCTCATCCTTTTTGTTTGATCGGGACACTGATCATCAACGTCCATGCGGCGCCGAACTGAACTCGGCGGTTACGCTCGAATTTGGGGTTGCAACTGCAACCGTGCCGTAGAGAGGTCAACGCTGTTTCCAGATGTCCACCAGTCGCTGGCCGTCCTCGTCCGACACGCCCCACATCTGGAAGTGGACTCTCACATCCTCGTAGAGAGTGACTTCACCCGGCTCGGCGTCCGGGTCGCGGTACGCCTCGACGCTCACGTCCATCCAGTCCAGGGGCGTCTCCTCCTCGCTCGCTATGCGCTCGATCATGTTGACCGCGCACGCGGTGATGCCGGACAGGAAGAACTCCCCCGCCCCGAGCTCCTCGCCGCCGGAGTCGTCCGCCACCCAGTGGTGATTGCGCGCGTTGGAAATCGCGCGTCCCAAAGTCCCGGTACTGTAGCTGCGCACTCTGTATGCAAGGTCTAGCTCTGCCATGACAATCTCCTCATCTGTAGTTATCAGTTGTTAGTCGTCAGATTGAACGCGCGACCAACTGATAACTAATCACTAACGACTCACTCGCCGTTGATGGCTTTCCACAAGTCTTCACCGTTGGACTTCCACCAGCCGTGAAGGATGGTTATGTCGGTGCCGATGGAGAAGTGTCGAACGCCCATATCGAGGTACTTCTTCGCTTCGTCAGCGGACTGTATCTCCGCCCTGGCGGCAACGCTGGCCGCCACCGCCGACTTGAACACCTTGTCGTGAGCGGCAACGACGTCCGGGTGGTTGCGCTGTCCCGGCTTGCCGATGCTTACCGAAAAGTCCGAGCCTCCCCACTGGACCATGTCCAGCCCTGGGATCTCCAGTATCTCGTCGAGTTCGTCCACCGCGCCCTTCTTCTCTATCATCACGGCGGCGACCGTTTCCTGCAGCGCCTTCACGTACTCCGCTGAGCCACCATAGCCCATATACGTGTGCCGACGTGTGGCGACGCCGTACATGCCATTGTCGTCGGGAGTGTCCGGCTTGATCGTCAGGATCTGCTCCCGAACGTCGGCAGCGGATCGGGCGTCGGTAAAGAGCACGCTTCCGAACCCGGAGCCGACCGCGCGCTGTGCCAGGTACGCCTGGTGACTCTGGTCCACCTTGATCATCATTCCCATGTCGAAGAGCTCGGCGGCACGCGCGAGATTGTCCAGGTCGTGCAGGTCTGAGGGACCGTACTCCGCCACGAATTCGACGTAGTCGTATATGCCCGTATGTCCGACCGCCTCCACCACCGACGGCCAGGTGGCGTGAATATGAGTGCTGACCGTGGGCTCGCCGGATTCCAGTTTCTGTCTGAGTACATTTGGCTTCATCTGTTCATCCTCCGTAAACTGTTCTGTGACGTATGACAGGATATACCATTTTGTTCCCGTATGTGCAGAATACGGGCAAGTCTCAGGGTCGTCGAAGCCCCAGGTTTCCGCGCAGCGTATCGGCCTTGTAGTCCTCATGGAAGACGCCGCGACGCTGTAGTTCCGGGACGATCATCCTCACGAAGTCCTGGTAGGCCCCGGGCAGATAAGGCGCCGCGACCATGAATCCGTCGCACGCTTCGCTCCTGAACCACTCTTCCATCTCGTCCGCAATCTGCGTTGCGCTGCCCACGAACACGGGAAGTTCCCATATAGTGCCGCGCCTGCTCTCGGAGAGGAAGTTCCCGAAAGTGGGATACTCGATACCTGACGCTACTATACGCTCGGCCATTCCGCGCGAACCTGAAATCGCGTCGAGGTGCTTGTCTTCGAGAAGTTCGTCGGACGAATGCTGTCCGAAGTCGTAGTTGAGAAGCTCGGACAGCAGCACGGGGGTGTCGCTTGGATGGGCGATGCTCTCTATATAGGCGAGCTTATCCCTCGCCATTGACTCGGTTTCGCCGACCACGGCGTATGCGGCGGTAACGACCTTCATATCGTCGGCGTTCCGGCCATGACGCTCGGCGCGAGTCTTCAGATCGGCGCAGATCTCCCGGCCCGCCTCCATGGATCGGAATATGGCGAACACAGTCTCCGCCCAGCGCGCCGCGAATTCCCTGCCCCTGTCGCTCTGGCCTGCCTGCATGATTACAGGGTAGCCCTGCGGCGGTCGAGGCACGGTGAGCGGCCCCCTGGACCGGAGCCACTGGCCTTCATAGTTGAGCCGGCTCACTTTATTGGGATCGGCGAACGTCCCGGTCTTCTTATCCAACACCAGAGCATCATCTTCCCAGCTATCCCACAGACCGGTGATGATCTCCATTACTTCGTCGGCGCGGTCGTAGCGCGTGTCGTGTCCTTCGTGGGCGTCCATGCCGAAGTTCTGCGCCTCCGAGTCATTCAGCGAAGTAACTACGTTCCATGCGGCCCTACCGCCGGAGAAGTGATCGAGTGTCGAAAACAGCCGGGCGACGTGGAAGGGCGCGTGATACGTGGTCGAATACGTCGCGCTGACGCCCAAGTATCTCGTAGCCAGCGTCATCGCCATGACGACCGGAATCAAGTCCAGCTTCACCGCCCGAATACCGTGGCGAATCGTGTCTTCCACCGAATCGTTGTACCGGCTCGGCATCGCGAGCCTGTCGTCAATAAACCCGAAGTGGAACTTGCCGTGTTCGAGCGTCCTGGCGATCTCCTGATAGAACTCGGCAGTAAGAAAGCCCGGGTCCGAAGCCGGATGTCGCCATGACGCCGCGTAGTTGGAACAGTTGGCCGCCTGCAGAAAGGCGCCCATTATCATCTTGCTGTCTCGGTCTCCTGCCATTTGATACCCTGCCATCTTGCGCTTTGTAATAGGTCTGCCGCTAATGCAACGGCTATCTATTGTAGCGAAAGTGGGTCAGACAACCCAACGTCAAAGCCGTGCCCGCCATTTGACAACATACTGAGATAATCTATAATCGCATCCGAGGAGGAGTGTGGATATTGGTCAGTTTCGAACAAGCCTTCAGTGATACCGAACGAGCCGCCGAATCTGTGATTAAGTCGGCTAGCGACCTGGCGAGACATGCAAGGGCGCTTAAGAAAGCGGCTCAAGAGGGAAACGTCGCCCGCATCAAACGCGCTCAGCGTGGCATAGAGGAAGCACTGGACGCTCTGGGTCAAGATGCCACCGAGGCATCCTCGACCTGGCCATTCCAGGAAGAGGAAGAGAAAGATTATCTTGACAATCAGTACGCCGCCGAACTCCGCCGCGCCGCGGAGAAAGCGGGGCTGGACATCTTCGAGCGTGACGGCAACTTGATTGCCTACCCTTCTATCGTTCGGATACTATCGGGCGACAGAGCGGTCAGAGTTGACAGCAAGAGAGTGGCGACCATCAAGCCCACACACCTGGTCAACATATTGCTGAGGAATCAGCAAAAGCCGCTGCGCCGTCTGCCAATGTCCTATCTCAACGCGCTCTATGCGGTTTACTCGGACATAGTGAGCGGAGGATCTTCAGACCGTCTCGTGAAGGAAAGCGGTCGAGTCGTGCCACTGGCCAGAATATACAGGCTGCTCACATCCTTGCCCGGCAGCAGACGCGATTACAGCCGTACAGACTTCGCCAGGGACCTATACATACTGGACTCCTACGGTCCGCAGCGCACCAACAGCGGTATGATCGTTTCGTTCCCATCCTCCACCGGAACGCGGCGTCGTTCAGACGTGTTCTCATTCATCGGCCCGGATGGACGGAGTGTAGAATACTACGGAATCCGGTTTATCGAGGACAACTGATGCAAAATACGATCTCCATCGGCGACTGGCTGAATATTCTGGACGATGAGTATCTTTCGACGTTCATCAGGGATGGCGGCGCATCCGTCAAATTCGCGGTGACTCCCGATGAGCTGAAGCCCGACCTTTGCGAAAGAGTAAAGGAACGCTGCGACGGCTTAGACTACCAGTTCGTCGAACTGGACGCAGCCGGCCTCGACATGCGCGCGTATATGCCGCAGGATATATTCTTCGGCATGGCCAGGCAGATTGACTGGCGACGGCTGTCGCGTCAGTTGGTGCTGAATCTGGCCGCGCAAAACGGCTACGGAGTCGAAGATATTGGCGATGACGGATCAGGCAGTCTCATAGACGCGATAGCCAACGCCAACAGTCTCGAATCGTCATTCGTCCGCCTGACCATGAATCGCGCGATACAGGACAGCATTTTCAGAAACCAGAACATGGCAAGGGATTTCCGGATCTGCATGACTCAGCTCTGCCTTATGAACGGGGAAAGGAGGACTACGGGACATTACGCAGACCAGCCACTGCTCGACTGGCTCACCGGAGCCAATACGCGCATAGGAAATGTCCGCCCGTTCACCATCCGGACCAGTGTGAACCGAACTACGGCCAGGTATTTCATCGAGTCCGCTCTCTACTGGGTGCGCTACGCTGGACGCGCCGGAACGGTCATACTGATGGACAACTCTCGTGTAACATTGGCGCGCAGACCAAGACCCCCGGACGGCAAACGCTACTACACCAGGGCCATGACTCTTGATCACTACGAGTTGATGCGCGAGTTCATTGACGACGTGGACCGGCTGTCGGGAACCCTGCTCATGGTGGTGACCAATTACGAGTTCACCGACGAACAGTCCGCAAGAGGATACGGCGTCTATTCGGCACTGCGAACCCGAGTAATGGACGACGTTCGCGACAGGAATCTGGTCAATCCGGTGGCGTCCCTAGTGCGACTGTCGGGGGATTCACCCGAAGAGGAGGGAGACTTGCCATGGTAGTCCATGTTGAGGAAAATGACGTGCTCGCCTACAGACGGGCGCTGGAAGCACTGCGAAACGG
Organism: Dehalococcoidia bacterium; assembly: GCA_965202965.1. GTDB lineage: Bacteria > Chloroflexota > Dehalococcoidia > Lucifugimonadales > UBA1123 > VXRN01. The sequence continues at coordinate 2,479,688 of OZ241888.1, read as the reverse complement.
GGTACCTAACAGGGAGGCGGTACGCCTGCTTGGCTGTAATCAACCAGACGCCGAGAAACGGTTCAACGATATGCTGAGCCGTGCCGCGAACGCCGCCAACCCGCCTGACAACTCTCTAGGTATGCTTGTCTCTGGAGATTTCGGTTCAGGCAAGTCGCACCTCCTGGCCCACCTGGAGCATCAGGCGCTTTCGCGGAAATTCATATGCAGCAAGGTGGTCATAAGCAAAGAGACTCCCCTATATGACCTTGGCAAGGTGTTCAGTTCGGCGATAGACAATGCGCGAATGCCTGACCGCAATGGTCGTCTGATGGAGGAATTGAGCCAGGCAATGATGCCCGACTCCGATGAGTACGCAGCGTTTTTCAGATGGGCCAACGATGCCGCGGCAAGCGGCCTAGTTCATCCGATTTTCCCCGCAAGCCTACTGGTGCATGAACGCTCCGGGGATATGGAACTAAACGGCGAGATCGAATCGTTCTGGGGCGGCGACAGGATACTGATATCGAGAGTGAAAGCCGGGCTGAAACAGATCGGACAGCAACGGACATACACCTTCCGCGCCCCCAAAGCCGCCGATCTGCCGCCCCAACGTCTGCGCTTCGCGATCGAACTCATCAAAGCCGCCGGTTACAGCGGCTGGGTTCTGCTGATAGACGAGATAGAGCTAGTCGGTTCGTACTCCATACTGCAACGCGGCAGATCTTACGCGGAACTGACCCGCTGGATGGGACATGCTGTCAGCGAAAGCTACCCGGGACTGGTCGTGGTTGGCACGGTGACGGAGGACTTCGCAACCGCTATAATTAGCCCGGACGGCGCGAAGAAAGACAGGGACTACATCGGCCCGAGACTGGAAGCCAACAACCGATACAGCGTCATTTCCCCACGCGCCGAGACCGGTATGTGGCTGCTCGAAAACAAGTGCGATATCCTGAGTTCTCCCACAGATGATGACGTCAACACCACAGTCGAGAAGTTGCGCCAGCTTTACAGTGACGCATACGGCTGGGACGCGCCTGCGCTCTCGGGCAAAGCCGGCGGCGCAGGAACCAGTGGACGGATGCGCTACAAGGTGCGCGCGGCCATAAACGCGTGGGACCTGCTGAGGCTGTTTCCAGACTCCGACCCCGACATCGTGAGCGACGAGTTCAACCCTACCTATGAGGAGAATAGGGATCTGGAACGCGAATCCAAGGCTGACGCCGGGTAGAATGTGCCATGCCGGTCCCCTTCTACGATTCGAGCGAGGACGATTCCTCACCATCGCTTGCATGGCTGCGTTTCATAGAAGAGGAATCCGGAGGCGTTCGGGCCGCACTGTTCGAAACCTCGCCACAGGGCGAGCCCCTGGGGTTCTGCTTCACCCACTCGGACACACGCGCGCTGTCGCCTCTCGTTAAATCCCTGTTTCAGACAGCCTCCCGCGCGCCCAGCCTGATACTCGGTCTGGCCGACGAGATACCGGCGCGAACATTCACTGATAGTCTGAGAGTAAATTCGCCCTTCTGCTTGGTGAAATCGGCTGGCGCTTTGCCAAACGCCGATTTAGCCAATGGCTATCGCCAACATCTGATTTGGGTAGGTCAGCAACCCGTTGAAATGCCCCATGTGCGCAGGATTCTCGATGAGGCAATGGGACGTGACGACCCTCTTGAACCTTTCGAGCGCGCGGCGCGTGGGTTGCAGGAAGTATTCTCCGACCGCCGGGTCAGAGACATGACTTCTATCTCCGGCCTGAACGTCTTGGTCAGTCTTTCTTCGCCGCCCTGTCTCAAAGAGCGGACGGACGTTCACTCGCGCGAAACTCGTGAAGACGTTAGAAATACGGAACTGAGAGAACCAGCGCTTGCGGAACGGCTATGGGACGTTCTCGCCGCTCCCGACAAGCTTCCCCAACCAGGTTGGAACTCCCGTCTGAAGTGGCCCGGAGAGTTGATGCCCTTTCAGCAAGTCGGGGTTCAAGCGCTGCTCGACATGGATCGTCTGCTGCTGGCCGACGACATGGGGTTGGGAAAGACCATTCAGGCCATAGCCGCCATCCGAATACTCCGGGCGCGGCGGGAAATAGAATCCTGTCTGGTGGTGGCCCCGGCAAGCGTGTTGGACCAGTGGCGCAGGGAGATTGCGAAGTGGGCCCCAGAGCTCTCGGCTATCATCATCAGAGGGTCGGCGGCCGACCGCTCCTGGCAGTGGGCGACGGGTAGAGACGTAATACTGGTAAGCTACGACACCCTGCGCTCAGACTTCCGCCCCAACTCTCGTCTGCCGGCTCGCGCAAGAACCTGGGATGTGATCGTCGCGGACGAGGCCCAGCGTATCAAGAATCGCAATCCTACCAGCAACGCGCTGAAAAGTCTGCGAAGAGCGCGCTCATGGGCGCTGACGGGAACGCCTATCGAAAACAATGAAGACGAACTGGCCTCGATAATGGAGTTCATTGATAACGACGGAGCGAGTCTGCCCAGGCGCTACCGTCCAGGCGCCGAGTTGCTGAACCGGCACAGAGAGTTACAACTGCGGCGCAAGAAAGAAGACGTTCTGGATGACCTTCCACCCAAACTGGTTTCCAAGCTGACCATAGAATTGCGTCCAAAACAGCGCGCCAGCTACATAAAGGCCGAAGAAGAAGGGATTATCTACCTCAAATCTCTCGGCAAGGAAGTTGGAGTCAGACATATCCTCGAGTTGATAACCCGCCTGAAGCAGATATGCAACGCGGACCCGAAGACGGGCGAGTCCAGCAAGCTGGACGACATCAAGAACCGACTGGAACAGCTCACCGCCCAGGGACACAAGGCGTTGATCTTCTCGCAGTACACCAACGACATCTCAGGCGTAGCGGCGGCGGTAAGGCGCCTCCAGAAGTTCAACCCGCTTAGCCTGACCGGTGATATGCCCCAGCCCCGCCGCACCGAGGTCATCGAACTATTCAAGAGCGACGATGAGCGCAAGGTTCTGGCATTGTCGCTGCGAGCCGGGGGCGTGGGACTCAATCTACAAGAGGCGTCCTATGTATTCCACCTCGACCGCTGGTGGAATCCCGCCGTCGAGAGACAGGCTGAAGACAGGAGCCATAGAATGGGCCAGACCGTTAAGGTCAACGTCATCAAATACTCTTGCGTCGGGACCATCGAGGAGCGCATAGACGAGATTCTGGAGCGAAAGCAGGGGCTGTTCGACCAGCTGGTTGATGACGTGTCATTAGACCTGTCCGCCCAAATGAGCCGAGAAGAACTGCTTGGCCTGTTCGGACTCGCTTAGGCGTCGAACACCATGCCAGCCGGAACTTGAACCTGCGTCGTCTAATCCACGCCCCCTACCATTGAACAAACATCGGCATAACGACGTGCGTGTACTTATATGCCTCTGAGTCGGCTGCGGGCTTTATCACGCCCGGACTCGAAGGTGTGGTCGTCTCCATGGCTACTTCGCCATCACCCAGAACATCCAGGACGTCGGAGAGATACTTGCTGTTGAAGGCGATCTTGGCCTCGCCGCCTTCAACCTGGGCGTCCAACTCTCCGGTGTTATCGCCGAGTTCTTCGGCGCGAGAGGACACGAGCAGCTTGCCAACCGCCTGCTCGTCATCATCCGGGCTCACGTTGAGGCGGACTATGCCCGAACCGTCCCTTGCGAATATCGAGGCCGTCCTGGTCGCCTGTAGGAACGCTCCCTGGTTGACGACCGTCCTGGTCTCGTAGTTCTCGGGAACAAGCTGCTTGTAGTTGGGGAAAGTCCCCTGGATGAGCTGGGAGACGAGTTCTACGTTGTCCATCCTGAACATCGCCTGGCTCTTTTGCTGGGTAACGGTGAATTCCACGGCGTCCGACTGACCGCCGATCAGGCGGTTGACCTCGAGAAGCGCGCGCGCCGGAATGATGAATTCCAGGCTTTCAGTATCCGCGATTGGTTCGGACAGCTTCCCTTCATATACCGCGAGTCTGAAACCGTCCGCCGCCGCGAACGTGAACGAGTCGCCCGAAATCTCGACCTTGATGCCGGTCAGCACCGGACGGGAGTCCTCGGTAGCTGCCGCGAATGCGACCCGGTTGATCGCGTCGCGCAACACGTCCGGCGCCACCCGAACGATGACGCCTTCCGTCACGCTCGGAATGGCGGGGAAATCGTCCGCGTCCTGCCCGTTTATGTGCGCCTGCACGCGGGCGCACTTGAGGTCCAGCCCGGAAGTCTGGTCATCTAAGGCTATGTCAATGCGCTCGGGAGGGAGAGAGTTCACAAACTCGCTGAGCATCCTGGCCGGTATCGTGATAGTGCCCTCTTCCTCTATCTGCGCGCCTATCCACGTGCTGATCGCTATATCCAAGTTGGTAGCCGCCAGCTTCAGGCGCGAGTTGTCGGTCGCTATCAGGACATTCTGGGTTATTGGGAGTGTAGTCCTCGTAGCGACGGCGCGCTGCACTACGGACAGACCTCGGTTCAGATTCTCTTGCAGACATGATAGCTGCATTGCGTATATCCCCTAGATTCAAGTATTCCCGGACATTCACGCGGCGCAATCTGTATCAACTCATCCGTCGCCTACCTGTGGCGAGGAAATCCCCTCTCCCTCGACGGGAGAGGGCTACGGTGAGGGTGATTCCCCTGCCCCCGCTGATACGGCATCACACGGCGCAAACCGAATCCGAGTAGTAGAAAAACAGTATAGAATCGCAGAATTCACAGCGTCAACGCGCTTTGGGTTCACTATCGGACGCATTAGCTCCGATTCGCGCCTTCTCCCCGTCATGCGTATGCTAAAAATCCCCTCTCCCTCGATGGGCTCACAAGGGTATGTAAATGTACAAGTCAGCGAAAAGTCCCCTCTCCCTCTGGGAGAGGGCTAGGGTGAGGGTGAAATGCCTACCCCTCTCAGCCTTCGCTGGGAGAGGGGTGAGGGCAAACTACGATTCAGTCATTCCCGCTCTATCGTAGCCTGGATGTCGAGTTCGAGGCGAATTTCATCCTCGACGCTGATTATGAAGGCAAGCGACGGCTTGGACAGGTCGAACTGGTCGAACGTGACGACGGTCTTGGCCTGGCCGGTCACGACGCCGCCCGCGGACTGCGCTTCCACGTCCCACGTAGTCGGACTGGTCGCATCCCTGACTGTCATGTCTCCATGGAGTCGGAAGGTCGTTTCACCGGAGTCCGGGAAGGGCCAGTCAAGCCCATCCACTCCCGTTATCGCCAATTCGGCGTTGGGATACTGGGACGTATCGAACACCCTGTTGCTGACATACCGGTCGCGGCGCGACTCGTCGCTTGTCAATCCGGCCAGCGCGACCGTAATGACGGACCGGGAGGGATCAATGCCGCCGTCCGACTCGAACACTATCGCACCTTCCACGTCGCCCGTTTCTCCAACCGCGTCAATTGGGGAACTCAGACTCGCAAGCTGCTCGGTAACGCTGTAACGGGCTACCGACCCGTCGGAGATGGTCACCATCACTCCGCTAGCGGCAGATTCGGAGACCTGCGTGGGTTCGGCCATCGCGGGCGGCGAGGTAGGAACCGGAGCGGCCGTCGGTTCGGGAACGGGCGTAGGTGCCGCGGGTTGCGCAGCCGGCGCAGACGGGACGGTCGGCTGTGGAACCGGGGTAGGAGGCGCCACATCGTCGCCGCCGGAACAGGCGGCGACTGCAAACAAGGACAGGGTTAGAAGAAAGGCGATGGCGGGCAACATCCCAAGTGAATGGGATCGGCTCACGAGTTGCGCTGCGAATTTTGTCATAGAAGAATATGGGAAGGCTTCCGGTTCAAAGATCATGCGACTCACTGAAAGCCATTCCATGCCCCCTTTCTGAAGTATCTGTTCCCGTTTCCACATTCGAATGGGAGCGGTTCGGTGTGTATAACGACCGGAAGTCGCATAAGGTTATGCCGACTTCTGGCCAAGTGGGACTAGCTTACTGGACGGTTATCGTTCCAATCATGCCCAGGGCTTCGTGGGGTATGCAGGTCAGTTCATAGGTTCCGGCCGTTTCGAAGACAAAGTCCAGACCTGTGGTCTCACCAGCCTCGATTTCAACGTCTATTTCCAGATCGGGCACCGTGAATGTGTGGAACGCGGCCTCGCCTATGAAAGTGAAGTTCACCACTTCTCCGACGCTGAAGGTCAGGTCAGCCGGTTCGAATGCGAATGGACCGGCGCCGCCATTATCAATCATTCTTACTGTGAAGGGGGTGCCCACAAGCTTTTCAACGCCGCCGTTCGCATCATCGGGCGCGACGGTGGGCGCCGGGGGCGGAATGGGCGGAGAAGCGCGCTGGATCGTAACCTTGGAAGGTTCGGTGGGCGCGGGCTGACCGCAGGCTAGAATCACGGAAAAGATTGCACTTGCCACGAGTATCAGGGCAGCGTACTTCTTCAACATTTCCCCCTTGCGACGGATGTTAGACGATTTCGGCCTCGGCGAGCGCCATTCCCATATGACAACACGCTCGACCGAACCAACCAGTGGACGCAATCCATCCATTGGTCATGCCGGTTAGTGAATACTTTCACACAAAATAATATCACCCCCAATATGGGCGGTCAATCAAATTCTCAAGCTATGAGCCTGTACCAAATTAGTGGCCACTGCCTGTGGCTGGAAAATCCCCTCTCCCTTGACCAGTTCACAAGGGTAGGCAAACGTGCAGCCAGCTATGAATACCAATCAACAAACCCCCTCTCCCTCAGGGAGAGGGCTGGGGTGAGGGTGAAATGCCTACCCCTATCAGCCCTTGACCAGAGAGGGTGATTCCTTATACAGACCAAATTGGTACAGCATCTCAAGCTATTGTCCGGGCCGACAAGCCTATGTAAAAATGCAATGAGGAAACACGCCAATGGTCAACATCACCACACCCGAAGACCTCATCCAGGCCCTTCTGTCCGACCCGGAACTGCTGCGGCAGGCGCGTCAGGCTATCATGACTGAAGACGTAATGGCGCTGCCAGCCCAGTTCAACATCATGCTGTCTGAGATTGCCGAACTCCGACAGACCCAGAACTCCATGCTCGAGACCCAGAGCTTCATACTCAATAGGCAGGACTCGATGTTCGAGACTCAACAGTCCATGCTCGCCGAGATTGCCGAACTCCGACAGACTCAGAACTCCATGCTCGAGACCCAAGGCTTCATACTCAATAGGCAGGACTCGATGTTCGAGACTCAACAGTCCATGCTCGCTGAGATCGCCGAACTCCGGCGGACCCAGAACTCCATGCTCGAGACTCAAAATGCCATGCTGAAGACCCAGGACTCCATGCTCGCCGAGATTGCCGAACTCCGACGGACCCAGAACTCCATGCTCCAAACCCAAAATGCCATGCTGGAGTCCCAGAGCAAGACGCAAACCGACATCCGCGCCCTGCACGACATGTACAGACGACAGCATGACGACCTCGGCAGATTCCGTGGAAACTACGCCGCCGACGCCGCGAGACAGAACATCATGGAGATCTCCGTCCTCTTCGCTCCGCGACGCCAAAATCCCCTGAAGATACAAACACTCAGGCAAGCGGACTTGACCGATATATACGAGAAGGGCTTTGACGACATCACTGCGTTGGGCCTTCGCGAAAGAGCCTGGCGGACCTTCATGGCGCCCGACCTTATCGCCGAAGTCACCGAGTTCAGAAGCTCCAAGCCCGCCTTCTACATCGCCGTAGAAGCGTCCTACACAGGAGACTCGGAAGACCTGCTCCGCGCCACCGACCACGCCAGAATACTCCGAGCCGCCACAGGGCTCGCCGCCTACCCCGTCGTCGCCAGCGTCAGGCTGGCCCCAAGCGTCCGGGGCGTACTGTCCCAAGACGCCACTCACATCCTAGAGACCAACGACCGGAACACCGCCCTCTGGTTTCAACTCCTCGAAGAAGAACTCGAAGCCCTGAATCCCGAGTAGCCACCCCACCACTCGCCCGCCCCAATTCCAGTAGGGGCGTCCCTTCCACGAAAGCGGAAACCCTCGAAGAACTCGCCGTTCAGCAAACCAACCCCCGATCAGGCGTTGCCAGCTCGTACTGCAAATACCAACTCCTTTCATACCTTTGACATTCAGAATATCAAGCGATACAATTTGTATCGTTCAATATATGACAATGTGTCAGCACATAAAGGAGGAGAACACATGGTCACTAATGGAAAATATACCCAAATAGGGGGCCATCATGCCGACGGTATCCAGATTCAGAGGTGGAAGATTCGTTATCAACACCAACGACCATAATCCACCGCACGTTCATGTAATTTTCGATGATGGCGAAAGTTGTCGAATAGAACTTTTATCGGGCGAATTCATGGATCTCCCACCGCGAGGCATGGAGAGGACAATCAGAAGGGCCTATTCTGATAATGCAGAGGCTATTTGGAATGAATGGGAGAGGCTCCATCCAAGCAATCCTTGAAGGGATGATGACTTATGATACAGGTTGCTAGAGTACAGAACGCAGAACGCATGATGATACGCGCTGAGTCTTCTCACGACGGACTCAGCGTATCATTCGCCGATGGCTTGGTATCGTTCGTACCCTGGCACAGTATCGAGGGAATCCATGGTCAATCAGACGTGGATTCAATCGAGTTCAATACCCCCGCCGAAGTAGTAGTCAGAAACAAGGATGGGCGCGTGGCGGAAATCCCCTGGGACTTCGCCCGACACTTCGGCGACGCCGAGTACAGGGACCGCCTGGCTAACGAGACCCTGCGCGGACAGCGCAAGTTCGCCCAGCGTCTGCGTCGCTTGAGACGCGAGGCCGACCTCTCTCAGCAGAAACTGGCAGACCTCAGCGGCGTCGGCAGAGTCACAATCGCAAGACTCGAGGCGGCGGCGCAGTCTCCCAAGCTGAACACCATCCAGAAACTGGCGTCCGCAATGGGATACCCCATTCAGGCACTGATGATGGACGACTGGGCCGACTACATACAATAGCGACAGGCTATATGCGCGCCGCGCCGATCAGCGACCGCGCCGGGCTTATGCCGCCATAGCGCCGGCTGTCGTGGGTGTGTTGTAGCCCTAAGGGTATCCACGGAAGGAGAATATGCTGACGATGCGCTCCAGTGCTCAGTTGACTATGGAGGGATTATATCATGGGACGGGGTATAGAACGCCTGTCTCTTGCCATGCACTACTCACTGTCGTACAAGGAAATCATTCAAACATCCATGGCAGGAGATGATTTCAGTGCCTGAGTCCATTATCTCACTTCTTAAAGAAGTCTTACCTGAGAATGACTGGATGAGAGTGGGGCTTATCGTGTTCCTTGTCTTTCTGGTCGTTCTTAGAGAGAAGCTCTTCATCTTTATTGGCACTGTTCTTCGGTACTTGTATCGTTGGATACTATGCCGATTCGGACAACATACATGGTTTAAGCACTCAGGGGTCGTGGACGACAACCTGATAACGGGTCGCTTCATCTACGTATGCGACATTTGCCGGAAAACTAGAATCCGCGACGGCATCCTGTGAACGCGGATGCGATGTCCAGAACTGAGGTCAACTTCTATAGTTTAACCAGTCAAACATTCAGGAGGTGATAATGCAAGAATATGATTTTTACGGCCTGCGCTTCCAAATAGAGACAGTCAGCGAAAGCGAGGTAGTTGTCAGGTCCGATAATGGAATGAGCCGAACGCTCGTTGCAAAATATGGAGCTTACATGCTTGAAGAGTACCCATTCACGGGTCGCTTCAGTCTGGAGTCAGCAATTCGCATGGCCTGCGGCGAGATGGTCGAGTCAGACCCAGTTGATGACCTACAGGCATACAGGTCAGCATTTCAAGCACTTGCAGAGATCGTTGCCAGAACATATGATCATTATTGGGAAGCCTACGAATCCATTTCGTCGCGCTCGCAGGCTTTTGACGGCCCAGAACTGCTGACTTACGTGAAGATTATGGAGGCCTTGGACGACGAGCGCCGCCATAACGCGAGACACGCACTTAACCTTCTTCAGAACGAACTCGGCATCGGCGACGGGGGAAACGGCTGAAGCAGATGATGAGGAAGATGTCTTGCCCTCCATAAGCTAAGCCATGATCAGCCTGAATGGGTGTCGGTTCTCATTGCAACAGTGGACAGCGAGCGCGAGTGCGTCCACACAGCCGTCGTAGAGACCATCCGCTACACCGCACTCTGCGGCTCCCCTCAATAGAGTGCGGCTATCTTGATCACTCAACACGAGCGACATGAGGAGAGGTCGTCAGCACCGTCAAGACCACACGAGTAAACATCGGCAATACCTCCGCGACCTCATCGCGACGACATACCCTTATCACAGGATCAGTGCTGAACCTTCTGCGTCAATGTACTCGAACGCGACATCGGACATATCCATGTCCAGGTCTCGAATCGCATCCATAACCGCGTCATGGGACTCTCCAGACGCAAGCACTCCGTCCTCGTTCATAGCAATCCACTGGTTGGAGTATTCCCGTTGAAGCTCAGGATACTTGGCATACACCAGGAGACGGAGATTTTGGAAGGCCTCCAACTCAGCGTGGAGAGCCACGCCGCCGCCCATCTCTTCGAACGCCGCTATGGCCGCGTCCAAAGCCTCTATGCGCTGTTCCTCGGTCAAGCCCATGCTCTCCCTCCAACTTCTACATCTCTCACAACATCAATATAGTACCACGCACAGGTAGCTGGCCATCGCCCTTCACCTCCACTCCCACCCTCTGCTATAATCCGAACATACAAACTAAAGATCGACATCCAACTTCTGACCACAGATAACATAAATCAGGAATTATATTATGAATAATCGTAAGCCCGGAAAAATTTCCCCGTAGCTAAACTCAGGTGATCTCAGGTGAAACTCTGGTTCAGAACCCACCTGTTGGGTCACCAGCACCCCACCAGCACCCCACCAGCGTATTTATAAATCCAGACTTATCGAAACGCTCGAATCCCGCTATCTCTGTCCCTCCCCCAAACCCTCCTGTCCGACAACCTTCACGCCGTCTTCTCCCACCCATCCACTTTCTTGACAGCCAAACTAGCCCGTTGCTACGATTCCGGTGTCAATCAACCCTTCCCGACCCGAGACGCGCCTTCCCGAAATCTCTGGTGTCCGCCGCCGCGCAAACTTGCTTAAGCGGCAACTAGGAACCAACCAACAAGGCGCTCCCGGCGGGTAACGGATAATAGGCGATGGAGGAGTGAGGAGTTGTCCCACGTAAGCTGTCTGCGCTGCCGAGGCTGCGACAGGGAATACCCCGTCGAGCCGCTCAACGCGTGCGACTTCTGCTTTGGACCGCTGGAAGTCGAGTACGACTACGCCAGCATTTCCAGGGCTGTGAGCCGCGAGAGTATCGCAGAAGGCCCCATGACTATGTGGCGCTACCACGACTTCCTGCCCGTTGAGGCCGATCGCGCCCTCGATATGGGCACGGGATTCACTCCCTTGATACACGCCAAGAACCTGGGCCGGCGCCTGGGACTCGAAAACCTGTACATAAAGAACGACAGCGTAAACCCCACCTACTCGTTCAAGGACAGGGTCGTGTCCGTGGCGGCAGGCAAGGCTCTCGAATTCGAGTTCGACACCCTCGCCTGTGCCTCCACCGGAAACCTCATGGGTTCGGTCGCCGCGCACGGCGCGAAGGCCGGAGTCCCCACGATGGTCTTCTTCCCATCCAACCTGGAAAAGGGCAAGGTACTGGGAGCGGGCATCTACGGCGCGACACTGATAGCCGTGGACGGCACCTACGACCAGGTGAACCGGCTGTGCAGCGAACTCGCCGACAACCACCGCTGGGCTTTCGTCAACGTAAATATGCGCCCATACTACGCCGAGGGCAGCAAGACCCTGGGCTATGAGGTGGCTGAGCAGCTCGGATGGAAGTCCCCCGACCACTGCATCGTGCCCGGCGCGTCCGGTGAACTCTTCACCAAGATACACAAGGGACTCACCGAGATGGCCGACGTGGGCCTGATCGGCGATGTGGATACTCACATGCACATCGCGCAGGCCGAAGGCTGCTCCCCCATAGTCCAGGCATACCAGAGAGGCGACGACCAGGTACTCCCCGTCCGGCCCGATACCATTGCCAAGTCCCTCGCCATAGGAAACCCGGCCTCCGGCCCATTCGCGCTGAAGACGATCAAGGAGTCGGACGGCTCAGGCGTAATCGCATACGAAAACGAAGTAGTAGAAGGAATCAAGCTGCTGGCCGAGACAGAGGGTATATTTACCGAGACTGCGGGCGGCGTCGTCATTTCCGGACTCAAGCGACTCGTGGAGAAAGGACTCATCAAGTCCGACGAACTTACGGTGGCATACGTAACGGGCAACGGATTGAAGACGATAGAGGTTGTCGAACCCGTCGTCGAACCCATTACCATAAAGCCCACCTACGGCTCGTTCGAAGACGCGATGGCTGCCAGGTAGTAACATCGGCATAAGGAGAAGGTGAACATGGCTACAAGGCGCGTTAAATTTACGTTCCCGACCCAACTGGTCACCGAACCCATAATCTACGAACTGGGCCACAGGTTCAAGCTCGTCACCAACATCCGTCGCGCCGACGTTCGCGAGGACATGGGCTGGGTGGTGTTGGAATTGGAAGGCGCAGAGGAAGAGGTGGCAAACGGACTGGAGTGGGTGACAAGCACCGGAGTCCGCGTAGATCCGGTGAGCGGCGACGTCATTCAAGGCTAGGAAACAGCGCAACACATTCCGCCCACAACATACTATTTGGAGGACTTATACAACATGGCCATTACGGTCAGAATACCCACCCCCCTTCGCCGTGTAACCGACGGCCAGGACAGAGTGAACGCCGACGGCGCGTCACTCAAAGAGATCATTGACTCGATGGAAGGCCAGTACCCGGGAATCAAGGAGCGAATCTGCGACCCGGACGGTAACCTTCGCAACTTCGTCAACGTCTATGTGAACGGCGAAGATGTGCGCTTCCTGGACGGAATCAACTCCGCCACCGGCGACGGCGACGAGGTCAGCATAGTGCCGGCCGTGGCAGGCGGACTATAAGCCCGCTTCCTAGTGACTTGCGAGTAGAGCAGGCACCCAAAGGTCGCCTGCCCGCCGTTCGTCAGAACGAAGTGTAGCCCCCGTCCACCGGCAGCGATACCCCCGTGACATAATCCGAAGCCGCGCTCGCAAGAAAGACAGCCGCTCCACCCATTTCGTCCGGCTCTCCCCAGCGGCCATGCGGAATGCGCGACCTGATGTACTCGTAGCGCTCCGTGAACTGGTTGCGAATCGGCGCGGTGAGATCGGTGTGTATCCATCCCGGCAGTATCGCGTTCACCTGTATATTGTCCGAGGCCCACGCTACCGCGAGGCTCTTCGTTAGCTGGACCACTCCGCCCTTGCTCGCCGAGTAAGCCGCCACCCAGTCCGAGCCGAATACCGACGTCATAGAGCCGATATTGATTATCTTGCCCCCTCCTGCGCTCTTCATGTGCGGATAGACCTCGCGCGAGCACAGGAAAGTCCCGTCCAGATTTATCCCGACCACCTGCTGCCACTCTTCGAGGGAATAGTCCTGGGGCGGCTTGCGGATGCCGATTCCGGCATTGTTTACTAGTATGTCTATGCCGCCGAACCTGGACACGGCAGCCGAAACTCCATCGGACACCGATTCCTCGTCGAGCACATCCATCGTCGCCCCAACTGCCTCGACGCCCAGCGAGATTATATCGCGCACAGCCTCTTCCGTCTTGGACTCGTTGCGCGCCGCCACGACTATATTCGCCCCAGCGCGCGCAAGCCCTCGAGCTATGCCCAGTCCGATGCCGCCGTTGCCTCCCGTAACCAATGCCGTTTTGCCGCTAAGGTCGAACATTTGGGACATGGGATAAACCTCTACGCTACTCTGCGAATCGGGCCGTCGGGACGATGCTCATCCAGAATCGCGAACGTCTCACTCGCCATCCGGACGCCCGACTGACGCTGCTTGGCGAGCAAGTCCAGCGCATAGTCAGACAGCTTCGGCCTCACCCTGAGATTCTCGGGCATATACCTCATGCAGCGCCGCATCATCACCTGCGACGGGCGTCGAGTGCGCTCACTGCATCCGTATGCGTACACGCACATATAGGCGATGCACTTGGTGGTCTCCCTGTATATCGGTGGGACCGCGCTGGAAGATGGGGGCATGTGAACACTGAGAGATTCTCTCAGTTGCTTTTCCATCTTCTGCGGCAATGGCCGATGTCTTGGACGCATTGACGAGAGACCTCTGCTCAGAACTTAATTTCCGAACAAAGACTATCTTCTTTTTGAAAAACACGCAATTCGTAACGGGGAGAAAACCGCGAAAACATAGACCGAAAAGGCATTGACAAGACTCAAGCCTCCACGCGGAGACAGTTGAAGCCCTTACTCCGGTCTAAGTCGGTCGTAGGCCTTCTCGGTAATAGTGGTAAAGTGGGACACGTGCTGGATGCGAATTGTGAGGTCCCCGCTCAGGCCGAGCAGGTTGTACACGCTGTTGTACATGGACATGGCGGATTCGAGCGGAAACTGCCGGTCCCAATCGTCCGCCCAGGACGCGGGCGGTCCCACCCCCTTGCCCAATCGGGTCAACTCGGCCGTCACGAAACTACGCGATAGGTCATGCAGCGGAACGGCGTACTCAGAGGGGTCGTATCCTTCGAGACCTCGCGTCCTGAAGAGCGCTAGCTGATACAGAAGCATCCACCAAAAGAAGATAAGCAAGTTGAGGTCATCAACGCGTTTGATGTGCTTCTTCAGACCCCAGTCCAGCAGGTCGTCGTCGTTCTTGATCAGCAACTGACGCAGCGTCTCGCGCGAAGCGTCGCACAGCATGTTCCAGAGCGCCGCGCCGTGGCTGTCGAGCTCTCCTGCCCTGGCGCGCGCGATCTCGGTCACGCCGTCAATCGAGAGCTCCAGATTGCGACGCCTCTTGCGACGCCCGGGTATGAGCAGTTCGGACAGATTCATAGTCCCATCTAGTCGTCCTTGGCCGCGAAATATCCTTCCACATATCCAAGCTGCACCGCCCTCACGATGGCCGGAGCGATGGCCTGGGGAATGACTGAGGCGAATCCCCCGGAACCCGCGGCAAGTCGGATCAGGTTCTCCTGCGCCAGGTTCGCTGCCACCGCGACGAACGGACGAATCCAGTCCGGCTGGTACTGGTCGGCTCCCGCGTTGGGTCTTGCCTCCTCGGCAAACATGAGAGCGTCGAGCGCTGTGTCGTCCGCGTGACGCTCGGCAAGCATGGCCAGCGCGTTCTCGTAGTCCATCTCGAACTGTTGGAATGAGAGTTCAGGGTTGGTCAAAGTACACCTCGGTGTTGTGAGAAATAAGTCAGGGCAATCCCGATCCCGCCTGTCCTGCAACCTTCCTGTCGAAACAAGGGCTCACAAGGGTAGGCAGAAGTCCCTTACCTCTTGACGGGGGAAGGCTAGGATGGGGGTGATTCTGCAAATGCAAGCGCGAGTACCTCAAATACACACCCTCTCTGCAAACAAGGGCGAAGGCTCAGCCTTCCGCGGAAGAATATCAGATTACAGAGACCGACGCACCCGGCGGCGCAACCTCCGCGCTTGACCCCACGCCTACTCATTCATATCATCTAGGAACACCGATTCTGGATAGGAGCGCAGGACTTTGGACATCAAGAAGCATATACGAGACATCCCGGATTTCCCGAAGCAGGGCATCGTGTTCAGGGACATTACCACCCTGCTCCAGAACCCAGGTGCGTTCAGGCGCTCAATCGAGAGCCTGGTCGAGCGCTTTGAAAGTGCCGAGGTGGACGCGATAGCCGGAATTGACGCACGCGGATTCATGTTCGCCTCGCCGCTGGCGCTCCGCCTCGAGCTGCCTCTCGTGATCATCCGGAAGAAGGGCAAACTGCCCTTCGAGACCCACTCACAGTCCTATGACCTGGAATACGGCGCTGACTCGCTGGAGATTCACGTGGACGCCGTGTCGAGCGGCGACCGCGTGCTGCTGGTGGACGATCTGCTCGCCACCGGCGGATCTCTCGCCGCCGCCGCCGCCCTCGTCGAACGTGCGGGCGGAGTGGTCGCGGGCATAGGCGTCGTCATAGAGCTGTCCGAACTGCGCGGGCGAGACATTCTCACCCCTCACAGAATCGAGGCGCTCGTCACGTACTGAGCGTCTCTCTAAGACGCAAGCGCCGCCTTACGATTCTCTACTGACAACTCACCCTCATATCTCCCGGTGTCTGAACATCCTGTACATGCCAAGCGCCGCGGCGACTGCGTTCGCTGCTATCGTCGAAGAAAATATCATCGTAGATATGAGGTCGCCCTTCACTATCACCGCGAACCTGCGGCTCGGCCCTATCAGTGTGTTGTAGGTGTCTATCTCCGCGAACTGCATCACGATGATTGGAGACGCTATAGCAATTGCGACGACAACGAGAGCGTATATCCACTGAGTCTTCCGCGGAGTCTCGGTGTTCCACCAGAAGAAGGCGGCGACGGCCCCGGCGGCAAGCCCGGTCGCGGCTCCCTGCGCAATGAAGAAGTTGTCCGTCCCTACGCGAGCGCCCTGAAACCACCAGCCGAATATCCAGGCTACGAACCCGGCCGCGAGCGAGAGCGGACCGCCCAGCATGAGTCGTATAAAGCCGACTAGGACGACTGTATCCGCATCCCTGATAAAGTCCCGAATCATGGTGTTTACCCTTCAGATAACTCTCCGAATCTACGTGTGATCGGGACAGTTCGGCTATCTCAGACTTGACATTTTTGAAAAAATATATATCATGTCCACACTTTTATTGGCAATAAGGGAGAAGTGCGAGAGGTAGAAGGAATTAAGGAGCGAATGAATGCGTTCTCCAATTCGCGTTAAGACAATAGGATTATTGGCAGTTACCGCCCTGATAGCGGCGGCGCTGCTGGTTGTGGCATGTAGCGGCGACGAGCCGGAACCCGCGCCGTCTCAGCCCGCGCCCACCGCGGCCCCGGCTGCGCCTGCGCCAACTGCTGCCCCCGCTGCGCCCGCCCCAACCACAGCCCCGGCCATGGCTCAGCCCACAATGGCGCCCGCCCCCGCCCCCATGGAGATGGCAAGTGATATAACCATCACTATGGCCATTCCGTCGGTGCAGGAGCAGTTCGGCGACTTCGAGAATCAGACTTATGGAGGAGCTCCGGGCGAGACCCAGATGGGCTTCTTCGACCAGCTTCTGGTGCACGACGGGACTGACCCGCTCGCGCCGTTCGCCGCCAAGTCTTGGGAAATCAATGATGCGGGCAACGAACTGACCCTCGTCATCAGGGATGACCTCAAGGTCAATACCCCAGAAGTGTTCGCGGGCCAGGACTTCGGCTACATCACCGCTGAGGACGTAGCCTGGAACATGAACAGGCAGAACGCCGTCGTCAACCCCAGCCTGGGCGCCGCCATCGGCGCGCAGCTTGGAGGCACGTTCGGCCCGGCGGAAGCGATTGACGACTACACGGTGAAAGCCCCGCTTGTCACTGACATTTTCTGGGGCATTCCCATCAGCGAATTCGACATCAACGACACCACCGTTCGACTGGACAGCATGAACGCATATGACGCGGTCGGCGCTGAATCCATCTTGCTCGTGCCAGTCGGCTCCGGCCCCTTCACCATCGGCGAGTGGGTCCCGAACAGCCACGGCGAAGTCCACGCCGTTCCCGACCACTGGATAGAGCCTCCCCATGTCGGAATGTTCCGCGTGGTGCAGGCCCCCGAAATCACCACCCGCATGGCTATGATGGAAACCGGCGAAGCCGACATAGCCTCCATTGACTTCGCGAGACTCCGCGAACTGGAGGGCAAGGGCCTCAAGTTCATCACCACCATGTCCGACAAGGACACTATGACCCTCAGCGCGATCTGGCCAGGCAACCTCTGGACCGACATCAACGCCAAGGCTGGCGCCGCTATCGCCAAGGGCGAGCCGATCACGGACGAAGACGGCAATGAGGTTCCCGCAGGAATCGAGCCTTGGACGTCCTCGGTTTACGAACAGGACCACGCTTGGCTTGGCTGCCCCTGGGGAGACCTCTGCCCGTATGAGGACACCAACAACCCGCCCGGCATGAGCGACATGGAACAGGCCCGTCTCGTCCGCTGGGCGCTCTCCCACGCGATTGACAGGCAGGGAATCGTTGACGTCCTTCAGGCCGGACTGGGCACGCCCATATATCTCGAGCTGATGGGCCCCAAGTTCCCCGGATGGCGTCCTGAGCGCACGGTCACCGCCGCCATGGTCAAGGCCGCGCACGAGAAGTACGGCGACAGCGAAGTACTCGGCGCCGGCACAAGCTGGATAGAGTACGGCGAATACGACAACGCCGCCGAGCCAGGATATGAATGGCCATGGGAGGTCCCCACAGACAAGGCCGAAGCCGCAAGGCTGCTTGACCTGGCCGGATTCCCAGACCCCGATGGACCCGGTGGACAGCCTCGCTTCGAGATCAAGATGAACAAGTACCGCTGCGAGACCGGTGACGTCTGCCTCGAGCAGGCCGACGCGGTAGCCGCGGACTGGGAAGCGGTCGGCGTAAGAGTCGAGCTTCTCACTGAGGAGTACGGCGGAGTGGTCGTGCCTCGCATGAGAGACCGCACCCAGGCCTACCCGGTCGTCAAGAACTGCTCGGTCGAGACCGCGAACTACCCGTTCGACTGGCCTCCGCCGCCATCGGACAGCACCTTCAGCCGCCCGGCTTGGGGTTGCGCCTTCGAGAGCAAGTTCCTCGACTACATGTACATCAACATCAATGGCGAGAGGGACAAGCAGGCTCGCGAAGACCTCCACCTGGACATGGTTGACTACTACTACTACTGGCAGCTTTACGCCGGAATGGTGCAGCCGCCGCGAGGCGTCGCCGCCAACCCAGAAACCGTGGTCTCCTGGAACTCCCGTTCCACCGCCGCAGGCTTCTGGGGCAGGCCGCAGCACATCGTCCCCGTACAGTAAGCGCATAGGCTCGGACATAGCGGGGGAGGGAGTTCAGCTTTCTCCCCCGCGCCACATCCCCCAAGGCGATGGATTTCGCCTATTCGTAACAACCCGATAATAGTTCTGTGCGATTTCAAGACGACTATCCGGACTTGTATTCAGCAGCGAGGTTCTAACCTGAAATGGCTCGATTCCTAGTCAGAAGAGCGCTTTCGATTATTATCTCCATCATCGGGGCTACCGTAGTCATATTCATCTTGACCACACTCGGCCCCGACCCCAGGGTGCTGTACATCGGCGACGCCCAGGTAGAACTCACCCAGGAGCAGATAGCCGAGATCGAGCGACACCTCGGTCTGGACAAACCCCTGCCACTGCGCTATCTGAACTGGGTATGGAACCTCGTACAGCTGGACATGGGACAATCCTTGGGAACCTTGCGTCCGGTCAGCGATATAATCGCCCAGCACCTGCCGATGACCTTGCGACTCGCCGCGGGCGCTTGGGTATTCGCCGTGATCATCGGTGTGAGCATTGGAGTTCTGGCGGCCGTAAAGCGCGCCTCCGCCTGGGACTACATAGGCCGCATATTCGCGCTCTTTGGGCAGGCCCTCCCCCAGTTTTGGACGGGCGTCATGGCCATACTGTTGTTCGCCGTATGGCTGAGATGGTTCCCCCCGGGTTGGTCCGGCGGTCCCGATGACGGAACCTTCCCCCTCTCCTGGGGAAACATCAAGTTCTACGTACTGCCCTGTATCGTTCTGGGCTGGCCCGCCTCTGCCGGTATAATGCGCCTCACTCGCTCCGCCATGCTCGAGATACTCGATTCGGAATACATCAAGCTCGCCCGCGCAAAGGGCATAGGCCCTATTACCATTATCTTCAAGCACGCCTTGAGAAACGCGGTCATACCGCCTCTCACTTCGGCCTTCGTACTTCTCGCCGACTATCTCAACGGCGCTCTGGTTATAGAAATTATCTTCTCCATGCCCGGAATCGGAACCGTCGCGCTCAACCAGGCCGTGTACGACAACGACTGGCCGTTGCTCGCGGGCACAGTATTCTGCTTCATCGGAATCTACGTATCTTTTGCGTTCCTCGCTGACATAGCGTACGCGATCATAGACCCCAGAATTCGGTACGAGTGATATGCAAACCGACGTGGAAATGAGCCAGATAGAACGCGATCTGCGCGGAATACGCGACAGGCCTCCCGTGATTCGGGAGTTGCGAGCCGTCTGGATGTTCGTGCGCCGCTGGCCTGTCATCCCCATGGCGGTCTTGGCGCTACTCATATTGTGCGGGATATTCGCGCCCCTGTTGGCTACCCACGACCCTTATGCCGGCGCCATAAGAAGTCGCCAGCAGCCCCCACCCTGGCTGCCCGACCGTTTTGTGTCCGACGTGCTGATAGTGAACGAAGAAGTTCGCGCTGAACACCTTCTCGGCACCGACCACACTGGACGCGACGTCTTCTCCCGGATGCTGTTCGGCGCGCGCATATCGCTGGCCGTGGCCGCTATCGCGCTGTTCAGCGGCTTCATCGTTGGCACCACGCTTGGTACCCTCAGCGGCTATTCGGGCGGCTGGGTGGACGAAGTAATAACCAGGATAGTGGATATATGGCAGGCGCTTCCGTTCCTGATGGTCGCACTCGTCTGCGTCCTCCTGTTTGGTCAGAGCCTCAGACTGCTCCTGATCCTGTTGGCCGCCTTGGCCTGGATTCCGTTCGTAAGGGTCATCAGGAGCCAGACGCTCGTAATCAAGAACGAGCCTTATGTTGACCTTGCCCGGGTCGCGGGTTGCTCACAGGTGAGAATCCTCGTGCGTCACATTTTGCCTGGCGTGGTAAACACATCGGTCGTGATAGCCACGCTGAGCGTAGGAACGCTCATACTGGCAGAGGCCGCCCTCAGCTTCCTGGGAGCGGGCGTCCCGTCTCCCACGCCGACATGGGGCAGCATGGTATCCGAAGGCCGGGGCTATCTCGAAGTCGCCCCATGGCCGACGGTACTGCCCGGATTCGCCATATTCCTCGTCGTCATGTCCCTCAACTTCACGGGCGACTGGCTGCGCGACCGCCTCGACCCACGCCTCAGGCAACTCGTGGACTAGAATCATCAGACACTATCGCCCCTGCAACAGGGAACGAAAGAGGCGATGAACAGGCTGTTCCTATATGTTCTGATCGGTGTCGGCGCGACCATAGGCACGCTGGTAGCGCTGGCAATCTTCGGCGACTTCTTCGAGCCCCAGAACGACTACTGCGAATTCGCCGAAGAGTACGCGATTGCGGTAGAAGGAGCGCGCACCTCGCGAGAGATAACCGACGCCTCCGTAGAATTCGTCTCCAAAGTCGGTAGCGCCGCAGTGGAGCCCATCCCCGGCGAGATCAGAGAGAGCGCCGAGAACCTGATAGGCAGGGCAAGATCGGCGGCATCCGGAGCCACCCCCGATCTTGTGGGCGAGAAGAGAAGCGAGATACTCAGGTCCGCGAGACGAATGCTCCAAGACTGCGGCATGGAGCCGGTGGTTCGAGAGAAGACTGGCGAGATTGACCCGAAATCGCAGCCAGGTTAATTCGCCCTTTCGCACTCATCACTCCAAATTCCGCAGGGCCTTTCGATTATTCTCAAGTCCGACGAACCAGCGTCATTCGTCATTTGTATGTTGAAAATCCCTTCCACCCGACAGAACATTCATGCTATCATGGATCAGGTCAATCAACCGCGAACACACCAATTCTTACATAAACAGGAGATTATCAAAAATGATTTCGCCGACGAAAATTCCTCGGCCCGTAGCTAACAACAGGTGACGACAGGTCGTTTCCAGGAGTTCTAAACGCCTAATTCACTTGGAAACTCACTTGGAACCCCACCTGTACGATATAAAGCGCAATATATAACTGACGCTCCCGAACCACGAACCGGCGGTTCCGAAAAGAACCCGGTCTGAATAACCGAAAAGCCCTGCGCGCCCGCCGATGCTGTACCAGATTAGTTGGCGCTGCCTGTGGCGAGAAAAGTCCCTTCCCCCTTGACGGGGGAAGGTTAGGATGGGGGTGACTCCCCTGCCTACCAAAACTGATACAGGTTCGCACCCGCCGGTTGAGATTGCCCTGCGTGTTCCGCCAAAGTATAATCTCTTACGTGCTTGGCGAGCCCAGGCCCCGATATTGTCAGCAAATTCAAACGGTGAGGCTTTGAATAATGGATCTTACTCTCAACGAAATTCAGACAATGCTCCAGTCCTCTGCGAGGGAGTTCATGGAAGACCAGGTTCCCAAGACAAGGGTGCTTGAGATAGACGATAGCGAGTCCGGCTTCGATCCCAACCTCTGGGAGCAGATGTCCGAACTGGGTTGGCCGTCTTTGGCCATTCCCGAAGAATACGGCGGACTCGGACAGGGCTGGGTTGACCTGGGAGTCGTATCCGAGGTCATGGGCTACTACGCATGCCCCAGTCCCCTGCTTTCATCTGCGGTATTGTCGGCGCAGGCGATAATGGCCGCAGGCTCTGAAGACCAGAAGCAGGCGATGCTCCCGGGTATCGCCATGGGCCAGCAGATTTACGCTCTCGCTTACACCGAACCCGACTACTCCTGGTCGCCTGATTCGATCCAGCTTCAGGCAGCGGAAAGCAATGGCGGCTACGTCCTCAACGGCGCCAAGCTCTTCATTCCCGACGCGAACGTAGCCGACCGCATCCTTGTCGCCGCCCGGACATCGAACGGCGGCGCACCCGAAGACGGCCTGAGCCTGATGGCGGTAGACCGGACGGCGCCGGGCGTCTCCGTCCGCGTCATGCAGGGCTGGATCGGCCCAAAGGCGTGCGAAGTAAACTTCGAGAACGTCGAAGTTGATGCCGCCGACGTCCTGGGCGATCCGGGAAGTGCCTGGAACGCCATCGAGTCAGCTATGGACTGTGCGACCGCAGTGCTGTGCGCCTTCATGGCAGGGGGAACCCAGGCCGTCTATGACATGACGCGCGAGTACAGCCAGACCCGTATCGCGTTCGGCGTCCCAATCGGAACGTTCCAGCGCGTTCAGGACCACGTTATTGACGCCCTGACCGACGCGGATTCGGCGAAGTGGACCGCATTCGAAGCCCTGTGGCAGCTAGACGAGGGCATGGACGACGCACCGATTGGCGTCTCCACCGCCAAGTCCGTGGCCAGCCTCGGATTCCCCAGGGCCTGCGATGCCGCTCACCACGTCCACGCCGGCATAGGCGCCGATCTCGACTACGGCTTGACCCAGTACACCAAGCGCGCCCGAACTCTCCAGCACTACCTCGGCGACCACGTTTACCACAAGGCGCGAATGGCCCGGCTCATGAAACTCTCCGGCTAGAAAGGGCCTCTCCAATGACAACCCGCGCCAGGATGCCGACTCGTCTGTTCAACGTAGATGAATACTACGCGATGGCCGACGCCGGCATCCTGGCCGAGGGCGAACATCTGGAACTGATTGGCGGCAGGATATACTCCAAGTACGAGGGCAAGCCGCGCCTCTTCAACGTGGACGAGTACTACGCCATGGCCGGGGCGGGCATCCTGGCCCCCGACGAGCGCGTCGAGCTTATTGACGGAGAGATCATCCCAATGTCCCCAATGAAATCTGCTCACGCCTCCTCGGTTAGCTCACTGGACTACGAGCTAACTTCTCAACTTGAACGTCGGGCGCAGGTCAGATCGCAGATTCCGGTTCGACTCAACGGCGTCACCGAGCCGGAACCTGATATCGCGGTTCTGAAGTGGCGGGACGACTTCTACGCCCACGCTCACCCCGGCCCCGACGATATCCTCTTGATAATCGAGGTTTCGGACACCACTCTCTATCAAGACCGGAATGTGAAACTGTCGTTATACGCCCGCTTCGGAATCCCGGAAACTTGGATAGCTAACATCCGGGAACGCCACGTAGAAGTCCATACCCAGCCTTCCGGCGGCGAGTACCGACGCTGGCGTGTAGTAGACATGAATCAGACTCTCACACTGCCCGGGTTTGATGACGTATCGCTGCCGGTCAGCAGGATATTCCCTGAATAGTCTGCCTAGACGATGCCCACCTTGCTCATACAGCCTCCCGAACTACACCTGCGCGTGGCATTCATGGACGCCCTCGAAGACGCCCAACTGGAGTACGAACGCATCCCCGACGGCTACGTCATATTTCTCAAGCATGACCAGACCACTACGTGGGACCAAATCAGGGCGCGATTCCTGATACCCGACCCGGAAGAGAATCCGCCACTCTGCCCATAGCGCTCCAGTCTGGTTTAGTCGCTAGACGAACGCCAGTATTCGTGCGGCATTGTACTGAGTAAGCGCCTCCACCTGCTCATCGGTGAAGCCACGCGCCCGCATCCTCGGAATGATGTTCTCGAAGATATGGCCGTAGCCGTGTCCGCCATATCGCGTTAGGCGGTGCCGGGTACAGATGTCGTGGGCAAGCACGATGCGGTCGTAACAGCCGACCTCCTCGATGACTCGCTTGATTGCGTCCAGCCTCTGGCCATCCGACGGCATATCCATATCCGACAGCGGGTAGTGGCTGATCTCATTGCCGAACAGGTCCCACTCAAGATAGCAACCCGTAGCGGCAAGCGATTTCAGCGTCTCGAAATTGGCGACCGTCCTGTCCAGATGCCCCATTATGACGCGACCGATGTCCGCTCCCGCCTCCGCAAGGACCTCGATTATCTCCGGCGGCGCGGTCTCGTAGCGACCTGGGTGTATCAGTATCGCCGCGCCGGTCTCCTGCTGAGCTATGGCCGACGCCCGCAGCGACTTACGCTCGTTATCGGTGAGCGGCCAGGTGCAGCCGATCTCTCCGATGATGCCGGCGCGTACCCCGGTCCCATCCACGCCCTCCTCGATGTCCTCGATGATCTTACGCGCGAGGTCGTCTTCCGTGCGCGAGTCCATGTCGTCGGGATGGACGATGTCCACGTAGAACCCCGCCCCCATGACGACGTGAACGCCCGAGCCTCTGGACACGCGAGCCAGCGCTAGTGGGTCGCGTCCTATGCCTATAGTCGTAGCGTCCACAATCGCTCCACCGCCGACCCGCTTGAAGAGGCGCGCCTCCTCGATTGCGACATCCTCCTCGACAACCCACAGATTCTCTATGCTGGAATACGGGTTATAAGAAACCCATCCATGATTCCGCAGAGTTATCGGCTCATGCGCCCTGTGCTGAGCGGTGGCCTCGGAGGGCGGCTGATACATCGCCCTGAAGTCAATGAACAGGTGCTCGTGCGTCGTAGTCGGACCGAGGTCGGAAGGCTCCACCGCTCCCAGAACCGTCTGTACCATGCCTGCGATTGAACTGCGCGCCATTTCGATTCTCCTCCTCGGTCTGGCCTGTACTAGTAGTGCGACAACTTAGTTACGATGGATACTCAGAATCCGATTTATTCCCTCTCCCTCTGGGAGAGGGCTAGGGTGAGGGTAGATAAACCATCAATCCAAAGATGTTGGAATACTAGTTGACCCGCCTGAATGCGGGATACACAACGGCGAAAATCAGCACGACGATGGACAGCAGCGCCCCGCTGATGAAGAGCGAACTAGGCGTGCCTATCTGCTCGGCCAGAATCCCGAATGGCACCGAGCTGAGCGGCATCGCGCCGAAGGTCATCATCCCGATGCTCATCATGCGTCCGCGCATCTCCGGCGCGGCGAGCGTCTGCATCATCGTCATACCCAGCGACATATGCACCGAACTGATCACGCCTATCAGCAACAGGAACGGGACCGCCGCCCAGTACAGGGTCATCTGGGAGAACGCGGCCAGTCCAACACCCCAGATTACAGTGCAGACCAACAATATCAGTCCACGCCGCCGCGACAAGCCCGGGAGAGAGGCGAGTCCCAGCGTACCGAACAGCGCTCCGACGCCCATTATCGTCATCAGAATCCCTAGTCCATCCGACTGCACGTCGAGCGCCTCGCGCGCCCACGCCGGTAGCAGACCCCAGAATGAGAAGCCGAACAGCGTGGTAATCAGCATCAGGATGACAATGCCCTTGCGTCCGGGATCGGCGGCGGCGTAGGCCAGCCCCTCTTTGATATCGCCTCCCACACCCTTTCTCGAGTTTGTAGCGGGAGTCCTGCCCGCGTCAATCATAATCGTGGACAACACCGAGAATACGTATATGCCGCTCACGATGAAGAACACGCCGTGCGTGCCGATGTACAGTATCAAAAATCCGGCGACCGCCGGGCCTACGATGCGTGTCAGATTCATGCCCGAGTTGTTCAGGCTTATGGCATTCATCAGGCTCTTTTCGGGTACGATCTCCGACAGGATGGCCTGCCTGCTCGGCATATTGAATGCCATTAGCGAACCGTTGATGAACCCTATTGCCATCACCTGCCAGAAAGTGACAAGGCCCGTGAAATCCAGCATTCCGATGATGAGCGTCATGGCAGCATTGCCGGTCTGGCTCATGATCACCAGGCTTCTGCGTGGGAGCCTGTCGGCGAGCGCGCCAGCGACGGGCGACATGAACGTCATGGGTAGGGAGAAGCTGACCATGACCGCGACCAGCGCAAGAGGCGAGTCGTCAGTCAACTCCAGTATGAGCCACCCGCGCGTGATCATCTGCATGTTCATCGCCAGGAAGGAGACGAACGACCCCGCGAACATCCAGCGAAAGTCGCGATACGCGAGAGAACTGAAAATAGGGTAGCGCGCGGGGGAAAGTAATGAAGGCTTTTCTTCCGGTGCGGACGGTTCGGCAGGCGTCAGTGTCCGTTGATCCAAAATCTACCCCATTGCGAAATGCGATTGCAGAATTTTCCTGCGCTTTATGACTAATAAGGCTACACCCGCCGCCACAACAGGGTCAAGACAGATTCCCACGGCGACAGAGGTTCGCGGATACGCCAACGCCGCTTATCGAGCTATTGCGTACACCAAGCCGCAAGCGTACAATCAACCCCTGCTTTCAGCACAGCCATTTGCCGAGGCGCCATACTTGCAAACCAATCAAACTGAGACTGGAACCGCGGGACTTTGGACCACCGACCTGGTCCTGAACCTGGGTATTTCGCACTTCATGTTCGCCTCGTACACGGCTATGTTGACGATCATCCCCCTCTACGTGATCGAACTTGGAGGAGCGGAGTGGCAGACCGGCGTTGTAGTAGGTTCTTTCGGGCTACTCAGCATACCCATAAGGCAGATGTCCGGTCGCTGGATCACCAACTTCGGCCCCAAGAGAGTAGCCATTGCGGGAACGACAGTCCTTGGGATCGCGACGCTGCTCCACGTTGGAGCCTTCAATATCTGGATGATAATTCCGGTCCGCGTCGTGCAGGGCATAGGGCTGGCGATAGGCCCCGTGGCCACAGCCACTATCATTGCCATACTCGCGCCGAGCAACCGTCGGGCGGAGGGCATGGCTTATAACGGAAATGCCATCGCGCTGGCCAATCTGTACTCCCCTCTGCTCGCGTTCTGGCTCTTTCAGGAGTTTGGTTCAGGGGTCGCGTTCATCTATGCGGGGCTTATGTCGCTCGCCGGAACCGCCTCCGCTCTCGGCATCTCCGCGAACCGAACGTCAATTTCGGCAGAGCCGCTATCGTCATCGTCGGAAACCGCCAAACCGCCCCTCATCAGTCGTTCCGCGCTATTTCCGACCCTGGTATTCCTGACATACACCTTTACTACGGCGCCTGTGAGCACTTTCCTGCCCCAATTGGCGAAGTTGAGGAACCTGGGAAACCCAGGACTGTATTACACCGCCAACTCGATTGTTCAAATGCTCGCGCTGCCCATGTCCGGACTCATCGCCGACAGGCTCGGAAGGGGTTCAGTGATCGTGCCCGGCCTGCTGATAGTCGGAGTCGCCATGTTCCTGCTGGTGATAGCAGACAACATGATATTGTTCATTCTATCGGGAGTCCTGAACGGCATGGGCTTCGGTATGCTGCAGCCCGCCACTCAGTCCCTCACCGTGGACCGCTCCCCTCCTCGGGAGCGCGGCACAGCCCTCGCGACCCTTCAGCAGGCGTGGGACGTTGGAGGTTCGGGGGGAGCGTTCCTGGTCGGCCCACTGGGGTCCGTAATCGGCATAGCCGCGACATTCGGCATCGCCGGAGCTGGAACCGTCCTGGGCGCCCTCGGGTACGTAACCTTCAGCGCGCGGCCGTCGCTAAGAAAAGATTGAGCAGGTTGCAGGTCTTCAGCGCTCTCGGTATGCTGGATACAATAGGCAGTACAAATCGTAAGGCTGCAGAGGCTCTTGATCCCATGACAGAAATCAACGAATTTCCAGAGAACGTAGAAATATCTACGCAAGAGCCGGATCGGAGCGTACATGATAGCGCTGCCGACTTCCTCCGTGAGTACATAGGGGTATTGAACAGCGCGGAGCTCGATGGAGTGGAAGCTAATCTGTCAGAAGATACGGGCAAGAAGTTCGCGGCGGAGCTTTATCAGAAATACCTCCATGAACAGCGACAATGATCCTGACGGATACGGGACCAATTATCGCCCTCCTAAATCGTGCCGACCAGTATCACCCTAAATGCATTGATACGTTGTGACACGTCTGCCTGCGGAACCCCTACTTACCACATGGGTCTGCTTTACCGAAGCAATGTACTTGCTCGGAGCCGCGGGCGGATACTATTTCCAGTCAACCCTATGGAATATGCAGCTGGACGGCAAACTCGTGTTGCATGAATTAACAGATAGGGAAACCGGCAGAATGGCGTTGCTGATGAATCAGTATCAGGACATTCCGATGGATCTGGCCGACGCATCTCTGGTAGCTGTAGCTGAATCCCTTTCAGAACGTCGGGTGTTTACATTCGACACCGACTTCTACATCTATCGTCTGACTGACAATTCTGCCTTAGAAGTTATCGGCTAGCGCTCCCTGAAATGTTCCACCATCAGCACGGTCATCGTTTCAGTCTCGGTCCAGAGACGTCGCGTCGCGTCCGCCGTCCAACGGACTGAGTACCCGGCTCGCAGTTCGCCTTCCTGTCCCGCCACGCTCGTGAATCCACCACCCTCCAGGCAGATGACGTCCGTCGGATATGGCGCTGAGACTTCGGGAATATGCCCATCAGGAGCGAAACGCAGGATCGCGACCGTGAGATTGCCGAGGGCCAAGAGTACCTTCCCCTCGACGTTCTCAGTTTCGGGGGCTGACAGTGCCGTCCACTCCGGCCTCGGAACGGGACTTATCTCTGGGGCCATATCATCTTCCCGGCCGATTGCCGGACAGCGAGAACAGGGTACGCTCGCTCCCCTCATCCTGCGTAGAGATATTCTCCGAGGGGTCGGAATCCTCAACCATCGCTCGGAACTTCTCCATTCCGGTTACGGCCTTCCAGATCGAATCGAACACCTTGTCCTCTTCCTTCATACCATCCAGTACCAGCCAGCGCTCCGGTTCGAGCGCTGCTAGTTTCAGGTACCCGCTTCTGACTCGGCGGTGGAACGCCAGCGGTTCATCCTCGAACCGCCTCGCTTCCACATCGTCCATACGTCCCGACTTGCCACTGTCGAACAGTCCGGACTGCACCTTCCCAACGCGCTCCAGAGCGTCGGTGGGCGGACAATCCAGGAGCAGCGTAAGGTCCGGCATGACGCCACGGGTCGCGAGCTTATTTGCCGAGTCCACAAGATCGAGAGGCAGTCGTCTCCCGTAACCCTGGTACGCTACCGTCGAATCAACATACCTGTCCGCGATGATTACCAGACGCGGCTCTTCGACTTGCTTCGAAAGTACCTTCGATACGAGATCCGCCCTGGCGGCCGAGAACAAGAACAGTTCGGCTTCGTGTGAGATCGTCTCCCTGCCCCAGGGCCTTCCCTTGATTAGCTCCCTGATGTGAAGGCCGAGTCTGGTCGTGCCGGGCTCATGGATGAAGTGAGTCGGAACGCCTCTTTCTTCCAGCGCACGCACGAGCCTGCCCGCCTGGGTACTCTTTCCCGACCCCTCTCCACCTTCGAATGAAATGAACAGCGCCACTCACACACTCCAACCGGGTTGCGGAGGCCGTCGAATATCAACCCCCTGTCTTGCGAGGGCCATTGTATAGCAATACCGCCGGAATCGGATACGGAGCGCGAGCGCATCGCACAGCGGAATCAGCGATGGTAGAAGACGACCCGGCGACCCGGCTCCTTGCCCACGCTGTGCGACTCCAGCCCGTGTCTCTCCGCGATCTCATGCTGGACATGACGCACGTACGAACCCTGCGGGCTGAGATGCACCTTATGTTCGCCGTTCCTGATTCGGCCCGCGGCGTCCTCCGCTTCGCGCATCGCGCCGTCGAGTTTATCGTCATGTCGTCCATGCCGCTTGTCGCGGGTTATGGCCTTGACGAACTGCTGGATCTGCGGAGCCGTGTTGCGTCTGAGGACGTAAACGGGCTTGCCCTTCTGCTCCGCCGCCTGGAGGGCGCTTGTCTTGCGCCGGTAGTAGTTCTTCGTAGTCAGAAGCAGGTCCGCGCCCGATATATTGTCCACCACCTCGACCGCGGAGTTGGTGTGCCTGACCGCCTGCTGTAGCTTACCCTTGTTCACGCCGTATGGCATTATATGAGTAACCTTGATTGGGTCCCGCTGCGGCTCCCGTTCCGGGCGCGAGTCTCGACGCTGACCATTGCCGTCGAACGGCATTCCCGCAATCGGAGAAGCCCCTCCATTCGGCGACCGCGTAACCTGCGGCGTGGTCTTTGCGACCGTTCCGTCGGCGCCCACGGTGCGATGTTCGGGATCTATCGTATAGCCGCGAAGAATCCGGTCCACCGTTTCAGCCACGTCTGGGTGTACGACCACCTCGCTCCAGTTCTGTATCTCCACCAGGACGTCGAACGTGGGAGGCGCGCGCCGCTCAAGCACCGTCTTCTGCGTTCGCCGCCGCCGCGCCTCGATGTCTCCCAGCGTCACCGACTGTACGCCGCCTACAAGGTCCGACAGCGTCGGATTCATTATCAGGTTGTCCAGCGTGTTCCCGTGCGCGGTCGCTACAAGCTGGACCCCACGCTCGGCAATCGTGCGCGCCGCGTTGGCGTCGAGTTCAATGCCGATCTCGTCAATGATTATCACCTCGGGCATATGATTCTCGACCGCCTCGATCATCACGTTATGCTGGAAGGCGGGAGAAGGAACCTGCATCCTGCGCGCGCGGCCTATCGCGGGGTGGGGAATGTCGCCGTCTCCGGCTATCTCGTTCGACGTGTCCACGACGATGACCCGCCTGTGGGCGTCGTCCGCCAGAACGCGCGCCACCTCGCGCAGCATAGTCGTCTTGCCGACTCCGGGCTTTCCGAGTAGCAGAACGCTCTTACCCATCATTATCAGGTCTTCTATGACCCTGATAGTCCCATAGACCGCCCTGCCAACGCGCAGAGTAAGGCCGATTACCTTGCCGCTGCGATTGCGGATCGCGGAAATGCGATGCAGAGTGCGTTCGATACCGGCTCGGTTATCCTCGCCGAACCGTCCAATGCGCGAGATGGTGTGTTGAATGTCGTCTTCGGATACCTCCGCCGAACCCAGAGACACACTCTGCTCTCTAAACCGCGCCTCCGGCTCTCGTCCCAGGTCCAGAACGACCTCCAGAAGCTCGTCGAGATCATCTCTACTGTTAAGCGGTTCTTGAATGTGGGGTGGGAGCTTGTCTATCAAGACTCCCAGGTCCAAATCTATTTTTCGCTCCAAATCTGTAAACTCACCTGTATTGCTGGCGAATTCCAATCAATAACTAGCTTACCAGTATATCGCCAATTCTTCCATACACTCTACGCCGGTAAACCCGCATCAACCTAGTCGGTCACCTCATCGTCATACCCGCGAAGGCGGGTATCCAGGGGTGGGGCGGTGTAGGTCTTGATTATTCCACCGACCAAATTAGTACAGCATTTACGCCGATCAGACAGCCAGGGGCGACACCACAGGCGCGACTCCCATCGCCTCGGCCACCAGTTCATACGACCGCTTCCGGTGCTCGAAGTGGTAGCAGTTGGTGACGATGCCTATGTCCGTCGTCTCGTATCTCTCGGACGACGCGAGTATGCCCTCCCGCACCTGTTCGGGATCGCCCTCGATGTAACTCTGAGTGGACTGGCTCATATACTGCTTCGCGCTTTCATCCAGCGGCCAGTTGATAGCGTCCTCAGGCGGCAGAAGCCCGCCAGTTGTCAGGCCGAGAGCCGAAATGACCTTGTTCAGGCTGCGAGACGCGCCTATGAACCTGGCGTCTTCCTCGGTAGGAGCGCAGATCACCTGCAGGCCGACATTCACCTTCGGCTCAGACAGGTACTCGGATGGCTTGAACAACTGGCGATACAGATCCGCCACTCTAGGCCCGTATTCGCTCGTGTTCCCGAAGAAGTCCGCGAAGCTGAAAGGCAGGCCGAGGTGCGCCGCAAGCTGCGCGCTGTAGTCCGAAGACCCCAGAAGCCAGACCTCGGGAACTGTATCCGGCGGGTCCCCGGGCTGCGCCTTTATCTCGTGCAGCGGGTGTCCCTCCGGCATATCGCCGTTCAGGAACCCCAGCAGGTCGCCCACCATCTGGGGGAACTCGTGCTGGACATTCACCGGCGGCCTCGGATGGCTGAGCGCCGCCGCCGTCAGACGGTCGCTTCCCGGCGCCCTGCCGATACCCAGGTCAATCCGGTCCGGGTAGAAAGCGTCCAGGATCCTGAACTGCTCCGCCACTTTCAGCGCCGAATAGTGGGACAGCATCACCCCACCGCTTCCGACTCGTATGCGTTCAGTGCCGGCGGCAATCTGTCCTATGAGTATCTCAGGACTCGTGCCGCTGAACGACGAGGAGTTATGGTGCTCTGCCACCCAGTACCGGCTGTATCCAACTCGCTCAGCGTGCTGGGCAAGCTCCACACTCTCACGCAGCGCGTCCGCGGGCCTTCCCCCTTTTCGTATGGGGGACTGGTCAACAACACTGAGTGTGAAGATATCAGGGACGATCATTGAGGTCTTTCCTAAAGTCGCGCTCTTTCCTGAGGTAGTCCTCCACGTCAAGTTCGTCTAAGAAGCGCTTCGGATTGTTCGGAGCAACACCCGGCTTGAACCCGCTGCTGAACGGAACCACCTTGAACGGCTTCGGCTTAGCATCCTTGCTGCGGACCGTAGGCTTCGACGGCGCGGACACTTCCAGCCCACGTCGCAGCGTCTCGTTCACCACGCGCTCGAACGGCTTGTCCTGAAGCCGGCTCCGCTCTCTCAGGAAGTCGGCTACATCATCGTCTAATGTCAGCGTCGTCTTCATGGCTATATCCTGCTGTATCGGCTATCTTGTGTCAAGATTCTGCCGCTGCCCAGGACCTTTTCAAAGCCTTTCATGGTTTCACCTGATACCTTATTCTATGCTACAATTGCGGCACGGATTCAGAACATACGTATAAGTAGGTGTTTATAACGTAGGCCGACAGACGACGAAATAATTCTTTCGTAGCTTCAACACTGGGAAAACTCTGGGCAGCGCTGGATGAAAACCGTCCCAGCTCGACCCTGTGACCTTACCAGTTGGTGCCCTGCACTTTCCTGCGTACCTATAAACTATGATATATGTTCACATCGTCCGCATACTTTGCAAAGTCCCTGTCGCAAGCGATGCTCCTGTTGGTCAATAGTCCGATGGATGATACCCTATTTGTGCCTATGGCGATGGACCGAAATGCTTCATAACCGAGTTGAGCGGGGGCGAGGAACAACGAATGAATAGAACAGTAAGGCGTTCTTGGCTGATAGTTCCGGCCCACGACGCAGAAAAGCTCGATCAGGCCGCGAAATCGGTCGCCGACATAGTCGTGCTAGACATCGAGGACACCGTCCACGACAGCAGGAAGCATCAGGCGCGAGAGAACGTCCGCGACGCCATCGGAATGATGCGCAACGCCGGCTCCGAGGTCTTCGTAAGATGCGACCCCGAACTGCTCCACGCGGACATGGCGGCCTCCGTCTGGCGCGGACTGAGCGGCGTTGTCCTGCCCGGCCTGGCCTGCGCCGAACAGGTGCGCGAGGCGGACGACATCCTGTCGCGGTTCGAGTCCGAGCGCGGCGTCGTCAGACCCCCGCCCGTCGGAGAGGTGCGCGAGGCGGACGACCCCCGGGGTCCCGAACAGGCGCTGGAGATTCACCTTTCACTCGACACCGGTCCCGCCAATTGGCACGCCGAAGAGTTCATACGCGCGAGCGACCGCGTATCCTCCATAAGTCTCGGTCGTGCCGATCTCAAGATGGACCTCCGAGAGGAGCCGTCCGGCGACCTGCATCTTCTCCCCTACCTCATGCAGCGGCTCATTGTGATCGCGAACGCACTTGACGTCGAACCTGTGGGCGCATGGTGGAACGCGACCTCACGCGGTCTCAGCGCAAACTACGACGACACGCTTCAGGCAGCCATAACCGGGCGACTGGCCGGATTCCGGGGCGCTCTGTGTATGAGAGCGGATCAGATCGCCGCCCTGAACACAGGATTCACCCCGTCCGAAGATGACATTAGCAGCGCCCGTTCGGTATTGGGCTCCCTGCCTGCCCATACTCCCGCGGCCATCATAGCCGCCAGAGCCGTTCAGTGGTATGACGCCTGCGCGAGTAGAGATCGGGCAGGCGCCCTGGTACGAAACGCGGAGGCCAATACAGATGACTAGGAGAATCAGGCGATCCGGCCTGACCATGCCCATCAACAACCCACGCTTCGTCGGCCGCTCCTGGACGCGCGACTGCGACTACCTCAACTTCGACCTGGAAGACTCCGTCCCCCAGTCCCAGAAGGAGTACGCCCGCACTCTCGTCAGGGAGGCCATAGAACACGGTCGGAAGGGCGCGGCAGAAATCAACATAAGAATCAACTGCGCCTACCCCGAGGTTGACGTCCGGGCCGCCGTTTGGCCCGGCGTTTCACAGATAAATTTCCCAAAGGCCGAAACCGCAGAGCAAATCAAAAACCTGGACGCCCTGATTACCGAGATGGAGCGCATCCGGGGAATCCGCCCTGGCACAATCCGAATCGGTGCCACGGTCGAAACCACCCTCGGAGTGGCAAACTCGTATGAGATTGCCTCCGCCAGCCCGCGCATAGACGCCTTCGGACCCGGCACCGGCTACGATATGTCCATGGACATGGGCGTGGAGATGTTCGTCGGATTCGACCAGTTCTTCTACAACCGGGGCGAGGGCGAACTCATCGCCATGGCGCTGGGACTCGAACGCGACGGCAGCGTCTATATGGATGACACCACCGGGAACGTGGGCAACGCCGACCTCGCCCTCAATCGCGCCCGCGCAAGCCGAAAGGCCGGACTCAGGTCGGGCGGCGGACTGCACCCCAACGTCGTAGCCCCTCAGAACGAGGGGCTGACCCCTACACCCGAAGAGGTTAAGGACGCCCATCGGATCCTGGAATTCTACTATGACCTGGACAGCCGCGGCGAAGCTGAAGGCGACATGGGTGGGCGAACCATAGACAAGTACGAAGCCTCTCGCGCCGCAGAACTCATAGAGTGGGCCGCAATGTGCGCCCGTCGAGACGCCGAGAAGGTCGCCGCGCGCGAAAGAACACAGGCCGCCGAGGCTGAACAGGTCACCGACCAACCGGTTGCCGCCGAACTAACAGGCAACGGCGAAACGGAACAGGACGTAGAATCACCAGACTCCGCGCAATCGTCTGAGACCCAAGAGATGGAACAGCAGGAACAAGAGCAATGAACCCATTCGTAAGAAGATCGCATCTGCTTGTCTCGATCTCAGACCGCGAAGTGGTCGAATCCTCCTGGATGCACAACGCCGACGCAGTTATTCTCGACCTCACCGGCGCCTCGAACGACGCCGAACGGTTCAGGCTCAGGGGGCGAAAGACGCTATCCGACTCCATAGAAGTCGCCGGACGCGGAGGCGCAGAGGTGTTCGTCCTTGTCAACAAGTCGGTCGCCCACGCCGACATAGAAGCCGCGATGTGGCCGGGCGTCAAGGGCGTCGTGTACCCAGGCGCCGAATCCGCGTCCGAGATAGCTGAAGTGGACGATTTGCTCACCGACCTCGAAGGGCGGCGCGGCATCGCCAAAGATACGCTCCATATCATTGCGCTGCTCGACTCCGGCGCGGGCGTATGGAACATCCGCGAAATCATTCGCGCCAGCCCGCGAGTCAGTTCTGTCGGACTCGATGAGTTGTCCCTGTGTGCAAGCATGGGAATCACACCCACAGCCCACTTCGACCCGTTCGAATACGCAAAGGGGCGCGTCATCATCGAGAGCAGAGCGTCCAAAGTTCAGCCCATTGGCATAAGCCATCCCTACGGAGTCCTGCCCCAGTTCGATGATGACGCAGAAATCGCTCGACTAGCGCTACGCTCAAAGAATCTTGGTTTCGCGGGCGCGATATGTCCGCATCCGTCCTGGGTCGCCCACTGCAACAGGGCGTTCGCGCCGCCCGAAGACAAGCTCGACTTCTACCGTGAAACCCGCCGCCTCTTCGCCGAGGGCGTGGCCAGAGGTACCGCTGCCGTTCCATATCCCGGCACCACGATGATGATAGACGTGCCAGTGGACGAAAACGCGCGCGTCAACCTGGAACTCTGGGAACTGTGCGCCGCCCGCGAGGCCCAGAAAGCCGCCGCCCTGACCCGCGCGAGATCATGATTATCCTTACAAAGCCGGAGGCAGCCCATGACCACGCAAACCAAGCTGATGACAGCCGAAGAACTCTTCGATATGCCCGACGACAATTGGCGATACGAACTTGTTAGGGGAGAACTCAGGAAGATGCCATTCAATGGGATGCTTCATGGGGCAACCGCGGGCAGAACACTCCTATCGCTTGCGAGATATGTGGATTCCTTTGATTTGGGTACAGTTTACATGACAGGGACTGGTTTCGTCATAGGAAGAAATCCTGACCATGTTCGCGCTCCCGACGCCAGTTTCGTAAGTCGCGATAGGGAACAAGATACCGAATTCTATTTTGAGGGCGCTCCCGACCTTGTGGTAGAAGTTATTTCTCCTGACGAACTCTACATTGATGTGGAAGAAAAAATCTTTGATTGGCTGGAAGCCGGAACCAGGATAGTTATAGTCGTTTTACTGAATACCCGAACTAATAAGAGTAGATATATCGTGAAAGTGTACCGATCTCCCAAACATCTAAGAACCCTCACCCAAGAAGATACCCTCGACGGCGGAGATGTAGTCCCCGGCTGGACAATGCCCGTCAGGGACATCTTCAGCTGATCGCAAGCAACTTTACCCAGGAGAATCATCATGCCCATAGAAAGACAATCCTCAGACCTCGACCGCCTGCTCTCCGTTGACCAGGAGATCCAAGAACTGGGCGACGGATTCGGAGGCGACGGCGGCCCCGCCGAAGGCCCGCTCTGGTGGAGCGACGGAGGCTATCTGCTTTTCAGCGACATTCACAACAACAGGCGTATGAAATGGTCGCCGGACGAGGGCGTCACTCTCTACCAGCAGCCCACCAACCACGCCAACGGACTCACACGCGACCTCAAGGGGCGACTGCTGGCCTGCGAACACAGCGCGCGCCGCGTCACCCGACAGGACTCCGACGGCGAGATAACCGTCATAGCCAACAGGTATCGTGGCTCTCGCCTCAATCGTCCCAACGATGTCGTCGTCAAGTCCGACGGCAGCATCTACTTCACCGACCCGGGCGCTCCCGCCCCCGGCCTCGACCTTGACTACTCCGGCGTCTATATGGTCTCTCCCGACCTGGACGAGATAACCCTGCTCGTCGGCGACTTCATCACGCCCAACGGCATCGCCTTCTCCCCCGACGAAAGCATCCTGTACGTCAACGACACCCGCAGACAGCACATAAGGGCCTTCGAGGTACAGCCCAACGGTACGCTCGCCCTCGCCTCAGACCGTGTGCTGTGCGACCTGAACGGTGACCGCCCCGGCGTCCCGGACGGCATGAAAGTGGACGTCGAGGGCAACATCTACTGCGGCGGCTCCGGCGGAGTCTGGGTAATAGACGCCAACGGCAACCATCTGGGCACGATAGTCCACGGATACGATGCCTCCACAAACATAGCCTTCGGAGGAGACGACTGGAAGACCCTGTTCTTCACCACCTGGAACACTGTTGGGAGTGTTCAGGTAAACATCCCAGGAATCCCAGTTCCAACGAACGTGGGATGACTCGTTAAATCAATGAGAAAGTCTAACTCTGCTTCGGCTTTCGCACGAACAGCATCAGCGCCGCTCCCATAAAAGTCAGCGCCGCGAACGTCGTGAACGGCACGACGTAGCTGCCCGTAGTGTCGAACATATAGCCCGCAAACAGCGGAGCGAAAATCATCGCTATGTTCATCGGAAACTGCGATATGCCCATGATGGTCGCGAAGGCCTTCCGTCCGAAATAGTCTCCTCTGATTGCCGTAGTCAGTGGACTTCGGCCCCCGAACCCTACCCCATACATGAACGCGAACACATATGCCATCGCGACACTGTCGAAGAGCGCTATGATCAAAATTCCCGCGCCCTGCAAGGCTAAGAAGAACGCAATCATAAGGGTCTTCGGAAGTCGCTCCGCTAAGTAACCGGATATGAACTGCGCGGGAAGCGCTACGATTACGGAAAATTGCTGTACGAAGGCTGCGGCAGTGGGAGACATCCCGGTGTCTGTCAACTTCGGTACGAGGTGAAGCGCCAGGGTTACTATTGCCACGCTGGATGCCACCTGCGCGATCGTCAGCATCCAGAAGGCCGGGGTCTTCAGCGCCTGTATCGCGGTGAAGTCGGGCTCGTCATCTATTTCCGCCACCCTCTGTCGTGCACCCTCGTCCCTATCGCTCGTAGAGTTCATGCCACCGTCGGGCTGAAGCCCCATATCCTCCGGGCGATTGCGTATCGCTTTAACCGCCGGTCCTACGATAACCAGCAGGAACACACCGATTCCCAGGGCAGCGCCGCTCAGTTCGAACCACTCTATCGCCAGCGCCAGCGCCGGTACCAGGAGCCCGCCGAGGTGAATCCCGGACATCGCGCCCGCCATCGCGAACGAACGACGCCGGTTGAACCAGTTGTTCACCATTGCTATCAGCGCCAGCCACCCGCCGAGTCCGGTGCCAAGCGAAACAAACATATAAGAACCGTAGAAATGCAGGAGTCTCTCGTCTAACGACGATATGGGCAGTGCGCTGAAAATGCCGAGCCTTCCCAAGGCATCAATCTGCGAAAGCCAGATGAATCCCAGGCCCATCATCGTGTACCCGATCAGGACCATGCGACGAGTCCCTACCTTGTCCACCAGCACACCCTCGATTGGCCCCAGGATCGCGCCTTCGACTCGCGCCAGTGAAAAGGCTCCTGAGAGGGCCGTCCGGCTCCACCCGTAGCTCCGCTCCAGGGCCACAAGCATGATTCCCAGTCCCTGAAACACCGTCAGAGACATAAGAGTGAGCATGAATGAGGAAAGACCGACTAGCCACCAGCCGTAGAACACCTCGCCGTTGATTATCGCGCGCCCTGCGTTTAATGCTTCCGCCCGCAGACCACCTCTTGACTCGGTTGTAGATGTCTGATTTCGCATGAGCGTAAGACTACCAGAAACCGACCCCTAATTTTCAATTTCTGATTCCCAATTCCGAACTATCCTGGCTCCACCTACCCTTGCCGCCTTCGATACTGAATACTGAGAACCAACAACTAAATACTCCCTGTTGCCATTCATATGCCCAACAACTACACTCGGATACGACTCAGCTTGGGAGACTTCTATCTCCCAGTTCCTGATAGGGAGGACATTGTGATAAACAACCTTATGGACAAGTACGCCATAGTCGGCGTTGGAGAAACCGACTATAGCCGGGGCTCTGGGCGCAGCACTCGCGCCCTCGCCACCGAGGCGATAAACAACGCGCTCGCCGACGCCGGCCTGAAGCCGCAGGATGTGGACGGGATGCTCAGCTACCACGGCGGAGACTCCACCAACTCCAGCGCTCTCGCCTACGACCTCGGCATCAAGCTCAACTTCTACATGGACTGCTCAGGCGGTGGATCCAGCACCGAGGCGCTCATCGGACTGGCAATTGGCGCAATCGAGGCGGGCATGGCGGACACCATAGCCATCTTCCGATCCATGAACGGCTATTCGCAGGTGAGAATTGGCGGCACCGGGGCCAGATCCGCCGCCCCCGTGAACGGCCCCGATCTGCTGCGACGCCCCTACGGACTCGCCAGCGCGGTACAGTCCTTCGCGTTCACATTCACCCGCCACATGATGGAGTACGGCGTTACGAGCGAGCAACTGGCGCAAATCAAGGTCACACACAGCAATCACGCCAGCAACAACCCCAAGGCGCTGATGGACCACCGGGTTACGATTGACGACGTTGTGAACTCCCGCTGGATAGTCCGACCATGCGCCCACCTGCTCGACTGCTGTCTCGAGACCGACAACGCCACCTGCATCATCGTGACCTCCGCCGAGCGCGCCAGAGACCTCAAGCAGCCCCCGGCCTACATCCGCGCGGTGCAGGGTCGCGGCACCAAGCCCGGCGGCGACTTCCACTACCAGCACGCACCGATCACCAGGGTCGCGGGACACTACATTGGCCCGAGGATATTCGGTCTGGCCGACGTGACCCACGACGACATTGACGTCACCGGCTGCTACGACGCATTCACCTACACCGTAATGCTCCAATTCGAGGACTACGGCTTCTGCGAAAAGGGTGAGGCCAAGGAATACGTTACATCCGGCATCACCGACCTCGGCGGACGCCGCCCCAACAACACAAGCGGCGGTCACCTTTGCGAGGGCTACACCCACGGCATGAACATGGTCATCGAGAATGTCCGCCAGTTGCGTGGCACGATAGATGACTACTGTCCCCAGTGGGCAGACGGAGTCCACACCTACGACTACTCCGAACGCCACTGCCGCCAGGTGAAAGACGTCAACATCACGATGAACATGGGCTGGGCTTCCCCCGCGACGGGCAGCGCCCTGATCCTCAGGAGGTAATTCCATGCCGGTTTATGAATACCGCCAACTGCCGGTTAACATCTCGGAACAGGACTCCGAGTACAAGGGCTACTTCGACGCCGCAAACGAACACAAGCTCATGCTCAAGAAGTGCCTAGACTGCGGCCTGCTGCGAGGAGAGCCCGGAGCCGCCTGCCCTTGGTGTGCCTCCATGAAGTCCGAATGGGAGCAGGTCAGCGGCAAGGGCACGATATACAGCTACCAGATCGTCCCGCACAGCATCCTGCCCGGATTCCGCGACTGGACTCCCTACCCCATCGTCCTCGTAGAGCTTGATGAGCAGGTCGGCCATCCTAACCCGGGCGACGGTCTCCGCATCACCGCCAACCTGGTTGACGAAAACATGGACGCGGAGAAAGAAGAAAACGTCGCCATCGGTAAGCGTGTAGAGGTCTGCTTCATGGACATCGAGGACGGATTCACCCTTCCCCAGTTCCGCCTGTCCGGCGAACCACCATCGGGGGATGTTTGGCGATACCCGGTGCCCTGAACGCCAGGGTGGGAACATAGAAGAACCGAAAATCACTTGAAAAGGCATAAACTTGGGACTAAAGATATTCTTCGACGTTGACTACACATTGCTCGCCATGGATGGAAGCCTCCGTCCTCATACGCGGAACACATTTGAAAAGCTGATAGAGGACGGACATCAGGTCTATATCTGGTCCGGCGTCGGACTTCGTAACGACGATGTAAGACGACACGACCTCCAGGACCTCGTATCCGGCGTTTACAAGAAGCCAATATACGACTTCATCAACGGACTCAAGCTGCTTGAAGTCCCACACTGGCCAGACTTCGTTATTGACGACTACCCGGAAATCGTGGACACCTTTGGGGGCGTGCTTGCTAGACCCTACTTCTTCCGCTCGGCGGACGACGTCGAGATGGACCACATCTACGACATCATCAAAGATTTCGCCGCCACCGGCGGTTCCGAGAGGGTGGGATACAGGGCCGCGCGGGGCAAGCGACCCGACTGAGTATTCGAGATAATGCCAATAGAACTCCTCAGACCCGAAGTATCCTCCAAGATCGCCGCGGGCGAAGTAATAGAACGCCCCGCCTCCGCCGTCAAGGAACTCGTAGAGAACGCACTGGACGCGGGCGCGTCCAGAATTCAGATCGAGATCAGGAACGGCGGCATTGAGTATATACGCGTCACCGACGACGGAATCGGCATTCCGTCCACTCAGGTTAAACTAGCATTCCAGAGATTCGCGACCAGCAAACTCGTCAGAGCCGAAGACCTCGAATCCGTCTCCACGCTCGGCTTCCGAGGAGAAGCGCTTCCCAGTATCGCCTCAATCGCTCGTGTCGAAATGCGGACAAGATACCAAGATGAGGACGCGGGAACCCGCATCGAATTTCAAGACGGCGAACTTCTCTCGCAATCGAGCGCAGGGCTGCCGGTCGGCACGACCCTGATAGTAAGAAACCTCTATCGCAACTTCCCTGCGCGTCGGAAATTCCTGCGCTCGCCCGCGTCCGAGCATTCACGAATTCACTCTGTCATCTCACACTACGCCATGGCTTACCCGGAGGTCGGATTCGAGCTCCGCGCCGACAGGGGCAGACCGTTCTCGACTCCCGGCGACGGGGACCTGCGAGACGCCGTTTCCGCCGTCCACGGACGACGGGTTGCCGAAGCGATGCTCGAAGTTAGTTCCGAAGGCGACGATCTTACCGAACCGGCAGTCAGCGGACTGATTGGCCCTCCTACCTTGGATCGAGCCAACCGCACTTACATAAGCCTGTTCGTGAACAGGCGGTGGATACAGAGCCGGTCCATCTCATACGCCGTAGAGCAGTCCTACCACGGCTTCATGGCCGAGCGCAGATACCCGGTCGCCGTCGTAAACATCTCAGTCCCATACGAAGACGTGGACGTGAACGCGCATCCCGCCAAGGCCGAGATTCGTTTCAAGAGAGAGAACCAGGTCTTCGGCGCGGTGCAGAAAGCCGTCAGGAAGACGCTCACCGAACACGCACCTGTTCCCGAAATCAGCCACCGCGCCGTGAACCGCTCCGACGCCGGGCCATATCCACAGCGACACCGGAGCCCGGATCCGGCCGC
Organism: Dehalococcoidia bacterium; assembly: GCA_965202965.1. GTDB lineage: Bacteria > Chloroflexota > Dehalococcoidia > Lucifugimonadales > UBA1123 > VXRN01. The sequence goes on along the minus strand of OZ241888.1, from coordinate 2,436,699 downwards.
CTTCTGGCCCACCGCGCCATTTAGCGCATCGCGCGGAACGCACAGCAAGCCGCCGAGTTCCCCCGCCCCCCATCACACAATGGACCTCGGCGACTTCCTCGCGCCTCACGATTCCACCGAAACCACACCTACACATCCCAGCGTCACTCCAGGCAAAGCGCTCCCCGTGCTCCGCGTCTTGGGGCAGATCGGAAACACCTACGTGGTAGCCGAAGGGCCGGACGGAGTGTACATGATTGACCAGCACGCCGCTCACGAGCGCGTGATGTTTGAAAGAGTAAGAGCGCAGACCGCGGCGGGTATGCCGGACATCCAGAGCCTGCTCGAACCCGCCGTAGTCGAACTGGACTCCGCCAAGATGGAATTGATACTCCATCAGTCCGAAGCCATGTCAGGCATGGGCTTCGTCCTGGAGCCCTTCGGAGACAATGCCGTCATACTCAGAGGCGTTCCGGCGCTGCTCAACGAGTCCGACCAGGCCGCCGCGCTCCTGGACGTGCTCGACCTCATGGCGGACGGCGGCGGATTCGAGACATGGGAGGAGCGCGCCGCATACTCCATCGCCTGCCACGGCGCGATACGCGCGGGCAAAGTCCTCAGCCCTGAAGAGATGCGCGAGCTCGTTACCCAACTTGAGCAGTGCGCCCAGCCCAACACCTGCCCACACGGACGCCCCACCATGATCCACATGAGTTCCGGCCAACTCGAACGCGAATTCGGTCGCACATAACCATCCGAAACTAGTACCGCGACAACTTAGTTGTGATGGATATTCAGATTCCGATTTATTCCCTCCCCCTCTGGGCTCACAAGGATAAAGGATAGATAAATGTGCGAATCGGCTATGAATATCCGCAGAAAGTCCCCTCTCCCTCTGGGAGAGGGCTAGAGCCTGCCCCGTACTCCGATACGGGGGTGAGGGTATATAAGCGGTCAATCCAAAGATGTTGAGCCACTAGAGTCAACCCGTGCCTACTTCGCCACCCCCACCTCAACCGAATTGATGGGCGGAAGATGCTCGATCATCAACGACCAGCTTTCCCCCTCGTCGAGACTATGGAAAATCTGGCCTGAAGTTGTACCTATGTATATGCCGCATGGGTCAAAATTGTCTGTCGCCATACCCTCGCGCATTACGTGGATGTAGGCATTCCCCTGAGGCAGGCCGTCGGTCATTGCTTCCCAATCAAGGCCGCCGTTGCGGCTGCGATATACTCGCATCTTCGCGTCCGACACGAACCTCCGCCATCCTCCCACATCTTCAATCGTCGCGTTGTCCTCCGGAAGAACGTAAACTGTGTCCGGATCATGTGGATGCAGTCCCACTACGAACCCGAACCTGGATGGCAGGCCCTCGCTCAGATCCACCCACTGGTCCCCTCCATCGTCCGACCTGAAAAAGCCGCAGTGGTTCTGCTGGTACAGCGTTCCGGATCTGGAGGGATGCACCAGCATCTTGTGAGGACACTGGCCGAACTCAGGAAACGGTTCGGGAGCGAAATCCGCCCGCACGCCCCGGTTCACCGGATTCCACGTCTCACCGCTGTCCTCCGTCCTGAACACACCCACCGCCGAAATCCCGACCCACATCTTGGACTTCGATTCGGGATCGAGAGCCATACTGTGCAGGCAAAGTCCGCCAAGTCCCGGCTCCCATTGCTCACGCGTTGGATGAAGCGTGAGGCTCGACCACTGCTCCCAGGTCATTCCCCAGTCATGGCTCCTGAACAGCGACGCGGGCGCGGCGCCCATGTACAGAACCCCGGGCTCACTCTCACGTCCTGGCTCTATGTGCCACAGTTGGCTGACCGTCCGCCCCGAGCCGTCGCTCATCTTCGGATTTCTCTCGGCGTCCGACCACGTACCGCCCAGATCATGGCTGATCTGCACACCCGAACCCCACATGATACTGTTGACCGCGGACAATACCGCCCCGCCGTTGCGGGAGTCATAGACCATGTGGAATACATCGCCATAGTCATTGAACGGGCCGGATATACTCCAGTCCTTCCTCGACTCGTCCGAGGACAGTATGAAACCGCCCTTGCGCGTCCCGACCAGAATCAAAATGTCGCCTTGTTTAATTCCGTTGGCGTTCTTCACAGCCCAAGTCCTCCTGATGATTTGAACTCAGCCTACGGGAAGCCGTCGGAACTCTTAAACGCCGTAGTCGGTCAAAATTTCGTGAGACTGGCCGAATACGGGTCGAACGACCGCCCCGCTACCAGTTGAGTATGTGCGGCTTCTGATTCCGCCAGCCATCGTCCGACGGGAACACAGTGGTCATTGCCACCCGTTCTATGTCGCCATCAAACATATGCTCCACCGAAGAGCGCCACGTCTTGTAGTGAGGAGCCTCGCGGTGCGCGTCCAGTGCCGCGTCGTCTTCGTACACCTCATACAGGTGGAACAGGTTGGGGTCCTCCGCGTTCGCGAGAATGTCGAATCGGTAGCAGCCCGGTTCATCGCGCGTCGAGCCTTCGGCGTCCCCGAAGCTGGCCTGCCTGAACTCATCCGCGTACCCTTCCTTGATGCGTATCGTTACGAATATGGAGATCATGTCACGTGCCTCTCAGTCAAAATTCAGCGGGATTATATCACGCTACTTCCGCCTCGTCCGACCGATCAACGCCGTTAGCGCAAGCGTACCGCTCACTACCCCAACCCCCGCTATGCACGCGATCCCCTTCGCCAGCGCTTCGACGTCCCAACCCACGGTTATCAGCGAGCGCAGCGCGTCCAGCAGGTATGTCACCGGGTTATAGGTCGCCACCGTCGCCAGCCAGCCGGTCATAGCCTCTCTCGGCACGAACACCGTCGTAAGGAACACGAACGGGAAGAACAGCAGGAAGCTGGAGTTCACCGCCGCCGGGTTGCCCGTCTTCAGCGCGATGGCATACGGGAATCCCGTGAACACCAGTCCCCACAGACCGGACAGCAGTATGAACAAAAGCAGCCCCAGAACGCCCGACGCGAAACTGACCCCCACTACGAATCCGATGATTATTACGGGTATCGTGAGCGCCACGACCAGCGTGAAATCCGCTACCGTCAGACCCAGCAGCAGCGCCAGACGGCTGACCGGCGTCAGCGACAGCCTGTCGAAGTAGCCGGTCTGAATGTCCGTCACCAGTGTTACGGCTCTCGAAATGCCTGTGACTGCGAAGATGATCGCCACCGGAAGCTGGAACGCCTTGTAGTCGAGACCCGGAATCCGCTCCGCCATATCCTGCAGAGCCCCTACGTTGATCGCGTAGAAGAACACCGGGATTATCAGCGCCGGATAGATCGCCTCCGGGTCCCGCGGAATCGAGCGCAGCGCACGGATCGCCACCGATACAACATCCGAGAAGAAACCCGCGTGCCGCGCCCTGATGTGTGATTGAGTTGCCACTGCCTGGCTCATTTCGTCTATTTCTCCTCGAATTATTCATCCAGTCGCCTCCGACACCAAGCCTGCCGCCACCGTCCTCAGCTAGAAGCGACTACATCCTGTACATCACAGCAATCCCATAAATCACAGTTCAGACGTTCAGTCCGCCGCGCCCGCCACCACCTCGTCCGGCTCCGCCGCGTCATCCATGCGCTCCCCAGCCACGCTCAGGAACACGTCGTCCAGCGTCGGCGTCCTCAATGTGATTTCGCTGACCTCCACTCCCACGTAGTTCAGCGCCAGCGCAACCCTGCTGATAGCCGCCGCGCCGTTCGTCACCTGTATGATGACCTCGCCACCTGTCACGTCCACCGCGTCCAGGACTTCCAGGCCAACCAACGCCTCTCTCGCCAGTTCCGCCTGACCGTCCACCCGCGCGATTATCACGTCCTTGCCCAGCGAGCGTTTTAGTTCCGCGGGCGTCCCTTCCGCCATCAGCCGCCCGTTGTTGATGATGCCGACACGACCCGCGAGCGCGTCCGCCTCCTCCAGGTACTGCGTCGTCAGGAAGATGGTCACGTCCATCTCCTGGTTGATGCGACGCACCTCCTCCCAGACCCGCGCCCTACTGATGGGATCCAGTCCCGTCGTCGGCTCGTCCAAGAAGAGTATCTCCGGGTTGTGTATCAGCGAAGCCGCCAGGTCCAGCCTGCGCCTCATGCCGCCCGAATACGTCCCTATGAACCTGTCTATCGCGTCTCCGATGTCAACCAGGTCCGACAGTTCGTCGAAGCGCGTGTCAACGTCGCGCCTTGACAGCCCGTACAGCCTCCCCTGGAGCCTGAGTAGTTCGCGCCCCGTCTGTTTCGGGTCCAGGGCGGCGTCCTGGAGCGCGGCCCCGATGCGAAGCCGAACGTCGTTCGCCTGGTCCACCACGTCGAATCCCGCCACCGTAGCGCCGCCTCTTGTCGGCAGCAGCAGCGTAATCAGCATCCTTACCAGCGTCGTCTTGCCCGCCCCGTTCGGCCCCAGGAATCCGTAGATCTCTCCTCTCGATATATTCAGGTCAATCTCGTCAACGGCCTTCACATCGCCGAATTCGCGGGCGATGCCTTTGGTTTGCACGGCGTAATCCATTTACTGTCCTACCTTGTATATGTACAGTACAATTGTTCGTTACATTTCTAATAAAAGTAACATTCCCCGAATTGCGGAGTCAACGGAAAACAAAGCGGATTTCGGCGAAATTCGCCGATTTGGGACAGACCTGGGGATTGGAGGAAAAGTGCTAAATAAAAGCCGATTGAGCGCCGTGCGCCTCAGTTCTCACGCCATCTCAGCTTCCACAGCCCGATACCCATGCACACCGATGCGAACATACCCAGAACCACAACTTCCACCAGGACGTCCGTCTGCCCCGAAAGCGACTTCATCATCCCATCCGCGGCATAACGCAGAGGCGACACCCACCCGAACGCCTTCATCACTGTTGGAGCCTGCTCCATCGAGAAATACACCGGACTGACCAGCGCCATCAGTATTCCCAGAAGGTTGGACATGATGCTTCCGGCCTCTGGACTTGGAGCGTAGCTCACCACGAATAGTGTCAGCCCCGACATAGTGAGCAGCGTCATAGCTACTATCGGCAGAACCGCCCACGTGAAGTGAAAGTCCACCCCCGCTATCAGCGCGACGACTATCAGAATCCCGACCGCCGAACCCGACAGGACTCCGCCGAAACACAGAATCCCGAAGGCGTAGGCCACCCTGGAAACGGGCATTGTGATGATCAGCTTGAGCCTGTGCTGGAAACGGTCGAAGAGTAAGCTCTGGCCCAGCATAGTGGTCGCGAGCATCGTAGCTCCGAACACCATGCTGCCTATCATCGCCCGCCTTATGGCCTCCGGATTGTCCGGCGCCAGCGCGCTGGCGAAGTAGAACATCCCCATCGGGAAGACCAGCGTGCCCATCATGTACCAGTACCAGCTGCGGCGCATCAGTATGAGCCTGATCTCGAATACGCTCGCCATGTCCCGCAAGAACTTCCGCCACCCGCTGACCAGTCCCAGCGATGTCTCGACCCTATCCCGCGTCTGAATAGCCATCAGTCACCTCGCGTCGCCCGTAAGCGCCAGATACACATCCTCCAGCGTCGTCCTGTTGACACTGAACTGCCGTATTCCCTTCGCTCTCACCTGTTCCACCAGTGCGTGGTCGTCCTTGCCGTATATCGTCTCCGTCGCTCCATTCTCCCCATTGGCCGAGTAGGTCACCTTGAAGTCGAATCCGTGAGCCGACTTCAGGCCCGCTACGCTGTCCAGCGACAACAGCCGGCCCTTCGAGATGATACCCACCCTGTCGCACAACGCCTCCGCCTCCTCCATGTAGTGCGTCGTCATCAGAATCGCCGCTCCCCGCGCCCTGTGTTCCCGCACCAGGTTCCACAGGTCCCGGCGCGACTGCGGATCCAGCCCCGTCGTCGGCTCGTCCAGAACTATCAGGCCCGGATCCGCCACCGCCGCTATCCCTATCATCACCCGGCGCTTCAGACCGCCCGACAGCTTGAAATTGATCTGCTTGGCGTGCGCTTCCAGCCTGAGTTCGGAGAGAAGTTCTTCCGCGCGCCTGCCCGCGTCCCTGCCGGACAGACCCCGCAGCTTTCCGAAGATGCGAAACGTCTCTTGCGGAGTCAGCATATCGAACAACTGCGCCTCCTGCGGCACTATCCCCATCAGGTTCTTCACCCCGATGGGGTCCGACACGGCGTCCACTCCGAATACTCGTATCTCGCCCGAAGTCGGCAGCAGTTCGGTCGTAATCTGCCTCACCAGCGTCGTCTTGCCCGCCCCGTTCGGCCCCAGTATCCCCAGAACCTCCCCAGGGTACGCCTCGAAGGATATGCCCCTGTTCGCCTGGACGCCTCCCTTGTACCGCTTGTTCAGCCCCTCGACCGCCAGCGGCAGTTCCCCGTAAGAATATCCACGTCCGCCATTCCACTCGCTCGCCATCGTACCCGTCCGCATACTCATCTAGCTCTTTCTCCCCATCCGCCAATTCATCCTGTACATCCTCATATCCCGTAAATCCTGATTCAGACAGCCTCACTCAATCGTTATCGAACCGTTGGAACTCCTGAGCGTGAGCATTCCCTCTCCGTCTCCAATGACCCCCCGTAACTGGCGCTTTTTCCAGTCTCCACGAATCTCTACCTCTCTCTCGCACGTAATTGAGCCGTTGCGCGTACTGGCGTCCAACCGAAGACTCGGTTTGCCCTTCAGAGTTGCCGATATACTGCCGTTCGACGTCGCCAGCCTGCTCTCGCCCTTCGGCAGGATCTCGCCGGCAAAGCGAATGTTCCCGTTCGAGGTCTCTATGTCGAAAGCCCCCTTGCCGTCCCGCACCCTGATCCTTCCATTGGAAGATTCCAGCTTGTACTCTCCCTCTACGCGCGCCGCTTCTATTCTGCTGTTTGACGTGGTCATGCGGAACTCCCCCGTCAGGTCCTCTATTTCGATTCGACCGTTCGAGGTTCGCAATATCCCTCCACCTTCGATTCTCCGCATAGTCGCGCGACCGTTTGAGTTATAGACTTCCACCTTGGCCTCCCGTGGAGCCGAAATTCTTATATGCGCCCCACGGTTCAGAAATCTCCAGCCCAGAAAGGAGCGTTTGCCGCCCGGAGTAGTCCGCACCGCGACCCGGTTGCCTTCTTGCACAGCCGAATAGTCCACCAGGTCCGGGTGCCTTATGATCGCCGTTACCCTGACGCTCTCATCTTCACTGTCCCCTACAATCTCAACTCTGCCGTTGAAATTTTCCACCTCCAGCGTCGGAACATCCTCCACTCGAAAAGTGTCCTCCCTCCTCTCGCCGCTTAATTCCGCCTCTCCGTACCCGTCAGGCCGCTCCAAGCTTCCTGGAATTTCCGAAACTATCGAGCGCGCCGTCTCGACCGCGCTCCTGACAGTTGTGATGACCGCCCGTTCTATCTTGTCGTCAATAGTCGGGTCCTGTGAGTTCTGGTGACCGGCATTCTCGCCGCTGCCGTCTCGATGATGTCTGGCATCCAGTATCTCCAGCAGCCGCTCCGCCTCTTCCGCCGAAATCTTCCCCTCCGCCAGCAACTCCAAAACCCGCCTTCTATCTTCCTGCGCCATTTTCTCTCTCCACTCTCCAACAACCGGAACACTGAACACTGATAACTAAGAACTAATCACTGGAAATCTCTTCCAGCGCCTCCTCAAAAGAAATCTCCCCTCGCTCCAGCCGCGACAGCGGATCATCCCGTTGCGGCCCCCTGCCCACCTCCGCCGAATCCATTCGCGCCGCTATCCCATCCAGTCGGTTCTTCACCGTCGGATAGCTTATCCCGAATATCCGCTCCATCTCCCTCATGTTCCCCCTGCTACGCAGAAACGCCATCACGAACACCTGGTCCTCCGCTGGAAGCCGCGCCAGCGGCGGAAGATCGAAACTCCCCTCTATCGCTATACCCGTCTCTTCCATCCTCACCCGTTCCACCACGAAACGAGAGTCGCCTGTCATCCGCGTCAGATCGTTCCAGTCCCCTGCCATTCACTGCCTCCAACCACCTGATATTACTAATATTGAATGATTATCCCTAATATACTAAGAAAAGTCAATATATAAATCAATATATTCAATATATCAACGTCCAGAAGTACGTCACCCAACCTACACATCCAGCCCATCACCCCAATCAACCAAATCACAGTTCAGACACCAGCCCTCAATTCATAATTGAAAATTCCCCCAAAGTTGCCCTTGACGCTCACAGAATATCCGTGCTATCATACATCCAAATCGAATACACCGACCTCACCACATGCGCGTCCCCCGCGGACGCGCATGATCCCCTCTTCCCCTGGGAGAGAGCTAGAGCCTGCCCCGTACTTGATACGGGGGTGAGGGTGAAGCGCCCAGTTCCACACTGGGTGCTTCCGCTTCTAAGAACTAATCACTAACCACTAAGGACTCGAAATGCACGACAACCTGACTCCACGCGAACGACTCGCCCAGATAGTCGCCGAAGAAACCGGCGACGGGCGACGCATTGTCAGGTTCCTAGTTCAGGTCGCTGACAACGAACTACACTCAGAAGGCTTCCAACCATGCCACCGCATGGACGCAGCCAAAGAACTCGTCAAGATAGGACTCACCGAGTTCTCCGACTACATACACGCCAACTCCAAGCTCCCGAAGCCCAGGGCCAAGAGAACCAGCCATCCCGACGCCGACATCTCCCCTGAGATAGCCGAGGCGCGACAGCAGCTTGCCGAGTACGCTCGCGAACTCACCCAGGACGGTCGAACCGTCATCAGGATGTACGCCGAGGTCATGGAAGGCGCCAGGAACGACGAAGGCTTCAAGCCCCACCACCGCATCGCCGCAGCCCGCGAACTCCTAAAGCGCGGCTTCGACGAAACATACACCCAACCCGCGCCCGCCCCAGCTCGCATTGAATCCGAGGCCACCGAACCCAGCCAACCCACAACTGAAGACCCCGAACTGATAATTGATAATTCCAAATTGAAAATTGACCCCGAGCCCGTTGACTACCTCGCCATAGTCAAGCGAGTCGTCGAATCCCTGGGTCCCTACGAAGAAGAAGAGTACGACGGCCCCGAGCCCGACCTCTCCATGTGGGACAAAATCGAATACCCGCCCCTGTCGGAGATAAGCGACGAACACGCCGAGATAGGCGCGGCCCTCTTCCACGAGGCGGTGGAACGTTCGAGAGCGTGGAAGAAGGCCAACGCCCAAAACCCGCTCCCAACAAGGAAAGACCATGACAACTATGACGACGGCTAGTTCGATTCCGTCAGAGATCAGGCACATCTTTCCGGAGGGGCAATCCCTTGTGGTTGCCCTCGACCCTTCTCAAGGGTATGCAAAAGCCCCTTCCCCTCAATGGGCTATGAAGGGTATGAAAACACGCGGCCAGCTATGAATACCGAGCAACAAACCCCCTCTCCCTCAGGGAGAGGGATGGGGTGAGGGTGACCCTCGTGCCGCTTCGTGCCCTTCGTGGATATACTCATGTCCACCACTTTGTGATGCTCTCATCCATCCTTATCTGTCGCATTGCATTCCCGCCCTTTGCTAAAATCATTCGGTCAACTCCCGACTGCCAGCGAACAAACGACAGACACTGGAGGAACGAAACCGTGAACCTGCGCATACCCGGTCCCATACCCGTGCCGCCCGACATCCTGGAGGATATGTCCAGGCAGATGATCAACCACAGAGGTCCCGAGTACAAGGACCTTCTCCTCAGCGCCACCGACCGGCTCAAGCGCGTATTCGAGACCAACGGCGACGTCTGGGTAATCACCGGCTCCGGCACCGCCGCTATGGAGGCCGCCGTCGTCAACACCCTCTCCCCTGGAGACAAGATGGTCAATGCTACTGTCGGCGTGTTCGGAAACCGATTCACCGATATCGCGTCCGCGTTCGGCGCCGACGTGCTGACCCTCGACTTCCCGTTCGGCGAGGCTATTGACCTCGATGTCCTCAGGAAGTGCCTGAACGACAATCCCGACGTCAAAGCTGTAACCGTAACCCACAACGAGACCTCCACCGGCGTAACAAACGATCTTCAGGCCGTCGCCGAGGTCGTAAAGGGCGAGTTCGACAAGCTCATCCTCGTGGACGGCATCAGCAGCGTGGCATCCATACCAATGTCCGCCGACGCCTGGGGCCTCGACGTTGTAGCCACCGCCTCCCAGAAGGGCTGGATGCTCCCCCCCGGATTCGCCTTCCTCAGCTTCAACGACCGTGCCTGGGCAGCCCACGCCGAGTCCAAGATGCCCAAGTTCTACCTCGACGTGGCCCAGTACAAGAAGTATTATGAAATCGGACAGCCGCCCTACACCCCGGCAGTGTCGGTCATGTTCGCGCTCGACAACGCGCTCGACCAGCTTCTAGCCGAGGGCATGGGATCGGTCTTCGAGAGGCACGCCGCTGTCGGACAGTTCACCCGCAGCGGCATAAAGTCGCTCGGCCTGGAACTGTTCCCCCGCGACGAGCGTTACGCCTCCAACACCGTAACCGCCGTAAGCATACCGGACGGCGTGGACGCCACCGCCCTCGTCGGCAAACTCAGGACCGAACACGAAGTCATAATCTCCGGCGGACAGGCTTCCCTCGCGGGCAAGATATTCCGCATCGGACACATGGGCCGCACAACCGAGAGCGACATACAAGACACCCTGGACGCCATCGAAGACATACTCCCCAAAGTCGGCTTCAAAGGATGACGCCCACGCGAAAATCCCCTCTCCCCCTGGGAGAGGGTTAGGGTGAGGGTGAACGCCCCACAACTGATAATTGACAATTGTTAACTGAAAATTGATAACCCATGGACACAACCCGATTCGAGACACTCGTAAGGCAGGCGATTCAGGAACTCCCACCGGCGTTCCTTGATCGGATGGACAACCTTGACATCGTCGTCGAGGACTGGGCATCCCCGACCCAGCTCATCGGCTCCGGCATCGAAGAAAAAGAGTCCCTCCTCGGTCTCTACGAGGGCATTCCCCTGCCCGACCGTTACGACTACAACCTGGTCCTGCCGGACAAGATAACGCTCTTCAAGAAGGCCATCGAGAGCATCTGCGACACCGACGAGGAGATAGTATCCGAAGTGCGCGCGACCGTCGTCCACGAAATCGCCCACCATTTCGGAATAGATGACCAAGCCCTTCACGAAATGGGAATCTACTGAGACCCATCAGCCACTAGATACGCCCGTCGTCGTATCCATCCCGGCGAGCGCGCAAGACTCACACAGGGTCGAAGACGCGCCCGCCCTTTGTCGTTTCGCGCCACCTACCCCACTGTCATTCCCGCGAAGGCGGGAATCTAGGGGTGGTGGGGGTGATTGCTATACGTCAGAACGTCTGGATACAGTCGTAAGTTCTTAACACCCAGTAGGTCTTGGAAAACAGCATATGACAACCACTGAACACAAGACAGAGAGGGTTGACGCAAGCCCCGAAGACGCTGGTCTTGCTCTGGGCCTTCTTAATCCCCTGCTCCGCTCGACCGACCAGTACCGGAACCTCCTGCGCGCCCTCGAAGGCCCGAATACCCGCGTCAGGGCGCAATTGCTCTCCGAAGCCATACCCTACCTTGTGTCCACTCTCACGCAGGACCTTGACCGGCCCGTCTTGATCGTTGTTCCCAGGGCGGAAGAAGCCCGCCGCCTTCACGAACGACTCTGCGCCTGGGTGGACGAGCCCAGGCGCATCCACCGTTTCCCTGAGACCGAAACCCTGCCTTTCGAGCGTCTCGTTACAGACATAGACACCATCCAGCAGCGTGTACAAGCCCTGGATGCCCTGCTGAACATAGGCGACGCACCCCCTCTTATCGTCGCCTCCGCGACTTCGGTCGCCCAGCGCACTCTCAGCCGGGAGTCGTTCGAAGACAGCGCTCACGAGATAGCCGTCGGCGACGTGATAGACCTCGACGACACGCTCGAACTCTGGAGAAGCATGGGATACAGATTCGAGTCCGCCGTGTACTCCCCCGGCTTCGCCAGCAGGCGCGGCGGCATAATAGACATCTTCCCCGTCGGCGCCGAAATGCCCGTACGCATCGAACTCTGGGGAGACGAAGTTGACAGCATTCGCCTCTTCGATCCCTCCAGCCAGCGATCAACCGAGATAGTCCACTCGGTCAAGATCATCCCGGCTCACGAAACCCTGCCCGCTATGACCAACCGCGAAGAACTCGATCATCGCATGGCCTACATTGACATAGCCAACTGTACGCCCGCCCACCAGGAACGCATCCGAGAGGAATTCTCCCAACTTCTGGACGGTCACGAGGTTGACGATCTCAATCTCTACGCCGGATTCTTCAACCACGGCTCGCTGCTCGAGTACATGCCCGAAGACACGCTCGTAATCCGCGTTCGTCCCGACGATATGGCCGCCGCGGCCTGGGATAACGAAGAGCGCATCCATGACCTGCGGGAAACAAAGCAGGGACGCGGCGAACTCCCAATGAACTTCCCATCGTTCCACATATCCTGGAACGAGATAGAACCCGCCCTGTCCAGCCTCGGCCCCCAGTTGGACGTCATATATTGGGGCGCGGACGACCTCATATACGGCGACATCTACGTATTGCCGTTCGGCTCGCCGCCCACCTTCCTGGGCCAGATGGACGTGTTCGCCAGCGAGGTCTCCGACCTCCTCCAGGCCGGACACTCAATCGTGGCGATCACCTCCCACTCGCGCAGGCTCGACGAGATTCTCACGGAAAACGGCGTGTCGGATACGCTGTCAGAAGTTCTCACATCCGCGCCCGCGCCCGGCGAATTGGCCCTGGTACAGTCAGCCGGGCCCAACTTCGGCGACGGCTTCGTCCTGTCCGCGACGGGCCGAAACCTCGTGGTCGTCGGCGACACCGAGATATTCGGCATCACCAAGCAGCGCAGGACCGCCCGTCGCAACAGGACCAATTGGGACGCCTTCCTGTCCGAGATAACGCCGGGCGACTACGTCGTCCACGTCGAACACGGTGTGGGCCGCTTCATGGGCGTGGGAAGACCGTCCGAGAGCTCCGACGCAACAGCCGAGTATCTCCTACTCGAGTACGCGAACCGGGACAGATTATACGTGCCACTGGAACACCTCGACAGGGTTACTCCATACGTCGCGCCAAGTGACGCCCCTCCGCACCTCACACGACTGGGGACGCAGGAGTGGAGCCGCGCCAAGGCCCGCGCCGAACGCTCCACCCGCCAGATGGCGGCGGAGCTTCTCGCCCTGTACGCTGCCCGCGAAATGGTCACAGGACACGCATTCGGCCCCGACTCGACCTGGCAGCAGGAGTTGGAGGAGTCCTTCCCGTTCGAGGAGACTCCCGACCAGCTATCCACGCTTGCCGAGGTCAAGAGCGACATGGAAAACGAACGCCCCATGGACAGGCTTGTCTGCGGCGACGTCGGCTACGGCAAGACCGAGATAGCGCTCAGAGCCGCGTTCAAGGCGGTCATGGAAGGCAAACAGGTCGCAGTGCTTGCCCCTACTACGGTTCTGGCGCAGCAGCATTACGTCACCTTCTCCCAGAGGATGAGCGCGTATCCGGTCAACGTCGAGGTTCTGAGCAGGTTCAGAACCGGACGCGAGCAGCGCGACATCATAGAGGCGTTGGCGGACGGAAGCGTTGACATCTGCATAGGCACGCACCGCCTCATCCAGAAGGACGTCAGGTTCAAGGACGTCGGCCTCGTCATAGTTGACGAGGAGCAGCGCTTCGGAGTCGGCCATAAGGAGCGCCTGAAGCAGATGCGCCAGGAAGTGGACGTTCTCACCCTGACTGCCACGCCCATACCCCGCACGCTGCATATGTCCCTGGCCGGCGTCCGCGACATGAGCACGATGGAGACGCCCCCCGAAGACCGCATCGCCATCAAGACTTACGTGTCAGAGTTCAGCGACGAGTTGGTCCGCGAAGCGATTTTGCGGGAGATTGATCGGCAGGGCCAGGTCTATTTCCTGCACAACAGGGTCTATAACATCGGCTACATGGCCGACTACATCCGCCGCATAGTCCCGGAGGCGGAGGTCGGGGTCGCGCACGGCCAGATGAAAGAGGGCGACCTGGAGAAGGCGATGACGTCCTTCGCGCAGGGTGAGTTCGACGTGCTGGTCTGCACCACGATCATCGAGTCCGGCTTGGACATCCCGAACGTCAACACCCTGATAATCAACCGCGCCGACACGTTTGGCCTGGCCCAACTGTACCAATTGCGAGGTCGCGTCGGTCGCTCCAGCCGCCGCGCCTACTCATACCTGCTCATTCCCAGTACCCGCACCCGCGCCCTGAGCGAGACCGCCGAACGAAGACTGAAGGCGATGCTCGCCGCTACCGAGTTGGGCGCCGGATTCCGTATAGCGATGAAAGACCTGGAGATACGAGGCGCCGGAAACATACTCGGCGCGGAACAGAGCGGACATATCCATGCCGTAGGCTTTGAGCTCTACACCAAGATGCTGTCCCAGGCCGTGGAAGACCTGCGCGCCAGGCGTGAGTCCGGCGACCTGATCGGCATGACTCCCCAAGACGTGGCCGACATGGTAAGCGACCAGGTTGACGACTCAATCTCCAGCAGCCTTGCTCCAGAACCCGTCGTAGCCCTGGACATCGGAATACCCGCCGGACTCCCCTCCGACTACATCCCCGACCTGCCCGCCAGAGTGGGACTCTACCAGCGTCTCATCGCTCTCAAGGACGAAGACTCTATTGGCCCCATGGAGGACGAACTCCGAGATAGGTTCGGCCCTCTGCCCTGGCAAGCCCGCGCCCTGCTCTACACGGTCAGGCTCAGGATACTGTCCGACAGGGCGGGAATAGAGTCCATAACCCGCGACGGCGAGCGCATCGTCCTCAGAATGAAACACGACGTCGGCGGCGCGCGCCGCGCCCTCAGTCGCAGGCTCCCGAGGAGCGCGGAAGTAGGCAACACCCAGATCCGCCTCGACCTGAGCAAGCTGGACTCAGCCTGGGAAGACTACCTCCTGGACATCTGCGAACGCCTCGCCGACTTCAGAACCAAAATGACCCGCCAGGTCCTGGAAGCCGCGTCGGGCTAGGCTCTTCTATTGTGATAAGATTGGAGCGGGACAAGGGACTGGGTCTTGCCGCTGAAATGGCTAAGGACTACTCAATTCTCGTATGTTTTCGGGAGAGAGATAACCATGGTGGTACAAGAAAATATACTGAGAGCGGCTGAGGACGGCATTAAGACACTGCTCCACCAGGCGTTCGCGGAAAAGTTTACGTTCGATCCAATAACAGTCGAAGCTACCATAGACCACTACGGTGAAGATAACCTCAACATCATTGTGGTGTACGATGGCGACTACGACCAGCTAGACCCGAATAAGCTCAACCGGATCTCGACGGAACTAGGCTCCATCCTAGCGGAATTCGGATTTCATAATATGCCAACCGAATCCTACATTGACAAAAAGGAATACCCGGAGTGGCTCGCTCTCATGAGCCAGGCGCCATGGGAGCATGAGGACTGATGAACTGGCGACATTCGATTGAAGCCGCGAAAATGTTGGCAGGTTCACATGATACAATTCCCGTTTCACTGGGCAGACCACGCCAAGCCATGCTCAGGCGAGCTGTCAGTACTGCTTACTACGCTATGTTCCACGCCCTTTGCCAGAGCAACGCCGATACTCTAGTTGGACAATCGCCGCCAGACCCTCACACCGACCTTTGGCTAGAGACTTACAGAGCATTGCAACATAGAACCGCGAAAAACCGCTTGGCATCGTACATCCAACAGGCACAAGACCCGGTATTGCGCGACTTCGGACAGCTTTTCGGCACTATGCAGCAACGGCGCATATCCTCCGACTATAACCCTCGCGCAAGATTCACGCGCTCCGAGGTCATCTCTGTCATAGACCGGTCTGAGGCGGCAATACACGCCTTCTACAACACTCCCTCTCCGACACGCAGACGACTGGCCATATACCTGCTAGTGCCAAGGGGCCGCAACTGATCAGAGCGCATACCAGTGCGTGACTCTAAATGTTCAAGACGCCGCGAATCTGACCGAAAGCGGCGCTAGAGTTCCAGCGCGAGCGTCGGAAGCTCCATCAGAGTCTCGATTCGCGGACAGCCCGTGTACCCGACGTGATTCCCGTCTCGGTCTATGAGCACTGGACCGATGCCCGCGTTCATGGCTCCAGCCACGTCGGACGTCAGCTGATCGCCGACGTGAATGGTATCCTCCGGGGCGCAGCCTGAACGCCGCAGGGCTTCCTCGAATATCGGTCGGTGGGGCTTCTCGACGCCCACTTCGCCGGACGTGACGGCGAAATCCAGGTAGGGCGTCAGTCCCATGTCCTCTACCAGTTGGGTGGCCGGAGTGTTCATATTGGATATAAGGCCGAGTGTGAGACCCTGCTGCTTGAGCAGATCAAACGCGGGCAGAACATCGTCATATCGCGCCATTCCATACGGGATACTCCGCACTGCTCGCCATATCGCCATCGCCTGCTCCACTGTAACGTCGTACCCGCAGCCGCGCAGTACGCGCCTCTCGTACTCCCCGAAGAACCTGTCCCGCTCATCATCGTCCATCATCCGCACTGGCTTGACCGCGTTCTGCTCCGACATGAAGACATCCGCCAGCGCGTAGCCACGCAGCACGCCCTCGCGCGTCAGCTCCATCCCGAAGCGCGAACATGCCTCGGACTGTATCTCGAACCTGTCCGGCCTGAAACCCGCCAAGGTTCCATAAACATCGAAGAAGATAGCTTGTACCATGTTCAGTTCTCTGTTATTATATATATGTTCGGCTTATATGTTTTGCGTACTCTCTCTGATGTCTGGCCTCTCCGATTATCTGAAAATCATGTCAGTCAACCAGACAATCATCCCCTCTCCCTCAGGGAGAGGGCTAGAGCCTGCCCCGTACTTGATACGGGGGTGAGGGTGATTTACGCCACTTGATTGAACTCTTGAAGAATAACCGGAAGACCCTGCCTCCAATGTTAGCATTTTCCTGGCTGAAGCGTTCCTGAAACAGAACTCTACGAATTATCTCACCCCGTCCGACGGCGGCCGGGGATGTTGATCGGAGCGCCGGGTTCGCTCAAAGTCAGTATCAGGGGGATGCTGATGAGGATGGAGGCGGCCATTATCAGGAAGGGCTCGCGGTAATTTCCGCGGACATCGAACATCCAGCCAACGAATACGGGACCTATGACTCCGAACACAGTGCTGAAGGTCATCATGATTCCCATGATAGTGCCGAAGCTCCTCCGTCCGAAATAGTCGGCCAGCATGGCGAACCGAACGGGTATCGAGGCTCCGAATCCGATACCCCAGAATATGATGAATCCCGCCAGGTGCCAGTACGAACTTGTATAGCAGAAGATGATAGTGCCGATGAATTGCAGAGCGAAGGAAACGGCAATGAAGTGTCTCTTGTCCAGCCTGTCGCCCAGCCAGCCCGCCGCGATTCGACCGGCCAGGCTCATCAGGGACACGCCGAGAATCACCATGCCGGCAACGCCGCGACTGATGCCGAAACTGGTGAGCGCCGGTATCTGGTGAACGGTCGCCGATATAATCAGCTGCCCTGCGCCCATCGCCAGGACGAGCTGCCAGAACACTCTCGTCCTCATCGCCTCTTTGGTTGTATATGTCACCTCCAGTCGGCGACCGGAGTTTCCGCCGGAGGCACCGTCGGATGATGTGTCGCCTGATTCGAGTGGAGCGCCGTCCGGGAGCAGGTTGTAGTCCTCGGGGCGCGAGCGCATCACCAGCGACACAGGGATACCCATAACCCAGAATCCAATGCCGACAGCGAGCAATCCGGTGCGCCAGTCGGTGGTGGCGATCAGCCAGACCAGCGCCGGGACGAGCAGACCGCCAATCGCCGACCCGGCCGACATAATGGACATTGCCTTGGTGCGCTTGGATACGAACCAGTTGGCGACCGTCGTGGTTATTACCAGGAATGTCCCGAACGACAGCCCAATCGTGATGATGGTAAATGCAAGATAGAATTGCCAGAGCGAGTTAATCCGGCTGAGCATTATGAAGCCGAGTCCGGTGGCGGCTATCCCTGCCAGCATCACGCTGCGCGGGCCGAACCTGTCAATGAACCAGCCGACGAAGGGCGAGATCATGCCGGACTCGGTGCGCTGGATCGAGACGGCGGCGGATGTGACTGCGCGACTCCAGCCGAACTGCTCGATTATAGGATCGAAGAAAGCGCCGAATCCCTGCCAGAATGTGCCGGAGGTGTAGCCCTGGCTTATCGAACCGGCAATGACTATCCACCACCCGTAGAAGAGGCCGCGATTCTCGACTTCACGGGCGGTGGCTTTACTTTGTGCAGTCTCCTCTGCCAAATCCGTCCGGCTCTACGTGAACGGGTTGGGCATCATGCCGACTGGGACTTCCAGCAGCGTGGGGGCCTCTATGGACAGGGATTCCTTCAGAGCGGATTCGAGCTCGTTCGGGTCTGCACCCTCAACCCGGACCCCTCTCATTCCGTAGGCGTTGGCCAACTTCATGAAGTCGGGGTTGTGGAGTTCCGCGCCGATAGAGCGGCCATCGAACCTCGTTACCTGGTCTCTGAGGACATTGCCGTAGGCGCTGTCGTTGAACACGACTACCACCGCGTTGATGCCGTACTTGACAGCCGTAGCCATCTCCTGGGAGGCGAACATGAAGCCGCCGTCGCCGGAGATTGCGACGACCGCCTTGTCGGGCTGGGCGACCTTCGCTCCAAGGGCCACCGGGTAGGCGTAGCCGAGGTTTCCGTAGTACGAACTCGTGAGATACGTCCTTGGTTCGTACACAGGGTAGTTGACGCGGCTATAGTAGCCTATCTGGGTCATGCCGGAGATTACGATACCGTCGTCGGGGACGGCGTTCCTGATGGCGCGCGTGAGCGAATGTTGCGGTTCGAGCTTGGGGTCGGACTCCTCGCGCTCGGCTCTCGCGGCGTCCATCTCGGCGCGGCGGCTCTCGCGTGGCTGGGAGATGGAGGACAGCGCGTCTCGCAGTTTCTCCAGCGTGAGCCTGGCGTCACCGACAAGTCCGTAAGTGTCGTCATAGTTGCGGCCAATCTCCTCGGGGTCAATGTCTATCTGTATGACCTTCTGGGAGAGGAAACCGGGATAGGCGTTCCGCGTTCCGACCAGGACAGCGACGTCGTGGTCTTTCATGCGCTGCATATAGGGGTCGTTCCTGAAGTTCATTCCGCCAATCGAGAGGTAGTGTCGGTCTGAGAGCGCTCCCTTGCCCTCCGCCGTCATGAGGACGGGGGACTGCAGGAACTCGGCGAGCGCCGCCAGCGCGTCGGATGCGTTGGAGGAAATAGCGCCGCCACCGACGTAGAGAAGCAGATTCTTCGCGTCCGCTATCATCCGCGCTGCTTCTTTGATGCGGTCGTCGGAGGGCGCCACGGGCGCGTACTCTTCAGGCTCGAACAGGTCAACATCGGCCTGGTCCTCGAGGGTTTCGGGCGGAATTTCTATCTCGACGGGCCTGGGGCGTCCGGTCTTTAGCTGGTGAAATGCTTCGTGGACGGCAGCGGGAATCTCGGCGGGGTCGAGTATTCGGTGCGCCCACTTGGTCACGGGTTTTATCGTGTCCAACTGGTCGTTGATCTCGTGCAGCATACCGCGGTCGGCGCCAATCAACTCTCGCTGAATCTGACCGGCAACAACCAGGACAGGCGAGGACGCGGAGTAGGCCGTCCCAATGGCCGCGCTTGCGTTTTGGAGACCGGGACCGGGCACCACCATCGCCGTGCCGATGCCGCCGCCGGCTCGAGCGTAGCCGTCCGCCATATACGCGGTAGCCTGCTCGTGTCTCGTTGTGATGAAGCGGATTCCGGGTTCTTGTGCAAGTCCGTCAAGGGCGTGGTAAAGCTGGACGCCCGGCAGACCGAATATCACTCGTACTCCTTCTCTGTATAGCGACCTGGCAAGGGCCTCGCCGCCTGTCATAATTGGCATAGGTAGATCTCCAGTGGGTTAGTTTTGGGTTGTTAGTCTTAAGTATTTAGTTTCGGGTAGCGCGCTGAGCGTCGTAGTCGGAGGCCGCGCGCTGCATTGCGGCTTCGCGACGGCTGGCGAGTTCGCCGCGAACGTCCTTCGCGTACTGCTGCGACCGTTGGAGGCTCTCTATGGAACCCTGGAAGTGAGGCATCACATAGCGCGACATCAACTCGTAGCTGTGAAGCACCTGCTGTCTCGTGCCGAACTCGGTCGC
Organism: Dehalococcoidia bacterium; assembly: GCA_965202965.1. Taxonomy (GTDB): domain Bacteria; phylum Chloroflexota; class Dehalococcoidia; order Lucifugimonadales; family UBA1123; genus VXRN01. Next base: position 2,416,532 of record OZ241888.1, on the reverse strand, counting down.
CTGTATCAGCAGTCCGCCGAACCCGCCGCTCGATTCGTCCAGCCGGTGTATCATCTCGATCATGTCGTCCGGCGTGCCGACGCACCACGCGCCGCGCTCGACCATGAGGTCAACGATCTTGTCTTGGGGGCAGTCCGTGGCGTCGGCGCCGAGAGTCTGCTCGAAGTACTCGCGCTGGAAGCGACCCGCCCCGATGCGCGCCTGGTCCAGCGCTTCCTTGCGCGTCTCCGCCAGGAAGGCGATGATGACCAGACGCCACTCGTTGCGGTCCATCACGTTGCCGTACTGTTCGGCGGTGTCTTCCGCTATCTTCCAGAAGTCCTTCATGTCGCGGGCGTAGGAGCCGCCCCTTATGACGCTGACGGACAGAACGCCGAGTCCGTACTTGCCCGCGAGCACCATGCCCGACGGCGATTGCGCCGCCGCCACCGCCATCGGAAAGTGCGGCAGAGTGTACGGGCGGAGGTGCAGCGTGGCCTCCCGCAAGGTGAACCAGGAGCTTTCGTGCGTAATCGGCTCCTTCTCGGTGAGCAGTCGCTTGACAATGCCCATGGACTCGTCCATACGGCGGCGCTGGTCCACCGGGTCTATTCCAAGCATATAGGCGTCGGTGCTTAGCGCGCCGGGCCCTACACCCAGCATCGCGCGACCGCGCGTCATGTGGTCGAGCTGCACCATGCGGTTGGCGACCATCAGCGGATGGTGATACGGCAGGCTGATGACGCCTGTGCCAAGCTTGATATGCTTGGTTCGCTCCGCCGCGGCCGCAATGAACAGTTCCGGCGAGGCGATGGTCTCCCAGCCTGCGCTATGATGCTCGCCTATCCATGCCTCGTCGAAGTCCAGATAATCAAGCCACTGTATAAGCTCGAAGTCCCTTTCGTATGCCTGCGTGGGATTTTCGTTCTGCCAGTGGAAAGGCGCCATGAAGATGCCGAATTTCATTCGTTCGGGAAGGGACATGATGCAACGCTCACTTTCATCTGTCGTAGGTATGACGAGGTCCGGGCCGGGCTGTCGGAACACGGGGAGATTCTATCACCTACTCTATTCGGCGGGCAAAGCGAGCGTTCAGTTCCTGGAAGCTATCTCATAAACACCGGCCCTCGATAGAGGCCGTGTGTTTTCACCCTCTCATTGAGGGCTGGGGGATTTCTGCAATTGTCTTAGCGCCCCGAGGCTCGTTCATGTGCGGTCTGGAAATGTTACCTTACCGTTACTCCTATACTGTTACTGTTTCGTTATTGAAAATACTTGACTACAATGAATAATGTACTCCATAATCCCTTCACTTCTAAATTAGATCCCAAATCGAATACGAATACTGTCGGACGCTGACGGACGCATATCCATACTCAGGCTGAAGAGGAGATGAACCGAGATGACCCAACGAATTGAAACCATACGGATGAGAACGGCTCTTGCGGGGTTGGCGCTCGCGTTGCTCATTGCCCTATTCGGCGCCTTCGCGGTTTCGGATACCGCCGAGGCTCAGGGCAATTCGCTCAGTTTCGATGATCCGCCAACGAGCGTCAGCGTGACCTCTGGGGCCGCCAACAGGAACGTCGTCAAGGTTCAAGCGAGCGGAATCAGCAACCAGAAGCGCATCCGTTACTCCATCAGCGGCAACTACGCGTTCAGCGTCACCCCGAAGACGGGCCGCGTCAAGTACGATGGCCGTTCTCTCGCTAGCGGCTCTATCGAGTTGACCGTGACGGCGCGCGACCGCAGGGGCGCGTATGCGAGCGCCAGTTTCAAACTCCAGGTGCAGGTGAGCGCAGCGCAAGCTTGCACAGTAGGTATGACTCTGAATGCGGGAGAACGCTGCGCTCTGAATACAACGGAGGTTATTGTCGATAAGAAAGGGCGCGCAAGTTTCCGATTCAGATGTTGGGGGGGCTTTGCCCGGTGCAGCTATTCCGCCGCGTATATTGGCTATACAAAGAACGGCATTTCCGTTGAAAAGCGGGACGGGAATTGGACCATAACGAGCGTCCCCTAAAGTGGCCGGCAGCTACGGTCTATGGGGCTCAGCGCTAGGCTCCGTGGACATTCGGCTTCTGTCCGGCCACAAGCCAATCGGAACACATAACGGAGAGAACGGTGATGAAACCGCATAGAATGAATCGAGGGGTGAAATCCATTGTCGCCGGGGCATTTCTGGCAATGGTGGTCGCGCTGGCCGGCTTTCTCCTCTCTCAAGCAACGGCAACCGCCGACTCCACGCTCCGACAGCAGTGCGCTTCAAATGAAGGGGCGCGTAACCAAGTTTTGGTGAACGACTGCGTCACGCTTCTGAAGCTCAAGGACAAGTTGCGAGGCACAGCAATGCTCAACTGGGCGGCCGACCTTTCGATGCACAAATGGGACGGTGTCTCCGATGTCTATAAGGGGGATAGATACGGTCTGATAGTGAGTTTGGACTTGAGCAATCGTGGGCTGAACGGCGTCATTCCCAAGGAGTTGGGCAACCTCTCGCAGGACCCCGAATACGATACCCTCCGTTTTCTGGACCTCAGCAACAACAAACTCACCGGCTCCATTCCGAAGGAACTGAGCAAGCATGACAGGCTCATAACCCTGGACCTCAGCAACAACAAACTCACCGGCTCCATCCCCAAGGATCTGGGCGGCATGGGCTGGCTCGAATATCTGTATCTCAACGACAACGAACTGAGCGGCAGAATCCCGAAGGAACTGGCTACTTTCAAACGCGGTCTCCATTCCTTCCACAGGTTGCACGTCCAGAACAACAACTTGAGCGGGTGCATACCAAGAGAACTGCTCCAACTGTATAACATCAGATCTCCGTCCGCTCGCGAACTGCCTGGGCATGTGGGATTGTCCTATTGCGCCGCTCCGCCCACGCCCACGCCGCCGCCCACCCCCACCCCAGCGCCCACAGCTACGCCCATACCAAAGAAGGCTGCGAAGCAGGGGTGTAAATCGCAGGGCGCAGTCTCGGATGCGGCAAACAACTCCGGTCTGGTGGAAGACTGCGTAGCCTTGCTCAGGGCTAAAAATCAGCTTCGGGGCAGCGCTCCTCTCAACTGGGCAGCCGATTTGGCGATGCGGCAGTGGGACGGTGTGACGCTGGGAGGCTCTCCGTTGCGGGTAACTCGGCTCGAACTCAGTGAGCGTGGGCTGAACGGCACGATACCGATTACACTAAGTCAGCTGTCCAATCTGGAGTATCTGGATCTATTCTTCAACGACTTGAGCGGCAAAATCCCGCCACAGTTGGGCAGACTGTCCAATCTCCAGTATCTGGATCTGGATTTCAACGACTTGAGCGGCAAAATCCCGCCACAGTTGGGCAGACTGTCCAATCTCCAGTATCTGGATCTCCAAGACAATGGACTGAGCGGCAAAATCCCGGCGGAACTGGGTAACCTGTCCAATCTCGAGTCTCTGTGGCTCAGTGAAAACCATCTGACTGGGGCTATTCCGGCGAAGTTGGGTAGTCTATCCAAACTCGAGTTTCTAGGTCTCAACAACAACAGACTACGCGGCAATGTCCCGTCGGAACTGGGCAACCTGTCCAATCTCGAGTCTCTGGACCTCTCGAAAAACAATCTGAAAGGCTGCCTGCCAAGGGCGCTGCGCGGAACACCCCAAGTGTCGAAGGACAAGAGATTGCCGTGGTGCGCAGAATAGCCGGAGGATGGGTGTAATCCCAATCCGCATCTTATCCCCTGCCTCTGTCCGCGCAGGGGCAGGCTCTTCTCCCATCAAGTGATGAGAATAGGAGGTAAACCGAGATGACCCGACGAATCGAAACCAGATGGTTGATGACGACGCTCGCGGGGTTGTCGCTCGCGCTTCTCATCGCGCTGTCCGGCGCCTTCGCGGTTCAGGATACCGCGGAGGCTCAGGGCAAATCGCTCAGTTTCGATGATCCGCCTACGGAGGTCAGCGTGACCTCCGGGACCGCCGACAAGAACGTGGTCAAGATCAGAGCGAGCGGAATCAACAACCAGAAGCGCATCCGCTACTCCATCAGCGGCGACTCCGCGTTCAGCGTCACCCCGAAGACGGGCCGCGTCAAGTACGACGGCAGTCCGATTGATAGCGGCGCCTCTATCGAGTTGACTGTGACGGCGCGCGACGTCAAGGGCAAGTACGAGAGCGTAAGCCATACCTTTAAGGTCAACAACTCGGTGATCGTTTTCAGTACCAGCGACTCGATTATAGATGAGCCGTGGCCACCGCCAACGCCAACGGCTCAGCCGAGTCCAACGCCAACCCCAACGCCTAAGCCGGCGGCTCAGACTCAGGCTCAGGTCAACTCCAATCCGCCGGAGTCTAAGACACCGTCTGAATCCAACGGTGAATGCTCAGTAGGGCTGGTTCTGGAAAACGGAGACAGCTGCGTCGCGTCTAATTCCTGCAGGATGGTGGTTGTCAAGAGCAACGGCCAGGCATGTAATCAAAGCACTCTGTTTAGCGGACGTGAGCACACTATGTGCGTTCTTGGCGGCACCTTGACTGTGAACGGTCTTGGCGTCGGATTGCGGCAAGGGAAGTGGACCATAACGAGCGTCCCATAAAGTCGCCGGAAGCTGCGGTCTATGAACGTTCGCCGATGAAGGAGGATCATAGCAATGAAGTTACCAAAACACCTACTGAAAGGCTCGTTGGCGGTTCTCTCACTTGCGCTGCTCATCGCGCTGACCGGAGTGATGTCGGCTCCGAATGTCGCCGAGGCTTCGGACAAGACTCTGAGTTTCGACAACACGCCACTTAGGGGGAAGGTGAGGTCGGGGACCGAAGATAAGAATGTTACCAGGGTCAGGGCAAGCGGAACCGACCAACAAAGTATCAGATACTCGATCAGTGGCAACTCAGCGTTCAAGATCGGCAAAAGGAGCGGTCGAGTAATATACGATGGCACTCCTGTCTCCAGTAGGTTTGTCCACTTGACGGTTACGGCCAGCGACCGGACGGGAGAGTACGCCAGCCGGGATACCGTACTCCGGGTAGCCGTCAAGAAGGCGGTCGTCCAATCGTCACCGCCTACACCCGCAGAAGCTCCACCGGCGGCGCAACCGCAAAGGCAGGCGACCAGAGGTGGCGCCTGCGCGGTAGGGCAGTCAATGTATGCCGGAGATCAGTGCAATGGCCCCGGTTCGACTTGGCACAATTCGGTCGAGATTCTTAGCAATGGCGTGGCACAGGTACGTTACCGATGCTGGTTATTTGCCAGATGCACAACACTTCGCAACGCGACCTTTACCCTGGGATGGCTAACTATGGAGAAGCGAGCGGGCGGTGAATGGTACATCCGTTGTGTATCGGCTAATAGCGGAACAGCTAATGCGGACTAGGTGAGGAGAACCGAGATGACCCGACGAATCGAAGCCACACGGATGAGAACCGTCCTTGCGGGTCTGACACTCGCGCTGATTGGGGCACTGACGCTGTTCATCTCGCCGGATGGCGTCGCATTCGCGGATACTAACCGCGAGAAGTGCGCGAGCGACGGCGCCGTGGCGGACGCGGCGAACAATCCGGGCCTCGTATCGGACTGCGCCACGCTTCTCGATTCCAAGAAAGTCTTGCAGGGCAAAGGCAAGGACGGCAGGAAACTCAACTGGTCGTCCTCACTCCCGATGAGCCAGTGGGAGGGCGTTGGGATCGGTGACTTCTACGGGTTCGGCGGTGTCAATCATAGTGGGCTGCCGAATCGCGTGACTGACCTTGACCTCAACAGCAGAAGCAGCGAAGCCGGCTCTAAGAAGCTCAGGGGCAAGATACCCAAGCGTTTGGCCGATCTCTCGGAGCTAAGAGAATTGGACCTCTTCGACAACGAGTTGCGCGGCAGAATCCGGCCGCAGTTGGGCAACCTCACCGAACTCATAGCGCTGGATCTCGAAGGCAACAATTTGACGGGCAAGATACCGAAGGGGTTAGGCGACCTCTCCAATCTCAAATACCTGATTATCAGTCACAACCAGTTGAGTGGCAAGATACCGAAGTCGTTGGGCAAGCTCACCGACCTTGAGGTGCTGTTTCTGCGCACCAACCGTTTGACGGGCGAGATACCGAAGTCGTTGGGAGAACTTCCCAAGCTAAGAAAGCTGGAGCTCTACAAGAACAAACTGACCGGCTGTGTGCCTGTATCGCTGAAGAACATCGAATATTTCGGGCATACAGCGATGTACGATCACGATAACCCGCCCCCTCCCGGTTATTGGTCATATTCGTTGCCCTGGTGCAGTTGAGCGCGGCAATGGCATCGCTGAGCGTCGCATGGATGTGAGGCGCTTATGTTTCCCAATATAGACATAGCGGCGAAGAGGTGAACCGAGATGACCCGACGAATCGAGGCCGGATGGGTAAGAACCGTCCTTGCGGGTCTGACGCTCGCGCTGCTGGGCGCGGTGACGCTGTTCGCCTTGCCGGATGGCGTGGCGTTCGCGGATACCAACCAGGAGAAGTGCGCGAGCGACGGCGCCGTGGCGGACGCGGCGAGCAATCCGGGCCTCGTGTCGGACTGCTCCGCGCTGCTCGACTCCAAGAAAGTCCTGGAAGGCAAGAACGGCGGGAAACTCAACTGGTCGTCCTCGCTCCCGATGAGCCAGTGGGAGAGGATTGCCGGCGGTGGCGGCTCAACATCACAGGTCAAGTATTGGTACCGGGGATATGGGAGTCCTGGGGGGCCGTCGAATCGCGTGACGGGCATCTATCTTAGAGGCTTCGGGCTAAAGGGCAAAATACCGAGTCGGCTGGCGGACCTCTCCGAACTCAGAGAACTGCACCTGGACTACAATCAGTTGCGAGGCAGAATCCCGAAGCGGCTGGGCGAGCTTTCCCGCCTCAGAGTGTTGGACCTCATGGGCAACAATCTGGGCGGCAAGATACCGCCTGAGTTGGGCGACCTTTCCCAGGTCAGACAGCTACTTCTCGGCGGCAACGAACTGCGAGGTAGAATCCCGAAGCGCCTGGGCAATCTCTCCAACGTCTCGGATCTGGGGCTGAGCCACAACCGGTTGACAGGCAAGATACCGAAGTGGTTTGGCGACCTCTCCAACCTTGAATACCTGCACCTCCGCAGAAATCAATTCACCGGCGAGATTCCGTCGGGACTGGGAGAACACCCCAAGCTCAAGGTATTGGAGCTTCATTTCAACAATCTTACCGGCTGCGTGCCTAAGTCGCTGCGGAATTTTGAATACTTCAATCATATAGATGCTTCAAAGCCTCGTCTGATGTACAAGGATAACTCAAATAGACTCTCCTTTGATGAGCTATGGGGGAAATATGAGAAAGGCGAGATACAGTATCCGTTCCATAAGTTGCCCTGGTGCAGTTGAGCGCGGGACGGCTCATGTAGTTCAGTCTAAATAGGAGTGAACCGAGATGACCGGACGAATCGAAGCCATACGGATGAGAACGGCTCTCGCGGGTCTGGCGCTCGCGCTGCTGGGCGCGGCGATGCTGTTCATTTCGCCAAGCGGCACGGCTCTTGCCGATACGAACCGCCAGAAGTGCGCGTACAACGGCGCAGTGTCGGTGCTGGGCGCGACGACCAATCAAGGACTGGTATCGGACTGCGCCGCGCTGCTCAAAGCCAAGAAAACCTTGCAAGGCAGCGGCGGCAGAGAACTCAACTGGTCGGGCAAAGTTCCTATTGGACAGTGGGACGGTGTCACTCTCGGCGGGTCGCCGCCTCGCGTGACGCAACTTTGGCTTGACGGCCGTGATTCGAGCGGCAAGCTGAAAGGCAAGATACCGAAGCAGTTGGGCAATCTTTCGGAGCTTACATACTTGGTACTCTATTACAACGAATTGAGCGGCACGATACCGAAGCAACTGGGCAATCTCCCCAATCTAAGATATCTGGAGCTGAACAGCAACAACCTGACTGGCCGCATCCCGCCGCAGTTGGGTAATCTCTCCAATCTTGAAGGCGTGAATCTCGGCGGAAACCGGCTGACGGGCAAAATACCAAAGCAGTTGGGCAAACTCTCCAACCTAAGAACGCTGATCCTTTATCACAACCAATTGAGCGGCCAGATACCGAAGTCGTTGGGCAAACTCTCCAGCCTGAGAAGGCTGCTTATTCGCACCAACCGTTTGACAGGTGAGATACCGAAGGAGTTGGGAGAACTTCCCGAGCTAAGAGTGCTGGAGCTATATCTGAACAATCTGACCGGCTGCGTGCCTGCATCGCTGAAGGACATAGATTACTTCGGTCATACCACGATGTATGGCCCCATCGAAGGTCTCTCCGGCTGGACACATAATGGCGTCGCATACGTGAAATTGCCTTGGTGCAGCGACTAGCGCTAAGTTCATGTGAATATGACATACCTAAGTGCCCAATCGTCATTCCCCCGAAGGCGGGAATCCAGGGGCTGGGCGCGGACTGAATATGTCAAAATCAGCTAGATACAGTACTAGGCGCGGTGGCGATCTGGGGTGGTTTACAGGCCCGTTCGCAGCCACGTGCCCCGCAAGAAATGTACAGTGTACGCCACAGCTCTAAGGGTCATGCCTATCACTATCGCCCAGGGGACGCCGTACTCGGCCAGGCCGGTGTACTGAGATAGTATGAACGCGAGCGGCAGTTCGACGAGCCACATCGTCGAAAGCATGATTACCATAGGCGCGAATGTGTCCCCGGTGGTGTTGAACCCCTGCGTATAAACTTGGACCGCGTTCATGGAAAGGTATCCAACGGCGAGTATCTGGAGCCAGACAGCCGCCTGCGCCACGAATTCGGGATCTGAGTTGAAGAATCGCGCAATCGGATCCGGGAATATCAGGAAGATGGCGGAAACTACCAGGCTGGCGCCTCCGGCATAGACGAGGGCCCACACGAGAGACTGTTTCGCCCTGCCCGTGTATCCGGCTCCCAGGTTCTGTCCCGCGAGCGCGCCGGCGGCGCGTCCCATACCTCGGCTGGCGTGGTTGACCGTGTTCTCGGCCCGGCGAGACAGCGCGAAGGCAGCGAGAGCGCCGGCCCCGAACGGCGCTACAATGAAGACGACTATGAGCTGGGAAATCGCCCGCTGCGCTCCGGTAACCGACGCGGGTATCCCTATCTTCAGGATGCTCCAGATCATGGGATAGTCCACGTAGTACCCTCTAAGACTCAGCCTGAGCCTGGACGTGCCGCGAATGAGAGCGCTCATGTTCATGCCCATGCCTACGGTTTGGGCGATCAGGTTGGCAGCGCCCGCGCCCGCGAGTTCCAGCGTCGGGAACCACCACCAGCCAAAGATGAGAAATGGGCTGAGGACGAGGTGCAGTATCCTGGATACCGAGGCCGCCTTGAGGGGCGTGATGCTGTCCCCGGAGGCCTGGAGGCCGCCCGCAGTCAGTCGCTGCAGTCCCATCATAGACATCGCAACGAACTGGAATCGCATGTAGCCCGCGGCCTGCCTGACGACTTCATCTCCGATTCCCAAGAGCCGTAGGAGCGGCTCGGTCAGAATCATGCCGATGACCACCAGCACAATCGAGTACGCAAGCGACAGGGTGAGGGCCTGAAGCATAACGTGGTTGGCGCGGGAGACGCGGCGCGCGCCCACGGCGCGAGAGATCATAGAGCGCATTCCGGCGTCCAGTCCCATACGGGCGGTCATCATCAGCATGAGGTAGGTTTGGGCAATTCCAAACCCAGCGATGGCCTGAAATCCGACCCGACCCGCCCACACGAGATCGGCCAGTTGGTCAACTACGCTCAGGAAACTCTCGGCTATCTGGGGCCAGGAAAGGTACCAGAGGTTGCGCGGAATGCTGCCCTTGGTCAGGTCTCTGGTTACGTGTCTCGGTCGTCGCCTTCCACCACGGACACGGGCTGTGGAATCTCCAGCCGGTGAGTCGCGCGAGGGTCGCGCTCCATCAGCCTGTTTTGTGTGGGGGTCTGCCATAGGATGAGCGTCAGACGTCTGTCTGAATCAGGATTTACAGGATATATGGATATACGGGATGATCGAACTGCCGAGTGGTAGCCCCGCACGAGCATCCCTCGGCAGGGCCTATCGGGGCAATGGTTCAGCCGTCCGGGGCGAGTGCCTCCATCGTGGCGACGTAGGATTCCTTGTCGGGCTCGTTGAGGACGAGCCGGATCTCGTCAACGCCGGACTCGAAGTACTTCTGCATCTGATCGCGGCACTGGCCAGGGTCGCCGATGATGGTCATTTCGTCAACCATTTCGTCGGTGACGAGACTTGCCGCCCTCTCCCGGTCTCTTGAGAGGTACGCCTCACGAATCATGTCTGACTCTTCGCCGAAGCCGATGCGGTGCATGTACTGATGATAGAAGACGCCCATTCCGCCAATGTAGAAAGCGATGTGCGGACGTTCGCGGTCGCGCGCCGCGGGGATGTCGTCGGTCACATAGACCGAGACCTGAGGCGAGATGGCGATGTCATCGAGGGACCGGCCGGCGAACTCGGCGCCCTCCTGAATTGCGGAAAGCGACGGTCCCATACGGGAGGGGGCCAGGAAGATGGGAAGCCAGCCATCCGCCAGTTCACCAGTCATTCGCAGGCTCGGGGGACTCAGGGACGCGATGTATATGGGCAGATTATCCCTGTACGGCTTGAACCGGATTCTGAATCGCTGGGTCTGGAAGAATTCGCCGTCGTGGTCGAGACGCTCACCGCGCATCGCCTTGCGGATGATGTCTATGTACTCTCGCATACGGGTCAGCGGCTTACGGAACTCCTCGCCGTGAAAGTCCTCTATTACCAGCCTGCCGCTGGCTCCAAGTCCCAGGAAGAAGCGGCCCTCGGTCATGACGTCCATGTTGAGCGCGGTCATCGCAAGGTTCGAGGGCGACCGCGCAAATATGGGGACGATGCTGGTGCCTATCCTGATGCGCGACGTAACCGCTCCTAATTGGGCAAGCGAGGTCAAGGCGTCTTCGGCCCACGATTCGCCCATCGTAATGCAGCTATACCCAAGCTCGTCTGCGAGCTTGGCGAGCTCCCGCGTGTACTTCCAGTCGCTGCCCGGCGGCCTTAGTCCCATTATTCCTACGTCGCCCATCTTGAGATCATCTCCTGTATTGGCTAATCCGCGCTTGACGCGTAGAGTGTACTATAATGCGCCGCAGAATAGTTTGTGTGGAGAGAAGCCATGCCGCTGGTAGCTCCTAAAGAGATAACGTTCAACGTGTATGAAGACGAGGATGGAGGATACTACACAGCCGCCGAGGGATACGGCATATTTACACAAGGAGATGACTGGGACGACCTCAAATATATGGTCCGGGACGCCATACTCTGCCATTTTGATGAAGGCGCTCCCGAAACTATCAAGCTACAACTCATCATCAAGCAGGAAATCATAGCGGCATGAGATTGCCGCGATACCCTAAATCGGAGGAGACGAGACGTGACAACGGCCACTCAGACATGGACGGAAGAAACGGTTGAAGCGGCGGGAACAACAGTGCAGGTCGTCAAGGGCGGCGGCGGACGCCCCCTGATCGTGCTGCACGACGAGATGGGGCCACCCGGCTGGATGAACTTTCACGAGTCGCTAGCTCAGGATTTCTCGGTCACCGCGCCTGCACACCCAGGGTACGCGAACACTCCCTATCTGGACTGGATCATGAATATGCGTGACATGGCCGGATGGTACCTGGAAGCGCTTGACGACATGGATTTCGACAAGCCCGACCTGTTGGGCTTTTCGTTCGGGGGATGGATGGCTGCCGAGATGGCGACTATGCACCCGGACCGCTTCAACAAGCTGGTCCTGGTCAACCCGATGGGAATCAAGCCGCCCTCCGGCGAGATATTCGACATGTTCCTCGTAGTGGCCAAGGAATTCCTCACCGAGGGCTTTCTGGATCCCGAGAACACGCCTGAATTCGAGACGATATGCCCCGAAGAGCCGACTCCCGAGCAAGCCGAGCAGTGGGAGGTAGCCAGGGAGCAGTCCTGTCGGCTGGCGTGGCGTCCGTACATGTACTATCGTGCGCTTCCCAACCTCTTGAGCAGGCTGAAGAGTCTTCCAACTCAGATCATATGGGGAAGAGAGAACGCCATCGTGCCCCTGAGCGCGAGCCATGTGTACCACGAGTCAATTCCGGGCTCGCGACTCGACATCATAGACAACTGCGGACACAGGCCGGAGATCGAGCAGCCGGAGGAGTTCGTGCGGCTGGTGAAAGAATTCCTGCTGGGGTAGGCGTAATTCCGTTATGGCTGTGTCGGGCTAAAGGCATACATCTCCGTATCTAGGGAAACAGGGCCTTCCAAGGCGCGCCTAACGCGCCCACGGCATGTTGCGACGGCGATTAGGCGTGAAACTCAAAGTGCGCCAACTCCTACAATCAACCACCTCGACATGGCTACTAACGCTTACGGACGATCTTCAACTATTGATCAACTATTCCTGAAAGCGTTGACAGTCCCAATTTATTGGCATAGTATTCCGTTATCGAGGACGCTGAAGCACATCCTAAAGTCGAGCGTAGGTCGCATATGCTTGGGCCGCCCGTGGGCGTCCAAGAAACAACATGGTCTGACACGCATACATCGCTAGCGTCAGAAGTAACGACTGTCTGGATGTGCTCTATTCTGAGACGATGGAGGGGGTCTCGTGTTTACTTCTCGCAACTGCATTTCTAAGTTTTCGCATCTGCCGAAGATTTCACTGTTCATCATCGCGTTGCTCATGATTTCATTGATGTTTGGCGCGTGTACATCCGAAGAAGAACCTGCTCCATCACAGCCCGCTCCGGCCCAGCCTGCGCCGGCCGCCACCACGGCGCCGGCTCCCGCGCCCGCGCCAACGTCGGCTCCCGCGCCCGCTCAGCCGGCCCCGGAAGCAATGGAAAAGAGCGACACGCTAACGGTAGTGCTGAAAGCTACGGGCGCGCCTGTGTTCAGGAACGGCAAGCTGCCGTGGCCCTCGAGCACATTCCTGTTTGGATACGGTTTCGCAGAGCGGCTGGGTACCGTGGACGAGGACTACAAGCCCACTCAGCCAATGTTATCTACCGGTTGGGAGATGTCTGAAGACCAAAGCGAAGTGATCGTCAATCTGAGGGACGACGTTGAATTTCACCAGGGCTGGGGCAAAATGACCGCCGACGATGTGGTGTATAGCTACAACGACGCCAACGTGACGACGAATCCTGAAAGCAGATGGGACGACGCCGGCGAGATCTCGGTCGTCTATAAGGATGCCGAGGTCATAGACGATCAGACCGTAAGGCTTGTGGTACAGGAATTCCAGGCCGTATGGACGGACTACATCGCCCGAAGCCCATTGGTGATCTTCAGCAAGAAAGTTTATGACGACAAGGGCCCCGACGAAGCGGCAAACACCTTGGTAGCCACCGGCCCATACGAAGTGATGGAGTGGATCGAGGGCGACAAGATCGACGCTGAAGCCGTCCAGGACCACTGGCGGGTTACTCCTTACTACTCCAAGCTCAGAGTGCTTGAGGTCCCCGAAAACGCCACCCGCGTGTCTATGATGCGGACGGGCGAAGCAGACATCGCGCAGATTCCGGTTAAGGATATCGCAGACCTCCTCGAGAACCACGGAGCGTCAACGCTGCCTCACGGCGGTTCGTTGGGACACGGTATCTGGTTCGCGGGGAACTACTACCATTCCGAGTCGCCGGTGAGCGGCGACCCGGTCAGCAGGGAGGGTTTCACGCCTGACGCAGACCATCCCTGGATCGGCGACCCCAGTGACCCGACAAGCCTGGAAAACGCAAGGAAATTCCGCACGGCCCTGGCCATGGCGATAGACCGTGAGGCCATCAACCAGGTAATGCTGGGCGGACTTGGAGAGCCCAATTACGCGATGTACGCTCCGCGCCCAGGACTCGACGGCTGGAACGAGCGTTGGCGGATTGAATTCGACCCCGAACAGGCGAAAGCTATGCTGGCGGAGATCGGAGTGGAGGAAGGATTCAGCTTCCCGTTCTATATTCCTCCCGACAGCGTGGTCGTCCCCGAAATCGGCGAGGCCGTGGCAGAGATGTGGCGCAATATCGGCTTGGAACCCGAAGTGTTCAACATGGCCTACACCGCCCACAGGCCCAGATTGGTAGAGCGTACCCTAAACTACCCGTGGCTGTTCGTAAATCCGGGCGCTGACGACCCGATGGACCTGCCTCGCGCTCCCCTGTGGACACAGGTCGAGTCGGGCGCGAATCCGGGTCTCGAAGACCCGCAGCTATATGATCTCTACTTCAAGGCGCAGGCAACGGACGACGAAGCCGAGGTCGCCATGATCAACGAGGAGATCATAGACTATGCGCACGAGCAGATGTACCTGACAGCCATAGCGTCCGTTCCCGGCCTGTTCACATTCAGGGCCGAGACAGTTAAGAATTGGCCTCTCGACAGGTATTCCCCGATCAACAACCTGGAATACATAACAGGCGAATAGCCCAGACTTTAGCTGAACCTTGCCCCGGCACGCCCGCAATGGTACGCCGGGGCAATTCCTTGACCAATAACCCGGGAGCTCAATCGGAGTGCGCACGTTCCTGACCAGAAGAATCGTATTCTCGATAGTAGCTCTCATCGGGGCTACGTTCATCGTGTTTGGGCTTTCCCGCGCCCTCGGAGACCCGCGATATCTATACCTGGCGCAAGGACGCTTCAGCCAGGAACAGTGGGACGCGCTCGGCGTAGAGATGCACTTGGATAAGCCACTTGCATTCCAGTACGCAATCTGGCTTGGACGAGCGCTCCAGGGAGACTGGGGCACTTCGGTCTATAACGGCAGGAAGGTCACCGAACTCATAGGCCAGAGAATATTCAACACACTGCAACTCGGTGTGACAGCGTTCATTTTCGCGGGTGTGGTAGGCGTTCCGCTGGGCATCCTGTCTGCGGTTAAGCGAGGCAGCATTTGGGACCTGTTCGCGCGCGGATTCGCGCTTCTGGGCCAGGCCGCGCCGCCATTCTGGCTGGGAATTATTCTCATTCTCATATTCGCCGCGAACTTGCAGTGGCTTCCAAGCGCAACAAAAGGCGAGGGATTCGCCGTCAGCAATTTCGTGCTCCCCACCATAACGATCAGTTGGCTGTTTGTATCAGCCAACATCAGGCTAGTGCGAACCTCTGTCCTTGAAATCCTGGACTCGGAGTTCATCAAGCTGGCCCGCGCAAAGGGAGTTTCACAAAGTGCCATAGTCTGGAAGCACGCTTTTCGAAATGCTCTTATTGCGCCTCTTACCTTCGCGGGAATAAACATCGCGGCGCTGATTACGGGGTCGGTTCTGACGGAAACGGTATTTGCATGGCCCGGACTCGGCCGACTGGCCATCAACGCGGTCTATAACAACGACTTCCCGGTGCTGACGGGCTGCGTGTTTATGTTCACCTTCATTTATGTTTCCGTGAATTTTGTAATCGACATTCTCTACGCCATCATTGACCCTAGGATCAGACTTTCATGACCGAAGCCGTTTTGCAGCCACGGAGACCGGTAGCCCAGTTCTTCTGGTATCTGAGACGATGGCCCATAATTCCGGTTCTGATAATCGTCATCCTGGTTATTTGCGCTATCTTCGCAGACGTCATAGCGCCACACGATCCCATAGAGTCTTCAATATGGTCGCGAAACGTGCCGCCGATATGGTACGAAGAAGGTACTTCAAAGCACATACTCGGAGCCGACAATCTCGGACGCGATCTGCTGAGCAGAATCATCCACGGCTCGCGGATTTCGCTCATTATCGCGCTCGCCTCAGTCTCGACCGGACTGGTTATTGGGACAACGCTCGGCCTGATATCGGGTTATGTCGGCGGATTCGTGGACGAACTGATAATGCGTTTCGTGGACATATCACTGGCAATCCCGGTGATAATGATCGCTCTGATAGTGGTCGTAGTATTCGGCCAGGGATTCGGGATAATCGTCGGTGTCCTTGTGCTGTTCACATGGTCCGGATACACGAGACAGGTCCGCGCCCAAGTTCTGACGATAAGAGAATTGGACTACATCGCCCTGGCAAGGGTCGCGGGGGCATCCCACTTCAGGATCATCACGCGACACATATTCCCAGGCGTCGTCCACATATTGATAGTGATCGCGTCTCTGAACGTGGGAAGCGTGATTCTCGCAGAGTCCGTGCTGAGTTTCCTGGGCGCCGGCATTCCGCCGCCCACGCCAGCGTGGGGGGCGATGGTCTCATCGGGCAGGGACTTTCTGACCGACGCATGGTGGGTGGCCTTCTTCCCCGGTCTGGCCATTTTGCTGACCGTAATAGCGATGAACTTCCTGGGCGACTGGATCAGGGACAGACTCGATCCTAGACTCAGGCAAATAGATTGAGGACGCTGACCAGTCCGACAGCCTGCCTAGCAGGGCGATTGGTAGAAGCAGGACGGGTTCAGATATCGGTCCGCGACCTGTACGGCTATGTTTGCCGCGCAACTCCCCGACCCGAGTACGATGAGCGCCGCCCAGACCAGCGCCGTTACCCGATTCAGCGGGATTCCCGACCGAATGTTGCTGAACACCGGCGGGATTCTGATGTTGTCGAACACACCGTGTCGGGTCACCATCAGAAAGAAGAAGGCCCCGGGAATGGCTGCCAGTACCCACAGCATCTGGGACTGAGAGTTTGCGTCGTCGGGGCCGGGCCACAAGCGGGGATCGAACGGCAAACGGTCTGTGATACCGATGTAGGTGGAAAGACAGAACATCACACAGGCAAGGACGCCTGAGAACACTGTGACATAGATTGGAGTTAGTCCCTTCACCTCTCGACCAGTCTCCTTAACCCAAGTACAGTTTACCAGCAATCCAGGGGATTCGCGCTTACTGGTCCAAGCCGCCTAGTACCAAATCCACGTGAATATGACATAGTCAAGTGCCCAATCGTCATTCCCTCGAAGGCGGGAATCCAGGGGCCGGGGCCAGTCTGAGTGTGTCGAAACCATCTGGATACGGTACTAGCGCAGACCGGGCAGCAGATGGACGGTCATGCGGGCTGAGTCGGTGTCCACGTCCAGCACGACATCCTTGATTGCGGGTAGAAGCAGATCGCGCTCGTTCGGCTTGCGGACTATATAAACGTCGTTTCCGGGAGTTTCGATAATTTCGGCTACCTGTCCCAGGTACTCATCTTCATCCGAGTACACGTCCATATCAACCAGTTGGAAGTGGTAGAACGTGTCTTGGGGTAGTTCTGCGAGCTCTTGCTCCAGGACCGTGAGCAGCGCGCCCCGGAGAGCCTCGGCCGCATTCCTGTCCGGCACGGAATCCAGGAGAACGATGTATCCTCCTTTGTTCGGGCGAGTCGAGGTGACTGTCGCGGCAACTCCGTCAACGTAGAGGGTGGAACCGGCGGCGAAGCGTTCGGCGAAGTCGGTCTGGGGCTGCACCCTGACGTGTCCTCTGATACCCCATGCGCCCGTAATCTGCCCCACCGCCACGTGATCGGGCGGCGGCTCCGGTGTTCTGGAGGGCTTGTTGCTCTTGCGCCGGATATTCAGACGATCTCCAGCGTGGCGTGAGCGCCTTGCTTTACGGCGGCGACTCTCAGCAGAACTCTCATGGATTGCGCCACCCGGCCCTGACGACCGATTACCTTGCCTTTGTCCTCCGGAGCGACTTCCAGCCTGAGTATGACTCGGCCATCCTCGTCTTCTTCCTCGGTGACGCGAACCTCGTCAGGCTGGGAGGTTATGGATCTGGCTATGAATTCGACGAGTTCTTTCATTCGTCTTCGGACTTCTCCATTGCATCAAGAGTCCTGAGGAGCTGCTTTACCGAGTCCGTGGGCTGGGCGCCCTGTCGGATCCACTTCTGAGCCTTTTCCTGGTCTATTGACAGCGTGGGCGGCTCAGTACGCGGATTGTAGTGACCGAGATAGTCAACAAAGGCGCCATCGCGGGCGGCCCTGGAATCGGCGACCACCACCCTGTAGCTCGGCTGATTTCGAGCCCCGGTTCTTCTTAGTCGGATTTTGAGCATCTAATCAACTCTCGAATTCTCTTTCATATCTTGGCAAGATTTTAGATACGTAACATCGGGTATGTCAAAACAATTCCCTGGTTCATTGTCCAGACTAGAACGCGAACACGCTCAGGAATCAGTACGGCAAAACCCGGGATTCTACCGAAAGGGCCCGCGCATCGGCTTTCCGGAACTAGGAGTTTCGAGTCCGGCTTAGCTGACTCATTATGCGAGACTTGCGTCGGGCGACGTTCTTCGGGTGCAGAGCGCCCTTGGCGGCCGCCTTGTCGAGCGCGATGACCGCGTTGCGGACGGATTGTTCCGCCGCGTCCAAGTTTCCTTCTTCAATATCTCGGCGCGCCGACTTTACGAATGTTCGGGCGCGGGTCCGCAGTGGATTCTTGCGCTCGTATCGGCCCCGGGATGCTCTATCTGACTTTGGCGCTGGCAATTAGGCTACTCCATCTAAGAATTTATCTGAACAAAAGTCTATTCTAGCAGGTTTACCGCACAATTATAAATTGCTTCGAGTAACGCTCGTAACGCCGTTGACCGACTCGAGCTTGAAGAAGAGCCTGCTGAGCTGGTCTATGCCACTGACATGGACCGTGAGAGTAATGATCGAAACGTCGTCGTACTCTTCGGACACACACGAAGCGATATTCACGTTCTCGCCGGAGACTAGCGAAGTCACGTCCCTCAAAAGGCCCACTCGGTCCATGGACCTGACCTGAATCCTAACCGGGTACTTGACCTCGGTCTTGCCCCAGCTTACGGCGACGAGTCGCTCCGGTTCATCCTCGTTGACGATGTTGGGGCAGTTCCGCCTGTGGACAGTTACACCCTTGACCCTGGTTATGTAACCGATAATTTCATCTCCGCTGATGGGGTTGCAGCATCGCGCCATCGAAGTAAGTAGGTCGCCCACACCCAGTACCTGGATTCCGGCACTGGGGTTGATGGGCAGGCCAAGTTCCTGCTGGTGTCGAACCTCGGCTTCAGCCTCTTCTTCGCGCCTGCTGAGCTTGTTCACGACCTGTCCGACGGATATAGACCCGTTACCTAGAGCGGCAAGGAAGCTGTCTAGGCTGGCTATTCCCATAATGGCCGCTACACGGTCGTCCTGAAGGCTGGTCAATCGTCGGATATGCCGCTGGTAGAGATCGCGGCCCCTCTGGATATTTACGGAGCGTTCCTGTCGCCTGAACCACTGACGCACCTTCGCGCGCGCCGACGCAGTCTTGACATAGCCCAGGTCCTCGTTCAGCCAGTCCAGGCTGGGTCCTCTGACCGTCTTGGAGGTGAGAATCTGGCAGGTATCTCCATTCTGCAACTGGTAGGTCAGCGGTACGAGCTTGCCGTTCACCTTGGCGCCGATACACCTGAAAATGAGGTCTGTGTGTATGGAGAATGCGAAATCCAGAGGCGTCGAGCCCTCGGGGAGTTCCTTCAACTCCCCTATCGGCGTATAGACGAATACCTGGTTCCGGAAGATGTCGGTTCGCAGAGATCCAACGAAGTCCTCCGACAAGTCCCTCTGCCATTCCACGACCTGCCGCACTCTGACCATCTTCTGCTCGAATGATTCATCGGCGGGCTTGCCTTCCTTGTACAGCCAGTGCGCGGCTACGCCATATTCCGCTATGTGGTGCATCTCATGCGTGCGGATCTGAATCTCCACCGGGTGACCCTCTTCTGCGATAACGGTGGTGTGAATGGACTGGTACAAATTGTCCTTGGGGTTGGCAATATAGTCATCGAACTCGCCTCGCACGGGTCGCCACAGCGTGTGAATAGTTCCCAAAGCGGTGTAGCAGTCCTGTATATTGTTCACGAGTACTCGCAGCGCGAACAGGTCGTGTATGTCGTCCACGGTCTTGTTCTGCGACTCGTATCTGGCAATCTTGTTGTAGATAGAGTATATGTGCTTGGGTCTGCCGACTACCTCGGCATATATCTGGGCCTTGTCCATCTCACTCTGAAGAACGTCCCTCGCGTTGTTGATATATGCCTCTCGAACCTGGCGCTTGAAGTTCAGCCGTTTGGAGATCGCCTTGTATTCCTGCGGATGCGTCTGCTGAAAAGACAGGTCCTCCAGCTGCCACTTCATTTCCCAGATGCCGAGCCTGTGCGCGAGAGGCGCATATATGTGGAGCGTCTCCTGGGCCTTCTCTATGCGTTTGTCAGGCGACAGAAATCCTATCGTTCTCATATTGTGGAGACGGTCCGCCAGCTTAATGAGGACTACGCGAATGTCGCGCGCCATTGCCATCATCATCTTGCGAATGGTCTCCGCCTGCGTATGTCCCGCTAAGGCATCCGTGTTTCTGCCGGACGCCACAAGCTCGGCCTCGGTCAGCTTGGTTACACCATCAACCAGTCGCGCGATATCCTCTCCAAATTGATCCTGAATATCCTGCACGAGAATATCGTCGCTGTCCTCGACGACGTCATGCAGCAGGGCTGCCGCCAGGGCGTCGGCATCCAGCTTGAGGTCCGCAAGCACGATAGCAGTCTCGAGCGGATGCGTGATAAAGGGATCTCCGGACTTGCGCATCTGGCCCTTATGCGCATCTTCTGCGTAAAAGTAAGCCTTCTCGATCACATCGAGCTTATCCGTTGGGGTGTATTCCTGGGCTTTGGACATTAGGGATTCAAGCATAATCGGCCCCTGTCGCATAGGATGATAACTCGATTATAGTACACTCGTAGAAATAAGTCAGATGCGCAAGGAGTCGTACCGTGCAATTTCAGACCCCTCGTGGAACTGTGGACATACTTCCAGAAGACCAGAAGTATTGGAACTTTGTGCGTCACAAGGCGACGGAAGTCGCGTCCAGGTTCGGCTTCCAGAGAATAGACACACCTATGTTCGAGGACGCCCGACTGTTCGAGCGCGGAGTCGGCTCTACGACCGACATCGTCGAGAAGGAGACCTACACTTTCGACGACAGGGGTGGGGATACACTGACCCTGCGGGCTGAGGGGACTGCGCCCGTGTGCCGCGCGTATCTGCAACACGGTATGCAGAACTTGCCACAGCCGATAAAGGTGTTCTACATCTGCCCGGTCTTCAGGTACGAGCGACCGCAGTCCGGGCGGTACAGGCAGCATACTCAATTCGGCATCGAGGTCATCGGCGAGGCCGACGCAAGCGTGGACGCGGAAGTGATCGAAGTCGGGTGGAGATACCTGGAGTCCGTGGGACTTTCGGACCTTTCACTCTCCATAAACTCCATCGGCGACAAGGTGTGCAGGCCAGTCTATCTCGAAGAACTCCGTTCCTACTACGCCGCGCACAGCGATGAGGTCTGTGAGGACTGTACCCGGCGACTGGAACGCAATCCGCTGAGACTCCTGGACTGCAAGAACCAGCAGTGCCAGCCTCTGATCGAGAACGCGCCTGTAAGTTCCGACCACCTGTGCCCGGAATGCCAGGATCACTGGGACAACCTCAGGGCCTACCTGACCGAAATAGGACTAGACTACCAGGTAGAGCGTCGCCTGGTGCGTGGACTCGACTACTACTCACGCACCGTATTCGAGATCGCCCCTCCCGAAGAGGGCCGGATGGTCACGATAGTGGGCGGAGGACGATATGACGGCCTGATAGAAGAACTGGGCGGACGCCCGACTCCGGGTATCGGATACGGCATGGGACTGGAACGGGTCATCCAGAACATCCAGCGCCAGAATATCCCAGTTCCCGACGAGCGTGAAGTATCGGCGCTAGTGGTGCATCTTGGCGAGGCTGCGAAGAGCGCGGGCATCAGAATTGCGTCGGGGCTTCGACGGGCCGGCATATCCGCTTCGCTCGCTCCTCCGCGCGGGATGAGATCACAACTGCGCTACGCCTCCAACACGGGCGCGACTCACGCGATCATAATCGGCGGCGACGAATTGGCAAAAGGCGTGGCGACACTGCGCGACCTGGACAAGAGCAGTCAGTCGGAGGTTCCTCTGGATAAGTTGGCGGGGGCTTTGAGATAAATCCGTCCTTTACGCTCAGAGTTCGACGATCACCCGCTCGCCACAAACCGCCATACAGCATTATACCCGACACGAGAGGACTTCATTTGCGTCTATCCGATGGCGACATTCTGTATCTCTGACAAGTGAGTTATCCCAATTTCCGCGAGCGAGAGCAGTTCGTCGAGGCGGGCGCGGGAGAAAGTTCCGTCCTCGGCAGTCCCCTGCACTTCTATGAACTCGCCCTCGTGGGTCATTACGATGTTGAAGTCCACTTCGGCGCGGTGGTCTTCTTCGTAGCACAGATCTAGGACGGCTTCACCATTCACTACGCCAACGCTGACCGCGGCCACTCCCGACTTGACTGGTATTGTGTCGAGGTCACCGTTGTCTCTAAGCGCCTTCAGCGCGTGACGCAGCGCGACATACGCCCCGGTAATCGCCGCCGTGCGCGTACCGCCGTCGGCCTGAAGAACATCGCAATCAACGGTGAGAGTGCGTTCCCCCAGCCTGTGCATATCCACCGCGGCCCGAAGCGAACGTCCGATGAGACGCTGAATTTCCTGAGTGCGACCCCTTGGCATCGTCTCGCGCCTCGTCCGGGTATGCGTGGATCTGGGCAGCATCGCGTATTCCGCCGTGACCCAGCCGCGCCCCGATCCTCTCAGGAATCGAGGTACGCTGTCCTCGACGCTCACGGCGCAGAGGACACAGGTGTCCCCCATCGCAATAAGCGCAGAGCCTTCCGCATAGCTCTGCACGCCGATTTCGATGGAAGTAGGCCGGATCTCGTCTCTTCTTCGTCCGTCAATTCTGGTCAAGTCTTTCTCCTCAGGTCCCGTAGTACCGGTCGCCGTAGTCGCCGAGTCCGGGCGTTATGAAATTTCGTGCATTGAGTCCGTCGGGGTCAACCGCCAGTACGGTTATGTTCGCGCGCGGTATGACGGACGCGAGCCTGTCTATGCCCACGGGCGCGGCCAGAACGCCCGCGAAGTATATGTCCCTGGGCTTCAAGCCCTCCTCGATGAGAAGCCGCGCGGTAAGGCTGGAAGTGCCGGCGGTACCGAGCATTGGGTCAATTATGACTGCGCGGCGCGGAAGCTCAGGGGGGAACTTCCGGTAATATAAGCTGGGCAGAGCGGTCTCTTCGTCGCGCTCCACGCCGACTATGCCTACCGGCGCGTCCGGCAGCGCATCGGTGAAGGCGTGGAGAATGGTCATCGCCGCTCGCAGGACGGGGACTATCATCACATCGTCCGGCAAGGCTACGCCGTCGGTCTCGCCGAGCGGGGTTTCTACCCGTACACGCCTGTCCGCCAGCTTGGGGATGATTTCGGCGCAGAGAAGATACGCGAGTTTATCCGACGCGCGTCTGAACTCTGCGGTGGACGTATTTTTGTCTCGCAGTATGGTGAGCAGCGCTTCTTTCATATGGCGGTTACAGTCCCCTTGTATGAGCGATGGGCAGGCTCACAATCAAGCGCTGAAAGCGAGCCTGCTCATAAGTCAATCAGAACGGGAGTTAACGCTGCGGTACTTTGTATCCTCCCGTTCCGACGGCGAGGCTGTTCTCGTCCCACGGATGGGCGAGAGCTACTTCCTCGTTGATGTCGGCTCCCCATCCGGGTCCGGCGGGCACAGTCATGTATCCATCTACTATTTCGGGAACCGCCGTCGTCAACTCGTCTTTCCAGGGGATGTCGTCTATGTCAATCTCCATGATGCGCACGTTGGGCAGCGTGGCGCACAGGCTGGCGCTGACGAAGCTGGACAGGTGGCTGTAGTAGTTATGCGGCGCGACGTTGTGCTGATAGACCTCGGCCAGGTCGCCAACCTTCTTGGACTGGCTGAAGCCGTTCCACGGCACATCTATCATGAACATATCGGCCGAATGGTTCTCGAAGTACGGGATGAAGTCCCGCATATAGAACAGATTCTCACCCGTGCAAATTCGCGTTGACGTTGAGTCCTTGATCTGTCGCAGGCTCTTTGGCTCGTACATATCAATCTCGAGCCAGAGCATGTCGAACTGTTCGAGCACCTTCGCGATACGGAGCGCTCCTTCGGTCTTGAAGTGGAAGTTGAGGTCCAGGTTTATATCAATGTCGTCGCCGACGGCGTCGCGGAACGTACCTATCAGCTTTTCTACGTGAGGCACAAGCCACTTTGGAGCGTACTGGTCGGTTGATCCGACGCCACCGCTGAAGCCGCCGCCGAACGTGGCGTCCTCGCCGGGCATCAGGATGTTGGTCTTGAGAGCGGTGAATCCGCGCTCCTTGACCTCGTGCCCGAGGTTGGTCACCGCCTCCCACGAATCAATCGGCGGGGTGCCCAGAATATCGTGATGCCGGATGCGCGAACTGCCGCAGTGCGACCAATATACGCGCACCTTCTCGCGGGTCGGCCCACCGAAAAGCTCTACGGCTGAAATGCCCAGCGCCTTGGCCTTGATGTCAATGAAGGCGCAGTCCAGCCCGGCGATTGCCTTGGCGGCGATTCCGCCCGGACTCTGCCGCGTAATGCGGTACATATCCTGGAAGCGCATCTCGAACGCCCTGGGATCTTTGCCGATGAGCAGCGGCTTCATGTCCCGGATGGTGCCCTCGATGCCATGAGGCGATCTGCCGTCGCTGCACTCGCCCCATCCGGTGATGCCCTCGTCGGTCTCCACCTTGACGAACATCCATGGCCGCCATCCCGCGTCAACGATAAAGGTCTCGATATTGGTTATCTTCATCCGTCGTTCCTCTCGTGGCTCATTGAGCTTACTTTCCGGCAGGGATGATACCACATTCGATTCGAGTTGATTGAGGCGGGCATTTCTGGGTATCCGACTCATGAAAACCAGCCGGGTCTTTTCAGAGTCGGCGGTTCCGTGAAAATCTTCTGGCATATATCTTGATTTATATTAGTCCTGGTGACCTCTTGGCGGTGTCTTGGTCAAGTCCTGGTGACGTTTCACCAAGACAACGACCAGGAAATCGGCGGATTTAGCTATGAAATCGGCTGAAATTCACCTGCGGAAAAATTTTTCGGGCCGGATTTGCCGTCGTTGATAAACTATACATTATGTTATACCTGTACTTTTGTTCTGTCATAAGCATATTGTAGCATAGTAGGTAGAAGGTTGCGCAACGTTTCGTTGATTGCAGGCGGATAGCGCGGATGGGGTACAATAGGGGCCGGTCTATCAAGGAGAGTAGAATGCCAGACCGGGTGAAATCCTATGTTCCTCAAGGGGTGTCTCCTTCAGAAGCGATGATCCTGGAACGTCGCGAGAAGGCGGCGAGGAATCTATCCATAGACGCGAGATGGAATGGAGACATAGCTTCTGCAACCCTATTGGAGAGGTACGAGAAGTTGGCGAGATATCTGGCTGAATGCGCGAATCGGGGAGTTCCATTCTCGGAAGAGATGATTCGGGAACGCGAGGAAATGGAAGACTATTTGTGGGACAGGACAGACCCATCGGTCAAAACGGGTAATGGAGTCAGACAACCCGCAAGAGATCTCATATCCGACATTATGAAGAACTTGGTTAGCAGCCAGTCCGGTATCATAATCCCCGCTCTCACCCATAGGTCCAAATTTGAAGGATGGTTGAAGTGGGAGCTTATACCAATTCAGAATGAAGTCACCATGTTCTGCCCGACCGGACGCGATGGATTCCCGCCTTCGCGGGAATGACGCTGGAAATTTGTCTCAGAGATTCACGGCATAGTCAGACTTAAATGGTATTATATCAGAGCTTTTCATGCGCGGCCTTAATCCTATACCCGAAGATAGACGACATGACTTGCGATTTGATTACGCGGGACTGAGATACTATCTTGAGTTGAAGACTGCCAACACAAACTGGCGGGCCGAAGGAATTGAAAACAAGACACGACCAATAACAATGAACATAAAACAGATATGTGACGACGTTGACAAAGTATCAGGCATAAATGGCGAATCTGAAAGAGGGATAGTAGCATTTTACCTGTTTCCAGTACCTCTGAGAATCTATGCCGACAAATCTTCGGATCTTTACAGAACACACATACCGAGAATAGATCATCGAGCAACGAGTTTGTCCGGCAAACTGAACTGGGAATACGTATCCATATCAACATTCAAGGATGTCGGCCTGATTGTAGGGACAGTAGATTGGGATAGCGAATTGGAGAGATATTCTTGGAAAACGGAGAAGTAGTCCTCGACGCTTCCGCAATCCTAGCATTTATCAACAATGAATCTGGTATGGAAGTCGTAATGCCATTGATTGAATCCGCGATTATCAACACTGTGACTCTTGCGGAGGTCGTAACCAAGTTGTCCGAGCTAGGAATGAGCGAAAGCGCGGTTCAAGACACATTGGCAGGTCTTGGCGTACAAGTCGTTCCATTCGATGAAGGTCAGGCATTTCTTGCGGGTATGCTGAGACCCGCGACGAGGCGTTTCGGTCTATCGCTCAGGGATAGAGCCTGCTTAGCTTTAGGAATCACCTTGGGGTTGCCTGTTATAACATCCGACCGTAACTGGGCGCGGGTTCCCCTAGACTTAGATGTTCGGCTCATAAGATGATTCCAACAGTCGAAACTAATTCAGGAGAGGTACACATGCCAAACCCGGTCACATATTTCGAGCTTGGCGGCAGGGATGCTGCCGGACTGAGAGACCTGTACACTGAACTGTTCGGATGGAATATCGAGCCTATGGGAGAGTCGGCGGCCGGATCCGACTTCTACTTCGTGAAAGAGGAGGAAGGCGGGATCTGCGGAGGCATTCTCCAGACGGTGGAAGACATGCCGGACAATTATATGATGTTCTATGTAAGCGTAGATGATATCCAGGGGTATCTCGATAAAGCGGGAGAGATGGGATGCACGACCATAGTCCCCCCGATGGCGATTCCGAACGGTAACGGACAAATCGCAATCTTCCAGGACCCGCAGGGAAACTTCATCGGACTGCATAAATTCTAGGAGACACGCAATGCCCAACATTGACGAGAATCTCGCGTTAGCGCCGGCGCACCAGCTTTCGGGGTTGATAGCCGACAAACATATCTCCTCCGTAGAACTGACGGAACTCTACCTGTCCCGTATGGAGAGGCTGGACGGACAACTCAACTCCTACCTGACCCCAACTCCCGAGATCGCACTGGAACAGGCGAAGAAAGCGGACGAGGCCACCGCGAGAGGCGAAAGCCTCGGCGCGCTGCACGGCCTCCCGATCTCGATAAAGGACTTGCAGATGACGGCCGGGGTCCGAACGACCGGCGGGTCGCTCGCCTTCAAGGACAGGGTGCCGGACGCCAACGCCGCCTGCGTCCAGAAGGTACTCGACGCCGGAGCGGTCATGCTGGGCAAGACTAACACCCCTGAGTTCGGGCTGCTTGGCGCGAACGAGAACCGGCTCGGCGAGCCTTGCCGCAATCCATGGAATACGGAACGCACATCGGGCGGATCGAGCGGCGGCGCGGGCGCGTCCATAGTGGCGGGCCTGTGCGCGCTCGGCACGGGCGGAGACGGCGGCGGCTCGATCCGAATACCGGCCAGTTTCAACGGCATATACGGAATCAAGCCGACGCAGGGACGGGTGTCGAGCTACACCGGCGTTGACGCGCCGCCCGCGGTCAACCTGATCAGCCAGCAGGGGCCGATGTCGCGCACGGTGCGCGACTCCGCGATTCTGCTCCAGGTAATGGCCGGATACGATCCACAGGACGCCGGCTCGCTCAGAGCTCCAGTCCCCGATTTCGTCGGCGCGTTGGACAGGGGCGTCGAGGGCCTGAAGTTCGGCTGGAGCGCCGACTTCGGGTACACACCCGTTGACCGCGAAGTCGCGCAGTCCGCCGAGGCAGGCGCGAAGGCGTTCGAGGATCTGGGATGCACAGTAGAGGAATCGAGTCTCGCGCTGGAGACTCCCTTCGACACCTGGATGGTCCTCTTCGGAGGCAACGCCTACGCGGGGAACGGTCACCTGCTGGACGACCCGGACGATCCGCTCACCTGGTACGGACGCTGGACAATCGAGCAGGGCGCGGAGTACACGATGACCGACTACATTCGCGCGCTCGGCAAGCGAGACAGGATGATCAACCAGTTCCTGGACGAACTGGACAGGTTCGACCTGCTTCTCTCCCCCACGATGCCTGTGACCGCGTTCCCAACTGATCAATATCCGGCAGAGATAGATGGAGTGAAAGCGTATCCGACCGCCGCCTGGGGATTCGTGCCATTCACCCACCCGATCAACACGATAGGTTTCACCGCTGCCAGCATCCCGTGCGGCTTCGACTCGGACGGAATGCCCATAGGACTGCACATCATCGGCAAGCCGGGCGACGAAGAGACGGTTCTCGCCGCATCCGCCGCGTTCGAGGAGGCGCGGCCCTGGGCGCAGCACAGGCCGCAGGTGTCCTAGGATCACAGAGCCAGATTCTCGTAACGACCACGCCCTCTGCTTTGATCAGAGGGCGTTGTTCATCCTCGGCAATATCCCTACCAGTGTATCCCGATAATGCCCATATACCACAGCATCGCGATGAAATGGGCAAGTATCGCAATCAATAGACCGTATGCGGCCCCCGGCCCTCTTGGCGGTGGATGCAAATCTTCCGGCAATGGCGTGGGCAGGGGCGTAATGGTAGGCGCGGGCAGCACGGTGCTAACCATACGCTCCAGTATCTCCGCATCGACCGTCAGAGCGAACACGCCGAGCCGGTCACGCGTCACGCTCACCGATACTTCCCCTTCGGAGATCGGACTCAGTGAATAGGGTATCTCGCTCCACTCTTCGCCCAGATACTCCCTGAATACGAGGCTGATTCCTCCCATATCGTATGCCCACGTTAGGGTGGACAGAGCCATCGGCATCTCACCGCTCCCATCGTTGAGGATGATGTAAATGGTAGCGGGTGTCGTGAGGACCGCTTCCACTTCCGCCCTGCCAAATTCGTCGAATATGTCCACCCGAACGCAGAATAGAATCACGCCAGACGGCGCTGTCTCAGACAGACAGTGTTTGTCGCTGGTACTAACTCCGACCTGAAATGTGTGACGCCTAGACAGGACTGGGAACAGAACGGACACACTACCATCGGACGAGACTATCTGACCTTTGGCATTGGGACGGATAGTTTCGACTACTTCGCTTGGGGACTCTTCCAATACGACCGGGCTTACCTCCAGGATGACGAATACAGGCGTGGGAGTGACCGTCGGAGTAACCGTGGGTGTTGGCGTTGGTGACTCGGTCGGGGTAGGCGTCACTGATGGTGTCGGTGTGACAGTCGGAGTTGGGCTTGGTGACGGAGTGAACGTTGGCTCAGGCGTAGCCGTGGAGGTCGGTTCCCGGACGGAAGACGATCCTGAAGCCCGCGCCCGTCTGGTCGGAGTTGGCTCCGCCGTGAAACTCGGCGCGGGTGTATAGGTGGGAGTCGGTACGCTTGTCGGTGTGGGCGTGTAGGTCGGGAGCGGCGTGGCTGTTGGAACAAGGGTGTGCGTTGGCGTGGGTGAGTTGGTCGGAGTGGGTGTGGGTGTTGAAGTAGGCGCGGGAATACGCACTACTTGGCGGGCAGGCGACATGGAGTCGAATCCAGTCTCCTCGTGAACTGCGAACACAAAATAGGTATAAGTAGAGCCAGGCCTCACATTCCTGTCAGTGTAGGACAGACTCGGCCCCGAATGAATTTCCATGCTTGGGTCAGTATCTTCCAAGCTGCATACGCCCGAACAGCGCCGGATGTCGTACTGCGTTGCTCCGACAGCCACATACCATATCAACTCAACCCATGCGCCATTTGAGGCAGACCTCGCCTGTAGATTGGTCACATCCGCAGGAACGATAGTTATATCGAAAGTCAGCGTATCGTAATTCATGCTTCCGCCTGAATCCGTAGCCTTGTAGATCATTTCATAGTTCCCCACGGAAGTTGGTATTCCTGAAAGCGCGCGTGTCGAAGAATCGAAAACGAGTCCCGGCACATCGGGAACGAGAGAGTAAGTGAATGCGCCTATGCCGTCTTCTGCTTCAGGTAGGGTCAGGGGATAAATACTCGCTCCGAAGGGATAGGTAGCGTCGGAATACATTCCGTCAAGAGATTGAGGGAAGTATGGCGCCGGCGCTGGCGTAGGCGTATGAGTAGGTGTGAGTGTGGGCGTCGGTGTTGCAGTAGGTGTTGGTGTGGGCGTCGGCGTGAAAGTTGCAGTAGGCGTTGGCGTATTAGTCGGCGTGGGTGTGGGAGTTGATGTCGGCGTGAAGGTCGCGGTTGGAGTTGGCGTCGGTGTAGGCGGCAATTCAATATACACATCCGCCGAATCTACCCACTCTCCGTGCCGCAACCCATTGGATGCCAGCCTGAGATACGCTGAGATGCGGTAGAAGTATTCGTTGCCGGCGATCACCCCAGCGTCCGTGTACTCCGTCGCGTCCGCCAGAACCGTCTCAGTTCCGCCGTGGCCGAAATCCATGTCAGACGTGAACGTACCGTCCATCTCGGAACGCGATTGCCGCTCGATGTCGTATCCGGACACCCCCGCGATAGCATCCCAGGACAGTCTGATCTCTGTTCCGTCCTCTGAGAGCGTCGCCTGGAAGTTAGCGACTGCCGAGGGCGAAACGACTATCGTGAACATCATCGTGGTCGTTCCCATATCGGGAGAAGCGTCGGTGGCCGTGTAGGTCATCGGATACTCGCCCACCAAGCTTGGCATTCCCGATAGAATGCGAGTCGTGGTGTCGAAGGTCAGCCCCGGCACATCCGGCCTCAGAAAGTATGCGAACACTCCGCTGCCGCCCATGGCTTCGGGCAGGCCCAACGGATCGGTGGAAGTCCCTACCGGATAGTCGGCATCGTACCTGCCGGGAGGAATGGCAGGAAAACTTGGTATCGGCGTGGGAGTCTGTGTAGGTGTGGTGGTCGGGGTCGGTGTATTAGTTGGTGTGGGTGTTTGCGTCGCGGTCGGCGTCAGTGTCGGTGTTGCTGTGTGAGTAGGTGTGAGTGTGGGGGTAAGAGTCGGCGTGGGTGTCGGAGTCAGTGTGGCCGTATGAGTAGGTGTTGGCGTATTGGTCGGCGAGGCTGTGGGTGTCGGCGTGAAGGTCGCAGTTGGTGTTGGAGTCGGCGTTGGCGGCAACTCGATATACACATCCTCCGAATCTGCCCACTTTCCCCGCCGCAACCCACCGAAAGTCAGTTCCAAATACGCCGAAAGCCGGTAGAAGTATTCTTTGCCGGCGGTTAAATTTTCATCCGTGTACTCCGTCGCGTCCGCCAGGACCGTCTCAGTTCCGCCGTGACCAAAATCCACGTCAGACGTGAACGTGCCATCTATCTCGGAGCGCGAGTAACGCTCTATGTCGTATCCTGAAACGCCCTCAATCTGATCCCATGTCAGTGTTATTTCAGCGCTATCTGACGAAAGCGTCGCTTGGAAGTTAGCGACTGCCGAGGGCGATACGACAATGGTGAATCTCAGCGTCGTCGTTCCCATATCGGGGGCCGAGTCGGTGGCCGTGTACATCATCGGATACTCGCCCACCGAGTTTGGTGTTCCCGATAAAACGCGAGTCGTGGTGTCGAAGTCCAGCCCGGGCACATCCGGCGTCAGCGAGTATGAGAAGACGCCGCTGCCGCCCATAGCTTCAGGCAGAGTCAATGGGTCGGTGGAGGTCCCTACAGGATAGTCGGTGTCGTACTTGCCGGGAGGAATCGCGGGAAAACTTGGCATAGGCGTGGGCGTTGCGGTTGGAGTAGGCGTCGGCGTAACAGTTGGGGTATGCGTGGGTGTTGGGGTCGGCGTTGGCGTGAATGTCGCGGTAGGAGTCGGCGTTGGCGTATGTGTCGGAGTGGGCGTCGGCGTGAATGTCGCGGTAGGAGTCGACGTGAAAGTTGGCGTTGGGCTATGGGTCGGGGTGGGTGTGTCCGTGGGCGTTGGTGTGATGGTAGGTGTATTAGTAGCCGTCGGTGTCACGGTTGGAGTCGCTGTGGGTGTCGGCGACGCGGTCGGAGTTGGAGTAGGCGTCAGCATAGAATCGGCGACTGTTACGGTGAATACAACTCGGCTGTCGGAATTGAATGCATTATTTTCTTCATCGGTCGCTGACGCTTGGAGCAAATAGGTGTAGGTTTCGTTGACGATTACATTTGTATCAGTGTATGTGGCGCTGGTGCAGGTGCAAATGTTCTCTCCATCAATGGACTCCAGGGTCTGCGAACCCAGGTCGCGGTCAATATAATACTCGGTCGCTCCCGCCGTGGCGTCCCATGTGAGCGTGACGCTTGGTGTGTTCGTATCAACGGTTGCGCGAATGTTCTCGACGCTCCCGGGCTTGACTACAATCGTGAATTCCAGCTCAATTTCACTGCTTGGGTCTTCAGCCCTGTAAACCATCTTGAACTCGCCAATCTCGGAAGGCATACCCGTCAGCGTCCGAGTGCTGGCGTCGAAATTCAGTCCAGGCACATCGGAATCAGATAGACGCTCGTAGAGGGAATATGTGTAACTTCCGCTTCCGCCAGTAGCCTCCGGCAGTTCCAGGGTCTCGATAGCGTGACCAAATGTATAAGTTTGGTCTTCTACCGAATTGGGGACAAATTCAATGCTGCCGGTTTGAGCGGTGGAGGAGTCCAGGGTAAGCAACATAAGGCATATCGCGGACACGGCTAAGATCAGAAAGGAAATGGACAGCCTAGCCATCTAAGCCGCTTCCCAGTCGTAGGTGAACGGACTATGAAGCAGGGATATTAGCGCAAAGTGGGATAGGAGTCGGGCGCGATATTCGCTGAACGGCGAGATGGTGGGGAAGGGGAGACTCGAACTCCCACGCCTTTCGGCACATGATCCTAAGTCATGCTCGTCTACCAATTCCGACACTCCCCCATCCACAGCGGCTACTTCAGCGAGATAGGGTAGTACCTATGATACCGATAATCAAGATGGCATAACAAACTCTTGGCAGGGCAATCGCATTTAGATTCCGTATCCGAATTGAACGACCGCTCCCACGGAATAAATACAATCGGACACCGGGATTAACCCATCGGAGGCGGTTCGTCGAACTTCTCTCCGCGCGCCTCGGCCGCCAGTCGGCGTTCGTTCCAGTCCGCGACTTCAGCCGCCAGTCTCGCTATACCCCTGGCTTCTCCCTCAGCTATTCCCTCAGCTTTGCCCTTGGCTATACCCTCGGCTATGAGTTCGTTCTTGAACTTCTCTCTGCGCTCTTTCAGTCTGTCAGCTATGCCCTGAGCCAGAACCATGATCAGCCTCCCTAACTCGACTATGCCAATTGTGTTCAAGACGAACATCTGGGCCATATGGGACGAATCTCGCCCAACCGCTCTCAGGTATTCTATCACACGGGTGTGACCGCCATAGACGGTCTCATCCCACGCCACCATGAGCGTCCAGCCCGCCATCTGCATGAAGAAGGCCGCCAAATAAGCGTACCACCATCCCTCATGGACGCTCATCACCGAGACGCGAAGTTCATTGAGAAACCTGCCCATGGACTCCTCCCTTAAACTATATCACCAAATTTTATAAGCGTCATCTGGGAGGCCATATAGGGCCGGGCAGATCGTCCAACGGCTCGTCCGCTATCGCGCGGTGGGCATAGAGTGGCGAGAGTTGCTCGTCGCTCATGCCGAGCAACCCTCTGAAAACCGGCCCGTTGTGTTCTCCATACATTGGCGACGCCGTCCTTACCAGCCCCGGCGTCTCAGACAGCTTCCACGGCATACCCGGATACGGGAATACCCCCATTTCGGGGTGCTCTATCGGAACGTAGAACCCGCGCGCGTGGAAGTGCGGATTGCTCACCATCTCCCAGTTTGCCAGAACCGGACCGGCGGGTACTCCGGCTGCTTGTAGAATCCGGGCGGCTTCGTTGTGGTCGTACCGCGACGTCCACTCCGAAATAGCGGCGTCCAACTCATCGTGCCGCTTCCGACGTCCCTCGACGCTCGCCAGAGCCGGATCATCCGCAAGTTCAGGACGACCAATCGCGTGGGCAAGAGCGGCCCACTCCGATTCGCCGCGAACGCACAGCGCTATCCACGCGTCGTCTCCCATTGAGGGATAACAGCCCTGCGGCGCGTAACGAGTGTGCCTGTTGCCCCGGCGCGGCGACAGCGTTCCGGTCATCGTGTATTCGATCATCGCCTCCGGGAAGAACGTAATCCCGTTCTCGTGCAGCGACATATCCACGTACTGACCCTCCCCGGACTCTACCCTGTGGTGAAGAGCGGCAATCGCCGCAATCGCGGCGTGGGCGCCGGTGACCGGGTCCGCGTAGAACAGAGTGCTGCGATAGGGACGATCGTCGTCCGCGTATCCGGTAACCGCGGCGAGCCCGCACGACGCCTCCACGTTGGCGCCGTAGGCTACATAGTCGCGGTCAGGGCCTGTCTGTCCAAAGCCCGATATCGAGACCATGATGATGTTCGGGTTCACTTCGCGCAGCGCCTCGTATCCGAGTCCGAAGTTTCGCATCACGCGCGGGCTGTTGTTTTCCAGAACCACATCCGACTCCGCGATCAGGCGGAGGAACATATCCCTGGCGTCGGCGTCGAACAGGTTCAGCGTAATGGCGCGCTTGTTCCGGTTCAGCTTGTTGAAGTAGCCGGATCGGTTGTAGTGATGCCTGAACGGATTACCGCCCGGATATCGTCCGCCGCGTGTCGCCGGGCGGTCCGGCGCCTCGATCTTGATGACCTCCGCCCCCAGGTCGGCAAGATGTCTGGCGGCGAGAGGGCCAGCCCAGTTCGCGGTCAGCTCCAGCACTCTTACACCGCTGAGAGGCAGAGAGTCGTCGCTCGTGGGACTGCCCTGCATTGGAGCTCGCTCGCCCGCGTCGAATTCCCGGCTGGAGCGCGTGAAAGTGAAGTCGGCATCCTGGTCCAGAATGGGCGCCGGAGCGCGGACGGACGCTGGCGTCTCCGAGAACTGGTAGGGAAACCCCGGCAGTTTCACCCGTCCGGCGACCTGATGCTCCGTCTCCTGGAACCAGTCTCTAGCTTGAAGCTGGGATGACTGGATAAGGTCGGAGGCGTCATTCACCGGCGTAACTGGTATGCGGAGTTCCTGCCCCGCTCGAAATATCTCGTCCTTTGTATGTTCGGCGCACCATTCGCTGAGTATTCGTATAACCTCGTCGCGGTTGTCGAACCAGGACTGGCGGTCGGCAAATCGTTCGTCCTCCATCAATTCTGGTCGGTCAATCAGCACGAACACCGTCGGCTCCCACCGGAACAGGAAGAACCACACCCACCCATCCTTGCATCGGATGCAGTCCGGCTCCGTCCGCCGCATAATGACACCCTCGTGCGTCCATGAGGTTGACGTCCATGCGTGCGCCGAGAGCATTGCCTCGACGGCGGAAACGTCCACCTGCTGTCCCCGCCCCATCTTGCGCGCCCAACGCAGCGCCGCAAGCGTCCCGATGGCGGCTTGCGCCCCCGCGTTCAGCATCGGCTGGTTGTTGTTCATCATCAGCGGCTCGCGGTCCGCGTGACCGCCGAAGTACATATAGCCGCCCATCGCGTAGTCCACAATCTCATCAGACTTCCAGTCGCGATAGGGCCCGGTCTGACCGAAGTGGGTGATCGAGGTGTAAACCAATGTAGGGTTCCAAGCCGACAATGCGTCGTATCCCAAACCGATTGAGTCCAGGTAGCCCGGCGCGAAGCCCTCGACGACGATGTCTGCCTCAGACGCGAGGCGCCTGACCCGTTCACGTCCACGCTCTGTGTCCAGGTCGCACACAACGCTACTCTTGTTCGCGCCGTAATACAGAAACAGGCCGCTCTTCTCGATATGCCGTGTGTCCCGGTATGGACCCACGTGTCGGAGTAGATGTCCCGTTCCCGGCCGCTCGACAAGCAGTACCTCCGCGCCGAGGTCCGCCAGCAGCTTGGTACAGTACGCGCCCCCGATGGACTCACTAAGGTCGAGAACGTTCACGCCGCTCAGGGCCATTGTTTCGGTCATGGTTAAATCCGCCACCCACTGAAAAGTCTGCCGAAGATATTAGCACGTTTCAGAATCCAAACGGGACGCGATTCAATTGACTGCCATCGGGAGGTCGGTTAAAGTCTTGTCGGAAATCACACGAAGAGAGGCTCAGGAAATGACTACTATGGACGCCGAAGCGCAGCGAGTCAGGTCTTACCTGCTCGCCCAGGGAGAAAAGTACGCCTTCACCGAGCTATGGCCCCGCCTCATCAAGGCCAGGCTGGAAGTCATAGCCTCCGTGGATGGCGTAAGCCAGGAGCAGGCCGACTTCACATTCGACCCTGAAGAGTGGAGCATAGCCGAGGTAGTGCACCACGTCCTGACGAGTTCCGCCAGGGTTGCCTCGACAATCGAGGCCATCGCGAATGGAAATGAACCTCCCGCTCGCGCGATAGACCCGCCACGCGAGGCCGCCACGCTAAGCATAGCGGAACTGCGCGAACGGCTCACGAAAGACGCGCTCGCCTGGTGCGCGCTCACGGAAAGGCTGCCAGCGTCTCCCGATCTGCATGTTACCGCTCCGCACCCGGTTTTCGGACAGCTTCACGCCGGAGGACTTTACCTGTTCCAGCGAGTCCACGACCTCGATCACGTCGGACAGATATCCAAGAATAAGAACGCTCCCGGCTACCCACAGGACTAAGACAATGAAGATTGCCGTAAACGTAACTACCGACTCCCACGGCGACTGGCAAAGCGCGGTCGCTTTCGCGCGAGAGGCCGAGCGGCTTGGCGCGGAATCCATCTGGACCGGCGAGTCCTGGGGCTACGACGCAATTACCCCACTGGCATACCTCGCCGCTGGGACCGACCGCATCGGTCTCGGCACGGGCATCATACAACTCGGCACGCGGTCTCCGGCGAACCTGGCAATGACCGCCATGAGTATGCAGTCCATCTCCGGCAATCGCTTCCGGCTGGGCTTGGGAACGAGCGGTCCACAGGTTGTAGAAGGCTGGCACGGGGTATCGTTCGCCAGTCCGATTCAGCGAACCAGGGAGATCATCGAGATAGTGCGCCTGGTAACGTCGGGCGAGCGGGTGAGCTATGACGGCGACATCTACCGGCTTCCCCTGCCCGACGGCGAAGGCCGTGCACTGCGCAGCAGTTCTCCGCCCGTTCACGTACCGATCTACGTCGCGGCGCTGGGGCCCCGCAACCTGGAACTCACCGGGGAATTGGCCGACGGGTGGATTGGCGGATCCTTCATCCCGGAGACTGCCGAAGTGTTCCTGAAGCACATTCGCGCCGGGGCGGAAAAGGCCGGTCGGAAACTCGAAGACCTCGACTTGCAGATACCGCTGTCGGTCGAGATAACCGACGATGTGGAGGAAGCGGGCAAGCGACACGCGCGCGGCTACGGATTTACATTCGGCGCGATGGGTTCGCTCCGCAACAACTTCTACAAGAACGCCTTTGCACGCCAGGGATTCGCGGACGAGGTGAACGAGGTCCAGCGTCTGTGGATGGCGGGCGAGCGGGACAAGGCGCGCGACTATGTGCCTGTGGAACTGGCGATGAAGGCAAACCTGATAGGCACGCCCGCGATGATCAAAGAGCGGGTCGCCGTGTATCGCGACGCCGGAATCACGACACTTAGAATCGGGATCCCGGGAGATAGCATCACCGAGAAGCTAGAGACCCTGGCGCAGGTTATTGACCTTGTTCAGGAGACCGCGCGGGCATAGGCGGATTAGGTTCGTTGTCGGGTTCTCCTTGCCCCTCACGTTCATCGTCGCCTTCGCCCTCGATGCGGGAGCGCGCGGCTAGCAGCTCTTCCCGAAGACCGGCCAACATCCGCTCCTCTTCGTCCTCCGACAGTTCCATCTCACGCATAAGGTCGGCCGCCTCGGTCATCAGCTGCGCTCTCAGTCCCGCGTAATCGTGGTCGGACAGATTCCCCAGCGAGTTATCGAGTTCGGCGCTCGCAAGTCCGGCGACGGCGGCGTCCCAGCGCCGCATCAGGTCGGCCTGCGGCGCGCCTTCGTCGTACTCGAACTCGTCCCGCCGCAGACCCAGAATGAAGGGCCAGGCTATCATTATCGCCGGTACGAGCGTGAGTATTATTGCGATTGTGACGATCATGAGTTGAACCGTATGATGCCGCTTCTGAAATGCAAATCTACATCGAAGTTCCGCAGAAACGAAAGCCCAAGCAGACCACCAACTCCTATGCTCAACGGCATATCCAAGCAGGCCGCCCTTACACCAGTCGACACAGATCCAAGCGCTTCCACTGAACTCAGCGTTATTATAGGCGCGTGAACTAAGCCAGATGGGGTAGTCAAAGGCAGCGTGTCTTCAGGCTGATATATGCTGTATCCCAAGCTATGAGCGACAGACGTAGGAATTACGACAAGCGTCGCGCCAGTGTCGAGGGCCATATCAACTTTCGACGCGCCCAAGGGACCCCTGACTTCGACCTCGAATTGAATTGACGATTCTTTGAATAGAGTCAATGGCTAAGTGTCACCCCTGTCCATTCTCAGATAGTTGAGCCATCTGTTCAGGTGTAAGCCAAGCTGAAATCGCTATCGCCATGTCTTCCGGTAAAGGCCCTGCGTAACTAACTTTTAAGTCGTAGTCCTCGCTCTTTTCCTTCAGAATTTCATGAACCTTTCTCCAGACCTCATCATGATCCTCGGAATGATAGATCAATTCCCCTTCAGTAGCTCCATAATAATCGCTAGCCGTCACATTGATAGCCAGCCATTCACCCTCGTACTCAGCTTTCAACTGTTCGATTGTAGGCATACGACCACCTCGATTCTCAAACTACCCTTGCCCCATCTATTATAACCAATCCAACCTATTGGCTGAGAACAACCTCGTCCCCGACCGCCACGCTGCCCGACGACTCCACGATGCCATAAACGCCCAGGTATGCTGCCCTCCTGCTTGGACGATAACTCAGGATCAGGCGCAGCGTATCGAAATCACGCTCCCCGGTCTTCGGATCGAGCGTCGTTATCGCGCAGCGCGGGTCGCGAGAGATGAGCCTGAGTCTGAGTCTGTCGCCCAGAAGAAGACCCTTACCCAGCCACGAGTCCTCCTCGTGAGGCTCGCATCCGCTGAGGAGCAGCGTCGGCCTGAATCGCTCGACTTCAAACTCTTTCTCACCTCCCGTCAGGCTGCTCAGGT
Source organism: Dehalococcoidia bacterium (assembly GCA_965202965.1). GTDB lineage: Bacteria > Chloroflexota > Dehalococcoidia > Lucifugimonadales > UBA1123 > VXRN01. The sequence continues at coordinate 2,377,521 of OZ241888.1, read as the reverse complement.
AGGAAATAGTAGCTTCGGAAATCAACGACACCGGATACTCGTCGAAAGACTCGCCCGCGCTTCTGGACTTCATCAGCGTCAGTTCGACTCCGCAGAAATCCGACAGGGCCTTGCTCCACTCGCCTTCCACCTCCTCTCCCCTCACTACTCTGCCCCACAGCACGGTTGCGGTTTCCCTGCCCGATCCGGGATGACCACTGACCATACTCCCATCTGGAAAAGTCATGCACAGGCTGGCTTCCTCTTCGGAGTACTCAGCCGACACTTGAGTCAGCTTTCCCAGTTGACGCTGAGTGACAACGCGGCCCTCCGAGTCCATCAGCAGGAAGCGGCGGTCACCGACGATCCCGCGATGGGTTATTGCAGCGCAATCGAGCCTGGAAAGTCCAAGGGACTTCACCGGAGTCGCGTGTATGGCTGATATTGTGGGCATATGGACCCTCCGCAACTTGAAACTTCGGATTCTGTGGCAGGACTTGTCTGATATGTTCTCGCAAATACTACGTCACAGGACTTCCGCAAGCCTGTCCACCTGTTCGATAGAGGGATTGCACGGCCAGAGCAGAAACTCGTCAATGCCGACATCTTCGTATGCCTTCAGCGTGCCTCTTACCTGTTCGGGATTCGATGGCGCGGCGCTGGCGATTACTTCGGCGTACTCTGGCATGAACGAGTAGTAATCGTTGATGTACGCCGCTATCCGGTCTTCCGCGTCGTCGCCCAGCGCGAAGTACGCCGCACTCACGAATCTGGGACGCCCTGTCCTGCCCAGCTCATCCCATTGCTCCAGAACCGCATCGTAGGAGGCCCGTGCCGCGTCCGGTCCACCGCCGCCCGCGATGAATCCGTCTCCCCACCGGGCGACTCGCGCCAGCGCCCTGGGAGTTACAGCGCCGATCAGGAGCTCAGGTCCACCCTGACGACCGGGAGACGGACCTATTCCCCCAGCTTCGTCGTTGTACGGTTCCCCTGCCCAGACGCGCTTCATCGTCGCCAACTGCTCATCGAACCGCCTTCCCCTCGTGGTTATGTCGGTCTCGCCGGCGACGAAGTCGTCGGGACGGCCACCTATGCCGAGTCCCAAACTGAGCCTGCCACCCGAGATCGCGTCCACGCTGGCGGCCTGCTTCGCAAGCATAGCTCCGCTTCGCAGCGGCGCGAGCAGGATTGACGTCATGAGCCTGACTCTGTTGGTCACTGCCGCGGCCGCGCCAAGCGCCACCATCGGCTCGTAGTTCGGATACACTAGCCGATCCAGCACGGACACAGAACTGAACGGACCTTCGTCAGCCCTCGCCGCCCATTCCACTATCACACTGCCCTGAGCACCCGGAATAGTCGCGGGCAGTCCTATACCTACATCCATAACGCGCCTCCTGTCCGACTGCAAATCGTTCGAGTATTGATCGAATATAACAGAACTCGCCGATCCGGGTTGCAGATCGGCGAGTTTCATTCAGTTGTATATGTTCATCCCTGCTTCAGCAGAGGACATCGCTTACAGCAGTTCTTTCCCGAAGAAGTATCGCTCGATACCCCATTTTCTGCTGCCGAGTATGCCGATGATGCCGGCTATGAGGAACCAGAGCATCGGCACTTCGCCACCGTGCGCTGCGAATCCTCCCTCACCGGGGAACTGGTGGGGCCAGAGTCCGTTGTTCGCGTGGACGCTGAAGTAGGCTACGACCATCGTAACGACCAGCGCGCCAGCGCCTAGACGTGTCAGAATGCCTAATCCAATTAGAAAAGCCGAAATAATCTCTACCCAGGCCGCGATATCCACAAACGTACCCATTCCGTCCGGGTTTGCTGCGGCTGGGAATCCCCAGAGCAGAAACGCCTTCTGGAATCCATGAAGGCCAACGATAAATGCGAATCCAAGTCTGAACAGTAGATAGAATTCATCCGCAAACGGGCTGAAGATACGCCCGAAGATACTCTGTTCCTGCGTATTGTCTCGTGTCATCGCGCAATCCTTTCACATATCCTCTATGCCATCGTAACCGAGGGGCAGCGTCCTTTCGGGACGCCGATTGTCAGGCGCGAATCCTGTCCTCCTTGCCTTGCGCCAACGTCTGAACGATTGAGCCAATCCTAACACAATGAGATGCGGTTTTTGACGAAAGGATTCGGAAAGTCGCGGATTTTCCCACAGACTCCTTGGAAACACGGAACGTGGCAGTCGTTGTCCGATGTGATACATTATGCTGTGGGGAGCGGGCTCACCCCCAATCCAAACCATTCAATCGGAGGCATTGCATGACCACCAAGACCCATGAACCCAACATGGTGCTGTCCAACCAGGAGTTCGATGTTGTCGGCACCCGGCCTATTCGACCGGACGGCCTGGACAAAGTGACAGGCAGGGCACGATACAGCGCCGACATTCACCTCCCGGGTATGCTTCACGGAAAGCTGCTGCGCAGTCCTCACGCTCATGCGCGGATACGCTCGATTGACTGCTCGAAAGCGCTCGAACTGCCCGGTGTGAAGGCAGTGGTTACCGCAGCCGACATGCCGGATGTATCTGCCGAGTTCACCGACCAGGAAGAGGGCGCAATGGTGAACTATGGCTTCTACGGCAGAAACATCATCGCCCGGGAGAAGGCTCTCTACAAGGGCCATGTCGTGGCCGCTGTGGCCGCGACCGACCCCAGCGTCGCGGAACAGGCGCTTGATCTGATCGAGGTTGACTATGAGGTACTGGAACCCGTACTCAACGCCGAGGACGCGATGGAGGACGACGCTCCGATCCTGCACGAGCGTCTCTTAACTATGCACAGCCCCACATTTCGAGCGGGCGGCTGGGGCGACGGAGACCGGCAGACAAATGTCGCGAACCGCTTCGAGTTTCAGATCGGAGATGTAGATGCTGGATTCGAGCAGGCCGACGTCACTGTCGAGCGCGAGTTTCGCACTGAGGCAGTTCACCAGGGTTATATCGAGCCGCATGCCGCCACTGCCCAGTGGGACAGCGACGGTTACGTGACCATCTGGTGCAGTACACAGGGTCACTTCGGCGTGCGCGACCACACATCCAACATTCTCGGACTTCCCGTCTCCAGGGTGAAGATAGTCCCAATGGAGATCGGCGGCGGGTTTGGGGGGAAGGGCCAGAGCGGTGTATATCTCGAACCCCTGGCTGCAAAACTATCCCAGAAGTCCGGCCAGCCAGTCAAGATCGTAATGAGCCGCTACGAGGTATTCGTCGGCACAGGCCCAACCTCCGGCACGATTATGAAGGTCAAGATGGGCGCCACGCGCGACGGGCATATAACCGCAGCCGAGGCGCGCCTGATCTACGAGGCCGGCGCGTTCCCCGGCTCCCCTGTTGCCTCAGGGTGCAGGACCATGTTCGCCCCCTACAACATCCCCAACGCACTAGTTGAGGGTGTTGACGTGCTCGTGAACAGGCAGAAGTCGGCGGCGTATCGCGCTCCCGGCTCCCCGGCAGCAGCTTTCGCGGCGGAACAGGTCGTTGACGAACTCAGCCAGGAACTGGGCATGGACACAATCGAATTTCGCCTGCTGAACACCTCTGAAGAGGGCACCCGACAGGTCGCTGGGCCGCGTTTCCTTCGCATTGGCAATAAAGAGCTCCTGGAAGCCGCGCGCGAACATCCGCATCTACAAGTTCCCATCGAGGGCAAGCTGAGAGGGCGTGGAATTGCGGCGGGCGCCTGGTTCAACGGCAGCGGCCCCGCAAGCGCGGTGGCTTCGATCAACCCCGACGGCACTGTCAGCCTCGTCGAAGGTTCGCCCGACATCGGCGGCAGCAGGGCGGCTATGGCTATGCACGTCGCCGAGGTGCTCGATATCCCGGTTACGGATGTCAGACCAGCCATCGTTGACACCGACTCGATAGGCTACAGTTCCGGCGCGGGCGGCAGCGGCGTTACCTTCAAGATGGGCAGGGCGTGCTACGAGGCCGCCCAGGACGCCAAGCGTCAGCTTGTAGAGCGCGCCGCCAAGATTTGGGACGTCAGCCCTGACGACGTCGAATATGACGACGCGACGCTGCGACACAAACAGGACTCCGAACTCAGTATGACTTTCGCCGACCTCGCGCCACGGCTGAACGGCACCGGAGGTCCTATCGTCGGCAGGGCTACCGTCAATCCCGGCGGTGTCGGCAACGCATTCGGACTCCACATCGTTGACGTCGAGGTTGACGCCGAAACCGGCAAGGTGGAGATACTCAGGTACACTGCCATTCAGGACGCGGGCAAAGCCATTCACCCCAGCTACGTCGAGGGACAGATCCAGGGCGGCGCGGTCCAGGGCATCGGCTGGGCGCTCAACGAGGAATACTATTTCAGCGACGACGGCACGATGGAGAATTCCACGTTTCTGGACTATCGTATGCCGACCAGCCTCGACCTGCCAATGATTGATACGGTCATAGTCGAAGTCGCCAACCCGGGCCATCCCTACGGAGTCAGGGGCGTGGGCGAGGTCTCGATAGTGCCGCCAATGGGCGCGGTCGCCAACGCTATCAACGACGCCACCGGCGTCCGCATGACCGAACTGCCCATGTCGCCGGGCGCGGTCGTCAAAGCGCTCGAATCCGCGTAAGCGCTCATATTTCAGGAGAAAAGACCATGCTGCCAAAGCCCGTCAAGGACGAATATCGCCGCTCTACGTCCGTATCGTCTCAGACCAACGTCGAGATTCCGATGCGCGACGGTGTGATTCTACGCGCCGACGTGTACCGCCCCTCAGGCGGCGGGCGGCATCCTGTCCTCCTGCAGCGCATCCCTTACGGAAAGCACTCGCCGCGCTACCGCAGTATGTATCTCGACCCGATGCGGGCGTTGGACCGCGGCTACGCTGTCATAATCCAGGACACCCGGGGCAGGCATGTCTCTGACGGCGACTGGTACCCATACGTCCACGAGGCCCAGGACGGCTTCGACACGATTGACTGGATCGCGTCTCAACCCTGGAGCGACGGCAGCGTCGGGATGTTCGGCATCTCCTATCACGGCGCGACCCAGTGGCTCGCGGCGACCGAAGCACACCCCGCACTCAAGGCGATTATCCCCGGCGTAACCGCTGACTCCTACTACGACAGTTGGACATACTTGGGAGGCGTGTTCCAGCTATACTGGACAGGCGGCTGGGCAGCCGCCTTCGCCTTGGACGACCTGGGAGGCAGAGCCGCCCGCAACAGCGACGCGATGGGAGTCCTGCGCGAATGGCGGCAGGACGCCTACGCGATGGCGAATCATCTCTCCCTTAACGATATGCCGGGCCTGAGACAGGTCGCCGACTACTACTACGACTGGCTTGCTCATCCCACCTACGACGACTACTGGAAGGCAATCGCTCCCAGGGAGAAGTTCGACAAGATAACCGTGCCCGCACTCAACCAGGGCGGCTGGTTCGACGGCTTCATCAGAGGTACGATTCGCTGCTACCAGGGAATGCGCGAGCACGGAGCCACCGAACTCGCCAGGACCCAGCAGCATCTTCTCGTCGGCCCCTGGCTGCACCAGCCGCTCCCCGATCCATACGCCGGACAGGGATACTTCGGCGGAGCGGCGTCCGGCGCGGCGATAGACTGGCACGGAATGCAACTCGCCTGGTTCGACCGTTGGCTGCGCGGCGAGGACAACAGTGTGGACACCGACCCGAATACCTATATTTTCGTAATGGGCGCGAATGAGTGGCGGGCCGAGGAGTGCTGGCCGCCGCCTGACGCCGAACCGATGACCATGTTCCTGCGGAGCGACGGTAGCGCGAACACACTCAACGGCGATGGCGCTCTCTCACCTGATCCTCCCAGTGAATCGGAGTCGCCGGACAGGTTCATGTATGACCCCTCGAATCCAGTGCCGACTCACGGCGGAGCTCATCTTGGTGGAATACCGAGCCTGTTCGAAGTGGGAGTTCAGGACCAGCGGGCCATCGAATCCCGTGAGGACGTGCTTGTCTATACATCCGCCCCCATCGAACGCGATACCGAGGTAACCGGGCACGTCGAACTGGAACTGTGGGCGGTCACCAGCGCGGCAGACACCGATTGGACGGCCAAGCTGGTAGATGTTCACCCGGACGGACAGGCGCGAAACGTGTGCGACGGAATCGTCCGCGCGAGTTACAGGGACTCTCTGGAATCGCCCTCGCCGATTCAGCCCGGAGAGGCGTACAGGTACAACGTGGACGTCGGCCCCACCGCGATGCTCTTCCGCAAAGGCCACTGCATCCGGCTGGAGGTGTCGTCGAGCAATTTCCCGGCCTACGCCAGAAACGCCGGCGTCCCGCATCACGGGTCGGCGGACTTGACTCCGGCTACACAGACCGTCCTGCACGACGCAAGCCATCCGTCGCGGCTGATCTTGCCCATAGTCCGCCGAGACTAGAATGAACCTAGTGGTTCAACACGTTTGTATTGACGGCTTATCCACCTTCACCCTAGCTCTCTCCCAGAGGGGGAGGGAATAAATCGGAATCTGAATACCCATCACAACTAAGTTGTCGCACTACTAGTCAGCCAGGGCTTTTCGTTTCGCGCTGTCATTCCAGCCTTTCCCAATCGCGTAACTTAATGTGATTGACCCATGAACAGAATAGAATATAATGTTGTCGGGAACGGCAGTGTCGGGAGGTCTGCATAAGCATGGAAACCGAGAGCCTCCGAGACAATGAAATACACTGCGGCGACGCCCGCTCGCTGCTCAAACGCATACGCCCCGAATCGGTCGCGCTCAGCTTCTGGTCGCCTCCCTACTTCGTAGGCAAGTCCTACGAGAGAGACCTGTCCTTTGAGGACTGGCAATCTCTGTTACGAGAAGTAATCCGCCTGCACTTTCCAATCCTGAAGCCCGGCGGATTTCTCGCTGTCAACATAGCGGACATACTCGCCTTCCCCGACCCCGATATGCCCAGGATCCAGGCCGACAACGTTTCCAACAAGCGCGTCAAGATAAGCAGAGAGCGCGTATTGGAAGCGCAGAGAGCGCATCCCGACTTCAACAGATATCAGCTTGCCGAGCTACTCGGATGCAGCGAGCAGACGATTGACAGGCGTCTTAACGGCAACAACGTGCGTGGTGGCAAGTACGCCGTCCAGCGCAAGGTCAAACTGGTCGGCGGCTTGGTCGAAGAATGGGCGGACGAAGCCGGATTCTATCTATACGACCGACGGGTGTGGGTCAAAGATCCCTGCTGGGAGAATGGGCGCTGGCACAGTCTGTCCTATCGCTCCGTGGACGAGTTCGAGTACATCTACATATTCTGGAAGCCGGGCGTTACCACTATAGACCGTTCTCGGTTGGACAGGAATGAATGGAGCGAGTGGGGTTCCAGGGCGGTCTGGAATATCCCATCAGTTCGCGCGAATATAGGGCATGAAGCCCAATTCCCAATCGAGTTGCCTCGCCGTGTCATACGCCTTCTGTCTGCGCCGAGCGACCTGGTGCTGGACTGCTTCATTGGAAGCGGAACCACCGCGCAGGCGGCGGTTGCCGAAGGACGCCGGTATCTGGGAATAGAATCAGTTCCACGCTACGTGAAGATGGCGCGCGAGTGTCTTACGCAAAAGGCGCTGCCAATAGCATGACTCTCGATCCCCGCTCGCTGTCTCACGATCTGGACATTCTCGAACAGATCGAGAAGTCAACCCTCCGCATGGTCACCCAGGCCATATACGACTTCCGAAACGAAGCAAGCGAGTTCTTCATCCATGAACCCGACCTCGTTGCCGACATCGGAGAAGACATCACTCGCGAAGCCATGGACCGCATGGGAACCTCTGTAATACCTGTCCGCCTGTTCGGGAAGATCGACTACAAGCGCGCCAGGTATGTATTTCACCCCGAACATTCCATACGTCAGGCACTGTTCGTTGACTCCAAGGCTGAGAAGACAGAAGGTGCGCGAACGGTCACCATACAGACCGCGCAAACGTCCATGCGTATCAGGCAAACGCGATCCGGCGTTGATATAGACGAACGCGGAACTCTGCCGCAAGTCCTCGAAATACAAGGTGATGACTACCTGGTCACTACCATATTCGTTAAGTACAACTACAGCGAGTCAGACGGCCATTCACGCAAGACTCTTGAAAATATCTCCATAACGTGCCTTCCCAGTGGAATGTTGCAGCAAAGTTACAATCCATCGGCGCAGCAAACCTTCTGGCTTGCTGGCAGGAACGCGCCCAGCAGAGGCGAGGCGTTCCGCGTCAGGATAAGCTTGCCGCGACTAAAAGACATGGCGACATGGCGTGTTCAGAATATCCAACTGCTCCCCGAAGCGGATTTTACATGGAGCGAATAGAAAGTAAAACTTACTCCGCGTAGCTGGTCAACTCGACGTAACCGCTGCCTTCCACCGGTTGCCCATTGGACGTGCCCTCGATTCGGACCGCCCCCTCCCAGTAGCGCACCACCGTGTCAAGTTCCTGGTCGCTGACGTAAGGAGTTATCTCAACATCCACTCCCTCCGCCGGAATCCGAAGACGCCAGCGCGACGGATATGTGCCGCCAAGTGGACTCTGCCACTGGTCGAGAACCTCTATGCTCACGTCGGCATCTTGCAGTCGGTAGTATTCGCCGTCCGCCGAAATCAGGGCGCCCAGGTCGAAGTCGGTGAACACCCCGACACGGGGGCGCAGTTGGTAGTACATTATGTCGCGTCCATCCGACAGTTGGAGCGCGAACCAGTCCCATCCGACTTGTTCGTCCGATAGCTGTGCCGAACTCCACTCCCTGTCCAGCCAACTCAGTCCATTGACGGAGTGCGCCCGTCCGTCGAGTGTTACTACTCCGGTCGTCGGCATACGAGTCATAGAGTAGTAATAAGATGCTTCCCCGGGCTTACTGCCCTTACGCGCGAACCCATCTTCCCCGTGCAGAACGATGTTCTTTCCTCTGTTCAGCGCGAGATTGATTTCAACGCCTTCCTCGCTTGCCCGCAAGCGCATGGGCATTATCCCATCGCCGGAGCCTTGGGCAGACCAGTCCTCGATCCACACCCGGAACGGCGAACCAACTGCTCCGGCCAGATCGAGAGCGTCCCTGCTGTATCGCTCGAAAGCGTAGAACTCGTCGTTCTCTACATCGGTGAAAGCGAAGTGGGCGAAATATATGTCCTCAGCGGCCCATTCGGAAGTTCGCCCCGATCCGGCATTCCCTATCCCCCTTCTGAAGAAGGTGAGTTCATACCCGAAGCGGCGACCTTCGGCGTCCTGCAAATTGCCCGTGTAGTACCACCATTCAAGCGCGTACTCAGGGTGCGGCCCGTGATCCTCGGGAAAAGTGAAACGACGCGGGCCGGTGACCAACTCGAACCCCGAATCGTCCATCCTCAGCGCGTCCGAAACGGCCAGGCTGGCCCGCGTGTCCACCGCCTCGCCTGGCTGCGTAAGCGCGTACACGCCCCAGCCCAGCGCGGCTACTAAGAGCGCGAAACTCGCCACCATCGCCACAAATCGAGTCGTCATCCCACTATACAGCCACTTCCTAACCATGCTACAATACGAACATATAAACTAAGCCGGCCATTGAAAACTAATAACTGACTACTTATGACTAAGAAACCATAAACAGGAGACTATACTATGAAAAACAGGACTCTCCCGGAAAAAGGCCCTCATAGCTAACGCAGGCCAAACGCAGGTAAACGCTGGTCACAGCGCAACTCTGTCGCTCCCCTGACACTCCTGTGGCTAGCCCAGCGCAAGCCCAGCACAATTATAAATTTAACTTTATGAAACTTGGCCATTCCGCGCCACCCGCTCCGATCACTCCTCTTGCAGCGCCCTCGCGGGCGACGAGCGCGACATTCGGAACGCCGGATACAATCCCGCGAGCAGGGCCGCGACTACGGCGATGAGCGCCGCCTGAAACAACGCCGTCGGATAGACCTGTATATCCATCGTCCACCCGAACGCCTTCCGATTTATCACGAATATGAGGACCGCCGCTTCTATCAGTCCAAGCGGTATTGACATCAGGCCCGCTGCTGCGCCCATCAGACTGCTCTGCGACGTGAACATCAGCCAGACCTGGCCCGGAGTGAAGCCGATCACGCGCAGCGTCCCGAACTCCACGGCGCGTTCCAACTGAATAGCCATGAGCGCCCCCAGAACCCCTACGAACGCCACCGCGACCGCCAATGCCCGCACCACTGAGGTTATCGTGAAACTCCTCTCGAACACCTCCAGCGCCGCAGCCTTCAATTCGGCGTTGGAACGGATAACCACGCCCTGCCCGGCTCCAATCGCATCCTGGAGAGAGGCAATGAGTTCTTCCACTCTTACGCCCTCTGCTGCATCTACCGCCACGCCCGAATACCTGTCGTCATCCCACAGCCGAGTATAGGCGGCGCGGCTCATCATCACCCTGCCCTTGCCCGTACTGCCGTAGTCGTAGTAAATGCCCGCGACCCTGAAATCCTTGTCGCCCTCCGACGTGGACAGGCGCACAGTCGAGCCGACTCCCTTGCCGTTCCGGTAAGCAAACGGCTCGGAGACGGCTATCGAGTCACCCGCCTGCAACTCGTACCACACCTGCGCGGGATCGCCATCCTTGAACGACTGCCGCTCCACGAACTCTTCGAGGTTGGCGTCCGTCGCCAGCAGGCGCACTTCACCGCTCGGAGAGTTGACCCGCGCATTTCGTACAGTCCTGACACTCCCCACCCCCTCGACACTTCGGATGCGCTCCAGGACGCCCGGCGCCAGCTCGAACTCCGTCCGATATGAGCGCAGCGAAGCCGGCGAAATATAAATGTCCGAGCCGAGCGAACTCTCAAGCCACTGTTCCACCGTGTCGCGGAAGCTGTGCACCATCGTATCTATCGAGATGGTGACAGAGATCGCCACGGACAGCGCCGCTATCGCGACCGCTGTCCGGCTGATAGACGCGGCGATTCCGCGGGCCGCCATCGCGCCAAGCGAGCCGAACATCCCGCCAAGTGCGGGAGCGAGCGCCCTTCCGAATAGTATGACGATTGCCGGAGTCAGAAGCGCGCCTCCAAGTATCAGCGCCGCCAGCCCGAGGAAAGGCAGGATCAGCGTTCTGACGGGCAGGAGAACAAGTCCAATTCCAACCGCAATCACTCCAAGACCGATGATAGATGCCAGCGGCACTGTCCCCCTGAAGCGAGTCTCTAAGTGCGAGCGGGACAGCGCCTCCCTTGCGGGCACTCCCGTCGCTTCCAGCGCGGGGACGAAGGCCGCTCCCAGCGTGGCGGCTATGCCCAGCAGCGCCCCCTTAACCAGAGACCATACCGGGATGGATACATCCTGCACCGACACGACGAAGAAGAGGTCGGTGATGGTCTGAGTTATCAGATCCACCAGCCCACGCCCAATGACTATCCCCAGAAGGACGCCAATGACAGAGCTGATCAGTCCCACAATCGCCGCCTCGCCCAGAACCAGCACGAAAATCTGCTGCCGCGTCACTCCCAGGGCCCGCAGCGAGCCTATGACCCGACGCCGCTGCACCACCGAGAAGGTCATCGCGTTATATATCAGGAATGCGCCGACGATGAGTCCAAGCAGACTGATCATAAAGAGGTTCTGATCGAATGATACTGTTAGCTGCTCGATGGCTTCTGAGCGTGCGGCTGGAGTTACGACGGAAGTCTCAGGCGGCAGCGCCGCGCCTATACGTTCCAGTAGCAGCCGGCCTTCCTCGCCCGGAGGCACGATGAGATCAATGTGGCTGAGACGTCCCTCGAATGCGGTCAATTCCTGCGCGGTGGATATGTCGGTTATGAGCAGGTCTTGCAGCATCTCCCCGCTCAGACTGTTCTGGGGAGCGATCAGTCCGACGATTCTAACCTCCTGCTTCAGTCCGGAAACATCGAGTGCGATAGTGTCACCCGCGCGCACGTCCAGGGAGCCTGCGGTGGCCACGGACATCAACCCCGTTGCGGGAGTGGCCAGCAGCTCGAAGGCATAGGTCATCGTTTGGTCGGGAGTACCCCCAGGCGAACTCCCAACTATATAAGGGCGAAACTGGGAATCCGCGAACGGATCCACTCCCAGAATGCGCAGGACTCTCTCGTCTTCCAGGTACGCATAGCCCTCGACGAGAGGAGCCGAGTCACGGACGCCCAGTTCCACCTTCAGCATCGTGTAAACGTCTTCCTGCAGACCGCCGGGCCCTCCGATGACCTGGTGCGTCGCTCTACCTGCCACAGCATCGCTTGAGAGGCTGAAGGCGCGCTTGGCGCTCTGATTGCCGAGGTCTATGGCGACGACAATAGCAACCCCCAGCGTTATCCCCAATACGGACAGCGCCATCTGCCAGGGGTGTCTCAATAGGTGGCGCAGGCCGGAGAGCCAGAGAAGCGTTGTCATGGAGTGCGCCGTCCGGTTATCCTGGCCGCAGATGCAGGGATTAACTCAGCCATACAGTCAACCTCGCTGCACAAGCTGACCATCTTCAATCGTGAGGACTCGGTCCGCCATGCCGATCACCATGTCACTGTGCGACACCGCGATCATAGTCTTGCCGCTCGACCGGACCAGGCCATCCAGCAGCGACATGACTGCCATGCCGGTGTCGGCGTCCAGGTTGCCGGTAGGTTCGTCGGCAAGGACCAGCTTGGGGTCGTGAACGAGCGCGCGGGCGATGGCGACTCGCTGCTTCTCTCCACCCGATAGCCTGTCCGGATAACTGTCCAGCCGGTCTTTCAGTCCGACCTGCTCCAGCAATTCGGCAACCCGCCCGCGCGACCACTCCTTGTTCCTGCGGTTAAGCTGGAGTGGTAAAAGCAGATTCTCACTTATGTTGAGGGTCGGAATCAGGTTGAAGAACTGAAAGACGAAGCCAATGTTCTTGCGCCGAAACAGCGTGCGATCCTTCTCGGACAGCTTGGTGACCGAAACCGAGTCAATGAACACATCCCCGCAGGTAGGGGTGTCTATGCCGCTGATGAGATTGAGCAGGGTGGTCTTGCCCGACCCGCTGGGACCGGCCAGCGCGACGAATTCCCCCTCTCCGACATTGGCGTTCACCTGCCTCAGCACCGAGCGCGTCTCATCACCTTCCACGTAAACTTTCGTAAGGTCGCGCATCTCGACCATAATCTTACCGGTGTCGAGCAAAGACAAGGGGGTTCAGCTACTCGTCGCCCGTGTAGTCGGCGACGCGGTCTGGAATTAGCCGGAATATCACGGTGTCTTCAGACTGCTCTCGATAGCCTTCCGCGAATTCTCTCCCCTCCTCCTCGCCGTAGTACCTGACCGCCATCGAGAGAACGAGATCGTAGAGCGGACGTTGGACTTCCTCCACGGACCCGTCCAGAATGACCGATCTGTAAGGAGGCTCCCGCCAGTCAACGCATAGCGATGCCACCGGATTTCGGACTATGTTGCGCCACTTCAGAGTACGGCGTCCGGTGAAGAAATAGGCGGCGTCTTCCTCCCAGTGGTACCAGATGGGAGCGGAGCGCGGACGACCGCCAGCGTCAACCGTACTTATGACCCCGACCAGGGTCTGGCCGAGAAACTCGTCAACGTGAGTAGGAATAGTCGTCATCGTCGGATTTACCTCTCATATCTGATGCGCAAAATGTACAGAGCCTGCGATAGCCACTTTAGTCGAAGGCCGCGATAACAGCCTCTTCGACTCGCTGGAACTCTTCCGGTTCGTTGGTCAGTCTTCCAAACATTATCTCGTCAACACCGGCGTCGAACAATTCGCCGACTCGCTCGATCACGTATCCGGCCGGGCCTGCCACAGTGCCCGGTCCTATCATCTCGATAAATTCCCTTGCCTCCGATTCGTCGTCAGTGAGTCTCATCGGCATGAGAACCGTGCGCCTGATCTCGCCGGGGTCGCGTCCTATGCTCTCACAGTGACGGTCCAAGACATCCGCCTTGCGCTTGTACAGGTCAAGAGACATACTGCCGTGTCCGCGGGCTGCGAAACCGTCCAGGTTGAATATGTCCCCGTACATGGCCAGGGTTCGCAAAGTGCGTCTCTCACCCATTCCGCCGACCATTATCGGGATGTGTGACTCTTGGGCTGATCCAGGAGACAGGGACGCGTTGCCCAGACTGTAGTATTGTCCCTTGTATGTGAACGGGGACTCGGACATGAACAGACCCCTCAAAAGAGCGCATGCCTCTTCCAACCTGTCTGACCGTTCCTTCACGGACGGAAAACTCCAGCCATACGCCTCATGCTCCCTCTTGAACCATCCCGCGCCGATTGCCAGAATGAACCTGCCGTGAGAGATATGATCAATCGTCCCCGCCATCTTCGCCACGAGTCCAGGGTTGCGGTAAGTGTTGCCGAGGACCAGATGTCCCAGCTTGAGCCTGTCAGTTATGGAGGCAATCGCCGACATCGAGGTAAAGGCCTCGTAAGCCGTCTCAGACTCGGTGACACCGGGCCTGTTGGGAGGAACGAAGTGGTCTGGATGATAGACGCTGTACCAGCGACCCGCTTCCAACGTTTCCACGACAGCGCGGATGTCATCCCAACTTGTAAGGTAGCAGCTAACCTGAGCGCCGAATTTCATTTCATTCTCCTGTGAGTCGCTATCTTTAGAAGGGCTGAGGGTTCAAGAAGTTTGCGAAGTAAAGTCTGACTGTAGAAAGATGAAGCGGCCCTTCACCCACCCGTTGCATTTTGTAGCGCCTGGGATCTGGCAAGTCTGTATTCGAGGTCGAGGCCACGCGAAAGGCTCATGTCAAGACCGTCTGCAACCGCTCTCTTGATACTTGCGGACAGTGCGGGAGGAATGGTTGACAGTCTCTCGGTGAGCTCGAAGCTCGTCTCTTCGAGGTCGTCCCGCTTGACAACTCTGTGTACAAGACCCATTCTCAATGCGCTATGGGCATCCAGAATGTCGTTGGCCAGCAGTGTCTTCATCGCGGGTCCCTGCCCGATGGTTCTCGGAAGCGTCTGGCTGCCGCCCGCCGCAGGAACCATTCCCAGGGCGGTCTCCGGCATCCTGAAAACCGCGTTCTCGGCAGCAACGCGCAGGTCGCAGAGACACGCTATCTCCACGCCGGACCCGATCACGTATCCGTGCAGCGCGGCCACTAGCGGCTTTTGTATCTCGCCGAACAGTCCCCATAAGTCGCGCTCCCAGCGAACCTGTCGCGCGATCACCTGGGACGGGGCCGTGCCGAACTCGGTCAGGTCTGCGCCCGCGCAGAAGCCCCGTTCACCCGCGCCGGTAATCAGGGCCGCGCGAATATCCGGGTCGTCGCGGACGGCCTCGAGCGCCGAGTAGAGATCGTCGCGCATCCGCACATTGAATGCGTTGATTACGTCCGGCCTGTTGAGTACAAGCCTCCCTACCGCGCCCTCTTTCTGAAACAGTACAGTAGGTTCGTCGGACATCATCGCCCCTGGTACGTGGGTCGGCGTCTTTCGAGGAATGACGAAATCCCCTCGCTCCTGTCCTGGGTGGACTGGAGCAGGAAGCTGAGATCCGCCTCAAGGCGAAGACCGTGCTCCAACGTTCCGTCCATGCCGTTCAGCACCGCTTCCTTGAGAAATCTCAGCGCAATTGGCCCATGTTCGGAAATGACTGAAGCCAGTTCCATAGCGCGCTCGGCAGCCTTACCCGGCTCTACAAACTCGTTTATCAGCCCGATACCCAGCGCCTCTTCGGCTCCGAGGCGCCTGCCCGTAAGAAGCATATCCACCGCCCGCGAACGGCCTATCAGCCTGGGCAGGCGTTGGGTGCCGCCGTCCCACGGTATCGCGCCGCTCAGAACCTGTGTCATTGCGAATGTGGCGCTGCTGTCCGCGATTCGCACGTCGCAGGCAAGCGCGATTTCGAGCCCTTGATCCTGAACTCCGCCTTGCACAGCGCAGAGTACCGGCTTCTCTATATCTGCGAGAGTCTGGCCCACCCTGAGCGGTGCCTGCGCTGATCCGGCGCCAAGAACAGCCTCAGCGACCTCAGGCGACGTACCCAGGCAGAAGTCGTCACAATCCGTCTCGAGGACTGCTACCCAGACATCGTCGCGCTGGCGGATTTCGCTCGCCGCGTCGCTCAACGAGTACGCGGTCTCGAAATCTATCGTGCTGCCATGTTCCGAGGACTCGATAGTCATCGTCGCGACGTGCTGGGATATTTTCAGTTGGACGCCCATTTGCGCTGTCCGTAACCATAGGTAATGATGAAGGAATATAGGTGGCGAATTCCGATGACTGGCAACTCCGGAGCCGGTTAATCGTTGCGTATCAAGTGTTCTTCGATTTCGTACCAGAAAACCCTGCCCGACTCCACGTCCTCCCGGACGCGGTCATCCAGGTGAACACCCGCAACTACTCCATAAGCTCTCTTTTGGGTGAACCTCTCCAAGTATGCCGCGTTTCGCATGGCTCTGCGGGTATCCCTGCCGTTGATGGTATAAGAGGCTTCCACCGCGATGTAGCAGGTTTCGGCATTCGGATCTTTGGGGTCATTAGCTTGCATAACAAGGTCGGCGCGGCGGAAACTCCTGAGATTGTCCCTGCGGGACTGAGGGCTGTCGAACATTCCAACAGTATCGGCGGATTCGGCCATATCCATAAGCTGGTTGATGCTGAGAGTGTTCACGCGCCTCAGCCCCAACTCGATAGCTACATCGTCCGCAAACTTGAGTACGGCTGATTCTATGGCGTAGCCTTTGAGCATACCTATGTCGTTCCTTACCTCTATGTGTCTTTGTTCAGAAAGCTCTACGAAGTCTGTGAACTGATTGTATCGTTGTTCGGAGACCTCTACGAAGTCGGTGAACTGATTGTACCGTTTTTCGGAAAGCGCGACGAACTCGGCGTGCCTTTGCGGGAGTTCGAGCAACTCGCGCGTCAGCAGCCGAGCGCGCAACGCCTCTAGCCAGTGCGGGTTCTCGTCCAGTATCTGGATCAGCTCTTCGACTGTGTTGAAAGTGGCCATATAGTCTTGCCTGACAGGTATGTCGATTGTATCACGAACTGGCTATCGTATAGCATGGCGCAACTGACAGGGCATTCCGGCATGTCACTCGGGAGCGAACCCGTCGCGGGCGAGATTTATGGAGCGTTAGCCTACTTGAGTTGTATGACTACCTGCCGGGAGTCGCCTACTCCGGCGCTCTCAGTGGTTACTGAAGGATGGTCGGACAGCGCAAGATGCACGATCCTACGCTCGTTAGGAGGCATTGGCTCCAATGCGATTGAACGTCCCGTATCGGCTACCCGGCCGGCCACGCGATGCGCCATATTCGCAAGAGACTGGTGGCGCCGCTCCTGGTAGCCTTCCACATCTATCATCACATTGACCCGCTCGCCGATCTTATGGCTCACGATGTACTTGACCATGAACTGAATCGTATTGAGAGTCTCGCCCTTGCGACCTATCAGGAGACCCGCGTCATCACCTTCGATCTCGAAGACAGGGCCGTCAAGCGACTCGTTGTACATCTGCTTGAGCGTGAGGGTCGCGTCCACACCCATCATTGACATCAGGGATTCAAGCACCTCGGAAGTGAGAGTTACGCTGTCGGGAGGGTCGTCTTCGAGTAGTGTAACGCGGACAGTCGCGGGCTCGGCCCCGATTCCGAGAATGCCCGACTTTCCCCTGCTAACGACGGCGATTTCTACGTCGCTGCGTTCGGCGTCTAGCTCCTTTAGAGCGATTTCTATTGCTTCTTCGACCGTTTTGGCGGACATCTCTATCTCTTGCATCATTCGACTCCTCGACGGAAGGAACAGGCGCGGGGACAAGAGATGCGGCCGGAGCGGCCTCTGCAGCGTCGTCCTCGCCACGCCTGAACTTGAAAAGATTCAATAGGGGTTCCCAACCGGTAACAAATCCCTGTATCACCACGCCAACCACGTTGGACACAACCCAGTAAACGGCCAGCCCGCTCGGGAAGTTCAGCGTGAAGAACCCGAACATCACCGGCATCATCCACAGCATCATCCTGTTAGTGGAAGCCTGGCGCTCGTCAGCCGTGGGCATGGTAGTCATCTTCTGCATGACCCACATGGATACGCCGACCAGGACCGGCATTACAAACGGAGTGGGGTCCGGCAGCGCGAGATCCATCCAGAGAAAATTACTGTTGATGGGGATTACGCTGTGAACGCTGGGCAGCCAGACATAGAGGTGTCTCGACAGCCCCACAAGGCTTTCAGGATTGGAAGGGACAGTCTGGATGATCGCCTGGTAAAGCCCGATCCAGATGGGGAACTGAATGAACATCGGTCCAAGACAGCCCAGAGGGTTGACGCCGTGCTCGCGGTAGAGCTGCATCGTCTCCTGTGATGCCTTTTGCCTATCGTTCTTGTTGCGCTCCTGGATGTCTTTCATCAGGGGCTGCAACTGGGTCATCGCCTTGATCTGTCTGCTCTGTTTTACAGTCAGCGGCACGAGCGCAAGGCGAACCAGCAATGTAAATGCGATAATGGCTATTCCGAAATTCAGGAAAGACCATGAGTACAGCAGCACCAGTCCATTGATCATGGGCTGGATGATGATGAGATTCCAAGTATCTATTATTACGTTTAGAAATTCCAAGCCGCGCCTCTACCTCAACATGCCTTAGCCCTGTCGCGAGGATGTGGGTCGTCCTCATCGGTCTTGACTATCCACTCCTCGTCCGGGTTTCCGTTCGGCTTTATTCTCAAGGCCATTATAGTGTGATCGGTTGTGGCGAAGTATATCAGGTCGTCGGACACCGTGAGCGAGGTTCGGATATCCGCGCCTATTCTGCAGGCTGCCTGCTCTGTGCCATTCTTTTCCAGGAGCACTATCCTCGAGTCGCCGCCGTCGGCCACCGGCACGGCAATCAGGTCGTTTATGATCGCCGGCCTACCGACCAACTGGCCTTCGCTGACATATCTCCATCTAAGATCACCTGAATCGGCGTCCAAAGCGTAAAGTATGCCGTCCAAAGAGGGCGCGTACACCACTCCATTCTGTACCAGAGGAGACGCCCAGTACCACCTCTCAGCATCGGGGAACCTCCACTTCAGGCTGCCCGTATCGGCATCCAGAGCGTAGAGGTTGCTGTCGAACCCGCCGAATATCACCAGGTCGTCATATACGGCGACACTGGACACCACCGCGCCGCCTGACCGGTACTTCCACTTTTCGCTGCCGTCCTCCACATCCACGGCATAGACATTGTGATCGAGCGAGCCGAAGTAGGCTACGCCATCCGAGATCACCGGCGAAGACCATATCGGGCCTGCGCCTGTGTACTCCCAAACAGGATCCCCTTCCACGACATCCACAGCATACAGGATATTATCTGATCTATCTGAAGACCCTGCCGCGCCCGTTCCCACAAGAGCCAAGTCGCCCGCTACCATCGGCCCGCCCACTATTCGACCGGCCAGACGTTCCTGCCACATTACTCCTCCACCCTGCCAGCTATAGGCATAAAGGACTCCGTCATAGCCGCCGACGAGAACGGTGGCATCGGCGCCTGGAGAAGTAATATCGCCATAGATAGCGGGAGAACCGTAGATTCCTTTATCGGCATCTTCTGGCGTGGGCAACTCAAACCGCCAGAAGACGGAGCCGTCATCCTTGCCAAGGGCCATGATTTCGCCCTGCATGGTTCCGATAAACAGGGTGTCGTCGCTCACGGTACCGGCCGACCAACCCTGGGGTCGCCTCACGGCGTTGCACCCAACCAGGACCAATACGGCGGCCAGAATCAGGATGAACAAGGCCGCTTGGGAGCCTCGCTGGATAATCGCATTTGTCATTTAGAGAATTTCCGTAGGTGGGCAGCCCCGTTCAAGGGCGGCCACGCTAATTCTTGTATATAGAGTATGAACTATGGAACGGGGTCATATCCACTGCTTCCGAGCGGATTGCAGCGTCCGAGTCTCTTCAGGGTTAACCATATCCCACGCGCAAAGCCGTATTTTGATATAGCCTCATAAGAATAGTTGGAACAACTGGGAGTGTGCCTGCACAGTCCGGGCAGGTATGGGGAAATAGCCAATTGGTAAAATTTAATAGCTGCCAGGGCAGGATTCCGCATTGGCGAATTTCTCCGCGCCGCATTAGCCGACATTCGTTTCCAGTACCCCTGAGCGTGTCAGCAGCCTGTCCAGCGAGCGTTTCAGCGCCCAGTAGTCCGCGGTCCGGGCACCTTGGCGAGCTATGACCACCAGGTCCCAGCCCTCTTGCACGGGCGCCTCTTTCGCTGCCGATTTCAGTCTTCTCTTTATTCTGTTACGAACTACGGCATTTCCCAGACGCTTGCTCACCGAGAATCCAAACCGAGTTGTATCAGATCCGTTGGCGCGGAAGATCAGCACAAGCCTTCTGTCCACACGGCTTCTGCCGAGACGCCTGGCCAGAGCGAAGTCATCTGACTTTCTTAAACGGCGTGCCCTCTGCATAAATCTCGGAGTCGGTCACTGGAAAGAGCGAATCGCCCGATTGACAGGAAATAACGTGGAATTGGCTGGAAATCAA
Organism: Dehalococcoidia bacterium; assembly: GCA_965202965.1. Lineage (GTDB taxonomy): Bacteria > Chloroflexota > Dehalococcoidia > Lucifugimonadales > UBA1123 > VXRN01. Next base: position 2,357,127 of record OZ241888.1, on the reverse strand, counting down.
ACGGTTAGCCTGTGACGGCCCTTGAACATCCTCCTCTTGAGGACGTTCCGGCCCGCCTTGGTGCGCATTCGTGTTCTGAAACCGTGCACCCTGGCGCGCCGTCTCTTCTTTGGCTGATAAGTTCTCTTTGGCATCTGGTCACAACCTCTCAAGCACGGAAATTATAGTAACTGAGCGAAATCAGTGTCAATTTGGACATCGCCGCCGCCTGTGTCGACAAAGTCCCTTCCCCCTTGACGGGGGAAGGCTAGGATGGGGGTGATTCCTTATACCGCCAACCGATTCTGAGTTCCCTCACCTAGTTTCGAGATCTCAGTTGACCCCTAAGGAACACTTTCAGCACGCCCTCATTCGCTGCGCTGGTGAGTCTTCGCTCGACATTCCCTTCCCTGCCGATGAAGAACGTTGTTGGAAGCGAGACCACGTTGTAGTTCCTGCTGATCTCGCTAGTCGTATCCAATCCAATGGGATAGGTAACCCCCGTACTCTCGGCAAATCCCCGCGCGTTTTCAAGTGTGTCGGATATTGCCACCCCCAGGAAGACGACACCCTGATCCTTGTATTCCTGGTGCATCTCCTCGAAGAACGGCATCTCCCAGCGACATGGCGGACACCACGATGCCCAGAAGTTAAGAACGACGACCTTGCCTTCCAGGTCCGATAGCCTCAGCATTTCACCGTCGAAGGTCTCTATCTCGAAGTCGTGCGCCTTGCCAGACTCTTTTGTCGCGCGGGTCTGGACCGTTATCGGAGTTGGCGCGGGCAGCGCGGTACTTGTGGGAGCCGGTTCGGGGGTCGCCGTCGGTTCCGGTGTTGGCACGGCGGTTGCCGTAGGCGCCGGAGTCGGCTCAGGCGTGGCCGTATTTGCCGGTCGTGGCGTGGCAGTCGGCGACGGCGACGGCGCCTGACCGCACGCGGCAGCCACAAGCGCGACCACAGCTATGAGAATGAGTGCCAGTATCTTCATTACTAGATTATAGTCTATCCAGGAACACAAGACTAATCTTTGTCTTTATTGACGCCAGTTCAGTTGCTAGAATGAATCAGCATCGCGTACATAGGAATGCCTTTCATGACATCCGACCATGATGATAGTCTTCCCACTTTTCTCAGGTGGTCGGACTATCTGACAGGCAAGACCTGCACGATCAGGGTCGAGCCTTCGGACGTCGGCGCGCCGATCAAGCGTCTCGTGTCGGAGTATCTGGTCGTCGAGGACGCCGGCGTGTTGGTATCCGACCGTCGTCTGTTGCCGGATTCCCTGGGGCAATTCCAGGCATTTCAGGACGTCACGCTAACTCTCTCTGACGACGGCGTCCCCGGCTCTCTAACGCCCGGAACCGTCCTGAGAAATGGGCCACGTGAATTGAGTTCCGACCAGGCCGCCCCGTGCGAAGTCGTGCTGCTGAATGGTTCCTACGTACACCTGCTCGAGGTATCAATAGACCGCAGCGATACCGGATACGCCCGAAACTGGCTTGGCTTCAACCGGAGACGCTGGGAACGACACAGGGACGAGTTTCAACAGTTCGTCGAGTCGGCAACTAATACCACTCGCGAAATAGGCCCGCATCCCTCACTCGACACCTGCCAAAGCCAGATGGACTTCCTTCGTTCCATCGCGAAGGCTATCTGGGACAGCCCCTTCGAGAACTACTCCCGGTTCACCGGATCGAAACTCCCCTACAAGACTGCCGACGAAACCCTGCTGAACATAATCGAAGGGCGGGGCGCGATCTGCTCAGAAAAGGTGCAGGCGCTGAAGCTCCTCACCGACGCGTACGGGTTCGATTCCAATTATGTATTCGCAGGTCCGGACGCAGTGGGGCAACTGCCAAGCGCCGATCTCCGTAGGATAATCGAGACATTCGACTTCCGGGACGCGCGCCACACAATGAGATACTGGCAACACATCGCCCTGGAATACACCATAGGCGACCAGCGCCTTCTGGTTGACGCGACCAATGGGAACATTCCGTTTCTATTCCTCGGCGGCGCGGAATGCAAAGCTATTCTGGATACGGACTTTCCACATCCTGTACCCGTAAGAATGGGTACTTACTCGGAGAACTTTTATTATCACCGCGCCCCTGAGGATCTCGCGCTCGATCTGTGCTACACCATGGAGAACTACATCCCCGAAATTGATCTTGTGCAGGTATTCGACAACGAACTGGGCCTTGCCATCACCCCCGAATTTCTCGTTGCCCCCGTACCATTCAAGACGGATGAGCAGTTTCAGGAACTCCGCGAACTCTACGAGCGACTCACCTCCCCCGACGACTTGGAGATGTATGTCAGTCCTGAGTGGAGTCTCGACACCCACCTGGGCGAATCCTTATACGCCAAGGAACCCAGAGCCGCCGGCGCCATTCTTGACTCTCACGATCACCTCTTGGAACGCTATGATCAGTTTGAGGGATTTGGCCACCAGATGGGCCTGGCAATAGTCAATCTGCAAAGCCACCGATGAATCCTTCACCATCGTACAAAGATAGGCTCAAGCTGCTTGCGCGTACAGTGAGCGCGGCGCGGCAAACCGAGTTCTGGCGCGGCAAGCTCGGAGACTCGCCCGTCAACTCGATGTCAGACTTCGAGAACCTGCCAATAGTGGCAGCGCGTGAATACCGATGCCAGCGGTTCACAGACTTGGTAGCCAAACCGGATGAAATAGACTGGATACCCGGTCCGTGGCTGGGACAGTCCCCCAATCGCGCTCCTATCGCCGAAGGCTCGACCGAAGCACAAATCAGGGTAAGGACACTGAGACAGTTCCTTGCCCACGCCGTCCCTGACGACGTCCGGAATCCTGCGGCTGTCGTCGCCACGACATTCGAAAGCCGCTACTTCGGAGCAGAGTTGTGCGCCGTATTCGTCCGCATGGGCATACCGGCTCATCTGATAACCGACAGCGGCACGGACAGGCTCCTCGAACTCGTAAGCAAATTCGAGCCTCCCATCGTCGCGCTGCTGTCCGACCGACTCGACATCAACAATCTGCCCGATTCCACAAAATGCGTTGTGACAGTCGCTGCTTCTGATATGCCTGATCACATCTCATGTCTGGATCTGTACGTCTGCAACGAATTCGGCGTCCTGGGAATGAGAACGGATCACGGCACGTATGACTTAGCGCACGACGCCTTCTACTTCGAGGCGTCCCCCAGTGGGACGCTCGTAGCGACGCCGTACTTCTCTCGCGTTCAGCCCATAGTCAGGCTGGACACCGGCGACAGGATTCGAGTCACCTCCCCATCTGATCTGTGTTAAGTTTAGCGTGATGGATGCTAGGGAATTCGACCGTCTTATAGATATTCAGTCCGATCAGGCGCTGAACGTTCCAAGCACGCCCGCTTACGTGTACTCAGAGTCCATACTGCAATCCTTGGCGCGGCAGGCCGCTTTCATCGCTGCACAAACAGAGTGCGAACTGCTCTACACACTGAAAGCGTGCGCCATTGCCCCGGTCCTCGAGATATTTGCGCCTACCGTCCACGGATTCGCTGTCAGTTCGGTATTCGAGGCCCGTCTTGCCGCAAGCATTAGTCGCTCCTCCCATACCCTGCACTGCTACTCACCGGCTTACTCCGCAGCCGACATAGAATCCACACTGTCCCTGGTGGACTACCTCTCGCTAAACTCACTCTCTCAGCTCGAACTGGCCGCGAGCCTCAACACAGGCTCCGCTTCGCTCGGACTCAGGGTAAACCCGGAGCTGTCCTTCGTCCCCGACCCCAGGTACGACCCTTCCCGGCCCGGCTCGAAACTTGGAGCGCCTCTGTCCACCCTGGGGAACATCTCCCGTATGCCCGACGCCATCGAAGGACTGCATATCCACAACAACTGCGAATCCGACGACCTCTCCCAGTTGGCTCGGAGCGCTGAGGCGCTTGTCGGCGCTCTCAGGCGCTGCGACAACCTGCGCTGGATGAATATGGGTGGCGGATACTATCTCGGGCCTGAGACAGACGCAGCGCCGCTGGAGCAGGTCGCTCGAACGCTCCGCGCCGAATTTGGCGCCAAGCTGTTCATCGAACCCGGCACCGCGCTCGTCCAGCAGGCCGGATACCTGGTGAGCGAGGTTCTGGACGTATTCTCGATCAACGACAGGCGCATCGCTGTGCTGGACGCATCTACAAGCCACATCCCGGAAGTCTTCGAGTACCAGTACACCCCCGAAGTGAGCCGGCCGGAGAGAGATGGCGGGACTCCTACGACGCTCGTCGGTCGGTCGTGCCTCGCCGGTGACATACTCGGCGACTACAGTTTTGCCGATCCGATTCGCATTGGCGACCGTATCGCCCTGAAGAACGCCGGATCATACTCACACTCTCGCGCCGCGCCCTTCAACGGGATACCCATACCCAGCGTGTATATTCTCAGGGAAGAAGGCGCTTTCGATCTGGCGGCGACCTGCGACTACGACACTTTTGCGGCTAGGAACGGAGCGATACCGATTGCTGCTTACTGAAACACAGGCTTCTATCAGTCCCGCCCAGGCCGATTTCGACTCCATTCGCTCCTCGGTCGCCAACTCGCTGGCCGACGATGAAACTCCGGTGCGCTTCGCCGTCGCCAATTCCGACGACGCCGGATACCACTGCGAATTGGGCGTAATCGCCGGCGAACATTCACACGCGGTCTCGCCGCTGTTCGAGTTTCGGAGTCGTACCTACGAGTCTCAGGATGCGTTCAACGTCGTATTCATGGTCCCGACGGGCATAGGCGCGGAGATCGGCGGACATTCGGGAGACGCCACGCCCGCGGCAATACTGCTCGCGCACATAGCCGACACCCTCATCACACACCCCAACGTCGTGAACGCCTCGGACATCAACGAACTGCCATCCAACGGCATGTACGTCGAGGGCAGCGTACTCACACGGCTGATGATGGGTACGGTCGGCCTCCGACCTGCTAGGGCGAATCGAGTGCTGGTCGCGCTGGACGCCAGCTACAACGAACGCTACGCCAAGTACACCGTCAACGCCGTCAACGCCGCCCGCGCCACCTACGGCCTGAATTGCGCCGACATCGTGAACGTCCGACCGCCAATGAAGGTCGTCGGCAGTTACAGCGACACCGGACGCGCCTCGGGCTACGTGGAAGGCGTCGCCGGTCTGCTCCGAGTTCTCATCGAGAGACGCGACACCTACGACGCCGTGGCCCTGGCGTCCGTCGTCGAGGTGCCCCCACACTACCACTTCGACTACTTCACCAGCGGTGGGGAGATGATAAACCCCTGGGGAGGTGTGGAAGCCCTCCTCACCCACGCCGTCTCCGCCATTCTGAACATCCCGACGGCACACGCGCCCATGATGGAATCCGACGACATAGCCGCCGTGGACCCTGGCATCGTGGACTCCAGGATGGCGGCAGAGATCATATCCATCACGTTCCTACAGTCCGTACTGAAGGGACTGCACCGATCCCCCGCGATAGTAACCGACGAAGCGCTTTTCGACTCCCCCAACGTCATCGCGGCAGAGGACATATCCTGCCTCGTCATCCCGGACGGCTGCATCGGCCTTCCCACCCTCGCCGCGCTGAAGCAGGACATAACCGTCATCGCCGTCAGAGAGAACCGGAGCCTGATGCGAAACGATCTTACCCATCTGGCATGGCACCCCGGACGCTTCTATATTGCGGAAAACTACTGGGAAGCGGCCGGTATCGCCGCCGCTCTCAAAGCCGGGCTCGATCCCGATTCCGTCCGCCGCCCACTGAACACCCTGCGCTCATACCTGTAACAGAATTGAAAATCCCTTCCCCCTCGACGGGGGAAGACCAGGATGGGGGTGAAACCTCGACTACAATTCAGTCATTCCCGCCTTCGCGGGAATCCAGGGGTGGGGCAGGCCCATAACTGGCAAACCTAACTGGACACTGCATCAGCGACCATGAGCAACGCCTCTACAGCCCCGGACATCGAACTCATAGCGCAGCCCTCTCGCTCCGAGCTATCCGCGCTGCGCGGCATGATGCTTCATTGCGCCCGCAAATTCCCGACCTACCGGCGCATATTCCGCGATACCGGCATTACAGACAGCGACATCGAGTCCGCCGATCCACTGGAATTGCTGCGGAGCCTCCCGACCATCGGCGCCGACGAACTGCGTCGAATCAGCATGGAGGCGGTCTCGGCGATTGACACCATCGTTGATACCGAAACCTCGTCAGGCACGACCAGGGGCGGCAAGATCCGCTTCATCTCATCCGAAGACGACGCCACTGAGCACCTGTTCCTGGCACACTTGCTGAAAACCTGCGGAATCGCACCCGCCGACAGGGTAGCCTGCATGGACACCGATCCCGCAGCCGTCATGATCTCCTTCCCACGCGCCTGCGAACTCGTGCCAACCGCCGAGTCCTACTGCCTCAGCACCGGAGCTGGATTCGAGAGGTCGCTGGCGCTGCTCGAACGTCTCAGACCAACAGCCCTCGTTAGCGTACCTTCGATCATCGAAAGAACTCTGGATGCCGCGCTCGCGTCTCGCACACCGATACCCGACTCGATCCAAAGAGTGATCTACATAGGCGAGGGAATGGATGATGCGCTGAGAAAGCGTGTCCGGGAGACGTTCGGAGCCGACGTGTTCTCATACTACGGCTCCAGCGAAACATCCGCCCTCGGAATCGAATGTATAGCCCACTCTGGAATCCACCTGTTCGGCTCCCGCACACTCTTCGAAATCGAGAGAGACCCCACCGTACTCGACCGTGGCGAACTCATAGTAACCACCCTCGTCCAGATGGCGCTTCCCCTTCTCAGATACAGGCTTGGAGACCTCATCAGGCTGATACCCGGCTCTTGCGCCTGTGGACTCGACGAACCCCGGATTGACGTGCTGGGCCGGTCCGAGATGTTCGCCTCGATTCTGGGCTCGAAGATCCACCACCACGCCCTGCGCGAAAGCCTGGAGCGAGCCGGACTGAGCGGCCCGCTCCAGGTATTCCTTGAAAGAGACTCTCGCTCCGAAACCATGCGACTGCGAGTCTCCGACCACAACTCCCACATCGAGAATCGCCTGCTTGCCGCCATCCTGCACGACCATCAGGATATCGAGTTCCTGCACGACGGCGGTATGCTCGACATACGCATCGAATTCCGCCCTTCCTCCGACTTGCTCCAGGACAGAAAGTCCAACACCCTCATAGATCTCCGCGTCCGATAGGAACCCCCTGTGCGGCTATGCCCCGAATGAGCTAAAATTCGCCATGGCGGACACGAGAAAGTCCGCCATTCCTGAAACAGATCCCGGATGAGCATGGCCACAGCCGTAGTCATATTCGTCATCGCCTACGCAATGATCGCCATGGGCAGAATTCCTCATGTGCTCATTGCCGTACTCGGCGGCATGGCGATGGTATTCCTCGGAGTAATGCCCGGACACGAGGCTCTCGATCACGTCAACCTCGAGGTGATACTACTTCTGGCCGGGATGATGTCTCTCGCAAACGTTTTCGCCAGGACAGGCGCGTTTGACTGGGCCGCGATAAAGGCCACTCAACTCGTCCGGGGCGACGGATTCCTCACCCTCTGCCTCCTGTCCCTCCTGACAGCCGTGTCGTCCGCATTTCTGGACAACGTCACCGTCGTCGTACTTGCCGTTCCGATCACCATCTCCATATGTCGCGCCCTGGAAGTCAATCCGGTGCCGTTCTTCCTCGCCCAGGTATTCGCATCCAACATCGGCGGTGTCTCCACAGTCGTGGCAGACCCTCCCAACATCATCATCGCCGCGGAGGCGAATATCGGCTTCCTCGACTTCATGCTGAACGCCGCCCCCGTTGGCCTCGTCTCGATAGGTGTCCTCTTCGTCGCCCTCTACGTATGGTTCAGGAATCAGGTCACCTCCGACCCGAAGAATCGCGCTGAGATCATGGCTCGCGACGCCAATAGAGCAATTACCGACAAGAGTCTGCTCATAAAGAGCTGTATAGTATTCGCCTTCACGGTAGTCGGATTCCTCATACACGAACTTCTGCACGTCGGGCCGGCTTACATCGCGGTCACGGCGGCGGCTGTGCTCGTGATGATCGCCCGGATAGACCCGCACGACGTTTTGCAGCAAGTCGAGTGGACGACGCTCGCATTCTTCATCGGATTGTTCGTGCTTGTCGGCGGACTGGAGTACACGGGAGTGACCGTCGAGGTTCGAGATTGGCTTATCAACGTGTCTGGCGGCAGCGACAGAAACCTTGCGTTCCTGCTCATATGGTTCGGCGGGTTGTCCTCGGCCATCATTGACAACGTCCCCTTCACGGCCACGATGGTTGAGGTGGTCAAGGGATTCTCCGACGACAGATCCGGCATCTCACCTCTATGGTGGGCTCTTGCCCTCGGCGCCGACCTGGGCGGCAACGCCACCATCGTAGGCGCATCCGCCAACGTCATCGTCGTCAACCTCGCCCGCGCCAGCGGTTACCACATCAGCTTCATGCAGTTCCTCCGATACGGAGCGGTCATAAGCGTCCTCACCCTGATAGTATCTACCGCATACGTATGGCTGCGCTACTTCTAGCTCCATAACCGGATGGAGAAACTGAAATCATGGACGTCTTCGGTCAGCAACTCTACGACCAGCACCGCGGCCTGTTGCCTGACGACTTCCGCGAAGTCGGTGAGCGCGACGACGGATACATCCAGGTCTATGACCATCCAAAGTGGTACTTCACCACATTCGACGAGTGGTATCCCCACCTCCGCAAGGCGATAGCATACGTCAGGGGCCGCACCCTCGATGTCGGATGCGGCGCGGGCCGGGTTTCTCTCCATCTACAGAACGCCAGTATAGACGTCGTCGGAATAGACCACTCGCCCCTGGCCGTTCAGATATGCAGGGAGCGTGGGATTGACGATGCCAGGGTATGTTCTGTTACGCAGGTCAGCGCCGACAGGCTTGGCAAATTCGACAGCATCCTGATGACAGGCAACAACTTCGGCCTGCTCGCAAATCCTCGACAGGCCCTCAGACTCCTGCGACGTTTTCACGGTATGACGACCGACCGGGGACGAATCATAGCTGAAACGACCGACCCATACGTCACCGATGATCCCGTCCATCTCTCATACCAGGAGCACAATCGGGCGCGAGGCAGGATGAGCGGACAGTATCGCCACCGCGAACGCTACCGCAATCTCAAGGGCTCCTGGTTTGATTGGCTGTTCGTGTCCAGGGCCGAGATGAAGGAAATCGTCTCAGGAACCGGCTGGACCGTCAGGGAGTTCATCGAGCCTGAAGGCCCTCAGTACGTCGCCATTATCGAAAAAGACCCGTTACCCCAAAGACGATTTCAAAAGTCCCCTCTCCCTCAATGGGCTGACAGGGGTAGGTAAATGAGCAAAGCGGTCATGAATGTCGCAAGAAGTCCCCTCTCCCTCAGGGAGAGGGCTAGGGTGAGGGTGGTACTGTAAATCAGTCATTCCCGCATCCCCACTCGTCATTCCCGCGAAGGCGGGAACCCCGAAGGGCTCGCCGCTAGGCAATCCAGGGGCAGGGAGGCAGCGCGCGCAGCTAGGTATCCTATTCATCCCAACATCCCGCAAATCCTGATTCTGACAATTCCCCCTTGACCACACAGAACATATTTACTACCATGTATTCACCAACTGAACATATACCATAACTACATACGCAACCCAACACCCAAGCCTTAACAACCGAATACTATACAACGGAGGTTCACGACCGACCATGTTCTGCGACCCGAGAGCTGAACTGGCCCTGGCCATTCACCGCAAGACCGACAACGGCAACCACATCGTGGACTTCCTCAAAGACGTCCTCCATAACAACGTGCCCGACGTCCGTCTCCACCACCAGCTCCAGGCCGCGCGTATGCTCACCAAGCACGGACACTTCCCCGACGCCGAACTCTTCATACAGCGACACGCCAACAAGCGCAGCCCCAGAAAGTCCAGGCGCGAACAGAAAGAACTGTCCGAATTCGACGCCGCTCTGAAGAAGGTCATTCTCGCGGAGATAACTCCGGCGTCCACAGCCCAGTGGCTCATAGACGTCATGCAGGGACGCACCCCGGCCATCGAGACCGGAATAGACACCTTCAAGGCCCATCACAGGATGAGGGCCGTCCGCGAGATCCTCGTGCGCGCCTACGACCGCGACTACGACTTCACCCAGACCACCCAGGCCGACCTGCGCGTCCCAACCCAGACCGACGCCGACACCGTCACTCCCAAAGACTACTCTGACGCCTCAGAACAGGAATTTGGCGAATCCGAGAATCCTGAACATCCCATACATCCTGAAAATCCTGATTCTGACGAAGAAGAAGCGAAGTTGCAGGAGATTCTGACGAAGATAGACAAGATTATCGAGGAAGCGGACCCATCCGAGTGGGAGGAGGAAGAATCCGATCACAACCCGGACTACTCAATGTGGGAGATCATAGACAGTCTGCCGAAACCCGAAATCAGCGAAGAACACGCCAGGATCGGCGCGGCCCTCTTCCACGAGGCGGTTAACAAACAGAGACTCTGGCGAGAGTCCAACGTCAAAATCCCTACGCAGAAAGATCATTACAATTATGACGATGACTGACGCAGGGCCACTTCGACTATCTCAAAACCAGGATGATGTAGCCTGGGCGCTCGCGCTCGCCGGACGAGCCTCCGGTCTCCCGTCCGACACGCTGTCCGACGCCGCCATGACTAGTCGGCTCGCTGATTCAGCACGCCTGTTATTCGAGGAGAGCGTGAACGAACTCATCGAAGATGCGCTAATTGATGCGCTCTCAATCGTTGACGCCACCGTCCGCAGGCGCATGGGAATCTGGCGCGCCGTCCTGGAAGGAGACCGGAAACTCTCCGGCCCCGTCAGAGAAGTCCGGCTGCTTTCTGACGACCTGCTCGACCCGACCAACCCGTGCGCGCCGGTTCACTCACTCAGCCGATTCGACACGCTCCGCCAGTGGGCTGACTCGATGGCGGAGAGCGAATGCCCAGAGCCGGAAATGCAAGCCGCGCTGCGCTGGATGCTCATCGCCCGGTTCAGGACGCGCGCCGAGTATCCGCCGCACATCCACTTCCCGCCCGACTTCTACCGCTCCCTGGCCGACCTGGACCGCGACGGCTGCCTTCTGTACGTGCCCACAACACAGCAGTTAGCCGCTGCTGCCCTGCTTCTCAACGGCACAATCGTCGAGATGGACGCAGGCGAGGGCAAGACTCTCGCCTCCGCCATCGCCGCGATTGTATTCGCCGCCGCTGGCCGTAGTGTGCATATCCTCACTGCCAACGACTATCTCGCCGAACGCGACTGCGACAATCTGGCCCTGACGATGGAATCGCTCGGAATCAACCCCGGCCTCGTGACCGCCGGCATGGATTCCGGCGAACGCAGGTTGCAGTACCCTCGCCCAATAGTATTCGCCACCGCAAGGGAGGTCGGCTTCGACTTTCTCAGAGACAACATCGCGCGGAGGCGTGACATCCGCGTCTTCCCAACCTTCGACGTCGCCATAGTTGACGAGGCCGATCACCTGCTGGTAGATCAGGCCCGCACTCCGCTCATAATATCCGGCGAACCCACAACCGAATACGACGAGGACGATTCCCCCGAATATGTCGCGATCAGCATGATCGAAGAACAGGCCGCCCTCATTGACGCGCTCTGCACCACCCTAGACGACAGCCGCTGCCCGAACAAATCAGCCGACCCGACTCTCGCGACTATCCTGCTCGCCGAGGGCCTTACTCCGCGGCTGGTGTCCACACTGGAGCATCTCGGCAGGAGCAGCCGCCAATTGCGGAGCTCAATGCTCGTTATGAACGACGACGATGACGACAACCCGCTCGAAACCGACTTGCTGTTTACCATAGACGCCGTCAACTCCACTCTCAGGATTACCGCGCGCGGGTGGAACTTCATTGCCGACCGGCTCGAAAGCCCAACCCAGGCATTCGAGGTCGCCCAGATCCTCAGCGCGCGCGTCGTGCACGAATCGGACGAAGACTACGTTATCGGCGCGGACGGCATAACTCTCGTGGACAGACTCGACGGGCGACCGATGCACTCACACCGCTACCTCGATGGACTGCACGAGGCTATAGAGTCCAAGGAGGGGATCAAGGGCCACGCCCGCGCCAATCCGGTCGCACGGACCACAATACACGCGCTCATGTCCAACTACACAACGATAGCCGGACTGACGGGGACCGCGACCGAAGCCGCCGACGTATTCGCGCAGGACTACGGCACGGCCACGGTCAGAGTTCCCTCGACCTTTCCCGCACAACGTATTGACCACGATACGCGGGTCTTCTTCGACAAATCGGATCACGCGCGTGCCCTTTCGGACGAAGTAGCCTATTGGCATCGAGTCGGCAGACCCGTACTGATCGCGTTCGGAAGTGTCAGGGAGTCCTCCGAGTTTAGCGTCGTTCTGGAACGACAGGGCATACCGCACCGACTTCTCAACGCCTCCAACCCCTCGCAAGAGTACGACATTGTCGAGCGCGCCGGGGAATATGGCGCGGTCACCGTATCCACCGGAATGGCCGGCCGCGGCACGGACATCATCGTTCCCGAAGGCGCGGCCCTCGGTCTATTAGTGATAATCGCATCCCTGCCCGCTTCCCGGCGAGTCGAACGCCAGCTAAGGGGACGCGCCGCCAGACAGGGAAGCCCGGGCGCTTCCGTCATGTTGATCCATGTCAACGACCCGGCTCTCGCCTTCACCAGGCAGCAGACATCCCTGTACCGGATGAGAAATCACGACGAGACTCACATTCAGGGCCCCAATGTCGAAGATCTGCTCCGACAAGCGCAGACCGAGTCCGAGTCCCGGAACCGCGCGGTAGTCGAGGCGTCAGCCGACTTCGCCGCAATAATAGAGTCCGAGTCCGGCGCGCACTATTCTCACCGCGAAACCCTTAAGGATATCCGGTCGTGTCGCCAACTGCTTACTCAAGGAATACCCGACTGGATTGACAGAACCGTCGCGCCGCTCAGCGATATCCGCGCCGACTACCTCTCGACATTCGACTCAGTTGCCGATTCGCTGTGGGACACGTACCGGATAGACCTCGGTTCCGCCAACCTCACATCCCCCGCCGAAGCCGCCGACACTCTGGCAAATCACGTCGAAGGCCGCGTGTTCAGCCATAGAACGAGGCTCGGCGACAAGCACTTCCACATCTCCGTCTCGGATATGTACCTGGACGCGCTGGACGTCCTGTGGCCGGATCATCTCGCGTCCCTCCAGGACATTGCGCTCTCCTTTGCGATGACCGCGGAATCACACGCCGCCGCGCTTACCCAGTTCTCCGAGCAGGCCCTGGCCGCAAGATCCAGACTGCGAGCCGCCGCCGCCGACACGGTAATCAATTCGCTTCTGAACTCGGAGTACATCGAACCGCCTGAAGACTTGGACGAAAATCGGATCGAACAACTCCCAAGCGAACTATCCGACCTAATAACCTGATAGACTATTGAGTACAGGACTACGCCGAGCCGACCCCGTCCTGGAGGAGACATATCAATGCTGGAGTGGATTCTCCCGATCCTGGGAGCGCTCCTCTTAATCGCAGTGGGAATTCTTGCGGTGCGCGCGGTGAAATTCCAACGTCGCACCAATGCAGGCTGCGATTTCCACAGCAACGAATCTCGCTGGATGGAAGGCCGTGGGCGCGTACTAAGTGGAGACTACGTTGGCGGCGATGGAAACAAACCCGGGGATTATTATAGTGGAGGTTCTGCACATTTCTGAATACATGTGAACTGATGGCCGGGTGGTGAAAGAAGCGGATATTGGAATACATAAGAGGAGTAGCGACGGATGGACTTGATTATGATAATCTTCTTCGCCGCCCTGCTGATAGGCGGGGTATGGTGGCTGGTCAGGCGTTCGCGCAGGCGCAAGGCTGAGCGTCAAGCTATGTTGGACGGCGCAGACTCCGCGACGATGATGGGGACGGGCTTCATCGCGGGCAGCTTCTTCCTTGGCGGTGGATCAGGCCACGACGCCGGGCACCAGGGGGGCTCCGACTCCGGCGGCGGCTTAGATGGCGGAGGATTCGACGGCGGCGGCCTGTAATACCGAACGAGGCGTAAAAATGACTTTGTGGCTCTTGATTATCCTGATTGAGGGTATCTTCGCGCTGGGCGTAATCGGATACGCGGTATGGATGGCCAGACATTATAGGAGCGAAGTGGCAATGAAAGAAGAGAGATAAATCCGGGGAACTCACGTCTGACTCGCGCCAAGTCCAATTAAGAGTTTAATCAACAAAAAGACATGAGAGAAACGATGCTGCAAAAGAAGCGAACCAGAAAGACCACATTCGCCCTGCTAGCGGGCGCGTCCCTCATTGCCGGCCCGGCAATCGCCGCCTGCGGCAGTTCCGGCCCCACTTATGATGAGTGGGCGGCGACGGATGGCGCCGCGGGAAGAATCAACCTCGACGAGGTGCAGCAGGCTTTCAAAGACGCCGAAAGCCCTACCGACTTCGAAAAGCGCGTCAATGAAATCTACGAGGGCGACGGCATTGTCCTCATACGTGTCCAGCAGGACGGCGACCGCATGGTTCTCGGTGGCTGGGAAGACCTCAACAACTCCAAGGAGATCGAGGACACATCAGACGACCTACTCTTCACCATCGTGCGAAACCACGAGAACCAGCACGAGATGCGCGGCTACGGCGCGAACAGCTACTACCATCACGGCTTCGGCGCGGGCGACTTCCTGTTCACCTATATGCTTCTCAGCGCATTTTCGCCTGGGTTCGGAGGTTACTATTACGCCACGCCTATATACAGGTACGACACCATAAGCAGAGACCGCACCAACTACCGCAACTCCTCCAGTTACCGCAGCCAGGTCTCTAAGAACTCCAGCTACTTCAACAAGCAGAAGAGTTTCGCCGGGTCGTCCTACGACCAGGCCAGCCGCAACGTGAGCTCATCCCGCCAGACATACCTGAACAACCAGAAGACCTCCGGATCATTCAAGTCCAGTTCCACCGGCGTCCGTTCCAGTTGGGGCAGCACATCCCGAGGCAACTCATTCGGACGCACCTCCACCGGCTTTACCGGCGGCGGCGGCTCCACCCGACTCACAGGCTTCACAAGACCCAGCCTGCAACAACAATCTCAGTAGAGCCTACATCACGGCCTTGAATCTGCAACCGCTAGATGGCGAAGAACAGGATCATGCTCACGCAGATGAGCGCCGCGCCCTCTATGAACGCCGCGCCGAGGTTGCGGTCAACGGCCAGTTCGTCGGCCAGCTTTACGCGCGGGAACAGCGCCAGGTCCACAAGGAACCTGATTGCGTAGAGAAGAACGAAGCCAACCACCGCGTACACCAGGAACGCGATGATGCTCTCGCTCCAGCCAACGAACTCGCCGAACACCGCCTTGAAGACGACTATGCCTATGGCTATCAGGTTTCCGGCAAGCGCGACGCCGACGGCTACGTTGTCCTTCTCTATCTCGTCGTGAATATCGAAAGACGTCGTCCACTCGTAGAACAGCGTGTAGATTATCAGCGCGGCCAGGCCCATCACCAGGAACGCGGCAGCCGTCTCCGGCCCTCCGCCCTCTCCCGATATTGATCCGGCTATCACCAGCCCGACGGCCACATAGACTGCGAACTCCACGGCGCCCGTGCCGGCGTTATGGTCGTTGACAATCTCGTCCACCGTGCTGAAGTCGTACAGCACAAGGCGGTCGACTACGATCCTCGCCACGTTCAGCACCAGAATCCCAACGACCGAGTACACGGCCACCAGACCCACGTCGCGCCAGTAGTCGGCTGTAAAGCCCAGGCTATCGTCAATCACTACCGCAAACGGCTGGTACAGTGCGCCCAGAAACACGATTATCACGCCCAGATAGTAGCCGGATATGCTCAGCGCGAGAGCGATGTTGTCTTTGTGATTCAGCTGTTCCTGTATCTTGTAGGGTGTGGTCAGGTCCTGCGCGACACGCGCTATGACCACCACTATCACTCCCAGAGCGACATACACCAGTCCTCGTGGGATCTGTTCCAGCACGTCCACGAATATCTCAGCCATCATGCGCCTTTCTTTGTATGTTCGCTACTTCTTATAGACTGTAACAAGGTGTGGAGACAGATTGACGGACACGTAAACCTCGAACGCCAGACCCTCCCACTTGACCACGGTTACCGCCCCTTCATCGTCATCCCTGATGAATTCCCAAATCCAGAATCCCTCTCCGTCAAGCGAGTCACCCTTGAAGTGCAGGACCTCGTAGCTATTGCGATAGAAATATCGCAGGCCCTCGTACTCGATGCTGTTCTCTATGGACTTGTAGTCGTCCCATTCTACAAGCGTCTCGTAGTCTAGTCCCACAGCCGACAAACCGAGGGGCCTGTCCTGCGTAGTGGCGGAAATATGCAGGCCGCCATCCTCGGTCCACTCGAGACTGGCGTGGCGTTCGCCGTCCACACCAATGACCTCTTTGGACTCACCGTAAGCCGACTCCAGACGGTTTATCTCCTCGACAATCAAATAGGCGTCGGCGCCGTCTTCCCAGAATCCCTGGATGAAGACGATGTCGCCCACGCGAGCCGCGCGAATCGAATCGTCCGCCGGCTCTTGCGCGGACGCCTTCTTCTTTCTGCCGAAAAGCGATCTGAACATCGGTACACTGAAACCTACATGGGCAGAGGAGTATGGCTCTTCCACCGGTTGATAGCGGCTTCCGCACGCGGGCTTATTGCATTCTGCACACGAACATTCAGCAGGGCCGGACGTTCCATCTTGATGGCCCGCTCCAGGGCGGGGGCGAGTTCATCCGGATGCTCTATAAGTTCTCCGTATCCGCCAAGACCTCTTACCACCTGATCGTATCTCGACGGCAGAAGGTCCGTCGCCACCGGCTTGCCATAGACCCCTACTTGTATCTGCCGATCAATCCCCCAAGCGGAGTCATTTCCCATTATACCCACAATCGGCAGGTTATGCCTGACCGCGGTGTCGTACTCCATCGCGTTGAAGCCGAAGGCGCCATCTCCGGTGAACATGAATACACGCCTCTCAGGATATGCCGCCTTCGCTGCAATCGCAGTCGGAATGGACTGCCCCAGCATCCCCAGCGGCGGCAGATACCACCATGTGTACGGAGACAATGCCGGATTGTACGCGCGACCGAAGTGACAGAAGTCGCCTCCATCGTAAACTACGAAGTCTTTCCGGCCAACCTGATTCCTGACGGTCTTGTGGACATACACGGCGTGCATAGGAGTCTCGCGCCCACCGAATTCGTCCAGCATTTCCCTCTGCACCGCCCTCTGTTGCTGAAGCCGCCCAAGCCACTCCGAATCAGACCAGGTGTATTTCGAAGCCTCTTTAGTAATCTGACGCGCCACGGCATCCACATCGCCGACAATGCCGACATCCACGCCCCTGTTACGCGCTATCTCAGCCGCCGACGGATCAATCTGAATCACCTTCGCACTTGCGGACACATTCGGTTCCATCGCATAACCGACTATCAAGTCCTGCTTCCGGCCCATCAGCACAACGGCGTCCGCCTCCCTGAGCAGCCTCGCGGCACGATTCAGGCCGGAGTCGAAGAATCCGCAGCAGTAAGGGTGCTCGTCCGAAATCAGTCCACGCGCGTCCCCTTCGGTCATCAGCGGAATCCGAGTCGTCTCCACTAGACTTTCGAGCGTCTCACCGGACCGGGAATACGATCCTGCGCTGCCAACGATTATCAGCGGCCTTTCGGCATTTCTGAGGATGTCCACTGCATCTCGCACGCGCTGCTCAGAAGCCTCCGGGGCGCCCAAGTCCCGGTACTCGCCCGGCGCGTAAAAAGACACATCTTCTTCGCTTACTATCTGCTGCTGTATGTCAACGGGTATAGTCAGGTGAACCGGCCCACGCCTGCCCTCGTAAGCGGTCCTCAAAGCGGTGGCAATCATGTCAGGTATTCGTCGCGCGTCGGTGACCATCCATGCGGCTTTCGTCGTGGGCAGCGCCATTCCGACCTGGTCTATCTCCTGCATCGCTCCGCGACCCAACTCCAGCAACTCCGCGCTGCCGCTGATCGAGAGTAGAGGACTCTCGGAGTGCATGGCGTTCGTGAGACCGGGAATCGCGTTGGCGAATCCCGGCGTGGTGTACATAGCGACTCCGGGCTGACCCGTGATCCTGCCCCAAGCGTCTGCCATGTGCGTCGCGGCCTGCTCGTGACGTGTGTCAATGAAACGGAATCCACTGTCAGCCATCACGTCCAGCGCGGGCAGGATGTGATCTCCCGCAAGAGTGAAGACGGTTTCAACGCCTTCCAGTTTCAGAGCCCTGGCGATGAGTTCGCCGCCAGATACAGACTTAGTTGCAGACATACCCTCTCCTCGATCAAATGCGTGGGTTGATTCGGACTTGGATATTTTATAGACACCCGCCTGGTTTGCCAACGCAAGATGCGATTGTTTATAATTGCACAATCGGAAGGGTTCTATCTCTGGGGATTCGTCTAGTGGTAGGACGACAGACTCTGGATCTGTAAGCAGAGGTTCGAATCCTCTATCCCCAGCCACAGATCCTGTTACAGTTGAATCCCCGAGCCGCTGTTCCAGTGTGGCGCGTTCGTCTAGCGGCCTAGGACACCACCCTCTCAAGGTGGAGATCACGGGTTCGAATCCCGTACGCGCTACCAGCCATTACCAAGCCATTTCCCCTCAATAGCGGTACGGAGCCGCTCAAAATGGCGCATTCGTCTAGGGGTCTAGGATACCACCCTTTCAAGGTGGAGACACGGGTTCGAGTCCCGTATGCGCTACCAACTCCGACCAGTTGGTCGTAGCTGTGATAACAGGACGGAACAGCCCGCCCGACTTTCACTCGCCCTTCATACTGCCCAGCTTGAACATACGCGCCGGGGGTAATCATGTCCAACGATACGGGAATTCGAGAATACATCCCGCCCGAAGAAGCGGCGCGAGTCGTGTCCTCCCTCCTGGAGCGGGGCCAGGGGCTCGAAGCATTTGTCAGATTTCAGAGACTGCTTCCTCCCGACCAGGCCGAGGTCTTCACTCAACTCTCCGACGAACACAGGCAACGCCTCATTACAAACTTGTCCGCAGCAGGCCTCGCCGGGTTACTAGAGTATCTGGATACTGACGAGGCAATAGAGTTCGCAGAACTAATCGGACAGTCCACACTGCCATTCATCCTGGACATCGTCAGCCCGGACGTGGCGGCAGACATTCTGAAGGGAATGCCCGCCAATGACGCCGCAACAGTGATTAGCCGGATGGAAACCGGCGAAGAGGTCGCCCCCCTCCTCGAATACGCAGACGACGAAGCGGGCGGACTGATGTCGCCGGAGTTCGTCGCACTCTATGAAAACATGTCCGTTTCACAGGCTATGACTTTCGTAAGGCAGTGGGCCGCAGAGTATTCCTCGGACGAGATCACGCAGGCTTTTGTCATTGACAGGGATGGAGTCCTTATAGGCAGTATCGGACTGGCTAGTCTTGTGCTTGCGCGTCCGCACCAGCTTGTCTCGTTGATCATGGATTCACAGGTCATCTCGGTGACGACCGAAACCGACCAGGAGGAAGTGGCGAGGCTGGTCGAAAGATACGATATGCACAGGATTCCCGTAACCGACAATGACAGCAAACTGCTCGGCATCATCGTCGTCGAAGACATCATTGACGTGTTCGAGGAAGAGGCCACCGAGGATATGTACAGGATGATAGGCGTATCCGAAACCGAGAAAGCGGCCGGCCCGTTCTGGAGGTCGGTCCGCAGCAGACTGCCTTGGCTCTGCGTCAATCTCGCTACCGCAATACTCGCGGGACTCGTAATCACGCTTTTCGAGTCCACTATGGCAAAGGCAATCGCATTGGCCGCGTTCCTCCCCGTTGTCGCCGGACAGGGCGGCATCACAGGCACACAGACACTCACTCTCATGGTTCGATCCATCGCGCTGGGGGAGTTGAATTCAGGCACTACCTGGCGGCTTCTGTGGAAAGAGCTGCGGCTGGGGCTGATTCACGGCCTAGTTGTAGGGTTGCTGGTGGCTGCGATTGCGTTCGGATGGCAGCAGAACGAGTACATCGCAATAGTGGTCGGAATTGCCATGCTCGCCAATATGACAGTGGCGGGTGTCAGCGGGATCCTCGTCCCGATTGGCTTCAGAGCATTGAAGATTGACCCGGCCCACGCTTCCGCCGTTGCGGTGACAACGGTTACGGACGTAGCGGGATTCCTGATCTACCTGGGTCTGGCAGCAGCGATGATCCAGTTCATAGCAGGTTGAACTGAGAAGAAGCCGGCGTCCGTCACTCGATCTTCTCCAGGCGCGCCATGCTGAGCAGTAGTCTCTTGACTCCGCCGCCATCTGTGAAGGCGACCGTGACCTCGAAGTCTGCGCCGGAAGGCTCACAACTCATCACTATGCCTTCGCCGAACGCCGAATGCCGAACCTTGTCCCCCGTGGCAACCGACGCCACCGCATCCGAAGCGGGCCTTCTTGCTCCTCTGCGACGTGTGGGCGGCGAGGCGCGTCGGCCGCTTCTTCTCACAGGAGCGGACTCGACGGAGGTTGAGGGTCTGGAGCGACGCGAGAACTTGAAGCCGTTGTCCTGGGTAACTGCCCTACCACCGGCTGACCGAGTTAGCGAGCGTCCGGCACGAGGAACACTCAGGCTATCCCGTGTTTTAGTCTGCGGCTGTGGGGCGGGTTCGCTCGCGTCCGGTCTCGACACGAGTTCCTGAGGAATATCGAGCAGGAAGCGGGACGGCATATTGGGGCCGGTTCCGCCCCTGAAGCCCCTTCTGAAGGCGCGGACGAGGTACAGTCGCTCCTTCGCCCTCGTCATGCCGACGTAACACAGCCTGCGCTCCTCCTCCAGCGAAGCCGGATCGTCGAGCGAGCGCGAGTGGGGCAGCAGCCCGTCCTCCATACCCACCATGAACACGACCGGATACTCCAGCCCCTTGGCTTGATGGAGTGTGATCAACGTGAGTGAGTCGGGCTTGTCTTCCATGCTATCAACATCACTGACTAGAGCCACGCTCTCCATGAACGCGTTCAAGCCTTCCGCCGTCGGCAAATCGAGGTAGTCTCGGGCGGCGTTCCTGAATTCGTTTATGTTGTCGAGACGTTCATCGGCGCGCTCGCCGGAGTCTGCCAGATATTTCCTGTACCCGGACCAGTCCAGAACCTTGTCAATTAGCTCAACGAGGTCTCCGTTTTCGACCTCGGATCGGAGCTTGACGATTAGCTCCCTGAAGTTGCCCAGCGCGCGGGCGGCGCGGGCGGTAAACGGACCCGACACCATTGGGCCGCCCAGCGAGGCGTCCGGTGTTGCGTTCAGAATCGCGTCGAACATGGACATTTCGCTGTCCCGAGCCAGTCGCCTCAGCTCGTCGAGCGTGCGGCGTCCGATGCCCCTCGTCGGCAGATTTATCACCCTGAGCAAGCTAACGTCGTCGTGCGGATTGGTAAGGAGCTTGAGATACGCGGCGAGGTCCTTCACCTCCTGCCTCTGGTAGAACTTCATACCGCCCACGACCTGGTATGGGACGCCGTAGCGCAGGCAGGACTCTTCCAGGGCGCGGGACTGCGCATTGACCCTGTACATGACAGCGATGTCGCCCAGCTTGTACTTCTTTCGCGACCCTACTCCTGAGCGGGTGAGCGCTCCGACCTCGCGCAATACGTACTGCGCCTCTTCCTCCTCGTCGTATCCCTCAGCCATCTCTATCGGAACGCCCTTGCCGTTATCGGTGAACAACTCTTTTTCCACTCTCTGGGAGTTGGCCGAAATGAGCCTGGACGCGGCATCCAGAATAGTCTGGGTGGACCTGTAATTCTGCTCCAGCGCAACTATCCTGGCGTCGGGGAAATCCTTCTGAAAACTCAGTATGTTGCGTATGTCCGCGTTTCGCCATGAGTAAATGGACTGGTCAGGGTCTCCCACGACACAGAGATTGCGATGCTTCTGAGCGATGAGACGCGCTATGGCGTACTGAGCCACGTTGGTATCCTGGAACTCGTCAATCATGAAGTGGACATAGCGATCCTGGTACTTCTCCGCTACGTCCGAGCGTTCGTTCAGCAGGAAGTAGGTCTTGAGGAGCAAATCATCGAAGTCCACGGCGTCCGAGCGAGCCATGAGGGTCTCGTATCGCTCATAGACGCGACCGACCACCTCGTCGAAGTAGCTCGCGGTCCGCATCCTGAATCCCTCGGCTGTCAGGAGTTGGCTCTTCGCGCCGGAGATGGCTGAGAGGATTGCCCTGGGCGCGAACTGCTTGGTATCTATCTCCAACTCGCCCATGCCGCGCTTTATCATCTCAAGCTGATCGGAGTCGTCGTAGATGCCGAAATTGCGATCCAGTCCTATCGCCTCGCCGTCCTGCCTCAATGCCCTCGCGCAGAATGCGTGGAACGTCCCCATTGTAAGCCGCGGAGCGTCGTAGGACGCAACACTGTCCACGCGGGCCCTCATCTCACGCGCCGCTTTGTTGGTGAATGTAACGGCGGCTATTCGGCTTGGGTACACACCGACTACGCCCAGGAGATAGGCAATCCGGGATGTGATGAGCCTCGTCTTGCCACTGCCAGGGCCGGCGACGATCAGGAGCGGCCCGTCAATGGCCTCGACCGCTTCACGTTGCCTTTCGTTGAGGCCGGACAGGATATTTGGAGTCACGTCAGGCTACATCCGAGTCATCAGGCGAGCGCGCCAACTGCACCAGTACGCTATTGACGCCGCTCTGCCGCGCCTGTTCGCGCTCTATGTCGCTGATGCGGGAACCGAGGCTGTCTTTGACATTCTCGATCCTGGCGTCCAAGCTGGCTTCTACTTTCTCGATCTTGTCTTCCAGCCTGTCCCGCTGCGCGTCAATCCGCTGGAGGATGACTAATCCCATTCCGATAACGGCCAGTAGGACAGCTATCACTGAAAGGGATGCTCCGACTATCGCAATTACCTCGCCTGTATTCATCGTTTCCTCGCGTGTTCTAGTTGGAGCGGCGTCACACTCGTCTGAAATCATGCCCGAACATTATAGCACGAAGCGGAGAGTTGTCCGTGGGACGCTACACAACGAACAGCGGCTCATCCCGGGTGATGATGCGCCGTTCGGCGTTAACAGAGGTACGGAGGTATTTGGGAACCGAAACCATGCCCTTCAGCGTCGTGCCGTCGAAGTAGCGCAACTCGCCGACTACCCGCTCAGAAAGCCTGCGATCAACGTGTTCTACGGTCAACTGAGCGGGGTCCGGACCGAGAGATCCGATGACGAAGCCCCAGGTCGAGCCAAAACTCGGCACGAACGTCTCGGACAGCGCAACTACCGGAAACACGCTTGAAACTGTGTTGGCGACTGCCGAGAAACACTGCTCGTAAAACGACGGGCCCGTCGGACCAGACTGGGCTACCATCATGCCTCCGGGATTCATTCGCTCTCTTAACAGCGAATAGAATTCCTGCGTAAACAGGAGGTACGCGGGACCCGCTTCGAGCGGGTCGGGCACGTCTATGACGAACACATCGAAGCGCTCATCGTTACTCTCAAGGTGGGACAGGCAATCATCGTGTATCAACTCGACTCTGGGATCGTCGAAAGAGTTCCCGTGGTGATTGGGAAGAAACTCTCTGCACAATTCGACAACCTTGCGGTCTATGTCCACCATCACCACCCTGTCAACGGTATTGTGCCTCAATACTTCCCTGATCGTAGCCCCCTCGCCGCCTCCGGCCACGAATACGGACCTGGGTCCGTCGTGCGCAATCATCGAAGGATGCACGAGGCCCTCGTGATAGGCAAATTCGTCAACCTCGGTTGACTGCGTCTTACCGTCCAGTACGAGACTGCGTCCAAAAGCGGCGCCTTCCATTACGACGACGTCCTGGTATGGCGTGCGGCCCGAGTAGTAAGTATGTCGGATGCGCTCCGCCTGGTACAGTTCGGGCGTTATGAGTTCGTAGTGCCAGTCTCCGGGCGGTGGACCTTGCATGGACGTTCCCCTACCTGAGTCCGGCAGCCACTGCCCGAGGCACGACCATGCCTCGCTTTATCTCAGTGATGGACGGATCGCCACACCGGAGTCCCTGGATTATCAACTCCGCCGCTTGGTATGGGCGCAAAGATTCGCCGCATGTGAATATGTCCGCCGCGGCATAGGAGTACTCGGGCCATGTATGTACTCCTATATGGGACTCCGCGATGGCGATGATACCTGTTACTCCTACGGGTTTGAACTTGTGGAAGGTATCGCCGACTATCGTGGCGCCCGCTTCTGTGGCCGCGCGCGTCAGTATCTCGCGCACACAGGCAAGGTCATCCAGCAATTCTGCGTCACACTCTTTGAGTTCAAGAAGCAGATGAGCGCCTAGGGCATCCAATCACGATTCTCCCAAATTGGGCATGAGCCACAAGGGTAGTAGAATCGGAT
Source organism: Dehalococcoidia bacterium (assembly GCA_965202965.1). Taxonomy (GTDB): domain Bacteria; phylum Chloroflexota; class Dehalococcoidia; order Lucifugimonadales; family UBA1123; genus VXRN01. Next base: position 2,332,711 of record OZ241888.1, on the reverse strand, counting down.
TATACATCAATGGGACATCTCTGTAGAAGATACTATCTTGACTGGAGCGCTGGCCAGACTGCCTTCAGCACCCTCGGCAAGGAATGTCATTCTTCCGGTGGCGTCTGATTCGCTAATCCCGGCAATGGCTATACTGAACGTGCCAGAGGCGTCAGCCGTAATATCTCTGTCGTCAGGCATTTATGGAAGTGTCGGAATCAACCATAAGTCTCAACTGGACAGACTCACCTGGAATGAATCCTGAGCCATGTGCCACTAGGGAGCTGTCAGAACTTGAAAAGAAGACGCCTCCCTATGATAGGGAGACGTCTTCCATTTCCATTCAGGAACCGTAAGAGAGGTTTAAGTCTCTCAGGCTGCTACTTGCATTTCTCGTCTATTTCAGAGTCGCAGACAATGAGGGGCGTAGTAGCGGATGATCCCCTGCTTCCGATGGCTCTGAGAGTGTAAACGCCTGCTTCAAGCGGGTTGGGAGCATCTACCATGAATGCGCCAGAGTCGTTGGCGTTTGCGCCAACCAAGATGCGGTCGCTTCCGCCAGCCACCCCGACTACCGACAGAGTTACTGCCTCACCTGCCACGAAACCCGCGCCTGCGACCATTGCGGCCTCTCCAGCGGGTGTGACATTGGTTGACAAGCTGGAGTCAACCGCGGTCTCATTTACCGGCGAAGACACTATCCTGACCGGAGCGCTTGCCAGACTGCCGTCATCACCCTCAGCCATAACTGAGAGGTAGCCGGAGGCGTCGGAAGCCCCGGCGTCGGCAATCGCGACGCTGAACGCGCCCGATGCATTAGCCTGAACCTCGTCGCCGAGCATTACCGAATTGTTCGGGTCGATCATGAGACTGAGGTTGACGGGTTCGCCCGGTATGAAACCGGAACCAGCGATGGAGAATGGGTCGCCTGACCCAGCGACAACACTCTTGCTCAGTACGATCAAGGCCTGAGGAGAGACGCCATCAATACCCGGAGTGCCCTGCGGGCCGGGTGGGCCCGGAGGTCCAGGCGCGCCGGGGTTTCCGGGGTTTCCAGGGAGTCCTGGGAGACCAGCTTCACCAGGCTCGCCCTGCGGGCCGGGTGCGCCGGGATTGCCCGGATTGCCCGGGAGACCTGGCAGGCCAGGTTCGCCAGGTGGGCCCTGACAGGCGATTAACGCTAATACTAGGATTGAAGAAAGCAGGGTGGTAATTATTACCCTGATGGGGAAACGGCTTTTCATCTGACCCCCTCTCGAGATGAATGATTCCTAATGCTTACATTATTACTTTTATTTAACCGGATGACCAGACAAACGATAACTTGGCGCACACACGCCACGCCGATTCTTCGACGCAACATCAACGCTGGATAATCATATTCACCTCAAACCTCTATGTCAAGTGGCTTTTGGCTCCTTTGGCACTGAGTCTAGCTACCGTCAAAACAGCTTTTGAGAAAGCCGTCAAATTGGCATTATAACCAAAGAGAAAATTGCATAAGTGTTGCTGCTCGCTCGCCTATTGGCAGGCAATGGAGGTATCGAACCTGATCACCCCCATCACCTTCCCCCGTCAAGGGCTGATAGGGGTAGGCATTTCACCCTCACCCCAGCCCTCTCCCTGAGGGAGAGGGGGTTTGTTGATTGGTATTCATAGCTGGCTGCACGTTTGCCTACCCTTGTGAGCCCGTCAAGGGGGAAGGGACTTTTGCAATCGTCTTAACCAAAAGCTCATACTTGTACAGGCAAGTTCGTCTTGCTATATTGATAGCCCAAATGCGCCCCCGTAGCTCAGAGGATAGAGCGCTGGCCTCCGGAGCCAGGTGCGTGGGTTCGAGTCCCACCGGGGGTACTCTCACGACTGGGCTTTCACCGCCATCTGTGCGGAAGGTCTTTCAGACGTTCCAGTCCCAGATCGTCGCATAATTCAAGGTATTCACGCTTCGGCACACCGCCCCAGGTCAAGCAGTCCAGCGACTCTGAAATGGGAGCGTCTGTCCGCAGCGTCGCAAGCGTCTTGTACAGGGCCGCAGCCTCCCGGTTGGAGGCCAGGTTCCGGGCCAGCGTCTTGCCGCCGCGCACAGTGAAACTCCAGTCGTCATAAGAGTCGGGTATGCGCTCCATGCAGCCATACTCAGACAGTACCGCCGCCGTTCCCTTAGCGCCCCAACGGGCGACCCCCGGGATTCCGTCCGCCGAGTCGCCTACGAGCGCGAGATAGTCGGGTATCGAAGATGGGGATACTCCAAACCGCTCGACGACGTCGGCCTCGGTGTAGGTTAGCTTTCGCCGCCGGTCCCAGACAACCACGCGGGAGCCTTCCACGAGGCGCATCAGGTCCTTGTCCACGGAGCAGATGACTATCTCCTCGATCCTCTGGTCGTCCTTCCACTTCGAGACGGCGGAGGCTATCGCGTCGTCGGCCTCGAACTCGACCATCGGCCAGGTCTCGATGCCGAGCGCGCGCGCCGCCGTCTCGGCCAGGCCGAACTGGGAGAAGAGGTCTTCTGGGACGCCTTCGCCGGTCTTGTATCCGTCGAACAGATCGTTCCTGAAGGATTCGACGACGTGATCGAAGGCGCAGGCTATGAAGTCGGGCTCCTCCTCCCTGAGAAGCAGAAGCAGCGACTGCATTAGACCGACTACCGCACCGATAGGTCGTCCGTCGGGGGCGGTACGCGGCGGCGCGCCGAAGTGCGCTCGGAAGAGTTCGTATGTGCCGTCAACTAGGTATAGTTTCATGAATTTGTCCGCTATGTTCTTGTGGCATATGGATGCCCGCCTTCGCGGGAATGACCGAGTTGTCGTTCACCCTCACCCTAGCCCTCTCCCAGAGGGAGAGGGGATTTTCGACATACAAAATGACGGATAATCAGAACCAGTTGGCCTTGTCCACTATATTCTTGAGTTCCGTGCCCTCGTTGAACCGGACGCAATTTTCGATGAATAGCTCGGTGCGGCGGTCGTCGAGATATGGGCCAGCGCCCGCGCAGTGGGGTGTGATGATGACGTTGGGCATTCCCCAGAGCGGGTGGCCCGCGGGAAGTGGCTCGATTTCGAAGACATCGAGGGCGGCGGCGCGAATTTCGCCATCTTCGAGCGCGGTCACCAGGTCGTCCAGCACGACCGTCGCGCCGCGACCAATGTTTATGAAATGAGCGGACGAGGGCATGAGCCTGAACTTATCGATAGTGAAGAGACCCTGTGTCTCCGGCGTTTCGGGGACGGTTACTATGACGAAGTCGGCCCTGGGCAGCGCCTCATCGAGGTTGTTGGGATGCACTAGTTCGGATACGCCTTTGGGCGGGGACTCCACCCTGGGGTCCACTCCTATGACGGTCATGCCGAACTCGGAGCAGAGCCTGGCGGTCTCACCGCCTATTCCTCCGATTCCGACGACGACTGCGGTGGCGTCGGGCAGGTTCACTATCTCGTAGCCGGGCTTCCATTCCCCTTCGACCTGGCTGCGTATGTAGGTGTGCAGGCCGCGGGCGAAGGCTAGGACGTAGGACATGATGTGGTTGGATATGTGGTCGTTGTATATGTCGCGGGTGTTGGTGACGATCACCTCGCTGTCTATGAGGCCGGGGTGGTAGTATCCGGCGGCGGGGCCGGCCTGGGGACAGGCTATCCAGCGCAGCTTGGTCTGCTTTTCGAAGACCTCGGGGACGATGTTGCCGAAGGCGGCATCGGCCTCGCCTATCATCTCCATGGCCTCGCCGACGGATCGGGCGACGTTTACCTCAATGTCAGGGATGGCCTCTCTGAGCATGTCGGGCCACTGGTCAACGCTTTCGCTGTCGGACTGGCCGCCGGTTCGGAGGATAAGAAGGTTGAAAGCCATTTTAAGTCTCCAAGTCTTTGGTTGTTAGGTTCTGTTGACATTCTATATTTCAGCCCTACAAACCGTTGTAGTGATAGTACCATCAGCTACACTGCGCGCTTCTGGATTCCCGCATTCGGAGACCTTTGCGTAACCTGGTTCAATTTCGATTTGAAGAACTGAGTGGGTGTGTAAATTCGTGAATTCATAGCTGGGCAGGCCGCCCCTCCACCCCTGGATTCCCGCCTTCGCGGGAATGACAGTGGTTGTGCAAAGGTCTCCCTTCGCGGGAATGACGATAAATGTCAACACGGCCTAGTTTCTGAGCCGAAAAGGGCATGTGGATGTCGTTTCATATATTGAGATTTATATAAGTCTAGGTGTGGTCTAGGTGGAGTTCAGGTCGGGTTCAGGTGACCGTTCCAAGTGGGAAGCAACCTGGAAATCGGAGGAATTAGCTATGAAGTCGTCCGAATTTCACCTGCGAAAAAATTTTGCGAGCCGAATTTGTCGTCATTGATAAATTCCGCCTTATGGAAATCGGGTACATTTGTTCTCTCACGGGTGTAGTGTAACATAGTATGAAGATGGTTGGGTAGTCGGAGCGTGTGTAGAAACCTGTATCAGTTTAGTCGGTATATGGAATCACCCCCATCCTAGCCTTCCCCCATCGAGGGGGAAGGGACTTTTGCCCACCCTTGTCAGCCCATCGAGGGAGAGGGGATTTTCGAGCTACCGGGGATCATCTGGTTCTGGGGTTGAGGACGTCGTTAAGGGAGTCGCCGAGCAGGTTCCAGCAGAGGACGAGAGTCCAGGCGACGATGCCGGGGGTGAGCAGCATCCAGGGCACTTCTCTGAGTGCGCTGAGGCTTCCCGCCTCGAGCAGCATATTGCCGAGGCTGGGCCTGGGTGGCTGGATTCCAAGTCCAAGCCAGCTAAGGATTATCTCGGCTCCGACGATGCCTCCCATACTCATAGACACCGACACGACTATGGGACTGATCGCATTGGGAAGCAGATGTACGAAGAGTATCCTGGAAGTCCTGGCGCCCGTGGCCTGCGCGGATTCGACATATTGGGTCGCCTTAAGGTACAGGACCTGCCCGCGCACAAGACGCGCCATGCCTATCCATCCGAAGGACACAAGCGCGAAAGAGATGACCAGGTAGTCGGCCACGCCGGACGAGACCAGTCCGGAGAGGAAGGTGTTGTCTTCCAGCCACCTCATCGAATCCCTGATTCTGGGGCCCATGGTGGCGGCTATTATGATTACCAACAGTATGTCGGGGAATGAGGCAAAGACCTCACCGGTACGCATAATCAGCGAGTCAACCCATCTGCCGAAGTAGCCGGATATGAGTCCCAGCGTAACGCCTATCACCAAGCCCCCGGTAATCATGGCAATCGCCGTGATGATTACGGTGTTCTGAATTCCCCACATCACCCTGGTGAGTACATCACGGCCCTTCAGGTCGGTGCCGGCCCAGTGGCTCAGGCTGGGCGGCTTCCGTATGACGGTGTAGTCCTGGTCGGTGTAGTTGTACGGAGTGATGAGCGGGGCCAGAATGCCGACCGAGTAGATGAGCGCCAGGGTGACCAGGCACACGACCGCCAGTCTCTTCCGAATCAGGCGCGACCAGGCACGGGAAAGGTGCCCCTGCGCCCTGCTTTCGGGCGCGGCGGCATCTTCCAGCGTCGAGGCCAATGCTTGACGGTCTTCCGAGCTCACTGGTATCTGATCCTAGGGTCAATGAAGGCGTAGGCGATGTCAGCCAGCAGGTTTGCCAGCACGAACGCGGTGGACGTTATGAGTGTGAACGCCATGATTACCGGATAGTCGCGGTTGAAGATTGATTCGATTGCAAGGTTGCCGACGCCGGGTATTCCGAGAATTCGTTCGGTGATGATTCCGGTGCTCAACATACCCGCCAGCGCGAAGGACAAGACCGTGATTATGGGAATCAGCGCGTTCTTGAGTATATGTCCATAATCAACCGCCACGGCGGTCAGCCCTTTTGCGTAAGCGGTGCGGATGAAGTCCTGTCCCATGACGTCAAGCGTGCTCGCGCGCATGAGGCGAAGCAGTCCGGCAACTCCGGGTATGCCCATCGTAATCATGGGAGTAATGATCCTGACGTCCCATAGACCTCCCCAGCCCGAGCAAGGCAGCAGGTCCGTCTTGACGCACACCGCCCACAGGAATGCCGGAATGCTGACCATGATGGGAATGGAAAGCAGCATCAGAAAAGTGGTAACCGTTGCCGGATCGAACCAGGAACCCTGCTTGTGGGCGATGAAGAATCCGAGCGGGATTCCTACCGCGACGCTGACGAACATCGCGGCGAGGTTCACCTGGAACGATACCCATATCTTGGACGCGATGAGGGAGCCTACCGAGCGCCCTCTGAACCTGTAGCTTTCACCGAAGTCGCCCCTGAGCGCGTTCCAGATGTATCTCACGTACTGCTCGGCGAATGGCTTGTCCAGCCCCCACTGCGCCCGGAGGTTCTTGGTAGCGGCAGAATCCGGGTCGTAGCGGTTCCCCAGCGCGACCTGCACCGGGTCTCCGGGGCCGAATCTGCCCAGGGTGAACGTGACCAGCGACACGATGATGAGCAGGAACGGCAGCCAGAGGAGCCTTCGAATTATGTAAATCCACATGGGGGTTCAGTTTTCAATTATGAATTGGCAATTTTCAATTATCAGTCGGTGGGGGCATTGTACATGGGGTGGGGGTGGTTGGGTAGCGGTGGGCATTCAGAATAATCACTCCCATCCTAATCTTCCGCCGTCAAGGGGGAAGGGACTTTGGGACTCGTCCTTCAACAAGCTTCCTTCGACAAGCTCAGGACGAACGGTTTATTGATTTGCATACCCTTTTAGACCGTAGAGGGGGAAGGAATTTTGGCTTGAGGAGCGGGGGCGAACATTGATGTCCGTCCCCGCCATTGGTGCATCAGCGTGGGTTGGGTTCTAGCCGTCGGTGATGCGGATTTCCTTCAGTTTGGGGATGATCATGGGGGTAACGCGGTAGTTCTCGACGTAGGGCTTTATCAGGACGTAGCGTTCGCCCGCGTACCACAGTGGCAGCCATGCGGCGTCATCCACGATGAGCTTTTCGGCCTTGTGATACAGGCTCACCCGCTTCTCGAGATCCGCTTCGGTGCGCGCTTCCTCCAAGACGGCGTCAAGCTCGGTGTTGGAGTACGCGCCGTGATTCAGAGTGCTCTCGGTGTGGAACAGGATGTCCAGAAAGTCCTGCGGATCGGGATAGTCGGCCTGCCAACCTAGTCCGCCGTAAGCCTGGAATCTCTTCTGGTTCAGGTCTTCCAGGTAGGTGGCCCACTCGACCTGCTGTATCTCGACCTCGACGCCGAGTTCCTGTCTCCACATTTCTATTATCACTTCGAGGTCCAGGCCGATGGTGCCGCCCGTGCCAGGCACGGTCACCTCAATCCTGGGCCTGGTATCAGGGTCGGCGTACTTGGACTCGGCGAGCAACTGGCGCGCGAGTTCGGGATCGTACTCCAGCCCGACGAGGTTCTCGTTGTATCCAGGGAAGCCGGGCGGCAGGATGCCGTATGCGGGCTCAACTAGCTCGGACAGCACCTCGGTGGCTATGAGTTCCTTGTCCACGGCGTGGTTGAGCGCCTGCCTGAACTTGGGATCGTCGAACGGGGGCATACTGGCATTGAAGCCGACGTATGAAACGCTGAAGTCGGGCGGGGCTATTATGAGCTCCTTGTTCAACTCTTCGTTCGGGTCGAGTACCCTGTCCAGGTCGAACAGGCCAACGCCTGTTATGTCTATCTCGTCGTTCTCATACATCGCCATGGCCTGGCCGCCGGCGAGGTTCATCGAAATGGAGTCCACGTTTGCGGGCTCCCGGTAGAAGTCCTCATTGCGTTCGAGGATGATGCGCTCGCCGATCCTGTACTCGGCCAGCCTGAAGGGGCCTGTGCCGTTCGGATTCTCGGTCCAGCTCCTGCCGCCGGCTTCGACGTTCTCCCTGTCCAGCACGAATGCGGTGGGATAGGTGAGCTTGGCGAGGAAGTACGCCTTGGGGGCGTCAATCCTGAACTCGATGGTGTGGTCGTCTATGACAGTGACGCCGGCGATCTCGTCCGCCTCGCCCTCGAGGGCTTCCTCTGCGCCGATGATGTCGTTGAGGTAGGTGTCGGCCACCGGGGAGGCGGTATCGGGATGGACGGCCCTTTCGAGCGACCACTTGACGTCGTGGGCGGTTATCGGCTTGCCGTCGTGGAACTTGGCGTTCTTACGGAGGTGGAAGGTGTACACCGTTCCGGTGTCGTCTATCTCCCAGCTCTCGGCGATGTCCGGGACAAGCTGGAGGTCGGTGTTCATGGTGACGAGTCCGCTGAACACCTCGACGACTACGCCGGACGAGGTGGTGTCGGTGGTCAGGTGAGGGTCGAGGGTCGGCGGGTCGGACCACAGCCTGCGGAATACGCCGCCGGTCTCTCCCGACTCCGAACCCTCTTCCATTCCGGACACGGCCGGGGCCGCGGTGGGCTCGGGCGGTGTCTGCTGAGAGGCGGCAGCCGGAGCAGGTTCGGGAGCGCTGGTGGGCTCGGGCGCGGTCGTGGGTTCGGCAGCGACCTCGGCGACCTCGGCGGCTACGGAGACGGGTTCTTCCGTCTCAGAGTCGCCGCAGGCCAGTACGAAGGCGAGCGCCAGGATCATAGCAAGTATCGCAATTTTCTTCATTTGATCATCTCTCACTGGGTCTGGATTCAGCCTGTTGTCAGATATAGATGCATCTAGTAATCGGTTCGGCGTATCCCCTGTGATTCGACCTAATCGCGGGGAGATTCACCGACTGTTGTCTTAAGATACGAGATAATGAACCCATCCAGATCACCGTCCAGCACGGAGCCGGTGTCGGAGACCGAATAATCCATGCGATGGTCCTTGACCATCTGGTACGGATGGAGGACGTAGCTCCTTATCTGGTTGCCCCACTCCGGGGAGATATGCTCTCCTTTGATTCGCGCCATCTCTTCGGCTTTCTTCTGCATCTCAAGCTCGGCCAGACGCGCCATGAGGATACGCATGGCTATCTCCCGGTTCTGGCGCAGGGAGCGTTCGTTCTGGCAGCTTACCCTGGTGCCGGTGGGGAGGTGGGTAATCCTGACGGCGGTGGAGTTCTTCTGCACGTTCTGTCCGCCGTGTCCGCCCGCCCTGAAGGTGTCAATCCTGAGATCGTCGGGCCCGATCTCAAGGTCGGCGTCGTCCTCGACCTCGGGCATTACCTCGGCGAGCGCGAACGACGTGTGCCGGGCGTGGTTGCCGTCGAAGGGCGAGATTCTGACCAGGCGATGCACTCCCTTTTCGGCCTTGAGATAGCCGTAGGCGTGGTCGCCGGACACCTGCACGACGACGCTCTTGACCCCGGCTTCGTCGCCGTGGGATATGTCGAGCACCTCGGTCCTGTATCCCCTGCCCTCGGACCACCGCAGATACATACGCATGAGCATCTGCACCCAGTCCTGGGAGTCAACGCCGCCCGCGCCGGCGTGGAGCGCGAGTATGGCGTTGTGGTCGTCGTACTCGCCGGAGAGCATGAGCCTGAACTCCAGGTCCTCGAGCTCGGATTCGAGCGCGGCGAGGTCGTCGCCGATGGACTCGGTGAGAGACTGGTCGCCCTCCTCGAGCGCGAGTTCCAGGAATTCGTCGAGCTCGGCGGCCCTGGAGTCCAGGGAGTTCCAGGACTCGGACTCCTGCTTGAGGTCGGCCATTCTGCGCATCACGCGCTGGGCGCGCTGGTTGTCTTCCCAAATCGCGGGATCGGATGCCTGTTCTTCCAACTCCGCAATGTCCTTCTTCTTGCTGTCGAGGTCAAAGACGCACCATGAGATCGGATATGCGGGAGCGCGTTTGGGCCAGTCGGCCTCTCATGTCTTGCATCTGTTCGGACCTCGATAATCCGGCGGATTCTATAGTATATAACGCCGCCGCGCTGGAAAGGTTGGGCATAATCGGTAAGTTTCACCGAATTATAGCAATCGGGGGTTTGCGGCTTCCATAGGGTGGGGGCTATGGAATTTCGACGTCACTGGAATTGGGGAGTCGGTCATATCCGGCTGCGATATGATAGATGGCGCAATGAGCGGAAGACATCTTCGAGGAGTTCAGGGAGAAGGAGATGAAGCTGGCGTATATCGCGGACGCAGACCCGAACCGGGCTCTGCTAGACAAGCGGGTTGTGTGCGATCTGCTGGGGTTCGGTCGGGAGACGTATGAGGCGGTGCGGCGGCTGTCGGCGAAGTGGTGCGCTGAGCCGTCGGTGCATGGGGGGAAGCGGAGGCCGAAGAATACTAGACTTGTAGTCTAAGGGGATTTCACATGCACAAATACGAGATCATTATGTACTGGAGCAATGAAGCGGTTGATACGGTTCACCTCAATGCCAAGCTCGTCTTTTCTGACTCGCGTAGGGACTGCAAGCCGTCCTCTGTATCCGCCATGTGTATCAGGCCGCCAATCGCAAGAATTCCCTGAGCGAATTCATGTAGCAGCGTTGGCAAATCGTCCCATGATGAAGACATCCCCAACTCATCCCCATCTATTTCGATACCGAATAGGTTCAGTTGCTCGTTCAAAGCCTGGCGCTTGCTTTCAGTGTCTATGTCGAGTCCGCATATTCGCAAGTCTCTGATAGTGTCTCCATAGTCCGAGAGTGTCACCCCTGAGTCCGTTTTCGTGATGTACACCTGTATGAAATTACGGTGTCTGTCCAGATAAGGCATCGTGAGCGTACAGCCTTCATCATCGGAGTCAACCCTGAAGTCCTCGTACAACCTGTCCATGTATCGCTTGACTATGCGCTTGCCATCGAATCTTCTCATATTAAGAACCCCCCTGCTATGTAACATCTGTGATATAGCAGTATTGAAGGAACTCTCTCCATGTTACTGCTATATCATCCAGCGCCGTGAATTCAGGCGGCGGCGGGAACGCCCACCCGTCCCCGTGTTTGCCCGACCCTTCTACGTATCTCTGGATATGCGGAGTTTCTACCCGTTGTCTCGCATATCTGGCTAAGCGTCTGTTTGGAGCGTCCTGGGGATTGGGATGAGCAGGCCCTCCGGTCTCCAAACGAACCAGTATGGCGGTGTTGCCATAACGCAGTTGCAACTTCCACTTGTTGACGAACGCCTCTCCAGGACCTCGCCTTCCCTGCTCTATATCAAGCAGAAACCGCTCTCTGCCATCAATCGAAACAACGGGAACTGTCAAATCGGAGCCGGGTAGGGGAAAGTCCGGGAACCCAGCCGGTTCCTCCAACCGCTTCTCCATAGCTATGAGCCGTTCTGCTTCATCTTGAGTGAGCATTACGTATTTATGCTATCACACCAGTATATTTGGATTTATGAGATAGTTTGTGGAAAGGGCGACGGACCGAGGCTTCTGTCATAAGTCTCGACCCGCCTGATTTTGCGCTGTCGGGGAAGTGGATTTCGTCTTACGCGGGTTCGGCGAGGAAGACGGGGATCTTGCGGGTGGTCTTGTTCTGGTACTCCTCGTAGGGGGCGAAGGCGGCGACGGCGATGTCCCAGAGACGGGCGCGTTCGGGGTCGTCCTCGACCTCGCGGACTCGCATGGAGCACACCTCGGTCTCGTCGCGGATCTCGACGCTGGTGTCCGCTCTCAGGTTGTACACCCATACCGGGTTCTTCGGCGCGCCGCCCTGGGAGCCGACGAGGACGTAGTTGTCGCCGTCCTTTACGCGCATCAGGGGCGTCTTGCGGATCGCGCCGGTCTTGTTCCCCCGGTTGGTCACGATGATGACGGGCAGACCCGTCTCGCGCAGGGTGGTCCCGTCGGTTCCTCCGCTGCTCTCGTAGAGTTCGACCTGCTCTCGTACCCAGTCTCTTGGTGAAGGTAGATATTCGGCCATTGTTCGCTCCTTACTTTTGCCGCGAATCTTCTGCGCCATATGATAACGGTAATAGACGCCAAGCTCCAATCAGGTTTTCCGCCCGAAGGTGCCGTACCAATTTAAGGAATCACCCCCATCCTAGCCTTCCCCCATCGAGGGGGAAGGGACTTTGGCGACAGAGGCAGCGCAGGCTAATCTGGTACATATTTTCCACCCGCACTACACATTTCTCTGCCTATGCGCTATAATACGAACATACAAACTAATATGGGTGTCGGAATTGCCAATTTCAGAATTTGGCCGCAAGTGACTTGACAGCGTACAAATGGTCTGTTATCTTTCAGAGAACATTAGTACTTTGGAGAAGGAATATGACAGCTAAACTCTCGGCCCGACAGGAAAGCATCCTCGAGTTCATCAAGGAATTCATGGAAGAGCGCCACTACCCGCCCACAGTGCGCGACATTCAGACCGGCTGCAACGTCAGCTCGACCTCCGTCGTGGACTACAACCTGCACAAGCTACAGAACATGGGCTATCTCAAGCGAGAGCCTGAAGTCTCACGAGGCATCGAGCTCATCGGTGAGGGCCTCAAGGGCACCAAGCGCGACATTCAGAGCATCCCGGTAATGGGCAGCATCGCCGCTGGCGAGCCGCTCCACGTCCCGGACGCTCCGGCATTCGCGGAGCAGAGCTACGACACCGTTGACCTGCCTTCATCCCTGATCGGCGAGCGGGAGAATATGTTCGCGCTGCGCGTGAAGGGCACCTCGATGATAGATGCGCTGGTCGCGGACGGCGACCTGGTCATCCTCGAGCCCGCCAATGACGCCAGCGACGGCGAAATGGTCGCGGCGTGGTTGGACGGAAGCGAAGAGACGACGCTCAAGCGCTTCTACATCGAGGGCGACATGGTCCGCCTACAGCCCGAAAACTCCACGATGCAGCCGATCATGGTCGCGGCGAAGGACGTTTCGGTACGCGGCAAGGTGGTCGGGGTAATCAGGTCCCTCTAGGGCCCGAGCCTCAACAGCAGCTTAGTACGCGGGGCCGCGCAACTGCCCGGTCCCGCTCCATCGTCCGTCCAGTCAGGATGATTGCAAAGCTCCCTCGCCCATGGTGGGCTGAGAGGGGCAGGCATTGAACTTGGATTGGCGGAGTCACCCCCATCCTAACCTTCCCCCATCGAGGGGGAAGGGACTTTTTCCTACCCCTGTGAGCTCGTCAAGTGGGAAGGGACTTCAGGATTGACTTTGCAAACGTTCTAGTCGTTCGGAAATAGGCGCGGACCACGACCCGGCTGTGTGGTATATTCAAATGTACACACATTGAACAGCCTGGAGCGTTGAATGGTCGCGTCGCCCAACTCTCAAATCACTCTACCCATAACAGGGATGACGTGCGCCGCCTGCGTCTCGCACGTGTCGGACGCGCTTGGAGACGTCAGCGGCGTGGAGAGCGTGTCGGTCAATCTCGCGACTGAAAAGGCTTCGCTGGAACTGCGCTCCGACACCGTTGACCTGTCCACGCTGAGCGGCGCGGTCGAGGATGCGGGCTACGGCATTGGCACACGCAAGACGACGCTGGCGATAGGAGGCATGACCTGCGCAGCCTGCGTGATTCACGTCGAGCACGCCTTGGAAGGCGCGGACGGGGTGATGTCGGCGCAGGTGAACCTCGCTACGGAACGCGCCGCCGTCGAATACGTGCCGGGCGTAACCGGCATCTCCGAACTCAGACACTCAGTCGAGGACGCGGGCTACTCCGTGGCGGCGGTCGTGGGCGATCCGAATGACGATGCCGCGACCCCCAGGGACGTCCGCACGCTCAGGAACCGGATGATCTTCAGCCTGTCCGTAGCCGCGCTTATCATGGCGTTGATGGCGATTCCGAGCGCAGGCGATCTGATTCCGTTCAGAATGGACTTCCTGCTGCTCGCGCTGGCGACTCCTGTGCAGTTCTGGGCGGCGCGCGGGTTCTACACCTCCGCGTGGAGCGCGGCGCGACATCTGACGTCGAACATGAACACGCTGATCGCCGTCGGCACCTCGACAGCGTACTTGTACAGCCTGGTGGTAACTGTCTTCGGAGAAACGGCGTTCTTCGAGGGGCGCGCGACGGACACTTACTTCGACACGTCGGCGGCGATCATCGCGCTGGTGCTGCTGGGCAAGTTCCTGGAGGCGCGGGCGAAGAGTCGCGCGTCGAATGCCATCAGGGCGCTGATGGACCTGCAGCCCAGCACCGCAAGGGTGGTCCGAGATGGCAATGACGTTGACATCCCGCTCGAAGACATAGTCGTGGGCGACGTGGTGGTCGTCAGGCCGGGGGAGAAGGTAGCGGTTGACGGCGTTGTAGAGAGCGGAGCGTCGTCCCTGGACGAGTCTATGTTGACCGGGGAGAGCGTTCCCGTTGACAAGCGTTCCGGCAGCGAGGTGTACGGCGGCACTCTGAACGGCAGCGGCAGTTTCACGTTCAGGGCGACCCGCGTCGGACGCGACACGATGCTATCGAATATCGTGCGGCTGGTCGAGGAGGCGCAGGGATCGAAGGCGCCGATACAGCGGATGGCGGACCTGGTGTCGGCATACTTCGTACCGGCGGTGATCGGATTTGCCGCTCTCGTGTTCGTGGTCTGGCTGGTGTTCGGCCCTGAACCCTCGTATGTGTCTGCGATATTGACGGCGGTCGCGGTACTCATCATCGCCTGTCCGTGCGCGATGGGCCTGGCGACGCCCGCCGCAATCATGGTTGGCATCGGAAAGGGCGCGGAGTACGGGGCGCTGATACGCGGGGCGCAGGCGCTGGAGACGGCGCACAAGGTTGACGTTGTGGTTCTGGATAAGACGGGGACACTGACGAGGGCGCGTCCCGAAGTGACCGACATATATGCGCCGGATGGCGACGAGAACGGGCTGCTCGCTCTCGCGGCCTCCGCCGAACGGCGGTCGGAACACCCGCTAGGCGCGGCAATCGTCGAGTCGGCGGCGGAGCGAGGGCTCGCGCCGGATGAGGCGACGAAGTTCGAGGCGGCTCCGGGCGCGGGAATCAGGGCGACGGTGAACGGCAGGAACCTGGTCATCGGCAACCTCAGGATGATGCGCCGGGAAGGCGTCAACATGGATGGCATGGAGGCCCAGGCCGAGACGTTCTCAGCCCAGGGCAAGACTCCCATGTTCGTCGCGGCCGACGGGGACGCTCTCGGAATCCTGGCGGTCGCGGACGGCGTGAAACCCGAGTCGGCGGAAGTGGTGAGGATGCTGAGAGAGCAGGGCGCGGAAGTGGTGATGCTGACCGGGGACAACGAGCGAACGGCCCAGGCAATCGCCAGTCAGGTGGGAATCGAGCGGGTGGTGTCGGAAGTGCTCCCGGCGGACAAGGCGGACGTCGTTCGGACGATCCAGGAGGAGGGCAAGAGCGTGGCGATGGTCGGCGACGGCGTAAACGACGCGCCCGCACTCGCCCAGGCCGACCTGGGGGTCGCGATAGGGACGGGCTCGGATGTCTCAATCGAAGCGGCGGATGTGACACTGGTGGGAGGCGACCTGCGGGGTGTCTCGACGCTCATATCTCTGAGCCGGTCCACGATGAGGGTGATCCGGCAGAACCTGTTCTGGGCGTTCGCGTACAACGTCGCGCTGATCCCGATAGCGGCGGGAATCCTGTACCCGCTGTTCGCGTCCGGTGGAACGCCGGACGCGCTCAGGCCGGTACTCGGCGAGCACGGCTTCCTGAATCCGGTGCTCGCGGCGGGAGCGATGGCGTTCAGCTCGGTGTCGGTGATAACCAACTCGCTGCGGCTGAAGCGGTTCAGGCCAACCGGTAGTTAGAAGCTATCTCATAAACATCAGTCCTCGGATGGAACCGTGTGTGTTCACCCTCACCCTAGCCCTCTCCCATCAAGGGCTGATAGGGGTAGGCAAAATCTGAAATTAGCTATAAAACCTTGAAGGGTGCATGAATCTGGCGTCGGATCAACACAGTGCTGAGAGTGCTCCAAAGTTGAGATTTCAGCTTTATGAACCATAGATCGAACCATTGTTTGGTTTGATAGCCTTCTACTTGACATAACAATGCCTACCCCTCTCAGCCCATCAAGGGAGAGGGGATAAAACGCCCACAAGGACGCCCTACGGTGTGGTCGGGCATTTATGAGATGGCTTGTTGTCAGGACTCGCCTCATCGCCGAAAGCGGGCAGACTTACTAACAGGCTCGCAGCTCAGGCGGCCAGCGGCCAGACCCACATTATGAGTGGGACGGACACCGATACTATTATGACGTCGAGCGGGAGTCCCATCCTCCAGTAGTCCCCGAACTTGTACCCGCCGGGACCCATGACGATGGTGTTGGACTGGTGGCCGATTGGCGTAAGGAACGCGGACGAACCCCCGATAGCCACCGCCATCAGGAAGGGGTCCACCGAAACGCCCATTGTCTCGGCAACTCTCATGGCGACAGGGGCCATCAGTATCACGGCGGTGGAGTTGTTTACCACGTCGGACAGCAGCATCGTTATGACAAGGACCGCCGCGAGAATAGCCCATGGCGGCAGGGTTTGTCCCAGATCAGTGACGATCCCGGCGATTCGCGCCGCGCCGCCCGTGCTTTCCAGAGCTCCGCCCACCGGGATCATCGCGCCCAGCAGAACGATGATAGGCCAGTTGATGGACTGGTAGGCAGACTGCAAGGTAATGAACCGGCTCAAGAGCAGAAGAGTGGCGGCGGCAACCAGAGATACGTGAATCGGCAATAATCCGAACACGGTCAAGAGGATGGCGCCAGCGAACACCGCTATGGGGATCGCCAGGCGGCGGGGCTGCCCGATTCGCAGGTCGCGGTCGGCGAGGGGCAGCAGGTTGAGGCGCGGGAGCGCCGAAAGCATGAGCTCTGTCCTGCCCTGCAGGAGAAGCACGTCGCCGGCCTGCAATACGACCCGGCTCAGCCGCGTCGCTACCCTGGCGCCGCTTCTCGACACGGCAAGCAGGTTGACTCCGTACTCGGAGTGCAGGTGGAGGCCGGCCGCGTTGCTGCCGTCGGTCTGCCCGTTGGGAACGACGACCGCCTCGAGAACCGAGACGTCGTCCGACGAGACTGCCTTGTCAACGTCGGAGCGAATGTTGCTGAATCCCTCCAGCCGGAATCCGGTTTCGTCAACGAACGACTTCAGGTCCTCGGGATTGGCTTCGATGATGAACACGTCGCCAGCGTCAATGATCTGGTAGCTCGAAGGCGCGCCGTATCTCGTGCCCCTGTGAATCAGGCCGACTATGGCAACGTCCTCCTGCGCCAGTTCCTCGAGGTCCAGGACCAGTCTTCCGACGTATCTGGAGTCTTCCGTTACCCTGACCTCGGTCATGTAGTCGGCTATCTCGATGGTCTCGCCCGGAGTGGACTGGGCCTGCCGGGTCGGGATGAGACGCCACCCGATCAGGGCTATGAACAGCACGCCAGCCAGGGCTACGCCCAGCCCGACGGGGGTGAAGTCGAACATCGTGAACGCCTCTCCCGTCGCCGACTTTCGGAACGAGGCAATGATTATGTTGGGCGGTGTGCCGACCAGGGTAGTCATGCCACCGAGCAGGGAGGCGAACGCCAGCGGCATAAGGTAGGGCGAGTAGGGACGATTGGCTCCCCTGGCCATTCTGATTGCGAGAGGCAGCAGGATGCTCAGCGCTCCGACGTTGTTCATGAATGCCGACAGCGAGGCGACCAGGGAGGACAGGGACGAAATCTGGGCGGTGAGCGCCCGGCCCACCCTGGAAAACCGGCGCGCCAGTACGTCAACAATTCCCGAGGCTCGGAACACTTCGCTGAGTACGAGAACGGCCGCCACGGTGACGACTGCGGGGTGGCTGAATCCCAGAAACGCTTCGGACGGCGGCACGATGCCAGCGACTACGAGAACGATCAGGGCGGCCAGCGCGACGATATCGTACCGGATTCGCCCCGCCGCGAACATCACAAGAGTGAGAAGTAAGACTCCGAATAGTACAGCTTCATCCATGCTTCGATTCGGTCGTCAGACTATGCAACGGCAGTATCCCACTCGAAGATTCGATTGCGCTGAAATCCGACTCAGGGACCGCAAGCTTAGGGGATCACAGACACACATCTTGATGTTAATGTAAAATATACCATGAAACCAATAGGGAGAATGCAATGAGACTGCCACTGTTCAACAGAAGCGGAAGCACGAGGGCTGCGGACCCGGTGTGCGATATGCAGGTGGACATCCGAAAACCGCCGGGAGGGACTCACGACTACGACGGGGAGACTTACTATTTCTGCGCGCCGGGATGCAGGATAGCCTTCAGCAAGGAGCCGGAGGCGTACCTGTCGGGTGAGAAGAAGATCAGGATGTAAGGCCGGAACAGTACGCAGTGTTTTCTAGCAGCCACGCCATCTTCGCGCCTTCATACAGGCGGACACTAGGGCTTTTTATGTTCGTACTAGCGTGTGTAGCAGCATTCGCCTGCTCGCCCCCGGACGAGGAGAGCGCGCCTACATCGCCCACGCCGGAGGCTACGGTCGTGGTCGCGCGGTCGGGGCAGGCGATATTCACCAGTACGTGCGCGGCGTGCCATGGTCTCTCCGGTGAAGGCCAGCCGAACTGGCATATACCCAAGGAAGACGGGACTCTCCCCCCGCCTCCACTGAATGGCGACGGTCATACCTGGCATCACGGCGACGGGTTCTTATACAAAGTCGTCAGGGACGGCGGCAAGTGGATGGAATCTCCGAGCCTGCCGCACTTCAAGAGCGGTATGCCGGCGTTCGGCGAGCAGTTGAGCCACGATGAAATAGTGGGCGTGATCACTTACGTCAAGAGTCTGTGGGGCGACAAGACGGGCCGGGGCATGTCAATCCGGGAGTGGCAGGCGGAGGTGAGCTTGAATGATCCGTTTCCGGCGGAGCCGTGAGCAAAGTCTGGCCCAGAAGAGACGAGTACGGCATACTGTTCGATGTCCGACCAGCATAACCGAATGGAAGCCCAATCGGGGCGAGAATAAGATCAGGATGCAGCCTGATGGAACCGGGAGGTTGCTGATGACAGCACGAGAGTCCACGATTGAAAGAGTATTGCCCGACATCTTCTACGAAGAACCGGAGCGGATAGAGGACGATATGCTGCAAGAGCCAACCATAAGCCTATTGGTATTCGTACTGCGGTGGTGGTTCAGCCAACGCACGGACGTGTTCGTGAGCGCGGGCGGATTCATCTTCTGGAATCCGGCCAACGGCAACGAGAGGATAGCGCCGGACTGCTATATCGCATTGCAGACCGACCCCAGCTTTGTCTATAAGTTTCCCAATTACTTCATCTGGGAGGTGGGCAAGCCGCCGGAATTCGTCCTGGAAGTGGCGTCACCAAGCACGGCATCGAACGACCTGGGACGCAAGCGCGACCTGTACGCGCGGCTGGGCGTAGCTGAATATTGGAAGCTGGACCCGACGGGCGGCGAGTTGTATGGTGTCGCGTTGATGGGTGAGTACCTGGTGGACGGCGCGTATGTTCCATTCGAGCTGAACGCGGGGTCGGACGGTTCGCTCTGGTCGCGCAGCGAGGTTCTGCATCTGGATTTCCGCTGGGACGGAGAACAGTTCAGCATACGCAACCCGCTGACAGGGGAGACGATAGACCCCCGAATCAGTCTTGAACATGAGCGGGCGCGCGCCGATGCAGCGGAGAGACGAGCGGAACAGGAGCGGGCGAGGGCCGAACGAGAGCGTCAAGCTCGGCTGGAACTGGAGGCTAGAGTTCAGAGATTGACGGAAGAACGCGGACAAGCATGACGGCGGCGGCATAGTACCAAGGCCACCCACGCCGTTCTCTCTATAAGCTGATATTTCCCCATTCATGCGCTCTAAATCGCTAGAACGCAAGTCCTATGTGTGGTATATTGGGGTGAGAGTAGATGCAGGGAGGAACCACTGTATGGCTAATGTGTGCAATGTGCCGAGCCGCACGATATTCACCGGGGACAACCTGGACATCCTGCGCGGGATAAACTCCGAGTGTGTTGACCTCATCTATCTTGATCCGCCGTTCAAGTCCGACCGGACATACGCCGCTCCGCTCGACAGCGAGGCCAGGGGCGCGGAGTTCCGCGACGTCTGGACTCTGGACGATATGAAAGAAGAGTGGATTGACGAAATCGAGATCCGGCGTCCCGCGCTGTTTCACCTCATCAACGGCGCGAAACTGTCCAATGGCGAGAGCATGGCGGGATACCTGACGTTTATGAGCGTGCGCTTGTTGGAATTGCACCGGGTGCTGAAGGACACGGGCAGTATATATCTGCATTGCGACCCTACTGCTTCCCACTATCTCAAAACTATTATGGACGCGCTGTTTGGAGAGGGTAACTTTCGGAATGAGATTGTTTGGAAGAGAACAGGCTCGCATGGAAGCGCCAGAAGGTGGGGACCAATCCATGATGTGCTCCTGTTCTATACGGCATCCAACAGATATGTCTGGAATAGAACGTTCCAAGAATATTCGGCCGAATACCTGAGCGACTATTATAGATATGAAGACGAGCGCGGCAGGTATCAACTTGTGTCTCTCACAGGTGTGGGAACAAGGTCGGGGGACTCAGGGAGAGTGTGGCGTGGAATAAACCCAACCGATATTGGGCGGCATTGGGCTGTTCCTCTGAACTCTCTTCGAAATGCCTACTCTGGCCGGACTGACTTGGATGAACTTACTACGCAGGAGAAGCTTGACCTTCTTGACGAGGCAGGATTGATTTATTGGCCTCCTACAGGCAGAGTACCGCGACATAAGCGCTATGAGTATGAAGGTGCGGGAGTCCCAGTCCAAGACATAATTACAGACATTGGACCAGTTGGAGCGCGCTCCAGAGAGCGAACCGGGTGGCGAACGCAAAAATCTCTTGCGTTGCTGGAACGGATCATCAGCGCCTCGTCCAACCCTGGAGACCTCGTGCTGGACCCATTCTGCGGCTGTGCCACGGCCTGCATAGCGTCTGAAAAACTCGGGCGCGAGTGGATAGGCATTGACATAGCTCCGCAGGCTTCTGAGGTTCTCATCCAACGGGCTAAGCGTGAATTGCAGATACCCTTGAATGATGACGATGGCAACGGCTGGGAGGACTGGACTCCGCTCATATTAACCGAGGAGCCCAAGCGTACCGAGAATCTTATGCTTCAAAGTCCGACCGATCCTCAATCAGACAAGGAACTATTGTACGCCAGCCAAGAGGGAAAGTGCATCGGGTGCGAGTACGAACTTCCATTGCACGTTCTGACCATAGACCACATAACGCCACGCTCCAGGGGCGGCCTGGACGCCATAGGCAATCTTCAACTGATGTGTCACACCTGCAACGCTATCAAGGGCAACCGGAGCATGGAGTATCTGAGGACGCAGTTGCAGGCGCGGGGGATACTGAAGACGTAAATCACCGAATCTTATATTGAGGCTTCTGACAAAATGCTGAATGTCGGCTAATCCCTAGTCTCCACCCTACCCTGCGGACTTATGCGCGTTACTCCCGCGCTGGATTCATATGCCACCGCCCGCACCGACGTTTCTACTCTCTCGCCTGGTTGGAGGAGGAGGGCTGTGCCGTTTTGGATGGCGTTGACCAGGCCCTCGTTGGTGTAGCTGGTGAAGGGTTCGAGGCCGGCGTTGTAGGTTCGTCCGTACCAGGGGTGTCCGTAGCCGCCGCCGAAGGACTGCCAGTACCAGAGGTATTTGTACACGTCGGTCGGGAATGACACGCCGAATCCGAGTCCGAGCGTGGTGTTGGTGACGGCGTACCAGCCCTCCGGCATGTCGGTTATGTAGGACTGGTCGTAGCTGTCCCACTCCCTACCTGGGACTTTGCTCAGGTCGTGCATACCGCCGTTTTTCAGAGGCACGTTGGGCCAGGGGCCTTCGTAGCCCGCCCGGAGCTTGTTGTTGGGGTGGAAGTCCTCGGGGTGGTTGATGACCGTTCCGCCCGGAATGTCTATGACGCAGTCGTCGCCCAGGAAGGGCGCGCCGAGCGCGATGTGCTCGCCCCAGACGCAGTGGACAGGTTCCTCGCCTTCGTTGATCAGGGATTGGTCTATCTCCAGGATTGGCGAGCCGGATGAGAGCGAGAGGGTCTTCTGGAAGAAGAAGGGCGTCCTGTATGTGCGGACGGAGAAGCGGGCGCTGACCCTTTCGGGTGTGTCCTGGAGGATTACGCAGTCCCAGGGCATGGTGTTGACCTCGGCGTGCAGGCCCATGTCGGCTCCGCCATAGACGGAGGGGAAGCCGCCGCCGGGCAGCGCGGTCTGCCAGCCACCCTCGTAGAAGTCGAGCCAAACGTTGGTCGGGGAGCCGGTGGAGGGCGTGAAGCGGCGAGGATCGCGCACACCCCAAGGCGACCGCCACATGAAGTCGGTGTCGGTGGGCTTATGCACGAACTGGTATATGTCCGCGCCCTTGTCGGCGAGGACGATGACCCGCAGGACTTCGTTCTCTATGACGACGGTCTTGAGTCCGCGGAAGGTCCAGTCGTCGGAGATTCTCGCTCCGTATGTTCGTTCGTGCTGGTAGTGCATTGGTGGTGCTCCTGTTGGGTTTCATTGGATGGCGCTGGCAGTTAGTCACCCTCACCCCGACCCTCTCCCTGAGGGAGAGGGCCAGTCAGTGTTCACTTGTCAGTTGTCCGATTTCTCGGAATATCCTTCTGCCTGCTCCTAACACCCACCCCTGGATGCCCGCCTTCGCGGGCATGACGGTAAGCAATTAAGTTTGCCGTTTTCATGCGGACTCGGTACTAGCTATCCTCCGATTTGGCGGCGAAGTGGTCCCAGAATTTGGCAGCCTGTTGGACGCAGACGGGAATGTCCTGTTCGAGCAGGTAGCGCTGTTTTACAAGTTCTATGGCGGCGTCTCGGACGCGAGACAGGTAGCCGTCTTTGGACGGGTAACGCTCGGAAATGGACGGACGGGGGTCGCCGCTGGACTTGCGCGCTTCCTCGTCCGGTGCGAAGGGAATCGTGCCGCCCGCGAACATAAGGGGCTGGGTGTCTCCGCCGATGTCCGGGTGCCTGAGAGACCAGCCGGTGTGCGCGGCCAGTGGCACGGCTATCTCAGGCAGAGTTATCCCCGCGGTCTCGTTGCCGTCGGAGTCCACGTCGGGGACCAGAGAGCCGAATACCTTTCCCATGTCGGGGGGCAGCTTGGTGACCTGCTCGACGTCCTCTCTGAGAGCGTAGTCGCGGCGATGGGGCAGAGGGTGACGGCGCGAGTAGTTGGAGCCGGGTATCGTGTCGTAGGTGTCGCGGAGCTTGCGGGTTGGGACGGCGGTGCCGTCGTCAACCCTGGGATGCTTACTGGGCGGTGGCTCGACGCCCTCGGCTACCCAGCGGTCGAGATTCTCCAGGCACGCCCTGAGCAGCGGAGTGTAGTCAATCACGCTGCGGACGTTCTGTGTGCGGCTGATGCCCTCTCCGGAGTCGGATGTGTCGGTCGGGGGCCATGTGCCAGTGCCGTGCTCGGTGCCTGTGAAGTGATAGATGCGGACTTTGGGGCTGTGGTCTATGTCGGTCTTGCCGTCGGGGTCGGTATGAATCAGGGAGGCGTCGCCACGATGGTACTCGGCTGAGGTGTTGGTGTAGAACACGCGCAGGTCGCTGCCGCGCTCATCCAGCCTGCGGTGGAGCGAGTCGGTCACGCCGGTTTCGGGATCCGTCTGGGTAACGCTGGCAAAGGGGAAGAGTTGGGTGAGCATACTGTTCCGGTCCTTTGAGTTCTGGCCGAAACGCTGGTTGAACTCGCCTCTCATGCCTCCGGCGACGTTGGCGATTATGCCGTCGAGTGCGTCCCTGCCCTGCTCGTCGCAGTTGAGGTCATTGTAGATGAAAGTACGCAGGAAGCGCCCGGTCTGGGAGCGTCCGTAGGCGTATGCGTAGCTGATGGGAATGGGCGACTCGGAGTTTGCGGAGCCGTGCTTGAACCAGGATACGCAGTCCCTGAGCGCGGCGAAGCTGAGTCCCATGACCGGAGCGCCAACTGTGGTATAGACGATCTGGTACAGACGCCCCTTCTCGAACTTGCGCTCGGAGCAGATGTAGTTGGGATCCGGGACGTAGCTGCCGTCGTCTTCGATCCTGCCGAAACGCCAGAACGCGCGCGGGACGAGGCTGGCGGGGCCGTCGGGCATATCGCGGACCTCAAGGCGGGCGTCTTTCTCGTCCATGTCATATGCTGGGTAGGCGCGGTGTCCCTTGTCGGAGAGCAGGAAGTTGTGGGTGTCCTCGACGCTCTGGAGCTGGGTATAGACCTTGCCGGTAAGGGGCTTGCCTTCACCGTCAACCGCGTCTGGGCCATTCATAGTGATGAGCGCGTCGAGGGCCGGGGTGTCACCCTGCCAGCCGCAGGCGACGACGGTGTAGCCGCGCTCCATCAGGAAGCCGTCGCCGATGTCCACGTCGGCGTCTTCCGGGGTATCGGTGTCTATCGCCAGGCGTGAGGAGCGGTTGAAGTTGGGAAGCGCGACACGATTGCCCCTGTTGACGACATCGAGCATGAGGCGTCCGCTGCCCTTTGAGCGGTCAACGGGCATCATAATGGACACGTCGGACGAGAACTCGACCCTTCCATCCACATTTCTGGGCGCGAGACCGACATCGGTGATGCGCTCGTTGGCCTCGCTTTCCGGGTCAAGGGAGAATCGGAGCGTGCCGCGAATCTCCTCGTAGGGGCCGACGTCGCCCCATGACCTGCCGTCGGCGAGTACGCGCCGGAATTTCACATCGAGTCCTGTTACTGGCATTGGTTCACCTCTTTAGGGAGTTCTATTGGATTAGGGACTTCGCGCCGGTGTGGTGGCATTCGACGGTTCTTCCGCAGGGGCCTCCGGTTCTGTTTCAAGTCGCAGCCTCTTCCTGATAATCCAAGAAGCGACTATCAGGCAGACGGACAGGAACAAGACAGACACGATGATTAGTATAGTCGCGGTGAAGAAGAAAACTTCGGGGAACATGGCGATCAGGTAGTCGCGCCTTGGGTCCAGCTGCCACAGGTCGTTGGTGAAGCTGATGAGATGGAAGGCGAGAAAGAGGCGGTCGAAACCGACGGTCATCGCCAGTCCGACGACAACCAGAAGCGCGACTGTGGTCCAACCTCCCCACCCTATCAGCGTAGCTATGGACTGCATGAATCGGCGTCCCCATATCGCGAGTCCGCCGACCAAGACGGCGAGCAGATATAAGCCGGTGAGTTCGGAGACGCGATAGACCCCCTTTACCAGCGCCTTGACGTCCTTCATGTGCAGGACTTCGCGCTCGTTGTATATATTCTGATACTGGACACCTCGCACGACCGCTCTCACCGCGAGATACTCCTCGTCGTCGTTGAAGTAGTCGCGAATCTGCTTTCCGGCGGAGATGAGTTCGGCGCGCTCGATTCCGGTGCGTCTCGGAATGTCGTACTGATCGAACCCGTAGGAATACAGCGGCGGGAAGTTGATGACCCAGCGCACGCTGACCGCAATGAGGAAGATGGGAACGAGCGCAACGAATAGAACGGCAACCAGGAATTTGATGGGACGGGGTATGGTGGCGTTGGGTCTCATTGAGGCTACCGGTTTATGGGTGGGGCGTGCAGGCGGCAGGGAGGCTCAAGCATACAGGGATACTCTCAGCGAGGCCTGGTGTCGCGTCGTCTTAGCTGATACCAAACAACGCCTTCTCTCTCGACTATCATTTGAGCGGTTCCATTTATGTCGTTCCCTACAACAATCGCGTGGGAATCTTTGTCAGTGAGTCTGCTCAGTAATTCGGCGTTGCGTATGGCGCGGTCAACATCGCTGCTGCCGACCGTATAGGAAACCTCTGCCGCGATATAGTGGTCTTCGCCTGCGAGGTCTTTGGCGTGTATCATCAAGTCGGCCTCGATGAAGCTCATTCTGGCATCCTGC
This sequence comes from Dehalococcoidia bacterium, assembly GCA_965202965.1. Lineage (GTDB taxonomy): Bacteria > Chloroflexota > Dehalococcoidia > Lucifugimonadales > UBA1123 > VXRN01. Next base: position 2,307,081 of record OZ241888.1, on the reverse strand, counting down.
GGGACTACTCCCGGCCTGGAGCGAAGCATAGCCGCGATGTCTTGCGCTGTCAGGATTTTCTCGACCAGCAGCTCCTCAGACAGAGCAAAGACTATCAAGCCGGGGTTTCTGAGAGCGGCGTTTATGGCTTCGGAACCTTTGAGTTCGCCTACATCGTCCTGGAGCCCCTTGACTGCCTCCTGGAGCCCCTTTACGTCGCCCTGAGTCTCCTTCTGGGCCTCCTGAAGTTCTTTTACCGCGCTTTGGGTCTCCTTCTGGGTTTCCTGAAGTTCCGAAATAGCGGCGTCAGTTTTGGCATTGTGCGTCCGAGTCTCCTCAACGAACTCATCGAACTTGCGAGGAAGGTCTATGAGTTCGGTGGTGAGAATCAGCGTTCGCAGTTCGTCCGCCCACTCCGGGTTATCCCTGAGAAGCTGAAAGAGGTCATGTATTGTGTTTATCGTGGCCATCGGAGTCTCCGCTGTTCTCTACTCAGCACTATACCATACGACAGGCGGATGCTACGATTGGCAGTCGCGTTGTGGACGGGGCGCTGTGATACTATTGAGCGACCGAATTCGGGCGATCATACATGAATACGAGAAATATCGAGGGACATATATCTTGAGTCAGAAAGACACTTTCGCGAGCAGTTTCGAGGGCATACAGGACCTGGCGGCGAGGCTGCGGGGCCCGGACGGCTGCCCCTGGGACAGGGAGCAGACTCCCAATTCTCTGAAGCACCTTTTTCTTGAAGAGTGCTACGAGCTGGTGGAGGCCATCGAGGAGGACGATGACGGCAAGATCGTCGAGGAACTCGGGGACGTGCTGTTCCACGCGGTCTCGATGGTGCAGATCGCCGAAGAGTCGGGGGCGTTCTCGGTCGAGGATGTCTTCGCCTTAGCCATCGAGAAGCTGGTCCGTCGGCATCCGCATGTGTTCGGGGACGCGGTTGCAGAAGACAGCGGACAGGTCGGGGTGCGCTGGGACCAGATCAAGCGCGAGGAGATGAAGGGGACGGACAGGTCCATTCTGGACGGTGTGCCCAAGGCTATGCCCTCGCTGGCCTACGCGCAGGCGGTGCAAGGGCGCGCGGCTCGCATGGGCTTCGACTGGGACGACTACCAGGGCGTGATCGCGAAGGTGGCGGAAGAGTTGAGGGAGCTGGAAGCGGCGGAGTCGGAAGCGGAAAGGGAGCAGGAACTTGGCGATCTGCTTTTCTCGCTGGTCAACGCGAGCCGATGGCTGGGCATCCAGGCGGAGACGGCGCTGCGCCAGTCCAACAGCAAGTTCTTCTCCCGGTTCGTCAGGATGGAGCGGCTGGCGCGGGAGCGATGCCACGATTTCGAGGAGTTGACGCTGGACGAGAAGGAAGCGCTGTGGCAGGAAGTGAAGATGACGATTTAGAAGCCGTCTCGAAATACGGAACTTCACCCTCACCTCAGTCCTCTCCCTCGAGGGAGAGGAGGAATTTCGCCCTCCCGATAGTCTGTCGGCAGGCTATCGCATCCTCCAGAGCGCTCGGAACCTCCAGGCGGCGAAGGCCAGAAGCAGGAGCATGATGCCGGAGGTAATCTGTGTGGCGTGCTGGACTCCCAGGTTCTCGGCGAGCCATCCGGCGAGAAGGCTGCCCAATGGGAACAGTCCCCAGGTGATCATGTAAAGACCGGTCACTCTGCCGCGATACTCGTCCGGGACGGTACCCTGCACGACCGCGCTGGTTACCGAGAAGTACATCATCATCGCCGCGCTGATTATCATCAGATTCAGGTAAGCTGTCGGGAAGAAAGCGTTCACCGAGAAGATCAGCGTAGTGACCGCGGTTACGATTATGCCGCAGATCAGGGCGATCCCCTTTGCCTTGATGTCTCCCAGCGAGGCGAGCGCGAACGTTCCCAGCGTCGAACCGGCTCCGAAGGCGGATACGAGCAGACCGAGTCCCCTGGCGTCCACCTCGAACACTTCGGCGGCGTACACGGGCATGAGTCCGTTGACAGACGGCATGATGAGCATGGCCGGCATGGCGTTCAGCGCGAATAGTCCAAGCAGCAGCGGCGTGTTGAGTACGTACCGTATTCCTTCGAGAAGACCGTTCCGCACAGAGGCAAGATTCATGCGCGGCTTGGGGATTGTGACAACTCTAAGAGCGAGAGCGGCGAAGACAGCGCCGATCTGAAGCGCGGCCTCGACGAGCAGGGCGGGGCCCGCTCCGGCGAACGCTATCAGGACGCCGCCAATGACCGGAGTCGCAAGGCGAGTTACGCTGAAGGCCATGGAATTTAGCGCGAACGCGTTAACCAGACTCTCTCTTGGCACGATGTTGGAAATGAGCGACATCCGCGCCGGATCGGTGACGACCCAGGCCAGTCCCATGAAGAATATGAACGCGAAGATATGCCATGCCTGGAGATTGCCTGTCAGGACGACCGCCGAGAAAATGAGTGTCACAGTCGCCTGGTAGCCGTATATGAAGGCCATTAGTTTTCTGCGGTCGAAATTATCAACCAGCAGTCCGCCAACCGGGCCTACGAACAGAATGGGCAGCGCGTCGAGTCCGAGGGCGACGCTCGTCCAGAAGGCGGAGTTTGTTACCTCGTAAGTCAACCAGCCGACGATTACCTGCTGAAGCCAGAACCCGCCCGATGAAAACATGGTGGCGAGCCAGATGAAGATGTAGTCGCGGTAGCGGAACGAGTCGAATGTGTGGAGGCGACCGCGTACCTTCGGGGCGCGGACATGCCGCCTGTGCATCTTGGGAAAGACCCGGCGACGGGCGGGAACGTTGGGCAGGACAGTGTCGGATTCCAGCTGAACAGCTCCCGTCAGTTCGGCTTCGGGAGACTCGACCGAAATGAGGTTCTTGACCTCGTCGAGGGTGGACTCCGGCTCGCGCACGGGTTCTGCGGCCACAAATCCGGCTACGTCCTGGGAGGCCGAACCGATATGCTTGTCCGGGACGGGCGAGCTTACAAGGCTTGCCACGTCCTGGGGCTGGACGGTCGAATCGGCGTCAACGACCAGTTCCGCCGGTGGCGCGTCGGCTTGAGAAGGCTGAGGGTGATTCACCGCGTTTACGGCATGAATGTCGTCGCGGCGAGAATGTGACGATTCCCGTGCGTCCAAGGATATTGCTCCACGCGATAGGTTCAACCAGTTCGATCAAACGAGGCGGGTCGTAGAGCGCGTTCCTTGAAATCGCGTTACGGCCAATCGCCAGTGACGATTATACCATAATCAGCCGAATTTCCACATATTTTTGAGACTTTGTTCAGGGTTTTCAGTATTCAGTTATCAGTCGCCAGTGAGGGAGTATTCACGTCGCTTGGCGCAGCACAGCGGCAAGCGCGGCGGCGGTTCCAATGGGATAGACGTAGGTGTTCACGTCAACAGGCTCGGCGAGACCAACTACCTCTGCCCCCTCCCTGGACAGTTCCGCTATCGAGGGCTTTCGCTGAGGGCCCTCTATGACCTGTTCCCGCGTGAGCGCGATGATGCCGCGAACCTCGTCAATGGGCAACTCGCCGGGCGGTTCGAGAAGCGCGGCGACGTATATGACGATATGGTAAGTATCTCCGGCGCGTGGGGACCCTTCCGGGTGTATCATTCGGTACAAGGCTATGGGTCTGGGTTCATCGGACACGGAAATGGATTCAGCGTCGCCATCTGAGGATATTCGCCAAGTGGAGTGGGAAGATTGCAGCTCGACGTCCACGCCGATTTCTTCGATAGCCTCGCGGTGGGCACACTCTACCCAAGACTCTCCCTCTTCTCTGTGTCCGCCGATGCCGGCGTAGAAGAGTTCTCCGGGTGGACAGTCGAACTTGGTTCCGGCGAGGAAGAACAGATACCTGCCGTCGCTGTCCCGCAGCGCGAGGCCGACGCCGGTTTCCGCGCCTTCGGGAATGAGGTCGTTGATACTCGGGGGCATATCAAAGTCGCCTACTCAGGCGTATTCGACTATGTGGCCGAAGAGCCGCTTCAGGCGGGCGCTGTCTGCCGGGTCTAGCGCGGGATTCCGCATGGCGCGAACGTTGGATTCGAGGTGGGTGAGGTTGGATGTTCCGGTTATGACGGAGGATATGGCGGGATGGTCGGCGGCGAACTTGTAGGCGGCGGCTATGACCGATTCCACGTCGTCGTGGACCAGCCATCCGAGCGGGTCTTTGTCGGGCAGGACGTCCTGGGGGACGAGCCCGCGCGATTTCCAGTCGGCTATCGTCTCCGCCAGAAGTTGGGGATTGGGCAGCTTTATCCTGACGGCGGCCATGTTGAGGATGCCTATGTTGTTCTCCAACGCAAGCGGAAGCATCTCTTTGGCGGCGTACTGGTTGAGGATGCCGTACTTGAGCATGATGACGTCCCAGAGGTGGGGAGCCTTGGTCAGACCGGCTGTCGCGCCACACTGGGCGGGGTCAATGAAATAGCGCAGGCTGAATCCGCGATGCGCGACTAGACCGCGCTCCCTGAGCCGCTCGAGGACGGGCATGTAACGCTGTACAACCATATCGTGGTGCTCGGCGAGCAGGCCGTGAAAGAGCATGATGTCAACGTGGTCGGTATTCAGGCGGCGGAGGCTGCGCTCAACGCAGCGGGTGAGTTCCTCCGGGTCGGCGGTGGGATCGCCGTCGCGCGGGTATGCCCACTTGGTCACGAGAATGTAGTCGTCGCGCGGGACGCCATCGAGGGCGCGTCCGAGAATGGCCTCGCTGTCGCCATAGCTCTCGTGGGTGTCGAACAGATTGATGCCGAGGTCGAGACATCTGCGGATGAGACGGTTCTGTTCGGCCTGGAGCAGTCCTCGCTTCTGTCCGAACTGGCTTGGGCCGCCGGTGCCCTGGCTCAGGAGCGAGACTTTCAGGCCGGTTCTGCCCAGGGTTCGGTATTGCATGGATGTCCTTTGTCTGCTGGTCAGTTCCGAGATGCGCTGAAGCGCTATTGGGTGTCCGGGTCTAGTTGCCGGAGTCGCTCTCGCAGCAGCCTTATTTCGGCCTCGGCGGAGATGGCGCGATTCTCTGCGGACTGGCGCATAGCCCTTTCAGAGTCTAATTCTTGTCTGGCCGTGTCCCGTTCACTCACCACCTCGAAGAAGTCTGGGAGAAACTCGCCTGTGACCGGGTCGTAGAAACGCAGGTTTCCGTCCTGCCAGTAGAGATCGAGTCCCAGTACGGCACTGTGTCCCCAGTGTACGCCGGACTCGACGTTTATCGGAATCGGCTCGTACTGTCCCTCCAGCAGAGTGTCGCCCGCGAGCGGTCGGTCATGGTTCCGGCCTCCGCTTGGGTCGAACCGCCAGTACTCGGTGACGCCGTATCGGGCGTAGCCGTCGCGCTTGGTGGTGTAGTCGGCTACGCCTGTGCTTGGGGAGCCAACTTCGAGAACGAAGTCGGGGGGCTTGCCTACTTCGTTTATCACGTACCCGTTCCGTTTTTCGATGGCCTCGGGGTCCACTCCGAAGGCGACTACGCAATCGGGCCTCAACTGGCCGGGGTGAATCCTGGTGTCAATGCAGAGGTAGCCTTGCCCGTTCACGAGCACGTCGGAGCGGTGAGAGAAGAAAAACCTCAGGACGAGCAGGACCATCGCGATATGGGGCAACTGCTCCATAGAGTCAGGGTCTCGCGGCGGATCGGGCAGTGGGGTGACCCGAGTCGCTGGCCTGGTAGTCATGATCAACCTCGCGGTTCATGTGTTCCTGCGTGAAGTCTCCGATCATAGTTGCGGACTATTTTACCATTACCAGAAAGGGTTGCGCTGCTGTTAGTGGTCGCCGGTTTCGTTGGGAGCTAGGGATTCGGCTGTCTGCTCGAACGCTTCGAGCCTGGGCAGCAGGAGCGGCGTGTCAACGCCGGCGTCGGTGTACTCGCGGATTCGCTGGCGGCATCGGGCGGCGTCGCCGAGCAGGTAGCAGGCTTCGGCGAGTTCGTCGGAGACGTAACGGGCCGCGCCGGACTCGTCGCCCGCCGCGATAAGCTCTCTTACCGGGGCCAGGATCGAGGTGTCGAAGCCGCCCTGTCCGAGCAGAACCTCTCCGGTGAACGGCTCGGCGATGAGGCGTGCGACACGCTCGCGCAGGGAGGGAAGCATGGCCTTGGGGTCGTCGGTGAGGCGGACTATGAGCATACAGGTGATGTCTATGGAGTCCGGGTCCCGGTCGGCGTTGGAGGCGGCGTTCCTCACCTCATTGACCGCCCAGCGGATGTACTCGACGGGGGCGTAGGCGTTGAGGAGAACGCCGTCGGCCACTTCTCCGGCGAGCCTGAGCGCCCTGGGGCCGATGGCGGCGAGGTATATGGGAAGCGCGTCCTGGACGGGATGGATGGCAAGGCCGACATCGTGCAGCCTGACACCGGCGTAATCCTCCGTGACGCGCTCTCCGCTCCACATACGGCGGAGGGCGGCGACCGTGCCTCGCAGCCTGGACAGCGGGGCGCGGTACTCCATTCCCATGCGCCCGGCGATCACATCGGCGTCGCTGCGACCGAGCCCGAGCGTCATCCTGCCGCCACTGAGACGGTCGAGGGTGGCGGCTCCCATTCCGAGCAGCGCAGGACTGCGGGTGTACGGATTGACGACGCCGACGCCGAGCCGGATGCGCTCAGTGCGAGCCGCAAGGTAGCCGAGCATGGAGAAAGTCTCTTCGTGGAAGTATCTCTCAGTGACCCAGAGGGAGCCGAAGCCTGCGTCTTCGGCCATGCGCGCGTAGTCCGCAAGCTCATCGCCGCTGTCTATGCCGTGGTAGAGTACGATTCCGGTTTCTGCCACGCTGGACGCTCCTTATATATTCTGGCTTATGATTGCGCTGGATAGTGCGCTGGGGTCTGCTGGGGGCGCACAGACGGTCTGCTGGCGGATTCTGGTAGTTATTTTGCCTGCATTTCACCTGTAAATCCCTGTATTTCCCAGTTCAGAGGTTTTTTTCGGGTGGGCGCGTTTGGTTGGATAAATTCAGCCTTATCTTTAAGACTTTTGTTCTGTCACAGGTGTATTGTAGCACATATCTCAAGGAGAGGTGTACAATCTCGCGCATGAAATCGGGAGACAATACAAGCAAGGGACTGCTGGGCGGCGTGAAGGTTCTGGACGTCGGGGAAGGCGTGTCGGGGCCGTACGCTGGTGTGGTGAAGGTGGAGTCGCCGGAGGCGCAGACATGGAAAAGACGCGAACTTTGCCTTGGGATCCGGCAGAGCACCTGGAGTCCGAAGAGGATATGGCTGCATACCTGAATGTCGCTCTGGAAGATGGAGACCTGAACCTGATCATGGCAGTATTGGGAGATATCGCCCGCGCCCGGAGAATGGTTGGGGCAGCGCAGGATACAGAGTTGGACGGAGAGAGTCTGTACAAGTCGCTTTCCGCGGACGACAACCTTCAATTCGCCACTGTCCTCAAGATAGTACGCAACTTGGGACTTCGGCTTCACGCCACTGCCGCAACTGGCGAATGAATGATGTATAGTTTTGCGTGAGCGAGGGTCGCTAGATGATTGACACCGACTCTAGCGCGTTTGTACCATTCGACTCATAAGAGGACGGGATTCTATCCAACGATTCGGACAAGCGGAGATGGATAACAGTTTCGATTCACCGCTGAGGTTCGCCGATATGTTCTGCGGCATTGGCGGCTTTCATGTGGCCGCGGCGCAGTTGGGCATGGAGTGCGTCTTCGCCTGCGACATTGACACGGAGGCGAGACGCGCATATCGCCATAACTTCGGTGTGGAACCGGCGGGCGACATTACGGAGATCGAGCCTGAGGCCATCCCAGACCATGACGTTCTGATGGCCGGGTTCCCATGTCAGCCATTCAGCATAATCGGGGATATGCGCGGCTTCGAGGATGTTCGGGGAACGCTGTTTTTCAACTTGGCCGAGACGATTGAGGCCAAGAGGCCCGCCGCCGTACTGTTGGAGAACGTGCGGCAACTGTCCTCGCACAACCGAGGTCGGACTCTGACGAGGATTATTGAAGTACTGGAAGAGTTAGGCTACCGAACGAGCTGGGTGGTGCTGAATGCGCTGGATTTCGGGTTGGCGCAGAAGAGGGAGCGAACGTTCATCGTAGGGTTCCGAGATCATTCGATCCCGTTCGAGTGGCCCGAACCACTTGGGGAACATCCTTCGCTGGATACCGTGCTAGAAAGAGATGTTCCCGACCGCTATTTCGCCAGCGAGCACATACGCCTCAAGCGGCAGGCGAAGCACCAGAGCGAATACGGATTGTCCATCTGGCATGAGAACAAGGGGGGCAATGTTAGCAGTCACCCGTTCTCGTGCGCCTTGCGCGCCGGGGCGTCTTATAACTATCTGCTGGTGAACGGCGAAAGGCGGCTGACGCCCAGGGAGATGCTCAGACTTCAGGGCTTTCCCGAATGGTTCAGACTGCCCGGCAGCTATCAGCAAATACGGAAACAGACCGGCAACGCGGTTCCCGCGCCGGTTGCGAAAGCGGTTCTGGAGAAGATGGTTCATGGCTTATCAAGGTCCGAGACTACGGGGCAGACGGTCCGGCTCGACTCCGTACCCGTTGGGACAGATTCCAAATTCCATTATTCTGTCAATCGCAAGCAGTATCGTTTACTTGAGCGCGGTCGGAAGACACCAGTTGTCAGGTGACGACTGGGGAGACATATTTGCCGCCGCTATCGAAGCGACTCACTTCAGTAGTCCTCTTGGCATAGTTGACGTCGCGCTGGGCAACACTGCCTGGTCAGCGAAGACAGTTCAAGACCGAAATCCTGAACGCGCCAATCGAGTTCGCTTAATATCCGGACGAAACAACGTCGGCTATTCCTACAACAACCATGAGCCTCTGACCGATATACAAGAGACGGGGCGGCAGGTGTTGGGAATCTGGAACGCGCGAGTCGAGGAGGCGATGGAGGAATACTCGCAACTCAGGCGGATTGTCCTAATTCGCAACATGGACACTTTTCGCTTCAAGATATTCGAACTACCCACAGAACTATTCGACCCCGCAGACTTTACCTGGCGACTCAACGCGAGGAGCAATCTGGAAGGGATTAGAATTCAGGACGATGGCCATGCCTTTACATGGCAACCTGACGGTTCCCAATTCACCATCATCCAGGAAGTGAGTGGTTCAGCTCGCTCATTTGAAGTCCAAAAGCCTCAACCACAGAATCCCGACCAGGTACTCGAGATTGTCGGATACAGCGATGATTGGGTGACATTCCTCTAGCGAGGCGCTGACATGGTTGACACGGTATCCCCGGAAGTCCGTAGCCGAATAATGGCTCAGGTCAAGTCGAAGGGCATGAAGCCGGAGATGAAGGTGCGCCGGCTGCTTCACGGTCTGGGCTATCGCTACCGGCTGCATCGCTCGGATTTGCCTGGACGGCCAGACCTGGTTTTCCCGTCCCGCCGAAAGGTCATCTTCGTGAACGGGTGTTTCTGGCACTATCATCGGGGTTGCGGGTGGGTTCGGATTCCGGCGACTAATCGCGATTATTGGGTAGGGAAGCTAGAGCGGAATCGGGACAGGGACGAGCGTAACCTGTCGCTGCTGGAAGATATGGGTTGGTCGGCGCTGACGACGTGGGAGTGCGAGTTGAGGGATATGGAGACGGCGACTGCGCGGCTGGTAGAGTTTCTGGAAGAGTAGCGCGTTCGATGGGGTCTTCCCCCCACTGACATCCGGCCGCTGTTCGGTGTACAATCGCGCGCATGAATTCGGGAGACGAGACAAGAAACGGACTGCTGGGCGGCGTGAAGGTTCTGGACGTCGGGGAAGGCGTGTCGGGGCCATACGCGGCGCGGACGCTGGCGTGGCTCGGAGCGGATGTGGTGAAGGTGGAGTCGCCGGAGGGCGACTTGACGCGCCGGATGGGGCCGTTCCCGGACGATGCACCTCATCCTGAGAAGTCGGCGCTGTTTCTCGCGCTGAACGCGGGCAAGCGCGGGGTTGCGCTGAACCTGGATTTGGAGGAAGGTCGCGCGAGGTTTCTGGAACTGGCGGCGGACAGCCAGATCGTTGTGGACAATCATCCAAACGGGTGGCTGGATGAGCGAGGGATCGGCTACGAGGACCTCGCCGCCATCCGCGATGACATCATTCTGTGCCAGGTAACGCCGTTCGGGGACTGGGGGCCATACGCGGAGTACGACGCTGGCGACCTGTCGCTGTTCCACATGAGCGCGAACGCGCACGGTATTCTGGGGCCGGTGGAGGACCCGAATTCAGAGCCCTCGATACGGGCGGGCGGATACCAGGCGGAGCAGGTCGCGGGGATGGCGGCGGCAACCTCGACGCTCAGCGCGCTGTTCGCGGCGCGAATGAGCGGACGCGGTTGCCACATCGTGGTGTCGTCGTTCGAGGCGATGGCGACGCAGGCGATAGCCGGGCTGTCGAACATCGCGTTCGGCGGGGACTCCCCTACCCGCAACCTGGCAGAGGTCAGGGAGGCGTCCATCGGCGGGCAGGTATCGGCGATTGGGGGCGTTCTGCCGTGCAGCGACGGATTCGTTGCCATATCTCCGCGCGAGGACGCGCAGTGGGCGCGCTGGCTGGATATGATGGACAACCCTGACTGGTCGAATGACCCGAAGTTCAACACGCGGGAGGCGAGACAGAAGAACGCGGGAGAACTGTGGGAATTGCTGTCGGAATGGACGGGCCGGAGGTCGAAACAGGACATAGCGCGGGAGGGCCAGAGACGCCGGATTCCGTGCTTTCCGGTGAACACGGTCAAGGACCTTATGACAGACCCTCACCTGGAGGACCGGCGCTTCTTCGTGCCGATAAGCCATCCGGTAGCGGGCGAACTGCGGTATCCGGGAGTACCGTACAAGCTGTCCGCCACGACGCTGCCGCTTGATAAGATGCCTGCGCCAACGCTGGGTCAGCACAATGAAGAGGTTCTCACATGAACAGACTGCCGCTTGCGGGCGTTCGGGTCGCCGACTTCTCCTGGATAATCGCGGGGCCGACGGCAACGCGCCACCTCGCGCTCATGGGGGCGGAGGTCATAAAGGTCGGGAGCGCGCGCCGTCCCGATCCCTCGACTCGCGGCTCGGCGTTCCACGTTTACAACCAGTCCAAGAAATACACCGCGCTCAACCTGTCTCAGCAGCGGGGCAAGGAACTCGCGCTGGACCTGGTGGCGCAGTGCGACGTGGTTGTGGAGAACTACGCCGCCGGAGTGTTCGAGAGGCTGGGACTGGGGTACGACGTTCTATCCAAGGTCAGGCCGGACCTGGTTATGATCGCCTCGTCCGGTACAGGGCACACGGGGCCCGACAGGGACTATGTCGCATACGGAAGCCTGCTCCAGCACTACACCGGCTGGAACTCCATCTCAGGCTATCCCGACTCGGAGCCCATCAAGGGCGGGCTGTGGGCCGACCCGTGGGTGGGAATGGAGTTGGCGATGATAACGTTGGCCGCGCTCAATCACAGGCTGGAAACGGGCAAGGGTCAGTACGTGGACTACTCTATGGCGGAGGCGCTGTCGGCAAGCCTGCCGGAGGCGCTCCTGGACTACCAGATGAACGGCAGCGAGCCAGTCCCTATGGGCAACAGGGATTGCAACTTCGCTCCACACGGCGCTTACAGGTGCGCAGGGGACGACCGATGGATAGCGGTCGAGGTCCACGCGACGGAGCAGTGGCGCAGTCTGTGTGAGGCTATCGGAAGGACCGATCTGAGCGCGGACTCCGGTCTCGACACGCCGGAGGGCAGGAAGGCGCGGGAGGACGAACTCGACCGCGCAATCGGCGCGTGGACTTCCGAGATAGACGACGCAGAAGCATTCCACATCCTTCAGCGAGCGGGAGTCCCGTGCGGACTGTCGTTGGACATGGGGCGGCTACACGCGGATCCGCAACTGAATGAGGGCGGCTATCTCAGGGAGATCGAATACCCAGACGGCGATTCTCGCGTCCTCCCCACTCTGCCATGGCGATTCGACAGTCAGGCCGAATACCAATTGGGCCCGGCGCCGGAGTTGGGGCGCGACAGCGGGTACGTGTACTCGGAACTCCTGGGGCTTAGCGACGCGGATATAGAGTCGCTGAGCGAGGATCGGGTGATTTACTGAGATTGGACTATAGATATATCAGGTGGATCCGCTGGGATATCCGGATTTCAGAATCGCTTATCCGGGGACTCTGAGGGTTAGCGTTAGGCGATCACGCTGAGGGTCATACACCATAATCTGCACTACACCAGTCACGGTAGGGCGATTATGATTGTACGGGTCAAATTCACCCTTGATCATAGAAGAAATGAACGTGGCTTAGTGTTCAGGAATTTCACGATCACTTGCGTGTTCGCGTATCCCGCTTTCTTGAAACCTGAAATGACTCCATCGAGACTCTGGTGGTGAGCGACCAAACCATCCTTGCTAACCGCTACCCACTGATCGGGGTAAATCGCTTTCCACTGGTCATACTTATCGTGAAAGAGCCGCGTAGCCTGCCTTGACTCAAGCAATAGATTCAGGGCGCGATCCGTAGCTCTTGCGTCTTCCTGCTCAAGAGTCATGTTTGATCTCCTTAGTTCACGCTCCTTCTATATCATTGTACAGAATGACTGTCCCGATACTCTTCGGATAGGCGTGGATATGAGCAGGGATATCGTTCCGATTGGCGCCTAGTCGCGGTCTTCTATGGAGCGGATCTCGTCTTCGACCTGTCCGAGCATGACGTATTCCTCGGATGTCAGGTGGAAGCAGCGCTGCAGGTACAGGCTGGTGAGACGGGCGGCGTTCTCGCCCTCGGTGCCGGCGGCCTTGGCGAGTCTGGAGACCTGGTGGTTGTCGGGGAGGTGATGGCCGAGCGCGATGATCTCGCCACGAGTCTCCGCCGCCAGAGACATGTCGCCGGAGTCAACCGCGTCGCGGAGCCGTCCAACGAGCCTGGTGAGTTCGTTCAGCTTGTCCTGGTCGCTCATCAGGCCATAGAGCACATCGTTGACACTCAGACCGATTTCGGCCATATCGTCGTCGGTTGCCTCATCCAACACGCTTTCGGGCTGGGCGTACTGTTCCCACAACTCGGAGTACCACGAGATTGCCTCGTTGACCATTCCGATCATTGATACGACATCGGTGGCGTTTATGGAGCCGCCGTATATTATGTCGTCCTCGCGCACTTCCGCGAGTTTCTCGATGTCCTCGAAATTGCCCATCGGTTCGGGCGCGGGAGGAAAGGCAAACGCTGAAAGGTCGTCTGCCCCAACTTCCCCTATCTGGTTCAGTAGGAATGGTGGGACGTACTTCGATACATCGGTCCGTATCGGAAAGACTATCATGTAGGTAGCCAAGAACTCTGAGGCATCCTGGGAGTTGTGAAAATAAATCAGCGCATGACCCTTTGGGCTTTGCTCCGAACCTCTTTCGAATGTGAAATCCATGTGACAGCTCACTTTGCCAAATGCAATCCGAATTGCCGACATATTGTGATGGAAGAGTCAACGTTATCCACGGTCAGAACCAGGTTGGCGGTCGAGGTGGCTGCCATTCAGGAATGGGGGAGGACTGGCTTCCCCGGACTCTATGGCCGCTTTGATAGCTGGGTTAGCGTCCAGCCAGCGCGCCAACTTCTCCTCAGATTCGGCTATGCCCTCCTCTTTGCCTTCCTCCTTGCCTTCCGAGAATCGCCTGGCCAAATATCTCTCGGCTATCATTCTGAGTCCCTCCACTGTCCCAGCTATAATCACTGAGTACGCCACGGTTGCCGGTGTATGAGACGATACGCTTTTTAGTATAGCCATATACGTCTCCGATGGCGAGTCGGATACGACCGCTACCAGTTCGCGCTCAGCTACAAAATACGTCACGACCAGAATCTGGATTCCGAAGGTGATGTAGTAGAACCAGGCCCACGGGCTGTCCAGTTGGAACATAGGTATTCGCCCGCCACTGTCTTCGTTCCTGTTTTCTTCTTCCAAGTTGGACACTTCTTGTTCAGATACGCGACCGCCTCGTGACCGCTGAAACGGGATTGTAGCATAGATTACCGAATGGAAAGACTCCCGGAGGTGTCCCGCTTTGGCGAGAAATGAGCAATATCCTGAGTTAAGTCAGTCGAAAGACGACGTTGTTTCATCTGACTCCGACATTTCCGATATGATAGCCTTATGTAGCTTTTCGTAAGAGACATATTATAGCCATGCATAATGTAAATCAGACACTCAGACCAAGCAAAGTGCTCGTGATTGGGTCCGGGCCGATAGTCATAGGGCAGGCGGCGGAGTTCGACTACGCCGGAACGCAGGCCTGCAAGGCGCTGCGCGAGGAGGGGGTGACCACGGTCCTCGTGAACTCCAACCCTGCCACGATCATGACGGACGAGGACATAGCGGACATCGTTTACATCGAGCCGCTGACAGTGGAGGTTCTGGAGCGGATCATCGCGCGGGAGAGACCAGACGGGGTGCTGCCCACACTGGGCGGACAGACCGGACTGAACCTGGCCGTCGAACTCGCGGACGCCGGAATACTGGAACGATACGACGTCCGCCTCCTAGGAACGCCGCTCGAAACCATCAGGAACGCGGAAGACCGCGAACTGTTCAGAGACCTGTTGGTGGACATCGGGGAGCCCGTGCCACCGTCCTCGGTGGTGGAGTCCTTAGAGGACGGCTACGACGCGCTGGAGGAGATTGGCCTGCCGGTCGTCATACGCCCCGCTTATACGCTGGGAGGGACCGGCGGGGGAATCGCCAACACCAGGGAAGAGTTCGATCAGATAGTTAGCGGCGGGCTGGCGGCCAGCCCTATCACTCAGGTGCTGATCGAAAAGTCGCTGGTGGGCTGGAAAGAGATCGAGTACGAGGTGATGCGCGACGGCGCGGACAACTGCATCACCATCTGCAACATGGAAAATATAGACCCGATGGGCGTCCATACCGGGGACAGCATCGTGGTCGCCCCAAGCCAGACGCTGACCGACAAGGAGTATCAGCTTCTGCGTTCAGCGAGCTTGAAGATAATCCGGGCGCTGGGCATCGAGGGCGGATGCAACATCCAGATGTGCTTGGAGCCGGGCGACGTGGTGGCGGAGACGCTTCCGGGCGGCGGCAGGGCTGAGAGCAGCTACTACATCATCGAGGTGAACCCACGCGTCAGCAGGAGCTCCGCGCTGGCGTCGAAGGCCACCGGATACCCAATAGCGCGCGTGGCGGCGAAGATAGCGGTGGGCAAGCGGCTGGACGAGATCCCCAACGCAGTGACACAGCGCACGCTCGCGGCGTTCGAGCCCGCGCTGGACTACTGCGTCGTGAAGATACCGCGCTGGCCGTTCGACAAGTTCCCAGGCGGTGACCGCAGGATCGGGACGCAGATGAAGGCAACCGGCGAGGTAATGGCGATAGACCGCTCCTTCGAGGCAGCCTTCCAGAAGGCGGTACGGTCGCTGGAGATAACCAACCGCTCGCTGCTGTGGGAGGATAACGGCTGGAACCTTCCCAAAGAGGACATCCTGGAGAGCCTGCCCATTGACCCCAATGACGAGCGACTGTGGGCGCTCATGGCCGCGTTGCGACGGGACGTATCGCCCGAAGAACTGTCGCGCGCGACGGGCATAGACCCGTGGTTCACAAGGGCGTTCAACCGGATAGCCCAGATGGAGAGCAGACTAATCCGCGAAACGCTGACACCCGAACTCCTGTGGATGGCCAAGCGTCTCGGATTCGGCGACGAGAAGATCGCCATACTCGCGGACCGCACAGCGGACCAGATCCGCAAGACCAGGACGGACTGGGATATCCGTCCGGTCTATAAGATGGTGGACACCTGCGCGGCGGAGTTCGAGGCGCAGACCCCGTACTTCTACAGCACCTACGAACAAGAGAACGAGGCTATCCCCTCCCCCGTCAATAAGGCGCTGGTGCTTGGCAGCGGGCCCATACGCATAGGACAGGGCATCGAGTTCGACTACTGCTCGGTGCACGCGGCCTGGGCGCTCCAGGAAGAGGGGATTCAGAGCGTCATGGCGAACTCGAATCCTGAGACGGTCTCGACCGACTTCGACACGAGCGACAGGCTCTACTTCGAGCCACTGGACGAGGAATCTGTGCGCGACATCCTGGAAAACGAGGCGGTGGATACGGACCGGAACGGGGTTGTCGTGCCGCCCTCGATGGTGCAGTTCGGCGGCCAGACAGCGATAAACCTGTCCCAGTCGCTGGACAGGGCGAGCCTGCCGATCCTCGGCTCCACGGCGCAGTCCATAGACATAGCCTCCGACCGCCACCTGTTCGAGGAATTCCTGGCGCGAGTCGGGATACCCAACCCGCCCGGCTCGGCGGTCATGGACCTGGAGAGCGCGCTGAATGTCGCGCAGGAGATAGGCTATCCGGTACTCGTCAGGCCGAGCTACGTCTTGGGTGGCCGCGCCATGGAGATCGTCCAGAACGCCACTGAACTTGTGCGCTACATGAACAGCGCATTCGAGGCGGGCTCTGGACGCCGTGTGCTGATAGACAAGTATTTCGAGGGGCGCGAAGTGGAGGTGGACGCCGTGTGTGACGGCGAGACCGTGCTGATTCCAGGAATCATGGAGCACGTCGAGCGTGCCGGTGTACACAGCGGCGACTCGATGGCAATCTACCCCGGACTTACGCTGAGCGAAGACGAGGTCAACACCGTCGTTGACTACACGACTCGAATCGGCAAAGCGCTGGAAGTGCGCGGCCTGATGAATATCCAGTACGTGGTTGTCGGCGGACCGGCGTACCGTAGCCCGCAGTCCACGGACAACGGCTCCGAAAAGACGTCGGTCTTCGTCATCGAGGTGAACCCGCGATCCAGCCGCACGATCCCGTTCATCTCCAAGGTGACGGGCGTGCCGATGGTCAAGCTCGCGGTCAAGGCGATGATGGGACGCAAGTTGAAGGACCTCGGGTACGAGGGCGGACTGTGGAAGCGGCAGAAACTGGTGGCGGTCAAGGCTCCCGTGTTCTCTATGTCCAAGCTGACCGGAGTGGATACCTACCTGGGGCCGGAGATGAAGTCCACGGGCGAGGTGATGGGGATAGACAGCGAGTTTACCCCCGCCGTGGCGAAGGCGTTAATGGCGGCGGGACTCTCCATCAAGCCCGGAGACTCGGCGCTGCTCTCCATAGCCGACCGCGACAAGGCGGAGTCGGTACAGATGATCCGTGAGCTCCACGATGCGGGATGCGCTCTGTACGCCACGGACGGCACAGCCGCGATGATCGCGGGCCTGGGACTGCCGGTGATCGCCATACCCAAGGTGCTGTCCGGCCACCCGAACGTCGTTGACATCATCGAGGACGGCACGGTACAGGCAGTCGTCAACACCGTAACTGGCGACCGCGAGGTGCTTCAGGACGGCTTCGATATACGCAGAGCCGCCACCGAGGCCCGAATCCCGTGCTTCACGTCACTGGACACGGCACGGGCAGCGGTGGAGAGCATGTCGGGGTCCGGCGCGGAGTACAGCATCAAGCCGCTGCCGGCGTATAGGGGTTAGGACGATACAAAACAAAAAGGCACAGAGAATGCCCAAAGCCTGAGTGTCGAACGGGAAATGCCCAATCCTTATGACATAGTTTATAGCCTAAGTCAGACCTTTTCGACAGGAATTTCGTGATGAAGTCAATACCTTCTTCCTGAGTCTTTCGCCTCCATCGTCAAGAGGATTGATATATGAATTGTTGGGACGTGATAGGAGGCAAGCGCACAAAGAGGCATGTCTTTATTTTCCTCCTTGCCGTGTTTTCGCTATTCGCGTGTGGAGAACCTCCCACAGTCGCTCCAACGGCTACTCCTTACAGTGTCGTCGAGTCGGTTAGTCCTACCGAAACATCTCTCCCAGTTGCCACACTGACACCCGTACCTTCAACCACGCCATCGCCCGAACCGACCGCTACACTCACACCCGCACCTTCAGCCACGCCAACGCCTGAACCGACCGCCACACTCACACCTGTACCTTCGGCCACGCCAACACCTGAACCGACTGCCACACCGACACTCGTACCTTCGGCCACACCAACGCCTGAACCGACCGCCACACTCACACCTGTACCTTCGGCCACGCCAACGCCCGAACCGACCGCCACACCGACACCTGTACCTGTCGTAAGTCTTGCTCTGAAGGTCAGGGCAGAGACGATGGGTTACTGGTCAGACGAAACGGCCGACGTCGAGATAACGACAACCCTGCTCAACGAAGGCACTCTACCCTTCAAGGGATCTCAGGAGATCGTCGTTACCTGTTCCGTGGACGTGAGCGCCTGCGGAGAGACAATTACACTCTCGCTCGAAGACGGATACGGCCCTGACTCTGCGCGTACTATGCTCAGGCTGCCGATAGGTACGACAACCATGACTTTCGTCTATGGCGGAGAGACTTCGCTGACTTTGGATGTGAACGTAGCCGAGCGCATCCTGGGTATCGAACCAGATGTATGGGACTGCTATAGGGACAGGCGATCCAGTGACGATAGTGACGAACTGAGTTGTAGCGGTTGGGGTCCTGATGTGGTGAAATGGCTCAACGACGTGCCTGTGAAAATCTGGGGCACGGGGGACGTCCGATATCTGGCGATCCTCAAAGAGGTAATCGAATACTTGGCTCCAATTCTGGATATTGAGTTTGAATGGGTGGATACGGAGGAAGAAGCTGACTTCAGGGCATACGTAGGCATTCCGCGCTCCGAGGCGGATGGCTGGAGAGAACTGGTGGTAAACGCAGATTACTTGGGGTGGGCAGGATGGGCAGGGTCGAACTCCGTAAATGGGGAGACTCTATCCGGTTACGTGTTCGTTTGGATGCTCAGCGATCCGCAGTGGACCGCCAACAACCAAAACACCGCAAAGAGCATAATACTACACGAGGTCATCCACGCTATGGCTCCAGTCGGACACACCAACAGACCGGCCAGCATAATGCACGGCTCCGGCCTCAAGTGGTTGAGTCCGATGGACGAAGCGCTGCTCAGATTGAATGCCCACCACCTGGTGAGACCAGGCATGACCATCCAGGAGGTCGAGAGCCTTTTAATCTTCCGTGATAACCTATTGGACAAGCCACAATCTGTCGAGCCAAACACGATGCAGATGATATGGCGTGCATCGGTGGATCTAATGAACTCGGGAACGGCCAGATTCAAGATGCGCGGCGGATGGACTGACCGAAGGTGCAACTTCTTGTTCGGAGCCAGAAGGGGGTTAGCAACCTACGAAACGGTTTACGACAATTTTGAGGACGAACCGCCATTGGTACATATTGACGATCATACCTCTCACATATACATCGCTTGGTCGGAAGAGGCTGGTGAATGG
This sequence comes from Dehalococcoidia bacterium, assembly GCA_965202965.1. GTDB lineage: Bacteria > Chloroflexota > Dehalococcoidia > Lucifugimonadales > UBA1123 > VXRN01. The sequence continues at coordinate 2,287,829 of OZ241888.1, read as the reverse complement.
CGCCACTGGACCAAAGATGACGGTGACTGGAAGATGGTCGAGAGGAACGCCATTACCGATGCCACCAACTGGTGGGTGTGGAACGGTAAGTTGACCAAGACACTCAGAAGCCTGATAAACGATGGCTCCACGGACGACATCAAGATCGTTGATCGCTCAAACGGAACCATCACGTTGGAAGCTACACTCGATAAGTCCTACCCAACCTTATGGAACTGGGAGGAGAACGACGAAGTGGAAATTGAACTGACATTGGACGATGCTACGTACTCCCTGCGAGGGTACAAGTGGCGTCTCATTGGAAAACCGCCCACTGAAGGCTGCGACACCTATGAGGAGGAAGCGTCTATGGCGGAAATCGGAATCAAGGTCGAAATTCCAGAAAGTATTCGCAAGGAGCTGGAGTCGCAATAGGAAACCGAACTCTCTAGTAGAAAACAAAAAGACCCCGGAATACCAGAGCCCTGAGGTCGAACGGGAAATGCCCATTCCTTAACAAGTAATTTAGGATTCTGACACGACTGGTCAAGCTCGCGGTCGCGGGATGCGCCCTGTACGCCACGGACGGCACGGCAGCGATGATCACGGGCCTGGGACTGCCTGTGATCGCCATACCAAAGGTGCTGTCCGGCCACCCGAACGTCGTTGACATCATCGAAGACGGCACGGTACAGGCAGTCGTCAACACCGTAACGGGCGACCGCGAGGTGCTTCAGGACGGCTTCGACATACGCAGGCCGCAACCGAGGCCCGAATCCCGTGCTTCACGTCGCTCGACACGGCGCGGGTGGCGGTGGAGAGCATGTCGGGGTCGGGCGCGGAGTACAGCATCAAGCCGCTGCCAGATTATCGAGGGTGACCGCTTCGACTATCGGCGCGCTAGTTTGGCAGGTCCGATTCCGACAATCTCGACCAGAACACTGTCGTTTCCTGGTTGACTCCGAGCGGACTTGGACTATCCTCGGTGAGTATGTTCCTAATCCTGTTGTCTATACGAACACTCGCTATGGCTGCGTAGGCAGGTATCCCGGTAAAACGAGTGAGGTACTCGGCGTGACGTATCGCCCTGTCCGTATCGCGATCATCTGCCGTGTAAGAGATTTCCACTGCGATGTAACGGGTCTGTTCTTCACTGTCTGTCACCTCAACCACCAAGTCGGCGCGACGGAAAGACCGCAAATTGTCGCGTGAGATACCGTTGACAAGTCCACTGCGTACCGCTTCATCCGCGACTGAAACTACTTCATGTCGCGTCAGTGTCTTCTTCCACGCCAGCCCCATGTCGCTGGCGATGATAGGTGCGTCTTCACGGACTGCTCTTTCCATGAAGAGCCCCTTCACCTCACCTATGTTGTCGACCAGCCTGTCCAGTTTCTTATCCGTAGCCTCTCCATATTCCGCGAAACGCTGAGGCATCGCCAGAAGCTCTTCGGTCAACAGCTCCCGCCTCACCGCCGAACGCAGCTCGTCGTCCTGACGTATCACTCGGAGAAAGTCCTCTACGGTGTTGATAGCAACCATCAAAATCCTCCCTCAGACGTTCTTGATTGTAGCCAATTCTTCCTCTTGAGTGAAATGTGCGGGTTCTTGCATGAATGGCGCTTTCTGTACAAGGCGCCTCTACAAGATGCAGGACAATCGCGTCTAAAATCTGCGACCCCACGCCTTGTACATCCGTGCTGATTTCGATACAATAGCCTCATAGTTTGCATCCATGAACTTGAAACGCTCACTGGACGTGCACCGTCCAGAACTGACAATTGGACACTCACAACTATAAATTGTGATATATGACAAGGTGTGGCAAGAGCGACGGAAAATATTTTTCTGGCGATTTAGCTATAAACACTGGTGACTAACAGGTGTTCCGAACGCCTGATGCTCACCTGTTAAACCACCTGTTCCCACCTGTTAAATTACCTGTACGGTATAAATCAAGATATATGAGACCGCTGAAATGCAGAGCCGATTGCCCTGGGCGATGGGCCGAGTGGCTTGACCAACCCGCCGAGTTGAAAGATACTCTGCCCAACCGACGATACTGGAGAAAGACACCATGACCGAACAACAATACGCTCGTCCTGAGCTTCTGGCCTCCACGGAGTGGCTGGCAGAGCACCTGGACGATCCCAACGTGCGCGTCGTTGACTGCGACGAATTCGAGCTCTACCTTCGGGCGCATATCAAGAATGCGGTGGGCATCCGCGTCCACCACTACATCAAGCACCCGGACTACCCTTCCAATCCGACGCAGTACCCGCTGGTGGCCGAGCCGGATGTGATGAAGTCGCTGATGGAGGAGATGGGCATCGGCGACGATACGCTGGTGGTGGCCTACGATAACTCCGGCAGCCTCTACTCTACCCGCTTCTGGTGGGCGCTCAACTACTATGGGCACACCAACGTTAAGGTGTTGAATGGGGGCTGGAAGAAGTGGTTCGACGAGGGCAGACCGACCTCGATTGACAGGCCGCCGGACGCTGGGGGCGTTACGTTCACGCCGTGCGCCGACGACTCGCTGGTATGCACTCTGGACTACGGCGTGTCCCAGGTCGGCAACGACGATACGGTCTTCCTGGACGTGCGCTCCGACGGCGAGTGGGACGGCTCCAACAGCCGCGGCAACGCTCGCGCCGGCAGGATTCCGGGCGCGGTCCACCTGGAGTGGCTGAACCTCATCACTGAAGACAGGCACCGGCTGTTCAAGCCCGCCTCCGAACTGAACGAGATGCTCACCGCGCTCGGGGTGACTCCCGACAAGAACGTCATAACCTATTGACAGGGCGGAATCCGTGCGGCGCACGGAGTATTCACACTCAGGCTTCTGGGCTACGACAGGACGCGCAACTACGACGGCTCGATGGGCGAGTGGGCCAACAGGGAAGATACGCCACTGACGCTCTAAGACAAATACAGGAAGGCAGGCGTCATGGGCTGGTCAATACATCACCCTGTCGGGCTTATCTACTACTCCCCGATGCTCTCCTACAAGGGCTACACCCTGGTGTCGTCCAACACTGCCAACTTCGCGGTTCTCGTGGACATGGAGGGCCGCATCTGCCACAGGTGGGAGTATCACGGCGGCATCGCCTACGGCAAGGTACTGCTCAACGGCAACCTGCTCATCCGCACATCACCCGACCCCGACTACGAGGAGACGCGCGGACTGGGCGGTGGATCGGCCTCGCTGGTCGAACTGGACTGGGACGGCGTGAAGGTCTGGGAATACAACGACCCGGCCTTGCACCACGACTACGAACGTCTGTTGAACGGCAACACGATCTATCTCCGCTGGGAGCCGATGCCCGCAGACCTCTCGGCTCGGATCAGGGGCGGCTACCGGACGTCCGAAGACCCGATAAACGTCCTGGGAGACACCATCCGGGAAGTGTCGCCGGACGGGGAGACCATCGCCGAGTGGCGCACCTGGGAGAATCTGAGCGTCGAGGAAGACGTGATATGCCCGCTCGAAGGCCGACGCGAGTGGACTCACGCCAACGCGCTCTCAAGCACCAAGGACGGCGACTTCCTGGTGAGCTACCGCCAGACGGACACCGTCGCCATATTCTCGCGCGAGACGGGCGAGGCGACGTGGAAGTGGGGACCCGGCGAGATCAGCCACCAGCACAACGCCACCCAGCTTCCCGGCGGCAACATAATGATCTTCGACAACCACACACACGCCAGGGGCGGCGGAAGAGGTTCGCGTATCATCGAGGTCAACCAGGAGAGCGGCGAAATCGAGTGGACCTACGAGGGCAGACCGCCGGCGTCGTTCTACAGCTCGTACATCAGCGGGTCTGACCGCTTTCCCAACGGGAACACGCTGATATGCGAGGGCGCGCACGGGCGCATATTCGAGGTGACCCAGGACGGCGACATCGTGTGGGAGTACGTGAACCCGTTCTTCGAGCCAGACCGCGAAGGTCGCAATCCCAGCAACGCCACATTCAGGTCCCATCGCTACCCGCCGGACTTCCCAGGATTCACCAACCGCGACCTCGACCCGGCCCGCTACGCCAACCTGAACCGAGCGCTAGGGCTGATGTGAGACGTTCTCCGCCCTCATCCGCTCCAGCAGCGCCTCGAACTCGGCGGGGTTCGATACGTCGGATATGATGGCGATGAACTCGCCGATGTCGGACACGTGTGACCTCAGCTCGCGCATCTGCTCTCCCACCGGGCTGATGGAGGCAGGACTGTCGGCGTAGCGTCCTCTGAAGGCAAAGTACGCCTGGTTCAGCTTGCGGATGTAGTAGCCCCGCAGACGCAACTCCCACTGCCGCTTGCGCATGTACTCCTCGGCCTCTTCGACTTTGCCCTCTTCAAGAAGCCTCTCAGCCTCGATGCGCGTTTCGCGCATGAACTTCGTGAAGTTGGGGTTGGACTTGTGCGCGGCCTCATAGCGACGAGCGTTCTCGGACAGGTCGCCCCCCATCCGCTCGAAGGCTATGTCGCCTATCTCATTTCCGGCGAGCGTGGCGGCAGTCTCGTTCAGCGTCGTCATCTCGGTGGAGGCGAAGTAGTTCCTCCCGAACGGGTGGAAGAACCAGTAAGAGTGCAGCCATTCGTGAGCCGCCGTCCTGACGATGGTGCGGGTGGTGTAGAGGTCGTTGACCATGTTCGGGAACGTCGCCAAGCCCGCGAGATCGTCCACGTAGGCAGCGTAGTCCACTTCCTCCAAGACGCGCTTTTCCACCTCATCGCGCTCGAATGGCTCTATGTCCGGATCCAGGAAGACCGCACCTGTCATATCAATTTTGTCGCGCGGGGAGATGACGAGCAGCGTCGGCGGCTCTCCGAATCTAATATCCACAGGAGGCCATATCAGCCCGATGCGTGACTCAAGTCCCAACTCGGTGAGTACCGCGCTGACCTCGGCCTCGACGCTCTCCTCCGCCTCGGGCTGGAGCTTACGCTTCTGTACCAGGAGTTCGCGCAAGTATTCGTCCGAGGGCACAACCTGGCTCGTATCGGCCCCCTTGAAGCTACGGAGTTGGGATGCACCCTCGATTCGCCGCTCCTCCTTTTTGGCAAGGCGCGCCACTTTCAGATATTCGTCAACCAACTCCAAGCGCTCCTCACGTGTGGGCTTCTGTCCCGGGACAAGATTGATAAGCGAATGGATCCACTTCCTGGGGAAATTGGTGGCCTCCCACTCCACCAGGGAAAACAGGTGCTCGAACGCGATCAGCTCCACCGGAGTGATTCTGAAGTTGTCAACTCTGGGGATGAAGAGGGTGAGCAGAAGAATTCCCAGTAGCAGCTTTCGCCACCACTTGAACCGGCGTCTGGGCCGGATTGCGTCCGATCCGGTCCGGTTAGTATCCGGCGAGCGTTCTGTTTCGTACATATCCTTCATATTGTCATATACGAGCGGACAACATTCCATAGTCTTGGCGACCGCCCGATAGTGATAGAATGACATACGCAGTCTATCTGACTGATACAAGGGGTTCAGACCTACCACGAACCAATAGCCGGAAGGTGCTCCATATGCCAAAGACGACAGTGCTCATTACCATTGACGGACTCGACCCCGAATACCTGAGCGTGTGTGACGCCCCCAATCTGAAGGAGATGGCGAAGCGGGGGTTCCACGTCACCGGCAAGTGCATGATGCCCTCAGTTACAAACGTGAACAACGTGTCGGTGGTAACGGGAAAGTATCCCACGGAGCACGGCATAAGCTCCAATTATCGCCTGGTTAGAGAGACTGGGGAAGAGATATACATGGAGTCGGGGGAGTACATCCTGGCCGAAACGTTCTTCCAGCGTGCAAGTGAATTGGGGGCCAGGACTATCCTCTCCACATCGAAGGACAAGCTCCGAACATTGCTGTCCGAAGGAGCGTCCACCGCCATATCATCTGAGCGGGCGCCTCAGTGGGCTGTCGACGCGGTTGGTGAGCCGCCTCCCATATACTCGCTGGAAGTGAATGGATGGGCGATACGCGCCGCAACGGAGGCGATGAAACGCAGTCCCGCGGACATCGTTTATATATCCACGACCGACTTCGCCATGCACACCTACGCGCCCGATGAGCCGGAGTCGCAGCAGCACATCACAATCCTCGACGACGCCATCGGCGACCTGGTCGAAGCGCACCCCGATGTCACGCTGCTTCTGACTGCGGACCACGGAATGAGTCCCAAGAGTCGGATGATCGTCCTGGACGACGTATTCTCGCAGCATGGAATCACGGCTCAGGCGGTTCCGATCATCAAGGACCGCTACGTCGTCCATCACAACAACCTGGGCGGCTGTATATTCATCTACATGGACCCCGGCTACGCCGAACGCGCGGACGAGACCGCCGATGTCCTAAGAGAAACCGAGGGCGTCGAGAGAGTGTACACTCGCGCGGAAGCAGTCGAGGAACTCAGGCTGAACTACAAGCGAATAGGCGACCTGGTGGTTACGGGAGACAGCGAGACAGTCTTCGGACCGAAGGAACTGAGCGACTCCTGGAACGACACCGGGGCGGGCAGCGGACTTCGCTCTCACGCCTCCGCCTATGAACAGGACGTGCCGATCATCGGATACAACGGCGACTTCGATGGGTTCGAGTTCAGCGAGAACCGCGACCTGGGACGCTACGTCTTTGAGCGGGTACTGAAGTAAGGGAGATTCGCGTATGGGAAGAACTACCGCCATGGCCACTATCATAGGATCATCTGAAGCCCGAGAGTATGAGTTCCTGGTTGACACCGGATCTACTCATATCGGCCTTCCTCAACAGGAAATTGACGAACTTGAACTTTCGCCAGTTCCCAATGGCGTTCTGCAGGTTCTGACCGCCACTGGGATCGTAGAAAGGCAGTCGTACTGGGCTATTGGCGAGATAGATGGTCGCGGATTCGGGACCATGATAACCGAAGCTCCGATACCGCTGATTGGCTATCATCTTCTGGAAAGCCTCAGATATCGCGTGAACCCGGTCACCCACGCCCTGGAGCGCATCCCGATAGACGAACCGAGTCCTCCATATATGCTAATAAGCAAGTCTGAACATGAAGGAGAGTCATAATGGTTACGACACGCCAAAGGCCGGACGCAGGCCCGGAGCCAAAGACCAAGCTGACTTACGATGACTACGCCAAGACGCCCGACGACGAACGCTGGGAACTCATAGACGGAGTATTGATAGAGATGCCATCGCCTACCGTGCCGCATCAGAGAGTAAGCCGTAAAGTAGGAACACGCCTCGATATATTCGTAGATGCCAGCAGTTTGGGAGAGATATTCTATGCGCCCATAGACGTGGTTCTCTCTGACACGGTTGTAGTTCAGCCGGACTTGGTTTTCGTATCCAATGAGCGAGCGGACATCATCACCCATGCCAACATACAGGGCGCGCCCGACCTGGTGGTGGAGATACGCTCTCCCTCCACCGCCGGACTGGACGAAGTTACGAAGCGCGAACTCTATGAACGGTACGGCGTCAAGGAATACTGGATGGCGAACCCCGAAGCCCAAACCGTAACAGTCCTTCTTCTGGGTGAAAACGGCTATGAGGTCGCGGGCATATACGCCAAGAGTGACACACTGACTTCCCCCACACTGGAAGGCTTCAGCATAGACCTGAACGAAATCTTCGTGTAGCGCACTGTCGCAATACGAAATCCAATTCACGACAACGGAGGAATAACTTGGCCGAAACAAAGAAGGTTCTGATTACCGGAGCAGCCGGGCGCATAGCCACGTTTCTCAGGAACGGACTGGGAGACAAGTACGAGCTATCCGGTACGGACCGCATACCAGCCGCCGATTCGGGTTTCGAGTCGCTGAGCGCGAATCTGACCGACTTCGACGCGATACTGCCCGCGTTCCAGGACGTTGACACCGTAGTTCACCTAGCGGCGGAGCCGAGACACACACCAGATATCTGGTGGGACTTGCTGCTGCCGGATAACATCACCGCGACGGCGAACGTGTTCGAGGCCTCGCGCCAGGGCGGCGCCTCGCGCGTCATATTCTTTAGCTCTATGCACGTCAACGGCTTCTACGAACGCGACGAGCCCTGGCGTTCCATCGCCGAGGGCGAGTACGGCGACCTCGATCCGAAAACCGTGCCCCTCGTCACCCACGAGATGCCCGCCCGCCCCGACGGTCCGTATGCGGCAAGCAAGATATTCGGCGAATCGCTTGGCCAATACTACTCGGAGGAGTACGGCATATCCGTAATATCTATCAGGCTGGGCACGATGAGCGTCGAGGACAGACCCGGCGAGGATGCGCGCAGCTACGTCAGCTGGCTCAGCAGCCGCGACCTCACAACCATGGTTGACCGCTGCATCGAAGCGGAGGACATCGGCTTCGACATCTTCTTCGGAGCGTCGGCCAACACATGGAAGATATACGACACGCCGCGATGCTGGGAGGTCCTGGGCTATACGCCGCAGGACAACGCTGAGGATTTCAGGTAGGCGCGATTCAACGGGCCAACAGCGTGCTGGCAGGTCAGACGCACACCCATGAGACGATGGGCGACTAAATGCCCAGATTCGTTGGCAGAGCTTCCTCCCCTGTCTCGCTCGCTACGCTATTGAACCGCTGAACAGCGCGACCATGTGATACAGGACGACTAAGTTCCACATGAGCGAGTCCATCCTGTCCAGTATGCCGCCGTGTCCGGGGAAGAGACGACCTGAGTCCTTCACGCCTGCCATGCGCTTCAATTTCGACTCGTACAGGTCGCCAAGCTGTCCGGTTACACTCAGTACGGCAGACATGAGCGCGATAGTGGGCAGGTCGGCGTCGAGTCCCAACATCGCTTCCAGTCCGACGCCGCACGCGATAGCGCCGCAGAAGCCGCCTATCGCGCCTTCCCATGTTTTGTTCGGGCTGACGTTCGGCGCCAGCTTGCGAGAGCCGACGGCCTTGCCGACGAAGTACGCCGCCGTGTCCGTGGCGAATGTCACCGCCAGCAGGAAGACAATCCAGGAAAGACCATCGGGGTACCAGAAATCGAGCGACCTGAAAACCTGTCCGACCTCCATCGGAACGAGTGGGGATGGGCCTGCGCTGACCGCTATCCAGTCCAGCAATCTGAGCGGGATAGCGTGGAACAGCGTCCCGCCCACCACCCCGATGACACAGCAGGTAGCCAGAAAGCGGCCCGGGAAGCCCCTGACTCTATGGGCGACCAGCGTCGTCGTCGCGCTGACCAGCGCGAGTGCGGCCATTATGCCGGTCAGATTTTCCGCGCCATCCAACAACGTAGGGCCGTATAAGAAGAAGTAGGCGAACAGGGGAAGCGCGGCTGCCAGAACCACCGCCACGGGCATGACCGGCCTCTGCCCCCAGCGCTCCGCCATGCGGCTGAGTTCCCATGCTCCGAGCGCGGCGGCGAGAGCTATGAGCGCAGCAAACCAGGCTCCGCCCTGCCACACAATGAAGAGTAAGACCGGAAGGGCGACTGCCGCTGTGAGGATGCGTCTGCCCAACGTTTACCCCTGCTTCGAGTTTAGGGTTTGGGCGACTTCAGCCGTCCAGCCTTCCGAATCTGCGTTCGCGTCCGGCGTAGGACTGCAGCGCTTTCTCCACTTCGGTCTCGTCGAAGTCGGGCCAGAGCACGGAAGTGCAGTAGAATTCGGCGTATGCGGCCTGCCACAGAAGAAAGTTCGACAGGCGCATCTCCCCCGCCGTGCGGATAATCAGGTCGGGGTCGGGTATGTCGGCGGTATCCAGGTACGACCCGAACAGTTCTTCGTCAACACTGTCCGGTTTCACGCCGTCGGACAGCATCTTCCTGACCGCGTTCATAATCTCGGTGCGTGAACCGTAGTTGAACGCTACACACAAAGTCAGACGACTGTTGTGCCTGGTCATCTCGATGCTGTTCCGAATAGCATGGCGGAGATTGTCAGGCAAGCCTTCGAGTCCGCCTATATGCTTTATCCTCACGCCCTCCTGGTGGAGGTTCTCGGACTCGGGGCCAATGACGTCCAGCATTATGGATATCAGGGCGTCAACCTCGTCCGTTGGACGGCCCCAATTCTCGGTAGAGAATGCATACAGCGTAAGGTATTCGACACCGGCTTCGGCAAATGTCTTGATCGTCCGCCTGATGTTCCCGACGCCCGCTCGGTGGCCTTCCGATCTGGACAGGCGGCGACTAGTCGCCCAGCGACCATTGCCGTCCATGATGATGGCGACGTGCCGTGGCATTCGTGCGGAAGCGACTGCTGGAGAATCGGACGCCTTGGGGCGCAAAAGGGGTGTGACCACGGAAAAGCGTCAGACCTCCATTACCTCGTTCTCTTTGTCCTTCTTCATATCGTCCATTTCGCTGATATGAAGATCGGTCAGATCCTGAATTTCGCTCTGTGCCCGTCTCAGCTCGTCTTGGGAAAGTTCCTTGTTCCGCTCCATCGAGCGGAAACTCTCGATACCGGAGCGCCGTATATTGCGGACCGCGACGTGCGCGTCTTCTACTTTACGTCCAACCAGGCGCACCAACTCCCTGCGTCGTTCCTCCGAAAGCTGCGGTATGCTGATGCGGATCACAGTGCCGTCGCTGTTCGGCATCAGGCCGAGATCGGACTTCATAATTGACTTCTCGATCTCTTTCATTGCCGACCTGTCCCACGGCTGGATCATGAGCAGTCGCGCTTCCGGAATGGAAATACCCGCAATCTGGTTCAGCGGAGTTGGTACCCCGTAGTAATCAACCAGCAGGTTCTCAACCAGCATAGGCGACGCTCTGCCTGTCCTGATTCCGCCAAACTCTCTCTCAAGAGCCTGTACGGACTTCTCCATTCGTGAACCGGCATCTTCCATGACTTCTTCGACTGTTGCCATAGCTTTATCCTCCGAAGGTCGTTTTCACCAGTGGACCGGAGTCGGGCGGGGCCAGCATACCTTATGATGATACCACCGACCCCAGGGCTTCGCCTCTGACTATACGCTGCAAACTTCCAGCCTCGAACAGATCGAAGACGATAATCGGGACATCGTTATCCATGCAGAGCGAGAGCGCGGTGGTGTCCATCACGCCAAGTCGCTTTTCCAACGCTTGGAAATATGTGAGGTGTTCCAGCTTTTTCGCGTCGGGGTTGGTCCTGGGATCATCTTCATAAACGCCGTCAACATTGTTCTTGGCCATCAGCAGCACGTCGGCCCCGATCTCGACTGCCCTGAGCGCAGCGCCCGTGTCCGTGGTTACGAACGGGTTTCCGGTGCCCGCTGCGAAGAGGACCACCCTGCCCTTTTCAAGGTGGCGAATTGCCCTGCGCCGTATATAAGGCTCGGCGACCTGGGAAACATTGATTGCGCTCTGAGTGCGGGTCACGATTCCGAATTTGCGCTCCAATGTATCCTGGAGCGCAAGCGCGCTTATGATCGTGGCGAGCATACCGGCATAGTCCGCGGTAGCCCTGTCCATTCCATCGAGTTCGGCTTGCGTGCCTCGCCATATGTTGCCGCCGCCGACCACTATTCCCATCTCGACGCCGAGATCCAGAACTGATCTGATCTGGGAGCCCATGTACTCGACTGCCGCAGGATCAATGCCAAAACCGCGGTCACCTCTGAGTGACTCACCGCTCAGCTTGAGCAGGATCCTTCGGTAGTTTGACGAGTTGGAACTGTCTATGGTTATTCCCCGAGAGAAAATCGTTTGAACCGGCGCACTCGAATGTTCTCCCCCAGCCTGCCCACAGTCTCGTTCACCATATCCTGAACGGTCATAGACGGGTCACGGATGAAGGGCTGCTGCATGAGGCAGTCCTGGGAAGTGTCCGCCGACTCATCGTCGGGAACGTCGGACTCGTCCACGTAGATAGGAGACATAGCGGCTATCTGCATAGCGAGATTGTTGGCCAGCGTCTGGAAGTCGTCTGTGCGGGCTACGAAGTCAGTCTCGCAATTGAGTTCGATCATCGCGCCGATTCTGCCGCCGCTGTGAATGTACGATTCGATGACGCCCTGGTTGGTGGCGCGGTTCGCCTTCTTGGCGGCTGAAGCGATTCCCTGCTGTCGCAGGAACTCCTCTGCCTTGTTGAGGTCTCCGCCCGACTCTTCCAGGGCCTTCTTGCTGTCCATTACCCCTGCGCCGGTCAACTCGCGCAGGGCCTTGATATCGTCAACTGTAACTGCCATTTCGTCCTGGTCTTCCTTGTATCGGAATTCTGGGTTGGAAGTCGGCGCTTACTGAGGTTCTTGTACTTCGGCAACAGGCTCGGCCGCCACGTCCTCTGCACCCACAGGTTCGTCGCCGTCCTGGACTTCGGAAGATATCTCCTCGGTCTCCAGGGACATGCGTCGGTTCTGTCCGTCAATGATGGCGTCCGCCATCTTCGCGGTGATGAGCCTGATCGAACGAATCGCGTCGTCGTTGCCCGGGATTGGATAGTCAATAAGGTCCGGGTCGCAGTCTGAGTCCACCAATGCGACGATGGGCACGCCAACCTTGCGGGCTTCGGCAACGGCGATGTGCTCCTTGCCGATGTCAACCACGAAGAGCACACCGGGCATATCGGTCATCTCCTTGATGCCGAACAGGTTCCGGTTGAGCTTGTTGATGGTGTTCTCCATCCCGAGAGATTCGCGCTTGGTGTGTCGCGCGAATTCGCCCTTCACCTTGTCGGTCTCGAGCTGCACCAGGTAGTCAATACGCGACTGGATAGTCTTGAAATTCGTGAGCGTTCCGCCAAGCCACCTATTGGTGATGTAGAAAGAGTTGCTGCGGTTGGCTTCCTGGATGATGGTGTCCTGGGCCTGCTTCTTGGTGCCGACCATTAGCACCTTGTTTCCCTCGGCGACCATATCCGACATAAACTGCGTAGCCCTGTCCAGCATCCGCAGCGTCTTCTGCAGATCTATGATATGGATGCCGTTCCGGTGAGCGAATATGTACTGCTTCATCTTCGGATTCCACCGGCGCTTCTGGTGACCGAAGTGGACTCCCGCTTCCAGGAGCGACTTCATAGTCACCGGACCGGGAGGAACAAGGAAGTTCCGTATCGGATCTACTGGTGGTCTAACAGGGGATTCGGCTGAAATCTGGACCATATACTCCCGCCTCGATTCGGGACTGCTCTGGGAACTCACCCACACAGTTCTGGATTCTGAACACCACGAAAGTATAGCACAGGCAAATATACCTATCAAATAGAATCGTTCTAAAAATTGACGTTGCGCGCAGGGCGGGGCTTTCGGTTATCCAGACCGATGAAGACTGAGCCTTCACTCTAGCCTATGACGCCGGAAAGAGGGGGTTGAAGTCGGGTTCGTGGCGGAGGCGCGGTAGTGGCGGTGTCTCGCGCTCAGATTACCAGCTTGGTCTGGTTCGCATAACGCAGATTAGACAGACGCGGGCGAGGTCGGTCTGTTGGGTGGGAACTTTGGTCAGAGTGGTCGGGCGGATTCCCAAGGGTTGATGATATCTATGTCCAATCCGCTGAAGTCCCTTGTGTTTCGGGTTGCCAATACCAGGTCATGGGCAACGGCGGTCCCGGCTATCAGCGCGTCGGCCAATTGCAATGTTCTGCCATTGCGACGAGCTTGGGCGCGCAAGTCAACGGCTATCTCCGAAGCCCGACCTTCAACGGGAAGGATACGCCCTTGAAATTCCTCCAATATCTGGGAGACTGCCCTTCTGATTCCATCTCGACGACGACCTTCGTCAAGTATCGCTATACCATATTCCAGTTCATGGACGACTATAATTGACAGCCACAAATCATCCCTTGCCACCCAAAGTTCTGCAACAGCGGAGTGAGGGACTGGCTTTATGTATTCTGACACCACGTTGGTGTCCAGCAGAAATCCGCTCATTCTTCTTCATCGAATACGATATCGCTGAAGGCGATATAGCGTCCGCCCTCATCATACTCAGGCTCTTTGACTCCGATACCACGAGGCAAATCAAGCAGTCGCTGACCCAAAGGTTTCTTAGGCGGATTCTTCTCACTCCACACCTCAGCCGGCACTAAGACGAAAGTCTTGTGCCCCTCGATGTTTGGCATTTCGGTCTGGCTGGCGCTGATGTATTGGGGGCCGTCCACCTCGGTAAGACGCAGGATTTGCGGAAGGTGGGCCTTCGCCTCCTTCAGTGTCCAAGGTTCTTTGGAGTTGGGGGTATCCATGGCTGCCTCCTCTCGCGGACATGATGATGTCAGTCTATCACAGAGCAAGACGGCAGATTGATTCGACGAAGACCGGCTTGTTCAATGTCGGCTTCGGTGGTAGTGGTCATTTGGTCCAATCCACCACGCCGCAGATGGCGAGAATAATCATGATCATTAGCCCCAGGTGAAGTACAGCGAACAGAATCGGTATCCACCGTTCGAGGGTCGTTACGGCTCGATAGGTCTTGCCCCGTCCTTCCTCTGCCAAATGCCACTCATACTTATACATTGCCGCTGGCAGATACCTCTCAAACTCGTGAATCACCTTGAATTTCACGCTGTTTAAGTCTGAGTGCGACTCGATGATCTGCCACCAGACCACCGATATGGCAATCCCAGCGGCAGGAATAAGTAGCGCCCAGTAACTCTGCCCAAAACTTGCGGATTGAAGTCCATACAACGCAACGAGGGCCGCGTTAAGCGTTAGCAGGTAACGACTCGAAGCAACACGCCTTGCACTGACATTCTCAGCGGATTGTACGTAGAGCTTGTACTGCTCCAAGAGGTCAGCACTGAAAGAACCACTATATGATTCCTCGTCGTGTTGAATCAGGCGCGGGAGTGATTTATCGTCCATATAGCATCACACGCTCGCGATTAGATTTCTTAGATTCTCCCAGGTTCCTCTGTACATCTCGTCGCTCCTGAGCGCAGTCCTGGGCTTTGTGCAGGTTTTTCTTCTCCGACCCCTTATCAGAAAGTACGGCGTACCCTCCTCGCGAGCTATGGTGACCTCCGCCGATACGCCGGCGGCGTCATGGGTGTGCTCCCCACATATCACTATCATCAAGTCAACTCTGCGTATGCGGTCACGGACTTCCCTCCGCCAATTCTCGTCTATCGGTTCCTGCACCGACCAATCTGTAAAGCTGAACGGCGATTCATGCCTCTCGGCTTGAGCGACTAGGTTGCCCCGAAGGTCATTATCGTTGTCGTAGTCAAAGCTGATGAACACGCTCTTAGTGGACATCTCCACGTCCTATCCCATAGAAGACCAGGCGACCTACCATCCAACAAACAGTCTATCGGCCCACATTGACAGTCTCGCCCCTCCAGGTAACTGTCCATATCTTGCCATTTCTATTGCCGCCCGGTGGACGCAATTACGCCACCTGACATATTCTGTTTCATTCCTTGCACGCCAACTATGTTCCAGCAGTACTCCTGCGACCCTTTCGGTCGCCATTTGCAGTCTAGCCCCCAACCTTGGGTCTCCCATCTCAAGAAGGGCGTCCGAGGCAATTGATTCTGCATCCTTCCATGTTTGGCTTTGAGTTATCACGAACACCCTCCTCAATGTATTTTGGTTCGTATCGTCATGCACTATCCGAATCAATGATGCCCTGATATTCCTGTTGTCTGAAGGTCATAGACCATCTCCGAAATTTGCATCTCCCCCGACACCAGTTTCGGCAGCAACGCATCCCGCTGGATGGCTAGGGTACGCGATTCTGCCTTGGCTGACTCCATTTTGTCCAAGATTGTCCCAACTATCGTGGAAAACCAATCCAACACCTTAGTTTCGGCAGTTGGCATTGGCACTTTCGTCTCAGAAACGATTTCTGGACGAACAGCGGGATACGCTGCACCGTCCGCTCGGCGGGCCAACCGCTCTATGTTATCCGGTGCAGTCGCCGAGAGATATACAAGCTCACGAAAGTGTGAACGCAAAGGCCGAAGGACCGCGAATCCAGTACTTCCGGTCAGACCATCGTTTCCTATAAGTGAGTAAGAGCCGTTGCCTGGCCGAACTGTTCCAACTATGGTGTCTCCGGATCTGAGGATCCGTCTTGCCCTGCTAGGGGCGTCATTCCAGTGAAAGAATTGGGTGGATTCGATCAGTCCCCACTTCGTATTCGCCAAGTCAACATATTCAACGTGAACGGGACTATTCCTCCGAGACCAAGATTCCGGGTTGAGATTGGAAATCTCACTTAACGCCTTCACCTCCCACCCCTCCGGTATCTCCCCAAGCTCCGACTCCACCATCCGGTCGGGAAACAACTCCCACACCTCCGCCGGCATATACGGCTCGCGGCCCTCTATCTTGGCGCGTGTGGGGCCGAAGTCCACGAACCAATCTTTGAAGACGGCGCGGGCCATCTCTTCCAGGGTCTGGTTCATCTTGCGGTTGAGTTCTATCTTGTCGTCGAGGGTTCCCAGGACGCGGGCTATGGCGCGTTGTTCGGGAAGGGGCGGAATAGGTATTTCAAGCGATTCAATCATGCCTTTTGTGAGTGCGTTTCTGGTTCCACCTGAACCTGCCCACGACAGGAGTAAGGTTTGCACCTCAGGAGATATTAGGTAATAACGCAAATACTCAGGATCAAGGTTTGCCGGATTCGGTCTTATGATAGAGACGTGCTGATTCACGCGAGCGGGTAGTACGTCTTGGGGCACTTGACATACACGGGCTACTGAGTCGCCTGTGATATTCAGAAGCACATCGTTCTCAAAGACTTCTACATTTCGCAACTCGCAGGCATGACTTTCGCCGATGAATGCCAAGCCGTCACGATGGAAGCCGTCGTTGTACACGTTTTGGCTACGAATAAAAGCGTAAGGCGCATCTTCCAGATAAACATCTTTACCACCTCGTGGCGTCGCTCCGCTTCCAATCTTTACGCAGACAGCGCCGAGAGTCGTGGTTTTCCAATCAGGCTTCATATGAGTATCATAGCTTATCCGAGCGGGAGTGTTATCATACTACCCGAAAATCTCGCTTCCACCAATCCTTTCCTAGCGCATCCGTTCCGTTCTGTGCTATTAAATATATCAAACCCCATCCGAAAGATACCGATATGTCCCCCATATACAATTCAGGCCAGACCCTCGACCACGTTCCCGGTCGCTCCATATTCGACTATGCTGACAGTCTGAGCGTGCGGGTGCCGACCTCGTGCGGGCGCACCGGTGAGTGCCACGAGTGCATAGTAGAGATCAGGCGTGGGATGGATGCGTTGAGTCCACCTACGGACGCCGAGCGCTTTCTGCGCGACAACTACCGTCTCGCCTGCCAGGCGATTGTCGAAGACCCCGACGCGGACGTGGAGTTCGCGGTTCTGCGTCGCCAGCCCCGCATCCTCACGCACTCGATACGCCGGGACGTGCCTCTCGACCCTCTCACCATCCGAAACGGCGACTCGGTTTACCATCGCGGCGAGAAGATTGACACGTACAGGGGACGCATATACGGTCTCGCCGTGGACGTCGGCACCACGACCGTCGTGATGAACCTGGTTGATCTAGAAACCGGAGAGATTCTGCACACCACGTCCTTCGAAAACCCGCAGCGTTTCGGCGGCAGCGACATAATGCACAGGATCTCCTACGACGGCAGCGAGTATCACGGCGAACTCAGACAAGTAATGCTCTCCTCGATCAACTTCGAGATAGGCGACATGGCGCGCACTCTACGATTCCACCGCCGACACATATACGAAGTCGTCATAGTCGGCAACTCCACGATGCGCGATATGCTGTTCGGTCTGGACGTCCAGCTCATCGGCGAGAAACCTTACAGGTCGGTCATCGAAACGAAGATGCGGGACGGCCTTCTCACCACGACCGCGCTCAACTCCACCGTGCGCGACCTGGGCCTGCGCGTCTTTCCGCAGGCTGCCGTATATGCAGGCCCGCTCATAGGAAGTCACGTCGGCGCGGACGTTGCCGCCGACATGCTCGCTGTATCCATGGACGAGTCTGAGAACGTGGTGATGCTGGTGGACGTGGGGACCAATACGGAGGTCGTCGTCGGTAACCGCCACCGGATGATAGCCGCCTCCTGCCCCGCCGGGCCCGCGTTCGAGGGCGGCCAGATAACCTACGGTATGCCCGGCTACGACGGCGCGGTGGAATCTGTCCGAATAGAGGACGGACAGGCGCGCTGCACTACCATAAGCGACGCGCCCGCGCAGGGAATTTGCGGCTCCGGCCTCGTTGACCTGCTCGCCGAACTGCGCAGGACGGATCTGATGAATGAACTTGGCGCGTTCCGCGACGCGCGGAGCGAATTCTTCTTCGAACCCGAACGCGGGATGTCGCTGTCGCGCGCGGACATATCTGCGCTCGCGCAGGCCAAGTCCGCCAACTACTCCGGACAGTACATTACTCTGCGAAACTACGGCCTCCCCATATCCGACATCTCGAAGATGTACCTTGCGGGCGGGTTCGCCAACTACGTGGATGTGAAGAACGCTCTGGACATCGGCTTCATAGCCAACGTGCCGCCGGAGCGGATCGTGAAGGTGGGCAACGCCGCGCTGGAGGGGGCGACCATCATGCTCGTGTCCGCCGAGATGCGGAAGCGCATCGAGCGCATCGCCGCCACGATAGAGCACGTTGAGCTTGAGACCACGCCCGACTTCTTTGATATATTCGTGGAAGGCTGCATGTTCAAGCCAATGGAGTTGGAATAGAGGAGTTACCCAATGCCCAAATTCAAAGTCCTGATCACCGATTACGTCTGGCCGACGACCGAACCCGAAGAGACCGTACTACGCGAGGAGGCGGACGCCGAGGCGGTGGTCGCGCCGGACGGCAGCGAAGAGACTCTCATCTCGCTCGCCGGAGACGTGGACGCCATTATGACCTGCTTCGCCCAGGTCACTCCCAATGTACTCAAGGCCGCCCCCAACTGCGTCGCGGTGGGCAGGTTCGGCGTCGGAGTGGACAATATCGCCGTGGACACCGCGACAGAACTGGGCATGGCTGTAACCTACGTCCCAGACTACTGCGTGGACGAGGTGTCGGACCACGTTATGGCGCTCCTTCTGACCTGGAACCGCCGCGTCGCGCTGTTCGACAACTCCGTCAAGGGCGAGGGATGGGGCAGCGTCCCGCTCACTATGCGCATGATGCGGCTGCGCGGCAAGACGATTGGCATCATCGGATTCGGGCGCATCGGCCAGGCCGTGGCTCAGAAGGCACTCGCCTTCGGAATGCGCGTGCTCGCATCCGACCCGCTCTTCAATCCGCAGACCGCAGCCCTGCGCGGAGCGCGCTACGTGGACACCGATACCCTGCTCAGGGAGTCCGACTTCGTGACCCTTCACGCTCCGCTCAATCCTCACACCCAGAACATGATCGGAGAGCGCGAACTCGGACTGATGAAGTCCGAGGCGTTCCTCGTCAACTGTGCGCGCGGCGGCCTGATAGACGAGGACGCACTCCACTCCGCGCTCACCGGCGGAGGCATCGCGGGCGCCGGACTCGACGTCATGGCCGACAACCACCCACCCAGCGACCACCCGCTGCTGTCCCTGGACAACATCATCATCACACCGCACGTCGCCTTCTTCAGCCAGGAATCCACGCTCGAACTCGAACAGCGCGCCGCCCGCGAGGTCGCCTATGTCCTCACAGGCCGAATGCCGGACAACCTCGTGAACCCGGCAGTGCTAGAGCACGAAAGCCCGAGGCATAGTTTGAAATCCGATACCCAATAGCCTACGCTTACGGAATCCAGCCGAAACTAAAGTTAGGGGAATTATATCGCAAAGTAAACTTTTGACCTTGATACATTTGTGCTAATTGTTGTATAATTAGATATACAACAATCACGGAGTTAGACATGGCTCAGACAGGCCCCGGCAAGTCCTATCGCAGTGGTATCACACTGCCCGAGTTGTTCGGGATGTTCCCCGACGACGCTACAGCCGAAAAGTGGTTCGTGGAAACGCGCTGGCCCGATGGTCTCCGTTGCGCCCACTGCGATGGCGATAACGTGGGAGAGCGCGGCAATCACCCGACCATGCCCTATCACTGTCAAGACTGCCGCAAGTTCTTCTCGGTCAAGACCAATTCTGTCTTACACGCCTCGAAAATTGGGTATCAGAAGTGGGCGATAGCCATATACCTGATAGCCACTTCCATCAAGGGCGTATCCTCGATGAAGCTACACCGAGACTTGGGCATAACTCAGAAGTCGGCTTGGCATATGGCACACCGCATACGCAAGGCTCTGGTGGAAGATGGCGATACCGTGTTCTCAGGGCCGGTCGAGGCCGATGAAACGTATGTCGGAGGATTGGAGAAAAACAAGCACGAATCCAAGAAACTGCGCCAGGGACGCGGCGCGGTCGGCAAAACTCCGGTCGTCGGAGTCCGAGACCGTGAGACTAACCAAGTCCGCACTGAGGTTGTGAGCAGGACGGACAAAGCGACGCTTCAAGGCTTTGTCGTGGACAACACCAGTCCAGATGCTCCGGTCTATACTGACGAAGCGCGGGCATACATAGGTCTCCCACGTCCGCATGAAGCGGTCAGGCACTCGGTAGGCGAGTATGTCCGTCAACAAGTACACACGAACGGCATGGAATCCCATTGGGCGATGCTCAAGCGCGGGTATGTCGGAATCTATCACTGGATGAGTCCCAAGCACTTGCATCGCTACATCGCGGAGTTCGAGGGACGCCACAATATCCGTCCGTTCGACACGATAACGCAGATGGTCGCCATGGTTCGGGGGGCGGCTGGCAAGCGTCTGAGATACGATGACTTGATTGGTTCCACGTTCGAGTCTCAGATGGCGATGGAGTTAACGTGACCGGAGCGGTCAATAACATCCGAGACGACTACGCGACCTGAGACTCTTTCTCCTTGGGAACTCTCATCCGATAAAGAACAGTCTTGCCAACGTTGCTGCACCTACAATGACGGAAACCCCTATCGCCACCCAAGTGACCATCATCAGGTACTTCGCGTGTTCAAGGTCTGACTTGAATGCCACGTGTTGTAATTGGCCTTCGATACGGGCCAATCGGGTACTTACATCATCGAGCCGTTCCACATGGTAAGACGAAGATTGAAGTGGGCCTCGACCTTCACCATTCCCCTCAGTCACTCACAGCCCCCTCGACTTTGCTGAGCCAGTTCCATAAGTCTGCGTAGTAGTATCCAGACCGAGAACCATTCAACTTGAATACGGCTCCGACTCTGGGGTCGTCGGACTCTCCAGTCATGCCAAATACGTCACTGAGGACTTTCGGGTTGTCCGCAACATAGCGGATTAGGAGAATTGTGTCAGAGACGCCATAAACATCGGCAGAAATCATCTGTTCTGCAATTCTGCGAACCTCTCCGCAGTCCATTGGGTCATCGCAAATGACAAGGAACGTATTCATCGCAAAAATCCAACCTATTTGGTACGCGACCTTTTCTCAGCCTCTTCCTAAAGGAGCGGTTCGAGGCGATTGCATAGGACTGACCCTGACCACGAGAACACTAGTCCCTGTAAGCAGGATATGGGGTTCGGGTTCCGTCCGAAAGCGCAGATAGGCGTGATATAGAGTCCCTGCCAGCCATAACACGGGGAACAGCCACGAGTATAGGCGTTGGTCTTCTTCCAGCACGCTCCATATTGGTACACGTCCGCGCCGCAAGTCTGTCTCTCTAGTTTGTCCCGCATAGTGAGTTGTTACGATTATAACACGTCATAGCGACATTGCCAGCGATTCAGCTTGTAATAGTCGCTTTTTCGTGCTAGTTTGGGGACGCTAAGAACGACATTCCGTATGGAGTACCTGCCTGCCCAAGTGTAGGCAGAGACATGGTAGGGCGCGTCCCTGCCCCTGAGTGGCTCCATACGGATGGAAGCGTTCTTAGCACTTCGCAACCTACCTACCCACAAAGGGGCATCTCTATGTGCGGGCGCAACGCAAGTCTTCTGCTGGCATCCATCCTCTCAATCATCACGCTTATCGCCTGTGGCAGTGAGCCACCACCCCCGACTCCAACACCGACACCCATCCCGCCTACGGCCACTCCAATTCCACCTACGCCCATTCCCCCGCCTACGGCCACGCCCCGACCAACGGCGACACCGTATCCGTTGATAGAGGACACAACAGGCCCCAGTATCTTCGAGGAAATAGACGCGCTTGGAGCATCTGAGTTCAACCGACTCTATCGAGGACGCGGCCTACACATTGGAGCTTACTGGCACGGAAGAATTGATAACGCGCTGACCTATGGAGTGTCCCTTGTCGAAGAACCATCGAATGAACTTGTGTTTCAGGGTAGAGGCGCGGGGCGTTCATGGAGATACAGCCATACCGAACCCCACGACGGAAAAGTGATTGTGGGTACAAACGTTTTCAGCGTATCCGGTAGCGGTTGGCGAACCTATTACTGCACCGTAGGACACTATCGGGACGGCACCTTGTTCCTGAGTGCGTGTGTACCAAAGGCAAAACTAGATTGAGAGGTGAGTGATGAGTAATCTATGGCAACCGGGGCAACCCGACAACCGAGGATTCGCCGAGCGTAACGCGGGCAAGTTACTGCTGTCGGCATTCCTCGTCTCAATCCCCGTGCGTATTGTGGGGGGCATCCTGGGGGTTCATCCCGGACTGCTCACCTTTGTATCCCTGCTTCTGTTCGTATCTCTGATAGTGGCGTCTGTATCAGGGTACTCCGAGAGACGAAAACGATAGCTGGGTCGGAGTGGTGTATAATGTCCACACTCACCAATGGGGGCTACTAGAGACATGAAGCATCGCGCCACAAGAGCCAAGAGAGGCAAGAAACACAAGCGGTCTAAGCGACCTGTGGGGCGTCCGCCCGTCGTTATCCCTGTTCCCAAGGGGGAAACACCCCACAGCTTGGCACGGAAGTTGCTGACCACCAACCCGGCTAGGAAAAAGGACTGAGTTTACTTTGCGATATAATTCCCAAAGTTAGGGATGCTTGATGGCAACAAACGGGTCCGGCGAATACTCATATCTTCCAATTGGAACCAGCGAGTATTATGATCGAGTAGCTAAGCGGAAGCATCCCGAAATCAAAGATGAATGGGTAGAACGGGTATTGGCTAACCCGTACTATACTGAAACGCAGGCAGACGGCAGAGTGAGATACTATGGATACGTTACCGAAGTTGAGAAATGGCTTCGGGTAATCGTGGAGGATGATATACTAATCAATAGGTTCTTCGACCGTGGTAAGTTGAGAAAGTGGGGAAAGCTATGAAGCTTAAAGTCCACTACGACAAAGAGACCGACACTCTATCCCTCTGGAACGGCAATCCAGCCAGTGAAGCGGACGACGTCGCCGAGTATTTGGTAGTAGATTTCGACGATGATGGTGAAGTCGTAGGATTTACACTGGAGCACGCTACCGAATTGCTGGGTGCGGACCTTTCCTCATCCATGATTGCATTGCATAACAATAAAGCAATGAATGGAAAGTCCGTGCTGGACAAATTCACGGACGCATTTCCAGACTTACGCAAAGAAACGAAAGGCGATCACACAATCTCTTTCCACTGGGGGGCTACAATTTACTTCCGCAAAACAAAAGAAGGTGATAACATCGCCCGAATCCACTCAAGGTATCTGAAGAATTTCCCCAATGCTGGTCAACTTGAATCTTATTTGCATAGGCGAAAAGTACCCATTGATCCGTCGCAATCACACCCGGATTATCTGATTGGTCCTGAACACGCGGATAGGGTCATTGCCATATTGGGGGGATAAGGCTGGCCTAGCTCAATCACTTAAGCTGCCTAGCGCCCCCTCATACACCTCATAATCCCGCTCCGAGAACGCCACGAATGTAACCCTCTCGATCTCGTCGTGCCGCTCCAGCGCCGCCATCACCTCCCGCACCGCGATCCGTGTCGCCCGCTCCTTCGGAAACCCGTACACCCCCGTGCTGATTGCTGGGAACGCGATTGTCCTGATCCCATGCTCCGCCGCTAACATCATCGAATTGCGGTAGCACGACGCGAGCAGCGCGTCCTCGTCGTTACCGCCGCCAAACCACACCGGCCCGACCGTATGTATGACATGCTTCGCCCGCAGGTTGTAGCCGGCGGTTATCCTCGCCTCCCCTGTCGGACATCCACCCAGCGTAGCGCACTCCTCCAGCAGACCAAGCCCGGCGGCCCTGTGTATCGTGCCGTCCACTCCTCCGCCGCCAAGGAGCGAGTTGTTCGCCGCGTTCACAATGGCGTCCAAGGCCAGTTCCGTGATGTCTCCCTGAATAAGCTCGATTCGCTCTGTCATATAATCTCCTCCGTCTAACTGTCATAGTCCTTCCAAAGCCGTATGAGTCTCCATTTCTCTATACAATATTTCTCCAGCCATGCTACAATCAGAACATACAGACTAGCCATTGACGATCATAAATCATAAGCAGCAGGTAATGTTAGTGAAAAATACTGGTCCGAGAAAAATATTTTCATAGCTAACGCTGGGAAAACGCAAGCTAAATACTGGGCGAAGTCCATCCAGCGTCCCCCCAGTTCAACCCAGTTCAACGCCCAGTTCAACTCAGCATCATTATAAACCAGACATTATGAACTCGATCACGCCCGCCCATCGGACAGGACTCGTCCGTATGAGAACTTACCTGACCGGCTGTCATGATAATCGAAGCGCCCTGACCGGCAGCCGAAACCTGAGATATTTTTCAGAAAGTGGAATATAATGCTTGCTACCCCCCTGACAGGAGGAGAAGACGAAGATGGCACAATCCGACCTGGCCCTGGTCGCCCACCTGCTGCGCCGAGCGGGATTCGGCGCGACCCGCGACGAACTGGAGACCTACGCTTCCCAGAGCTATGAAGCGATTGTCGAAGACCTGCTTCACCCCGAACGGTTCCCCGAAGTGGATGACGACGTGATCATCCGCTACTGGCTCGAACTCAACAACCCCGACTCGGTGGAGCCCTGGAATACCCGCTGGATATACCGAATGGTGAACACCCAGCGTCCGCTGGAAGAGAAGATGGCGCTGTTCTGGCACCATGTGTTCGCAACATCGGTCGGCAAGAGCGAGCACGGCCCGTCGTCCAAGGCGCAGATAGAGCTGTTCCGCAACAACGCCATGGCGGATATGCGGGCGATTCTGGTTGATCTCGCCAAGGACCCGGCAATGATCTTCTGGCTGGACAACTGCGAGAACTACGGAGACCGTCCCAACGAGAACTGGGGACGCGAGCTGCTGGAACTGTTCTCGATGGGCGTGGGCAACTACACCGAGCAGGACATCAAGATGGCCTCCCGCGCCTTTACGGGATGGACGTTCACGCAGCCCATCCCGCTTGACCCCTACGGACGCTACCCTTCGGAGTTCGTGTATCGCGAGCAGGACCACGACGACAGCGAGAAGACTTTCCTAGGACGCACGGGCCGCTTCAACGGCGAGGACATCATCGCGATCATCGTCGAACAGCCCGCCACGGCCAGGTTCATCTCGCGCCACCTGTACAACTTCTTCGTCGCGGACGAGCCGCAGGTACCGTCCTGGAACGACGTTCCACCGCAGGACCCTCAGGCCGTTGATACCCTCTGCGAGGCGTACTTCGGTAACGATGGCAACATCCGCGCCGTCCTGCGCGTCCTGTTCAACTCCGACTTCTTCAAGGAAGCGCGGTTCAGGAAGGTCAAGAGTCCGGCAGAACTGGTAGCCGGAACCATCAAGCTGGCAGGCAACCACAGATTCCCGGAGCCCAGCCTGCACGGAGCGCCCGCCGCCGCGGGTCTTATGGGACAGCGCCTGATGACGCCGCCCACAGTAGAGGGTTGGCACACCGGAAGCGAGTGGATTGACTGCGGAACTCTCGCCGAACGCATCAACTTCGCAGTTAACGAGTTCTCCGACTACGACCTGCCCGGCGTCCGCGCGATCTCGGACAGGCTGGCGTCGGAGGGACGACCGATCTCGCCGGACGACTTCGTTGACAGGACGCTCGATCTCGTAGGCCCGATTACGGTTGACGCCCATACGCGAGAGGCGCTTATGGACTTCGCCGAATCCGGCGGCGACCTATGCTTCGACAGCGCGGAACAGCGCAAGGAGAGCGCGGAGCGGGTAGCGCGAATGGTGCAGTTCATCGTCGCGTCCGTCGAGTACCAGTTCGCATGAGCGCTTAATTCCCTCTCCTCCGATTGGAGAGGGCCAGGGTGAGGGTGAAAGCCAGTCCAGAGGAGAAACGGAAGTGGCAACAAACGAAAAGAAGACCGTCTTCGTGGTCGTACAACTCACCGGCGGCAACGACTTTATGAACACCTTGATTCCCTATGGAAACGACATCTACTACGACTCCAGGCCGGTTATCGGAATACCGCAGGAGGAAGTCCTGCCGCTGGACGACTATCTCGGCTTCAACCCGAACTTCGCGCCGGTCAAGGAACTCTACGACCAGGGCGATGTCGCCATCGTACAGGGGGTCGGCTATCCCAACTCCAGCAGGTCGCACTTCCGGAGCATGGACATCTGGCACACGTCCGAGCCGGACAGGATTGGGACCGAAGGATGGCTAGGACAGGTCGTCGCGCAGATGGACCCGCTCAAGGAGAATCCGCTGACGTGCATCAACATCGGTCGCGGACTCCCGCGCGCCATGGCAAAGCAGGGCGTCCCCATCACCTCGGTCGGAGACCTGGACAACTACGGCGTCATGACCGGAATCTCCGGTGAAGAACATAGACGGCAGGCGCTCGATATTTTCCAGAAGATGTACGGCCAGGCCATAGGCGGCGGCCCCGTGCGCGAGTATGTCGCAAGGACGGGTCTCGATGTGCTGAAGGGCGCGGATATCCTCAAGAAAGCACCGGAGATGTACACCTCCAACGTAGAGTACGCCAGCAACCCGATAGCCCAGAGTCTCAGGGACGCCGCGCGGGTGCATCTCGCCGACCTCGGTACAAGGATCATCTACACGCAGCACGGCGGCTACGACACGCACGCCAACGAGGTCCCCAATCACCCGAGGCTGCTCACTGAACTCTCGGGCGCGATAATGGACTTCTTCCAGGACATCAGGGACCACAACGCATCCGACAATGTCGTGATGCTTGTGTTCACCGAGTTCGGCCGGCGCATCAGGGACAATGGCAGCGGCTGCGACCACGGAGCTGGCGGCGGCTCGTTCGTCATAGGCGACCAGGTAAAGGGCGGCCTGTACGCCGAGTACCCGTCTCTCGACATAGATAAGCAGACGGACGGCGACATGGCGCACACCTACGACTTCCGCGGACTGTACACCACGCTGCTGGAACAGTGGATGGGCGTCGAGGCGGCTCCGATTGTCGGCGGTCGCTACGAAGAACTTCCGATATTCGCAGCTTAACCCACGCATCTACCGTAGATTCGTTCCTAGGAGAACTATCAATCTTGCCAAAGGTGAAGCGCAAGCGCCACAGGTTTATGCCTATAGGGCGTGGACAGAAGCGAAGAACATATTGCGGACGTCCATCTGTTGAATTTGAGGCATATTCTCAAAAAGCAGGTGATGAGTTCTGTAAGATGTGCATCAAGCTTGAAGGTAAGTATCTTCAGCCGGATCGTCAATTGAGGGTTAGAGATGGACTAAAGAGGGAACCAACCGAAGAAAGACTAAACCTGATTAAGGATCATCTCACACTCAGACAGAAAGGTCTATGCGCCGCTTGTGGAAGAACGTTAGGGATCGGAAGTCTATCGCCTCAACTAGACCACATTGTTCCCCGAAGCAGGGGAGGCACACACAACTTTGAGAACCTACAAGTTCTGTGCCGCGACTGTAACCTGACGAAGACGGCTAAGGATCCTGTGGAGTGGGCCGTAGAGAAAGGCTACTACGAAGCTGCGACTCGCTATGCAAAGGTTGTGAGAGAACCTGATACACAACGAGCGCTTTTCTGAACTGGTCATCGTTGGAAAAACCATGAAATGCTAAGTCCCGGAAATTCTTGATCAGCCAAAGACAGAGGTAGGAATATGGGCAGGCCATACGCGCTTCTCAGGGTAGGATTCAGCTACGACAAGACGCTCGGAATGAGGCGTCTGACCAATACGCCGGTTGACCTGGCGGTTGACAGTTCAGGCGACCTCTTCATCCTCTGTCGCGGCGGGGCGGCCTTCATCAGGCATCTCTCGCAGGACGACGAGGATCTGGGAGCCATCAACCTCGGCGCGGGCGGCGCGGCCCAGATAGGTGGAACGCACTCTGTGAATGCCAGGTTCGTGTGGCCCGCCTCTATGGTGATGGACAGTGAGGAGAATCTGTGGATCTCCGACGAGGGCACTAACCAGATAACCGTCATCAACAAGCAGGGCGAGGTACTGGACCAGTGGGGCGAGTCGGGCAGCGGGGAAGGCCAGTTCGACAGGCAGTCGGGCATAGCTCTAGACCCGGACGAGAATGTTTATGTGGCCGATACGCGCAATCATCGCGTACAGAAGTTCACAAAGGACGGCAAGTTCCTGATGGAGTTCGGCAGCCACGGTTCAGCGGAGGGCGAACTCAATATGCCCTGGGGCATCTGCGTGGACGAACTCGGCGACGTCTATGTCGCGGACTGGCGCAACGACCGGGTGCAGAAGTTCACCGCCGATGGCGAGTTCATCTTCAGCATCGGCAGGTCGGGCGACGGCGAGGGCGAATTCAACCGCCCGTCCGGCGTCACGGTGGACGATCACGGCGATATCTACGTCGCGGACTGGGCGAATAGCCGGGTGCAGCTTTTCAGGCCGGACGGTGTTTTCGTGGAACTGTTCCGGGGCGACGCTACCCTCTCCAGACAGGCGCTCCACTACATGCGTTCGAACGTCAAGGCCCTCAGACTGCGCGAAATGGCCTCCATAGAGCCGCAGAAGCGTCTCAGGTGGCCGGTGTCCACACGGGTCTATGATCACATGATGTACATCACTGACTACGGTTCGGACCGCATACAGATATATAAGAAGGAAGCCTACCCGCTTGGGCCGGATGAGATCACAGAGCCCCAGAGGTCGCCGACGCTGTACACCCAGTTCTGACAAACCTGTCTTTATCAGGCCATTCCCTGAGTCAGAGAGGAGAATCAAACATGAGATTGGAAGGCAAGGTCGCATTGATCAGTGGTGGAGCACGCGGTCAGGGGGCAGTCGAGGCGAAACTGTTCGCCAGCGAGGGCGCGAGCGTAATCATAGGAGACGTACTGGACGACGCGGGCAGACAGGTCGAGGCCGAGATAGCCGAGTCCGGCGGCAGCGTGACCTACGTTCATCTGGACGTCACCAGCGAGTCGCAGTGGAACGACGCCGTCAACACAGCCGTAGAACGGTACGGCAAGCTGGACATCCTCGTTAACAACGCGGGCATTCTCATACGCGCCGGTGTGGAAGACACGACCGAAGAGGACTGGGACCGCATCATGGACGTCAACGGAAAGGGCGTGTTCCTCGGCACGAAGGCCGCGATTCCAGCGATGCGAGCGGCGGGTGGCGGTTCGATCATCAACATCTCGTCGGTGGCGGGACTTCAGGGAAGTCCCGCGTCCGCGGCGTACAGTTCGACCAAGGGCGCAGTGCGCCTCCTCACCAAGTCAACCGCCGTGCAGTACGCCGCCGAAGGCATCCGTTGCAATTCAGTACACCCGGGCCTCATCTACACCGACATGACTAGGGACACCCTCGACACTCCCGAAGGGCGGCAAAGCTGGCAGTCCAGAGTCCCTATGGGTCGCATCGGAGTGTCCGAAGACGTGGCGAAGGGCGTCATGTTCCTGGCCTCAGACGAATCCTCCTACATGACAGGCAGCGAGCTCGTCATAGACGGCGGCATGACCGCGCAATAGATCCGATAGCCGATAATCAGAGATATTCCGTGCCGCTCACTCCATTTCATCTAGGCCCTGCTTTGACGGTCAAGGCCGCCGCTCCAAGAAGGTTCAGTTTTGTGATGTTCACGCTCACGCAGGGAGCGATGGATAGTGAGGTGGTCTTGGCTATATTCATGGGACGGGGGGCTATTCACGGGCTTCTACTATTTCACACCTTTCTGGGGGCAATCGTAATCGCGGCTTTATCCATAGGAGTAGGTCTGCCTCTGATCAGATGGACGATCAGGCAATGGAATCTTTTCGGTACGCAGAACTCCTGGGTCGGACGGGAAATGTCCGTATTCGCGGCGGTCTCAGGCGCGTTGACCGGCGGTCTCAGCCACGTTTTTCTAGACGCCATCATCAATACTGACGTAGCGCCGTTCGCTCCCTTTTCCGAAGCCAACCCATTCTATGACCTGATATCGAGAGCGACGCTGTACATCGCGTTGGTTGCGCTCGGCGCGATAGGCGGCGCAATCCTCGCCATCGCGTATATGCGTCGGACTTCATAGACGCGTCGAGACAATGCCCCCGAGCTCATCCAAATTCTCGGCGTATCAGTAGTGCTGATCCAGCAATATCGTGTTGCCGTCCGGATCGGTCAGGACGGCGCTGCACGGGCCCGTCGTATCCATGTCGGCCTCAGAGACGAACTCCACTCCCGACTCTTTGAGCGTCTGCTGTATCGGACGCAGGTCCTCGGGGTTGAACGTGAGGATATTATCCTCGAACATCCCCTGGAACAGTCCGATTGCCGCGCTGTCGTTCTTGAGTATTCGCCACTTGTGCGTGTCGGTGTCCGCAAAGGCGTCGTCCATATGCGCGTGTCCGCCGTCTATCACTTCAAAGCCGAACTTCTGATAGAACTCCAGAGACGCCTCAATATCCTTTACGGCGAGGCTGACTGAGAATCGTCCAAGATTCATGCTATCTCCTCTTGGGATGTGTGGTATCGGATAGAGCGAACTCCATCATCGCCCAGAAACGCCTTAGTTCGGCAAGGCGTAACGCGACCACTTGCTTCAAGAGTGAGTAAGCGTTCCAGCGCGTAAATATGGGAACTCACCTTCAGCCAACACGGGAAACGACCGTATCACCCATCGTCGCAGAACGGCATGTCACCCAGAAAGCCATCCACATCCCGCAATTTGCTGGGAATACACCCGCTAAAGCGATTACCGTAAATGCTGACGTATTCCAGGTTGGGCAGCGATTCAAGGATCTCGGCAACGCTGCCGGTTAACTCATTCTCCGGTATGACCAGCCACTCAAGTCTATCCAGGTCTCCAAGTTGAACGGGAACCGTCCCGGTGAGTTGGTTGGCGCTGAGGTCGAGCGATACAAGGCGCGCGAGTTGACCGAGTTCAGGGGGTATCGGGCCGGTAAGCTGATTATCGCCCAAGTCGAGGGTGTCCAGATAAACCAAACGTCCGAGCTCTGTAGGGATTTCGCCACTCAAGTCGTTGCCGTACAGATGCAGAAATCTAAGCTCGGACAGTTCACCCAACTCGGGCGGAATTATTCCAGTCAGCTCGGATGTCGTCAGATTGAGTGAGAGGACGCGAGGTGGTTCACCGCCCACGATAACTCCTTCCCATTCGGTCACCGAGTTTTCTTCGTTCCAGTCCAATACCGCATCCCCAGCGAGCGTCACTTGGATGGACAGAAGCGTTTCGCAGTCCTGAGCAAGTCCCTGATAGTCTCGACACTCAATAGGAGCGCCCGAAGCGGTAAGTTCAGACCCTATGCCAATACCTGGCCCTGCATTGCCCTGCGACTGCGTAGCGTTGGCGATCAAGCCCCGGTCTTCCGACGTCACGGCGAACACGATCGTGACCGCAATGGTCGCCACGATCACGATCTGGGCAATCAGGAACTCCCGCGACCATGTACTTTCTTCGTTGTCGCCCTGATCGCGCGAGCCGTTAGTGTGCAATAGCGCCAGTCACCCAACCGCCATACACAGGATACTGGCAGCAAATGAACTCGATATAGGACGGCTGACCGTTCTCGTTGGCTGCGAGCGCTCGCTGGAGCGCCGGCACAACCTCGGAAGGCTCTGTCACTCGTTCGGTGTGAAGTCCGATTTCGCCGATGACCCTGGACATATCCACTTCATCCGGGCCTAGAACCAGGTGAGTATATGGATCGTGTCCCTCGCCCCAGAAACCCGGGCCATATCCCGCGAACCCTCCGTTGCTGATATGCGCCACCGTCACGCCAAGACCCTGGCGCATCGGCACCTCCAGGTTGCCGAGCATGTACCCCACACCGGCATCGCCGGTCACCGCGACGCACTGCCTTTCGGGGAAAGCGATCTTCGCGCCCATGGCGGCAGCCAAGCTGAAGCCAAGCGTGGAGACGTTGCCCCAACCCAGGAAACCGCGCGGTATCAGTGTGTCATAGATGGTGCTGAGTTGGTCTCGGGTGTTGCCGGAGTCGTGGGTAACGAACGAGTTGTGGGGGTCGAGCGCTTCCATCAGGCCAGCGTAAACCTTGTATGGGTTGATGGGCGTTTCGTCGGACGCCATAGCCTCTCTGTACACCGCGAGACCTTCGTCGCGCACTTCCTTGATTTCGGCCTCTACGCCGTTCCCGTTCCTCCCAACTCCATTCGTTCTGTCCGACACCTCCCTGGTGAGAGCGCGGATAGTGAATCCCGCGTCTCCGAGTACAGCGTGCGTCGTGGGGAAAATCTTGTTGACATGCAGTTCGTCCAGGTTGCACTGGATGATGGTCTTACTGGCAGCATCAGGAATCGAGTGGGTAAACCGGCCCGGCGACAAGCTGGAACCAATGGCGAGAATAAGGTCGCTCTTGTGCATGTAGTGAGCCGCGGGTTCACCACGAACTCCGACGAACAGCGGATGGTCTTCCGGGAATGCTCCCTTAGACTTGAGCGTCGTGATGACGGGAGCTTTGACAAGCTCTACGAGAGTCTTCAGGTCGTCCGAAGCTCCAGCGTAGATGACACCCTCACCCGCATAAATTAGGGGATTCTCTGCCTCCAGGAGCAGGTCAACAGCTATGGACACGTCTTCGGGATCGGGCCCGGACTTCCACCCCTTGACCGGAGTGTAGGGATCGGCAGTCTCGTCGTATGTACCGGCTGCATTCGGGACGGAAAGCACTACGGGACCGGGCCGTCCGCTTCTGAGCATTGTGAAGGCGCGCCGCATGAATTCCGGCACGCGCTGGGGCTGGTCAATATAGCCGTACCACTTGGAGACCGACTTCAGACTGGTAGTAACGTCGAACTGGCTGTTCTCTGAACTCCCGGCCGGGACGCCGTCGGTTATGCACAGGATTGGCGAACCGTCCTCATAAGCCTGCGCCAAGCCCGCGTAGGCGACCTGTATGCCCGCCGCGTTGACACCGCCCTGAACGGTGCAAACGCCTATCCTGTCGCCTCCCGTAACTCGCGAAAAAGCGTCGGCGAGCGCGATAGCATATCGGTCGTCACGCATCATCACCATCGGAACGCCCTCGCGTCCCAGTGCGTTGTTCACCCTGCACACCGGGAAGGTGGAGACCCACTCGACCCCTTCCTGCTTCAGAATCCGGGCAATCGCGGTCGCTACGTCTATCGTCATCTGGTAGTCCTTTCCAAGAAGTCAGTCCTATGTCTCAAAACTTAGTCGGCAACGGTGGCGGCAGTCTTGCTACCCACCATCTCGCGGACGGCAGGGAAGACTTCCTTGCCAAAAAGCTCGATGGAACTCAGCACCTTTTCGTGCGGAATGGTCTCCGTCTGAATGATCATCATCACCTCGTCCACGCCTATTTCGTGGTACTTCATGATCGCGTTGATGCAGCTTTCGGGATCTCCGGCTATCGTAACGCCGCGGTCGGCGAGGGTGTCGCCATCCAGCTCGGCGATAGCTGCGCGCGCCGCCCCGGGGCCGGAGTCGAGCGAAATGCCAACTTCCTCGGCCTGCTGTTTGTGTTCCTCGTCGGACTGTCTCAGCCAGCGACCGAAGTCGGCCTGAAGATGGTCGGGAACTCCGCCCCATGCCTCCAGAAGCTCTTCGTAGGCTCCTACGCGCCCGGCGATATACGGCTTGTCGGGGCCAAAGAATGTCTTCATTGACTCGGCTGCCAACTCGCGCGCCTCGCTGTTGTCCGGGCCGCAGTAGGCGTGAACGTTGTTCGCCCAGTAGTCTGTCACGAACGCGCCGACCGGGTTGGCGTCCTTGATCTTCTCCTTGTAAGTCTTGACGTGCTGCGCGAGCACCGTCGGGGCGTAGGAGGCCGACGACAGGACGCCGATGCCTTTGTCAGCCGCAAGGTCGAAACTCGCCGACTGAGTGCAGGCGAGGTACATATTCGGGTGCGGCTTCTGGTATATCTTGGGAAGCACGCGCCGCGCCGGGACGTTCCAGAACTTACCCTCCCAGGAGAATTCGTCTTCTGCCTGCCATATCTGCGGAATCATCT
Organism: Dehalococcoidia bacterium; assembly: GCA_965202965.1. Lineage (GTDB taxonomy): Bacteria > Chloroflexota > Dehalococcoidia > Lucifugimonadales > UBA1123 > VXRN01. Next base: position 2,253,682 of record OZ241888.1, on the reverse strand, counting down.
CGATGGACTCGCTCCACATCTCGCGGGTGTCCCTTGGGTCAACGCCGAGGCCCATCTGCTCATAGGCGTTGGAGCGGCCGGTGCCGAACTCGACGCGCCCGTCCGTCAACTGGTCAACCATGGCTACCCTTTCGGCTATGCGAATGGGATGCGCGTGCGGAAGGATGGACACGCCGAACCCGATCCTGATGTTCTTGGTCCGCTGGCTCAGCGCCCCGAAGATTACCTCCGGGCAGGGCGAACCGGAGAAGCCAAGCAGGAAGTGATGCTCGACGAACCACAGCTTGTCGAAGCCGACCTGGTCTGCCAACTCGCACTGTTCGAGCGTCTCCTTGTAGAGCGTGTTCCAGTCAATATCGTTGCCCTCGAAAGGGCGCTGCATCTCGAATAGAAGTCCGAATTTCATAGAGGTACTCCTTTAGTTTTCCTGAACTGAACCGATGTTTTGAAACGGAAGGAATGTTCTGAAACTACATTGAAGATCGAACCAGTGATGACGCCGGCCTGATACCAGAGATCAGATTTTCCTTATCCTTGGCCAGTCTTCGGAAGTCACACTCAACCTGGATACCATACCAGAACTCATCGGATTGTCCGAAAAACGCTCCGAACCGAATGGACATTGCTGGTGTGATAGAGCGCCTGCCTCGCACGATTTCATTTATGGCTGTCGGCGAGACTCCAATCGCGCTGGCCATGGCATTCTGCGAAATACCCATCGGCTCTAGGTATTCTTCCAAAAGAATCTCGCCGGGCGTGACAGGTTCCTTAGTTGCTGCATCCAATTCAAACAATGTGACTGATTCCACTCTGTATTTACTCCGCTTCATCTTCTACGCCATCGGCGCGCCTCTGAGTCGGCGGCGTGTAGCGCGGCAGTTCTTCTACCCCTGTCAGCGCCTTTATTCGCTCTTCCACCGCCGATACCACCCTGTCTATCCCGAAGTAGAGTTCTATCGGATCGTCCATGATGAGCCGCGCGCCTTCGTAGCGGTACTCCACGGCGTACTCGGTCAGCCATGCCAGTTCTTCACCCGCGGGAGTATCGTACTCTTGGGAGCCGCTCCTGATTATGCCAATCGAACTTCCCAGATCGTGAGTGTTTCCGTACTCACCCCCGAACGCCGAAATCCATGCTTTCAGTATGTTCTCCAAAGTCTGCTGGGCGTGGAAGCCTATCGCTTCCTGCGCGGAATTTGCCGCTATCAGGTCTTCCAATACGATAAGCTCTCTGTCGGCATTGATGACTCGCTGGCGAACGTCGGCCCAGTCGAAGGTCGTCTCGGCATCGCGTTCGTACTCTTCCTTCTCGCCGTTCATGTCCACTCCGTCTCGCGCGGCCTGCGCCGCCACGTGGTTGATGCCCTTGCGACACTCCATATACTTTTCCCTGGGCATCCATACCAGGTTGGCGTCGAAGTAGTCCCCGTATATCCGGGTCGCCGCTTCCATTACTACCCGCCGCGCGTTCATGTATCCTTCGCGGGTCAGGCTATCATCGGAGATGATCAGCAGGTCAATGTCGGAGTCGGGGCGGTGGTCGCCGCGAGCGCGCGAGCCGAACAGGATTACCTTTTCGGGTCGCACGGCGTCATAGACGGCGCGCGCCACGGCGACCGCTTTAGGGTCGGCTTTGGTTGTTGCCGCAAGAGTCACTTTACCTCTTTCTATCACACGGCGGCGGCGTGGCCGTCGGTCCTGGGGTCGGAGCCCGCTGTGCGGACATGGGTAGCGGGGTCTATAACTATCAGCTTGGCGGAACCTCCGAATACCCTGCCGGGATGGGTAACAACGTCGTGCCCCTTGTCTCTCAGAGCATCTATGTCGCTCTCTTCCATGCCGCCCTCGAGTTCCAGTACGAACGGGTCTTCCACATTGTGAGGGTCAGTACCTGGGGTTGATGTCCAGCGAGGCGCCTCGACCGCTTCCTGGGCGTTCATGCCGTGGTCCAGGACGTTGGTAATGACCTGCGCATTCCAGGCTATCTGCCTGTCTCCACCCGGAGTTCCACCGACCAAGTACGGTCTGCCCTCTCGCATTACCATGTAGGCGTTCAGCGTGTGCATCGTGCGCTTTCCGCCCTCTATCACATTGGGATGTCCTTCGACGAGACTGAATCCGCGGCCTATGCGGTTGTTGAGCAGGACGCCGGTGTTCCCGGCGACGAAGCCGCTGCCGAAGCCCATTGAGAGGCTGTGAATGAAGGACAGCGCGTTGCCATCTTTGTCCACGACGCAGAAGTAGCTGGTATTGCCGTCGCCCGGGATTGGGGCAGCGACGGGGCCAGGCTCGTAGTACCCGGATGTCGCTTCTATCAGGCGACGACGCATTGCGGCGAAAGGCTTGGAGATGAGTTCCGACAGGGGCGTGTCAACAAAGTCCGGATCGCCCGCGTACCTGTTGCGGTCGGCGAATGCGAGTTTCTTCGCCTCGACCATCGTATGCACGGACTCTGAGGTATAGAAGCCCATGTCCGCCAGATTGAATCCTTCGAGGATATTCAATATCTCCAGCAGCATGAAGCCGTGCGATGGGGGTGTTGTCTCATAGATGGTATGACCGCGATAGGTGGAAGAGATGGGCGGCTTGTACCAGACGCCCTGGTGTTCTCCGATTTCCGCTTCGGTGTAGAGGCCTCCCGCCTCCTGAATGGCGCGTGCCATCTCTCTCGCGACGTCGCCTTTGTAGAAGGCTTCCGCTCCCCCGGACGCAACCTTCTTCAGTGTTTGGGCGAGGTTCTTCTGTACCAGTGTTTCGCCGGCAAGTATCGGGCTGCCGTCGCGCGTGAATATCTCCCGCGAGTAGGGGAACTGGGCGAGCTTGTCATTCAATGCCCTGAACCCACCTCCAAGTTGTTCGCTGACCGCGAAGCCGTCTTCCGCGTAACCTATGGCGGGTTCGATCAACTTGGCCAGCGGCTTTGTACCAAATCGCTCGTTTATCTGCTCCCACCCCAGGACTTCTCCCGGAATCGCGGCAGCCAATGGGCCCTGCAGCGGCATATGTTTGTGTCCGCGACTGACGAAGAAGTCGCGGCTGGCAGCCATCGGGGCCTTGCCGCTGCCATTCATGCCATGCACCTGACCGGTCTTGGCGTCGTACATGATGACGAAAGGTTCGCCGCCCACTCCGCACGCGGGGGGAACGGTGACGGCTTCCACCGACGCTGTGGCAATCGCCGCGTCGAATGCGTTGCCCCCGTCCGCCAGGACTCTCGCGCCCGCGGACGCCGCCAGCGGCGAAATGGAAACGACCATACCACCACTGCTGTACACTGTGTTTCTTCCCGTCTCGATTCGCGGCCTTGTCGCTGTAACCATGATAGTACCTGCCCTGAACTATGAGTCTTGGGCCAATCCTATCACTAGAGTCGGGAATTGTGAATTTGGAGCGACAATGGGCGAGCGTTTCAGGCCGCGGGTTGGGATTGCGGGTCGGCATCCTGAAGTATCAGTGAATGTCCTACCGCCCTAAGCGCTTCCATCACGGTCGTGATATGAGTGTAACGGTCGGGCATTAGAAGCTTGCCGACTGCGGACTCAGTGAGATTCAGTCGCCTGGCGAGGTCGGCTTCGGATATTCCTTGCTCTTTCATGGCGATGTACAAGGCAAGCTTAGCGGCAGGTATTGGTTCAAGCGCGATGAGGTTCTGGTCCGGCATTATGGAGCTGGGAGGAGGGATGTCCCATCCCGCGATTACGTATCCCGCAAGCGCGACGGTGAGCGCGTCCTGTGCCATATCAAGCGCTTCGGCGCACGTCTTGCCATTGGTGAGAGCGCCGCGGACATCGGGGAATGTGACATAGTAGCCACCGCCTTCTTCGGGATTGAGGATACAGGGATAGGCGTATTGCATCTTCAGAATTTTCCTCTGTCTATGTTCAGGTCTCTTAGCATCGAAGCGAGCAGCCCCGGTCCGATTTCGCCGTGAGGAACAGTTGTGAATCCCGTGTCCCCCAAAAAGATACGTCCATGGCTGCCTTTGCCATGACTTGGATCGAAGTAGAAGTTCTGACCGTTTCTTCTAGCATAACGCCTCGCGCGCCTGACGAATTCCCTTCCGTTCATGGCTGCATTATGGCATATTGAAGAGTGTTTGAAAATCAGATTCCATTAACAGGAAAGTCAGAGGAAGAATCTACTTTGCAGCCACCGACTCTACACGACGTAATACAGGCCAAGAAGCGCATAGCCGGATACGTGACACGAACACCGCTCCACAGGTACATCGGACTCGAAAAGATGATAGGCGCGGACGAGTTGTACGTGAAGCACGAGAATCACCAGCGGCTTGGCGCTTTCAAGATGCGCGGGGGTATCAATCTGCTGGCGCAGATGTCCTCCGCCGAACTCGAAAGAGGCGTGTCCACCGCGTCCAGCGGCAATCATGGGCAATCAATCGCATACGCCGCCAGCGTGTTCGGAGCCAATGCGTACATCGCCGTGCCTGAGAACGCCAACCCTGGCAAGGTAGCCTCCATGAGGAATCTCGGCGCAGAGGTTATTCACTACGGCGCGTTCTTCGACGAGTCCAAGGACTATATAGAGCGGCTCTCCAAAGAAGAAGGCTACAGGTACATCCACCCGATAAACGAACCGCGTCTGTTCGCCGGGGTGGGCACCTACACGCTGGAGATAATCGAGGATTTGCCCGACGTTGACGTGATCGTAGTACCTGTCGGCGGCGGCAGCGGCGCGGGCGGCACCTGCATCGTGGCGAAGTCGCTGAATCCCGACATCCAGGTTATCGGCGTTCAGGCCGAGCAGGCGCCCGCCGCGTACCTGTCCTGGAAGCGAGGCGAGGCCCTCGAAGCTCCAATGAAGACCTCCGCGGAAGGACTGGCGACCGGCGCGGCATACGACTTCGCCGTCGGAATCATGCGCAAGCATCTTGACGATTTCATCCTCGTGACCGAAGAAGAGATGAACACCGCGATAGTCACGCATCTCGAACAGACTCACAACCTCGTTGAGCACGCGGGCGCGGCATCTCTTGCCGGAGCGCTCAAGATTCGGGATCGGCTGGAAGGCAAGAAGGTCGTTCTCATATGCAGCGGGGGCAATCTGTCCATCGAGCATCTGAAGATCGCGCTGGCCCAGGCCACCTGATTCTACTCGGGAGACCCGAAATTGACGAACCAATCAATCACCGACGACTCACCTGCATCCGCGCTATTCCCGGAGTTCGACACTCTCTACGAACTCATAGCCAACGAGGCACAGGGACTCACGGACGAGCAGCTTGACTGGACATCCGACGACTACGCCTGGGCCGAGTGGAGCATCCGAAATCAATTGAGCCACATGGCGTCGCTAACGTACCGATGGCTGATACTCAGGTGCGGTGACAATCTATTCCCGGATGGCGACCACGGTATCGAGGATGTCCAGAGCATCGCCGATTCCCCTTCCGACCGGCGCCTCGACGACGAAAAGTATTGGGAACTGCCCGTCATTCTGGAGATGCTGGACGGAGGCATACGGCTGGCCCAGCGAGTTCTGTCGGAGCGCAGGGTCGGGTTTATGCGGTCGCACTCGGTCACATCGGAGGCAAGCGCCTCATGGGACCTGATGCTTCAGGCGCATCCTGAAGGGATAACACTCTCGGAAGACAAGACGATGCGGATAATGCGGTACGACGCGATGATCCGGCACATCTACTTCGAGGAGACGACGCATCTCTTCAATATCCAGCGCCTGAAGCGCGCTCAGGGACTGCCAACGGTGTCCGAAGTCCCTAGAATCGGCTACTGGGCGGTGGAAGGCTGGGACATCAGCGAGGCCTAGCCATCGCCGACCATCCGCGCCCGAATCTCGTCAGGGACCTCACGAATACGCTCCCTTACGGGAGAATCGTTGCGCTTGCCCACACATTTTGCAGCCTCGGTGAGTAGCTCCACGCCTCCCAGGAAGTCCTCGATGCGGATGTACTCCGCACCAATGCCGGACTTGGGGTCGCGTATGCCGGTGGTGGCGTTGTGGTAGTTGCCGAGCGGAAATGCCATTCCGGTGGCCCTGTAACCCCAGACCGCGAAGGCCGTACCCTCGCACACTCCGCCGCTCATAAGCTGGCGCTGGCTCTTGAAGTCGGGGTCTCGCTGCCTGATTGATTCACGCGCTACTATCAGAACCTGTTCCGACTCGGCGTCGAAGGTGTAGAGCGCGTCACCCGTCCGTATGACAGGCCCGGCGCCCTGCTCCACACCGGGTATGAGCGGGCTGGATTCGATGGACACTACCAGCGTCTCAGTGGGCAGAGTTCGGGCCTCTGCCATGAGCCTGGCTCCGAACAGACCTCCCTCCTCGGCGCGGGTGAAGACGGCGTAAACGTCGCACTCGGCGTTCTCGGATACAAGCCGCTCCATAGCGGCGAGAGATGCCGCGCATCCGGCGAGATCGTCCAGCGCGCGCATCCTGATGAAGCCGTCATCAAGGATGAAGTCGAGCAGGTCGAACACGACGGGTACGGGCGGCTCTATCGGTACATCCTCGCTCAGTTCGACACGGACGGTTCTGCCGTCGCCGTCGGGGTATGGCACAACTCGCGCGGGAACTCGCACATCGCTTTCCAGGATAACGAGAACGTCCGCGGGACTCGTCAGCGATACCTCCGGCACACCGCCGAGCGCGTTGGCCAGCAGTCCGCGCTCCGACGCTTCTACTATCTCGAAGCCGGGATGGTCCATGTGAGCGACGAGGGCAAGCGGCGGATCGTCGCCTTCGGAGTTCCGGTAGTGGGCAACCACGTTGCCGAAGTCGTCGGTGTCAGCGTCCAGTCCGATGGCCTTCAGCGTTTCTAGGATGTACCCGGCGGGCGAGCTTTCATGGAACGGTGCGGCGGGGCGCTGTCCGAGTTCTCTGAGTATTTCGAGCGCGCGGGTGTCGGTAGCATTCATCTATTCCAACTTATGCACTTACTGTCTGGAAACTAGTGACCAGTTTCAGGTGAAACTGGTGTGAATCTGGCGGAAAAACTGGTACCAGTTTTGAGTCGAAACTGGTGGGAAACTGGTCTATTTCAACCAGTTTGACCAGTTTTCCGGTCGGCCAGATTCCGGCATTTATACAGCTTTATGGCCGCTCTACTTAATGCGCTTCTTCAAGATGCCCGATGCAGTGATATGGTTTGCAGCATCTCCCATGGCACAGCGCTATTATAGCACGTTCGTGCTGTGGATTGGAAATATCCGCGAAGCGGTCAGGCGTTTCCATTCAGGTCACCTAAGCGCGGCATGACTTCCTGGGACAGAAGACGGACGGACTTCTCGTAATTGTCGCGGTCTTCGGAGTGGTCGAAGGTGAGCCAGAGCAGCGTCCCGAAGCCCCTGACGGTCTCGTACAACGCGCGGAGCTTTTCTTCCACAGTGTCGGGAGAGCCGACAATCCACAGGTTGTCCATCATGTATTCGAGGGTAACGTCGTCGTCGGGTATGGACTCGTCGTGTTTCATGAAGCTGACGAACGGGTACGCGCCGAATGAGAACAGAGGGTGCAGGTAGTCGCGCCAAGCCCTGCCCAACATTCCGTTCATCGCGCCCTCGCGGGCCTCTTCGTCCGTGTCGGCGACCCACACGTCGCGCACTATTCGCCATTCGTCGCGCGATGGCGGCTGCCTACCGACTTCCTGCGCTCCCTGCACAACGGCGTCCCAGTGGCTGGCGACATAAACTGCGTTCAGCCCCAGGCTCATGGGGATATACCCGCGTTCGCCAACTATCTTTAGTGTCTCGGAACCCGGACTCGCGCCCGCGACGCCTATGGGAGGGTGAGGCTTCTGGTACGGAGTGAGGAAAGTCTTCAGCGTCGCGTACTCATACTCTTTGGGGTCGGGAATATTGAAGTTCCAGTACTTGCCCTCGTACTCGAAGGGGCCGTCTATGTGTTCCCAGATATTGAGGATGATGTCCAGGGATTCGCGCGTCATCTCGCGGTGCTGGTTGGCGTCGAAGTCCACGTCGAACAGTTCGTGGTCGGACAGCAGCCCGCCGGACCCGATGCCGAACATATAGCGCCCCTGAGCGAGGTGATCCAGGTAAGCGACCCGGTGCGCGAGTTCTACCGGGTGGTGGAACGGCAGCAGGTGCGCTCCTGTGCCAAGCATGATGTTCTTCGTGCGCATCAAGGCCTGCGCGATGAGCAGGTCGGGGGTTGGCACAGGCTCCCAGGGCGCGGTGAAGTGCTCGCCTATCCATGCCTCGCTAAGGCCGTACCTGTCCGCCATTTCGAGACAGTCGAGGTCCCACTGGTGGGCGTCCCACGTCGAGCGTTCGGGTGGATGTGATGGCATGAGAAACAGGCCGAGTTTCATTTCGCTACTCCTTAAACGCTTTTGTAACCGGAACCGGTGCGCGACTCATTCAGCGTCCGTATGTTTTCGTCATAATCAGATGTATGGATTCCCGCCTTCGGAGACCTTTGCGTAACCTCGACCTGCTTAGATTTGAAGGACTGAATGGGTGGGTAAATCGGTGAATTCATAGCTGGGCAGGCCGCCCCTCCACCCCTAGATTCCCGCCTTCGCGAGAATGGCGGAAAATGGTCTGGCGCTGAGCACAGTATATCGGAAGGCGAGCGCGTTGTGTGGGATGGTCACCCGTCCCGGTCGAATACATCTAGACCCGCGTTGACCGCGTTCACGAAGAGGTTGTAGTCCGGCCCGTACTGGATGAAAGTGAATCCCTGACGCTGGCGTTCTCGCAGCCCTTCGGGCGTACCGGCTGAGACTCCTATCTCCACACCTCGCGGTCGCGCGACTTCCAGAGCCTTCCGAGATATGTCTTCGATCTCTGGCAGGGGCAGCTTGCGCGGGTCAAGCCCAAGCTCCAGGGACAGGTCCCAGGGGCCGATGGTCAGCACGTCTATGCCCGGCACTTCGCATATCTCTTCCAGGTTCTCTACCGCGTCGCGTGTCTCCAGTATCAGGCAGACCAGGATGTTTTCGTTGGCGCGGGCGAGGTAGTCCTCGTTGTCCAGGGTGTAGTCGGACGCCCTGAGAGGCCCCCAACTCCTGATGCCGTTAGGAGGAAAGCGTGTGTAGGAGACGATGGCGCGCGCTTCGTCGGCGGTCCTGACTCCGGGAACCAGTACGCCCATCGCTCCCATATCCAGGGCACGCTGAATGTACACCTGGTCCCTGTTCGGGACACGAACTATGGGAACGGCGTCGCTGCCGTTCATAGCCATGAGCATCTGCTGTATTTCGGCGGAGTCCAGGCCATTGTGTTCGGTCTCAATGACGAGCCAGTCCATGCCGGCGCGAGCCATAAGCTCCGCGACATTGGGACTGCCCAGCCCCAGAAAGCAGCCAATGGCCGGAAAGCCGGCCTTGACGCGCTGTCTAACTCTATTGTCTTTCATGTCTCTGTCCCCCGTTCTGCTGGGTCGCTGAGTTCCGGGACAGTGAAGCTAGTGGTTCAACACATTTGTATTGACGGCTTATCTACCCTCACCCTAGCCCTCTCCCGAGGGGAGAGGGAATAAATCGGAATCTGAATATCCATCGCAACTAAGAGGGTGTCTGAGAAGTCATTTCAGGTAGGATGAGCCAGTCTGCGAAGCATCAGTCTGACCATGGCAGCGTACACGAATGATTCCTCAGACTCAGGCAAGAATTCATAGTCTTTCGACAATCTGCGGTTACGCACCAGCCATGCGAATGTACGCTCCACAACCCAGCGCCGCGGCAACACCACAAACCCCTTCGGACGACTCGGAGGCTCCTGGTCTCCTACCACCCATACCCTGCCGGACCAACTGTGTCTCACAACCTCCAAGTCCCAGCCCAGCGTGGTTCTCATCCATCCCTTAAGTCCACGATACGCGTAGTCCGCCCACACCTTCCGCATCCTCGGAAACCGGCCGCTCAGAACCTCCATGACCAACTTGGCGCCCGCCTTGTCAGACAATCCGGCCTCATGCACCTTCACCTTCAGCAATAACCCTTCGGTGTCCACAAGTATGTGTCGTTTCCTGCCATTGACCTTCTTGCCGCCGTCGTAGCTGCGTAAGCCCCCCTTTCACTCGTCTTGGCAGACTGCGAGTCTATCGCGCCCGCGCTCGGTGTGGAACAACGTCCATGCGTTACCCTGACCCGCTCGCGCAACGCTTCGTTCATATCCTCCCAAACACCTTCCATTCGCCATGCTCTGAAATAGTGATAGACGGTCTTCCATGGCGGAAGGTCATGCGGAAGCATCCTCCAGGGTATTCCTCCCCTAAGAACGTAGAAGATGGCGTTGACGATCTCGCGCATATCCACTGAGCGCGGTCGTCCGCCCGCTCTGGCTTTCGGAATCAGTGGCTTGAGGATGGCCCATTCGGTGTCTGTCAGGTCTGTGGGATACGGTTTGCGCTTCATAATGAGACGATCTTAACACTTCTCAGACACCCTCTTATACCACTTCGGAGTGATGTCACCATGTTCTGCCCGACCGGACGCGATGGATTCCCGCCTTCGCGGGAATGACGATTGGGCACTTGAGTATGTCATCTTCATATGGATTTAGTACTAGGATTCGTTGATGGTTATCGAGGTTACCGCGTCGCCCGGCGTTCTCGAGGACATAGGGTCTCTGGGCGAAATGGCGTTCACGACGTCCATGCCCTCGATGACTTCCCCGAACACGGCGTGGTGGTCGTCTAGATGCGGAGTCGGGACGAATGTGATGAAGAACTGGCTGCCGTTCGTGTTGGGTCCGGCGTTGGCCATGGAGAGTATGCCGGGCTTGTCGTGCCGAAGTTCGGGATGGAACTCGTCCGCGAACTGGTAACCGGGGCCGCCCCGTCCGGTCCCGGTCGGGTCTCCACCCTGCGCCATGAAACCGGGTATTACGCGATGGAAGGTAACGCCGTCGTAGTAGCCGTCCCTAGCCAGGAAGACGAAGTTGTTGGTCGTGTTCGGAGCTCTCTCCGCAAACAGTTGAATTGTAAAGTCCGAGCCATCCTCCATATTGAATGTGGCGGTGTAGCTCTTGGACGGATCTATCGTCATGGATGGGGGTGAATTGTACTGCTTTGCCACTTTGGGACATGTCCTTTCTTCGGTTTCTCGAATTTCGACGGTATCGGCTATCTGCGTAAACAGCGGATCAAGTTCTTCTGCGAACTCTTCTGAAGCGGTGAACGTCACGATCACGCCAGTCGAGCATCGCAGGAGGATGTACTGTGTTATGGAGGCAGTGAGAGAGTCTTCTGCAACCGGCAGAGGCAACGAGTATCCTATCTTTACGGCTTCGCCGGACGCTAGTGAGACCTTTTGCCGCTTAACGTCACTAATTCCCCAGAATTCATCGAGCTGCTGCAGGTTAACATCCACGTAAGAATCGAGCGATGGTGGTACGCCGGTTTCGTTCACGAGCAGGCTCATATTCGCGTGGAAGGACTCGGATGGGGACGGCTCCTGCTCGAATCCAAAAAGCTTAAATTCGAGAGTGTTTCGGTATTGCTCCAACTGACTTGCCATGAATTCAAACTTTGGGTCCCCGTATGACTCGAACGTTTCCAGAGCGGCGTCTAGGGAATCGGGGTCGAGTGGGAGCGTGACCCAGGACGGAGGCGTCGTGATGGCCAGTCCCTCTGCGGGCAAGTCGGACCTTACCCAGCCCGAGTCAAGCGTTGTCTGGGCGACTTCGATCTCGCGTGAACCATCCGGTTCTTCAAAGTCAGGAATCATGGAACGTATATCAGTGAATTCCTCGGGAGCTTCGATCTCTACGGGAGTGTTGAAGTCGGAATACTCTATGAGAATCTCGAATCCGGTATCTCCTCCGCCAAAACCTCCCAGGAGACTATCGGATGGCGCGGCGCCCGAATCGGGCAATTCCAACTGGCCTTGCGCCGATATTCTGTGCAGCAGGCCATCATCAACGCCGACCCAGAACGTCATATCCAGTTCGCCATCCACTCCTTCGAGCAACGCCACAGAGCCGCTGTCCGCGGATGCCGTGATCCGGTATGCGTCAATGCCGTCAATCTCCTCGGCGCCTTCCAATGTCAGCTTGTCCGACTCCATGAGCAGATCGGGGCCAATGAAGCTCTCGGCGTCGGCGAAGTCTGAAGGGTTCAATGGCAGGAAGTCGCTCGCGCTCGCACCCAGTACCCAATCGCCGGTTTCGGGATCGGTCATATAGAATTCGCCATCTACGGTTATGAACTGAATCTCTATGCTAAAGAAGCCGATGTCTATTCCCAAGGCTCCCTTAGAATCGAAGGGCTTCTGTAGTTCGGCCTGCAGGGTGATCGGGAATTCTATGGACGTTCCCCCCTGCGCCGTAGAGATGATCAATTCGGTAAACAGGTGGAAGCTGTCGAGTTCGGCGAGCGATTTCGAGGCGTCCGCGAGTATCTCGGAGGGTGTGCGGTCGTCTCTGGCAGCAGGCTCCGGTGTAGGCGTGTCCGCAGGCCCAGGGACCGAGGTCGGGCCAGGCGTGTTGGTCGGAACGGGTGTCGCAGTAGGCGGCGCGGGCGTACTGGTCGGAACAGGCGTATTTGTTGGTACGGGCGTCGCCGTGGGTGGTACTGGTGTATTGGTCGGAACGGGAGTGTTCGTAGGCGGTACAGGCGTGGGTTCAGGATCAGGGCCGCCGCATGAAATCGCGGCAGCGATCAGAACTGATACGACGAACAATGAAGCGACGGTCAACATGGTCGGACATCGCTGATAGGTCTTGTTGCTCAACACATCTCCTAAGATCGCGTTATTACGCAGTGTTGGAGTTAATTATACCTAAGCGTGGAATCCGCGGATATGGCAGTTGAATTAGCGACTGGGCAAATTGAGGTCTATCGCTCGGTCTTGACGCTCAGCGTATTGCCATCGGTCTCGAAAGTTACCGTTCCGCTCTCATAAGTCCTGAATATCATCGAGACGGGAATCAGCCGTTCCAGGCGTTCGACGACCTCCGGGTCAGGGTGTCCAAACCTGTTGTCTTGTCCCACCGAAATTACGGCGGCGCGGGGTGAGACCGCGCTGAGAAACGCCACGCTCGATGATGTCTTGCTGCCATGATGGGCGACTTTGAGCACATCGCTGGCAAGAGTCTGGCCCGAGCGAAGCAGCCATCTCTCCCCGTCGGTTGCCACGTCGCCGGTCAGCAGAAAACTGGCGTTCCCATACACCACGCGGACGACCACGGATTCGTCGTTTGGGTCTGCTGGAGTCGCTCCGCCGGATATATCGGGCGGGCCGAGAACGTGAATCACAACGCCATCGTCGAACTCCAGGCGCATCCCGGGAAGAGCCTTCAGCATCTGAGCTCCTTCGGAATCGGCCAACCTGACCCATGTGGCGTAGTCAGTGCTTTCGTATTCTCTGCGAAGTTCCAGAATCCTCTCAACGCGGTATCGGCGCAGCACTTCGTTCAGGCCGGAAATGTGGTCACTGTGCGGGTGGCTGAGAACTACGAGCGACAGGTTTCGCTTCCAGAAGGGCATGTGGGCATCGAGAACCTGAACGGCGCGGTCCGGGTCTGGGCCACCATCCACGACAATCGTCCGGCCTGATGGCGTTGACACGACCGTCATGTCGCCCTGCCCGACGTCGGCGAACACGATCTTGAGACTGCCGTCCGACCGACTCAAGACAACCGCCCACACGATAATCGCGGCAAGCAACGCCAGCGCGCAGAACTGCCAGGGGATTGCCGCGTTCCAGATTTTGGATTGGACGCGCAGTCGCGGGCGTCGCCACCTCATCGGGCTGTACAAAAGCAAAGTCACTGCCGCAATCGCGGAGTAGTATGCCCACACCAACGCAGGCGCTAACTCTCCCACTTCCACTGAGGCCGAAGGGATATCGGAGAACAGGGACGCGACTTGAGTGATGTACTTCGACAGACCCCAGGCCATCCATCCAAGAGGAGTCGCAGCGGTCTCGGATACCAGTCCCACAAGAGCGGTGGCACCATGCGTCGTGAGAGCGAGCGGCAGCGCGGGAATACTCAGCAGGGTGGCGGGCAGTCCAACGATTGACACTCTCTCGAAGTAGAACATCACGAGGGGCGCGGTAGCTAGAGTGGCCGCAACTGAAACTCCGACCGCGCCTGCAAGTCCGCGCAGCGTGGTGGCCCACCACTCCTCGGGCTCAGGACCGATGTGGAGCCGCTCTACGATCCTGTCGGAAAAGAACTCGTAGTAGATGGCGATGCCGATCATAGCGGCGAAGCTGAGCTGAAATGATACGCGCGACAGAATTCGCGGTTCGAGCGCGACCATCACTGTCGCGGCGAGCGCGAGCGCCGGAATGAGGCTCCGCGGTCTGCCGACCGCAATAGCGGCGATGTACACCGTTCCCATTATCGCCGCCCGCATCGCGGAATCGGACGCGCCGGATATGAGCGCGTATATCCAGATCGCCAGCAGCGGGAGTACCAGATAGAATTGGCGCCGTCTGCCCATCGTGAATTCACTGGCGGAAATGACGAGAGCGAGCAGAATACTCACGTGCAAGCCGGATATGGCGAGAAGGTGCGCTGTCCCGGACCTGCGAAAGTCCTCGGTCAGCGAATCGGGCAGGTCGTCGCGGATGCCGAGCAATATAGCCTGGCCGAACGATGCCTGCGGCTCCGGCACTACGGTCGAAATTGACCGCGCCATATCGCGGCGGAGGGCATAGAGCCATCGGTATGCGGGTGAGCCGCCATCCTCGCCGACCAGTTCGACTTCCGGGAATCGCATGACCGAGCCTATTCCCTGCGACTCCAGGTAGGCTGGGAAGTCGAAGGCGCCAAAAAGCTGGGGCGACTGAAGAGTCCCTTGTAGAATAAGCCTGTCGCCGTACCTTATGAACGGCGCTTCCCTTGAGCCGCTGAGCGCGGCTGGAACTCGCGCAGTCACCCGGATGTCGCCGGATACCGGGGCCCACTCAGCAGCTCCGTTGGGTCGCAGGCGTTCGACAGCCAGCCGAAATGTGAGAATCGTGCCTGAGTCCGCAGGGTCGTCGGATACCACGCCCAGAATCTCGGACTGAGACAAGTCGTGATAGGGCTTGAGTTCAGCGCCGGGTGGCTCGACTATATCGGCCCGCGCCAGTCCTATGGTCAGGGCCGCCAGCGCGAGAGCGGGCAGAACCGACACACGAAGTGAGAACGAGAGCGCGACCAGAAGGAGGGCCGCGACGGTGAACAGAGTAAGCGCCCCGAGCGGTACATCCCATTGCGCTCCCAGTATCAGCCCGGCGACGAAGCTCGCGGCAAGAGTCGGAAGTAGTGACGCCCTCTCGGATGCGTTCATAAGACGAATATTGCTATTCGACCTCCACCCAGAGTTCTTCTACGCCTCTGAGGACCACCTGCTCCCTGAATTCGGGTTCGGACTCCAATTCTATGGAGGGGAATCGGTCGAGCAGCGCGGAGAACGCCACGCGCCCTTCGAGCATGGCCAGCGGCGAGCCGAGGCAGTAGTGTATGCCGCGCCCGAAAGACAGGTGGCTCTTCTCTCTGCGCGCGATGTCGAGCTTATCGGGGTTGGGGAATACCTCCGGGTCGCGGTTGGCCGCGCCGATAGCGTTGATGATCCTCTGTCCGGCGCGGATGCGGTGGCCCTTGATCTCCACGTCCTCGTAAACCATTCGCTGGTCCATCTGCACGGGGCTGTCGTATCTCAGCAGTTCGTTGAGGGCGGAATCGAGCATATCCGGGTTGTCTCTGAGCCTCTGAAGCTGGTCGGGATGCTTGAGAAGGGCCAGCATACCATTGCCAATGAAATTTCGAGTCGTCTCGTTGCCCGCTACCAGCAGCAAGGTGAGGGTAGCGAGAAGCTCGTCGCGGCTGAGTCT
This sequence comes from Dehalococcoidia bacterium, assembly GCA_965202965.1. GTDB lineage: Bacteria > Chloroflexota > Dehalococcoidia > Lucifugimonadales > UBA1123 > VXRN01. The sequence continues at coordinate 2,237,910 of OZ241888.1, read as the reverse complement.
GTCGCCCTCCGCCTCGGCGTTCAGCAGCGCGGTTATCATGTCGTCCCGCGGGTCCTGAAGTCGCAGTTCGATTATCTCCTCGAAATAGTCGAGCAACGCCTGGAAAGATTCCTCCATCCGGCGCGTCTGCTCGTCGTCGAGCGTTGGCTCGACTGTGAGCGCGATGTCGTTCGACCAATCCCTGAACCTGTCCATGTCCTGGGCCGGAACGCCGAGCATCTCGGCTATGACCGTTACGGGCAGGGGATAGGCGAAATCGCTAATCAGGTTGAACCTGTCCCTGCCCTCTATGTCGTCAAGAAGTTCGTCAACTACGCGGCGGATATTAGGTTCAAGTTCCGCGACCGACCTGGGCGTGAAGGCTTTGGAGACGAGCGACCTGAGTCGCGTGTGGTCGGGAGGGTCGTGGAAGAGCATACTTCTGTATTCCCTGTCTCGGTCATCGCGGTTGGAGAAGCGCCTATGGTCTCGCAGAACCATGTCCACGTCCTCGTAGCGCGTCAGCACCCAGGCGTTTATCAGGCGCATCCTGTGGATCGGGTCATTGGAGCGCAACTCGGCATATATGTCGTATGGGTTGTTCCTTACGCTGTCCGAAGTCGGGTTGTAGGCGACCCCGGACTCCATGCGTTCCCACGTCGTCAGCGCGCTTATCACGATTGGCCTGAGAGCGTTCTTAACGACTCTTGGCACGATGGGCATAGCGGACCTCCCTGGACCGAAGTGTTGAAACCCAGTATATCAATCAGAGCGGGCCGTTTCGCAGCCGGCGCAACTCGGCTTCCATTTCGGCCATGCGCTCTTCCACGACGACTCTCGCCGCCCGATCCGCTTCCGCCCGCGCTTCCGCCGCCCGCCGCGCCGCGTCCAACTCCTCCGGCGTTCGCAGGAACTCACCGCTCACGGGATCACGGAAACGCAGCCTCTTGTTCTCCCACCACAACTCCAGACCCAGAGCTTCGCTGTATCCCCAGCACCGACCGTCCGGCTCTATCACTATCTCTATCGGCTCATACACCCCATCCTCATTCAGCTTGTCTCCCCCGAGCGGCACGTCGTGAAACTCGCCGCCCGTCGGGTCGAAACGCCAGTATTCGCCCACTCCGTAGCGAGCGTAGCCCTCACGCTTCACGGTGTAGTCTCGCCTGCCCGTGCTGCGAGAAGCCACCTCCAGAACGAAGTCCGGCGGCTTGCCCACCTCGCTTATCACGTAGCCGTTGCGCCAGATGACCGCCGGCGGGTCGCTCACCCCGTCGGCGAACACGCAATCGGGATAGAACTCACCCACGTCGCCCGCGTCGAAGACGAGGTAGCCTCCGCCGCCGAGCATCACATCGCCCCTGTCCGCGAAATGGGGGTTGAGCGTGGCGAAGAAGTACCACACGGCCTCATTCTGCCGCATATCGCGTCTCCGGGGCGGGTCGGGCAGCGGCTCTATCCGAGAGTAGTCTGTGATGCGGGGCTTTGTGAGCGCGCTTTGAGTCGCCATGTTCGGATTCTCCGCTATGCTGTCTCATCGAATCGCCATCCGGCAGGGCTTTATATACCGCGATTATGACAAACGCGGACGGCCCGTCGAAGGCCGTCCGCTGTCCTTATCTGCATCTAGGCGATTAGAAGCGCGACTTCTTAGCCTCGAAGTTGGAATGCACGTCAATTATGACGGTGCGCCCCTCTTCGTTGTGGCGCTGCGCGTCTATCAGCGCCTGCTTCATCTCGCCGGGCTCGGAGACCGTGATGCCCACGCCGCCGAATGCGTCCGCGATGCCCGCGTAGTCGCCGGTCATGCGAGTGAACCCGTATTGTTCGTTAGCTACCGGGTATCCACCGGGATAGGTCGCCATGCCACCGTTGTTCAGCACGACGGTCGTTATCGGCGCTCCCGCACGCTGCGCCGTCTCGGTGTCGAGGCCGGACATTCCAAACGCGCCGTCGCCCATGAGGTTCAGGCAGAATTTGTCAGGGCTGGCAAGCTTGGAGCCTATCATCAAAGGAATGCCGAAGCCCAGGTGCGTGGTCTTGCCCCAGCCGACATAGCCGTGCGGCGTGGTGGACTCGTAGAACGGAATGATCGAGTCGCGCGGCGCGCCCGCGTCGTGAGTCACGACCGACCTGGACTTGTCGAGGGTGGTATTGATCTCGTGGATCACTCGGTAGGTGTTGATTGGCACTTCGTCCGACTGGAGGAGCGGGGTCCACTCTTCCATCCACTTCTCGCGCTCGGCGGCGATCCTGTCGCGGACTCCGGTGTTCCTGGGGGTCTCGCCGATGGCGGCCTTCACTTCGTCTATAACCATGGCCAGCGTAGCCTTGGAGTCGCCTGGCAGTCCGATGTCAACGCTCTCCTGCTTGTTGATGTCGTCAACGTTGTCAGTGTTCTGGATGAGCGTCTTGACCGTGGGGACGGGCTGGCCGTAGCCTGTGCGGGTGAGGCTGGAGCCAATGGCGAAGAGCGCGTCGCACTCGGTAAGCCACTTGCGGGCGGGCCATGTCGTCGCGCCGGATCCCGCGCCGAGGGACAACGGATGAGTCTCAGGGAATGAGCTCTTGCCCTGCATCGTCGTGTAAACCGGCACGTCCAGAAGTTCGGCCAGCTCCTTGAGTTCCTCGCTGGCGTCGCCAAAAAGGACTCCGCCGCCAGCCCACAGAACAGGATTATTGGCCTCCAGTAGCACCTTGACCGCATCCTTGACATCGGAGCGCGAAGGAGACATAACTGAACGTTTAGGGGAGCGGTAGCCGTCAACCACGTCGTCCGGCACATCGGCTGCCATGACGTCCGCGGGTGTCTCCACAGTAACGGGGCCGCCGCTGCCGTTTCGGAGCGCATGGAATGCTCGGCGCATCGCGTTGCCGACCTCGGAAGGGGTGAAGATAGCCTCGGTCTGCTTGGAGATGGGAGCGTATGCCCTCGCGGGTGAGAAGTTGGGCCTGACGCTCCAGGCGGACAGAGCGCTGCCGCCCGGTATCAGCAAAATAGGTGTGTTGTCGCCGAATGCCTGGGCGATGCCGCCCATAGCGTTCTCCGCCCCCGACGCGCCCTGCGTGATGACCACGCCGAACTTCTGCCTGTTGTTGGCCCGGCTGTAACCGTCGGCGGCCATCACCGCACCGCGTTCGTGTCTGAACATGACCGTGCGAATGCCTTCCATCGCCACAGCCTCGATGAGGTTGTTGGATGGGTAACACGCGACCCACTCCACACCTTCGAGTTTAAGAATCTTCGCAATAGCAGAAAGTCCGTCCACCTGTTTCTCCTTTCATTCCGCCGCCTCTCGGCGCGGCATGACATTTTCAGCTCCTATGCAACAGGGGTAGGATACTCCAAAGGCCGAATACTCAGCAACCGCCGTCGCGCTGTGCTGACGATTTCACATGCCCAGACTCAATATACTCACGACCCGTCACTGCGCCGCAATCATCATTTCCTGAACCGCCTTGCAGGAAGTCGAAATACATACCGAGTTTTCACGAAAATTAACGGGGCTGGATTTCCACAAATGCCGTGCCTTATCCTTGCGCAGCCCTCAAACACGGAAGGCAATGACATTGATTCGACTGATTATCGTTGACGAGATCGAGTACCTGCGGCTGGGATTGAAGACCGCATTTGACGATGTGGGAGACATGGAAGTAGTCGGGGACTTTGGCGAGCCTGGGGACGTGATGGACGCGGTGGAATCACTATCCCCGGACGTTGTACTGATGAGTGTAAACCAGCGGGACGATTGCGACCTATCCATGTGCCGTGAGATCGTGGGAGTGAAGTCATCGGTGAAAGTATTGCTGATGGCTTATCCGGTCAGACCGGAACAGATGGTGGCCTCAACCATGGTCGGGGCTTCCGGCTACGTGGAGATAGGTGCGCCAAAGGCCGAACTGTTCCATGCGATACGAGTCGTGGCCCGCGGAGGGTCATACTTCGACCGAAGCACGACGGACAGGGTTCTGGGAAAGTTGCAGGAACTGATGAATGGCAAGTCCGCATGGGTCCCGGATGTGCTTACCGAGCGCGAGACGGCCATCCTGTCTATGATGGCAGGCGGGGCCACCAATGAGCAGATGGGGCTTCGGCTGAACATCGCTACCGCTACCGTCCGCAACAACATTACCGTAATCCGCTCCAAGCTGGGGATCACCCCTGGGACATCTAGGGCGCAACTTGTCTCCTACGCCTATCGGCACGGTCTGGTGGAGGTTGACCCTTCCCTACCCAGCACGCCGGATTGAGCTTCGACAGCGCCTAGCGTATCAGCTCTAATTCGGGGCGACCGCTGGTCGCCCCTTCATTCTGGGAGACTGATAATCCGCGCTGCTGTGCCGCTGTCCGGTTCAAATGTCCCGATAATCGGGACATTTGAACCGGTGAATCGGGATATTTGAACCTTCTTTCGGGACTCGCGCCTGCTCTAAGATTCCTGTCGAAAGTTTCGACCGGAGGGTCTTACAGTGACAAATTCAACAACTATTTTGAGTCGCGTCGACGGCTGGCGGCTGCCCGTCATCGGGGTCGGCGCGGTACTGGCAGTATTGCTGCTCATCCTACTCCTTGGGCTGCCCCGCGAGGCAGTTCAGGCATCCTCGGCCACATGGACGACGAACCTGACATCAGGGGTAAACAGCTATGGCAATCGCTACGGCTACGACACCGACGGCAACGGCTACGGTTCATTGAGCGACTCGACGTTCGTGTATGAGGGCCATACCTACACGGTCAACTTTCTCAGATGGAAGTCAAGGACCCAGATTCTGACGTTGGGGCTGGACGCTTGCCTTAAACCATCAAATTTCAAAAGCCTGACAATAGGTTCCACGGAATACAAAAAAGACCGTAACTACGACCCATGGCAAGATGATTCTCATTGTGAGGACAATTCTGCAGATGACCAGGATTTCGATTTCACGAGAGTATCCTCCAACCCTCTGCCCGTGAGGACCTCTCCATACGCAATCACGATTACGTTCAGCGGGAGCGGTTCAAGCTCCAGCTCGTCATCCAGCAATTCCTGCGTCATCTCCCTGGGGACGGTTTCCGGTTCTGTGAATCGGGACCGCGATAGTTGGGATTCTTCCTGTAAATCGGCGAACAGGGAGGGCAGTTACGCCAAGTTCTACACGTTTACCCTGTCGAGTATGTCCAAGGTGCAGATTGATCTCACAGCCACATCGGCGAAAAACCCCTACCTGTACCTGCTGAAGGGTTCCGGCAAGACGGGAACCGTGATGGCTAGCGACGATGACGGCGGCCCCAAAAATCTCGACTCGCGGATAGCGATGCAGCTTCTGCCCGGAACCTACACCATCGAGGCAACCACAAACAGAAGCGGCGTAACCGGAGACTTCGAGGTCGACATGAGCGTGACCCCGATAGCCGCCAAGCGGGTTTCCACTGACACGACCAACTTCAGGCGTTCTCTATCACAACCGAAGGGGCTGGCATGGGATGGAACGACCCTCTACATGGTAGATGACGGCACGGACGCCCTCTACACCGTCTCCCCTTCGACCGGAAGGGCGACGCGAGTCTCTACCAGAACGACACGGTTCGGACTGGACGTATCTTTAATTAAACCGCGAGACCTGGCGTGGAGCGGTTCGACGCTCTATATGATCACTTCGAGCAGACTGTATAAACTGAACAGAACCACAGGCGTCGCCACTCCCATTGGATCGTTTGGAACAGATATTTCCAACGCGACCGGCCTTGCCTGGAAGCGCAGTTCAACGGCGACATCCACAGGCATAACCGGCAAGCCCGAACCCGGACGCCTCTACATGGTGGACACCAACAACGACGCTCTCTACATAGTGGATACGGCGACAGGAAGCGCGACCCCCACGGACGCTTTTCCGGTTGACAGTTCCGTCAGGGCCTTCGGCGGGAGTGTCCGTACCCCTAACGGAATCTCATGGGTCGGATCAGACCTCTACATGGTGTCAAATTCCCCTGGAAAGCTCCACCTTGTCAATGAGACGACAGGCAAGGTGACCAACCTGGGCGAGTTCGGCATCAAAAGTCCGACAGATCTCGCTTGGAACGGGTCGAAGCTGTTCGTGCTCGATGACTACACCAACGCGCTCTACACAATCTCAGGCATAGGGAAATCCGAGTCTCCCGTGACCACTTCAAACTTGATATACAAACAGATTGGGTCGGCCGCTCGGTTCGGAGTCACCAGCAAGACGCTCAGCGCCCCTCGGGGCATCGCGATGGTAAACGACGGCCTCTACATGGTGGAGGACAACACGGATTTCCTCTACACTGTGAACAGGATGACCGGCGTGGCCGCCAAGGTCGGCAGCGCGGGACTGGCCACGACCACAATCCAAGTCCGCGACATCGCGTGGGACGGCTCGACGCTCTACATGATTACGCGCGACTCTCTCTACAGGATTAACAGCACATCCGGGACATCGACTCCCATTGGATCATTAGGCAGAGGGATCAAAGATGCGTTCGGGCTGGCCTGGAGCGGCGAGAATCTCTACATGGTGGACAGAGAAACTAGCGCCCTATACACGGTGGCGACCTCAACCGGAGCCACCAGCCGCGTCAGCGCGAGTCTGTTCAGGTTCGGGGAAGAAATTACAACCCCATCCGGTCTCATGTGGGTCGGCCCCCCACCCTCGGAGGTCGAGGACGACAACGAACTACCCTCCCTGTACATGGGGGACGCTAACGGCAAATTGTGGAAGATCAATAAGGACACTGGACGCGCCGTCTCCTACGTGGGACGGTTAGGAACAGGCGATATAACCGGGCTCGCGTGGGACGATGATACCTCCACTTTGTACTTTGTGGACGACACCTCGGACGCGCTCAAGACGGTCACCAACTTCCCCGGATTCCTCCCTAATGCAGGCGACCTTTACTTCAATGGCAGCAACTTCGCCGACGGCTTCGTGAGGTGGGACAATCCGTCGTGGGTCCATGCTAAATACTGCCGCACCGACCCTCTGAGGTGTGCGACGTACGAACATGACCTGAAGCTTGAATGGAAGAGCAGCGGGGGATGGTTCAATGTATCTCAATCGTTGCCCAATAACAACGCGGTATCCCGTACATACGATACTATATTCTGTACAGCATGGTCAGATCTCCCTGCGAGGAGCTACGACGATTGCCCAACGGCAGGAGTGGGGAGGAATTTGGAACCGAATACGGTCGAACTCGGTTTCGGCACATTCAAGGCAACTCAGATAGAAGCGGGACGGGACTACTATGGCTTCTGGATATTCAAGAGACAGCGGGGCCAAGGATCGACCACGAAAGTGAGACTGCATGGACAAGAGGGCAAACCCGGGAGAGGGTATACTGGCAACTTCCGATGTTCAATAGTCAAACCTGAGCTGGTTTGGTGCGTTGAGGGAAGACAACAGGGAAGTTTACTTGAATCCGGGGTCACTTGGTCATACGGAACCCCCAATTATACCACTTACTCAAGGCCATAGGGTTGATTGAGGCATGATATACTCGGCCTTCCAGGAACACCCCTATCTCTCTCGCCTGCTGCTGGGGTTAATCTCTGTTATCGGGGTTGCCGAGGTGGTGATAGCTGACACCGGCGTGTTCACAAGGATGCATGACTGGATCCTCGGGTGTTTGCTATTAGCGACCACTCTGGCATGGGCAGGCGCCGCAGCTCTTGCAGGGACGGTGGCGCCCGTCGGCAACGCGGCAATGAAGTACGCCTATGGCGTTCTGTTAGTATTCCCGCTGATCCTCCTTGTGTACATGACCGCCGACCTAATTCTATACCAGGAGTTTTTCGACACGGAACCAGACTGGCTGCCCAGGTCCGTGAGGCTGACCTTCTGGGTATGGATGGCTCTGGCCGGATTGGTCGGGTCGCTGACGCCGCATAACATAGATGCCAGAGCCTACGTCCCGTTGATCATCGCTCCCCTGCTCGTAGGTGTGGGGGTAATGGTAGTCTTAGCGTTCCTGCTTCTGATGTTGATGGGGAGCGCATTGATACCTGGGACAGACTGGGTTAGATGGGAGCCCGGGGGCCTATCACTGCTCGGATTATACGGATTGGCAACATTTCTGCTGTTTAGGGGATTTCTAGTCAGGTTTACATGGATTCGCCGGCTGCATGTGAATGTGTCTTTGGTCGCTCTTGGCATAACAATGGCGTCTTACTGCGTGATCGCGATTTTGACCTTTCGAGTGGGATCCGAACTGTTGTACTGGTATGCCAGTTGGACCCTCTTCGTGCCTCTGCCTGCCGGGATCATAATTTCCATCCCTGTAGGCAGTCTGATCAGCGAGATGAGGCATCCCTACCGAAACGTTCTCGTCGCGGCCATTGGCCCAGGGCTATTGATGCTGATGATCATGTGCTTCTACTGGTTTTCTAGCTTGCAGAAAGGCATCTGAATTCCGACTACACCCGGCGGAAACGCCGTCCGGATATTCCAAACATCTAATAGGAGACAAAGCATGGACTACGTACTCAGGCACAGGACAATCTTTTCCTATTCGAGGCCATAGGCTACGAGATGATCTACTCGACGTTCCAAGAGCGCCCTCATCTTTCTCGACAGTTGCTGGGATTGGTCCTCGTCATCGGTATCGTGGAGATCGCGCTGGCTGGCGCCGGCGTCTTCCCGGAAAAGTACGACTGGATACTCGGATGTCTGCTGTTCGGGACCGTAGCGACATGGCCGATTGCAGCCGCCCTGGCCGGGGTAACAGCTCCTATGAGTCAAAGGACGATGAAGTACGCCTATAGAGTTCTGTTGGCATTCCTCATCATCTCCATTGCACCCATGGTTGCTTCCATGGCTTTGTACCAACTCTCTGGCGGGGAACAGGATGGACTGACTTACTTTACCCTGCCCATGGCGCTGACCCTCTGGGCATGGATGGGTATGGCCGGATTTATCGGCTCACTCGCGCCTCGCGACACAAGCGCCAAGGCGTACATCCTTCTGGTCATTTGTCCCCTTATCACAGGTATGGGGGTTATGGTGTTACTGCTTATAACAATGCCGGGGGTGCCTCTGCCGGATGAATCTGTCGGGTATCCGTTACTCGGATTATACGGACTGGCAGTGTTTCTACTGTTCAGAGTTTTTCTCTCACGGCTGAAATGGACCCGACGACTTCGGTCGGGCCTGCTGCTCGTCCCTGCGGTCGCGTCCACGCTCGCGCTGACGATTCTTACGCTATGGGGTGTCGGGTGGATGAGCGACGTCCGGGCGTCAGTCCTCGACCTCCGGACGTCAGTCCTGTTCGGGGTCGTGATACTTGCGCCGTTCGGAGTGGTAACGCTTCGTGCCTTGCGATCTGAACAGAGCAGAGAACAACAACTACGCGACCTCATGATAGCTGTGGTCGCTCTAGGAATAGCCATGGCATCTTACTGGGTGATCGTGCTTGTATCATTCGTGCTGGGCGCAGTCATCCTGTATTCGGCAGGGGCACTGATGTTATTTCTACCTATTATGGCAGGAATAGTCATGTCCATCCCTGCGGGCTATCTGATTAGCGAGATGAGACATACCTACCGCAACGTTCTCGTCGCAGCTATTGGCCCAGGATTGGTGATGACGACGACCATGTGCCTCTACTGGTTTTCTGGCTTGCAGAAAGGCATCTGAATTCCAACTACGCCCGGCGGAAGCGCCGTCCGGCTATTCAAGACACCTAACAGGAGACAAAACATGGACTACATACTCAGGCACAGGACAATCTTTCTCACGGCAGTGGGACTGGTCGCGCTGGCGCTGGTGGTCGGCGCGATCATGTCGCGGACGCTGATGGTCGAGGGACAGGGATCCCCGCCGGTGCCAGCTACACAACCCACACACAAGGCCCAGGTGAATTTCGGACACGCCGTCGGAGACACCTATCTGACCACCCTGCTGGGGAAGCACGACGCGAAGGTCGTTGGAGCGTACATGACGAACGAGGGCTTCTTCGGAGTCCACGGGGCGGCGACGTCCACTGATCCCGCGGCGTTCATCGCCAGCGCGCGCGCCGAAACCGCGGGTGGCTTCTCCAACGGCGCGGGCGACGGGACAACCACGCGAGCCCGGGACTTCGTCGGCAAGCACAACGCGCAGAAAGTCGCGCAGGACGCGGAAGCGCAGAAGCGCGCGCGGTCGCTGATAGACCTGCACGCTCGACTGGACAGAGCGCGCGGCAACGCGCAGGGGACGGCATCCCTGATCTACGCCATGGTGGTCACCGGAAGCGAGTCGAAACTAAGGGCGCTCGGCGCGGAGAGAGCCGTCGTAGAATTTGAAATCTCGGCCATTGACAGCGATGTCTCGTGGTCTCAGCCGTCCCTCCGGGGCGGAGTGATCGGCCAGGGCGGGGCCCCCGCTTCCTCATCGCTGAGCGCGGCGGAACTGCACCCCCGTCTATCCACACTGGCGCAGAGGGACCTTTCGACCGAGTAGAGGCCTGAGTTCAGGTGGGTGGTGACCGCAGGGTTTCTGAAATTCTCTCCGCTGTGCGCCGTCTGGCTTTGTGGTATATATACAGGACGCCGGGAGAGTTCTCGGAGAGAGCAAGGAGCCTGAACTATGCGCACGCTGGACGCCATCGCACACATTCTGAAGAAGGAAGGGATCGAATACCTGAGCGCCTTCCCGACCACATCCGTCATAGAATCCGCCGCGGACATTGGCATCAGGCCGATCATCTGCCGGCAGGAACGTGTCGGGGTGGGAATCGCGGACGGGTACAGCCGCGTTACAAACGGGCGACCTGCGGGCGTCTTCGCTATGCAGTACGGTCCGGGCGCGGAGAATGCTTATGCAGGTGTCGCGACGGCGTTTTCGGATGCGGTGCCGATGCTTCTCCTTCCCCTCGGACATCCGTCGGGGCGGGATGGCGTCTATCCGCACTTCAGTTCGGTCCGCAGCTATGAGTCGGTTACGAAGAACGTGGAGCGTCTGCAGTCGCCGGAGTTGGTTGCAGATACTATGCGCCGCGCGTTCGCGCTTCTGAAGATGGGACGGCCCGGCCCGGTGATGGTCGAAATACCGGCGGACATTGGGGACGCGGAAGTTCCTGGAGGGGTCCTGGAGAGCTACCGCCCAGTAAAGGCCGCAATCGCTGGGGCGGATGTCAGGGCAGTTGAGGAGGCCGCGGCCGCTCTGTTGTCGGCTGAGAGTCCGGTCGTCTATGCCGGACAGGGAGTTATGCACGCGGAGGCGACCGACGACCTGGTGGAACTGGCGGAGCTGCTTCAGATCCCGGTGACGACCAGCATGGCGGGCAAGAGCGGCTTCCCGGAGAAGCATCCGCTTTCCCTGGGCTCGGCGTCGGGTGTCATGAACGGCGCAGCATACCGGTTCATCGGGCGCGCCGACCTCGTACTCGCGGTGGGTTCCAGCCTCACCAAGCACGGCATGACCCTGACGATTCCCTCCGACAAGACCCTCATCCATGCCACCAACGACCCGATTGATATAGGCAAGAATTACGATGTCGAATTCCCACTACTGGGTGATGCCAAGCTGATAGTCAGGCAGCTCATAGAAGCCTGCAAGGATCGGCTTGGCGGCGAGGCGAGAGACGGCGCGGCCGCCGACGAGATAGCAACAGCGCGTGCCAGTTGGCTGGACAACTGGATGCGAAAACTGGCCTCTGACGAAGTACCTATAAACCCCTACCGGGTAATGTGGGAGTTCATGCAGAACGTGGATCCGGACCACGCCATCGTGACGCATGACTCCGGCAGTCCGCGAGACCAACTCATGCCGTTCTACCAGTCGGGCGGCCCTCACACCTACCTAGGCTGGGGCAAGTCGCACGGACTTGGCACAGGGCTGGGGCTCAACATAGGCGCCAAGCTCGCCGCGCCGGACAAGTTCGTCGTGAATTTCATGGGGGACGCCGCGTTCGGAATGACGGGTCTCGATTTCGAAACGGCGGTACGCTCGGGCATTCCAATTCTAACGGTCGTGCTGAACAACTCCACGATGGCAATCGAGACATCTCACATGGCGCGTTCGCACGAGTTGTACCAAACGCGAGACCTGGGCGGACAGTACGCCGACCTTGCGCGCGCCATGGGCGGATGGGCAGAGAAGGTCGAAGACCCGGCCGACGTGGGCCCAGCAATACTAAGGGCCAAGTCCGCGACGGAGGACGGGCAGGCTGCGCTTCTGGAGTTCATCACAAGCGAAGAGGGGGAATTCAGCCACCGACGGCCATTTGGCTGAATCAGGGATGCTGTGCCAATTTGCTCCGCGTATCAAAGTGGAACCTGCGCCGTCCCCACCCCTGGATACCCGCCTTCGCGGGTATGACGATGGAGTGGCCGACTAGTTTGACACAGGTTCGACTCCGGGGCAATCAGGGATCTATGAGCACGCCAGGGTTCAGGATCGAATTGGGGTCGAGGGACTTCTTGGCGGCTCTGAGAGCCTCGGCGAACAGGTCAGGGCGCTCCCGGTCGTACCAGGGACGGTGCAGCCTGCCGACCGCGTGGTGGTGAGTGATCGTGCCGCCAGCCTCGATGATCGCGTCGGATGCGGACTTCTTTATAGCCGCCTGCTGCGCAGCGTAGTCGCCGATTCTGTATGCCCCGGCGTATGTGTAGTACGGCGCTGGGCCGTCGGGATAGACATGGGTAAAGCGGCAGTTGAGGGAGCCGCCGCCGCAGACATCACTGAGAGAGCGCCCAACAAGGTCGCGTACATGATCGTCCAATGCGGGCCAGTTGTCCCAGGTCACGGCGGTCTCGAACGTTCCGGTAACCAGGCCCAGTCCGGCGGTCAGACCTTCGTCAATGTTGATGAAGGCGTTACGCCACGCTCCGACCGCGCCGCTGTGTCCGGTGGGCCTGCCCGATCCGTCGTCAATGACAATCTCGTCGTCTGGCACTTCTCCACCCGATGCCCGCGCGATTGCGACGGCGGTCTTGATATTCCAGTCTTGGGGCAGCTCAGCAGACTCAAACCCGATAATCAGCAGAGCGCGGGCGCCGTCCATTCCAGCCGCGTCGCGCGAAAGGTCAGGATCGAGTAGGCGCAGGTTGGCGGGCCACAGCTTGGACTGCACGATGTTTCGCGCCGCCTCGTAGCTCTGTTTCCAGGAAGGGAATGTTACGCCGGCCGTCGCGCGAAAGATCGGACGACGCTGAATCCTCATCCAGGCCTCGGTTATGACGCCCAGTATTCCCTCGCTGCCTATTGCAAGCCGGTTCGGATCAGGGCCCGCTCCGCTCGATGGCAGTCGTCTGCTCTCCCACCAGCCGGACGGGGTGAGCATCCGCACGGACTCGACGAACTCATCTATGTGAGTATGGTTGGTGGCGTAGTGTCCACCTGATCGGGTCGCAATCCATCCCCCCAGCGTCGAGCCGGTAAAGCTCTGCGGGTAGTGCCTGAGAGTGTAGCCGTGCGGCCTTAGCTGGTCTTCGAGGCGCGGACCGAAGACCCCTGCCTGTATTCGGGCGGCGCGTGATGTCTCGTCAATCTCAAGCACGCTGTCGAACTCGTCCATGTCCAGGGTTACGACCACGTCCGCTTCAGGCGGAGTGACTCCGCCCACTACGGACGAGCCGCCGCCAAACGGTATGGCAACATAGCCATTCGAGTCGCACCATTCGAGAGTCCGTTCCAGTTCGGACTCGGTGCGGGGGTGGGCGACCACATCGGGCGGGTTCGGGAAGTGGCCGAAGACGGCGGGAGCGCGGTCGTCGGCGCTGTACGAATGCAGGGCGCGCTCGTGGTTGTCCACAAAGCAGAAATCGGCAAGCGAGTCGGGGATGCCAATGCGCGGCTTCCTGAGCGACAGGTCATCAGCCCTGGGAATGGGAGGAGCGTCTATCTGCGCGCCGAAGCGCGCCGACAGTTCGGCGGCGTGTTCGGCTCTCTGGGCGTCGGTGGGTTCGTCGGATTGCAGTCCCCATGTCCAGAAACTGCGTCTTAGTTTAGGTGTTAAGCTCATGGAACGTTCCTGCGAATGGAATTGTGGGAATGGTAGCGTCAAGGATTCCCGCAGGCAAGGCAGGGTTTTTCGATTATTCTACGAGACAGTGATCATGTGGCATAAATCACCCTTACCCTAGCCCTCTCCCATCGAGGGATGAGAGGGCTAGGTATCTACCCTCACCCTAAACCCTCTCCCAGAGGGAGAGGGGACTTTTTCATAGTCGCTTCGCCTATTTACCTACCCTTGTGAGCCCATCGAGGGAAAGGGGACGATTGTCTGGTTGAATGACCTGATTTTCAGATAATCGAAAGGCGCGGGCGGCAAGACCATTATCCGCGTAGATCTCTCAGTCTTGTAGATACCAACAGAGCCACAATGAGAATAAGAGCGGGCATATAGAACCGGGTTACGCCGTCAACTCCGATAGCTGGCGCAATTCCCGGTGAATACGCGCCGAGGGACGCGCCCAGAGAGTACACCGCATAGAATATCCCAAATGCGGCGCCTCTGTTTCCGTCGGCGGTTCGGGCCGCTACCGATGCGTTGAGGGAAGGGAACAGCATTCCGAACCCGATGCCAAATATGAGCATAGATGGGAATACCGCCAGCATAAGCAGAGAATCTCCGAACAGACCGAGGATGATATTGCTGACCACGAGCAGAACGAGTCCGAAGGCTATGGCCCTGGCGCGTGAGCTTTCTCCAGCGGAGCGCTGCATCGGGCTTGCCATGATCACCATTCCGGCAAGAGAGAGTGTCGCAATCGCAATACCTGCGATACGAGGCGCCGCGCCCGCATCCTCCAGTGAGACGGGAAGCAGGTTTATCAGGCAGCCGAAGGCGAAGGCCATCGCAAGAACACCAAGATATACACGAAATATGAAAGTGTGTTTTGAAAGCCGAAGGGCTTCTCCGCGGGGGGCGACGTTGGAGCGGGCCGGCGCGGCGTTCGGAATAAACGCTATGAAGGCGACAGCGGAAATAAGCATGAATATACCGCTGATGGCGAATACCGCGGTGAAGCTGTCCGCGGCGTCTCTAACACCAACGGACAGAAGCGGGCCGACAACGGCGGCGGCGGCTATGAGAACCCCGCTCAAGCCCATCGAGCGAGTATGCTGGTCGTCGTCGGTGTAGTCCGCTATCATGGCGAATGCCCCGGGGGCGAGGATTCCGGCGGCCAGGCCATGAAGAATTCTGAGGGTGAGCAACCGCTCAGGCGAATCCACAATCCCGTATGCAAAGAGCAGTGCGGCGGTTATCAACAGGCCGGCGACAACAAGCCATTTACGACTTACCCTATCGAGCAGAAACCCCGCGCCGAGGTTTCCGGCCAGATTCGACGCCGAGTAAATCCCGATTATGAATCCACGCATCACCTCGGTAGCCCCGACGGACCGAGCGTATGTGGAGATAATGGGGAAGCCCATGAACAGGTCCATGAACGCAACCAGCGCGACCAGTCGCAAGACCCACACGATGGGACGGGATCGGGTTTGTGGGCCTGACGCCAAAACGGAAATCCTAAAAGCTAGGGCGAAACGGCATACATTTTAGCATACAGGCGGCTTGGCAAGCAGACTTCAGTCGAGGAGCGGTATCCTGCCCCAGGTCACTGAGTCGGGATCGTCGGAAAGCGATTGCTCACGGATCATGTCCCTGATGGCGAGAAGAGTCGCGTTGACCTCGCTGGTGACGTAAACCCAGTCCGGTTCTTCCGGGAACCAGTAGGGCGAGGTTATGCGAACCACCTTGCCTTCGGAGGCGTTGAGATAGATTCCGAACTTGTCCACGTGTGGCAGCAACTTATCGCTCCTGTTCAGTTATCAATTTTCAATTGGCAATTATCAGTTTTGTTCGACGGTTACGGCGCTAATTCTTAATTGTCAATTTCCAATTGTTAATTGTTCATTCGACAGTTACGGTCTTGGCGAGGTTTCTGGGCTGGTCGACGTCGCATCCGCGCTGTACCGCAAGATGATACGCTATTAGCTGCATCGGTATCGAGACGAGGAAGGGATTGAGCGTCTCGGACGCCTGCGGAATCGAGATCATGAAATCCGAACGTTCTGCCAGTTCGTCGTCGCCCTCAGTGACTATGCCCACTATCTGCCCGTCCCTCGCCTTCACCTCGTTGATGTTGGACAGCATCTTATCGCGCAGCGAGTCGCGCGGGGCTATGGCGACAACGGGCATCTGGCGATCAATTAGCGAGATTGGGCCGTGCTTCATCTCGCCGGCCGGGTAGCCCTCGGCGTGTATGTAGCTTATCTCCTTCAGCTTCAGCGCGCCCTCCATGGCGAGAGGGAATCCGAGTCCCCTGCCGAGGTACAGGAAGTCGGAGCGTCTTCCGTAACGCCGCGCGATTTCGGTGTACGGACTCTCGTCGAGAAGCATCTGTCCCAGCATATCGGGCAGCCTGACAAGCTCGCCTACAAGTTCGCGCCTGGCATCTTCATCTAGGACGCCGCGCCGCACTCCAAACTCGATGGCCAATAGGTACAAGGCCACTAAGGAGGATGTGAAGGTCTTGGAAGCAGCGACTCCGATTTCCAGTCCGGCACGGACGAGGACCGTGTCGTTGGCGATTCGCGTGGTCTGGGTGCCGGGATAGTTGCACAGCGTAATCTGAGAGGCCCCGCTGCCGGCGGCCAGTTCCATGGCGGCGAGCGTGTCCACCGTCTCACCAGACTGGCAGACGGATATGACAAGGGTGTCTTCGTCCAGGACAGGATCGCGATACCTGAACTCGGAAGAGTTGTCGAACTCGCAGGGGATGCGCGCGAGCGTCTCCATCCAGTGTCTGCCGACCATCGCTGCGTGCAGGCTTGTGCCCATACCGATGAAAATGATGCGCTTTATCTCGTTTACTCTCGATGCGATGTGGTCCAACTCTTCGAGATGGACGGTCAGGTCGTCGAAGGAGATACGTCCCTTGAGGGCATTGATGATCGCCTCTGGCTGCTCGTGTATCTCCTTGTGCATGAAGTGCTTGTATCCTCCTCGACTCGCGGACAGAGGACTGTACGGGACGTGAACTGTCTTCTTCTCGATTGGGTGGCCTTCAAGCGTCGAGAAAGCGGTATCTCCGTGCGCCAGCGATACCATTTCGCCGCCTGACAAATAGATTACCTCGCGCCCGTAGGGGAGGAGCGCTGGCAGATCAGATGATAGGATTGCGCCGCCCTCGTCATCTTTTCCGATTACTATGCCCCCGGCGTTGCCGAGCCTGAACGCGACTATGCGATCCGGTTCTCGACCGCTGAATGCGACGACGGCGTTAGCGCCTCTGATCTCTCGCGCTGCAAGCCGCACCGCCTCTTCCAATGTGAACTCGCTATCGAGATACTGCTCGATCAGGTGAGATATGCACTCGGAGTCGGTCTGGGAGGTGAACTCGTGGCCTTTGGCGACGAGTTCGCGCTTGAGCGCTATGTAGTTTTCGACGATACCATTGTGTACGACTACGACTTCGCCACGGCAGTCCATGTGCGGATGAGCGTTGGCGTCGGTCGGGCCTCCATGCGTTGCCCAGCGTGTGTGCCCGATGCCGGTCGAGCCGCTGGGCATGGCGCCGTTGAGGGACGCGGTGAGATTCTCCAGCTTGCCGGTCTTCTTGTACACCTGCGGGAGCCCATCGGGGCCCATCACGGCGATTCCGGCACTGTCGTATCCCCTGTATGTGAGGGACGACAAGCCTTGCATCAGAATAGGCGCGGCCTGGTTCTTACCGGTATAGCCTATGATGCCGCACATAAAGTAGTCCTTAGTCGTTAGTTATTAGTCTTTAGATTTTCGGGCATAGTAGCCATGATAGCTTTCGGGCAGCAGGTCGCAGACTCTGTGCATGATGTCAGTGGTCATGGACTCGAGCAGTTCGCGCGGGGGACGGCCCTCTATGCTGGGAAGCGAGAAGGGCTGTCCTATATTCACCCTTATCCTGCCGGTCGGATTGACGACCCTGAGGAAGGCTCCCAGGCGCTCGGTGCCGGTAATACCTACAGGCAGCACCGGCGCGCCCGATCTCAGGATCAGGCTTACGACACCGGACTTGGCGGGGTTCATTCCGGCGGACTGGCTCCGGGTGCCCTCGGGAAAGACCACGAGCGCGGCGTCGCGCTGAAGCTGGCGCAACGACCAGCGGAAAGCAGCTACGTCGGCCCCGCCCCTGTCTATCGGAAAAGCGCCGTACTGTCTCAGATACCACCTTCCGATGGGAGTTACGGCCTTGAATATCCCATCCTTGGCCAGATAGTTGAGTCTTCTTGGCAGGCTGCAACTGAGCAGCGAGGGGTCGAAGTTGCTCAGGTGGTTAGATACGATCACCACCGGGCCGACGGGCGGAACATTCTCGGTTCCGGAGACCTTCCAGTCCGCGAACAGCCTCAGCGTTCCACGCTGAAGGACGTTCGTAATGTTGTACATCGCGCTCATCAGTCGTCTCGCACAGCTTCGATTATTATGCCGACCACTTCGGGTATCGTGAGATCGTCGGTTTCGATTACGAGCGCGCCTTCGGCTATCGTGAGAGGCGTGACAGCGCGGTCGGAGTCAATCCTGTCCCGACGCTCAATATCGGCGAGCACCTGCTGCAGGGTTACTGCCATGCCAAGCTGGTTCATCTCGGCAAACCGCCTCTCGGCGCGCACCTCGGCGGAGGCGTCGAGATATATCTTGGTTCGGGCGTCGGGTAGGACGGTGGTGCAGATGTCGCGACCCACCATGACAATGGGGCCCTGCTCGGCTATCCGTCGCTGCTGCGGCACCAACTCGCGCCTGACTCCCTCGACTGCCGACACAGCCGACACGTTGCGGTCTATATCGCGGGTGCGAAGTTCGGCAGTGGCGTCAAATCCGTTTATCAGCAGCCGGTCGCCGCAGTCCGACGACATAAGCTCTATATCCATCGCCTGTGTCATCTGAGTGAGCGCTTCGTCGTCGTAAACCGGAATGCGCAATCGTATCGCCTGCCAGGTGGCAGCGCGATACATCAGTCCGGTGTCCATGAACCTAAAGCGCAGGCATCGCGCGACTTCTCTGCCCACACTCGTTTTGCCCGAGGCACCCGGGCCGTCTATTGCTACCGCTTGATCCAACACTTTACTTGTCACGACTCCGAATTCTCTCTAAATCTTTTTCTAGCCCGATCATCTCCTGAGCTTGCTCAAGAGTAGGCCAAACACCTAAGTCATCCACCCTGTAACCTTGGAATTCTACGCCATCATCGTCAAAATCAACCATCATGCCGCAATGCTTACATTCTTTGTAGCTAACTTCCTCAGTTTCCTTCCAAGTGAAGAATTCGTGGGTTAGACCGATAATATCAGGTGCATTAGTGCAGGGGATGTCTGTAAGAGAAATAGTATCGGCGAGATAATAGCCTCTCATATCTTTCTGCTGTTGTAGCTTCACTGTGATTTCCTCCGAATCACTATTATGTGCCTTCCCCTTGAGTATATCCGAATTTCTTTCTGATTTGCTCCTCAAAATCGGCTTCCCACCTCACTATTCGGCCCTGCTCCAGCAAGAGCTCGTTTGATGGCGGGACGGTCGCCCTCGGATGCACGGGGGCAGTTCCGATTATTCCCGCTTCCTCCATAGCCTCAGTATCGGACTCGGACATTCCCAGGATGTCCTGCAACACCTCCGAGTTGTGTTCGCCGAGCGTGGGCGCTGCGTGTCGGATGGAGCCGGGGGTCTTATCGAATTTCCATGGGCGGCTCGCGTAGGGCAGCGGCGGGATGTTCGTGCCGGACGGGTGCTCGACGACCTCGAAGAAGCCGCGCTCGCTCAGATGGTCGTCGAATAACAGGGCCTTGCCGTCCAGAACGGCGCCGGCGGGGACTTTACGCGACTGGAGTTCCACTTCGAGTTCGCGGGCGTCCCAGGACGATGTGGCCTGTGCGAGCATTTCGTCCAGTGCATCGTGGTTATTGGAGCGTGATAACGTGGAGGCGAAGCGCGGGTCGTCAATCCACCCGTCGCGTCCCAGAACACCGCACAGCGCGTCCCACTCGTCGTCCGACCTTATGCTGAGAGATATCCAGTTATCGTCTCCGGCGCATGGATAAGCGCCCTGGGGAGCGTAGCTGTCGTCGCGGTTGCCCGCCCTGCCCTGCACTCGACGATTAAAGGTGAAGTCCATGAGCGGTTCGGGGACGGTCGCGCTGAGGGTCTGGGTCTGGGATATGTCTATGAACTGGCCTCTGCCCGTCACTGCCCGGTGGGCGAGCGCGGCCATTATGGCAAACACGGTGTGCTCGCCCGCGGTGTAGTCGGCGTAGGGGAGTTCGGGGATCGTCGGCGGGCCGTCGCGGTATCCGGTGACGGAGGCCAGCCCGGACGCCGCCTCGGTGCCGTAGCCGATTGCGCCGAATCCGCTCCACGGGCCGGTATGCCCGTATCCGGTGGAGGAGACCATTATGATGTCGGGCCTGACGCGGCGCAGGTCGTCGTATTCGAGGCCGAAGTTCCTGATGACGCGGGGAGTGAAGTTCTCGGCGAACACGTCGCTGACCGCTATGAGGTCTCTGAGCGTCTCGCGGGCGCGCTCCTGGGCGAGGTCGAGGGTGAGGCTCTTCTTGTTGCGGTTCTGCTCGTAGAAGTTGACCGCCCTGTTCCAGAACTCGCCGGACGTGTCGTTCTTGTAGAACCCGGAGACGCGGTAGCCGTCCAGCCGGGTGCAGGACTCGATCCGCACGACCTCCGCGCCCATGTCGGCGAGCAGCTTTGTGGCGAACGGTATGGCGATAAGCTGCCCGAACTCCACGATTCGCACGCCCTCCAGGGGCAACCCGGGCATCATACCACCCCCTCTGCGACAAGGTTCTCCAACTCGTGGAGGGACAGACCAAGCTCATCACAATAGACCTCGCGGTTGTGCTGTCCGAGGGTCGGAGCGGGCGAGTTCACAGCCCAGGGCGTACCCTCCATGTTGAGCGGCGGACCGGGCATCCCGGCAGTCCCGGCGACGGGGTGGGAGACTTCCCTGAAGTATTCGCGGTGGACGTACTGCGGGTTCTCGCGCAGTTCGGATGCGTCCTGGACAACGCCGTAGATGAGGCCCCTGATGCGGTTGGCGCGGTAGAAGAGGTCGAATTTTTC
Organism: Dehalococcoidia bacterium; assembly: GCA_965202965.1. Taxonomy (GTDB): domain Bacteria; phylum Chloroflexota; class Dehalococcoidia; order Lucifugimonadales; family UBA1123; genus VXRN01. The sequence continues at coordinate 2,216,903 of OZ241888.1, read as the reverse complement.
GTGGGAGGCGAAGGTTTCGGTGACTATGCGGTCGAGCTCGGTTGAGTTGCGAACGCGGAGCTCGGGCGTGGAGAACTTCTCATCGGCGAGCTCCTCGGAGCCGAGAAACTCGACTATCGCGTCCCAGTTCGGACCGCCGAAGGCTATGGGGACAATGTGACCGTCCGATGTGGCGACGGGGGAGCGGGGAATCTCGCCCGCCTCCCTGGGCTGCCGCCACTTGACCTGGCCGTTGTAGGCGTAGGCCAGCGTGGTGTCCCTGAGTCCGGTGGCGATGGACTCCTGTATGGAGACGTCAACGCGCTGACCCTCGCCGGTCATCATGCGGTGGTACATGGCTATGAGCGCGGCGGACGCGGCGTTGGTCCCGGCCTTGTACTGCGCCTGGTTGAAGGCGTGCTTGATGGGCTCCCGCTCGTTGGAGCCGAAGATGTACTGCAAGCCGCTGAGGGCGTATTCCACTATGTCGGTCGCCTCGTAGTCGCGGTAGGGTCCGGTCTGTCCGAAGTTGGATATGGAGACCATGACGAGCGCGGGGTTGTCGCGGCTCAGGCTCTCGTAGGTTATGCCCATCGCGGGCAGGCTGCGGGGCCGGAAGTTCTCGACCACGATGTCGGCGGACTCGGCCATGCAGTGGAGCAGATCGCGCCCGGCGTCGGACTTGAGGTCCAGGGTGGCGGAGCGCTTATTGGTATTGAGATATAGGAACGGGAGAGACTTGTCGGGATGCGGGTCGTCGTCCGCGAAAGGGGGCATGGCGCGGGCGGGGTCGCCGGAGCCGGGACGCTCGATCTTGGTGACTTCGGCTCCGAAGTCGGCCATGAGCTTTGTGCAGTAGGGGCCAGCCACATGGTGGGTGAGGTCGAGTACCTTTATGCCTTCGAGCGCGGCGGCCAAGTCGTTCTCCGGGTCTGGTTGGTGATGTTCCAGCGGAGATTATACCAGTTTCGCGTTGTTAGTTCTTGGTCGTCAGTTTACCCCGGTCGGGAAGAATAGAGGGTAAGAGGTCGGGGTGTAGAGGAGATTATCATAAGGTCGTATTTATGTTTACGGGATTTGTGCTGGTGATCTTATCAGGTGGCTGCTGGCACTGTGCTGGCGCGGTGTGCTGGTGATTCGCCACCTGCATAAGACCTGCATTTGCCTGTATTAGCTACGGGGGGAAATTTTTCTTCCCCCTGTAATGATCAATTGATAAGCCAGTATTTATGTATTCGACGATACAGAACTGGTGTTTCGTGTATGAATTGTAGCAGGGGGGACGAGGTGGGCGGAAGGGGTGAGGGGAGAAAAAAGAGACGCCCTCATGCGCGCTGAGGACGTCGGCCCAGAGGCGTCAACCGCTGGGGTGGTATAATAATTATTGTCCATGGAGGGTATAATGTCAAGGATTCTTGGCGAAAAGATATAGGACATCTGTATATGGTTGCACCCACGTTCAAGGACGGAGAACCGGGCATTTGAAAGTAAGGGACCTGAAAAAACTACTGCGGCAGCGGGGGTGGTATCATATAAGGACACGCGGGAGTCATCACCACTATGAGCATCCCGAAAGCCCCATCCTGATTACAGTCCCCGGACATGACAGGGACGAGGTGAAACCCGGCATACTGAACAAAGTCTTGAAACAGGCGGGATTGAGATGAGCGATACGGTGAGAAGATACAGAATCGAGTTTGAAGGAAGCGACAGCGAGGGCTATTCGGCGTATGTGCCTGATTTGCCCGTCGTCTTAGCGGTGGGCAACACTTTTGAGGAATTGAAATCCCGGATAGCCGAAGCGGTGGAATTCCATCTGGAACTAATGGCGGAAAAGGGTTTGCCGATACCTGAACCAACCACGCCCGGCCTGTTCGTCGAGGTCTCGGACGTTACCCATACGGTCAAGGAGACCGCCACATCGTCAAATCCAAAGGCGAGATACCAGAGTCGGCTTGTGTCCGTCTGATTCTTTCTCGCTGGTGTACGGTGGTCGCCCGCGCCACGATTCGGCGGTGTGGATTTCTGGCATCGGAGAGTCGGTCGGAAGGCTATTGCCGGGGCACACCGACGTGGCGGGAAGCGGTAGAATACAATCTGACCACAATCCGTGTGCGGCGGTTGAAGTTAAGCCTATGCCTGAAGCCAAAAGGTCCTAATATCAAGTAATTGGTCTATAATCTGGTCTCAGAAGAACTTAAATGGGAGATGTATAGAGACATGGCGAAGTTCCTGACCACCAGTGGGATATCAGCTCAACTGGAGGAAATCATCAACGAGGCGACCGAGTATCTATGGCTTATCAGCCCTTATCTCAAGTTTAGTCCCCTCATCAGAGAAGCGCTTGAACGTCAGGATAGATCGGAGCGTGATATTTGGGTTGTGTTCGGGAAAAGTGATTTAAGCCCCAAGGAGTCTGAGTGGCTCGCTGGTACCGAAATAAGAACCAGATTTCGGAAGAACCTCCACGCAAAGTGCTACATGAACGAGAGCCACGCGCTTATCACATCTATGAATCTCTACGAGTTCTCCCAACAAAACAACGACGAGATGGGCATATTGGTATCGAAAGAAGAAGACCTTGAACTCTACCAAGATATCAAGAAGGGTGCTGAGCGTATCCTAGATTCGAGCGAGCGAACCAAAATCTGGATTACAGGCACCAACGAAGACGATGACTTATCTCATGTCCGACAGAACAATTCTGTTCGTTCCGAGTCGCAACGTGAACCGACGAGCGATAGTCGACATACTCCACTCCCAAAACTCGGATTCTGCTTGCGTTGTGGGACAGAAATCCCATGCTCGCTAGAGCGCCCCTACTGCAATACGCATTACAGAAGCTGGGCCAGATACAAGAACGAGGACTACGAAGAGAAGCATTGCCACACATGCGGGTCTGAGCATAGCAGCAGCATGGCGAAGCCCGTGTGCCTGTCCTGTTACAGGAAGCATCGCGGCGCGTTCAGGGCCGCAAGCTAGTGGTTCAACATCTATGGATTGACGGCTTATCTATCCTCACCCTTTGAGAGAGGGGATAAATCTGAATATCCATACGCTATCCATCCGACTGCCGCAGTCTTTCTTCCAGTTCGCGGATGCGGGCGTCGCGCTGTTGCAATTCGGAGCGGGTTTGTTCGTGGGCGGCGCGTTCGTCGGCGAGGGATTGTTCGGCCTGCTCTCGTTCGGCTTCGGCTTGCTCGGCGCGAGTTCGCTCGGACTCATGTTCAGCTTCTAGTCGCTGACGCTCAGCCTCAGCCTGCCTGTACTCGGTTATCGCAGTCCTCATGTTTATGAGGTAGAGTCCGGTGTCCGCGTCCTGAAACATGAGTTGCCAGGGCTGGTAGTTCGCGGAGATCACGAGATCCAAGTTAGGCTGTACGCGCAGCAGTTCGTCTCGCTTCGACCATTCCAGCGCGCATATTCTCAATCCGAGTTCGTCGCTGTATCCGCTTGGAAGGCCGTGTTCGTTCGTAGATATGTCAACCGGCTCGTATTCGCCTTCCACCAGCTTGAATCCAATGAGCGCCTGCCCGTACAACTCGCCTCCGGTGGGGTCGAACATCCAAAGTTCGGACACTCCGATACCGGCGTAGATGGCGGGCTTTTCGTAAAGGTCTTTCCGATATGCGCTGCGGGAGGCCACTTCCAGAACCCACTCCGGGGGCTTGCCGATCTCCCACAGGTTGTACCCGGTATCATCCCTTATGCGGGAAACATCTACGCCTCTGGCGCGGTAGTAGTCGGGGGCGATGGAGATTCGGAGGTCGGTCGGATCGAGCCGAATGGGTAGGTTGGAGTCTATGTAGGTGAATTCTTCGGTGTCCGGGAGGTGGTCAAGGGCCGCGAGGGCCTGTTTGATAGCGTTGGATTGCATCATTTCGATAGGAACTCGGCCGTCAATGATATTGTCCTCGTAGAAGACGAGTCTGCCCTGGGGCGGGCGTATTCTCTGGATAGTGGCTGTGGAGCTGGCAGTCATCTTGTCTTTCTCGCAAGGTCAGTCGTCGAATTCGTCAAGGTTATGATAGACCTGAGTGGCGCGGTCGGCAAGGCTGCCAGCGGACGATGATGCTGTATCAGTTTGGTCGGTATAAGGAATGGCACCCATCCTAGCCCTCCCCCACCCCTGGATTCCCGCCTTCGCGGGAATGACGGTAGTTGTGCAAAGGTCTCCCTTCGCGGGTATGGTGATGAGCGACCAACTAAACTGTTACAGGCTTGCGGCCTCAGCCCAGCAAGGATACACTTGGCTCTGGACAAAGCCCCATAGATAGGGAGTCGAGATTATGGTCGCGCAAACTACCGCTGAAGCGCTGAGACAGAGTTCCACCAGGTATCTGTGGATGCACAACCGCGACTGGATTCAGATGGCCGAAGAGGGCGATCCGATGATCGCCGTCGAAGGCGACGGGGTGAGGATCGTTGACTCCGACGGCAATAGCTGGATTGACGTGAACGGCGGCTATAACTCGGTGAATGTGGGCTATGGACGGCAGGAGATAGCAGACGCCGCCTACGAGCAGATGAACCGCATTGCCTACTTCCCGAACGGCACGACGACCGAGCCGACCGCGCTGCTGGCGAAGAAGCTGGCGGAGATTACCCCAGGTACGCTGTCCCGCGTGTTTCCGGTGTCGGGTGGTTCGGAGGCGAACGAGACGGCGATTAAGATTGCGCGGGCGTATCACAGTCGAAGAGGCGACAAGGGCCGGTACAAGATCATCAGCCGTATGGGTTCTTATCATGGCACTACGGCGGGCGTGGTATGGCTCGGCGGGACTCCGACGACGCAGCGCGATGATTTCGAGCCCGCGTATCCGGGCATGGTCTATGCTCCACAGCCTCTGCCCTACCTGACCGACGAGACGCCTTCGGAGTGCGCGATACGCTGCGCCGAGGCGGTGGAGGAGCTCATTAAGTTCGAGGGACCCGAGACAGTCGCCGCGGTGATCGCGGAGCCGGTGGCCATGCCGATGGGCACGGTTGTGCCCGGCGACGAGTACTGGCCGATGCTGCGAGACATCTGCGACCGCTATGGAGTGCTTCTGATCGCGGACGAGGTGATAAACGGCTTCGGTCGCACCGGCAAGATGTTCGCGGTGGAGCACTGGGACGTAGTCCCGGACATCATGTCGGTCGCGAAGGGGATAATCAGCTCCTACCTGCCGCTGGCGGCGACAATCGCTACGGAAGAGGTCGCGGGAGTATTCGCGGGCGAGGAGGACTACCTGAGGCACGTCCTCACGTCTAGCGGGCACCCGGTGTCGGCGGCGGCGTCCCTGAAGAATATCGAGATAATCGAGACCGAGAACATGGTGGAGAACGCGGCAACCGTCGGCGCGTACTTCAAGGAGCAGGTCGAGGGCATGATGAGCGACCACCCCTCGATGGGCGACGTGCGAGGACTCGGGCTGCTGGTCGCCATAGAGCTGGTCAAGGACCGGCTGACGAAGGAGCCGTTCGCGCCCGAGGACCGGGTGGCAGACAAGCTCAACGAGAGTTTCAAGAAGCACGGCCTGTTACTGCGCGTGGGCGGCCCGATCATCAACATGGGGCCACCGCTGTGCATAACGACGTCTGAAGTTGATGAGATAGTACACGCCCTGGACCTGAGCCTGTGGGAGTTCGAGGGCGAGATGGGGATGGGTCAATATGCCTGATACAGCAGTCAACCCAATCAGCGACGTGCGGAACGCCGCGCTCGATCACCTGTGGATGCACAACAAGAGCTGGGCGGCGACCGCCGAGACGGGCGGCCCTGCGCTCATGAGCAGCGGAAGCGGAATCCGCGTCACCGACGCCGAAGGGCGCGAGTGGATAGACGTCAACGGCGGCTATATGTGCGTCAACATCGGCTACGGCAGGCGCGAACTCGCCGAGGCGATGCGCGAGCAGATGTCTAAGCTGGTGTACTTTCCGCAGGGCGCGACTACGCAGCCACTGGTTGAACTCGCGGAGAAACTGGCGGAGATCGCTCCCGGAAACTTGGAGAGATCGTGGCCGGTGACGGGTGGGTCGGAAGCGAACGAGACGGCTATCAAGATTGCGCGCGCCTATCACAAGAGGCGTGGTGAGTCGGGGCGGTACAGGATCATCAGCAGACGAGAGTCGTATCACGGCGCGCTGGGCGCGACGATGTGGCTCGGCGGCAGCGGCGGACGCGAGGACTATGAGCCGGCGTTCCCAGGTATGGTCTATGCTCCACAACCGGACGCCTACAACTCCGGCCTGGACGAAAGCGACTCGGAGGCCGCCGTGCGCGCTGCGCAGGCGGTTGAAGACCTGATCAAGTTCCACGGCGAATCGAGTGTCGCGGCGGTGATAGCAGAGCCTGTGTCCTCATCAGCGGGCGCAGCAGTGCCCGGTGACGAGTACTGGCCCATGCTGCGCCAGATCTGCGACAGGTACGGAGTGATTCTGATTGCGGACGAGGTGATCACGGGCTTCGGTCGGACGGGCAAGATGTTCGCTATGGAGCATTGGGGCGTCACGCCGGACATCATGGCAATGGCCAAGGGGATAACGTCTGCATACGTGCCGATGGCCAACACGATTGTGACCACCGAGGTCGCGGACGTGTTCGCGGGCGCGGACAACATCTTCAGACAAGCCCTGACGTTCGGCGGTCATCCGGTTACGGCTGCGGTGGCGTTGAAGAACATCGAGATCATGGAGTCCGAGGGCATGGCCGACAACTCGCGCGACGTCGGCGCTCACCTGCTCGAAAATCTGAAAGACCTGGCAGAAGAACATCCGATGATCGGCAACGTGCGAGGCATCGGTCTGCTGATAGGAATGGAGATAGTCGTCGACAGGGACACCAGGACTCGATTCCCAGAGGATGCCCGCGTGGGCGAGAGACTGAACGAGGCGTTCGAGGCCGAGGGGCTGATTCTACAGACTCGTGGAGACAGGGTGACAATCGGTCCGCCGCTGTGCATCACTCACGCCGAGGCGGACGAACTGGCGTCGAAGCTGGACAGGGCGATTGGCAGCGTGGGCAGGGCGCTGGGCGGCCCCTAGTCGTAGTATCCTGCGCTTAAACTACTCGCCCTGGGCCGACGCTCGCCGAGTTTCCAGGGCGATGATGGCCTCGGCCATTCGCTCATTCTCGGACTTCGCGACGATGGCGGCCATTAGGTCCACCTTGCCTTTGACTTCGGCGAGGTCTTCGCGGACTCTGGTCAGATCTCTACGGATTCCTACGAATTCAGTAGTAGAGCCTGCGTGAATTCCCTCTACTGAGCTACCTGTCCTATCTCCGAGCCTGTCAATGCGTTTGCTCAAATGGTCAGCGAAAGCGTCGAGTCGCTTGGTCAATGCATAGGACACTACAAGCATACTAGCGAGTATCGGTATGATGATGGCCAGGGTCTGTGCGACATTGTCGTCGAGCAATTCAGTCTCCTGTGCTTGTATGATAGAGGCATTGGGCGATTCAATCAACCGCGCCGGCGAAATCGGGTGTTTGTCCGCCGTCGTACTTTGATATAATGACAGACGTGTGTGGCCGCAGACGCCTTGTCCCCCCTTCATTGAAATGATGATCGAAGGGACTTGGCACGCGCCAAATTTTGTCAAACGGATTCAAGTTAGAGATACTACAGGGGTAAGGGATGCCTGCTTACGCGGTCTTGGGAGCCCAATGGGGCGATGAAGGCAAGGGCAAGATAGTTGATTATCTTGCGAGGGACGCGCAGGTGGTCGCGCGATTCGCCGGCGGCAACAACGCCGGACATACGGTCGTCACCGACGACGGCAAGTTCAGCTTCCACCTGATACCCTGCGGCGTGTTCTGGCCGCAGGCGCTTAATGTGATCGGCAACGGGGTCGTAGTTGACCCGGACGTGCTTCTCCAGGAGATAGACGATCTGAAGGAGAAGGGGATTGACGTATCCGACCGAATTATCGTGAGTGAGCGCGCCCACCTCATCATGCCCTACCACGTCATGATAGACGAACTCTCCGAGAAGGCGCGCGGCGCGTCCAAAATCGGGACGACCGGCAAGGGAATCGGTCCGGCGTATGCGGACAAGGCCGCCAGAACCGGCATTCGGGCCGCGGACCTTCTGGACATAGAGGCGCTGATTCCGAGGCTGGAAGGAATCCTGGAGTACACGAACGCCGTCATCACCAGGATTTACGGCGGCGAGGCGCTCGAGTTCGACGAAGTCTTCGACAAGTGTCGCAGCTGGAGCGAGCGCATGGCGCAGTACATCGGCCCAGCCGAAAAGATAGTCAACCAGGCGCTGGCGGCGGGTGAGAACGTGCTTCTCGAAGGAGCGCAGGGCGTGCTGCTCGACCTGGACCACGGCACTACCCGTTCGTGACGTCGTCGAATCCCACTATTGGCGGCGCGTCAGTGGGCGCGGGGGTGAGTCCGACGCATATCGAGTGCATCACGGGCGTGTTCAAGGCTTACACGACGAGAGTCGGTTCGGGGCCGCTGCCATCTGAGTTGACCGACCAGACCGGAGAGACCATCCGCGAGTTGGCCCAAGAATTCGGCACCACTACCGGCAGGCCACGCAGGGTCGGCTGGTTCGACGCGGTGGCCGCGAAGTACAGCGCCCTGATAAACGGCTATACCTCGGCAGTCCTGACACGCCTTGACGTGCTGGACGGGTTCGAGACGGTGAAGATCTGCACGCACTACGTCACCGAGGACGGAGATGTGACGGACGACTTCCCAGGTGGCGTGGCCGCGCTCGGAAAGGTACGCCCCTTGTTCGAGGAGATGCCCGGCTGGGACAGGCCCACCGCCAGCGTCCGCCACTACGAAGACCTGCCGCAGGCCGCGCGCAACTATGTCAAACGCCTGGAGGAGCTAATCGGCTGCCCAGTGGACGTGATCTCCACAGGCCCACACCGCGAGGAGACGGTGAGTGTCAGAGCGATGATGCGAGTGGTGGCGTGATAGAGATGATGCGAATGTGAGGATTTCATGGAATGAGAAACATTGATGACATCCTGCACTTCCGATCAGACATATCACCTTTCCTTGTTCACCTAACGCGTGGATACAATGGCAATACTGCCGACGAGAATCTTGAATCCATAATAATCGACAGAGAACTAATCGCTGGAGAACCCAATATAAGCGATGCGCGTCTTGTTGGTAGAGATTATTATGGTATGCCACCCGAAGAGAAACAGCGATTCTTTGGAGCGGTCTGTCTTACAGAAACGCCCTTGAATGAAATACATTGCTTCCTTGAAATCGGAGGGCGACAGTTCAATCTTCAGCCATACGGGCTAGTTTTTCTAAAAAAGCCACTTCAGGAACGTGGTGTGTCGCCTGTGATATACCTCAACAACGAATTGAATAATCAATATCCGGTTGTTCAGGCACTTTTTCAAATAATTGAAAGAGATCCAGATTCAGCCCAGTTGTTATTGCCTCTAGTCTCATCGTTCGGAGAGAAGATTCATCCAAATGCAACAGAAGGAAGAGTTGATTTCGGCTGGGAACGTGAATGGCGTTTCCCCTCCGCCTACGGTTCACTCACTTTCTCGGCAAACGAAGTATTTGTTGGGCTCTGTCCAGATGCGGAAATTCCCTATTTCGAGCGATTGTTTCCAGGAGTTAGTTTTGTTGATCCAACCAAGAATATGAAATGGTATGCCACTAAACTGATTCAATCAAGGCAACGACTCGACATTAAGTATTCGGTCGTCTGAAAACTATTGTACGTAACGGAGTAAATCTACTCCAGAAACTCGGATGCTTCGTTTGAGCCATAGCCAATCATAGGTAGAATCTGGGATAGGCTACTCTTCCACGATACGGATGGTGGTGATGACGTCTCCGGGGATTATGGCAGTGGACGGGTCGCGGAGGGTGATGTTGTTCACAACGTCCAGGCCGCTTGTCACCTTGCCGAAGACGGAGTGGCAAGATACACCTCGCTGTGAGCAGTCCTTCTCCGAGCCGTCGGGGTTGAGGTGGTCCAGGAAGGCTGTTTCCCTGAAGGTGATGAAGAACTGGCTGCCGTTGGTGTCCAGCCCGCCGGCGTTGGCCATGGAGAGTATTCCCGCGCTGTCGTGGCTGAGATCGGGATGGAACTCGCTCTTGAATCGGTAGCCCGGGCCGCCGATGCCTGTGCCCGTGGGGTCTCCAGTCTGGGCCATGAATCCTTCCAGAACGCGGTGGAAGGTAACGCCATCGTAGAAGCCCTCGTGCGCCAAGAAGACGAAGTTGTTGACTACTCTCGGAACCTTGTCGGCGTATAGTTCGACCTCGAACCGCTCGCCCTTCTCCAGCTCGAAAACGGCACTGTAACTCTTAGACGTATCTATGACCATCTCCGGCGGCGAGTCCCACGGTGGGCCGCTTACAGTCTCTGGATCGGAAGTTGGGGCAGGTTGCACCTGCTTTGCGGGGGCCGCAGCCTGCATACGTTCAATCGTATCTCTGAATTCAAGATAAATCACAGCTAAGGCTTCACCCACTTCTGTATGGGTGGCATAGAATTGCGGTTCGTTCTCGCAACCTGACACTGTGGTATAAAGCACGTTAGGAGGCACGAAAGCGAACCCTTTGTCCTCCCATACATATCCAACAGCAGAAGCTCCTCGGCTAACATTTCTTTGCGAGTCGTACATCTCGATGCCACCCATCCGGTCAATCCAGCCATAGTAGCATGATTCCTTGAAATCACCAGAAAAAGTGGAAACGTAGAGACCTGGGGGAGTCTTATTATCAATTACGTTCGTTCCGTTCTTCAGATGAAAGTCACCTTTGTTCTCCGACGGCAGTACCAGATGAGCTTTGCAGGACTCAGTATCGTCAACACGATTGCCATCTCTATCCTCCGCCCATATCCTGAACCATATATCTCCCTCCCGGGCCTCAATGAATGTATATGGCGGCGCACCATCCGCCTCGTAAATAAACCGCAAATCCGGTGTGGATGCAATTCCTCTACCTCCTTGAATGCTGCGCTGACGCAACATCTCAAAGACATCCATACCCCTGTCTCTCAACAGGCTCACGTTCCCAACTTCCCAATAGCATGAATCAACTGGAGGAATCTGCATAGTGGTTGCGAAAACATAAATGCCTAGTTCAATGTCGACACCTATCAGATGGTCTCCCACACCAATCAAGGCTGGATACATTGATTCTGGAGGAGCCTCTGCAATAGCAGTTGAGGTAGCCTGAACTTGTGCCGGCACATTAGGAGTCGCAGGAACGATTTCTTCAACATTATTACCGGGCGTCTCTGAGGACATCGCCATTGGTTGAGGTTGAGCGGTGGATGTGGGAGGGGTTTCCGCAACTACTGTTTGAGGAGACACTTTTTCTCCCTGATTAGTAGAACCACCAGTTGCTGAGTCTCCCCCACAAGCTATCGCTAGGACTGCTATAGCTAGTAGGAATAGCCGCATATTTTCCGTCCTAGCAGATGGCCAAGCCTGCGATACCAGAGATTAATAGCTGGCGACGGCGTCGACCAGCGTATTTACCGTAACTAGTTCACCGCCGTCGGGATTGCCGACGCCCAACTTCACCCTGAACATCGCCCGCCTACGAGCCGTTGACCGGAAGGTCTATCTGGTACTCGTCCATCAGGGGATCGAACTTGCTCTTGAAGTCTTCGTCCGCTTCCCAGAGCGGCAGTCTGGGCGTACCGATATCGAATCCGGCGCGGTTGACCGCGTACTTGATGGGCACGGGGTTGGTCACCCAGAAGATGGCCTTGAAGAAAGGCAGCAACCTGCGATGCTCGGCGGCGGCGGCCTCGATGTCTCCTTCCAGGATGCGCCCCATCATCTCCTTGATCTGGAGTCCGACGATGTGGGCGGCAACGCTCACTATGCCGTAGCCGCCGGTGCACATGATGGAGAAGGTCTCATCGTCGTTGCCGGACCAGACTCTGAACCCGTCCGGTGCACCGTCAATGATGCGCGTGATCTGTTCGGGGTCGCTGGACGCTTCCTTTACGCCTACGATGTTCTCGATCTCCGCGAGGCGGAGCGTGGTCTCGTGGGTCATGTTGAGCGAGGTCCTGGACGGCACATTGTAGAGAATCCCCGGAAGCGAGGTGGTCTCTGCAATCGCCTTGAAGTTCTGGTACAGACCCTCCTGGCTCGGCTTGTTGTATGCGGGCACCGTGAGAAGTAGAGCGTCCGCGCCGATCTTCTCGGCTTCCACGGACAGTTCAACCGACTTCCTGTGGTTGTTGTCGGTGGTCCCGGCAACGACGGCGGCCTCGTCGCCTACCTCTTCCTTCACTTCGGCAAACAGGCGTATCTTCTCGTCGTCGCTCATGGATGGCGATTCGCCGGTCGTGCCGCCGATGACAAGGCCGTCGGAGCCAGAGTCGAGAAGCGCACGAGCGAGTTTGCGCGCCTTTGTGTAATCAATCTCGCCCTCTTCGTCGAAGGGCGTAACCATAGCAGTCAGAAGGCGTCCAATCTCAGCCATATCAACCTCCTCGGTCGGCGTTCTACTTCAGCAGCAGGTCTCGTTCGAGAATCTCTTCGGCAATCTGGATGGAGTTCAGCGCGGCGCCCTTCCTGAGGTTGTCGCACGAAAGCCACATCGCAATGCCGTTATCGAGCGCAATGTCCTCACGAATGCGTCCCACGAACACATCGTCCTGACCCTCTGCCTCGATAGGCGTAGGATACACGTTTGAGCCTGGATCGTCCACCACGCGAATGCCCGGGGCTCCGGCCAGAATCTCGCGCACCTCGCCCGGGCTGATGGAGTCGGAGAACTCGACATTCACAGCCTCGCTGTGGCTCACGACGACCGGGACGCGGACACAGGTCGAGGAAACCCTGATGTCGGGCGCGTGCATTATCTTGCGCGTCTCGTTCTGCATCTTCATCTCTTCGTTTGTGTATCCATTGTCCCAGAACGGTTCGACGTGCGGCAGCACACTGAACGCTATCTGGTGAGGATAGACCTCGGCGGACGCCTCTTTGCCGGCGAGGATGTCGCCGGATTGGTCGCGAAGCTCCTGGGCAGCGGCGGCGCCCGTGCCTGTTACCGACTGGTACGTAGCCGCGATGACCCGCCTAACCGCGTTCTGCTCGTGCAGCGGCTTGAGCGCCATGACGAGCGGCGTCGTGGTGCAGTTAGGTATTGAGACGATTCCCTCATGGTAGTCGAGGTCGTCACCGTTGACCTCTGGCACGACGAGCGGCACATTGTCCTGCATTCGGAAGGCCGAACTGTCGTCTATGGCTATCGCGCCGTTCTCCGCGGCCAGCGGAGCCAGTTCGCGGCTGATCGCGGTAGAGGCGGCAATGAAGGCGAAATCAACTTCGCTGAGAAGTTCGGGCGTGGCGAGTTCTACCTCGATCTCCTCGCCCCTGAGCTTGAGCTTCTTGCCGACTGAGCGCTCGGAGGCGCAGAGGCGAACGGACTTCAGAGGGAAGTCGCGCTCTTCGAGGATGTTGAGGAAGACCTGTCCGACGGCGCCTGTCGCGCCGACAATTGCAATGCTGCACTCGTTCAACTTGATATTCTCCTATCGGCAAGATTTGGAAAAATGATAGCGGTTTGTCGAATGGCGTATCAAGGAAGGGGGCAGCAGAATCAGAGTTCTCTCAGAACGCTGAGGAACTTTCTCAAGATGGCGGCGCTTGCATCCTGCATCGCATTATCCATATACCACTCGGTTTGGGGAAGCGTTATTTTAAGATTGTATGAGCTGTCTATAGTGGTTGATCTGAATGTGCAGAACTCTCTTTTGGTGTCCACAATCATAATTTTGCGCCATGTCTTGTCCGGCATCTGGACGATTATGACAAGTGGATCAGCGCCCCAGTCGGGCTCGCCATCTTCATCAACTATATTATCGAATTCGTTCCTGCGCTCATTGACGCTAAGGACTCGTGAGTCAATTATCTTATTCGCGGTACCGGTGTGACGAGTCTGAGGATCGTCATACCGTTCGTCAAGCATACCTGTTTCTTCAGCTTCCTCTAGTATAGACAGAGCGACTGAGACCGGTATCGTCCAGCATCCATCTCCCTTTGTGCGATAGAAACGTCTGTTTGATTTACCGCTTGGGTATCGAGTTCTCCAAGAAAGGCAGTGATACGGTTCTGGAGGATTGTCGTTTCTAGTTTGTAGAAGCAAATTTATCGGAAGGCCATTATGCTCCTGGGTTATCCGCGTTATTTCTGTATATGCCGCCATCTATTACCTTCTTATTGCTTTATTTCGATTTAATTTCTGCTTTCATGAATGGCTCTATCGAATTCTTCCCATTCTGCGTCTGTAAAATCTATGGTAACCATATTGTCTGGGTCGAATATCTTCGGATTTGGATTATTGCGGAACGCTTCCAGGTCAAAGGACTTTTTACCGTAAGGCTCATCATGTGCGCCTTTTACGTGGACGCTCTCCCACTCGTCATCGGCATTGATGACGCCGCGTCCCTCGATTTCGACGTACTTGTTCCTAAGCCGAATCATCTTGTGATCCATCTTCGTGTCGAAGCGCAACGGAACAGGTTTCTCGTTATACCGGTGCAGTTCCGCCGTCCGGTATCTGAGACTCACGTCCTTCAGCCGACCATGCAGCAGCGCTCGCTCGATTACCTCCGGATTGTGGCAATCTAGTTTGTCCATCTCCGCGCCTCCGTTCCCCGCGCCGGAGCACAGCTCCAGCGCGCATATTCACCTACACCAAGCCCATTATGTTCTCCAAGCCAACCGTCAGGCCGCTCCGGTTGCCTACCTCACGGATGGCCATGGTTACGCCGGGCATGAAGCTCTCGCGGTTCATGGAGTCGTGGCGGATGGTGAGCGTCTGTCCGAGCGCGCCGAATACTAGCTGGTGGTGCGCCACCAGGCCCGCCATCCTCGCGCTGTGTACGCTGACGCCCTGGAAGTCTCCGCCGCGCGGGCCAGCGATCAACTCCTTTTCAGCCATGACATTGGTAAACTCGCCGCCCTTGCCCTCGACCGCGGCCATGGCAATTGCAAGAGCCGTTCCAGACGGAGCATCTATCTTGGCCTCGTGGTGCATTTCGGTGAGGTCGGCGTAGTCGAAGAACTGAGACGCTATCTTGGCCAAGTGGATCATGATTACGGCGCCCATCGCGAAGTTCGGAGCGATTATGATTCCCACGGAGTGGTCGTTTGCGAGCTCTTCCGCTTCCTGGTAGTCGGAAACGGAGAGACCGGTCGAGCCCACGACCACGTTCACTTTGTAAGCGGCGGCGGCCCTTATGACGCACATAGCTCCGTCGGCGCTAGAAAAGTCCACTACGACATCAACGCCTGATAACACGTCAGTGATATTGTCGGAAATTGGCACGCTGCCGGAACCGTCTGGCAACGCAATCTGCCCGGGCTCCGCCATCCCGTCGGCTGCGCCGACAGGGTTCATGTCCGGCGCGCTGGTGACGGCGCGGAGGACCTCCTGCCCCATCTTTCCCAGCGCTCCGTGTACGGCGACATTTATGGATGACATGAGATACCTCCTCAGATGAATTTGTCTATGCAGTATATCAGCAAGAGGGCGGCCTGATCAGGCCGCCCTCGCTTAGTTACTCGGTTACTTTTCGGGAGAATAGGCTAGTCGCGATACCCCCTGCCCTCGCTTCTGCCCCTGCCTCTGCCACCGCCGCGATAGCCGCCTCTGTCGCCGCTGTCGCGGTCTCTGCCACCGCGATAGCCGCCCCTGTCACTACCGCGGTCGCGGTCTCTGCCGCCACGATAGCCACCTCTGTCACCGCGGAAGCCGGACGACCGGTCGTCACCTCTGTTTCGCCCTCCGCCGTCGCGGTCTCTGCCGCCACGATAGCCGCCGCCATCCCTATCTCTGCCACCGCCGCGATAGCCGCCTCTGCCGCCGCCGTCTCTTCTCTGACCACCGCCGCGACCCGCGCGCTGGCGACTGCGCGCCGCCTCGAGCGGGTCCTCGTCACTATCGCCATCGCTCAGCAGAGCCCTGCGGGACAGCCGTACACGTCCGGTCGAGTCAACTTCGATCACCATGACTGTAATGTCGTCTCCGACCTTCACCTCGTCCTCGACGGAGGGAACGCGGTAGTTGGCAAGTTCGCTGATGTGAACCATTCCGTCCTTGCCGGGAAGCAGTTCGACGAATGCTCCGAAGTCCGTGGTGCGGACCACCTTGCCGGTGTAGATTTCACCTATCTCGACCTCGCGGGTGAGGTCTCTTATCATTTGGATGGCCTTTGCCGAGGCGCTTCCTTCGCTGGCCCCGATGATTATCGTGCCGTCGTCCTGTATGTCAACGGTCGCGCCGGTCTCTTCGACGATTCCACGAATCGTCTTGCCGCCGGGCCCGATGACCGTGCCAATCTTGTCCACGGCTATCTGGATAGACTCCATGCGCGGGGCGTACTGGCTCAGTTCGGTCCTGTAAGCGGGGATGGTCTCTTGAATGTTCTCGAGAATCATGGCGCGGGCTTCCTTTGCCTGCCTGAGCGCGTCGGAGACCACGTCGAAGCTGATGCTCTTGACCTTTATGTCGAGCTGTATGGCGGTAATGCCCTCGGAGGTCCCGGCAACCTTGAAGTCCATGTCGCCTAGGTGGTCTTCCTTGCCCTGTATGTCTGTGAGCGTCACGTAGCGTCCGCCCTCGCCCGTTACGAGACCGATGGAGATACCCGCAACCGGAGCCTTTATAGGCACTCCGGCATCCATCAGAGCCAGAGTGCTGGCGCACACCGTACCCATAGAGGTTGATCCGTTGGAGCTGAGACACTCCCCGACTACGCGGATCGTGTACGGGAACTCTTCCTCACCCGGAATCACGGAGAGCAGGGCCCTCTCTGCCAGGGCTCCGTGTCCTATCTCGCGCCGCCCGGTCGAGCGAATGGGCCGCGCCTCGCCGGTGGAAAACGGCGGGAAGTTGTAGTGGAGCATAAATCGCTTGGTCTCTTCTGGTGTAAGATTGTCGAGCTTCTGCGCATCGCCGACCGAGCCGAGAGTGCAGATACCCAGAACCTGTGTCTCGCCCCTGGTGAACAGGCCCGTGCCGTGTGTTCTGGGAAGAAGGTTCACTTCGCTGGATAACGGGCGAATCTCGTTCAGGGCGCGTCCATCGGGGCGCTCACCCAAGTCGAGAACCCTTTGCTTGAAGGCGGCTTCCATAGCCTCGTCGAGGGCCGCCGCTATCTCCTGAGCCTGGTAGTCCTCGCCATACTTTTCGGCGACGCCGTTCTCTATCTCGGAGACTTTCTCTCCGCTCTCTTCGGCGGGCAGGCCGAGCGCATCGTTCAGGGATTCGGAGATTTCTTCGGCTACCTTCTCTGTCAGTTCCGCGCTGTAGCCCCTGGGAACGTACACCATCGGCGGCTTGCCATACTCTTCAGCAAGTTCCTCCTGAAGTTCTATTCCATACAGGTTGATCTCCTGTGCGTATTCAATAGCCTGGAGAACAACGGCCTCGGACACTTCGTTCGCGCCCGCCTCCATCATTATTACGCCGGAGCGCGAACCGGCTACGGTAAGGTCGAGCAGGCTGCGGTCGAGCTCTTCGTAGGTTGGATTGACGACGAATTCGCCGTCGAGGTACCCGACGCGTGTCGCTGAAATCGGGCCCTCGAACGGAATGTCCGAGATAGTCAGCGCGGCGGACGCACCGATGATGGTGGTAACGTCGTAGGGGTTTATCGTGTCCACCGAGAGGGGTGTGACGATGATCTGGACTTCGTTCTTGAAGTCCTTGGGGAAGAGGGGTCTGATTGGTCGGTCGGTAAGTCGGGCTATCAGGATCGAGGGAGTGGAGGGTCGCCCCTCCCGCTTATGAAAACTTCCGGGGATCTTGCCTCTGGCGTAGAGCCTCTCCTCTACATCTACGGTCAGGGGGAAGAAGTCAATCCCTTCTCTGGGCGACGAGGAAGTCGCGGTTACGAGAAGGACGTTGTCGTGGTGTCTGACCAGGACAGACCCGTTTGCTTTCTGGGCCAGTTTGCCACATTCAAATGAGAGCGTTCCGCTCCCAATGTCGGTTTGAAAGGGGGTTGTCATTAACTAAATGCCTCCTATGTGCGTGGAACCCATAGGAAGAAGAAAAGCGCCCTATGAATGGGCGCTATGAGGGGGATTATCCTCTCAGGCCAAGCCTGGAGATAAGCGTTCTGTACCGGCCAACATCCTCGCGATTGAGGTATCGCAGGAGCCTCCTGCGCCGGCCTACCATCTTGAGGAGTCCACGCCGTGTGGACTCGTCATGCTTGTTTTCTCTCAGGTGCTGGGTCAGACGATTTATTCGGGCCGAAAGCAACGCCACCTGTACTTCGGTGGAACCTGTGTCGTCATCGCTCGTCTTGTATTCAGTAATTATGGCCTGCTTCTCAGCCGCGTCCAATCCCGTCTCCTGGGTCCCTAGTGTGATTATCTTTTCTTCTTCGCTATTGAGTTTAGCACGCGCACATCAGCGGCGGCAAACGCAAATTGGAACATCACAGAAGCCCCTTTTCCTAGGGACTAGTTAGACTGAATTTCAACAATGAGCCGACAATGGTCACTTGCGCCCCACTCCTCGACCGAATTGAGAGCGCGTACCCGGACACTCTCGTGGAAGCCACGAGATGCGAATACGTAGTCTAGCTGGTTCTGCGCGGTGGCGGGAGACCGTCGGGTGGTGTAGTAGGTAGGCACGTTCCGGGTATCTGAGGGAACATCTGGGGACGCTGGACACGCCCTTCTGCCGCTTGGATATTGAGGCCCCAGAAACTCCAAGCCAAGCGCATCCATTCTGTCCGTAATCGTCTTGGCGCGGGCTGGGATCTCCAGCCTGCTGTCCTCGGTTGCGCCGTATATCATATTGAGGTCACCCGCCGCCAGTATGCGGTGAGTACTAGGGTCTGTGCTGTCAATGAACGCCGACAAGTCGGAGATTATGCGGTGCGCCGAGCGGTCAGAATAGATTGAGACATATTCGCTGTCTGTGACAGAAGGATGAGGTTCAAGCCACCGTGCGTACATGGATACTGCGACAAATGCTTCCCCTCCGTCATGTGGCATAACACGTGCTGCGGCAATCGTGCCTATATCACTGACCCCAACCTCATTATCCTCTTCCCAACCTTGATGATCGGGCATGACTGGCTTGAACCAATCAATCTTAACGCGGTCGGAGAGACGCACAATCATTGGGTAACGGTCGTACTTGTCCTGGTCCCAAGGTTCCCAGGGGTCATGGTCGGGAACCTCGATATGCGGCTCAACATCGGACGGAATACTGCCCGTTTCCTGGAGCAGCGCGACGTCGGCGTCCATACTCAGCAACTGACGCCAAGGCTCCCATCGCTTGGCGATGTTCCAGCTCACTACCTTAATCGTCATAGTTCTTGCCTTAATCCGGCACTGGGTCTTTGCCCTGTTTGGGCAGCGTCGAAGCGTGTTCGACTTCGCAGAGCGAGTCGTGCTCGCCAATCTTCAGGCTGCCCGGCTGTCGAACGCCGAACGGACGCAGAATCAAGGAGAGTCGCCACGCTGCCGCGGATATAGTCGAGAGCATCTTCCCATACCGCCTTCCTATGACGGGTGTTCCCAAACATCCTTCACATTCAGTACGAACCCGGCCAATTCAGGCTCCGCCGAGACAGTCTCCGGGTTGTCATAAATCTGGACGCTCGCGCCCGGGCGATAGATATGCACGCGCTTTTCTATCGGATCAACCAGAAGCCCCAGCCGCACCCCATTGTCCATGTACTCGTCCATCTTGTCCTGGATAATTCTCAGCCTGTCAGTAATCGAGCGCACTTCCACCACGAAGTCCGGGCATATCGGCATGAAGCGATTCTCGTCCTCCGCTGTCATCAAAGCAAGTCGCGTCTTGAGAATCCAGGAGGCATCGGGGGAGCGCATCGCCCTGTTGGGCAGCGTGAACCCGGCGGTCGGGCCGAAGAATATACCCGTGCCGTCGCGTTTCGCCCAATTCCCCAGTTGCATGACGACCTCAGCCTCGTGGTTGCCCGTATATCCCTTCGTCGGCGACATGAGCTCCAACTCTCCTGTGCATCTCCGCTCGATACGCACATCCTGATTCTGCTCGCAGAATGTGGCGAACTCCTCCTCGGTAAGCTGGATGACCGGGTGAAGCCTGAGGACGATGGGCAGAACCTCCTGCGTCGTCCGTGGAGGCGCCTGTACAGCTTGAACCATAGTGATACCCTCTGATGAAGCCCTACTCTATATCCGCCAAAAACTCAGTCACCGCCCTCTCGAAGCCGGAAGGATTATCTCCCATGACGAGATGACCCGCGTTCTCGACCGTCGCCAGCCGACCGTTGGGAATTCGCTCGTGCATGTTGCCGGCGGTGTCGAGCGCAATGATGTCGCTCTGCGCGCCGCGGACGACAAGAGTTGGGCAGGCGAGGCTTTCGAGGTAGCCCCAAAGACGGGCTGTCATTTCGGGATCCTGTTGGAATCTGCGCCCTCCGGGCTGGCGGAAGCGCTTATCGTATTTCCAGGTCCACTTTCCACTTGGGAGTTGCTTCAGGTTGTGCAGGATGGAACCGCGCACCTGCACCGGATCGCGGCGAGGGTTATACTTGAGAACCCGCTGTACGAAGTCGTCCACCGAGTCGAGTTCGTCTTCCTGCTGGACGAAATTGCGAATGTTCTGGGAGCCTGACCTCATATTCTGCGGACCGGCGTCCACGATGACCAAGGCGCGTATGTCGTCCGGGTGATTCGCGGCGTAGGTGAACGAATTTCGCCCTCCCATCGAGAGGCCCATGAGAACAAAGTCCTTCAGCCCAATAGCCTCGACAACGGCGGCGATGTCCTCCTGCTGCGTCTCGGGAGAGTAGTCTCCCTCCTCCGACCAGTCGCTGTCGCCGTGTCCGCGCTGGTCGAGGGATACGACGTGAAACCTGTCGCAGAACGCGAGCGCCACGAAGTCCCAGGAGTGGCAGGTCTGGGCGAAGCCGTGCAGGAGCAACATGTCGGGCGCGTCGGGGTTGCCCCAGTCCAGGTAGTGGAATCTCATCCCGTTGGCCTCGACATACCTATCCTCCGGCGTCGCCTCGCGCTCGAAAGTCACGCCCTGCGCTCGCGCGGCGTCGTGGAGTGAAAGTCCCCGGTTCTCTGAAGTTGTCGTCACGTTTACCTCTCCGAATGATTCTATATTCACGATTAAGCGTTCAAATTTGGCCTGCGCGTATGCCACTCGGTAGCCTGTTCGTAGGCGTGGGCGGCGCGCAGAACCGTTGCTTCCTGCCATTGTCTTCCGGCGAGCTGCATCCCGATGGGCATACCGTCCGATGTAAAGCCGCACGGGACGGAAATCGTGGGCTGCCCGGTGAGGTTGAACGGGCGGGTGAGCCGCGACATCAGCGACAGCGCGTTCTCCTGCCTGCCCGCGACTTCGACAAACTCCTGGTCTATGCCCGTCGCTCCGACGGCTACCGATGGCGCGAGAAGCAGGTCGTATGTCTGCATTGCCTCATCCAGTTGGGCATTGTAAGCGCTTCGCGCCCGCTGAGCCTTGATGTAGTCCACCGCGGGTGTCATCGCTCCGAGCCGGAGACGCGCCCGTACATCCGCGCCTATGTCCTCCGGCCTGTCTCTCAGCTTGTCGAAGACAGTCTCGGCGGCCTCAGTTACGAGTATCGCGCTCGATATGCCGAGTGCGTGATTGAGCGCAGGTATGGAGCATCGCTCGACTTCCGCGCCCAGATCAGACAGAACTCCGGCCGCTTTGCACACGGCCTCAGCCACTTCCGGCGATATGACGTCGTAGAAGAAGTCGTCTGGGATGCCTATGCGCAGCCCCGCGATGCCGTCCTCCATGCCGTCGGTAAAGTCCTCGGTCGGAACGTTGGCTGACGAGGGGTCGCGCGAGTCGTATCCCGATATCGCATTGAGAACGATTGCGGAGTCAAGAACTGTGCGGGTCATAGGTCCCACCGTATCCAGACTCCAGGACAGCGGATAGACCCCGTGCCGGGATACCCTGCCGAAAGTCGGCTTGAGCCCGACGATTCCGCAGAGCGCGCCCGGTATCCTGATAGAGCCGCCGGTATCGCTCCCGAGCGCGGCCATGCACTGCCCAGCAGCGACCGCCGCTCCCGAACCGCCGCTCGAACCGCCCGTAATCCTGTCCGTATTCCACGGATTGCGAGCGGGGCCGTCGTGCGGATTCACGCTTGTCGCGCCGAGCGCGAACTCGTGCATCTGCAGCTTGCCCATGAGTACTGCGCCCGCATCGGTGAACTTCTCGGTAACGGCCGCGTCGTAGTCGGGAACGAAATCGCGCAGTATCTTCGTGCCAACGGTCGTTCGAATGCCCTTGGTGAAGTAGAGGTCTTTCAGACCGATGGGGATACCGTGCAGCGGCCCCCTGTACTCGCCACCGGCTATCTCGTGCTCCGCAGTCTCGGCGCTATGCGCGGCTTCCTCGGCGAGGAGCGTTATAAAGGCGTTCAGAGACGGCTCTATCCGCTCAATGCGGTCCAGGTGCGCCCGCGTCAATTCCACGGGGGAAAGCTGCCGCGACTCGACCAGGCCGGCAGCCTCGGAGATGGATAGAAAGCAGAGTTCATCAGCGTTCATTGACTGTCGCCTTTCCCGGATGCGTGTCCGAACGTGATGGCAGGCTCATGACCGGAAAGATCGAACTCGTCAAGAGCGTCTATGTCATCGAGCGCGGCCCTGGTCCGTTCCACCAGGCTGTCGAGTTCGGCCCCTTCGATGTCCAGGCCAATGATGCGGGCCTGCGCTCTCAGTGTCTCTTGGGAAATATCTCGCGATGGCATTGTTTTGCTCGCAATGGTATTTGGTCTTGCAAAATCTGGACGGTATTGTACATGGTAGAGTTGCAAAAGTCCTTACAAGCCCAATCCGAAGCAAGAACACAGGGATGTGACCATGGAAAGTTACCGAAAACCAGCCGAAGTCATCAGAATGACGGAAGCCGGAACACTTGAGTTGGACGACGAAGAACGGGCCATAGAGGAATCTCTCGAAAGAGGCGAATTGAAGTCAGTCCCGAATGTCGAGGCCAAGATCAAGCGTCACCAGGAGGCCGCCCGCGCTTTCCTCAAGAAAAGATATGGTACAATTCCTCAACATAATCCAAAGGAAGATCCGACATGACCACCATTACCGCCCGGGGCAGCGAGGACGATTTCGATAGAGTTCAGCAGGGAATTGACTGGCTTGAGCGGCTCGAAGTCATAAAGGCGCGCCAGGACCGTGAATCCGCAATACGTGAATCGGTCGAATACGTGAACAGGCTTCGGGAAGCGCTTGCCTCACTTGCCGGCGACGCTAATATCGAAGACATCGCGGGCTGGCACGGTAGCGACGTGGCAGCTCTGGTGGACGGCATAAGAGATAACGGGGCCACAGATCCATGGACCGAATACTTGCGTCCTACTCTATTGGAAGGTTGAGTGTCGGCATAATTACGGTCGTTCTTACGGACGATATGCCGATGGTGAGGTAGTTAGGGTGCAGCGCAGAATTCGTCGTATGCCACATAACACAGAGTGGGCAGACTCACATCAGTCAGGACTGGATGCTGCGCAAGGGCTTGGAAGTCTGTCGCAAAGTCCCTGTTCTCGGCACGCTCCGCCCATGTCCTGTTTCTATATATTGTCCGCGCCCGGTCCAATTTCGAATGGTCCATCTCGAGAAACTCTCGCATTTTCACAGGATGTTTTTCTGCTAGCGCCTTGATGTCAGATTCATCTCCCTAATCCCCTGCGGTGGCGCCTGTCGTGTAGGCTCTTAGCCAGATACCAAAGCCAACTGCTCCACCCAAAACTAGCGCTGGAATTGACAGCAAGAGTCCTTCGGCCCCTATTGAAGCAAGACCCCACACGACCAGCCCCGCGACTACACAACCCGTAATGAAACTCCCTGTAAGAATCTTCTCGCGGGGGGATATGTAGCGCGTCCTCCTAAACTCCGCGACACTATCAGCTTGGCTGGTCCGTTGGGTCTCTGCTTTGAATTCGGCTTCTGAAATACGTCTTCTAGGAGGTGTCAGCGGCGTGGGCGGGACAAGTCTTGAGTAGCGTTCTCTGAACTCTTGATCAGTCTGGATTCCCTTGCTCCTGTTACAAAAACCGCATATCACTTGGAGATTGCTTATGTCGTTAGACCCGCCTTGAACTACTGGAATCATGTGGTCGATTTGAAAGTTGCGAGCAATTCGGCGGCGGCCGCAGTAAACACAGGTGTTGTCCTGGTGTTTCATCAGTTCCTGCTTAAGTCCCTTGGGCCAGGTCACTCGCTTGGTGGGCCGAACCCTTCGTTCATTGGCACGGAACCGGAGCATCACCCAGATCAGACAGTCCGCTATAAACAGCGCAGCTACGACAGCCCACGTCCGCAGTGTTGCAATGACTGAAATCCAGATTGGTGATCTGGCGGTGGTTTGCTCTGGTGTATGCTCCACTGACGGCTGAGATACAGGCGGCTCTTCCTCTGAACCCGGAACGGGGAGGCTCAGAAAAACATCCAGAATAGCGGTGACGTGCGGCTGTAGCGGCAGTGACTGAACTTCGTCCCACCAGATAGCATCTTCAATCTCCTCGTGGTTCGGCATGGGTTCTCCAAACCCTTCGGCCAGGAAGACTTGATGATAATCTACATCCCCGTCATAAAGAGTCACAAACACTGGCTGTGTGATCTCCACCCCTGCTGTTTCTTCAACCTCAATTGCGGCACACTCTGCCGGGTCCTCCCCTGCCAGGATGCTACCGCCGGGCAATGCCCAGCCAGTCTCTCCGTGATACTTCACCAACAGTAGTCCATTACCTTGATTGTGAACTATGGTGGTAGCCCTCAGATTACCGTGTTCTCTACTCATCGCGTATCCCTCCAAACCAAAATAATACCCACTGGCCCCGCGAAAAGCTGGTGGGTATTATTTGTGTAGCGAGGGGACAGAGAAGCAATGTGCTGGGTTTCGCAACCCTGGGCTTCGGTTGGCTCGCTCACGCCGTTCGCGGGCGCAATCCCCATCCTCGCCTCTGCATGAGGCCACGTTCGTCGAGTCTCAAGAAGCGTAGATTATTGACTCACGTCGCACTTTCGTCGTCCCCCACCCCGACGGCCCTGGAACGACTCTTACGCCAACGCTCGACGAATTTGGGCTCCACCTCGGTTGCAGGACGGGCGCGCTTGAACCACTCTTCATCCGCTTCGAATGTGTCCGGATCTGCGGCGATTCCTGTCCTGACAACAGCATTTTCTTCTCGCGTCAGTGGAATATCATCGGGTCTAAGATCGGGCATAACGCTCTCGCTCCTCGTTACTTGCTACTCGAAGACTTATGATGCGCTTTCTATTGTCTCTCCAAGTATAGACCACGAAATGGAGTCTGGAGCCGATATATCCGATAGCCGTATAGCGCAACTCAAAGTTTCGGATATTCCATTCGATTACGGCTGCATCCCAATCAAACCTCTCGATATCCACAAAATCAATTAAATGTTTGGTCAGATTTGATTGACGCTTGGCTTCGTCCCATTCATATAAGTCACTATTGTACATAGAGTTCATAAACTTGCCACTGCGACTTGTTAATTGACCACCCTCGCCTCGCGCTCCTGGAGAATCACGCCAAGATTTCGTACCTGCCTGTTAATCATCGCAGGGCCAAGCGCGAACAGCAGCACCAGCGTCCCGCCTATGGCCACCACAATCGGGACTCCCACGAACTCAGCTATCACGCCCGCCTGGAACCCCCCAAGCGGCATGATGTTCCACGTCATCCCGTAGAATCCCATTACCCTGCCGCGCATATTGTCCGGCACGAGCAGTTGCAGTGAACTCATTATGGCGATCATGTAGATCGCGCTAGATGTACCCATGATGAACATGAGAACCAGCGCGAGCGGGAACCATCCTACGTACTGCGAAGTCAGCGCGAACGCCGCGACTGAGATACCGAACGCCGCGCCGCCTCCGACGATCATCAGGCCGCGGTAGGAAGACCCACCCATAGAGCCCAGCGCCATAGTCACCGCGAGAGCGCCGACCCCACCCACGCTCATCAGCACCCCCAGCCCGTCCGCGCCCACTCTCAGAACGTCCTTCGCGAACGCCGGCATCATCGGGATGTACGCCATTCCGAAGAAGCTGTTGAAGAAGGTCATCCCTATCAGGAACAAGAACACCGCGCTGCCGCCGATGAACTTCAGGCCTTCTACCATGTCCTGCATCGGATTGGTCCCGGAACGAGACTCTATCCTGGGTATGCGCAGGAAGAAAATCACGATAGCCATCGTGATAAATCCCGCGCCCGCCAGAAAAATAGCGGCCGCGGTGCTGGTCAGGCTTATTACGAACCCCGCCACCGCTGGAGACACTATCCGGGTCCCCTGCCAGATGGCCGAGTTGAGCGCCACCGCGCTCATCATTACCTTCCTGTCTATCAAGTGTGGATAAAGCGCTTGCTGTGCCGGCTGGTTGAAGGCGTTCACCGCGCCAGACAGGAACGCGATAACTATGATGTGCCACACCTGCACCACTTCGAACAGTGTCAGAAAGGCCAGCAAGAGTATGAGCGAGGCGGTTATGAGCTGGGTTACGATGATGAGCCTGCGCTTGTCCAGCTTGTCCGCGAACACCCCCCCAAACAGGTTGAGCGCAATCGCGGACGAGGCATTGGCCAATCCGACGGATCCTAGGTAGAAGTAAGACCCGGTAAGCTCGAACGTGAGCCAGCCCTGCGCGAACATGAGCACCTGGAAACCGCCGACCGAGGCCAGCATACCGAGCCAGTAGGCGCGATACTTCGGATACCTCAGCGCCGGAGGTACATTGAAGAATCTGGACAGTCCCGTTGCGGGAGTCTGCGTCTCCTGAGTGTCCAAAGAGGATGTTCTCGCTGGGCGGTCGCGCCCGAAAGTTCGGCAAGCATACCAGACAGCAGCCAACCCGTAAATCGCAAGACAGGATTGGAAGACGGCGAGAATAGCGTATAATCGGGGCAGATCTGATCACACTGTTCCAGCAAGGAGATAAGTTAATGGAAAACGCAGTCATCGTAAGCGGAGCCAGGACACCCATGGGCAGGTTCGGCGGATCGTTCAAGGATGTCGCCGCGCCCGACCTAGGAGCGACCGCAATCAAGGCCGCCCTCGAGCGCGCCAACATCTCGCCTGACATGGTTGAGGAAGTCGTCATGGGCAACGCGCTACAGGCCGCCGAGGCCGGATACGCCGCGCGACTCTCCTCCCTCAACGCCGGAATACCCGAGGAGACGCCCACCATCGCCGTCAACCGCCAGTGCTCATCCGGCCTGGAGGCCATCAACATGGCCGCCATGCTCGTGCGCTCGGGCGAGGTGGACATAGCCGTCGCGGGCGGCACCGAAAACATGAGCCAGGCCCCCTTCATGCTCGAATACCACGTCCGATTCGACGGACTGCGCATGGGAGACGGCAATCTGAGGGACGGCCTGATCGAGGGCCTCGGCTGCCCGGTCAACCGCTACCACATGGGCGTCACCGCAGAGAACGTAGCGGAGCGATTCAGTGTCAGCCGCGAAGACCAGGACGAACTCGCGCTCATCAGCCACCAGCGAGCCGTCGCCGCCATCGAAGGCGGACGCTTCGACGGCCAGATTACCCCGGTGTCCGTACCCCAGCGCCGGGGCGACCCGGTTATGGTCAGCGCGGACGAAGGCCCCAGGGCCGACACCAGCCTTGAACGGCTCTCCACCCTGCGCCCCGTGTTCAAAAGGGACGGCACTGTTACCGCTGGCAACGCATCCAGCATCAACGACGGAGCCGCCGCGGTCGTGCTGATGTCCGAGCGCAAGGCCGCCGAACTGGGCCTAACCCCCAAGCTGCGCTGGCGCACCAGGGGCGTCGCCGGAGTCGAGCCCGCCGTCATGGGCATCGGCCCTGTGCCAGCCGTCCAGAAGGCGCTCGGCAAGGCGGGCATGGAGGTCGAAGACATTGACCTCGTAGAACTGAACGAAGCGTTCGCCGCGCAGGCGCTCTACTGTATGAGGGAGCTCGACCTCGACCTCGAAAAGACTAACGTCAACGGCAGCGGAATCAGCCTCGGCCACCCCGTCGGAGCCACCGGCGCAGTCATGACCGTCAAGCTGTTAGAGGAAATCGAACTCCGGGACCAGAACCTCGGCCTCGTAACAATGTGCGTAGGCGGCGGCCAGGGCGTAGCCACTATATTCGAGCGCGTCGGCTAGAATACAGTCAATGATATGGGAGCGTCGGCGCAGAATTCCCGCGCCGATGCCCCCGGTTTCTCGCGCTGTCACAGCATGGAAATCTGAGAGGATCGGGTATGACATGGATATTTCAATAAGCGAACATAACCAGGAATGGATACGTCGCAAGATGGATTCAGGACCATATTCCTCAGCCGACGATGTGATAAGTACGGCGCTTGGCCTCCTGGAAAGGCTTGATCCAGACCTGGAACGCGAGTTGGCCGATATGTGTGAACGGGTGCGAATAGGCACAGAGCAAGCGGATGCGGGTATGCTGATTCCCGGCGAAGAAGTGATTGACGACCTTCGGCGCCGGAACGCCGCTCTTAGAGTTAAGGAACAGTGAGCGGATACCATGTCACGCCTGCCGCCCGGGACGACTTACAGCGGATTCACGACTACATCGCCCAATTTGACATTGATAACGCGCTACGCTTCGTCGAGCGGATTTCAGAGCGATTCAATCTGCTTTCGGATTATCCCTACCTCGGAGTAGCCCGTCCCAGATTCGGAAAAGACCACAGAAGTTTCACCGTGCCTAGATCCGGTTACATAATAGTTTACCGCCCAATCGAGGACGGTGTGGAAATCCTTCGGGTTGTTCACGGCAGTCAAGACCTCGGTAACCTGTTCCAGCAGTGAGCGTACACTCCCCTGCATACTCAGTCGGATCCCAAAATCCGAAAACACATCACCCCTTCCAAACTGCTACAATTGAGCGCGGCGGGCGTCGGCTGCGCTTGCGCCGCCCGCTATCGTCAGTAAACATACTCCCAGAGGAGGAAACATAATGGCAGCAGTAAGAACCGCAAGGTCGGTATGGACGGGCAGCGTGACAGAGGGTGGAGGAAAGGTGACCGCAGTAACCTCCGGCACTTTCACCGATCTGGATGTGACGCTTCCCACGCGCCGAGACGAAGATGCTCAGGGCAACACCAGCCCCGAAGAGTTGATAGCCGCCGCCCACGCATCCTGCTACAGCATGGCGCTGTCCAATGTACTCACCCAAGCCGGTACTCCACCCGACAGCTTGGACGTGAGCGCAAGCGTGACGTTCGACTTCGTTGACGGCGCCCCGACCGTGACCACCAGCGTGCTCAGCGTCAGCGGAAACGTCCCCGGCACCACCGCCGATCAGTTCGCCGAGGCCGCTGAGACCGCCAAGAACGGCTGCCCAATCTCACGCGCCCTCGCCGGCGTCGAGATAAGCCTGGAATCGGTGTCGCTGGCTTAATGCCTTGACAGCGATAAATCAGCTTGACTAAGCTGATATGACTCGACAAAGAACATACGCACGGCTAAGACGGAGACGAGTAGGAAGGCATTCCCCGGCTCAGAGAGCCTGGTTAGCTGAGAGCAGGCGCCGGAAAGCATTCCGAATATCCCTCCCGAGCTTCGGACCGAACACCGCCGCAGGCGGCAAGTAGATTCCGACGACATCGCCCAACGTTAAAAGGGCGGCCCGGTCGCCTTATGGCCGCCGGGACTGAGAGTCCGCCTGTTGGCGGAAATCCGGGTGGTACCGCGGGAATCCGGCTATTCTGAAGAATACGCTCCCGTCCCTCTATTCAGGGACGGGAGTTTTTATTTATGGAGGTGCAACAATGTTTGATCCGGTGAGCTCAAGAGTTGATTTCGTCGCCCTGGAGCAGGAGACTATCGAAAGCTGGAACGAGCGCGACATTCCCTTGAAGTATCGCAAGCGTAACGAGAACGCGGCGAAAACCTACTCATTCATAGACGGGCCGATCACCGCGAACAACCCTATGGGTGTGCATCACGCCTGGGGCCGCAGCTACAAGGATCTGTTTCTGCGCTTCCGCAATATGCAGGGCTACCGCCAGCGATTCCAGAATGGCTACGATGGCCAGGGCCTGTGGATTGAGGTCGAGGTCGAAAAGGAACTCGGTTTCAAGTCCAAGAAGGACATCGAGGAGTTCGGCGTCGGAGAGTTCGTGGAACTGTGCAAGGCGCGTGTTGACCGTTTCGCCGACGTCATCACCGAGCAGTCCAAGCGGCTGGGCTACTGGATGGACTGGGACAACTCGTACCACACCAAGTCGGACGAGAATAACTACACAATCTGGCGCTTCCTCAAGACGTGCCACGAAAAGGGACTAGTGTACGAAGGCACCGACGTCATGCCCTGGTGTCCGCGATGCAGCACCGGTCTGTCCGAACACGAAATAGTGACCGAGGGCTACGTCGAGATAGTCCACCCGGGCCTGTTCGTCAAGTTCCCACTTGTGGGTCGGGACAACGAGGCACTGCTAGTGTGGACGACCACACCGTGGACACTCTCCTCCAACGTGGCGGCTGCCGTCCACCCCGAACTCACCTACGTGAAGGTCAGGAACGGCGACGATGTACTCTACCTGGTCAAGGGCAGGCTGTCCGTCCTGCGAGGCGAGTACGAAGTGCTGGAAGAGATGACAGGCGGCGAACTCGCCGGCCTCGAATACAGGGGCCCCTTTGACGAATTGCCCGCGCAGGAAGGCGTCCGCCACGTCGTCCTCGAATGGGACGAGGTTTCCGAGAGCGAAGGCACGGGCATAGTCCACACCGCTCCTGGCGCGGGTAAAGAAGACTTCGCGCTGGGCAGGGAACACGACCTTGCGGTGATCGCGCCGCTCGATGAAGAGGGCGTGTTCGTTGACGGCTTCGACTGGCTGACAGGCATGAGCGTGTTCGACGTGAACGAACCCATCTACGACAGCCTGCGCGAGAAGGGAATGTTCTACTACGTGGAACCCTACCCGCACCGCTACCCGGTCTGCTGGAGATGCGGGACCGAGTTGGTATTCCGGCTTGTGGATGAGTGGTTCATCAGGATGGACCCCATCCGCGACCTGCTCATGCGCGTCACCGGGAACATCCGCTGGGTGCCGGAGTTTGGAAAGGCGCGCGAACTGGACTGGCTGCGCAACATGGACGACTGGATGATCTCCAAGAAGCGCTACTACGGCCTCGCGCTGCCGATCTATAAGTGTTCGGACTGCAACACGTTCGAGATAATGGGATCGGAGGACGAGTTGTGCGAGCGCGCAGTGGAGGGCTGGGACGAGTTCGAGGGCCACTCCCCTCACCGCCCATGGATTGACGCCGTGAAGATCCAGTGCAACGGCTGCGACCAGAAGCTGTCCCGAATCCGAGACGTAGGCAACCCCTGGCTCGACGCCGGAATCGTTTCGTTCTCGACCCTGGAATTCAGAAACAACCCGGACTACTGGAAGGAGTGGTTCCCCGCCGACTGGATATCCGAGAGCTTCCCGGGCCAGTTCAGAAACTGGTTCTACAGCCTGCTGACGATGGGCGCAGTGATGCAGGAGACCGAGCCGTTCAAGCTGGTGTTCAGCTACGCGCTGATGCGCGACGAGAACGGCGAAGAGATGCACAAGTCACAGGGCAACGCAATCTGGTTCGAGGACGCAGCAGAGAGCATGGGCGTTGACGCGATGCGCTGGACGTTCGCAAGACACCACCCGGCAAATAACATCAACTTCGGATTCAGCACCGCGGACGAAGTACGCAGGCGGTTCATCATACCGCTCTGGAACGTGTACAGTTTCTTCGTGACGTATGCCAACATTGACCGTTTCGACCCCACCGCCGTCGAACCGCCGCCGGTGTCCGAACGTCCCGACCTGGACAGGTGGATACTGTCCGAACTGCATCAGTTGATAGCGGACGTTACTCACAGCCTGGAGAACTTCGACCCGGACGGCGCGGCGCGGCGCGCGGAGGACTTCGTCGAGTCGCTGTCCAACTGGTACGTGCGCCGCAGCCGCCGCCGCTTCTGGAAGAGTGGTCTGCTGGATGGCAGGAATGGCTCCGATTCCGGCGAAGACGTAACCGACAAGCTATCGGCGTACGTCACGCTCTACGACGTTCTGCTGACGCTGACCAAGCTGCTGGCTCCAGTGATTCCATTCGTCACGGACGCGATGTTCCGCAACCTTGTCAACTACTCACGCGAGAGCGTCCACCTCGAAGACTATCCGGCCGCCGACCTGTCGCTGGTGGACGAACGGCTGAACGAGGTAACGCGCTTGGCGCAGCGAGTATCGTCAATGGGACGCGCCGCGCGCAGCAGGGCGCAGATCAAGGTTCGCCAGCCTCTCGAAAGAGTGCTGGTAAGGACACGCTCGACCTCCGAGCGCGACCTGCTGCCATCCGCCACGCCACAGATATTGGACGAGCTCAACGTGCGGACGATAGAAGTCGCCGATGAGACTGATCTCATCGAGTACGTCGTTCAGCCTAACCTGCCCCTGCTCGGCCCGCTGTATGGCAGGAGAGTCGGCGACGTGCGGCAGGCTCTCGCGGACGCGGATCCCGCTCAGGTAGCGGCCTCGGTGAGCACCGGACAGAAAGTCTCACTGGGTGAGTTCGAGCTTGAACCCGAACACGTCCTGGTAACAACCGAGGACAAGCCGGGACTGAGTGTATCCACGGACGCCGGTTACACTGTGGCGGTTACCACAAACGTCACTCCCGACCTGCTTCTCGAAGGCCAGGCGCGAGAACTCGTGCATCGCATTCAGAATATGCGGCGGGACGCCGGGTTCGACATAGCGGACCATATAGTCACCTACTACACCGGCGATGACCTGGATGACCTGCTGGCGGGGCACGGTGAATATGTGAGGCAGGAGACGCTGAGCTCCGAGCTAGTCAAGACTTCGCCGCCTGAGAACGCCCATACCGAACTCCAGAGTTTCGATGGTCTCAGCGCCACGATTGGGTTGGTAGTAAGCGAGGTCTGATCCGACACGCCGGTATGCAAATTATCGGGCCTATTAGGCCCAGAATCGCCCCTCCAACTCAACATATTGGAGGGGCGACTTGTACTTTGACGCACAATGTTGACAGACCGAACTTATCCCTCTATCCTCTTATCCAGACTAACTATCATGTTTAGAGATAAGGGCATTATATTTTATGATAGATACGATTTTCCCTCTCAGAGACTGCGAACTGCTCAGTGGACTGAATGATGCAGAACTGTCGAGCATAGCAATCATATGCACCAATACCAGCATGGCCGAAGGCGACCCTCTATTCACCGAAGGTCAGAGGGCGGAACACATCTACATAGTTACCAGTGGAAGGATAGCGTTGCAAAAGAGCCTGAGAGACCGCCGAAAAAAATCCCAGATCGGGGCGGCAACAATCGCTTTCTGCCAGCCTGACGAAGTTGTGGGATGGTCGGCGTTGGTCGAACCTTACCGATATACGCTGTCCGCGACCGCATGGGAGCCGACTCAGTTGCTGTCCATCAGGGCATCGCTGTTGAGAAGAGCGATGGAGCTAAACCCGGATGTGGGATTCCGAATCATGCGGTCACTATCAGAAGTGATGGCGCGGCGACTTCAGCAGGTTGCGCGCGCCTTAACGGCGGCACGAGAGAGTACCGCAATCGAGCGAATGCAATAGAACTGGAATAGCGGATGGAAGAGGCTCCGCCGGCCGGAGCCTTGTGAGATAGGAGGAGGAGACAGATAATGCTGCCGACAGTTCAACTAAGACACGTAACGCGAGAGGATGTGAAGCGGATTTCCCACTGGCTGAACGATGAAGAAGTAGCGTCTCGCTGGTTCGGGCACTACGCTTGCGGCGATCCTGTTCACCGTGGATACGAGCCGACGCTGATGCTCAACGCGACTAATCAGGACTGGGAGAGAGTCTTCGACCACAATCGCGGTCACTTGATATTCTCGATATACGCCAGCGACGAGGGACATATTGGGGAGTGTCAGGCCGTTTTCGACGAGCATGGAGACGTGGAGATGTCGCTGCTCGTAGGACGCCGCGATCTGTGGCAGCGAGGCTACGGCGCGTCCGCGGCAATTCAATTGCTGGACCGAATCTTCTACGAATACAATGTTGAGCAGGCCTGGGTGAGTATCCCTCAGGAAAACATTACCGCTCTGCGCCTATTCACGAGGCTGGGATTTGCTCCCATCAGCGAAGCGTATATGTGCACGGCGATGAACGGCAGCAGGCTTCGAGCGACGACGCTCGTTCTTCAGTCGGCGGACTACTACAGCCGAAAGCTTCCACCAACCGCGTCGCAGGGGTCACTATCTCCTATCGTAACGGTCACCGGACTTCCGGGAAGTGGTTCTGAGGTAGTGGCGGCTGAGATCGCGCGGCTGATCAAGGCGAAGTTCTTCGACAGGAACATCGTTGAGAGCCTTTCCGAAAGGCTGGATCGTTCGGTCGGCGAGATACGGGCTCTGGAAGCCTCTTACACTTCGGTCTGGGCGCGATTTCTGAGAGCGATGATCGCGCCGTGGGAGCGGTACGGCGCATTGGACTACTCAGCGGACTATATGGGAGTGTTCCCTACCGAGTACTACCTAGAGTCGGAGCCCTTCGACTTCCTGACGAAAGAGGAATACCTGACAGGAATGAAGTCAGTGATACGAGAGTCGGTAGCGGACGCTCCCGCCGTACTCCATGAATACGGCGCGCCGCTTTTCATGCCGGACGACCGACCGACGTTCCACGTTTTCGTTGATATGTCGCTCGAGTTGCGCGCGCAGAAGGCCCAGTTCGAAGAGGGCGTGACGATGGAGGACGCCTTCAGGATTCTGAGGCGGTCGGACAGGGAGTTCGTATCCATGCACAAAAACCTGATTGGAGCGGATCCGCTCAGCAGTACTCGGTACGACATGACGGTGAACATGAACCGCCTGTCGGTTGAGGGCGCGGCGCGGATGGTGTCGGGAGCGATGGCGCGCTCTGCCGAAGTCCGTCGCTCCACAACTCACAGAACGCTTCAGCCCGCATAGGCAAGCGTTAGCATTAGCCTCTCCTCAACGAGGGCGCGCGGTCACGAGGTCGTCGAGGAACCAACGCACGGTTATCTCGAAGGCTTCGGGGAAATCCTGGTAGAACCAGTGGCCGCCGCCCTCCAGCTCTGCCAGCCGCATACGTGAAATCGGCAGCGCTTCCCTCATCTTCACAGCCATCTCGTGAGTCAGGAGGGCACTCTGCCGGCCTCTCACTAGCAGGACGGGACATGATATGCGGCCCCAGGATTCCCACAGGTCGGGGCGCTCGTACTCGGTGACTATTCTCATGTCGGCCTTCCAAATGTATTTGCCGTCCGGGGTTTGGGTGGTGATGGCCGGGACCTGCTTTCTGAGCGCGTCTTCAGGGGTGTGAATCCGGCGAGTCTTGAGGTAGTCCAGGAACTGGTCCTCAGTGGGCCAGGACTCGGGTTCGGCCACGCTGGCGCGGAGGTCGCTGGCGGTCTGGGGATTATATGGATCGGGGTCTATGTCCACTATGACGAGCGCGCGGACGCGGTCGGGATGCCCGATGGCGTAGCTCCAGGCGTACCTGCCGCCGGCGGAGTGGCCGACTATAATCATGTCGCGGAGACCGAGGTTGTCGGCGAGGGCTTCTACGTCCGAGGTATAGTAGTCGAAGCGGTAGCCGTTGGGTCCGGCGCGGTCGCTGTCGCCGTGTCCCCTGCTGTCGAGGGATAGGACGCGGTACTCGCCGGACATAGCGCGGGCGAAGATGTCCCAGCTCAGGGCGGAGTCGCGCATCCCGTGGAGCAGCAGCATCGGGGGTAGGTCGGCGCTTCCGTAGTCGAGGTAGTGGAGGCGGAGGCTGTTGTTGTCGAGGTATTGGGAAGTTGAATGCACTTTCTAGTCTCTGGCACTCCACTCAATCGCATTTATTCGGAATCGCGCTTCAAATCCGTCAGACTGGAAACAATATGGTCTATAGTTTCAGCCAACTGACTGTATCCTACCTCTGTCGCATACTTTCTGAGCGGGTTGAGGCCAATGGTCTTCTGACCTGGTGGTAAATCAGGCTCAGGGGCTACCAAGAAGCGCCATTGATCAACACAGCGGTGGTCAGCTATACGCCGATCTGACTCTGGATGCCAAGCGAAGATATAAATGTCTGCCAGACGGCGAGGATGTCTCAGTTCGATAAATGCAGTCCCGTCTGAAGGATAGTAATTACTTTTGGGTTCGATACCAAAGACAGGTCTGTTGCTAGTGATAAAAGTTGAATCGTCACTCCAAGTCTGCCGAGCCGCCGACTGCTTCACCTGTATTCGGATACGACCATCCCCGCTTTCCAAATCCCAAGGAGCCCAATCATAGCTCAGTTGCCAAGGTCCATATATTGATTCACCTAGGGCGAGTCTAATCATACACTCAGCGTAGTGGCCTCGATAGACATTGTTTATAAGTTTCCTGTCATAGAATTGGCAGAGCAACTCTTTCAGGATGTCTTCATGCTGAGGGGTATTCATCTCCTCCATCTCAGGAAAGCTATGCAAGGTCATTCAGCCATATATAGAAGATGCCCGCCATTGGATTGGCGGGCATCTTTGGTATGTCTGGTAGCGGGGGCAGGACTCGAACCTGCGACCTTTGGGTTATGAGCCCAACGAGCTGCCGCTGCTCCACCCCGCGACGTTGTGGTGGCCTTCAGCTACCAGGGGTCAGGTGTGGAAACATCGCCCTGATAGCTATCGGCTGTGATTTTGCTGAATCCTGTAATTATTCTCTTAGTAAAGCGTTATTGTCAGATAAGCCCAAATGTGGGCCAAGTCCTCGGTCGATTAGTACCGCTCAGCTGAGGCGGTTGCCCGCCTTACACCTGCGGCCTATCTACCCGGTAGTCTCCCGGGGACCTTACTCACAACCTAAGTTGATATTTGGGAAATCTAATCTTGGAGTTGGCTTCGCGCTTAGATGCTTTCAGCGCTTATCGCATCCAGACATGGCTACCCGGCGGTGCTTCTGGCGAAACAACCGGTACACCAGAGGTCTGTCCCTCCCGGTCCTCTCGTACTAGGGAGAGCTCTCCTCAAATTTCCTGCGCCCATGGCGGATAGAGACCGAACTGTCTCACGACGTTCTGAACCCAGCTCGCGTGCCGCTTTCACCGGCGAACAGACGGACCCTTGGGACCTTCTTCAGCCCCAGGATGCGACGAGCCGACATCGAGGTGCCAAACCTCGCCGTCGATGTGAACTCTTGGGCGAGATAAGCCTGTTATCCCCGGGGTAGCTTTTATCCGTTAAGCCACGGCCCTTCCACACGGAACCGTAGGATCACTTTGACCGACTTTCGTCTCTGCTCGACTTGTAGGTCTCACAGTCAAGCTCCCTTATGCCAATACACTCTAAAGGTGATTTCCATCCACCTTGAGGGAACCTTTGTGCGCCTCCGTTACCTTTTAGGAGGCGACCGCCCCAGTCAAACTGCCCACCTGGCAATGTCTCCACTTTCGGTGGATTAGGGCCGAAACGATAAAAGAGCGGTATTTCAAGGACGACTCCACCACGACTGGCGTCGCAGTTTCACAGTCTCCCGCCTATCCTACACATTCATAATTCCAGTCCACTGCCAAGCTACAGTAAAGCTCCACGGGGTCTTTTTGTCCTGCCACGGGTAACCCGCATCTTCACGGGTCTTGCAATTTCACCGAGCCCCTCGTTGAGACAACGCCCAGGTCGTTACGCCATTCGTGCGGGTCGGAACTTACCCGACAAGGGATTTCGCTACCTTAGGACCGTTATAGTTACGGCCGCCGTTCACCGGGGCTTCAATTCAGAGCTTTGGACTTACGTCCGAACCCCTCCTTTTAACCTTCCGGCACTGGGCAGGCGTCAGCCCCTATACTTCGCCTTTCGGCTTTGCAGAGACCTGTGTTTTTGATAAACAGTCGCCTGGGCCTCTTTACTGCGGCCCGCAAAGGCTTCACCGGCTGTGCGGTTGCACCCCACGGGCACCCTTTCTCCCAAAGTTACAGGGCCAAGTTGTCGAATTCCTTAACGAGGGTTCACTCGAACGCCTCGGGACTTTTACCCCAGTCTACCAGTGTCGGTTTGCGGTACGGACACCAAATTCTCTGGCAGCGAAGCTTTTCTTGGCGGTATAGGTTCAGCGGCATTTCCCAGGGCTCTGGCCCTAAGATTTTCGGCCCCCTCAGCTCGTGCGCCGGAGCGGATTTGCCTACTCCGGCATGGCCTTCAAGGCCAAACGCGCGGTATCCAATCGCGCGCGGCGCCTACCTTTCCGCGTCCCTCCTCTGCTTTATAACGAGAAATCAGTGGTGCAGGAATTTTGACCTGCTGTCCATCGCCTTCGCTGTACGCTACGGCTTAGGCCCGACTTACCCTACGACGATCAGCGTTGCGTAGGAAACCTTAGACTTTCGGCGTTCTGGATTCTTACCAGAATTAACGCTACTCATGCCGGCATTCTCACTTCCCAGCGCTCCACCGAGGTTCACACCTCGGCTTCGATGCCCTGGCAACGCTCCCCTACCATCCGCAAGTTGCGGATCCGCGGCTTCGGTGGTGAACTTTAGCCCCGTTACATTTTCGGCGCAGGATCCCTCGACTAGTGAGCTATTACGCACTCTTTAAAGGGTGGCTGCTTCTAAGCCAACCTCCTAGCTGTTTTGGGAATCCCACTTCCTTTCACACTTAGTTCACACTTAGGGACCTTAGCCTGCGGTCTGGGCTGTTTCCCTTTCGCCAATGGAGCTTATCCCCCACTGACTCACTCCCAAGAAACATCTAAGGGCATTCGTGGTTTGGTTGGGGTTGGTAGGCTCACGCCCCCTAGCCCATCCAGTGCCCTACCTCCCTCAGACTATCGTTGAGGCTGTACCTAAATACATTTCGGGGAGAACCAGCTATCTCCGGGTTCGATTGGCATTTCACCTCTACCCACAACTCATCCCAGCCTTTTGTACCAGACACGGGTTCGGCCCTTCACTCGACATTACTCGAGCTTCAGCCTGGCCATGGGTAGCTCACCCGGTTTCGGGTCTAATCCAAACAACATCGCGGCTCAAGGCCGCTCGACGCCCTATTCGGACTCGCTTTCGCTTCGGCTCCGGGACTCGTATCCCTTAACCTTGCTGCAAAGATTAACTCGCCGGCTCATTCTTCAATAGGCACGCAGTCAACCGTCCAAGACGGCCTTCCACGGCTTGTAGGTCAACGGTTTCAGGTCTATTTCACTCCCCTTCTGGGGTACTTTTCACCTTTCCCTCACGGTACTGGTTCACTATCGGTGGCCAAGAGTACTTAGCCTTGGAGAGTGGTCTCCCCAGCTTCCCACAAGATTTCACGTGTCCCGTGGTACTCAACGACACATCAGGAGTCCGCTGCCTTTCGCCTACGGGACTTTCACCCTCTATGATCGTCCTTTCCAGGAACGTTCGGCTAGGCGGCGGATTTCTTACTCCTTGCTCCCTACTGAGAATGGAGCGGACGCACGTTACAACACCTGACAGACATAGGCTCTCATACCACTAAGCCAGCCAGGTTTGGGCTCTTCCCCTTTCGTTCACCACTACTCAGGGAGTCTCGGTTGAT
The DNA here is from genome assembly GCA_965202965.1 of Dehalococcoidia bacterium. Lineage (GTDB taxonomy): Bacteria > Chloroflexota > Dehalococcoidia > Lucifugimonadales > UBA1123 > VXRN01. The sequence continues at coordinate 2,177,400 of OZ241888.1, read as the reverse complement.
TTACTTTCCTCGGGTTACTTAGATGTTTCAGTTCACCCGCTTACCTCTCGCAGAGCGAGTCCTTTGGTATGACCCAAAGGGGGTTTCCCCATTCGGGAATCCCCGGCTAAGCTTGCTAGACAGCTCACCGGGGCTTATCGCAGTCTTGCCACGCCCTTCTTCGGCCCTTGGCCCCTAGGCATCCACCGTCGACCCTTAGTAACTTGGCCCACATTGGGGCCTATCTAACGATAAAATTGCTGTTACTAAGAGACAGGATTCAGTTGTTAATGTGCTGTGCGACCGGATGGTCGTCTGGTGCAGTGAGCGGGACAGTTGAGTTGATTGGGCGTTGGCGCCACGTCAACCATCCGACTCAGCAGTAATCAGAGATTATACAGACGGCTTGTGAGAGCGTCAAGTTGATTTTCGGAAAGGGAGAAAATTACATAAGTGGAATAGCGGCAGTCGCAGGACATCCTCACCCCTGGATTCCCGCTTTCGCGGGAATGACGAATAAGCGGGGCTGGGGACTTATGCAATCGTCTTTCGGAAAGGATTCACCTGCACTTGTGAGCCCTTGATTGGAGAGGAGGCTTAAGCTCGATGTTGTATCCGGGAATGCGAGAATACATATATCTGGATTTATGATTGTTCTGGTGATGTCTAGGTGGGGTTCAGGTGGGGTTCAGGTGAGGGTTTTGGCTGGAACTAGCTTTGAGAAGCCTAGATTTAGCTATGGGAGAATTTTGTGCGGTCGGGTTGTGCAAGGTTTATAAGCGAGTATTTATGTCTCTTCCTATGTACGCCTCCGGCAGTCTGTGTATTTGAAAAAGATACAGATACGACGACTTAAAGTTTCCAGGTTCCTCTTGACGCAACTTGATGATTACTTATATTATCAAAGAGAACTGATATTCGCAACACTGAATTGGGGAACTGACGCGGTACCAATTTGGTCGGTGGACCAAATCAATACCTGTGCCGCCCCCTTGGATACCCGCCTTCGGAGACCTTTGCGTAACCTGGTTCAATTTCGATTTGAAGAACTGAGTGGGTGTGTAAATTCGTGAATTCATGGCTGAGCGGGTCACCCCTCCACCCCTGGATTCCCGCCTTCGCGGGAATGACGGTGGTTGTGCAAAGGTCCGCCTTCGCGGGTGTGACGGTAAGTTATGCAATGGTTTGAGTTGCAGAGGGAGATGATGGAAATGGAGCGAGAACATATAGCGCGGAAGGATGAGCCGTGTCCGGCGACGAAGCGCAACGGAGAGGTATGTGGGTCGGATCGGGTTGGGGCTTCAGGGTATTGCTTCGCGCATGACCCAGAGGCGGCAGAGTGGCGGGAGGCAGGCAGACGCTCGAATTCGAGGAGGCGCCGAGCGGCCAGACGACTGAAGGAGGCAGGCGCCGGCCATCTGGTCAAGATAATGGAGGATGGCTTGAAGGATCTTCGCTCGGGGGAAGTGAGCGCATCGGATTTGCAGGCCATGTCGCGGGCTACGGACACGATCTGGAGGATGGTGAAGTGGGCGGAGGATGATCTGAAAACAGATTCGGAGGTGAAGTGGGAGGCGTATTAGGGGATTGGAAATTAGCAATTTGGAATTACGAATTGGGGATTGGAGGAGATGCACAAAGTGGCTATTCCGGGTGGGGACTGAGAGGGGTAGGCACTGGAAGTGTTCGCGCTTGCAGTTGAGGAATCACCCCCATCCTAACCTTCCCCCATCAAGGGGGAAGGGACTTTTGCCTACCCTTGTGAGCCGTCAAGGGAGAGGGGATTTTTGCCTACCCTTGAGAGTTGGTCAAGGGAGAGGGGGTTTGTTGATCGGTATTCATAGCTGACCGCATATTTGCCTAACCCTTGAGATCCCGAGTGGGGATGATCGGCTGTTGTGGGATTTCGTGGATGCTCGCTATAAGCCCCGTCGGACTTGACCGAGTTTCACAAAGCATGGCCGGCTCGCAAGGTTATGAGGGCGTCGAGGGCTTTTACGCCCCGGCCTTCGGGCAGAACTGCGAGGGGGTTGATGTCGAGTTCGGCGATTGCGCCCTCCAAGTGGGCGGCCAGGTGGGATACGCTGACCAGAGTATCGGCCAGGGCTTCGACGTCGGCTTTGGGTCTGCCCCGGAATCCCTGGAGCAGACGACTACCGGCGACCTCGGCTATCATCTCTCGCGCGTCGAGACGGGTTATGGGACACAGGCACAGTGACACATCGCGCAGGGCTTCGACGAATATACCTCCAAGTCCGTAGAGAAGGACGGGGCCAAGCTGGGAGTCGTAGGTCGCCCCGACGATGACCTCCACTCCGTCGGCGACCATTTCCTGAACCAGGACGCCTTTAACATCGGCGTCGGGAGCGTGGGCGGCGACGTTGTTCATTATCCGGTCGTATGCTTCTCGCACCGAGCGCTCGTCGGAGAGTCCGGCGGCGAGCGCGCCTATCTCGGTCTTGTGGAGTATGTCGGGAGACTCTATTTTCAGGACAACCGGATAGCCGATTTCGCGGGCGGCTTCCACCGCATCATCGGCGTCGGAGGCGCGGCTTTCCTGGGTGGTGGGTATCCCCCATTTTTCGAGGACCCACTTTGCCTCGTGTTCGGTAAGCGCGGAGCGGTCGGACGATCTCAGGCCGGCGACCGCGGCTCGCTGTTCGGGAGACATTTCGGGTAGCGCGGCGAATCCGGCTTCGGCGCGGCTGTCGCGCCAGTCGTAGTAGTCGTGCAGCTGGCGCACGGCGGACGCGAGGTTCTGGGGGCTGTGGAATACGGGGACGCGGGCGTCCTTGAGTAACTCGAGTCCACCGGACGCTCCGAGTTCGTTTCCGGTGTAGAGGAATGCGACGAGCTTATCGTGCCTGTTTCGCACGTTGATTATGCGCCTGGCCTGGTCTTCGCCCGCGGAGCTTGCGACAAGCAGCGCGCCTACTTCTGGCTCGGTGATCATGCGCTCCATTATCGGCTCGACGGTTTCCCTGCTGGCGTGTCCGGTAATGTCGGCGGGGTTGGCGGCCCAGCCAAAGCCTTCGAGAATTTCGTTTATGCCGTCGCGGGCAGGTTCGGAGAGTTCCGGCAAATCGAGACCGGCGTCGCCGAGATTATCGGCAGTGAGTGAGCACACGCCGCCTGAATGGGAGACCAGGGCAATTCCTAGCTGTCTTACGGGAGGACTGTCGGCGAGGAGCTGCGCCACTTCGAGCAGCTTGTCCCAGTCGTGGACGCGGGTGACGCCGTACTGTCTGAATGCGGCTTCGTAGGCGTCGTCGGAGCCTGTGAGGGCGGCGGTGTGAGAGCGGGCGGCGCGGGTTCCGACATCGGAGCGGCCTATCTTGACGGCGACGATGGGCTTGCCTCTTTCAGCGGCGAGTCGAGCGACTTCCATGAACTTTCGGGCGTCCTTGAAGCCCTCTATGAACAGGGCTATGACCTTAGTGTCGTCGTCGTCCAGCAGGTAGCGGACGAAATCGGCGGCTTCGAGGTCGGCCTCGTTGCCGGTGGAAACGATGTAGGAATACCCAATACCGCGCCCTATGGCGCGGGAGAGGAACGGGCCGAAAGCGGAGGCGCCGCTCTGGCAGACAAGTCCGATGTTGCCGCTCTTGAGCTGCATCCCACTGAGGGAGGACGAAGAACATGCCCAGATGTCGTCCTTGACGTTGGCGAGTCCGAGGCAGTTTGGGCCAGAGACGCGGACACCGGTATCGCGGGCCACATTTCCGAGTTCGAGTTGAAGTTGCCGGCGTTCCTCGACGCCACGCTCAGAGAAACCGGCTGATATTATTATGCCTGAGCCCGCTCCTTTCTCAGCGCTCTCGCGCAGGACAGGTATGACGCGGTGATAGGGCACGATGATGCCGACGGCGTCAGGGCCTTCGGGCAGGTCGGTTACGCTAGGATAGCAAGGGAGTCCGAGCAGCTCGTCGTAGCGAGGGTTGACGGGATAGATGCTTACGTGGTCTCCGGCCTGCATGACAGAGCGCAGAAAGCGGCCTCCGTACTGCATACGCTCGGTGGCGCCGACGACGGCTATGGAGCGGGGATTGAGCATCTTGTGGATGGAGGCGAGTTGGGGTTGTGTCCAGTAGGTCAATTGGTCTTCTCGCTTTCGGAGGTGTCTCGAAATGGCGTCTTGCGTTGAGTATGAAAAGGTAGCGTTTCCTTTCAGGTGGAAGGCTGGCTCACACGGTCCTTGGATTCTCAAAATACGCATCCTCACGCGATGTCGCAGATTCAACCACCAAAGAGGAAACGCTACCCAGGAAAAATTGACAAATATATCGTGTTCAGGCTATGTTATAATGGTAAGCGCGGAGTGGTCGGGTAACGGACTTCCCGCTAACGGGATGGCCGCCGGACATAGCCGCGCTTCTCTTCTTCGCTCACCACTCCCACTTCCGTATTGTGAATGAGGATTTTCCTCCCCAGGATTTGAAAGACTGACCGTCTTCTATGAATGGCTCTTCACTCCTAATACCCAGTCTTCCCTTTACGAAATCAACCAGCATCCGTTTCTCCTGCGCCCTTCTGGAAATTTCCGGATAAAAATCTCTTTGATCCTTCCAGTCGAATTGGACACATCCAAGAAACGCGTCCACTATCTGCAAGTAGATGGACATGTCGGAAGTGGCCCTCAGACATCCCTTGACCGATTTTGTCGAACACAGAATGTCCTCCAGATGTTCGGGAGATCTGTCAGGCTTGCCTTGCAAATCCACTATGGCGAACACGTCCCTTGTAATGCTCCTATCAATCAGAGACCTCGCAAAGTTAGCGTATGCTATCCATTCATCGTTGTTCCAGATGTCCAAGCCGAAATTCGGATCGTTCCTATCTATTATGAGGGCATGAAATTCCATCCCAGTGAATGAAAAATATATGTTTAGGATGTCTATATACTGCTGGAGGTTGAAGCGGGTAACCTCGGTGAATTTGTATTCGTGATGTCTTGTGGACCACATCATGCGATCCACCTCCTTCAATGTAGGGGATTCGGCACGAAGTTGAACCGCTCTGCGAACGTCGTTGCGCGCCCTCATTCGATCACTGATAAAATTGAAGTGGAGGCGATAGAGGCTGTCGGTAATCTCACGGGTATCGGGAACCATAAGCGCTCCGATCCCGAAAATCGGCTGTTTAGCGACGGGGCCTGACAGAACGCCAGTCTCGTCTATGAATACGGGGCATACTTCCATACTCTGAGGCTATCTTGTAGGCTTAGCTTGGGTCAACGAGATTCAGGCGTACATCAGTTTGATTTTTAGCAGTTCAATGACAAGCGGTACGGTTCTCACGCTTGTCTCTCAGGTTGACCTCGGACACTTTATACTAAAATTAGCGATCTTATCATTTTCTTGTAAAATGCCTAATCTCAGTATAAATGACATGAACAAACGAGTCCTGAACGGAGGGATCGAATGTCCTGGAAGAAATTGGCTGGCAGTCCATTTGAGACGTATAAGAAGGAGGCGGTTGGGTCGAGCGGGATGGTGGCTACGAACCATCCGCTGGGGTCGGCGGCAGGCATGGAGATGCTGGCGATGGGCGGGAACGCGATGGACGCGGCTGTGGCGTCCGTGTTCGCGCTGAGCGTGGTGGAGCCTATGATGGTTGGGATATTCGGGGCTGGATTCATCAACTACTATGACGCCTCGAGCGGGGAGTTCGTGAATATAGACAACTACTCGGTGGCTCCGGCGGCAGCCGCGCCCGATATGTACGAAACGGTATCGGACACATGGCCGGACTACATGGAGACCGCGGACCGAGCGAACCTGGTGGGTTACAGGTCGGTGGGAGTGCCCGGCGCGCTGAAGGGATGGAGCTATGCGGAGGAGGAGTATGGCAGGCTGGGTCTGGATACTGTCATCCAGCCAGCTATGCGCTACGCCAAACGCGGGTTCGCCGTGAGTCGCTACCTTGCGGACATCATTCGCCTCAACCAGGAGGACCTGGCGATGTTTCCGGCGAGCGCGGAGGTCTTTTTGCCGAATGGCGGGCCGCCCTCGGTGGGAGATACCATCGTGAGGTCGGATTACGCGCGGACGCTGGAGGCTGTCGCCGCCGAAGGGCCGGACGTCCTGTATCACGGACGCATCGGGGAGATGGTGGCGGCTGACATGGCGGCGAATGGCGGTCTTATCGGCGAGGGGGACTTCGCGGACTATCGGATACATCTGAGGGAGCCTGTGCGCGGAACTTATAGAGGGTACGACATAGTATCGGTCGCGCCGACGAGTTCGGGCGGGACGGCTATCATCGAGATATTGAACATCCTGGAGGGGTTCGACGTGGCGTCTCTGGGATTCGGGACTGCGGAGGGCGCGCACCTGCTGGCGGAAGCGATGAAGATAGCGTTCGCGGACCGTTTCGAGTACCTGGGGGATCCGGCTTTCGTGGAAGTTCCTGTGGGAGCGCTGACGGACAAGGGGTACGCGTCGGCGCGGCGGGATGAGGTTGACGTTTCCCAAGCGCGCGAGTACAGCTACGGAAATCCATCGCTGTATGTGGGAGAGAGCGCTGACACGACTCACCTGACGGCGGCGGACGCGGACGGCAACGTGGTTTCCACGACGCAGACGATTCACGCGGTGTTCGGGTCGAAGGTGACGACGCCCGGGACAGGGATGCTGCTGAATAACACGATGAACATATTCGACCCGCATCCAGGCAACGCGAACTCTATCGCGCCGGGCAAGCGCATGGTGAGCAGCATGTCTCCCACGATCGTGATGAAGGACGGAAAGCCGTTCATGGCGCTGGGGACGCCGGGGGCTACGAGGATATTCCCATCGGTTTTGCAGGCAATCGTGAATGTGATAGATCATGGCATGACGCTGCAGGAAGCGGTGGAAGCGCCACGAATATGGACACAGGGCCAGGCGCTGGAGGTGGAGCCCGGCATCGCTGGTGAGGTTCGCGAGAAGCTGAAGACGCTGGGGCATGACATCGAGGTCACGCCGAGGGTGGCCGGAGGAATGAATGGGGTGATGTTCGACCACGCGAACGGCGTGATCCGGGGCGCGGCGTGTTACCGGGCGGACGGCGTACCGGCGGGTTTCAGCGGCGGCGCGGCGCGGCCATCTGACGATCCGTTATACAGGTTCTAAGGGGATGAGTGTAAGGCTGGGGCTGAACATACTGTTGGTGGTGAGCATCATGGCAACCGTGGTTGGCGGCGCTGCGCTGATGTTCAGGGACGCCGGTTCTCAGGACGGCGTTACGATTACGCTGGACAAACCGGAATCCGCGTCCAACGTCGGCGCGCGGACCGAACAGATGGCACCAGCGACGATCAAGGTCTATGTCAGCGGTGAAGCTCGTCGGCCCGGGGTTTATGAATTGCCTTCCGACGCGCGAGCGGACGACGCGCTGCAGGCGGCGGGCGGGCCAACCTCAGACGCGGCGCTGGAGTTGGTAAACCTGGCGAAGAAGGTGTCTGACGAGGAGCAGTTACACATCCCCGGACAGTCGGACAGAGGGGATTTTGGCGCGGTCCCGAATGGAATTCCGCCCACGTCGGCGGGGAATGCAGGGGTCAGCAGTTCGGGGAAGTTGGATATCAATACGGCGACGGCGGAGGAATTCACTTCATTGCCAAACATTGGGCCGAGCAGGGCGGCAGCCATCGTGGATTACAGGGAGCGAGAGGGGCCGTTCACCAGCGTGGACGATCTGCAGAACGTCGGCGGGATAGGCGAGAAGATTACGGACTCGATCCGCGACCTGGTGGAGGTCCGGTGACTGTGTGAGAGACAGGGCAACCGGATTCTGAGGTTTGTATGATTCCTGATTTTCTACACCAGACCGGCTTGAATGGACTCATAGCCGTGGCGGGAGTGGTTGCAGCCGGTGTCATCGCAGCAATCGGCGCTCACTTCATATTCACGGTCGCCATCGCGATGAACGAGCGTATCAGTGAGAAATCGCTGGGAACCCGCATACTGAACGCTCGTTTACTGAGCGGAGCCAGAAGACCGGTTATGCTGTTCTTCGTCATTCTGGGCATCTTCATGGCCTACTTGTTGATGACCCGTTTGACTCACCCCACATTTGACTTCGCTAATGGGCATGAGCGATGGACTATCAGGATTTGGCTGGTCACCGTAATCGTTCAGGCCAGCTATCTAGGGTCGCGCATCGTCCAGGAACTTCTGAAATGGTACGTCGAGAACATATCCAAACGGACTGGGAGCGACTTAGACGATAAGTTGCTGCCGATGGTACGGCGGATAGCTCCGATATTGGTTTACGCGGCAGGCGCGCTGATAATGCTGGACGTGTTTGGAATCAGCATTACCCCGATGTTAGCTGGGCTGGGTATAGCGAGCATAGCAGTGGGACTGGCGTTGCAGCCGACGCTGAGCAATCTGTTTTCGGGTATGTTCATGGTATCGGAGGGGGAGTTGAACGAAGGGGATTTCATCGAGTTGGAGGGCGGGCCGTCGGGGTTCGTTGTTGACGTGAGTTGGCGCAGCACGAAGATAAGGGACAGGTTCAACAACCTGATAATGATTCCGAACTCCAAGATGATGGAAAGCGTCATGACGAACTATGTCAGCGAGTCCACGGCTGTCACCATCCTGGTTCCTTGCGGGGTGAGCTATGAGTCGGACCTGGAGAAGGTGGAGCGGGTTTCCCTGGAGGTGGCGAACAGCGTAAGGGATGATCTGGAAGAGGCGGTTGACGATTTCGACCCGGTCGTGAGGTTCAGTGACTTCGGCGAGTCCAACATTGATTTCAACGTGATAATGCAGGCAAACGACAGACTCGGTTCCTTCGTTGTGAAGCACGAATTGATCAAACGGCTTCACTCGCGGTTCCGGCAGGAAGAGATCGAGATAAACTACCCGGTTCGCAAGTTGGTTAGTCCGCCATCTGAGGGGATGGACGGATTGTTTCATGGCGATGGGCTAGAGGTCGGAGAGCCAGCCGAGGATCGTGGCGAATAGCTGTGGGGCTCGATTCCGGTAGCCGTGGTCGGCACCCTCGATTACCCGAACGGCGACGTGTCCGTAGTCGGTGTCTCGGAGGCTTCTCATGGCAGAGCCGCAGACAGGGAGTCTTCGGGGACCGTCGCCGCACTCTTCCTCTCCGAACACAAAGAGCGCGGGACATTCCAGTTCGGCGGCGCGACGGGTAACACTGTAACGGTTGTCGGGGTTGAAGCAGTCAATGAAGGCGCGGGCGGTCCAGGTTGAGCCCCAAGGTATGCCGGGAGTAATGTAGGCGTCGGGGTCTCCCGACTCGACGCGCTCAAGGCACCATGAGTAGGCGTCTGCGAATTCGTCCGCGTGCAGATTGAACAGGCCCTGGTGGTCGTATTCGCCGGGAGAGACGGCTATCACACCGGACACTGCCGGGTACTTCTCCTTGGACTGGGCGTACACGGCCCGGACCGCCCCGCCGCTGTGTCCGCCGATGACTACTTTCGTGTGACCGCGCTCTTTCAGAAGGTCGAGCCATGCGGCGTAGTCGAGGCGGGCGTCGTTTACGGACTCGTGCGCGTAGCCTGCGAGCGGACCGTCGGGCGCGCCGCCGGAGACGATGTCGTGGCCGCGACGGTTGGCGGCCAGAAAGGCGATGCCGTTGGCCGCGAGGCGCGCTCCGAGTTCGAGATAGAGCTTGCGGTAGAAGTGGCCGCCGTCGCCGTGGAAGAAGCAGACGGCTTCAATGGTGGAGGGTCGGCGTTCGACGCTGGGGGCGAAATAAGCACCTCCTAGAAGGACGCCGTCCTGGGTGGTTACTTCTACAAGGTCTGCGAGCATGGTGGTCTTTCCGCTCCACAAGAATATCGCTATTGTTGATCCATCAGCTCGTGTATTCGCTCTACAAACTGTCGTACTTCGGGGCGGTCATCGCGGTATTCGTAGTCCTGCATAAACTTATGGTAGAAATTTGCGTGGAACTTCTCCGCGACACCGAATTTTGAAACCAGCGATGGGTCATCATGTTCATTCGCGAGCCGGCGAACTGCAACTTTCAAGGAGCGATGATCTCCAAAAGGCCAGCCGTTTTGCTGGGCCGCCGCCATTACTGCATGGGCCGCTGCTCCCCATATTTTTTCGGAGCCTTGAAGAACATCTCCCTCGTCAAAGTACCGATCCGATTTCTCGAGGAACTCTTGTGCAGTCTCGATATGTTCCGTCATCGGCATGAATTGCCCTTCTCCCATGAGCGTCATATGACCGCTATTATACAGTGCCCAGCTTATCCGATGCGGGGATAGGGTGAGAGGTCGGTTATGCCGGCTTCGGCGAGCACGTCTTCGTCGTAGAGAATCTTGCCGGTGTAGGACTTGGGCTCCTTTTCGCAGATTATCACGCCGGCATCGCCCATGATGATGCCGTCCTCGCGGGCGCCGGTGTATGGCCTGTCGCCCCTGAACCATCGCTGTCCCTCGGAGGCGATGGCTCCCCTGGGAGAGAGTGCGTTGACGGAGATGTTGTGCTGGTAGAGCTCGCTGGCGAGTCCCTGAGTGAAGCGTTCAAGGTGGGCCTTGCCGGAGCCGTAGGCCGTGCCGTCGGGTCTGGAGGTTTCGTAGGGGCCTTCGCCCGGGCCTATTGCTCCCTCGGAGCTTATGTTGATTATGTGACCGCCGCCCTGCTCTTTCATGTAGGGGATGACCAGCTTGCAGCCCAGAAAGGGGCCTCGGATGTTTACGCGGTAGAGCAGGTCCCAGTGGCGTATCTGCATGTCCTGGACGGTGCCGGGTATGAGGATGGCGGCGTTGTTGACCAGAATATCTATACGGCCCCACCGCTCGACGGTCTGCTGGTACATGGCGGCGAAGTCGTCCTCCTGGGTCACGTCGCAGCGTATTCCGACGGCCTCGCCGCCTTCATCGGTGATTCGGTTCACCGCTGTCTGTATGCTGCCGGGTATTCGGAAGTCACCCTCGTTTTCGGTGCGGGCGGAGACCACTACCTTCGCACCTTCGCGCGCGAACACGACCGCCATGTCCCTGCCAATGCCACGGCTCGCACCGGTGATTACGGCTACCTTGCCATCAAGTTTTCCCACGATTGTCCTCCTGTCGTATCGTTTCTAGCTATCGGGTTACTGTCGGCGCAGACGCTCGTTCTCTTCCATGAGTCTCCGGACTCGCTCTTCAGATTCCACACGCGCCCGACGCTCCATCTCGACGGGGTGTATCGTCCTGCCCGTGAGCGGGTCGCGTATGTCAAACCGTTCTCCGTCCCAGTGGAAATCGAGGTTGAGAACCTCGCTGCGAGACCAGGCCGAACCGTCCTGGTCTTCGTTCAGGTTATAAGGGACGTACTCGCCGGCCACCAGTCGCTCGCCCATCATCGGGACGCCATACAATTCGCCACCCGTCGGGTCCAGTTTCCAGTACTCGGTTATGCCCAGCCGCGCGTACAGGTCGCGCTTGCGTCCCAGATCGTTTGACGCCGTGCTTGGGGACGCGACCTCGAGAGCGAAGTCGGGTGGCTTGCCTACCTCCCAGACGAAATAGTTTGGGAACTGATAGACGAAGTTGGGATCGGTCTGCAATGCGATATAGCAGTCGGGGGCCACCCTCTCATTGCCGTTGGCCGGGTTCCAGAAGACGAATCCGCCCGCGCTGACAAATACGTCCGGGCTGTCTCTGAACCACCATCGCAGCATGAACGCCAGAAGGGTTATGGTGAGTTCCTGCTGCATACCGTCCTCCACCGGTTCAGGGTCTTCGTAGAAGATGTCGGGCAGTACCCGCTCGATTGTGGCTTTTGTCGTTGTCATGTGCCTGGGCTCCCGTCGGTTCTGGTTACAGCGTATGATAAAGCGTTGGGCAAGACAATAGGTCGGCTTATCGGGAAGCGTCGCAAAAGTGGTGGGCAGTGAGTGATCGTGGCGCGTGGGGGTGTGGTAGTATTTGGGCAGGAGGTGGAGCATGGTAGTGAAGAACGCGGCAGTGGCCGCAGACGCATCCACTCGGACGGAAGTGTTCTATCCCGAAACGGACGGTATGCCCTTGCCAGACGGACCTTATCAATCCAGACATTTCCGCGACCTGCTGGCCATGCTGGAGTTGTTCTTCAGGCTGCGCGAGGATGTCATGGTAGGCGGCGACGTATTCATCTACTACGTGGAGGGCAATCCGCGCGTGACGGTCGCGCCGGACTGTTTCGTTGTGATGGGCGTGAGCGAGGAGTCGTTCCTGAGGAACGACACGTACCTGATGTGGGAGGTGGGCAAGGCGCCTGACTTCGTGTTGGAGATAGGTTCTCCCAGCACATGGAGGAACGACCTGGGGAGCAAACGGGACTTGTACGCCAGTCTGGGTGTTGGCGAGTACTGGCTGTTCGATCCGAGCGGCGGGGATCATTACGGGTTCGCGCTGCGCGGCGAGACACTGGTAGATGGCGAGTACCGGCTGTTGGAGATGCGAGAGGACGCGGACGGCGGAGTCTGGGGTCATAGTCCGACACTAAATCTGGAGTTTCACTGGGAGGAGGGCAGTCTTCGGCTGTATGACCCTGCCGCTGGCCGCTGGCTTCAGACTTCCAGTGAGCTAGAGGCGGCGTGGGAGACCGCAGAGGCGGCGCGGGAGAACGCAGAAGCAGCACGGGAGAACGCAGAAGCAGCGCGGGAGACCGCCGAGGCAGCGCGGGAGAACGCCGAGGTGCGGGCTGAGGCGGCTGAAGCGCGGGTGGCGGAGTTGGAGGCGGAACTGCGGCGGGTTCGGGGGCAGGGATAGAGTGCAGGCCAGGGCGGTAAAATGGATGTGATAAACTAGGTTCTGTTGACATTTGATGTTTCGGCCATCTAAACGACCATAGCTATAGCAACGTCACCTACACTCTAAACTTCTGGATTCCCGTTTTCACGGGAATGACGGTAAATGTCAACACGGCCTATATTCCCCTACGGGATTCTCGCTTGGAGGCGGCAAAAGCGATATGACACGCATCTATGTACTCGGGGCGGGGACGCCTACGCCCACACCAACCAGGTTCGGGAGTTCGTTCGTTCTTCAGACGGGGGATGAGCAGATAATGGTGGACTGCGGGCCGGCGGCTACTCATAAGCTGGTGAAGGCGGGGCTGTGGCCGACGGAGATTGATTACCTGTTCTTTACGCACCACCACTTCGACCACGATATTGACTATCCGTGCTTCCTGCTGTGTCGCTGGGACCAGAGTATCGGCAAGGAGAACAGGCTGCAGGTATATGGCCCAACGCTGACGGAGAAGATTACGGAGGGGATACTTGGCGAGGACGGCGTGTTCGCCCACGACTGGAAGGCGCGTGTGAATCATCCGCTGAGCCAGCAGATATTCGTCAATCGAGGCGGGACGCTGCCCCGCCCGGCGCCGGACGTGTTTGCAAAGGACATTGGACCGGGGAAGGTGTACTCAGGCAAGGACTGGGAGGTTACGGCGGCTCCGGCGGAACATGTTCAGCCGTATCTGGACTCGCTGGCATACAGGTTCGACACGCCGGATGGGAGTGTGGTGTTCACGGGGGATACTCAACCGTGCGAGAGTGTGCGAGACCTAGCACGGGACGCGGACCTGATGCTGTGTATGTGCTGGGACGACCAGGAAGTGATGGATGAGACGGGCGAGGGAGGCGGCCAGTGTGGAACGACGGGGGCGGCTCGCATGGCGCAAGAGGCGGGTGTAAAGAAACTGGCGCTGGTACATATCGGTCCGCATCTGTCGGGGCACGGAGCGATGGAAAAGGGTATCGGGGACGTGAAGCAGATCTACGACGGGGAGTTGCTGTTCACAGACGAACTGATGTCGTTCGAGGTCTGACCCGGGATCTTTCGGTTATTGCCTATGGATTCCCGCTTTCGGAGACCTTTGCGTAACCTGGTTCTGTCTCGATTCGAAGGACTGAATCGGTGATACATTCTCAGAATTCATAGCTGGACGTGCTACCCCTCCACCCTTGGATTCCCGCCTTCGCGGGAATGACGGTGGTTGTGCAAAGGTCTCCTTTCGCGGGAATGACGGTGGGATGATTGGGAATGACGAATCGCGGGAGGCTTTTGGGCAAGGGCGCGCATGGCTTCCCACTCGTGCCGCCAAATCTCCATCTTGATGAAGTCGCGTCCGCTCTTTCGGACGGGCGCTATGTCCCTGAAGCCGGCCTTGTGGAAGCTCTTCTGCGCGCGGTAGTTCCAGTCGAGGGTGTGGAGATAGACGCGGTTGAACGGGTATTCCTCAAACATGTGGTCAAGCAGGAGCCCAACGGTCTCAGTGCCATAGCCCCTGCTCCAGTATTCCTTTTCGCCGATCATGATTCCGAGTTCGGCCTGCCCGCTGCGGAGGTCTATGTCGTAGAACATGACGTTACCGATGTGCTGACCGTCGAGTGTGTCCACCGACAGGCGCTTGGAGCGCGAATGAGGATGGGCCATTTCATCTTTCGACAGTCTCTCGAAGTCCTTGTAGCTGAGACGCAGGGGGCGCGTGGCGTCCAATTCGGCCAGTTCAGGGTCGCTGCGCCACCTGTAGTCGTCGGGGATGTCCGACTTCTTCTTCTCGCGCAGTATCACACGGTCGCTGCCTATGTTGACGTTATTGCGTCGGCTATCCTGCTCGGACTTCCTGCCCGACCATTGAAATACCCTTCCTAACAATATCAACCTCACTTTCGTAGGTGAGAGAGTTGCAGGCGTCTTCAACCGGCGCCCATTTTACAAAGTCGAATTCGTGGTCGTGCTGAGAAATATCGCCGCCCACGGGCTTCATCAGGTAGAAGTGCACCACTTTGTGGCAGCGTCTGCCGTCCTGGGCGCGCACGAACCAGTATTCGATGCTGTCTATGTAGTCGTCGGACACGACATGCAGGCCGGTCTCCTCGCGCACCTCGCGCAGGGCGGTCTGGATCACCGACTCTCCGGGGTCCGGGGTTCCCTTCGGCAAGCGCCAACTCTCAGGATAGCGCAGGCCGCATATCGCCACCTCAACCTGTCCGTCGCCGTTGGCACGATAGACGACGCCACCGGCGGACATCAAGTATTCGGTATTGCGTTTTCTTGCCATTGGCTGCTACTCATTCGCTACGGGGAATCGGAGGCAGGACTCAGCTCATAGTTTATCTACGCGGGTGCCGGAGTAGAGGTCGTGGATAGTTCTGTGGTCGGCCCTGAATATGAACAGGGAGTCCACGAGCCAGTAGATAGTCCCCAGGAACGGTATGCTGGCGAGTATTCCGTTCACTATGGTTCTCAACAAGACAAGCCTTGCCCATCCGGGATGGTCCCCGGTTTGAGCGTCAACTATGCGGATCTTCATGGCTATCTTGCCGATGGTCTGTCCGCGAGTTCCAAGCAGTACCATCTGGATGACGATTATGACGATAATGATGACGAAGCCTGCCAGCGCCAGCGCCAAAGAACCTTCGTCTTCTTCTGAAATAAGAGAGGCAATTGCCAGAACCCAAAAAATCGCGCCCGGAATACCGACAATCAATCCATCTATGATTACCGCGGCCAAGCGCGCCCAGGGGCTTGCGAGTTCGGTTGTATGTTCGACAGGAGGCAGGTCGCCGGAATCGTGGGCTCTATACTGCATAGGAATCTCCCTACTACAATGACGTACGACGATACGCAAATTACATGGCAGTCCGCGTTCGTGTCAAGGAAGAGGAGCGGGCTTGCAATACCTGGGTTATGCGTTGTCGAAATCTCTCTTTGAGATTCCCAGATCGCGGAGGATAAATGAAGGGGCGAGGCTCTCAAGAATCTCTATGGCTTCGTCCGGGGTGTCCGCCCATGCGCGACAGCCCGGTAGGTCGGGTATCTCCGCCATGTACTTGTCCGGCTCGGTTGATTCGGATGGGCTGTATATGACATAGGACAGGTTGTAGTAGCGTTTTGCGCCAGAACCGGCGAGTTCTTCTGTCGTGGCCATCCTTGCTCCTCCCTGTGTGCGCTTGCCAAAGTCTAATGCTGAAGTATCCAAGTGTCAATTTGCGTCCGACGCAGGGCTTGTAAGCGCGAGGGGCAGATGATGCTGTACCAATTTGGTCGGTGGACCTGCGCTGCCCCACCCCTGGATACCCGCCTTCGGAGACCTTTGCGTAACCCATTTCTACTTCGTTTTGAAAGACTGAATGGGTGGGTAGATTGGCAAATTCCTAGCTGGGTGGGCCGCCCCTCCACCCCTGGATTCCCGCCTTCGCGGGAATGACGGTAGTTGTGCAAAGGTCTCCCTTCGCGGGTATGACGATGGGGTGACTGGCTTAGTTGATACAGGTTCGGAAGGGGCACGGAAATTGACCTTGGACGGGAGCGGCGATACACTCAGTGACAAGCGGGGAGACGCTCTCCCCATAATGTGGATACGGAGGAGGCTGGATTATGGTAAAGCCGAAGCAGCTGGGGCACCTGGTAATCAGGGTAAGGGACCTGGAGAAGTCGGAGCGGTTCTACTCCGACGTCTTGGGACTGAATGTGACGAACAAGCGGCCGGGGCAGATGACGTTCATGAGCTCGGTGGATACCTCGTCGCATGAGCTGGCGCTGGTTCCCGTGGGGCCGGACGCGCCCGGGCCTGAGAAGGACAGGGTCGGGCTGTTCCACTTCGCTTGGGAGATGGAGTCATTCGAAGACCTGAAGGAGCTGTATGCGCGGATGAAGTCGAATGACGTGAATATACTGAGCATTGGCGACCACGGCATATCGCTGGGGGTGTATTTCGCGGACCCGGACGGCAACGAGATCGAGGCGTACTACGAGATGCCGAAGGAACAGTGGCCCGAGGAGGGCGACCTGTTCGAGGGGGCGTTCCCGGGCAGCCTGGAGGACTGAAATCACCCTCACCCCAGCCCTCTCCCTGAGGGAGAGGGGGTTTGTTGATCGGTATTCAAAGCTGTCTGCACGTTTGCCTGCCCTTGTGAGCCATCAAGGGGGAAGGGACTTTTGGCTACCCTTGTCAGCCGATCCGGGAGAGAGGTTTTAACCTACGGCGGCTAGAATCCGGGGCAGGTCTTTGGAGTGCGTCCTGAGCAGTTCGGCGAAGCGACGGACTTTCAGAGAACTGTTCATGGACGCGCCTGCCGTGACATCGTTCAGGGCGAGCATGGTGGAGTCGGTATCGGTTTCCACGACCATTACGGGGACCTCTTCCTCGCCCGCCTCGTAGGTGATGTACTCGATAGGTTCGAGTCCGCCGGTGAGGACCAGACAAGAGACGGACGCGTTGAGCGCGGACATCTGAATGTCGGGGCGGTCGCCGCGCACGACGACGGCGTTGTTCTCGTACAGTCCGAAGCGGAGTTCGCCCGGATCGAGGCTCATCGCGCCGACCTGGAACCACTCGACAGGGGCGTTGACGTCGCCCTCTTCGACGACGTAGCGTCCATTCAGTCCACTCCGTATCTCGTCCACTGTGACCGACAGCATCAGCCTGTCTTCCGGTATTAGCCCTACGAGGGGAATCCCTGCCTCTGACAGCGAGGGCAGCAGTTGCTCGTTCGCCTCTGTTCCGAGGTATCGGGTGAGTCCGTTGACCAGGACGCCCGCAAGCCTGTCGCCGAGGGTGTACTGCCAGTCGCCCAAGTCGGACGCGCGCAGGTTGCGTCGGTAGGCGGCGACCAGGAGGACGCTCGCGTCCCAGGCGTCGGCAAGTTCGGCGAGTCCACCCGCGTCTATCTCGCTGAGTATCTCGACTATCACCAGGTTGTCGCCCGCGGCGGCGATGGACAGCGGTTGGGCCGCTGAAGCTATGTCATCGCGCGTGGGGCCGGAATCGCCTATATGTATTGGCCACCCGTCAGGAGCGGGATTGGCTAGTTGCGAGAAAACCGCCTGGTCGGGGTCTTGGTCTCCGTGAGAGAAGGGCTTGAAGGCGGAGGTCGTCCTGCCATTCTCGGTGGAGATCTGCGCCAGGGCCAGCGCGGTGGCGGTCTTGCCGGCGCCGGGGCGGTCGGAGGCGATGATTAGAAGGGACATGGGCGTTCCTGATTGATGTTAGCACTGTTTCGACGATGGGGATTATAGCAGTTATCAGTTGGGAGTTGTCAGTTTCTACCATGTGGGAGTGAATGGCGGCTATAATTGGTTGTCTGAATCAGGATTTGCAGGATATATGGATGTACAGGATAGTGAAGATTGCTAGAACTTCATGGTGGTTCACCTTCGCTCTGATGGCGGCGGCGCTGGCGCACGGCTGTGTTACTACTACTGCCCCCGGCGTGCCGGAGGCGGAGCGCAGGGCCTCGGAACTGAACAAGAGCATCATGTGTCCGGTGTGTCCGGGCGAGTCTATTGACCAGAGCCAGAATGCGCTGGCGGTGCAGATGCGCGCTATCGTGGACGAGAAACTGGAAGAGGGGTGGTCGGAGCAGGAGATAAAGGACTTCTTCGTGGAGAGGTACGGGCCGAGCGTTCTGCTGGAGCCGCCCTCGGAGGGCTTTGGAATCGCCGCCTGGATAGTGCCGCCTCTCGCGTTCGCGCTTGCGCTGGCGTCGCTGTATCTCACGCTTCGCTGGATGAGGCGAATCTCTGAACAGGGCGATGAAAACGAATCGGAGGATGAAGAGCGTATGAGATATGTACGCAGGTTGGAAGAGGCGACGAGGGACTCGAGTAAGCGGGGGAGAAGTTCAAAGTGATCGTAGAAGCGGGACAGATTGCGCTGGCGCTGGCATTCATGGTTTCTCTGTACGCGGCGGGGGCGTCCTTTCTGGGCGTGGTAAGACGCTCGCCGGAGCTGCTCGTAAGCGGACGATTCGCCATCTACAGCACTCCGGCGCTGCTCATCGTGGCGACGGGCGCGCTGATCTATGCGTTCGTCAACAATGACTTCTCGGTGCGATACGTGGCTGAGAACAGCAGCCTGGCCATGCCGAGGGAATATACATGGGTGGCGTTCTACGCGGGCAACGCGGGCTCGATGCTCTACCTGGCGGTCATATTCGCCATCATGGCGGTGGTGGCGGTTGCGACGATTCGCAAGAATCTGCCGTACACGTCGCCGTACGCGGTGGGGATAATGGCGCTTTCGCTGGCGTTTTTGCTCGGCGTGATGGTGTTCCTGGCGAATCCGCTCGCGCGGCTGGAAGCTACGCCGATGGACGGCCAGGGGATCAATCCGCTGCTGGTGCACATGGGGATGTTCATTCATCCTCCCCTCCAGATGGCGGGGCTGGTATCGGTTGCGATCCCGTTCTCGATAGCGATAGGCGCGCTGCTCGCCAACAAGGGCGGCAACGACGAGTGGGTTGACCAGGGCCGATTGTGGGGGATGATTTCTTGGCTGGTGCTGACGGTCGGGCTGCTGCTCGGATCGTGGTGGGCCTATACGATACTCGGATGGGGCGGATACTGGGCATGGGACCCGGTGGAGAACTCGGCGCTGATGCCCTGGCTGGCGATGACGGCTTTCGTCCACTCGATAATGGTACAGAAGCGGCGTGGGATGTTCCGAATGTGGAACATGGTGATAATCATCATCGCGTTCACGATGGCGCAGCTTGGGATGTTCATCAACCGCGGAGGGCCGGTGCCGTCGGTCCACTCGTTCGCGCAGTCCTCGATGGGCTGGCTGTTCCTGGCGTTCATGGCGACGACGATGATCGCGTCCATAGGGGCGTTCATCTGGAAGTCGGACACGCTTAGGAGCCGGGGGAAGCTGGAGTCGGTTCTGTCGCGGGAGAGCGCGTTCCTTGCCCAGAACGCGCTGTTCCTGACGGTGGCGTTCGTGACGCTGTGGGGAACGATATTCCCGATATTTTCTGAGGCGGCGAGCGACACGGTGATGACGGTGGGCCAGCCGTTCTTCAACAGGGTCAACGGGCCGATACTGCTGTTGATCGTGCTGCTCATGGGTGTGGGACCGATGCTTCCATGGCGGAGGGCAGCGCCGCGCAACATCCTTCTGATGCTGCGCTACCCGGCGCTGGCCGCGCTGGTCGTGGGGGTCGCGCTGTACGCGACCGGGATAACCCGGCCAGTCGCGCTAGTCGCGTTCATGACGTGCGTGTTGGTGACGGCGGGGATATTCCAGGAGTGGATACGCGGGACTGTCACGCGCCACAGGCGAGGCAAGGCGTATCACACGGCGTTCGTGAGGCTGCTTTCGGCGAACAGGCCCAGATACGGCGGGTACGTGGTGCATCTGGGCATCATACTGCTGGCTGCTGGCGCGATAGGGTCGTCGTTCTATTCAGTGCAGCGGGACTTCGCGATGAGTCCGGGGGACACGGAAAGGCTGGGCGAGTATAGGTTCACATTCATCGGGACTGACCACGCATCGTTCCCGGACCGGGAGGAGGACTACGCGCGATTCGAGGTGTATTCGGGCGATGACTACCTAGGCATCATGGAGCCGTTCAGGGCGGAGTACCCGTCGTTCCGAATAGCGTCCACGATAGGCGCTATACACAGCACTCCGATAGAGGACTTCTACATAGTGCCTTCGGAGTTCAGGGGGGACGGCGAGGCGGTGTTCAGGGTGTTGATAAATCCGATGGTGTGGTGGATGTGGGCGTCGGGGCCGATCATGGCGCTGGGGACGCTGCTGGCGCTGTCGCCGAGGCGAAGCCGGGCGTCGGTGAGGGTGTCGCTGCCGGCGGGAGCGCAGGGGGCGCGGGCTTAGGAGAGCATTTCAATTTGCCGCGATTCGACATTTTCATAGATGAAGACAAGCGTAATCGGAAGATTGGTGTTCTTGCGGTATCAAACGTCGTAGGGCTGAATCAGACTTTGCAGGACGTAAGATTCCGGTATAGATATGGCAAACGGGAGATGAAGTGGAACGGGGTGGATAAATTCAGAATGCCCATTGTCGTATCTTGGTTACAGGCAGCGTCCAGATTCAGATACCTACTATTTCATGTCTTGGATTGGCCTTCTTCAAGTAGTAAGGGAGATGTCCTGTCCAACTTTCTTCCGAGATTTATGTCAGATAATAAAACAGATCGGGTCGGTACCTACTTTGACTCGGTTATCTTCTTGGATTTCGATAACGAAGACAAGAATGAGAGACTAAATCAGAGACTCGTACATGATGTGAAAGTTCTTCGCTGTTATTCACTGGACAGCAGAGGATCCAATTGCTTGCAACTTGCCGACTTGCTATTGGGTGTGACCATCCGAGAGCAGATGACAGACTATAACACCTCTCGTCTGCTAACAGCGGACTGGGAAGATATTGACGAAGTGTTGCGAGAACGAGGGAATCTGTCTGTGCCGGAATTTACGAAGTCTGAATGCAAGAGATACCTAGCAGATTACTATCAGACACTTCCCAGGATCGGAATATAAAGAAAATGAGAGAGGCAGTACGGGCGAGTAGCCCGAGTCCCTCTCTCGCATCAGCGCCGACAATGCCGACGCTTCAATAAAATCATAGGACAACGCTACCTTGTTGTCAACGCCGAGAGTTCAGCCCTCATAGGATGGCGTGCCTACAGTCTGCTCTTGGCTGGATCATCTGATTGGAATGTGGACTGACGCCGAAGCAGACGCGATAAACGACGCGCTGGAGGATTTCGAGGTAGTAGATGAGTCCCGCTTGCAGGGACGCTCAATCATGGAGATCCTCAACAGCGGGCCGGAGCGCCGCCTGTTCCAGACGGCGGAAGAGGTTAAGGATTACCTCGCAGACTGGTAGGGCGCGGATATGGGGGGCTTCTTATCGTAGCGGCACGATTGGCTTTTGAGATAGTATCTCCACCAAGTAGATGTCCGTCAGCCGGATGTGTATAAGGGATCGAACCGATGCAGTCTGCAATCTCGCCGAACGGCGGCAGCGTGGGGGAAAGACAGGAACTCGAAGAGCGCTTTGAGGGGCGGTTAGCGGTTAATCCGCTTCTGACGCGCAGGGCAGTGTCGTACCAGGGCAACCGTGGCGTTCCGGGTTTTCGATGGATGAAGTACAAAGAGGGATTCTCCCAATATTTAGTGGAGCGTTTCCTTGACGAGTTTCGTCCGAGGGCGGTTCTGGACCCGTTCGCAGGAATTGGCACTACTCCTCTTAGCGCGGCGGGTAGAGGCTTGCTCGCGACTGGCATCGAGATTATGCCGGTCGGCGTATTGGTGGGCAGTGGAATCGCTCAAGCGGCGAATGGACTTTCACGGGACTCTTTAGAAAAGTACGGCGAGGGACTACTAGACGCGGTGAGGTCTGCGGAGGATACTCCAAGTAGATATGAGTTCCGGCACGTAAGGATTACCGAGGCTGCGTTTCCCAAAGAGACTGAGACCGCAATCGCAAGGGCGCGTCATTTCATCGCCAATGTCTCCGACTCTGCGGTGAGAACTCTGCTCGACCTGGCCTGCATGACCGTTCTGGAAGATGTGAGCTACACGCGTAAGGACGGCCAGTACCTGCGGTGGGACTACCGCTCGGGCCGGGCTCTCAGAAGCAGGGTTGACAAAGGGCCTATTCTGCCGTTCGACTACGCTCTCGGCACCCGCCTGTTCGAGATAGCGCAGGACATCGAGCCGCTGAAGGTGAGCTACGGTGGAGGCTCTCCTGAGCTAGTCACTGGGTCGAGTCTAGAGTTGATGCGTAACCTGCCGGGGTCCGGTTTTGACATGGTGATTACGTCGCCGCCATACGCGAACCGATATGACTACACCAGAACCTACGCGCTCGAACTGGCCTGGCTTGGCTATGAACAAGACGATTTCCTGGCGCTGAGACAGAGTATGCTGTCGGCGACCGTAGAGAACAGGTCCAAGCGGGAGTGGCTGAAAGAGATATACCGGGACGATTCCGGGTTGCTCAACGACGTCTTTCGCATGTACGACGAACAGGGAGCCATTCACGAAGCGCTGACCATTCTGAGGCAGCATATAGACGAACTGGGAAACAGGCATGTCATACGCCTGATAGAAGGCTATTTTCTGGAGATGGCCGTTATCGTCGCGGAGTTGGGGCGCGTCGTGCGTCCGGGCGGCGTCGTGATTATGGTAAACGATAACGTCCAGTACCACGGTGAAGAGATACCAGTGGACATGATACTGTCGGACTTCGCGGAGCGGTCGGGGTTCAGATGCGAGAGAATCTGGACGCTACCGCGTGGCAAGGGGAACTCCAGCCAGCAGATGCGCCGTTTCGGACGACGCGAAATCCGAAAATGCGTATATAAGTGGGTGCGCTCCGATGACTAACCTTCACGATGCCCAGATTAGGTCCGCGCTCATATCTGAGCGAATTCGACAACGAACGGATCTGGCGCTTCGGGAACTGATAGTCCAATACCAGGAAATGCTGACCTTCCACCCGCTGGACGATCTGATGATTAGCGAACAGGCATGGAGACATGTGGAAGTATCCGGCATAGAGCCAAAGCTGGTGTTCGCGCATCCTGAACTTCTGCGGAAACACCCAACGGTATCCCAATACTACCGGGGGCTTGCGCTGTTGCCGCGCAAGAGAGTCACAGACATCGCCGGTTCGGTGGATTCATGGAAAGACGGGACAAGAAAAACTCCCATACCGGAACATCGGAGCAAGAATGTGGCGCGGCTTTATAATGCGGTCATATCGTCCATAATCGAGGGCGCTTCCAATTGGACACTCGAGAACGGTTACAGGAACATCATTGCTACCATGGGAATCGGCCTGGATGGAACTTTCAGGAACATCATAGTCCGGGATGCTGAGGACCTAATCAGAAACAGAATCAAAAGTTGGCTGGCAAGCCGTCAACTTATCATCGAACATAACGACGAGGAAACAGAGTTCCGGTTGCCAAACGAATACTCCATGCGCTATGGATCGGAACCCGATATCCGTTTCCAGCAAGAACAGAGCGGGATACAGCAAATAGTGGCGACGATAGAGATAAAGGGAGGAAAAGATCCGGCGGGCGCGCTTGAACGACTTGGAGCTATGCAGAAAAGTTTTGAGGAAACTCCTCCGGGCTGCGTGAATATGCTGATAGCGGGCGTCATCACTTCCGAAATGGAGTCTCGTCTCGAAAATATGGGCGTCAGCAAGGTGTTCCTCTTAGACAATCTAGCTCACGATGGCGAAGACTGGATTGACTTCCTCGACGAAGTCTTCCACTACACGGTTCGCATTACCGACTCCACTATCACAGGATAGCTAGCCTCGCAATTTTCTGAAGGATTCGAGGCGGGCGTTGGCGGCAAGGACTGCTTTTTCTACGGCGTCGGTGGGGTCGGCGGCGATTGTGATGGCGGTGTCGGGTGGCTCTCCTGAGCGGGTGAGGGCGCAGGTTTGGAGGCCGATTACGGGGATGTCTTCGGCGAGGGCGTGACCGATTTCTGACAGGGTGCCATAGGCTCCGCCGACGGCGATTACGGCCATGCCGGTCTTGACGACGATTACGTTGCGGGCGTATCCGAGGCCGGTGAGTATGGGGATGTCTATGTAGTCGTTGGCCTGAAGCGGGTTGCTGCCGGCGAGAATGGCTATCGTTCTGCCGCCTTCGGACTTGGCCCCGCGGCAGGCGGCCTCCATTACGCCGCCCATGCCTCCGCATACGAGGTCTATCTTCCGCCGGGCGAGTTCGCGTCCGACTTCTTCCGCCAGTTTAGCTACGTGGGGTCGGGCGTGGCTTTCGCCTATAACCGCGATTATCAATGTTCCTGTTCTCTCTGAGACGATTTCAAAAGCTCGTCACGACTCCGTCCCCTGTCTTGTAGCGACTTTCGCCTAACGCAAATCACCCTCACCCATCGAGGGATTGGGGACTCTTGCAAATCTCTCTCAGCTTGGTCTGTTTCTGTCGAGTCGGATTATATACCAGCCGTCCGGCACGTGATTCGCAGAGAGCCGAATAGCTGTACAATGCGCGTCGTCAACCCAAAGTTGGGGGAGGCGGCGCATTATCGGAGTCAGGCGTATGTTCACCCTCACCCGTCAAGGGAGAGGTGATCAAAGTACCAGCGAGGAGGTGAGTTATGAAGGTTACGGACGTGAAGACTATGGTGGTAGAGAATGAGCCGCCGTACAGGGGCGGACGGTATCTGCTGTTCATCCAGATAGAAACAGACGAGGGAATAACGGGACTAGGCGAGCGCATTACGGGCAATACGTACTCGGACAGGCTGGGGGATCTGCAGTCTCAGATCAGCCTGATTCACGAGTTGGCGAGGCAGTTCGTGGTAGGAGAGAATCCTTTCAACATCGAGCGTATCTGGGACCGGATGTACTCAGCGAGGCACGACTTCCGACATCCGAGCTTGCAGGCGACGCCGGTGCTTAGCGGTATCGAGATCGCGCTGTGGGACATCGTAGGCAAGGCGACGAACCAGCCAATCTATAATCTGCTGGGCGGCATGTATCACGAGAAGCTGCGCGCCTACGCTTACATGCCGGAGGGCGGGTTCAGAGAGAATCCTGAACGCGCGGGCGAGATAGCTATGCAGTTGCTGGAAGAGGGCAACACAGCGTGCAAGCTCGACCCGTTCACTCCGCTGTGGCCGATTCCGCGCGACATACCGCTGTGGGAGATCGAGCACGCGGCGAAGATATTCGAGAGCATTCGCAACGCGGTGGGCAACAACATGGAGGTCGGGATCGGCACACACGGACAGTTGACGACGTACAGCGCGATCAGGGTGGCGGATATATTAGAACCGTATCACCCATTCTGGTTCGAGGAGCCGGTGCCGCTGGAGAATGTTGAGGAGATGGCACGGGTGGCGGCGCATACGAGCATACCGATAGCGACGGGCGAGCGGCTGGTGACGAAGTATGAGTTCTCGAATCTTCTGGAGAAGCAAGCGGCGCAGATCATCCAGCTGGATGTGGGTCAGTGCGGCGGGATCATGGAGGCGAAGAAGATAGCGAGTATCGCGGAGGCGCACTATGCGGTGATCGCTCCACACATGGCGTGCGGGCCGGTGGCGGCCGCGGCGGCTATCCAGGTAGATACGTGCTCGCCCAACTTCCTGATACAGGAGGCGAACCAGGGGCCGCTGCACAAGACTATCTTCAAGGAGCCGCTGGTATTCGAGAACGGCTTCATCACGCCTCCGACGGGGCCGGGGCTTGGAATCGAGTTCGACGAGGACGTAATCAGGGATCGGATCGTGGAGTAGGCCAAGACGCTTTGCGCGTCTGTATTAGTACGGGCAGGATTTGATGGCGCCGCGCACAGAGACTTGCGCAGCATCGTTTATTGCCGGGGTATCGCGTCCACGACCCGATGCGCCAACCCAGTGTCGAAGGTGAAGACGGGGGCAGACATCATCCGAGAAACGATAACGATGGTCCAGTCCACGAGGCTGAGGCCTCTGCCCTCGGCGGCCTTGTATTCGACCATTGCCTCGGAATGCACTGTGTCATCTACCCAATAGATGCTAACAACCGGCTCAATAATTTCAAGAAGTTGGGCAACGGTGTCGAATCCAAAGCGGCGATGAACCAATCCCACCGTCTCAGATAGAGCGTAGGAAGTAGTCCAGAATTCGGTGTTGCGATTCTTTATATCCTCATAATACCGAATTGCCATATCGTGAAATCTGTCTTCATCCGAAACCACAGCATAAAGCGCTGAACTGTCAATGACGTATATTTCAGGAGGTTCCATGTAGCACACTGAAGCGAGTCTCGGGTATTAGATGAGTGAATAGACTAGGTTCCATCTTTTTCTCTGTCCCTCCATCCACGTCCATGCAGTTCATCATAGTAGATTTCGGCAAGGTAGTCGTCGTGGTTGATGGATACGTCGTCGCGGGAGTCACCCCGGCCTATCCCGACGAGTCTCATCATTCTCTTGCCCTCACGTATCTTGCTTGGAGTAATTGTGAAGGACACCAAGCGCATTTCCAAGTCGAGATCAGCTACTACGCCCCGCAATAGTGAAGAGTGGTAAACCGGCTCTCCGGTCCCGAGCCCCTCGACGGGGATGACGGTATTCTTTTTGGTCGATTCGGGGGATATTCCGTAGGCAGCTTTGAACAGGGTCATCACCCTATCTCGGTTCACATGAGGAGTAAGCGTTTCGTCCTGAATGAGAACGGCGCAATGCTCAATGCCCTTGATCGCATCCTGAGCCGGTATCTCTTCCATGTCTAGGATGGCGTTCAACGAATCGGTGCGGTGGCGCTTTTCCCGCTTGGTCATCCTGAATGGTGGGCGTGAGACACGGCGCGGTTCCACCGCCTGACGCACAATTTGACTGACATCGCTGGGGAATTGGCTCTCGAAGGACTTGGGGTTGGCTCTATACTTGGTTACCAACAGGTCGAACGCCGCTTTTTCGAGAGTTCTTCGTGTTGTCTTAGGCATTATCTCACTTGCTGCATCTTTCCTGAAATTCTTCCACCAAGTTTATGAGCCTATCCCGAAGTCTGTATCTTTTTCCTTCTATCTTTGATTGGTCTAGAGTCCCGGAGTCTGGATTAGTCAACCTATAACTGACATCATATTTGTCAAATAAATCAGGGAACTTACGCTCCATGCCACCTGCCCATGTTCCTGAGTCCAGATATTCAGGTTCGTATTCGCCTATCTTCCTGAGTTGTTCGCTATCAGGCAACCAGAAATCAAATGGCCGGTAGCGATTACCATACAGGTTATATATATCTTGAGCTATTCTGTTGTGTGTATTGCGATAATGCTTCACTATGTTCAAAATTGTTCCAGCGAATTGGACATGAGCGTCATGCTCCTCACGTAAGCCACGAGCGCGGGCGTGAACCAAGTCAACACCTTGCAATGATAGAGGTTCGGGGATGACGGGAGATACGTAGAAGTCACTGGCAATCAGAGCAGCGGATGAGAAAAGTGACAATCCCGGAGGACAGTCTATCAGTACGTAATCATAACGTTCATTCGCTACCTCAAGATAGATTCTCAAGATTTCCCTGATCTCACTGGGCATTGGCTGTCCATTTTCCCATATTTGTAACAAGTCTTCGTCAAGCTCCGCGACATTAGGGGTAGAAACAATCATATGTATGGGTGTTCCATAAGTCCGCATAGCATTTCTTGCAATATTGGATACTCCCAACGGTGGCTTAGCGATAAAGTCCTCAACATCCGAGAGTTCTCCATATAACGCATTCCGAAACAGATGGTATGAGGTTCGGTCACTGTCATGTTGTCTGTCAATTTGAACTGGGTGCATCATGCAGTAGCTCAAGTTAGCCTGAGCATCCATGTCAATGAGCAACACTCTCTTGGAATATCGAAATGCCAAGAATTCCCCAAGAAGCATTGTCAATGTGCTCTTACCCACACCGCCCTTTAGGTTGATTACGCTAACCACAGTGGCAGGCATTCGGGATTTCTCCTCTCAATATGGCTCAAATTGTTGTATATCAATTAAATCACATTGATGAAGTGTCAGTATAGGCCGGTGTCGGGGCCGATGGACTCGATGCGGGCCTTGACGGAGTTGATGAAGGCGCTGGCCTCGGCGCCGTCCATGATGCGGTGGTCGAAGCTCATGCAGAGGTTCATCATGGAGCGGATAGCTATGCCGTCGCCGATGACGACGGGGCGGCGGACTATGGCCTCGGTCGTTAGGATAGCGGCTTGCGGGAAGTTGACCAGGGGCTGGCTGAGTACGGAGCCGAGCGCGCCGGTGTTGTTGAGGGTGAACGTACCGCCCTGCACGTCGTCGAGGGTGAGCGCGCCGCGGCGGGCGCGGTCGGTAAGGTCGGCTATCTTGCGGGCGAGTCCGGCGACGCTGAGGGTGTCGGCATCGTGGACGACGGGGACCACCAGGCCGTCGCGTCCGGCGGCGGCTATGCCGATGTTGATTCGACGCTTGTAGATGATGGCGTCATCGTCCCAGCTGGAGTTGAGGAGCGGGTTCTCTTTGAGGGACTCGGCGACTGCCTTCATTATGAATGGCAGGTAGGTGATGTTGATGCCCTCGCGCAGTTGGAAGTCGTCGCGAATGGCGCGGCGGCGGGCGACGAGTCCGCTGACGTCCACCTCTACGAGCGTCCATGCCTGCGGAATCTGGGACGCGCTCCTGACCATGTTCTCGGCTATCATGCGGCGGACGGGACTGAGGGAGACCCGCTCGTCGTCGGTCGAGGTGGGTATTGGCTGGACCGCCGGGGCTGGTGGAGCGGAGGTCTCGGCTGGCGCTGGCGCTTCGGCCTGGGTCTCCAGGAAGCGGCGGACATCTTTCAGGGTGACGCGCCCGTTGAGGCCGGTTCCCTGCACTTGATCCAGGTCCACGTCGCGTTCGTCGGCAAGCCTGAGAACGGCAGGCGAGTATCGTCTCCTCGCGCGGCGCGGTTGAGGCGATTCGGCGGGCTTGTCGGCGGAGATTGGGCCACCGGATCCGGTCGGGCCTACGGGGGCTACGTCTTTCAGCAGCGTGCCTATTCTGTCGGAGGGTGGTTCAGATACTACTTCCGTGTGGGATTCGGTTGGAATCGGCGGAGCTGACGGGGTTGGCTCGCCGTCTTCGGCGTCCATCTCGGCAATAGGGGCGCCCATGGGGATGGTCGCGCCCTCCTCCACAAGGATGGCGGTCAGGGTGCCGGTGAACGGAGAGGGCATCTCCATGTTAACCTTGTCGGTCACGACCTCGACGAGCGGATCGTAGCGCTCTACGCGGTCTCCGACGGACTTGAGCCACTTTCCGATGACGCCTTCGGTTACGGATTCTCCGACGTGGGGCAGTTCGATGATCATGATGAGTTCTTAGTCTTTAGTGGTTAGTGGTTAGTATTCGGCTAGTTTTCTGATGGCGTTGGCGATTTTGGTTGAGTCGAGCATGAACTCGGCTTCGAGGGTGGGTGCGAAGGGCATGGCCGGGACCTCGGGGCCGGCGAGACGGGTTACGGGGCCATCCAGGTACTCGAAGGCTTGTTCGCTGATTATTCCGGCGACTTCGGCTCCGATGCCCCCGGCCTTGGTGTCCTCGTGGACTATGAGCACCTTGCCGGTCTTGCGGACGGAGTGGAGGATTGTGCTGGAGTCTATGGGGCGGACGGTGCGAAGGTCAACGACCTCGGCGCTTATGCCCTCCGACCGGAGTTCGCGGGCGGCCTCGATGCAGTGGTGCACCATGAGGCCGTAGGTTATGACGCTGACATCCTCGCCCTCTATCTTGACGTCGGCCCGGCCTATGGGGACTGTGTAATCGCCCTCGGGGACCTCGCCGCGGACGAGGCGGTATGTGCGCTTGTGTTCGAGAAAGACGACCGGATCGTCGTCGCGGATGGCGGACTTGAGCAGACCCTTGGCGTCGTATGGAGTGGCGGGAGTGACGACCTTCAGGCCGGGGGTGTGGGCGAAGAATGCCTCGACACTCTGGGAGTGGTAGAGCGCCCCCCGCACTCCCCCACCCTGGGGGGCCCTGAGTACCATGGGGACGTTCACCTTGCCGTTGGTGCCGTATCGAATGCGGGCTGCCTCGCCAACAATCTGGTTGATGGTGGGCCAGATGAAGTCGGCGAATTCGATTTCGGCGATGGGGCGCATACCGTTCATGGCGGCGCCGATGGCAATGGCGGCGATGGAGGATTCGGCGAGTGGGGTGTCTATGACGCGCGCTTCACCGAACTCATCTAGGAAGCCCTCGGTGGCGAGGAACACACCTCCGCGCGCGCCGATGTCTTCACCCATGACGAAGATGCTCTCGTCACGGCGCATCTCCTCGCGCATGGCGTCCCGGACTGCTTCTATGACACTTTGCTCAGCGATGGTTATGCCTCCAGTAGTCAGAATCAGGATTTACAGGATGTTGGGATGCTCAGGATTAGATTCGTGCCGTGAGATGCTGTCTTTCTTCCCACTAGATAGCCTTTTCAGGCGTAAACGTGTTTGTGGAAGTCGTTGACTTCCGGGTATGGGGCGGACTCGACGGCGTCGGTGGCCTGGTTGACTATGTTCCGGGCGTCGCGCTTGAATTCTTCTTCGATTTCGTCGGTGAGGACGCCGATGTCGCGGAGTTGCTCGGAGAGTATCTTGAGCGGGTCGCGCTTGCGTGCCTCCTCGAGTTCCTCGCGGGGACGGTAGCGGGTGTCGTCGTCGTCGGAGGTGTGGGGCAGGTAGCGCTCGACGTGAGCCTCTATGAGCGTGGGGCCCTGGCCTGAGCGAGCGCGTCGGGCGGCCTCAGAGGTTGCTTCATATACTGCCATGATGTCGCAGCCGTCCACCTCAATGCCGGGCATTCCGTAGCCCTCGGCGCGGGAGGCGATGCTTTCTACTGCCATCTGCTTTGAGACGGGGACGGAAATGGCGTACTTGTTGTTTTCGCAGAAGAATATGACTGGCAGGTGGTGAATGGCGGCGAAGTTCATGGCCTCGTGGCAGTCGCCGACGCTGGAGGCTCCGTCGCCAAAGTAGGTGATGACGATTCCGTTGTCGCCGCGCATTTTGTTGGCGAGGGCGGCGCCTACGGCCTGCGGGATGTGGGTTCCGACGACATTGGAGATATTGACCAGCCCGATGCTGGGGTATGCGCCGTGGGTTGGGAACTGTCGCGCTCCGCTGAGGGGTTCGCCCGCCTTGGCGAGGAAGCCGGACATTATCTCGACGGGAGTCATGCCCAGCATTAGCATCACTGCGAGGTCTCGGTAATAGATGTAGAACTGGTCCTTGCCCTTTTCCAGGGCGGACACGCTGCCTATCTGCCCGGCCTCGTGTCCTTGGGAGGAGGCTACGATGGCCGCCTTGCCCTGCCGGTTGAGCATCCAGATGCGTTCGTCGAGGGTACGGACGAGGGTCATCTGGCGGTACATTTCGAGGAGGTCGGTGTCGGACAGGCTGGCGCCGATCATCATATCGGCGGGGATAATTCCAATGTCAGCATCCGCCATTTGTCGTCCTCTTTGCGGGTGAATTGAGCCGTCGCGTGTTCTAGGCTCATTATTTCACGACGTGGGGTAATCGTCAAAGAGGTAGGTATGAAGAAAAGACCGGAATCGTCGGGCAAGTATTCGCAGCTATACGTCCATCGGACGGAGTTCAGTTGTTGCCGCCAGGTCCTCTTGCGCCGCCGCCGAAGCCGGGGAAGTCTTCCATTCCTTCCGGCGTGACGGTGACTGAGCGGGCGTCTATCCTGCCGTCCTCGCCCGCGGGGCCTACGACCCTTACCATCATACCGGCTTCCAGGTCGTCAACAGTTCCCTGGCGGGTCTGGACGATCATGGAATCGTCATCCATGGCGATGGGTAGAGGGCCTTGCTGAGTTTCGAGCAGGAAGCCGGTGTCGGTTATGTTTTCGACCGTACCAGAGAGGGCGCGAGGTCCGACGTTGCCCTGGCCTGAGCCGAGTCCACCCTGACCGCCCTGAGCAGCGCCGAATCTGCCCTGTCCGCCTCCGAATGCGCCCTGTCCTTCGGGGACGATGGTTATCACCCTGGCGAGGGTGCTACCCTCAACGCGCTCGCTAACGACCACGACCTGCGCACCGTCTGCCAGGGCTGTTGGATCGAGGATAGAGGTGATTCTGACGTTGGTATCTTCTCCCAAGACAGCTGTCACCGAAGCGAGATCGGTTTTGACAGTGATGGTGTCTTCGGCGACGCTTTCGACAGAGCCGACTGCCACGCTGCCCGCGTCTCCACCGAAGGGACCGCCCTGACCTCCTCCGAACTGGGCGCGTAGCCGCTGTATCGCCTGTTGCGCTTCTTCTCCGCTCAGTTCGCCGCTCTGGAGTCGCTGCCTCAGTTGCTGTATCTCTTCCTGGGTCATCGGCGCGACCTGGGCGGTCTCCGCTTGGTTCTGAGTTGTTTGTGGCTGTGTATTCGGAGGCGGCGAGGTTGGTCGCGGCTCTGCCTGGGAGCGGGTGGGCGTCGGGAACTGGGACAGATCCGCGATCTGAGCGGCGGCAGGCGCGCTTTCTTCGTCCGCCGCCCCGCAGGCGACGCCAATCGAGAGAATCATCGCTCCCGCCAATATGATCAGGACACCTCTCATCTGCGCCTCTCTTTCTCTACTCATATCTCAGGGCGTCTATGGGGTGAAGTCTCGACGCTCGGACGGCCGGGTATATGCCAAAGAACAGTCCGATGGCGACCGACACGAGCAGCGCAAACGCGGCGAACTCGGAACCGAAGTTGGTCGTGAAGGTCTGGCTGCCCAGGGTGCGACCGTCCAGGGCGTTGGACATCCAGAATCCAAAGGCGGCTCCAAGCAGGCCGCCGCCGAGACTCAGGGCGGCGGCCTCAGCCACAAACTGGAAGAGGATGTCGCGCCGCTTTGCGCCCATCGCTCTGCGTATGCCGATCTCCCGGGTGCGTTCGGTGACCGAGACGAGCATGATGTTCATGATTCCGATGCCGCCGACGAGCAGGGATATACCCGCGATGACTCCCAGGAAGACGACCAGGGTGTTCGTCGTCTCTTCCAGGGTTTCGATGGTGCTCTGCTGGCTGATGACGGTGAAGTCGTCCTCTCCGGTGATATGGTGGCGGAGACGAAGCACTCCGCTCGTTTCCTCGATACCCCTGTCAATTTCCTCGACACTGCGCACCTGGACGTTGATGAGATTGACCGCAATGTCTCCGGTGGTCGTTCGCTCACCGCTGAGACGGTAGTAGGCGGTGGTGATCGGAATCAGCACCTGGGTATCGAAGGTTCCGAAGCCGCCCCCGCCCTGGCTTTCCAGAAGACCTATCACTCGGAACCGCCTGGCGTTCAAGCGGAGGTACTCGCCTACGGGGTCGCGGTTCCCGAAGAGCTGTTCGGCGACGTTGGAGCCGAGCACGATCACCTCATCCCGGTTATCCACGTGGGGGAATTTTATGAACATCCCGCTGGCGAGAGCGAGATTCCTAGCGGCCAGGTACTCGGGGGTGACGCCGACGACCTGGGCGGAGGTGTTCTCATGGCCCGCGGATAGTGTTGCGAAGGCACGGATCTCCGGCGCGGCGGCTAGTACGGTCGGCGCGTAAACGGGGTCAACCAGCGCGTTGGCGTCTCCGAGGGTGAGCTGGGCGCCGTCTCCTGACGGCTGAACAAACAGGAGGTTAGTTCCCAGTCCCTGGATGATACCCGTGATCTGTTCGGTGGCGCCGCGACCGATGGACATAAGCGTGATGACGGCGGTGACGCCTATTACGATGCCGAGCAGGGCGAGTCCTGAGCGGAGTTTGTTCGCGCCGAGAGAGGAGATGGCGGTCTTTATGGTTTCTAATGGTGTCATCGTGAGCAGAACCTAGCGAGAGCCGCCACCTGGACCTCCTCCTCGAGGCCCGCCGAATCCTCCGACCGCGCGGAATGTCGCGCCAATGCCTCCGAACTGGCTTGTGCCGCTGCCGACGACCTCCATGCTGATGGTCTCTCCCTCGTCGAGGCCCTCTTCGACCACTATCCAGAAGTCGTCGCTTATTCCGAGACTGACCTCCCGTTCGATTATGTCGTTGCCGCTTACTACCCTCACCGTTGGGGCCTGCACAGAGCCGTAGAGGGCCTGGAGCGGTATAAGAGTCACGTTGTTTCGCTCGCGGATGATGACCTGGGCGGTTGCGCTGAGTCCCTCGGGCACCTGGCCGATGTCCGAGGAGTCCACGCGGATCGTGACAGGGTATGTGACCACACCCTGCTGGGAAGTGCCGATGCTGGCGATGGAGGAGACGGTCCCCGGCAGGGCCTGGTTGGCCAGGGCTTCCAGCGTGACATACGCCTGTGCGCCCACCTGCAAGAACAGGACGTCAATCTCGTCAACTGAACCGCTTACCTCCACGATGGACGGGTCTGCGATCTCGATGGCTTGCGTGTTTGCGTTGACCTGCTGATCGGGTTCGATGTTCACGGCGACTACGATGCCGTCGAAGGGCGCGCGCAGCGTGGCGCGCTCCAAGTCGGCTATGGCAGTTTCGAGCGTGGCTCTTGCCGAAACCAGCTCGGCCTGCCGCAGTTCGATCTCCAGTTGGTCAACGGAGTTGTAGTCTTCCAGAGTCGCCTCGGCTTCAGCGAGCGACTCACGGGTGAGGCGAACCGCGGTCTGTTTGACCATCGTATCAACGGGATCGGGGTCGGCAAGCAGATCGGCCAGCGCATCTTCGGCTTCTGTGAGTCTGGCCTCGGCCAACTCGATCTCATGGTCGGCGAGTTGAATATCGCTCTCGGCGATCAGCGCCAGGTCGGCCAAAGCGGACTCGGCGTCGAGCAGGTCAGCCTGGGCGGTCTCAATCGCTCGCTCGCCGGACTCGACCAGCAGTTGGTCCGGCTCGGCGCTGACGTCGGCGAGGTAGTCTTCCATGGCCTCACGCTTCAGCGCCAGGGTCTCTTCGGAATTGGAGACAGCGACCTCGGCCTTTCTGGTCTTTTCGGACTCTTCACTCCGAATCGTTTCGAGATTAGATGCCTGTTCTCGCACGACGTCGAAAGCGTCCGTAAACTGGTCCCGGAGGCATATCGCGCCAGTTCTCAAATCCGAGTCGTCGCAATCCACAATGAACCGGCCTGGATATAGAATGGCCCAGGAGAACACGACCACTTCGTCCCAGGGAGTCACCGGGTCGTCGGGGAGGATGTCCTGAGTGTAAATGGCGCGCGTTAGCTGAGTTTGAGGTCCGCTGAAGACGTTCTCCAAGTTGATGCCGTGGGCTGCGAATATGGCGTTGGGCGACCGGTCGGATTCTTGAGATACGTCCATGCCGAGCCATTTCTGAAAGAGCTCGTTGTAATCTTCCCGGGCCGTGTCGAGTTCGTCGAGAGCGTCCTGGATCTTTTCCTCGGCATTGCGCTCCGCCGTCTGAAGGTCGAAGCGGGCGCTCGTCAGGTCTTCTTCCGCCGAATCTATATCAGACTCGTAGCCTGCGATTTCATCCGCGACGTTATCGTCAATCGGATTGAGGAGCGCATCGAGAGCGTCCTTCGCGTCTTGCAGCGTAACGCGGGCGGCGGTTGCGTCCGCCCTGGCCTTTGCAAGTTCTTGAAAGGTTGGAGCGTTCAACTCGGCTCTA
This sequence comes from Dehalococcoidia bacterium, assembly GCA_965202965.1. Classification (GTDB taxonomy): domain Bacteria; phylum Chloroflexota; class Dehalococcoidia; order Lucifugimonadales; family UBA1123; genus VXRN01. The sequence continues at coordinate 2,141,645 of OZ241888.1, read as the reverse complement.
GTCTCCCTGGCGGTATCAAGGTCGGCTTGGGCATTCAGTATGTCCAGGCGAGCCTGCACCGAGTCGGAGGGTGAGACGACGCCGAGTTCGCTGAGTTCTTCCTCGGCCTTCTGTAAATTCTGGCGGGCATTCGCCACGTCTGCCTCGGCCTGTGCAATCTGGACCGCGGTGTAGGGGTTCATGGCCTCTTCGAGCGCGTCCTCAGCATCACGCACATCGTTCCGAGCCTGGGCGATGGCCCTCTCCAGATTTGCGACGGTCTCGGTGTCCAGCACGGCGAGCGCGTCGCCAGCAGACACCGCGTCGCCTTCGGATACCGAAACGTCAGAGACGAAGCCCTGCTGTCCGAAAGTGAGTGTCTCGCGTGTCGTGTAGGTGATGGTTCCGGGCACGCTCACATCGTTGACCAGGTTGCCGAGGGTAATGGGAATGAGTTGGGTTTGGCCCGACTCTTCCTCAGTCCCGGAGTCGGACCACTGAGAGTATCCGTAATATCCACCCGCTCCGGCGGCGGCTACAATGACCAGGGCGGTCCATAGTTTCCATGACTTGAGGCTATCCAGAATTCTCATGAGCGCTGTTATGACTCTTCCTTAATTTTCGCTAATGCAGAATTGGCTCTGTTTCTGATAACGCTCTATCCTCCTCGAAAGTTAGCAAAGTCATGGCGCAAAGCAGGGAAGCGTTTCTTCAGGGGCCGACGGTTTGTGGTTAGCGGGTGTCCCTGATGGCTTTGGGGAGTTGGGGGAGGAGGTCGCTGGCCAACATTCCGGTGTCGCCGAGGGCGAATCTGACTCGCTCTCCGGCTTCGCCGTGCAGGTACACACCCAGGGAGGCGGCGTCGGCGAGGATCGCGCCCTGGGACAACAGACCCACTATCGCGCCTGCGAGGACATCGCCGGTGCCGGCGGTGGCGAGTCCGGGATTGGAGTAGGGAGAGAGCATCGCATTGCCGTTCGGGGCGGCAACAACGGTGTACGCGCCCTTGAGTATGACGGTCTTGTTCCATGCGGAGGCGGTTTGCTGGGCTATCGCGATGCGGTCGGAACTTGGGTTGGCGGCGGTAAGTCGGGCCATCTCGCCCGGATGGGGCGTGAGAATCGCGTCGGTGGGCCAGAGTTTCCACCAGTCGGAGACCTGGGCGAGGGTGTTGAGGCCGTCGGCGTCAACGACGGACGGGGGAAGATCTGAGCCTGATAGAAGGAGGTTCTCGACCATTTGGCGGGTCTCGGCTGCCTGTCCGAGTCCGCAGCCTACGAGCAGAGCGCTGTAGCCTTCGAGGGAATCGAGGATGAGTTGGGCGGCACGATGAGAGACTATGCCAGGGCTCGATTCGGGTAGAGGGATGAATGTAGGTTCGATGGCTTTGGAGGCGACGGAGGGGATGAGGCTTTCGGGTATGGCTATGGTCACGAGTCCGGCGCCGACACGACCTGCCGCGTTCGCGGCGAGATAGGCTGCGCCGAGGAAGTTGCGGGAGCCTGCGACTATCATGGCGCGTCCGTATGTTCCCTTGTGGGAGTTGGAGGGGCGTGAGGGAAGCGCGTTGGAGGCCCAATCGCGGTCAATGAGGTCCAGGGGCACGTCGGAGTCGAGGCCGGGGGGTATGCCGATGTCGGCGGTTTCGAGCTTGCCCGTGAAGTCGGCTCCAGGGAACGCGAAGTGTCCGCGCTTGGGGTAGCCGAGTGAGACGGTGATGTGGGAGAGGACGCAGGCAGGATCAACGTCGCCGGTGTCGCAGTTCAGTCCTGTGGGGAGATCCATGGCGAGCAGGCGGAGGCTGGGGTTGCGTGATCTGGCTTCGAGCAGGATGGCGAGGATTTCTTTGAACGCACCCTCTATGGGTCTTGCGCGTCCGGTTCCGAGTATGGCGTCTATTACAAGGTGCGCGGAGGCCAACATCGCTTTCAGGCGGGAGTAGGCGGGGTCGTCTGAGGCGGATATGACGTTGACGCCCGTGGCGACGGCAGATTCCAGCTTGGGGTCGGGGGTGGCGCGGTCGCGGCAGAGATAGGCAGTAACGGTCGCTCCCCATCGCTGGAGGTGTCGGGCGGTTACGAGGCCGTCGGCGCCGTTGTTACCCGGGCCGATGAGGGCGAGTATGGGGACGCCGGTTAGGGGGCCGGTGGCGCGGCGGGCGGATCGAGCGACGGCGAGTCCGGCGTTCTCCATGAGGGTGTCGGTGGAGATGCCGGCGGCCTCGGAGCGGGCCTCTATCTCTCGCATCTGGTCGGCGGTGACGATTTTCATTATCTGAATCTGAATCAGGATTTACGGGATACTGGGATGTCTAGCATATGCCCGAGTCAACTATCGTTGAAGTCATATGGACTGCGAGCTCCCCAGAACCTTGCGGATGTCCCTTCTGCACGCCAATTGGGATTTTCAAAGAATGTTTCAATGAAGACAGATTCGAGAACATCGTCTCTCAAGGGGAAGTTGTAGGTTTCGGAATGAGTCTCGCCGGGTTCGATTATAATATCCGGTTCTCTTGAAACATCCAGATAGGATATTGAGCCCAGGTCAAGGTCGCCGATCATCGCCGAATCGCCATCTTGACCTTGGTTAGTTCTGGAGTTATCAATAATAGACTCTATGTTTTCTGGAGAGTGTGGAGCAAGCCAACATATTCTGAAATATCCGCTTTGAATCGAGGTTGACACTTTTGAGTCGTTGCGCAGGTCGGCAGTAACCGTCAAGACCCTGTAGCCCGGCCCCATTGAGCGATGGGAGACTCTGTGGGATACGGTCAGATGTGGTTCAAAGTCCCGGAAAGTCTCAAGTTTTCTGTATGCAACAAAGCCTCCCATACATAGGCTAAGCGATACGAATACTGGACCATACCATCTTGCAGTAGTGGCGGCATCTAGTCTAAAAAGCGTCCCCAGCACGAATGCGATGAGAATCGAAACCGCTATCACTGACAGGCCAAAGACAAACGCGGACAGCCATATTGAATGACTGCCCTGAAATAGCTTTGCAACATATCTGCTCAACTTACGACCCAGTATAGAGTACATCGGTCGTTGGCAGATTTAAGGATCTTGCTTATTTTCCGGCACCACCTTGTGAGTAAGGGGTGAAGGGCCGCCTGGTTTCAGCATTTCGGGAGGCAATGCCCATGGTCTGGTCTTGGATTCGCTGGCGCCATCCGGCGAGCTTACCTTGTAGCCGAACTTTTCCCCTGATCTTTCATTCGTGTTCGTTAAATGACCATTGACGAACCTCTTCTTCTTTTCCATGGAATTCTGCCTTCTTATAGAGATGTACTACCACCATTTACCACAAGATTGTATGTTCCATTGCATTTTACAGTATGTCAATAGGAATTCAATAGTCTATGCCGGGGATGGGGAAGGATTTGGTCATTTGTATGACTTGGTCGCGGACGCGGGACTGGGTGGGTTTGCTGCCGATGTCTCGGAGGACTTCGAGGATTAGTTGCCCGACGCGGCGGGTGTCGTCTTCTTTGAAGCCGCGGCTGGTGATGGCAGGGGCGCCGAGGCGGACTCCGCTGGCGGTCCTGGGGGGCTTGGGATCGTAGGGGATGGTGTTGCGGTTGACGACGATGTTCGCTCTGCCGAGCGCTTCCTCGGCCTGCCTTCCGGTCACGTCGAGGGGGCGGAGATCAACGAGGGTCATGTGATTGTCGGTGCCGCCCGCGACGAGCCGGAGGCCGCCATTTGCCAGCGTATCGGCGAGGGCCACGGCGTTTGCCCTGACCTGGCGCTGGTACTGGACGAAATCCTCGGTCATCGCCTCGCCGAAGGCGACGGCTTTGGCGGCGATGGTGTGTTCCATGGGGCCGCCCTGGGCGTTGGGGAAGACGGCGCTGTTGACGGCGCGGGCGTGGTCGGAATTGGACAGAATCAGGCCGCCGCGGGGGCCGCGGAGCGTCTTGTGGGTGGTGGAGGTGACGATCTGCGCCTCGCCGACGGGGGAGGGATGCTCTCCGGCAGCGACGAGCCCGGCGATGTGCGCCATGTCCACCATGAGCTTCGCGCCGACCTCGTCGGCTATCTGCCGGAAGCGGGGGAAGTCTATGGTGCGAGTGTAGGCGGTAGCACCGGTCACTATCAGCTTGGGGCGGGTTTCTTTGGCCTGTCTCTCGACTTCATCGTAGTCAATGGTTTCGAGTTCCCTGTCCACGCTGTATGAGACGAAGTCGTATAGCTTGGATGAGAAGTTGACCGGGCTGCCGTGCGTCAGGTGTCCGCCATGATCGAGTCCGAGTCCCATGACGGTATCGCCGGGTTCCAGTGAGGCGAAGTAGGCAGCCATGTTGGCCTGCGCGCCGGCGTGGGGCTGGACGTTGGCGTGGTCGGCGCCGAAGAGTTCTTTGGCTCGGTCTATGGCGAGCCGCTCGACCACATCCACGAACTCGCAGCCGCCATAGTAGCGCCTTCCGGGGTAGCCCTCAGCGTACTTGTTGGTGAAGACGGAGCCCTGGGCCTCGAGAACGGCGCGGCTGGCGTAGTTCTCGGACGCTATCAGGTTGATGTTCTCGCGCTGTCTGCGGTTTTCGTTCTGGATGGCGTCGGCGACGCTGGGGTCGAGTTCGCGGAGTGTGGGCATGTGGGTCTCCGGGCGGATTTCAGGCTATGGCGTTGAGGATATGTTATTCACCCTCACCCTAGCCCTCTCCCTGAGGGAGAGGGGATTTATTGGTCGGCGCTCTCCGTCGGGGAGAGGAGATTTGCTAGACGAGTTCGGGTTCGATGAGGCCATAATCGCCGTCGTTACGACGGTAGGCGACGTTGTATTCGCTTGTGTCGGTGTTGAAGAAGAGGAAGAAGCTGTGTCCGAGCATCTCCATCTGGAGAATGGCGTCTTCGACGGACATCGGGGTCATTGAGAAGCGCTTGGTGCGGACGACTTCTCCGATGTCCTCGATGGCCTCTTCTTCGGCGGATTCGGGCATTTCGATGATGGCGTCCATGGGTATGTCGCGCATGGCGGCGCGGTCTCTCCTGCCCTTCTGGGAGCGATAGACCTTTCCCTTGAATCGGCGGATCTGCCTGTCCACTATGTCGGTTACGGCGTCCACGGCAGCGAAGAGGTTGTCGCCGTTCTCCTGCCCGCGAAGAGTGTAGCCGCCGATTCTGAGGGTCATCTGCGCGTGAACCCGCTCCCCAGTGGAGCGCGAGGAGCGGCGCGAGACTTCGATTTTGGCATCGTCCATGTTGGGCAGGTGCCGCCGGACACGGTTGAACTTCTTCTGCACGTAGTCCTCGGCGTTCGAGTTGAGATCGAGGTTCCTGGAGTAAATCTTTATGTCCACTTCTGAAGCCTCCTTTCGTATGGAATCCAGTTAACAAACCCGCGCCTAACATGGGCGCGGGATGGTATGTCTTGAGATTCTATCACAACCTGACGCGGAGACGGTTCATTATCTCTCCTCGATCAGGGTTCGGGAGCGTGGGCCATATATTGTAATTTATGCTGTACAGATGGGGTTACAGGTGAGTTTCCAGGTGGATCAGGGCGCTGGTCACTTGGAAAGTGACCTGTAATAACCTGTCGTTAGCTATGAACCGAAATTTTTCTCCGGTGATATGGAGTCATTGATAAATTCCTATTTATGTAATAAGTATATTTGTTCTGTCGCTGGGATATTGTAACATGGGATGGAATAGTTTGTGAACATAAGCTGGAACGGGAGAGAATTGCATAAGTGGGACCGTCGCAGTCGCGGACCTCCCCACACCTGGATTGCCTAGCGGCGAGCCCTTCGGGGTTCCCGCTTTCGCGGGAATGACGATTGGGCGCCGCAACGGACTTTTGCAATTGTCTCTGGAACGGAGTGGACTTCGATGGTCTTAAGGGGAATGGAGACGGTACTGGTTACGGGGGCTTCTTCGGGGATTGGGCGGGTGACGTGCCTGTATCTGGCGGAGAAGGGGTACACGGTGGTCGGGACGAGCCGGTCGCTGGAGCGGCTGTCGGGGCTCTTCGACGACGCGGAGGAGCGCGGGCTGCGGGTGTGGGGCGTGGAGATGGACGTGAACTCGGACGAGTCGGTGGAGTCGGTGACGCCCGGGCTAATGGAGCAGTTCGGGGGATTCGGCGCGCTGGTGAACAACGCGGGGTTCGGGGTGTGGGGACCTATCGAGAGTCTTTCGATAGAGGAGCTGAAGCTGCAGTTCGAGGCAAATTTCTTCGGGGCGGTGAGGATGATTCACGCGACGCTTCCGGGGATGCTGGAGCGGGGATCGGGCCGGATCGTGAATATAAGCTCGGTGCTAGGGAGGATCGGGACGCCGTTCAACGGGGCTTACGTGTCGAGCAAGTACGCGCTGGAAGGGCTGAGTGAGTCACTGCGGACGGAGGTCGCGCCGTTCGGTGTGAAGGTGGCGCTGGTGGAGCCCGGGCTGTTCGAGACTAATTTTCAGCAGAACCAGTTGAGGGCGGCGAGGTCGGACGATCCTTCTCTGGTGTACGCTCCGTATATAGAGAGCTACAACAGGCGACATGACCAGTTCGACTGGTTCGCGGCGGACCCAATCAAGGTGGCGAGGGTGATAGAGAAGGTGATCAGGTCTCGGAACCCGGCTCTGAGGCATCCGGTGGGGTTGGATTGCAGGCTGGGTACGTTGGGGGTGCGGATACTGCCGGAGAGGTTGTTTCACGCGCTGATGTCGCGGGCGACGATGAGGTGAAGTGGCTCAATTATCAGTTATCAATTAGGAATTGATAATTGACTGACGGGATAGCGGGGTTGGATGCTACACTTAGATGGCCAAGGCGGCTGGGCGGTCGCTGTTCCGGCTCAGGCCGGGATAGAGGAAAGTCCGAGCTTCGCCGGACAGGATGCCCGCTAACGGCGGGGCGGGGCGACCCGACGGAAAGCGCCGCAGAAATATACCGCCCGCTTCGCGCGGGTAAGGGTGGAAAGGTGAGGTAAGAGCTCACCGCTCCGCTGGCAACAGCCGGAGGTCCAGGCAAGCCCCATCCGAAGCAAGGCAGAATAGGGGGAGCTACGGGTGTCCGGCCCATCCCCGGGTTAGCCGCTAGAGGCTGTCGGCAACGGCAGTCCCAGATAGATGACCGTCGTCCGCGCTCGCGGATACAGAACTCGGCTTACAGGCCGCCTTGGTATCAGTTCTTAGTTGTTAGTTCTGAGTGATTAGTTTTCAGCAGCGCGTTTTTGTTGTCTGATTTGATTCCCGACTAGGGCAACCACGAGGGTTGCCCCTACGGTTTACTGCTTAGTGAAAGTTCCTCTTGACGCAACGTTGCTGATGCCTTATCTTTATTGACAGAACAAATATACTATCAGCAAGGCCAAGGAGAGATTCGGGTGATGAGGCAGATTGTGGGACGGAACGGTGTCGGCGGTGGGATTGCGGGGTGGATGTCGCGGCGGTTCGGGCGCGGGAGGCGGGAATCCGATGTCGCTCCCCTGCCCGTCAGGTCGTCGGACACGACGAAGGGGCCACTTGAGGTACTGGACAGCGGGCTTCCGGGTGGATACGCCGGGTACTACTTTACGTCGGTTCCGGTGTATGCGGCTATAAAGCTGAGGGCGGACGCGGTGGCGCGGCCGGGTCTGAAGGTGTACCGGGTCAGCACGGTCAACGGTCAGCCGCGCAGGGAGTGGGTCGGACGCGATCATCCGGCGCAGGAGCTCCTGGACAGGGTGAATCCGCACTGGACGGGCGGCGATCTGTGGAGGGCGACGGAGACTTACCTGAACCTGTGGGGCGAGTCGTACTGGGCAGTGGAGCGGGACGAGGTCGGTGTTCCGGTCGAACTGTGGCCACTGAGACCGGACAGGGTGAGGGTCGTGCCGGACGAGCGGGAGTACATCCACGGGTATGTCTATTCGGGGCCGTCGGGGGACTCGGTCGCGCTTGCGCCGGACGAGGTGGTGCGCCTGCGGTATTTCAATCCGCTGGAGGAGTACGCGGGGCTGTCACCGGTCGGGCCGGTACGCCTGTCGGTGGATATGGGAAGGGATGCGCTGAAGGGGAACAGGTCTGGGATAGCGAACGATTCCACTCCGGGGGTAATCTTCGAAACGAATGACGTGTTTAGCAGGCAACAGGTGTATGAACTGTATAAGACTTGGGAATCTCGGCATCGGGGTCCTGGCAACAAGATGAGGCCGGGGATCATAGGCGGAGGCATGAAGGCATCGCAGGTGGGCTTTTCTCCGAAGGATATGGAGTACCTGAACACGCTGCGCTGGACGGTGGAGGACGTGGCGCGGGCGTTCAATGTTCCGAAGCCGCTGCTGCACGATCTGGAGAGGGCGACTTACGCGAATATCGAGACGACGCGGCGGATGTTCTGGGAGACGTGCATCGTGCCGGAGTTGCGGTTCTTCGAGGAGGCGCTGCGGGAGCGTCTGCTGCCGATGTTCGGCGATGGGTCGCTGGTGGCGGAGTTCGATACGTCGAATATCGAGGCTCTGCGTGAGTCGGAGACGGAGCGGGCGCGCCGGATCAAGATGTACGTGTCGGCTGGGGTGATGACGGTGGATGAGGCGCGGGCGGAGGTGGGGCTCGGGTGAGACTGAACAACACGGAGTTGTTCAAGTGTTGGGTGGTCAGTCGCTGAGAGATTCGAGTCTGCCAAGCCATTCGCTGAAGTGTCGGCATTTGGCGCGTAAAGTGGGCAATCCGATTCTCTCGGCGACTATGGGACCGGCTGATACTTTCCTTCCACAGTATTCAGGAATCTCATTGATGATTCTCTTCGAGGGAGACGTTTCGCGTCCATCGTCTATCAGTTCTGGGGAAGTGAACTGGCCTGCCATCTTCACAAGGTTCTCAATCTCCTGCTCGCGATCATCGAACTGTGAGTCCAGTTCATGAGGATCAGACAGTAGGAGAGCCTCGAATTCGTGAAGTTGGATGTATGGGATGAATCTCCGGTCGGCCAGGTCTTCGCGCAAGGCATCTTCAAGGATGCTGACGCGCTGGTAAGGGTCTGACGACTCAAGGGAGTCCTGGAAGCCGGGGAAATCGTTGGGTAGAGCGTAAAGGTCGAACATGGTTGTAAACCGGGCGTCCGTGTTCTGGTCTTCCAGCATCCAGCGCATAATATCGTTTCTGGCTCGTTGGTATGTGGTCATACCTCCGCGATATTCATAGTCGCGCTTACGACCAGTTAGAACACACCGAGCGCCCGTCCAAACAGACATATCAGCCAAGTGAGGCTCTAGAAGCCTCTTCACGAAGTCTTGTTCGGTCTGGCCCTCGACTGTGAAGTGCAATCGTATGGACATTAGGGGCGACCGCCGATTACGTTCTTTTCCCAAAGTTCGGATATGGAGTATTCCTCAAGCCAGGCTTCAAGCGCATCCGGGTCCAGGCGATTAAATGTGGATGCGCGACCATCACGTTCAACGACTACGACGTTCTGAGGATCAAAGCAGTCCAGGAGACGCGTGGACTGGGTGGCAATGACGATTTGCGTTTGAGTAGATGCAGAGTTGATCAGTCCACCAACTATGTTGATTGCGGATGGGTGCAGTCCAAGTTCAGGTTCGTCTAGTATAAGTACATCTGGCAGATTTTGTTTCGGCTGGAGAAGCATGGTGATGAGGGCTATAACACGCAACATACCATCAGAGGCTTGGGATACACTGAATACTTGATCGCTGTTCCTTTCACGCCAACGCAAGAGAAGACTGCCATGTTCAGGTTCCAGTTCAAAGTCGGAGAAAAAGGGTAGTACTAGTCGAATGGTATCTACGATTCGCTGATACGCTCTACTCTCGTACACCTTGAGACGGAACAGAACCGGAGCGAGGTTGGCGGCGTCTTCTTTCAGGTAGCGATTATCGTCCATGTACCACTTCGTACGGATACGGGCCGTCTCCGATGTGTTGTGGAACTGATACACATTGATTCTGCGCAGGATAGTGAGAATAACGCTTGCGGTAGTATCGTCAAGAGCCTTATCAATCAGTTTTGGAGAGCGATGCCCTACACCTGTTTCGGTCCAATCAGCGAGCCTGCCATAGATCGGGTCGGAGAAGCGGTATTTCTCGTCGGCGAAAATAAATATGTCTCCAGCGGCATGAAATAGTCGAAACGAATACTGATTCTCACCTCTATATGTAGTGAGGGTCAATTCTGCCTCGACTTGTAGAGTGACGTTCGGCCCATCGTGTAACAGAACGCTGGCCCCACCTTGCTGGCCCACGTAGAACGGAAGATTGTCTGGATCTGCCAAGGCCCAGCTCATCATCCGAAAGAAAGATATGAAGTTGGATTTGCCAACGCCGTTTGGACCGATAAGCACTGTCAGGGAGCCAGGCTTGAAGTCCTCTAGCACCTTGATGGTCTTGAAGCCCTTGAGAGTTATCTTATCGAGTCTGTTTCTCATGTCGGCTTACCTTTTCGGCTAAACATCTTCTCCATGATTAAGCAGTTCCATTGTATCAAGCCAAGCCCAGTCATCGCATTTCGGAGGATTCTGCTAGAATCGCGGGAATCTAGCAATAGGATTTCAGACATGAACGAAGAGGTAACAGCGATGAAGATAACGAATGTGAAGGTGGAGATGTTCAACTGGAAGTCGGAGCCGTGGATGACGGGGGTGGGGACGACGTTCGGGGATACGCGGCAGCTTGGGATCGTTACGGTGGAGACGGATGAGGGGGTCAGCGGGAATGCTTTCCTGGGGTCGTCTCGGATGGGGGCGAATCATTTCGCGCCCGGGCTGATCGAGTTCATCAAGCCAATTGTCATGGGCCGGAATCCGCAGGACATCGGGGCTATCTGGTGGGATATGTGGAAGATGAACCGGTCGGTCTCGACGTATGTGATCGGGGCTATTGACATCTGCCTGTGGGACATCAACGGGAAGATGGCGGGGCAGCCGATTCACCGGATGTTGGGGACGTGCAAGGATTCGGTTCCGGTGTATTCGAGCACGGCTTTTCACGAGACGAAGGAGGAGTACGCGGAGGAGGCGATCCGGTTCAAGGAGATGGGCTGGCAGGCGCACAAGATCCATCCGCACGGGAATCCGATGTACGACATCGAGATATGCCAGGCGGTGCGGGAGGCGGTCGGGGACGACATGAAGCTGATGCTGGACTCGATGTGGGCGTACCAGTACGAGGACGCGATGCGGGTCGGAAGGGCCATCGAGGAGCTGAATTACTATTGGTACGAGGACCCGCTGGTGGAGGAGGATATATACAACTACGTGAAGCTGCACCAGAAGCTGGATATTCCGATCATGTCCACGGAGTACGCGCCCGGGCGGTACTATGGAATGACTTCCTGGATAACGCAGTACGCGACGGACATCCTGCGCGGGGACGTGGCGGTTACGGGCGGGATCACTCCGATGGTGCGTTTGTGCCACCTGGCTGAGGGGTTCAACATGAAGTGCGAGATTCATCACGGAGGCAATTCTCTGAACAACGTGGCGAATCTGCATATCACGATGGCGGTGCCAAACTGCGAGTTCTTCGAGTTCTTCCCGTGCACCGGGGACAATATGTACGGGCTGGTGAACGACATTGACATGACGGGCGGCGTGGTACACGCTCCGACGGAACCCGGGCTGGGCTACGAGATAGACTGGGAGCTGGTGAAGCGGGAGTACACGGGGACGGCGGAGTGAGGATCAATTAACAATTGTCAATTAGGAATTTAGAATTGGGGGTGTCGACGCTTGCGCGGGCGTCCCCAAGTCACAATGGGAATTGGGAGGTTGGCGATGCGGGTAGATATAGAGGAAGCGGGTCAGGGTCTTTTCATTATTCTGTTTGGAATAATCGTAGTACAGCATCCAGCTAGTTTTGCCATGCAACAAGCCTACCCCCGCCCCTGGATTCCCGCCTTCGCGAGAATGACGAGACGAAAATGAAAAGACCCTGGGAAGCGGGTAAGCAGTTGGCGAAAGTTGGGCAGTTACGCTCAGACTGGAGAGATTGGATACCAACGCGCTGATATGGACGCTCAGACGAGTATGTATGCGTCTATCTCCATCGTTCCAACGATTTCAGCGATTGTCACAAGTCAACGTCTATGGATCAAAGAAGCATCTGTCCCCGGATATCAATCTATCCAGGAAACGTGGGACGTAGCATACTCCGGGTGCTGATCGAAGAATTCCTTTACACGTTCCAAATCTTCTTGATACCGAACTAGACCGTTGTACACTATCCCGGGTTCCAGAAGTTCAAGAAGAGGGGATATGTCTTCTCCTAAAATCTCGTGGGCAGCTTGTTTGATTTCTTCTATTCCAATACGCTTGTCCCCTTCAGCAAGTCTATCAAGGGGAATTATATCGCAAAGTAAACTCAGTCCTTTTTCCTAGCCGGGTTGGTGGTCAGCAACTTCCGTGCCAAGCTGTGGGGTGTTTCCCCCTTGGGAACAGGGATAACGACGGGCGGACGCCCCACAGGTCGCTTAGACCGCTTGTGTTTCTTGCCTCTCTTGGCTCTTGTGGCGCGATGCTTCATGTCTCTAGTAGCCCCCATTGGTGAGTGTGGACATTATACACCACTCCGACCCAGCTATCGTTTTCGTCTCTCGGAGTACCCTGATACAGACGCCACTATCAGAGATACGAACAGAAGCAGGGATACAAAGGTGAGCAGTCCGGGATGAACCCCCAGGATGCCCCCCACAATACGCACGGGGATTGAGACGAGGAATGCCGACAGCAGTAACTTGCCCGCGTTACGCTCGGCGAATCCTCGGTTGTCGGGTTGCCCCGGTTGCCATAGATTACTCATCACTCACCTCTCAATCTAGTTTTGCCTTTGGTACACACGCACTCAGGAACAAGGTGCCGTCCCGATAGTGTCCTACGGTGCAGTAATAGGTTCGCCAACCGCTACCGGATACGCTGAAAACGTTTGTACCCACAATCACTTTTCCGTCGTGGGGTTCGGTATGGCTGTATCTCCATGAACGCCCCGCGCCTCTACCCTGAAACACAAGTTCATTCGATGGTTCTTCGACAAGGGACACTCCATAGGTCAGCGCGTTATCAATTCTTCCGTGCCAGTAAGCTCCAATGTGTAGGCCGCGTCCTCGATAGAGTCGGTTGAACTCAGATGCTCCAAGCGCGTCTATTTCCTCGAAGATACTGGGGCCTGTTGTGTCCTCTATCAACGGATACGGTGTCGCCGTTGGTCGGGGCGTGGCCGTAGGCGGGGGAATGGGCGTAGGTGGAATTGGAGTGGCCGTAGGCGGGATGGGTGTCGGTGTTGGAGTCGGGGGTGGTGGCTCACTGCCACAGGCGATAAGCGTGATGATTGAGAGGATGGATGCCAGCAGAAGACTTGCGTTGCGCCCGCACATAGAGATGCCCCTTTGTGGGTAGGTAGGTTGCGAAGTGCTAAGAACGCTTCCATCCGTATGGAGCCACTCAGGGGCAGGGACGCGCCCTACCATGTCTCTGCCTACACTTGGGCAGGCAGGTACTCCATACGGAATGTCGTTCTTAGCGTCCCCAAACTAGCACGAAAAAGCGACTATTACAAGCTGAATCGCTGGCAATGTCGCTATGACGTGTTATAATCGTAACAACTCACTATGCGGGACAAACTAGAGAGACAGACTTGCGGCGCGGACGTGTACCAATATGGAGCGTGCTGGAAGAAGACCAACGCCTATACTCGTGGCTGTTCCCCGTGTTATGGCTGGCAGGGACTCTATATCACGCCTATCTGCGCTTTCGGACGGAACCCGAACCCCATATCCTGCTTACAGGGACTAGTGTTCTCGTGGTCAGGGTCAGTCCTATGCAATCGCCTCGAACCGCTCCTTTAGGAAGAGGCTGAGAAAAGGTCGCGTACCAAATAGGTTGGATTTTTGCGATGAATACGTTCCTTGTCATTTGCGATGACCCAATGGACTGCGGAGAGGTTCGCAGAATTGCAGAACAGATGATTTCTGCCGATGTTTATGGCGTCTCTGACACAATTCTCCTAATCCGCTATGTTGCGGACAACCCGAAAGTCCTCAGTGACGTATTTGGCATGACTGGAGAGTCCGACGACCCCAGAGTCGGAGCCGTATTCAAGTTGAATGGTTCTCGGTCTGGATACTACTACGCAGACTTATGGAACTGGCTCAGCAAAGTCGAGGGGGCTGTGAGTGACTGAGGGGAATGGTGAAGGTCGAGGCCCACTTCAATCTTCGTCTTACCATGTGGAACGGCTCGATGATGTAAGTACCCGATTGGCCCGTATCGAAGGCCAATTACAACACGTGGCATTCAAGTCAGACCTTGAACACGCGAAGTACCTGATGATGGTCACTTGGGTGGCGATAGGGGTTTCCGTCATTGTAGGTGCAGCAACGTTGGCAAGACTGTTCTTTATCGGATGAGAGTTCCCAAGGAGAAAGAGTCTCAGGTCGCGTAGTCGTCTCGGATGTTATTGACCGCTCCGGTCACGTTAACTCCATCGCCATCTGAGACTCGAACGTGGAACCAATCAAGTCATCGTATCTCAGACGCTTGCCAGCCGCCCCCCGAACCATGGCGACCATCTGCGTTATCGTGTCGAACGGACGGATATTGTGGCGTCCCTCGAACTCCGCGATGTAGCGATGCAAGTGCTTGGGACTCATCCAGTGATAGATTCCGACATACCCGCGCTTGAGCATCGCCCAATGGGATTCCATGCCGTTCGTGTGTACTTGTTGACGGACATACTCGCCTACCGAGTGCCTGACCGCTTCATGCGGACGTGGGAGACCTATGTATGCCCGCGCTTCGTCAGTATAGACCGGAGCATCTGGACTGGTGTTGTCCACGACAAAGCCTTGAAGCGTCGCTTTGTCCGTCCTGCTCACAACCTCAGTGCGGACTTGGTTAGTCTCACGGTCTCGGACTCCGACGACCGGAGTTTTGCCGACCGCGCCGCGTCCCTGGCGCAGTTTCTTGGATTCGTGCTTGTTTTTCTCCAATCCTCCGACATACGTTTCATCGGCCTCGACCGGCCCTGAGAACACGGTATCGCCATCTTCCACCAGAGCCTTGCGTATGCGGTGTGCCATATGCCAAGCCGACTTCTGAGTTATGCCCAAGTCTCGGTGTAGCTTCATCGAGGATACGCCCTTGATGGAAGTGGCTATCAGGTATATGGCTATCGCCCACTTCTGATACCCAATTTTCGAGGCGTGTAAGACAGAATTGGTCTTGACCGAGAAGAACTTGCGGCAGTCTTGACAGTGATAGGGCATGGTCGGGTGATTGCCGCGCTCTCCCACGTTATCGCCATCGCAGTGGGCGCAACGGAGACCATCGGGCCAGCGCGTTTCCACGAACCACTTTTCGGCTGTAGCGTCGTCGGGGAACATCCCGAACAACTCGGGCAGTGTGATACCACTGCGATAGGACTTGCCGGGGCCTGTCTGAGCCATGTCTAACTCCGTGATTGTTGTATATCTAATTATACAACAATTAGCACAAATGTATCAAGGTCAAAAGTTTACTTTGCGATATAATTCCCCTATCAAGGGACCCTAGGAACTCTTGGACTTTCGTTCCGTACATACCATAGTCCTCTTCCAGCCCCATGAAGAATAGCTGACCCGTGTCGTGGGCATTGAGCCAGTGAATCTCACATATCTCTACCAGCGCAGGGTAGTCAGCAAACACGTTCTCCCCTGCCTTCAACCTCGCGAGAGCAGGAGCCACCTGAGGTGTTAGACAGTCACTCTGGGTATTCGAGTATCTGTATTGAGACATTTCACCAATGATGCCCTCACTAAATTGATTCTCAACGGCTTCGGCTTGTATGCTGATACCTTCGTCGAACCACGATTCACCAGTAGGCAACAGGTAGTGTGTAAAGACGTGGGCGACTTCATGCACCTGCAAGAGATCAGACTGGAACTCGAAAGGCACTGTGACCTGTGGCCTGAATCTGGTCCACGTCTTGTTTTCATCGCCACGAATTCTACCCGTCATCTCATAAACTATAGGTTCGGATGGACGATTTCCGAATAGTTCCACAAGAAAATCTACTGTGCGTTGAGCTCGCGCCAGATCGCGTCGCTTCTCTCCAGGTCTGGGGGCGAAGAAATACTCTATTCGGATGCTCGCATCCGCATTTTCAATGAATCGGTCAGAATCTGATGATCGGGGGTCCGTGTTAACGCGCGAAGGAGAGTGGCGAACAGTGACCCCTCTGGACTTAAGCTCGGGAATATGTGCGCTTCTGGAAGTATCGCTTAGAGGATTGATTCTGACGTCAATGACGGCCCCGCTGCCCAGTTCCGTGTTTGCCACCAGAGGCGTGAGATCAGATACGTTATTGGTGTGGAGCCTCACTACTCGGAGTTTGGTCATCTCAGACAGAGGCGTTATGCTTGATATGGAGTTCTCATCAACGAGAAGACGTTCCAGTTTGGGGAGATTACCCAACTCCGGTGGAATCTCCCCAGTCAGCCGGTTGTTGCCGAGGTTCAGAAACTGAAGTTTGATGAGACTACCCAACTCCGATGGAATCTCCCCGGTCAGCCGGTTGTTGCGAAGGTCCAAACGTTCCAAGTTAGTAAGGCTGCCGAGTTTGGGCGGGATCATACCACTCAACTGGTTGTTGCGAAGGTCCAAACGTTCCAAGTTAGTAAGGCTGCCGAGTTTGGGCGGGATCACACCACTCAACTGGTTGCTGCCGAGGTCCAGCCATGTCAGGTTGGTGAGGCTGCCGAGTTCAGATGGGATATCACCGCTCAACCGGTTGCCGAAGAGCCACAGCCATGTCAGGTTGGCGAGACTGCCGAGTTGGGTCGGGACGCTGCCTCTCAAATTGTTGCCCAACAGGGTGAGACCGACGACGTGGCCATCGTCGTTGGTGAAGACACCAGACCATTCTGCGAGGGGCTCGTCGCTGAGCCAATTAGCGTTGTCGGTCCAGTTAGGGCCGTCGGTGGCGTTGTAGAGGGCTATCAGGGCAGCCCTGTCGGATTGGGCGGCGGGCGATGGCGCAGTACAGAAGGGCAAGCCGAGTTCGTCGAAGTCGTTTATGGATATATCTTGCAGGGCGTCGGGGACGCATCCGGTCAGGTCGTTGCCGCTGAGCCGCAACCAGAACAGTCTGTCGGCAAGGTTGCCTAGTTCGGGCGGTATTGGGCCGCTCAGTTCGTTGTCGTTGAGCATCAAAATTTCCAGGCTGGCGAGATTACCGAGCGAGTCGGGGATGCTGTCGCTCAAACTGTTGCTGCGAAGCCTTAAGTCTTCCAGGTTGGCGAGATTACCGAGTTGGGGCGGGATTACGCCGCTCAGTTCGTCGTTGTTGACGAGTATCAGTTGTCGCAGGTTGGCGAGGTTGCCGAGCGCGACCGGGATGCTGCCGTTCAGATTGTTGCCAACGTAGAAGGCCAGGCCGATGACCCGTCCCTGGTCATCGGTGGAAACGCCCTGCCAAAGGCTGAGCGGTTTGTCGCTAAGCCAGTTGTCGCTGTTGGGCCAGTTGGGGCCGCCGGTGGCGTTGTAGAAGGTTTCCAGGATGGCTTTGTCGGCAGGGTCGGAAGCGCGAGGCGAGCAGAATGACAGGCCGAGATTGTAGAAGTCGTTGCTCAGTGTGTCTCCCAAGGTGTTGGGGATGCACCCGCTGAAATCGTTGTCGCCGAGGAGCAGGACGCGCAGGGAGAGGTTGCCTAATTCAGGTGGGACCTGCCCGCTCAGATCGTTGTCGCCGAGGGCTAGCTCTGTCAGGGCGGAGAGGTTGCCCAATTCAGGCGGGATCTGCCCGCTCAGACCGTTGCCGGTGAGGTCAATATGGAAGACACTACCGTTGAGGTTTGTGAATATGCCGTACCATTCACTGAGGGGTTCGTCGCTGAGCCAGTTTGTGTTGTCCATCCAGTTGTCGCCGTCGGTGGAGTTGTAGAGGGCGGTCAGGGCGGCGAGTTCCTGGCAGAAGGGGAGGCCGAGTTCTTCGAAGTCGTTGTCCGGCACATCGCGCAGGGCGTCGGGGACGCATCCGGTCAAGTCGTTGCCAACGAACCCGATTCCTTGCAGATTGGAGAGGCTGCCCAACTCGGACGGAATCTCGCCGGTCAAATCGTTGCTGCCGAGCCACAGATATTCCAGGTCCGAGAGGTTGCCAAGTTCGGGTGGTATCTCGCCGCTCAAGCGGTTGTCGCCAAGCTCCAAAAGTTCCAGTTTGGAGAGGTTGCCCAGGTCGGACGGGATGTTGCCGCTCAAATTGTTGCTACCGAGGTCTAGCCTGTCCACGCGACCTGTTTCGTCCGTGCCGACGCCGTGCCAATCTCCCAGCGGTTCGTCGGTGAGCCAGTTTGTATTGGTGGACCAGTTATCTCCGTCGGTGGCGTTGTATAGGGCTATCAGGACATCCCTGTCAGCAAAGACCGCGCAGTTGGAGCCGGACCGAAATGGTATGGCCTGGAGCCAGGCCTGGAAGGCCGCATCGTCGGGCGCGCAGAGGTCGCCGGAATTCCCAGCGAACCTCAAGACTCTAAGCCCGGTGATCCCAGTAAGGCTCTGGGGTAGAGCGCCGCTCAAATCGTTGTTCCGAAGGTATAGCCTTGTCAGGTTGGAGAGATTGCCCAGTTGGGGCGGGACCGCGCCGCTCAACCGGTTGCTGTCGAGGTGCAGCCACGTCAGATTGGTCAGGTTGCCGAGGCTGGTCGGGATCGAGCCGTCCAACTGGTTGCCGTAGAGGTACAGCCTTGTCAGGTTGGTCAGGTTGCCGAGGCTGGTCGGGATTGAGCCGTCCAACTGGTTGGCGCCGAGCTCCAGGTATTCCAGGTTGGACAGGTTGCCCAAGTTGGTCGGAATGCTGCCGCTCAACTGGTTATTCGGAAGGGAGAACCCAATGACTCGTCCGTCGCTGTCCGTGGCGACGCCGTACCACAGACTCATTGGCTGGTCGCTAAGCCAGTTGGTGGTGGTGGACCAGTTCGAGCCGCCGTTGGATCTATAGAAGGCTTCCAGGATGGCCTTGTCAGCCGGGTCGGAGGCGCGGGGCGCGCAGAAGGAGAGACCGAGTTCGGATAGATCGTTGGACCAGGTGTCTCCCAAGACGTTGGGTATGCAGCCGGTCAGATCGTTGCCCGCGAGGGACAGAAATTCGAGGTTGGACAGGTCGCCAAGTTCGGACGGTATCGCGCCGCTCAAGTCGTTGCCTGCGAGGAGCAGATCTTCCAGGTTGGCGAGCTTGCCCAGTTCAGGCGGAATCGCGCCAGTCAACCCGTTGTTATGGAGGATCAGTTCTCTCAGGTTGGAAAGATCGCCGAGTTCGGTCGGTATGGCGCCGCTCAAGTCGTTGCCCCAGAGATACACCTGTGTCAGCTCGGACATGTCGCCGAGTTCGGTCGGAATATCGCCAGTCAAATGATTACTGCTGAGGGACAGAAATTCCAGCTTGGACAGCTTGCCGAGTTCGGGTGGAATCGGGCCGCTTAATTGGTTTCTGGTGAGGGATAGCCATTCCAGTCTGGACAGGTCGCCCAGTTCGGGCGGGACCATACCCGTCAACTGGTTTTCGCCTAGGTCAAGTTCGGTGACGCGGCCATCGTCGTCGGTAGTAACGCCGGGCCATTCTGAGAGAGGTTCGTCGCTGAGCCAGTTGAAGTTCCATCGCCAGTTGGGGCCGTCGGTGGCGTTGTAGAGGGCTACGAGGGCGGCGCGGTCCGTCTCGGGGCTGCCTGTGTCCGCCGCGGACGGCGCGGGTATGGCGTAGTCCGTCGAGTCGAATGCGTCGGCCAGAGTCGTGAATTCATCCCGGTTCAGGTATGCGGACGCGCCGCCCAGGTCCGTCGTGGTGAAGAAATCCACATAGTATTGCGCCAGCAGAATGTGCATTATGTCCAGCAGCAATGGATTCGATGCGAGGCGGTACGACTCCACCATAACCGCCGTGAACCTGTCTTCCTGGGGAACCGACCGGAGACGCGCCTTCACCTGTTCAGGCGTTTCGCCCGTGAACGGAGTTATGAATCCGGTTATGTATATGTCGGTGAACACACCATCGAACAGCGCAAGTTGAGCGACGTTGTTCGCTTTTACGTCGGAGGGCGTGGGATCTGAGCGGATGTACTTCATCAGCGCCGCGAACTTGGCGAGGTTGGCGGACTCCACCTTGCCCAGGAATCGAGTAGGAGGCGGAGACGTCCCTGTCTCGGTCGGAGCCGAAATGGCGTAGTTCGCCGAGTCGAAGCCGTCGGCCAGAGTCCTGATTTCGGCTCGCTTCAGGTATGCGGACGCGCCGACCAGGTCCGCCGTGGTAAAGAAGTCCACATAGTATTGCGCCAGCAGGATGTGCATTATGTCCAGCAGCAGTGGATTCGAGGATAGACGGTAAGACTCCACCATCACCGCGGTGAACCTGTCCTCCTCAGGAACGGACTGAAGACGCGCCTTCACCTGTTCAGGCGTTTCGCCCGTGAACGGAGTTATGAATCCGGTTATGTATATGTCGGTGAACACGCCGTCGAATAGCGCAAGTTGAGCGACATTGTTCGCTTTTACGTCGGAGGGCGTGGGATCTGAGCGGATGTACTGCATGAGGGCCGCGAACGTGGCGAGGTTGGCGGACTGTTGAGGCTCTTGGGCCTGGGAGTGGTGGGATGAGAAGGTCAGCGCTGTAAGCGCGAGGATAGCGACGATGGCCGTCGCGGCGAGTATTTTGGTCTTCATATATCAATAGCCTCCTCTTGGTCATGGGATGCAGCTACTCTCAGGGTCTTTTCATTATTCTGTTTGGCGTAATCATAGAACAGCGTTCAGCTAGGTCTTGCCATGTAGTAGCCTACCCCCGCCCCTGGATTCCCGCCTTCGCGGGAATGACGAGTGGGGTATGCGGGAATGACGGTGGTTGTGCAAAGGTCTCAATTACTCTCTCGGTTCGCAGTCGTAAAGTCCATGTGGTAGCATACTCAACCATGTAGCAAATGTCTGTGAGTTTTCGAAAACTCACACTTCATACGGCAATTGTGCATTGAGAGTGATGATAGAAGACCCAGATATTCGCAGATTAAGGGCAAGACAGGTCGGCATGTTGATGCAGGCCTACAGGCGTTCACATGCTCCGGATGGCTCGCGTAGAGGGATATCCCAGGAGAGACTGCTGGAACTCATGGGCCAGGTGGACGCCGCATATTTGAACAGGTACGACCGTTCGACGGTGTCGCGTTGGGAGTCAGGAGATATCCTGCCCAAGGCTCAGAGAATCCGGGTGTTCGGGACAGCTCTCGGTCTGTCGCAAGTGGAGATTGACGGCCTGTTGTCGCTGGCCTGTCTGGACGCGTACGATACTGTCGGTCCCATTGCTGAAATACAGACTGCGCCAGGATATTCGGATATTGAAGAAGAGTCTCCGACAGACGCGCCGGACCCCGCCAGCGTAGGGGATGTGGCGGAGGATTCCGGAGGAACTCAAACGCCGTCGTACATTCGCTTCGCAGTGGGTTATGTCTGGTCCCGGTTCGCGCTGCCAGGTTCGGTTATTGCCCTCGCCGGATACTTAATGGCAACGCTGGGTTGGAACTCCCCGTTCATGTTAGCCATATACGTCGGCGGCGCCCTGTCTGGAATGACGGCATGGAGACTCTGGCGACTGCGAAGGTCGGATGATCTGGGGGATCTTCTATTCATAACGGTGTTCTTCCTGCTGAGCGTTTACCTGCTACAGGCTCCTCTGACCTACATGGACATATACGATCTCTACAGTCTCGGCAACCTCGCAGGCACCTCGATACCCTTCACTCTGAGCCTGATCATAAACCTGTTCGTGGCCACGATAGCGGGGCTGATGTTCGTTCGTCTCCGAATCTGGCAGCATTCGAGTCGCTCAGGCGATAAGAGTGTGTACGGCCGGGCCGCCTGGATTGCGCTTCCACCGGTGGTCTTCGTCTATGCCTTCATCCTGGCCTTCGCCAATATTGGATTATGGATAGCCGGTCTAGCCCTATTCACTATGCTGGCCGGCGCAGTCACCACCCTGCTGGCGCTGCGCGACAAGGACGTCAGTATAGATGAGTGGGATCGGAAGTTTCTGCTCTGTGCCACGTCGGCAGTGGTGATAATGCTTGCGGCCCTCGGAATTGCCGCAATTCTCATAGCCTACGCGCAGTCGAGTTCCTTTCCTGAAACGGATATGGGTCTGTTCTACTCGCAGGAGGAGGATTTCGACGCGCTTGGCTACTCTGCGGACGAGTACCCCGAACGCTCCAATCTCGCCGCTGCCTGGGGATCCCTGGTCACACTGGCATACATGGTCACCGTCATTGGGGGCAAGCTCATCGTCACAATCTACAGGCTGGATGGCGGCGACTCAGCGATGCCCATGTCCGCGCCGGCCGGGGCGCTGGTCGGCGACCTCGCTCAGCGACAGACCGCGAGAGGCTCCCAATTCGACCTGCGCTACCGGGCTGCCTGTTTCTTTGGACACCGAGCCTTTTCGCTGGGTGGTAACTGGCTGCGTTTTCCGTCGTTGTGGTAGATACCATGAATGTTACGGTCGCGGAGGCGACCTGAACGGAGTTGATACATCGGACGCGTACTTCGCAGAACCGGACTCTGGACTCTCGGGGTTTCCGTGGCGACGATTTCTCTGGCAGCCCTGTTTGTCATAGCCACTCCGCAGGGCCGCACAGCGTTTCACACTGCGCTGTTCGTCTCCCAAATGCTGGACCTGCCGGTCAAGCCCCAGTCCTGGTTCACCGACGAACCTCTCCGGAGCCAAGCGCGGTACAGCATGAAAGACGAGACCCTGGTCGCCGACGTGTACCGCCTTCCTGACGGAAAACCGCGAGCCGCGGCGCTTCTGTCCATTGGCGCGACGCCTCACGGACTGGACGATCCGGCCATCGTGATGCTTGGCGAAGCCCTTGCGCGCGCCGGATACGTAGCAATGCTCCACTGGTCTCCCGATATGGGACTCCGGTCGAACATGGACCCGTCAGAGGCGGACAGGCTGGTCGAGGCGTTCCTGTACATGGAGGGACTCGAATACGTTGACCCGGAGAGGGTTGGAATCGGGGGATTTTGTGTGGGCGCATCCTTGGCCCTGGTGGCCGCGGCAGACCCGACTATCCGGGAGCGGGTGGACTTCGTCAACGCCTTCGGGCCGTTCTTCGACGCCGAGGCCCTGATGCTGCAGGCCGTGTCCCGGACGGTCGAGTATAACGGCGAGAGCGCGCCGTGGCAGCCCCACAGGCGAACCATGGAGTTCCTGACCACCGAGCTGATCGAGAACCTGGACAGTGCCTCGGACGCGCGGATATTGACGCGTCACTACCTGGACCAGGAGGAGCCCACGCCGGCCGGTCGGGAGACGCTTACACCGCAGGGAAGGATATCGGCTCGTCTCCTGGACGGGGTCCGGCCCGACGAGGCCCGGGAACTCTATGAGACGCTGCCCGCCGCCTTCCATGAAGACCTCTCCAGGATCTCGCCGTCCACCTATGTCGAAGGTTTACATGCGCGCCTGCTGGTTCTTCACACCCGCGACGACGAGTACGTGCCGTTCGCCGAGTCCCGCCGACTGCTGGACGCGACCGAGGGGCGACTCGATGTCCGTTACACGGAGTTCATCGGATTCGACCACCTGCTCCCTGACGAGGACAACATATTCGCGCGCATGGAACAGGTGTACAAATTATACATGCACATGTACAGCATTCTGCGCATAGCCTCTTGATCAGGCCCCGAGAAAAAATTTACTCTTGACAAGCGGACTTTTGTTCGTCATTATATAGGGGACAATTTGTTGCCTGATGTGAAATCGGGTGGCATTGGCGGCAGAGTTGCCGCGACAATTGAATATAGACGGAGTAACCGTCCCACACAGGTCTGTAAACGGCCCTCTTTGGCGAGCGAATCGCCTTTGAGGGCCGTTTTGCGTTCTGTCAGAAGCAGGATTTGCAGTATGGAGGGATGTACAGGGTGGATTCCCGCTTTCGCGGGAATGACGGTAGGGATGCGGGAATGACGAAAGATGATGGGAGGAAAGGTATGACGGATAAGAAAACAGCGTTCAGGTCGGCGGCGGCTATTGGGGACAGCAGGGCGGTCGGCGGGGACTTGTACTCGGTGACTATCTTCGCGAACGAGCTTTCCAGGGACGGAATGAGAGTGGACCTGGACGGGATGGATTTCTCGAATTACGAGAAGAACCCGGTGGTGCTGTACGCGCACGACCATATGGGCAGGACGGAGTCGGGCGGTCTTCCGATAGGCCGGACGGTTCGGCTGGCGCGGGCGAGCGGCGGGCATATCAGGGCAGAGTTCGAGTTCCTGGCGGGGGACGCATTCGCGGAGCGGGTGCGGAACGCCTGGGAGCGGGGATTCCTGCGAGGAGCTTCCATCGGCTGGCGTCCGGTTGAGACGCAGCCTTCGGGTCGCGGGGTGAGAGCGGTGAGGTCGGAGTTGCTGGAGTGGTCAATCGTGGCCGTTCCGGCAGACCCGGACGCGCTGAGAGACGTGTACCTGCGGGTGGTGAGAGCGATGCTGAATCCGCCGCCGGACGGGTCGGAGGCTAGGGAGAGGGTGATATTCGATCACAGAGAGGGTTCACCCTCACCCCTGCCCTCTCCCATCGAGGGAGAGGGGGATTTCCACCGCAGGGAAGAGGACGAGTTGGATTTGGAGGAGACACGGAGGCTGTTGGCGGATTTCAGGGAGGAGGTGGGTGTCTGAACTGTGATTTGTGGGATTGAGGTGATGGACAGGATTGACGGAAACGTCGCAGGAGTGGCGGGGATCCGGGTTTTGTCCACGAAGTACACGAAGTTGCACGAAGAGAAGAAGGAGAAAGAGAATTGGCGAACGCGATTGAAGAGATAAGGGCGATCAACCGGAGCATCGGGGAGATCGGGAGTTTCGTGAAGGAGCGCACCGACGAGTTGAGCGGCGACGTGAGTCTACTGAAGGAGGAGAACGAGCGGCTGAAGCGGGATGTCGGGAAGATGCAGGAGCGGATGCGGGAGCGTCGGCGCGCCGAGATCGCACGCGTGGACGGCGCCGAGCGCGGCATCAGGGTGAGAGAGGGCAGGTTCGCGGGCTACAGTCCGCTGGACGTAGGAATCATGCGCGTGGTGGCTCAGAACCACCGCGACGACCCGGACGCGCCTCACGCCCGGATCTGGGCGGAGCAGCTCGGCGAGGCGACGCGCTCGCTCATAGGCGGAATTGGCGCGGACGATGTTGACCGTCACTTCCAGAGCATCGAGCGGCGTCTGAGAAAGGCGTATGTACAGGAGTCGCTGCCTGGCACGCTGGCGAGGGATCCGGAACTCCAGTACAGGCAGGTCATCCAGCCGATGCTGACCCACCTGCGCGACCTGGCGATAAGGGCGGCGCTGGACTCCACGACGGCGGGCGCGGGCGACGAACTCGTTCCGACGCTGGAACGAGCGGAGCTTTGGATGGACGTGAACCTGCGGACGCTGGTAGCGGGGCTGATCCCGACGTTCTATATGCCGAGTCAGCCGTTCGACATACCGACGCAGCTCGGGGAGGTGAACTTCTTCCCAGGAACCGAGAACGCGGCGGTGAGTTCGTCAGCGCCCTCGACGGGCAAGGTGTCGCTGTCGGCGCACGAACTGGTGGCGCAGGTGCCGTTCAGCTTCTCATTGGA
Organism: Dehalococcoidia bacterium; assembly: GCA_965202965.1. GTDB lineage: Bacteria > Chloroflexota > Dehalococcoidia > Lucifugimonadales > UBA1123 > VXRN01. Next base: position 2,116,108 of record OZ241888.1, on the reverse strand, counting down.
GGAAGACAACGTTCTGCCCTCGCTGCTGGGGGAGATCCGGTCGAGCCTGGTACGGAATACGGCTGAGGCGCTGGACGACATCATCCTGAACGCGGACACGAGCCAGAGCAACAACATCAACGCGGACGGCGCGAGCCTCAGGAAGAACACGGCCGGAAAGGCGCACTGGCTGGTGGGCTACAACGGGCTCATACACCTGCCGCTCGTCGAGAACACGATGATGGCGAACAACCACAACGCCGAGGTGTCGGCGGATATGTTCAATGAGATCCGGGCGAAGACGGGCCGCTACGGAGTGCGCCCGTCGGAGCTGGCGTGGGTGATGGATGTCAACACCTACATCCGCGCGCAGTCTGTCGAATCGTTCAGGACTATGGACAAGCTGGGGCCGAACGCGACGCTGCTGAGCGGAATGCTGGGCGCGGTGGAGGGCATCCCGGTGATCGTGTCGGAGCACATGAGGCTGGCGGACGCCGACGGCAAGGTGACGGACGCGGGCAATACGACGGACACCGGCCGCCTGCTGCTGCTGAACCGCACCCAGTGGGCGCAGGGCTTCAGGCGGCAGCTGAGGGTGGACGTGGACCGCGATACCCAGAAGCGGCAGACGGTGGTTACGGTCAGCTTCAGGCACGCGCTCGCGGAGCGGAGCGGGAATCGCTCCAAGGCGACGCACACCGCTCTCCAGTACAACATCAAGGGGGTGGCGTAGGGAGTCTTTAGCGGTTAGTTAGGATGGGGCAGGGACAAGCCCTGCCCCTACGCTTTGGGGAGGGATAGATGAACTCTTATACGATACTGGACATTCTGAAGAGCGCAGCAGTGCTGGACATCGCCGGGTCTGAGGACGACGAACGGCTGCTCATGCTGCTGGAGAGCGTTTCCAGGCAGGTGGACTTCTACTGCAACAGGCACTTCTACGTGCAGAGGGCGGCGATGGTGTTCGACGGGGACGGCTCGACGGCGCTGCGTGTCCCGGACCTCGTTTCGGTGGACACGGACGGCCTGACCGCGGACGAAGACGGCGACCGTATATTCGAGAGTGTCTGGAGTGAATCGGACTATCTTCTGAATCCGGCGAATGCAGACCCTGCCGGCGGGCACGATCTGTCGTCGCCGTACACCGGAGTCGTCGTGGACACGGAAGCGGGATCTAAGACCGCGTTCCCGGTTGGGATGCGCAGGGTGCGCGTCGCGGGCGAGTGGGGATACTGGCGGCGGATGAGGCGCACCTCCGAGACTGTGTCAAACGCGCTCGACGCGGACAGGAATGAGATAGAGGTCGGCGGAGGGGCGGACATCGGCGCGGGGCACACGCTGCTGGTGGGGTCGGAGCAGATATACGTACTCAGTCGAGCGGGAGACAGGCTGGGCGTACTGCGCGGCGTAAATGGGACTGAGGCGGCAGCCCATGGCGCGTCGGCTCAGGTAGGCGTGTTCCAGTATCCGGGTCCTGTGAGCGAGGCGGTTATCATCCAGGCGTCCCGGCTGTGGAAGCGCAAGGACTCGGCTTTCGCCGATATATCCGGATTCGCGGTCGGACTCGACCGAGACGCGACGGAACTGCTCGCGCCCTACCGGAAGATAGTCGCGCTGTGAGTGGGGATTCACCCTCACCCTAGCCCTCTCCCATCGAGGGAGAGGGGATTTCCTCAATATACAAATGGCAGAGGAGAAATATGACGAACGAGATATTCGAACTCAAGAGGGGGATCAAGGCGCAGCTGGAAGGCATTCCCGGACTGAGGGTAATCACATTCGAGCCGGAGGACTGGCGCGACTTCCCGGTGGCTATCATCAGGACTGAGAGCAGGAGCGCGGCGCGCGCCGGAGTGAACGGGTCGCAGTTCGAAGCCGAGTTCGTGGTCACTATCATGGCGGGCGGGTCGAAGAGAAGCGAGTCATATGACGCGCTCGACTCCTACATCGCCACAGACGGCGATATGAGCGTCGAAGCGGCCATCGCGGGCGACCGGACGCTTGGCGGCGCGGCGGACTGGGCACATCCGGCCGGGGTCGAAAACATCCGCATCGCGCGGATGGGCGGCGGTCGGTATGTGGCGGCGGACTTCAGGATTAGCGTCGAGCGACGGACGGCTCCAAGCAGCCAGCCAGCCATAGAAGCGTCGGCCACGCTATCCAATGAACTGGACGGCGCGAACCGCAACTACTTCGACATAACCGACGACATAACCAACATTGGCGGCGCTCACGGCGCGCTGGCGCAGATCAAGATACAGGACCCATCCGGTAGCTGGTCGGGTTCGGGGAATATATGGATAAGCAAGAGGTCATTGGAAAGGCGCGCGGATAAGCTGTTCTTCCAGGCGGAGAGCGGCGCGATAGCGCGGGGCGAAACGATCTTCGAGGACGGCGGCGCGATATGGTCGGGCAGCGTACAGCCGATGTCCGGCGCGAGCGGCGGGAAATACGCGCGAATGGGCTGGACGAAGGCTGGACGCTACACGACCCGCTCGGGGTTCACGCTGTGCGGCCATGTCCGCGCCGGGATAGCGGCAGCCGATATGCCGCGTGGACGGTTCAGAGTTCTGTCCAGAGTCCGCACGGAGACGGATAACGCGGAACTGCGAACCGGACACATGGGGTTCGCGCTGGGATGGGCCTTCGGAGTGGAATCGAAGACACCGGAGGAAGGCGACGCAGTCTTTCCGCAGAGCGCGGGGGAGTTCAGGACGCTCGACCTGGGAGAACTGACGCTGCCCCCGACGCCCGTGCCCGAGGGCTACTCGATAGCGGAGTTCGGCCTGGATATCCACGCGGCGCTGAGCGGAGGAGGAGCGGGCAACAACGTCGGAACCCACCACTTCAGGTGGTCGGTTGACTGCGTGACGCTGATGCCGATTGACGAGGGCGAGGTTGCGGTGAACGGGGTCACGTCCTCGCAGCGCGTGCTGCTGGATACGTTGAGTGAGGCGGGGCCGGGCGTATATCTACTGGACGAATCGGATGTGGCGCTGGGTCCGGCGGACTTCGAGGGCGCGCCGTTCAGAATAGGGCCAGAGGACACACGGATATACGTAGCGCGGGACGACGCCGCGGACCCGTCGAGCGTGAAGTTCGAAGTGAGGACATCGTTGACACCTATCAGAGCGTGAGTGTGGAGGCGCGAGCGGCAAGGACGATAATGAAAGGGCGCGAAAATGCGACAACTACCAAGCAGATTCGAACAGAGGAGGCATATGGAGATGGAAAACCGCTTGGCCATGTTGGAGAACGACACGGACATACTCGAAGGCAAGCTCGACAGGATCATCAAAATCCTCCAGGGCATTCTGCTGACCGGAATAGGCGCGGTGCTGACGGCGGTGATAGGAGTGCTCGTGCAGGTGGTGGTCAAAGGTACATGATTAGCACATGACTAACGACTGATGGGAGAATGGATTTCCCACCATCCATTCTCCCATTTCCATTTCTAGCACATTTGCGTCAATGAATTTCTGCAATAGAAACGGTATTATGTAAGCCATACTATATATGAGGCTGGTAATAATGCCGCAACCCGCAACTGTTGGTGGTAGAAAGCTAGAAATCGGACTCAGGGTCAAGGAAGCCAGACAAGCTATATCCATGAGCCAGGAAGAGTTCTCCAAGCTCATGGGGAAGTCGGGCCGGCACTGGGCGTGGAAGGTCGAGGCCGGCCAGATCGGTCTGTCGGCTGAACAGATTCCGAATGCCGCGGAGATACTCGGGCGTTCAGTCCAGTGGCTCATAGAGGGCCGGGAAGAGGTGTTCGAGGTGGAAGACCCGGAGCTTCGACTGTTCTTCCGCCAATACGAATGGGGTGATTTCACCGACGAGGAGCAGGAGATAGTGCGCCAGGGCGTCAAGATGGCCCAGGCATACAGAGCCGCTCGCAAGGCTTCCACGTAATCATATCCCCACCCCTCTACCGACGCTCTCAGGCCCTTAAACTATTCGAGTTCCCATGAACGGAACTTCTATTCACTCTGGAGCGATAGACTTGAAGATAACTGACGTGCGCGCAATTCCGATGTCGGACCCTATTCCAGCCGAGCGGCAGCATCGCACGGACCTCGGCACCAAGGTGAAGAGCGACGCGGTCCTCATACTTGTAGATACGGACGAGGGTCTGACCGGCATGGGCGCTTCGCTCGGCAGCCCGGAGACGGTGTCCGCCATCGTCAAGTACGACCTCGCGCCCGCTCTTGTGGGCGAGGACCCGATGTACTCGGAGTTCCTGTGGGAGAAGATGTACAACGGCTCGCGCTGGAAGCCAGCGCTGGAACGCGGGCACTCGCAGCCGATGGACGGACGGCGCGGCGTCACCATGGAGGCGGTCGCGGGTGTTGACATCGCGATTTGGGACGTTAAGTCACAGGCACTCAGTCTGCCGATTTACAAGGCGCTGGGCGCGGTGCGCGACTCGATACGCGGCTACGGATCGGGCGGCTGGGCGCCCGGAGACGAGGCGGAGGAGGAGATGGGCGGATACGCCGCTAAGGGGTTCAGCGCGGTCAAGATGCGGGTGGTCGGTCGGGACGGCTTCTCGGTGGAGAACACCGTGCGCAGGGTCAGGGCGGCGAGAAGAGGCATCGGGGACGACGTGGAGCTTATGATAGACGCTCACGGCTCGCTGGATGTCTCGACCGCTATAAGGCTTGCGCGCACGCTGGAGGAGTACGATCTGGCGTGGTTCGAGGAGCCAATCTCGCCGGATGACCATCCCGGACTCGCTGAGGTGCGGCGCTCTACGATCATTCCGATTGCGACCGGGGAACGGGAGTTCACCCGATTCGACTTCGAGGATCTCTTCATGCACCGCGCGGTGGACATAGCGCAGCCGGACATTGCGAGGGCAGGCGGCTTCACGGAGATACGGCGTATCGGCGCGATGGCCTCGGCGCGCGGAATCAGGCTCGCGCCGCACGCGTGGGGTTCCGGTGTGCTGTTCGCGGCGAGCATCCACATGGCGATGGCAGCTCCCAACTGCCACATCCTGGAGGTCAGCCAGGGCTACATGCCGATGATGAACGAACTGTTCAACGAGCCCTACGACATCCGGGACGGGACTGTGTACGCTCCGCAGACGCCCGGACTTGGATTCACGCTCAGGGATGACGTGTTCGACAGGTTCGAATACGTACCAGGGCCGGAGTACGTCTTCTGAGCCACCCTACCCTCGAATCCTGCGCGGTATGAGGCGGCTCCACACTTTCACCATTCTCTGCATGAAATACTCGCGCTTGCCGAATATAGAGCCGACCAGGATAAGCATGGCGTAATAGAACGGCGGGATTACGGCCAGGTAAATGACGCGGTAAGACCAGGGGCCCGACCACAGGCTGCCGTCCATGCCCAGGATGACGTTGAGGAGCAGCCGGCTGAACACGAGCGCGCTGAATCCGGTGATACCAAACACAATCATCACTATCAGCCAGTGGCGCAGGTCGTGGGTGTCACTGGAATGTTCAGACATGGTAATCGGCTCCGTACCTTGGTTCTCGGCGCTCGTTTCGGTCGAGTAATTCACGGCGCGCTATCCCGTAACCAAGGCTCGACGTGCTGCGTCGAGAGTCTCGTCAATGTCCGCCTCGGAGTGTGCAGTCGAGACGAAAGATGTCTCGTATGCGGACGGAGCTAGGTATATGCCGCTCTCCAGCATACTGTGGAAGAACCGGCTGTACGCCTCCGCGTCGGTGGACGACGCCTCGGCGTAGCTGGTCACCGGCGAGCCGGAGAAGTGGACGCCCCACATCGAAACCAGTCTGTTGACCTGCAGTGCCACGCCCGCTTCTCCGCAGATGGCTTCGATGCCGGAGCAGAGCCTTTCGGTAAGCGTGGAGAAGGTCTCGTACACCCCGGGATCCCGGAGAGATTTCAGGGTGGCTATTCCCGTGGCGACAGCTATCGGGTTGCCGGACAGTGTTCCGGCCTGGTACATCGGTCCCAGGGGAGCGACAGTCCGCATGACCTCCTCGCTTCCTCCATACGCGCCTACGGGCAGTCCTCCGCCGATAACCTTGCCCAGACAGGTAATATCCGGCGTTACGCCGGCGTAGTCCTGGTATCCGCCGTATGTTACGCGGAATCCGGTGATTACTTCGTCGAATATAAGCAGGCTACCGTATTCGCTGGTTATATTTCTGAGTCCTTCCAGGAAACCTGGTTCGGGCAGGACCATGCCCATATTACCAGCGACGGGTTCCACGATGACGGCGGCTATCTGTTCCCCCGCGCTCTCGAATATGCTTTCCACCTGTTGGAGATCGTTGTACCCGGCGACGAAAGTGTCGCTCGCCTGCGCCTCTGTCACTCCTGCGCTGGTGGCCTCGCTCAAGTACGCGGCGCCTGAGCCCGCGCTAACTAGAAGACCATCGGAATGGCCGTGGTAGCAGCCCTCGAACTTGAGAATCTTGTCACGTCCCGTGTAGGCGCGCGCCAGCCTGAGCGCGGTCATGCACGCCTCGGTTCCCGAATTGACCAGCCTCACCATGTCCATGGAGGCGAACGCGCCAGTTATCATCTCGGCAAGTTCCAGTTCCAGTCCGGTCGGCGCGCCGTAGCTGACCCCAAGTCCGGCCTGCGTCCGCACAGCCTCGACCACGCCTGGGTGGGCATGACCGAGTATCAGGGGACCCCAGGACATTACGTAGTCAATATAGGAGTTCCCGTCGGCATCCACGATTCTCGAACCCTGCCCGCTCGCTATGAAAGGCGGAGTTCCTCCCACGTTCGAGTATGACCTGACCGGGCTGTTTACGCCGCCGGGAATGTGGGATTTGGACCTGTCGAACAGTCCCTGTGAGGTTGTCAATTCCATCTACGCTTCTCCGTGTCAGTCATTCAGGTCTGCGATTCTGGCTCCCGCCCCGACGGTGACCAGTTCATAGAGTGTATCAATGAATCCGGGAGAGTCGTTCGGCATTTCGATGCGAGCCAGGTTTACGTCAAGTTCATTGGCCTTTTCAGTCGCCTCTATGTCTATATCGAAGAGGATTTCCAGATGGTCGCATACGAAACCGAACGGGACGACCAATATGTTCTCCTTGCCCTCGCCCGAGATTTCCTCGATGCTGTCCAGGATGTCGGGCCCCAGCCATGGGACGCCGGTCATTCCCGCGCTCTGGTACGCGAACCTCCAGGACTCGACGTTCGCGGCTTTGGCGACTGCCGCCGCGCTGTCCAGCAACTCCTGCGGGTAAGGATCGCCATATTCCAGAATTCTGGCCGGGAGACTGTGCGCGGTGAACATCACTTCCACGTCGGCAGGATCCGCGTTGAATTTCCCAAGTCCGTCCCGGACTCTCCGGGCTATGAACTCAACGAAGGTAGGGTTTGCGTGCCAGCTTTCGATGAATCGTGTTGGAGGGGGCGAATCCTGCTGTTCGAGGCTGCGCTCGACGAGCTGTTCATATCCGGCGATGCTCATCTTGGAGTAGTGAGGGGCGAGTGGCAGCGCCACAAGCTCATCCACTCCATCGGCAGCGATGTCTTCAACTGCCTCGGCAATGTAGGGATACCAGTGCTTCATTCCGATATAGACGCGCCACGGCGTGTCGCCCGCGTCGCGGTTCAGACGCTTTCCCAGCAGGCAGGCAACGTCGCGGGTAATCTCCAACAGTGGCGTCTTGCCTCCGACCTTCCGGTAACGTTCGGTGAGTTCCTCGACGGCCTCGGGGCTGGGCGGTCGCCCACCGCGTATGTCGCGGTAGTACGGTTCGACCTCATCCAGGTTGCGCGGTGTTCCATACGCCATTAGCAGAATGCCTTTTAGCTTGGACAATTCACTACTCCATATTCAATGTTTTTCTCTATCGGAGGCCGGCAGTCCGGGCGTCTCAATATTCCGGCCTGTTCCGCACAAATGCGCGAATGCGCTCCACCGTGTCGCGTCCCTGCCTCACGCAGTCAGGCACGCCTATTCCTCTATAAGAAGAACCGCACAGGAACAGTTCGGGAAATGGTTCGAGTTCCCTCTCGATTCCATCCATCCATTCTGTGTGATCCACCTTGTATTGTGGCATTCCCTCCCGCCACTTGTGAACCCAGAAGCGTTCAGGGGAGCCTTTGATTCCGAGAATGGGGCGCAGCGTTTCGGTCGCCGCTTCCACCAGTTCGGAATCGTCGCGATCCAGGAAGGCGTCATCTCCGGACCCGCCCAGGAATGCGCGCAGCAGGACATAGTCGCCGGGGCTGCGCTCGGGCCACTTGGACGACATCCAGGTGCAGCCTGTCACCAGCCCGGCGTCGGAGCGCGGCGCGAGAAATCCGGTCCCGTCCAGGGGATGCGCTACGTTACTTCGGCTGAACGCCATATAGATACTGCCAGCGGCGGAGCTGCACATTCTATCGAGCAATCGCGCCAGCCCGGGGGCAAACGATCTTACCAGCCTTCCAGCATCCCACGCGGAATTGGCGAGAACCGCGACATCCGACTCCAACACACGTCCGTCATCGAGGGAGATCCGGTACAGGGGCTTCTCGAAGGGCTCATGGACACGTTCAACAGCCGTGGCCGCGTGTCCCTTGATTATCTCCGTTTGGCGGAGCCGCTCGGCGATAGCCCAAACCAGCCTGTACGCGCCATTTCGGAGCGAAAAGAACGCGCTCGGAGGTTGATTCCCAGCCTGCGCCATCTTCTTCGCTTCGCGCATTCCTCGAGTAAGGCTGCCGTAGCGACTCTCCCACTGTTCCAGCATCGGGAACAGCGCATCCAGGCTCATGTCGTAGGAGTTGCCACCGTATATGCCCGCGGTCAGGGGTTCCAGGAGGCTGTCGGTCAGTTCGGCGCCCATGCGTCGCCTGAGAAAGTGGCCGAGGGACTCGCGCGCGCCGACGGCTTCTCTCTTCTTTACGAAGGGCTCTGCACTCGCGCGTACCTTACCCTGAATGGACAGGAACGACGCGCTCCAGATGGCGCTCATACTCGACGGCGCGGGTCCCATCAGCCCGCGCGGAATGGAGTGCAGCTTTCCATTGCGAAGAAGCGACGCACCTGAAGATTGAGTGTAAACCACCTCGTCGGCGAGGCCGACTTCATTCGCGAGCTGATACGCCCATGGCTTTCTGGTGAGAAAACCGTCAGGTCCCGCCTCGACTATGAAGCCGTCCTCGTTCAGCGTGCGTATCTTGCCGCCCAAGGAGTTATCTCGCTCCACAAGCGCGACCGAAAGATCCAGTCCATCCTCGCGGGCCGCCTTCTCCAGATACCACGCGGCGGACAGTCCGGTGACGCCGCCACCGACTATGACCGCCGACAGGCGGTTCCTGGCTGTGAAACGATTATCAGGAAACAAGGGAACCGTTCCATTCCCTTACGCAGTCCATCATGTGAAGGATGTTGTCCAGCGGAGTCTGGGGCAGGAATCCGTGTCCAAGATTGAAGATATGCCCCGGTCTCCCGCCCGCGCGTCTCAGAACGTCGCGTGTCTGCTCCCGCACCACGTCGGGCGGCGCGAGAAGAACGGCGGGATCGAGATTCCCCTGCACCGCGACGTCGCCCAGCGACTCCCAGGCCTCATCCAGCGGGATTCGCCAGTCCAGACCGACGACGTCCGCGCCCCCGTCTCTGACCGTCTTGCTCAGACTTCCGGCGCCTGTGGCGAAGTGTATGACGGGAACTCCGTCCGACTTGACGGACCTGAGAATATCGGCGGTGTATGGGAAGACATACTCTACGTAGTCCTGCCTGCTCAGCCAGCCCACCCAGCTATCGAATACCTGGAGGACCTGTGCGCCTGCTTCGGCCTGCGCCCGAAGATAGACGATTATCATGTCTGTGAGACACCTCATCAGCCCGTGCCAAAGATCGGGCTGACAGTACATCATCGCCTTGGTGGTGGAGTAATTCCTGGAAGGCCCTCCCTCGATCAGGTATGTAGCAAGCGTGAAGGGCGCGCCCGCAAATCCGATGAGCGCCTTTTCGTCCGGAAGTTCGGCTCTCACCAGCTTTAGCGCCTCCATCATGTACGGAACATCCCGCCTGGGATTCAAGGGGCGCAGGCGCTCGAGGTCGGCCGCCGAGCGGATCGGAGGCTCTATCACGGGTCCGACCTTCTCGACCAGCTTTACGTCCACACCGATTCCCACCAGCGGGGTGACGATATCCGCGAAGATTATCGCCGCGTCCACGTCGAAGCGCTTTACGGGCTGGAGGGTGACGGTCGCGGCAAGTTCGGGATTTCGGCAGATGTCCAGAAGACCGTACCCCTCGCGCACCTTTCTGTATTCGGGCAGCACGCGTCCCGCCTGCCGCATAAACCACACGGGAGCTCCCTCGGTCTTCTCCATTCTGGCGGCTCTTACAAGCGCGGGCTCTTTTTTTGCGGGCATTGACGGCATCATCCTTGGGGAGCGGTGAGCGACTATCCGAGCATATCCAGAATGCGTTCGGCGCTTCTGTTGACGCAGGTAAAGATCGGCGTGTCCTGAAGCGTGTGTCGCCTCGCCTCGGTGGAGCGAAGCTCGACGACCAGGTCCTGGAATTCCGAAAGCGAATCGGTCTCGTATCCGACTATGAATTCCTGGTCGCCCAGGCCGGTCGAATACAGGAGTATCTGGCTAATGTTCGGATAGGTCCGCCCTACCCTGATGTGCTCGTTCATCATTCCCTGTCTCGCCTCGCGGGACATGAGATACCACTCTATCGTCTTGGTGAAGGGGTACAGGACGAAGTACCTGCCCTTGTCCTGGGACTCCTCCGCGTGATCCTGCTCGGTTCGCGCCCTGCCGTATATGGAGCGCCTGAGCAGGCCGAAGTAGGCGTAGCTAACTTCCAGGTACGCGCCCAGGCCGGTCGAAAGCAGCGCGCTTAGCGTGTCCTCCAGACATTCGAGATTCGAGGACATCCGCCACAACATAAAATCGGAGTCGGCGCGCAACCCGAGAGAGCTGAACGAGTGGGTATCAACCTCAGCCTCGGTCTGTTCGAGAACGCGCAGGAATTCGCCTTTCTGACATGCCCTTGTATCCGTGGGCAGCCTGCGCCAGTACGAGTCCAGCTTGAAGAACAGGAACTGGACGCAGGTGTCGTTCGCCGGAGAGTCGTCGTTTCGCAGCATTGGCAGTCCTTTTCGCGCGGTCTTATGTGGTGAGCTTGCTCATGTCCGAGCCATTCGGATTAGCGTCGCTCTCCAGATCAAATATGTACTGCACAAGCGCGCCCGGCGAGTTGGGTTCGGCGCCGGATGCGGTCTCCCGGAGCCTGAGCGTAGGCGCGTGGAGCAGTTTGTTGACCAGCCGGGTCGAGAACTGTTCTACGACCTCCCTCTCACTCTGAGATAGTCCCGCCAGCTTGGGCATAGCCCAGTCCAGTTCACTCAGCCGAATCGAGTTGGCGCGTTCGCGCATGAGTCGTATGCCGTCGGATACTCTGCGGGTGTCCATCCATTCCATGAAGCCGTCAAGTTGATCCTGAATGATGCGTTCGGCAGGCTCCACATACCGGGAACGCTTGCTTACCGAGTCGTCAACGACACTTCGGGCATCGTCTATATTGCTGAGATGCACGCCTGGTATCGAGCTAACCCCGGGGTCAATGTCTCTGGGCACGGCAATGTCCACCAGTTGAATGGATTTGCCAGGCGAAATATGTCCGGCGGCGTCTTCTATCAATGTCCGATGCACTATATAATCCGGCGCGCTCGTGCAGCTAATCACGGCGTCGAATGTGGACAGGGATTCGGGGCTGACCGGCCACGCGAGCGCCACGGCGCCCGTGTCCCGCGCAAGCTCCTCTGCGCGCGAGAATGTTCTGTTAGCCACGGCCAGTTCTCGCGTCTTCATGCCCTTGAGACACCGGGCCACCGCTCGTCCCATATCTCCGGCTCCTATCACCAGAACCGACGAATTCTCCAGGCTCCCCCCGCGTCGCTTCCGAACGATGGACGCCGCCGCCGCGCTGACTGAAGCCGGATACCGATTGATCTCGGTTTCCGACCGCACCCTCTTTCCGGCAGCCAGAGCGTCCTGGAACATACGACTGAGCGCGGGGCCAGCCGATCCGCTTTCCTGCGCGTTGGCGAGGGCGCGGCGCACCTGGCCGAGTATCTCGTCCTCTCCAACCACCAGAGACTCCAAGCCGCTCGCCACGCGAAACAGGTGTTGGGCGGCTTCAGCGCCCTCGAGCTTGAACGTGCATCGGGCGGCAAATTCGGACGGGATGCCGAGCGTATTCGCAAAAGCGACCTCTGCGGCTCCGGCTTCTCCGAATACCGAGTACATCTCGGTTCTATTGCAGGTGCTGAGCCAGACAGTCTCGGAATAGGAATCATCGCACAGATCAATTGTGTGCTTTGAGGTGAGCGCGAACTTCTCTCGAACTTCGACTGGACACGTGTGGTGGCTTACGCCTATGACTGAAAGGACTGGCAATGTATCCGAGCGCAGGTCTGATCGGGGGTTCTTCAAAATCCCATTCGAGACAGTCTAGCCATTAACGAATATGCGAGTCAAATTCACCAGTCCCTAGTACAGCGTCTAGTTAGTTTTGCTAGTTATGAGCCCTCCCCCACTCCTGGATTCCCGCCTTCGCGGGAATGACGATAAATGTCAACACGGCCTAGCCCGCGCCGGTCAGTCTTCTACGACGACTGCCGTGCCGAACGCGAGAATCTCGGACGCGCCCTGCGTTATGCCGGCGGTGGTGAACCGCGCGCCGACTATCGCATTGGCTCCCATATCTTCGGCCTGCTCGACCATGCGGCTGACGGCCAGGGCGCGCGACTCATCCAGCAGGTTCGTGTACTCGGGCAGTTCGCCGCCCACGATGTTGCGAAAGCCGGCTGTTATATCCCTGCCGATGGAACGCGCTCTAACGGTACTGCCGCGCACGATCCCCTTCACTTCGGTTATTTTCATGCCGGGTATGCTTTCGATGGTGGTTATCAGCACTGTTTCACATTCCTTGTTTCTGTCGCCCTTGGTACCGGGCAAAGATTGACCCAAGTGTACCAGAGTCGCCTGGCGAGACGATAAACGTCTAGCGGGCTTTCGAGTACGAGCGCGCCCGGATTCTCCGTTTGACAGCGTCAGATAGCGGTGATACCGTTCGCGGAAATCAAAGTGTGAATCCTGTTTCATGCTAACAGATTCTCTCCGGGGGAATCCGACCCGCGCGTCCGGTCCGGCTTCAGCCGCCTTGGTTCGTGTCCGAGCGGAGTTCGTCCAGAGCAGGAAATATCTCCCCGCAAGTCCTAAGGAGGATTGCAATGCGAGTAGGCTATCGTGAAGTCCGAGTTTGGAGTCTGTTTGGTCTGGTGATCCTGCTGACGATGATGGCGGGGCTCGCCCTGGCCGCGTGCAGCAGCGCTGCCGAACCGGTTATCCAGGAGAAGATAGTAGAGGTAGAGAAAGAGGTGGTGGTGGAGAAGGAAGTCGTCAAGACGGTCGAAGTGCCGGGTGAGACCATAGTCGTCGAGAAAGAAGTGGTCAAGGAGGTGGAGGTCCCGGGCGAGACCGTCGTCGTCGAGAAAGAGGTAATCAAGGAAGTCGTCAAAGAGGTCCTGATAGAGCCGAAGGCCACGCCCGAGCCGCTCAGGATGGACGCTTCCAAGTTCGGCCACCTGATGGGCGCCGTCGAGCCAAACATCAAGCGCGGCGGGGTCGTCAGGACGGCGGGCCCGGTCGAGATGGCGCACTGGGACCTTCACCAGGGCGCTCCGGCCTATACCGGCATCACCAATATGTACAACAACCTCACCTACCGGAACGTGGGCCAGGGTCAGCGAGACGTAGTCCCCGACCTCGCCACCGGATGGGAGGTCTCCAATGACGGGCTGACCTACACCTTCACCCTCAGAGAGGGCGCCGAGTGGCACGACGGCGTGGAATTTACCGCGCTCGACGTAATGGCGACGTTCGACAGGATTCTGGACCCGCCCGAAGGTGTAATCACAGGCTCCATCAGGCAGAGCTTCGAACCTGTCGAGGAGGTAAGACTGCTCGATACGTACAAGGTCGCATTCGACCTCGTGCGTCCCACGCCGTGGTTCGTGAACGTGCTGGGGGCGGCCCCGCACTTCGGATACCCGGTCATGTACCCGAAGCACTTCCTGGACCTGCACAATCAGAACGTGCGCGAAAACCTGCCTCCCGGAACCGGGGCGTTCATATTCCAGGAACGCGTGCCGGGCGAGCACCTGGCGCTGGAAGCCAACACCAACTACTGGAACCCGGACCTGCCCTACGTGGACGGCATAAAGGCGCTGCACATACCCGTATGGGCAAACAGGGGCGCGGCAGTGCTGACGGGAATCGTTGACTTCACCTGGAACGGCAACCAGGAGACGTGGCAGAAGGCGATGGCGCAGCCGGACATGTTCCACGGGAGCAACCCTCCTATTAATGGGACCTCTCCGCTGTGGACGAACAACGCCAAGGCGCCGCTGGACGATGTCCGCATTCGAAGAGCCATACACATCGGCCTGGACAAGAAGTTCGACCTTGACGTGGCCGGCGCAATCGCGCTGCCCAACTACAAGGCGCGGTGGATAACCAAGGCCGTGCCGGGCCACATGTCCGATGAAGAAATACTGCAACTGCCCGGCTGGCGGGAAGACCCTGAGGGCAGGGCCGCAGACGTAGCCGAGGCGAAACGCCTCATGGCCGAGGCGGGATACCCGGACGGCTTCCACATCAAGGCCGTCGGCAACAACACGCCGGCCGGCGGAGAGGTGCGCGGAGTCTCCTGGCTCCAGCAGGCTGAGGATATTCTCGGAATCACCTCGGACCTTGAGATCATCGAAAGGGGCATCGAGGGCGAGATACTCGTTGACGGCGAGTGGCACGTCGCCTTCGTCACCGGCACGGGTTCCGACGTGGCCGACCCGACCGCGCAGTGGAACGGCATCTTCAGGTGCGGTGCCGACGGCAACTACTACAGGTACTGCAACCCTGAGTTCGACAAGCTGCTCGACCAGTTGCTCGTGGAATTCGACCCGGACGAGCGCGTGAAACTGCTCCACCAGGCGATGGATATGCTGGACGAGAATCCTCCCGGCTACCAGGCGAATGGGGCGAGCGGCCTGCCGATGGGCGGAGTACACGTCAGGGGAATCATGATCGAAGACCTCGGCGGATACCCGTGGGGACGCTACGAAACGGTCTGGCTGGACAGGTAGAGGCCCAAATAGCTTGATGAAATGGCGCGGCGGGATGGTTTTCATTCCGCCGCGCTTAGGGATAGGGTAGTCAAAGTCCCTTCCCCCTTGATGGGGGAAGGTTAGGATGGGGGTGAAATCCCCCTCAATATGTTTCGAGATAGTCACTAAGAACTCATAACCAAAGACTAGCGACGACTAAGATGCGACCATATCTAGTACGCAGACTAATGCTGGCTATTCCGACGGTGATCGGAGTGACCATAATGATTTTCCTCGCCATGAGGGTGATCCCCGGCGATCCCCTGAGGTCCATAATCGGCGAGGGGCAGATTTACGTTCTGAGCGACGAGGAACTCGCGGCAGTCAAGGCATCCTTGGGATACGACAAGCCGCTGATAATCCAGTACCTCGTGTGGATGCGGGACGTCGTCAAGGGCGACCTGGGCTACTCGTTCTGGCAGAAGGACAAGTCCATAGCGGACATGGTCATCAGGAGGGGCCCGATTACCCTCCAGATATCGCTGATGGCTCTGCTCATCGCCTGGGTGATAGGACTGCCGACCGGCATTGTGACCGCCCTCTGGCGCAACTCGGCCCTCGACTACGGGATCCGCGGCGTCGTTACGCTTTTCATGGCCATACCGAACTTCTGGCTTGGGCTGGCAATGATTCTCGCCACGATTCTGATATGGAACTGGCGACCGCCGGTTGAGCTTGTAGCCGTGTGGGAGTCGCCGTGGACTAATCTGCAAATGACGATTGGGCCGGCCATAGCCATGGGACTCGGATTTGGCGCGATCATAGCCAGAATGGTGCGCTCCGGTATGCTGGAAGTGCTGACCGAGGATTATGTCCGAACCGCGTTGGCCAAGGGCCTGGCGAGCAGGACTGTGGTGGTCAGACACGCGCTCCGAAACGCGCTGCTGCCCACCATCACGCTCTCCAGCCTGTACCTGGGCGCGACATTGGGCGGGGCAGTCGCGGTCGAGCGCGCCTTCTCGGTGCCCGGACTGGGTTACAGCCTGATATACGCGGTCCAGGCGCGGGACTGGACAGTAATCCAGAGCCTGGTGCTGCTGTTCGCCGTCGCATACGTTGTCATCAACCTCGTTGTGGACGTCATCTACGGCCTGGTTGATCCCAGGATCAGGTACGATTAGGGTGGGCAAAAGTTCCTTCTCCCTTGATGATGGGCTCACAAGAGTAGGCAAAAGTCCCTTCCCCCTTGACGGGGGAAGGTTAGGATGGGGGTGAATACATCCCCCTCTCAGCCTATCGGGATATGAGACAGATTGCAGCCGTAGTGAGAAAGAAGGTCAGTCGTTGGCAACCCAGAGGAACAGCCGTACAGTGGAGACGCTGACTGCCGCCAGCAGGCAGCCATTCGATAGTCTGGTGGGATTCGTCAGGTCCTCCGTCCTTGGCTCGGTCTCGCTTATTCTACTCGCGCTTCTGCTGTTCATCGGCCTGTTCCCGCAGGCAGTGGCGCCATACGACCCGGACCAACTCTTCTACGTGAACCTGAAGCAGCCGCCTTCCATGGACCACTGGGCAGGGACGGACTTCATAGCCAGGGACAGCCTTACTCGGATCATCTTCGGCGCGCGAATTACGCTGCTTGTGGCGTTCGTCTCGGTATTCATCGGCGACGCCGTTGGGTTCGCATGGGGCGTGATGTCCGGATACCTGGGCGGAAAGTTCGACATGGTGTCCCAGAGGATGGTGGATATGTTCATCGCGTTTCCGACCATCATTCTGGCGCTTCTTCTGCTGGCCGCGCTTGGCTCCGGTCTATTCACCGTGATCCTGGCAATCGCGGTCATCAGGATTCCGGGAACGGCCAGGGTCATCAGGTCGGTCGCGCTCTCGACGCGGGCCACGCAGTACGTGGAGGCCGCCGGCGCGGTGGGCGCGTCTCAAATGCGGATCATGATAAGGCACATAGCCCCGCAGTGCTTCGCGCCGCTCTTCGTGGTGGCGAGCGCGGGCCTTGGATCGGCCATCTTCACCGAGGCCGCCCTTAGCTTCCTGGGCATGGGCGTTCCTCCCCCGACGCCAACTTGGGGCAATATGCTCGGCGGCGTTCTGAACGAACTGTTCCAGCCGCCTTGGTGGCTCGTGATATTCCCGGGCGTGGCAATCACTATCACCATACTGGCATTCAACCTGCTGGGCGACGCGCTGAGAGACTACCTCGACCCAAGACTCAGGGGGCACCTGAACTAGCCAGGCAAAAGGCCCGTGCCGGACACAAACCATTCGTTTATTGTCATCGGGGTTCTGCGGTCTTTGTCCGTCTGTCTTTTGCATTAAACTCTTTTCAAACGGCATATTGACTGTTCATCAACTCTCTGCCACCATATATGTTGATTATTGGTATCAACAGTAGCAGGAAGTTGACCAGTTGAGCCCCACCGGGATCGCTTCCCCTGCGCTGGCGCTGGTAACGTCACACGGAGACAGCTCTCCCGTCGGCCCGCATACTTAACAGTCGAATGCCGCTCCGCTCGTTTGTCTAAGGAGTAACCGGAAAATGGATATCTATGAATATCGGATTTGGGAGAGGCGTCACTGGAACGGTCATATCACCCACTGGACGCCCATATTCGCAACCAACGACTCGGAAGCGCTGGAAGTGGTAAAGACACGCGTTGATTGGGACGCCCTGATCGCGTATGAGGATACCCCCCAGGAGGCGCCCCATCTGGAACAGATACGCGCGCTGGCCGCGTATGGACGAATGGATGCGGGCGTGTTCGTATATGACTTCTGTCCGGATTGCAGTGAGCCGCACATCGTCAGGTCGACCACGCCGGTGGCGGATTCGCACCAGTGCGCCGCCGCCGATAGCTAACCGGAATTGCCGAGCGACAGTGTCTCCGGCACGAACAACTCCGCAGGATCAACCGTCTCCGGTATTACCCCCTGCTCCATGTTGAAGCCGATGAATGTCTCCAGAGTCTTGAGCGAACTCTCGTACCCGTAAGGGATTGGATCGTCCCCGACAATCTCCGCCATCTTCAGCGCCGACTGGTCCCACGCCTCCGTTGCGTCCCCGGACATCAGCCGGCAAATATATTCCGTTTTGGCCTCGCTGAACATCCCGAACAACTCTGTCGCCAGGCCCTCGTTCTCATCCAGGGTCGCATCCTTCGCCACCAGGAGATGGCTTATCGGGTAGAGCCCCGTCCTCCGGTGCCATGCGTCCGCCGCCTCGTGCGCGTCCGGAATAAGCGGCAGTACGTCCGGCGAGTCCACGGGCCCAGGCAGGATAGCGGCGTCAATCTCCCCTGAAAGCAGCATCTCCCCAAGATCGTCGCTGGACGACGACACCACGTTCGACGGAGCGACGTACTCCTCCACGTGCTCGTCACCAGACAAGACCCACGTGACCGCCTCCAGGTCAACGCCGTACTCGGAGCTCAGTATCCCCCGCGTCCACACGCCCGGGGTGAACGTGTAGCTGCGCACCCCGATCCTGTGTCCCTCCAGGTCCTCCGGTGACTCTATGCCGCTGCACCTGTTATAGACCAGCGCGCCGTGATAGAAGTCCCTTGTCAGGAAGATCGGCAGTCCGATGAACTTCTTGCCGTGGGCGCGAGCGCAGAAGTAAGTCGCAAGCGCCATCTCCGCGACATCGAACTCCAGGTTGCGCACCATGCGACGGAATATCATGGGCACCGGGGTTATCTCTATGTGCTCCATGTCGAATCGCTCGGATGTGAGAGTCCCGTCCTTCAGTGGCGTCGTATGCCCGTAGTTTCCGATAGAGGTACGCAGTGTCAAGTCGGCCATCTAGCTGTCTCCTAGCCCGTGCTATCATAGAGTCGTAATCCTATTATTATAGGCATGGCGAGGCAAGTACCAATTTGGAAGAAGAGAACCGGTATGAAGACAGCGGCGGACAGATACTCACATTCAGACCGGCCAGCCCCTGGGCCTGGTTCTACTATTCCACCTTTGGAATCCAACTCATAATCGTATCGGCTATAATGATATACAGACAGGTGGTCGTGATAAGCGATGATCCGATTACGGACACTTATCTCGCCATCCTAAAAGAAGTTTCGCCTCACGTGCCGGCAATGGCGGCCTATTCCATGGCATTCGCAGTGATAGTGGAGGGAGTCAGAATGTTAGTAGATGGCATCCTGGAAGAGCGATTCAGGAGAGGCAGAAGAAAAGGCCGAGAAGAAGGCCGAGAAAACGCCCAGAAGGAATTGGCGTCTCTGGTCGGCCAAAGCCCCACCATTCAGGCCGCGTTCCTGCAAGCCGTGGAATCCGGCGAGATCGAACTTCCCACGTACCTGAAAGACATAGACGGCCTGAACGGCAACCACCGCGACTGAACGACACAGCTACATCGGCGGCCTCGTCTCGAACATCCGCGCACGCTGTTCGTAGGCGTAGGATACCTGGAACACCGTCGGCTCGTCGAACGGCTTACCCGCGATCTGCAGGCCCACCGGCAGACCGCTCGGAGTGAAACCACACGGCACCGATATGGCGGGCATACCCGTCAGATTATATGGGCCGGTGAAACTTGGTACCCTCGACGTGGTCATCGCGTCCGTCTCGTCGAAGCGCGGAGGAGGATTCGACATCGTTGGCGACGCTATCACGTCAACCTCTCTCAATACTTGCGCGAACTGCCGCTTCAAGACATTCCTGACGCGCTGCGCCTGCGCGTAGTCCGACGACGCGAACAGCCCGCCCGTCCTGAACCTCGCCCTGACCATATCCCCGAACAGTTCAGGGTTGCTTCTCAGGTTATTCTGGTGATACGAGAACGCCTCGCTCAACATGATGACAGGCTGCGCCGCCCCCGCGTGCTCCAGCATGGGAACGCTCACCTCTTCCAGGTGAGCGCCCATATCCTCCAGCGTCTTGAGCGCGTTTTCTACTGCGGAAAGCACGTCCTTGTTGATGAGAGGGTCGTCAGCGAAGAAGAAGTGCCTCGGCACTCCGATTTTCAGACCGCGTATATCCTCAGTCAGCGATGTCGTGTAGTCCGGCACCGGCGCGCGGCTGGTCGTCGGGTCCTTCGGGTCGTAGCCCGCTATCACCTGGAGCATGATCGCCGAATCCTCGACTGTCCAGGTCATGGGCCCGCAGTGGTCGAGTGTCCAGCTGAGAGGCACAACACCGTAGCGGCTGACTCGCCCGTAGGTCGCCTTTATTCCAGCGATTCCGCAGTGCGACGCGGGCCCGCGTATCGAGCCGCCCGTGCACGAACCGAGCGTTCCCATGCACAGCCCCGCCGCGATGCCCGCGCCCGATCCGCTGCTCGAACCGCCCGGAATATGGTCGAGGTTCCAGGGATTGCGCGCCAGCGGAAAGCCGTTCGACGGGTCCGGCCCGCCCAGCGCGAACTCGTGCATCGCCAGCTTGCCCAGCAGCACCGCCCCCGCCGACCTCAGTCGAGCGGTCGTGGTCGCGTCCTCGCTGGGCACCCTGTCCGCCATCACCTTCGAGCTGGCCGTAGTTAGTACGCCCTCGGTGTCATACAGGTCCTTCAGAGCGATGGGAATGCCGTGCATCGGCCCCCTGTACTCGCCGCGCAGGATTTCAGACTCCGCCTGCCGCGCCTCAGACATCGCTTCGTCATGCAGAACGGTGATGTAACATTCCAGCTTCTCGTCAAGCGCCTCGATTCGGTCCAGGAAGGCCCGCGTTAGCTCGACGGGCGAGAGTTCGCCGGATTTCAACAGCGCTCCGGCTTCGCCGATAGTCAGGTAGTGCAGTTCTGTCGTCATGGCTATACCTCCGGGTCCCAGCCGGGCTGGAACACGACTGCCAGGTCTTCCGCGTCGAGCTCCAGCGCATTCATGCGAGCGATTGGCTCCAGAAAGTGCTCGTACATCGGCTTCAGATGATCGAGCTCATCGTCGTTCAGTTCCAGTCCGACACGATTCGTCAGTGCCCGAAACTCTTCCTTCGAGATTGTTTCAGCCATAGCGACTCCTCCTCCCTTGGTATGAGCGTTAACATATCACAGACCCGGCCATCCTACCTCCCAAGCTCCGCCAGCGTCCGGCGCGCGCCATCCACTACCCACGGCCCATCACCGCCGGTCGTGAGAAACAGCCCGCCCTGCCCATTTCGACGCAGAGCCTCCGACGCGCTCCCCGTCCAGATACCCGGTATCTTGCCCGCGCGCTTCGTCGCCTCGAAAATCTCCACTATCAAGTCGTCGTGAGCCTTCCAGCCCGCGTCGTCCGAAAGGTCAACGCCCATGGACATACTCAGGTCGCCCGGCCCAACCCAGCACCCGTCAATTCCCTCGACAGCCAGAATGTCCTCGGCAATCGCGGCGGCGCCAACTGTCTCTATCTGGATGGCCAGGAATATCTCGTCGTTCGCCCACTGCATATATCCGTCGCCCAGGTAGCCCGTCCCGAACGCGCCGCCGGACCGCCCGCCGATGGGAGGATAGCGCACCGCTTCCGCCGCGGCCTCCGCCTCCTCCACCGAGTTCACCATCGGGACGACGATTCCCATTGCGCCGCGGTCGAGCAGCCTGCCGATAGCGCCGAACTCATTCTTGCGAACGCGCGCCATCGGCGTCGCCACCCCGAGCGCGATGCTCCGAAACGCGGTCATCGAGCTATTGTCGTCCCACGCCCCGTGCTGATTGTCCACCAGGATGAAGTCGAACCCCAGTGGCGAGATCAGCTCCGCCGACAGCGCCGACCCAAGTCCGACCTCCGCTCCAAACGCGGGCTTGCCTTCCAGCATTCGATGTTTTGCCTTATTGATTGCCATGAATTCCTTCCTTTCAGAGTAGCCTCATATACTTCAGATTATAATTGCGCTGGGAATCAACTGGCGATTCGTGGTTGATAATATGGATCTTATATCTGGCTCCTGTACATAGTTGACACCCGAATCGTATCACAGTGAGGAATTATATTATGCGGACGCGGGATCAAGCTAAATCCCACGTTTGACAGATAATATGCACTAACTTAACATCCAAACAAGCGGAGGCAAAATGCGCAACGAATTCACCGCCATCATAGAAAAAGACGACGACTGGTACATCGCATACTGCCCTGAGATCCCAGGCGCGAACGGTCAGGGCAGAACTAAAGAGGAAGTCCTCGAAAGCCTGTCCGACGCCATCTCGCTCATCTTGCAAGACCGCCTCGAGGACGGACTGCGAGGCGTACCGCCGGGCGCTGTCCGAGAGACGGTAACCGTCGGGTGAAACGAGGCGATCTAACCCGACATCTTCGCAGGCATGGGTGTTACCTAAAGCGCGAAGGGCGTTCCCATTCCCTGTGGTGGAATCCCATGACAGGCGCGTCGGATGCTGTACCCAGACACGCCGAAATTCCCAATCGGCTCGCCCAAAAGATATGCCGCACCTTGTCAATACCCGTGATAGGCCGATGAAAGCGCTGTCTATATCTCCTCGCGTTCCGCCGTTGCGCCCCTAACGAGCCGTTGATAGAATCGGCTTCCGGCCTACCCACATCACGATTCGGAGCGCGTATTGAATCCCAACGGCATAACCTCAGTCCCAGGCATCCGCGTCGGACACTACACCGACTCCATCAACGCCACAGGCTGCACTGTCGTCCTCTGCGAGGGCGGCGCGGTAGGCGGAGTTGACGTGCGCGGCTCGGCGCCCGGCACTATCGGGACCGACTCCCTCGCTCCGACCGCTCTTGTAGAGCAGGTTCACGCGGTCGTCCTCAGCGGAGGCAGCGCGTTCGGACTCAACTCAATCGCGGGCGTCGTGAGCTACCTCGAAGAGAGAACCGTCGGCATCGAGTTTGGCAACGCCACTATCCCCATAGTATGCGGCGCGATTCTGTTCGATCTCGGCCTCGTTTCGGGCGCGGTGCGCCCAGGCCCCGACGAGAGCCGCGCCGCCTGTCTCGCCGCGAATTCCGACGCGGTGGACGAGGGAACCGTGGGCGCGGGAACCGGAGCGACCGTCGCCAAGTTGCTCGGACGCGACAGGTGCATCAAGGGCGGCATCGGAACGTCCTCCCTCGACCTGGGCGACGGTCTCATGGTCGGCGCGATTGTAGCCGTGAACGCTGTCGGCGGAGTTGTGGACCCTGAGACATCGGGGACCGTCGCCGGGCCGCTGGCTGACGACGGCGCGACTATGCTCGACTCGATGGCGCTGATAACCGCTCCCGGATTCGAGTCCCCGCAGCCGCGCGCCGGACAGAACACCACCATAGGCGTCGTCGCTACCAACGCCAGACTCACCAAGTCTCAGGCGAACAAACTAGCCGACGTCTCCCACGACGGGCTCGCTATGGCCGTCCGCCCCGCGCATCTTATGAGCGACGGTGATACCATGTTCGCGCTCGCCACCGGCACACATGAGGCAGACGCCAACATGAACCGTCTCTGCGCCGCCGCGGCGCTATGCACAAGCCGCGCCATAGTCCGCGCAATCACAAAGGCCACCGGACTCGGCGGCGTGAAGTCGGTGTCGGAACTTCAAGCTAGTGAGGAAGGAAAAGAGCAGTTTGCAGAGCCGTTTCAGGGAGTTGAGCAAGGCAGATAGAAGCACAGAGGATAACTTGAGGGCTCGGCATCCTGCAATGAAGCCTGAATGGGTGATTCAGGTAATGGAGAATCCCCGTGAACAAAAGGTTGAAACAGTCAGAGGCGAGCGTAGAACGATCATGACTGGAAGAGTCCCAGAGTTCAACCAATGGCTGGTAGTAGTGTTAATCGGCGATGTCGAAAGGGACGGCGTTGACAATTTAGTTCTTCTGACTGCCTATCCCGACAGGCGATTGGAAAAGGAATATGGAGGGAGACCGTGGATAACCGAATGAACAACTCGTCTGATCGCTTGCCGGATGTACAAATTGAATATCTGGAAGGGGCTGACATACTACAAATCCATACGGGCGACACTTCGGGTGAGGCCGAGACTATCGCTGACTGGCTGTATATCTACCGAAATAAAGACGATGAAGTAGTAGGCTTCAGCTTGCTAGACGCTTCTTACCATCTGCAACCACTCGCCAAAGCCATACGCGCGCGGCAGATAGAGATTATGAACGCTGACGTTGGCGCAGGGGTGGACGGTGGCCCCATGTCAACTGAAGACTATTAGATGCGATAGCTCTCCATCGTTTGCCTGCCTGAATCTTGAGACAGAGAAAAGTTGTGGTTCCGAAAAATGACCACCTTCGACAAATCCACATCCATAGGCTTCATTGGCGCCGGAGCGGTCGGCGGATCGCTGTCTGTCGCGCTCCACAACGCCGGCTACCCTGTCGTGGCCGTCGCCAGCAGGACCCGCGCTTCGGCTGAGACCTTCGCCTCCCGCATTCCGGGCTGCGTTCCGTATCGCAGCTTCCAGAAGCTGGCCGACTCGGTGGGCTTCGTCTTCATCACGACATCCGACGACGCCATTGGCGCCGTCTGCGACTCCGTCCGCTGGAAAGAAGGCCAGGCCGTGGCGCACTGCTCCGGCGCGGCAAGCCTCGAACCGCTTCAGAGCGCGGTCGAGAGCGGCGCCGTCTCAGGCGCGTTCCACCCACTCCAGGCATTCTCATCCGTCGAAGAGGGCGCGCAGAACATACCCGGCGCTACCTTCGGCATAGAGGCGGGCCCCGAACTGCACGACTACCTCGAGCGAATGGCGCTGGACATAGGCGGCAACCCCATCTTCCTCAGACCGGAGGACAAGGTGCTGTACCACATATCCGGCGTGCTGATGGGCAACCTGCTCTCGGTGCTCGCGTCTGTCGCGGCGTCCGTGTGGCCCAAGTTCGACCGCAGCCGCGACGAAGGCATCCACGCACTCACCCCCATGATGGTGGCCGCCGCCCGCAACATGGACGCGAACGGCGTGCCGCAGGGCGTGGCGGGCCCCTACCCGCGCGGAGACCTGGGTACGATTCGCAAGCACCTCGAGGCCCTCAAAGCGAGCGCGCCCGAGTATCTTCCGCTATACTGCGAATTAGCCCTTGCCGGTCTGCCCTTCGCCGTAGAGAAAGGAGCGCTCAAGCCCGAACTCGCCGACGAAATAGCGGAAATCGTCAAGAGCTATCGGTAAACAAACGGACTTCACTCACAACGAGGAGGTACCAGAAGTGCGAGTAACGATTAGAGACCTGAAACGGATGAAGCGGGACGGGGAGAAGATCCCCATGATAACCGCCTACGACTACACCTCGGCCTGCCTGGTCGAAAAGGCCGGCATTCCCCTGATTCTCGTCGGCGACAGCCTCGGACAGGTGATGCTCGGCCACGACTCCACAGTGCCGGTGACCATGGACGACATGATCCACCACACGAAGACCGTCGTTCGCGGAACGCGGAACGCCCACGTCGTCGCCGACCTGCCCTTTCTCAGCTACCACACGTCCGTATTCGACGCCATAAGAAACGCCGGTCGGCTGCTGAAAGAGGCCGGAGCGCAGTCGGTAAAGCTCGAAGGGGGCCAGAGCCAGGCCGCCACCGTGAGCCGCATCGTAGAGAGCGGCATCCCGGTCATGGGTCACATCGGCCTCACCCCCCAGTCGGTCAACCAGCTCGGCGGCTACCGCGTGCAGGGCAAGAGCCTCAAGGCCGCGCTCCAGCTCATGGAGGACGCCCGCGCCCTCGAAGAGGCCGGCGCCTACTCGATAGTCCTCGAATGTGTCCCCGCTCCGCTGGCCGCGATGATTAGCGAGAGAGTCGCCATACCCACCATAGGCATAGGCGCGGGAGCGGGCTGCGACGGCCAGGTGCAGGTCTTCCACGACCTGCTCGGACTGTACCAGGACTTCGTTCCCAAGCACGCCCGCAGGTACGCGAACCTGGGCGACGCCGTAATCCAGGCCACCTCGGACTATATCTGCGACGTCCACGACGGACGCTTCCCGTCCGACAAGGAGAGCTACACCCTGGGCAGAAATGTCCTGGAAGCGCTCACCCACCATTCGGCCAGCCCGGTGTGAGCGTATGACCTCACCCTCCGGCGCATCGGACCTCGACGCAATCATCGCCGACATGACCGAGGCCATAGACCGCGATCCCACGGATTCCGGCGCGTACTTCAGGCGCGGAAACGCCTACTCGAACAAGAGACAGTACGTCGAGGCCAGGGAGGATATGCAGAGAGTGATCACGCTCGACCCCGCAAACGCCATGGCGCGCAACAACCTCGGCGTAGCCAACCTGTGCCTCGGCGATTTCGAGGCCGCCGCGCAGAACACGACCGAGGCAATAGAACTGGACCCCGAATACCGCGACGCCTACCACAACAGGGGCCTCGCCCATTCCGAGACCGGCGCGCTCGAACTCGCGCTCGCCGACTTCGACCGCGCGATTGACCTCGACCCCGAATACTGGCCCGCCTATCGCCACAGAAGCGTCGTCCACCACCTGCTCGGCAACTCCGACGCGTCCTACAGAGACTTTCTCAGGGCAAGAGAACTCGGAGCGTCCGCTCAGTCATGATCATCCGCTCCGTCAGACGCATAACAGGCTGGCAACCGTCATACGGAGTCGCCAATCTCAAAGGCGATCTGTTCGGCGGCATCGTGTCCGCCGTCATGATGGTGCCAATCGCGCTCGGCTTCGGAGCGCTGTCCGGCCTGGGCCCGGTCGCCGCCTTCTACGGCGCAATCGCTGTCGGATTCTTCACCGCCATACTCGGCGGCGCGGCTCCCATGATCTCCGGCCCCAGCGCCCTCATAACCATATTCACGGCCGTCATAATCAGCTCCTACGCCGACAGCCTGGCCGAAGCGTTCACCATAGTAATGATGGCCGGACTCATCCAGATCGCTTTCGGGCTCCTGCGCCTGGGCAGGTTCGCCAACTGGCTGCCCTTCTCGGTAGTCCGTGGAGTATTCGTGGGCGTCGGCGGCTATATATTCATGACCCAGACGCTCTGGTTTCTCGGCTCGCCCATCGAACCCGGCATAGGACTGTTCGACATCATCGCATCCTGGCCGAACGCTATCCTCGACGTCAACCTTCACGCGCTGGCCGTGGCGGTCATTACGCTGGCAGTGTTCATCTCCTGGCCGGACAGGCTGCATCGTTACGTGCCGGACGCCCTCGTAGCCCTCATAGTCGGCGCGCTCGCCGGCGTCTTCCTGTTCACTTCCGCTCCCCAACTCGGAGACACTCCAATTGGCCTCCCCGAATTTCAGACGCCTGTATTCCAGGGCAACTTCCTGCTCGAGGCAATACAGCCCGCCCTCATCCTCGCCTTTCTCAGTTCCATGTACAACCTGCTCACAGCGCTTATCATTGACCCGCTTACCGGACGGACGCACAAGCCCGACCGCGAACTCATCGGACTCGGGATCGGCAACATCGTGACCGGCGGTCTCGGAGGACTGCCGGGCGCGGCTTCAGCCCCCTGCTCGCTCCTCGCGGCGCGCGCCGGGGGCAGGTCGGCGGTGACCGGCATCGTCTGCGCCGGCGTCCTGTTGGCTATCCTCTTCGGGCTGGGCAGGGCTATCGCCTACATCCCTCACGCCGCCTTCGCCGGAATCCTCATCAAGGTCGGCTGGGACATGATGGACGTGCGATTCCTGCGCCGCATCCCCAAGCTGTCCCCGGACATCGGCCTCGTCACCCTGCTCACAGCGCTGCTCTCGCTCGTCTTCGACGTCATCTCCGCAATCGCCGTCGGATTCATCGTCTCGGGCATGGCAAACGCGCTGCGCTTCCAGAGCCAGCAGCTCAACCAGACCATCTCCACCCCCCTGCTGGACATGATCCTGTTCCCCGACGCCGCGGACGACCCCGACTTCGACCCCTTCCGCGCCCGTGTCGGACTTCTCTCGCTGCGCGGTAGCTACTCCATAGCGTCCGCCAGGGAGATAGTGCGCGTCATCAGCCCCGACCTCGCCGACCACGAAGTAGTCATCTTCGACTTCAGCGAGACCTCCGGTATGGACGACAGCGCGGCGATGGCCGTCGAAGACCTCATAAACTCCATCGTGCGCGACCAGGACAAAGCCTGCATCATATCCGGCCTCTCAGACCAGCTAGAGGAAAACCTAAGCGCCCTGGGCATCTTCGACAACGTACCCGGCGACGACTTCGCCCAAGACATGGACGAAGCCAAACTCATCGCCGCCCGTATCCTCGAAGACTAACCCCGCCGAAAGGGCAGCCAAAAATCCCTTCCCCCTCAACAGGCTGAAAGGGGTAGGTAAATCAATAAACCGTTCGTCCTGAGCTTGTCGAAGGGCAGTCCAAAATCCCTTCCCCCTCGATGGGGGAAGGCCAGGATGGGGGTGATTCCCTGCCTGACCCCAAAGACGATTGCAAAAATCCCTTCCCCCTCGATGGGGGAAGGCTAGGATGGGGGTGACTCCTGATCCGACCCCAGACATACTGTTGCCCCCCATCCCCCATACACACTACAATTGAGCCAGCATCATGCGTCCCCACCATCCTCAAGCGCTACACACGGAGGGGTGGCCGAGTGGACGAAGGCACCTGTCTTGAAAACAGGCATACGTTAAGCGCGTATCGCGGGTTCGAATCCCGCCCCCTCCGCCACCCCCACACTCCCCACCTTCATTTGCATGTTAAGAATCCCCTCTCCCTCTGGGAGAGGGCTAGGGTGAGGGTAATCCTCTCTACCAACCAATGGGTGTAATCCCGAATACATCCCGTTATACTGTGTGAAATAACAGCGCAGTCATAGAAGCCAGTAAGCGGCGCGATCATGCCCTACAACGAAGCCGACACCAGAGCCAAGTTCATAACCCCCGCTCTCCACACGGCGGGATGGACGGAAGATCACATCAGGCGCGAGGAGACCGCGCCTGAAATTCAGATCACTTCCTCGGGATCCGCCCGCCGAAGAATGGCGGGAAAGGTTGACTACACCCTCAGGATAAAGGCTTCCCCCACCGCTCAGCCCGTCGCCGTCGCCCTCATAGAGGCCAAAGCGGAAAACTACCCCGCGACTCACGGACTGCAACAAGCCAAGCTGTACGCTTCCGTCAAGAGACTCAACGTCCCCTTCGTCTATTCGTCCAACGGCCACCAGTTCGTCGAGTACGATTCGTTCACAGGTTTGACTCACGCGCCGCGCCCAATTGCGGAATTTCCGTCCCCCGACGAACTGCGCGAACGCTACGAGAAGGGCAAGGGCTTCTCGCTGGACTCGGAAGGCGCAAGCCCGCTTCTGACGCCCTATCCGCGCGGAGAAGCCATACGACGCTACTACCAGGACGCCGCTATAAGAGCGACACTGGAAAAGATAGCGACAGGACAGAAACGCGCCCTGTTAAGCTTAGCTACCGGATCGGGCAAAACGTTCATAGCCGTCAACTTGCTCAAGCGAATCGCGGACGCCGGACAGCTTCGCAGGGCATTGTTCGTGTGCGACAGGGACGAACTCAGAAGGCAGGCGCTCGCCGCCTTCCAGGAGGAATTCGGCGGCGACGCGGCGGCAGCCACAACCTCCAACCCAGAGAAAAACGCGCGGGTCGTTGTCGCCACCTACCAGACGCTCGGCGTAGATACGGACGATAGCGACGCTTCCTATCTCAAGACGCACTACCCCAAAAACTACTTCAGCCACATCATCATAGACGAATGTCACCGCAGCGCCTGGGGCAAATGGTCCGAAGTCCTCACACGCAATGACGCCGCCGTCCAGATTGGCCTCACCGCCACGCCGCGAGAGTTCGAGCGAACCGAGAACACCGACGCGGCTAAGGAAGACGAGCGAATAAGCGCGGACAACCTGAAATACTTCGGCGAACCTGCCTACGAATACACCATAGCGCAGGGCATGGAGGACGGATACCTGGCCGCAATGGAGATAAAGCGCGAGGACATATTCATGGCACGGCACGAGGAGTCGGAAGCCATAACCGGCGTTGAAAAAACCGACCTGAAGGGAACTCGCCTGAGAGACGCCATAACCGGAGAATATCTTACTACCGATGACGTTAGGGATAGATACAACGCCCAGTCTTTCGAGGCCGCCCTGATGATCCCCGAGCGCGTCCGACAGATGTGCCAGAACCTGTTCGCCTACCTTGTCGCGTCCGGCGACCCCGAGCGCAAAACAATCATATTCTGTGCCCGAGACCAGCACGCCGACGCGGTGGCGAATACGATGAACAACCTGTACGTCCAATGGTGTCAGGACAATGGATGGCAGCCCGTGAGCGACTACGCCTTCAAGTGCACCGCTGCGGGCGGCAGGGACCACCTCGCGGACATCAGGGGAAGTCTGCGCAATTTCTTCGTCGCCACCACCGTTGACCTGCTCACCACAGGGGTTGATGTGCCTCCCGTCACCGAAATCGTATTCTTTAAGTACGTGTCCTCTCCAATCGCCTTCTACCAGATGGTCGGCAGGGGAACCCGGCTGTATCCTCCGGCCAATAAACTTATGTTCACTGTGTACGACTACACCAACGCGACCCGTCTGTTCGGAGAAGACTTCAAGGCGCTCGCGCCTTCTCCGTCTCCCACTGGCAAGCCCGATGATCCGCCCGACGAACCGGATGAACCCGAACGACTCATAGAGGTCGAAGGCATAGACGTTCGGATAAACAGCGCCGGAACCTACATAATGACGACCGACGATTCGGGCGCGTCCCTGATTCTGACCCTTGAAGAGTACAAGCAGCGTCTCGCCGCCAAGCTCGTCGAGGACATTCCCAGCCTGGACGAATTCAGACAGACATGGGTGGAACCCGAACAACGGCGCGAGATGATAGAACGCCTTCCGGATTCAGGCCGTTCACCGCATATCGTCCGACAGCTATCTGATATGAAAAACTACGACCTTTACGACGTAATCGGAGAACTCGGCTACGGACTATCGCCCAAGACGATGAGTGAGAGAGCGGACGCCTTCGAATACAAGAACCAAGAGTGGCTGGCGAACTTCCCCGAACCGTCATCCGGCGTACTCAGAGCCATAGCCTCGCAGTTCGCCAGGGGCGGCACGGATGAACTCGAAAGTCCATACCTGTTCAGGACGTCGGAAGTTACTCGGGCCGGTGGGTTCAGCGCATTGCGCCAGATAGGAAATCCGCAGGCTGCGGTCGGAATGACCAAAAGCAGAATCTTCGCCGCATAGCAGGTCAGGCAGAAATATATGAACTCAGAGCAAAGATATCTTCCCAACGGCTGGAAGTGGGTCAAGCTGGGTCAGAAGGGGGTTTTCCGTGTGGTCAGTGGAGGAACGCCCAAGTCTGGAGTCCAAGAGTATTGGGATGGTGAAGTTCCTTGGATAACATTGGTTGATTTACCGCAAGACAACTTTATCACGGAGATCACCAACACTCACCGCACAATAAGCGATGAGGGATTACAGAATTCATCGGCAAAGTTGATTCCGGCAGACTCTATTGTGGTCTCTTCACGAGCGACCATAGGGCGTATAGGTATCAACCGAGTACCCCTTGCCACTAATCAAGGTTTCAAGAACATTGTGATTGAAGATGAAAGCCAAGCAATTCCCGAGTATGTTGCATTCGCATTGACAAAGATAGTGCCAGTGATGCTGGCTCAGGCCAGCGGATCAACCTACAAAGAAATCACTAAAACTAGGTTTTCTGAACTCCAGATACCTCTTCCACCACTGGAAGAACAGAAGAGGCTTACCGCTGTTTTGGATGAGCGTATGGCAATGGTAGAGAGTGCCCGCAAAGCCGCACACGAAATGATAGACGCGGTCGACTCCCTGAAGAACGCAATACTCCGCGAGCTGCTGCCCTATCTAGGGCAGCAGCTCGCGGCCGGTTGGAAATGGGTTGCTCTAAAGGAAATCTGCATCAGGCACAAGAACATGGATCCTAGACAAAAGCCCAATAATCATTTCATATACATTGATATATCTTCGATAGACAGATCCACCAAAACTATCCTGAATCCATCCGTAATAATCGGGAAGGATGCTCCCAGCAGGGCCAGACGGATCATCAACAAAGGTGATGTACTGGTCTCTACCACACGGCCAAATCTTAATTCCATCGCCATGGTAGATGATGAGCTAGACGGCCAGATATGTAGTACTGGTCTATGTGTCTTGCGGCCCCAAAAGCACTTGGTAATCTCACGGTGGTTGTACTATTGCACCATGAATAGAGAATTCGTCAACTCACTCTCCAGCTTAGTAAGTGGAGCAATGTATCCGGCAGTAACCGACAAACAAGTATTTCAGCAACTCATACCCCTCCCACCACTGGAAGAACAGAAACGAATCACCAAGACGATTAGCAAGCGTATGGAAGTGCAGGAATACGCAAAGGCCGCCGCCCTCCAACAACTAGACGCCATAGAATCCCTGCGCCCCGCGTTGCTACGCCAGGCATTCAGCGGAGCTATCTGATGACCGCAGCTACATCACGCGCGTCCCTCGACTCCAAGATATACTCCATCTGCGACATAATGCGCCGCTCCAACGCTTCCGGCGTCCTCCAGTATGTCCCCGAACTCACCTGGATGCTGTTCCTTAGAATCCTTGACGAGCGCGAGGAACTGGAAGCGATGGAGTTCGAGGCTGTAGGAATCCCCTTCACTCCGTCCCTGTCCTACCCCTACCGCTGGCGAGACTGGGCCTCCCCCGACGGCGAGAAGCGCGAAGAACTTCAGGACAGCGTATCCGGCGCCGTCTTCCGGTTCGTCAACGAAGACCTGATACCACACATCCACCAACTCAGAGACAACCCCAACGCCACGCCCAGGCAGATGGTCATCAGCGAAATCATGTCCGGCATCCAGAATACCCGACTGGACACCGAGAGAAACTTCCTGGACGTGCTGGACAGGGTTGACGACATACGCAACGATACAACCGACCAGACCCACGTATTCACCCTGTCCCAGGCATACGAGGGCCTGCTACTCCGCATGGGCGAGAAGAACAATGACGGCGGGCAGTTCTTCACTCCCCGCGAGGTAATCAGGGCATTGGTGCGCGTCGTGAATCCCAGCATTGGCGAAACCGTGTACGACCCCGCCTGCGGCACGGGCGGATTCCTCGCCCAGGCTTGCGAGTATATGCGGGACAATCTCGGCGATTCCTACACTGGCGAACGGCTTGAAGACCTATATCAGAACACCTTCTACGGCAGGGAGAAAGAAGACCTCATCTACCCCATAGCCCTGGCCAACCTCGTTCTCCACCAGATAGAAAAGCCCAACATCTGGCACGGCAACACCCTCACCCGTAACGAGTTCTACGGCGGCCTGTTCGCGGGCGCGCCCGACCTGTTCGACGTAATTCTTATGAACCCGCCCTTCGGCGGACGCGAAAGCCGCGACGCCCAGACCCGTTACGCCTACAAGACAAGTTCCACCCAAGTCCTGTTCCTGCAAGAAGTGATAGACAGCCTCAAGCCCGATGGCAGGGCCGGAATCGTGGTGGACGAGGGATTGCTGTTCAGAACCAACGAGAACGCCTTCGTCCAGACCAAGCGCAAACTGCTGGACGAGTGCGACCTGTACTGTATCGTCAGTCTGCCGCCCGGAGTCTTCACCCAGGCAGGCGCGGGAGTCAAAACCAACCTGCTGTTCTTCAACAAGGGCCGTCAGACCGAAAACATCTGGTACTACGACCTCTCCGACATCAAGGTGAACAAAGGCAACCCTCTCACCGCCGCAAACTTCGAGGACTTCTTCAAACTGCTGCCCACTCGCGCCGACAGCGAAAATAGCTGGACGGTTCCCCGCAGCGAAATCGAAGCGCGAAACTACGACCTCAAGGCGGTCAACCCAAACCGAAAAGAAGAAGTTGACACCCGCACCACCCAGGAACTGCTCAACATCATCGAACAAAAGGGCATAGAGATACAGGAAGCGCTGGCAATCCTCCGCAACACATAGCCGACCAAAGACCAACGACCAACCGCAACCGTCAGTCGGCTGTTCCGGCGGGTTCACGCTCTCTGCCGCTCGTGGAGATTCCAGCGGCGCCCTTCAGTTCACCCACATCGTTGATCAATATCTTGATGTCGTTCTCCACCCGGTCAAACCGCTCATACACTCGGTCGAACCGACTGTCCGCCCTGTCGAACCCTCCGTCTATTCGGTCCGTCCGCCCGCCCATTCGATCCATACGCCCGGTCAACCGTCTCGTCATGTCTCTTATATCCTGGCGGCGTTGCCTGTGAAGGTAGATTTGTAGGCCAATCAGGATGCTCATAAGAAAGGTGAAATAAGCCATCACCTGCTGCATTTCGCTCATCTTCTTCCCCTTCCTCCGTATGCGCATGATACCGAAGCATAGCCGACGGGAGACCGGATCCAACCGCAGCGCCATTCACAGTCTGCCGGATATTCGCAGTATAGCCTATGACGAATCGGTGTCAACAGCGATTTCCCATCCCCCAGGGTCTTTTCAAAGTCAGTGCCAGATGTTGTGCAACTTACATACCGATATGCTAAAATATGCCTGTCGCAGAACAAAAGTGCCTTTACTGATATAATCTGGAATTTATCAATGACGACAAAGTCGGCCGACGAAATTTCTCCGAGGCTGATTTCATAGCTAAATCCGCCGATTTCCTGGTCACTTCATAGCTGGAACGGTCACCTGAACTCACCTGAACATGACCAGAACCCCCACCAAGACCCCACCAGAACTAATATAAATCAGAATATATGAAAGCCTGTCTTGTCAGCCGATTCTCCACAGAACCGCCGACTTTGCAAAGGCCCTGCCCATCCCCCTACCCTCCCAACTCCCCATCAGGGATTCCTTCCCCCTGTTTCACGCCCCAAGCCATATTCGATATACTTCAACCACGACCGAACAACTCAGCGGCAGGCTTCACCCTGAGCCGCCGCGCCCATCCGCAAACGGAGCCGCCTTCCATGAAGATTCACGAATACCAGGCCAAAGACATCTTTTCCAGCTACGGCATCCCCATTCCCAAGGGCAGGGTCGCCCATAGCCCTGAAGAAGCCGCCGACATAGCCGCCGAGCTGGGAGGCCGCGCCGTCGTCAAGGCGCAGGTACACGCCGGAGGGCGTGGCAAGGCGGGCGGCATCAAGGTCGTCAACTCCCCCGAAGAAGCCGCCGCCGCCGCCAATGACCTCATAGGAACCAGCCTCGTCACATTCCAGACCGGCCCCGAAGGCTCCCCCATTCGCAGCGTCCTGGTAGAAGAAGTCGTGGACGTCCAGACCGAGCTATACGTCGGCATGGCCATTGACGGCGCCGCCGAGGGCATAGTCGCCATAGCCAGCGCAGCCGGGGGCATGGAGATCGAAGAGGTCGCCGAAACAACCCCTGAAAAGATCATCCGCGTCACCGTGGACCCCGTCCTCGGACTCCAGCCCTTCCAGGGACGCAAGCTCGCCTACGGCCTCGGAGTCCCCGACTCCCTCAACCGGCCCGTCGCCGGACTCATGGCCTCCCTCCACAAGCTGTTCGAGGACAACGACTGCTCCCTCGTCGAAATCAACCCACTCGGCATAACCACCGACGGCCGCGTTCTCGCAATGGACGCCAAGATCAACATTGACGACGACGCCATGTTCCGCCAGCGTTCCGCCGCCGAACTCCGCGACATCGAGCAGGAAGACCCTCTCGAAGTCGAGGCCGGCAAGTTCGACATCAACTACGTCAAGCTCGACGGCGACGTCGGCTGCATAGTCAACGGCGCCGGACTCGCCATGGCCACCATGGACGTCACCCACGCTGCCGGAGCGTCCCCCGCCAACTTCCTCGACATAGGCGGCGGCGCAGACGAGGAAAAGGTCGCCAAGTCGCTCGAAATCGTCCTCTCCGACGCCAACGTCAAAAAGGTGCTCGTCAACATCTTCGGCGGCATCCTCCGCTGCGACGTCGCCGCGCGCGGATTCGTCATGGCCTCCGAGAGAGCGCCCGACAAGATGCGCCCCATGGTCGTGAGGATGCTCGGCACCAACGCCGACGAGGGCCGCGACATCATGTCGAACTCCGACCTCGACGTCACCCTGGTCAACGACCTCGCCGAAGCCGCCACCGCCATCCGCGGATAGACGTCAATTCTTAATTGTCAATTCTTAATTCCTAATTGAACCAAATGGAGCAGCTAAATGAGCATACTGGTAGGCAGGGACACAAGACTCATGGTGCAGGGCATCACCGGGCGCGAGGGCAGCTTCCACGCCCTGCGCTGCCGCGAATACGGCGCCAACCTCGTAGCGGGCGTAACACCCGGACGCGGCGGCCAGATGTTCGACGACGACGTATCCGTGTACAACACTGTGGAGCAGGCCGTCGCCGAGACCGGCGCGAATGCCTCGCTCATCTTCGTGCCGCCCCCCTTCGCCGCCGACGCAATCGTCGAGTCCGTGGACGCCGGCATTGACGTCATCGCCTGCATAACCGAGGGCATCCCGGTCATGGACACCGTCAGAGTCGTCCGCTACCTCAAGGGCAAGTCCGCCACCCTGATCGGCCCCAACTGCCCGGGCATAATCTCCCCCGGCGAAGACTTCAAGATGGGCATCATGCCCGGCCACATACACATGCCCGGACGCATGGGCGTCGTATCCCGCAGCGGCACGCTCACCTACGAGGCCGTCGGACAGCTCACCGAGCTCGGCATCGGACAGTCCACCTGCGTCGGCATCGGAGGCGACCCGGTAAACGGCTCCACCTTCGTCGACATCCTCAGGATGTTCCAGGACGACCCCGACACCGACGGCGTAGTCATGATCGGCGAGATCGGCGGCACCCGCGAGCAGGAAGCCGCGGAGTACATCGGCAGCGACGAATTCACCAAGCCTGTCGCCGCCCTCATAGTCGGACAGAGCGCCCCTCCGGGCAAGCGCATGGGACACGCCGGAGCCATCATAACCGGAAGCGCGGGCCGCGCCAGCGAGAAGGTCAAGGCACTAGCCGCCGCCGGAGTCTCCATCATCCCAGCCCCCGGCGAAATCGGCATAACCGCCCAGCGAATGATGCAATCCCACGGAGCGTAACATGGCAACCCTCACCATCCACAACATATCTGATGACCTCTTGGAGAAACTCCAACGAAGCGCAATAGAACGCGGTCTCTCCGTCGAAGACGAAGCCATTCGGCGTATCCTTTCCACCAAGTTCGCATTGAACGAGCGCGAACGGGATGAACTTATGGAGAGTGTCCGCAAGAACAGGCGCAAAATGGCGGAAGAAGGAATCTGGCTAACGGATGAAGAGATAACAAGGGCAAAACACGATGTCTCCTATGGTATGAAAAGTGTGTCAGGCCAGGAACCTGATTCCACAAGGCAATCAATTGAAGATAGGGTCAAGGGATTCAAAGAACTGATGGAACGCTATCCCGATGTCTATATTACCGACGAGCAGATAACCCAAGCGAAACGGGAAGGACGACCTTGATTGTTGCCGATACCAATCTCATAGTTCACTTGAGCATAAAAAGCGAGTGGACAGAAACAGCTTATCAGGTTTACTACAAAGACCCGGAATGGCACGCTCCGGCTTTATGGCGATCTGAGTTCAGAAATACGCTGGCGTCCCATATACGCGCTGGACTCATGACATACGAACACGCCTTGGACACAATGGACGAAGCGGAGGGCTTTATGCTTAACAGAGGCGACCACTGGGTTAGCTCCACCGCCGTCCTCAGCCTAGTCTCCCAGTCCACCTGCTCCGCCTACGACTGCGAATTCATCGCCCTCGCCAACCACCTGAGCGTCCCGCTCGTAACCTCCGACTCCCGACTCCTGCGCAACTTCCCCGACCGCGCCCTCGCGCCCACACGGTTCCTCGCCGCCTAGCTCGCCGGAGACGACATCCTGAACCGCCACAGCGCCACAGCCATAAACACCACTCCGAACCCGGCCAGCGCAACCATCTCCTGCGTAACATCCCCGAACTCCGCACCGAACAGCATTATCTTATTGAACCCGCCGTTCGCCCACCCGTGAGGCGTCAGCTTCGCCAGCGACTGCATCCACTGCGGCGTGATGAACAGCGGCCACCAGCACCCGCCGATGGGAGCCAGAACCAGCGCGGTCAGCGGCCCCAGCGCCGACGCCGCCTGTACGTTCGTCGCGAAACTCGCCAGCATCACCCCGAACGTCGCGGACGCCAGCGCCATCAATACCGAAATGATGATTACCGCCGAGGGCGACGCGCCCAGGTCTATCCCGAAAGCGAGTATCCCGACAGTCCACATCACCGCAAGCTGAGCCACTCCCCGGAACGCCGTCCCCGCGAACTTCCCCACGATAACCGACTCCCGCCGCGTCCCGTTCGACACCAGCCGCTCCAGCGTGTGCGACTGCCGTTCCCGCGCTATCGCCTCCGCGCTCATAGCCGCCGTGAAGAACAGGAACATCGTCAGATACGCCGGCAGTGTGAAGTTCGACGGCTGGAACGGCTCGACATCCCCTACCCGCTCCACCTCGAACCCTATCAACGGAAGAAAATCGTCCTGCTGGACCGTCGGAAACTGGATACCGGTCTGTCCCGTGCCCGACAGCCGCCCGATAGCGCTGAACGCCACAAACCCCTGTGACAACTGGCTCGCTATGGACTGCGCGAAACCTTGCAGCGCAGCCTGCGTCTCCGGCGAGCCGTCCCCAACCACCACCTCAAGCCTGGTCGGAACTCCGCTCATCAGACTCTGGCTGAACCCGGACGGAAAAGCCACAAATCCGTCAAGTTCACCTCCCTCCACGGCGACCAGCGCTTCCTCATACGCCATTACCGTCACATCGCCGGTGCCCACCTCGTCCGCCAAGCCCCCAATGAGTTGCGCCGTTATACTCCCCTCGCCTTCCTGCGTTGCCACTACCAGCCGCAGAGGTTCGTCCTCCGGCCCCTGTCCGCGCAGCGCAAACGAAAACCCTATCACGAACAGGAACGGAAACAGGAACGCGAACCCCACCGCGAACCTGTCCTTGAAGAATATCCGCGTATCCTTCACTGCTATCAGCGTCGCCTGGCGCAACACCACTCTCAATCTAGCGTCCCCCTTCTGACGACCTGAACAGCGTTCGCGCTACAACCAGACCGACCACCGTCACGCCAATCATCACCCCTAACCCAACCACGTCATCCAACAGGCTCGCCCCGGACGAAAGAATACTCTCCATCGCCTCGATAGCATAGTGATTAATCGTGAACCTGGCGATCACTGCGAGCGGCCCATCCGCCACCGCGAAGAACGTCCCTCCGAATATCGTCATGAACATCGTGAAGAACACCGCCGCCCATATCGCCTGGTCCCGCGTCCGCACCGCCGCGCCGATAACCAGCCCCACCGCGCTCACAGCAGCCGATACCAGAACCGAAAACGCAACCAACTGTGCGAAGTCCAACGCGTCCCCAACTCTTAGCGCCGCAAACCCCAGCGTCAACAGAATCACCGCCTGAAACGTCGCCCTCAGCATACCCGAAAGGAACTTTCCCGCGAACAACTGGTTGATGCCCAGCCTCGTCGTCATAAGCCGTTCCAGCGTCCCGATTCGCCGCTCCTCCACCAGCGTCTGCGCCCCCATCGTCACCGCGAACATCAGGAACATCACCGTAACCCCGGGCATCAGCCTGTTCAGAAAATTCGCCTCCTCCGCCTCGCCCAGCCCGTGCACCTCCAATCCCACAGCCGGATTCCTGCGCGACTCCACCAGCCGCCGGTCGAACTCCGCGTCTATCTCGGCTTCCGAGACCCCCTGGCCCGACAGAGTCTCATGTACCATCCGCCGCGACTGTATCTCCCCACCCATCTCCAACGCCACGCCGGAAACGATGGCCGCCACGATCTGCCCAGTCTCACCACCGTACCCCCGCTGCTTGAACAGGATATG
Source organism: Dehalococcoidia bacterium (assembly GCA_965202965.1). Taxonomy (GTDB): domain Bacteria; phylum Chloroflexota; class Dehalococcoidia; order Lucifugimonadales; family UBA1123; genus VXRN01. The sequence goes on along the minus strand of OZ241888.1, from coordinate 2,076,296 downwards.
CGTCGGCTCTCCCGCCTCAAGCGCGTCCGAGAACCCCGCAGGAATCACAACCGCCGTCAGAATCGCCGACCGCTCCAGTGCCCCGTCCGCGTCTTCCAACGTCCGCTCCCTGACGCTGACCTCATCCATAGAGTCCAGGCGGCTTATCAACTCCCGCCCATACTCGCCGCCATCCAGGTTCACCACGTGCGCCGTCGCGTGAAAACTCACGTCCCCACCGCCGAACGCCCCATACATCAGTGCAAACAACAAAATCGGCAGCGCGATACTGAAAGCCAGCTCCCCCGGATTCGTCAGAAACCGCTTCAGATCAAGAAACGCTATGTACCACGGCCTCAGCAAACTAAGCCAATCACTTCTTCTTGCTTACCTTTATCCCAGGCGGCTTCCCCGTAAACGGCGGCGGCGGCGGAGCCGGCCTTTCGTTATTCCCCTTCATTACTATTGTTATACGCTTTCCACGGTCAGGTGTTTCAGGCATAGCGTTGACTCCCTCATATCTAAGTTTGTCTGAATCGTATGACCAATATTATAACAAGTCTTAATTTCGTGGGATGGTATAAGTTGAAATTCTGTCCCAGCCCCTGGGCCCTCTGACATCCCTCCTTCGCAACCATTTGCCCTTTAGCCTCGGAGCGCTCTCTGGATCATCTCCAATGGGTATTTCCCCAACTACTCTTGAGTTATAGAAATACGTGGTTATTATGACCGATTCCACATCCCTCAATACTATGAATTCAAAAGTCTGAGTCTCTTTCTCTCCCGGTTCCACAGTCAAGCCATCCTTTTCCCACCGAATGAGGTAATCGCCCAGAGTAGGCCATTGGATGTGTCCCGATATCTCTGATACTTCTGGCGCCTGAGGAAACGCCTCGGCATATAGCCTCTCTATCTCTTCATCCTCTACCGGCGTTACCTGCTGTATCCTCGAATACCCATTGAGAAACTCTATATTCACCCTTGAAGTGTTATGCAGCCTAGCGGTAACTGCGATATACACATATTCATCGCTCAGAAACATATGCGCTATCTCGTGTGAGACGTTCACATGAGGCGCGTTGTGCCTGAATATGCGGAAGTTGCGCCAGGCGAAGACGCCGCCCACTGCTATCGCCGCAACTGTGAAAACCCCCTGAACAATACGTACTACATACATCCAATCCCTGACTTCAAAGCCAAACAGAGCAAACGAGGCTTGCTCCGAAACACTCCCAAGTTCTTCCACCGGATCAAGGTCCTGAGAGTACGCCAGGTCAAGGTCAAGGGACGCCACAAGCCAGACAGCCCCAATCACAACCGTCACCACCCCTGTACTCACCCATCTGGTCATACGAAATCACTCAATCAAGTGCCTATAACTTCACCCCAACTCCGCCCTCTTCGACTCATGTACAGACGGGTCCGAATTCAACAGGGTCCGCGGCCTCGCGATTTCGCCACGCCAGCTTCCGACTCTTGGGTCAAGACAGCGTTCATCGTCCAAAGACGACGGTAGGCTCGATGTCATCAACCCGCTGGGCCACAGGTTTCTACCGTTCGTTTCTGCGGAGAGCGAGGTAAAGCACGAAGGGGAAGGGCAACAGGGCAAATATGTGTGTAATCCACCACTGGTCGAGTTCTCCCATCATGGCATCGGCTGATACCTGAAACGCGAGCAGGCCAGTGCGCAAGACCACGAATCCAGCGCCCACAGCTAAGCCCAGAAGCGCCCATGGCCACCACTTCAGCTTGGGAAGCATCCAACCCGACAGCAGGCCGGTAACCACTCCGGTCACCAGGGGAGCCAGAATAAACTCAAAAACGAACAACAGTATGGCGTCTCCCAGCCCGCAGAGTCCGCATCCCATGTCCATCGTAGCCCTCCCCTATCAGGCGCTCACCTTGATAGTCCTCATCATCTACAATTCATCTTGTAAACGGATAGCAAGATGGTCAAAGTCCTCCGAACACTTCTGGCGTATAGCCCCAATGCGCTGCGAAGCCGCCTCTCCCAGTGCCTTCCTTCCACCGCCCGGAGAACCGGACAAACCTAATCGCGCGACTAGCGGCTCGAAATACTGTTCCTTCACATCAACCTCAGCCCTGACATCCGCCCAATTCCATTCATTCGGCAAGTCCACACCCGCCAGAACCCACGTCTCCAACTCTTCCCATGCATTCTCCGCGAGGAATATCCGGTCCGAGCCGAACTCGGACTCGATCTCATCCAAACGCTGTCTGCGCCCATGTACGCCGTCTCGGTCAACGCACAATATGAACACGTGTACCATCGGATACCGTTCGATCACCTCTTCCATGCGACTGAGCTTCAAGGCTTCGCCCACCCCGCCAAGCAGAGGGTCCTGACAGACCCGAACGCGCGAGACGCTGCTGCCAAGCGATGCCACCAACCTCTGGAAGATAGGCTTGAGCATATACTGGTCTTTGCGGAAGTCCTCGGGAATGATCAGGATATTCATTCCCCAACTCCATCATACTGCGGCGAATACTCGGTAAACGCCAATGCGTCTTCCATCCACCCGGATGCGTGAAGTCGTCCCAAACCTTGAGAAACACGCAATTCCTTCGCCTTCGGCAATTCCATTATCGGGCGGATAATGCCGTCCGACGAATTTTCATCCCGGTACACCACAGAAGTATTCTCAAATGTATCGTCGCTTACCAGCGTCAGGAGGTCCGGAGAATGAGTAGTCGTCACCACATGGCTCTGCCCCTCCGCGGTCTGCCCCTCGATGAGATCAATCAGCAATTGGATTCTTGACGGATGAATGCCGTTGTCTATCTCCTCGAGAACGAATAGATTCTCGGTCTGGTCGCCCAGCAAAGCAGCCAACACTGCCAGCAAACGCAATGTGCCGTCCGAAGCCCCATAAGCGGACACTCTTCTATCATTTGATTCTCTAATAACAAGCTGTACCCATCCGGTAGTAGGATCAATCGGAAACTCGAAGTCTTCAACATCCATTGGCGTCAGTTCCCGAATCCATTCGGCAAGTCTGCTCTCGAGTTTCGGATCAGAGCAGATTTCCCGCAGCACGGTTGGCAAGTTCTCGCCGCTGTCGCCAAGAACGGTCTGACCCGGAAAAGCCGGCTGTCTCATTCTTTGCGGCTCCAAATCCAGAAAACGCATATTCGCGAACGCTCTGCGGATAGTTTCAGCGACGGATTTCTGCGCTCTGACCACTCGCTTATGCTCTTCGAGTTGTGTCAGCGCGGGCTGATTGGGCCTCACCGCAACTCGGTAACCCAGCCGCTTCTGTTCTCCGGTCTTTCCCATTCGTAGAAGAAGATGCGTGTCATCATTCTGAGCGTGTACTGGGTCGTTCTCTCCGGGATGGCTGGTGTAGATTATGAAGCGACGATAAGCCTTGAGTTCTTCCCGCGCGACTCTGAATGTGCCGGCCTGGACGCTATCTTTACATATCTCTATCGTGTAGTTGAATATGCCCTTCACCACAACCTCGATGGTAAATGAACTCTCTCCAAACCGTATGATCTCATCCGGTGCCCCTCGGATTCCCGTCCATTCGCTCTGTCCCCCCATCCCATATTTCCCGCCAAGAATCTCCGCCAGCGTATAACCACGCCCTATGCCATGAAGGAAGCGAAAAGCGTCTCTGATGTTGCTCTTCCCGCTTGCGTTCGCGCCCACGATTACCGTGAACGGCCCCATCTTCAGGGTTTCGTCGGCAAAATTCTTGAAATTCACTAATCTAAGCGAGGAAATCTGAGCCATGTCTTGCCACCCTAAATCCTAATTGCTACGTCATCATCCTGAATATCCCAACATCCTGCAAATCCTGATTCAGACAACCCATTGCAAATCAAAATCCTGCCCATCCCAAAATCCCAAAAATCACAGTTCAGACAATCCCCCTCAATCCCGCAAATTCCGCCCCGTCAGCTCCAGGAACACACTCTCAAGCGACACCTCCGCCGGATCCCCGATCTCCGACTTCAGCTCCCGAGGACTCCCCAGCCTGATCACCCTGCCGCTGTCCATTATCCCGATACGGTCGCACAGCCTGTCCGCCTCCTCCATATAGTGCGTCGTGTACAGCACAGTCAGTCCCTCGTCCCGCAGAGCCTCCACCGTCTCGAAGATGTGATACCGCGACTGCGGATCAATCCCAACCGTAGGCTCGTCCAGGAATAAAAGCTGCGGACGGCTCATCAGCGCGATAGCGATATTCACCCGCCGTTTCATCCCGCCCGAAAACTTGTCCACCTTGTCCTTTGCACGGTCCTCCAGGCCCACACGCTCCAGATTCTCCCCCGCCGACTCCGACGCCTCCCGCCCGCTCAGACCGGCCATCCGTCCAAAGAACATCAGATTGTCCCGCGCCGAAAGCTCAGGATACAGCGCAAGCTCCTGCGGACACACCCCTATGACCTCCCGCACCCTGTCGCTCTCACGCGCAACCGAAAATCCACCTATCGTCACGTCCCCTTCGTCCGGATTCAGAACCGTCGAGAGCATCCGTATCGTCGTCGTCTTCCCCGCGCCGTTCGGCCCCAGCAGCCCGAATATCTCCTTGCGCCGGATCGAGAACGACACATCCTCAACCGCCACGATATGCCCGAACGCCTTGTGCAGATTCGACGCCACCAGAAAATCATCCGAGTCCGCCATCATAGCCCTCCCACGAACCTCGCCTAGCCATTTCAGTGAGAGCGATTATACGCCCCTCCAATAGCCCGTACAACGACCCGACTATACATCGAAACTGACAACCAAGGACTATCCCCAAAGTTACCCTTGACGCAACTCTCGGAATCCCTTACCATCATAAAGTACATAAGTTCTTGGAAATTGTAGCGCTACTCAAGGAGATAACCAAATGGCATACAACAAAGACGGTGAGCATATACCTCGCAAAACCCCACCCTGTCCTGCCACAAAACGCAACGGCGAAATCTGCGGCTCCACCATCGTCTCCGCCTCGGGCTACTGCTTCGCCCACGATCCCGAATCCGCCGAATGGCGAGCCATGGGCGGACGCGCAAAGGCCAAGAAGGTCAGAGCGCAGAAGAAGCTAAGAGAACTTGGACTCGATGACATGGTGAAGGGTTTGCGGGAAGTGTTCGAAGAACTCCAGGCTGCCCCGCCTTCCGCGAACAACGCCCGCGCCATGGCCAAGATTGCCGATACCATAATGAAGATGACCGAGATGGCCGCCGAAATAGACAAAGAACCTAAGCCTCCGTGGAACGGCGGGTGGATGCCCTATACGCCCTGATGTGCATTGGCGGAGCCGAAAAAATTCGCTGAACAGGGAAATGCAGGATTATGCAGGGCAAATGCAGGTAGAAAGCGCTCACCAAGCCTGCCAGCAGGCCCCCTGCAGACCACCTGCGCGCCCACCAGAAGAATCCCCTCTCCCTCGATGGGAGAGGGCTAGGGTGAGGGTGATCCTACCCAGCTACCGACAACTGACAACCGACAACCAAAATGATACACTGCGCCAAAGTCAGACATTCTATCGCCAAACCGGGAGTCCACGATGTTTATAGGCCACTTCACCGAACGACCGTATCAGGACCCGAAGTCGGGCTACTTCGGCGCGACCGGGCTGCCCATCAAGGACCTTACGCTCAGCAACGAGATATACGACGCCCAGGTCGGCTCCGACCTCTACAACCGATACCTCGACGAGCGAGTCTATGCCGAGGAAGTCGGCTTCGACGGCATCATGCTCAACGAACACCATAGCACCCCATTCTGCATGGGCGGCGCAATGAACGTCGAGGCATCCATCCTCGCCAAGATAACCAATCGCGCCAGGATAGTCCTGCTTGGCAACATACTGCCCATATGGGACGATCCCCTCTGGCTCGTAGAACAGCTCGCCATGATAGACATGATCTCCCGTGGCAGGCTCGTCTCCGGCTGGGTTCGCGGCACCGGACGCGAGAGCGTCGCCCACAACTCGCCTCCCCCATACAACTGGGAACGCTTCCAGGAGGCGCACGACTTCATAGTCAAGGCATGGACGACCCCCGGCCCCTTCCGATGGGAAGGCAAGCACTACAACTACCGCTACGTCAACCCCTGGGTTAGCCCCTACCAGAAGCCGCACCCCCCGATCTGGCTGCCGGGCGTCGTCAGCCGCGACTCGCTCGTATGGGCCGCCACCAACCGCATCCCGTACATCATGCTCGCCACCAAGCTCGGCCCCACCCAGGAAGCGTTCCAGATATACCACGACACCGCCGCAGAACTCGGCTACGAGTCCGGCCCGCAGAACATCGGCTACCTCTGGAAAGTACACGTTGACGAGACCGAAGAACTCGCCGACGAAGTCGGCAGGAAGTTCGTGCAGGGTCCCAGCAACCCGTTCCTCGCCGGTAACGAGGGCACAGCCAACCCCGCGCTGCTCGGACTCCCCGGCCTCACATCCCGCAGGCGCGTCCTGCCCACCCGCGATGCCGCCACCGCCAACCGCGGCGGAGTGCTCAGCACCTCCTACGAAGAGCAAGTCGAGAACTACACTGTCGTATCCGGCACCCCGGACACCGTCATACCCAAGATACGCCACGTCCTCGAAACGCTCCGACCCGGCAGCGTCTTCTTCTGGGACGGCGACGGCGCCATGACCCACGAAGACCAGATGCGCAGCCTGCGACTCATGGGCGAATACGTCATCCCCGCCGTGCGCGAGATCGCCGACGAACTCGAACTCTCCAGCCCATTCGAGATTGACCCCGCCACCGGCCAGCCCTTCGAAGAAAAGACCGCCGCCACCGAGGCCCAACCCGCCGCCGACTAAAGCCCAGTCAAAGAGCGCAAGATATCCTAGACGACAAGCCTTCCGTCTAGGATATTCTATTTGGAGCCCATTTTTGCCATTTAAGTAGAAAACGATGAGTCCATGTATCGGGAATCTACTCAATAGAGTGCGGAATAGCAAGAGTGCGGAATAGCAGGACTCCAATCGGTTCATCATGGCACAGAACCATCAGACATTAAGGGAGTGGCACAATGCCATAGCCCGTGATCCTAGCAATCCCACCAACTACCGTGCGCGTGGGACCGTCTATGGACAACTAGGATATACACACGAAGCGCTCGCAGACTTCAGCACAGCAATTCAATTAGACCCCAGTGACACCGACTCACTATACAGGAGGGGGATGCTCCACCTTACGCTGGGAGACAGAACGAGCGCAAGCGGCGATCTCGCTGAAGTTATCCGACTCAACCCCGGACACACGGAAGCCCGCTACCAACTCGGCCTGATTAGAGGCGGCGTTAACTTTTCGTATCAGCAAACAGATACGACCGAGCCGACATTTGCATGGCGTTGGCTACCAAGGTTTACGTGGCGCAACTTCATTTATCTGCTTCTGGTAGTCGCAACAGTGGCGTTCGTCCTCACCATCTGTTCCAATGATGCCGACGAGAAACCAGAGCCGGAGTCGTCCATAACCCCCGACCTGAGTTACATTGAGCAGAAGCGATATATGCTAGAACTCATCAACGGTAGCATCAAATAAGTGGTGTGTATCTATGAGTATTCATTTGTTACGAGTCCGCAGTGTATCCCAGTCATCGTTGAGCATGAGAGTTCTGAGCGCCACAACGCGGTTGGCATTGTTTCTCCACCACCTCATACCTCTGCGACACTTCAGCCTTCTGTTGATCACGATGTCCACCGCCTTCTCAACCGGTCCGCTTCCCACAGGGTATCCTTCCAATCTGAGTTGGTCGTAGTCGCATATCCACTCGGCATTGTTGGCAAGATAGGTCATGAGTTCACTCAGCTTGTTTGCAGGGTACTTCTCAGACAGCCCATCAAGTTGTCTGAGAGCCAGGTCGGTTCTGCCCCTGGTCAGCGTATCCATCAACATTCGGCATACCCCGCTCGCATCTTCGCAAGGCACACAAGCATAGACAGTCTTGTATATCCTGCGGTTGAGGTGCCAAAGGTCCAGGATGCGACGAGCGTCAGGGAAGTGTTCGTCGGCTATCGAACTTATCCAGCGTGCTCCGTCCCCTATCACCGACTTTCTGAGAGCGTACTCGACACCGTGGCGGCGAGCTTCGGCGTATGTCAGTCGTCCCGCCACATCGGATGAACCGAACGTCGCCACGTATCGTCGCCCACTCAGAGCGTTTCTGTGTTTACCTACTTTCTCACTGCCCAGATGTACCACCCCCACCTTCCCCTCCATTCCCTTAGCATTGTCGCGGCTTCTCACCCATCCACCGTCCAGCGCCACGTTCACCATCCGTGGGCCACTACGATACGACGGAGGATCGATGTATTCTTCCAACGCCTCCTCAGCTTCTGCGTTCTGAGCCTGAACCGCCTTCTGTCCACAACCGTTGGTCAGTCTGCGAACACGCTCGTGGCTCACCGAGCCCCCTACTATCTTTCCAAGCACCTCAGCCGCCTGTTTGTACGGCCACGACGCGCCACTCAAACACGCCAACTCAGCGAACCTGACGCTCGCTCGGCTCGATTCGACCTCTCTCAACTTGCTGTCGGCTGGTTGACTCAACCTTCCGCACTGCTGACACCTGACCCTGGCGCGTCTTAGCTTCACCCCTCCGAAAATAGTCATGATTGTGTAGTCTCGATAGCCCCGTCGCGTTATCCGACCGCTTCCGCACCCCTCACATATCCAATGTCGAGCCTGACAATGGCGCCATGCCTCACACAGCAACTCGCGCATCAAAGACAGACCGAATCTGTGGATCAGTCCCTCAAGTTCATTGATACTCTGGGCCTCGTCTGGTATCTGTATGGTGCGGGTGATTGTTACCTGCATTGGACTGGTCTTCTCCTTGGTGGTTAGGTTTTATCCAAGGTTAAGGCCAGTCCACCCCCAACCGACAACCCCATCCTCCTACACGCACCACTTTTGTGATGCTTCCCTCATCAACGCGGAGCGTAGCCGTGAGGGTCTAGAGCCTATTATCTTGGGAAGTAATGTTGCTGCTCAACTTCACGCGGAGGCGGCGGTAGAAGAGTGTTTCGTGTCCCATTGGGGTCTGGATGGTCTGAAACCCTATATGCGGTACAGCCTAGCAGGTGGCTATCAGGCGAATGCGGAGAACGTATCGGGTAACGACTACTGCCCTTCATGGACATTTTTCTATGCGCCAGTGTCTGATATAGAACAGGAGATACGGGACACTATGGAAGGATGGATGGATAGCCCCGGACACCGAAGTGCCATATTGGACCCGTGGGCTAGGAAGGTCAACATTGGGATATGGTGGAGTGCCTACAACTTCACGGCAGTCCAGCAGTTTGAGGGAGACTATGTCGAGTACACACAATTGCCTGCCATTGGAGGAAGCATACTGACCATCACTGGAAAGGTGAAGAATGGCATATCTCTTTCAGAGGACGACAGCCTAGGGGTGATAATATTCTATGATCCGCCGCCTCATAGACTGACTAGGGGACAAGTTGCCAGAACATACTGCTACGATGGGGGTATTCCGGTTGCCAACTTGAGAAAGCCGCCGCCACAGGACCGTTACTACCTAGATGATGAAACGGACGAAACGGTTGAGTTCTGCCCGAACCCTCGCAATGTCTCGCAGGATGCGCCCCCTCCTGAGTCTTATGATGAGGCCGAGAGATTATGGCAGGATGCCTATGAAGCCAGCCAGAGGGGAATTGAGCGCACAATCTCCATAATGCACATCACTGCATCGAGATGGATAGTGCGAGAAAGCGCATTCTCTGTTCGAGCCAATATTTTGGCTGTGACTAATCGCTATGGTCCTGGAGTCTATACTATTGCACTTGTCGCCGAGTTAGGTGGGGAAGATGTGATTATCTCTCAATACTCTATCTTCCACGAGATAGTGCCACCTGAATAACTGGATAACGCCTTATCTCCGGTCGCCTGCCATTTTTAGATCGATGTCTCATGCAAACGATTCCACGGAACCAGAGTCCCTTCGGACCGCGACTGAACCTCAGTTCCCCCGTAAACAACCATGCCCTGTACTGGACGCGAACCCTCCAAGTGCCTCCGAACTCGCCGGATACCGCTCAATAGGCTACCCGAGGGCGTCTGGGAAGACTTGGCCTCGATCAATATCAACCCCGAAGGTCGCTCGATGATGACATCCACCTCGGCGTTATCCCTGTCCCGGTAGAATGAGAGCGCACTTGTCTCTCCCTGGTTCATCTGACGCTTGACAAGCTCAGACACCACCCAACTCTCGAATATCTGGCCCCTGAGCGGATGCGTCCTCAACTGTCCCGGATCGCGTATGCCCAGCAGCCAGCAAACAAGCCCGCTATCGTAGAAATGCAGCTTCGGCATCCTAACAAGTCGCTTTCGCAAGTTGGAGTGAAAGGGAGACATTCGGAACGCTATGAAACTCGCCTCCAGAATGCTGACCCATCTCCTGGCGGTGGGCTGGGAGACCCCGCAGTCATCAGCCAAAGACGAAAGGTTCAGCAACTGTCCGGTTCGCCCCGCGCACAATTCCACGAACCGCTGGAATGTGGACAGGTCGCCCACTGCGCTGAGAGTCCGAACATCGCGCTCTATGTACGTGGCGACATATGATCGCAGCCAATCCGACGGATTTAGTTCCCTGTCCAATATGCGCGGGTAGCCGCCGGTGAACAGCGTCTCGTCGAGGGTTGTAGGATGGCCCTGGAATCTAACCACCTCGCCGTGGCCAAGCGGCAACAGATAGTGGACCTCGGTTCGTCCCGCCAGGGACTGGCTGGTTGACTGAAGCAGAGACAGATTGTGTGACCCCGTAAGTATCCAGCGTCCCGGGGACGGATCGTCGTCTATCTCCACCTGAAGGTAAGAGGTTAGTTCCGGGAATCGCTGAACCTCGTCAATTATCGCCCCCGCCGGATACTGCGCGAGGAAAGCGCGAGGGTCGTCGCTTGCGAACTCCCGGGTGTCAGGCCGCTCCAGGTTGACGTATGGATGCTCCGGGAAAGCCGCGCGGCACAGAGTTGTCTTCCCGCTCTGCCGAGGCCCCGTAAGCGTTACAGCCGGGGCCGACAGCGCCGCTCTCTTCAGAACAGGCAATATGTCTCGGTCAATCATGGCAACTCATAGCTTACCATGAAATTCGGCTAATTGAACATCGGATGTTCAATTAGCCGACAATATGCCTATCAATACGCTACGGTAGTATGTCTAGTAGTAGCGTCTCGATACGACTTCCCCTTTACGGCCTCTGCGCCCCTCTCGCGTTCAGGACTATGGAATACAGCGACTTGTCCGCCGCGATGTAGAGGCGGTTCCTCTCTGGCCCCCCGAAGCAGCAGTTGGCGACCGCGTTCTCCGGCGTCAGTATCTTGCCCAGAAGCTCGCCCTGCGGGCTGTACACGTGTATCCCGTCCCGCGCGCTCGTGAAGATGTTGCCGTCCGTGTCCGACCGGAAGCCGTCAGACTTGCCCGGAGATACCTCGGCGAACACCCGGCTGTTCGCCAGGCTTCTGCCATCTACCACGTCGAACGCGCGGATATGCCCCGGTTCGCCTGTGTCCGACACGTACAGGACGCTCTCGTCCGGCGAGAAGCATATCCCATTCGGCCTGTCGAAGTCGTCCGCGACTATCTCCAGCGCGCCCGTGTCAGGCTCCAATCGGAACACGTAGCACGCGCCAAGCTCACTCTCCGCCTTGTGTCCCTGCCGGTCGCTCAGTATCCCGTAAGGCGGGTCCGTGAACCAGATAGAGCCGTCCGACTTCACAGCCAGGTCGTTTGGCGAATTCAGCTTCTTGCCCTCGTAGTTGTCCGCAAGAGTGACCACAGTCCCGTCCGCCTCGGTGCGGCTCACTCGACGGCCCCCGTGCTCACAGCTCAGCAGCCGTCCCTCGAGATCGCGGTAGTGGCCGTTCGTGTAACCGCACGGCGACCGAAACACCGACACACCCTCGGCGTCCGAGTATTTCAGGATCACGTCGTTGGGAATATCGCTCCACAGCACGTAGTCTCCCTCGGCGAAATAAACCGGCCCTTCCGCCCAGTCCATCCCCGTATGGTGCCTGACAAGTTGGGCGTCGTCGGGTACCATCGCCCTGAAACGCTCGTCATATACTTCGAATACCGCTTCTGTCGCATCAGTCGTCATCGTAATCTCCCAGAGTATTTGGTGTTGCACATATCGTCCGGCTATCTTAATACATATCCACGGAATCGGCTCATACCGAATCGTGCCCGATGGGCCGGACTGGACAATCACGGAGCGCTCTTATCCTAAGTATCCTCCAATCCCGCATATCCTGATTCATACAATCACAGATTCGCCCTCAAAAGTGTTAGAATCTGGGAAAGTCATCCGAGCTGGAGGGGTGATATGAGTAACGTAGTTCTTGTAGTGGACATGGTCGTAGGCTTTATGGAGCCTGGGCATAACCTATATTGCGGAGACGAGTCCCGCCAAATAATCCCCAGGGTCCAGGACCTCATCGAGCGTGAGCAGGCGGACGGCGGGAATGTGATCTTCATATGCGACACCCACGACCCTGACGACCTGGAATTCCAGATGTTCCCGGTGCATTGCGTCCGGGGCACTGAGGAGGCCGAGGTCATCTCCGAACTCAGCAGGTATGAGGGCGAAACGATTCGTAAGAGACGATATAGCGCGTTCTTCGAGACAGATCTCGAGGACCGTCTCGCCCAGTTGAACCCCGACAAGGTCATTGTGTGCGGAGTCTGCACCGACATCTGCGTGATGCACACAACCGCCGACGCGCGCAACCGCGACTACGCCGTAGAAGTTCCGACAGACTGTGTGGCGTCTTTCGACGCGGACGCGCACCACTACGCCCTCGACCACATGGCAAAGATACTTGGCGCGAAGTTGACAGAGCCCGCATCGGCAGGGTGAGGCTCGCATTCAAGTTGCGCACACTTGGTATGACACTACTAATCCATAAATCCAGGCTGTTCACATGGTAAACATCAACTCCGCTTCATCACAGATCGAGATACGCCATTCGGTCTTGGTCGGCGATACATCGGACGTATATCTCCAGCGCACTCTGACCATCCTTCGCAACGAGAACATCAACCCCGTTGTCGCGATGGAGTTCTTCCCTGCAAGAGACGGTCTTCTCTGCGGCATAAGAGAGGTGCGGTCTCTGCTCGAACGAGTGCTGCCCGAAACAGGAATAGAGGTCTGGGCGCTCGACGAAGGCGACCGAATCACCGCTAAGGAAGTGGCGCTCAGAATCAGGGCGCCGTACAACTCCTTCGGACTGTACGAGACGATCATTTGCGGGATACTGTCTTCGAGCACCGGATGGGCCACAGCCGCCAGAGATTGCGTAGAGGCGGCTGACGGAGTTCCCGTAATCGCCACGCCCGCCAATCATATTCACCCGAACGTCGCCCCGACGGTGGACTATGCCGCGGTTGTGGGAGGCTGCGCTTCCTGCTCGACTGTGATGGGAGCGAGACTGGCCGGCACCACTCCTTCCGGGAGTATGCCCCATGCGCTGCCCCTGATAGTCGGGGATTCGGTCAGGGCGATTCAGTTGTTCGACAGGCATATCCCCCAGGACGTTCCGCGAGTGGCCGTAGTGGATACGTTCAATGACGAGGCCGCCGAATCGCTGAATGTCGCGCAGGCTCTTCGCCAACGTCTGCGCGGCGTAAGACTGGACACGCCCTCCGAGCGCGGCGGAGTATCGGTGCCGCTGGTCAAAGAGGTGCGCGCCAGGCTGGACCTCGCCGGATTCCGGCACGTTGAGATTGTCGTCAGTGGAGGCTTCAATCCCGACCGGATCAGGGAATTTACCGAAGCGAAAGCCCCCGTTGACACGTTCAGCGTCGGAACCTATATCGCCAATGCGTCTCCCAACAACTTCACTGCCGATATACACGAGGTGGACAACGCTCCCATAGCAAAGCGGGGGCGCACTCCCGGAATTACAGAGAGCCCTCGACTCAGCAGGGTTATGTAAGGGAGAAGGCGCCCTCGATCAGCGTTCAGATGTCCTCTCGAAGCGGATCTCGAGTACCCTCCGAGTGCCGGCTTCGACCTTTGCCCAGTCCGCGATTCGCCATCCCACTACCCAGGCAATACGCCCCTCCGATTCGACAAGAGGCACGCTGTCTCGCCAACGGCGCGGGATATGCGCGTCTATCATGAAGTCCTTGAGCTTCTTCTCGCCCGCCATTCCCAGCGGCTGGAAGGTATCGCCGACTCTGCGTGTCCGCACGATTGGAGCTTCCCCCAAGACATCCGCATCGAAGCGTTCCAAGAATCTTGGTTGACCCTCGTTAGCCTGTCTTAATCCACTACTATCCCGGCTCAGGAGCGCCGATATACTCCACCCGCCTTCCACGGTCGTGCCGGGAACCTTCAGCGCAAACTGGCGCGATCCCATCTCCGGCAATAGTGAATCCGGGGCGTCAGCGCGCCGAATGTGGGCGAGGCTGTAGTCCACGTCGAAGCGCAGTCCTCCCGGGAGCGCAATGCCCTTCCCGGCGGAGCCGGACATCATATCGAACATCCGAGAGACGTGCTCGAATGCCAGATCGTTGGTGTCTCCCTTCGCCATCTGGACGGCGTGCCTGAGCAGGCGATGACCGAGAGCAGGGTGAAGTTGCCTGAATCCTTCCCGCTCGATGCTCACGCCACGCGAGTCGGCTGAGATTATATCGTCAGCTACTCTCTCGACCTCCGCGCGGATGAAGTCCGAATCGAGCGACGCCGAACGCGCAAGACGCGCGAGCGCGCTTTGTATGGATGGGTTGTATTCCGCGAGCTTTGGCATTAGATCGAGTCTGATGCGGTTTCGCGTGAACCTGGTCGAAAGGTTGGATTCGTCGAGACGGGGGGTAAGGCCATTCCGGGCGCAGTAGTCCAGGACCTCGGACCTACAAACCGAAAGCATGGGCCTGAACAGCGTTATCCTCCTGCCCCCAATATCGCGGGACGACACCTCTTTCATCGCGCCCAGGCCGTCCACGCCGGTCCCCCTCAGAGTGTGTAGAAGAACAGTCTCCGCTTGATCATCGAGCGTGTGTCCGAGCGCCACGCAGTCCGCGCCGGTATCCGCCGCCGTCCGAGACAGAAACTCATACCGGACCCTGCGGGCGGCGTCTTCGACAGACAAGCCGTGTTTCTCTCGCAATGAGTTAGTGTCCGCCTTCTCAATCGTCAAGGGCGCTCCCAGCGATGCCGTAAACGTCCTGGCGAATTCGGAATCCGCTTCAGATGAATCGGGGCGCAGACCATGGTCGAGATGCGCGGCGCGGAGTTCCAAACCGAAGTCGCCTCTCAGCGAGCAAAGCGAGTGCAGCAACGCAGTCGAGTCTGGCCCACCCGAGAAAGCGACGAGAATCGAAGAACCAGTGAAACCGTTGGAGACAATGCCGCTCCGCAGCTCTTCCACCAATACCGCGTCATTGGAATGGGCAGGGGGCCGGCTCATTTCAGATGCCAGGTCTCGTTCAGGGACAGCAGGGTTGTACGCGCGCCGGAAATTTCGAGGCGCGTAATTGCCCCCAGGTCTATGCGCAGCTTGCGGAAGTTATTCAGGGGCATATCCAGGGCGGTGCATACGATGGTGTGAATCGTGAAGTTGTGGGTGACCGCCACCACGGTCGCGGAGCCGTGGCGTTCGGCGAGCGTCTCGACGACAGGCCACGCGCGGTCTCGAACATCGTACAGGCTCTCGCCCCCGGGCATTACCGCGGATGCGGGATCGCTGTCCCATGTACTCATTACATCAGGGAACCTTTCCCTGAGTTGTGGCCCGGACAGCCCCTCGAACTCTCCAACATCCATCTCTATCAGGTCATTGACTTCCACGGGTTGCGTATCGGTGGGATTTCCAATGGCTCGCGCAGTCTGTATTGCCCTCAGAAGAGGACTGGAATAGAGGGCAAACGGAGCGTCGGCGGCCAAGGCACGGGCGGCCGCATCCGCCTGTTCGCGTCCTACGTCCGTGAGCGGAGCGCTGTTGATGCCCTGGATCCTGCCGAGTCTGTTCGACTCAGTCTGACCATGCCTAACCAGGATCAGTTTCACGGCCGTCCCCTATCGTCTCAGACTTGGTCACCCGCACTTCCTCTATCCTCAGGTCCTGCATACGGAGTATCTCGAACACCAGGTTTTCATGCTCGAACTGCTCGCCTCTTACCGGTATGTGCCCGAGGACGTCGAGCGCGAATCCCGCTATCGTTTCATATTCGCCGTGTGGCAGTTCTATGTTCATCTCCTGGTTGGCTTCCTGGATGCTCATGCCACCCTCTACGTGGAAGGTATTCTCATCAATCGCGCGGAACTCCTCCTCGGGAGACAGCCCCTCTTCTCCCACGGGACCGACCACGACCTCCAACAGCCTCTTGAGCGTAACCAGCCCGGAGACTCCGCCGAATTCGTCAATGACGAGCGCCATCTGGTTGCCGGTCGTCCTCAGTTCGTCGAACAGGTCGGAGATGCGCTTCGTCTCGGGAACGAAGTGGGTATCGCGGATTGCCTCGGTTACAGAGTCGTCGTAGCTCAAGTTTGTCTGCGCCATGAGTCTCAGCACATCCTTGGAGGAGATGATGCCGATGATGTTGTCAGTCGAATTCCGGTACACGGGGAAGCGCGTGTGCTGAGTCTGGGAGTAAATGTCCAGGAACTCGCGGAGCGTGCTGCCCTGCTGGATGGTGATCATCTCGGTTCTGGGAGACATGACCTCCCTGACCTGGCGGTCGCCGAACTGGAAGACGTTCTCCAGCATCTCGGCCTCGGCGGGTTCGAACTCGCCTTCCACTTCGCCTATGTCAATCAGGGAGCGAAACTCATCCTCAGTTATGGAACGACGATCAGAGAAATCGCCTCCAAGAAGGGCGTTGAGTCCCCTGGTCGCCCATTGAAGGATGAGCACAAAGGGCAGAAGCAGGTACTCGGTCCAGGTAAGCGGGCGCGAATAGAGGATTGCGACCTTCTCGGAGTTTCTGACCGCTATGGTCTTTGGAATTATATCGCCGAACAGGACAAGCGCGACTGTGCTTATCGCGGTAGCAATAACCACACCCACTGGGGTTACACCGGCGGGTTCGCTGTCCCCCCCTCCAACCAAGGCCACGACTGCGGCGGTGATGACCGCCGTGGTAGCGGCGTTGACGATGTTGTTGCCCAGCAGAATGGTCACCAGAAGGCGCTCGGGCTCGCCTATCATTTCCGCGACTCTTCTCGCGCCGGGCACCCCTTCGCTGACCAGATGCGCCAACCTGGTTCTCTGGACCGACAGGAAGGCGGACTCGGAACTGGCGAAGAAGGCTGAGAAGGCCAGCAGAATGAACACAAGCGCGAGGCTTAAGAAATCTCCATCCATCATTACGTCAAATCCTTTTGGCGTTCCCGCCATAGTCGTGAAACCGTGCGCCGAGCGGCACCCGGGCCGTATCCGCGCCTCTGGAGGTGGCCCCACAGCCGGCGGTGGAACTGCTCATAGTCGGCATCGGCGAGCCGGGTCGCGAACCGTAACGCCGCGTCGTATGCGGTGTCGTCGTCGTCCAGGCCCTCTACGGCCGATTCGGCCAGGGACGATGATACACCCTTGTTCACGAGTTCCCTGACAATCATCCGGGAGCTGCGCGGACTCCGGCGGGCGCGGCTGTCGGACCATTCCATAGCGTACTTGGCGTCGTCAACCAGGCCCCGCTCCTTCAGCCGTTCGACCGCGGCATCCACCACGTCCGGCTCGGACTTCTCAGAGAGCCTGCGGCGCAGTTCGGACTCGGTGCGCTGCCTGTAGGAGATGAGGTTGAGCGCGCGGCCCAATGCTTTCTGGACGGCTTTGTCGTCTTGCATCACGATTTTACCAAGAGCAGGGCGATGTCCGCGTCCGAGTCGGGCAGGCATCGCCATGCGGCGTGACGGCGGGCGATGTTCCAGGAGATGATCTTGACCATGTTCGCGCCTGGGATTTTCACCCTCACCCTAACCCTCTCCCTCAAGGGAGAGGGGATTTTTGCCTACCCTCTTCTTATTTGTCTTTGCCGACCAGGACTACCAGATCGGTGGCGTTGCCGTTGACGGCAGGGTCGAACTCTTCGTCGGAGTCGGGGGTCCTGCCGGTGATGAGGTCTTCGATCTGGGCGCCGATGTCCGGGTTTTCCTTGAGGAACTGCTTGGCGTTCTCCCTGCCCTGGCCGAGCCTGAGGTCGCCGAAGGAGTAGAATGCGCCGCGCTTGGTGACGAAGCCCTTTTCGACGCCTATCTCAAGAATTTCGCCCTGCTTGCTGATGCCCTCGTTGAACATGATGTCCAGTTCGGCGGTCTTGAAGGGGGGCGCGACCTTGTTCTTGACGATGCGGGCGCGGACGCGGTTGCCTACGAATTCGCCCGCCTGCTTGATGGACTCGATGCGGCGCAGGTCTATGCGGACGGAGCTGTAGAACTTGAGCGCGCGGCCTCCGGGGGTTACCTCGGGGCTGCCCCATATCACGCCGACCTTCTCGCGTATCTGGTTGATGAAGATGACGGAGCAGTCGGAGCGGCTGATGGCGGCGGTGAGCTTTCGCAGCGCCTGGGACATGAGCCTGGCCTGCAGCCCGACGTGGGTGTCGCCCATGTCGCCGTCTATCTCGGCCTTGGGGACGAGGGCGGCAACGCTGTCTATGACGACCAGGTCAACCGCGCTGCTGCGCACGAGGTATTCGCAGATCTCGAGGGCCTGCTCGGCGCTGTCGGGCTGGGAGAGCAGAAGGTCGTCCAGGTTGACGCCGCAGCGAGCGGAGTAGCCGGGGTCGAGGGCGTGCTCGGCGTCTATGTAGGCGGCGGTGCCGCCCAGCTTCTGCGCCTCCGCCATGATGTGGTAGGAGAGGGTGGACTTGCCGGAGGATTCGGCGCCGTAAACCTCGATGATACGTCCGCGCGGGATTCCGCCGACTCCGAGCGCGTCGTCCAGCGCCAGGGAGCCCGTGGGAATGGCGTCTATCTGCACGGCGGCCCTGTCCTCGCCGAGCCTCATGATCGTGCCGCTGCCGAAATGCCTGTCTATCTGTCCTATGGCTACTTCCAGAGCCTCGCGTCGTTTCTTGTCCATTGTGTCTTCTCCGAGAGCGCTTCAATTTCTGGTGTCTGGACTGAGTATATCAGAAGGATTCCCGAATGTAAATACGTTTGTTCTGAACATTCGAGCCATTCCGAGATGAGAGTAAATTGGGAGTATAGAATAGCGATCAGATAGCCCGTTTGTAACGATTACATATATTCGGACTTATGTTATCCAGGTTGTTTTCCTGGTGGGGTTCAGGTGGGGTTCAGGTGGGGATTCGCATAGTGAGATGACCTGCACTCACCTGCAGGGCGACCTGCGGTCACCTGCATTTGACCTGTATCAGCTTTGGGAAATTTTTTCACGCTTCCTCTATCTTTGGTTGTATAATCTCGTATTTATATATATTGAGGCGCGGACGGTTGGCTGCGGGCGCCTGGCGGTTGCGTCCGAGTTGCTAGATTCTATGTTCTTATAATAGCACAGAAGGGATGGGGATGGGAAGTAGTATGACGGTAGCGTTTTCCTCTTTGGTGGTTGAATCTATGGTATCAGGTAGAGTATGCACGCTTGCTTTACATATAGTTATCAAACATATTAGTATATACATATCAAATGATTTTGTGTGTACTAAATATTGGGGTAAGTATATACGGCAGTATCGAATCGCGCTGTATGCGGTTCGCGCCCCGCGAGGAGAGGAGAAGTCATGGAACGCGCCTCGGTTAAGCGACTATACAGGGAACGTTCGTCCCAGGAAACCATCATGCTCCTGGAGACGAAATCCAACGGAGAGAGATTCAGGGTAACGCTGCCGGGTCAAAAGGCGAGCATACTCGCGCTGGAGGGACATGGGCTGAATGACCGATGTCCGCTGTACCGGGTGCTGTCGGAGTGTGTGCGCGAACTGGGCGGCGGCTTTGGGTCGGTGGTAGTCACGCTGGACGAGGTAAAGGGTGTGAGCGGGGCGATGGCTATCTCAAGAGATGAGGAGATCGTTTCATGGATAAGCGGCGACGTGGTGGAGCTCGTCGCGTTCGCGCTCCACGTGCAGTTGCCTATCTATGTTTCGAGGGAAGAGACGCCGGACGGGGACGGTGGAACGGCCCTCGCTGAGAGCGCGTCTCTGCCCAGTGTCTTCGAGGAAGCTCTTTCGGACATACTCGATTCGGACCCGGGCGCGAGTCCGTCCGGTTGTTGATGAATGAATAGAGGTTGTCTCATAAATATAAGCCCCTGGTAGAAACCGGGCATTTTCACCCTCACCCTAGCCCTCTCCCATCGAGGGAGAGGGGATATCCAACATACAAATGACTGTAAATGCCGGCGCAGCCTAGAGAGGACAATCGAGTATGGATCAACGGGATTCACAGTCTTCCGGTCGGGGTTCCGAGGCGCGTGTCGCGGGGGCCCTTC
This sequence comes from Dehalococcoidia bacterium, assembly GCA_965202965.1. GTDB lineage: Bacteria > Chloroflexota > Dehalococcoidia > Lucifugimonadales > UBA1123 > VXRN01. The sequence continues at coordinate 2,055,927 of OZ241888.1, read as the reverse complement.
TCATACTGACCGCGCTGGCCACCGCTGTCGCGGTAATAGGGCGTGTCGCCGCGGACGCGGACCAGGCTACGCTCGCCGAGTCGCTGGTGTCCATCTCTGAGGCAAGAGGCTTGTACGGGCTGGGAGGAGCGGCGCGCCTGGTTTCGGGTGTAACCCTGCTGGCGGCGGCGTGGTATCTTTCCAGGACATGGATCATCCGGGAGCGGCTCGGAACGCCTCTTGTGCCAATCCTGCTCGCGGTATCGGGCGGTTTCACCGCAGTCTCGGGCGCGTGCGCGGTCATGCTCGCGGTATCGGCTCCCGATGTCGCCACCGGTTCAGCCCTGATGACTGTGGATCCTCTCATGGAGAACTCGGAACTGCTGCGATGGCTGACCGGAAAGATAGGGTTCACGGCGGCCGGGCTGGCGCTGATCGTCGCGGCTCGCTACCAATGGAAAGTTGGCGGGGCGCTGAGATACATAGCTCCGGCATCGTTCGTCATCGGAATCGCCATGCTGTTCATCTGGTTCGACGCGGTGATATTCATGCACCGAATCTCCGGCGTCGCCTTCCTGGTATGGCTCATCGCAGTGGGCGGAATGCTCTTTACAGGACGGGTCGAAAGGCTGTTCATGCGAATGACCGCCGGAGTTTCTTAGGGTGAACATGGCGCGGGCGTTCCGGCCCGTGTCGGGCGAGTCGGCTGCGGCCTTTCGCGTCATCTTCGGGCTGGTGGGTCTGGCGGTCGTCCTGAGACTATTCGCTCACGGCTGGATAGGCCAACTGTATATAGAGCCGGAGTATCGCTTCAGTTACCCGGGTTTCGGATGGGTGAGGCCCTGGCCGGGCTGGGGGATGTATCTGCATTTCGCAGCGCTGGGCTTGCTGAGTATCGGCGTCGCGCTGGGGTATCGCTATCGGCTGTGCGCCGCGCTGTTCTTCGTGGGGTTCACATACGCCGAACTGATAGACCGCACGACGTACCTCAATCACCACTACTGGATATGCCTGGTCGCGCTGCTGATTATATTTCTGCCGCTGAACCGCGTCTGGTCTGTGGACGCATGGCGGAATCCGGCGATAAGGGCAGACGGCCTGCCTTCGTGGGTGGTATGGGCGCTTCGGGCGCAAGTGGGGGCGGTCTATGTGTTCGCGGGGATAGCGAAGCTGAACCCGGACTGGCTGCTGAACGCCCAGCCGATGCGAATATGGCTGTACCAGCATGGGGATATGCCTCTGTTCGGGCCTCTTTTGCAGGAAGTGTGGGTCGCCTACGCGATGAGTTGGGCGGGCGCGGCGTTCGACCTGACAATTGTGGGCTGGCTGCTGTGGCGTCGGACGCGGCTGTGGGCGTACCTGGCGCTGGTGGGGTTCCATATCGCTACATGGATTCTGTTCCCGCGCCTGGGGATATTTCCCTGGATGATGATAGGGGCGTCGCTGGTGTTCTTCGATCCTGACTGGCCGAGGCGGGTGATACGTGCGGTGGGAGTGAAGGGGTTGCGGCCACCCTCACCCCAGCCCTCTCCCTCAATGGGAGAGGGGGTAGATAGACTGTCATGGAGGACGCGGGCGGTTCTGGTTGGGCTGGGAGTGTTCGCGCTGGTTCAGGTTGCGCTGCCGTTGCGCCACTTCGCCTATCCGAGCAACGCGCGCTGGAGCGAGGAGGGATACCTGTTCTCGTGGCGGGTGATGCTGACGGAGAAGGTGGGATTTGTTCAGTTCCGGGTACGAGACCCGGAGACCCGGCAGGCGTGGATAGTCTCGCCGGACGAATACCTGACGCCCCTCCAGGTGGAGCGGATGGCGATACAGCCGGACCTGATATTGCAGACGGCACATTTCATGGCGGAGAATTTCGCGGAGCGCGGATTCCCGGGCGTAACGGTAAAGGCGGACGCATTCGTGTCCTGGAACGGGCGACCGAACGCGCGGCTGATAGATCCGGACGCGGATCTGGCGGCTATCGCGTCCGGGCTGGGACCGAAGGGCTGGGCGCTACCATACGAGTCGGGATCCTCATGAGCAACCGCTATTGACAGGTGACTTCCACTTTTCATAATGTCGAAAAGCAACATTACACAAAAAGGGGAGCAACGATGCAATTCCAGAAAGGCGCTGTGGACCTGGTGGTGACCTTTGAGACAGATGAGGATGGCTGGATAGTGGCAAGTTGCCCGTCTCTTCCTGGGTGCCATAGCCAGGGACGGACGAAAAAGGAGGCGTCGGAGAATATACAGGAGGCTATCAGGGGCTACCTGGCGAGTATGCGCGACCGCGAGGAGCCTATGCCATCTTCGACTGGTTCGATAGACTTCTAGCCCCCGTCGCCGTCGGTGTCGGCGAAGCCTACGGTTACGCCGAGGACGCTGACCACATCGGTATTCAGCGTTATCTGCAACTCTTTGAGGGACTGGTAGGCTTCGAGGGCAGGCTCGGGGTTCTGGCGCATCGTTTCGGGCAGAGGTTCGCTGAGTCCGTCAATGGCGGCGAGGGCGTCGGTAAAGGCGGCGCGCACTCTCAGGTCGGCGTCCTCGTCCACGCCGCGCACGAGCGCGCCGATGCCCAACTCTCCCCTGTCGGGGTCGGACGCGCCGATGTATATGTCCTGCATACCGAGCGCCTGGTTGCGGATGTCGGCGACCTGGTTGTGTCCCACTCCACCGGGAATGGCGGATGGGTCGGGTTGAGTATCCTCGACTCCGAGCGCCCTGCCGAGTCCCATGTCGGATATAATGCGGCTGAGATGTATCGAGCCGCTTACTACCTCATCCACTGCGGCCCTGCCGATGAGCGAACTGGCCGCCGTGCCGTTGAGGTAGCCCGCGTAACCCCTGCCCTCCGGGTTATCCCCCGTCCAGTCGTCGAATGCAGCGCTGGTTTCGTCCGCCGCCACGTCTCCCAGCGCTACTACGTACTGGCAGCGGATGGAACCAGGCTCGCCCAGCGCGGCCAGGACTGCCGCGTCGTCCTGGAACAGAACATATTCGATGGCCCCAAGTCCGCGCTGCGTGGAGGACAGGAACTCGCGCACGTGGTTGGCGTCAATCGAGTCGCGCCTGGCGAGCATGTCTTCGATTCGTTGCGGTTCTACGGGCGACCAGTCAACAAAGGAGCGGGATCGGCGGTCCATGATCGGGCCGAACCAAGTCGCCTGTGAGCGGAGCCAGGGTTCGCGGGCGTCGCGCCAGGCAGTTCTGGCGGCGTCGAGGCGGGCCTGGGTCGGCTGTTCGCACAGGGAGCGCAGTGAGGAGCGGAGCGTGTCGGTCCGCTCGGCCAGCGTTTGGAAGCGCGGCACTATCACGTCGTCGGTCAGGCTGACCAACACTTCCTCTCGCGATACTGGCTCATCGGCGGAGCAGGCGAGAGCGGCCAGCAGAGTGAGGACCAGGGCAAAGGCGAGGGAGGTTCGTATCATCGTCAGGGCCTTTCGATTGTTCTACGGGACGATAGTGAAGATGAGTAAATCACCCTCACCCTAGCCCTCTCCCAAGGGGAGAGGGAACAACTCGGACCTATTTTTCAGATAATCGAATGACCAGGGTATCATCATAGCGAATCCAGGAAGCGGAGCAGCGCGGCGCGCTCCTCACTAGACATATTCAGAAAAGCCTGGCGCGAGGCTTCACCCTCTCCGCCGTGCCAGAGGATCGCCTCGGCTACGCTGCGGGCGCGACCATCGTGGAGGAAGCGGGTGTGGTTGTTCACGTTTTCCACCAGCCCGATGCCCCAGAGCGGAGGGGTACGCCACTCGCGTCCGGTCGCCAGAAAATCAGGTCGGTCGTCGGCGAGTCCCTCGCCCATATCGTGAAGCAGGAGGTCGGTGTAGGGGAAGATGGTCTGGCCGCTCAGGGCGGGGATGTCGCTCTGGCCCGTGGTGTGGCTCGGCGTGTGGCAGGCGTTGCAGTTCGCCTTCAGGAACATCTCGGCGCCGCGTTCCACCTGCGGGTCTTCCACGTCGCGCATCGCGGGAACGGCCAGCGTGCGATTGTAGAAAGTGGTCTTGAACAGCCTGTCGTCGGTCAGTTCCGGCGTTCCACCGTTGATGGCGGAGGCGCAGTCCCGTTGCACGTCGGGACAGTTGTTGTCCGGGAACAGGGTGGACGTTATGCCGATGTCGCCAAGGAACGCGCCAGCCACCTGCTGCTCGACGGTGGGGACGTTGGCCTTCCAGCCAAACCTCCCCAGCGCGGTCCGGGCGTTCCGAACGTCCCAGACCATGTTGGCGCGACCGGATATGCCGTCTCCGTCGGTATCGTCGGGGTCGGCGAGCGCGAGTATGTCCTCCTCGGGGATGGCCTCCAGGAGGCCGACGCCGAAGACGGCCGGAGCGATGCGCGGCGACACCATGACGTCTGCGTGCATCGGGCCGAAGGCGAGGTCGTCGAAATCGTATTCGGGCTCGATGAGGGTGTAGGGTTCGCCGTCGGCGTATGAGCCCGGAATCTCGCGCCAGGTGGTCAGGAATCGGCCTTCGGGCCGGACACTGATGATAGAACGATCCTGGAGTTGTCCGCCGTAATTGGGGTCAGGCAGCGGCTGGCCGTTTTCTCCGGCGCCCGGCACGCTGAGCCTGAAGAGCAGGCCGCGTTCGGGGTCTTCGTTGTCCAGGGGCGGGCTTGCGCGTCCGTCCAGCGTGTGGCAGGAGGAGCAGGACTGGGCATTGAAGGTGGGACCCAGGCCGTCTCGTGCGTCGGTCGAGGACGGGGCGGTCACCCAATTCTGGGTGAAGAAGCTGTCGCCCACCTCGAAGGTGCGGCGTTCGGGGTTGGTGAGGCTGGGCGCTGGCAGCCCGAAAGAGTTGCGGTTGGTTGACTTCACGGTCGTCTCGCCGCCCAGTTGCGTTACCAGTAGGGCGTCTATCTCGGCCTCGTCGGGCCACTGATCATCGTCGCGCGTCAGCGTCCAGACCAGCCCTGCCAGGATAGCCAGTCCGACAAGAGCCGCAAGACCGTACCAAAGGCCGGCCCTGCGGACTCTACTTGTCAGGAGGCCGCTACGCATTGGATTTCCCTTCCAACGCGGCGCGTAAGATGGGCGCGGCGGCGGGTTTCAAGGATTACACCGATGTGTCTATCGTGAGGCCAAAGGCGGCGGCGCCCTCAACCATGGTGTCAGCCTGATTTTCCAGCGCGGTAATCGTATTCAGTACCTGCTGGCGACCGTAGGAGCTGTCCGGGACGCCTTCGCCCAGATGCTGGTCGAATGGCGCGGGTATTCCTCTTGCCATGCTGACGCTGGCGGCGATCTCGGCGGCCAGCCTAGTCGCGAGAGCCTCGTCCTGCGCGGCGAAGAGGTCCAGGAGCCCTGGCCCGTTGACCGCGCCGTACTGGCCGGTGACCACCATCTGGATTCCGATGGCGTTGCCAACGATGTCGGCGTGGGTGTTGTCCGAGAAGCAGGAGTGTTCGTCTTCCTCGGAGCGTTCGGAGTAGGCGACGAACATACGCTCGCCCGCGAGTTCGCCCTTGCTGAGGGCGCCGGCGCCGGTGATGATGTTGGCAAGCGCCTCGTCGGCGGGCAGCGCCTCGAAGTCGGCGCGGTAGTTGGCCTGGTTGGGCGCCCAGGCGTTCACCATGTCTCGCAGGTGCTCGAGCAGGGTGTCGGAAGTCACCGCCAGGTACACGCGACGCCTGTCGGCGTTGGCGTTGGTGGTGTAGTCTTCGACCGGCCTGGCTCCCGGGCCGATGGAGTTCATATCCTGTCCCCAGAGCAGGAACTCGATGGCGTGCCAGCCCGTGGAGACGTTCGCCTCTCCACCCTCTTCGTTGAGCGAGACTATCAGGTCTCTGTCAATGGTGGGGAATTCGTCGGGCTTATTGATGATGCCCGCGCTCGGGTCGCCTTCCACGTAATCAATGTACGCCTCGTCCAGGGGCCAGGCGTTGAGCAGGCCCTCGGGGCCGTCCTCCTCGTTGTCTATGGGGCCGCCGTAGAATCGGAAGACCTCGGTGGGACCGTAGTCGTCCCTGGCGCGAAGCCAGGCCCTCTTGGCCGCTTCCAGCGTGGCCGGAGTCGGATTAGCGACGAAGGTGTCTATCGCGGTGTCCATTTCCTGGGCAGAGTTGAGGCTCTTGACGTAAGTGGCGTAAACGCCCGCCGAGTAGTTGGCGACCACGGCCGTCTTGATTGCCTCGACATCCGACCCAGGAGCCGCGGCCGGCTCTTCGTCCTCGACTGTGCAGGCTACTGCCAGCATCAGCGCGAAGATCGCAACCATCGCCGCGGCCGGCTTCAATATCTGTTTCATTTCGGTCCTCCAGTGGGCATTCTGTACGTACACCATAATTTAGTAAGTCAGCACAACGCCAATAATTATGTATAGACTAATTATCTTTGTCAATATGAAATAATCAGCATAGTTCGGTTATACATATTTAGGCCATTACGCAATACGATATGTAACGCTGTGTGCGAACATACTCTTTGCATCTGTGCATAGTAAGTGTGCAGCGCGCTGAACGGGGGGAGAGTTGGACCTGTTGTGGGTGAGGGGTGGGGCGTCAGGCGGGTATCGCGCGAGGCGGGGCTGGCTGCGGCCTCAGGATGCCCAGCCTTCGGACAGGACTTCGGCCTGCTCCAGTACGGTCTGCGTCGCCTTCTCTTGCTTGTCGGGCGGGTAGCCGTGTCGGCGCAGGATGCGGCGGACGAGGCGCCGGAGGTTCGCGCGGACGTTCTCGCGCATCGTCCAGTCTATTGTGACGTTGTTGCGGACAGTCTCGACTAGCTGCCGGGCGATCTCCCGCAGCGTCTCGTCGCCGAGCACCTGCACCGCGCTGTCGTTCGTCTCCAGCGCGTCGTAGAAGGCGAGTTCGTCTTCCGACAGTCCGAGCAGTTCACCGCGCTCGTTGGCCTCTCGCATATCCCTGGCGAGCTCGATTAGCTCCTCGATCACCTGCGCCGCCTCTATCGCGCGGTTCTGGTAGCGGCGTAGTGTCTGTTCCAGCATTTCGGCGAAGGAGCGCGCCTGCACAATGTTCTTGCGCCGACGGGCGGACACCTCGCCTCTGAGTAGCTTCTGAAGCAACTCCACGGCGAGGTTGCGATGCGGCATACCTTGCACTTCGGCCAGGAACTCGTCGGAGAGCACCGAGATGTCCGGCTTGTCCAGGCCCGCAGCGGCGAAGATGTCCATTACGCCTTCGGACGCGACCGCGCGGGAGATGATCTGGCGCACGGCGAGGTCGAGTTCTTCTTCAGGGCGTGCCTCCGTAGCCGTCCGTTTCAACAGCGCGGTCCGCACTGTCTGGAAGAACGCCACGTCGTCGCGGATGCGTGTGGTCTCCGGGTGTGGCACGGACAGCGCGAAAGCCTGGGACAACTCTCTCACGGCGTTCATGCAGCGTTCCTTGCCGTCTTCCTGGGCCAGTATATGTTCCTGGGCGGCAGGCAGCAGGTTCAGGCGTTCCTGCGGCGTACCCTTTGTCCACTTTGTCCGGTCGAAGCCGTGAAACAGGGCGCAGCACACCTCGTGCTTCTCCAGCATGACCGCGACCGCTTCCTCCTTGTCCAGCGCCGTCCGTCCCCTGCCTCCGCTCTCGGTGTACGTGGCCAGCGCCTGCTTCAGGTCGTTCGCCAGTCCCAGGTAGTCCACGACCAGGCCGCCCGGCTTGTCTTTGAACACGCGGTTCACGCGGGCGATGGCCTGCATGAGACCGTGGCCGCGCATCGGCTTGTCAACGTACATCGTGTGCAGACTCGGCGCGTCGAAGCCCGTCAGCCACATATCCCGCACCAGCACGATCTTCAGTGGATCGTCGGGGTCGCGGAACCGCTGTGCCAGAGCCTCCCGCCGCGCCTTGTTCCTGATGTGTGGCTGCCAGTCCAGGGGGTCGGAAGCGGAGCCGGTCATCACCACCTTCATGGCTCCTCTGCCGTCGTCCTCGTCCTGCCAGTCGGGGCGCAGGCGCGCAAGTTCCCGGTAGAGGTCAACGCAGATGCGCCGGCTCATGCACACGATCATCGCCTTGCCCTCCAGCGCTTCCAGCCTCTGCTCGAAGTGGGCCACGATGTCCTCGGCTATCTGATTCACGCGCTTATCCGCGCCAACAACCGCCTCCAACTGCGCCCACTTGGTCTTGAGCTTCTCAGTCCGCTCAATCTCCTCGCCCTCGGTGGCCTCCTCGAAGTCCGGGTCTATCTTTGGCCTCTCGCGCTCTTCAAGAGCGAGCTTGGCGAGGCGGCTCTCGTAGTAGATCGGAACAGTGGCGCCGTCCTGAACTGAACGCCGGATGTCGTAGATGCTGATGTGTTCGCCGAACACGGCCCTGGTGTTGGCGTCCTGCAGTTCGATGGGCGTTCCGGTAAAGCCCACGAACGAAGCGTTGGGCAGCGCGTCGCGCATGTGGCGGGCGAACCCATCCACAAAGTCATACTGGCTGCGATGGGCCTCGTCTGCAATGACGACGATGTTGCGTCTGTCCGAAAGCGCGGGATGAGTGTCGCCCTTCTCCTCCGGAAAGAACTTCTGGATGGTGGTGAATACCACACCCCCGGCGTTGACCGAGAGCTTATTCCTCAGGTCTGCGCGGCTCTCAGCCTGGGTCGGCGGCTGGCGCAGCAGATCCCGGCAGCGGGAGAAGGTGCCGAATAGCTGGTCATCCAGATCGTTGCGGTCGGTGAGGACCACGACGGTCGGGTTCTCCATCGCCGGTTCGCGGACGATGGCCCCGGTGTAGAAGGCCATAGTAAGGCTCTTGCCTGAGCCCTGGGTGTGCCACACTACCCCGATGCGGCGGTCGCCCGGCTCGCCGCCCGGCGTGCGTCCTGCCTCATAGTGTCCCTCTTCCTCAGCAATCCGCGCCTCGGCGCGTTGCAGCTTCGCCGCCCGCAGGGTCTCGTCCACCGCGACGCGAACCGCGTGGAATTGGTGGTAGCCCGCCATCTTCTTGACCAGCGCGCCGCTGCCGTCGTCATCGAATACTATGAAATCACGGACCAGCGCGAGGAACCGGCCCGGCTCGAACACACCCTCCAGCATCACCTGGAGCTCGGTCATGTATGGATCGGCCAGTGTCTCCCCGGTGACGGTGCGCCAGGGCTTGAACCACTCCGTGCCGGAAGTGAGAGCGCCAAGTCGCGCCTCGGTCCCGTCCGAGACCACCAGAGCCTCGTTCATGGAGAACAGGGTAGGCAGTTCAGCCTTGTATGTCTGAAGCTGTTGCCATGCCGTCCAGATGGTAGCGTCCTCGTCCGCGGGGTTCTTCAGCTCTATCACGCCTAAGGGAAGGCCATTTACGAACAGCACGACATCGGGCCTGCGCGTACTCTGGTCCTCGGCGACAGTGAACTGGTTGACCGCCAGCCAGTCGTTGTTGGCGGGGTTATCGAAATCTATGACCCGGACCAGATCGCCGCGCACCCGTCCATCCCCTGCCGGATACTCGACCTCCACACCGTTGACCAGCATCCGGTGGAAGGCGCGGTTGCGGGCCTCCATGGTCGAACCTTCGGGGCCAGTCAGCTTGCGATAAGCATCGTCCAGCGCATCTAAGGGCAGGCCGGGGTTCAGCGCGTCGAGACTGTCCCGCAGCCGACGCTCCAATACCACCTGCCCGTAATTGTCGCGCTCGGCGTTGGGCGTGTCCGGTGCGATGTCGGGGCCATGCTCCACATGCCAGCCGAGATCGGGCAGCCACTCAAGGGACGCCTGTTCGACGTCGGCTTCGGTGAGAGTGGTCATGGGGCTGCTCTTCGTTCGCCGCGATTCTCGTTGTGTATCATGTATTCACCACAAACGACTTTGTGTCTCGTAAATTGCTGTTTGTGATACGCAAATCGGGTTGTCGTCAATTGGTGAGACACAAGCTACTCGCTGCCTTCCGCCAAACGGAGGAGCTTGGTAAACGCCAGGAGCGCTGGCCTATTTCCACGGGCTTCTCTAAGTACGGTCAAAATGCCGCCGTCGCGCAGAACCCTTAATATCCGAGAGGCCGTAGGCTTGGGAATCTCCGAGTTTCTCACGAAGTCGGACGAGCGGAAGATCGGCTTCTCAAATATCCAGTCGAGTGCGCGAATACCGTACTGGGAATGGGTCTCGTCAATTACCCACTCCTTCAGTTCATCGTACAGGGCCAAGATACTCCTGGCTATGGAGAGGTTGGCGTTGGCCTGTTCCGAGATTGCCGTGAGGAAGAACTCGGACCAGCCCGTCCAGTCATCGTCGCGGGACACCGCCTGCAATCGCTCATAGTATTCGTCGCGGCGCTGGTCGAGGAATCCGCTGATGTAGAAGTGAGGCGCGTCCAAGATGCCTTTCGCGACCATGAAGAGCGGGACGATCAACCGGCCTATCCGCCCGTTGCCGTCAAGGAAGGGGTGGATTGACTCGAATTCGGCGTGAACGATTGCCAGTTGCACCAACGGGTCCGGTTGCTCCGAGTGGATGAATTTCTCCCATGCGTCCATAGCGCCCGTCAGATGTTCTACCGGACATGGCACAAAGTCTGCGCTGTCAATGGTTGAGCCAGGAGGACCAATCCAAACGCTGTTGGGTATGCGGCGATATTCGCCCGGCGCTTTGTCCTGTCCCCTGACGCCCCTCATCAAGATACGGTGTGCATCACGGATGAGCCTCAGCGACAATGGTATCCGCTCTAATTCGCGGGTGGCGGTGTCCAGAGCCACCCTATAGTTGATTACTTCGGACGCGTCAGCCCGGCTTACCGGATCGCCGACCGGGTGCTCCTCATCCGCCTGGAAGGTGAGAACTTGAGTCAGGGTTGTCTGTGTACCCTCGATACGGTTCGAGTAAACCGCCTCCTGTGTCGCAAGCGGCGAAATGAGCGCGTTTGTATTTGGTATGCTCTCAAGCATCGCGCCATACGCCGCCACCGCGGAGTGCGCGCGTCCGATAGCAGGCACAAGCCGGGCCCAATCCAGATTCCTGGGAGGAAACTTCCCAAGGTGGTACAGGGTTGCAGTCATGGCGCCACCCCCACCTCCCCCGACACCAGTTTCGGCAGCAGCGCATCCCGCTGGGCGGCTAGAGCCCGGGACGTGCGCTCGTTTGATACTATACGCTCATACAGTGGACGGGTGTTCCTGTCGAAAGCATTTATGACTGTTTCTCCCGGCATGGTCATTGGAATGAGCCGGAAGTCTCTCTTGCTGATTTCCAAGAATGTTGAACCGTTGGCATAGTTGATAATCTGTTCGTGGAAGTAGCTACACCAACGTAGCAGGAAAAGATTAGGGATAACCTCTCTTGGCGGTATAGCAATGAAACCTTGGTTGATAGCTACCGGCACCTCGCTGATTGCGAGGTATCCAATCGGCGCTCTCGATGATAGAAGCACAGTGCCCTTTGGTAAAAGCCCTGACCCTATCCTGTCCAAGCCAGCATCCGTAATCTTCCGTTCAGTATTCAGCAGTACCGGCACAGACAGGTTGGAAAGGTCTTTTGGCGTTGCCCAGCAATGGGTTCCTCCATCCCAATACTCCGGTACTTTGGTGCTTGGCGTAGTTCCTCCTACTACCTCAACCACCTCTCCCAATGCCTTCACCTCCCACCCCTCCGGTATCTCCCCAAGCTCCGAAGGCACCAGCCGGTCGGGGAACAGGTCGTAGTGTTCGGAGGGGAGACCGGGCAGAGACTCACCCCGACGCCAGCGGCCCTCTATCTTGGCGCACACTGGATCGAAGTCCACGAACCACGACTTGAACAAAACCCGCGCCATCTCCTCCAGTGTCTCGTTCATCCGTCGGTTCAGTTCGATCTTGTCGTCCAGCGTTCCGAGGACGTGGGCTATGGCGCATTGTTCGGGAAGGGACGGCAGGCTAAACCTAAACTGTCTAACCCTGTCGGGTGATGTGTGTTTGACGGTTGTACCAGTCGCACTTGCAAGCACCTCATGACGGTATTCGGCACTACACATGAGGTAGTAAAGGAAACCGATGTGCAATTCGCCCGACTCCCTAAGAACTACCTTGCCAAGACGTTGATTGTGCAAGTAACGACGCCCATTCGTACATGCAGGTACTACCGCGGGATAACCTAGCGTATCTGACTGCTTACTCAGGTCTGTCATAGTGACGAGCAGATCACCCTCTTGGAGTACGTACTCTTCCTCAACAGGACCGTCGTAGTACTTGAACCTATCTCGCTTGAATCCTCCGCCAATAGCGAAGTTACCGGGCGTCAGCAGCACATCTCCCTGAGTCTCGTCGTGGATAAACTTGCCCTTGAATGCGAATCCATGTCTTATATCAATGAGATCCCCAAGCGTCACGTCACACCACTCACGTACTGCCATTCGTTCTTTCACTATACTACTCGCCATCAGTTCGATACCCGTCGCAGGACGAGCGCTTCTACCACGTCTGCGCCGTCAGTCAGACCATCTGGGTCTCCGTGTTTCCCTTCCCACCGTTGTTCGCCTGTGTTCAGGACTATTTTGACTGGTACGATCCGCTCTGGCGACAGGTCGTCGTAGCCGTCTTCATAGCCGTTCACGACGACGCGCAGGTCGGGCGGGTAGGTTTGCAGTATCCGTACTAATTCTCCTGTATTCATGGCTTTCTAACCTCCAAACCCCAGCCACTCAAGGTTCGCCTCGATTGCGGCGTCGAGTCTGGCGGCCTCGGCCTGTTGCTCCCGCCACTGTGACGTCAGTCGCGCCATCTTCTCCTCAAACGGCACGCCGTCGTCGGGCTGCGGTTCGACGCCGACATAGCGGCCCGGTGTGAGTACGTGGCCGTGCTTGCGAATCTCTTCCAGCGTGGCGCTCTTGCAGAAGCCAGGGACGTCGTCGTAACCATCCTGCCCACGCCAGGCGTGGTAGGCGTTCGCTATGCGCTCGATGTCCTCTGGGGACAGGTCGCGGCGTGTGCGGTCTATCATGTGTCCTAGCTTGCGGGCGTCTATGAACAGGGTTTCGGTCGTGCGCTCTCCTCGTCGTAGGAACCAGAGACAGGCGGGTATCTGGGTGGAGCGGAACAGTTGGCCTGGCAGCGCGATGATGCAGTCCACCAGGCCGGCCTCGACAATGTTCTTGCGGATTTCGCCCTCGCCGGACTGGTTGGAGGACATGGAACCGTTGGCCAAAACGAATCCGGCCGCGCCTCGCGGCGCGAGGTGGTACAGGAAGTGCTGCACCCAGGCGAAGTTGGCGTTGCGCACGGGCGGGACACCGTACTCCCACCGCCTGTCGTCGCGCAGCCGGTCGCCACCCCAGTCGGAGACATTGAAGGGCGGGTTGGCCAGGATGTAGTGGGCGCGCAGGTCGGGGTGGCGGTCGTTGTGGAAGCTGTCGCCGTGCTCTATCCGGCCCTCGATGCCCCGGATGGCGAGGTTCATTCTGGCCATGCGCCAGGTGGTGTAGTTAGACTCTTGCCCGTAGATGGAGATGTCGTCCTCCGCTCTTCCACCATTGCCGTTGCCGCTGGCGTGGGCGCGGATGAACTCGACGGACTGGACGAACATGCCGGATGAGCCGCAGCAGGGGTCGTACACCCTGCCGTGGTACGGCTTCAGCATCTCCACTAGAAGTCGGACGACGGAGCGCGGCGTATAGAATTCGCCACCCTTTCTGCCCTCTGCCAGCGCGAACTGCTCCAGGAAGTATTCATAGACATTGCCCAGCACGTCGGTGGCGCGGGCCTCGGCCCCGCCGACCCTGATGTTGCTCACCATGTCCACCACCTGTCCCAGGCGGTCCTTGTCCAGCGCGGGACGGGCGTAGTCCTTGGGTAGCACGTCCTTGAGCGCCGGGTTGTCCCGCTCGATGGCGATCATCGCGTCGTCCACTGCTCTGCCTATGGTGGGCTGGTGCGCCTGGGACTGCAGTTCCCGCCAGCGCGCTTCGGGCGGCACCCAGAAGATGTTCTCGGCGATGTACTCATCGCGGTCCTCGGCGGCCTCCTCGCCCCACTCCGCGAGCACCTCGGCGTGGCGCTCCTCGAAGGCGTCGGAGATGTACTTGAGAAATATCAGGCCGAGAACGACATGCTTATACTCGGCGGCGTCCATGCTGCCGCGCAGTGCGTCGGCCATCCGCCATAGATCGGCCTCGTATCCTGTGGTGACGCTGTTCGGGGCTTGGGCTGTGGTCATCGCGTTCCTCGCTAGGTTGGTTTCGGGTAGTCTATCATGGGGCAATGGAAGCGGAATACTCATCGAGGGTCAGGCGGGCGGGACTGGTCGCTGCGGCGGCGTGGGTGAGGTGGAGAGGCCCAGGGTCGGCCTTTTGCTACGCGCTACGGGCGGCGGTCAGCCATTCTCGTTCGGGTCTGCGAACGGATTGAGTACGTTGACGCCCGTCGGCTCGAAGTGCCTGACGTTGCGGGTGACTACAATGAGGCCGTGTTCAAGGGCGGTGGCTGCAATGAGAAGATCGACATCCTGGTTGCCAATGGAGGCTGAGAGACGGCCCCATCGCCGCGCCGTAGCGACATCTACCTGCAAGATGCGGTCCGAGAACCGCGCCAGAATTAGTTCGAGCCACTGTGCAAGGTCGCGCGCAAAGCCAGGGTTTCGGATAAGCTGCTGGGCAATTCCTCGCTCAATCTCCCCAAATGTCACGACGCTTATGTACACGTCCGATACCCGCTGAGCCTCCAACCATGAGGCCGGAGCCGGGTGTCGGTCCGGTCGGCGCAGCGCTGAGATAACGTTGGTGTCTAACAGGTACATTACCACTCCACGTCGCGGAGTTTTACGGGGATACGTTCGAACAAGTCCTCCGGCCCACCCTTGGGAATGGCGAGCAGGTGTTCAATAAAATTGGGAGCGCCGGCTTTCTCCGCCTGGCAAAGCCGCTGGTAGTCCTCGACGGACAGCACCACGACGGCGGGGACACCTCTTCGGGTGACGGTTTGGGGTTCCCCGGCCAGGGCGGCATTGACCAGGGCACTGAAGCGATTCTTGGCATCCTGTAACTGCCAGTTGTTCATAGAATCCTCCTGTCTAGATGAATTGGCTAGATTGTAACGTCGGATGTAACGCGACATCAAGCCGACGCATCGCTCATCACCCGCCGAATCCCAGCCTCGACCTCTGTCTCAACGCCTCTATTCCCTAATCACCTCTTTTGGGCGATAATCCGCTGGCAATGGAAGCGGAATACTCATCGAGGGTCAGGTGGGCAGGACTGGTCGCGGCTGCGTCCGGCGTGTTTCTGACCGCGCTGGACATTACGGTCAACGTCGCGCTTCCAGACATTACGAACAGTTTCGGCACCGACGCCGTCACGATCCAGTGGATAATCATCTTCTACGTCGGCAGCAGTACCGGGATGCAGCTCGGACTCGGCGGTGCGGCGGACGCGTTCGGCCTGAAGCGAATGTTCCTGGTGGGCCTCGTCTCGTACATGGTCGCGGTGCTGGCCATCGGACTCTCCGACAGCCTGGCGCTGGTGTTCAGTCTCAGGGTGTTCCAGGCGGTCGGCAACGGACTGCTGATCGCGCTCGGCCCGGCCATCGTAACCAGCCTGTTTCCTCCCGAATTTCGCGGTCGCGCGCTTGGCATAATGGCCGCGCTCGGAACGCTTGGGATGATGAGCGGGTCGCTGGGCGGCGGCGCGCTGGTGGACGCCTTCGGGTGGCGCGCGATCTTCTTGGCGAGGGTCCCGCTGTGTCTGCTAGCCATAGCGTTCACAGCGGCCTTCCTCAAGGTTCCCCGGAGTCCCGGACCGCGCTCCGGATTCGACCTGCTTGGCGCGATGACTCTGTTCGTGTCCGTCGGGTCACTGATACTCGCGCTGTCGCTCGGAGGTCGGAACGGCTGGACCGAGTTGTACGTACTCGCGCTGGCCGTCGTCTCGGCGTGCGGATTCGCGGCGTTCGTCGTCGTGGAGCGCAGAGCTCCGAATCCGATACTCCAACTCTCGCTGCTGAGACATCGCGTGCTCGCGCCCGCGCTCGTCGTTTCGCTGCTTGTGTTCGTCTCGACGTTCGTGAACTGGTTCATCCTGCCCTTCTTCGTAATAGAGTCGCTGGGCGCGAGCGCGAGCGTGTGGGGATTTCTGCTGATGCTGATGACCGCTGCCAACACGGTGTCCGCGCCGCTCGGAGGCTGGCTGTCGGACCGCGCGAATCCCGCCTACACGATAACGGCGTCGGTGACGGTGTCCACGGTCGCCATGCTGGTCATGTCCAGGCTGGACGCGGGTTCCTCCGTGGCGCTCGTCGGCGCCGGCCTGGTGATGGTGGGAGTCGGGATGGGGCTGTTCCAGTCGTCGAGCGCGAACCTGATAATGGGCAGCGTGCCGCCTGACCGCCTCGGAATGGGCGGCGGAATCATGGGACTCGCGCGCGGGATGGGAACCGTGTCCAGCGTGGCGATAATGGGCGCGGTGTTCGCTGCGCGAGAGTCGTCCAGAGCGGCGTCCGCGACCCCGGACGCCGCCTTCATACTCGCGTTCCGGGATACGTACACGGTCGCCGTGGCGCTGGCGGCTGCCGCGGCGCTGATGTCGTTCACGCTGTGGCCGCGGGGCCGGTCGTCCACATGAACATCCTGCCCAGGCGCTTCTACTATGGGTGGCTGGTCGCGGCGTCCGCGTCGGGCATACAGTTCGCCAACGCAGCCACAGCCATCGGCATTCTGACGGTATTCGTCATTCCGATGAGCGAGGAGTTCGGCTGGAACCGGACAGAGGTCGCGGGCGCTACCAGCCTGGGGTCTGTCCTGGGAGCGGCGCTGGCCCCGTTCAGTGGCCGGCTTGTGGACCGGTTCGGCGCGCGCGTGATTCTCGTCGGCGGAGGACTGGTCGTCGTCGTGGGCTGTCTCTACCTCTCCATGGCGCAGGCGCTGGCCGGATTCTACGTCGCCTTCACGATGGTCAGAATCGCGGACCAGGGACTGATACAGATTGGCGCGTCGGTCAGCGTGGGCAAGTGGTTCCTGATACGCAGGGGCAGGGCCGTCGGCCTGGTGTTCTTCGGCGGGTCGTTCGGGATGATCGTGATGGCGCCGGCGGTGCAGTTCGTGATAGCGAACTGGGACTGGCGAGCCGCGTGGGTCGCGCTCGCCATCGTGATGCTCTGCATAGGCGTTATTCCCTCCGCGCTGTTCGTTCGTCGGCAGCCGGAGGACATGGGACTTGTGATCGAAGGAGACGACGCCCGGCCCCGCCTGCGTCCCACGCGGGAAGAACGGCAGACTCCCCTGGGCGAAGTCGTCAGGACTCCCGCATTCTGGGTAATCCTCGTGTCGCTGTTCCTGGGAAGCGTCGCGATCTCCGGCGTCGGGCTTCACCTGGTGCCGCATCTGACCCAGCAGGGTCTGTCTCCGCCCGCGGCGGTGGCGGCGGTGAGCGTCATGGCGATTGCGGGAGCGGTAGCCGCGCTCGCAGCCGGGGTATTGGCCGAGAGGGTATCCCCCAAGCTGATGCTGATGCTGGCGTATCTTCTTGGCGCCGTGAGTATGTGGACGCTGATCAACGCCGATACGCTGACCGAGACATACCTGTTCGCCGTGATGCAGGGATGCCTGGGAACGGGCGTCAATACGCTCGCGCCGATGATGTGGGCCAGCTACTACGGACGGCGGACACTGGGCGGCATCTTCGGAATGAGCAGGGCGGCGCAGGTGTTCGGCTTCGCCGTGGGACCGCTGGTCTCGGCAATAGTGTACGACAGCACGGGCAGCTACACGGGAGCGTTCATCGGGCTCGCGCTGGTCTCAATTCTGGCGTCGCTGCTGCTCTGGACCGCTCGGCGTCCGGTATCGGAGCTATGAGAAGGGACTCGCAGCCGATTGACGCTGATAATCAAAGACCCTGAGGGTATCAGGCATCTACCTCATTGGCATCATTTCATCAACTGTCCTCTATATAGCGACGAGCAAAAGTTCGCCTGTCAAGCCGAATTTTTCTCGGTCAGGGATTAGATCATTGGCTAACGTCAGCCGGTTGTCCCTGAAGGCTCACGCTCTCGGCTGGTCCTTGAGATTCCCAGGGTTCCCTTCACCTCGCCAACATCGTTGATGAGAATCTTGATGTCGTTCTCAACTCGCTCGAACCTGCGGTCAACAGCGTCGAATCTGCGGTCAACAGCGTCGAATCTGCGCTCAACGGCCTCGAATCTGCGGTCCACGGCGTCGAATCTGCGGTCCAGCCGTATGAAGAGCGCCAAGGTCAGCGCCACCACCCCGCTGTTCGCTACCAATATCGCTACGATGATAGAGATTGTCTCTCCGCTGATGTCTCCCATGTATCTCTCCTGCACATCACTATATAGCAGCCGATTCGAGTTGACAATCACGGCCCTCTTTCTATCAGGGTCTTTTAGTTTTCGTCTCGTCATTCCCGCCTTTGCGGGAATCCAGGTGTGGGGCGGCGCAGGTCTTGATTTAGTTCACCGACCAAATTGGTACAGCATCTGGATAACCTGAGACAGCGCAAAGACCTGAAAAACAGGCCCGTCCTTCAGTTGCTAGTTTCAAACTCGGTGTGATAGAGTTCTCAGAACAAACAATCTGCGAACAGGACTTGCGCTATGACAACCGGATCTGCCGCGCGTACTCACATTCACAAATTCCAGGCGCTGCTGCGCGAACTGTTTCAGTTCGACTGCGCCGACCTCGACTTCGGCATCTACCGCATTATGAACCACAAGCGGAACGCCGTAGAAAAGTTCATCACCCAAAAGCTGCCCGCTTCCATAGATAAAGAACTGGATACCGGGTTGATGGCGCGACAGGCCCAAGTCACTGACCTTCTTGATGATGTAACCCAACGTGTCAGGGAAACCCTAGGCTCCGACGTCATCGGCCATGACGGTGAACTGCGGGCATTTCATGATACCAATATCGGACGGGAATACCTGGAAGCAAAGGCCGCCGCCGCAGGCGCGCGCAGCCGCGACGCCCTGGAAGTCTTCATTTACAACCACCTGTACATCTTCTTCAGCCGCTATTATGAAGAGGGTGACTTCATATCCAGGCGCCGCTACTCCCGTAACCAGCGCTACGCCATCCCCTACAATGGCGAGGAGGTGTATCTGCACTGGGCGAACAGCGACCAGTACTACGTCAAGACGGACGCGAACTTCAAGAACTACGACTGGAAAGCGCCCAACGGCGTGGCCGTGCGCTTCAGGCTTGAAGCCGCCGACATCGAACAGAACAACGTCAGGGGAGAAAAACGCTTCTTCCTTCCCCGCGTCTCGGAAACGAAATGGGACGCCGCTGACAATGCAGTCACCATCCCGTTCGAGTACCGCCCCCTCACCGCGTCCGAAAAGACCAGATATGGCAGGTCGAAACAGCAGGAGAAGATCATAGCCAACGCCGTTGAAGGGATTCCCGCGTATCTGGGCGACATACCCGACGCGCTGTCCACCCTGACCTGGGAACGAGGTCAAGACTCGAAAGGCAACATTGTCACCCACCTCGAACACCACCTGCTCCAGTACACCCGCAAGAACGACTCCGACTTCTTCATTCACAAAGACTTGTCCGGCTTCCTCTCACGCGAATTGGACTTCTACCTGAAGAACGAAGTCCTGAACCTGGACAGCATGGAGGCCGCGGGGGAAACTCTGGCCGACGGCTGGTTTCAGCAGATGCGGCTTGTCAAGTCCGTCGGGGACGAGATAATCCAATTCCTCGCCCAGATAGAGAACTTCCAGAAGACGCTATGGGAAAAGCGCAAGTTCATCACCGAAACCCACTACTGCGTCACCCTCGACAACATCAAGCCCGAATTTTACCCGGACATCACCGACAACGAATCCCAATGGGAAGAATGGAAAGAACTATTCGACATTGACGGTGCTGACCGCAGTGCCCAATTCCTGCAAGACAACCCAACTCTGGTTCTGGACACAAGACATTTCGACGCCGATTTCACGGATCGCTTGCTCGCGTCTTTTGATGATCTGGACGGTATGACAGACGGGTTACTGATTCATGGGGAGAACTGGCAGGCGCTTAATCTGTTGCAAGAAGTACACCACAACAACATTCAGTGTCTATATATTGACCCGCCATACAACACAGATGCCTCATCCATAATCTACAAGAACGGGTACAAGGATTCATCATGGCTTTCATTGATGGAAGGCAGGTTACAAGTCTCACAGGATATACTCAGAGACGATGGAATTGTGTGTATAGCGATAGATGATGTGGAATACATAAATCTGCAAAGGCTATTACAAAAGACGTATGGTAGCCAATCTCGTCTGGCAACAGTTGTTGTCAGAAGCAATCCCGCAGGCCGCTCTACTCCAACAGGTTTCTCCTCATCGCACGAGTACGCTACGTTTTTTGGCAAACGGCCGGGAGCGAAAGTTGGACGACTTCAACGAACTTAGAAGCAGATAGAACGTTACAAGTATGTGGACGAAAAAGGAAGGTACGAGTGGGTTGGCTTCCGTAAACATGGCGGACTCAACGCATATAGAACAGCTCGCCCCAGGTTATACTATCCTGTGTATGTATGTCAGAACGGAGATCTCCGCGTACCTAGTATGACATGGATAGAATCGGCGCGAGAATGGCGGATTGATGAGGAAGCGAGAGAAAATGACAAAGTAGTTTGGCCTATTAGAGATAATGGAGAAGAAATGACGTGGAAATGGGAAGCAAAATCCCTGGAAATAAATCCAACTGAATTTCTCGCTAAGACAAACAGGTCGGGCAGAACGAATATATATGTTATACCAATTAGGAGTGATGTCACCATGTTCTGCCTGACCGGTTCAGTGTATTCCCGCTTTCGCGGGAATGACAGTACGTAGTTTGTGTCGGATATTTACGGCATAGTCAGACTTAAATGGTATTAAGTCTAGGATGAAGGAAGGGACTCTACCTACTACGTGGTGGGATAGGACAGTTTACTCTGCTTCTGAACATGGTACAAAGATACTCACTGATTTGTTTGGCAATGCCCAAGGCTTCTCTTTCCCGAAATCTATCCACTTAACTGAAGATTGTTTAAGAACATCTGGGAGTATCATTGGATCATACACACTTGATTATTTCGCCGGTTCCGGTACTACCGGCCATGCCGTCATCAACCTGAACCGCGAGGACGACGGCCGGCGCAAGTTCATCCTCGTTGAAATGGGAGACTACTTCGACACTGTCCTGCTCCCGCGCATCAAGAAAGTCACATTCACGCCCGAATGGCGAAACGGTAAGCCCCGGCGCGAGGCTACCGTCGAAGAAGCGGAACGCTCCCCTCGCATTATCAAGTACCACCAAATGGAGTCATACGAGGACGCGCTGGACGGCATAGAGTTCGATGAAGCCACCGGACGCATGAACCTGGAGGACAGGATAGACGGCTATCTGCTCAGGTATATGCTGAAGTGGGAGACGAAGGACAGTAACACTCTTCTGAACGTGGAGAACCTGAACAGCCCGTTCGACTACCGACTACGTGCCCACGTCAACGGCAGCGACAGGGAGCGGACGGCTGACGTCGCCGAGACTTTCAACTACCTGCTGGGGCTGAATGTCCGCACAAGGCGTGTTTACCACGACGATGACAGGCGCTACCTGGTATATCGAGGCGAAACGCGCGAATCGCCAGGCCGTGAAGTTGCTGTGATATGGCGTGACACCCATGACTGGAGCGAGGACGACCACGAGAGAGACAGGCAATTCATAGCCGACCAAAATCTCACTGCGGACGCCGACACGGTCTATATCAACTCGCCCTCCTGCATCCCGGGCGCAAAGCCCGTGGAGCCGATCTTCCATGACCGGATGTTCGCTCCGGTAACCGCCTGAGAGACGCCGCAATGACAAGCTCCAACACTCCGAACAACTACGCCAGGCTGGAACAGCGTATGTCCCTGCTCGCCTGGCTGCAATCCCGGCTCGGCTACAACAGCACAAGCCACTTGCTGTCCGACATAAAAGAAGCCGACGAGGGATTCGACTCTGATGGCCGCAGCCACGCCCATGCTCGTCTGGCAGCCCGCGCCACGCAGATGCAAGAAATCACCGTCTCGGATATGGAACGCTACGACGACAACATCCGAGACCATCTGGCCGCGATGAACGCCGGCCGCTCCCAGCCCATAACCCTGCGCTATTTCCAGTACATGGCCGCGCTGTGCGCCGAAATCTTCTTGGACCGCTACTTCAACTCCCAGGACATTCTCCTAGGCTCGCTCAACGAGTTCGTTGACAGCCTCAATTCCAACCGTCATGCCTCCGACCGCGTAGATCGGTTTGAGCGCTCCGACCTCAAAAAACTCGCCTTCTGGATGGCGACCGGCAGCGGCAAGACGCTGCTGATGCACATCAACTACCGCCAGTTTCTCCACTACAACTGCAAGCCTCTGGACAGCATCCTGCTGATTACGCCCAACGAAGGCTTGAGCCAGCAACATATCGCCGAGATGGAGGCGTCCGGCATCCCCGCGACCCGTTTCGACTTGAACGAAAACAGCCTGTTCTCAAACGCGCCGGATGTCGTCAAGGTCACCGAAATTACCAAGCTGGTAATGGAGAAAACGGGGGAAGGGGAGAGTGTCCCCGTAGAAGCGTTCGAGGGCAACAATCTCATATTCGTGGACGAAGGCCACAAAGGTTCCGGCGGCGATGCCTGGCGCGCTGTCCGCGACGCCCTGGGAGAAACCGGCTTCACCTTCGAGTACAGCGCGACCTTCGGCCAGGCGCTGACTGCAGCCCGCAATGACCCTTTGACCACCGAATACGGCAAGGCCATCGCCTTTGACTACTCATACCGCCACTTCTACAACGACGGCTACGGCAAGGACTTCCACATCATCAATCTCCAACAGGAAACGACAGGCGACCATACTGACGAACTGCTGCTCGCCAATATGCTGTCCTTCTACGAACAGCAACTGGTGTTTGGTGGGCAGTCGGACGCTTTGCGAGCCTACAACCTTGACAAGCCGCTGTGGGTATTCATCGGCAGAAGCGTCAACGCCGTCCATACTGAAAGAGGCCAACCGCAAAGCGACGTTCTCACAGTAGTCCGGTTCCTGCACAGATTCCTGACCGATAGGTCATGGGCCACCAGGAACATAGGCCAACTGCTCAAAGGCCAATCGGGACTGCGTGACGAGTATGAAAACGATGTCTTCTCAGATAAGTTCGACCACCTTCGCCAACTCGGTACGGACCCGATAGCGGTTTACCAGGGCATACTGGAAACCGTCCTGCATACGCCAACGCCGGGCGCGTTGCATCTGTGCGACATTAGCGGCAGCGACGGCGAACTTGGACTCAAAGTAGGTGGTTCGGATGACTACTTCGGAGTAATCTACATAGGCGACACGTCCAGGTTCAAGACGCTGACTCAGAACAGCGACATCGGAATAGTCATCGAGAGCGACGCATTCTCAGGCTCCCTGTTCGACCGGATCAACGAATTAGACTCCAACGTCGAAATTCTGATTGGGTCCCGAAAATTCATGGAAGGCTGGAATTCTTGGCGCGTGTCCAACATGGGCCTGCTGAACATAGGCCGAAGCGAGGGGTCGCAGATAATCCAGCTATTCGGGCGCGGCGTGCGTCTGCGCGGCAGGGATATGAGCCTGAAACGAAGTTCCGCTCTCAGCGACAGCCATCCGGATCACATAAGGCTGCTGGAAACCCTGAACATCTTCGCGGTCCGCGCAGACTACATGGTCCAGTTCCGAAACTATCTGGAACGCGAAGGCATATCAACCGAAAGCCTGATTGACCTGCCCCTGTTCATCCGGCCAAACCGAAAATTCCTGGACAAAGGCCTGGTCGTTCCTCGCGTGAAGGATGAATCGAATTTCAACGCTGGCTCCTGGGTACTTCTGGAACCGGATAAAGATGTACGGGTATCGGTCAACGTGTCCGCCCGAGTGCAGACTATGGGCAGCGGCGCGGATGATGAAGGCGAAGCCCGTTCTGGAGGAAAAAAGACAATATCATCTGAAAGTCTGGACCTTGTGAATTGGGCAGAGATATATCGTGCCCTGCTCGAACACAAAGAGCGAAAAGGCATGGATAACCTGCTCATAGATTCCCGCGCTCTCAGGCGCATCATGGAATCCGACTCCCCAACCTACACGCTGATAGCCGAGGAATCTGTGGTAAAGCCTAAAGACTTCGAGGCTGTTGAACGTCTCCAGGAAACCGTGCTGAGCATACTGCGCAAATACGCCGAAACCGTCTATCGTCGCCGCCGCGCCCAGTGGGAATCAAACAATATGATCTACAAACCCCTCGATGAGGGCGATCCCAACTTCGGGTTCAACATTGCCGAAAGCGGGGGCGCGGGCAGGTACATAGTCAGCGTCTCACGCTCTGAAACGCAACTGATACAAGACATCGATCAGCTTATCTCCGACTGCAACGCGCTATACCGTAAAGAAGATGGCGCGCTGCCGCGCATCCATTTCGACCGACACCTGTACCAGCCGTTGCTCGTAGATAACGATGGTAAGTTCAAAATATCGCCGCCCGGCCTGAATCCCGGCGAGCGGAAGTTCGTGGAAGACCTCAAAAGATACTGGTCTGAGGAACAAGACAATATGCCGGACGACGTTGAAGTGTTCCTGCTGCGCAACCAGGGACGTGGCGCGGGCGTAGGCTTCTTCGAGAACAGCGGCTTCTACCCCGACTTCATACTCTGGGTAAAATCGGACGACTGCCAGCGCATCGTATTCATCGAGCCTCACGGAATGATCCACGAGAATGCCTATGCCCATGACGACAAAACTCGCCTTCACGAGCGACTGCCCGACCTGGCGCGCGAAATCTCCCAGCGTTCGGGGGTATCGGATGTGCAACTCGATTCATTCATAATTTCGCAGACCGAATACTCCGATCTCAAAAAGAGATATGACAGCGGCGACTGGGGCCTCGACGACTTCGCCATGCGGCACATACTCTTCCCCAAGCGGGACGACCAATACGACTACATGAAGCGCATCCTATCCGCTTAGCGGATACACATTACCTTTGTGCCGCTTCGTGTCCTTCGTGGACATACTCACGCTCACCGCTTGTATGATGCTTCCCCGTGAAAACACACCTCCCCTCCCGCCTCCCCGCCATGCTACAATACGAACATACAAACTAAAACCAGCCACCCACAGCCATAAATCATAAATCCGAAGTTATACAGATGAGGAAATAGGGGGCCGGAAAAGAGACCCCCATAGCTAACGCAGGCAAAACGCAGGTCTCAACAGGCGTTCTAATGCACCAGCGCGCGCCTGTTGGTCACCTGTTCATTCACCTGTTGCCCACCAGCGCATTATAAACCAGACATTATAGAACTTACCGAATACGACCTTTCGCCACGAGAACGAAAGTCCCCGGTCACACCTCCCCAAGCCGCAGGATGCGCTGTAGCGATATCCTCCTGACGAGCAGTATCACGCCGGTTATTATCACGGCGAACAGCAGCCCCATCGCAATGTAGGTAATCGCGAGCGTCTGCCAGTTCACGTCCACGACGAACGGGGGAAGGATGTGAGCGCCTCGGTCATCGTGCGCCAGGAACGGCATCATGGACGCGCCGAGCCGTCCGCCCATCCATGTGCCGAGCGCGAGACCCGCGCCAATGACGAGCACCTGCTCAAGAAGCACGAGCGTGGTCAATTGCCTCATAGAGAAGCCGACCGTGCGCATGAGCGCGAACTGAATCTCGCGGCTCTTGAAAGACACGTAGGCGTGAACCATGAAACCGAGTCCGCTGAGTATCAGCACCGCGGCGAAAGCGACGAACAGCAGCGCGCGCCATCCCGCCTCCACGAGCGGGTCAACCTGGGATTCGGCCTTGGCCTGGTCTCTGTCGAACACTTCGCGCGAGGCGAAGGGGCGGTCGCTTTCGAGCGTCTCGATAAGCTCCGCCCTCTCATCTCCGACGCCATTGGTGGTCATCCACACCTCGTTGGGCCGTATTTCACCGCCGGTCGCTTCGAGGTTCGTGTAGGCGACCACTGCGTCCAGGTCGGCGACGATGTAGGACCTGGTAAACGTCTCCAAGGTGGGGAAGTAGTCCGCCTCGCCGATGAATTCGACATAGATCCGGTGCCCCTGGACAGAGACCTCTATCGTGTCCCCGACGCCATGGCCGTTGACCCGCATGAACCGCCTGGTGGCGATTGCGGGCAGGGGTTCGCGAGCCGCGCCCGGATGAATCCCGCGACTGATGAGCGGCCTGCCCTCGACCCAGATGAAGTTGCCCGCCGCCGAGCCGTCCGGCGTCTCTGCGGGCTTGAACGCGTCGGTCTGCGCCTCCGGCACCGCGCGAAGGACGCTCCACTCGTCCATAGAGTCGAAAGACTCGATTGCCTGCACGCTGCCGTCGGGCATACGCACATAGATGTCGTCCACCAGCAGCGCTCCCGACCTGAGCCTGTTTCGTCCGTTGGCTTCGTACACCGTTAGCGACACGAAGCTCATCGGCAGCGTCGGGCGCACCCTGCTCCTGAACAGCGCAACGTCGGCACGCGAAATCTGCGCCTCATAGGACTGCCACTGGCTTCTCTCCAGCAGGCCCAGGTTGTAAGTGAAGTAGCGACCGTTCGCGTCGCGCAGCCGGGCGGCGATTGCCACGGATGGGTGAGGCCGGTCGGGCTTGAAGGCAACGCCTATCAATTCCGCTTCCTCCGGGATAGGAATACCCTCCGGAAGATTATCCACCTCCAGCGACGTCAGCATACTCTCCATCGGGGTGTCGGAGAAGTCGTCCCTGAACCAGCCCATGTCCTTGATCCTGTCGCCCTCCACGGCGAACATCGTGTACGAATCGGCGAACAGCTTGGACAGGTCGGTCCCGAAACCCCTGTAGGCCAGGCTCACCTCCTGCACGGAAGGCAGCTCCTCGTATGACTCGCGTATGGGCATGGTGGGGCCGTCGCTGCTCGGAAGCGCGCCGCGCACGCGCACGTCGGATCCGGTGGAGTACAGCGCCCTCTCCTCGAAACTGCGCTGGAGAGTGCCGCCGAAGCTGGCCGCGAATATGCCGAGTCCCGCCATGAGTATGAGCATCAGGGAGAGCCGCGCGTAGTGCGTGGGGTTTCTGGCCATCTGCCAGATTCCGAGAACCAGTCCCGCCGACAGGAACGAGGACAGCAGCGCGCTGGATACGCGCATGAACAGCGGGAAGAGTCTCAGCAGCGCGAGCGCCGACGCGACAAGTATCACGGCGGGCACCGCCAGCAGAATCTGGTCAACCGCAACCTCGCCAAATATGCCCACCGCCACGACCGAGCCCTGCTCGCTCAACTGGCGGAGAAGGATTATGCCGATTATCAGCAGCAGCACGTCCAGGTAGTAACGCTGGTAGAAGGGCTGGGTGTACGGCCTCGCGGACTGCTGCCTGAACGTCGTGACGCTCATGCCGGAAGCCTGGAACGCCGGTATCATCAGCGCTGCGAAACTGAGCAGGCCGCCGACGGCGCTCATGAGGTAAGCGTTCGGCGAGATCAGGATGTCGAGTCTGTCCCCCCCGCTCAGGTCGGAGAAGGCCGGCGTGAATCCGAGCAGACTGATTACGGCGGCCGCCAGGAATGGCGCGACGACCGTGGCGACGACGGCAATCGTCAGGCCCTCCAGCACATACACCGACAGCACCTGCGCGGAACTCGCGCCCCGGCTCTTCAGAAGCACTATCTCGCCCCTCTGCTGTTCCACTACCAGCGACGACAGGGTGATGACGTAGTACAGGATCACGACGGAGATGAGTACGAGAATCACGAACATCGGCAGCTTGGAGAAGAACAGCCTGAGATCGTACTCGTAGAGCGCTTCGTCCAGTTCGGTCAACTGCCGGTAGCTGAACAGGTTGGCGGTCAGCCTATCCTCCATCGCCTCCATGTCGGCGTAAGCCAGCCTGGAGTTATTCGCGTTCAACGTGCCGGTGTCAACCATCAGCAGCCAGCCGTAAACGCTGTCCAACTGCCTGAAGGCGACGCCAACCAACTCGTAGTAAGCCTTCTCGGTCAGGTAGAAGGGCAGCGTTCGGAACGTGTCGGCGGTGGCCGCCTTGAATATCCTGTCGTTGAGATGCCAGTACTCGTCGTCCGGGTCGTCGCGCGTGAATATGCCGGTTATCTCAACGTGGACGTAAGGCAGCGAATCGTTCCAGTACGGTATGGTCGAGAACCTGTCGCCGACCTGGGCGCCCATGTCACGGGCCGCGTCCGCGGGCACCAGCGCCTCTATCGTCGGAATGCCGTCGGCCGATACGTCAATATGCAGATCGCCCGAGGGGCGACCGCTCGGCTCAATCGTCGCATGGTCCAGCAGATCGGGCAGGTGTCCGAAGAACGTGCGCGGGCTGTCCGTGTCGGCGGTCGCCTCCCCTCCCACTTCGGACAGGAAGAACGTCGCCGACTTCACGCCGGTGGCGCTGTCTCTGAGCATCCATGCCACGCGGGCCACGATTTCACGTTCGGTCTCGCCTACCACCTTGTCGCGCTCGGCGTAGGTAGTCGGGCCCCTGTCGGATTTCACGGCGATGTTGGTATCGTTCACGCTGAGTTGCGCGAGCGCGTTCTTGAGGGCGAGTTCTCTCAGCGCATCGAAGTAGATGACTGTGCCCGCCATTATGGACGAAGCGAGAAGCACGCCCACGACGACCGTGGACATTAGCTGCCAGTTGGCCGCGGTGCGGCGCACTATCTGAGGCCAGGCGGTGACGATCCTGGAAAAGAGGCCGGTCATTCGCCCTCCATTCGTGTCATCTCATGCAGGTTCACCCGCGCCACGGAGCGCGCCAGCCAAAGCAGCGCGGCGACGAATATGAAAATCAACGCGGCATAGATTGCGCCCATGAAAAACCAGTCAGTGGTCAGGATATATGGAGGGACGACCGGGAGCCCGTTCTCGGTAACGGCTACGGCGGATACCATGATATTGCTCATGAAGAACCCGGCCGCCGTGCCTATCGCAATACCGATTGCGGCGACGACGAGGTGTTCGGCGATGAGAAGCGACGTCATCTGGCGATGCCTGAATCCGAGCGCCTGCAGAAAGCCCATCTCCGCCCTGCTCTGGCCGGAAAACGAGAGCAGATAGGTCACGTAACCAAGCGTGGCGGCGAAGACTATGACGAATATCGCTATCAGTATCATCGCGCGCCATCCGGCGGTTATCAGGGGGTCCAGGCGGATCTCCTCCAACAGTTGCATCCTGCTGTGAACGAGCTCGGACCTGGGAGCGAGAGAATGCGCGATGGCGTTAACCTCGTCATCGGTCCCGGGCACGTTTCTGAGCAGCAGTTCGTTCGCGCTTATTCTGCTGACAGGACTAAGAATGTTCAGATGCCTGAGCAGGTTGTCCAGATCGGCAACGAGAAAGCCGTTGCCTTCGGGATCGAGCGTGGGGAAGTATTCCACGGTGTCCATTATCCGCACCGGAATCAGCCTGCCGAGTATATTGACGATGAGCGCATTGCCCGCGCGGGTTCCGGTGCGTTCTACGAAAGACGAGCTTGCCACCACCGGCACAGGCCCTCCGGTCGGGCTGCGGTAGAACCCCCGAATACCCTGATCGGTGTCTTTTCCAAAGATGAAGATGCCCGATCTTCTGCCGTTCTTTACGTTATCGTCCGTGACTCCTATGACGTCTCTCGAAATCATCGAGGTCGCCAGCGGCGTCCATTTGGACGGACCCTCGAAGTCGTCGAGCATATATCTTTCGCTCTCACCCGGCACTGAGACCTGTATGTCGTCCAGCATGATGGAGCCCGCGGTTCCGGCGGGCCCGAACGCGGGCTCGTAGATCTGGACACTGACAAGACTGACGGGCCATTCCAGCCTGGCGGGAATCCGGGCCTCCATGAGCGTCCACTCGGCCCTCTGCATCGGGCCGAACGTGACCGTGTCAATGATGCCGTACCTGTCCTTCAGCGCCATCCACAGGTACATGTTGGAGTATACTTCTTCCGGATGCGCCCAGACGTAAATCCTGTCCGCACCCCTGGGCACTTCGATTGGCGGGATACCGGCGCCGGTCTTCAGCAGGCTCATTACCTGTGAAAGCGGGCGTTCGGAGAAGTCGTCCCTGTACCAGGTAACGTATGGAAACTCGTCCGACTCGACTGCCAGTATACCGAAGCTGTTGCCAGAGTATGTCGCGCCAACGGAACCCCGTCCCCTCATGGCGAGAGACAGCGAGCTTATCCCGGGTATCTCTAGGTATCTCTCCTTGAGCGCGTCGGTGCCGCGAGCGAAGTATGTCGGGATTCCGGTAACCCGAACGTCGGAGGCGACTTCGTAGAGCACACGCTCTTTGTACGAGCGGTCGAGCGTGCCTCCCACCGTAGTGGCGAGAACCCCAAGCCCGGTCACCATGACGATCAGCAGCACCAGCCAGCTGTATTGCAGCGGGTTCCGCGACATTCTCCATATCGCCATCGAAGCCCAAACAGGATAGGACCGCTCCAGGCGACGGAGAGCGATGAAGAGCAACTGCATCGGGACCAGCAGCGCCAGGACTATCGTCGGGACGTAGATAGCGGCGTCTCTGCCCGGCACGTCGTTGTACACGAACAGCGCGGTCAGCGCCGCCTGCAAAGCCAGGCCAATGATGACGAAGTAACGCCTCCGCGTCCTCCAGGTTCCAGCGTAGAGGGCCGCGATTACGGCGAGATGGACCACGCGCCACACCCAGCCGATGCCTGTGTCCGCTCGCAGTTCCTGAACGACTATCATCAGCCCCACGGTAACGAACGTCGCGGCGGCGAGCAGGTGCATGATGGCTGGCGACTCGCCGCTCAGGTAGCGCACGACCAGGGGGAAGAATCGCATGAAGAGCAGTGCTACGACCGTCAGAAGCAGAACGGGCGCGAATAACAGCGCCTCGTTCACCCGGGCGTCGTTGAAGAGGCCGCCGGAGACGATCTGTCCGCGCGAGAAGATCTCCCAGAAGACCAGCCCGCCGATCACCATGAGGCCCACATCTATGTAGTAGCGGTGGAAGAAAGGCTCGGACGGAGGTCTGGCGGTACGCATCTTCTGCGCTATCAGCCCGGTCCGCGCGCCGATCACTCCCGGTATCACGTATATGACGAGGCAGAGCAGACCGGTCGCCATCGAGACGGTGAAGGGCATCCACTCCAGAGATACGGGAAGGAACCTGCCCAGGGTTATGTCCTGGAAGTAGCCCAGCTTGCCGGCGAGCGCTATCCCGCCAAGCGCGAGAAACGGAGCGACGGCAGCGGCTATGACAGTGATGACCAGCCCTTCGAGTCCGTATATGCGCGCCAGGTGCCACGATCCGACACCCCGGCTTCTGAGCAGCGCGACATCCTGCTCGCGGCTGGTCACCAGGTACGACACCATCATGAGGATGTAGTAGAGAACCGTGATCGTCATTACCACCAGCAGCAAGAGCATCGGAATGCCCGTGAAGAAGCTGCGGCGTTCGAACCTGTTCAGCATCGCCTCGATGCCGGTGAATACCGCGGATCCCTGCATGGCGTTGGAGACGTCGGACTCCATACCCGCAAGGCGTTCGCGCGCTTCGTCTTTGTCCCACCCCTTCAGGCTCTCTTTGTCAATCTGGACGAACCAGTTCGAGGACACGAGCGTTCCCGGATACGCGACCCCAACGCCATCGGTCAGCGCATTACGAGTCACGAACAGAGCCATTGGCGGCTCTTCGGGGTCAACCTCCACGTCCGCGTCCGGGACCTCTTCGAGGGGAACGGGGTTGATGTATAGGTTGGGGCTCTGCTGCCAATACTCCTCTGTCGGATCGGTCGGCTCCAACATGCCAACTATCTCGACAACCGCGCGGACCGGGTCGCTGAGAGACGGAGTGAAGAGGACCGTGTCGCCCACGCGAATGTCGAAAGTCCGCCTGGCAGCGTAACCGATCACCGCCTCGAAGTGCGGACTCTGATCGGCCCAGGTTACTTCGTCGGTTGCCATGCGTCCCTCGACGAAAGTTACATGGTCCTCCAGATTGCTCAGGTACTGGAAGTATCCACGCGATACGAGGGGAGGTTCGTCAGGAAACTGGGGACTCGATTCGAGCGGATTTCTCTTCGTGCCTACGAGGAACGTGGGCGACCTCAGAAATCGTTCGCGGCCGCGATAGATGTCCTGGACGTTATTCGCTATCGCGCCTTCGAACGCTTGCTCGGTGGAGTCCAGACTCTCCCTTGACAGCACGATGTGGGGAGCGGTCCCGTATATATTCAGAAACGACTGGTCCGCCCTGTCAATGGCTGTGTCTATGCCCTGCCGTTCCAGCGTCTTCAGGTAAATCGGCGCACTGGCGAGCAGCGTCGCGGCGACCATGATGCCCGCGAATATAGCCGCGAGCAGTTTCCAGTCGTCAGCCAGCCGCCTGAGGACGAACGATGTTGTGGTCATAGGGGGCATAGGATTCTTTAATCTTCGTTAGTCACAACCCCACCGCCGACGCCACCGCCTCCATGTGAAACTCCGCGTCGCCGAACATGAGCTCCGCCGCCTTGGCCCGGCGCGAGTAGAGCTGTAGGTCGTGCTCTTTCGTGAAGCCGACCGCTCCGTGACACTGGTGCGCCGTCATACAAATACGATGGTAGGCGTCCGACACCCACACCTTGGCCATCGCCACCTCTCGCTCCGCGGGCAATCCCTCCGCGAGCATCCACACCGCCTGGTAGGTAGTGTACCTGCATCCCTCCACGTCCGCCGCCATATCCGCGACGTGGTGCTGTATCGCCTGGAATGATCCGATAGCCCTTCCGAACTGTATTCGCTGCCTGGCATACGCGACAGTCATGTCGAGCGTCTGCTGAGCGCCGCCCAGCATCTCCGCACACTTGGCCGCCGTGCCCCATGCCAATGTCCTCTCCAGAGTCTTCCATCCGCCATTGAATTCACCCAGCAACGCCGACCCTGGTACATATACGTTGTTCAATATCAACTCGGACTGCTTATCCGATGCCAGCGTGTCCAGCGCGGTCACCGTCAGCCCCTCGGCGCTGGACGGCATTACGAACAGGCTTATGTCGGACGCATCCGGACCTGTCCTGGCGGCCACTATCACATAGTCCGACACGTTGGCGTTCGGCACGTACAGCTTTGTCCCGTTCAAGACATAGCCGTCGCCCGACTCATGCGCCGTCGTCTGAACGCTCTCTGCGTCCCAGCGACCGCTCGGCTCCGTAAGCGCCAGAGTCATTATCAGCCGCCCGCTGGCGATGCCCGACAGATACTCCCGTTTCTGCTCATCCGAGCCTGACTCCGCCACCGTCATACCCGCCATGACGACGGTAGAAAAGTACGGCCCCGGCATGAGAACACGGCCCGTCTCCTCCAGTACGACCGCAAGCTCCACGAATCCGAGCCCGATGCCGCCGTACTCCTCCGGAACCACCAGCCCGAGCCAACCCAGTCCGGCCAGCTTGTCCCATAGCTGCGGTGTGTATCCGCGCTCGTCCCGCTCCATGTCGCGGACATAGGACGTGGGGCACTCGGTTTCGAGAAACTCACGCGCACTCGTCCTTAGCATCTGCTGGGTTTCATTCAGTCCGAGGTCCAATTGCCATCCCCCTATAAAGGCACGGGAGCGCCAAAGTGCGCCCCCGTGTTTCTAAACTGTTTTACGGAAATGTGAGGTTCGGTCTCAGGTCGCGCAAGCTACGGCCCACCCACAACCATGCAGGTCACCGTTCGGACGATGCCGGGTACGGTGTGAATCTCGCGGGTAACGATCTGCCCGACCGCGTTCAGGTCGTTCGCGCTTACGACCGCGATGATGTCGTAGGGGCCGGTGACTGGGTCAACGGTATCAACACCGGGCAGAACCGCCAGCGCCGTAGCTACGTCTCCCGACTTGCCGACCGATGTCTCTATCAATACGTACGCTTTCGTGCTCATTATTTGAAATCTCCAACGATGTAGAAATGTGTCAGAAGTAGATGCCTGCATTCTAAGGTCGCGCCTTGCGGAGTGTCAATTCCGGCCGTGTCGGGTTCGAAGCCACGCGATTGTCCAATTACGCGGTGCGGTTGCCTCTGGGTTCCCACTATCCACATCAACTAAGGCAGACTTCGCAATAATCATCCGGGTTCATAATCTCGCAACTACATTGACAACCTACCAGTGTTGCGTTACTCTCACCAGACAGACCACACTTTATATAAAGCAAGGGCAAAACATACTCAGGGAGGGAGAGATATGGCCGACTCCAAAGTCTATTGGATGGATGCTCATTCGGAATCCACGGAGACTAGCCTGGTGGCGAAGATGGTAACCGTCTTCAACGCCGCCAAGCTGGACGAGATGATCAAACCCAACGATGTCGTGGCTATCAAGATACACTGCGGCGAGTGGAACAACTCCGCATACCTTCGCCCCGTCTATGCGCGCGCGCTGGCCGACCGAATCAAGGAACTCGGCGGCAGGCCGTTCGTGTGCGACACCACGACCTCTACATATTCGCCTTACGGCTCGCGCTCCAGCCAGCTCGACATCCTGCTGACAGCCGAGCGCAACGGCTACAGTTCCGCCACGCTGGGCTGCCCGTTCGTGTGCGCCGACGGCTGGCTCGGCACCGCCGACTTCAGGGTGGATATCCCCGAAGGCTACCTGCTGAAAGAGGCATACGTGGCCGAGGCGATAGCCGCGGCCGACGTACTGATCGCGCTGACCCACTTCAAGGGCCACTCGATGGGCGTCATCGGCGGCGCGCTGAAAAACCTGGGCATCGGCGCCCAGTCCAAGCGCGGCAAGCTCAACGTCCACATGGGCGGACACCCCAAGTACGGACTTGGAGCCGCCGCCGTCTTCCATCCCGAAGCCTTCAAGGGCAAGGCGAACACGCCGGACTGGGAAATCCTGGAAGACTGCTGCCCATACAACCTGTGGCACATCAACGAAGACGACGAGATAGAGTGGGAGCGCGAGAAGTGCGCCACCTGCCTGGGCTGCTTCGGCGTCATGGGCAGCAGGGGCATCCTGGAGATTCCTCCGATCAACTTCGACGCTGTGGACATCGCCATAGCGGACGCTTGCCTGGGGGTCGAGAAGGCTCTCAGGGGCAAGGTCGGCTACATCAACATGGCGATAGACGTTTCGCCTCGCTGCGACTGCGCCAACCACGCCGACATCCCCATCGTGCCGCACCTGGGTGTCTTCGCCTCCACGGACGCGGTGGCGATTGACATGGCCTGCGTGGACGCGGCCAAGCGCTCCGCCGGTATGCCGGGATCGGCAGCCGAGCTGATGGAAGCCCACCATCCGGGCGACCGCAAATTCGAGGCCGCCGCTGCCACCTTCCACTCGCAGAGCGAGGTCACCTCGATCAACACCGGCCACGAGATAGGACTCGGCAGCCGCAACTACGAACTGGTGGACGTGGAGCCGGAGCCGGAGGACAACCACAAGTTCCCCTACGACCGCAGGCCCAGCCGCCAGCGCTTCATGGAGAACTTCGAGCGCTTCATGCCGTTCCCGTATGACCGCCACGACGGCAAGGGCTTCGCCCGAAACGACGAGGTGGACATCGAGAAGGTCAAGCATCACTACGAGGACGAGGTCAACGGCTACTCCATTCTGGAGGAGATCGAAGAACTAGTCCCGGCTGACGACGACTAGAATCGCGCGAATAATCCGGTAAATAATACGCGGGGGCGCTTCCTGTATGATGGACGCCCCCGCTGTGGTTTGCCCGTTCGGGTCAGTATCCACGAGGCGCGCCCACGCCATCCTGCCATCTCGCAAGGAGTCTCAAAGTGATTCTCACCGCCCTGGCCATGGCCTTCATCACCACACTGGTCGTCGCCAACATCATCGCCATAAAGCTGTTCGCCTTCGACGTTCCCATAATTCCCGACGACTGGCTGATTGATAACGTATGGGTACTGCCGGTAAGCTCGTTCACCTACCCAATAACTTTCCTGCTTACGGATACAATCTCCGAGCTGTACGGACGTCGAACAACGACCCGCATCGTCTGGTTTGGGTTCGGGTGCAGCATCCTCATGCTCGCGATGATCTACTTCGGCAAGATAATCCCGGGCGCCGGCTTCTGGGTGGCAGACGGTGGACAGGATCACTACGACTTCATCCTCGGCAGCGTCCCCCGCATCGTCGCGGGTTCCATGGTCGCCTACCTCGTGAGTCAGAACTTCGACGTGTTCGCCTTCCACTTCTGGAAGGAAAGGACCGACGGACGCCACCTGTGGTTCAGGAATAACGCCTCCACGATGATGTCCCAAGGCATAGATACCGCCCTGTTCATCACAATCGCGTTCGCCGGAACGGTGCCGGGCAACGTGCTGGCGACGATGCTCATCGGACAGTACCTCGTGAAGGTCTGCCTAGCCGCGCTGGACACCCCGGTCGTGTACGCCCTGATAGCCGCGATTCGCAGATTCGCTGGCGACGATCCCGAGTGGGGACGCGCCACTCCAGGATTGACGCAAGCCTGAATCGGCGTCAAAATATAACCACAAATACACTCAAGGAGTAACACAGATGCCACAGTCAGGACAGGAGATGCTTGA
Source organism: Dehalococcoidia bacterium (assembly GCA_965202965.1). Classification (GTDB taxonomy): domain Bacteria; phylum Chloroflexota; class Dehalococcoidia; order Lucifugimonadales; family UBA1123; genus VXRN01. The sequence goes on along the minus strand of OZ241888.1, from coordinate 2,019,577 downwards.
TCAGAGCATAACGACCTGCGAGCGGATAGCGGACGGCCTGGGAGCGCAGGACGCCGCATGGGAGACCTCGGTCGTCGAGATAGTCGAGAAGTTCGATGAGGTCAGCGGCACCTTCTTCTTCAAGACTATGCCCTCGATACCGCCCACCCGTACCGCCATGCGCGACGCCGACGCTCTGCTCAGCCTGAAGGAGCAGGGCAACTGGGACGACTTCGGCCCGCAACTGACCAAGCTCATAGCCAGCGCCCAGGACGTCATCGAAAAGGCCGGAATGAAAGGAACCACACTCACATGAGCGGTTCCGTACTCATCACCGGAGGCGCGGGCAGCGTCGGTCGCCAACTCGTGGAGATGTTCGCCGAGGCGGGCCGCGCGGTTCGCGTATTCGACCTGCCCATGATGGACTTCTCCGGACTCGAAGACAGGGACGGCATAGAGATAGTGCGCGGCGACATCACCGACGCCGATGGCGTGAAGAAAGCCGTCAAGGGCGTGGACGCCGTTCTGCACCTGGCTGCGATTCTCCCTCCAAACAGCGAACGCAACAGGGACGTCACCCTCAGAGTGAACGTAGGCGGCACGCAGAACATCATAACCGCGATGGAACAGTCGAATCCCAACGCGCGGCTCGTGTTCACGTCCTCCATCAGCACATACGGTGACACCAGCGTGGAAGATCCACCGGTGACCACATCCCACTCACAGAGCGCGATAGACATATACGCCGACTCCAAGATAGAGGGCGAGAAGCTGATCCACGGGTCGTCGCTGGGCAACACGATCTCGCTTCGGATAGCCGCCATAGCCGTTCCTGCCTTCCTGGAGCCGCCCGACCCGTGGCCGTTCATGGAAGATCAGCGCGTCGAGATGGTGCACCGCGACGACGTTGCGGACGCACTGTTCGCGTCGGCGGACGCGGCGGGCGACGGACACAGGGTGTTCAATATCGGTGGCGGCCCGACGTGGCAGCTATACGGACGCGACTACGTGAAGGACTTCTTCGACGTGATGGGCGCGCCCATCGAAATGGCTACATACCGTGACGCTCCGGGCTGGGTGGACTGGTACGACACAGCTGAGTCCCAGAAGGTCCTCGGCTACCAGAACCGCAGCTATCAGCATTACATCGGCGAGATGCAGGCGATCATCCAAGCGATGATGGAGGAGTAAGACAGGGAAGGCGGATCACCCAATGGCAATTCAACTCCGCAGTATAGAAGTTCCGCCGAAGCCTGAGAGACTGGGCCAAGTACCACTTGAACTTGCCTACGACCAGGCTCAGGAGCAATCTCGCCCTGCGCCTGCCGAGCGTGAGCCGCAGGCAACCATGGCCTGCCAGGACAACATCGAGTTCATGCGAGACTTCCCTGACGGCTCCATGAAGCTGATAGTGACCTCGCCGCCGTACAATATCGGCAAGTCCTACGAAAGACGCTCTCCAATGGAAGACTACCTGCAAAGCCAGGAGCGGGTTATCGAGGAGTGTGTGAGACTTCTCCACCGAACCGGCTCGCTCTGCTGGCAGGTCGGCAATTACGTGGACAACGGTGAAGTCGTTCCTCTGGACGTAATGCTCTACCCACTGTTCAAGCGGCACGGCCTAAAGATGCGAAACCGTATCGTCTGGCACTTCGGACACGGACTACACTCGTCCAAGCGATTGTCTGGGCGCTACGAAACGATCAACTGGTTCACCAAGACCGACGATTACACCTTCAACCTCGACCCTATCAGGGTGCCGTCCAAGTATCCTAATAAGCGGCATTTCAAAGGGCCGAACATCGGCAAGCTGTCCGGCAACCCAAAGGGCAAGAATCCAAGCGACGTGTGGATGTTCCCCAACGTCAAGAGCAACCATGTCGAGAAGACCATACATCCCTGCCAGTTCCCCGTAGAACTTGTCGAGCGCCTGATACTCTCCATGACCGATCCGGGTGACTCGGTACTGGATCCGTACATGGGAGTTGGGTCGTCGGTAATCGCCGCTTTGATGCACGGTCGCTATGGGTACGGATGCGATGTAGTCCAAGAGTACGTTGATATAGCCTGGGACAGGGTTCACGCCCTGGAAGCGGGCGCGCTCAAAACCCGCCCAATGGGAAAGCCTGTCTACGATCCCACACAGCCTAATGGTGGGCACTGATGCGTGTCGTCTCTCGCTATTCCCACCTGAACGGGGAGGAGGCTCTACGATACCGTCAGAGTGAACTCTGGGACGAGATAATGGAAGTAATCGGATCGGTAGATGCAGAATCCTGTCGCACAAAAGTGTCCAGAGAAAGAACGCGGGCAGGACGAAAACTATACTCTCCCATAGACATGAATAAGGCTTTCGGATCGGCATTCAAGCAGAGAGGATGGGAGCAAAGACGACAGAGTTTCTGGACGACCACAGACGCAAGGACCATTCGCAGGATCGTCAGTCTCCCGCCAGATATGCAGAAAGAGACGATTGAAGAATCGGGACACGAGGCGATCTCCTCCTACAATCAGACCGACTTCGTCAAGGACCGTGTAGCGGTTGAAGTACAGTTCGGTAAGTACGCTTTTGTGGCGCACGACTTGTTCGTAAAACACATGGCGTTCTATATTTCCGACGTTATCGACATCGGGATCGAAATCCTGCCGATGAAGGAACTTGAGAGGGAAATGTCGTCTGGTGTGCCGTACTATGAACGCGACCTTCTCAACATTCTGCGGCAGGGACGCAACATCCCGGCTGTCCCCTTGGTCATCATCGGGATAGCGCCCTAGTTCGCAGGGTGTATAATGTATCCTACACTCAGCCAGTCCCCCCGGAGACAGCACAATGACCACCCAGACCGAGATCCAGGTTATAGACAGACAGACGACCAGCTGGAAGATGGACAACCTTCGCTCCATCCTGCGCGAGATGGACGGCGTCATCGTGGCCTACTCCGGTGGGGTGGACAGCGCGTTTCTGGCTGCGGCGGCGCATGAGACGCTTGGCGACAAGGCACTCGCCGTTACCGCCAAGTCGCCGAGCCTTGCGCCATCCGAACTACGCGAAGCGATTGAACTGGCGGAACGCATCGGACTGAATCACAGGGTCATAGAGACGCACGAGGTTGAGCGCGAAGACTACGCTCAGAACAACCCGAACCGCTGCTTCTTCTGCAAGGACGAGCTCTACACCTACCTCGCCGGGTATGCCGAAGACGAGGGTTACGAGCACATCGCCAACGGCACGAACACGGACGACCTCGGCGACTTCCGCCCCGGCCTCAACGCCGCCAAGCAGTACGGAGTCCGCAGCCCTATGGTGGAAGCCGACCTGTCGAAGGCAGAGATACGCGCGCTGTCGCGCGAGATGGACCTGCCCACTTGGGACAAGCCCGCCCAGGCCTGCCTTTCCTCCCGCATCCCATACGGCACACCCGTCACCGTCGAAGCCCTAACACGCATCGCTCAGGCTGAGGAGTATCTGCACGACGAGATAGGTATCCGTCAACTCCGCGTCCGCCACCACGACACGATAGCTCGCATCGAGGTCGAGCCAGCCGACTTCCTCATGCTGACCGATGAGGCCACACGCGAGAAGGTCACCGCCTACTTCCGCTCGATAGGCTACTCATACGTTACTCTCGACCTCGAGGGCTTCCGATCCGGCAGCCTGAACGAGGTGCTCGCGGGCCTGAGAAACAAGCGCGGAGAATAATCATGTCGCGCGGTCTTCTCAAAGGCGCGGCCAAGGCGATGCCGTTGACGCGCGACAGCTACAAAGACAGCGACCCCGATATTCGCACGATATTATGGGGCATGGATCAAAGGCTGAAGCGCGATAACTACATATATTGCCTCGACGCCAGTGGACTGTCGGCTATATGGAAATTCTATCGGCCGGATGAATTCCCAGAGGTGTGGGAGTGTCTCGGGCGGTTGGCGGCCTCAGAAGTCGCTATCGCTCCCGCTCAGGCGCTGGAAGAATTGCGTCGAGAAGCGGACGAAGGGCTTTTGGCCTGGGCCGAGGCCAACCCCGTGTTGTTCCACGATCTGGACTCTGAACAAGAGAAAGTCGCGGCTGAAATCATCGCCAAGTACCAAACGCTCTACGGCCCTGATGTCAAAGGCTTCGATGCCGCGCCCTACGTGGTAGCACTCGGTGTAACCCACCGCGAACGCAACCAAGATAAATCCTTAGAATACGCGGTCGTGGCCAGCAAGCTGGATAACATAAACCGTCCAGACTTATTAGATGTGTGTGAAGACCCCGCGTACAACCTGGACAGCGTAGCGTCCATCCGTATGCTGAGATACCTCGGCCTGAAAGTGCCGTCCCCGAAGGGCAGTCTGATTGACTTGGAAGGCTTATGGAAAGGGATGGAGATAACAGAAGAGGACATAGAAGCCATCAAGTATAAGACCAAGTGGTTCCCCGTATGATCTATGTCCTTGATACCAACACGCTGGTATGGCGCGTCTCCGGCAGCCCACGCCTAACCCAGCGAGCCAAGGATACCATTGACAAGGCCATTGAATCAGACGACCGCCTAGTAGTGCCCACCATCGTACTCGCCGAGGCATGGGATATGGACCGCAAACAGAGAGGCGACTTCGCCCCCTTCGACCGGATATTGCAGGTCGTTCGAGACATGAGGATGTCGGTGATGAGCTTCGATATGGACCTTGTCCAACGACTCAGGGACCCTGCGTTGGAACCCCTGAGAAGCGTGTACAGACTGTGGTCGGACATCCACGACATGATAATCATGGCGACCGCTCTGATTGCTAGAGACGACGCAAACGAAGAAGTATCAATAATCTCCGGCGACCGCCAGATAAGAACCCAGAGCCTTATCCGCTGCGTCTGGTGAACGCGCCCGATTATCCGGTATCCGATAGAACGCCCCGCTATCGCCGGAAACTTATCCGCTTGAACGACTCGGAATAGAGCATCCCCTTGCCGACTGAGCGGCCCCTGCGCCACTCCTTCATCCTTGGCAGTAGTTCTTCGTAAGGGCGTCCGCCAGTCTGCGTCGTGTGCGCGGCCAGCGCCTTGACCGCCGTCACCATGTGGTCGGTCACGTCAACGAAGATGTCCGGCTCCGGGTGTCCCATTATCCAGACCTCGGCGACCTTATGCGGCTCAAACCCCTCTTCCAGCAGTTCGGGGAAAGTCATGTGATCGCGGGCCGTGGGGAATACAGCAGCTAGCGCGGCCTCTCCTGCCGCCATGTGGTCTGGGTGTCCGACGCCCCATCCGCCATCCAAGATCCGCATCGGATACTGGCAGATGACAACGTCCGGCTTGTATCGTCGAATCTCTCGCGCTATGTCTCGTCTTACTTCCAGCGTCGGCAGCAGGTAGCTATCCGGGTAGTTCAGGAAAGCCACATCCTTCAGGCCGAGCACCTTGCCCGCCTCTATCTGCTCAACCCTCCGAATTTCGGACAGTTCCGCCTCCGTGATTTCACGGTCCGCGCTGCCCTTGCTGCCGTCGGTGCACAGGACGTAGGTCATGTCCCACCCCTCAGCGCACAGCTTGGCTACCGTGCCGGAGCACCCGTACTCGGCGTCGTCGGCGTGCGCGATTACAACCATTCCGCTGGAATATTGTTCTTCCGACATCAAATCTCCTCGTGTCTAGTGTGAATTCGCGTTAATCGGTAATTTTAGCATTTCTCAGTTAATGGGAACCTGTGCGACCATCCTGAATCCGAATGAATTCGTCAGTGCGTCGCTGGCGTGCTGAATCGCGTCCATCATGGGCCCGGGATAAACACCCAGCACAACCATGCCCACCAGCAATACCCCAAGTAGTCCCACCGTCAGCCGAGGGAGCCGAATAGCGCTACCGTCTATCGGCTCCTCTATGTACATCTGTCTCAGAATCTGAAGATAGTAGTACAACGATATGAGGCTGGTGAATATAGCGAGTCCGGCCAGCCACAGCAGTCCCTGGACCGCCGCCGCATTGAACAGGTAGAACTTGCTCACGAATCCGGCGAATATCGGTAGGCCCGCCAGCGACAACACCGACGCCGACATGACCATCGCCAGGTAGGGCGACCTGCGCGCCGCTCCCGCAAGTCCCGGAATGTCGTCTCGTCCGGTGGCGTTGTAGAAAGCCGCTATCGCCAAGAATGCGGCTAGGTTGGTAACTCCGTAGGCGACGATATGGAGCATCAGCCCGTTCGAGGCGAGATGCGAGATCTGCGTACCAACCCTGCCGTCAGGTCCCACGGATGCGAGTGCCGCGACACCCATCATCAGGTATCCAACATGGCCTACGCTGGAATATGCCAACAGTCGCTTGAGATTAGTCTGCGCCAGCGCGACCAGGTTGCCCAGGGTCATGGTCAGCGCGGCCATGATCACGAGTATCATCTGCCACTCATCCGCGACCGGCATGAGCGCCTGGGTGAACAGCCTGAGTATCAGAGCGAACGCTGCGGCTTTCGACGCCACGGCCAGGTATCCGGTAATCGGTATCGGCGCAGCTTCGTAAGCGTCGGGTGCCCACATATGGAACGGCACTGCGGCCACCTTGAATCCGAGACCCGCGATTATCAACACAAGCCCGACCACCACACCGGGGCTGAGACTGCCCGCCGCCGCAAGCGTCTCGGAGATTCCGTCGAATCGCGTCGTTCCCAGAAGACCATATATCTGGCTTATCCCGTACAGCAGCAGCGCAGAGGACACCGCTCCGAGCAGTATGTACTTCGTGCCGCCCTCATTCGACTTGGGATTGTACCTGTCGAATGAGACGAGCACGTAGAGTCCGAAGCTAAGCAGTTCGAGCGAGATATACGCCGTCAGCAGTTCGCCGGACGCTGCCATCAGCATCATGCCCACGATAGTGAAGACCAGTATGCCGTAGTACTCGCCCGCGTAGCTCAGGTTCCGCCGGACATACTCTACGGAGGACAGAATAACCACCACGCCCATGACAAGGAACACTGCCTTGAACAGAAGGGAATAGGCGTCAACGACCACAAGGCCGTCGTACAGGCTGTCTTCTATGTTCCACTGGTAGATGAGCGTAACGGCCAAGATGATCGAAAGTCCGGCCGCAGCAGCGTAGCCGAGCAGATGTTTCCGGTTCTCGCGCAGGAAGAAGTCCAGTGTAAGTACCAGGAACGCAAGCCCGGTTACCATGAACTCAGGGGTGAGGAGCAGGAAGTTGTTGTTCATCCCACCCCCCCGAATCGCGCGAGAATGTCTATAACACCGCCCTCTATCACACGTATGAACGGGAACGGGAATAGTCCGACCAGGAGTATGAACCCGGCCAGTACCAACATAGAGAACCTCTCCCGAACGGTCGCGTCTGTCTGGCCCGACCACTGTTCGCTCAGAGGTCCGAAGAACACCCTTGCCATCAGTCTCAATATGTAAACCGCCGTGATCGCCGCGCCGATGATTCCGAGTATTCCCAGAACCGGATACGTCTGGAAGAGACCGAGGAACACGAGCAGTTCGGCCACGAACCCGCTCAGGCCGGGCAGTCCCAGCGAGGCCAACCCCGCGACTGCAAAGAGGGTCGCGGTAACGCCCATCCGCTTGGCCAGTCCGTTCAGAATCCCAATGTCACGGGTGTGCGTCTTTTCGTAGATGACACCTACGGCTGCGAAGAACAGCGCTGTCATAACGCCGTGGCTGAACATCTGCAGCACCGCGCCGTTCAGTCCCAGGACGTGCAGCGTCGCGATTCCCATTAGGACATAGCCCATGTGACTGACGCTCGAATAGCCGATGACATACTTGAGATCCGTCTGCCCCATCGCGGACCACGCGCCATAGATTACGTTTACCGTTCCCAGTCCTATGAGCGCGGGCATCCAGAATTCCGCTCCCTCCGGCATCAGCGTCATACCTATTCGAATGATGCCGAACGCCCCCAGCTTCATCAGCACTCCGGCATGGACCATGCTCACCGCTGTCGGTGCGGCGACGTGTCCGTCGGGCGACCAGGTGTGGAACGGCCATAGACCTGCCAGCACCCCGAACCCGATAGCCAGGAACGGGAAGAATACTCGCTGGAATCCCTCCGAGAACGTCGCATCCTGGAGCGCGATCAGGTCGAACGTCCCCAGATCGGCCTCCACGAAGATGGCGAGCAAAGCGATCCAGATGAGCACGCTCCCCGCGACAAGATAGAGCATCAGCTTCATCGCGCCGTACTCTTTGGTGCGAATGAAGGTCGGGAAAGTGGAACTGCTCCCCCATACGCCGATGAGCAGGTACATCGGCATCACTGCGAGTTCATAGAAGAAAAAGAAGAAGAACATATCCAGCGTGACGAACACGCCGAAAACGCCCGACAGCAGCAGCAAGTACAGTACGAAGAACTCTTTGGCGCGGTCCTCGATGTTCCATGAAATCAGGACACCGGTGAACAGCACGATCCCCGTCAACAGCACCATGAGCGCCGAAATCCCATCCACCCCGAGCCTGAGCGTAATCCCACTCTCCCCCATCGGCCACGGCCCAGGAATTTCGAGCCACTTCCATATACGCTCGAACTGCATCCCACCCGCCGAGTGGTCATACGCGAGGAAGACATAGACCGACAGCAGCATCGTCAACAGTGCGACGGCTAACGAAAATCGTCGTACCGCCAGGACGCGGGAGCCGGGTATCAGAACAAGCAGGCCCGCGCCCGCCATCGGAATGGCGACGATAAGAAGGAGCGCGTATGAGTCGAGTCCGTTCATGTCAGGCCAGAACCACCCACCAGATCAGCGCCAGAATCACAACCCCCGCCGCCATTGCCATCCCGTAGTTGTATATCCTTCCGGTCTGCGCGAACCTCAGGCGCAGACCCGATAGCTTCACCATGTCCGCCGGCCCGTCAACGCCCACATCGTTCACCACCGCCCTGTCGAATACCGCTACGAACCGCGCCAGCGCGAGCGCTACCCTGTCTATTACCCATTGGTACGCCTCGTCCACGTAGTATTTGTTGACAAGCATCCTGTGAACGGGCGCGAACCGCGCGGATATATCCGTGGCGGACAGGCGTCCCCTGACGTAGGCCAGCCAACACACCACGATGCCGGCTCCGGCCAGCACCAGAGACGCAGTGCTGAGCCACAGGACTAGATGAAACTCGCCTTTCCCTTCAATGAACGCAGCAAACCCGTGATAGCTTTCCCACAGCCCGAAAGCAAGGATTCCGACTCCCACCGCGAACGGCGCGAGCAGCAGTAACGGTACGGTCATACTCGCGGGCGACTCATGCACATCCGAGTGGTCGGACTTTGGCTGACCCAGGAATGCCACGAACGTAACCCGCGCCATGTAGAGCGCGCTCAGCGCCACGCCCGCCAGCGCCAGAACGATATACAATGGCGGCAGATGCTCCAGTACGTGTATCAGGACCTCGTCCTTAGTGAAGAAGCCCGCGAGAGGAACCACTCCCGCCAGCGATGCCGCTCCTATGATGAACGTCCATCCCGTTATGGGCATGGGTTTCAACAGGCCGCCCATCTTGCGGATGTCCGTCTCCTCGTCCATCGCGTGCATCACGCTGCCCGCTCCCAGGAACAGCATCGCTTTGGATACGCCGTGCGCCACGAGGTGGAACAGCGCTACCCCCACACCGCCCGAACCCAGCGCGAGCATCATCAGTCCCAGATGGCTGACGGTCGAGTAGGCCAGTACGCGCTTTATGTCCGTAACCACCAGCGCGATGGTCCCTGCGAAGATGAAGGTGAACAGCCCCACCGACGCCACAGTGAGAAGAACCGCCTGGTCCAGCTCGAACAGCGGCATGAGCCTCGCTACAAGGTACACTCCGGCTGCGACCATCGTGGCCGCGTGTATTAGCGCGCTCACCGGAGTCGGGCCCTCCATCGCGTCCGGTAGCCACACGTGGAACGGGAACTGCGCCGACTTGCCCATCGCGCCCATGAAAATCAGGAGGGCCGAGGCTGTCAGCGTCGCATCTGATATTCCGCCATTCTGGGCAATGTGGATGATGGTGGATATGTCGAATGTTCCGGTTGCCCTGAACAGCAGGATGATGCCGATTAGCAGTCCCACGTCGCCGATACGCGTCGTTACGAACGCCTTCTTCGCCGCCTCCGCAGCGGAACGGCGCTCGTACCAGAAGCCGATGAGCAGGTATGAGCCCAGCCCCACAAGTTCCCATGCTATGTATAGAAAGAGCAGGTTATCCGCCAAGACCAAAGTCAGCATCGCGGCCACAAAGAGGGAGTGGAAAGCGTAGTATCGCCCCAGGCCGGGATCGTAATGCCCATCGTGCTTCATGTACCCCAGCGAATACACCTGTACCAACAGCGCGACGAACGTCACCAGCCCGAGCATCGTCACCGATATCTGGTCAACCCAAACGCCCCAACCGATAGTCGTTTCGCCGATTCTGAGCCAATCAAAGCCGTAAGCCGTGGCTCCACCGCTCAAGAGACCGCCCAGCACGAACCAGAACAAACCAAACCCTAACAGGATAGCCAGGATGGACACGAATGCGCCCTGCAGCGGCAGGTATCGCCTGAATGGCAGCACAATGAAGAACGCGACGGCGCTCAGGGTGGGAATCGCCCATGCCCAGTTTGTCCCTATCTGTTCGGTCATTGGAATCATGTTTAGACCGGCCCGCCGTTTGTGTCCAGGCCGCACATGACCGACTGACGCGGTAGCCGATGGAGAGTTCTGCCCTCCAGCCTGCGATGATATGTGCCGGCTACCACTTCAGACTATCAATCTGGTCAACGTTTACCGAACTTCGGTTGCGGTACAGCCTGAGTATTATGGCTATGGCGAGCGCGAGTTCGGCGGCGGCTATCGTTATCACGAATATGACGAGCACCTGTCCCAGAGCCCTCTGCGCCTCTCCGAAGTCAACGAACGCGGCGAAGCCTATCAGGTTGATGTTGACCGCGTTCAGCATTAGCTCTATTGACATGAGAATCAGTACCGCGCTGCGACGCGCGAGCACGCCGTAAAGCCCGATGGAAAAGAGCGCGGCGGCAAGTATCTGAAGGTGCGCCAGTTCTATCAATCGCGCCCTCCCAAGGTTCGCACCAGGACTATCGAGCCGATGAGCGCGACCAGCAGGACAAGAGACGCCACCTCGAACGGGACGGCCCAGTCGGTAAAGAGGCTTTCACCAAGTGCAGAAAACCCGACGCTCTGTCGTTCTGTCGTCGTGCGAACTCCGGTCGTTACTACGGACGCCGCAAGCAGCGCGAATACGCCGATAGAGATGACTGCCGCCAACGGCCACTGGCGATGGTCGGTAAGGTTCTCGAAATCCTGAATCCGGGTCAGCATCAGCGAGAACAGCACGACTATCACCACCGCTCCGCCGTAGATCAACACCTGGACGAGGGCAAGGAACTCCGCGAACATCAGAAGGAACACTCCCGCCACTCCCAGAAGCGACGCCAGCAGCGCGAACGCCGCATAGACGATGTTTCGCGTGAACACCACGCCCAGCCCACCCGCGACGACCAGCGCAGCGGCGACGTAGAAGAAGGCGAGGGACGGGGAAATCATTAGAGGCTAGGTTCGCTGTTCACGTTGTCGGGCTCGGATTCTTCTTGGCGGGCGTCCGGGGCCGCTCCGTCTTCTTCACCGGAACTCCGCTGTTCTTACCGGGGTTGGTCGGGACCCATCCGGTCTCCGACTGGAAGCGCTTGCCCATATCGAGAAGAGTATCCAAGTCAACCCGGTTGCCGTTTCGCTGGTACTTGCTCAGCTCGTGTTCGTGGCTCATCTCTATCGCGTCGAAGTTGCAAACGTCAACGCATATGCCGCACAAGATACACCGGCCCAGATTTATCTCGAATGTCTCTATAATCTTGCGCCGGCGACTTTTTTCCTCTTCGTATTTCGGATTGTCGGTCATCTGCGCGCTCATACACTGCGTCGGACACGCGCGCACACATACCATGCAACCCGTACAGTACGGCTCCGGAACATCGCCATCCCACAGCAGCGCAGGGAAGCCCATATAGCGAGGGGCAACCTGGTGCCGCTCCTGCGGGTCGGGGTATTGATCTGTAACGGGCTTACGAAACGCCGTCTTCAGCGTTACCGCCAGCCCTTCGAGGAATCCAATCATTGCTTAACTAACCTATCGCCGGAGGCTGCTGGCCGAGTACACGGTGACCGTGTTGCGCTCGGCATTTGCGCGCGGCCCTCGGAAGATGACATAGACCGTTCCCCCCAATAATACCAGAGACAGGACGGTTAGTACCCAGAGCGGCCATCTGTAGAACAGGACGACCCCTGTTGCGACTATATTCAGGAACGATAGCGGAACGAGCATCTTCCAGCCGAAGGACATCAGCTGGTCTATCCGAAGTCTTGGGTAGGTGCCGCGTATCCAGAATATGAGCCATATCACCAGCGCGGTCTTGACCATGAACCACACGACCGACAGGGTGGAGTGTGCGACGCCTTCAAACGGCATCGCGGGCCACCGCCAACCACCCAGGAATAGGAGCACTGTCAGCGCGGCAACGGTGAATGTATTCAGATACTCGGCGAGAAAGAACGCGGCCCAGTGGGCGCCGCTGTACTCGACGAATGGGCCTCCAACGACCTCAGACTCGGCGTGGTGTATGTCGAAGGGAGTTCGGCCCAACTCCGCGAGTCCGGCCGTCAGGAACAGGAACAGTCCGAGCGGCTGAACAAGAGCATATCCGTAGTTCGCCTGTCCGTCCACGACGACAGTGAGGTCGAGGGACTGTGCCAGCATCGCCACTCCCAGAATCGCCATGATGAAAGGTATCTCGTAGCTTACGAGTTGACCCGCCGCGCGCAGTCCGCCCAGTATCGCGTACTTGTTCGCCGACCCCCAGCCCGCCATTATCAGACCCATCACCGACAGAACCGAAATGGCGGTTATGTAGAACAGCCCCAGGTCGAGATTCCGCAATACGAGGTCGCGCGCGACGGGAAGCGTGACCCACAGCATAAGCGAAGGGATGAAGACAGCGACAGGCGCTATCCAGTAGATTCGCCTATCCGCCCAGGATGGCAGGATGTCTTCCTTGGTGAACAGCTTGATGCCGTCGGCTATGGGCTGGAGCGTTCCGTGAAATCCGACACGCATGGGCCCCATCCGCATCTGGATTCTGGCCAGAGCCTTCCGTTCGGCCCAGGTCAGCACCAGTACAACGAGAGACAGGAAGGTCAGCAGCGCGACACCGCCGAGCGCGTAGAGCGCTACCTGCGAAATGTTCACCTGTCCACCTCGCCCAGAACAATGTCAATCGAGCCGAGGATCAGCACGGCGTCCGCGACGTAAGCGTCCCTCAGCATGGCCTGGAGGGCTTGGAGATTGCAGAACGACGGCGCTCGTACTTTTACGCGATACGGTTTATCGCTCCCGTCGCTCACCAGGAAAACGCCGAAGTCGCCGCGCGGCGATTCCGTGCGTATATAGACTTCCCCCTTTGGCGGTCTGGCGATGCGTCGCACGTTCGCGGCTATCTCACCGCCGGGCATATCCCGCATCGCCTGTTTCACGATTTTCAGCGATTGCCGCATCTCTTCGACCCGTACATAGTACCGGTCCCAGCAGTCGCCTTGAGAGCCTACGGGTATCCCGAAGTCGAAGCGGTCGTAAATCGAGTACGGCTCGGAGATACGAACATCCTCAGGGACACCGCAGGCTCGGAGTGGCGGGCCGGTGACTCCGAGGTCTATCGCCTCTTCCGCCGATATGACGCCTATCCCCTTCGTCCTCGCCAGGAACATCTCGTTCTGGCTCAGAAGCTCGTCGCACTCCTCGACTCCGCGTTCCAGATGGTCCAACAGTGTGTTCATCCTGAGTTGGAAATCGTCTGGCAGGTCTTCGTTCACGCCGCCTATGCGGATGTAGTTGTGCATCATTCGCGCGCCGGTAACGGACTCGAACAGCGCCTGAATCCGCTCGCGCTCGCGGAATCCGTAGAGAACGGGCGTCATCGCGCCCGCGTCCAGTCCATAGACCCCGTAGAACATCATGTGGCTGGCTATGCGGTTGAGCTCGCACAGGATTACACGGATGTACTCGGCGCGCTCGGGCACCTCGACCTCCATCAGCTTTTCGGCAGCCATGCAGATGGCAAGCTCGCCGTTCAGGTTCGCCACGTAGTCGATCCGGTCGAACAGCGTGATGATCTGCGCGTACTGCTCTCCCTCACACAATTTCTCGGAGCCGCGATGCAGGTAGCCGATGTGCGATTCCGACCGCGCTATCTTCTCGCCGTCCACCCAGATCACAAGCCTGAACACCCCGTGCGTCGAGGGATGCTGAGGCCCCATATTGACCATCAGGTCAAGGGCGTCGCCATGTTCTGCAACTTGCTCTTGTATCTGCATGGCCCTTAAATAGTCGCTACCTTGTTTTCACTAATGCGTTCACGCAACTTCCAATTGTCGCCAGCCTTCTGAAATCCCGACTCTTCCAACACCTCGTCCAGCGTTCCCAACTCCTCACATCCTTCCAGGAACAGTTCCACGGCTTCCTGAAGCGAGTTCGCGGCATCCTTAAGGCCGTCGCCGAAGCTGGACACATCCAGTTCACGGCACAAGCCGACATAGCAATCACCTTCAGGAAACATCTCCGCCCTGTACATCACCTTTATCATAGCAATACCTCTATTCGGCAGAGGAGATCAGGTACGCCTCTATCTCGTCCCGGATTACTCTGACACTAGGTTGTCGGCAGGCGACGACGTGTTCGTCCGGGCCTTCGTGCTTGTGATGAGGAAAAGTGTCCACTTCAGGATGATATTGAGAGTTATCGTACCGAAATATGCACACTCCATCCCAAGTCATGTAATGGAAGGAATACACACTCCATATTCTCCTTCCGGGGTAAATGTCAATTATCAGCCGAATAGCCAAACGACTGCCGTCCGGGTACCTTAGAGTCGCCACCAATACCGCCAGACCTTCACCCGCGTCCCTTAACCGTGAACTTTCTTCCTCCCCATCCACGCCTAAGAGTATCTCAAGCATCCGTTCCGCGTATGTCTGCGCAAGCGAATCCGGCATTTACACTTTCACGGATTCATCCAGCAATCCCATACGGCCCGCAATGTAGTAGTAGCCTGCCCAATCCATGAATTCTAGATTCTCCTCTTCGAATTCACAGCGATTGTACTTGCGAATAAATTCAGTGGATGTCATACCATATTTGGACTCAAATCCGGCCAACTCATCCTTGACATCATCTTCAGTAAGTTTTTCGACTTTCAGTTTTGATTTGTTCTTTTGAGCAACCATTCGCATCAACTCCCCGATGGGCTATCCCCATTCTACCACTCGTCATAATCATGGAACGGAAAGCTCTTGCGGCCAGGGAAGCCCTCGAAGCCCTCGTACAGCAGCAGTGGGACGAGGTTGGGATGACCGTCGAATCTGACGCCGAACAGGTCGTTGCTCTCGCGTTCATACCAGTCGGCTCCGCCCCACACTCCGGTTATCGTCGGAACAACGGGGGAATCTTCCGGCAGCCGGGTCTTGACCACCATCTTGTGCCGGATGTCCAGCGAGTACAGGTGATAGTTGATCTCGAACTCTCCCGAGCTCTCCACGTAGTCAACCACCGACAGACAGCGCAGGTAGTCGAACTTCAGGCGCGGGTCGTTCTTGCATATGGCGCACACGGCCGGGACGTCCTCGGGCCTGACGGTCAGGGTAACCTCGTCAACGGCGGCGCCTACATGAACGTCGAATCCGGCGGCATCGGGGCCGAATATCTCCCGGACGAGCGACGCGAGGTTCTCTCCCGCCGGATCGAGAGCAACCGGGGCCTCCGGGATGCGCGGTTCCCGTCTAGTCCGCCGCGCCACTCTGTTCCGCGTCCTTCTGTATCTTTTCCTGGAGCTGCATTATCCCGTGCATCAGCGCCTCCGGACGAGGCGGACAGCCCGGCACATACACATCAACCGGGATGAGATGGTCCACTCCCATGACTACGGAGTACGAGCGGTAGTACGGCCCGCCGTTGGTCGCGCAGCTACCCATGGCGATTACCCACTTGGGATCGGGCATTTGCTCGTAGAGCAGCTTGATGGGGTCGGCCATCTTCTTGACAACGGTTCCTGCCACTATCATCACGTCTGCCTGCCTGGGAGACGGCCATGTCACGACTCCGAACCTGTCCAGGTCGTGATGGGACATGTGAGTGCTTATCATCTCGATAGCGCAGCAGGCTAGGCCGAAAGAAAGCGTCCAGAGCGAGTTCTTGCGCGCGAGAGCGAACAACTCGTCCGACTTGGCGGTGAGCGCGTTGGGCAGAACCTGATTGAACACGCTGTCTGCGGGCGAATTACCCCTGCCGGGCCGGTAGCCCTGTCCCAGGTTCATCTCCCTTATCTCCATTGAAGAACCCCCTTGCGCCACCCGTATATGATGCCGAAGAATAGTATCGCTATAAATATAAGCATCTCGTAGAAGACGGCTGGAATCGTCTTTAGAAAGACAACGGCCCATGGGAAGAGAAAGACCGCCTCCACGTCGAATATCAGGAACAGGATAGCGAACACGTAATACCGAATATTGATCTGAGACCACGTAAACGGTGCGGGCGGAATACCGCACTCGTAGGGTATCTCTTTCTGCTCGGAGTATCGCTTGGGGGCGAGAATGTACGACACGCCGAAAAGAGCGCCCATGGCTGCGAGTCCAACTCCCGCAACGAGCAATACCGCTATCCAGTTGATGTCATAGCCTTCCGGCATTTGCGTACCTCGGCGGTTGATTCGGCAGGGCTACCGCAGCGTCGGCAGGGGTTGAATCGCTCGGCCCCGCGACGGTTCTCGCTGAACTCGGGGGCTCGGAAAATCGCTGTCTCAGGGTGGATTCAGTGTAGCAACGGCCCTATTGAGTGTCAATTAGAACAGTTCCTAAGGACTCGCTGTCCAATGTGTGGCATACTTTACAGACAACACACAACGAATCGAACGGACAGCAGGCATGAATAACTTTTGGCTGATAGGCGGTGGAGTGGCGCTGGCGGTGTTGATCGTCGCCAGTGTGATCACTGCCGCTCTCCAGGAGGAGGCGGAGTTCGAGCCGGGCTCACCGGAAGCCGCAGTGCAGAGATACCTGAGCGCGGTCGAAGAAAAAGACCTACAGGCAGCATACGACTTCCTGTCTCCGGAATTGCAAGAGAAATGTTCTGTCGAGGGTATGTTCGGCGAAATCGGCTCCCACTGGCCACGGCTTGAAGATGCGCGACTTACGTTAGAAGAAGTGCGAACGTTAAACGACGTCAAATTCGTAGAGATCAAATTCGCAGGATTCCGAGACGTCGGCTTGTTCGGACCGTCGGAATACGATTTCAACGTGAGTTTCGCTCTCCAGCAGTTTAACGGAATGTGGAAGTTGTCTCAGGACCCGTGGCCTCGCTTTTCGTGCACGCGCAACGGTCCATCCCCCTCCGACCCAAGACCCATAGACTAGTGGCAACGCTAAAAGCCAGGTGGACGCAACCAAAATGACGGAAACACTATTCATGATGTTCGCCATCCTGGCCCAGATTGCGATTCTGGGCGGGATCGCATACGCCATCTACGCCTGGAGCAGGCGGGGACGGCACTCAGAGAGCGAACCAGATCCGGGGATGGGAACGCTCAAGCGTCTTTACTTCTACACCATCTCCTTCGCCGCGCTGATGCTGTTCATAACCGGCGTCTCTCTGACTGTCCAGAGTTTGCTGAACACACTGTTCGATGGGAAGGCGCTTTCGCTATCGTCAAGCACGCTCGCCTGGGGGCTCTCGCTTTTGATCGTAGCCCCGCCAATATGGTTCATTCACTGGCGGTTCATATTGCGAAGCGTCTCCGAGATGCCGGTCGAACGCAGCTCTGTCGTCAGAAAGCTGTACATCTATCTCACGCTGGGCGTTTCACTCGGCTTCCTCATGGCCGTCTCCTACGAGATACTCAAGTGGGCGACGATGGCCGGCGAGTTCCCCGAATTCAGCCTGGCTTCCATTCTGCCATGGGCGATGGCCTGGGGATACCACTGGCGGATCGAGTCCGCCGAGGGACAGAATTCCGTAGAGACGCGCGGCATCCGCAGGCTCTACCTGTATGGCGCGGCGTTCGTGGGTGGGGCAATGTTTGCCGTAGGCGCGGGCGCCATGGTTAACACACTGCTCAAAGATGGATACTCCGCGGCGTTCCTAGCAATGGTAGCGCTGCCCGAGCAGACAGGACTGGCGCGCGAGTCGCTGCGAACCGACTTGTCCGTCGCCATAGCGGGCGGAGCGGTGTACTGGACGCACTGGCTCATATTCGCCCGGAGCGACAGGGAGTCGGTTCTGCGCTGGATATTCCTGTTCCTCGCATCCGTAGGTGGCGCAGCGACCGCCCTGGCGAGCGCCGGGGTCATGGTGTTTACCGCGCTGTCCTGGCTACTGGGAGCCGCCGAGGAACGCACCTCGCTTCACTTCGAAGATATGCCCGTCGCTCTGGTCATATCAGCCATCGGCGCTGTGGCGTGGGTGCTGTTCAGGCGCAGGATGCTGGCAGAGGCAGTCGGAGAATACGCCACGCCAGTCCGCCAGACTTACGATCATCTGATGGCCGCGCTGGGACTCGCCGCGTTCGTATGGGCGTCCTATATGGTGTTCAATACGGCGCTGACTGTCTTCACCGACGGACTGAGCGTGACCGTCAGGGACAGCGGATCCTGGAGGTCGCCAGTGGCGGCGATTCTTGCGACGCTGGCCATAGGAATTCCGGTATGGGGGTACTACTGGCGACGCCTGCGTCTGTCCGCTGACACGGAACCGGAAGCAGAAGCGACCGCGTTGGCGCACCGGGTTTACGTATTCGCCGTGATGGGAGCGGGAGCGCTGGCTTTCCTGGGGGGTGGGGGCGGAACGCTGTTCGTCGTCCTGCGCGACCTTCTCGACGCAACTCTATCGGTAGAAACGCTTCGTGATCTAACGCCCGCAATAGGCACGACCCTCACGGCTGCGCTGTTCCTGCCATATCACTGGGGGATATACCGCGCGGACCAGGCTTTCCAGCCGGAAAGCCCAGTTGAAGAGCCGCCAACCTTCCAGAAGCGGGTTACTATCCTGACAACCCACGGTGGCTTCGCACTCAGGGAAGCGATTGAAGGTGCGCTCGGATACCAGATTATGGAGGCGCGCTGGTCGGACGCGGATGCGTTCGTGCCTGAACTCGGTGAAGAGGGGGTGGCGCGGGTTGCTGACGAAATATCTCAGTCCGGTGGCGCCAACATATTGCTTATACCAGATGCCACCGGACTGAGGGTTATTTCTTATGACTGAAGGCTCCTACCAGTTGGTGAACGCGCCGTCGTTGCGCCTTAGCTGGGGGGGCCAGCCGTTCAGAGGCGCGGGGTTGGCCTTGGCGAAGTCTTCGTCGAAGTCAACGCCTAGGCCGGGCCTGTCGGCGGGAATCCATGAGTAGCCGTCGGCCCACTCTATCTGGAGCGGGAAGAGGTCAGTGGCGAAGCTGCCCGGACGCCGAGGCATCTCCTGCACGCCGACGTTCGTGGACGCCATGCACAGGTTGACGCAGGCCGCCGCGCTCACGGGGCCGAGCGGGTTGTGAGGCACGATGTCTATGTAGTGTGTTTCGGCCGAGTGGGTAATCTTGAGAGCCTCCGTCAGACCTCCTACTATGCACAAGTCTATGCGGGCATAGCTGATGGTCTCTTCCTCGATGACCTCGCGGAACGACCACCTGGACGCCCACTGCTCGCCCGCCGCTATGGGCACTGATACGTGCCTGGCCAGTGTGCGGTAGCTCGCGGGGTTCTCGGACCTGAGAGGGTCTTCGATGAAGAACGGGTTGTAGGGTTCGAGAGCGCGGCCCATCGTTACCATGTGGGCAGTGTCGAGGCGCGTGTGAGCGTCGAAGCAGAGCTGGATGTCGGGGCCCACAGCCTCCCTTACCAGGGCAAACTGTTCTTCTGCCAAGCGAATCGACTCGACCGGCTCCAGAAGTGCCGGCTGACCGAGGGGGTCGTTCGCGCTGCGATACTCGAGGACGCCTCCCGTCTCCGGCAGTCCCCAGCGGACGAACTTCCAGCCCTCCGCCACCGCCTGTTTTGAGTTCTCCACAAGCTCCTCGTTGGTGTGTCCCTGGGTGTGCGGGTAGCAGACCACCTTGTCGCGCACCGGCCCGCCGAGCAGCTTATACACCGGCATATTGACCGACTTGCCCTTGATGTCCCACAGGGCTATGTCAATGGCGCTTATCGCGCAGCAATAGACTTTGTCGGCGGGGAAGAAGCCTCCCCTGAACATCTGCTGCCACAGGCGCTCAGTGCTCCATGGGTCCTGCCCTATGACCGCTTCGGAGAGGTGCATGATCGCCTGCGTAATCGCGCCGCCCCAGTTGCGAATGCCGACTTCACCGAGTCCGTATATCCCTTCGTCCGTCTCCACCTTGACGATGAAGTACGCTCCTCCGTCTCCGCCCTTTACTGAATAAGGCTTTATCGCCGTTACCTTCATCTATCGCTCCTTGATTTGTGAAAGCGTCACTCGAATTTCATCTCGCACATTCTACGACACGCTGACTCAAGGCGATAGCCCTGCCTATACGGACGGCGGGAGTCTTGCAGAGTTAGCGTCTCCCCAGAACGAAGCCTCTGACCTGTCGGCTGTAACGCTGGTACACCAGCCCCATAGCAAGCAGCAGAACGCCCAGGGTGAGGAACGCCGCTACGCGATATTCCATATCCAGCAGGAACACGTCGAACACGAACAGCTTGGCGACCGGGACCGCCAGAAGTCCCATCCCTGCCAGCCTCACCCACCTGGAGCGCGCGGAGATTCCCGCGCCTATCACACCCATCGCGTACACCGCCCACAGGACAGTCAACGACAGGTGGGTGGAATTGAAGTAGGTGTCATCGTTCCTGACCGAGAGGCTGCCGAAGAGGTGAATCACCTCCTGGCTGAGCGTCCAGAGCGCGATGAAATTAGCGGCTACAAGCAAGATGGGAAATACGTATGCCTCCTCCTGGGTGAGTTGGTCTCGCTCGCGCCTGTACCAGAGCGTGAAGCCGGACACCAGCGCAACGACCATCGCAAAGATCAGGAAGCGAATGTTCAGTACGGGTATGAAAGTCAGCGGGTCCAGACGCGCCTCCAGCGCATCGAAACCCAGCAGCTTGACGGTCGCCAAGGACAGCAAACCGAGGCCCGCCCACCTCACCACAGGCTGTCGCCTTAGCAGCCCGACCGACACGACAACCGAGCCGTACAACGCCCACAGCGCGGTCAGCGACAGGTGCATGACGTTGAAGTAGTCGCTTTGGTTCTTAGCCTCCAAGCTGTCGAAGTAGTGGATGATTTCCTGGCTCAACGTCCACAGCGCGACCACGTTGGCGGCTATGACCAGGTTCTGGAAAACGTAAGCCTCATACTCGGTAAGGCGGTCTCGCTCGCGCCCGAACCAGAACGCCAAGCCGGATACCAGAGCGAGGACTATCACAAAGGCCAGGAAGCGAATGTTCAGTACTGGTATGAACGACAGCGGGTCCAGATCCACGTTGAAGGCGTCGAATCCCAGAAGTTTCAGCACAGCTATGGACAGCAGACCCAGGCCCGCCCACCTTGCCATCGGATAGTCTCTTGCCAACCCGACCAACGCGACGACCGAGCCGTACACCGCCCACAGCACAGTCAGAGAGAGGAATTTCAGGTTATCCTGACTTTGTAAATATTCGGCGTATGGCCGGCTGTCGAAGTAGTCAATTATTTCGAGGCTGAATAGCCCCAGTGTGATCAGGTTGGCTATGCCCAACAGGACAGGGGTGGCGAACTTCTCTGCGTCCAATCGTCCATGCGTCTCTCGGCCACGCCAATAGAACAGGCCGACCGCATAGAAGGCCATAATGACAATCACGGCGGTGAGAAAGCGTCCGTTCAGGACGGGCGTGAATTCATCGAGGTCCACCCATAAATCGAAAATAACCAGATGTGCCACGGCGAGCGCGAGAACGGCAAGCCCGACCATGCGAGTCTGCCAGCGTCCCAGGTAGAAGCCCATCCATACGAACATCGCGCCCTGCGCCGACCATGCAATGGCTACCGAGTAGCCGTCGAGTTGCAGCGGGAATGCAATCGTGAGAAACACGACGGCGATCCCCAGAGAGAACACCGTCACCCTTGCCGACGTTCCGCTCCGCCTGAGCGCCAGAAGCGCTATCAAGCCGTAGAACGCGGAGAGGCTGAACGCGATCAACCCGAACCATTCACTGTATCCGTCCCATAGGATCAGGAATGTAAGGGCGAAGTACCCGGTGGCGTTCAGGCTCATCAGACTCAGGTCCGCGGGGCCGGGCCTGCGTCTCCAGAGAATATGGAACAGCGGCGTGGCCGCGGCGAACGTGAGGAACACCCCTGTCAGAACTATGTGCGCCGGCACGGGATCGAATCCGGGGTAATAATCCAGTCCGTAGGCGAACAAGCCGTATGACCCCACCCAGCCCACCAGCGTGAACCATCGCCAGTTACGGAATGTGGATATACCCAGAATCCCGAGGTCAACCAGCAGAATGTACAAGCCAAGCAGCCGTATGTCGGACAGTTCCGGTCCCAGCAGCGCGGGCGAGATGAACGCGCCTACTACTCCAAGAAGGCCGATGACCATTGATTCATAACGGAGCGCGAGCAAGGACGCCACGGCCACCACGACGGCCAGCAGCGCGAACGCCAGATCGGGAGGAATGAGCTCGTAGAGCCCGAAGGCGGCGTATATGGACAGGTACAGGATGGCCGCTCCGCCAGCCGTCACCGGCTGCGCCCATCGTGGAACGCGCCTCTGGGCGTACTCTCCGCCTCCCAGCAGCGCCAGCCCGACCGCGACGCCCAGCGCCACTCGTCCCGTATCGTTGATCCAGTTGTTATCGAACGCCAGCTTGAGGAAGAACCCAATTCCCAGCACAACCGCGAGCGCGCCGACGATAGCGAACCAATTCCTTCCCAGGGTCTGCTCCCAGTCTATCCGAATCCATTCCGGCCATTCCGACTCCCGGGTCCCTACGGGTTCCGAGACTCGCCTGCCCGCCGCCGGTTCTGCCGGTTGCGGCCCTCTTTCCGCATCTCGAACGGGTTCGGGACGACTTTCGGGCTGAGCCTCCCCGCTTTCGATCTCGGTAGCCTGGCCCGGAGCAGCAGGTCTTCCTCTGCCGGAAGTCACATCCTCGGAGACCGGAGTGGAAGGGCTCGGCGGTATTTCCGCACTACTCGTCTCTGGGAGATCGGGAACATGATCAGGTTGGGCGGCGGGGCGACGACGACGGCTTTCCAACTCCGCAACGCGACGCTGAAGACGTTGCAGCAATGCGGCGGCATGTGCGAGTTCGTTTCGTACCGAGGCCAACTCCGCACGAATTTCGCGGTCATCCTCGGCACGATCAGGCGACGCCCGCTCGCCTACGTCCCCTGACGTCAGTCTGTACCCGCATCCAATACAATACGTGTTGGACGCCTCATTCGCTCTCAGGCATTGGGGACAGACTACTTCGCTGGACATTCAAGGTTCCTCATTTGTACATAGTACGTGGGGCGCCCACAAGAGGGGCGCCCCTACGGAGTACTGGGCGGGGAGGCTATACCTTCCCCACCAATGACTTCAACAAATCGCGTGTGCGCGACACTGATGCCTCAGCATCGTCTCCGGTTGGGAAGATGGACGCCAGGTAGTCCGTCGCACCCGCGTCCGAGAGCGACCTGAGTTGTGCCTCGACCTCAGACTCGTTGCCGATGATCACCACTTCGGCGGGGCTCTCGACGCCCTCGATGTCCAGCATCCGGCGGTAGCTGGGCAGGTTGCCGTAGCGACCGAAGAAGCCGGAGGCAGCCTCGAATCCGGCCTGGCGGTCGTCGGTCACGCAAATCGGCAGACCGAGGCATACCCTGGGAGCGGGCCTGCCAGCGCTCTCAGCGGCGGACGTGATACGCGGGACTATGTGTTCGTCCAGTGTCTTGGGGCCGACCATCCAGGTAATCGTGCCACTCGCGCGTTCGCCTGCGATTCGCAGCATTCTTGGAGCGAGCGCGGCGACGCACACCGTAGGCGACGTGTCAGTCATGCGCTGGATTTCCCCGGACACGTTGAAATGCTGCCCCTGGAAGTCCACGCTTCCGGTGTGCATCAGGGAGTTCAGGATCGTCAGATACTCTTCCATGTGTCGGGCGCGCGCGTGGAACGACAGTCCCCACCGGCCCTCGACATTCGGCTTGTGGGACAATCCTATGCCGAGCAGAAGACGACCGCCGGAGGCCGCCTGGGTGGTGAGCGCCTGCTGGGCGAGGGCCATCGGGTGCCTGGGATAGGTCGGGACCACTGCGGTCCCGAGCTCGATGCTCTCTGTCCTGTCGCCCGCGAGCGCGAGCATCGTGAGGGCGTCCACTCCGGCCACCTGCGCGGTCCAAAGTGTCGCGAAGCCGTCGGCCTCCGCCTCGACCGCCTGCTGTGCCTGTCCTTGCACGGTTTGGGCGGCGCCCATCGTTCCGATGAAATTTCCAATCCTCATTTTCAGCCTCCTGCCGATTCCTGTTCGGCGACCCACTTTCTGGCGGCTAAGCGCGCCGCGTGGCGGTTGGGAGCGTTCATACCGCGAGTTCTAAGGTCAACGGTTGATTCTACACTGTGCCCGGCGGACGGTCGCCCGGCCATCAGGTTCTCCCTGAACGTGTCAATATCCTTTGCGAACGCGGCCCGCCACCCGCGTGTGCGGTCGAACGCGGGGGATGTCTCCAGAACGCCGACCTCGTTAAAGCGGTCCATGAATTGAGCGTCCGCGACGGACTCGCCCTCCCATATGAAGACTCGCTTGTCGTTGCCCAGATTGTACGCGCCTATCAGGTTGATGCCAGGTGGCGGATTTCCCTGCCAGATGGTCGCCCATAGCTCCGGGTCTCGCGCGCGGTCGGACGTTAGTATGGATACAAACAGCATTTCAACTCCTAGAAAGTATATTTCCCTTCTCGCTCTCTCCAATCACAGATGCCACCGCGAACTCCTTGGAGTGGCTGAGTGACAGCGCGATGTCGGACAGACCGAGCCTATCGGCGCGCGCCTGGGCCGTTCCGTGAAGCTCGATTCTGGGGGCCTGTCCTCTCCCCCTGACGACCTCTATGTCGCGCCAGCGCACTCCCCGAACTCCGGTTCCGAGGGCCTTCATGGTTGCTTCTTTGGCCGCGAACCGGCTTGCGAGCTGCGGTGCGCGTCCACGGCAGTAGGCGGCCTCCCGCTCGGTGTATATGCGGCGCAGGAAGCGTTCTCCGTAGCGCTCGTAAACGCGCTTCACTCTGGCTATCTCGATGATGTCAACGCCGGCTATCAGCACTTTTCGGCCTCGATGTGTGAACTTGCGCCGCCTATTATATACTGGACGGCTGTGTATAATACCCTGAGTGGAGACGCGCTCTCCCGGAGTCTCATTTCACACATACAGAGGTCCCTAAATGTCTGCGACGATAATACGTGGCACGCCTATGGCCGAAGAGATAAGGGCAGAGGTGGCGGAAGGAGTGGCGGAGATGCGAGCGAAGCACGGAATCGTACCCGGGCTCGCGGTCGTGCTGGTCGGCGATGATCCGGCGTCGGCGGTATACGTGCGCAACAAGGAACGCGCGGCGGTCGAAGCGGGAATGGTGTCCGAGGTGGTCAAGATGTCCACCGCGACCGAGGACGATGTTCTGAGCGCGGTGCGCCGCCTAAACGCAGATGCGCGCATTCATGGGATGCTCGTTCAGCTTCCACTGCCGGATCACATCTCCGAGAACAGGGTGATAGAGTCGGTGAACCCGAACAAGGACGTGGACGGCCTTCACCCGTTCAACATGGGCCTTCTAATGGCAGGAAGGCCGCGCTTCATTCCCGCGACGCCGGGCGGGATACAGCAGATGCTTGTGCGGACCGGATTCGACCCATCCGGCAAGAACGTCGTAGTGCTCGGTCGCTCGAATATCGTCGGGAAGCCGATTGCAAATCTTCTCATGCAGCGTTCGGACGGCGCGAATGCCACTGTTACGGTCTGCCACACCAGGACCCGAAATCTGGAGGAGATAACGCGCGAGGCGGACATCAT
Organism: Dehalococcoidia bacterium; assembly: GCA_965202965.1. GTDB lineage: Bacteria > Chloroflexota > Dehalococcoidia > Lucifugimonadales > UBA1123 > VXRN01. Next base: position 1,993,549 of record OZ241888.1, on the reverse strand, counting down.
CATCGCGGCGATAGGACAGCCGCGCTACCTGAAGGCGGACATGGTGAAGGAGGGCGTGGTCGTCATAGACGTGGGAATCAACCAGATTGACGCCCCCGAACGCAGACGAGGCTACCGGCTGGTCGGCGATGTGGACTACCGTCCGGTGAGGGAAAAGGCAGCGGCGATCACACCGGTGCCGGGCGGTGTCGGACCCATGACAATCGCCATGCTGCTGTCCAACACTCTGAAGGCTGCGCGACTGCATATGCACCCGCACCTTCGGGACGAGTCCCGAGCCTGAGCGACTACACCAGGCGATTCACTTACCTATATGATTCCAGCGTAATGAGTCCACTCAGCAACCATCTGACAAGACCTTTCATAGTCCGCCCCATGGAAGAACGCGACCTGAACCAGATTTCCGAGGTGGAAAAGGACGCGTTTCCTACACTGTTTCCTTCAACGTCATTCCGCCGCGAACTGAATAACAAGATATCGCACTACCTGGTGCTCTCGCGGTACGACGATGGGGATCATCCGGATCCTGCCCTTCCACCACTTCCCTACACCGACGGCCATTCCGATAGTGGCCGCCCGCTGCTGAATCGCGTGGTTAGCGGCGCGGCGCGGCGGATATGGAGACAGCGAAATCCTTCGTGGCAGCCCGGTGAGGAGTTCATCGCCGGATTTGTAGGTATCTGGAACATGGTGGACGAGGCGCACATCGTCTCGATAGGGGTGCGGACCGAGTATCGGGGACTCGGACTCGGAGAGCTGCTTCTGCTCTCATCCATAGAGCAGGCGATAGAGCACGAATTAAGGCACGTAACACTGGAGGTGCGGGTGTCGAATCACGTGGCCCAGAATCTGTACAAGAAGTACGGGTTCACAGAGCGCGGCCTGCGCAAGGGCTACTACACGGACAACCGCGAGGACGCGCTAATAATGACCACGCCGCTCATCCAGACCGAGAACTACAAGACGCTTCTGCGAGATCTAATCTCCGCATATGGGAGACGACGCGCTCCGTCGGAACGCCACCCCACACCCCGATTCGACGACTAGCCGCAGCCATTTCACAGCGCGTAGAATACGCCGCTCTGCCTATCCATCGTGCGATACGCGCTCGATGCTGTATCAATCTGGTCGGTAGGGGGATTTCACCCCCATCCTAACCTTCCCCCATCAAGGGGGAAGGGACTTTCACGCCACAGGCAACGCCGACTAAACTGATAGGGGCGATACGCGCTCACGCCGCCGTGTCAGTGGGCGGCAATCGTAGTACACTTGGCGAGCCAACCGCATCCGAAAGAAAAGGCCACCTCACTTCATGTCGTCTGTATTGCGTCGTCTCAACTATGCCCATGTCGTGCTGGCGACAGGGTTCGCGATGCTGTTCTTCAGCACCGGAACGCGATTCGCCTTTGGACTGGCGCTTGTTCCCATGACCGAAGACCTGGGACTGAGCCGATCCGCGCTGTCGTCGGCGCTGACTCTCTTCATGCTCGTGTCCGCGTTCGCTATGCCGGTGGTGGGCCGGCTGATAGACCGGTACAGCATCCGGGTGGTGATGTCGGTGGGAGCGATTATAAGCGCGCTGGCGATCGGTATGATAGGCAGCGTAAGCGCCGGATGGCAGATATTTCCACTGTACGGTGTCTTATACGCTATCGGCTTCGCGGCGACCACGGTGGCCCCGGTCAGCGTGCTGATGAGCAGGTGGTTTCCGAATAACAGGGGGCTTGCGTCCAGTGTGGCGATAACCGGTAATGGTACGGGGCAGCTTGTTATCATCTCGCTGCTGACATCGTTCCTCGCCTCAATAGGATGGCGGACGGCGTACACGGTCCTTGGGGTGGTCAACGCGGTTGTGGTTGTGCCTCTGGTCTTGCTCGCAATCCGGCCTCATCCGATAGAGCGGGGTAATCAGAGAACTTCGGTTGAGAGCGCACCGGCGCCCGCTCTCTCGCTCCGCACCGTGCTCATGTCGAGAGATTTCTGGATGCTGATTACGCTGTACGCCGTATGCGGGGCGCAGGACTTCTTCGTGGCGACTCACATAGTGGCCTTCGCCCAGGACCAGGGAGTAAGCCAGATATTCGCGGGCAACATACTGGCGTTCATGGGGCTGGCCGCTCTACTGGGGGTGCTGCTGTCGGGGGCGCTTTCGGACAGGATGGGAGCGACAGTCCCAACGATGATCTGTTTCCTGATCAGAATCGTCCTGTTCGCCTTCATTCCGTTCGTTCAGACGCCAATCAGCATCGCGGCGTTCGCGCTGATCTATGGATTCACGTTTACGATGACGGCTCCGCTGACCGTGGTGTTCGCCGGCAATATCTTCGGGACGACACGCCTGGGAAGCGTAAGCGGCCTGATCAACATGTCGCACCAGATTGCGGGAGGATTGGGAGCGGTCGTGGGAGCAGTCATATTCGACGCCACAGGCAGTTATGATGGAGCCTTCTACCTGATGCTCGTTCTGACAGTGATTGCGGCGGTTGCGACGCATCTTGTCAGGGAGCGTCTGCAAAGCTAGGTATTGCCGGCAGCGCTCAGCGTCTGAGTAGCCATCGCTTCCGCTTTGTCAGAGGTGTCATCTGGAAGCGCAATCATGTACTCGCCAGATAAGGCAGCGCTTGGCAAGGGAATTGGCTCTCCTCGGTTGATCCTACCTGTGATTGCCTCATCGAGCGCGTCAGCCGCCTCGGATAGAGCCTCTTCGATGTCATGTCCCGAAGTATGGCAATTGGGAACGTCTCGGAACGAGACTACAATCTCGTCTGCCGCATAATGTCGTAGTTGCGCGGGATACTTCAAACTCATTTCAATATGTCGTTGCCTGTGAATTCTCCTAGTATCATACCAGACTCTTTGATCTGGCTCCGTATCCGCCGGAAGCGGAGTAGTGGGAAGTCGCTGCCGAGCAGAATCTTGTCGGCGCCGACGAGTTCGGCCACGATGGAGAATACCCTCGGGAATAGAGGAAGGGGGATGCGGCGGTGTCGAACCAGACGTTTTGGAGGGCGTCCTTGACCTCGGGCATCAGGGCGTAGAAGGGCAGACCGCCGCCCCAGTGGGCGCATATTATCCTGACGTTCGGGTAGGCGCGGGCGTTCTCTATGAAGCGCATCGTTACATCGGGAGTCGTGCGGCCTTTGCCCTGGTAGAGATGGCCCACCGGTTCGGAGGTGTGAGCGGTGATCACCAGGCCGTACTCATCCGCTACTTCCAGGAGCGGGCGCATCGTATCGGCGTCGGCTATGTCGAAGCGCTGGGTATCTGCGTGGAGTTCGCCTATTCCGACCAGACCAGCTTTGGCGCAGCGTTCCACTTCGCGCGCCGCAATCTCACCCCAAGCTGGGTTCACTGAGCAGAAGCCAGCTATGCGGTCAGGGTACGTCCGCACCGACTCGATGATGTAGTCATTGGCTTCGCGTGCGAGCCCGAGATCCGTCCAGCCAATACCCATAGCCACGGAGCGGTCAACGCCGTCCTCGTCCATCGCGCGGATGAGGTCTTCGGCTGTGGCCATCCTTGCCTTCGGGTCGGCGAACAGTTCCCCGAAGGTCGCGTCGCACTCAATCCATCTCTGTCGCTCGTCCTGAAGCCCGGGCGGGAAGATGTGGGTATGGAAGTCGGTAACCTGCGCCAACACCTACTGTGCCGTCATGCCGCCGTCTATGACGAGTTCGGAGCCGGTCATGTAAGAAGAGTCGTCGGACGCGAGGAACAGGATTCCCTGTGCTATCTCCTCCGGCTCGCCGATGCGTCCCATTGGGATGCGGCTCAAGACATACTCTCTGCGCTCAGCGTCTTCGGAGCCAAAGCTGTTCATCGTCATGGGGGTGGCCATGAAGCCGGGATGTACTGAGTTAACTCTGATGTTGTCCGGCGCAAGCTGGATGGCAGCGGACTTGGAGAATATGCGTATCGCGCCCTTGGCAGCGTGGTACGCGCTGGATGTCGGGCTTCCGACTATGCCGTAGATCGAAGAAATATTGATGATCGAGCCGCCGCCCGCCGCCCGCATCAGGGGTATCGCGTACCTAGTACCCAAAAACACACCCTTGGCGTGAATGTCCATCTGCAGGTCCCAAGCCTCCTCGGTCGTTTCCTCCACCGGAGAGGCGCCGCCTATGCCAGCGTTGTTGACCAGGATGTCGAGTCCACCGTAGGACGAGGTGGTCGCCTCTATGGCGGCCTCCCAGTCGCTTTCGCTCGTGACGTCGAGTTTCACGAATATGACGTCGTGGCCGTTCTCTTTGAGTTCGGCTGCGGTCCGCTCGCCGGAGTCGATGTCTATGTCGGTCAGGACAACCTTAGCGCCTTCTTCGGCGAACATCCTGGCGGCGACACCGCCGAATCCCTGCACCTCTCCGGTGACGCCGTGCGCGGCACCCGTGATTAGCGCGACCTTGTTTTCGAGCCTCATGTCATACCTCCTGCCTCAAATGGGAATTCATAGCAACTTCCGCTATCCGCCGCGTCCAACTCAGCCGTTGGCCACGGCGGATGACTCGCGCATAGTTTGGTAGATAGAGAGGATCACCCTCACCCTAGCCCTCTCCCATCAAGGGAGAGGGGATTTTCGCGCTGATTATACCAGTTGTTAGGCTATGGGTTACGTGCTAAAGTCGCGGCATGACGATGGCGGCGAAAACGGCGGACGAGCGTTTCAGGCGCTCACTGCGCATCGTCCGAACTCCGTTGATCATTGTCGCCGTAGTTATCCTGGTTTCCTTTGTTGCGCGACATATGCTGATATTAGACCGTCAGATGATATATTTCCCACAACGGGACCTCGAAGCGACTCCGGACAGCGTCGGCCTCGCTTACGATGACGTGTACCTCACCGCCTCGGACGGCACCCGGATACACGGTTGGCACGTACCGGGCCACTCGGGCGTAACCCTACTCTGGTTTCATGGCAACGCGGGCAATATAAGCCACCGGCTGGACAACATCCTCATGCTGCATCAGCGTCTGGGTGTGGGAGTATTCATCGTGGACTACCGGGGGTACGGGCTGAGTGAGGGCAGGCCATCGGAGAAGGGGATCTACACGGACGCGGAGGCGGCCTTCGGATACCTGATTGATAAGCTTGGGCTGGACCCGGAGCGGGAGATAATCCTGTTCGGACGCTCGCTTGGCGTGGGTGTGGCGGTGGAGATGGGGACGCGGCACAGGGTGAAGGGTGTCATACTTGAATCGGGTTTCACGTCTATCAGGGAGATGGCGGAGTCCTCCGGCTTGCCGCTGCCGATTCCGCTCGTACTCACGCTGTTCGAGGCGAGGTATGACTCGATATCGAAGATAGGACGGGTGGATTCTCCGGTGATGATTCTGCACGGCGACAGAGACGACACTGTGCCGTTCTGGATGGCGGAGAAGCTCTACGCCGCGGCCAATGAGCCGAAGACGCTGTACCCGATCCGGGGGGCGTCGCACAATGATACTGTCTATGTGGGTGGGGAGGAGTATCTGAGGGTTTTGGAGGAGTTTATCTTTCGCTAAATCATCAACTGAAATGACTCTTTCTCCCTGGATTAGAGGAGTATTTGCATGACGAAGAAGATACTGATAGCAATCGCGGTGTTTGTCCTGTTGTCAATCATCGTGATCGGAGTGGTGTCGGCCAGTCCAAGCCGGCAGCAGTCGGAGGCCGGGCCGTTGGGCTTTCTCATCGCCGTTCTCAATGACGCCAGCGACAAGGGCGCGCTTACGGACGCTCTGAGCGTCCTGCTCTCGGACTTGCTGATAGAGAACCTGATCATCCCGAATACCGGGGAAACGCCCGCGCAGGTGAGAGAGCGACTGACCACGACTCCCACGCCCATTCCCATCAACCCGCCCCGGCCCGACGCGCGAGAACTGGGCATCATCAACATTGCACTCGATTATTTGCTCCCGGGTTATCATGTTGGACTGGGGTCCGCGCAACTGTCGGACTACCTACACTACTGGGGCGTCGGAGAGGTAACGATGAAGTTCGTGGATCCCGGAGTGGTCACGCCCATGCTGGCCGAATCCTGGGAACTCGACTTCAACCCCGGCGACAGCATCCCTTACGGGGCCACGCTCAGGATACGCGACGATGTGATCTTCCACGGTCAGGGACTCGGCGACCGCAGCAACAACGGCGCAAGCTGGGGACCGATGACCGCGCATGACATCGCGTTCACCATCAACGACGGAAACGGCGCGGTCAACAGGGCCAGCATCCACTGGCAGGCGGGCGACTTCGCCACCATGTTTGGAAACAACCCAGCGGTCGCCATTGACGATAGGACGCTGAAGCTGACTTTTGCCACCGACCATGAGGGCGAAACGATATACGATCCGCGCTGGAGCGCGAGCCTCATGAACGACGCCGGGCAGGGTTTCAGCGTACAGAGTCTGAACCGCTACGAGACGGTGGGCGAGACTGAGATGCGGGACTCCGCCTTCATCGGCACCGGGCCGCTGCACATCGTATCGTGGATTCAGCATGACGTCGGGATTCTCGAGCCCGTGCCCTACGACCATTGGAATGCCAACGCGAAGGTGGACAGGATAGTCTTCAGTGAAGTGCCTGAGCAGGACACGCAGATAGCGATGATGGAGACGGGCGAAGTTGACGCCGCTACCATCCTGACCAAGAACCTGCCGCGTATGCTGGAAGGCGGATTCAAGACCGCCGACAACGGACTTGCAGGACACGCTTCGGTGGTGTTCTCCGGCAACCTGTGGGAGACTGAGCACGCTCTGTCCGGAACGCATCTGAACACCTTGGCGGTTTACATGAGAGACTTGCCTTGGATCGGTAACCCCAATCCCTACGATGGCGGCGCATGCCCTTCGGGTTGTTCAGATTTCGAGGAAGGCGTTCTGGTACGCAACGCATTGGCGAGGGCAATTAACAGGGAACGCATCAACCATGACTTGTTGTACGGCCTCGGATACCCAGTGCATCTGAACCAGTTCAGCCCGACCAACCCGAACTGGCAGTCGAAGTGGGAGTATCCATACGACCCCGATGAGGCGGGCAGACTGCTGGACGAGGCGGGCTATCCGCTGGAGGAAGACGACAAGCGTTTCGACATACCCCTGTACGCGCCGAACCCTGGCGGCTACCAGGAACTCGCGGACGAGATAGCCGGGTACTGGCAAGAGATAGGGGTGAATACTTCGGTGCAAAAATTCGCTTACTCGGTGTATCGTCCAGGCATCGTGGCGCGCGCGACGACGATGCCGTGGGTGACGCAATGCAACGATGGCAAGAGTGCCTGGCCCTGGAACTGGCCCAAGTCGGCGGACCATACGTCTCTGACGCGCGGCGGTTTCGGCTGCGGTCTTGAGATCAAGAAGGCGGCGGATACCTGGATAGCGGTGGCTGCCGAGCCGGACCCTGCGAAGCAGATCGAGATGAACAACGAACTGGCGCAGTACCTGTTCGACCATGCAGTCAGTTTCGGGGTGGTCAGCACGCCGGCCCCAATCACGTACAATCCGATCAAGATAGCGGAGTGGCCGATGGAGCCCGCTCTGTACGTCACATGGAACAATCCCGAGTCAATAGTACCTATCCGCATCCACAGGTAGCGGAGAACGAAAGGAGAAAATATCATGGAATTTGGATTTGGAGCGCCCAGCCGGGGGCCTTTGGCGTCGCCTGAGAATCTTGTCGCGCTGGCGCAGAAGGGCGAGGAGCTAGGGTTCGAGATACTTACTGTCAGCGACCATATCGTGGTGCCGAACAGCATCGCGTCGGTGTATCCATACAACGAGAGCGGCGCGTTCGTAAGCTCGGTGGCCGGGGAGTACATGGAGCAGCTAACGACGATCAGCTACATTGCGGGTATCACCTCTACGATAAAGCTGCTGACGTCGGTGATGGTGCTGCCGCACCGTAGTCCGGTGCTTACGGCGAAGATTCTCTCGACTATTGACGTGCTGTCGAACGGGCGGCTGATCGTGGGCTGCGGAGTCGGCTGGATGAAGGAGGAGTTCGAGGCCATCGGCGCGCCGCCTTACGAGGAGCGGGGCGCGGTCGGGAGCGAGTATCTGCGGGTGTTCAAGGAGCTGTGGACGAACGACGACCCGACCTTCGACGGCGACTACGCCAGCTTCTCGGACATCGCGTTCGCGCCGAAGCCGGTACAGAAGCCTCATCCGCCGATCTGGATTGGCGGGGAGAGTCCTCCGGCGCTGAGGCGGGCGGGTCAGCTCGGCGACGCATGGTATCCGATCTGCAGCAATCCGAAGTTCCCGGTGGGCACGTTCGAGCAGTTGGCTGACTACCAGGGTCGGGTGCGAGGTCACGCCGAAGACGCGGGGCGCGACCCGGCTTCGATGGACTTCGCGTACAGCGTGAACTGGTACGACGACACGGAGGCGCAAATAGTTGACGGGGAGCGTCGGCTTCTCACGGGCAACGCGGAGTTGATCGCGGACGACGTGAAGCGGCTGGAGGGCATGGGCGTGAATCACCTTATGCTCAACTTCCAGGGTGAGACGCTGGAGGAGACGTTCGGGTTATTGGAGCGGTTCACGGAGAACGTGAGGCCGATGACGGAATGAAGACGATATGATGGTTCCTGATTACATAGCTTCCTGGGCGGCTTCCGGCGAGTCAGAAACGCTGGAATTGAAGCGGAGTACCGCCGAACGCAGAGAGGCTGCGCGGTCCGTTTGCGCGATGCTGAACCATCGTGGCGGGCGGGTTGTAATCGGGATAGAACCCAGTGGCAAGGTGATAGGGTAGGAGGTGAGTGAACGCACCATAGAGCGACTGAGCCAGGAGTTGAACCTCATAGACCCGCCCGCGCTACCCTCCGTAGATCGGGTATCCCTCGGAAGCAATCTCGAGGCTCTTGTAATAAGCGTAACGACCGGACAGAATAAGCCATATACCTATCGTGGAGAGGCTTATCGGCGTGTTGGCAATACTAACCATCGCCTGTCACGCCATGAGTATAATCAGCTATTGCTGGAACACCTGCATGGCGAGTCGCGATGGGAAAACGAGCCTGCTTCCGGCTGGACCGCGGATGACCTCGACGATACGGAGATTGTTCGCGCCGTAGAGGAAGCGGTCCGAAATGGGCGTCTGGAAAATCCCGGTCCCAGAGAACCCGCTGAATTATTGCGGGGTATGGGCTTGATTAGTGACGGATACCCTATGCGGGCAGCAGCAGTACTATTTGGAAGAGATGATCGCCTTCCATCATACTATCCACAATGCCTGTTGAGGGTAGCCAGGTTTCGAGGCGTGGACCAGTCAGAATTTCTGGACAACCGGCAGTTTCATGGCAACGCCTTTACCCTTCTACGCAGGGCCGAACAGTTTCTGCGAGAGAATTTGCCTATTGCCGGACACTTCATATCCGGGCAGATAGAACGTGTGGACGAACCTCTGTATCCGCCGCTCGCTACGCGCGAAGCTCTCGCGAACGCCTTTTGCCATCGAGACTATTCCATTGGCGGCGGTAGCGTGGCGATAGCGCTTTACGATGACCGCCTAGAGATTACATCTTCGGGGACGCTCCATTTCGGACTAACCCCACAGGCGCTGTTCGAGCCGCACCTATCGCTTCCCTGGAATCCGATTATCGCGCGAGTCTTCTATCTGAGGGGGATCATCGAATCCTGGGGGCGTGGCGTTATCAACATGGTGGAGTTGGTGAAACAGGCGGGACTGCCTGAACTTGAGATCGAGGAAATCGGCGGGGGTGTCACTGTCAGATTTCGCCCGAGCCGATACGTGCCGCCTCAACGTATCGGCCACAACCTGAGTGAACGTCAGCGGATTATCCTGGCGCTTCTCAATGATTCCCCGTCAGGGCTGGCGCTTAGAGAGATTGCACCGCAGATCGAGAGCATAGCTACACTGCGCCAGACGCAGGAGGATTTGAAACTTTTGCGCTCTCTGGGGCTAATCACTTATATGGGGCGCGGGCGTGGGGCTAGATGGGTTCTCTTGTAACACGAAGGCAGCCATTCTATTCAATTCTTGTTCAATTCTGTCTAATTAGCGCTCCATTCTGTTCAATTCTTGTTCAATTCTGTCTAATTAGTGCTCCATTCTGTTCAATTCTTGTCTCATTCCACTGGTAACAGGTCCTGGCTCAGAATCACGGGCGGACGCCGTATTTGGGCTTTGGGCCAAGGTTGCGCTTGAGGGGGGACTGGGCGGCCTCTACCAGCATGGAGAGGAAGGGGCGTGTGTCGCGCGGGTCTATCATCTTTTCGATGTCGAATGCCTCGGCGACCAGGAAGGGGGAGCGGTACTTGTTCATCATGTCTTCTAGTTCGGCGCGGCGGGCGTCCGGGTCGGGGGATGCGGCTATGTCGCGGCGGTAGGCGGCCTCGACTCCGCCCTCGACGGGGATGGAACCCCAGTCGCCGGAGGGCCAGCCGAGCCGCAGGTGGACGGGCACAGAACTGCCAGTCGCGGCGGCGGCGAGTCCGAATGCCTTGCGGACGTGAATCTGGATCACGGGGACGGTAAGCTGGGCGTTGGCCATGAGGGTTCGCATCCCGTGACGGATGGTGCCCTGGAGTTCGGCCCTGCTGCCAACCATGAAGCCGGGGACGTCGTTGAAGAGGACTATGGGGATGTTGAAAGTATCGCAGACGTCGAGGAAGTGGGTCTGCTTGTTGGCGCCGTCGGTGTCTATGGCGCCGGCGAGGTGACGGGGGTCGTTGGCGGCGACTCCGACGACATAGCCGTTGACGCGGGCGAGGCCTGTTATAGCTGTCTGTCCCCAGTGGGGGCGAATCTCGAAGAAGCTATCCTGGTCAACGACGAGGCTAATCAGCTTTCTCATGTCGTAGCCGCGGCGGGTGTTTCGCGGGATGATGCCGAGCAGTTCTTCGGAGCGGCGGTTGGGGTCGTCGGTGGGCGTGGTTCGGGGGGCCATCTCCCATACGTTGGGGGGCATGTAGCTGAGGTAGCGGCGTACCTGGGCGAAGAGGTCTTCTTCGCTCTCAGCCTCGTTGTGGACGGCGCCGCTCCGGTGGACGTGGACGTGGGAGCCGCCGAGGGTCTCTTTGTCTATCTCTTCGGATATGGCACGACGGACGACGGGAGGGCCGCCCGGGAATATCTGGCTGGAGCCTTTGGCCATGATAGTCCAGTGGGCCATCATGGCGCGTCCGGCGGGGCGTCCGGCTACTGAGCCAACTATCGCGGCAACTACAGGTACCTTGCCGAGAAGGTCCACCTCGCTGTTGAAGTCGTCGGAGCTTGGGAGGTGTCCGCCCTGGTCGTACTGGACGCCGCGCACGCTGGCCCCGGCGCCGTCGGCCATGTAGATGAGGGGCACGCCGAATTGTAGGGCGAAGCTGTCGGCCCACTTGTTGTTCTTGGGTCGTCGTCGGGCGGGGCCGGCCGCTGTTCCGCCGCGAATGGTGAAGTCCTCGCCGCCTACGACGACTAGCTGGCCGTTGATCCTGCCGAGTCCGGTGACGTAGGGGGAGGGAGTGAAGCCGGTGAAGGTACGGTCTTCGTCGTATTCGCCGTAGCCCGCGAGTTCGCCTATCTCGAAGAAGGTGTCGGAGTCGAGCAGGGCGTCAACGCGCTCGCGGACGGTGAGCTTGCGCTCGGAATGCTGGCGCGCTATGCGCTCTTCGCCGCCCATCTTCTGGGCGAGCGCCTTGCGGAGCTCAAGTTCCTCGATTTCGGGCTGCCAGACCATTGGGACGTCTCCTCGCTGTTACGGCTGAATTTCGGTTGTCTCATATATTCGATTTATAGTTGTACAGGTGGCTTCTGGTGGGGTGACAGGTGAGCAACAGGTGACTAGAACACCTGTTGCTCACCTGTTAATCACCTGCATTAGCTATGGGAGAAATTTTTCTTCCCTCCCACGAGGCCGATTTATAAATCCCAGATTATGCTTTGTAGGGTGTGAGGCCGGTCCATCACACGAACATTTTAGCGCAATTGGTCGGGGAGAGTACAGAGTGGAGGAAAGTTTCAAAATTGGGATTATGGTAATCAGACGGCGTGAAGTCTTTGGATTTACACTTTCCTGGAAGTGGTTATGGGGTCGAAAAGACGGCTGAGCGGAAGATATGGATTATTACAAATTTTGGCGACGACGGGCGCACTTGCATTCTCGCCGGGGATGCTCTACATTGCTGCCTCCCTGATATATCCATATTATTCAGCCAAGTGAGGTTGTTCCTATGACAGGCATGAAGATGGGCCTTGTGTCCATGGCTATGGTGATTGCGCTGACGCTTGCCCTGGCGGTGGCCAGGCAGGGCGCTGTGGCGCAGACGCCGTCCGAAGAACCTTCGGCCACACCGACGCTCACTCTCACGCCAGCCATCCGTTTTGAGGAGCCGACACTCACGCCGACTCTCGTACCCAAGCGGGAAGAGGAGCCGGAGTACGCGGCGGCTTGCTATCGGGAGGCAGGACTCTTCTATTGTGACTATGACACTGGCACGATCACACCCAAGCCAACCGCCACGCCTAGACCAACCAGCACACCCAAGCCGCCAACTGCGACGCCCATACCAACCAACACGCCCATACCAACCAACACGCCTAAGCCGACTGCAACACCCACTCTCACACCCAGACCTATATCCGTACCTGCACCTAAATCGAATGCCACATCTATATCCACTCCAACACCGACCGGCACACCCACCCGCATACCAACCGCTACACCTGCGCGCGCACCCGGCTTGAAGGATCACTTTACACGACTCGCAATATTTACATTAGAAGGTGAGATTGGATTGAAGACTATTAGCATCCATTCGTACAAAGACCACAACAGTGAAGGCGTAACTATGGGCCCCTCATATATATACGCCAAAGCTGACGAGGGTTGCTTTCATACATGGTTGTTCATGTTGCGGCAAGGGAAAACTACCGGCGGTCGAGTAGATCGTATAGATCCACCTCTATGCGCTGGGAATGATGAAACATTCACATACACCGGATTCAATGGTCGGCGCTATGAGAATACGGCCCTCACTCAGACTGTCTTGTACACTCGAATAAACATAAATCTAGCCACAAACCTAATTGTAGGCATAGGTGAGGCGACGGCCATGGGATGGGATACCTTCTTTGGACATGGCGATGATGTGGTGATTGAAGACACCTGCACTGGCTTAATCCCGAGCAGGCGCCGTTGCTAAGCTAATCCAACACACAGGACACATAAGAAAGGAGTTGATGATGGCCTATATCAGAACAGTGAGAAGTAGATGGTTGGGCTTCATCGGCGTAGCAACTGTACTAGCTATCCTTGTCGGGATACTTGTGTATAGCTCTGGAAGTGAGGCTAGCAGCCCTCCAACAATAACAAAGGATGGCCTGACCGTTCGTCTAACATCCGCTCGGAGCGTCACAGACGGTCTGGAATTGATGTATTCTCACGATCAAGCCCTAGGCTCCCACGGAGTTTACCACATCAGTATTCCTAAGATAAGATACGATAACGGAGTTACTCTAGATGTGACAAGTAATGCCATCACAAGCGGAGGTGCCTTAGCTAAAGTGGACGCAGGCCCAACAAACCTGCCAGTCGGTGGCTCCATAGATGTGGATTTGGGCTCATGGCTTGTGAGCGACCCCACTATATCTGCGACCTCTAACGTCTCGTTGAATCAAGACATTGCGGATGCAATGCCGGACAGTGGTGCGTCTAAAACGATTACGGTAAGCGGATCAATCTCAGCTAACAGTCGATCCTATAATATAGCTGAATTGGTTATGGACCGAAGAACTGAGTACGAAGTCTTTCACCTAAAGATTGTCCCAGCCAATGAATTCGCGCAGAAAACAGAACTGGCTTCCACGAAAGTGGCAAGCGTGACACTGACCGACAATTTTGGCAGGTCATACCTGTGGATCGGTACACGAACTCGTTGGCAGGAAGCTAATGGAGGAGATAAGAGCATCGCTTGGCAACAACTCTCGTTTGACGGCTTGCCCGCATCCACTGCGTCATCCTTCTCATTGAGCGTCATAGGCGGGGGTAATGTTGCCGGTCCTTTCATATTCGAGGATGCGGCGGTCGTTTCTGAAGACGTAGAGCCTAATCTCACTCCGGAAGGGCCTGGTTCCAGCGGCCCTGAATCCAGAACTCCTAGCGGCCCGACCGGCAGCACAGAGAACTAAAGTGGACAACTTGGCCTACTGTGGCAAATCAATTGGTGGGTTCGCGGTAGGCTCTGTCAATAGACTTCAGATAGTCTTGCCCAGATTTACATTATGAGTAGCCTGAATTCTATGAAAGCCATCTTTCTCACCGTCGTGATGCTTGTCTGCGCTGTGGGTTGTGGGCTTTCGGACGATGGCAGCCTGCCGCCGGAACTGCCTGAAACATGGCTGTCGGAGGTCATCCGAGCCGTTCCTTCGGATATGGGCGCGGGCTTTCTGACGGATATGAGCGTGGGCTGTCTGCAATTCGCCAATCAAGAAGCGGCCAGGGTGGAAGCCGGCGCGACAGATTTCCAGGGCCTCGACACAGTGTTCGGTTCCGGCGGGCCACACAGCATTCCCCGGACGTATGGTGGGTTGCCAGGTATGCCTATGTTCATGAGTTATCACTCGGGATATGCTGTGGAGACGCTTGGACTGGACACGCTCGTATTCGACCAAGGACTATGGCATTGCAACCCTATATTCTCTATCACGACTGGGGGATTGAAGGATCCACCCAATCTTTCCACAAGGCTTATGGAAGTCGGATACAAAGCAGACACGCATGGCGAGACCAGTTTCTTGTACTTCTGGCGCGACAAGCCGCCATCGCCGAGATTTCAAGTCGAACACCCGATGAGTATGAACGTACTGAACCTCAATGCGATGGCCCTAATCGAAGACACGCTGATCATCGCTATAAGACCACCGATGCTGGAGGGGCTGATTGATGTTCACGAAGGGAACGCTCCCAGCTTATGGGACGAGGAACCCTGGCGAGTTCTGACTCGGATGGTTGGGGATGAACTGCTGGGCGGCGCGCTGATACCGCCGGAATACGTGGCATCGCGGACGGCCACAGGCACATTCACAGATCGGTCGGCGGATGAGCGGCTGGAGGACTGGGGACGATACGTCTCCGGGCACGACGCCTGGGGGACACTGGAGCCTTACACCGCTGTGGTTCTTGGATACAGCGTTCGTGACGGAGTGGAGGGGACGACCATAGCCATGTATCACCCCGACCCTGACAGCGCCGAGCGCAACGCGACAGAACTGAAGAAGAGATGGACGTCGGCTCACCTGGACTTGAGATCTTTTTTGGATCGCGCCGTTCCTTTCAACGAGGTTTGCTCCCCGCTGGAAACCAGGATTGACGCATACGAGAATTCATCCGTACTCATTGCGACCTGTCCGGCTTTAGAACAGCCAGATCCGACCTTGATAAACATACTGGGGAGGGGTTTCTGGACGGGAATGATATCCGACCACGAACTGCACTTTCTTGTGCCGGACATGGCCGAACTCACGACGGCGCAGTAGGCGGCTTTGAAGACCGGCTTCCATACACTTCTGTCGGGATTTGCGCTTGAATAAGATTCTTCCAATAAACCGAAGGATACCCATGAAGGCGGTCTTACTGGCCGCCATAATCCTCTTGGTCATCGCCTGGTACGGGCTTTGGTCCTGGAATCGTTCGGAGCCGCCGCCGGATCTGCCGGAGACGTGGGTGTCGGATCTCATTCGGACTATTCCTTCAGACATGGGCGCGGACTATCTGCTGTTCGCTAACTACCATGAGGCGCGTCTGGCTGCGGACGCGACGGGATTCAAGGGATTCGACACCTTTATCGCCGAGGGGCCGGGGAGTGTTCCATGGACTTATGAGATGCTGCCGGCGAAGGGTATGTTCATGAGCTACTCGGAGTCGGCCAGGGACATCATCGGGCTGGATCCGCTTGGGCTGGACCAGGGGATATGGAGTCCGCTGGAGGGGTCTTCCAAGCCGCCGTACTCGATTACGAGTGGCGGACAGGAAGATTCACAAAACATCTACACGAGGCTGGGGGAGGCAGGTTTCAATACCACCTTTCATTATGGGGTTCTATTATTGCACTTCTGGCGCGACGATCCGCCTGCGCTGAAAGAGATGATGGAGCATCCAATAGGGACAAGCCTGTTCCACCTCAACGCGATAGCTCCAATCGGGGACAGGCTTGCGATAGCCCGGAGAGTCGAGACTCTGGAGAGGGTAATCGAAGCCCACGACGGCGCCGAAGCCAGCCTGTGGGATGAAGTACCCTGGCGTGTTCTGACGCAGAGCGTCGGAGATGAGTTGCTGGGGGGAGCGTTGATACCGCCGGAGTACGTGGTGTCGCAGACAGCGACAGGGAGCGAGTTTGGACGGTCTGCGGAAGAGCGTCTGGAGGACTGGGAGCGGTACGCTGTCGGGCCGGACGCATGGGGAACGCTGGAACCATATACGGCGCTGGTTGTCGGGTACGGCGTTCGGTACGGAGTCGAAGGGACGACTATCGCGATGTATCATCCCGACGCGGATGGGGCGGAGCGCAACGCGGATGAGTTGAAGCGGCGATGGGAGGCGGCGCGCCTGGACCTGAGACGGTTATCGGGACCGGACGTCCCGTTCTCAGAACTATGCTCGCCGCTCGAAACACGGACGCTGGTATTCGATAAGTCGTCGATTCTGATAGCGTTCTGCCCGGCGATAGAGCAGTCGAATCCGACCTTGATAGGTACGCTGGGGAGGGACTTCTGGAAGGGTCTGGTGGGACACCATGAACTGCATTTTCTCGTGCCGGACTTGGCCGAACTCACGGCAGCACGGTAGGTTTTCGAAGGTTGGCGTTTTGGAGGCCGATGGCGATTAGGCGGGCGAGGGTCTTGCACACGGCGAGCGCACGTTCGGCGTCGGCGTCTGAGCCGACTGAACCGGCAATGATCGCACCCATGGTCGTGAAGTAGTCTTCTAAGGGGACCGCAACGCGCCAAGAGTCTCCGTTTCGCGCGGTCAGCGCCTGGGAATGCGCGATGGCTTCGTACGCGAGCGCCTCTGCCTCGCGCGCCGTTAGATTTCCACCGAGTCTGCCGCCATTAGCCTGTCTCAGCGAGCCGGAATCTCCGCGCGACAAGTACAGTGCGCAGTATTCATAATTGTGTCGTTCGTATATCTCGCGGCAAATTTCGCGCGTGAGGTCGTCTATGTCATCGGCGAAGGCGAGGATGATACGCGCGATTTCGAGCAGCGTTCCCTGTTCGTGGCGGGCGGCCTGATACTGTAACCGCAGCGTGTCCACGTCCATGCGGGAATCTCCTTGAGTCTTGACCTGTATGAGTTTGGTCGGTAGGGGAATTACCCTCACCCTAACCCTCTCCCAGAGGGAGAGGGGATTTTCGCGCCGCTATCTTATCATCAGGAGGCGGCGAGGGTGGTGAGCAGATCGGTGGTGTATCTGCCGCTTGCGAATTCGGCGCTCCGGATGGCCCTGCTGAGGGTGAGGACGTTGGTCTTGAGGCCGGAGATTCGGGTTTGGTCGAGCGCGCGGCGCATCAAGGAGATAGATGCCTCGCGCGTCTCGCCCCATGCTATGACCTTGGCGAGCATAGGGTCGAAGTAGGAGGATACTTCGTCCCCGGCCCGGAATCCAGTGTCCACGCGGAGGTTCGGGAGATCTGGGATGTGGAACTCCTCCAGCATACCCGGAGACGGGATGAAGGTGTCGGGGTCTTCGGCGTAGATTCTGGACTGGATGGCGTGTCCTCTGATGGGAGGCGATTCGGACGGCACGGGATCACCGGCCGCTATTCTCAGCTGTCGCTCCACGATGTCTATGCCGGTCACCATTTCCGTCACGGCGTGCTCGACCTGGAGGCGGGTGTTGGCCTCGATGAAGTAGAATTCGTCGTCCTGGTCGAGGAGGAATTCGAAGGTTCCGACGTTGGTGTATCCGACAATCCGGGCGGCGTGGGTGGCTACGGAGGTCAGCCGGTCGCGGGTGGCCCGCGAAATGGAGGGTGACGGGGCTTCCTCGATAACCTTCTGATGCCTGCGCTGAACGGAGCATTCGCGCTCCCATAGATTGGAGCAGGTCCCGTCGGCGTCGGCGACTATCTGTACCTCGACGTGGCGGGCGTCGGTGATGAACCGCTCGAGATAGATATCCTCGCTGCCGAAGGCGCGCCTGGCGGAGGAGTGCGCGCGCGCGACGGCGCGGGCCAGTCGCCCGGGGTCGGATACCAGCTGCATACCGATTCCGCCGCCGCCCTCGCTGGCCTTGACGATGAGGGGGTAGCCGACGGATTCGGCAGCTGATTCGAGGTCGTCGGCGTCGGAGGTGAGTTCTGCGCCGGGCAGGACGGGCACGCCAGCGTCCGCGACTCTGCGACGCGCCTCGCGCTTGTTGCCCATGAGCCTGATTACACCGGTAGGCGGTCCGACGAAGGCGATGCCAGCGCGGGCGCAGGCTTCGGCGAGGTCGGGGTTCTCGGAGAGCAGCCCGTATCCGGGGTGTATGGCCTCGGCGCCCGTGTCTCGCGCGATGGAGACGACGCGGTCCACGTCCAGGTAGGAAGCGACCGGGTTGGGCGCGTCGGGCAGGACTACGGCCTCGTCGGCGAGTTCGGCGTGAAGGGGCGTTCCCTCGGCGGTGGAGTGGATGGCGACGGTGGCTATGTCCAGCCGTCGGCAGGTTCTGATGATACGGCAGGCGATTTCGCCGCGGTTGGCGATTAGGATTTTGGGGAACATTGTACTACACCGATATTATGTTGAGCACAGACAGCCTGCCGAAATGCCTGCGATTATTGGTAAGCAGAGTGAGGTTGTGGCGTATGGCCGTAGCCCCTATCAGCAGGTCCATATCGCCAATAGGAGCGCCCGCGGCTCTCAGACGAACGCGCTCTCTGGCGAATATGAGACAGACCTCCTTATCTAAAGGTATGACTTCCACGAAATCCAGGAATGTCCTAAGCACGCGCTCGTCTTCCTGATGCGTATCCGATCCGAATACGCCGTCGAAGAGTTCAGCCAAGGACACGATGCTGAGGCCGACGCCCTGCGGCAGAAGGCTGTTGAAACGATCAACCACTCTCGGGACTGCGTGGAGGTAGTCTATGACCCAGTCGGTATCCACAACATAGCTGATGACGGCCATTAGAGAACCGGCCTCTCCCTTGAACCGCTAAGGCGCGCTTCGTAGAGCGTCCGTTTGAGTTCTTCCGGGTCGCGCCGCCCTTTCCAGCCGCCGGCGGCGGACATCGTTTTCTTCATTCGTTCCAGATCAGAAACGCTAGATTGGACGTCTATGTCAATAGACAATTCCGCGCCTTCCTCTATATCGAGGCGTTCGAGCGGAATGATATGACCGCTGGTGAATTTGGCCCTTACTCTTGTAATCATATTCTTGCCTTTCCAATCGGCGTGAGATTTGTGTGGTTGAATTAGGCTACCAATACCATTGAGCGTAGGGCAAATTCGGAGATGGCAGTCATGGGCGGGTGGACTTATGGCGGGCACTTTAGAGGTCCGGGTCAAATGGCTTGGCATTGCCTAGGTTTATGACTGTACCCTCCGGATTGTTGTTTTCCTTGATACTGATGACTTTTGCCTGGATCCAGTAATCGCCCGATGATTCAGCCACTTTGGGATTGAATTTGAGGTATCGAGGCTTATTGGAAGCGTGAATGGCGAGAAAGACTTGATTATTCTCGCCAGCATCGAGGTTCAATAGCGGAATTTCGACTATGCACTCCACTCCGTCTTTTCTGGCCCACGGCGGATACTCGTATATACCAGGACGCATACTTTGGTCTGCTCCTAGCGGTGTGACGTCATAGGAGTGCAGCTTGACGGCTCCTTGCAGGAGATTCGGCAGTTTGCGCCGCGCGTACGCTCCGACGCTGTCACAATAACGCCGCTCCTCATACTTATGCTTGCACAGCCCCTTGAACCGCCTGCGGATAAACTTCTCTATTTGATGCCATCCTATGGCGTATTTGTGTATGAACTGTTTGCCTTTAGGAGTCAAGTGGTACGCCTTCAGGTGTCTTTTGGAAGGCTCGTATCGCGAGGGTGTATCCAAAAGCGTGTTCTCTTTGAGGAAGCCATATACGGCGAGGCGACGGAGGCTCGGGAGATAATGCCCGCTAACTTTCAGACGGCAGGCTACCGGTGCGCCTGGAACACATTCCAGCATGGTAGATATGCGAGGATTGCCAGTATCGTCGTAACCACCTGAAACCTGTGTGGTATCGCTGTCGCGCAATGCTTTGAGAATGTCGCGGTCGTATTTGGAAAGGCTTTTGTATAGCGCATTTCTTCTGCGCCATGCCAACACCGGCCTACGGATACTTCTCCATATTGCTAGAATCGCCGTGATTGCTGTGGCAATCGCGGTAGCAATCGCAGCTATTGCCGTAACTGCCGGCCAGTCCATATAGTGCCTCTAGTCTGTAGTTCCATTAGTCGTCTGATTGTCGTTCATTGCCAGATAGCTCATGGCTCTGAACATATTTCTGTACTTTCCGTAACAGGATACGCAGAATGGTCTATTCATATATGACTGATGCTCTTTTCCACACAAATGACACTGCTTTTCCATGTACGAATAATTCTTGTACTGATTCCAAACCTTGAAGCAATCGCCACATTATGGTTTAGCCAGATTGAGGAGGATAGTTCCTCCGCACCTGATACAAAACCCGGACTCATACCATTTCATTTTGATGAAGCCGCATAGTCTTCAGATAGTTCCTGAACGTTTCGTCTGATCCACTTCCAACTCACCAGTGACTTCACACGCTCAGGGTCCGACTCCAGTCTGCCCAAACACTTGTCCACAGCAGCCACCTTCTCCTCAAGACTCCCATACACCGTGCCTTCCACCCACCTGCGTACCTCCTCGAATACCCGCTCAGCGGGATTCAGTTCAGGACTGTACGCTGGCTGAAGTATCGTCCTCACTCCCTCTACGCTTCTGACCAACTCGCTTCTATGGCTTCCCGCTCCGTCCCACACCAACGCTCTCACATCGGTATGTCGCTTCACTGACAACACCGCGCGAAACACCATCGCCGAACTCATAGAGTCCATCCACGTCCACTCCAACTTCCCGCGAGCATAGTCCACCACCAGGAACAGATACTTGTACTCGTACACCAACTGAAGTCTCTGAACCACCTTCAGCCCGCGCACTCCCCACACCCTGCGAACCATACCCCGGAGGCCCACTCGCATCTCGTCGGCGAACCCAATCAGAGTCTTGGGCTTTACCCCCGCCTTCCTCAGCGAACGACCAAGTCCCCCTTTTTCCATGACCGCTGCGCTTCTATGTCAACCTTCTCATGCCGACTCCTCGGAACCTTCGGTGAACACCCCAGACGTTCAAGTACGCTGTATATGCTGTTCCCTCTGAACCTGACTCCGTACTCAGACTCCACCCAGACAGCTATCTCTCCGGCAGTCCTGAACCGTCCGCTTCCAACCTCCTCGACCAGCCTGTTCTCCTGATCATCGCTCAGAAACCTGGGCTGACCCACTCCTCCCATCTTCCTGGACACAACCTCATCAAGACCTCCGTCCCTGTACCACTCAATCCATCTCTGGGCGCTGCGGTAATGAGCGCCAACGGCTTCTGACGCCGCTTTGATCTGCCAGCCGCTGCGTACCAGCCACAGCAGGTGTACCCGTGTACGAATGTTGATGTCTGACTGAGACTGGTAGGCTTCTTTCAGTCTCTCTGGGGTGTCGCTCTCATGCCAGTCTATCCTGAGCGGTCGTCCGATCATCCTTCTGCCCTCCAACACCGTGTTGGACTCAGCATAGACCAAGTATCAGACTTCCACTAGTCCCTTCATGCTGACTTCAGACTGAAACGGTATCAGGTTCGTCCTGTTCTTGGTCATACCAGTCTTCAGGATCATACACTTCCGTCATGGCGCGCCTGATCTGGACTGCTTCATCATATATCTGAGAGTACACTTCGGGTTCTTCGTCTTGGGATACAACCATGCCCATTTCATAGTTGTGGATCTGTGAGTAGTCATACAGGTTCATAGAAGTTATGAGTGCTTCTTTTTCGTTGAGGTAGCACTTGGCATGGAGATTCTCGCAGAATCCGATCAAGGCGTTGGGAAGAGATTCGAGCCATGATTTTACTTCAGGGGTTTGTTTCTCATCTCGATAGATAATCAAAACCTGAACAGGATGCTCCCTCACTTTGAATTCATGTTCCAAGCACTCGGACTGGATGTAATCCTGGATTCGCGGGTTGAGACTAAGAGGGTGTCTGAGAAGTGTTAAGATCGTCTCATTATGAAGCGCAAACCGTATCCCACAGACCTGACAGACACCGAATGGGCCATCCTCAAGCCACTGATTCCGAAAGCCGGAGCGGGCGGACGACCGCGCTCAGTGGATATGCGGGAGATCGTCAACGCCATCTTCTATGTTCTCAGAGGCGGGGTGCCGTGGCGGATGCTTCCACATGACCTTCCGCCATGGAAGACAGTCTATCACTATTTCAGAGCATGGCGAATGGAAGGTGTTTGGGAGGATATGAACGAAGCGTTGCGCGAGCGGGTCAGGGTAACGCATGGACGTTGTTCCACACCGAGCGCGGGCGCGATAGACTCGCAGTCTGCCAAGACGAGTGAAAGGGGGGCATACGCAGCTACGACGGCGGCAAGAAGGTGAACGGCAGGAAGCGTCACATACTGGTGGACACACAAGGGTTATTGCTGAAGGTGAAGGTGCATGAGGCCGGATTGTCAGACAAGGCGGGCGCCAAGATGGTTCTGGAGGGTCTGAGCGATCGGTTTCCGAGGATGCGTAAGGTGTGGGCGGACTACGCGTATCGTGGACTGAAAGAGTGGACGAGGACTACGTTGGGCTGGGAGTTGGAAGTGGTGAGACACAATTGGTCCGGCAGGGTGTGGGTGGTGGGAGACCAGGAGCCTCCGAGTCGTCCGAAGGGATTTGTGGTATTGCCGCGGCGATGGGTTGTCGAGCGCACGTTCGCCTGGCTGGTTCGTAACCGCAGGCTGTCCAAGGACTATGAATTCTTGCCTGAGACTGAAGAGTCGTTCGTGTACGCCGCCATGGTCAGACTGATGCTTCGCAGACTGGCGCATCCTACCTAAAATGACTTCTCAGACACCCTCTAATACCAATTCGGAGTGATGTCACCACGTTCTACCCAGTCGGGCTGAGTGGATTCCCGCTTTCGCGGGAATGACGATACATAGACTGTCGCCCACTTCATGTCTCGGTCAGAGTGAAATGGTATAAGGTACGGGCTGATTATGATAAGCCAATCATCGGTCTCACGTATAATCCGCTCAATACGCTCAGATATTCCGGTGGTGGTAAGAAATTCGGTCATATTTCTACTCACCTCCCTGCGAATTGCTCTGGAGAATTATTTTACAGGAACGATGCCATATTGGAAACGACAGTCAGTTGCGGTATTCACAGTACGCGCTTGGCAGCGTCTGTCAGAAGGCGCAAGGGCGAGACCTCAATTAATGCCTTGATGTGATTCGCTCGATGGTCACGTTTCCGCCGTCTAAAGCATCAAGGGAGATACGACTGCCCCAGAGCAGTCCCATTCCTGCCAGCGGTTCATCTTCGGACTGAATGACTACGACACGACGCGGGCTTTCATGCCAGAACACACTGGCGGAGAATGCGTTCATCGCGCGGGAAGACGTGTCCAATGGTAGGCGGTGGGGTAACCAACTCGCACCGCCCAAGTCACCGCCCGGGGATGACGATTCAGCAGGCGCGCGGATGCGTCCGCGTCACGTTCGTCAATCTCGTAGTCGCCGCTATCAATATCTATGACGACGAACTTGCCCTTTTCAGTCGGCTCCACCAGGCGACGTATCTGATCCTGATATATGGCTTCCCCACGGGTTTCGATGTCTTCAGGAACGTATGTCAAAATCCGAGCCTTGTATTCTGAGTTATGAATTGCGGAACAAGGATGCTATTAGCGCTTGAGTGCTAAGAGCCCAGTCAATCCTTAAGCTTATTTGTTTTGTATTGTATAAATACGCCTCGTATCCATCAAGTTGTAACTATGACTAACTGGTCGCCTTCGGAGACGGACTGGTCTTCTTCGACGTGGACGGTAGATACGGTGCCGTCGTAGTCGCAGATTATTTCGTTTTCCATCTTCATGGACTCGACGACTACGACCACGTCGCCGTCGCTTACGGAGTCACCCTCCGATACAAGAACCTCTATCACGCGGCCGGTCATGGGTGAGTGTATCGTTATGTCTGCCAATGCGCTACCTCTTTGAGTTGTTAGTTCTTAATCTTTAGCAGTCAGTAGTCAGTTCTCAGTATTCAGTCGTCCGGGTGGAATAGGCCGATTGTCTCATCTTGTTCCATTTGAGAAATGCGGGCATTACTCATGCCGAGCAGTTCGTTCAGAATCTTTTCCGTGTGTTCTCCTAGTCTAGCGGAAGGAATCCATGAGGCGCGATCCATTCCAGGCATCCTGATGGCCTGTCCGGGATAGATCTTCGGGCCTATGTCCGGCTCATGGATCTCGACGAAGAAGCCGCGCTCATCGAGATGGGGGTCGGCCAGAAGTTGGTAGTTCTTGGCGGTGCGTCCGGCAGCGATTCCGACAGACTGGAGAGATGCGGCGAGTTTGGCTGCGTCGTGTTCTCGTGTCCAGTAGGCCACTATTCCGTCCAGCCGCTCTGAGTTGCGTCGTCTCGCGGACTCGTCCGCATATTCGTCGGAGTCGGCGAACTCCGGTCTGCCCATCAGTTGGCACAGGTCTCTCCATTGCGCGTCGGAGGTGACGCATATTGCTATCCATTCGTCCTCGCCGTTTGCAGGATAGACGCCGTAGGGGGCGTGTTCGGAGTGGGCGTTGCCGACGCGCGGGGGCTGGAGGCCGGTTCTGGAGTGGGCGGCTATGAACTCGCCTATCTGGCAGATTGGGCCTTCTATTAGAGCAAGGTCTATGAACTGGCCCTGTCCGGTGCGCCTGCGGTGGTTGAGAGCGGTCATGATGGCAGCTACGGAGTTGAGGGCGGACACGGGGTCGGGGAATGCGAGGGCGGAGGTTCGGGGCGGACCTCCCTCGTAGCCCATCATGCTGGGTATGCCGGTCATTGCTTCGACCGAGGGGCCAAATGCGGGATATTCAGCGTATTTGCCCGTCGTTCCGTAGCCAGGCATAGAGCACATTATGATGTCGGGGCGAACCTGACGCAGGTCCTGGTATGTCAGGTTGAAGTTTCGCATGACGCGGGGGCGGAAGTTTTCCACGACCACATCGGCAGTCTTCACCAATTCCAGGAACGCATCGCGGCCGCTGTCGTGATCCAGGCGCAAGGCCAGGTTTGGCTTGTTGCGGTTGAGCTTGTTGTTGGTACCGCCCGCGCGGTCTATCGGCACGCGGGGGTCGCTTATCTTGATGACGTCGGCGCCGAAGTCGGCTAGGATGCGGGTGGCGAGAGGGCCTGCCCATACGCGGGTGAGGTCGAGGACACGGATGTCACTGAGAGGTGAGGTTTCACCTTCATCCCTTATGAACTGGGAGGGGTGGGCATTCACCCTCACCCCAGTCCTCTCCCTCGAGGGAGAGGGGGTTAGAGCCTGGTGCGTGTGTTCGCCAAGCCGGGGGGCGGGGCGGAATTCGGGCTGAGTCACGCTCATGTGGAACGGGACTGTGGGATACGTGAGTTCGCCGGCGTCGGGGTGTTGGACCTGTGTGAAGAAATTCCTGTGCGCCAGTTGTTCGTCGTTCAGTGTCTCAGACAGGTACAGCAGCGGCGACGCGGGCTCGGACCAGTCGCCAGCCGCAAACTCGAACACCTCGCGCCGGGTCTTGTCCTTCATCCAGTCTATGAGTATCGCATCTATGTCGTCGGCGTGTTCTCGGCGCTCGACGAAAGTGATGAATCGCGGGTCTTCGAGCAGTTCCGGCTGACCGACCATTGGGAAGAGGAGATCCCACTGGCCCTCGGTGGAGACGGCATAAGAGACGTAGCCATCCTTGCAGGGGAGAATCGTAATGGGATAGCGTCCGTAGTTGCCCTTGTTCTCCCAGCGGGCGCCATGTCTGCTGCGGACGACCCCGCCGTAGGTGTACATGACGGTGGTGAACTGGTGGAGGGCGGCGAGCGTCTCGATCTCCGAGACGGACACTCTCTTTCCCCTGCCCGTTCGCTGGCGTTCCAAGAGAGCTATCATCAGGCCGCCGTAGGCGTGCAGTCCGGCGAGATATTCGGGTTGACGACCGGGAATTGCCAGAGGCTCGCGATCCTCGTCGCCGGACAGGTAGAGGAAGCCGCCCAGGGCGAGGCTAACCAGGGGGGTTGTATTCCAGCCGGAGTATGGGCCGCTCGTTCCGAACGGGGTGAGCGACATGTCTATGAGGTGCGGGTTGAGCGACTTCGCGTCTTCCGAGAGTCCCATGAGATCGAGTGTGGCGGAGTCCCAGTCTTCAAGAAGTACGTCGGCGTTTCGGATGAGTCGCTGAAGTGCGTCCGTACCCTGCGGGGTGTGCCAGTCTAGGAGGGCGCTTCGCTTTCCCATGTTCAGATGAAGATGCAAGGCGCTCGCCTCGGATTCGCGGACTCCGGGCAATCTCGGTTCGGCCATGCGAGTCCAGTCGCCCGCGGGCGGGAGTTCGATCTTGATGACGTCGGCGCCGAATGCGGCCAGCATACGACCACAGAACGCGCCTGCGACGCCCTCTGAAGCCTCGATTACGGTCAGATTTTCGAGGGGAAGGGTCAAGATTCGGTACGGCCCTTGACCACGCCATCGGCGATCAGCGCTCGTATATCGTCGTCGGGTACGCCAAGGTCGTTTCGCAGCACCTCTTCGGTGTGTTCTCCGAGAAGCGGCGGATGTCCCTGGGCCTCAGCGGGCGTGCGGCTCATGTGCTGCAGGGCGCTGGCAAGCACAGGGACGCTGCCCAGGGTCGGGTGGTCTATGTTCCACAGAGACTTGCGGGCGGAGGCCTGGGGGTCGTCGAGAGCGTCGGCTACGGTGTTGATGGACGTGACCGTGATGCCTGCCTTCTGGAGCGCGTCCATCCAGTAGTCGCGGGTGTTGGCAGCCATTTTCTCGTTGATGAGGGTCTCGAGGGCCTCGCGGTTGCGAACGCGGTCGGCATTTTCTTTGAAGCGCTCGTCGTCCGGCAGGTCGGGCAGTCCGACGGTGTCGCAAAGGCGGCGGAACTGGTCGTTGTTGTTGGCGGCGAGCATGAAGAAGCCGTCGGAGGCACGGAAGTCCTGGTATGGGGCGACCTGCGGATGGGCGTTGCCCAGCCTACCGGGTGTCTCCTTGGTTGCGAGGTAGCTCTGGGCGATGTTGGCCATCATCGCTATGCCCACGTCGAACAGGGAGACGTCTATGTGCTGCCCCTTGCCGCTGCTCTCGCGCTCGTGGAGAGCGGCGAGTATGCCTATGGTGGAGGTGAGGCCGGTGAGAATGTCAATCCAGGCGGCGCCGACCTTGGAGGGGCGACCGTCCGGCTCTCCTGTCACGCTCATCACGCCGGTCATGCCTTGGAGGGCGGCGTCGTAGCCCGGCTCCTCGGCGCGGGGGCCGGTCTGTCCAAAGCCGGTTACAGAGGAGTAGATGATTCCGGGATTGACCGCGGACAGCGATTCGTAGTCCAGTCCGAAGCGCTTGAGGTTGCCGACCTTGAAGTTCTCTACGACCACATCGGCTTTTTGGGCCATCTTCTTGATGATGTCCTGGCCGCGCGGGTCTCTGAGGTTGACTATCAGGCTCTTCTTGCCCCTGTTGGCGGAGAGGTAGTAGGCGCTCTCGGTGCCAACGAACGGCGGTCCCCAGCCGCGCGTGTCGTCGCCCCAGGGCGACTCTATCTTCCAGACCGTCGCGCCCAGGTCGGCCAGAATCTGCGTGCCGAATGGTCCTGCCAGGATTCTGGACATATCAAGTACGGTAATATCGCTCAACGCTCCCATTGCGTCACCCCCGCTAAAGTTCATCGCCCATGTTAAAAGGCTTGGCATACTTGACGCAACACAGCTTGGGCTGGCTTATTACGCGCGCTTTGACGACTTTGCGTGAAGCACATATACTTTGAATATGATTCAGGGACGCTAACCCAAGATAAGGGGTACGATTGGACGCTCAGGAAATAGTGCAAGCTATTCTCGACGCGCTGGATGTATTTGTCAGTTGGCCAGTCGTCATTCTCATCGTAGTCTTTATGTTTCGCAGAAGGGTCGAAGAAGCCATCGGAGTACTAACCGAAAGGCTTAAAAGTGTTTCCGTAGGTGGGGCTACCGCAGAATTCAATTCAGTAGTGAAAGCGATGAGTGGTCGCTCAGACAGAGTTGAAGGCATGGAAGACCAAGAGGCTCCGCAAGAAGTAGATGCCTCCGACTCTCCCGTGGATGAGACAGAAATAAGCGAACTCGATCAACGAATCGAAGAGATCAGAAAATGACGGGTTGATTCTTATGCCATACATGAATGACTTAGAATGGATGAGCGATCTCGATGATTTTTCTGTATCAGAGCAGAAAGTGTTGCTCGCCCTATCTCACGATAAGTACAAGTGGCGGAGCCGGGATCGCATAAGTCAACTGACACGTATTAACCCAAGGAGGCTTGACCGTGTGTTATCGGGCCTTCTTGAGGAAGGTTTAATTCGCCCCGCCTTTAGTGCAAACCGGAAAATCGTGTATGGACTTGAGGAAAGAGTCGGCTAAACGGACTGCTCAAGGACTCGCTACGGTAGAAGCCTAGAATTGGGAAAGAGAACACTAGGTAGCCATGTCTCGCGGAGCCCGGGCTAGTCGCGCGGCCTGAAGTTCTTCGTTGGTGATTAGCGGCTCGGATAGCAGTTCCTCCGCCAGAAGCGGGCTGGGGCCAACGTCTCTCAGGTCTGGGATTACCTCCTCGCCCATTAGCCTTATGGAGCGAATCAGTTTCTCGTGCTCTATACCGCCGAACATCATCCAGTTGCTGACGTGGGTTGCGCCGGCGTCGGCGAATTTCTTTAGCTTTTCCGCAACCGTCTCAGGACTGCCGAAGAACAGTCTGTCCATGAAAGCCTTGTCGTCGAGTTCGCCTTCGTAGGGGATTGCCTCTATCCTGCCTGACTTCACCGCCTGCCGATTCAGTCCTCTTTGGGCTCGGTTCTGCCAGCGGGCGTATTCGAGGGCCTCCAGCGCCTCCTCGTCCGTGGGCGCGACGTGGGTGATGCACTGGACGCCGAGGCAGATATTCTCGACAGGCTTGCCGAGTTCCCGATGGGCATGGGCCAGTACGCCGTACTGGGCGCGCACCCCGTCCAGTCCCATCTGGCTGGAGGTGAAGGGCAGCATGTCGTAGCGGGCCGCGGTCCGCATGGAGTCAACGCTGCTTCCGGTTATCATCAGGGGAGGATGGGGTTTCTGGAGGGGCTTGGGGAAGACGGTGACGGGGTGTTCTATGTTGACGTACTCGCCCTGGTAGGTGAAGGACTCGTCCGATGTCCACGCCTTTAACAGGACATCGAGGGTCTCGTCGAAGCGGGCCCTGGACTCTCCGACATCCGCTCCGAATCCGGCCATCTCGTATGGCTGGTAGCCGCGTCCAACGCCGCACATGAACCTTCCGTCGAGCAGGTTGTCGAGCACGGCGACTTCCTCGGCCAGTCGCAGAGGCTGCCACATGGGAAGGATGACGGAGGCGGTGCCTATGCCAATCCGGCGCGTTCGCTGTCCAATGTGCAACGCCTGGAGAAGCGGCGCGGGCGAATTACCGTAGGTGGTGAAGTGGTGTTCGGCGATGAGGCAGTAGTCGAATCCGAGCGTCTCAGAATACTGTATCTGCTCCACACCCTCCTCGAACAGGACTCGCCAATCCCTCAAGTCGGGATTGGGCCACTCGTAGAACAAGCCGAACTGCATTTTGCCAGCACCTTTCGAAGCTATCTCATAACATCAGCACTTGACAGGACCGGTGTGCTTTCACCCTCACCCATCGAGGGAGAGGGGATGGAGAGATCCCAATTTTTACCAATTCCGCGCGGTTACTTGGCTATGAATCCGCCGTCTATGACGAGTTCAGCGCCGGTCACGTAGGATGCCTCGTCGGAAGCCAGGAACAGCACTCCGTAGGCCACCTCTATCGTCTCTCCGCGGCGTCTGAGGGGTGTCTGCCTGATGAATTCGTCGCGTTCGGTGGCGAGAGATGCGTTGGACGACTTCATGGGCGGCATGAACCCAGGATGCACTGAGTTGACCCTGATGTTGTCAGGACCGTATCTCACAGCGGCGGCCTTACTGAATATCCTCACCGCGCCCTTAGATGCCTCGTAGGCCGGGTGTCCATTTTCGCCCGCAACGAAACCCCTGATCGAGGATATGTTGACGATGCTGCCCCCGCCCGCCTGCTGCATGACAGGCACGACGGCGCGGGTGCCGAGATAGACGCCGGTGGAGTTGATGTCCATGATGCGGTCCCAGCCGTCCATGTCCAGCGGATCGGAGTAGGCGGTGCTGCTGATGCCGGCGTTGTTCACGAGGACATCCACCGCGCCATAGCGTTCGACGGTCCGCTCCACGAGCGCCTTCCAGGACTCGGCGTCGGTGACGTCGGTGTGAACATACATTGCCTCGCCACCTGTGTCCTCGATCTGGCGGGCGACCGCCTCGCCTGCCTCGTCGGTGATGTCGGCCACCACGACCTTCGCGCCTTCACGCGCGAAGAGACGCGCCTCCTCGGCTCCCATGCCGCTTGCGGCTCCGGTGATAATCGCTACTTTGCCTTCCAAACGCATTTTGTCACCTCTCACGTCGCCGCAGTTCGCGCGACACTGGAATCGAAGTCCGAACTAGGGCGGAATATATCATACTGTTGTTAGAAGCCGCTCTATCTCATACACTGCGGACAACATCATCTCTCTACTGTGCAGGCAATGTTCAGACAATCCAAAGACGGAATCTACTACGGCTGGCTGATCGTCGCGGCAGGGACGTTCATTGCGATGATCGGCGTCGGCCCGTTCAGTGGGTTCGGAGTCTTTGTGATACCGATGAGCGAGGATTTCGGGTGGAGCCGTAGCGCGATCTCGCTTGCGGCGTCGGTGGCCGCGCTGGTCGGGGGATTCAGCCAGCCGGTCATGGGACGCATCTTCGACAGGGTTGGCGGACGCAGGCTGATGCTCTGCGGACTGCTCTCACTTGGCGCGGCCAATATACTGCTCGCCTTCACCAATCATATAATCCACCTGATACTGGTGTTCGGAGTTGTATTAGCGCTCAGTGAGAGCGCAGGCGCGTTCAACACGTCGGTCGCGCTTGTAGCGAGATGGTTTCATCGAAGGCGTGCTACAGCGGTCGCTCTCATATCGTCGGGCGCATCTCTGGGCGGGCTGATACTAGTGCCGTTCATAGCGTTCGTCATTCCGCTTGTGGGGTGGAGAACCACGTGGGCGATACTCGGCCTGTTCATACTGTGTCTCGCGCTTCCGGTGGCATTCTTCGTAATCAGAAACGATCCGAGCGAGATGGGCAGGCTGCCCGATGGCGAAGAGAGTCCCGCCGGACAGGTGACAGGATCGGTCATATCAAGAGGCCCTCTCGAAGTGGACTACTGGATGAAGGCGTTCGCATCCGTTCCATTCTGGCAACTATTGGGCGGCTACTTCGTGTGCGGCGTAAGCACTTCGATGATCTCGACCCACTACGTGCCATACGCGATAGAGAAGGGATTCTCCCCGTCCCTTGCCGCGACCGCGTTCGGAGTGATGAGCGCGCTGAACGTCGCGGGGGTCCTGCTCGCGGGCATACTGGGCGACCGGATCGGTCGCAAGAATCTGCTCGCGCTCGTGTACCTGATGCGGGCTTCGGGCTACCTGGTGCTGCTGACAGCGCCCGGACTTTGGGGGCTGTTCGGTTTCGCGGTCATATCCGGCTTCTCCTGGATAGCCACAGTTCCGCTTACCACCTCGCTGACGGCAGAGGTCTATGGACTGAAGAACATCGGCACTCTCAACGGCGTAACTTTTACGGCGCACCAGATCGGGGGCGCGCTATCCATTCAGTTCAGCGGCATAATGAGAGACTTAACGGGCGCGTACACGATACCCTTCGCGGTAGGCGGCCTGTGCCTGCTGTTCGCCAGCGTTGTCAGCTTCTCGATACAGGAGAGACGCTACTCCTCGCGGTATGTTTCCGTTCCGGAACCCACATCCACCTAGAGAATAGAGGTCCATATGCGGGAGTGTGTTCATGCGCAGAAGACACGACACCTTCATCACGTACTCTTGAACGAAGATTGTGGAAGAACTCGATGACCCCTCAGACGACACCGGAGACAGCTTTCGAGATCGCAGACAGGATTGTGTCCGATGTTGACGCGCTCGAACTTCAGAACACGCCCAATATCCGCGGCGTGCGCCGTCAATACTCACGAGAGATGCGACATTGGGAACCCGACTTCGTACTCGATGTCGCGATTCGGCTGACAGAGACACGTCAACTGCGCTGGGTGGGGTACGAGCTTGTCCGTTTTCATAAGGCGACGTTCGATACGCTGACAGAAGCGACAGTCGAGCGATTAGGACAGGGAATAGATAGTTGGCAGAGCGTTGACGCCTTTGGCTGTACGCTTACCGGGCCGGCGTGGAGAAACGGAAGCCTCTCGGACAGTGTAATCCACAGTTGGGCGGCGTCCGAGGATGTGTGGTGGCGCCGAGCCGCGCTGGTCAGCACGGTGGGACTGAACACCCGCGCGCGGGGCGGCACGGGAGACACCGCACGCACTCTCGAGGTGTGCCGTCTGCTGGTTGACGACCACGAGGACATGGTGCAGAAGGCCATGTCGTGGGCGCTGCGGTCGCTCGTCGTGCACGACATGGAGGCGGTGCGCGATTTTCTCAGTGACCACCACAACGCTCTCCCGGCAAGAGTGAAGCGCGAGGTGCGAAACAAAATCGAAACCGGGTTGAAGAATCCGATTCGGAAAACGCGCGAATCAGTTTAACGCGTGCGTTGAAAACTCTGGGTCATGAAGGTTCAGAATCTTTTCATTATTCTGTTTGGAATAATCGTAGTACAGTGTCCAGCTAGTTTTGCCATGCAGCAAGCCTACCCCTGCCCCTGGATTCCCGCCTTCGCGGGAATGACGAGACGAAAATGAAAAGACCCTGCATGAAGGTTGCCGCTCCTTGACAGTTCGCATACCCAGATATACTATGAGATAATCCCCAAGTTGTCCTTTTGGCTTGGGTTGAAAAATTCAAGGAAGGTGAGTCGCATGGAATTTGTAATTGCGCTTCTCGCCGTCTTGATTGGCCTATCGGTAGGAAGCGGAGCCGGCTACTACGGTCGCAGGCTGGTGTCCGCCAAACGCATTGACAGCGCTCAGTTGGAAGCCGAGCGCATACTTGAAGCGGCGCAGGAGCAGAGCCGGACAGCGATCATAGAGGCTAAGGAAGAGTCTCTAAGATTGCGTTCGGAATGGGAATCCGAATTACGTGAGCAGCGTTCCGAGATCAAGAGGTCGGAACGCAGACTAGGAAACCGGGAAGAGAATCTCGAAAAACGGGCTAACAACCTGGACCGCAGAGAGCGGCGGCTTTCCAAGAAGGAGCATCAGGCCGAGCAAGTCGAGGCGGAACTCGAGGACATCAAACAGCAGGCGCTGGCGAAGATCGAAGAGATCTCCGAGCTAAGCCAGTCCGAGGCGGAAGCGATGCTCATGCGCCAGGCCGAGGAGGAGATCCAGCACGATATAGCCAAGCGCTACAGGGACATCGAAATCCAGGCACAAGAAGACGCTCATGCAGTCTCCTCCAGGATTTTGGCTACCTCGATACAAAGAATGGCTGCGGACGTCGT
This sequence comes from Dehalococcoidia bacterium, assembly GCA_965202965.1. GTDB lineage: Bacteria > Chloroflexota > Dehalococcoidia > Lucifugimonadales > UBA1123 > VXRN01. The sequence continues at coordinate 1,959,769 of OZ241888.1, read as the reverse complement.
CTCGGAGATGACAGTCACATCCGTTCCACTTCCCAGTGACGACATGAAAGGTCGTCTGATAGGCCGCGAAGGACGGAATATACGAGCAATCGAAAAAAGCACAGGCGTTGACCTGATAATTGACGATACGCCGGAGTCGGTAACCCTGTCGTGTTTCGACCCGGTAAGACGCGAAGTCGCCCGGATAGCGGTGTCCAAGCTGATTGCGGACGGACGGATACACCCGGCCCGCATCGAGGACATGGTGAAACGGGCGGAAAAAGAGGTCCAGACTACTATCTGGAAGGCGGGCGAAGAGGCTGTCTTCGATACGGGAGTGCGAGGGCTGAACCCTGAGATCATCAAGCTGCTGGGGCAGCTCAAGTACAGGTACAGCTACGGCGAGAACGTTCTGCAGCACTCGCTCGAGGTGGCGCACATATCCGCAATGATAGCGTCCGAGGTGGGCGCCAACGTGAAGGTGGCCAAGGTGGGCGGACTGCTGCATGATATAGGCAAGGCGCTGTCGCACGAGGTGGAAGGACCTCACGCCGAAATTGGGGCGGAGATCGCCCGCAAGCACAACGTCGCTCGCCGAGTCTGCGCCTGCATCGCCGAACACCACGACGACGTGATGAGTTCGCCGGAGGCGTTCATCGTCGCGGCGGCGGACGCGATCAGCGCAGCGCGGCCGGGAGCACGCCGGGACACAGTCGAGAACTACATGAAGCGGCTCAGAGAGCTGGAAGAAGTCGCGGGCGACTTCGAGGGAGTCGAACGCTGCTTCGCCATACAGGCCGGACGTGAAGTCCGCGTGATGGTCAAGCCCGATTCCATTGATGATGTCATGGCCGCAAAGATGGCGCGCGACATAGTCAAGAACATCGAGAAGAACCTGGCGTATCCAGGACAGATAAAAGTCATGGTAATCCGCGAAAGCAGAAAGGTAGAATACGCCAGATAAGGAAATTATCAATTTAGAATTGGGAATTAAGAATTGATGAAACGCAGCGGCGACGTGACAACGGGCCGCTGCGTATCTTTGATGGGACTTACACGCAGTTGGGAAGAAGTGGATTCCCGCTTTCATGGGAATGACTGAATTGTAGTTGAGGTTTCACCCTAGCCCTCTCCTTGAGGAAGAGGGGACTCTTAACATACAAATGACAGATTAGGAACGGCATTTATGGCGGTCGAAGTAGATCTACACCTGCACACGCTGGCCTCGGACGGCACGCTGTCGCCTACGGAACTCGTGGACCTGTGCGCCGAGCGCGGCTTAAAGACGATTGCGGTCAGCGATCACGACTCCACAGAGGGTCTTCACGAGGCATATGCCGCCGCCCGGAAGCATCACGGACTCGAGATCATTCCGGCAATCGAGTTGAGCACCGACGTTCCTGGATCGGAGATCCACGTACTGGGATACTTCATTGATACCGGCGACACCGCATTTCAGCAGACCCTGACGAGATTCAGGGAGGGCCGCTACGAGCGCGGGAGACTGATGGTGGAGAAGCTCGTGGATTTGGGTTATTCCATAACCTGGGAGCGTATCCAGGAAATAGCCGGAGACGCCGCGATAGGACGGCCACACATAGCGTCGGCCATAGTGGAGGCCGGCTACTTCAAGTATTCCAGGGACGTGTTCGATTCGCTGATTGGCAGGAACGGCCCGGCGTATGTGGAACGGCCCAAGCTGACCCCGGAAGACGCTGTCAGAATGCTTCGGGAGAACGGGGCCGTTCCAGTAATGGCGCACCCCACGTATTCGGCGGTCAAGTCCGACAGGGGCGACGTCCAGAGCCTGGAAGAGACTCTCGCGCACTTGAAGTCAAAGGGCTTGGAGGGTGTCGAAGTCTTCTACGGCGACTATACGCCGGAACAAGTCTCCTATCTCAAGGACATCTCGGACAATCTTGGACTGATCGCCTGTGGCGGCAGCGACTATCACTGTTCGGGCAATCCCGGCGAGCCCGAGCCAGGCAGCGTGGGGCCCCCGTCTCAGACGGTGGAGCGGCTTAGGGACGCGCATCTCAGGATCCGAGGCGTTCCGGCCTCAAGCGGATAGCGAGCCGGCTCGGGCGTATATCATGATCGAGACTTTCCTGTTCATTATCGGCGCGTACCTCCTGGGGTCTATTCCCAGCGGGTACATCATAGGCAGGCTCGCGGCAGGGATAGACATAAGGGAATACGGATCCGGCAACGTAGGAGCGTCCAACGTAATCGCCCACGTGGGCAAGATGACCGGCATTGCGCAGGGGCTACTGTTCGACGGCTTTCTCAAGGGGTACGCGCCAATACTGATTGGCAGATATGTACTGGAGGTTGACCTGTGGGTACAGTGCGCGGCGGGACTGGTCGCAATCCTGGGGCATAACTGGTCTCCGTTCATCAGGTTCACGGGCGGCCGCGGTGTGGCGACCGCGATGGCGGTCACGCTTGCGCTCAATTTCTGGATAGAGATGTTCGTGATGGGCGTGGTTTCCGCGGTCGGGATCCTGTTCATAGCGCGGGACACGGGTTTCTGGACTTTCGTTTCCATCCTGGCGTTTCCGATCATCGCGCTGGCGCTGGCGACCGCCGCGCCTACGGTTCCAGACAGCCTTTCGGCTGTGGACGGACTGGTAAACAAGCCGCCGGAGTTCGTTCTGAGTTCGGTGTGCGTCAGCGCGATTCTTCTCGGAAAGAGACTTACGGCGAACTGGGAACGCCCGCTGGAGGAATACGGACTACGGCGGGTACTGGTGTACAGGCTTCTATGGGACAGGGACGTTCCGCGCAAGGTAGAATGGACAGAACGACGACCGAGTTGAGGTTCTACTAAAATGGCGCAAATCACATACTGCCAACGTCACAAGGACGTAGAGACCAGTGTGTCCTGCACACGATGCGGCGACCCGATTTGTCCGAGCTGCATGGTGCACGCGCCGGTGGGCGTCCGATGCCTGGATTGCGCCCGCTCAAGACCGATTCCGACGTTCGACGTTACTACGCCCTTTCTTCTACGGGCAATCGGCGCGGGTGTCGCGGTGGCTGTCTTAGGCGGGGCCATCATATCCGGAATCGTATGGCTGTTTTTTCAAGGATACATCCCGACAATCCCGTACGTCACCACGATACTCATCGCGGCGCTGGGGTACGGGATTGGGGAATCCATCAGTCTTGCTACAAACCGGAAGCGTGGAACGCGCCTGAAACTGGTATCGGGCGTGTGTATGTTGCTAGGCTTCACTATAATCACATGGGCAACTGGGGTGACCTTAGTTCCGATCAACTTGATAGCAGGAGCGATAGGGTTTTACCTGGCGCTCATGAAATTTTGAAGAACAACTCTTTTCTTGTCTCCGGGTTCTGTTGAAATTTGAGTGTTCCAAGCAAGTTGAATCGCAGCAAACCAGGCCACAATCCACACATATGGATTCCCGCGAAGGCGGGAATGACGATAAATGTCAGCACGGTCTAATACAGGAGATCATCCAGGATGGACGACCTCGATCTGAGGATAATAGAAATACTACGGCACGACGGCCGAGTATCGAACGCGGGAATAGCCCGTGCCGTGGGCGTCAGCGAAGGCACCGTCCGCCGTCGTCTGAAGAGGCTTATTGACGAAAATCTAATTGAAGTCCGCGTCATTCTCAATCTTGGAAGAAAGGCGCGAACCATTGTGGGAATTCATGTGGACCCGCAGAGCATAGATGATGTTCTCGATCACGTAGCACGTCTGGACGGCGTTACATTCGCCTGCGTTACGACGGGCAGATACGACATACTCATTTGGGCGGAAGCGGAGAATGCCGAAACGCTCGGCCAACTCATCACCAAGACAATCGGCGTAATTCCCGGCGTCCAGCGCACCGAGACGCATGTCGTTATCTCTCAGGGCTCCAGTCCACTCGCGGTCTGATCCGGTCTTTAGTCAGGACTTGGAGAAATCTAGTTTCAGGCCAAGTTCGTCCAGTTGAGCGACATCAACTTTCCCCGGAGCGCCGAAGAGCGGGTCTGTTCCGGTCTGGGTCTTTGGGAATGCGATTACATCCCTGATGTTGTCTCGGTTGGCGAGCATCATGATCAGGCGGTCTATGCCGGGCGCGATTCCGCCGTGAGGCGGAGCTCCGTATTCGAATGCATGAACAAGCTGTCCGAATCGCTCCTCGACCTCCTCTTCGTCGTAGCCCAGAACCTTGAAGATGCGCTCCTGGAGGGCGCGGTTGTGGACCCTGATGCTGCCGCTTCCCAATTCTTCACCGTTTCCAACGAGGTCGTAGCAGTTCGCCAGCACTTTGCCGGGGTCGGACTCTATGTACTGCTCGTATCCGGGTTTAGGGGAGGTGAAAGCGTGGTGGACCGCGTCCCATGCCTCCCGCCCTTCGTCGTACTCGAACAACGGGAAGTCCACGACGAAGGCGAATTTTAGCTCGTCGGGGTCGGCAAGCTCCAGACGCTGACCCAACTCATGCCTGAGTTCGCCCAGTACGAGGTTCGTCGTCTTCTCAGGGCCAGCGACTATGAGAATCATGTCGCCGATCTGGGCATTGGCGCGCTCCCCGATTTCCCTGACCTGCTCGACGCTGAGGAATCGGGATGCCGCGGACCTGATGTTTTCTTCCGTAAGATCATCCAGCGGCGCGGGGTCGCCCTGAAGGGCGATGGTGACCAGTCCCGCCGCTCCCCGCTCTCTTGCAAACTCAATCAGCGCGTCGGTCTGGCGACGTGAGTAGGACGCCAGTCCGGGGGCGGCGAATCCTTTAACCACACCGCCGTTCTGGACGGCGGAAGTAAATACCCTGAAGTCGGACTTCTGAGCGAAGTCGCTCAGGTCTTCCAACTCCATACCGTAGCGAAGGTCGGGCTTGTCGCTGCCGTATTTGTCCATCGCCTCGCGGTAAGTGAGCCTCGGGAACGGCTTGGTCAGTCTCTTTTCGGGAGTCAGCGTTTCTATCATTTCGGTGTAGAGTTGCTCCGTGAGGCTGAGAATATCCTCCTCCTCTGCGAAGCTCATCTCAAGGTCGAGCTGGGTGAACTCAGGCTGCCGGTTGGTTCGGAGGTCTTCGTCCCTGAAGCAGCGCGCTATCTGGAAATACTTCTCGACGCCCGCCACCATAAGGAGTTGTTTCAACTGCTGCGGCGACTGCGGAAGCGCGTAAAAGCTGCCCGGATACTGCCGGCTGGGCACCAGATAGTCTCGCGCGCCCTCGGGGGTGCTCTTGATGAGGATGGGCGTTTCGATTTCGAGGAACCCGCGTTCATCGAGAAAGTCGCGCATGAACTTGATGACCTTGTGGCGCAGTATCATGGTGTCTCTCATACTCGAGCGCCGGAGGTCGAGATACCTGTAGCGCATTCTGAGCAGTTCATCTACCTCCGTTTCCTCATTTATGTAGAAGGGAGGAGTGAGTGATTCGTTCAGCACGGCCGCCTCTGCCGCTATGACCTCGATGTCGCCGGTGGACATTCCGGGATTCTCGGTGCCTTCGGGCCTGGGCTGAACCTCGCCGGTGACCCGTATGACCCACTCGCCGCGGAAACTCTCGGCGACTGTGTGAGCGTCGGGGGCGACTTCGGGATTGAACACGACCTGAGTCAGACCGTCGCGGTCCCTGATGTCAATGAAGATGAGCGATCCGTGGTCGCGGCGCCGGTGCACCCATCCGGCGAGCGTAACGCTCCGGCCGGCGTCTTCGGATCTGAGACTTCCGCAGCTTGTTGTCTTGAGCAAGATTGCGCCTTTCTATTCTTCCATTCGTTCGAGCATCATGAGTAACTCTTTCACGCGCTCGATATCTTTAGCTATTCCTTCCTCGGGAATCAGGTCCGTATAGAAATTCTGGTGCATCGAATTGGCTACTCTGAATAAGGTTTCTACTCTCTCGGCATTCGCCGTTTCGGAGGCCAGACGCTCTACAATAGTAAAAGCGTCAGCATGAGTCCTATATCGCCAACCGCGCTTTTCCGCAATAAGCTTGAGGTAATGCGCAACGGCGCCCCAAGCCTTCTCGGAAGCCTGCAGCCTGTCGCCTTCCTCAAGTTCTGCTTCAGCCTGCCTGATCAGTCTGCGGCTATGTGTCAAGTGAGTCTCTATGGGTTCATATTGGATCGTCATGCCATCCTCCCTGCTGAATCATAGCTATCCCTGCCAACTTCAATCAAGGAAGACAGGCCATTAGAAGGCAATCGCATACGGGTTTCTGTGGTACAATGAGTTCCCGCCATTCGCCAGGCTGGGACGCAGGTGATTTACATGAAGGAATGGATCGTGGAGAACGGAATACGGAAGTCACTATGGTAGTCAGAACGACAGACAAAATACCCGAATACTACGACGAGGGTTTCCTGCCCTGGCCTTGGCCGGGGGATGAGGTGCCCGAACGGATACCAATCGAAATGATGCAAGCTTCCGCCATCAAGTACCTTTGGATGCTTCTGAGTGAATATTATGGACTAGGCCTGACCATGTTCTCGGATACCAACATTCCCATCCGATTCGATCCTGGCAACAGGCGAGTGTTCATCGCGCCTGACATCTGTATAGCCTTCGATGTGGATGCGATAGCTATCGGCGTCAGAGAGTCCTACGACCTTTGGGAAGTGGGAAAGCCGCCGGACTTCGTATTGGAGGTGGCGTCTCGTTCGACCTACCGAAAGGACCTGTACGAAAAGCCCGAGATATACGCATATATAGGAGCGGGGGAGTATTGGCTGTTCGATCCGACGGGTGGTGAGTTGTACGGCCAGGCGCTGACCGGGTATCGGCTGGTGAACGGAATCTACGAACCGATTGAGATATTCCTGAACGAACACGGAGTTGAGAGCGGCTACAGCGCTGCGCTGGGGCTGAGGCTGTGCTCGGTGACGCGTTCGAGACAGTCCGATCTGGTTGCAGTTCAACCGGGCTTGGTCTTTTTCGATAACTACCATTATCCCGCCTCGCTGCTGGTGCAGGAGCCGGATACAGGGCTGTATCTCGTGGATGTCAGGGGACAGAGCAAACAGGCCGAGGCGCGAACCGAACAAGCTGAGGCGCGGGCTGACCGTGCCGAAGCTGAGAACGCCAGGCTCAGGGAACGGATTCGACAGATGGAGCAGGGCCGATAGCCCGCTATCGCGCAATTCGATATGCCAAACTCATTGACAGACATTCACAGGCTCTTATATAGTTCAGGAACAGTTTCATACAAGTCTGAAAATCTGGCATGTGCAAGCGGCGTTCATGGCTTACGTCGCGCCGAACAATGCCTTACTAGACCTTGACAGATAATCGCCGTTGGGTGTACAAATCTAACGGTTTGAAATTACTAAGCGAGGCGCAGATGCTGGCAAAGCCCGCATCTCACAACAAACGGGAATCTCCCATGGAGCGGCTCAGTACGTTCCGGGGGGATTTATTATGTCAAACAGCCGTTCGGTCATATTCAATTTGTAATCGCTGAGACCTAAGGGGGTAGTAAGTGAAAAGCAAAAGGCGGTTTATACCATTAGTATTCTTGGGGGCGATAATTATGTCCCTGCTTCTCATCTTGCCGGTGTTCGCTGCCAACGGCGAGGTGAGATTCTACGATCACACAGACACAGACGACGACCAGGAATGGGCGCGGCAGGGCGGCATGGTCTATCTCGAGGTCAAGGACTCCGACCTTGACAAGGATGACGATGTCGTCGGCGAGAGGCAAACCGTCTCGAATGGCCGCTTCCGTGTGGCTAATGTTCCCATAGTTGACAACAATGGCGATACGTTCATCAACGAACTGGACGTGAATGTCGCGGTCAGAAACGCGGACGGCACCGCCGGCAGTACCCTCGTTGTTGACAGGGTGAATGTGGATGGCCGCGTTGACCTGCAAGACAGCGCCTTCAGTGGGGACGTATTGGTCAGCTATAAGGGTGGCGTAGTCAATGACACCGGCGATACGGTAACTGTCAGGTCCAGGCAGGAGCCGAACGGAATTGACGTAACACTGACCGAGACCAACTCGGGCAGCGGCGTCTTCCGCGCCGTGATAGAAACCACCAGCGGCGACTCGGACGAGGATGCAAGCCCTCCAAAGCTGAAGGTGGCCAAGAGCGACACGATTACGCTCCGCTACAGTGAAGACGACCCGGACCGCACCGTCACCGAGACGCTGAGGGTGGAAACCACCGCGCCGGCGTTCTCTGAGATAACCCCCGCCCACGGTTCCTCGGGCAGGGCCGACCCCGACGTAGGCTTCAGAGTCACGGACGGCGTTTCAGGCATAGACGATGACGATGACGTCTCCGTCATCTACGTCGTCGTAGATGAAGACGGCAACGTAGATGGTTCCGTGCAAACCGAAACCGGCGGAGCGGACCCGATTACCGACGGCTTCCTAGCCAGGGAGAGACTCTCGACCACCTTGGACGACGCCACCCTCTACTGGTGGGGCATGGCTACCGACCGAGCGGGCAACGTGGGCGTCTCTGACCGCAAGGCGAAGATCAAGGACGCCGACGACGAGGACGTATCCGACAGTTGTAACGCTCATGACTTCGCGGACAACAAAGATTCCTTGGCCAATGTGGATTATGGCGCCGCGGACATTGACGCGACCGATTCTCTCTTCGGATGCCAGCCCTACTCGGTCAAGATTGACGACACCAAGCCCACCATAGTCGGCGGTGTTGACGGCACCAGGACAGGCGCTTTCTGGGACACCGACAGCGACGATGACGACAAGACCAATGAGGATCCTGCCAAGGCCAAGGCCAACATGATCTTGGTCAAGTTCAGCGAGAATATAGACGCCGAGAGCGTTAGCGCTTCGGACTTCGAGGTGGACGACAATACCCCGTCCAGCGCCCAGGTGTTCAGCGGAAACAAGAAGAATGTGTTCCTGACGCTCTCAACCGATCTCAACCCTCACGCCAAGCCGAAGGTAGAGATAGTTGGAACAATCGAAGACCTCGCGGGCAACCGCCAGACGTCCGGCAAGGTGGACGAAGCGGTTGACGGTATCGCGCCGACCCTGACAGTGACGCTGGAAGGCGGCAGCCGCCCGGTCACCAAGGGAGACATCAAGGTCACCGTAACCGCCAACGAGGACGTCGCAACCCCGAGCATAGTCGCCCGTAAGGTGGTGAACGTCAACGTGGAGGACGACCCGGACACGGATGAGGACGAGCGCATGTACGCCCTCATGCAAGGCGATCCCGCGGATGAAGAGGAAGGGATCCTGAAAGAGGGGGAGACCAACGTATATGAAGCGACTCTCTCCGTCTCAGGAGATGGCCTCTACAACGTGTACGTGACGGCAACGGATAGCAACAACACCGACAACGTGGGCGCCAAGGGCGTCAACAAGGGCCCGATTGACCTCACAGACGATACCAGCGCCATACTGTTCGAGTTCGACGACGGCGTGGGCGAGCCGGTGGTAACGCCGGGCGACACCGACGAAACCGCCTCGGACAACCCCGACCCCTTCATCACGATTGACTTCGCGGCTGAGGGCAAAGAGTACGAGGACAACGGCACTCCACCAGTGGACCTCGACTCGTACGGCACGGTGACAATCGTGTCCGCGAGCCTAGATTCCCCGGACTCGGACGCCATGGACATAGCCGATTCCCTGGCTACCACCGACAACGTGAAGTTCCTGTACAAGGCATCCGACCTCGTCAAGGGCAAGCACAAGGTCAAGGTAAAGGCCAAGGACGTCGCGGGCAACGAGAAGGAGTTCGAGAGCACGGTCAGGATAGACGAGCGTCAGCCGTTCAGTCTGAAGCTCAGCCCCGGCTGGAACCTGGTTTCCCTGCCCGGCACGCCGACGAACACCAGCATCAACGCCGTGATACCCGCCGACCACCCGGCCAGCACCATACTCAGCTATGACGCGGAGGGCGGCTGGATGACTGCGATCCGCAGCGAGGACGGCACCTGGCTCGGCACTCTGATGACGATAGATTCCAACCGCGCGTACTGGATACAGACAGATACGTTCGATCCCATCAAGGTGGACATCCCCAGGATAAGCGCCGGCACGTCAATTCTGCCGACCATCGCGCTGTCCGCGGGCTGGAACTTCGTCCCCGTAGTTGACGTAACCGGTGAACTGAGCCACGGCGACAACATGTCAGCCAAGGCATACTTCAGCGGCACGAAGGTCAACAAGGTCTATACCTTCGATACAGTGCAGGGTATGTGGGACGGCGTGGATCTGGAAGAGGGCCTCGTGTCGGTAGGTTCGGGCTACTGGGCCCATGCCACCGAGGAAGGCGTAATCGCTCCGTAACATCCGGAGACGAAATCGGAAATAGCTAGTTAGTAAACATCCCTCCCCGTCCTGGGGAGGGATGTTCTTTTTGCGCCTGCGTCCCCGAATCTCATTCCGCGCCACCTCTGCTACAATAAGGACACAAACCAAATGGCGGATGACGAACGACCCAAGCCCGAACCGTTATGGCTGAGAATGCTCGGCCGGCTGTCCCGGGATCCAGAGCCGCGCAGGAGGAATCATAGTGGTCACCGCTAAATATCTGACTGAAAAGCTCATAGTACCGATGAGAGAGCGACTTAGAGACGAAGGCAGAAAGGAAGGCAGAGAAGAAGGGATAGAGGTAGGGATAGAGGTAGGCGAGGGCAGAGCGAATCGCAAGTGGGTGGACTGGTATCTCAGCAAGACGGAAGCTGATGAGAAGGGTATCCCCTTCGACGAGCCACCGCCCGCTCCGCTGAACGGGGAGATCGTCGCAGGATAGAGGCCAAGGAAAATGGCCTCCCATTCGATGAGCCGCCGCCATCCCGATAAAGTAAAGCATCGTATCCCGCAAGCGCCTGCATTGCGATGGCAGGGACTTGCCGACCTTCTGATTCTCCGAATCAATCCCATAGCGCCGCTGCCGTCGTACTCTGTATAATAACGGGTGGTTTCAATCCTTCTGATTATGCTGAGGACTGATGAGAAAAGCGGCAGACAACACGACATCGAACCACAATGCCATGCCTCGCCTGACGGCCTCGGCGTCTCTGACCGCGTTCCTCGCCCTGGCACTGACGCTGGCAGCCGCCATCTTCCCGTCGGATACCCTCGCGCAGGGGGGACCGCCGCCCGGCGGTATCATCTACTACGGAGAAGCCACTATTGATGGCGAACCCGTACCGGACGGACATGCTATCGTCGGCCGGGTCGGCGATTACGAATCAAATCCCGTTATCGTTTCCGGGGGGAAGTATGCGGCGCTATCCGTAGCATCCCCGGATACGTCGCACACAGGACAAACGATCGGTTTCTTTCTCGGCGACGTGCAAGCCGATCAGACGGATACATACCAGCCCCATGGAATTCCGGTCATAAAAACCGGCTTCAACCTCACGTTCCCGGCGCTCCCGGAACCGACACCCACACCCACGCCCGAACTGAGCGTCGTCCCGGCCGATACTCCAACAGCCGCTCCAACGCAACCACCCGCGCCGACGCAGCCGCCCGCGCCAGTGTCTGCGGAACCCATGGTTTTCGTATCCGGGCTGGTGTTCATAAGAGGAACTTCGGAGGCTCCGGCTGATTCGATACTGGTCGCCCGGATAGGAGAGAGCTACCAGTCCCAGCCCGCTGCCGCAATCGCCACGGACGGCACATACGGCGGCTTGGTGGTTGATCCCGGCGACGTGAGTTTCGAAGGGAGCGAGATACGCTTCTTTCTGAACGGCATTCCCGCGCGGACTACGTCTGTCTATCAGAGCGGCAAGCTGGAACGCACTTTCGACATTCTGTTCACGGAGTACCCTACCCCGCTACCGACCCACACTCCGATACCAACGAGCACGCCCATACCAGCGCCTACGGATACTCCGGTTCCGACACAGACGCCCATACCCACGCCTGTACCGCCAACTTCCACACCGGTTCCGACACAGACGCCCGTACCCACACCGACCCCGGTTCCGACGAATACGCCAGCGCCAGCGCCAACGAGCGCTCCGGCGCCCACATCCGCGCCCCCGACGACCGAACCACCGCCCGCGCCCACAGCGCCGCCTGAAGAAGCGGGAGGCTGTTTCTCCGCAGGGAACGTGGCTCCACTGACGGGCGCGGCCAACGCATTGCTCCTGATCGCGCCGCTCGGACTCATCGCCGGCTTGAGAAGCGTGCGCAAGAGACGGCGCTGATTGTCGAAAGTCAAGACCGACATCTAACACCCAGCCTTGCAATATGGTATTATTGTGAAGGATTTCCTAAATGAGAGGATCTGCCTTTGCCTCCAATAAGCGCACAGGATAAAGAGCGTCTGCTAAGCGCGATAAATCACCAGCGCCGCCCTACTGTGACCGTCCTATCGTCTCTTCTCGCCGTGCAGGACGAGCTGGGGTACATACCCGATGAAGCCATCGAAGAAGTAGCCTCGCTCAACGACACGACCATCAATGAGGTCTGGGGCGTAGCTTCATTCTATACCAATTTCAGATTCACTCCGCCGGGTGAGCACAATGTCGAAATTTGCTGGGGCCCTACGTGCCATCTGAAGGGCGCGTCCCACATCCTGAAGCAGGTAATGGAGCAGCTTGGCCTGGATGACGAGGGCGAGACGGTGGACAACCGTATATCGTTCAAGTTCAATACCTGCCTCGGAGCCTGTTCCACCGCCCCTGTGATGAGCATAGACCACCATCTTATTGGACGCCTGACACCCGAATCAGCTTCCGAACGCGTCGGAAGCCTTCTGAGCAAGTCCTGAAACGACTCTGTAAATCCCCCTCCGTGAGCCATGCCCACATACGAAGAAATCAAACAGACAGCCGATGAGCGCTGGAAGAGCCTGACCGAAGGCCCGGAGCGCTGGATACGGGTGGGAACCGCCATGTGCGGACACTCCTCAGGCGCATACGAAGTCATTGACGCGCTCAGAGAGACGCTTGAATCCGGGAACATCGCCGCCCGAATAGACGAGGTTGGCTGTCTCGGTGTCTGCTACGCCGAGCCGCTTGTTGACATCCTTCTTCCGGGAAGCAATTCCAGGCTCTTTTTCCGAAACGTCACTCCTGACGATATTCCTTCAATCGTGGGTTCGTACCTCGGATCCGGTGAACTGCCAGCCGACAAAGTCTTCGGCTACCTGGGCGACGATCCGATAGACGGCGCGCCGAATCTGAATGAGGTTCCCGGGATAGCGCGGCAGCATCGTATCGCGCTCAGAAACGCCGGAAACATCGCTCCCGGGGATATCTACCAGTACATAGCGAACGACGGATACGCGGGCATACATAAGGCCATCACTCAGATGGAGCCCGACGACGTCATCAAGGAGATGACGGATTCCGGCCTTCGTGGACGGGGCGGGGCGGCGTTCCCGACGGGCATCAAGTGGAGTTTCATGGTAGGCTCGCCGGGCCCCAAGAAGTATATGCTTTGCAACTGCGAAGAAGGCGATCCGGGCGCTTACAACGACAAAGGCATACTCGAAAGCGACCCGCATACGCTTCTGGAAGGGTTGATGATTGGCGGTTACGCCACTCGCGCCTCCAATGGCATCGTATTCATCCGGCACGGTCACGACGGCCCAATCGAGCGCACCGAAGAGGCAATAAAGCAGGCATACGAGGCGGGTATCCTGGGCGAGAACATCTTTGGCACGGGCTTCAGTTTCGACATCGAGGTCGCGCTGACAGGCGAGTCTTACGTCGCGGGCGAGGAGACGGCGCTGATGGAAGCCATCGAGGGCAAACGCTCACAGCCAAGATTCCGCCCCCCCTTCCCTGCCGCATTCGGCGTATGGGGATATCCTTCCACGATCAACAACGTAAAGACATACTCTTACGCGCCGGAGATAATCTCACGCGGCGCGGAATGGTTCAGTTCCATAGGCGTGAACCGCAGCACAGGAACCGCGATCATCTGCCTCAACGGCAATGTCGAATACCCCGGGCTATATGAGGTCCCGATGGGGCTCACGCTCGGCGAAGTGGTAAACGACATAGGCGGAGGCGTCCCGGATGGCAAGGAACTAAAGCTGCTCCAGACCGGCGGCCCCCTCGGCGGCGTCCTGAGCGCGGAGAGCATGTCCATACACATAGACTTCGACGAGATGCGCGACGCGGGGGCCATACTCGGGTCCGGCGGCATCATAGTCGGCGACGAGGAGGTCTGCGCCGTTGACCTGACGCGCGTGCTGGTAGCCTTCTGCCAGTTCGAGTCCTGCGGCAAGTGCTTCCCGTGCAGGCTGGGCATGGAACACCTTCTTGAGATAACCGAGCGCATAGCCAGGTGTGAAAGCAGGCCCGGCGATCTCGATCTCATGCGCTCCGTCGGCAATACGATGGAAGCGAGTTCGCTCTGCGGCCACGGCCAGCTTGGATTCGGGCCCATCCGGTCGGCGCTCACCCATTTCGAGTCAGACTTCATGGCGCACATCGAAGAAGGCCGGTGCCCGACGGGCAGCTGCCTCGGACCGCACATTGCGCCAAAGAACACCAGACCTTATGCCCAAGACTTCGTACCCGGAGCGCGATAATGGCCGACGACATTACGATCACTATTGACGGTCAGGATATTCCTGCAAAGCCGGGCCAGATGATAATTCAGGCCGCGATGGACGCCGGGCTGTACATCCCCTATTTGTGCTACTACCCGGGAATGAAGCCGTTCGGCGCGTGCCGAATGTGCGTTGTAACGGCCGAAGCGCCGGACCGGGAAGGGAACTATCGCGCGCTGCCAGGCTCGCCAGCATCCTGCACGACGCCCATATCTCCGGGCATGAGGGTGACTACTCAGAGCCAGGAACTCCAGGGTCTCAGACGCGGCATAATGGAGCTACTGCTGTCAGAGCACCCGCACGGATGCCTGACCTGCCACCGAATCGAACTCTGCGGGCCCGCGGACATCTGTCTGCGCCACGTGTCGGTCAACGACCGCTGCGTCACCTGCCCCAAGAACGAGCGCTGCGAACTCAAGGATACGGTGCGCTATCTCGAAATGGAGATGGACACGCCACTCACGTACAACAACCGCCATCTGCCCCTTGCGACCGAGGACCCCTACTGGGATATGGACATGAACCTGTGCATCGTATGCGCGCGCTGCGTGCGGGTATGCGACGAGGTTCGGGGCGATTCCGCCCTGACGCTGCAGAGTCGCTCAGGCCGGGCCCTCATCGGGACATCGCAAGGCACCAGCCTTTTGGAATCGGGCTGCGAGTTCTGTGGAGCGTGCATTGACGTATGCCCCACCGGCGCCCTGGTCGAGCACGACTACAAGTGGGATAAGGCCGTAGAGGAAGTGAACTCGATATGCCCCCACTGCCCTGTGGGCTGCGAAATGACGCTCGAAGTGAATAAGCGCAACCGCCTGATTCGCTCGATACCGGAACGCCATGCAGCCGCAAACCGCGGTCAGGGCTGCTTCAAGGGCAAGTTCGGCATGGAGTTCGTAAATCGGCGCGACCGGATCAAGTCGCCCATGATACGCCGCAACGGACAGCTGCAGCCGGCCTCATGGCCGGACGCAATTGACTTCGTAGCCGAAAGGCTGGCCGAGTACAGAAATGGACAGTACTCGCTAGTCGCGTCGCCGAGGGCAACGAATGAAGACGCCTATATCGCGCAGAAGTTCTCTCGCGCGGTGATGGGTTCGAACAATGTGGATGTAGCGTCCAATACGCGCCCGGAGATACTCAAGCCTCTACATGAACAGCTGGGATACCCGGCGGCAACCAACCCGATATGGGACCTGGAAGACTCGAAGCGGTTCCTGGTCGTCTCGTCCAACATGACCGAGGAACAAAATGTCCTTGCGGTGCCTATCAAGAAGGCTATCCGGCAGGGAAGCGCCTCACTCATCCTGATAGACCAGCGCGAGACCGAACTCGCGCGCCACGCCAAAATATGGCTCAGGCCCAGAATCGGCAGCGAAGCCGTTCTCATTGGCGGCATGATACGGGTGATCTGGGACGAATCGCTGGAAGACAATGAATTCCTGAACGACCAAGTAGAAAACATCCAGGAGTTCAGAAACTCCATCATGCGCGAATTCGACCTGGTGAATGTCGAGCGTTTGACCGGAGTGTCCCGAGAAGAGATACAGTCCGCCGCGCGACTATTCGCCGAAGAGCAGCCCGGCGCGATTCTGTATGCGCTGGAAACCCTTCCCAGACACCTCTACGAGGAGTGTTCACGCGCGCTTGTCAACCTGGCGCTGGCAACAGGAAACGTCGCACGACAGTCATCGGGACTGTATCCGCTGTTTACCGGAGCCAACGAGCAGGGCGCGAGAGATGTTGGCTGTGTGCCCGACCTTCTTCCCGGATACAGACAGTTTGATGACGAGGGACACCTAAAGCAGATATCCAGCGCCTGGAATGTGGAAGTTCCGACCTCCCCGGGAATCGGCGTGAGAGAACTCGCAGGGGCCGTGGACTCAGGACTCGTAAAGGCCGTTCACGTAATTGGCGACAGTCCGAACTTCACGAACGGCGAGTTAGGCCACTTCAAGGCGGCTCTGTCGAACGCCGAGTTCGTAGTAGCGCACGCCACGTTCGAAAATGATGTGACGGAACTCGCCGACGTGGTCCTCCCTTCGCAGACATTCGCGGAGTGCTCCGGGACCTACACCAATCTTGAGAGAAGAGTGCAGCTGCTTCGTCCGGCACTGGGGCCAAAGGGAGACGAGGAGGCCGACTGGCGCATCATCTCCCAGATCGCCTCTCGCATGGATGCTGACGGCTTTGGCTACAACGATGAATCGGAGATATTCGACGAGCTCAACAACCTGGTATCCATATACGGCGGCATCACCTACGGTAGAATCGAGGCAGGGGGCATTCACTGGCCCTGTCTCGCCACCGACATGGCAGACGTTGCGATCTTGTACCAGGAATCTCAGCCGGGCAGAAATCTGAACCTCGCGCCGATGTCCGTAAGTGTCGTCCCAGAGCATGAAGACAATGAGTATCCGTTGATGCTGGCTCACGGACGTGTGCTGCACCAGCCGGAGGAAGACATAGAAATCATCCAGATAAACGGCAAGAACGCTATACAGCGCGATGAGACCATACAACTGCACCCGGAAGACGCCGCGGAGCTCGGCATCGCGGAAGGCGACTGGGTGGAGGCTATATCCGGGCGCGGCAGGGCCGCGGGGATAGCGGACCTCACCGGCCCGCAGCGCGGACTGGTGTCCATAACGACGCTGTTCGGCGACTTGATAACCGGCCTCGTACAGAGCGAAGACCCCGACCCTATGCTTAATGTACCAACTCTGCCTCTGACCCCGGTGCGGATCGTCAAACTGACCGCACAGGTCGCGGCGGACTGAACAACGCAATATCCGAACGCAAAGGAGCAATCTTAACTTGACCACCCAAACCAGAAGAAGAGTCCGGCGCCCCAAGCTCGCCGATACGAACATACTGAGGCGAAAAGACTTTACGGAAGACCTGTGGACTATATGGCTGGAAAAGCCGGAAGGCTTCACGTTCAAGCCCGGTCAGTACTGCACGATAGGATCGGAGGGAATCGAGCGCGCTTACTCCATAGTCTCCGCTCCATACGAAGAAGACCTGGAACTGTTCATCGAGCTCGTCCCGCCGCCCGACGGCAATCTCACACCACTCCTTTTCGATTTGAGAGAGGGTGACAATGTCACTATTCGACCGAGGGCAAAGGGAATCTTCGTATTTGATCCGTCGCTGCCGAACCAGCTTTTCGTAGCCACTGTGACCGGCGTAGTGCCGTACATCAGCATCATCAGGCAGTACCTCAACGACGGGGAGACCGGACACCACTTCTACATCCTGATGGGCGCCAGCTACCACGACGAGTTCGCATACGACACCGAACTGGAACAGCTCGCCGCCGAATATCCCGACCTGATCACATTCGTCCCCACAATCAGCCGCCCGGACGAAGAGCCGAACGCCGGATGGACGGGCGAAACGGGCCGAGTAAACAACATAGTGGAGAAGTACGCCGAGAAGTGGGGGCTCACCCCACAGGACACCATAGTCTATGCCTGCGGACACCCTGGAATGATCGAGGACGTGAAGGACCGCATGATCCCCAAGGGCTACGACGTAAGAGAAGAACGCTTCTGGAAAGAAGACGACTAGCCATCAACCTTAAATCGCGCCACATGGAGGCCGACTCCGGTGAGTCGGCCTTTTTGCTTACTCCGGCAAATATGCTATTTTCTTGTCCGTAGCAAGCGTATAATTGGCTCATGTTCTACCCTGTGCAAAACGGACCTTCCGCCCCAAAACATACCGACACGAGAGCGACTCTTGCAATCGTATTCGTCTCACTCATACTCTCGCTGAGCGTCGCCTGCGGGCAGGAGCCGGTTCCGACTCCGACGCCCACCAGCGCGCCGACTGAGACTCCTACTCCTGTCCCGCCGACCCATACGCCGGTTGCGGGGCCTGTTTCCGCTTCCAACATTCCGCTGCCCACCAGCGTGCCGCGTCCATCGCCAACGCCACGCCCAACCTCCACTCCAAGGCCCACACCTACGCCCCCACCCCCGGAAGTCGCGGTCCTGGACTCGGCTCGGGAAAGCATGGGGGCCGCGGGCGGATACGCTTTCGAGATAAGCGGCTCACTCACCGTGCGGGATAGCGCAGGTCAGGAGCGTGATATTTCTGTTGAGTATTCGGGCGACGCGCTTACGGACTACAACTCGGCCAATGTTTCGCTAACAACTCCGTCCGACACCGTCGAATACGCAGTGATAGCGCTCCAGAACATGGGAACAGCGTTCGGCGAAACCCAGCGGATGAGTTACGTTTTCGATGCCGAAACGGGACGCTGGACAGAGAAGGAGGACTTACTCGTACTGTCCTACCTGACAAATCCTCGTGTACTCTTCGGCTCAGACCGATTTGAGACATCCGACATCGTGACCGACGGCTCAATGCAAGTAACAGGCCGGGAACTTCTCGACGGCATCGAAACCGATGTCGTTTCGGGCAACCTCGTGGGTTCAGTGATTACCGGCTCCGAGGGCGAACTTGAAGTAACCTACCGCGTCGGAGTGGATGACAGTCTGCTCAGGCAAGTCGAAGTCTCAGGGGCCTTCGATTCATCAATAGCGCATTCATTGATGGACGAAGACAGCGTTGATTCCGTACAGGCGAATCTTGCCGTCAGATTTTCGGACTACGGCAAGGACGTTTCATACAAGACTCCTCATCTTGTAAGCCCACGCTTTTCTCACGAAGCGACGCTTCTCGACGACGGGCGCGTCCTCGTATCCGGCGGATGGACGGGAGTAGTCAACAACAATGAAATCTATCCCTATCCGGTAGTATTTTCTCAAATCTACGAACCTGAAACGGATACGTGGACGCTTGCTGGTCGCATAGAGTCGGAAGAACTTACCGGATTCCTGATCTACTCTCCCGTGGCCAGGCTGGCCGACGGAAGGGTAGCGAGCGTAGCCCTTTCCGAAGAAGCTCAGGGCGGAATCGCAGGCGACGTCACCAGCGCTATTGCCTTGTTCGACACTGAGTCTGACGCGTGGACTCACCTTTCAGACATCCCGTCGAATCGCATTTTCGTAAGCATCTTCGCCGTGGATGACAAGGAAATCGTAGTAGTGGGTGGCCTGGACCTGGAAGCGATCTCGTCGTCTCAAGCCACGATTGAACCTGAAGCGCTCGTAGAGTCTTACAGTGTGGATGCTGGTGAGTGGAAAACTCTGAATCCCATGAACGAAGCCGCCATGGAACAGACTCTAGTTGCGCTGGACGATGGGCGGATTATAGTCGCAGGCGGTATCAGTGATCTCGAAACGCTGCGTGGGACGGCGCGCGCCGAGATTTTCGATCCGGCGACTAACTCGTGGACGCTGACCGCCGAAATGAATGCGCCGCGCGTATCCCCTAAAACGATTGCTCTGACCGATGGCAGGGTACTGGTGGCCGGCGGCCTGGATCAGTATGCCTCGACGTTCGGCGACAGCCTGGAGAGCGAAATCTATGATCCGGTTACAGGCGAGTGGACTCTCACCGATCCAATGTCGGTCCAACGTGTGAACCACACCCTGACTCTACTGCCCGATGGGCGCGTCCTAGCCGCGGGCGGCGAAGACCCACAGGGCAGCGACTACGTTCTGTACTCCTCGACCGAGATTTTCGACCCTGAGACCAATTCATGGTCGGCGGGCCCTGAACTGTCTCAGCCACGAGCGGCCCACTCTGCCACTCTGATGCCCGACGGCAGAGTGCTTATTGCCGGAGGCATCAGCCAGGACGGAGAGCGGTATCCGGTCGCGTCCACTGAATTCATCACTCCCTGACTCATACACATCTACCACTCAGACGCACCTCAAGCAATCATCCTATACATCCCAATCATCCTGTAAATCCTGATTCTGACAATCATCGCGTCCAATTCGCTTTCAGACCCCGATCACGCCAGCTAAAATAGTTGAACTAACAATCAAAGACTAATGACTACAAATGCCTACGCCAGCCCGCAGACAGTACCTTCGCATCAAGAGCGAGCATGAGGACGCGATCCTTCTATTTCGCATGGGCGACTTCTACGAGACGTTCGACGACGACGCCCGCACCATCTCGCGTGAGCTTGAAATAGCGCTCACCTCGCGGGAGTTCGGTTCGGACAAGAACATTCCCCTGGCCGGAATACCATATCACGCTCTCGAACCATACCTGGCCCGCCTGGTGAAGAAGGGCTACAAGGTGGCGATATGCGAGCAGACCTCCGAGCCATCGAAGTCGAGGAGCATCGTGGACCGGGAGGTGGTGCGGATAGTTACGCCCGGAACGGTGATCGAAGAGTCGCTGCTGGAGGGCAAAGCGAACAACTATCTCGCAGCCGTCATAGTCGAAGGTGAGCAGGCCGGACTGGCCTACGTGGACATAACGACCAGCGAGTACGCTACTACCCAGCTCGACAGCTCGGAAGTGCCGGTCGAGATGTTCAGGCTGCGTCCTGCCGAGCTTCTGATACCGGAGGGGGCGGACTCGGTAGAGACGGACGATTGCACAACGATAGCACGCATCTCCGCCGAGTCATTCGATCTGGAATGGTGTACGGAGTCGCTACAGCGGCATTTCGGGGTCGGCAGCCTGGAGGCGTTCGGATGCGACCGGCTTCCACTCGCCACACGAGCCGCGGGCGCAATCCGCGAATACCTCACCCAGACCCAGAGAGCCGCCGCAGATCAGCTGACGACTCTACGGACCTACACGACCAGCCGCCACATGGTCCTTGACCCGCAGACACGCCGCAACCTGGAACTGTTCGAGGGCGGACGCTGGGGAGATACGTCGGCATCCCTGCTGTCAGTCCTGGACCGCACCAGGACGGCTATGGGCGGGCGTGTGCTGAGGTCGTGGGTGGGACAGCCGCTGCGCGACATGGACGAGTTGGTACAGCGGCAGGAGTCGGTCGAGTGGTTCCACCGCAGCGCGCTGAGAAGGGAGCGCATCATTGCGCTGCTGGACTCGGTATCCGACATTCAGCGTGTCCTGAACCGCATCAGGGGGTTCGGCGCGACACCGCGCGACCTAATCGCGCTTGCCGCAAGCCTCGAGACCGCTCCCTATCTGAAAGAGATTCTTTCGGAGGACGAGGACGCATGGCAGGTGCAGTCGCTCTGGGAGGGCATAAGAGATACGTCCGAGGTTGTCGCTCTGTTGCGCTCCGCCATCACGGACGACCCCCCGATCACGGTCGGCGACGGCAAGGTCATCAGGCCCGGATTTTCGCCCGAAATGGACGACATACGCGATGCCACGACCAACGCGCAGCAGTATATAGCGCGCCTCGAATCGCGGGAGCGGGAGCGCACCGGCATCAAGTCCATCAAGGTCGGATACAACAAGGTGTTCGGGTATTACATCGAGGTCAGCAACGCGAATCTCGGCCTGGTCCCGGACGACTATGTCAGGCGCCAGACGCTCGTAGGCGGCGAGCGTTTCATAACCCCTGAGATGAAGGAGTATGAGTCCCGCATACTGAACGCCCAGGACCGCATGGCAGATATCGAAAGCGACTTGTTCAACCAGGTCTGCGCGCAGGTCTCAGGACACGCGGTTGATATTGCCGCCACGGCCGAGTCCATTGCACTAATAGACACCTTCTGCTCGCTCGCCGACGTCGCGTCCCGAAACGCATACGTCAGGCCGGCGCTTAACGACACCGACAGAATCGAGATAAAGCAGGGTCGGCACCCGGTAGTGGAGCGGATGCTGGACACGGGCAATTTCGTCCCCAACGACACGATTATGTCTCCCGAAGACGGTCATCTGGCTATCATCACCGGCCCGAACATGGCAGGAAAGTCCACCTATATCAGGCAGGTCGCAATACTCGTCCTCATGGCGCAGATAGGCAGTTTCGTGCCCGCTGATTCGGCCTCAATCGGGCTGGTGGACAGGATATTCAGCCGCGTGGGTCTGCAGGACGACCTGGCGCTCGGACAGTCCACTTTCATGGTCGAGATGGTGGAGACAGCGTCCATACTGAACCACGCCACAAGACGCTCGCTGATAATCCTGGACGAAATAGGCAGGGGAACAAGCACCTTCGACGGCCTCGCGATAGCTCGCGCCGTCGCCGAGTACATCCACAACCATCCCAACCTGGGGTGTAACACTCTGTTTGCGACCCACTACCATGAGCTTACACAGCTATCGGACCATCTTCCCGGCGTCCGAAACTACAACGTCGCGGTCTCCGAGGAAAACAGCAGCATAGTCTTCCTGCGCCGCATTGTGCCGGGACGCGCTGACAAGAGCTACGGCATCCACGTGGCGCAGCTTGCGGGAATGCCCAACACCGTCGTCAACCGAGCGTGGGAGGTGCTCCGCGATCTCGAAGTGAACGACACTCAGGACTCAGGGAATGGAGCTACAAGAGGCAACTCCGGTCAGCCGACGCAGCTCGCGCTGCTGCCGATGTCCTCACCTACACTGGACGAACTGAAGGGGCTGGACATCTCCTCCATGACGCCAATCGAGGCGATAAACAAGCTGTACGAGCTTCAGAAGAGTGCGTCGGACGGCTGACTCAACTCCACGGCCGTCCCAAATACGCAGTCTGCCACCGCCTTCCTTGACGACCCTTCCCGCGCGTACTATTCTAAGCCTGCTGAAGCAATGCTATCCCAACAAAGAGCGAGGAGCGCACAATGACGACACTAGCCCTGCCTACGGCGCCATCTGAAGTAAGAGAACTCATAAGGGAAGGACGTCTGGTGCAGACGACCAGCGGGATGTCTCCCGGGCACGTCCAGGCTAACCTCGCCATTTTGCCCAAGGACCTGGCATTCGACTTTCTGCTGTTCTGCCAGCGCAATCCCAGGCCCTGCCCGCTGCTTGAGGTAGTCGAGGCCGGCGAGGTAGAGCCCTCCGAGTTCGCGCCCGGCGCCGACCTCCGAACCGATACCCCATTGTACAGGGTGTACGAGTACGGCGAAATGACCGCCGAGGTGGAAGACATTTCGGAATACTGGCGAGACGACCTGGTGTCGTTCCTGCTGGGTTGCAGCTTCTCGTTCGAGAACGCGCTGCTGAACGTGGACATTCCCATACGACACATGGACCAGGACACCACGGTCCCGATGTTCATAACCAACATACCCACCTCGTCGGCCGGGGCGTTCTCCGGGCCGATGGTCGTATCCATGCGGCCTATCAAGCGTGAGCAGGTCGTGAGGGCTGTGCAAGTGACCTCGCGGTTCCCGGCGGTGCATGGCGCGCCTGTCCATATCGGAGACCCGTCCGCCATAGGAATCAGCGACGTGATGAATCCCGACTTCGGCGATCCCTCCGAGTTCGAGGACGGGGAGGTACCGGTATTCTGGGCCTGCGGCGTAACTCCACAGGCCGCGGCTATGTCATCGAAGCCGCCTCTGATGATTACACACTCGCCCGGGCACATGTTCATCACGGACAAGAAAGACGAGGACCTGTCGGTCATATAGCTTAGAGACCTTTGCACAACCACCGTCATTCCCGTGAAAACGGGAATCCAGGGGTGGAGGGGCAGCCTGCCCAGCTATGAATTTGTCCATCTACTCATTTACCCAGACCTCCGTAACGAAGTGGAACAGGGCTTCGCAAAGGTCTCTATAGCTTAACTGATAATTGACAATTGATAATTGACTGAAGGAGTTCCTCTTGACCATAGAAGACATTATTCTGGACCGAGACCGGAGGGGAATCTCGCACCTTCGGCCACATCTCCCATCCGACTACGCATCCCAGGCCGCGCAGCTTATCCTGGACAATCCCGGGACCGCCATCGTCGTTACCGGCTTCTACATACTGGACGCGGGCTTCGCCGAGACCGACGGCCCGCCGGGCGCGGTCGTCATAGGCAGCGCGCTGAACCAGTTGGGGTACAACGTCGTCCACGTAACCGACCGCTACGCTACCGAGATCATGGACAAGACCGGCGGCGACTACTCCAGCGTCGTCGAATTCCCCATAACGGACGACGATTCGAGCGCAGCGTTCGCGCGCAACCTGATATCCGAACTCAACCCGTCGGTTCTGATAGCGATTGAACGCTGCGGCCTGACCGACGAAGGCAAGTATCGCAATATGCGCGGGCGCGACATCACCGACTACAACGCGCGCATTGACCACCTGTTCCACTCCGACGTGCCGTCGGTGGGAATCGGCGACGGCGGCAACGAAATCGGCATGGGCAACCTGGCCGAGGAGGTAACGCAGGTCGAGTCCCTCGTCAAGATTCCGTGCGTTACCCAGACGACCAAGCTGATGCTGGCAAGCGTCTCCAACTGGGGCGGCTATGGGCTCGCGGCGGCGCTGTCCGCGCTGTCAGGACGCAACCTGCTGCCCTCCATCGAGGAGGAGCGGCAGCTTCTAAGAGACACGGTTGACCTGGGCGCGGTGGACGGCATGAGCGCGAAGCAGGAGTACAAGGTTGACGGCTTCACAATCGAGGAGAACAGCGAGGCGCTCCAGGCGCTGCACGATCACCTGGCGGCGCTGGGAATAGGGTAGGTCCAGCATGGTTGTACAGGTAGAGAAAGTCATCCCCTACTCAAGGGCGGACGGCGAAAAGGACATTGACCTCAAGTATCCGAGCGAGACGCCCGGCAAGGATGATATGCACCAGCCACTCTACATTGCCGAGATTCTGATAATACTGAAGAATTTCTTCGCCGATCAGCCGTTCATACTCGTGAGCGGCGATACCTTCATCTACTACGAACAGGGCAACCCGCGCGCGCGATTCAGGCCGGACAGCTATGTTGTGTTCGGCGTGGACGTGGCCGAGGTGTACGTTGACGACACGTATGTCATGTGGCGCTGTGGCAAGGCTCCGGACTTCGCTATGGAGATAGGTTCCAAGAGTACATACCGGAACGATCTTGGGCGCAAGCGTGACCTATACGCTAGGCTTGGAATCCGCGAGTACTGGCGCTACGACTGGACAGGCGGCGAATACTATGGCGAACCGCTGGTTGGCGAGTATCTGGATACCGAAACGGGTGAGTACCAACGGCTCGATATGACTACCGAACCCGACGGAACCGTCAGGGGATACAGTCCGGTTTTGGGTCTGGAACTGCGTTGGGAATCCGGCGAACTTCGCTTCTGGAATCCTGAAACGCAGTCATATCTGCATACACTCGAAGAGTCCGAGGCTGCGCGGCGCGAAGCTGAAGCGGCCCGGCGTGAATCGGATGCGGCAAGGATGGTCGCGGAAGCTGAGTCCGCCGAACTGCGAGAGCGGCTGCGGCAATTGGGTCAGGATGTGGACTGATCTGCTGATTCGTCTATGCGAGCAAACGGGGTAGCAGGTCAGATATGCGCCGCATTATGGAAATTTGCACGTCGCCGTTATCCGCGGCTCTATATGCGATGTACCATTACGGAAACTTCGCCGCGCTCTATCTCGGCGAAGCCTTCGCGCACTTCGGCTATTAACTCATCTGTGCGTAGCAACTTCAACTTCTGTTCAGTGGTGAGTGTGTCCTTACTAGAGGTCATCATACTCACTCCTTTCGACTAGGACGTAGTATATCAGATCCAGATCAGTACAAAATGGGGACGGTCTCCAGGAGCGCCGTCCCCATTTTGTTTTGTTGTACGTTGGAAGTTCCGGGAATTCTACGTTCCGCGCAGCCTGGGGTCGAGGACGTCGCGGATAGCGTCGCCGAACAGGTTGAAGCCGTACACCGCCAGCGACAGCGCGAGTCCGGGCCATATAGCAAGGTATGGATACAGAATGAACCAGTCACGCACCGGCCCGGTCAACATCCCGCCCCAAGAGGGTTCGGGTTGCGGCACTCCGAGTCCGAGGAAGCTGAGCGAGGCTTCGGTCAGGATAGCTATTCCAAGCGCTCCGGTGGATATAATAAGCCAGGGAGCGACACACTGCGGCGCTATGTGCAGAACCATTATGCGAAGGTTGCCCGCTCCTATGGACCGGGCGGCGTCAACATACTGAGACTCTTTGACAGCCAGCACCTGTGAGCGCACGACTCGGTTCGCTCTCGGTATCTGAACTATCCCTATGGCTATGATGATGTTCATCAAATTCGTTCCGAGAGCGGCGGTGATCGCCATTGCCAGGATGAGAGTCGGGATGGACATGAGCGCGTCCATAATACGCTGGATGGAATTGTCAACCTTGTTGCCATACCATCCGCTGATGACGCCTATTACGCCACCCGCGCCAGATCCGAAAGCGACCGAAGCAAAGCCGACCAGAAGAGATATGCGGGCGCCGGACATCATGCGGCTCCACAGGTCGCGTCCCATTTCGTCGGTGCCGAGCCAGTGTTCACCGCTGGGCCACAGCAATTTGTCGGGGAGATTCCACTCCAATGGGTCCCAGGAAGTCATATAGGGGCCAACTACCGCCATGAGCACCATGATAATGATTATCAGAGCGCCGAAAGCCCCCAGCGGTTTGCGAGTGATGAAGTTTGAGATTGGCCGCCATGGCCCTACGCTTCGAGGCCTGCCAAGTGTTACGGCGCCGCTCTGCTGTGTTGCCATTCCAAAGTCCCCTGTATTCCCTCAATCCTTATTGATAGCGCACACGCGGGTCCAACCAGCCGTATGAGAGGTCAACCAGCATGTTGACCACGATGACGCACATGGCGAAGAACATCACCATGGACTGTACAATCGGGTAGTCGCGTTCGAGCATCCCGGCGACGATGTACTCACCGATGCCCGGCAGTGTGAAGACGCGCTCCATGACTACGGAGCCGCCCATAGAAAGCGCGGTCGTAATGCCAATGACCGTAATCACCGGAATCAGCGCGTTCTTGAGCGCGTGTCTGACGGTGACCGCATAGGCGCGAAGGCCCTTGGCGTGCGCCGTCCTGATATAGTCTTGTCGCAGAACTTCGAGCATAGTGGAGCGCATCATCCGCGCCTTCGTCGCCGCGCTGATATAGCCGATCATAAGCGCGGGCCAGATGAACTGGCTGAGGTTCCTGGTAAAGTCGTCGGTTATCGCCGAATATCCCAAGGGCGGACTCCACCTGAAGAAGTAGGCTCCGCCAACCAAGAGCAATGTCGCGCTCCAGAACGACGGTATAGATAGCCCCGCGAGCGAGACGATACGAACTGTGTAATCTACCTTGGAATCCTGCCTGAGAGCCATGAGCACACCGGCAGGTATTCCTATGGCGATAGCTATGATCTGCGAAAGAATTACAAGCTCGAACGTGACCGTAGCCTTCTGCTTGAACTCATCGAACACCGGACGCTTGGTGAATAGAGAGTTGCCCCAGTCTCCCCTGACGAAACCGCTCATCCATACCCAATATTGAACATAGAGTGGCTCATTGAGGCCGAGAGCCTCTCGAATCTGTTCGATTTCTTCTAAACTGACAGTCCCTTCCTCACCCCCGGCCTGCTGTGCCGCGATTGACTTGGCAACATCCCCCGGCGCTATTCGCATCAACGCGAATACCAGTAGCGATACAAGGACTGCGGTCAGTAGTCCGAAAAGGACCCGTCGCACTAGATAACGGTGCATCCGCTCACCCTCTCACATTCCCAACTAATTCTCAGGGGGGCATTCTATCCACTTCGGCAAGAACGCCCCACTCTGAATTCAAACTAGCTGTCAAGTAACTTACGCACTACCTGGCAAGCCACATTCTCTCCCAACCCGCCCACTTGATCTGGGACGGGTGGTTGAACATGCGCCAGCCGCGAACGTCCGTGTGCCATGCGGGCCAGATGATGGACCACGGCATCGGAATCATGTAAGCGGCAGTGATTGATTCACGCTCTATCTCGTGAACTATCTCGCGGCGCTTTTCGGGATCAAGCTCGACAGCCTGGGCGTCAGCCAACTCCAGCAGACGCTGCGCCCTTTCAGCGTCAATCTGGAACCTGCCCGTGCCCCGATGGTACCAACTTTCGGCGTCGGGGACCAGGAAGATGTTGTAGAAGTCGGACGGGTCGGCCACGTCGGTCCTGGCCTTGGAACCGTAGTGGACGTCGTAGTCAGGCGGCACGCCGTGATCGGTCTGCCCTCGGTCGCGCTGTACCGAAACTTCCACAACGTCAACTTCCAATTCGATGTCCAGATTCTTCTTCAACTGGTCCTTGAACCAGAGGCAGCCGTCCACGAATATCTGCTGTGGAGTGGTCATGCAGCCTGCGGTAAAGCGCGGGCTGTTGGTCAGTCCGGCCTCGTCCAGGAGACGATTCGCCTCGGCTATATCCTCCGCCTTCTCGCCCGGACCGTTGCGGAAGCCCGGCGTCGCCCAGAGCTCTTCATCAGGAAGCGCCCAGACGGTTCCGGGAGGCATCCAGTTCGTCGGCCTGATTACGCCAACCTGGTCCTTGATGCGGTTGAACTCCGCCCACTCGTCGCGGTCTATACCGAGGTGAATTGCGTATCGCACACGCTCGTCGTCGAACGGCTTGCGGTGCATATTGAACTGGAGACCCTTGCCCCACAGGTGCAGTACCGGCTCAAGATGTATCTCGTCCGCAAACGAGTCAAGCACCTGCTCGACCTGGCCGGGCAGCAGCGAAGCGCTCCCCTCGCCGTAGTAATCAATCTGGCCGGTGATCAGCGCGGTGAAGCGCGTGGTGGTGTCCTCGATTTCGATGTGATCAACGCCTTCGAGGAAGGGAAGTCCCTCTCTCCAGTAGTCGGGATTGGCGCGAATCTTGGTGCCAACGTCCTGAACGCGCTCGAACGGGATGAAAGCGCCGGTGCCGGTGCCATAGAGATAGGTCTCGTCGGTAGTCTGGTCCCAGCAGTCCGGACATTCGGCGGCCCACCAATCTATCAGCGCCTTGGGCATATTATTGGGCATTCCGGTAACGCCCGCGAACTTGCCGATGGTACCCGCGCGCGCCTCATTGAACTCGACTCGCAGAGTCGTGCCCGTCGGACCGTCGGGGCAAGTCGCGCCTCCGTCCAGCATATGCTTGAGCCCGAGACGCGGCCCGGCGTGGGTTACGCCCACATCCTTGAGCGACTGTGGCGGGTATATTGCGAACTGTAGGCTCGCGGCGGCGTCCTCACAGGTAAAGTCCTTGCCGGCGATTGCCATCTTTACGCTGTCGGGCAGCGTGGAGTACGGATTGTCCTGGAACTGAATTCCCTCCCGGAGGGTGAAAGTAATGACCGTTCCATCGCCGGAAACATCCCACGTCGTGGCGAGGTCGGGCAGTATTGGCCCAGTGAGACCCTGCCAGGGGTCGAACTTGATTAGCGAGTTGTAGGTCGGCAGGAACTGCGGCCCTTCATAGGTATGTCCGTAGTTCGGGTCGTGGCCGTTCAGTCTCAGGTTTGCACCGTATCGCACGATGTTGCCCCTGACCGGCTGACCCCATTCGGGCTTGTATCCGTCGCTTGCCAGGTACTGGGCAACCCAGTCCGACTCCATCGCCATTTCCGGCACCGGGGTCGGAACCGGAGTTGGCGGCGCCAGAATAGGCGCGGGAGCCACTGGCACGGCGGTGATAGCCGGGGCGGCCTGAGCCGCAGCTTGTGGTGCGGCCGGCTGCTGCGGAGCCGCTGGAGCGGCCTGCGAGGCAGCCTGAGCAGGAGCAGCAGGAGCGGCAGCCTGCGGAGCGACTGGAGCGCTCGGTTCGTCAGCGGCGCAGGCCAAAGCGACTACCACTAGTAGCGACAGCACAAGCGCCACACCAAATATTCTTGTTGCCTTCATTTTCTTCCCCCAAAGAATATCGGTTAGTCGTACTATTCGTTCCTTCAATTTTATTCATCTGCTTATACAATGTGCAAATAGATACCATAATGCGCCTTGGCCGGTCAAGTAAATTTTCGACCGCACGGGGGGTCAGGGAACATCCGACACACGGATCCTGAGAACTGCGGCATCCGAATGCCGCAGGAGTGATATAATTGACGAGCGTTGCGGCGTCTGTCGCCGCCACACAGAACTGGCAAGGGAATGGTCGGCATGGAGGGTAATGACGGGGCAGGCGAAGATAGTCGGCTGCGCAGGGAATATGAACGCTTTATCGCGGCTATAACCCGTTAGCAGGGGGCTTCGCCAAAGGGTACGGGTCGGACCCGGAGTTCGCTGAGCGTATGTGAAGCGAAGGGGTCCTGACCGGCGCTTAGCTCTTCTATCCAATCGGAGCGGCTGGGACGGTAGTAGTCGGCGCAGCTTTCCTTTGGGGAAGATTCCGTCCAATCAAGGAATCTCTCGAAGTCGGCGATAGCCTTGTCGCGCTCCCTCAGCAGCGCGTGGACGAATCCCCTGCTGTCAAGGGGGCGACCCGATGTATCCCGTGCAGCGGCGACGTTGCAGTACCTGAGCGCGTTTACCGGGTCTCCGGTCACGGCCATCTGCCAGCAGATCGTGCTGTTGAATGTAACGTCGGTGGGTTTCAGTCCCTGGGCGCGTCGCAGGTCTGACAGTGAACTGCCGAGGTTCTCCAGAGCGGAGTGAACGAGTCCGCGATTGAAGTACGCCCTGGCATAGGCGGGATCCAGGTCTATTGCGCGGCTGAATTCGGCAAGCGCGAGTTCGAGATCACCCGGCATAGAACGGTTGAGATACGCGTTTCCCAGCCCCACATGGGCCGAGGCCAGTTCGGGCCGTATCTCGATGGCCTTGTTGATATCGTCGAACGCTCGGTCGAGGTCACCCGGCTCTCCTCTGGCGACATAGGCGGCAGACCGGTTGACGTATGCCGAAGCGTATTCCGGGTTTATATCGAGCGCCTTGTCCAGATCGGCGACGGCGCGATCCGGGTCGTCCCGGCCACCGCGCTCTATGTACGCTACCGCGAGATTGAGGTAGGTGGCGGCGCGGTCGGGTTCCAGGTCCAGAGCTCGGTCGAGGTCGGCCAGGGCAAGCTCCACATCCCCACGGTCGCCCCTGTCCAGGTAAGTGAGAGCCCTCGAATTGTAGGCTTCCACGGAGTCGGGCTCCGTCGAGAGAACCTGGGAGAAGAGCCAGATCGCCAAGTCGAAGTCGGCCTTTTTCCCTCCGCGATAGGCGAGGCCCAGGTTGAATCGCAGGTTGGCGAGCGCGGACGGATCGGCGGGCGGCTTTGTCAGCGCGCGAATCAGTGATGCCTTGGCCAGATCGTACTCTCCCTGCTCGAGATGCAGTTGACCGAGCGTAAGCAAAGCGACGTATCGGACCTCTTCGGTAAGACCTATGTTTATCGTGGCGGGAAGCTCCGACGGCGTTGACGCGATGTCCACCACCTGCTGATCGTGCTGCTCGGAGCGGCTGTCTGGAACTGTGAACCTGGCAATGACCCGTCCACTGTCGTATTCGCCCCATATCACCAGCATGGCGTCGGCGCGGCGACCCGCGGCCTCGGCGTCCGCCTCCTCGCGAATGTTCTTCGGCCATTCGACCGTCCTCACGCCGTGGATTCCGGCGGCACGCACCTCGCGGTCTATCTCCTCCTTCAGCCTTCCAGGGACGTTGAAGCCCTGCTGTCCGGCGGTGTAGTTTACGAACGGGGCCAGGACTATCAGCGACTCGCCGGACAGAGCAGTGGGATAGTCTGTCATGTCCACCACAAATAAGACCGCAATCCCGGCGACAATCGCCGCCGCCAGGATAACGGCTGCCAGCCCGATACGCGGACCCCATCGGCTGATAAACGACGGCGGGGGAGGCTCTTCGCTCGCCTCAGCGGGCGCGGGCGGTTCAAGAACTATCTCGGTAGAGACCAGAGGCTGCTGCGATGTCTCTTCGGTTGCGGTCGCCATGGCGGATGTCTCATCGGAATCAGGACCGCTCTCAGGCGAGAATCCGGCCGCCATGAGGAATTCGTCCCGCTCTTCCGGCGTAAGACGGAGCAGTTCGGCGCAGCGGGCCACGTCCTCGCGGTATCTGGGACGTGTGGTGACGCCCTCTCTCCACCGGATGAGAGTAGGTCTGCTGACGGGGATCCGGCGGGCGAGTTCGGCGTCGCCGATGCCGGTCCGTTCCATGTAGAGGGTCAGAAGTTCAGCGAAAGTCGGCAATTGCTGCAACTTGGGTACACGGACTGCGCTTTGAATGACATCATCGTCATTCAAAGTGTACACCATCCCTTGCGATGGTTACCTCAGACGTGGAATATGTTTCATCGGCGCCTTAACGGCTGTCCGCTTCGATATGTAGCTACTCGCCAGAGCCACTCCGCAGGTCCGAACAGAAAACGACTCAGCCACGCCTGCGACCACCATAGCTGGAGCGCCCACACCGCGAATATAAACAGCAGAACCGCGGCGCGGTTCACGAAGTCAGCGTCGGCCAGCAAGATTGTCAGGACAAGCACGCCTATCACAGTCTGCGCCAGGTAATTGGTCAGCGCCATCCTCCCGACCGCGCGCAGGCGGCGTTTGAGCCGGTTGTCCGCGCGATTGTTCCACAGGATGATGAGGCTCATGTATCCCAGGGAGGCGGGAATCGTTCCAAGCGTGTTGGGAATCTGTCCGATAAAGGCGATCTCGGGAGAGTAGTCGTTCAGCGCGGTGATGACCACGCCGGCGGCGGCGAGCGGCGAGCCAACCGCGACACCGATTAGCGCGGTCCGCCGATACGTGCTCTCAGACAGGCCGCCGTTCATGAAGCCCATGCGATACAATCCGGCGCCAATGAGAATCAGTCCCAGCGCTCGCAGGAAGTAGCCCAGCAGGAACGGAAGACCGACAACCTCCTGTGTAGAAATCTCGCCCCGTGTCCAGAGACCTGGGAGCGACGAGCCGGTCGTGTCGGCGATATACTGCGCGAGCAGAGCGCACGGGACGGACAGCGCGAACGCGACGATGCCAACGGAGATGAGTGCCCGGTCCGGCAATTTTCGCAGGGCGATCAGGAAGAGCGACGATACCGCATATACCATCAGCACATCGCCATACCAAAGTAAGCTGTGCAACACGCCGATGAGCAGCAGCAGCGCGTTTCGCCACAGGTTCAGCCTGACCGCGCGCCTTCCCCTTCCGCTGGCGCGATCAATGAACAGAATCATTCCGGCGCCGAACAGCAGAGAGAACAGCCCCATGAACTTCTGATCAACGAAGATTTCGCCAAAGATTCCCACAGACCAGTCGAGCCACGTCTCCGAGCCGCCCGCGCTCAGGTTGAAATATGGCGCAGGCCCGAACTTGAACGAAACCGCGTTCATCATCAGGATGCCGAGTACAGCGACACCGCGGATCAGGTCGAGGCTGGTTATGCGCGCGGACTCGCGGACAGGACCGGAATCAACGGCCTGGGAATGCGCTGACAATAATCCAAAATCCTTGAGCGAGGCTGGGAAGGCTAAGCGCGGCATCAGCCGAGGGGGTTTTCAAAATGGTGGGCCGGCTGGGATTCGAACCCAGGACACCCGGATTAAAAGTCCGGTGCTCTGGCCAAACTGAGCTACCGGCCCATACGTGGCTGCGTTCGACCTTTGAGGCCGAGAACATCGCCTTTGGGACACCAGCTAATGATAGCGATGTACGGATTGGGGTTACAAGCGGAGTATCCGCAGTTACGGCCTGACACTCCGCCAAAAAGTCAAGGCGAGGCTGCTAAGAGCCTCGCCTTCTATTTTAGACGCGAATTCCGAGTCTAGTACCTGAAACTGTCCAGCATCTCCAGCCTGTCTTCGTTGTATTCGTCCATAAGGACCAGGCACACCCCGGTGATAACCACGTAGCCGTATGTGTTATCCGGATAGTGCGAAGACAGGGCAATCAGGTCTATAAAACCTGAAAGGCACCTGTTGGAACCTCTTCGGGCAGTGTAGGCCGACACATAGGCTTTCCGTCCTTCGACCTGTTCCCTCTCCTTCAGGAAGTGGTGATCCAACTCCTCCCACTCGTCCTCATCGGCTATCTGGTACATTTCGCCTTCCCGGAACTTGGCGAAGTCCTCAAGAGACACGCTGCCGTCGGTGTTATAGACATTTATGTCAACGAATCCGGCACGGCTGCCTTGCGGATAAATCACAGCGCGAGCCCCGCCTCCTGCCAGCCCCGCCAGATGCCAGTTGGGAGCAAGGTTGATGCTGTACCCGAAGGTCGAATTTGCATACATATGCCACTCGAGGAATGTATCCATTATGGCATCTATATCGAATACGTAATCCTCCAGGCTGTCTTCGCACACCGAGACCGTCATTCCGAAGCCGTAGGGCTTAGTGGGATGCAGAGATGAAAGGCGGACTTGCTCGGTCACGTCGCTAACGCAAACATCGGGCGTCGGCTGGTAGCGATAGGTAATCTCATAATATTCGTCCGCTGTCTCATCCACTCTCTTGAATGTCTTTACCTCGAGCAGTTCCACCGACCCCGACCATGCGGTGGCGTTGAGCGCATCTCTTCTCTGTTCAGCAAACTCTCTCAGGGAGAACGAGTCGGGAATGTCGTATGCGCGCACCTCCATCAGCGCCTGGCTGTCGGAGGACATGAAGTGAGCGTACTTCTCATCTTCAAACTCGGTACTAAACGACCATGCGGGAGGAACGTCTATACTGTAGCCGTACTCGCCGTTCTTATATCTGCTCCAGCCGTCGTCTGGGTCTGGAACGGGCAGCGGAGTGGGGTCTAGTACGTTTTCACCCGCTGTCAGCGCTTCAAGCCTTGCCTTAGCTTCGTTTATGGCTACTGAGAACCCTATGTTATCTACGGGTCGCCCACTGCCGGTTTCCTCGATTTTGGAGGTGTTGATTCCTATGACGTGTCCAATGGAATTCAGCAGGGGACCTCCGCTGTTGCCCGGGTTTATCGCGGCATCGGTCTGGATGTATTCCACTCCTCCGCGTACCGGCTTAGCCGATACAACCCCCGTGCTGACCGTTCTCAGGCCAAGCGGATATCCAATGACGATAACTTCGTCCCCGACCTCGGCAAGATCAGAATCTCCAAGCGGAACTGGGTGCAGAAGCCTTCCAGGAGGCAGCTGAACAACCGCAATGTCCGCCAGCTCGTCTATTCCCAGAACGTCGGCCTCGTACACGATCTCGTCATGCATCTGAACCTGCACCTTGGTTTCACGCCCCACGACGTGGGCGTTGGTTATGATGCGACCGCCCGTGTCTATTATGAATCCGGTGCCAAGGCTTCCACCACTCCTGATCAGAACAATCGCCTTTTCCACATTGCTGACGACTTCACTGACAGTTGTGGGCAGTGGGGTAGCGGACGGGACTGCCGTTGGCGTTGGAGCGGCCTGAGCGGAAAGCCGCTGGGTAACCTGTTCGGGAGTCTCGCCAGTGTGATTGGCTATCAATTCCTCAACAAACAGGCCGGCAAGCGCGTCAACGAGGCGCTCCGGCAGTACGCCCTTGTCGTTGGCGTCCGTCAGGACGGCGACAAGGAAGTCGAACGAAGTCTGACCCTGTTCGGAAAGCCTGTCTTCTATCTCATCCATGGTCTCGAATGTATATGGAATGATCAAGCTCTCTATAACGTATTCGTACAGAATCGAGTTGAGTTCGTCAGACATCAAGCCTTTGTCGTTTGCGTCCTCTATAGCAAGAAGCAGGAAGTCAAAGG
This sequence comes from Dehalococcoidia bacterium, assembly GCA_965202965.1. GTDB lineage: Bacteria > Chloroflexota > Dehalococcoidia > Lucifugimonadales > UBA1123 > VXRN01. Next base: position 1,923,885 of record OZ241888.1, on the reverse strand, counting down.
GTTCGTGTCCAGCGCCCGCCTGCGAGTTGGGAGACGCGGATGCGATCCCCAACGCGATGATGGACATAAGAATGACTACGGCTATTCCGAGAATGGTCTTCTTCAGCATTTCAACTCTCTATGCTGTTGGATAATCGCCTTGAGGTTACATCATTGCCAATACACCGTCGAACCCGTCGAATCCGTGCGATGCAGATGTTAGCATTATCACACGAGAGGTTGCCATGTCTATGCAGAGTGAGAGGGCTCCGGTTTACCGGCGCATCCTGGACGTGATCCGACGGGTGCCGTATGGGCAGGTCGCCACATATGGACAGATCGCGCTCATCGTCGGCGACTGCACTCCGCGAATGGTAGGCTACTGCCTGGCATCGCTGGACTTCGACAGCGACGTTCCATGGCAGCGCATCATCAACTACCAGGGCAAGGTGAGTCCTCGCAGCGCTGGACACGGCAGCCAGGTCCAGAGAGAACTATTGGAGGAGGAGGGCGTGGAGTTCGACGCGCAGGGCCGCGTGAGCTTTCGTAAGTACGGCTGGATGGAACCGGAGTAACAAGCCCCCTCTCCCTCGAGGGAGAGGGCTGGGGTGAGGGTGAAAACTCACCCCTCTCAGAACAGTGGAGGTCCAAGTATGCCCGAAGCTCCCGAAATGCAAGTGGTGGCAGAGTTTCTGAATTCCAATCTGCCGGGGAAGACAGTACTGGACGCGGCAGTTCTGAAGCCCAGCGTAGTCAGGTCTCTGGTCGGCAGCCTCGATGAGGATATGGCCGGGCGTACGTTCGAGTCGGCGCGGCGCAGAGGGAAGTTTCTGCTTCTCGGACTTTCGGGCGAGCGGCATGTGGTCATCAACCCGAAGCTGACCGGAGGGCTGCAATACTGCCCATCGAAGACCCGCGTTCAGAAGCGCGCCTGCGTCAGGATGAAGCTGGAGGACGGCGTTGACCTGCGCTACACGGACGACCGCCAGATGGGGCAGTTCTACTACGTCGAGAGCGGGCAGGTCGAGGATGTGCCCGGACTCGCCGAGCAGGGACCGGACGCGCTGGACGAGTTCAGCTTCGAGGAGTTTACCGAGTGCCTGAAGGGATTCCACGGCGAGATAAAGGGGGTACTCACCAGGGGCAGGGTAATTTCGGGCATCGGCAACGCATACGCGGACGAGATTCTATTCGACGCGATGGTATATCCATTCAAGCGGCGAAAAGCGCTGTCTGAGGACGAACTTCGGCGCATCTACAAGTCGTCGCGCCTTGTGATTGAGGATTCGGTCCGCCAGGTGCGCGAGCGAATGGGCGACCGAATAGACCACAAGGTCCGGGACTTCATGAAGGTACACAACAGGGGCGGCGAGCCATGTCCGCGCTGCGGAAGCAAGATCACCGAACTCAGGGCCAACCAGCGGATAACGAGCTACTGCCGACGCTGCCAGCCGGGGATGCTTCTGAAGAATTGAGAGCGCCCGTCCCCGATGGATCCCAGCTTTCGCCGGAATGACAATGAGGTGAGTCGGGTATAAACTGCCCAGTCTGCGTTTGGGTGGCCGCGCGGCACGAATTTACAGAACTGAGCAGAACCCTGTTAAATCTAGGAAGATTGCTGGAACCATGCGCGGCGGTTGGGGAGCTAAGAGGCTGTTTTCCACTCCAGCAGACGGGCGACTTCCTCAGTGTGGACTTCGGGGTAGCTGATGTGCCCGCAGGCGAGACAGCTAATGTAGAATCCTTCGAAGTCGCGGCGGATCTGGCGATCACCACTGCAGCGGATGCAGGACTTGAAGAGCACAGAGTTCTCTCTCAGAGCACTCTGTGCGGTAACTATCTCTCTCATTTGATCACGTCCTCCTTATTTACTGAAATCATTTTCATTAGAACCACCGTAGTTTACCCTAAAATCTCCGATTATATGTTAACAACAGTTTAACATATTGTTAACATACCGTCGAATTATGGAATAATACGTATTTAGCCATGTGAAAACCACACGGTGCCGCGGGTTCAGGAAATCGGAGCGAAACTCAATACTCGGTATTGCGGCGCGTCAACGGTCTGTCCCGGATACAGGCAGCCTACCAATCCCGGAACGTGTTGGCTCACTTCCACCACGGCCAGGTAGCCGCCACTTAACCCTCCATCCGGCGAGGTAAAATCAATCCGAACCCGCGCCCGGCTCCCGTCGTCGTCAACCCGAGCGACCTGCGCCGACTTGTTGTAGGAAGTCCACTTCCAACCCTCTCTTACAAACGCCTCCCGCTCCACCACCTGCGCGAATTCTCGCTCCACGCCCGCCCATCCGATATAGCAGTCACGCAGCGCGTCGGGGTGCGCACCACGCAGCGCCAAAGCCTCGGCGTGTTCGATGCCGACCCTACCCCAATGCCGGACCTCCGGCAGATCCAGAATCACCGGCGCGAAGCGATGGTACTGAAAGTGGGTCGCCTGCCATACCCGCAACTGGCCTCCGCTCCGACCTGCCAGGCTTCTCAACTTCCGGTATATCGGATAGCCGAAAGTCGCGCAGCACGTATCAACGCTGCCATGAGTGCATACCAGCAAATCGCGGACAAGCCCGGCATCATCCGTCAACGCGCCTTCCCATTCCGAGACGGATTTCTGAAAGAGCAACGCTTCCAGAAGCCCCGCTACATCATCCTTCGGCACAAGATATTCATCTTTATAGTACGCGCTGAACGGGCTTTCGGGACACTTCAGATGCCAGACCCTGGCGTACTCCGGAGGAGAATACTCGACATCGGGCGCGACGTGATGCAGCACGGCATCGAGACCCAGCGCTGCAACCCTATCCTGACCCCCTTCCTGGTACACCTTCATCTTCAAGTCGTAGAATCGGTCCGCCAACTCATACAGAACCCGCGCGGGGCCTCTCGCGCCGCCCGTGTCGCTCGGCCAGGGCTTGGACATCTCGGCAATGATAATGCGGTCGTACTTGAAAGCGTGACCAACTATGGCTTCGCCGCTTTCTCTGGCGAGACGAGAACACATCTTCATCCGTGGACTTCTTACTCGGGCCTCATCCATGCCCATCAGACATATCCTTTGTTGGCTTCTGCAATGGTAAGGGAGGACTCATCGCGCGATGTCTTACCCCGCCGTCTCCACTTCGCCGGGAGGCAGTACTAAGGGTTTGCCCGTTAGAGGATCTGGGAATATGTGCCCCTCCACGTCGAAGACATCCCGAATCAGGTCTCCCGTGACCACCTCGTCCGGAGGGCCCGCCGCCGCAATGCGTCCATTCTTCATCGCCACCAGATAGTCGGCGTAGCGACAGGCCTGGCTCAAGTCGTGCAGAACCAGGACGACCGTCCGCCCCTCAGCCCGATTCATCTCCCAGACCAGGTCCAGCATCTCCACCTGATGGGCGATGTCGAGGAAGGTCGTCGGCTCATCCAGGAGTAGCGCCGGCGTTTGCTGGGCCAAGGTCATCGCAAGCCATACCCGCTGTCGCTGGCCACCGGACAGGGTTTCTATGGGCCGCCAGCGCAAGTCCGCCACATCCGTCACTTCGAGAGCCCTATCTATGGCCTCCTGGTCTGACTGGCTCCACTGGCGGTACCACCGCTGGTAGGGGTAGCGGCCCACGGCTACCAGATCCTCCACTAGAACGCCGGCGGGCGCGATCACCCCCTGGCCCAGCAGAGCCAGGCGTTGGGCTAGCTGACGGTGGCTACCCTCGGTGACAGGACGTCCGTCCAGCAATGCAACGCCTCCCATGGGGCTGATCAGGCGGCCCAACGCCTTCAACAGGGTGGACTTGCCGCAAGCGTTCGGACCGACGATGGCGGTAATCTGGCCCGGTGGCGGAGACACAGTCACATCTTCCACCACACGCCTACCTTCGTAGCCACTGGACAGATCCTCGGCCCGGAGGTCCGAAGCCTCACCACCTGGCGAGGGTCCCTCGGCAAACAAGACGCCGCTGCGTGGTATCGAAATCGGCAACTCGGTCTCAGGATGGGCGACCACGTCGCAGGAGATATCGAAAACCTCCTCCAGCAAGTGCGGGGTGAGTACCACGTCGGGCGCGCCCTCGGTAAGGATCAGACCATCCTTCATAGCTACGAGATGATCGCTGACCTGGGCCGCGCTGTTGACGTTGTGCAGTACCAGGACTATCGTGCGGCCCTCCTCTCGGTTGAGATGCCGCACCAGGGACAAGACCTCCTGCTGGTGGGCTATGTCCAGGTAGGTGGTGGGCTCATCCATCAACAGCAACGGAGTCTCCTGGGCCAACGCCATGGCGATCCAGGCACGCTGCCGCTGCCCGCCGGAAAGTTCGTCCACAGGACGGCGCCGCAGATCCATCACATTTGCGAGCTCCAGAGCGCGCTCCAGGGCGGCCTGGTCGCTTTCGCTGGGCGGCTGGAGAAAGCCCTGGTGCGGGTAACGGCCTCGACGGACCAAGTCCTCCACGGTGATGGCCTCCGGCGCCGCAGGCTCCTGGGGCAGCAGGCAGAGACGCTTCGCTACCTCCTTTGTAGGCTGCCGGTGTATTGCTTCTCCGTCCAGCAGCACAACGCCGCCACGCGGGCTCATCAGACGCGCCAGGGAGCGCAGCAGTGTGGACTTGCCGCACCCGTTGGGCCCGATGATGGAAGTAACCGCTCCGTCGGGAATCTCCAGGGTCAGATCATGTACGACGGCCTCGGAACTCCCATAGGCAAGGGTCACGCTGTTCGCTTTAAGGCGAGTCATGCTATCAACCTAGAGCCTCGTATTGGTCCGGTAAAGCAGGAACAGAAAATAGGGAGCGCCCACCACTGCCGTTACGATGCCCACGGGCATACTGAATGGCAGCGCGTGCTGTCCCACTATGTCCGAGGCCAGCAGCAACGCGCTGCCAAGCAAGCCGGTGAAGATGAACACGCCTCCACTCATTGGCCCTGCCAGCATACGGGCAATGTGAGGCACGACCAGCGCCACAAAGCCAATGGGTCCCGCCGCCGATACGGCAACGGCGCTCAGGCCGCAACCGACCACGATTAGCCCCAGCCGAGCGCGTTCCAAGGGCAACCCCACACTCTTCGCAGCCAAATCGCCTATCTGCATGACTCGCAGATACCACATACCGATAATACCCAGTGGAACTAGCGCCCCCAGAGCAATAGTCAGAACGCGAACCTCTCCCCAGTCCGCGCCATAGATACTGCCGGCCAGCCACTGGTACGCCCTAGCCGCGTCAAAGATATGGGACCGGACGATGAGCAGGGTTACGCAGGCTCCCAGCAGAGCGCTGATACCGATGCCCACTAAGACCAGCCTGGGGCCGGAAATTCGTCCGCGCCAACTCAGAAGGTAGATGGCGGCAGCAGCAGCTATCGCGCCGACAAAAGCGACTATTGGCAGCAGAGACATCGGCTGCCCGGTTATGATCCAGAACACCGCCGCCGCCGAAGCTCCGGCGTTGATACCGATGATGTCCGGAGAGACCAGGGGATTGCGTACCAGCCCTTGGAAGATAGCCCCGGACATGGCAAGCAGGGGGCCTATCATCACTGCTGCCAGTATCCTCGGCAGCCGAAGTTCCATGACGATGAAGTGGGCGTCCTCAGAACCAGAACCGCGCAACGCTCGCGCGACTTCACCCAGAGGCAAGGGGAAACTGCCCAACGTGGCAGCCCACGCTCCCAGCAGCAGAACGGATGTCAAGACGAGGGCCGACAGACCCAAGACGCGGACATTGACTCTGAATGCAAGGCCACCGGATCTCATCCGGCGAACGGGCGGGCGCCTGCCCGATATAGAAGTAGTCACTGTGGTCATCATAGTTCGGCGATTCGCCGCTGGCGCGCCAGCGCTATGAGAAATGGCGCCCCAACAAGGGCGGTGACGATACCGACCTGCAGCTCCGATGGACGGGCTGCCACCCGGCCGGTGATGTCGGCTGTAAGCAGAAGAAGCGGGCCGACGAACAGGCAAAAGGCCAGTACCCAGCGATAGTCCGGACCGGACACCGCCCTGACTATATGGGGCACTGCCAGTCCCACGAAGCCGATAGGCCCAGCGGCAGCGACAGCCCCCCCGGCCATAAGCACCACCAGTATAGTGACGATAGCTCGCATTCGCCCAGTGCGCATTCCCAGGGAGCGGGCCGTATCTTCTCCCAGACTCAGGATATTGAGCTGATGGGCCAGCAGTAGCGTCCCGACGACTCCCAATCCCAGGAACGGCAGCGCCGCGAAGAACACGTCCAGGTCTCGCCCGGCCAAAGAGCCAGCCAACCAGAAGCGCACGACGTCTAGGGTCTGGTCGTCCATGAGCAGCAGCGCGGTAGTCCAAGAGCCCAGAAGGGCGGACACGATGACCCCTGCCAGGGCCAACTTCACCGGCGACGCTCCACCCGGCCCAGCGGCCCCTATGGTGTAAACAACTACCACAGCGGCCAGCGCCCCAACGAAGGCGAACCAGACGTACTGGAGAGGATCAGTCAGTTGGCCGAAGAACACGGCGGTGACTATGGCAAAGGCCGCCCCGCTGTTCACTCCTAGTATGGACGGCCCGGCAAGGGGATTCCGGGTTGCGGCTTGCATAGCCGCCCCGGCCACCGCCAGCGCCGCGCCAACTCCCAGACCTATGACTGTGCGCGGGAAACGCAGAAACCGAACTACGGTCTCTTCGTAGGACTCCGGGTTGTAGTCGAACAGCGCGTTGAGAGCGTCGGAGTTGGTAATTCCGATAGACCCTATGCGGAGGCTCATCAGGGTGACGACCGCCAGCGCCGCGACAATCAGCAAAAGTGCCCCCGAGCGCGTCATGACCGGAAGAAGCGTGCCTCTTCGCGATTTAGTCTGAATCTCGGCTGTTGCCATTATAGTGTTCTCTTAGGTCCATCCAGCCTCCTATTCCTCCACTATGATATTGGTGTTCATTGGTTGAATCGCCTTGACACTGGCAATCAAGAACCGGGCGGCGCGGAGATAGTTAGGATAGTGAGATCCCCAAAGGTACCCGTCGCGTTTCCGGCTGCGGACGCGCGGTTCGCTCACGGATTGGCCTCTGTCGCGGGGTCGCCGTCAATTGCGGCGACTATTCGCGGCTCTATCTGATCGAGGAAGTACTCGAGGCTCAGCACGGTGCCAAATTGCAGCGCGTCATCCTGCGGCCCCTCGACAAATAGGACACGGCCATCCTGAACCACTTTCAACCGGCTCAGGATCGGGTCTTCCAGAACGGCGGCGCGTCCACCCTCCACCCACTGCATCTGGTGAATGACAAGCAGGTCCGTGTCCAGAAGATTCGCCTGCTCCAGGCTGATGCTTCCCCAGAAACTATCCCCTGCGATTTCATCGAACTTCTCAGGCACTTCAAACCCCATCGAGGTGAACACTCGTGAGCGCGCGTCCTCCGACGCCACGAACCCGAACTGCCCTTCGCTTCTGGGCGCCCCGACCACCACGCTTTGACCGGCCCATTCGGGATTCCGATTCCGAACCGCCTTGAACTTGGCTTCGACCTCAGACACAACCCGGTCCGCCACATCCGATCTGCCCAGCGCCGTACCCACCAGTCGCGTCTGCTCCTGCCAGGGCATCCCGAAATCAATGTACTCGCTGGACTGGGCGACCGTCGGAGCTATCTTGGACAGGGTGTTGTACTCATCCTCGGTCATTCCCGAGTAGATGCCGCTTATCAAGTCCGGCCGCAAGGAGATGATCTTCTCGAAGTCCAGCTCCCCGAACGGCATCTGGAGGACCTCCGGCCGGGCGTCGCCCAACTCGTCCTGCGCCCAGGAAAATACGGCGTAAGGCTCTTCCCCAAACCAGTGTCGCACTGCGACCGGCGACACTCCTACCGCCAGCAGAGCGTCCTGCTCGTTGTACCCTAAAGAGACGACCCTCTCGGGAGATTGCTCTACGGTCGTCGAGCCGTACTTGTGCTGTACAGTTACGGGAAATGCGTCGTCACCCATGGAGGACACCATCGCGCCGTTGGCCTCGCCAGCAACCGCGGCGGCCAGCACCGGAGTCAGTTCGTCCACCGCGTAAGAAAGACTCAGGACAGTGCTGAAGCTCAATGCTCCGTATGCGGGGTCCAGCGTGCTGGAGAAGAACACCGTCCGGTTCTCGCGGGCGACATCCAGCTGGCTGAAGAGCGGATCGTTTCGGAAAGTCTCAACACCTTCCTCTGACCCGCCCTGGAAGATCAGGGCGTCCACGTCCAGCAGCCCCAGCTGTTCGCTGCTGATCTGAGCGGAGTCCTTGTCGCCGATAACATCCGCCAGATCCGGCGGCACGCTGAACCCCATGGCCGACAGGAAGCGCATCGGTGGCGTTGTCGGCCCAACTGCCCAGTACTGCCCCTGCCCGTCTGCCGGAGAGGCCCAGGCCACCGTCGCGCCCTGGAACTGCGGGAACCGATTTCCGGCGGCCGCTATCTTCGCCTCGACATCCGAAACCGCGTCCTCGGCCACGCCCGACAGTCCAAGCGCCCGTCCTATGCTGCGCGTCTGCTCCTGCCACGGCATTCCGAAATCGGGATAATCCCCGGATTGCGCCAGCGTCGGAGCTATCCGCGAAAGGCGGTCGTACTCCTGCTCGGTTATCCCTGAGTGCGTCGCGATTACTATGTCCGGTCGCAGGGATGCGATCTTCTCATAGTCCAACTCGCCAAACGGCATATTCAGCACGGTCGGCTGGGCGTCTCCCAATTCGTCCTGCGCCCAGGGCCAGGTCGCGTAGGGATGCCCCCCGAACCACTCCCGAACCGCGACCGGATTTACTCCGAGCGCGAGTACAGGGTCCTGTTCGCTGAAACCGACGGTCACCACGCGCTGAGGCTGCTCCGGTATGACGACCTCGCCGAATTTATGCTCCACAGAAAGCGGGAACTCGCCCGGCGCGGGAGTCGGCGTCACCACCACCTGCACTTCCTGGATAACGGGCTTCTCCACCTCTACGGTCTTCACCACCTGCTTCTCGATGATTACATCCCGAGGCACCTCCACAGCGACCTCTTTGACCACCTCCTTGATGACCGGGACTTCGACCTCGACCCTCTTCACCACCTCTTTCTCGATGATCACTGCGGTCGGCGCGGGCGTTACGGTGGAGCTAGTTCCGCATGACAGGCTGAGCAGGCATGCAACGATGACCGCCATCACAGCCAGAGACATCGCTCCCCAGCGCGTCCATTCTTTGCTTTGCATAGTCTTCTCCATACTGATAGGTCTGCCTTTCTTGACTCCTTAGAATTACCGATATATATTACTTACTATATCCTTACTATATTTATTATGATACACAAATGTAATATCTACGTGTCAACATATCTTCTGATTATGGCAAGCGAAATCAAATGACCCCCAGGGTTCTAATCCCTGGAGGTCATTTAGAGAGAATGAGGATAAACGGCAGAGACGCCGATGAGAACCGGCCTACGGCTTCGGGTTCTCCATGAACACGGTGACGCCCATGTCCTTATAGTAGTCGCGCAGCTTGTAGTCGTAGTTGCGGAAGCTCATCCTGATGTTGGTGCCTTCGAACTGCTCGATGGCGTGCTTGAGGCAGTCGTCCACAGACTGCAGCGGATGATGTGGGTGCGCCTCGATGTCGTAGCTGAGGTCGGCAGGTCCCCAGGTCAGGCAGGTGATTCCGGGCTTGGCGAGCTGCCGCGCGTTGGTGACCGCTCGCAGCGTCTCCATCTGTATGCACAGGATGCCGTTCTCATTCCACCACTCCGCGTACTCCAGACGGTCTCCACGCTCCTCGATTCCGTACCGCGCCGCCCCAGCTCCGCTTCGCCACCTGCGGGTAATAGAACCAGTTGATCGCCTCGTCCACGGTGGCCTCGTCCTCCACGAGCGGAACCTCGATTCCCAGCGGCCCCAAGTCCAGCACATTGCCCACCAGGTAGGCGTGTCGCGGGTGCTTTATCCTGAACTGCACAGGAATGCCGACTTCCTTCGCCGTCTCGCAGTACTGGACGAGCCTCTCCTCGCTGTACGGCGAATGCTGCGCGTCCGCGTGTATGAAAGCGTAGTCGTCCTTGCCCAGTATGTCCTCCATCTGGCTCTTGGTAGCCGTGACGGGGACCGATACCCCAACGATGATGTCACCCCGGACGATCCGCTCTTTCAATGATGCCATTTACTTTCTCCTTCTTGCAGATTCTTTAGGCTGTGTTGACATTTATCGTCATTCCCGCTTTCGCGGGAATCCAGAAACGCGGAGTATAGCTAACTTCGCTATGGCTATGATCATTTAGATACCTGAAGTATCAAATGTCAACAGAACCTAGTTCTCAGTTGTAAGTCTTCAGTATCAAGTTCTGAAAATCCAGGAACTGGGGGAGTCTGATTCCTTCAAATCCGGCATGAAGAACTCGAACCTCTCCGCGTCGTCGTAGCCGGACATCGGAGCGGGCGATACGCCCGGGCTTTCGAGCGCCGCGCGAACTATTGACTTGTTGAATCCATGAATCGTGTCATCGGACAGGAATCGCTCGACCGGCATCCACAGACACTCGGCTATCTCCTCTTCCTGCTTCGTAATCTCGGTGGAGAGCGCAGACAACTTGCACACGAAGTATATGTCCGACTTGCCGTAGCGGTAGCCGTGCCAGTGCCTGAAACAAGCCAAGGACTCGAACCTGGCATGGACGCCCGTCTCCTCCAGCACCTCCCTCACCGCCGCGTGCGCTATATGCTCGCCCGGGTGCAGCGCGCCGCCCGGCAGCTTGTAACCCGGCCCCCGGCTCGTGCCCATCCGGTAGCGTTCGGACACCACCAGGATTTCGTCCCGCTCGTTGATGACGACCGCCCCGGCGCCTATATAGTGCGTGGCGTAAGGCGGGATGTACGCGCCGAACGTGAGGCGCAGCGTCATCATAACGTAGTCTTCCTTCGCGTGGTGATACTCGAATCCCATGTCCGCCGCCAGCGGCACGAAGGCCGCCCTGAACAGCGGCAGTTCGAGCCAGACCAGCCTGTACCCGTCCTCTATCCAGGTGTCCACCGACTCGCGAAGCATCTCTTTGAACTCATGCGTGTCATTCGGCAGATTATGCGGGTCCGTAACGACCCCACCGAACTGGTTTGGATTAAATGCCAGTGTACTCATTATTCAGCCGTGCCTCACTACCATCTGGACCTCGTTGGACGGGTTGCACAACGCCTCGAACGCTCCCTGTATCTCGTCGAGCGGCAGGAAACTCGCCTCCGACACCAGCGGCTCCATCGTGACCTTGCCCGAGCGTATCAGGTCGAGCGCGATGCGCCAGTCCTCCGGCTGCGTTCCAAACGACGTCTTCAGACTAATCTCGCGCGCCATCCAGTCCGGCGGCAGAACCGGCGTCTGTTCCCACACTATCGCGACCAGCACCACCTGTCCGTTGCGACGCACCATGTTGAGCGCCTGGTCGAGCGTGCCTTTCGCCGCCGCGCACTCGAACACCACGTCCGGGCCGTTGCCGTCCGTAAGTTCCACGACGCGCTGTTCGGCGTCTTCTTCGAGCGGATTGATGACCGCGTCCATCCCCAGCCGCCGCGCGGCCTCGGCCCTGGCCGGGGCTGGCTCCGATACGATCACCTTACTCGCCCCGGCGGCACGCGCCACCTGCGCGCACAGCAGCCCTATCGGGCCGGCGCCCAGCACGACCACCGAGTCTCCCAACTTGAGCTGCGACAGCCTGACCGCGTGAACCGTGACCGCGCACGGCTCGCACATTGCGGCCTCCTCGTCGGTTACGCCATCCGGCACAGGCACAGGCTCCCACTCTTCCAGCAGAACCTTCTCAGCGTATGCGCGGACCCTTGAACTAGGGCCACTGAACCCGTCGAGCCGGTAGTTATAACGCTCACCCCTGGCCAGAGTGGCCGCGCGCACGGCTGGCGGCGGTTCGCCCCCACCCCCAACGACACGGTCGCCGACGCTCCAGCGCGTCACTCCGTCCCCGACGGCGCTCACGACGCCCGAATACTCATGTCCCATGACCGTGCCCGGCGGCGCTATGTCGTAGAGGAAGTGGTGAACGTCGGTGCCGCAAATGGCACAGTAGTTGACGTCAATCACGACCTGCCCGGGGCCGGGCGACGGATCCTGCATATCTTCAATAGCGAACTGTTGACTACCCTGGTAAACGGCGGCGCGCATAGCTGAAACCTCCCTCAGTTGCTCTCACACAGGTTATCACGCGCGTGGGGGTAGTCAAGTGCGATACGGATGCTCGACGCTGTACCCAATTTGCCAGGTGAATCAAAATGGGTCCCGCGCCGCCCCCAACCCCTGGATACCCGCCTTTGATTTGACACAGGCTCGACTGCCCTGATCCATACAATGCTGATCCGGCTTATGTGATATACTGCCCGTGGCGTCGGCGCTATGAGTTCCCTCCAGTCGCTTCTTGGCTCCCTAGCTCACACTTCGGTTCCTCACCAGCTTCCCTCCGGACCTCCCAGGGCATACTGTGTCATTTGGCCTTGGCCGCCGGTCCCGGCGGCCACCTCTACGTGAAATAAGGTTAAATCGAAAGGTATAAAGCGGAATGGCAACGGAGTCAACCGAAGAAATGTCGGGCGCGCCGGTCGGCGCTGCCAGGAAAGAATTGGAGCCAAACGAATATGCGCATCTGAAGCGGCTTGTGAAAGATGCCGGACTATTGGAAAAGAACCCGGGGCATTACGTCGTCAAGTTGACCGTGTACATGAGCCTGCTGGCGATGAGTGTCGCGGTTCTCATGCTTGTGGACGGCGTGTGGCCGCAGATGTTGAACGCAGCGTTTCTGGCATTCGTCATCGTACAGATGTGCTTTACCGGACACGACCTGGGCCACAAACAGGTGTTCCGGTCAAGCCGAAACAACGATGTCCTCGGCCTGTTCGTGAGCTTTATAATCGGCATCAACCGGACCTGGTGGGTCGAGAAGCATAACGAGCACCACAGCAATCCCAATGATCTGGACATGGATCCTGACATCGAAATCCCGGTGGTCGCGTTCTCGGAAGACCAGGCGCGCGCGATGAGAGGAATCCCTCGCTTAATCGTCAGATACCAGGCTTTTCTATTCTATCCACTGGTCTGTCTGGAGGGTCTGGTACTCAGGTACTCGGGCATCCGGTACATGCTCACAAACAGGCTGAGATTCCCCATCGCCGAGCCGATTATGATGGTCGGCCACATCAGCGTCTATACCGGCCTGGTGTTCCTGTCCCTGCCGTTCTGGCAGGGGTTGCTGTTCATTGCGGTCAATCAGTTGCTGATAGGGCTGTACATTGGTTCGACATTCGCTCCCAACCACAAGGGCATGCTGATGCTCGACGGGGAGATGCGGCTCGACTTCTTGAGGAGGCAGGTGCTCACATCCAGAAATGTCAGGTCGAGTCTCATAAACGACCTTCTGTACGGCGGGCTGAACTACCAGATCGAGCACCATCTGTTCCCGAGTATGCCTCGGAACCGGTTGAGGGAAGCGCAGAGAATCGTCAGGCCCTTCTGCGGGGAGCATTCGATTTCGTACTACGAAACGGGCGTGATACAATCGCAGCGAGAGATACTGCAATACCTGCACCACGTTAGCGCGCCGCTGCGCGCGTGAGTAAGATAAGAAGGCCACCGTGCTGAAGAAAGCGGCTTTCGCGCTCACCGGACTCGCCCTGCTTTGGATGGCGGGAGCGGGAGTGGCGTCCGCTTCCCCGAACCAGCAGACAGAACTTACCCCGTTCGAGCTCCTGATGGTCGTTCTGACCGAGGCATATGACGAAGACGCGCTGACCGACGAACTAAGCGAACTTCTGGCAAACTATTTCCTCGACGAGGCTATTCCGTCCGCAACCGGCGAGACCGCCGAGGAGGTGAGGGAACGCCTGAAAGCGAGATTCTACCCCAGCCATACGCCGGAACCCTTCGATGTTCTCATAGCGGCGCTGTCCATCGCTGACGAGAGCGACGCGCTGACCGTCGAGATAAGTAGGCTTCTGGCGGATTACTTCATGGACGTGGCCATACCCCGCGCCACCGGCGATACCCCGGAGGATGTCAGAGAGCGACTCTCCGACCCGGATGCCGCGCGGAAGAAAGCGGCCGACTTCTATTACACGAGAGGGCGGAGGCACCACGAAAACGGCCTCTACGATCTCGCCATCGCGGATTTCGACAGGGCTATCGAACTCGACCCGGAACACGCTCAATCATATATGGGAAGAGCCTACGCCTTCCAGGATAGGGGCGACTTGGACAGCGCGATTGCGGACTTCACAAAGGCAATCGAGCTGGGTTTCAGAAAACCGTACCCCCTGAGAGGTCGCGGCATCGCATACCGCGAGCGCGGAGACTACAGCCTCGCCATTGCGGACTTCACCAAAGCCATAGAACTAAGGCCGGACTGGGAACTTCTCTACATGGAGCGAGCCACCGCCTACCTGTTCATCGGTGACGTCGAGCGGGCCAAGTGGGATTACATAGAGGCGGGAAACCTCGAAAACAAAAACAGAAAGGATTTCTACTATCGCGCGATAGAGGACCATACAGCGGTCATCGAACTCAGGCCCAGCGACGCCGCGCTGTACAGCAGCAGGGCGTACTTCTATCGAGAGCTTGAACAGTATGAGCAGGCGATAGCCGACTATACGAGGGCCATCGAACTCGACCCTGACGACTCTTACTTTTACGACAGCAGGGCAGAAATTTATAGTGAGAACGATCAATACGAACTCGCTATCGAGGACTATTCCAAGGCTATCGAACTCGATCCCGACGACATTGGCCGTTACCATTCCAGAGGCTATACATATCTCATAATAGGCGAATACGAACTCGCGGTAGCCGATTACACAAGCGCGATTGAACTAGACCCTGACAACCCGTATGGATACGGCAGCCGGGCAAAACTCCATCGCGAAGCGGGCAAGTATGAAGAGGCCATAGCCGACCTGACTATCGCCATTCAGATGGTGCCCGAAGACACCGATTTCTATACGTTCAGAGCGTCCATGTACCTGAAGATCGGAGACGTCGAGCGAGCCAACGACGACTTCCTCCAAGCCATCGCAATTGACCCGAAGCATGGACATATATACATCCAACACGCTCTCGAACATTATGAGGACGCTATCTCTATGGCGCCCGACAATGCGGAGTTGTATCGGGGCAGGGCGTCATTCCATATCCAGACGGGCGAACCTGAACAAGCGATACCGGACTACACCAAGGCTATAGGTCTGGATCCCGACAACTTACATTTGTACCTGGAAAGAGGACGGGCATACGAGAGCAATGGTCAACATGAGCTTGCCATAGCGGACTACACACAAGGAATAGAGATCGCCCCTGATGATTCAGGCCCCTATATCCAAAGGGCGCAGTTATACCGAGACTTGGGTGAATACGAACTCGCCATAGCCGACTACACCAAAGCCATAGACCTCGATCCTCGTAGTTTCTTCTCATACATGTTCAGGGCGCAGGCCTACCATGATAATGGCCAATACGAACTTGCGCTAGATGATTACGAGCGGGCAATAGAAATAGAACCGGATATTTCGCTTCCTTACCTCCTCAGGCCAGAGACATACATACACCTGGGTAAATACGAACTCGCCATAGCCGACTATAACAAACTTCTCCAACTCAGCCCCGATAGTTCAGTCACTCGCTTGCGAAGGGGACAAGCCTACCGCGAATTGGGCGAATATGAACTGGCGATTGCCGACTTCACCACCCTTATACAACTCGATCCCGACTCGGCCCACGCCTATCTTCTGGAGCGAGCCGCCACCTACCTGCTCACGGGAGATACTGAGCGGGCGATTATGGATTATTACTATGCAGACTCCCTCGCTCCCGACTTGGATATCTACCACGTCGCGATAGAAGACCACACGGCAGCTATCGAACACAGTCCAGACAACGCGGCGCTGTATAGCAGTAGAGCGTATTTCTATTACATCCTCGAAGAGTATGAACAGGAGATAGCGGACTACACGAAGGCCATCGAACTGGACCCGGACAACGCCGATTTCTATTTTTCCAGAGCTTTTGCTTACGGCAACAATGGCCAATACGAACTCGCTATCCGAGATTACACCAGATCTATAGAGCTGGACCCAAATGATCCTGAACGCTATCACCGCAGGGGGTGGCTATATAGGTTCCTTGGTAAGCATGACCTTGCCATCGCAGACCTCACAAGCGCCATCGAACTGGATCCCGATAACTATAGATATCTTCACAGAGCGCGAACCTACTCTGAAATGGGCGAGTACAAACTCGCCATCGCGGATTTTACGAGAATCATACAACTCAGGCCCGAAGGCAGGACGAGTCTTTACGAAGACAGGGCTTTGGCCTATCACGAACTGGGTGAACATTCTCAGGCCATAACCGATATCACAAAATATATCGAAGCGTATTCAGATGATGATAGCTGGGAACATCTGCCGGAAGCATACGTCGTCAGAGGGTCAATATACAGGGACATTGGCGAGTATGAACTGGCTCTGGCGGATTTCGACACATCCATCGAGAGATATGATGGGTACACATCCAGTTACCGTTATGAGGTTTTGCACGATACTCTCGTGACAATCGGGTACGAATCCAAGCGTGGCTATATCGAGAGGGCACTCCTGTATGCCAGCGTCGGCGAATTTGGTCTCGCCCACGATGATTACGAACGCGCTCTCGAGTCACCCAACTCCCCTAGATGGAACTACTCTTACGAGGAATTGATAGCGCGTTACGCAAACGCGATAGATAGAGGTTCAACAAACGCTGAACGCTATCACTTCTATCTGGGATACCTGTACTTCAAGCTGGGTGAGCACGAACTCGCGCTCGACAGCCTCACCCATGCCATCGAACTCGACCCCGACAATGAGGCGGCATATCGCCTCAGAGCGGATGCATATCTCGACACGGGCGAATACCAGCTCGGCGTTGCAGACTTAATCAGCGCCACAGAGTTAGCCATAGAAGCCTACACCCGCGCGCTAGAACTGAATCCCAACGATTTGGACAGCTATGTGGGCCGCGCCGAAGCTCGCAGCCTCATTGACAACCACAAACTGGCGATTGAAGACTATACTAGCGCCATAGAACTCGACCCGGACAACCCCGACTTGTACGCGGCCAGGGCATGGGCCTACTACGAAGTGGGCCTGTACGGACGCGCGTCCAGCGACAACGGAAAGGCCCTCAGACTGGACCCGGACAATCCCGAACGGTACGCCGACAGGGCGCGCCTGCTTTCGGAGATGGGTCAGTATGAATCGGCGCTATCGGCCTATGGCCGCGCAATTGAACTCGACCCCGACAATCCGGATTTCTATTACGTGCGGGCGTTCCTGTATCATTACGAACTCGGCAGGTATCAAGAGGCGATAGAGGACTACACCAGGGTAATAGATTTCTACCCCGACGACGCTGAGATATACTACCAAAGGGGACTCGCTTACGAGGCCATCGGGGACGACGACCGGGCGATGGAAGACTATCTGACAGCCATACTGTTGGACGAAGACCTCATAGACCTCCACCCCAATCTGGGAAATCTTTACTTTCAGAGAGCGCTGAACCGGGGCATAGCCATAACAGGATCAGAACTTCCCTGGCTGGCGCCCGGCATGGCGTCATCGCCTCCCGGTTTCGAGGCTGACTTCAACGATGCCTTCACCCTCTACGAGATCCTGCTGGATATTGACCACACAAACATATCGGCATACGTCTCCATGGCGCACATCTTTATATGGTATGGCGAGGCTGGAGCCATCACGGGAGATTCCGAATACGCTTACCCAAACCCTACTCACGCCTACTTTGAAGGTGTGTATAACAATCCCGAAGCCTACGAGGACAGCGCCAGTGTATTGGCGATTGTTGGCACGGCGCGCAGAGAGAGTGGCCAACTAGACCGCGCCATCGCCGATTTCGACAAGGCCATCGAACTCGACTCCGACTCCCCACTCCACTATCGGGACAGGGGCATCGCCCACTACCTCAACGGCGACTACGACCAAGCGATAGCGGACTTCGACACCGCTATCGCGACATTGCCGGACAACGCCTACCTCTACCTGTTCAGAGGTCTCGCCTACCACATGAAGGACGAGTACCAGCGCGCCGCCACCGACTACGACCGCGCCATCGCCATCAACCCCGACGACCCGTACTTCCACTTCTTCCGAAGCGTAGCGCTCAAAGCCCTCGGTGAAGAAAACGAGTATGAGAAATACTTCGCGCTGCTCGAAGACGAGTACGACATAGAACTCGCGCTCAGTCTGCTACTGCCAGCTATACCAGCCGGCGAGTCCCAGACTGCGGCGGATTAACGCGGGCCAGAGCGCGGACGAACCATGAATATAGCCACGCTCCCATATCCTTTGCTATCGTCCCAGTGCAACTCATCGGGCGAACCGTGTTCGATGTCCTCAAAACGTCCGAGCTTACTCGTCCACCGTCCATTCTCCAACTGTCGCGCCGCATGAGTGGGTTCACCGTTCAGGGCGTAAACAGCGATCTTTTCATATCCGTCTTCCAATCTGCCGTCTTCGCACAATTCATACCCAGCCTCTCGAAAAAGTTCGATAACCGAGGCGACAGTAAGTTCATTGGATATATTTTTCGGCCAATAAGCATTGCCCACTGGCGCAACCCAGCGAGAATCGTCACCGAGCGCCCAAGCGAAGCAATTGTATCGCCGTGTAGATTCGCTAGTAATGTTGTAATCAACTAAATTGGGGAGGAGTCGCAAATACCAGGACGCCATAGTCACCTGATGTAAAGATTACACTTTCCCCACTCTATCCAAATTTCGGACATTGCTTTCATATTGCCCAGATCCTCATCGGGTATATGTGGGGATTCACCGGATATTTCTGATAGCGCCGAAAACCAGTGATCCGGTCTTTTTTGCAGGTCTTTCAGGATTAAGGGTATCGCCAGTTCTCCCATATCTACAATGCTTCGATAGGCGGGGTGCCTGGTAATTTGTGCCGGTATGGATAAATGCCCTGTTTCACACTTCCACACTCGTGCTAGTCGCTGAAACTCTTCCTCAAGACGGATCCCTGTGAATTCGTGTTTGACTTGGGAAGGCATTGGCGCATCGGTCATATTTCCACCGCCTACATCTGATGATTGGCAAGCATACTAAGCTCTGACTCAAAATGGTGTCAAATTTCATCAGCAAACACTCTCACAGCATCCCCTCATTCAGCGCCACCCCGAAGCCCGGTTCGTCCGTCGGCGAAATATAGCCCTCTTCCGGGAACGGCTCGCCTATCCAAAGTTCATCCTTAGGAGCGCCCCGCTGACCGGGCAGAACCTCCGCCAGGTCCATGCAGTCCGACGACGCTATCAGGTGCAGGCCCCAGACCTCGCCGCCGCGGTGAGGCGCGACCGGGATGCCATGCTCCCGCGCGATGTCAAGGATTCTCAGCCCTGCCGTTATGCCGCCGCACCAGGTGATGTCCGGCTGCCACAGGTCCATAGCGCCCGCCCTTGCCGCGTCTCCGAAGCCGACGTGAGTGAACTCATGCTCGCCGCCCGCAATCAGCGTCGGCTTCACCAGCGGCCTCAACTCCGCCTGCCCGTCCAGGTCGTCCGGCGTCAGTACATCCTCGAACCAGTAGATGCCGTATGGCGCGAGGCGCCGGCCCATCTCCACCGTGAACTCCGAGTCCCACGTCATGTAGGTATCTATCATAATGCGCGCGTCAGGCCCCATTGTCCGGCGCGCTCGCTCGGCTGCGCGTTCCGCGCTGTCGTGGTCCTCGGGCTTCCCCGTGTAGCGGTGCGGGAACTTGTTGGCCCTGAATCCGAGTTCCGCGTACCACTCGGCGTCCGTTCCGGTGGCGTAAGAGTCAATCCTGTCCTTCGTTCTCGGCCCTATAACCGCGTAAACCGGAGCGTCCCGGCTCCTCGCCAGAAGGTCCCACAATGCCAGGTCAATCCCGCTCAGCGCCATAACGCCAATGCCCTTACGTCCATACGGAATAGACTCGAAGTACAGCGCGTCCCACGCGCTGAAGATGTCCTCGACGCTTTCGACCTCGCGCCCCACCAGCAGGTCGCGCATATGCCCGTTCACCACCTCCACCGCCGCCCTGCCTCCGCCACCGTACCCATGCCCCACTACCCCGTCCTCCGACTCCACGCGCACCACTATCTGCCATAGATTCGTCCTCCATGACGGCGGAACGTTCTTGTAATTGGGATATACGGCCTTGAGATTGGCGATCTTCATATTGCTTGAGTGTTCCTTCCTAGGACCGGGCGGCGGTTGGCAACGCGCGCACCGAGTTTCCTACTTGCCGTTCGGCGACTACCAGATCGAATTGCGTCTGGAGATTAAGCCAGAACTGCGGTTCGACGCCGAACCAGTGGCCGAATCTCAGAGCGGTGTCCCCGGTCACAGAGCGCTTGCCCGCTATAATCTGACTGATGCGATTCGGCGGCACATTTATCTGACGGGCGAATTCGGCTTGGGACACGCCAAACTCCTCAAGTTCGTCTTTCAGAATCTCACCTGGATGAACTGCGCGCATCAACATAGAACGTATCCTTCTCGCGTTTAATGGTAATCCACGATCTCGACATTAGTTGGCCCGGGACCATCAGACCAGATAAAGCAAACACGCCATTGGCGGTTGATTCGGATGGAATACTGTCCCCGGCGGTCGCCCCTGAGGGATTCCAGACGGTTGCTTGGCAGCATTCTCAGAGTATCCAGAGTGGGCGCTGCATTTAGAATTGATAGTCGCTTAGCGGCCTGACGTTCAAATCCCTGAAATGCCGCTACGAATTCTCCGGCTGCGAATCGCTCGGTTCGTCTATCTCTGTAACTGATGATCATGCTCACTCAGATTACAGAATATTGACGACGGACGTCAAACGTCATTCAGCGCATCTAGTACCACAACCAGATGAATATGCCATAATCCAACAGCCAACCGTCATTCCCGCGAAGGCGGGAATCCAGGAGTGGGGGAGGGCTCATAACTAGCAAAACTAACTGGACGCTGTACTAGGTCGAAGGACATCAGGATCGTTGCAGCACACCCCGTTCGCGCCGCTTGACACTCGCCAAAGCTGGAAGGTAAAATTTCATCATTGAACAACTGAATATCGTGGCTCTTATCCAGAGTGGCGGAGGGACCGGCCCCTTGATGCCCGGCAACCTATCCGGCGGCGCAAGCCCCGAGATGAAGGTGCCAATTCCGGCGAGCGTAAAAGGCGTTCGAGAGATGAGAGCGGTAGAATGAACTACCGAAAGACTTCTCTCACGCCGAGAAGTCTTTTTTTGTTGGCGCGAACGGCCCGTCCCCTCCGGCGATGCGGGAGAGGGAACATTGACCACGCTAGAAAATCGAATTACCCCCGTCGTCTGGCAGGGCGACTCAGCGAGCATCCTAGACCAGCGCAAACTACCTTCTGAAGAAGTATGGATCGAGACGTCGGACTACCGGCTGGTCATCGAATCCATTCAGAACATGTCGGTGCGCGGTGCCCCCGCCATCGGCATAGTCGGCTCCTACGGCCTCGTACTGGCTGCAATGGAGTTGGCTCAGACCGCCAACGGCGACTTCACCGACAGGCTCCACGCCGCCGCGAGAGAGATCAGGGAAGCAAGGCCGACAGGCGCGAACCTCGGCTGGGCCATAGCCAGGATGCTGTCCAGCGCGGCAGCGGCGCAAACTACTGAAGAAGTGGTTGCCGACCTTCTCAGCGAAGCAACCCGAATTCACCGTGAGGACATAGAGAGCAACAGGCAGATAGGCAGAAACGGCGCCAGGCTCCTCCCCTGGGGAAGCGCGCCGCTCACCCACTGCAACACAGGCGCGCTCGCCACCGGCGGACACGGCACCGCGCTGGGAATCATCAGGACGGCCTGGGCCGACGGACGCATAGAGCGCGTCTTCGCCACAGAGACGCGGCCCCTGCTCCAGGGCGCGCGCCTGACCGCCTGGGAACTCGCCCACGAGCGCATCCCCGCCAGCCTCATAGCCGACTCCGCCTCCGGCCTGCTCATGAAACGCGGTCTCGTCCACGCCGTCATCGTCGGCGCGGACAGGATAGCGGCCAACGGCGATGTGGCGAACAAGATAGGCACATACAACCTCGCAGTCCTCGCCAAGGAAAACGGCATCCCCTTCTACGTCGCCGCGCCCACCGGCACCTTGGACATGAGCCTCTCCATCGGCGAGGAGATTGTCATAGAGGAGCGGGATGAGGACGAGGTTCTCGCCTACGCCGGCGCCCGCGCCGCCCCGGACGGCATGGCCGCGTTCAACCCCGCGTTCGACGTCACCCCCAACAGGTACGTCACCGCGATAGTAACCGAGCTCGGCGTGGCGCGTCCGCCCTACCGCCGCAGCCTCGCAACCATGATGGAACACAGTTACGAAAGTCCCCCCTCCCTCGATGGGAGAGGGTCAGAGCCTGCCCCGTACCACGATACGGGGGTGGAGGGTGAAAAACGTTGACTGAAGCCGCGCTCGGATTCATAGGAGGATCCGGCCTGTACGATATAGAAGGTCTGACTGATCGGATGGAGGTTGAAGTCTCCACGCCCTTCGGCGCCCCCAGCGACACCATCGTCACCGGAAGCCTGGATGGTGTTCCGGTAGCCTTCCTCCCACGGCACAGCAGAGGCCATCGCATATCCCCGACCGAGATACCCGTCAGGGCGAACATATACGCGCTCAAGTCGCTGGGTGTGGAACGTATTCTCTCAGTCAGCGCCGTGGGCAGCCTGAAAGAAGAACTGAGGCCGTTGGACCTGGTGATCCCCGATCAGATCATAGATCGGACAAAAACACGAGTCTCCACGTTCTTCGGGGACGGGCTGGTGGCGCACGTCGGATTCGCGGACCCCTTCTGTGCCCAATTGCGACGAGACGCGATGGAAGCGTCCCGAGATCTGACCACTGTACACGATGGCGGCACATACGTCGTGATAGAAGGACCGCAATTCTCAACCAGGGCGGAGTCCGCTCTGTACCGCTCATGGGGAGCGGACGTCATAGGAATGACCGCGCTGCCGGAAGCCAAGCTCGCGCGGGAAGCGGAGATTTGCTACGCCACGCTGGCCTTCGTCACCGACTACGACGTATGGCGCGAGGCAGAGGAGGACGTATCCGTCGAAATGGTCGTGGCTAACCTCATGAAGAACGTCGAGACCGCCCGCGCTATCATCAGGAACGTAACCGCGCGAGTATCGCCCGCGCGCGAGTGCGGTTGCGGTACAGCCCTACAAACGGCGATAATCACGAGTCGAGACCTCATACCGCCCGAAACGCGAGACAGGCTCGCCCTCCTCGTGAACAAGTACCTCGACCAAGCAAACTGATGACTAAGAACTAACGACTGAAAACTCAGGAGAGGTGGCCGATATGCCCAAGCAGATACCCGGAGAACCATACACGAGGCTGACAGTTGACGAGGCCGCAGAACTCCACGGCAGCGAGGATCACGTATTCGTTGACGTGCGCCGCATGGACGAGTACGTGGACGGACACGTCCAGGACGCGGTGTTCATCACCGTGGACGACCTCCTCGCCCGGATAGACGAGCTTCCGCAGGACAAGAACCTGCTGTTCATTTGCGCGGCGGGCGTCCGCAGCGGACTGGCCTGCGAAATGGCCGCCGCCATGGGCTACGATACCGACCTGCTTTACAACATCGAGGACGGCACAGGCCCCTGGATCGAAAAGGGCTACCCCACCAGCTACGGATCGGAAGCGTAGGAAGGCCATTGTCTCTTCTTGTCGTTGGATCAGTAGCTTACGACTCGGTCGAAACTCCGGCGGGCACCCGCAACAGGGCGCTGGGCGGGTCCGCGATGTATTTCTCGGTAGCCGCAAGCTGTCTCACAGATGTCAGCCTCGTGGGAATCGTGGGCGAGGATTTCGAGGAAGCACACGTCGAGATGCTGCAGGCACGCAACGTTGACGTCTCCGGCCTGGAACGCGCGACCGGAAAGACATTCCACTGGTCGGGCGTGTACTCGACCGAGGATGTGAATCAGCGCGAGACGCTTGATACTCAATTGAATGTCTTCGAGGAATTCAAGCCCACGCTGAACGATAAGCACAGCCAGTCCGACTTCGTATTCCTAGCGAACATTGATCCGGCCCTTCAACTGCTCGTCCTGGAGCAGATGGAGCGGCGTCCGAGCCTTGTCGCGCTGGATTCGATGAACTTCTGGATCGAGGGCAGGCGTGACGACCTGGACCGCATAGTGCGAGAGGTTGACCTGTTCTTCCTGGACGAGGGAGAGGCGCGAAGCTACGCCGGCGAGTTCAACATCGTCAGGGCGGCGAGGCGGATCCAGGACATGGGGCCTCGCGTCGTGGTCGTCAAGCGCGGTGAGCACGGCGTCCTCGTATTCGATGACGACGACATCTTCAGTGCGCCCGCATTCCCGCTGGACAGCGTTGTTGACCCAACAGGCGCGGGAGACTCGTTCGCCGGAGGCTTCATGGGAGTTCTTGCAGCCACCGGAGACACTTCGCACGCGGGAATCCGCAGGGCGGCGATTGTCGGTTCAGTCATGGGTTCGTTCGCCGTCCAAGACTTCAGCGCGGACAGGCTAACGTCCCTCACCACGAACGACATACGCGACAGATTCGACAACTTCATCAGACTCACCCGGTTCGACAGCTTCGCCAGCGATATCGGAATCCCATCCCGCGCCCAACTGAAAACTAATCACTAACCACTGGCCACTCAAAACTGAAAAGAGAGGAAACCCTTGACTACAACCGTCACTGAAGGCCATGTCCTGGACACGTCGCTCGCGAGCCAGGGCGTGAGCAGAATCGAATGGGCAGCTAGGGAGATGCCGGTCGTGCGGCAGATCCGTGCCAGGTTCGCGGAGGAAAAGCCGCTGAACGGCCTGCGCGTAGCCGCGTGCCTGCACGTAACCACCGAAACCGCAAACCTGATGCTGGCCTTCAAGGACGGCGGCGCTGAGGTGGCGCTCTGCGCCAGCAACCCGCTAAGCACCCAGGACGACGTCGCCGCCGCACTGGTAGCGGAGTACGGCATCCCGACGTTCGCCATCAAGGGCGAGGACCGTGACACTTATTACGGACATATCATGTCCGCGCTCGACTCCAAGCCGAATATCACGATGGACGACGGAGCGGATCTCGTCGCGGTGCTGCACACCGAACGCACAGAGCAGCTTCCCGATGTAGTAGGCGGCACCGAGGAGACTACGACCGGCGTAATCAGGCTCAACAGCCTCGCCGAAGAAGGCAAGCTCAACTACCCGATAATCGCGGTCAACGACGCCGACACCAAGCACTTCTTCGACAACAGGTACGGCACCGGACAAAGCACGCTGGACGGCATCACTCGCGCGACGAATATGTTATGGGCGGGCAAGAGGGTAGTTATCTGCGGGTACGGATGGTGCGGACGCGGGGTCGCGCTCAGGGCGCGCGGCATGGGCGCTCACACAATCGTCACCGAGATAAACCCGATACGCGCACTCGAGGCCGCCATGGACGGCCACCAGGTGATGACAATGGCTGAGGCAGCCGAAGTCGGCGACATATTCCTTACCGTTACGGGCGGAATGAACGCCGTAGGGCGCGATCACATAGCCGCCATGAAGGACGGCGCCGTAATGGCAAACAGCGGCCACTTCAACGTGGAGATAGACATCGGCGCGTTGGAAGAGATGTCGGACGGCAAGCAGACCGTCAGGCCATTCGTCGAAGAGTACCTGATGGGCGACGGACGAAAGCTCTACCTCCTGGGCGAAGGAAGACTCATCAATCTGGCGGCGGCGGAAGGCCACCCATCGGCGGTCATGGACATGAGCTTCGCCAACCAGGCGATGTCCGTGGAGTACCTGGCCCAGGCCGGGCACACGCTGGAGCGCAAGGTTTACGTGGTGCCGCGCGACATTGACGAAGAGGTCGGTCGGCTCAAACTGCAATCAATGGGAATACAGATAGATACGTTGACTGCCGAACAGGAGAAATACCTCGCAAGCTGGGACATCGGAACTTAATAATCCCCTCTCCCTCGATGGGATCACAAGGATAGGCAAAAGTCCCTTCCCCCTTGATGGGGGAAGGTTAGGATGGGGGTGATTGGGTTGAATACCTACCCCTGTCTCACAGAACAACCGAAAGATGATCCACATTAAACAGCGCGTCGAGCCAAAACCCTACCCCAACTGCTTCGGATGCGGAGACGATAATCCGCACGGCCTGCGCCTGAAGATGGAGATAGAAGACGGCGAACTCAGGGCCGACTTCATGCCCATGCCTCACCACCAGGGCTGGCCCGGCACTGTTCATGGCGGCATCATATCCGCGCTGCTGTACGAAATAATGGAGAACTGGACCTATCGGCGCGGAATCGTAACGATGATGCGCTCGATGAGCACACGTCTCATAGCGCCAGCGAAGGTGGGACGACCAATCAGTGTGACATCCTGGCTGGAAACCCGGGAAGGACCCGAAATAAGCGTCGCCGCCAAGCTAGAGAGCGATGGCAAGACAATAGCTGAAGGACACGCCTCCCTCGTCGAACTCGATGAGCGCAGACGCCGACTGATAACTAAAAACTGACATCTAATAACTAACAACTAGGAGACCCCAAATGCCCGACAGCTTCATGGACAGCCCGTCCTACTTGTTCACATCCGAATCGGTTACAGAAGGGCACCCGGACAAGCTCTGCGATCAGATTTCGGATGCGGTGCTGGACGCTATACTGGCCGACGACCCGACGGCCCGCGTGGCGTGCGAGACCTGCACCACGACGGGACTTGTCCTCGTTATGGGCGAGATAACAACCGAGACCTACGTGGACATAGCCTCGATAGTGCGTGACACTATCCGCGACGCCGGCTACCAGGACTCTTCTTACGGCTTCGACTACCAGTCGTGCGGAGTGACAATTTCGGTGCATGAACAGTCAGCCGACATCTCCCAGGGCGTGAGCCAGTCCGTAGAGACGAGAAACAAGGCATCGGATACATACGGAGATGTGGACAGCCTGGGCGCAGGCGACCAGGGAATGATGGTCGGCTACGCCTGCAATGAGACGCCGGAGCTCATGCCTCTGCCCATCGCGCTGTCCCACCGGCTGTGTCAGCGGATGGCGCAGGCGCGGCGCGACGGCGAGTTCGACTGGATTCGGCCCGACGGCAAGTCGCAGGTTACTGTCGAGTACGAGTGCGGCAAGCCCAAGCGCGTTCACACCGTCCTGATGAGCTCGCAGCACAGTGAGTCCGTGAGCCAGAAAGTAATTGCGCGGGACCTGGAGGCGATTGCCAGAGAAGTCATTCCCGCCGAACTGCTGGATGACGATACGCTCTGGTGGATAAACCCCTCCGGCAGATTCGTGATAGGGGGACCCGTAGGGGACTCGGGACTGACCGGGCGCAAGATCATAGTAGATACCTACGGCGGTATGGCGAGACATGGCGGCGGCGCGTTTTCGGGCAAAGACCCGACGAAGGTTGACCGCTCCGCGTCCTACGCCGCGCGCTGGGTAGCCAAGAACGTGGTCGCGGCTGGACTCGCCGACCGCGTGGAGGTGCTGCTGTCCTACGCTATCGGAATGGCGCAGCCGACATCCGTATCCGCGGAGACGTTCGGCACGAACAAGATTCCGGACGCCAAGATCAACGAACTGATAGACAAGCACTTCGATCTCAGGCCGGGCGCCATCATCCGCGACCTCGATCTGAGGCGTCCCATCTACAAGAAGACCGCCGCCTATGGGCATTTCGGCAGGCCCGAAGAGGACTTCCCCTGGGAGCGCACCAACAAGGCCGCCGCCCTCAGGAAGGACGCGGGACTGTGAAAATACGGCAGGCAGGCGAATTTGTAGCATCTTCTCACGCGCGTCAACTAACGAAGAGTGTGGTAGCATCGGGGTAGAGGAGCAGGCGTCATGGTCATAAAGAACACCGCGCCCATCGCGGACACATCCACTACAACCGAAATCTTCTATCCCGAAACGGACGGTATGCCCTTGCCCGACGGAGAATACCAACTGTGGCACTTTGTGGATCTCATCGCAATCCTGAAGTACTTCTTCAGGAACTATCTCGATGTCTGGGCCAGCGGCGACACGTTCATCTACTATGAGGAGGGCAATCCCAGGATCTCGGTGTCGCCGGACTGCTACGTGGCGTTCGGCGTGGATACTGACCTGATACTGAGCAACAACAACTATCGTATCTGGGATATGGGCAAGGCGCCGGACTTCGTTCTGGAGATAGGCTCACCCAGCACATGGCGCAACGACCTGGGAAGCAAGCGGGACCTGTATGCGAGTCTTGGCGTTGGCGAGTACTGGATGTTCGATCCGAGTGGCGGGGAGCATTACGGGTTCGCGCTGCGCGGGGAGCGGTTGGTGGATGGCGAGTACCGGCTGCTGGAGATGAATATCGAGCCGAACGGCGGCGCGTGGGGCTACAGCCCGACGCTGAACCTGGAGTTGCACTGGGTTGACGGCCGTCTGCGCCTCTACGACCCAGAGGGAGGCCGCTGGCTCCAGAATATGACAGAGATGGCGGAAGATACGGATAGGGAACGCGCCGCTCGTGAGTCAGCAGAAACGATTGCGGAGAAGGAACGCGCCGCCCGACAGTCGGCAGAGGCGCGGCTGGCGGAGATGGAAGCCGAACTGCGGCGGCTTCGTGCCGAGTAGCGGACCTGCCACATCCTATTCACGACTGAGCGCATAGCGAGAACAGTATGCCCGGCATAAAATTCGGAACGGACGGCTGGCGCGCCATCATCGCGGAGGACTTCACCTTCGACAACGTGCGTATCTGCGCGCAGGGCACGGCGGACTACGTAAACGCCGCCGGTCTGGCGCCGCGCGGGTTCGTAGTGGGATACGATACCCGTTTCGGGTCGAAGGAGTTCGCAGAGACGGTAGCCGAGGTGACCACAGCCAACGGCATCCCTACTTTTCTGTGCGACAGGCCGGCGCCCACTCCGGTCATAAGCCACTCCATCGTGACCATGAGCGCAGGAGCGGGAGCTATCATCACCGCGAGCCACAACCCGGCACGTTGGAACGGCTTCAAGTTCAAGCCCGAATACGGGGGAAGCGCGTCCGGGGAGATAGTAGAGGAGTTAGAGCGACACATAGCCAACGTCGAATCATCTGGCAGTGTGCGCAACATGAGCCTGCGGGAAGCGGAACGCAGGGGCCTGTTCGAGCGATTCGACCCGGAGCCCGACTACCTGAACCACATCGCCCAGTTCGTTGACCTCGACGCCATCAGGAACGCCGGCCTCAACGTCGTCGTTGACTCCATGCACGGCGCGGGCGCGGGCTACTTCCACAACCTCATATCCGGCGGCTCGACCCGCATCGTCGAGATACGCGCCGAGCCCAACCCCGCCTTCCCGGGCATGGCCCAGCCCGAACCCATAGCCCATAACCTCCACCCCCTGGTGGACGCGCTCGAAGACAACACCGCCGACATCGGCTTTGCCACCGACGGCGACGCCGACAGGCTGGGCGTCATTGACGACGACGCCAACTTCATCAGTACCACCGAGACTTTCAGCCTGCTCTGTATGCACCTGCTGGAAGTGCTGGAACAGTCCGGCCCACTGGTCAAGTCCATCACTATGAGCGGCATGATAGACAAGCTCGCCGACCTGCACGACGTGGAGGCTATCGAGACTCCAGTCGGGTTCAAGTACCTCGGACCGCAGATGATGGCTGTCAACGCGCTCGCCGCGGGCGAGGAGAGCGGCGGATACGCATTCAGGGGCAACATACCGGAAAGGGACGGCATTTTGAGCGGCCTGTTGATGCTGGACATGGTCGTGAAGACCGGCGAGAACCCCGCGGACCTGAGGACGCGCCTCTTCGAGAGGGTCGGCGTCCACATCTACGACCGCTGGGACGTCGAATTCGATCCGTCCATGCGCGACTTGATAACACGGAGGGTCAGCACGTCCAGACCCTTCGACATGGCGGGACGACCCGTCGTCGGAGTGGACAACCGGGACGGAGTGAAGTTCTTACTGGAAGACGGCTATTGGACGCTCATACGCTTCTCGGGCACCGAACCCCTGCTCCGCATCTACGCCGAAGGCCCCAGCGCCGCGGACGTGGCCGCCATGCTAGGCGAAGCCCGCGCGCTTACGGGTGTATAATGATCACAGGAAAATACGATAGACACACAGAGACAGACATGAGATTGCGAACATTGCTCCCGTTCCTCGCGCTATTCGCGTCCCTGCTCGCGCTGACGGCGGCCTGCACTGAAGTTAGCGTGCGGATCAATCAAGAAGATTCCATAGGCGAAGAGGTAGCACGCGGCCTGCTCGTCGGAACCGACGGCGCGAACGTCGGCGGCTTCACGTTTACCCAGGGCATCGGCGGCCTGCTTCTGTACGTAGAAGTCGAATCGCTCACGCCCGGCGGACACGGAATCCACCTGCACAGCGTCGGCGCCTGCTCGCCCGACTTCAAGGCATCCGCGGGACACATCAATACAGTAGATAAGCCGCACGGCCTGCTCAATCCCGACGGCGTTCACGACGGCGACCTGCCCAACATCTACGCCGCCGCTGACGGAACCGCCAAAGCCGAGATATTCACAACCCTCGTGGTTCTGGAAACCCTTCTCGACGACGACGGCTCCGCCGTAGTGATCCACGCCCAGCCCGACGACCACCTAACCCAGCCCATCGGCGGCGCCGGAGACCGCGTAGCCTGCGGCGTCATACAGAAGCCCTAGCCACGCCCGCCGCGGACCGGACGGAAGGCTAGTCCCACTCCTCCAGCATGATAGTATCCCACCGATGCGCCCTCGCTAAAGCTCTGTCCGCTTCCTCTTGGTCCATCTCACCATCTTTCACCCACTGCCGCAAGTCTTCGGCGAAGTATTCAGTCGCCTCGAGGAATTCATCAACCTTTTCGCCTTCTGGGGGAAGGGGGTCGGAGTCGAGCCACACAGTAACGGCTATATCAAACTCCTCATCCACCGAATAAAGAAGATGTGTATCAGGCAATTCCCACGATCCCACAAAATGCGTAGCAGGTAGTTCCCAGAATCCAAATGACATAATCCATCCCATTTCATTTAACGACAGATCAATTCCAACCTCTGATTCCTGGACGGTCACGTTTTCGTCCAATTCCTGCTCCAATAATTCAACGACCCCGTTCTTGCCTTCAGCAGAAAAGGTACTAGAGCCATCCCATACAAACACCCTTATATTGACTTCATCATTCTCGAACTCGTCATCCGCTTGGGACATAACGACGCCCATCCCCACGACGACAATCAGCAATGCTACAACCGAACTGACCGCAATCCATATTCGCTTCTTCATGTCGCCTCCCCTCTTATGTTCTTCGTATGCGGAGACAAATAGATCGCGCATCATCTGCGCCCAGACGATAAGCCCTCGGTAACCTCCACCGTCGTGCCGCATCCGGTCCCGAAACAACTGAACCATTAGCTCCCCGTACTCCCGCCGATGCTCCCTCGGATAGACCGCCAGCAGCGCGCGGTACACTTTCTCCGAGATCATGTCAGTCCCTCGCTACTCCACATCTACACCAAAGGCACCTCCGCCGCCGACGTATTCACCATGCTCAGCGAAGCCCGTGCCCTCACCGGCATATAAGACAATTGCAAAAATACATCTATCGCCCTGTCGTCATTCCCGCCATGTAGGGGCAACTCTTGTGGTTGCCCCTTACCTCACCTCTCAATAAGTGTTGCCGGAGAGTACTATGAATACCCTCATCTCCCCGTATTCTCGCCGCTGAGCAGCGTCAGAATATCGTCCGCTATTTCCTGCGAAATCTCGTTCTCGCCGCTGAGCAGCAGCGTCAGAATATCGTCCGCCATTTTCTGCGAAATCTCGCCGTCCGCCACCGCTTGCCGCAATGCATCGGCGAGTCCATCCCTGCCCTCTACGTCAAGGGAAAATTCATTGGAATCGCTCCATACGCGGAACCTCGGATCGCTCATCCCCCCATCATCTGACGACAGCGCCGTTCCAACAGGCAACTCGACGAACGACGTCGCGACCATATCCGCCGATTCCCGAGTCATCGCGCCTTCCTCAACTGCCTGACGCAACGCATCCGAAAGACCGTTCTTGCCTTCACCCGAAAACGTGTTGGAGTCCTCCCGCACGAAGACCCTGATCTTCACCTCGTCCTCAGACTGCGACAAGACCACGCTCGCCCCGACCGCGACTATCATCACCGCGACCAGCGAAGCCGCCACAATCCACATTCTCTTTCTCATGTCTTCTCCCTTCTTGTGTTCCTCGTAGGCCGAACCCACGAGGTCTAAACTCGTCTGCACCCAGATAACCAGCCCTCCGAAACCACCGCCCTCATGCCGCATCCGGTCCCGAAACAGCTGAACCATCAACTCCCCGTACTCCCGCCGGTGCTCCCTCGGATAGACCGCCAGCAGCGCGCGATAAATCCTCTCCGAGATCATCTCAGACCCCTCTCCGACGCGCGGCGGCAACCCGTCTCATCCTCGCCGCGCGAGCCAGATCCTCCATCCGAGCCACCTCCGCGTCCAGTACGCGACCTCCCAACTCCGTGAGACTGTAATAACGGCGACGCTGATCATCCAGTTCTGGGTCCGGACGCTCGTCGCTCTCCTCTATCAATCCGACTTTAAGCATCTGCTTGACGGCCCCGTACAACGTGCCGGGGCCCATCGTGACCGCCCCCTCAGTGAAATTCTGGATGTCTTTCATAATTGCGTAACCGTGCTTGTCCCCCGTAGCTAGAGCCATCAGGATATGCAACTGCGAGACCGGGAGAGGAAGCATCTCTAAAGGGTTTCGATCCGTCACTTTCGAATGGCCTCCTTTGATCGGACTACTCAAATTCATGTAAACTATATCGTCTTACACTCTATCATTATACGATATATTTGTCACATCTTCAATCTCCTTGTCACCCGTAACGTGTCGGTGTTAGACTCCAACAGTACATTCCCAGAACCGCCCCCGCTTGAGGCGCTCGCCGCTCCAACGGACAGGACACGGCTGGACGCAGAGGCAGAAGGTTGAAAGAGACGGCGGCCCGCAACGGGATCTTCTATGGCTGGTTCATCGTGGCCGCCGGAGCCTTCGCTCTGTTCATGTCCATGGGCGCCAGGAACGGGTTCGGCGTCTTCGTCGTTCCCATGACAGACGACCTGGACTGGAGCCGCACCGAAATATCCGCCGCCATAGCCGTCGGCATTCTGGTCAACGGGCTAACGCAGCCGTTCCTGGGACGACTCTACGACCGATTCGGAGGCCGGTCGGTCATATCCCTCAGCCTGCTTGTACTGGGTCTCTCCACGATACTGCTCACCTTTACCAGCGACTTCGGGCTGGAATTCGCGCCCGCCATCAGCCTCCCCTTCCTGAAGATAGAACTCTCTGCAAGCCTGCTGTTCCTGATACTGATCTATGGGCTGGTGATGTCAACCGCGTCGAGCGGCGTTTCTCTCGTTACAGTTCACGCCGTGCTCGCCAAGTGGTTCCTGCGCCGTCGCGGGGTCGTGCTCAGTCTATGCACCGCCGGCACGTCTCTGGGCGGCCTCATACTGACTCCGTTCGCCGCCTCGCTCATCATCTGGACGCACTGGCGGGTCGCTTGGCTGGTTCTCGGCGCGATGGTGCTGGTCCTTGCCCTACCGCTGGTGGGCATCCTGATGCGCGACAAGCCCGAAGACATCGGCGAAAAGCCGGACGGCAGCGGACAGGAGACGCCGCTTCCGCCGATACTGAAGATAGCCTGGAAGGTCGTATGGTCCTTAATCCAGTTGATAGCGCTTCCACTGGTCGCGGCTATCTGGCTGGTCGCCTTCATTACCAGAGACAAGAAGGACTTCGTATCCGAGCCCCCATCCACCGCGCCGCTCGAGTCCGACGACTGGAAGGAGTCTTTCAAGTCTCCCCCGATCTGGCAGTTGTCCGGCGCTTACTTCGTTTGCGGCGTGACCACACTCATCATATCCACGCACTACGTCCCATTCGCCATAGACCTTGGCATCAGTCCGGCGGTAGCGGCAATGGCTTTCGGAATGATGCAGGGACTGAACGCTATCGGCGTCATGGTGGTCGGCATTCACTCCGACAAGTTCAGCCGAAAGAATATGCTCGGCACCATCTACTTCCTGAGATTCTTCGCATACGTGATGCTCGTTACGCCCAGCATACTCGCGGACCTGTTCGGAGTCGGCATCCCGCCTTCGGTCGGCATCTGGACCTTCGCGTACTTCGCAGGCATGTCCTGGATAGCGACACCGCCGCTGACGTCTTCTCTAACGGCAGACATATACGGTCTGAGGAACCTGGGCACACTCGGAGGCTTCACCACGTTCGCGCACCAGATCGGCGGATCGGTGAGCGTAGTCGTGGCCGGAGTCCTGTACGACGTCACAGGGACTTACGTAATACCCTTCGGGCTTGCCGGACTGACGCTGCTGGGCGCGACGGTAGCCAGCTACTCAGTCAAGGAGCGCAAGTTCTCGATCCGCTATCAGCGGCCTCAGACCGCCCCTTCTGCCACTCCCGTTACCCAGGGCGCAAACGACTGACGGCGAAGACTCACCAGGAGAACCAAAATGCCTGCGTTTCTTCTGTCCGCGCTGGCACACCACGGTGAGCCGGGAGACCCCGTTCTCATGGAGTGGATCAAGCGCCAGATTGACTCGGTTATCGGCCTGGGCGATCTGGCCATAGTCGTAATCCTCGGCGCAGTGGTAGTAGCCATACCAATCGGGATACTGCTGACCTACGCACTGCAGAGAATCAGGAGTAACTGACTTATCATGGTCGAAGCCAAGCACGAGATTCGAGATCCGATACACGGCTTGATTCGCCTGACCGATCAGGAGATCGCTGTTATAGATACTCCGCCCTTCCAACGCCTACGTAAAATCAAGCAACTGGCTTTAGCAAATCTAGTCTATCCAGGGGCAATCCATACAAGATTTGAACATAGCTTAGGAACATTGCACGTAGCAGACCGCATTATGTCAACAATTGCAATGAGAGAACAATTGTGCGATAATGATATTGAAATAGTACGTCTTGCTGCTCTTCTGCATGACATCGGGCACGGGCCATTCAGCCATGTGTCCGAGTATCTGCTTGATGATTATTATCAGCCTCCAGAGGGAACGACAGGCATTCGGGAGAAAATTCACGAGAGACTCACTATGGATATCATATCCCACGAACCCTCAATCTCTGAAATATTATCAAGACAACAGCGTGAGGCAGTGTGTCAGATGATACAAGGATCTAACAGGCGTGATATGAAACGAGATATTGTCAGCAGTGACCTTGACGCTGACAAAATAGACTACCTCTTGCGGGACGCTTACCACGCCGGGGTCAAATACGGAGTAATTGACTCAGACAAGATCATTGACTCATTCAGATCACTCAGCAGTGGGAACGAAACTTTTCTCAGCATAGATGAATCCGGGATTTTTGCAGTAGAGCAGTTGGTTCTTGCTAAACATCATATGACGCAGCAAGTATATTCGCATAGGATCCGAGTGATTACAGACTATATGATTGTGCGAGGGCTCAGGCTCGCCATTGAGGACGGTCTTGACGAGATTAAGAAATTATACTCATACAACGACTCACAGGATTTTTGTAGCAACTATATTGGATATTCAGATGAGGCCATATTTGATGTCATCTTAAAATCAGAATTCGAACGACCCAGAAGAATCTTTGACTGCCTAAACTCTCGTCGCCTGTACAAACAGATTCTGGGCCTTCGTCTAACGCCCACATATGTTCCTGATGCTATAGTCAGATCTCGTCTTGTCGAATTGTCCCAAGAAAATAAGAAAAACTTGGAACGTGAATTGTCAACCCGACTCGAGTGTGAGCCTTGGGAAGTAATAGTTGAAGTCAAGAATGTGAAGAATCCTGCATACCAAGCTCCTGGCATCCTAGAACCCGAGGCGATACTAATAGTTGACCGAGAGGGCAGCAGGAAATCCATGAAAGAATACGAAGAGCTAGTTTCTGGAGAACTTCCGTCCTTTAACACACTGTATGTGATAGCTCCGTATCACCGGGACGCTTCTCCAAGCCAATTTGCTTCACTTAACCGGCAGGAGTTAGCAGAAAAAATCAAGGAAGTCATATTTGAGTACACAGGAGGAGCAGTATGAGTATAAATGATGCCATCCTTGCAATCCTTGACGATGAATCCGCTCACGGACGAACAATGCTCCAAAAGAAGATGTACTTCCTCTCGGTACTCGCCAGTGAGAATTTTGGATTCAGACCTCATTATTTCGGACCGTACAGTGCCCAAGTCTCAAATTCATTGTCTGCGCTGGGTGAGGCGGACTTTGTAAAGGAGACTCGCATGGGTTATGGAATCCCTACTGATTTTGGGGAAATGAGTCGTTACGACTACGAACTGAGCAAGTCTGGAAAAGAAGTCGTGGAACACCGTCCCGAAATTAAGTCTAGCTACAGCGAGTACTTGAACAGGATCAACAATTCAGGGATTGCCTCGGACATCAACACGATTTCCATAGCGGCCAAAGTACACTTCATTCTCTCTGATCAGGGAGAGGCAACTAGCTCTCAGATCACCAAACAAGCTGAGTCCCTAGGATGGAATGTATCTGGAAGGGATATAAAGAGAGTCGTAAAGTCCCTCGAAAGTCTAGGACTGGTTAAATACGAATAACTACGGCACAATGTCCCGCTGAAGTCAGTTACCCCAGCAGAGCGTCCCCTATCTTCCTGCGGTGGAAGCGTGGGTCGCCGAGGTAGTGGTACAGCGTCCGCGACATACGGGTATGCAGCGTCAGACCATACTCGCGCACGACGCCAATACCGGCGTGAACCTCGTGGGAGTGGTTGCAGCCCTGGTAGTACCCTTCGGACGCTACCGCCTTGGCTAGATGTACGCTGGCGGCGTCGTGCCGACCGCTGTCCAGCTTCCATAGCGCCTCGTAGGTAGTCCAGCGTGCGGCGTCGAGGTGATTGACCATCTCCACGATGTGATCCTGCACGCGCTGGAAACGGCCAATCGGCGTGCCGAACTGGATGCGCGTCCTGGAGTATTCGAGAGTCATGTCGAACACCGACTGCGCCCCGCCGACCTTATAGGCGCTCAGCACCGGAATGGCCTTGCGGAACGAGCTCTGGAGCGGCTGCCATCCGCCGCCCAACTCGCCCAGGACGGCGTCGGACGGCACCTCTACATCCTTGAAAACCACTTCGCCGACCCATCCCATGAATCCGGGGAGCAGCCGTATCGAGAGGCCCGGGGCCCGGGCATCCACCATCAGCAGGGTAATGCCTTCGTGTCCACGTACCCGAACCGCGCATATAAGTGTTGTCGCGGCCGCCGCGTCATGAACGAAGAGCTTGGTCCCGCTGAGAACGTAACCCGAGTCGGTCGGCTGGGCATGGATCTGCACCGATTCTGGGCCCCAGCCGTATTCCGGCTCGGTGAGAGCCATGGTCACGATCTCTCGCCCGGAAGCGATATTGGGAAGCCAACGGTCGCGCTGCTCGTCGCTTCCCGCCTCCGACACTATCAGCGCTCCCAGCACACCGGATGAGAAGAATGGCCCGGACAGCGGCCCCGCTCCAAGCTGCTCGTAAACGACAGCCGTGTCGGTCAGCGAACTTCCGCCGCCGCCGTACTCCTCAGCGACAAGCATACCGAGCCAGCCTATATCGGAAGCCTTCTGCCAAATGTCAACGGAGTAGCCCGTCTCCGACTCGTCGAACTCGAGCAGCGTCTCTTTCGATCCCTCGCGCTCCATGAAATCGCGCGCCGTGCTTCTCAGTAGTTCCTGTTCCTCGGTTAGTGAAAGGTCCATTTAGCGTCTCTCGTGTTCTTGCATTAGCTCGGCTACTTGAGCGCGAAGGATGGGAAGGTGATTCTTGACAACGTTCCAAACCGTGAAATGGTTCACTCCGAAGAACTCGTGAACCAAGGTGTTTCGGAAGGATATGATGTCGGGATAATCGGTTATCCGAGACACTATGTCGGGAGCGGCTCTTGTCAGCAAATTAACCGACTCGCCGATGTTTATGAACTGCCTCTCGACAGCCGAACGCAACATCGTATCTCGCTCGTACT
This sequence comes from Dehalococcoidia bacterium, assembly GCA_965202965.1. Classification (GTDB taxonomy): domain Bacteria; phylum Chloroflexota; class Dehalococcoidia; order Lucifugimonadales; family UBA1123; genus VXRN01. The sequence goes on along the minus strand of OZ241888.1, from coordinate 1,885,819 downwards.
CGGAAAACACTCGCGCTCCAACGAATTCTTCGATTAAGTCTGCCGCGTCGCGTATGTATGTCAAAAACAGACGCGTCTCAGGAGTCGGCATATACCACTTCGCGGATTTTTTCTATCCAAGGCTTTACGCTCGGATGCTTGTATTCGCCTTCTATACCGACGACCACGCGGTCTAGTTCCCCCTTGAAGAGGTCTTCCAGATCTACCGCCAACTTGAACTGCGGAGAGCTCCACCCTCCTCTAGTCGGCGCGTCGGGATCGTGAAAGGACGCCAGAAAGTCCAAATCCCGACTTCCTCGACCGGATAATCCGACGGTCACGTCCCCTACAACGTCCAGTCGCTTTACTCCGTATTTCTTGCACAGACGAGCTATCTCGTCCCGCCTGTCCGATACTATCTTCTCCATCTCACTCACCTCGAACCCAGGCCGACTACTCCAGCCTGCCCGCCTGCTCCCGAACCTGCCTACCCGCGCCCAGTCTGCGCGACATGATGACCTTCTGTATCTCAGCGGTGCCGCCCGGGTGCATCGCCACGATGCTGGCGCGCTGGAACACCTCCATGTGACCGTCGGACCTGTCCCACCTGGGATCGTTGGTCAGCGCGTATGGCCCCAGTACTTCCAGCATCGCCTGCGCCGACCGCAGACCGGACTGCTTGCGGTAGAGCGAGTGCTGTGGCCCCTCGTGCGCCAGTTTCTGACCGGTGTGGCGCATCCAGTAGTTGCGCAGCCCGAACAGGCGAGAAACCTCCGCCTCGACGTACACATCCACCAGCAGGTCTCGGATACCGGGATCGTCGCTCACCGTCCGGCCGTTCTGACTGAGTTCCGTAGCGTACTCGAACAGCTTATCCACGAGCCGGTTGCGCCTGACCGAGCCGCCGGAGCCATGTTCCAGTTCGAGGTGCGTGGTGGCTACCTGCCAGCCGTTGTTCTCGCCGCCTATCAGGTTGAAGGCCGGGACGCGAACATCGTCGAAGAAGATCGTGTTCTTGGTTCCGGTTCCCGCGCCTCCCTCTCCGCTCGTGATGAGCAGGTCCATGGGCTGTATCGTGATTCCGGGGGTGTCGGTCGGAATCATGAACCAGCTCAGGTTGCGGTGACGATCTCCGTCGGGATCAGTGCGCGTTATCGTCCACACCATCTCCGCGCCATGCGAACTTCCGACGTATATCTTCTGACCGTTGAGCACATAGTCGTCGCCGTCGCGGACCGCGCTCATCTCCACTCCGGCAAGGTCGGAGCCCGCTCCCGGCTCGGTGAGAAGCTGCCATGTGCGAACTTCGCCCTTGAATATCGGAGGGAGGAAATGTTCCTTCTGGTCGTCGCTGCCCCAGACGAGGACGCTCGCACCTCCAAGCCGTCCGCCGCTGTCATAGTACGGCGGCAGCGACAGGCCCTGCTCGTCGAGTTCTTCCTCGATGACGATGGCGTGGTCAATGGACAGTCCGCCGCCGCCATATTCGGTCGGGGCGGTCGGCCACAGCCAGCCCTTTTCGCCAAGACTGCGGCCCAACTCTCTCAGCTTGACGTAGCCGTTGTAGGACAGATCATTGGAGTCCGCGGGGAACTCCAGACCATCGGGCAGCGCTTCGGCAAGCCACTCCCTGACTTCAGTGCGAAATTCCTGCTGTTCTGTCGTGTATCTAGGCTCGAAATCCATCTGTGCGTCGCTCCCTGAAACCAGATTCTGTGGTAGCATGATTCTATTGCCCAAGCGCGCTTTCGGTCAACGATATGACTTACACCGCCGACCTCCACATCCACTCATCCTACGCCTACGCCACCAGTCCGAGCCTGAACTTCGAGAACCTCGCGCGCTGGGCCAGGCTCAAGGGCATAGACCTACTGGCCTCAGCCGACTTTACCCAGCCGGAGTGGTTCGCGGAGTCGGAAGCGAAACTCACCGAGGCGGGAGACGGACTTTACGAATATGACGGCGTCAAGTTCGTGCTGGGGACCGAGGTGAACTGCACCGCCAGGGTCGGCAGACGCGCGAGACGGGTTCATATTCTACTCTTTGCGCCAAGCCTGAGCAGCGTATCCAGGATAAACGACTCGCTGAAGCGGAGAGGGGCGAAGCTGGACGGCGACGGCAGGCCGACGCTGAGCATATCGCCCAGGGACCTGCTGGAAATGACGCTCGAAATCGAGCCGCGCTGCATCATGATCCCGGCCCACGCCTGGACGCCTTGGTTCGGAATATTCGGGTCGAAGTCGGGTTTCGACTCGCTTGAAGAGTGCTTCGGCGACCTGACGCCGCACATACACGCCATAGAGACGGGGCTGTCCAGCGACCCGGCCATGTGCTGGCGCGTGCCCGACTTGGACGATCTATCCATAGTCTCGTTCTCGGATGCGCACTCGCTGCCCAAGCTGGCCCGCGAGTTAACTATATTCAACGGCAGCCCAAGCTACGACGGACTGGCAAATGCGCTCAAGACACAGGACATCGCCTACACCATCGAGTTCTTCCCGGAAGAGGGCAAGTACCACCACTCCGGGCACCGCAGATGTGGAGTCAGTCTCGCACCCGACGAGGTGAACCGAGGCGGGCATCTCTGTCCCGTGTGCAAGCGTCCGATGACGCTCGGAGTGATGCAGCGCGTGGAGGAATTAGCGCGCAGAGGGCATAGCGTCCACAGGGATGAAGACGGCCTGGTACGCTCTCCCGACGGCAGGCCGCCGTACAGGTCGCTGGTATCGCTGCAGCAAATACTGTCCGAAGCGATGAGCGTCGGGATCAACACGAAGCGGGTACAGGGAGCCTATACCTCGCTCGTGGAGCAGTTCGGAAGCGAATTGAACGTGCTGCTCGATGTTCCACCCGTTGAAGTCGCCTCAGCCCTGCCGCGCTACGGCCAGGCCGTCGGCGACGGCTTGGAGAAGGTCTGCGCCGGCGATATACACATCGTTCCGGGATTCGACGGACAGTACGGCGCCGTAAAAGTCTGGCCCGATGAGTCCGCCCCCAACGCATCCATCAAGCCGCCACACACTCCACGCCTGCTGTAGAGCGCGTCGTCACTCAGACGATATATCCTGCGCCTGCTCCGCGAAGTGGCTCTTCAGCCTTGGGTATAGCTTCCGGTAACGCTCGTAGGCCCCGCCATACGCTGCGGATGCCGTGGCGCTGGGCTCTATGCGGTCGAGCGGGCGAAGCCAAGCCCGGCACGCCTCTTCGACCGACGCGAACCCGCCGGAACCGACTGCTGCGAGTATTGCGGCTCCATACGGCGCGCCTCCGCGCGGCGCTACGGTAACAATGGGCACGCCGAGCACGTCGGCCTGCATCCGGCGCCAGAAGTCGCTGCGTGCGCCTCCGCCAACCGCCACGGCCTCGGTTGCATCCACTCCCAGGGGCCGCATCAGTTCAAGCGAGTCCCGCAGCGCGAATACAACACCCTCCATCACGGCGCGCGCCAGGTGTCCACGCCGGTGTCCTGTGTGCATACCCGCAAAGACGCCTCGCGCATTCGAGTCGGCGTGAGGTGTGCGCTCTCCGGTCAGGTACGGCAGGAATGTCAGCCCGTCGGCTCCCGCCGGTACGTCGGCGGCCTCCGCTATGAGTTCATCGTATGTTGGCGGCGTTCCGCCTGGGCCCGACAACGCCCGCCTGAACCAGTCCAGGGCCGCGCCCGCGGACAATACAACTCCCATCAGGTACCAGGTATCTGTAAGAGCGTGGTTGAACGAATGAATGCGCATTCCGGGATCCACGCGGGGCCGTTCGATGGGCGCGACCACCGCGCCGGAAGTGCCGATGGAGATCTGCATCGTGCCCTGCTCTACAACGCCGGATCCGACAGCCGCAGCGGCGTTGTCCGCGCCTCCACCCACAACCGGTGTACCCTGCGCCAGTCCGAGCGCTTCCGCCGCGCTCGCGGTAAGTCTGCCCGTCACACCGGTGGAACCCCGGACGGGCGGGAGCATCGCCGGGTCGAGTTGCAGCGCGGCGATCATTTCTTCAGACCAGCGGCCCTGCCGAACGTCGAACAGCAGAGTGCCGGCGGCGTCCGAAGGCTCAGTGGCCTTCTCGCCGGTCATGGACAGCCGCACGTAGTCCTTGGGCATGAGAAGCGTCCGCGCCCGGTCGTACAGACGAGGTTCCTCGTCGCGCATCCACAGCAGCTTGGGAGCTGTGAATCCTTCGAGAGCGGGATTGCCCACGAGCCGGCGCAGACCGTCCTGTCCAACCCTGTCGGATATGATGCGGCACTGGGCGGTGGTGCGAACGTCGTTCCAGAGTATCGCTGGCCTGAGCGCTCTGTCCGCCTCGTCCAGAAGCGCCAGGCTGTGCATCTGGCCGGACAGTCCGATTGACTCGACTTCCCGTATGCCCGCCTGGACGCAGGCAGCCCTGACCGCGTTGACCGTACCCCGCCACCAGTCTGACGGATTCTGCTCCGCCCAGCCGGGCCTTGGGACAGATACTTCGAGAGGCGATTCGGATTCTCCGGCGACCGATCCGAACTCGTCCACGACCAGCGCCTTGACCGCGGTCGTGCCGACATCTATTCCAAGGTAATGCTGCGGCATGGGGTTCTATCCGAAGCGCAGAGTCTCGTTGTCAGGGGCGGTCAGTCTGCCTCTCGCGCCGGTATATCTGGATTCTATGGCGGTTGGCCTCTGTCACATATACATGGCCCGCATCGTCGAGCTTAACGGACATGGGCGCCCAGAACAGGCTCTCGACATGAGCGGACTGTGTATGAGGGTCGTCGCCATATATCTCGGGCAGGTCCGGTTCGAGGTTGGCGGTTGCCCTGGCTTCCGCCTCCTCGCGGTTGGTTTCCATGAAACTGGCAGCCCACTTCGAGAGGGTCGCCTCGCCTCTCAGTACCTGTATCGGGTCCCCGTCACCGTCGAGCACCTGCACCCTCTCATTACCCCAATCGGACACGTATATATGGCCGCTCTCATCAACCGCGACACCGGATGGACGCCTGAGCTGGCCGTCTTCCCTTCCCGACTCGCCGTAGGACGCGACGAATTCGCCTTCGGGCGTGAATCGCTGTATCCGGTCGTTTCCCCAGTCGGCTACGTACAGATCTCCGTTGGACGCTACTGTAAGTCCCCAGGGCAGCCTCAACTGCCCCTCGGAGGATCCCTGCGAACCGAATGCGTTCAGGAAAGCGCCGGACGAAGTGAACTTCTGAATGCGGTTGTTGTGGGTGTCGGCGACGTAGATGTTGTCTCCGGGATCGAAGGCCAGGCCGGACGGGCCGTTCAGTTCGCCCTCGCCGGCGCCGTGCGTACCCCAGCAGGTGACGAAGCCGCCGTCGTAGTCGAAGGCGGTGACGCGGTGAGTGTAGTCGTCGGCGACGTAGATGTGTCCCTGCCCGCTCTCGGCGGCGCACGTGGGGGAGATAAGCTGGCCGTCGCCGTCGCCCAGGTGTCCGAAGGTGCCGTAGTACTCGCTGTCCAGGTCGAAGACCGTGACCCTGACGCCGCGCTCTCCGAAGTCCCTGGAGCGGTTGGGCACATACAGGCGGCCGTTCCGGGCCGCGACCGTATCTGTGGGATACTCGAAGCCGCGTCCCTCCATGCCAACGATGCCGATGGTCTGCCAGTACTCAAGCATGGGTCTAGGCCAGTTGGAATTCTCTGGTTGAGGCGGACAATCTTAGCAGGTGCTCAACGCTCTCACGACTGCGGTCACCCTCGGCAAAGCGGACCAGCGTCTCGCGCGTCTCGTCGGATACTGAGAAGGCGCCCATCTCATCCAGGCAGCGCTCCACGAGATGTTCGGGAGAAAGTCGGTCGGTATCCTCCCGGCGTATCCTGTCTATCATCGTCCTGACGCCGGGCTTGTTGGCGTCGCCGAACTGTTCGGACGCGAAGTTGATTCTCTCTACGAGTGTGCCGGTGTCTATCCACTCCGGGCCCTGGTGCCAGCCCTCCACGCTGGGCGGATTGTTGAGTTCCTGTCCCATCCACACACTCTGTCTGTACCTTGTGATCATGTCCCTGCGCGGTATGTCGAACTCTCCGGTCATCCGGAGCACGCTCACCAGGAACTCCGCCGGTCCTTTGACTTTCTTGTACCGCACATCCTCCGACTTGAAGAAATCGGAGTTGAACAGCGTCCGCAAGACCGACCTGATGTCGTAGCCGCTGTCGAAGTAGGCGCGGACGAGAGTATCAATTGCCTCCGGGTCTCTTGGCGGGGTGTACGGCCAGGCCGGGACGGGCGGCTCGTCGGCGACAAAGAAGTGGTACATGTGCCTGGAGATGAAGCGCGCGGTGGACTCCTGCCCGCAGATGATGGCGATGATGTCTTCGCCGTTGAAGTTGCCTGTGTGTCCCAGGAAGGTCTTCTCGCCGTTATCGTGGTCTTCGGGGCGGTAGTCGAAGTGGTAGGCGATCCGACCGTAAGGCCAGTCCGAATCCCTCATCGAGCGCACCATCATGTACTCCGTGTTGCCGATGGTCCAGCCGGTAAATGCGCGGGCGCACTCCTTGATGTCATCTTCAGTGTAGTTGCCGACTCCCATCGAGAATAGTTCGAGCAGTTCGCGCGCCCAGTTCTCGTTGATCGCGTCGCCGTGGTTATCCTGGTTATCCAGCCAGACGATCATCGCCGGGTCTTTGGCGAGCCTCAGCAGAATGGAGTCGAAGCTGTCCATGCCGTGCCTGCGGAATGTGTTTATCTGGTCGTAGAGAACTCTGCCGTTGATGACCTTCGGCACGCCCGTGGCGAATATGCCGTGCCAGAAGAGGGCCATCTTGTCCAGAAGGGGCGCGTTGGTCGTGATCATGCGATAGACCCAGTTTCTGGCGGAGCCGGGGGCGTTTATCATGCCGGACGCCTCGAGGTCGAAGCGTCTGACCATATCGTCGCCGAGCCACTCGGTATCCTGCGGGTCCAGCAGGTCCTCCACCGTTGCCTCATAGCCCCTCGCGGCATAGGCGTCAAGCTCCTGTCGGGTGGCCCCGAACCCGGCGCGGCGCATCAGATGGGCGATGAGCTTGATATCCGGCTGGGTCATGGTATCTCCTGTGGCTGCCCGCTCGCGCGATGTCCCCCGAACGGTTGCCCGTACTATATCCAACACATGGGTTGATGACAAGCGGGTAGTTCGACTTGGCAGAGCAACCACATCCTGAATAATGCAGTCTTATAAGTCTTCTTTTATGTTTTCATTGACTGTTGACTGTCTGCCAGTGGCTGACTAGACTGAATACACCAGCCAGAAGGAAGTTGCGGGATGACGACCGCCGACCAGGTACTTACCAGTGACGATGTCAGAATGATCGTGCGTGAGGAGATCGGAATTCTCCGAGACGAAATGCGCGAACATTACGCAACCAAAGCTGATCTGTCCGAACTGAAGATTGATCTTATCAAGTGGATGGTCGGATTGATGATGGGTTCTGCCACCCTTGCGACCGGTCTGGCCGTTCTCATCCAAAGACTCGTAGGCTAACCAATAGGGTAAATACCCTCCGTCTCTCCCTCCGCATCCGTCTTGGGTCACCCGATGAGTAAATCACCCCATTCCGTCCACCAGGAGACGGGCGCTCCATAACCCCTAACTGACGTTACGCAGTCTTGAGACTCTCTTCCACTCGACAGAACATTAATGCTATCATGTGTCCGGTCGACCAATTCCGAACGCGCCAACTTTTACATAAACAGGAATTTATCGAAAATGACTTCGACAACAAAATTTTCTCGGTCCAAAGCTAAGAACAGGTGACGACAGGTCGTTTCCAGGTGTTCTAAACGCCCGTTCCACTTGGAAACTTACCTGGAACCCCACCTGTACGACATAAAGCGCAATATATTACCGACGCTCCCGATCACCTCAACTTCGATAGAAGCCGCCATTAGAGTCCAGGAGAAACGATGACCGAATCAGCGCACTTTACGCCCGCACTGTTCGAGTTCCTATCCGAGCTTGCGGAAAACAACAACCGGGAGTGGTTCCAGGACAACAAGACCCGCTACGAGAGGGATGTCCGCGACGCGCTCGTCCAGTTCGTCGCCGACTTTGGGGACAGGCTCCATTCGATAAGCCCCCACATGGTCGCCGACCCGAGGCTGTCGGGCGGATCTATCTTCCGCATATACAGGGACGTTCGCTTCTCGAAAGACAAGAGCCCCTACAAGACGAACGCCGGCCTCCACTTCCGCCACGAAGTCGGACGCGATGTACACGGACCCGGCCTCTACCTCAATCTCCAACCGGGCATGGTCTTCGGCGGAGCCGGTATCTGGCGTCCTAACTCCGCCACTGTGGGCAAGATCAGGGGAGCCATCGTAGCGAAACCGGACATCTGGACAAGCATCATCAACGATGACGAATTCGCATCGGCCTATACGCTGGAAGGGGAATCGCTCAAGCGCGCTCCAAGGGGAATAGACCCCGACCATCCACTTATAGACCAGCTTAAGCTCAAGTCGTTCGCGGCGACCACGCGATTCAGCGAGGAAGACGCCTGCGCCCCGGACTTCATTGACATGTACGCCAACGCCTGCGCCGTCGCCGCGCCCTTTTCGGAGTTCCTGACAAGGGCGGTCGGCCTGGACTGGTAACGCTTTCACGCACATTGAAGCGTCGGACAGTTTCCGGCTGACAAAATCCTTTGCCTTGTGGCGCAACGTACTGTACTATTGACACATACGTGAATATACGACTGGGGAGATACGGATGGGCTATCGCTGGATGCGAAACAGCTTCATATACCTTCTGCTCATTGTTGCGCTTGTCGCAATCGTCTTCACATTCTTCTCCAATTCGCTCGGCGGTCCGGACGAACTGCCCGTCAACGAGGTCATCACGATGGCCAGCCGCGGACAGGTGGAACGCATCGAGGTCAAGGGAGACTCCCTCACAGTAACCACCTTCTCAGGAGAGTCCTTCGAGTCCAGGAAAGAGTCCGGTTCCTCCATAATCCAGATGCTCAACGACGCCCAGGTGGACCTCAGCAGGGTAAATGTCTCAGTCAGAGGCTCCGGCGGACTCTCAGCCATCTTCGGACTGCTCTTCAACTTCCTCCCACTCATATTCTTCGGAGCGGTGCTTCTGTTCATGATGAGACAGGCGCAGGGCAACTCCAACCAGACCTTCAGCTTCGGTCGAAGCAAGGCTCGCATGTTCATGGGCAACGCTCCACAGGTCAGCTTCTCTGACGTCGCCGGAGTGGAGGAGGCGAAGGAGGAGCTTCAGGAGGTCGTCGAGTTCCTGAAGTACCCTGAGAGGTTCCTCGCCCTGGGAGCGAAGATACCCAAGGGAGTGTTGCTGGTGGGACCTCCGGGCACAGGCAAGACGCTGATGGCGCGGGCTGTTGCGGGAGAGGCCGGAGTGCCGTTCTTCAACATATCCGGTTCTGAGTTCGTTGAGATGTTCGTTGGAGTGGGAGCGAGTCGTGTGCGAGACCTGTTCGACCAGGCGAAGCGCAACTCACCGTGCATCGTGTTCGTGGACGAGATAGACGCTGTGGGACGTCATCGTGGAGCTGGACTTGGAGGAGGCCACGACGAGCGTGAGCAGACGCTTAACCAGATCCTGGTTGAGATGGACGGATTCGACACGGGGACTAACGTTATCGTGATAGCGGCGACGAACCGTCCGGACATCCTTGATCCTGCGCTGTTGCGTCCTGGGAGGTTCGACCGTCGTGTGGTGTTGGACAATCCTGACCTGAAGGGACGGGTGCAGATCCTGGACGTACATGCGAAGGGCAAGCCGTTGGAGGAGGAGGTTGATCTGGAGCGAGTGGCTCGTCAGACGGTTGGATTCAGCGGCGCTGATTTGGCGAACTTGGTGAACGAGTCAGCGATATTGGCGGCACGCCGTGCAAAGAAGCTGATAGGGAGTTCAGAGTTTGCGGAGGCGATAGACCGGATCATAGCGGGACCTGCTCGACGGAGTCGTGTGATAAGCGACCGTGAGAAGGAGATGACCGCGTACCATGAAGCCGGTCATGCCTTGGTAGCGCACGTTCTGCCCAACGCCGATAAGCCGTTCAAGGTAACGATAGTCGCTCGGGGGCAGAGCGGGGGACACACTCGCTACCTGCCAGAAGAGGACCGCAATCTGTGGACTCGCGACCAGTTCAAGGATATGCTCGCCGCCGCAATGGGTGGCAGGGTCGCCGAGGAACTGGTCTTCGACGAGATAACCACGGGCGCGGGAAGCGACATCGAGCAGGCGACCAATATCGCTCGACAGATGGTAACTCGCTACGGAATGAGCGAAAAGCTGGGTCCGCGCACGTTCGGCAAGCGCGAGGAGATGGTGTTCCTGGGCCGCGAGATCTCCGAGCAGCGCGACTACTCGGACAAGATAGCCGAAATCATTGACCAGGAAGTCCACGAGATCATAGACGACGCGTATGAGTCCGCCCGCAAGGTCATTGCCGAGTATATGCCCAAGCTGAAGCAACTCTCGGAGTATCTCATCGCCTACGAGACCATCGAGGTGGACGAGTTGGACAAGCTGTGGGAGACTCCGCCCGACAGCGACGACGACACTCAGCCGGAAAGCGGCGGCGGCGTTGCCGACCCGCTTCCACCTACACCCACGCCTCCCGTCTCCTCAGCCCCGCCCGCCCCGTCGCCCGCGGGAGACTGAGTTGGAAGCGCGGCTTGCAAAAGTCGAGGGTGAAGTCTCGCACATCGCCAGGCGTCTGGATAGCGTGGGTAATTGGCTGAGGGTAATCGTTGGCCTGCAAGCCACCACCCTGATTGCGGTGATTGCCGCAATGATTCGACTCTCAGCATAAGCGGAGTTCGGTAAACCCGTTCCTCGCCGGGGAATTTGGACAGCGAAGAATAGCCCCATCCCTACTGACGATTGATCTTCCGCCGAATCTTGTCCAGCCAGGAATCATCGTCCTCGATCAGCTCGCCGCGCCACTTCTTCTGCACCTTGGGCGGTCTGACAAGAACCATCCCATAGCCGATTATGAAGATGATCAGGCCGGCCCATCCGAGCAGCCCTGCCCTTCCGCCCACCAATGGGATTACCAGAAGCGCGGAGAGGAGCAGCACAAATCCCAGCAGCATCACTCGACCGGGGGAAATGGACCAGAAACGACCCCCCAGAGACTGCCTGACATACATCCAGACCAGCCTGAAGAAGCCGATACTTCTGCCCGAGGAAGCGGACCTTGGCTTTCTCCCACCGCCGCCAATATCGCCCGCCTTTTGAAGGATCTCCTCGATTTCGCGCTGATACTTGCTCGACACCTCAAACCCCCCCACAGTGCGCCATTCCTGACTCGAATCCTAAACAACAGGCTAGAAAGTGTCAAGACGGCGTTGCATTAACAAAAGCCGGAACGTACCATTCGGCTTGAGCAAAAAAGCAATAATTCAACGCAGGGGGTACACATGAACATCGCTCGCTTTTTGAGGAACGACCGCGTCCAGTGGGGCATCATCGAAGGGGAAGAGGTTCGCGCTCTCCAGGGCAGCGTGTTCGGCTCGCCCAGTCCGGGACGCGCCCTTGGCTCGATTTCGGAAGTCAGGCTTCTCGCTCCAATTGATACACGAGCGAACAAGGTCGTGGCCGCGGCCGCCAACTACGGCGAGCCCGACGGTCGAGACGGCCCGGGCATCTTTCTCAAGCAGCCCGGAACCGTCGTCGCTCACAACGAACCTATCGTGTATCCGCGCTCCTGCCGCTCCGTGATTCACGAGGCCGAACTGGGCATCGTCATCGGAAGGAGCGCCAGGCACGTCAGCGCGTCCGACGCGCTGGATTACGTCTTCGGATACACCTGCGTGAACGACGTGAGCGCCAGCGAAATGGCTACCAGCGACGTCGGTCGCGGAACCAGCATGAGGGTCAAGCACTTCGACACCTTCTGCCCCATCGGGCCCTGGATAACGACAGGTCTGGACGGCGACCACCTGCGTATCCAATGCCGCGTCAACGGCAACACTCACGTTGACGGTTCCACCGGCGACATGGTCTGGGGAGTAGCCGAACTCATAAGCTGGATGTCCGAAGTAATGACGCTGAATCCTGGCGACATCATTCCCAGCGGCTGTCCGGGCGTGGGCGAGATCAACGTCGGTGACAGCGTGGAGGTGGAGTTGGAGGGCATAGGAATTCTCAGAAACCCGGTGGTAGCCGACTTCTAGCGTAAACACCCTACGACTGTCCCTGTGACGACGGGAATCAGGACGCGCGGTACTGACTACTAACAACTGACAACCGATAACTACTTTGCAATCTGGAACAAAGCTGCATTATGCTATACTAATTGAACGAAAATCAGAGAGCAGGAGCGCCAATTGATAGTTACTCAAGAAGAAGTTGTGGACAACCAGACTACGCTCCGCATCGAACTTGAGGAAGCGGACCTGAATCCATACCTGGATCGGGGATACAGGCGACTCGCTCCGCAGATTTCACTGCCCGGTTTCCGCAAGGGCAAAGTTCCCAGGCACATAGTCGAAGGTTTCATGGGCCGCGAGAGCCTGCTGAACGAAGTTCTGGACAGCATGGTCTATGAAGTAACCAGCAAGGCCATCGAAGAGCAGGATATAGATGCCGCCGGAGTGCCGAAGATCGAGGACCTGGATCTCGACCCCGTCAGCTTTACTGCCATCGTTGCCCTCAGACCCGAAATCGAACTGGGCGACTACAAGGCAATTCGCATACCGCACGAGATGGATGAGGTGACCGACGAGGTCGTCACCGAGAGGCTTGACAGCATACGCGAGAGCATGGGTAGCTGGGAAACGGTCGAAAGGCCCCCGGAGATGGGAGACCTGCTCAATCTGGACGCGCGCGGAGAGATCGAAGGCGAAGAGTTCTGGATCCGCGAAGACGGCGTGTTGTACCTCGACGAGGACGGCTCAGTTCCCGTAACCGGCTTCCCGCAGGCAATGGTAGGAATAGAACCCGGACATGAAACAGAGTTTACGCTCTCGATTCCAGAAGATTTCAGAGACGCCTCGATAGCCGGCAAGGAGGCGTCTTTTACTGTGACCGTAAATGAGGTGCGGGAACGCAGCCTGCCGGAACTGAACGACGAGTTCGCCCAGAGTCTCCCAGACGGGTACGAGAACCTGGAAGCGCTCCGAAACGCGGTCAAAGAGGGCATGGCGACGGACGCCGAGGCCAGGCTGGAACAGGAGTATGAGACGAACGTCGTAAAGGCTCTGATAGACGTAGCGACCATCACTATCCCGCCCGTCATGCTGGAGAATGAGACGAACAGAATCCGAAATACCCAGGAGCAGATGCTCGAACAGGCGAACATACGCATGGACGACTACCTTCGGTCCATCGGAAGGACTGAAGAGGAAGTCCAGCAAGAGGCCGAAGAGGAAGCGGAGCAGCGTATAAGGCGCACGTTCGCCTTGAACAAGGTATCCGAACTGGAGAACATTGAAGTAACCGAACAGGAGATAGACGAGCGTTTCAACCAGATGTACGCGGGCCAGCGCATGAGAAGGCAGGAACGCCGCAGCCGCCGCGAGTCTCTGGACGATATGCTCAAGTACGAAAAGACTGTCGCGCTTCTCGTAGAGATAGCCAAGTCGGAAGACCAGTCCGAAGAAGCGCAGACCGAACCCAACCAGGAAACTTCCCAGGATGCTCAAGAAGGAGATGCTCAAGATGATCAATAGGCCCGAGAACGTCATCCCCATGGTAGTCGAGTCCGGTTCCAGGGGAGAGCGAGCCTACGATATATATTCGCTGCTCCTGAAAGAGCGGATCATATTCCTCAGTACGGCGATATACGACCAGGTAGCGAATAACATCATCGCCCAGCTCCTCTACCTCGACAGAGAAGACCCCGAACGCGACATCAGCCTGTACATAAGCTCCCCGGGTGGTTCGATACCGGCGGGACTCGCCATTTACGACACCATGCAGCTGATACGCCCGGATGTTTCCACCATCTGCGTGGGAATGGCCGCCAGCATGGCGACCGTCCTTCTGTGCGCGGGCGCGCCCGGAAAGCGGTTCGCCCTTCCCAATTCCACAGTCCATATGCACCAGGCCATGAGCGCGGCCCAGGGACAGGCTTCCGACATCGAGATAGCCGCGCGGGAGGTGCTTCGCCAGCAGGACATAATCCGAGAGATTATCTCCAACCGTACCGGACAGCCGATAGACAAGATCGCGGTGGACTCGGATAGAGACTTCTATCTGAGCGCCACCGAGGCCAAAGAGTACGGTCTGGTGGACGACGTGCTGGATAATCCGGGAATGGCGGCCGCGGCCGACTAGCCACTTCTTCCCTTCCAGACAGTGCAAAACGCATCCCATTCGGGATATACCGGTCAGCGAGGTGGTCCAAAGCCATGACTACGGGGCGAAGTGAGTATCAGTGTTCTTTCTGCGGCAAACCGAAAGAGCAGGTCAAACGCCTGATAGCGGGGCTTGATCGCGTTTACATATGCGACCAGTGTGTCCAACTGTGCGATCAGATCATCTCGGAAGAGAGACCGGCGCAGAAGAATCAGAGCGCCCAGAGCAGGTTCCTGCACAAGGGCCTGAACCCCAAACTCATCTACAAGAGGCTGGAGGAGTACGTAATAGGCCAGGAACTGGCCAAGAAGACCCTCAGTGTCGCGGTGTACAACCACTACAAACGCATCTGGTCCAACCTCAGGCAGCCGGACGTTGAGCTTCAGAAAGCCAATATCCTCATGCTCGGACCATCCGGTTCAGGCAAGACCTACCTCGCTCAGACGCTCGCGCACATCCTCGAAGTCCCATTCGCCATCGCCGACGCTACCACCCTCACCGAGGCCGGATACGTCGGCGAGGACGTAGAGAACATCCTGCTCAGGCTTATACAGGCAGCGGACTTCGATATATCGCTCGCCGAAAACGGCATCATCTACATTGACGAAATAGACAAGATCGCGCGCAAGAGTCCCAATGTCTCTATTACCAGGGACGTATCCGGCGAAGGCGTTCAGCAGTCGCTCCTGAAGATAATCGAGGGCTGCGTGGCGAACGTCCCGCCCCAGGGCGGACGCAAACACCCTCACCAGGAACTCATCCAGATACGCACGGACAACATTCTGTTCATCTGTGGAGGCGCGTTCGAGGGCATCAACGAGATAATCGAAAAGCGCGCCTTCAAGAATCTCAGGCGCGTCGGTTTCAACACCGGCGGCGCTCCTGAAGTGCTGAAAGAACGCGCCGAGGATCAGATCCGCAGGCATGTAAACGGCGACGACCTCATGGAATACGGATTCATAACCGAGCTCGTTGGACGCCTGCCCGTCGTCGTCAGCCTGGACTCGCTGTACAAGGAAGACCTTGTGCGAGTGCTCACGGAGCCCCGGAACGCGTTCGTAAAGCAGTACCAGGCACTCTTCGCCATAGACGAACTCGAGTTGATATTCACCGACGACGCCCTGGAAGCCGCCGCGGAACAGGCCATCAGGCAGAAGTCCGGCGCGCGAGGCTTACGCACCATTCTGGAGCAGACGCTCCTCGACGTCATGTACGAGTTGCCGGGAACGAAGGGCATAAAGCAATGCATAGTGGACGCGGGCGCGGTCAACGGCGCTTCCCCGATCATCCTGGTCACAGGCGAAGGACACAAGATTCCGCTCCGGCTGAACCCGCAAACCCAAGCCGAGCAGAAGACGGCGTAGGAGTGGGCAAATGGGAGCGACACACGTAACAGTCACTATCAGGAATCCCGCAGAGCCGGACCGAACGTGGGAGGGGCTGTTCCTCGTAGATACGGGAGCGACCGATTCTCTGGTTCCCAGACCGCATCTGGAAGCCATAGGCTTGCAGCCCAGAGGCGGACGAACCTACGAACTGGCCGACGGCAGCGAACTTAATCTGGACATCACTATCGCGGAAATCGAATTCATGGGCGAAATCACCGGGGGCGTTATCATCTACGGCGACCCGGATGTAGAGCCGTTGTTAGGTGTGACAGCCCTTGAGTCTGTGGGCGTCGAGGTAGATCCGATGAATCAGACCCTGAAGAGGCTGCCGGCTGTACGACTCAAGAGCCTCGCCAAAAGCCGCTGACAACGGAATCCGCTTTGTGATATATTGCACATACTATGACGCAGCTTGCCGCCTCTCCTGAATCAGTTCCGTCTCCCGACCGCGGCTTCGCCAGAGACGCGCTGCTTATCGCCAGCGCTCTTCTGATGGCGGTCACCCTGTACTTGGTGTACTTCTGGGCGCCGACCGAACAGAACCTCGGCGTCTCCCAACGCATATTCTACTTCCACGTCCCACTCGCCTGGATCGGCATGGTGTCCATAATCATCGTCGCCATCGCCAGTATCATGCACCTGTTCACGGGCCGCCAGCGATGGGACGACCTCGCCTACTCCACCGCAGAACTCGGCGTCATCTACGCCAGCCTCATACTCGTCACCGGAGCGATCTGGGGCAAGCCCGTCTGGGGCGTCTGGTGGACGTGGGACCCCAAGCTGACCACGACGCTGGTGCTCTGGTTCATATACGTCGCCTACCTGATGATTCGCGCCTACGGACCGATGGGCAGCCAAGGCAAGCGATTCGCCTCGGTCATCGCGCTCATCGGCGCGATTGACGCGCCCATCATCTACATGGCCTCGATCTGGTGGCGAACCGCCCATCCCGCGCTGAATATCGGCCCCGCCGCCGAAGAAGGCGAGGCCATAGGAGATTCCAGAATCTACATCACCCTGCTCGTTTCCGTCATCGCGTTCACCGTGATGTACATAACCCTGTTGACAGAACGATACGCCATGAGAAAGTCGGAGTCCGACCTTGATGAACTTCACCAGAGAATGGCATAGCGGTTCGGCCCTCCGCATAACGCTCCTGGGCGCGCTGATCAGCCTGGCGCTGATTTGGTGGTCGGTACTGGGCGGCGTGGAGGCCGTTTCGCCCGCTCAGCAGGGCAGCGATCCGGAGGCGAACCTTCCATTCCTGTTTGCCGTATTCATAATTACGTGGGCGGCTTTCTTCGTTTACGTATTCTACGTGTCCAGGCGACAGAGGGAGATGCAGCGAGAGATCGAAGCGCTCAAGCTCGCCCTCGAAGAGCGTGACAGGCAGGCATCCGACCAGGACTGACGACAGACCCAACCTTTCAGCATCAGAGGCAGATTCCAGAGAACCAAATGTCCCAGGTACTTGCGCCGCTACCCGAAACTCAACCTTCTCCCGACGGCATGGTTTCGTCCCACCGCGTCAAATTTCTCATAGCCTTCGTGGTGCTGGTGGGAGCGCTCGGCTACTTCGCCTTCCAGGCGTTCGCCGGCGCGACCGTTTACTACTACACGGTAGGCGAGATCAACGCGATAGGCCCATCACCGGAGGGCAAGACTGTCCGCGTCAGCGGCAAGCTGGAGCCCGACTCCTTCCACCGTGCGGAGGGCTCGACTCTGTCCGAGTTTCGTCTGACCGACGGCATGGAGACTCTGATGGCCGCGCACGAGGGCGTCCTTCCAGATCTCTTCTTCAACGAACACTCGGAGATCATCCTGGAAGGCAGCTACGAACCTAACGGCGTATTCGTGAGCGAGAACGTCATCGTGAAGTGCCCGTCCAAGTATGTCGCCGCCGCCGAGGGCGACACGGGCTGACCACACACGTCCGGGCCGACGGATGATGCGACGCACCTCGTTGAAGCCCAATCCCGCGCCTGCTATCGTAGAGTCACTAGGACTCTACTTTGTTCCCAAGACCCCCTGACTCCGAAGACTCCCCGAACAGTACGAGGCTTCTGCCCCCCGGACTCGACCGGACGCCGTATGTGACGTGGCTGCTCCTCAGCGCCAACGTTGGCGTCTATTTGCTGACCGAGCTACAGGGCGGATCAACGACTGCGGATGTGCTATTGCGGCTCGGCGCCATGGAGAGCTGGCTCATAGCCTCCGGCGAATACTGGCGTCTGTTCAGCGCGATGTTTCTGCACTCGGGCCTCATCCACCTGGGCTTCAACGTCATTGGACTGCTCATATTCGGCCAGCAGCTCGAGCGATTCTACGGATACACACGCTTCCTGGTGATATACATTCTTGCCGGACTGGCTGGCAGCATAACCAGCTACGCCTTCAACCTCAGCGCATCTCCCAACGCAATAGGAGTTGGCGCGAGCGGAGCGGTGTTCGGCATTCTGGGAGCGCTTGTCGCGTTCTTCCTGTCGAACCGGGGGCTGCTGGGCGAAATGGGACGCCAGACACTGATAGGACTACTCGCCCTCGCCGCCATCAACCTGGCTGTCGGCTTCGTCATGCCGGGCATAGACAACTTCGCCCACATCGGCGGGTTCGCGGGTGGATTGCTGTTGGGGATGGCATACTCGCCAAGCTACCGGATAATCTACAGCTTCGTCGGGTGGCCCGAGGGTCTCAGGGACATCAATTCGATGTACAGGCGGTTGTGGGTCCTGCCGGTCGCCGTCATTACTCTCTTGGCAGGCATCGCCATAGGAAACTCGCTGGTTGGAGACACGCCCATCACCTTCCTCAAACATGCGGAGGAGCATCACGAACGAGGAGAGTTCGGCCTCGCCCTGAACTCGGTGGAGCACTCGCTGGAAATCCAGCCGTACTACGGCCCTGCATATCTCCGACGCGCGTTGATATTGACCGAAATGGGGAATGTTGACCGCGCGATGGAAGATCTTGGCCGCGCGGTCCGCCTCGGCCTCTCCGATGCCGACAGGTCGCGAGCGCTCGACCTCCTCCTGGAACTTCGCGCGAATCGCTGAAGACTTTAACAATCAGCCCATTCAGCATATAATCGCCAAGCGCCACCCCCTACGGAGCATATCTTAAATTGCGTATTTCTTACGACCTCAACAGGCTGTCCGGAGACATCTTCGGCGGCGTTACGGCGACGGTAGTCGCCCTGCCCGTGGCGCTGGCTTTCGGAGTAGCATCCGGGCTGGGGCCCATAGCGGGCATATACAGCGCTATCGCCGTCGGATTCTTCGCGGCGGTATTCGGCGGCACGCCCTCGCAGATTAGCGGGCCGACCGGGCCAATGACCATCGCGATGGCCGTCGTAGTGACACAGCACGCGGACGGCGACCTCACGAAGGCGTTCACCATCGTCATGATGGCGGGCATTCTCCAGATTTGTCTGGGCATACTGAGAATAGGGAGCTTCGTCACATACACTCCGTACTCCGTCATATCCGGATTCATGACGGGCATCGGCGTAATCGTCATGACGATACAGGTACTCCCGTTTCTGGGGGCGTCCACAGTATCCGGGGGACCGCTCAACTCGATTCGGGAATGGCCGGACGCATTCGCGAGCCTCAACGCCGACGCTCTGATCGTCGGGCTCGTAGCTCTGCTGGCGGGCATATTCTGGCCGAGTAGGCTGAGCAAGTTCGTACCAGGCCCATTGATAGCGCTGGTTCTGGGAACGGCCGCCGCGTTCTTCTTTTTCACCGACGCTCCGGTCATTGGTAAAGTCCCGACCGGCCTGCCGGAACTCTTCATACCGGAAATCACGCCGGGCTTCCTGGCGAGCGCGCTGCAGCCCGCGTTCATACTCGCGCTTCTCGGCTCCATTGACAGCCTTCTGACCTCGCTGGTAGCCGACTCGATTACGCGCACCAGGCACAACCCGAACAGGGAACTAATGGGGCAGGGTCTGGGCAACCTGGTGGCAGGCATAGTCGGAGCGCTTCCGGGCGCCGGGGCGACTATGGGCACGGTAGTCAACATCCGCGCCGGTGGACGCACCCCTGTTTCGGGCGCGCTGCGGTCTATCGTACTGCTGGCCCTGGTACTCGGCCTGGGCCAGATCGCCGAACCTATCCCTCATGCGGCGCTGGCGGGCATCCTCATCAAAGTGGGCTGGGACATCGTTGACTGGCGTTTCGTCACTCGCATTCACCGCATACCGGGTCAATACCTGCTGGTGATGCTGATGACGCTTTTCCTGACGGTCTTCGTAGATCTGGTTACAGCCGTGGCGCTGGGTCTCATTGCGTCTGCGGTAATGAGGTCTCGACAGTCCGAACAGCTGGAACTGGACAGCGTCGTGTCCGTACCGCTGCTGGACCAGACTTTCCTGTCCGACACGGACAGAGACGAGGATGAGTTCGATATGTTCCAGGCCCGGACCGGACTGCTGGCATTCCGGGGACACTTCTCCGTCTCGTCCGCAAATGAGCTGGTGCGTGTGGTCAGCGCGGACATCCACGAGCACGAGGTGGTCATATTCGACTTCTCGGACACTACCCACATGGACGACAGCGCCGCCCTGATAATGGAACAGCTGATAAGCGGCGCGGGAGATGAGGACACCGAGTGCATAATAATGAACCTTTCCGGCCCGGTAGCCACTAGTCTGAACTCGTTCAACGTGTTCAGGGAGATACCGGAGGACCGCTTCGTTGACAATCTGGATGAGGCGCGAGAGCTTGCCAGAAGCATCCTGGACGATTAGTACCAAATCCATATGAAGATGACATACTCGAGTGCCCAACCGTCATTCCCGCGAAGGCGGGAACCCCGAAGGGCTCGCCGTTAGGCAATCCAGGGGCTGGGTATGGTCTGAATATGTCAAAACCAGCTAGATACAGTACTAGACCTTTCCGAAACTGGAACTTCGTTTGACCACGCATTTCCCAAGATGTTAGCATCCCGCTGTTCGCTTGGAGACAACCACAGTTCAGGAAGGTGACAGCTTAGTGAACCTGGCTCCACGCCTAGCCCATCGCACCCCGTTTTTCTACGGATGGGTGATTC
This sequence comes from Dehalococcoidia bacterium, assembly GCA_965202965.1. Classification (GTDB taxonomy): domain Bacteria; phylum Chloroflexota; class Dehalococcoidia; order Lucifugimonadales; family UBA1123; genus VXRN01. The sequence continues at coordinate 1,865,152 of OZ241888.1, read as the reverse complement.
TCTCTTCGGCGGGCGCGTCCATATTCGTCCGCAACGCCGCGGCCAGCCTGACGATAGCCGTCTTCGTCTACCCTCTGTCCGACGAACTCGGCTGGAGCCGCACGATGATAGCGGGCGCGTCCAGCCTGGGAGGTCTCGCCGCCACCTTCACCTCGCCCATAATCGGCTGGCTGGTGGACCGCTTCGGCGCCCGCATGGTGCTGACGGCCAGCGTGCTGATTCTTGGCTTCTCGACGATTTCACTGGCCTGGGCAACTTCGACTATCTCCATATTCGGCGCCGCGATTCCCTGGACGTTCTATCTCGCATACGGCACAGGCCGCGTCATCTTCTCCAGTCCCATACAGATAGGCGCGTCCGTCGTCGTTTCCCGCTGGTTCATCAGAATGAGGGGCAGGGTCAACGGAATCCTATCGCTGACCCATTCGGTCGGGATGGTTCTGTTCCCGCTCATAGCGTCTCTCGTAATCGCCCAGAGCGGCTGGAGAGATGCCTGGTTCGTGCTGGGAGTCATGGTGTGGGTCATCGCGCTGCTGCCCGTCTCCCTGCTCATAGCGCAGAGACCCGAAGACGTCGGCCTTCACCCGGACGGCGACGAGAGCGAGGAGGAGGCAGACGAGTCGGCGTCCCAGCAGGAAGAACCGGCCTGGACACTGAAGGAAGCGATGAAGACTCCTGCGCTGTGGATTCTAGCGGTCGCCACCGGACTGCTGTTCCTGATGCAGGCCGGAACCAATACCCACGCGGCCGCTTTCTTCCGCGACCAGGGACTGACTGCGACGACCGCGGGCCTCGGCATCAGCCTGAATGCCGCCTTCCTGGGCATCGGCGGCATCGTCTGGGGACGAGTGGTCGAGAGCGTCCCGGCTCGCTTCGTCATGGCCGCCGTCGCGCTCGTCATGGCCGTCGCCTCGGCCCTCTTCATCACCACCAACACCGCTATCGAAGCGTATGCCTACTCCGCGCTATTCGGCTTCGGACTCGGCGGAATGTTGACCATCCCTCCGGTCGCATACGCCGACTACTTCGGACGACAGTCCCTCGGTGCGATAAGGGGCATCACCGAGCCGTTCACCACCTTCGGCCAGGCCATCGGCGCGCTCGTCCCCGGCGTCGTCTTCGACTACCTCACCCCCCCTGGCGAAGAAAGCTACCTGCCCGCCTTCGCCGCCTTCGCCGCTCTCGGCCTCTTCACAACGCTCATAATCCTGTTCGCCAAGCAACCCCGCAAGCCATAGCCCCTTACCACAGCCCATCCAGAAACCCTATCCTATCCGACGGCCAGTAACTCACCCACACCCGCCCGAGGACCTGTTCATCCGACACGAACCCCCAGTCACGCGAGTCGCTGGACACCAGCCGGTTGTCACCGAGGACGTAGTACGAACCGTCGGGCACGATCACCAGATTGAAACTCCGCGTGTCGGAGTGAACGACGTAAGGCTCGTCCAGACGCTCCCCATTTCGGATGACCTGGCCCGCGTCTATTTCGATGACATCCCCCGGCAGACCGATGACCCGCTTCACCAGCGCGCGGGACGGATCCCTCGGATGCAGGAATATCATTATGTCCCCGCGCTCCGGCGGATGGAACGTGAACAGCGCGCGCCCATCCCGTGAGTCGGGAACGAACGGGATTATCCCGGTAAGCGCGTCCGGGTTGACACGCGAGAACACTATCTTGTTCCCGATAAGGTGCTGGCCGTCAACCAGCGTCGGGGTCATGCTGAAGCCGTCCACCCTGAAGTTCTCTATGCTGAAATGTATCGTCAGGAACACCGCCAGCGACACCAGCGCGGTGTGAACAAGTTCGCGTATGATCTCTCGCACGCGGCCCCCGCCTTTCGGTTCAGCTAAGCATCGCTCCGAGGGTGGCGAGGACTGCGCCCGCCCCGGCCATGAGCGTGGGAGTCAACCATATCGTCCTGCGGCTCAGTTCGGAGCCGCCCCTGTAACGGAGTTCCGCGCCCTCAGCGTCTGGCGCTTCCTCGTACCTGCTGCGCATACTCCAGTACAGATGAGGAACGCGCAGAACGAACAGTGCGCCGAGCAGAACCATGAATGCCGGTCGCGCCGTCGTAAGCAGTACCAGCAGCGCGGCCAGAGCGGAGAATACGGCGACGCCTGCCAGCGTCCTGAACCCGACCCTCAGCCACAGGCCGGAGCGCGTGGTCTCGCGCGGCGTCTTCCAGAGTTTGGTGGGATGGAAGTCGCTGTCGGAGTATTCGGGTCGCCAGCGGTCCACGAAGAACTGCCCGACGATGAAGAACATCATGCCCAGCAGAATCACCGAGAGTATATAGTCTCCGGTGACGGCCGAGTGTTCAATGGTGCTCCAGCTTATGGAGGCGAGGATAGTTCCCGCTGTCAGGTAGAAGAGCGTTCTCAGCATAGTCTGCATGGTGTACATTCACGCTCTAATCTATTCGGTCACAATGAAGATAGAGTCTGCGAGACAGTCAATGGGCAGTGTTCGCAGTATCTCTCTGCCTTCGTCATCGTCGAGCTTCACACTGCGGCCCCTGACTATAACGTGCTCCCCTAAAATGACATCCTGCCCCTGTACAACACTCTTCTCTTGGCGTGAAATAATTCTCCCGTCTTCGTCTATTATCTCAATGGATCCGAATTCTCCCCTCATCGAGAAGTCGGACGGCCATATCAGTATGCTGCCATGAATGTACAGACACCCATTCTGCGCTACCACCTCGCCTTCCAGAATATCTGGCCTCACTCGACCGCTCGTGTCGCGTTCTTGCTGATGCTGCAGGAATACCAACGGAAAGTCTGCGTTTCTGATCTCCGTGACATTCCAGACGAACTCCACCCCACAGCGCTGAGCAGGAATCTCTCCTGCCGGGCTCTTAACTCCTCGCATAAGCAATCTATCTCCAACACGCGCTACCGTTCGGTTTCCCCCATTGCGTACCTCCACCACTCCGTCTTCGCCGACGTGGGGATAGAATCCTGGAGGCCACACGACCATTTGTCTTCCTGAATGGCTAAGCTGGTCTGAAAGGAGCAGACAATTCCCTTCCAGCAATAGTTCTCTGGGAATGGGAGAAATCATGTCAGCCGTGGATACGAGACCCGTTGCCAGCCTGTATGACTTCCGCCTCTGAAAATACAGCGCGCTTCCCGGAATAGAGATTACCTCCGGCTCGTCGGGACCTATGGCGCTCACCTCGTCTCCGACCATGTAATACGGCCCAACGCATTCTGCCGCTATGCCGTCGATTATCTCCCGCGCCAGATCGCTGCTGGGATCTATGAGCCTTCCTGAGAAACGAACCATGTCGCCTGTTTGCGCTACGAATACACCAGCCCGGTCGCTGATTCGGATCGCTCCTCCCGCCTTCCACCATGCGAATCCATCCGGCCACACTAGGAGGTAGGAAGGAGGGATGCTGCTCTGATCATTGTCGTTGGCGCCTATCTCGCCCAGCCCGCGGAGGCATCCATCATCCACGACCAACTCAACCGTGATTGTCCGAGTGAGTCCCAATGTTCCCGAAGTAGTGGGCAGTGGCTGGTTATGGCTCGGGAAAGCGACGATGGCCTGTTCCTGACCATCGTCGCAAGCTACTATGCACACGCCAATGAGAAGCACAAGCAAACAGACCGGCAGCTTAGTGCTCATATCCATCGTGAATTCAGTCTGTAAGTACGGTGAGGTCTAAATCGGACATATAGTCAACTGCCATATATATGGCGTGGCCATTATCCTTCCTGCGAAATGCTAACGTTCCCAGTGCCTTATTACCCACGAAAACTGGTCCTCCACTGTCTCCTTCAACCATGACCTTAGATACGTTATTCTTGCGAATCGTAACCCAACCTGATGAGAAAGTGCAGTTCGTGCAGATTCCCTTGGGAGAGGGATTTAGGTCCACCACGTCAATATATCCGCAGCGATATCCAGTCGTCCTGCCGTAGAAGCATACGAAGTCGCCTGGACGCTGCTGACTGTGAAGCTTTGTATCATTTATCTCTCGTGTCGGGTCATCCCCTGAACCATCCTGTACAAGATTCCTTACTGTGAAATCTGGCGCCGAATTCCACTGGAGATCTAAATTACCGCCCAGTTCTCCATCTTCGTAAGGCAGGTTCTTATTATTATAGAACTGGATGTCACTACAATGCTCTGCTGTGGTAACCCCTTGGGTTCCACTGGAATGCTCAACTCCGAATCCCGAAGTGCAGGCTGTTAGTCTGAGTCCCCCGAAGATTTCAGCCATTGGCTTGCTGAGACCTTCGACTTTGATCAGATCGACCTTATCGGGAAGTTCGACATTCGCGGCGGACATCGCAGACTCAAGTCGCTTCTTGTCCACGACATACACTTCTGCCTTATTCTCCTGCACGTTGGTCGCAGATTCTACCGGGATGCCCAATGGCTTCAGCGACGTCACTACTTGGTTTCGCTTCGCCCTGAGTTCTGCAAGTGTTTCATCCGCGCTCCTCATCTCAACAATGCCTGCCAGTGGACCATTCGCAACGTACTGCCCGTATCGTTGAAGTGTTCTATCTCCATCCCGGGTGAACCGAACCACCGCGCCGAAGTCATTGACGCCGGACCCATGCTTTATCCAGAGTCCTGCGAATGTATCGGACTCATTCTTTTCCAACGCTGCTCCGAATTCACCAATTGTATCCTGCAACTGCAAACGACGGACCGCCTCATCGAGCCCAATCCCCCACTCTGCGGCATACATCCGAGCGTCTCGTCTCAGTGCGTCGGAGACTGACGCCTCCGTGTTCATGTACTGGTTCATCAACACTATCGCCGCCGGCGCGGCGACCACGGTAAGCAGAACGCCCAGCGCGATTACCAACCGCTTTCCTATCAGCATATTCTTCAATCGTTCCATCATCCGTTTGATTTCTCCTCAGTCTCTTCCAGACCTGTATAAGATTTGCCGACCTCATTCGAGAATCGGAGAAATAATTATCTCTGAGGATTTACGGGGATGTATATGACACAAATCTAACATCCCTGAAATGCAACTGATCTAGGCCATCTACGGCAACCAGGATATGTTGTCGGTTCTGGCCCGATATGACGTTGCGCGGGCCTTCCGATAATTGCTACTGTTCCATGCGCCGCAACCGCAACGGGTGGTTGTGGCCGCAATCGCCCTCGTCACGCCTGTGTATCCGTCGTGACGAGAACGTGAAACAGGGAGACCTTATGGACATTCGCAAGATGCTGGATATGCTGAACGAAGCGCCGTATGGCGTTTATGCCGTGGACATGGAGCAGAGGATAGTCTTCTGGAACTCCGAAGCCGAGCGCATCCTCGGCCACCACAGAGAATATGCGGTCGGACGATTCTGCTACGAGGTCTGCGCCAGCCTGCCGGAGAATGGAACCGCGCCCATCTGCATCGAAGGCTGCCCATCCATCAAGCTGGCCAGGGAAAGCGTCAATCCGCCCGCAGTGCATGTCCGAATGAGTTGCGCGTCCGGCGACAGAAAGCCCGTCGCCGTATTCCCGTTCATCGTTCCGATAGACGAGCGAGAACAGAACAATCTACTGGTACACGTCTTCGACGAACGCACAACCGGCGGCGACGCGGGAAAAGCGGCCCGTAATTTCCGGGATCTGCTTTCACAAAAGGGAATCCCGCCAAACGGCGAGTCTAACCCTCTCACCGACCGACAACTGGAAGTGCTGCGTCTCGTCCATCTGTCGCTGGAAGACGCGGAAATAGCTAAGCGACTCGACATCAGCCCCCGCACCGTCCAGAACCACATCCGAGACCTGCGCGCCCGGCTGAACGCCAGGAACAGGCTGGAAGCCGTCACCAACGCCCAGCGACTTGGCCTGCTCCCAGCCCCAATTCTTAATTCCTAATTGACAATTGAGAATTGCAAATTGTCAATTCCTACCCGCTCCCGGGCCCACGCTCCATCGAGTACGGCTGCCAGCGGATGAGGTCCGTCTTGTTCAGCACCGTCGGATTTACGCACGTCCTCGGCCAGCGTCCGCTTAGCACAAGCGATATCTCCTGGCCCACCCTCCGGCGCGCCTCAGGCGACATCCTGGACGACGCAGAAGCCACGTGCGGCGTGAGTATCACGTTCTCCATCTTCAGAAGAGGGTTGTCCGGTTCGGGCGGCTCTATCTCCGTAACATCCAGCCCGGCTCCCGCTATCCAGCCCTCTTCCAGCGCCTTGATAAGAGCGGCTTCGTCCACCGTCGGCCCACGCCCGTTGTTTATGAACAGCGCGGTCGGCTTCATCATCCTGAAGTGCCGCTCAGTGAGCATATGGTGTACTTCGGACGTTGCGGGCGCGTGCATGGACACGAAGTCGGAGCGTTGCAGAACTTCGTCCAGGCTGACGGGCTCAACCCCGTAGCTGGTCATCGTGAGTTCCTCGATGTACGGGTCGAAGGCAATCATTCGCAAGCCGAACGGCTGCGCGCGCAAAGCGGTAGCGCGCGCCACGTGTCCGAACGACACAAATCCCAGCGTCTGCCCGTACAGGCGCGGGAACTGGTTCAGGTAGGGCCTGCCCTGCCCCCACCTCTCGTCGCGTGTGTACTTGTCCATAAGAGTTAGCCGCCGGAAAGTCGCCAGCAATAGCATCATAGTGTGGTCAGCGACCTCTTCGATGAACGTATCCGGCACATTGGTCACCGGGATGTTCCGGGCGGTTGCCGCGGCTATGTCCACGCTATCCGCGCCCACGCTCCCCAGCGCAATGATCTTGCAATTCTGAAGGTTCTCGATGATGTTCGCCGTAACCGTGTTGCCCCTGGTGATAAGCGCGTCGCAGTCCTTCACCTGCTCTATGAACTCGCCTTCGCTGGCAGCGTCGAACTCTACTATCTCCGCGTCAATAGTGGACAGGTATTCCATTTCGTAATCGTAGTCGCCTTCGCCCAATGCGTAGGTAACGTTGGTCGGCCTCTGAACGGCCACCTTGAATCTAGCCAATCTGAAACTCCTTTCAAAGCGCATATTTTCCGACCCTTAGGATAGGATAGGCATCGCCGCTTGTCCAGAGTTCTACCCCACACGCTATAATAAGGATTACACCCTGACCATCCGCTCACGTGCACCGCTTCCATAATGCTAAACTCATCATCAGTTAGCTTCATCGTACACTACGAAACCCTTCCACTACACAATCACCCCTACGCCCTGCTATAATCCGAACATACAGACTAACGATCATAAACCCAAACTTATCAACCAAAATCCGAAGCCCGAAAAAAACTCCCTGAACTGGAAAATACAGGGAAATGCAGGCAATATACAGGAAGAAAACGCAGAGCGACCCCTCCTGCAGCCTCCCACCAGACCGCCTGCACACCAACCAGAACAATCACAAAGCCCATAAATCGGAGTAAATCAAATGGATCCATTCAGCAAGCTGGACGACGTCGGAGCGAACGGCCCATATTCCAGCGTCACCACGTTTCCGCAGGTTCCCGACTCCGAATTGGCCCAGGCCCTGAGCGACCTCCATGAATCGAGTGCTGAGGCCCGTGAAGAAGGCTACCCAATACCGTCGGATGAGGCGTTGGAAAACGCCGAGCGTCTGCTGAATGCCATGTACTATATTTCGCCCAGACGCTTCGAGGTGTATCCTACCCCGGACGGAGAGAGCGCCATTGACGCACCGGGCGGCTACAATCGCTCAGTGCTGTTGCTGTGCGATTCGGAAGGTGGCGCACTGTGCCTGGTCAACATAAACGGCAATCATCGCCGCGCTCGATACTCATCGAGTAAAAGCCTTCCCGACTATTTTGTCCGCGAAGCGCTGGCCGACTTGGAATCCGGGTCAGCGCCAGCTAGAATCGAATGAGCAGAAACGGCACGCGCAAGAACTCGCGGATATGTCGCGCTGGTATAGCCGGACCCAATCACAAGCTATCGCGGAGTAAATCAATGGATCCATTCAACAAGATGAACGGCGTGGTTCTTCCCATGAACCGGGTCAACGTGGACACCGACCAGATAATCCCCAAGCAGTTCCTCAAGCGCGTCGAACGCACCGGATTCGGCGAGTTCCTATTCTTCAACTGGCGGTACAACGAGGACGGCTCGCCTAATACCGACTTCGTTCTCAACAAGCCGGGCTATGAGAACGCCGAGATTATCGTCGCGGGCAGAAACTTCGGCTCCGGCTCATCCAGGGAACACGCCCCCTGGGCGCTCGGACAGTACGGCATCAAAGTCGTCATAGCGCCCAGCTTCGCCGACATATTCAACAACAACTGCTTCCAGAACGGCCTGCTGCCTGTCGTGCTTCCCGAAGAGACCGTCCAGAAGATCATGGAGAACGCGGAGAACGACCCCGGATACCGACTGCACGTTGATCTCGAGGCCGAGCGCGTCTGGGATGACAACGAAGAGGTGGTAGCGGAATTCAGCGTCGAGCCATTCCGCCGCTACTGTCTGCTCAACGGGCTGGACGACATCGGCCTGACTCTAGAGGCCGAGGACGACATTTCGGCTTTCGAGACAAGCCGGAGTTCCAATGGCGGCGTTCTCACATTCTAGCGCACGGGCCGACATCGCAGGCCTGGACGAACCGCTGATAGTAGCGCCCACTCCCACACCGTTCGACCGGAAGGACCATGTGGACGCCGAAGCGCTTGCGCGCAACATCGAGCGCTGGAATCGGACATCTCTATCCGGTTTCGTGCTCGGTACTGCCAACGGCGAGGAACTATCGCTAAGCGACGACGAAAAACTGCTGATCGTCCGAGTAGTATCGAAAGTGAGAGCGCAGGACCGAATTGTAATAGCCGGGATTGACTCGCCGTCCACGACATACACACTCGGCCTCGCCGACTGGTATGCGGACGCGGGCGCGGACATGGTTCGCGTAAGGATACCCAGACAGGGAGGAGAGCAGTCAGCGCTGCGATACTTCGACGAGGTATGCTCACGCAGCCCGGTTCCGGTGGTAGTGATTCACCAGACCTTCACCGGCGTTCCCGCCGCGTCCCCAGAGGTCATCTCACAAATATGCTCTCACGAGAATGTCTTCGGATACATTACGGACCACGACATACGCTTCGAAGGCCGAGTGACTCTGACTTTCCCCCAGGATAAGCAATTTTGGATTTGCAACGGCGGCCTTCTGCTCGCGGGAGCGGTAATGGGCGCGCGCGGAGCGTGTATGTGGCTCGGAAACATTGCTCCCGAACTGTGTCGCCGCATTATGGCTGGCGGACTGGACGGCGACCTTACGAACGCTCGCTCATTGCAGCGTGCCGCCACCATGCTGGACATGGCAATCATCAGGTACGGCGTTGCGGGAGTAAAGTACGCCTTGGAAATTATGGGATTCGAAGGTATGGCTCCGCGCCTGCCACTCGCTCCAGTTTCAGAGTGTGGCGAAGCGGAAATAGCCGACGCGCTATACCGTGCAAGCCTGCTGTAGCGCGACTAGTATCACAACCACATGAATATGCCATACTCCACCGACCGTCATTCCCGCGAAGGCGGGAATCCAGGGGTGGGGGGCAGGCTCATAACTAGCAAAACTAACTGGACGCTGTACTGGTATTCCAACACTTATGGATTGATGGGTTATTCACCCTCTCCTTCTCCTATCAAGGGAGAAGGGATAATTCGAATCTGGATTCCATTGAATGCCGATGCGAGGGCAGTATGACTTCGCAGAGTGAAAACCGAACCATAAACGGCTCAGAGGAAGAAAGACGACTCTGGCAATTGGCGCAACGGAGCGGTATCAGCAGACGCCGCTTCCTGCAGCTGCTCTCGATTGGCGGAGCCGCCGCCGTCCTGTCGGCCTGCGGTGTTCTGAATATGCCCGGCCGGTCCGATGAGATTCCCGCGCCCGCCAATGTCTCGGCGCCGGCTTCGCAGGACTGGTTCAAAGACCCGACTCCGTTCATACGGCGCTCTGGAAGTTTGGAAGCCAGGCTCGAAAATATGCAGGGCGTTATTACGCCCAACCGTTTCTTCTTCGTGCGCAACAACTCCGCCAGCATAGACGTTGACGCCGGTACCTGGCGTCTATCGGTGGAGGGAGACAGTGTCTCCGCTCCCATGGAGCTATCGTACCAGGACATACGGAACCTGCCCAGCCGCACTCTCATTTCGTACCTGGAATGCGCGGGCAACCATCGCGTCATGTTCGATCTCATAAACGGACAGGAGACCGAGGGAACCCAGTGGGGAACGGGCGCAGTCGGAAACGGAGAGTGGACAGGTGTTCCTCTACAAGATGTGCTTACGCACGCCGGAATCAGCGACGACGCGGTCAGCGTCCTCCTGATCGGGCTTGACGAGGATTCACCCGAAGAGGGATTCCGGCGCGTTCTGCCAGTGGAAAAGGCAATTCACCCGGACACTCTACTCGCATACGCGCTGAATGGCGAGGTACTGCCCAGAGACCATGGGTTTCCGCTAAGGGTAGTAGCGCCGGGATGGGTCGGCAGTTCGTGCATCAAGTGGTTGGGTCGAATCGTCGTATCGTCAGAAAGACTCTGGACGCGCAACAACACAACGTCCTACGTACTCATTGGCGATGACTACCAACCGGAAGGTGAGGCGGAGGGCAGGGTGGTCACCACGCAGTCCGTCAAGAGTGCGCTCGCCCTCCCATGGCCCGCCGAGCTGTCCGCGGGACGACACCGCATTCACGGCTACGCGCACTCCCCGGACGGTCCGATTACCAGGGTGGAGTGGAGCATTGACTCCGGCGCAAGCTGGAAGAGAGCGGAAGTTCCGGAAACGCAGCCGCAGTACTCGTGGGCGCGTTTTGAATTTACCTGGGAAGCGGGCGCCGGAGAATACACGCTGATGACACGCGCCACCGACTCGACAGGGGCCACGCAGCCCGACAGCGTCCCGTTCAACCGGAAAGGCTATCTATTCAACCAGCCGCTGCCACACCCCATAAGCGTGACGTAGCGACCGCGCCGGCTCAGCCGTCATCCCCATAGAGGCTGCCATTCTTCATTATCCGCTCTATGGTGTTCTCCAACGTCGGCTGGGGCCGCCTTCTGCGAGGCAGCCTCTCCCATCCCGCTCGGACCATATTCTGAAGAGAATTGACCTCTTTGGCGATCTTTACCCTGATGCGGGAGCTGTACTCGCCCATGCTGCGGTACTTCTTGTACCGATCTCTTTCGCGCTTCTTCTGAGACATGGACTGGAGCGAAGACAGTTCGGACACGATTGCGCGATGCAGCAATCGGGCTGCCTCGTCGGGGTCGGAGTGCGCTCCGTTCGGCGGCTCAGCTACCACCTGGTCTATGATGCCCAGATCGAGACAGTCTCGCGCGGTCAGCCGCATCGAAGTCGCCGCTTCCTCGGCGCGCGAGGCGTCCTGGTAGATTACTTCCGCAGCCTCCTCGGGCGAGATGGCGGTATATATGGCGTGTTCGAGCATCAGAACGCGGTCCGCCACTCCGAAAGCGAGCGCGCCCCCGCTGCCCGCCTGCCCTATTACCACCGAGATGGTGGGACTCTCCAGGCCGGACATAAGCGCCATCGTATTGGCTATGGTGTTGCCCAGCCCTCTCTCTTCCGCGGCTTCGCTCAGGTCCGGACCGGTCGTATCCACCAGCGTCAGCAGCGGCAATGAGAACTTGGCGGCCAGATTCATCGCGCGCTGCGCCTTTCGGAAGCCCTCCGGGGTCGTGCGACTTTCGCTGCCGACACTGCCGTTCGAACTCGCGACGCGCTGCTGTCCTATGACCGCGACAGTCTGGCCCGCGATCTGCCCCAGCCCTGATATTATCGCCGGATCGTCTCCGTAAGCGCGGTCGCCGTGCAGTTCCACGAATTGACCGAAGATGCTAGACATATAATCAGCCGCAGTCGGACGCGACTGGAGCCTGGACATCTGCACCGATGTCCACGCCTGCGGCCTGGGAACGCCGGACGTATATCCAACGCTCTCGCTGAAATTGGACAACCTGTATTTGGTCCCCAGCAGATCCAGAAGAACACCGAGGACAGCTCGCAACTCGGTTCTCTGCACCACTGCGTCGAGCATCCCGTGTCTCAGGTGAGACTCTGTGGTGTGAGATTCCAGTGGAAGCGGCAGATCACTCGCTCTGTCTATGACACGCAGCGACGAGAAGCCGACAATAGCGCCCGGTTCCGCAAGAATGATGTCCGCGAGGTTCGCGAAACTGCCGTAAGCCTGTCCGGTTGCCGGGTTTGCCAGTATCGTAATGAGAGGCAGTCCCGCCTGATTGAGCCGATTGGCGGCGACCGTAGTCTTGGCCATCTGCATGAGAGACAGCGCCCCCTCCTGGATGCGCGTGCCGCCGCTGGTGATAATGGCCACAGTTGGCAATTTCATCTTCGTGGCGCGTTCTAGTGTCAGGGCTATCTTTTCGCCGACCGCGCAACCCATCGTGCCGCCCATGAAGCCGAAGTCCAGAACGATGAGCATGACTCTTGTACCCGCAATCGAGGCCGTGCCCGTGAGCGCCGCTTCGGTCAGGCCTGTTCTCTGCTGGTCCTGAAAGATGCTGCTGTTGTAGGACTTGACGGACGCGAACGACAGGGGATCGAGCGAGATCAGGGAGCGGTTTATCTCCCTGAAACTGTTCGGATCAACGAGCGACTCGATGCGTTCACCGGCGCTCAGGCTATAATGAAATCGGCAGCGGGGGCAGATCTTGTAGCTGAGATAAGTGTCGTCTTCTCTGAAGTCGAAAGCGCATACTATGCACTCGGTTCTACTCCCCTCAGTCTCTTCCTGAGCGGCGTTCCCGCGTCTGAGCGGTCCGAAGATGTTTGGCAGATAGTCGGCCATGATCTCCCGCCCTGATAGTAGAGCCTTTCGATTGCCGCAGTTCCAGAAACCCGTGCATTCTCGCGATTCCCACGAAAGCGGGAATTAAATCGCCACCATGCCGCCACGAAATCCGCGTAACCGAAAGACCCCAGCCATATACTGGGAGGGGCATGGCGCTAATTCTGGTTCATTATAACATCTCTGGACTTCGAGCCGTCACCGGGCCCCACTATTCCCTCTTCCTCAAGCTGGTCCATCAATCGCGCGGCGCGAGGATAGCCGATGCGAAGCCTGCGCTGGAGCAGCGAAGTGGACAACTTACGATGGCTTAGAGCGATCTCGATGGCCTTGTCTATCATCTCGTCCCTGTCGGGATCATCCTCGACAGACACGTCGCCTGCCTCTTCCTCCGCCCCTCCGAGGAGATCAATCTCCTCCAGCGGCAGCCGCGGAGTGGACTGCCAGAAGCCCACGAGCTTTTCTATCTCGGAATCGCCGATGAACACGCTTTGAACACGTGACGGTTTCGACGCGTCGAGAGGCAGGTAGAGCATATCTCCACGTCCCAGCAGCTTGTCCGCCCCGCCTGTGTCCAGGATCGTGCGAGAGTCAACCTGCGAGGTGACACCGAAGCTGATGCGGCTTGGGAAGTTCGCCTTGATCAAACCGGTGAGCACGTCCACCGAAGGACGCTGAGTGGCGATTATCATGTGTATGCCAGTCGCCCTGCCAAGCTGCGCCAGCCTGCATATAGACTGCTCCACGTCCACCGCGGCGGTCATCATAAGGTCGGCGAGTTCGTCAATCACCACGCACAGGAACGGCATCTTGTCGGGCATACGGTTGTTGTACGCCTCGATGTTGCGCACTCCTACCTCTTCCATCCGACGGTATCTGTCGAACATCTCGCGTATCAGCCCCTTCAGGTAGCCGACTACGGTATCCGTCTCGACAATCACGGGCGCCAGCAGGTGCGGGACGCCATTATACGGCGTCAATTCCACTCGCTTTGGGTCCACGAGAATCATACGCATCTCGTCGGGTGTCTTTTCTGTAATGAGACATGACACTATGGCGTTCAGACACACACTCTTGCCGCTGCCGGTGGCTCCGGCAACCAGCAGGTGAGGCATCTTCGCCAGGTCGAACACAACCGGCTCTCCGCCGCTGCCCTGGCCCAACGCGACCGGAAGATGCGCGTCGCCATCCCGTAGTTCCTGGAAGATATGACTCTCCATTATGCTGCGGAGCGTTACGAGGCTCGGATTCGTATTCGGAACCTCTATACCGATGAGAGACTTGCCCATCGCGGGCGTCTCCAGCCGAATCGAGGGCGTCTTGAGCGCGAGGGACAGGTCTTTCTCCCGGGCAAGGATGCTGTCAACTTTTACGCGCGTCTTCTCTTCGACCTGCTTCGTTACCAACCGCCCCCTTTCGTCCTTCAGAGGCGATCCGTCGGCGTCAACCTGCTTGACGGTCCTTTGCTTACGCACCCAGCCGGGCGTAAGTCCATACATAGTAACAGTCGGCCCAGGACGGATATCCTTGACCCCCACCTCTATGCCGTATTCCGCCAGTGTCCGAGTTATCGCGTCTGCGGTAGCTCGCTGCTCTTCTTCAGTGATGGAGCCGCTCGGCGCGGTGTTCAACATTCTTATGCTTGGCTTCCGCCATGATGCCGGCGTTACGGGCACGATAACCGGGGAGGAGCCGGCTTCTTCCCCCCGGTCAAATGCTAAAGAAGGTGGTTCCGATTCAGGCGGAGACCCATTCGAGTCTATCGCCCAGTACTTGTTCGCTTTGAACGAGGCGCTGGGCTGCGCGGGCGCCGATGTGGGAGGATCCGGCTCTGCCAGATAGTCGGGATCGAATTCCTCGATCACCACGGTTTCCGGCTCGTTGTCGGACATAGAAGTCGTCTCGACGACCGCTCCGTCGAACGAGGGCTGGCCGCTCACATCCACTGTCGTCGCCGACGAGTCCAGATCGGCGAGGGAGTCGCCGGTATCCGAACCGCCTTCATCCCTCGAAATACCGGACAGTTCCTCCTCCGACAGTGAGTCCAGGTCCGGCATCAGGATGTCACCACGGTCAGAATCATCGTACTCCAACAGCGGGCTCGTTGCACCGTCTCCCGACGGAGAATCGAAATCGGACATCAGATGGTTGCCTCGGTCCGAGTCATTGATCATTAAGTCGTCAGATTCAGAGGACGACTCGATGAAAGGATCACTGAATGACGGCTGATCGCCGGCTTCCACGACTTCTGGCGCGGAATAGAACTTGGACATGAAGAAGTCATCCTGTCCGGAATCGTCCACTATAATTGCAGACTCACCACCGGCAGTCGCCTCGGGAGCTACAAGGGAAGGCTCTTCAGGGAGAGCGGATGCGAAGTTGAATTCATCATCGTCAACAGACTCAACTTCAGGCTCGTTATAAGCCTCCTCCAGATGGTCTTCTATCTCTTCCGGCTCCGATAATTCCAATGCCGCGACATCCGGCGCTTCCCCCTGCTCGGCAACCGCGACAGCTTCAGGTTCGGCGCTGAAAGCGAAAACCGGCTCCGGCAATTTACTCAGATTGAGTGGCCTGAACGGGTCGCCGTCGCCATAGGGATCGGATTCATTCGCCACGGGCTCCGGTTCAGGCGCAGGGGGCGCCGCGAGCGCGGTTCGTATCCTCGTCTCCACCGAATCGCTTCCAGTCATGCCCTCGAGATAATTCGCCAAAGACGGCACAGGCGCCGAGCGTACTGGCGCACTCCCAAAGTCAAAGGGGTCGCCGGGTTGAGTGAAACTCGAACCCGTATCCGGAGCATCCGGTCCAACGGCAGGGCGAACTCTGGGAGCTCCCCTCGCTCCGACAGGTTCGGAGCTTGTGTACCAGGAACTCGGGTTGATGCCAGTTCCTGCCCGGTTGCTCGACATTCCCATAACGGGAACGGGTGTAATTCGCGGGCCGTCTTCCCGGCCTTCTTCCCCGGAAAACTGTGTCCCTACTACAAACGGTTCCGGCCCGGCCTGTCTGCGCCGACTGAACAGCGATACAAACGCATTGCCGGCAGCCCGGAACGCGGGCAGGACGAACAGCGTCCCCGCAACAGCCAGGGCCACGACAACACGTAGCCATCCCGTCCAACCCCCGCTTCCGATGATCGTATCTCCGACTTGACCGCCGGGCGTCACCTCTCCCCCAAGCGCGAACCAGCCAAGAAGCCCCTCGGAAGGACTCAGGAATGAAAGAGCGCCGACGGCGGCGACTACCAGCGCGGCGGATCCCAACCAGATGTTGTATCGCCTCAGCCATTCGCGCCTGAAAGCCAGCGCGAATATGAAAGCGCCGACCCATCCGGCTATCAGAACAGAACCAAACCCGACCGCGCGTAGTATCACGGCGCGGATGCCGCCTCCGCCCACGACAGATCCGAAGACAGTGAGCGCGAACCACACCACGCTCACCGCCAACGCAACCCCGAGCAGAAGCAGTAACAGCCGTTTCACCTCCCTGCGTGTGGAAGTCGAAGCGGCCTCTGAATTATCACGGCGCATTAGCCTCATCATATCGCGATACCCTTTCGATAGAGCGCTAGAAACGATGTAGTAGGCGAGACTCTATCTGAGACCTGAAGGGGCCTATGCCCGGAGCTACCGGACTAGAATTCCGGCGCCGCCGCCGGAACTGTGTGCAACGGTAATCAGATGTGCTCGATTACCGTGAGAACCGTGGGGCGCTGCCTGGTCTCGCCATAGATGAAATCCCTGACGGACTTTGTCAGCCGAGACCTCACCTCTTCTAAATCTAAGGTCTCGCTGCCCAGGTCTTCTAGTGTTGAAGCAACCTTTTTAGATATTTTTTCAAACAAAGCATTAGAATTGTCCACCGCGATGAACCCGGAAGACGTTATCCCCGGTTCAGTGAGGAGCAGCCCCGTCCGCGAACTCAGTGTAACTGTAACCGTAACCACGCCATTCCGGGACAGCCTCATTCTCTCACCGAGAATCGCGCTGTCCATATCCCACAGCCGATTGCCGTCTATGTATATGTAGTTCGCGCGCACCTCGTCAACCACTTCCCCCCTGAACTCGTCCAGTTCCAGCACGTCGCCGTCTTCCAGCACGAATATACGCGCGCCCGGCATCCCCATGTCCGACGCGATTGCCGCGTGCTGAATCAGGTGACGATACTCTCCGTGGACCGGCACGAAATATCTGGGCTTGACGATGCTGAGCATCATCTTCAGCTCTTCCTTCGCCGCGTGGCCATGCACGTGTACCAGCGATATGCGGCTGTACAAGACCTCCGCGCCCTGCTTCAGCAGGTTGTCTATCGTCTTGGCGACCAGCGTCTCGTTGCCCGGTATAGGCGAAGCCGAAATCACGACCGTATCGCCCGGTACCACCTCGATGTCCCGATGTCTGCCGTTGGCGATACGTACCAGGGCGGACGTCGGCTCTCCCTGGCTTCCCGTCGCTACTATGACGACCTGGTCATGCCGCAGTTGCCTGGCGGCGGACAGCGGGACAACCGTATCGTCCGGGGCCTCCAGGTATCCCATGTTCAACGCCATATTGACGTTGTTCATCATGCTCCTGCCGACTACGGTTACTTTTCGGTCGTACTTGACTGCCGCATTTATCACCTGCTGTATCCGGGAGATAAGCGACGCGAACGTGGCGACCATCACCCTGCCCGGAGCGTCCCCGATTACTCTGTCCAGCGCCTCGCCAACTACCTGCTCGGAAGCCGTGTACCCCTCGACCTCCGCATACGTCGAATCGGAGCATAGAAGTAGCGCGCCGTCCCCCACTATGCGGCTCAGTGTCGTGAAATCGGTGGAGTTGCCATCCACCGGCGTATGGTCAATCTTGAAGTCACCGGTGTGAATAACCACACCCAGCGGCGTGGTTATCGCTATGCCCATCGCATCAGGAATAGAGTGGCAGACCCTGAAGAATTCCACCGTAAACGAGTTCCCCACCCTGAAGGCCGTGTGAGGCTCTACGACGTTCAGGCGGGCTTCATCGAGCATCTTCCGCTCTCGCAGCTTGACGGTGATCAGACCATGTGTGAGCCTGGACGAGTACACCGGAACGTTTATCTCCGCCAGCAGGTACGGGAGCGCGCCGATGTGGTCCTCGTGTCCGTGCGTTATCAGGACGGCCAGCGCCTTCTCACGATTCTCCCTGAGATATGTAAAGTCCGGGATAGCGAAGTCAATACCGGGCATATCTTCTTCGGGGAACATCACGCCCGCGTCAATGACGATTATCTCGTCGTCGAACTCCAGCGCCATCATGTTGCGCCCGATCTCGCCGAGTCCGCCCAGGGGAATTACACGGAGGGATTGTTCTGACATCGCGGCGGCTATTCGAACATACTTAGCTGCTGAGCCGGCTGTTCCTCCGGCTCAGATTCACCTGTCTGATGCTCGATTACCTGCCTGATGAGATCGGGTAGAGCGCTGAAGTCTCGCTCCAGCACCGGTCTCAGGCCCGGATTGTGCAACGCCGCGGCAGGATGGTACATCGGGAATACCATGTAGTCCCTCCACTTTCTGGGCCTGCCCCTCGACCTGCCGATTGACTCTCCTGGGAAAAATTTCGTGAATGAGAACCGTCCCAGGGTGACTATTACCTTGGGATCTATGAGTTCGAGTTGCTCATCAAGATAGGGAGCGCAGGCTTCGAGTTCACCCGGAAACGGGTCTCGGTTGTTCGGAGGCCGGCACTTCACCATGTTGGTGATGTAAACATCCTCGCGCGACAATTCGATGACCGATAGCATATGGTTCAGCAGGTTGCCCGCCTGACCGACGAAAGGAACACCCTGCCTGTCCTCGTGAAATCCGGGGCCTTCGCCGATGAACATGATGTCGGCATCCAGCGACCCCGATCCCGGCACCGCCTGGGTGCGTCCCTGGGACAGTCCGCATTTGGTGCAGTTGGAGATTTGGCTCACAAGTAGATCGTAATCGGACACTACACAACCCTTATTCATACAAGTAGGAAGAGCGCTTGGGACAACATGGCCTAAATGCTATACGAACCCGTTCATCCAAGTAAAGCGTAACATTCGTCCCCGGCGCGCTACTTTTAGCTCCACGAACGGCTTCCGGCCACTACAGACCGAAACCTATCGCCAAGTTTGTCAGAGCATCCATTCCAAAGTAACCGGCCAATGCAATCATTGTTATCTTGATTGTCTTGCCTAGGGCCACAACCGGAATAAATCGGATAAGAGGATAGTGCGCGGCTCCCGCCCAGACGCCCGCTATGTCGAATGGCACAGGCAGGATAGCGAACCAGAAAAGCATGACCGATCCCCATCTGCTGGTCCACGACTTGAACCGCTCTACACGCGGACTCTCAGGCAGAATCACGCTGCCCTTGTGTCCAAGATAGTACCCGATCAGTTCGCCAAACATCGCGAACATACCGCCGATAGCGCCGACAACAAACGGGTTGAGTATCGCCCCCATTGCGAACGTATAGGCATAGGACGGAGTGGGGATTGCCAGCATTGCGCTGTTGCCGAACTCAACCGCTGCGACCCCTGCATAGCCCCAATTGCCAAGAGATTCGAGCTGAGATGCGAACTTGATGAGAAGCAGGGCAAGCCCGATGGAAGACGCAACCATGAGTCCCAGCTGAAGCGCCATACCAAGCGATGGTCTGATGATGAAAGGAGATGATGCGACGCGCGACCCGACCGTATCCTGAGCCGAAGATGGTGGGATACCGACAGGCGATTTGAGCCCTTCCCCAGACGCCGCCTCAGTAGAAAGGGACGCTACTCCGGGTATTTCAGGTTTATCGCCCACCAAGACCTGAGTGCGGGCATTATCGAACTTTCTGTTCAATTTGTATCCTCGCTAAGGATGTTCTTCTCTGCACCGCAGTTTCTATATTAGTCCGTCTATGCCGTCGATGCTTCGTGAATTTAGGTCATAGATTTCCGATTTCCAGATATGATTCCAGTATATATCAAAAACATTGCACATCCCAAAACTCCTCATTCCGTCTCACCTTCTCCTCAGTCCCGGCGACAGCATGTAGATGAGCAGTATGACGGGCGTACTGCCAAGAGCGCCGATTATAATCGCCCACTCGTTTCCGAACGCTGAAGCAAGCGCGCCTCCAAGCGCCAGTCCAAGCGGGAACGACGCAGTAAGCACTCCATAAATGCTCATCACGCGTCCCAGCATCCGCGCCTCGGCGATAATCTGGAAGAGTGTCAACAGAAATATCACGTGTACGGCTCCGCCCACTCCCATCAGGAACAGCATCGCCAGCGCTCCGATCTGAAATCGCGCTCTGCAAGCAGCTTCAGAGACGCCGGCCCCCGCCGCGTAAAGTTCATATCAGTTCCGGTTTTCGACTTGCATACCAGCAAAGCCTAATTGATATCCGTAATGTGGCACAACGTTTCTCTCCCGTCTTCTCCTGCCACTTAGAAAGCGCCAGCCCCTGCTACAATGCACGATAGACACATGATTCGAAGGAGACCGAAATGGCAGGCAGAATTGCTCTGGTAGGAGGAGACGAGTTCAGGGAAGGCTGCGAGGCCATGGACGAGGCTATACTGGCCGCAACCGGTAAGCAAACCCCCGTCACGCTGATAATCCCGACCGCCGCGGCATCACAGAGACCGGACATGGCCGCTCAGAACGGTGTGCGGCACTTCAATACGCTTGGCGCCGACGCCCACCCCCTCATGGCGCTCGACAGCAAGGACGCAATGGACTCCGGTCTTGCCTCAGAGGTTGACTCAGCCGACCTGGTGTATCTCACAGGTGGAAACCCGGCTCACCTGCTCGATTCCCTCACCGAAACCACCCTGCTTGCCAGAATAGAAGCCGCCCTGGATCGCGGAGCCGTACTGGCGGGATCGAGCGCGGGCGCGATGGTAATGGGGAGTTGGATGCGCTTTCGGAAGTGGCACCGTGCGCTGGGCATAGCGAACGGAATCGCCACGCTGCCCCACCACGAACGGTCAGACCCCGATTCCACCCTGCGAGAACTCAGCGCCTCCGCGCCGGATGAACTGCGAGCCGTCTTGGGCGTGGACGGACGCTGCGGCGCGCTCAGCGGTCCCGGTGGATGGACCGCGCTCGGCCCTGGGAACATAACACTCTATCGAAACGACGCCTGGCAGAAATTTGGGAACGGCGAAACCTTCACCACCTGACGCTAGTTCACGTCCAGCTCGCGCGCCAGGTTCGCCATCTGCACGGCGGCCACGCCCGCGCTGTAACCGTTGTTACCCTGCTTCCCGCCCGCTCGGTTGATGGCCTGCTCAACCGTGTCCGTCGTCAGCACCCCGAAAATCACCGGTATGCCGCTCGATATGGAAGCGTTCGCAATGCCCTTCGCCGCCTCTCCGGCGACATGGTGATAATGGTCCGTTTCGCCACGAATCACCGCCCCAAGGCAGATAACCGCGTCGTACTGGCCTGACTCCGACAACTTCTTCGCCACCAGCGGTATCTCGAAAGACCCGGGAACGGTGACGACCGTAACGTCGTCGTCCCTAACCCCGTGACTGCCCAGGGCAGCTTTCGCTCCATCGAGTAAACGAGAAGTGATGAAGTCGTTGAATGCCGCGACGACTATGCCGACGCGCAGGCCATCCCCATTCAGCGAACCACTTATGTCACGCGTCACTCGGCGGCCTCCGGCATGACTTCCGGCATTGGATCAAGCATATGCCCCATCCTCGTACGCTTGGTCTCCAGGTAGCGCCGGTTCTCAGGAGTTACGTTCGCTATGATGGGTTCCTGTCCGACTATCTCCAGCCCGAACCCCTCCAGACCTACGCGCTTCTGCGGGTTATTGGTCAGCAAGCGCATCTTCCTCACACCCAGATCTATCAGTATCTGAGCCCCGACGCCATACTGCCTGGGGTCGGGCGCGAAGCCCAGCGCGATATTCGCATCCACTGTATCCATACCGTCGTCCTGGAGTGCATAAGCCTTCAACTTATTGTGAATGCCTATGCCACGCCCCTCCTGGCGCATATACAGAAACACGCCCGTGCCTTCCTTTTCGATTGCCTGCAGAGCAAGTTCCATCTGGCCGCCGCAGTCGCAGCGTATGCTTCCGAACACGTCCCCGGTCAGGCACTCCGAATGCACCCTGACCAGTACGGGCTTGTCCGATTGCAGGTCGCCTTTTACGAGGGCGATGTGCTCGTTCGGGTCCACCATGCTCCTGTATGAGACTGCAATGAACTCGCCGTTACTGGTCGGCACCCGGGCCTCTGCGACTCGCTCTATCAGCTTCTCGTGTTCCCTGCGATAGGTGATTATGTCCGCGACAGTAACGATCTTCACGCCGTGAGTGCGCGAGAACTCGGTGAGCGCGGGCATTCGCGCCATCGTCCCGTCTTCCGCCATTACCTCGCATATTACCGCCGCCGGGTACAGACCCGCGAACCGCGTCAGGTCAACCGACGCCTCGGTCTGACCCGCCCGCTTGAGCACGCCGCCCTCCATGTACCTGAGCGGGAATATATGCCCCGGTCTGCCCAGGTCTTCAGGAAGAGTGTCAGGGTCTATCAGCGCCCTTATGGTTGCCGCCCTGTCATACGCGGATATTCCGGTCGTCGCGCCCTTCAGAACGTCCACTGAGACTGTAAACGCCGTGCCCAGCCTCGCCGTATTGTCCTGCGTCATCATCGGCAGCCTGAGTTCTTCGAGCCGTTTTCCAAGCATGGGAACGCAGATCAGGCCGCGTCCGTGCATCGCCATGAAGTTAATGGCCTCCGGGGTGATCCTCTCCGCCGCCATGGCGAGGTCGCCCTCATTCTCGCGGTCCTCATCGTCCACGATGATGACCATCTTCCCCGCCCGTATATCGGCAATCGCCTCTTCTACTGTAGCTATGCTCATTGAAGGATCCTCGCGGTCAGAAAGGGGCTGTCCAACTCACATCCTGATCTTTTTTCACTCATGCGCGGCAAGCTCACTACTCTTCAGAACGTATTTCGCCATGATATCCGCTTCCAGATTCACGGCGTCACCGACTTCCAAATTCGCAAACAGAGTATGCTCGAGAGTATAGGGGATGATTGCCACGACGAATGTGTGATTCGTACAGTTTACAACTGTTAGACTAACCCCGTCCACAGCTATGAATCCCTTCTCCACGAGGTAGGGCGTCACGCCGTCCGGAGCCTGAAACTCGAAGAGATGAGAGTTGCCCTCCGGGGTGATCGAGAGCACAGTTCCGGCGCCGTCAACGTGTCCCTGGACGACGTGTCCGCCGAACCGACCGTCCGCCCTGAGCGGCCGTTCCAGGTTGACCGGCGAATCTACTTTCAGACCGCCGAGATTCGTCCTGCGTCGGGTCTCGGGAACGGTATCCACCCAGAATGCGTCGCCCTCGATTCGGGTGACAGTCAGGCACGCGCCGTTCACGCTGATGCTGTCCGAAACCGCGACGTCTTCCATGACGACCGAAGCGCGGATACACAGCCCGGTCTCGGATACCTCCACCACGCTCCCCACTTCCTCGACAATTCCGGTAAACATCTGCAACTCCCTCTGAATGGTGAAACCCGTATCAAATTAGTCGGCGCTGCCTGTGGCTCGAAAATCCCCTCTCCCTTGATGGGCTCACAAGGGTAGGCAAAATCCCTTCCCCCTTGACGGGGGAAGGTTAGGATGGGGGTGAAACCTCAACTGCAATTCAGTCATTCCCGCGAAAGCGGCAATCCGCCCGAACCAGATATTAACGAAACAAAGGGAGATTGTGAATACCAAATCAGGAATTTGGGGCGCAGTTACCGATGACCGCCACGTCCGTTCCGAATCGCTCGATCCTCACCCCGCTCAGACGTATCGCGTCCGACATCAGCGTCGCGCCCTGGCCGCCGACAGGAGAGGGCGCCCGGTCCCCGCCGATGATCACCGGCGCTACGAACGCCACCACCCGGTTCACCAGCCCCGCGTCCATCAGCGAACCCGCAAGCGCCCCGCCTCCCTCCACGAAGACGCTCGTCACTTCGCGCCGCCCCAACTCGGTCAGCAAAGCCCTCAGGTCCACCCGACCATTGCCCGTTGGAGCGAAGAAGACCTCCGCGCCCGCCGATTCCAGGGAGTTACGCTTACTCTCGGATATCTCCGACACCGCCACCAGCGTCTTGCCCGGCTGACCCAGCATCGCCGCGCCCGGCGGCAAGTTTCCTCGGCTGTCCACCACCACCCGCAGAGGCTGTCTCGAAAGCGGTTCATCATTCTCATCGCGCGCGGTAAGCTGAGGATCGTCTGCCAGCGCCGTTCCTATGCCCGCCGCTATCGCGTCGCTCCGCGCCCTGAGTCTGTGTACATACCGCCGCGACTCCTCGCATGTGATCCACTTCGAGTCTCCCGCGCGCGTAGCAATCTTCCCGTCCAGGCTCATCGCGAACTTCAGCGTGACCATCGGCATTCCCGTGGTGATGAACACGGTATGGGGCGCGGCAAGCTCCTCCGCCTCCTCCCGGCCTTCCCCCACGAAGACCGAAATTCCCGCTCCTCGCAGCGCCGCAAACCCTCGCCCGGACACCCGTGGATTAGGATCCGCAATCGCGGCGTGAACTGCCACTATACCTGCCACGATGATGGAGTTCGTGCACGGCGGCGTCCGGCCAAAATACGAACAGGGCTCCAGCGTGACATACAGAGCAGCGCCCCGGGCAAGCTCACCCGCCTGCCGGAGCGCGACAATCTCGGCGTGCGCCTGCCCCGCCGGCTGCGTCCTCCCCTCCCCCACAATCCGCCTTCCCCGCGCGACCACGGCCCCCACCGGCGGGTTTGGACTCGTCTCACCCACCGATGCCCGCGCCAGTTCCAGCGCGCGGAGCATATAGGTCGAAAGCATAGTGGCGATACCCCGCTATCCGATCAGCCTGATGACAGCAATCACCAATCCGGTTATCCCAACCATTCCACCCAGCACAAGCCCAACCATCCACTTGATAAGACTGACCTGGAGTTTCCCCATGTCCTCCTTCAGCTCGGCCCGCAAGTCGGCAAGATCAGCTTTAGTCGCCATGTGAGTATGCTCGGCCTTCAACTCAGCTATGTCACTTTTGAGATCGGCCTTCGCATCGGCTACATCCGCCTTCGTGGCCAGATGCTCGTATGCCCCCTCCAGACGGCTGATTCTATCTTCTAGGCTTATCCGGTCTTCAACCGATGTGGTCACTATCGCTTTCCTTTCAACCGCTGAGCCTCTGAATCAGGAGCGCGGCGCCCACCATGGCCCCAACGCCCCCAAGCATAACCCCAACCATCCACTTGACCAGGCTGGCGTGCAGCTTGCCCATGTCCTCTTTGAACTCAGCCCTCAACTCCGACAAGTCCACCTTCGTCGCCAGATGCTCATACGCGCCCTCCAGCCGGCTGACCCTGTCTTCCACGCTTATCCGATCTTCAACCGCAGTAGTCACTATCGCTTTCCTTCCAAAAACTGTCCCTGTTGTGGTTCACATTATACATGAGGGAAAACAGAAAAGGGCTGCTCCCATTATGAGAGCAGCCCTTGATTCACTAAGGTGTTTCTATCGAATGTTTAGCGCCTTACGCGCGCCATGATGACCTTCGTGCCAACCAGCGCCAGCATGGAGGCCGCGACGGCCATCGCCAGCAGCATCAGGAACGGCGGCACCGAAGTGTCGCCCGTATCCGGCACTGTCACGATTATCGGTTCCGGCGTCGGCGTCGGCGGCACGGGAGTGGCCGTCGGCGGAGCCGGTGTAGCCGTCGGCGGAATCGGCGTCGCGGTCGGGGTGCCGAGAGCCGCGCTCACCTGCATCCTGGCCTGCTCCACCACGTCAGCGTACACATTCAGCGCGATGTGGCTGAAGCGCCGCGTCATTCCGCTTACGGTAACGCTGCCGTCCGAGTTCACCATGAAGGAACTCGGAATGCTGTTCCACTCGCCGCTTTCGTCATCCATTAGCTGGAGCATTATGCCGCCCAGCGCGTTCGCCTGGATAGCGACCGCGCCGCCGTCCAGGTCGCCGCCCAAGGATGCCACGGTGTCCGCGTCCAGCGTTACCGTGATCTCAGCCGTGGAAATCAGACGCACGTCCGACTCCATCTCGCCCTCTGCGTTATAGATGGACACCATCGCGCAGGCCATAGCCATGTCGCCGCACTCGTCCGACTCAGCCACCATCGCCTGGTACGTCCGCGCGCGCGAAAGCGTCGGGAATTTCACCGTAACGTTGCCCGCCATCAATTCCACCTGCATGTCAGGCTCGATTGTAGTCGCGCCTTCCACCGCCGTTACGTCCACCTTCTCGGTATGGACCGGCGTAGCGGAAGCTCTCGGCTGCGGCGGCGGAGCGCCGCCTGCCGAGGCAGTCGCCTCGGCGACAGCGGTAGCCGTCACCCTGGCCCTCGCCGTAGCCGTCCCTCTAGCTGCAACGGCAGTCGCCGTCATGTTCGCTTCTGCGGTCGCGTCGGCAATAGCCTGCGCGGTCGCAGCCGCGTTAGCTACTGCCGTCGCCGTCATAGCCGCCGCCTCGGCGGTAGCCATCGCGTTCGCCTCGGCGGTCGCCGTCATATTCGCCGCGGCGGCAGTTGCCTGGGCATTGGCCTGCGCCAACGCTGTCTGTATGGCCTCTGCCGCAGTCGGCGTATTAGCTGACATTGGCGTTTCGGCCGGACACGGGTTACCCGCCAGAATCCTCGTTAGCTGACCGGCGATAGTGTCGCACTCATCGTCCTGGGCCAGAACTGTATTGTTTGTAGATAATGTGAATGATACCGCCAGCACGCCAATAATGAATGCAAGAGGCATTACCATCAACGCTGGCCGTATGAGGTTTTTAGGTATATGTCTCATATGGGTAGGTCTCCCTTTGAGGTTTCGGTTTAGCCTTTAGGGGGGAGCGGTCCCCCGCCGCTTTCGCTGCGCGAGGGACGCTCCCCGGTCTTGCATTATCTAGTTGCCTGCCGACATCACCTCGTCCCACGGCAGGACCCAGCCCGGCGTGCCGCTGACCAGGACGATTGTGTAGTCCTGCGCCGCATCCAGGCCGGAGAAGGTGTGGGTCGTAGCGCTGCCGTCCATGATCAATTCGAAGTTTGCGAGCGCGGCGTCCTCAGCCTCCAGCGAAGCGCCGGAGATCAGGAACACTATGTGCCGCGTCGCGCCCTCTACCGCGGGCCACTCGAGGTCGACCGACATTCCGTCGTCGCTTCTCATGGCCGTCAGCGTCGGCTCAGCCGGCATAGCCGCCCGCATCACGTCCACCGTGTATTCCTCGGTGAACGTCTCGCCGTATTCCTTCTTGGCCGTAACCGTGATCATCGTGCTGGTGCCTGAAGCAAGCTCCACCTGGTGCCCGGCCATGTCCATGTCCGCGTCGGCGGGCATTACCTCGACCTCAACGGTATCAATGTCCATGTCCATCGCGGTTACGGTCGTCATCATCGTCTCGTACGGAACTTCGGATGTGTACATCGTTACGTCCGACGCGAACATCGGCATCAGCGTCACATCGCTCAGCTCCAGAGAACTCAACGCGACCATGCTGCTGGAAGCCCGGCAGTCTCCGGACAGTACGTTGTTCGGATCGCAGATGATTATCTTGAAGGAATCTTCGTACTCATCGCCGTCGCTGTCAGTCACTTTGTAGGTCAGCCTATGGGTCGCCTTGTAGGCGTCGAACAGGCTGGGCGTTCCTGAAAGCGTGCGGGTTGTGGCATCGAAGCTCAGGTCGGCGGCGTCATCCGCGCCCGTATGGTCGAGGAGTGTGTACATGTAGCCACCGGCTCCGCCTACCGCCTCAGGCAGCACGAGATCCTCGATCTCCATGCCGACCGGGTAGGTCTTGTCCGCGATGTCCACCCCGACGCCGAAGGAAAGGCCTTCTACCACTACGTCTTCCCTGTTTATCGTCAGGGTGTAGTCCATGTCGTCGAGGCCCTCGTAGCTCACCGTGATAGTCAGCGGCTCGCTGAACCTCTGAGTAACGTGCAAGTAGTCTGGGCCGCTAAGCACCACGCCGCTTATCGAGACCACTGCGTCCGGATGCGTAGGCATCGCTACGACGTCCGCGTCCGGGGTGCCTCTGTCCACGGTCGCCTCATAGGGACCGGCGTCTTCGGGGTCGAAGCCGCTCACGGCATCCCCTTCTACCGACAGCGATTTCAGCGTGTTGTTCGCCGGCCCTGTCGGGTCAACGCCCAGCGGCGGAATCGGGTCAACGTCATCGTGCGTGATTATCAGCACGAACCTCAGCGGATTGGTCTCGTTCCCGACCGGATCCCGGGCGGTGTATGTCACCAGGAACTCCGCCTCGTAGCCTTCGCCTTCATCCAGGTTCGGCCTGCCGACGATGTGGCGACGGACCTGATCGAACCTCAGCCCCAGATCGCCCAGCTCGACCTGCTCTCCCTTGTCGTCTATGACATTGATCTCGTAGGACACGTCCCCGTCATCGCTGTGCGAAGGAGGCAATACTATCGGGTTCGCGAGAGTTACCTCGTCCTTTACCGTTATAGGGTTGCCTCTCGGACTCTCGGCCGTAATGGCGGCGTTCGGGTGCATGTTCCCGCGGAATTGAAGCGTGCCGCCCTCGTTCCGGACGACCACTAGATCAACGTCGCCACTGTTTCCGCCCAGCCGGACGGTTACGGTGATGGTGCTAGTGTCTCCACTCAGCAGCACCTCTTTGTAATCAATGTTGTTGAGAGCCACGTCCCTCGCTATCTTCGTATCGTTCACGAAGATCTCAGCCATCACGTCATCGTGAGTGGCCGCTATTCCCACGCTCCTGACGTTGGACCTCACGCCCGCGGTATATTCTCGGACCATGGAATCCTGGTCGTATTCCGGCATCAAGCTAACGTCGCTGAAGGCATAGGCGCCGGCCATGTTCTTGTACTCTATCAGCCTCAACTCCGAAGGCTTGGTAACAGGGTCCTTCCGCGTGACATTCACCGTGTACTCGGTGGAATTGCCCTCGATGGACGCCGTAACCATGATCTGGTTGGATCCCTTCCTGAGGGGGATTATCTCCGTCAATGTATCCAGAGTATCAGCGGTAGTCGTACTGGAAGTCGAAACGCCCCTGGACTTGATGGAAATCATGTAACTGTCGGGGTTTTCGGCGGTGCCAGTAGTCTCACCATCATCAGTCGGACTGTGAGCCGTTACCTCCATTTCCACGACATCGTAATTCACGCTGGCGTAGTACGTAGTGGTGTCGGGTCCAAATCCCATCCTGGTCGACGTCTGGTTGCTCATGTCCCAGTACAGCGGAACGGTAGCGTTCGGCACTGGGTTGGTGGAGGAAGACATCATTGCCAAACCACCCAGCGGCGTGCCTTTTCGCTCCACCGTAAGGGTGTACGTCGTCTCGCCCGCGGCCGAACTCTCGGCATCGTAAGCGGTGATCTTAAGCTCATTCATGCCCTGTTTGAGGGGCATCTTATACGATCCGAGTGACTGGTCGGTGCGGGCGGGGTCCTTCGCGATATCTTCGCCGTCCACCATGTGGCTGTATCTGATCTCCACGAGGCGTCCAAGAATCGGGCTCACCTCGATTTCACTGACTTCGTACTCCACCTCGACCTTGCCCGTAGTGGTGTCAAGCCCCAGTGGTCCCACTTTCGGAGTATCTACGGGAGTGAGGGTGGTTTCGCCTTCCTCCACGTAACTCACGCTTTCCAGCTGCGGCTTCTCCCGCTCTATGTATATTCTGTACTGCGTGTAGTGGCTCGGCGTCGTCGTGGCCGAAACCCTGATGTCAATTCTATTCAATCCCACATTCAGAGAATGCTTGAGGACTTCATATGCTTGATCGGCAAGAGGAGTGCCATAATCGCTGCTGTCCAGGACCCTGGCCCTCGGAATGTTTCCGAATGAAACTCTGACGGCATCGTCGCTAGTGGTAGCGTTATCGGTGCCATCCAGTCCGTCCGGAACGGTCAGGCTCAGACCGATCTCGGCCACATGGTACTTCACCTTCGCGTCCGCCTTCGTATCGCGCAGCTTGGGGTCATTCCCCATGAGAGAAGATCCGCCCATCAAAAAGTCGCCCTCGACGATAACTGCAGCAGTGGAGGGATCAGCGTCATCTGCTGGATTTTCCCTCGGCATGTTCAGCGTCAGAGTGTCGAACTGGGGCAGCTCCCGAGTTAGCTCAACCGTATATATGGTGTGGGGCGAAGTCACGCCGTCAGCGCCGCTTGTTATCACCTTGATCTCAATCATCGTGGTGCCCACGGGGATAGAGACTCTTGGAATTGTAGCCTCGGTTCCCTCCAGGACACGTTGGCCCGGCCTCTTTATCTTGTAACTGCGGTCCCCTGCATCTGTACTGGCATTGGTGCCCGCTGTGGCCGTAATTGCAATCGCCTCGACATCGTAGGTCGCGCTGACCTTGTACCTGGAAACGGTAGGGTCAAACGCAGGCTCCATGGTAAGAGCAACGTTAGTTGAAGAATTACTCACCGCGAAACCAGCAGCGGCCAGTTGCGGATGACTACTTCCAACGTTGTGCACGTGCTCCACGTCGCCGCCATGATCCGCCTGGACCCAGGGCGCGTTGCCGATATTGATCAGCCCTATTATCAGGACCATTACTAGTGCTGGTAAAACTATGGGTATGAACCCAAACTTACTTTTCACTTCCTAACCCCCTATGAGATTCTGGGTACTGGTTTGTAGAGAGGTGACTATTATCTGGTAAAGACCTCTCGACCCATCATTTGGATGAAGGGCCGGAGGCGATGGACCGCTCTGGAGGAGCGGCACACTGAAGAAACGGGAATCTCCGCTCGTATAGATGATTACTTCCGGTTGGCGCACTTCTCACGCTTCCCTATATACAGAAACTGATGAATATTCCGCAGGATACCATAGGTCACGTCCATGCCGCAGGGCATGGAAGCCTACAAATCCGAAAAAAACTATACAGAAGGCTAAACCCAATGTCAATGATTTGCCCTGCCTCCTAACAATCCGTTTCGCCGCCCCGCCCAGGGCCTTTCGATTATTGTATTGCCGGAGATCTTATAGCTATCCGTCATTCCCGTGAAAACGGGAATCCAGTAAGCGCCGCGCTGTCGAATCTGGATAACCGAAAGACCCTGACGCCCCGCTAAAGTCCCTTCCCCCTTGACGGGGGAAGGTTAGAATGGGGGTGAGGATGATGGGGGTGACTCCGCATCAATATCCCGTTCGTCCTGAGCTTGTCGAAGGAAGCCTGTCGAAGGAAGCCTGTCAAAGGACGAGTCCCAAAGTCCCTTCCGCCTATCCCACTCCATCGCTACTCGCCCCGAAGCCGCCGCAACTCAGCCTCCAACTCTTCCGCCCGCGCCTCAGCAGACTCTGCCCGCGACTCCGCCGCAGCCCGCTCAGACTCCGCGGATTCAGCCCGCGACTCCGCCGTTTCCCGCGCCTCTCGCTCTGACTCAGCCCGCCTCTCAGCGGCGTCACGCTCCGCCTCCACCCGACTGTACTCATCCCTCAGCGCCCGCATATTTATGACATACTCGCCCGTCTCCACATTCTGGAACAGCAGTTGCCAGCGCTGGAAGTTCGCCGCCAGAACTCGCTCCATATTCGGCTGTAACCGCAGTATCTCCTCGCGCTTCGACCACTCCAGCGCGCACAGCCTAAGACCCAACTCCTCGCTGTAGCCGCTCGGAAGGCCGTGCTCGTTCTCCCCCGTCTCCACCGGCTCGTACTCCCCGCCAGCCAGCCTGTACCCCATCAAAGCCTGTCCGTACAACTCGCCGCCCGTCGGATCGAACATCCACAACTCGGCGACCCCTATCCTCGCGTAGATGTCCGGCTTCTCGTACAGGTCGCGCCTGTGCGTGATGCGCGACGCCACCTCAAGCGCCCACTCCGGCGGCTTGCCTATCTCCCGCAGGTTGTAGCACGTGTCGTCTCTGATGCGCGAGACATCCACGTTCCTGGAGAGGCAGTAGTCCGGCGCTATCGAGATTCGCAGGTCCTCCGACTCCAGCCGGATCGGAAGGTTCGAGTCCGTGAAGTCGAAGAGTTCGGGTTCGTCTTCATCAAGATAGTCCAGCGCCGTGTTGGTCTGCTTGATGGCGTCTGATTGCAACAGTTCAATAGGAGCCCGTCCGTCAACCAGATTATCCTCATAGAAGACAATCGGACCCTTGGCCGGCTTCACTCTCTGGATTGCAGCCCTCGTTCTGTCAGCCATGTCTCATCTCCACTCCATCGCTACTCGCCCCGAAGCCGCCGCAACTCAGCCTCCAACTCTTCCGCCCGCGCCTCAGCAGACTCTGCCCGCGACTCCGCCGCAGCCCGCTCAGACTCCGCGGATTCAGCCCGCGACTCCGCCGTTTCCCGCGCCTCTCGCTCTGACTCAGCCCGCCTCTCAGCGGCGTCACGCTCCGCCTCCACCCGACTGTACTCATCTCTCAGCGCCCGCATATTTATGACATACTCGCCCGTCTCCACATTCTGGAACAGCAGTTGCCAGCGCTGGAAGTTCGCCGCCAGAACTCGCTCCATATTCGGCTGTAACCGCAGTATCTCCTCGCGCTTCGACCACTCCAGAGCGCACAGCCTCAGGCCCAACTCCTCGCTGTAACCGCTCGGAAGGCCGTGCTCGTTCTCCACTATCTCCACCGGCTCGTACTCGCCGCCCGCCAATCTGAATCCCATCAAAGCCTGTCCGTAAAGCTCGCCGCCCGTCGGATCGAACATCCACAACTCAGCGACCCCTATCCTCGCGTAGATGTCCGGCTTCTCGTACAGGTCGCGCCTGTGCGTGATGCGCGACGCCACCTCAAGCGCCCACTCCGGCGGCTTGCCTATCTCCCGCAGGTTGTAGCACGTGTCGTCCCTGATGCGCGAAACATCCACGTTCCTGGAGCGGTAGTAGTCCGGCGCTATCGAGATTCGCAGGTCCTCCGACTCCAGCCGAATCGGAAGGTTCGAGTCCAGGAATACGAACTCCTCAGACGATTGCAAAAGTCCCCTCTCCCTTGATGGGAGAGGGCTAGGGTGAGGGTGATTAGCTTCAATCCCCTCCATTATCCCGGAACGAATGGGCAGGCCATCAGACTTATGCAA
This sequence comes from Dehalococcoidia bacterium, assembly GCA_965202965.1. Lineage (GTDB taxonomy): Bacteria > Chloroflexota > Dehalococcoidia > Lucifugimonadales > UBA1123 > VXRN01. The sequence continues at coordinate 1,832,342 of OZ241888.1, read as the reverse complement.
TTTTCTTAACTCTTCCTCCTCGTCCGTCTGAAGATAGTCGAGCGCCGCGCCGGCCTGCTTGATGGCGTCTGATTGCAACATTTCGATAGGAGCCCGTCCGTCAACCAGATTATCCTCATAGAAGACAAGCAGGCCCTCGGCCGGCTTCACCCTCTGCATTGTAGCCATCGTCCTGGCCGCCATGTCTCACTTCCGTTCCGCTACTCACGCATACGCCTTATCAGATCATCTGCCTCTAAGCCATCGCGGGCGATTCCAGCGGATTCGGAGATTCCAGGTCCACCACCCCGGGCAAACTCCATGTAGCGGAATCGTCGGATGCGATACTGACGGAAGCCCGGCTGATATTGAGGCCGTAATCATCCGCCACCTTGTCAATGACCCCCCATTCGACGCTCAACCTTATATACTCCTCGAAACACTCCATGAAGCTGTTCATCGCCTCTTCAGGCGTAGCGCCCATGCCAATCAAAGGAAGTTCATTGCACAGCGATACATAGTAACCTTCGCACTTCTCCACCCTGCCAGTCAGGTCTATCCCCATCGAGATACGCTGCGGCATGGTATCCTGAATCGCAGTCATTCGTGATTCTCCTAATGGCATACACTATATGAGATGAGATAAGCGGCCTCTGCCCACTATACTACCACACCCACCCAACCCATAATTGTCAATTGATAATTGAAAATTCCTAATTGAGCAACCCCGGCAGCCTCCTCAACCCCTCCACATCCCCCGCCGGAACAAAATGATCCACATACGGCATCGCCGCCCGCAGACCCCGCGCCAGCGGCTCGAAATCCTCAGTCCCCGCCAGCGGATTCAGCCACACCAGCCCCCGCACCCTCAGCCGCATCCGCGAAAGCTCCCGCGCCAGCCCCCCCGGGTCCCCCGTCTCCCACCCGTCACTCAAAAGAAACACCGTCGTGAACCTGTCCTCCAGGTGCTCATACATACTATTGATGACGTGCAGACTCTCCCCAATCCGCGTCCCGCCCGACCAGTGCTCCACCGCCCTCCCCGCCCTGTACAGCGCCTCGTCGAAATTCGGCGCCGACAGAGCGCGCGTAATCCGCGTGATAGCCGTACTGAAAGCGAACGTCTCCACCCTGCCCGTCTGCTGGCCCACCGCGTGCGCCAGCCTCAGCATCAGCCGCGCGTGCCTGTCCATCGAGCCGCTCACATCCAGCAGCAATAGAAGCCTCGGAGTCCGGTGCACCCGCCGCAGACGCGGAATCCGGATCGCATCGCCGCCCGTCGAAAGACTCAGCCGCATCGCGCCCCGAAGGTCCGGGACTCCCCGTCGCCTGTGCCTCTTCCGCCGGCGCCCGGGCCTCGACGCCAGCGCGCGAACCATCCGCGCCGCTATCCTCTGGATCTCCGCCGCGTCCTCCCCCTCCGCCAGCGACGACAGGTCTCGCCCGCCCGTCGCGTGATGCGCGCTCGCCCCCGTCCTTATAAGCTGGATGATAGTATCCTTCGATTCGGGATCATCCTCAGGAACACCGAGGCCGCGCGGAAGCCGGCCCACCGTGCGCGTCTGTCCGAAACTCGTCTTCGGCCCCCCGTCCGCCTCCGGCCGCGCCGACACCGGCTCGAAATTCCAAAACTGGTAGAAAAGCCTGTCGAATATAGAAATCTGCTCCCGCCGAGACACCAGCAGCGTCCGCAGCGACCAGTATATCCGCGCCTCCGACATCAGCCCCGCCCGCTCCACCGCCGCGATAGCGTCCGCCGTCTCCTGCGGCCCCACCAAAAACCCATACCCCCTCAACGCCCGGCAAAACCGCGTCAAATGCGCCACAAAATCATAACGCGAAGAAATGCGACGGCCTTCTTTGCCTACGAATTCAACCAAAGCGTTGCTATTACACCCAGGAGAGCCACGATAATGCCTCCCCCCACTGCTATAATCGCGATGAATATCGCATTCAAACGGGTTTCCATAGTTCCCAAACGAGTTTCCACAGCCCCCATCCGGCTATTCATCTCGCCACGAAGACCCTCTATACGACCCTCCACGCCCTCTATGCGACCCTCCACACCTTCTATACGGCTGTTCGTCTCCGTCCGCAGTCCCCGCATCTCAGAAAGCATATCCCTGCGAAGTCCCTCTATGGTTTCGTTAGTCGTATCCAGGCGGCTGTTCATATCTCCCAGCCGCTCGTGAACCTGCTCATAAGCCCCCTCCAGCCTGGACACCCTCTCTTCCATAGCCACCATTACGTCCCTCCTTCCAAACCGATGTGCCTATGCCGCCCTCAGCAGAAACGCAACTGTCCCGGCTAGGCGCTCAAGGTCTGACATTCGCCTTGCTTATTTCGACTTCAAACTATCTAGTCGCCTGTTCGTTTCATCTACGCGCCTGTTGGTCGCGTCTATCATAGCAATCAACTCAGCGCGCAGGCTGTTTACCATCCTAGCCACATCCCTTTCCGGTGTCCTATGTGGGTACCGCAGGTCGAGTATAGAGTCATGGAACTCACTCAACCTCTTATCCATCTGCTCGTAAGCCCCTTCAAGCCTGGCTATTCTTCCCCTCTCAGTAACCATCTGTCCCTCCTTAACTATAACTATCCAGTCCCATCATCCTACCACCTCATCCCATCCCGCACATCCTCCCCGCTTCCAACCAACCCCACTGATAATTGATAACTGACAATTGAAAATTGTGACAATTGCCCACTACACCAACGCCCCCGCTTCATCCCCCCACTCTCGCGTCGCCCACGAACCCTGCTCCACAGCCGTCAGAAAATCCAGCACGATCCGGTTGAACACATCCGGGTCCTCCAGATTGATAGCGTGTCCCGCCTGCGGCATCACCACCAGCCCCGACCTCGGAATGCACCGCTTCATAAACACACTCGGCTCGATGCACGGCTCATCCTCATCCCCCGTCATTATCAGCGTCGGAACATCCATCGCCCGCATCCGCTCCTCCAGGTCGAAAATCGGCGGCCTCCGACCCTGCACCCCCGAAAACGTCAGCGCCGACCCGATAGGCGAATGTTCCAGGAACCCCTGCCTGAACTCCTCGTACCCCAGAGGGTCCTTCCTGAGCAGCTGAACCCGCGTCCCGCTGTTCAGATAATCCCCCATCGCCTCCATCCCGCCCTCGCGCATCCTGTCCGCCCGCGCGTTCACATTCCGGCGGAACGGCTCCACGTCCGTCGAACCCGACCCCGTCCCCGCCACCACCAGCGACCTCGCCATCTCCGGGTGCGTCAGCCCGAAATTCAGCGCGACATTCCCACCCATCGAAAGCCCGCCGATGTGCGCTCGTTCCAGATTCAGGTGTTCGAGCAGCCCTCGCAGGTCGTCCACCGCCTGCTCCTGCGTATAATCGTCCAGGCTCTCCGGCACATCCGAAGGCGGATACCCCCGCGCGTTATACGTAATCACCCTGTACCGCCGGCTGAAGAACTGCACCTGCGGCCTCCACGAGCGATAATCCCCCGCAAACTCATGACTCCACACCAGCGGATACCCACCCCCATGCTCCTCATAATATAGACTCACCCCATTCACACTCGCATAAGCCATCACATCGCCTCCAATTCATCACTTGTACGTTGCAAATCCCCTTTCCCACTGGGCTGAAAGGGGTATGCAAATCAATTAACCGTTCGTCCTGAGCTTGTCGAAGGAAGCCTGTCGAAGGACCAGCCCAAACCCCGTTCGTCCTGAGCCTGTCGAAGGACGAGTCCCGAACTCTCCCTTCAACGGGGTCCCATCCCACAAATCCCAATCCCAACAAACCCCCGTCGCATAATCGCACATTCCCCCAATCCACGCTACAATACCCAAAAGCCCAAATTCATAATTGCAAATTGAAAATTGAAAATTGACCCCATGCCCCAAACCCGCATAATGTACTGGAAAGAAATCCCCGTCCAGGTCCAGGCCCGCGACGATGGCGGCGTCGTCTCACGCCAGCTCCACCCCCGCTTCCAGCAGGGCGTTGACGCCGTCGCCCTGTTCGACGGCTCAGCCGGCGCCGACGAATACCTCATGGCCTGGGAATGGGGAGAATACGCCGACGCCCAGGGAACCGCGTCCGAGGCCGCCGACGCCCTAGCCGCCCGCCTGAACGACAACTTCCCCGAAGACTTCGTCGCCCGCATCCGCGACCTCCACCGCCAGGGCCAACGCGATCCCACCCCCGGCGCCATAGACCACTGGACCAACCAATAACCTATCGAGACGAGCAGCAAAGTCCCCTCTCCCTCTGGGAGAGGGTTAGGGTGAGGGTACGCAAAAGTCCCTTCCCCCTTGACGTGGGAAGGTTAGGATGGGGGTGACTCCGCCAATACAAGTTCATTACATACCCCTCTCAGCCCCTTGACGGGGGAAGGCTAGGATGGGGGTGATCCTCCCTACCGACCAAATTGATACACCTCCCCACTCCGCTATACAACCATTACCCTGCTATGCTACCATGCGAACATACAAACTAAAGACTGCAAACTGATAATTACCCACTTGCAACCCAAAAATCATAACCTGGAGATTATGCTAATGGAAAATCAGACGCGCCAAAAAAATTTTCCGTAGCTAACGCTGGGCAAATCATAGCTAAATTACAGGGCAAGACCCTCCCAGCGTCCCCCAGTTCAACCCAGTACAACACCCAGTTCATCACCAGCACAATTATAAACCAAACTAAATACTAACGACTAAAAAACCCGAAAGGCGAACACCAAATGCCATCCCTGCTCGAAAGACTCCACGCCGGAGAAATCCTCATCTCCGACGGCGCAACCGGCACCTACCTCCAGCAGCGCGGCCTCGAACCCGGCGGCTGCCCCGAAGAGTTCAACGCCAGCCACCCCGAAGTCGTACAGGGCATGGCCCGCGACTACTTCGACTCCGGCTCTGACATGGTCCTCACCAACTCATTCGGCTGCTCCCGCTACATGCAGAAGAAATACGGCTACGGCGGCAGGGTCGTCGAATTCAATACCCTCGCCGCCCAACACGCCGCCAGCCAGAAGCCCGACCCCGACCACTACGTCCTCGGCTCCGTCGGCCCCACCGGCGAGATGATGGAGCCCCTCCCCGACGGCGTCAGCGAGTCCGATATGTACGACGCCCTCGCCGAGCAGGTAACAGCCCTCGCCGACGGCGGCGCCGACGCCATACTCATAGAAACCCAGATGGCCCTCGAAGAGGCCGTTACAGGCATCCGCGCCGCCAAGGACACCACCTCCCTGCCCGTCTTCGCCACCATGGTCTTCGACCTCGGCCCGCGCGGTTCTTCACCATGATGGGCGTAACCCCCGAGCGCGCCGTCGCCGAGCTCCGCGAAGCCGGCGCCGACGTCGTCGGAGCCAACTGCGGCAACGGCATTGACCGCATGATAGACCTCGCCGAGCAGATGCGCGCCGCGGACGACGGTCTCATGCTCATCCACTCCAACGCCGGCATCCCCGACATGAAAGATGGGCAGATCATCTACAACGAGTCCCCCGAATACATGGCCGAACGCTTCAAGCGCCTCGCCAACATGGGCATCAATATAATAGGCGGATGCTGCGGCACCGGCCCCGACCACATCCGAGCCCTCCGCGCCGCCGTCAAATAGCCTATACATAGGGAAGGACATAAATGACAACATACGAAGAACGCCTAAGCAGACTGGAAGGCGTGTACGAACACCTCGCCTCCAAGGCCGACGTGTCCGAACTGAAGGCCGACCTCCAGTCGGAAATAGCCGATCTAAAGATAGAACTTCAAAAGATAAACGGTCGCTTCGGTACCGTTGACAGCCGTTTCGACACCGTTGACGGGCGACTCAATGCCGTTGACAGTCGCTTCGACGCTGTTGACAGTCGCTTCGATAGCGTTGACGGACGACTCGACAGAATCGAGGCTCGGCTCGACAAGCTCATATTCGCGTTGTTCGGCGCCGGTCTTGCCTTCGGTATCGGCATGGTAGTCCTCATAGTTCGGTCATTCGCCGGAGGATAGTCGCTTAGAGCAAAGAAGAAACAAACCCAACAAGGAAACGAAAATGACCCAACCAGCCATCGCCCAACGCGGACAGGTAGCCCGCAAAATCGAAGAAATCGGAAGCTGCATGGAACTCGTTCCCATGGACCCCAACTTCAACAACGTCTCAGTGGGCCTATATATAAAGGAAGGGGTTCTCACCGTCTGGAGCTTCAGCCGCGTCGAGGGCATCCGCGACCGTCTGCGCGACATCCGTGACCAGATGGTCAGACTCGGCGACCTCCTGCCCGTCGAAGACTCCGACAACCAACTTATCTTCCCATGCGGCATGATCCACGAGCGACCCGTCAAGTTCCTGCTCACCCAGGCCGTCACCAAGAGCCCTGACTTCACCCACCCCGAGGGCCCCATGACCATCAAGGACTCCAAGTCCGCCCTCATGCTCACCACCACCGGCGTCTCAAGCGACTCCGGGTACGCCTACAGCGTCTCAGGCGAAGGCAAAGTCCGAAACGCCGCCCTGCGCCTCCGCATGGTCGTCGCGGGCTTCGTCCGCTACGGCGAAATGGACAAAGTCGGCGACACCGAAGTCGCCTTCACCTGCCGCCAGCGCCACGACGGACTCGTCCGCCTCCTGCTCCCCTACTCCCGAAACATCAGCGCCGTAGAGTCCATGCTCGAAGCCGAAGCCACCCGCGGCCAAATGACCACCAGCACCCTCGGCTTCAGCCCCCTCTAAGCCCAAGAAGGACTTTCGGCAATGACTGAACTATCGAAAATCGAGAAAGTTGACCTCAGAGAGATATGGCCACACGAAGCGCAGGACTTCACCCCTTGGCTTGCTGAAAACATCAATGAACTAAGCGAAGAGCTTGGCATGGACTTGGAACTGCAAGAGCAGGAGGCCCCGGTCGGTGGATATTCGCTAGACATACTTGCCCACGACTTGGGGAGTAACCGCCCGGTCATCATCGAAAACCAACTCGAAGGTACTAACCACGACCACCTAGGCAAGTTGCTGACCTACGCATCAGGCTACGACGCCAATGTAGTGGTCTGGATTGCCAGAGAGTTCAGAGATGAACACAGACAAGCTTTGGACTGGCTCAATCAGCGCACCGATGAAAATACCGAATTCTTCGGCGTCATCGTCGAACTATGGAAAATTGACGACTCCCGCCCCGCCGTCAATTTCAATCTTGTTTCCACCCCTAACGAGTGGCTCAAAGAAAACATGAGTGGCAAGAGTCAAGCAGGAATCGCTACATCGGAGCGTGGAGAGAGATACCGCATCTTCTTTCAAGACCTAATAAATACACTGAGAGAAGAACACAAATTCACCACTGCGCGAAAGGCTCTGCCTACGAATACCCGCGACTTCACATCAGGTCATTCGGGAGTGAGTTACACCACAATCTTTACTTGGGACGACCAAGCTGCAGTAATGGTTTACATCACAGATAACAAAAATCTATTTGAGCGACTATCGGAAGCGAGAGAGTGCATAGAGTCTGAGATAGGCGAAAGTCTTGAATGGGACAGCGTGGACGACCGCAAGGCCTGTCGCATACTAGCCATGCGACCGGGAAACATCAACCAAGATCAACAGACTCTTGAACAGATCCAAGACTGGATGGTTGACCGCCTGCTGAAGTTCAAGGAAGTGTTCGGTCCGAGACTTAATGAACTGACATAGTGGCCGGGAGACCCCGAGGAGCGACCCATGACCCAAGCGACCAAGACTAAAGCGAAAGTCGTCGTAACCAAGCCCGGCGACCCCAGACCTCCGCTCGTTGACCTCAGCGACGTGCCCAAAGACGGCCCTGCCTTCGAGGGAACCGACGTGCCGGTGCAGTACCTATACGAATACATGGACAATGTGCATAACCTATACGCCTTCCTGGATGACTTCCCTGAAGTGACCGCAGAGCAAGCGCTGAAAGCCATCAGAGAGCGTATAAACGCAAACACGGTTATTAGCAGCGACAGGGGATATGTGAGCGGTATGCCCAGATTCAAGGGAACCCGTATGCCGGTCAGGATACTGTTCGATTACCTAGCACAGGGCTACACCATCGAGGGCTTTCTGGATTCCTTTGCCACCGGAGTAACCAGGGAACAGGCTGCAAAAGCTATTGAAGATGCAAGGGAGGCGTTGGAGAGTATGGCCTATGAGAGTGCTACTCGATGAGGACATGCCTCATGCCTTTCGGTATTACTTACCGGGGCATGATGTGAGTACGGTCCGCTACATGGGTTGGGGCAGTAAGCAAAATGGCGAACTCCTAGCCCTGGCAAGAAATGAATTCGATATCCTTATCACACTCGACCAAAAGATCCCGTACCAACAGAATCTAACCGACTCTGATGTCGGGATAGTAGTCCTCATTGCGGGAACTGACAACGTTGACGTCTTAAGGACACTTGTACCCCAAATCCTCGAAGCCATGCTCAATGTAAAACGTGGGGAAGTCGTCCGCATATATCCTTAGCGTTAGGCGCCCCTACAATCTCAACAGCCCCATCAGCCGCTTCCGACCCCGGCACGGCCCCACCACCGCCATATTGAGCCTGTCCGAAACAAGATGCTCAGACGCCACCCGCCGGATGTCCGACAGGCTTATCGAATTCACGCTCTCCACAACCCCATCAACATCTACTATCGTCCCCTGCAAAAGCTCCTGGCTGCCCATCCAAGCCGACACCGACCGCGTATCCTCCATCCTCAGCATCATCCGGCCGGCGACCAGCCGCTTCGCCCTGTCCATCTCCTCTTCGGGCAGGCGGTCCCGCACGTCCGCCACCTGCTCCAGGATAGTGGGCGCCGCCTCATACACGCTCTTGGGCTCCACCCCAGCCGATATGACGAACGCGCCCGTGTCCTTGAAGTGAGCCACTCCACTGTGAACGTCATACGCAAGGCCGCGCTTCTCTCGCAGTTCGACGAACAGCCTGCTGCTCATCCCTTCGCCCAGTATCACGCTCAATAGATCGAGAGAGTACCTGTCCGGATGGTTCAACGGAAGTCCGGGCAGAGCGATGGACATATGCACCTGCTCGGTACGCCGGTACTCCAGCTTGATTTGCGGCTCATTCTGAACATGCGTGACCGGAGACGGCTCGCGGCGCTCGGCGCTCGACCAGTCGCGCGATAGCTGGGCCACACGCTCCACGACCTCCGAGTGGGGCACATTCCCCGCAACGCTGACCACGATGTTTTGCGGAGTGTAGTACTCGGCCACGTGATCGAGCAGCATCTCCCTGGTGATGCCGTCAACCGACTCCTTCGTGCCCCCGATGTCGCGCCCAAGAGGATGGTCCGGCCACAACATCTCATCTATCAACGAGTCCACCCGCGCGGTGGGATAGTCGTTGATCATCGCCAGCTCTTCCTGTATGACTCGTCGCTCCTTCTCCACATCATCCGGCTTGTACCGCGAGTTGCGAAGCATATCGAAAAGCAGGTCGAGCGACTCGGCGAAGAATGGCTGGGCCACCTTGCACCAATACACAGTCAGTTCCTGCTCGGTGCCCGCGTTCATGACCCCACCCGTCCCCTCGATGGCGGAGCTTATATCCACCGGGTCCGGTCTGCGCTCGGTGCACTTGAACACCATGTGCTCTATGAAATGGGACAGTCCCGCTTCCGGGTCGGCTTCGTAGCGTGAGCCCACCTTCACGAAAACGGAGATGGCTACCGACCGAGTGTGCGGCATATCGCACGAAACTACTCGCAGGCCATTATCTAATGTGGTCTTCTGAAAAATCTGGGTGGCGTCGCTTTTTTCGTTCATATCCGTTGATTCTATTGACACTCAAAGCCCGTAGTCAAAGGGTTTTCGTCGCACGCAGGCACGAACTCATACGACGCTGTATAATGGGCCCGATTCGACTATCGGGAGGACATGAAGATGGTACAGACAGCGGTACGAACCACCAAGCACATTCTGGTTGACCCCACGACCGAGCCGATAATCCCGGGCTTCATCCCCGCGCCGAGACTGAACTCGCTGGACAACAAGAGGCTGGGCCTCATTGACGACGCCAAGGACGGCGCTCAAGTCCTCCTGGAAGAGATAGCCGACGTCCTGAAAGAGCGATACGGCGTCGCTTCGGTCAACTACCATCGCAAGCCGTCCGCGTCCAAGCCCGTGGACCCGGAGATTCTACAGGAGATGACGAAGGACTGCGATTATATAGTAGTCGCAATTGGCAGTTGAGGGTCCTGCAGCGCGTGCAGTGTGCACGACGGAATTCATGCGGAGAAGGCCGGTATCCCATCGGTCACTATCTGCACCGACATATTCGAGATAACGGCCCGCTCTATGGCTCAGATGTGGGGCGCCCCGACATATCCCATCGTTCTGACCGAGCATCCCATCGCCGAACTCACCCGGGAGCAGCTTCGCGCCCGCGCCGAGGATATGCTCCCCGAAATGGAGGCGATCCTTCTGGGCAGTAGAGCGTAACTACAAGCCATCTCATAAATACCGGGCCCATACTTGGGGACACCTCTTTAATCCCCTCTCCCTTGATGGGAGAGGGCTAGGGTGAGGGTGAAAACACACCGTTCCTACCGAGGTTTGATGTTTATGAGACAGCTTCTAGCGAAATAGGGCGGACTTCCGAGTTCGCCCTCGCACTCTCACGTCCAATTCCTACTAACTGGCTCCAGACAGTTCTCGGAATAAATCCCGCCACGTCTCAGCGTCTCCGCCGCCCATTCTTTCGCGATAGACGATTACGCCGTCGGAATCGAAGGCGATCTTAGTTGACTGCCGAATCACGTTGAGACGCAGCAGCGTGTCCCGGTCCGAATGAGTCAGCGGCCACGGGTATCCCTGGTCGCGCCCGAAGTCCTCCAGCTTGTCGAAACTGTCGGACGGGTCTATGTTCACGGCGTAGAAGTCCACGTCATCCGCGTACTCCGGCCAGACATCTATCAGGCTCCGCAACTCGGAGCGACAGACCGTTCAAGTAGTAGCGAAGAAGAACAGGAAGGCGGGCCTTCCACTCTCGACCAAGCTGGTTGACGTGAGCTTTTCACCATTGCTTGTGAGAGTAATCTCGAAGTTAGGAAGCCGGTTCCCTATTTCATTCCCGATCCTAACTTCCGAGGACGCCTCCGGGGCGGGCGCTGACTGAGCGGGTTCGGATGACGACGACCCACAGGCAGCGGCCAGCAACGCGCCGATGGCCAGGGCAGTCAGCACAATGTACTTAAGCAATGAAGAACCTCACATTATGGAATAGAACTGAAATCTCCGCGCGGCGCTACTCAAGACCCATTTCCTGAACCAGGCTCGCCAGGTCGTGGACTACCATATCCGGCTTGGCGTCCGTCGGACGTGTCGCGCCGCCCTCGCTGCCGTGCCCCCGGTTTACCCAGACCGACGCGATGCCAAGTTCGTTGGCGGGGGCAATATCGTGATACAGGCTCTCGCCTATGTGCAGCCACCTGTCCTTTTCGATGCCCATTCGCTCCAGGGCGACGTTGAAATTCCTATGGTCCGGCTTGTAGCTGCCGCACTGCTGCGCGGTGACAACCACGTCCATCTCCACTTCCAGCGCGTCCGCAGTCGGCGCGAACAAGTCATCGTCCACGTTGGATATTATGGCCAGATTGTAGCGCCGCTTCATCGCCCGCAGCGCGTCTCTTGTATCGTGAAACACCGGCCACGATCCGATGGTGGTCACCAGGCAGTTCATCTCCGACTCGGAGAACTGCACCCCCAGCTTTATGCCCATCATCGCCACTACACGGCGCAGAACACGGCGGTACTCCAAATATCTCCCGCCCTGCTGTATCTGCGGCTCGACCTCCGCGAAGAGGGCCAGTATCTCCGACCTGGACATCTGTATATCGTGCGCGGCGAGCGAATCGGCGACTGCGTCCGAAATACCGGTTTCCCAGTCAACCAGCGTGCCGTAGCAGTCGAAACTCAGCCATTGAAATCGTTCAAAATCAAGCAACTCGCACATCCTTTTCATTAAAGACCAATCCAGTGCCTACCGACTATCATACAGAAAATATCCTCTCCCGAGAAAACGGAAGCGTCAAGTTTCTGGTGCGCGTCTATGAGGCGACCGTCACGGTCGGTAGCGCGAAAACCTTCTCTCCGTTACTCAATCCCCAATTCATAATTGCAAATTGACAATTGATAATTCCCCCAAAGTTGCCCTTGACGCTCACAGAACATAGTTGCTACCATACACCCAAATCGAATAAACCAACCTCACCATAGGCGCGTCCCCCGCGGACGCCCTTATCCCCTCTCCCCCTGGGAGAGGGCTAGAGCCTGCCCCGTACTTGATACGGGGGTGAGGGTGAAGCGCCCAGTTCCACACTGGGCGCTTCCACTTCTAAGAACTAAAAACTAATCACTAAGGACTCAAAATGCACGACAACCTGACTCCACGCGAACGACTCGCCCAGATAGTCGCCGAAGAAACCGGCGACGGGCGACGCATTGTCAGGTTCCTAGTTCAGGTCGCTGACAACGAACTACACTCAGAAGGCTTCCAGCCCTGCCACCGCATGGACGCAGCCAAAGAACTCGTCAAGATAGGGCTCACCGAGTTCTCCGACTACATACATGCCAACTCCACGACGCCAAGAACCAGGGCCAACAGAACAAATCGCCCCGACGCCGACATCTCCCCTGAGATAGCCCAGGCGCGACAGCAGCTTGCCGAGTACGCCCGCGAACTCACCCAGGACGGTCGAACCGTCATCAGGATGTACGCCGAGGTAATGGAAGGCGTTAGGAACGACGAAGGCTTCAAGCCGCACCACCGCATCGCCGCAGCCCGCGAACTCCTAAAGCGCGGCTTCGACGAAACATACATCCAAACCGCGTCCGCCCCAGCTCGCATTGAATCCGAGGCCACCGAACCCAGCCAACCCACAACTGAAGACCCCGAACTGATAATTGATAATTCCAAATTGAAAATTGACCCCGAGCCCGTCGACTACCTCGCCATAGTCAAGCGCGTAGTCGAATCCCTGGGCCCCTACGAAGAAGAAGAGTACGACGGCCCCGAGCCCGACTACTCCATGTGGGACGAAATCGAATACCCGCCCCTGTCGGAGATAAGCGACGAACACGCTGAGATAGGCGCGGCCCTCTTCCACGAAGCTGTAGAACGGAGCAAGGCCTGGAAGAAAGCCAACGCCGAAAACCCAACGCCAACAAGGAAAGACCATGACAACTATGACGACGGCTAGTTCGACTCCGCCAGAGATCAGGCACATCTTTCCGTAGGGGCAATCCCTTGTGGTTGCCCTCGCCCCATCCCAAGGGTATGCAAAAGCCCCTTCCCCTCAATGGGCTATGAAGGGTATGAAAACACGCAGCCAGCTATGATCACCGACCAACAAACCCCCTCTCCCTCAGGGAGAGGGATGGGGTGAGGGCAAAATGCCTACCCCTCTCAGCCCTTGACGGGGGAAGGCTTCTCAATTAGCATCAATATAGGTCAATAGTTGTGAAGGAGGAAGATGTGGAGAAGATACGGAAAATTCTGAGGCGCTCACTCATCGGCAAGCTCGCCGCCGGCAGCATTGCTTTCACGTTCGTGTACGTGGTAGGCGGAGGCAAGGCGGTCTGCCCACTCTGCGGCAACCAGGGAATCCACCCGTGGGAGTGGAGCGGTTCTATAAGCCTTTAAGCGATTACGCGCCGCAGCGCTGAAAGAGTCCGCAAAACCAAATCCGACTATCTTCAAATGACCGCGTCACGGGCGCGGTCGTTTTGTATTCTAATATGGAGGTTCACCATGAGGCTCGAAGGGAAAGTAGCCCTGATCAGCGGCGGGGCAAGGGGAATGGGAGCGGCTGAGGCAAAGTTGTTCGCCTCCGAAGGCGCGAAGGTCGTTCTCGGGGACGTCCTCGAGGAAGAAGGCCAGCAGGTGGAGGCCGAGATAGCGGAGGCGGGCGGAGAAGCGGTGTTCGTCCCGCTGGACGTTACAAGCGAGTCCGACTGGCAGAACGCGGTCAACACAGCGGTCGAGCGATTCGACAAGCTGGACATCCTGGTCAACAACGCCGGTATATTCAACCGTGCCTTCATACACGAGCAGACCGAGGAAGACTGGGACAGGGTGATGGACATCAACGGCAAGGGAGTGTTCCTCGGCACGAAAACCGCCATTCCGGCGATGCGCGAAGCGGGCGGCGGCTCGATAGTCAACATATCGTCCGTGGCCGGACTCATCGGGAGCATGGCTTCGACTTCATACAACGCGTCCAAGGGAGCGGTGCGCCTGCTCACGAAGAGCACGGCTATCCAGTACGCGAAGGAAGGCATTCGCTGCAATTCGGTACACCCCGGTCCGATACAGACCCCGATGCTGGACCTGGTCTATCCCAACCAAGAGGCAAAGACCCAGCGACAGGACGCGATACCCATGGGTCGGCTCGGCAATATGGACGACGTGGCGAAGGGAGTGCTGTTCCTGGCGTCGGACGAAGCATCCTACATGACCGGAAGCGAGCTGGTGATAGACGGCGGCTATACGGCGATGTAGCTATCGCCTGATCTGAGTTCGTTGACGCACAGCATCACCGCTGATAAGGTTCAATACTATGAAAGCTACTCTTGAAATTGACGATGCGCTGATGCAGAGGCTCCGTGAGGAAGCTGCTCGGCGCGGAACAACTGAGTCCGCCCTCGTGGAGACCGGACTGAGACATATACTTGACGAGTGCGGCAAGCCCCAGACGCAGGATAAACACCCGCTCCCGCCTATACCAACCCGGCTAAGTGGCGGAATTCTGGTCGACATCTCAAACCGAGACGAACTCTACCGGATATGGGACGAGGATGCTAGTTTTCGATACTAACGTACTGGTTTACGCGGTTCACAGAGATTCACCATTCCACTTAGCTTGCTTCAATTTCCTAGAAGAATCGCGCAACAACTCAGAACCATCTTTTCTCACGTGGGGTATCTGCTATGAGTTTATGCGTGTTACTACGCACCCCAATATCCTAGGGGCGCCTATGAGTATGCGATAAGCATGGCAATTTCTGGAAAACTTACTGAACGCGCCCAATTTTGAAGTGTTACACCTGACCCAGCGGCACGGGGCTGTGCTGTCCGAGATAATAGAAGAGTTGCCTGACCTCACGGGGAATATATCCCATGACCTGCATACCGCGGTTCTGATGCGCGAACATGGAATCTCCCGGATATGCAGCCGGGATTCCGACTTTCGCCGATTCCCGTTTCTGTCGGTGATTGATCCTGTAAACTGATTGCCCGCTTGCGGACACCTTCTAATGCCCCATCACACCGAATTCTACCCCATGCCGATGTTTCCGACTCTATCAGTCACCGATATCGGCGCGTCCGCGTCATGGTACACTGAGAAAGTCGGATTCGCCCGCGTCTTCGCAATTCCCGGAACCGGCGGCGAGGTGGCGTTGGAACATCTCCGCTGGAGCAAGTACGCTGACCTGCTCCTTGTGCCGGAGGCCAGCGCGCCTTATCCTGCACAGACAAAGGGTACGGGAATCAGCCTGTCTTTCCTCGCCCAGACGGAGGCCATTGACGACATGGCAGCGAGACTCGAAGATAGCGGTGTCGAAATAAAGGAAGGCCCGGTCAATCGGCCCTGGAACACTAGAGACATCGTTATCCTGGATCCGGACGGCTACAGATTGATTTTCTTCGAGCCTATAGACATATCCAGAACCTTTGAAGACGTAATTGAACGAGCCAGCGGGCAGACCTGAGAGGAACCCATGTCAACACAAGACAAACTCCAGCAAGAGATAGACCGCTTCGTCCGAAGCGCTCCCGTATCCCAGACCAAGCAGGCCGAGGCGCAGAAGTACCTGCCCGGTGGAAGCTCCAGGGGGACGGCGTTCTTCGATCCCTACCCGCACTTCATCGAGCGCGGCGAGGGCCACTACATCTACGATGCGGACGGAAACCGTCTGCTGGACTTCATGATAAACGCCACCAGCCTTATTCTGGGCCATGCTCACCCGGACGTCACCGCCGCGATACAGGAACAGGCCGCCAGGGGGACCGCCTTCACCGGCCCGACGGACCAGCAGGTAAGGCTGGCGAAGATACTCACAGAAAGGGTGCCATCGCTCGACCTGGTGCGATTCACCAATTCAGGCACCGAAGGCACTATGATGGCGATACGCGCCGCCCGCGCCTACACCGGCAGGCAGAAGATTGCCAAGTTCGAGGGTGGCTATCATGGCGCGCATGAGTACGTCTCGGTAAGCGTCCGACCTCCGCTGGAGAAACTGGACCCGTCGGGGCCGACTCCGATTGCCGAACATCCCGGCCTGCCGGACAGCATTCTGGAGCAGGTGCTCGTTCTGCCATATAACGATCTCGACTGGTGTGAACGCGTACTGCGAGAGAACGCTAGTGAAGTCGCCTGCCTGATTATGGAGCCGGTCGTCTCCAGTTTTGGCTACTTGCCAGGGGACATCGAGTTCCTGCGCGGCCTGCGTGACCTGACGACTGAGTTGGGAATCGTGCTGATATACGACGAGGTTCAGAGTTTCCGCATAGCGCCGGGCGGTGCGCAGGAGACGCTCGGCGTAATTCCTGACATGACCGCCTTCGGAAAGATAATCGGCGGTGGGACGCCCGTCGGCGCGTTCGGAGGACGAGCGGACATCATGGAACTGTTCGACCCCACAAGCGGGGCAGCGATCCCGCACGCCGGAACTTTCAACGCCAACCCGGTGACCATGGCCGCGGGCGAGGTCGTCATGAATCACCTCACTCCCGAAGTCTATGACCGGATGAATGCGCTGGGCGGTGAGCTTCGCGCCAAGCTAAGCGCCGTATTCGATGAGTTCGAGGTGCCTGCCCAGGTAACAGGCATCGGGTCGCTGTTCGGCATTCACTTTACGTCGGAACAGATCAGGGACTACCGCTCGGTCGTCCAGGCAGACGGAACGATGCGGCGAGGGCTGTTCACCGGCCTGCTAAACGAGGGAGTGCTGCTCCAGACAGGCACGGCGGGAGCGATGAATTCTCTCACCGAAACCGCCGATATTGATACGCTCGTGGACGCTACACGCCGGGTCGTAGAACGGGTAAAGTAGCCGTCAAGCAGACGAATCGCGGGATCCAAGGGTATGCTGCGATTCGTTTTCTATTAGAGACTACTCCGCAACGGGGTTGCGGAAAAGTAAAAAATTTGGCACGATAGATATATGAGAATAGGTGAATTTGAACTAAGAGACCCCTTGCCGGAGCTGAATCGCCCCATAGCTATCGCCATGCTCCGGCCCTGGATTGACGTGGGGAAAGTAGGAACGCTTTCTCTGAACATCCTCCAGCGTCATCTGGGCGCGAAGGAGTTGGGGAGACTCGCCGAGCCGGGCAAGTTCTTCGACTTCACGCGATACAGGCCCCGGATGAGGACCGTCAACGGCGAGCGGGTATTCACGACGCCCAATAGCATAATCCACTATGCTCACGATGGCTCGACAGACCGGGACTACCTGTTTCTGCACGTTCGGGAGCCCCACAACTTCGGAGAAACCTACTGCAGCGCCATATCAGAGGTGCTGGAACACTTCGACATTCAGGAATACTGCCGTATTGGCGGCATGTACGACTCGGTGCCGCATACGAGACCTTTGCTGGTAACAGGCACTATGTCGGACGAACAGGCCGCCAAAGCGCGCGGACTGGTTTCGCAAAGACGCAGCACTTACCAGGGACCGACGAGTATCGTCAACATGGTGACCGACCTCCTTGTCAATAAAGAGGTCGTGACCACCAGCTTGATGGCACACCTGCCCCAGTATATGCAGCTTGACGAAGACCACATGGGTTCGGCGCGAATCGTCGAAATCCTGTGCGCGATGTACGATCTTCCTCTCTCGCTTTCGGACACCGCGCGCGGCGAACGCCAGTATGAGGATGTCAACAGGGCCGTCGAGGGCAACCCAGAGGTGCGCTCCCTGATCGGCAGGCTGGAGTCGTACTACGACCGCGTTCTGGCCAGCGAGCAGGAAGAGGAAGAAGAGGCCACCGTGGAGCTCGCGCCCGACTTAGAACAGTTCCTGCGAGAGGTAACGGGGGAAGACGACGAAGGCGGCTCGGAAGAGCTTCGCTGACCGCCAGCCAGCGCCGCAGAACCAGACATGATCGAACGTGACTTCGTAGGCTACGGCCAGCATCCCCCCAAGATCGAGTGGCCGAACCGCGCTCGCGTAGCCGTCTCTATCGTGGTCAACTACGAAGAAGGCTCAGAGTACTCCCTGCTCGACGGCGATCCCCAGCGCGAGATTAACAGCGAGGTGCCGTCGCCCCTGCCCCTCAATGAGCGCGACCTGGCCAACGAATCCTTCTTCGAGTACGGCAGCAGGGCGGGCGTGTGGCGAGTAATGCGGCTCCTGGAGAGATTCGACGTCCCGGCAACCTTCTACTGCTGCGCGCTCGCGCTGGAACGCAACCCGGAGGTCGGCCCCGAGATCGTGAGACAGGGGCACGAGGTATTCGGACACGGCTATCGGTGGGAGGAGTACTACCGCATGGACCGCGACGCGGAGCGGGAGGCGATTGCCAAGGCGGTAGAATCCATACGGCGCAGCACGGGCGAGCGTCCGCTGGGCTGGTACACGAGGTACGCGCCGAGCGTGAATACCCGCGAGCTTGTCGTAGAGGAGGGCGGCTTCCTGTACGACTCCAACTCCTACGCCGACGATATCCCTTACTACGTGGAGGTCGGCGGCAAGCCCTGGCTGGTCGTTCCGTACTCGCTGGAGGTCAACGACACCCGCTTCTGGCGCGGCGGCATGAACAGCCCTTCGGACTTCTACGAGACGCTGAAGAACACATTCGACATCCTGTACGAAGAGGGCGCTGAGTCTCCCAAGATGATGAACATCGGACTGCACTGCCGGATAGTGGGCCGCCCTTCCCGCGCAGCCGCGCTCAGGGACTTCCTGAAATACGCAACCGGCTTTTCGGACGTATGGTTCGCCAGGCGCGTCGAGATAGCCCGCTGGTGGCTGGAGAAATATCCGCCGTCGCAGCAGCGATAGGATCTCTGGGATTCTCGCCGGTACATCGCGCTGTGCTACCATTGGTACATTCGTGATGACTGGTATCCCATTGCAAACCGCCCGACTGTCCGAAGACTGCACGACTCTTGCGCCTGACGGCTCCGAAATACGCGAGGAACCATGCACAGCTACCTGACTAACCTGGAATGTACATACTGCAACGCCACCTACTCGGCGGACGAAGCGAATCGGCTTTGCGCCGAGTGCGGGAAGGTACTCTATCCGCGCTACGACCTGGATGCCGCGTCTGCCGCGCTGGACAGGGAAATGTTGAAAGACAGACCCGCGAATATGTGGCGATACTTCGAGGTGATGCCGGTGCGGGACCCCGCAAATGTGGTCACGCTTGGGGAGGGATTCACACCCATCTTCAAAGCGGAACGGTTCGGGCCGGAAATGGGCTGCTCCGACCTTCACATCAAGGACGAGGGCGTGAACCCCACTGCTTCCTTCAAGGCGAGAGGGTTGTCTGCGGCGGTGTCCAAGGCGAAGGAACTAGGCATCACGAAGATCACAATGCCGTCGGCCGGCAACGCGGCGGGCGCGATGACCGCATACGCGGCGAAGGCAGGCATAGAGTCCTATGTATTCATGCCGCAGGACGCGCCGGAGTCCAACCAGAAGGAAGTCGTGATAACCGGCGGCGAGCTGAATCTGATTGACGGGCTGATTAGCGACGCGGGCGTTCTGAGTCGGGCGAGAGCCGCAGAGGAAGGTCTGTTCGACGTCTCCACGCTCCAGGAGCCATATCGGGTGGAGGGAAAGAAGACGATGGGGTACGAGATCGCGGAGCAGTCCGGCTGGACCCTGCCGGACGCGATCATTTACCCGACGGGCGGGGGAACCGGAATTGTCGGAATGTGGAAGGCGTTCGCCGAAATGGAAGCTATGGGCTGGATCGGGTCGCACAGGCCGAAGATGTTCGCGGTGCAGGCCGAGGGATGCGCCCCGATGGTGCGCGCCTTCGAGCAGGGGACCGAGTTCGCCGAACCTTGGCAGGACGCTCAGACAATCGCTCCCGGAATCCGGGTGCCCGGTGGTATCGGCGACTACCTGATACTGAGCGCGATCCGCGAAAGTGGCGGAGGCGCGCTCACAGTGTCCGACGACGAGATACGCGACTACATGGGCCGCGTGGCGCGGGCGGAGGGAATGTTCATCTGTCCCGAAGGGGCGGCTACCGCCGCCGCGCTGGAAAAGCTGCTGAACGACGGCCTGCTCGACCCGGACGAGAACATTCTGCTGCTGAACACAGGCTCCGGTCTGAAGAACCTGGACCTGGTGTAGTTAGCGCACCTCTATATCGGTGATGTAGGGCGCGTGTACGCTGACCGAGGTCTTCATCATCATCTTGATGAGGTCGTGAGTGGGGACGCACTCCGGGCACTCTTCATTCACGCCAGGTGTGTACTCCACGACTAGCTTGCCGCCGGTCGCCTCGATGAACTCAATCGAGCCTCCCTCCGAGGCCGCCACGACCTGTACGTTTCTGAGGATATTGTCAATACCCGGGTCTGTGTTTGTCGTCATCTGCGCCGCTCCTAAAATATGAGTCTGTAAATACTAACACGTATCACGTCATGGCTTCATGCCAACGTGAATCGCGACCGTACCAAGTGCCAGACTCTTGAGAGTCATAATTTCGAGGCCCGCGTCTGTCATGGCTTCCGTAAGTTCAGATGCCGACATGAAGTCCTGGGCGGACTGCGGAAGATATGTGTAAGCCTCGCGGTCCCCGGCGAGAGCGCTCCCTATCCATGGAGTTATATATCGAAAGTGGAATCGCGCAAGGTGGCTTATCGGACCTCTGCCGTCCTGCCTGACGATCTCGAGAGACACCACCCGTCCGCCCGGCTCGACGACTCTGGCCATCTCGCTCAATGCCCGGGGCACGTCAATGAAGTTGCGTATCCCGAATCCCACGGTCGCGCAGATGAACGAATTGTCCGGGAACGGGAGTCCGTGCGCGTCGCCCTCGGTGAAGGACACGATCTGTCCAACACCCTGGCTCTCTGCCTTAGGCAGGCCGAGTTCCATCATCTCCCGTGTGAAGTCCAGCCCGACGACCGAAGTCACTTCCGGCCTGCGCGCGAGGTCGAAGGCGAAGTCTCCGGTGCCCGTGGCGACGTCCAACGCTCTGCCACGCAGACCTTCGACCGCCATTGCCGTCGCCGTTCGGCGCCAGGCATAGTGCCTGCCGCCGGACATGACGGAGTTCATCAGATCGTATCGCCGCGAGATTCGGGCGAACATCTCGGTTACGTACCGCGCCCGCTCGTCGCCTTTAAGTTGCGCCAAGTGCCATTCCTGAGATGTCCGCTGAAGTGTCGGTCTTACGGCTTCTGATCAGCCTCGACATGGCAATCAGTTTTGCCAGACCAGAGACCGATTCAGACATCATTGCCAGCAATGAGTATAAGTGTAACGTGATTCTTCACACAAACCTAACAGTGGCTTAATCTGGGGTTAACAATGAGCCTGTACACTTACAGCCAATCAGTAAACAGAAATTACTCCATCCCCTTCCCCTGCAATACGGTCCGCTGATAGGCCACACCAGCGGGCCGTATCTTTTTGTATCCTCTCGGCTATACCCGCATATCCGTCCGTCGCGCGAAGCCTTTTGCGCTCATACTGTCGCGACATCAATCAAGTCTTCCTCGATTTTTATATTTAGACTATACTCATTATAGCCATATGTATATACTAAGAATATGATATGTCGAGACTAACCAAACCGGGGGAGCAGATGCACATCAACAGTAGCGATTTGGCAGCGCCGGAGAGTTCGGTCAGCGTGTATGAGGCGATATTCAGACGGCGCAACGTGAAGGAGTTCACGGGGGAGCCGGTCTCGGACGAGACGCTGGAGCGGCTGTTCTCGACGGCGGTCTGGGCGCCGAATCACCGGCTTACGGAGCCGACTCGGTTCTTTGCTATCCGCAAGGACAGCGCCATGAGACACAAGATCGCGGAGGTGGCGTGGCAGACGACATACGACGGCGTGGTGAACCCGAACCCGGCGCAGAAACAGAGGTCGGCGGACGCGAGCAGGGACCGGGTGCTGAACGCGCCCGCGATGGTGTACGTGTACAGCCTGGGCGGGGACAACGAAGAGGTCACGCGAGAGAATTACGCGACGTCGTGCTGCGCTATCCAGAACATGGCGCTGGCGGCGGTGGCGGAGGGCCTGTACATGGACTGGAGCACGGGCGGACTCACGAAGCTGCCGGATCTGGCGCAGACGCTGGGGGCGGACGAAAACTGGACGATGGTGGGAGTGGTGTTCATCGGGAAGGCGACAGAGGTTCCGAACACACGGCGCATGGCGCATTCGGAAGTGGTGTCCTGGCTGGAGTAGTCTCGCGGCGCGGTTACAGACCGAGCACGCGCTTGGCGTTCTCCAGCAGAATCTTGGGGCGAACCTCGTCCCGGATTTCGAGTTGCTCGAAGCCAGACAGCCAGCGGTCGGGCGGCAGGTACGGGAAGTCGGAGCCGAACAGTACCTTGTCCTGAAGGCGGGTATTGGCCTCGTGAATAAGCTGCGGGGGGATGTATCTGGGCGCCCAGCCGGAGAGGTCTATATAGACGTTTGGCTTGTGCAGCGCGACTGCTATCTGTTCCTCGACCCAGGGCCACGCGGGATGCGCCATTATCACGGTGAGGCCGGGAAAGTCGGCTGCCACGTCGTCAATATGGGGTATCGGAGCCGCGTACTTCAGCTTCATGCCGCCCCCGCCCGGCATACCTATACCGGCGGCTGCGAACCCGGAGTGAAAGAGTACAGGGATACCGAGTTCGACGCACTTCTCGTAGAGCGGGTAGAAGCGGGTGTCGTCAGGGAAGAATGCCTGGTGAATCGGATGGAGTTTCAGACCCTTCAGACCCAGTGCGGTTATGGCACGTTCGAGTTCTCTGACGGCGCGATCTTCCTTCCAAGGGTCCACTGTGGCGAACCCGATGAACTGTTCAGGATGAGCGTTGACGAGTTCGGCCACGTAGTCGTTGGTGTCCGGGCTGTCGCCGGTGACCGTTTCAGCGTCCACTGAGAAGACGACCCCGAGAATATCCCACTCTTTGTATCGGGTGTAGAGTTCCTCGGCCAGTTTGGGCGGGTCGTTCAGCCTGAAGTAGCGTCGCAGGCTTTCTTCGATGACCATGTCGGGCAGCCCCGGCTGACGCGGAATGTGGACGTGCATATCTATGGCGCGCATGGAAGACCTTCATTTCCTGAATCAGGATTTACAGGATGATGGGATGAATAGGATATGAAGGGCGACCACAAGGGCCGCCCTTCACGATTGCAAACAGTTTTCCAATGCTGGGTATCAGGCTAATTGGCGGCGTGTTCGTACCACTCGGCGCCTTCTTCACCGGGTTCGGGCAGCACCATGCCGCCCTCCATTGACCAGGACGCGGGGGATTCTCTAATCCTGCCGGCGACCAGGTCGGACGACACACCGGTTATCTCGATGAACGCGCCTGTGAGGTCGTCGAGGAGCTTCTGCTTGACGTCTTCAGGACGACCTGCGCGATTGCCGCCATCAACGTAGTAGGGCGTGGGATAGTCGGAGTCGGCGCCTTCGGGGACCTCGTCGAATACGACGTGAACGAAGCTACGGGGCGCGCCTGTGCTTCCGCAGTGGATGTCGGTAAAGGCGGTGGCGACTTCCTGTCGCTTCTCGAAAGACACCGAATCCTTGGGAACGATACATCGGTAGAATGGCATAATTTTCTCCTCTTAGTTTTTACGCCTTATGGCTCGTCTATTTCCTGACACTGAAGGGTATCGAATCTGAACACCCTCTTCTTTCGAGTAAGTGGGGATTTTTGTAAACCTGGAGCTCACTGTCTGTCGCGGGCGGAAACCACGAGTTCGTCAGTAGTGCATCCGGTTACGCGACACCACATATCGCATATCTGCTGCATAAATTCAACACGCAGTTCCTGTTCGCACCCTGGCGGTACCTCTCCACGAACAAGAGATGTCGTAGAAAGTTCACCACCTCGGAACCCGAAGCCGCTGGGGATTTCAGTAAACTGCACATCTATATCGTCGGCAGACGCACTCATCACGGAAACACTGATGCGAGTCAACTCCGAAACGAGTTCGGGGCGAATACTGTGAGGTATAGCGCCTTCCTGTACAGTGCAGTTGAATGAAATCATTGTCACTCCTTCAGATGCCCAATCGTGCGATGAAAATGTAGGGTTTCACCAATTTTCTAAGCGGCGGACTTGGGCCTCCGCCCTCTCCGCTTGGGCTCGGGGCCGTCGCCCTTATCCCAGAAGTAAACGATATCGTCCTGGCGGGTTATGACGAGTTCTCTTCCGATCAATTCCGCGGCGGCGGCAAGGCGGCGGCGAATCGCGGCGGTCGTCTCCTCGGCGTCGGCGGTCAGCTTGCCGGCCTGGTCGGGTTCGCGCTGTTCGAGATACTCGATGTATTTGCGGATAATCGCGCCGCGCTTTCCTTTAAGCGTCAACTCTAACTGAGCGTCTTTCATCGAAATCAATTCAAATGTAGCCATGTCAATCAACTCCAAAGCTATAATAGCGAACATGATAGAATGTACACTCGAATTGTGCAACATCCGAACATGGAAACGCGCTTTTCATTAGCCTATTCAGCACCAGAATTCACCATGAACAAGTCGCTGAAAATCCTTCTTTTATCCATAACTATCGCTCTGTTCGCGGTCATCGCTATCTTGTTCGTGTCGGAGCGCGGTTTGCGGAGCAATCCGGATGCCTTGTATGAACTGGGCTTATCCAAATATGAAGCTGGACAATATGAGGAAGCCATCGCGGATTTCGACGAGGTCATCCGCGCAAAGCCCGATGATTACGCTGAAGCCTATTGCGCGCGAGGTCGCGCCAAATACCAGCTTGGCGGGTATGAACAAGCTATCGCGGACTACGATCAGGCAATTCGCATAAGACCGGACTACCTGAAGGCTTACCATCATCGGAGTCGCGCCAAGAAGCAGATTGGGTTGTATGCGCGGGCTGAGTCGGACTACTTCGCCATAGTCAGCATGAATGCGAGCGACGCTGACGAATACGCGATGCGGGGTCGCGCCAAAGCCAACCTAGACATGTATGAGCAAGCTATCGCCGATTTTGACCAAGCTTTGAGTCTGAGATCTGATGACGCGGATGCTTACTATTATCGGGGCAATGCCAAGTACGACCTGGAAAGGTACGCGGAAGCTATCGCGGACTATGACCAAGCCATTCGCATAGATCCAGGCTACACCAGCGCTTACTTCAATCGGGGAAACGCCAAGTACAACCTCAGCAGGCATGAGGAAGCTATCGCGGACTATGACCAAGCCATTCGCATAGATCCAGACGACGCCGGCGCTTACTTCAACCGGGGAAACACCAAGTACGACTTAAAAGGTACGTGGAAGCTATCGCGGACTATGACCAGGCCATTCAAATAGACCCAGACGACGCCGATGCTTACTTCAACCGGGGCAATACTAAAGACACTCTCGGCAGATATGAGGAAGCTATCGCGGACTATGACCAAGCCATTCAAATAGACCCGGGCTACACCGACGCTTATTTCAACCGGGGCAACGCCAAGTACAACCTTGGTATGTATGATGAGGCTATCACAGACTATGGCGATGTGATTCGTATGAGACCCAATGACGCTGACGCATACGCCATGCGGGGCGGCATCAATTACCAAACTGGCAAATATGAAGACTCTATTTCGTATCTCGACAGAGCGATAAGCATAGATCCGGATTTAGCCTACGCATACGCCATACGGGGCGACTCTAAATTGGCTCTCGGTTTATATGATGAGGCTATCGCAGACTATGACGATGCGATACAGATAGACCCAGATTCCGCCGACGCCTATTTCAATCGAGCGTGGGGCAAATATGAGCTTGGCAGATTTGAAGACGCTGTCTCGGACCTTGACCAAGCGATAGGCATCAATCCAAATTTCGCTGACGCCTACGACAACAGGGGATGGGCCAAGCATGAGATGGGATTGTTAGAGGAGGCTCTCGCGGATTTCAACGAAGCGATACGCATCAATCCAAATCATGCCAACGCTTACAATAACCGGGGGTGGACCAAACACCGGCTTGGCATGTACGACGAGGCTATCGCCGATTATGAAGAAGCGCTGCGCCTAGACCCGAGTCACAGACGCGCTCGCGTCAACCTTCAGAACGCCAAGGCGGAGAGGTAACGCTTCGGGACTTCTGTCAGAATCAAGATCGTCGAGCGGCGAGCCTATTGGGACTCGAACTCTCCATTCCAGTGGAGTTGGCGGAGTTCTTTCGGCATGTGATCTCGGAAGACTTCGGCCCGCCGTATCAGCGCGGCGAGCCAGTGACCGGCGGGAAGGAATTCGGAAGCCTCATCTGAGGTCATCCACCTGTGTTCGGAGTGCTCGACGCTGATGGATAGGCTCTTTTCGTCGGGGATGGAGCATCCGAAGCTGACTCCGACCATGTCGTTGTCCGGGGTCGGCTCGCCACGGTAGAAGTGGGTCGTGCCGAGGATGCACTCGATACGCACGTCCACTCCCAGTTCTTCTCTCGACTCCCGCTGCACAGCATCGGCGAAGCCCTCGCCCTGGTCGAGTCTGCCTGAGCCGGTCTCCCATTCTCCGGCAGCGAAGTCCTTGTCTGGAGATCGTCGGAGCAGCAGGTACCTACCGTCGGTGCGACGCCAGACCAGGAATCCCACCATAGCTATGAAACGGCCTATTGGCACCATGGGCCTCCGCATCTCTGGAGAAGGGATCGGGGCGCCCCACAAGGGACGCCCCTACAAGTTTACAGTTCGTCTACGTGGTGACCGCGCCCTTGGAAGCGGAGGATACGAGCTTGGCGTACTTGCCCATGACGCCGGTGGTGTGCCTTGGCGTGGGGGGCTGCCAGTCGGCGCGGCGGCGCTCCATCTCCTCGTCGGAAATGTTGACGTCCAGGGTTCTGGACTCGACGTCCATGATTATCGTGTCGCCGCTCTGGACAAGTCCGATGGGGCCGCCAACAGCGGCCTCTGGCGCGACGTGCCCTATGATCGGGCCGCGAGACGCGCCGGAGAAGCGACCGTCAGTCATCAGCAGGATGTCCTCGCCTATGCCGGTTCCCATCATCGCTCCGGTTACGGAGAGCATCTCCTGCATACCCGGGCCACCCTTGGGACCTTCGTAGCGAAGCACCAGCACGTCGCCGGGTTCTATCTCGCCGTTGGTTACGGCGTTGAAGGCGGCGCGTTCGCCGTCATATACCTTGGCAGGCCCTTCGTGCTTGAGCCTGGATGTGCCTGACACCTTCATTACGCAGCCCTCGGGCGCAAGGTTGCCCTTGAGTATGACCAACCCGCCGGTGGGACTCTTTGCGTTTGGTATCGAGTAGATGACCCTGTTGTCCGGCTCGGTCTCGACCTCGGCAAGGTTCTCCCCGATGGTCTTGCCGGTAATGGTGAGGCAATCTTCGTGGATGAGGCCCGCGCTCGCCAGTTCCTTCATAACCACGGGAACGCCGCCGACCTTGTCCATGTCTGACATGACGAAACGACCGCCGGGACGCAGGTCCGTTATGTAGGGAGTGGTCCGGCTGAGTGAGTCGAAGTCGTCCAGGGTAAGTTCGACATCCGCCTCGTGCGCGATTGCTATGAGGTGGAGCGCGGCATTGGTGGAGCCGCCCATCGCCAGAACGACGCGGATTGCGTTCTCGAATGCCTCGCGAGTCATTATGTCTCGCGGCTTGATGTCTTTTTCGAGCAGATCGTATATGACCTTGCCTGTGTCGAATGCTACCTCGTCGTTGCGCGGGTCAATGGCGGGAATCGAGGCGGCGCCGGGCACGGACATACCCATAGCCTCTATCGCGGAGGACATGGTATTGGCGGTGAACATTCCGGCGCAGGCACCCTCGCCCGGGCAGGCGACGCGCTCCATGCCGATGAGCTCATCGAGCGTTATCTTGCCCTGCGAGTACGCGCCGATGGCCTCGAACATATCCTGTATGTTGATGTCCTCGCCGTTCCAGTTTCCGGGCATGATAGCGCCGCCATAAACGAACACGGAAGGCACATTGCAACGGGCTATGCCCATCATCGCGCCGGGCATATTCTTGTCGCAGGCGGCAACGACGACGAGGCCGTCCATGCTCTCGCCAAAGGTAACTGTCTCTATGGAATCGGCTATCACCTCGCGGCTGACAAGCGACGCCTTCATTCCCTCGGTGCCCATGGATATGCCGTCGCTGATAGTGATTGTCCCGAACATGAAGGGGACGCTGTTCGCGTCGCGAAGCCCCTCTTTGACCTTCAAGGCCTGGCGGTTCAGATGCACATTGCAGGGAGTAACGTCGGAGGCCAGGTTGCTGATCGCGACGAACGGCTTTTCCATGTCGTCATCGTCGAGTCCGGTGGCTCGCAACATCGCGCGAGCGGCGGCGCGGTCCGGGCCCTCCGTAACGACTCTGCTTTTCTTCTTCAGGTCAACTTTAACTGCGGTTGTCATCGGCTCTCTCCAGGGGATAGTGTTCGGATGTCGTAATGGATTATATATCAACCGGAGTAGCAGTCCAAAATCGGCTTACAAATGTCGGACGGGCAACTGTACACTGTGAACTCATCATGTCAATGCTTTCACGTATCTCAACCAGAAGGGGCTGGGCCGCCTCTTTTCAGCACAGGGACTTCAGGTTCCTGTGGACGGCGACTGTGGTGCAGTCGGTGGGCATGGGCATGGAGTTCGTCGCGCTTGGGTGGGTGGTGTTCGAGCTTACTGACTCGGCCTTCTGGGTCGGGGTGTCTTCGGCGGCGCGGATGGCGCCTTTCTTCTTCCTGGGAATTGTTTCGGGCGCGGTGGCGGACCGGGTGGACCGCAGGATTTTCATACGCTGGGTAACTCTGCTGGGAGCGGCGTTAGCCGGGCTGACCGGCCTGGTTCTCTATGTGTATTACGGCCCCGTGTGGCCCATAATCGCGCTGAGCGTGGGGATGGGATGCGTGTGGGCGTTCACGATGACCCTGAGGCAGGCATACACCTACGACATCGTGGGGCCGGAGTCGGCACTGAACGGTATGTCGCTGGCGACGCTCAGCCAGCAGATTGGCGGCGTAGCGGGGTCGCTGGTCGCCGGAGTGATCATCGAGCGCGCGGGCATCGGCAACCAGTATATGGCAATCGGAGTCTGCTACGCGCTGTCGCTGGGCGTGCTGATATGGACGCGGGAGCCGGGAATAGCGGCGGTCCGTACAACCCAGTCCGTCCTGCAAAATCTGGTGGGATACGTGGAGATTCTGCGGACGAACCGCATACTCCTGACTCTGATGATACTAGCCGGGGTGACGGAGATATTTGGATTCACCCACCAGAGCCTTCTGCCGGTGTTCGCGAAGGACGTGCTGGGAGTCGGGGCAGTCGGACTGGGCATAATGAGCGCGTTCCGGCAGGGCGGCGGGATCATCGGGGTGATCGTTCTGGCAGGAATGGGCACCTTCAGGCGAAAGGGGCTGATGTTGTTCATAATCGCGGGCGCGTTCGGGGCGGGCGAGATGGCATTTTCACTGGGCGGCAACTTCTTTTCGTTCGTTCTGATCCTTTCGTTTATCAACGCCTGCGCAATGGCGATAGACACACTTAACAGGACGTTGATGCAGGAGAATGTATCGAACGAAGAGCGCGGCAGGGCGATGGGATCGTGGGTACTGAGTATAGGCGTCGGGCCCGTGGGACACCTGGGAGTAGGCGCGATGGGCGAGAGGTTCGGGGCGCCGCTGACGCTGCTGATAAACGGGTCAATACTGCTGGGGGTGAGCGTCGCGAGCGGGCTGGGGCTGGGGAGGGTGAGACGGCTGCCGTAGGCAGGTTGCCATGGTCAACGCATCAGGCATAAAAAACCTTCGCTCTCAAAGTCGCGGTCACGCGTAAGCACCTCCGTAATTCCTCTTTCCCTCATTACGCTCATCGAAACGCAGTCGGCAAGGCTATAACGCTTGTCCGCTCTACTCTCGTACAACGCCAATCCCTGTTCAAACATATCGGATGATTGAGCCAACACCAAGGTTCGAGAGTCATTCATGATCTCGCGCACCATCCTCACCGCGCCTCTGCGAACCTGCGGCCCGCCGCGTGACGCGGCAGCGAGTAATTCAGAGAGTACATCCGTGGTCGTAACAAAGCGAGTGTTATCGTCCAATGAATTTTGCGCTTCTATGGCGTGGTTTCGCCATTGGTCGCCTGGAAGCAGTAGAGCTATCCAGAATAACGAATCCACAAACACTTCCCGCTCGCGGCCAATCATTCACTCTTTGACTTCTTAGGGCTACCATATAGGTAATGGTCCAAGTTTTCGGTGAAGTCCGGAGGGAACATCGTGAACTCTTCCTCAGGTATGGACTCCGATATTCGCAATATCTTGTCCACCAGAGGCCAATCGCCATTTTGGACAGAAGGTTTGGTCGGGCCCTTCGTCAAATCTTCCTTCAACATTTGTATTCCCCACCCGGCACTTTGTCAATTTCAAAATTTACATCCATCTTATCATATATGCTATATTCCCATGCGGTGAGAATATGGAACTGAGAATAGTCAGACACGCAGAGAGCACGGGCAACGCCGCCGGACGCTGGCAGGGGCGCGACGACACCCAGCTAACGGACACGGGCAGAGATCAGGCTTCCAGGCTCGGCAAGTGGTTCGAGGCGGAGGGATACCGGCCTTCGCGCATATACGCAAGCCCGCTCAGCCGTACTCTCTATACCGCCAGGATAGCCTCGGCGCACATCGGGCTGGAAGAATCCATCGTGTGCTGGGACGACCTCATGGAAACCGATGTGGGGATATTCTCTGGGCTGAATTGGGAGGATATAGAGACACGCTACCCGGAAATCGCCGTGGAGTTCGCCGAGACCCGCAACATGGACATCGTGGAGGGAGCGGAGACGCTGGCCGAAAAGAGAACTCGCGCCCAGCGGGTGATTGACAGGCTCATCGCAGACCACGACAACGACCACCAGGTTCTCGTCGTGTCGCACGGCGGTATCATGCAGTTCTTCTTCGCCCAACTCGTGGGATCCAACCGGCTATGGGGACTGTCGGTGCGCAACACCGGAGTGTTCGACTTCAGCATAGACGTGGACAAGTGGCATCTGGACGGACACGCGCTCGGGAACGTGAATGTCGCCCGGATCAGCAGGTTCAATGATACGAGCCATCTGGAACGCAGTTAGCTTATCCTTACCCTGGAACCAGTACGAAGGCCGTGCTTGGCTTGGGCAGCTGCATCTAAAACGGCGCTGATAGAGACAATTGCAAAAGTCCGTTGCGGCGCCCAATCGTCATTCCCGCACACCCAATCGTCATTCCCGCGAAGGCGGGAATCCAGATGTGGGGAGGCCCGCGACCGCGACGGTCCCACTTATGCAATTTTCTCCGCTGATAGCCAACCTTGTACATTTGTACTGATTCAGCTACAATACCGCCACAACCCGACACTTTCGATCCGACACCCATCGTCATGAATCTCGAAAACCATAAATTAGAATATATGACATACTCGACGGAAAAATTATTTTCAGTCATTTAGCTACGGATTCAGGCAAATGCAGGGTGATTCAGGGCTCAGAACTCCCCTGCAGCGTCCCCAGCAGAGCCCTGCTACACGCCCTGCACGATATAACTCAGACTTTATAGTATCACTGAAATTTAGATGCGATTGCCCTGTATCAGGAGGCTCGACTCATGCAGCAGGAACCCACCGCACTCAGGATGGAAGACCCGGGCATACGCGACCTGTTCTCGGACGACCAGAGACTTCAGTCCTGGCTGGACGTGGAGGCGGCGCTCGCGCAGGCTGAGGCTGAACTGGACATCGTTCCGGTGGACGCGGCTGAAGAGATAACGCGCAAGTGTAGGCTGGAATACCTCGACAGGGAAGCGATTCAAGAGGGTCTGGCGCGGACGGGACACGGGCTGGTGCCGCTGATATGGGAGCTCGACCGCGTGTGTGACGGTGACGCAGGCGGCTACGTCCACTGGGGAGCGACGACCCAGAACATCACCCAGACGGGCAAGCTGCTACAACTCCGCAAGGCGCACCGCACATACCTGTCCCAGTTGGCGAAGATACTCACGCTGTTCGGCGACCTTGCCGAAGAAACCAAGGACTACGCGCTTCCCGGAAGAACGCACGGCCAGCACGCGGTTCCGGCGACGTTCGGGCTGAAGGTGGCGGTGTGGATTGATGAACTCGCCAGGCACATAGAACGGCTCAGGGGCTGCGAGAGTAGAGTATTCGTGGCGATGCTGGGCGGAGGCGCGGGGACGCTCGGATCGCTCGGGCCAATCGGGCTGGAAGTGCAGGAGAAGATGGCCGAGAAGCTGGATATGCGCCCGATGCCGATGCCGTCTCGCACGACCGCCGACCACCTGGGCGAGTACGTGATGATACTGGGAATGCTGGCAGCGACCTGCTCGAAGATAGGGCGGGAGATGTACACGCTGATGAAGCAGGAGTTCGGCGAGGTGGAGGAGCCTGTACCACCGGGAACGGTCGGGTCCAGCACGATGCCGCAGAAGCGCAATCCGAAGCTGGGCCAGGATGTGGTTGCGTCCGCGGCGCAGATACGGGCGCTGGTCCCGCTCGCGCTGGAAGCGATGATAACCGAGCACGAAGCGGACCGCACGACGAGCGTAATGATGGACAGAGCGCTCAACCAGGCCGCCATACTAACCGGGGATATGCTCCAGTACATGATCGAGTTATTCGACGGGCTACGGGTGTTCCCAGAGCGGATGCGCCAGAACCTGGACCTATCGGGCGGGCTGATCATGTCGGAGGCGCTGATGCTGGAGCTAGGCCGGCGCATAGGCCGGCAGCGGGCGCACGACGCGATATACGACGCGGCGCAGGAGTCCGTCGTCGAGGGAAAGCCGTTCACCGAGGCGCTCTCCGAGATCGAAGACGTCCAGGAGAACCTTACCGCCGAACAG
Source organism: Dehalococcoidia bacterium (assembly GCA_965202965.1). Taxonomy (GTDB): domain Bacteria; phylum Chloroflexota; class Dehalococcoidia; order Lucifugimonadales; family UBA1123; genus VXRN01. The sequence continues at coordinate 1,799,341 of OZ241888.1, read as the reverse complement.
ATAGAGACTCTGCTGAACCCCACTCAGTACACGGGAGCGAGCAGCCTGATGGCGGAGCGGTTCGCAAGTCAGGCGCGAGAACTGGCGGCTGAGATTGGATAGATTCACGCCAGTTGCGAGGGGGATACTCTCTCGATGTCTGTGTGAGTGAAATTGCGGTCGAATGTTACGAGAGTTAGTCCGTGTTTCCTAGCGGCTACGTACTGATAACCGTCATCGAAGTCCAGGTTAAATTCCTCGCAGGCTGTTATCACGTCCTTTAGTTCATCGGGAGACAGGCGAACGATATTTACTTCGCCATTATCGAGGTCGTCGAGGAATCGCAACAAGATTCCGTCCAACTTCCGACGGGTCAGAGACAGACAAATCGAATACAGCGCGAACTCCGTGATGAACAGAAATTGCGATGGAGAGTTTTGAAGGAATGCTCTAGCTTCATCCGCGCGTTCCTGCTCCAACAGGAATTCCAAGACTATGTTGGAATCAACCAGATACATCGTCTCTCGGAGTATAACCACTCACTCCTTTCATTGCCATATCCTCCCATATATTCAGAATCTCTTTCTGAAGTTCCACAGAGGTGTAGCCGTCATAGTGTCCCTTGAGCGCGCCTCCCCAGTCCAAGCGAAGATATTTGTCCTTGGGCTTCTCTTCAGGAAGCAGGGACTCGATGTAGCTGATTACGTCTTCGTGGAGCTCGGGGGGCAGTTCTTTGACTAGAGTCTGGAGTCTCTCTTGGGTGTCTGCGCTGGCCATGAGCGTTCTCCTTTCATGCGTGTCCATTACACATTATGCCATAGTAGAAATGAGGCATCGAGAATCGGCGGGGAAATCTGAAACCCGTTCTACCGCTCTTCTATCATGCCGTCTCGCATCCTGACGATCCGGTGGCACTGGTCGCCGATTTCCTGCGCGTGGGTGACGATGATGAAAGTCTGCCGGTTGCGCTCGTTCAGGTCCAGTATCAGCTCCATTATCTCCTGGGCAGTCTCCGAGTCGAGGTCGCCGGTGGGTTCGTCCGCCCAGATTATCTCAGGGTCGTTGACCAGCGCGCGGGCGATGGTCACTCTCTGGCGCTGACCGCCCGACAACTCCGCGGGCCTGTGCGCCGCCCAGTCGCCCAGCCCCACCATCTCCAGCGAGTCCATGGCGCGCCGCCTCGCCTCGCGCGAGTTGACTCCCCCGACGAGCATCGGCAGTTCCACGTTCTCGACCGCGCTCAGCACCGGCAGCAGATTGTAAAGCTGGAAGACGAACCCCATCTCGCGGGCGCGGTAGTCGGTTCGAGTGTCGTCGTCCATGCCCCTGAGAGATACGCCGCCTATCTTGATCTCCCCTTCGTCAATGTCGTCCAGGCCGGACAGGCAGTTGAGCAGGGTCGTCTTGCCGCAGCTGCTCGGCCCCATGACGCCCACGACCTCGGCCCGCTCCACCGTGAGGTCTATGCCCCGTATGGCATGGACTACGACCCCTTTCCCGCTGTTATAGGTCTTGTGAATGCCGGATGCGATAACTATCGGGGTGTCAACGCTGTCTGTCATGCGGTTCTCCTAGTGGTATCTGAGCGCTTCGGCGGGGTATATACGGGACGCCTGTCGCGCGGGCAGGAAGGTCATCAGAAGCGAGAAGGCGTAGGCTATGGCGACTATTATCGCTATCTGAAGCCATGGAATGGTGAACGACAGGCCGGGAACGACGTCAGCGATGTCCGCTACAAGGTTGTAGGACAGCAGCGCGCCCAGTCCCACGCCGATCAATATGCCCAGCAGCGCGATGAAGCTAGATTCCATGAGGAAACTCGCCAACACCATGCCGCGGCGGTAGCCGATGGCGCGCAGGACTCCTATCTGCTGTCGTCTTTCGACCACCGAGCGAAGGCTGATTACGCCGAGCGCCGCGATGCCCACCAAGAGGCCGGACGCCATGAACCCCTGAAGCAGCCGATTTATGGCGATGTTGGCCTCGCGCTGTTCCTCCAGGTCATCGGCCAGCACTGTTGGCTCCAGGCCGTTTTCCACGAACGCCGACTCCAGCTTGTCCGCTATGGCGGCGGCGTCCGCGTCATCGTCCAACTTGAAGCGGTAGGTCGTTACAGGCAGTTCGTCGGGCGATATGTCGTCCAGTACGCTCTTGGGAAACATGACCACGCCAAACTGGTCGGACAACACATCCATGACCGCGATGACCGTCACGCGCGCGACTGCCCCGCTGCGTGGCTCGCGGACCTCGATCTCCAGCGGCTCCATGCTCTCGTCCTCTATGAACATCCCCTCGACCCGGAATTCGGGGCCGCCGATGACGAACCCTCCACCCTCACGTGACGGGATGGCGAATGCGTCCATCACCGCGAGGTTCGGGGTGGTCCGAACGGCGTTCCATATCTCTTCCTTCGTATCTCCGTATCCGTCCGCGATTATCTTGAAGTCGTGTCCGGTACTGCTGAGATACGAGTCCTGCGCTCCCCTGGCAGTGTAAGAGCGCCACTCCTGGTTCTCGGCGCCGACCTGCCGCAGGTCAACGGGCATGGAGGTGTATCCACCGACGGCGGACACCTTTTCTATCTCAGCGCCCAGCGCGCCGGGCAGTTCGGACTCTATATCTTCTATGGGATTGTTGTAGCTTACCGATCCGACGATGTCCCAACCGCCGGTAACGGCGTCCACGTCTTCCAGCGCGGCGCTGAAGGCCGTGGTCAGCGATGACATGACTATCAGCGTGAAGATGACCAGAGCGAGCATAGCCAAGGTGAGCCCGGTCCTGAGGCGGGAGTTGAGCGGGTAGGCAATAGCGGTCTTGAGCGCGGGACGGATCCGCGAGAAACGACCGAATATCGCGGTCAGTATGTCCGTTATCAGGTCTGCGTTGTACACGATGACGAAGACGGGCGCCATCACGAGGCACAATCCGGACACGAAGAACATCTCTATGTTCGAACTCATCTCCGGCGTTATCCAGTCCAGCGAGTCGAAGGGCGTTCCCCAGAACAGCAGAAGCGCCAGACCGGTGAAGGTGAAAGCGTTGCGAGATTCGAGGTCGGTCACCGCGGTTTCTCCGCGAAGCGCGACCTGTCGCACAAGCTCGAACGCTCCTACGACGACCGCCAGCGCAACGGTCAGAGCCTGGCCCTTTGCAATGCCCACTACCAGATAGAACGCCAACAGCGGCAGAAGCGCGCCCACGGTCGCCAGGTTCTGTCTCCGGGCATCCCAGTATGGACGGTCGAACATCCATCTGAGCATCAGGCCTATTCCTATCAGGCAGACCGTAATGCCTATCGTGTAGGGGGCAAGTTGCTTGAGTGAGAGTCCCAGCGCGGCGAGGCCGGCGCCGAGTATGAACGTCAGCCAGCCCCTGGAGAGAGCGCCCGTGGATATCCTAACGAGCGACCACAGCACAAGCGCGGCCCAGACCGGAGGCAGTATCTTCAGGAGCGCCAGAAGCAGATTGATGAAGAACGCGCCGACCCGTCCCCGCCTCAGATGGCGGAACGCGGCCAGCAGGCTCAGGAACGGCGACGCCAGAGCCCGCCCGATGATTCGCAGCCTGGATTCCTGTACCCGTGATTGCAGCGTGTCCGGCAGGTCGCGGATTGCGGAGATTATGTTCAGCCTGCTCGCGCGATACGCCGAGAAGAATATCGTAATGAACGTCAGGATGACGCCGATGCAGTAGGATATGACGAAACTTTGCCAGCGATAGTTCATCAATAGCCGGAAGCCGTCGTCATCGTCGCTGAATATGTTCGCCATTATGCCGACCATCGCCATTCCGACCCCGATTCCGAGCAGCGCGCCCACGAGAGCGGACATCAGGTCGTATGCCATTCCCTCATAGACGAACGACTGCACCAGGTGACGACGCCGCATACCTACGGCGCGCGCTATTCCCATCTCCGGCTTGCGCTCGGCGGCCAGCATCACGAATATCAGGAATATCAGCATCACTCCGGCCATCATCGAGAAGAGGCCGAAGATGATGAAGATGGACATTATGCCGCTGGAAGCGGTGTTAGCCAGGTCCAGCAGGTCGGCCTTGATGTCCTGGACGCTGAGTATCTTCAGTTCGTTGAACAGAATGAACGCGGCGAACACCTGCTGTGGGTCGTCCGTATTGGCCTCGAAGGACAGAAGAAGCTGCGCCGCAATCCCGTCGTCTGCCAGGTGGGACACCAGGCGGGACTCCTGTTCCGTATTCAGCCCGTCGGACTCCAACAGGTCCGTGGCGTCGAGCAGGTCATCTTTCATCGCTTCGGGCAGGTCCGCGGCGCGCTCGCGTACGTCCGCGAGAACGGCGGGGACATCGAGCGTGTCCTTTATCCGGAGCGCCACGTCCCGGTCGGTCAGCAGAGTCCTCAGACGTTCGGTGACTTCCTCGCTGAGGTCGGCCCCGGAGCGTTCGTCGCCCAGGTTGGAAACTAGGATGGTGTTTATGCCGCCGGGCTGGTCGAATAGAGCCTGGGCCTGCGAGAGCGAGAGCAGCGCGGTCTCGTCCTCTCCAGCCAGTCCGCCGTCCGCCACTATTCCGGCCACGTTCAACTCTACCGGAGAGTCTTCCAGGAACATGGTTATCCGGTCGCCGGTGGACGCTTCGAGGCTTTCGGCGGCCTTCTCGTTGATGAACACGCTGTTTCCGGTGAGCGCGGATATATTCACGGCGGCCCCACCGGTATCGGACACGGGGCCAAAGACACCAAGGTCGGCGGTCTCGATTCCGAGGATATTCATGCGCGCGACGCTCTCCCCGTTGGCAGGATTCGTCACGGGCGCGTTCTCGGAGACGCCCGCAAGCAGGCCGTCAATCTTGTCGTACCCCGAAAGCTGTTCGCGCAGCGTGTCCAGGGTATGCACGGGGAAGTATGGGCTGCTACCCGTGAGTCCGAGCGAGTCGCCCAGGTTGGCGGTGAGTATCTCGTCTATCTCGCCCAGACCGTCGGTGACCGAGCTCCTGATGGAGTGGTTGAGCGTGTCGCCGGTTCCGAGCGCGGACGATATGATGAGCGTGCTGAGCATCAGCCCCACGACAATGAGGGCGGTCTGCGCGGGCCTGCGCGGTATGTTCCGCAGACCTATCTTGAGAACTATGCGGTTGAAAACCGCGAGCGTCCCGACACCGAAGAAGATGACCAGGAAACCGGCCAGCGTCCCCAGCATGATGATGTCGGTATCGAGGCCGAATATCTCTTCCACTCGCTTCTCCAGATCAGTCCAGGTCGCCCCAGGTGTTGCCGGTCTTTGTTTCGACTATCAGGGGGACTTCCATCGGCAGGGACGCGGGCATGAGTTCATTCACGATGGCGCGCATGGGGTCAAGTTCATCTTTAGGGACTTCGAAGATGAGTTCGTCGTGTACCTGCAGGATCATCTTCGAGCGCATATCGAGCTCGGTCATGCGCTCCATTATGCGTATCATGGCTATCTTGATTATGTCGGCGGCGGTGCCCTGGATGGGCATGTTGATGGCGGCGCGCTCGGCGGCATGGCGCACGTGGAAGTTGCGTGTATTTATATCGGGCAGGTAGCGCCTGCGTCCGAGCGCGGTCTCGACGTATCCCCTTATCTTGCAGTCCTCCACGGTCTTCTTGACGTAGCTCCGTATGCCCGGGTATCGCTCGAAGTACAGGTCTATGAAGCGCTGTCCCTGTTCGGGGTTGAGGTCAGTCTGGCGGGATATGCCGTAGGCGGTCAAGCCGTACAGCACGCCGAAGTTGAGTATCTTGGCGAAGCGGCGCATATCGGCCGTTACTTCAGAGATGGGAACGTCATAGACAAGGGAGGACGTGGCGCTGTGAATGTCCTCTCCCCTGTGGAATGCCTCCAAAAGCGAGGGATCTCTGGAGTAGTGGGCGAGGACGCGCAGTTCTATCTGAGAGTAGTCGGCGGCGAGCAGGGTCGAATCAGGCGCGTTGGGAGCTATGAACGCCTTCCGCACCTGGCGACCGAGTTCGGTCCTGACAGGGATGTTCTGCACGTTCGGGTCGTTGGACGAGACTCGCCCGGTGGCGGAGCCGGTCTGGTTGTACTTGGTGTGTATCCTGCCGGTGTCAGGGTTGACCATTTCGGGGAGGGCGTCAACGTAGGTTGACTTGAGCTTAGAAAGCTGCCTGTGATCCAGAATCCCGTTCATGACGATGTAGGAGCGCGGGTCGGCGTCCGGTATGTCGCCGACGTCCAGCCTGTGCTTGAGGTCGTCGAGGGTCGCGGCGTTGGTGGAGTAGCCGGACTTGGTGCGCCTGATGCCGTGCGTGGGCAGACGCAGTTCGTTGAAGAGAACGTCGCCTAGCTGCTGCGAGGAGTTCAGGTTGAACTCATGGCCGATGGTCTCGTACATGTCGTTACGAATCGTGTCGAGGTTATCGCTGAGTTCGTCGGACATACGCTTCAGGGTATCTACGTCTATTGCGACGCCGTCGCGCTGCATTCTTATCAGCACGGACACCAGGGGCATCTCGTATTGGCGCAGGGTGTTGCCGAGGGCGAGTTCCTCTATCCTTGGTTCGAACTCGCGCCTGAGGCGTTCGGTGAAATCGGCGTCAGCGGCGGCGTAGTCGGCGGCCTTTGCTATCTCGACCTCGGCCATGGTCACCTGCTTGCGCCCGCGTCCTATGAGGTCGGTAATGGGGGTCATGGTATGGCCGAAGAACTTGAGCGTGAGGTCCTTCAAACCTACCTGCGGCTCTCCGGTCACGTGGGCAGCGAGCATCGTGTCGAAGGCAAGGCCCTCGACCTTTATGCCGTGGTTCTCCAGGGTCATCATGTCGTAGTTGGCGTTGTGGGCGGTCTTGGGCACGTCGGGGTTGGTGAATATCGGCTCAAGCCTGTCCAATACCTTGTCCAGCGGGAGTTGCTGGCCCTCGGCGTGGCCTACCGGAACGTACCATCCGCCGCACGGCTCGGTGGAGAACGACAGGCCGACGAGCCGCGCGAGCATCGGGTCCTTGGAGGTGGTCTCAGTGTCGAAGGAGAAGCCATCCGACGTATCTATGGCCTTGACCAGAGCATCGAGTTCGTCGTCGGTGTCCACGGTGATGTAGCTGACGGAGGGCGTGTCGGCATCGAGGTCGAACGCGCCCTGGGCGGAGTCCGCGCCGTCGGGCGAGGGGATTCTGTCTATCATGCTGCGAAATTCGAGCGTGTTGAGCACGTCTATGACCTCGGAGCGGGAGTAGTCGCCGAATCTGCACCGGTCCAGGTCGAGAGCGACATCGGCGTCGAGCTTGATGGTGGTGAGGAACTGCGCCTCGAATGCGACGTCCCTGTTCTCAGTGAGGCTCTTCTTCACGCTAGGAGGTTTCACCTCGTCCAGGTGGTCGTATATGCCCTGTATGGAGCCGTAATCGAGCAGGAGCTTGATGGCAGTCTTGCGCCCGACCCTAGGGACGCCGGGGATATTGTCGGAGGAGTCGCCTTCGAGCGCCTTGATGTCCGCGACGACCTCCGGGCCGAGTCCGCCATAGCGTTCCTTGACCGCGGTCTCGTCGTATAGCGTCCTGTTGCCCACGGCGTGGCTGAGAAGGATCCTGACCCAGGGGGATACGAGCTGGAGAGTATCCGTATCGCCGGTGAGGACGATAGTCTCGACCTCTTGCTCGCCGGCCTGGCGACAGAGGGTGCCGAGAAGATCGTCGGCCTCGTATCCGGCCTGTTCGAATATGGGCACGCGGAAGGCGCGCATGAGGTCCTTGATATGGTCGAATTGCGGCCTGAGTTCGGGAGGAGTGGGCGGGCGGTGCGCCTTGTACTGGGCGAATCGCTCGTGCCTGAAGGTGGGCGCGGAGACATCGAAGGTTACGGCTATGTGGGTAGGATCCCAGTCGCTGAGCGTCTTGAGGAATATGTTCATATAGCCGAAGATGGCGCGAACGTCTTCGCCGGTGGAGCGCAGATTGAGGGGCTGGCGTATTGCGTGCCAGGCGCGGTGAACGAGCGCGTGGCCGTCTATGAGGATGAGGAGCGGCTTGCGCTCCAGCATGGAGAGAGTATCGGGAGCATCCATAGTGAGAACCTCGGCGGGGATGATGTGATTATACAGCATACATCCCCGGTCAATTGGGCGTTCAAGGTGAATGGACGCTCCGTGTCGGACAAGGTGAGCCTCCACACACTCTAGGACCGTTCTGCTCTGGTGAGCATCTGACCTGACACCCTCACCCCAACCCTCTCCCATTAAGGGAGAGGGGGCTTTCACAGTTGTCGGCTACATGCTCATGACAACTTTGACCACGTCGTCTTCGATGTTTTCGTACATGTCGTAGGCGGCTTTTACGTCGTCGAAGTTCATTCGGTGGGTGACCATTTCGCCCGGGTCCCACCAGCCGCGCTGCTTGAGTTCGACCATCGTCTCGATGTGGTTGATGGCGTCGGCGCTGGCGGCGCCCTGGGTGGGGACGACGGTGACGCCCTCCTTGAACATATTTCGGAAGAGGAGGGGAATCGTGCCGTCTCCGCCGCCTTCCTGGATACCGAAGATGATCACGCGACCATCGTTGGAGCTGACGTGCTTGAAGGTGTTGTTGAGGGAGTCGGGGTATCCGGCGGCCTCGACGGCTATCTCCGCGCCCTCGCCGCCAGTGAGTTCGGCCATCGCCTCATCGAGGTTCTCTTTGGTTGGGTTGATGGTGTGGGTTGCGCCGAAGCGTTTGGCGAAGTCGAGCCTGTTGTCCTCGGGGTCAACGGCTATGACCTTGCGCGCACCCGCACGGGCGGTAATAGCTGTGAAGGATAGTCCGATGCTGCCCTGCCCGAATACGACGACCGTTCTGCCCAGGATGGTTCCCATCTTCTGGCAGGAGTAGAGAACGGTGCCGGAGGGCTGGCACATGACCCATTCGGCAATGTCGCCCTCGTCGGGGAGCAGGGCCATGCGGTCAGGCGTTCCGGGGAGATACTCGACGAGTCCGCCGGTGCTTTCCCTGCTGGGGAGGACTATGACGCGCTGTCCGACCTGAAACTCGTCGGTGCGACTCTCGACTATGGTGCCGGCGCACTCGTGGCAGGGGCCGCCCATTCGCATGGGGTACTCTTCCTCGGGGTGGACGGGGCCGTAGCCGTGGCGGATGTCGCTGCCGCACACGGACCAAGTTTCCAGCTTGATGAGGCACTGCCCATCCTGGATGGCGGGGGTTTCGATGTCCAATACCTCCCAGGTCTTGGGGGCGCTGATTCGGGCTGCTTTCATTGGGGAGTTCCTCCGTTGTTAGTCTTTAGTTGTTAGTTATCAGTTGTTCACCCTTACCCCAGCCCTCTCCCTCGGGGAGAGGGGGTTGTTGCCTGGCTGTCACGCCGGTCCTTCCCACCCATAGATTCCCGCCTTCGCGGGAATGACGGTGGGTATGGGCAGTTACATGCTCATCACTACCTTGACGATCTGGTCGTCGCGGTTTTCGTACATATCGTAGGCGGTCTTCACGTCGTCGAAGGACGTGCGGTGGGTGACCATTTCGCCCGGGTCCCACCAGCCGCGCTCTTTGAGTTCGACCATGCGCTCAATGTGTCCTACGGCGTCGCCGCTGGCCGCGCCCGCGGTGGGGATGATGGTGGGCGTGTTTCCGAAGAACTGCCTGAAGTGGAGCGGGGTGGTCTCCTCGGTGCCGCCTATCAGTCCGAAGATGATGCAGCGTCCGAACTTGGAGACGTGCTTGAAGACATTGTTGAGGGTGTCGGGGTATCCGGCGGCCTCTACGGAGATCTCTGCGCCGCGTCCACCGGTTATCTCGGCTATTGCCTCGTCGAGGTTTTCCTTCGTGGGATTTATGGTGTGGGTCGCGCCGAACTTCTTCGAGTACTCGAGGCGGTAGTCTTCGAGGTCCACGGCTATGACCTGGCGCGCGCCGGAGCGGGCGGTGATCGCGGTGAAGGACAGGCCGATGCTGCCCTGCCCGAAGATGAGCACACGCTTGCCGAGAATGGTGTCCATCTGCTGGCAGGAGTAGAGCACGGTGCCGGAGGGCTGGCACATTATCCAGTCGTCGAGGGAGCCCTCGTCGGGGAGGGCGACCATGCGGTCGGGTGTACTCGCCATGTATTCGACGAGGCCGCCGTTGCCGTCAATGCCAGGGAGCACTATGACGCGCTGGCCCTCACGGAACTGATCGTTACGGCTTTCGACTATGGTGCCGGCGCACTCGTGGCAGGGGCCTCCGACGCGCATGGGGTATTCTTCTTCGGGATAGACGTCTCCGTATCCGTGGCGGATGTCGCTTCCGCAGACGGACCATCGTTCGAGCTTGATAAGGCACTGCCCGTCCTGGATGGCGGGCGTGTCAACGTCCATTATCTCCCAGGTCTTGGGAGCGCTGATTCGGGCGGCTTTCATGGGGTAACCTCCTCTTCCATTTGCCGCCGCAATTTATATCCCAGACAGGGGGAGTTTGCAAGGAGTTTCTGAACTTGACACTTTTCTAAAGGTTTGGTTAGGCTAGTTTCTACCCCCTCACGTGGGCCTGTAGCTCAGTGGTAGAGCGGTCGGCTCATAACCGATTGGTCGCAGGTTCGATCCCTGCCGGGCCCACCAATGCCATCTCTAATCTTCTTGCGATGATGTCAGATATTGGTCAACAATAGGTCAATCCGAAGAAGACACCTGCGGACGCTTGACCGTATGCGCGTCCGACCGACACCGTCGGACATCAGGTGGGTAGAGATCGAGGCCCTTCTCAGTGCATTGGGAGTGGAAGTAGTCAATCGGGGCGGCTCCCGAGTATTGCTCCGAAAGGGCGATCACAGAATCGTAGTCCATCGGCCGCACCCGCGGCCTGAGGTGAGACGGGATACTGTTCGCCACATCGTCGAATTCATCAGTCTAATCGGAGGCAATGAGTAATGCTGGAGTACAAGGGCTACGTTGGACAGATCGCCTACGACGATGTCGCTGAGGTGCTCTATGCCAGAGTAATCAACAGCGGTCCATACTCTATCGCAGAAGCGGAAGCGACTGATGTAGAGGGCGTGAAGAGGGAATTCCGCAAGTCCATTGATGTGTACTTAGCGTCATGCGCCGAGGACGGCGTAGAGCCGTTACCGCCGACCGAGGTACCTGTTACAACGGGTTAGGGATTCAGGCGCGCGAGGCGCGGATTGGAGTGAACGCAATGGCACGCAGGACGAGCAAGAGGTCAACGAAGGATTCTACGAGCGACAGCGGGGAGGTGAGGCTGCTGTCCGGCGGCAATCCGCAGATAGCGAAAGCGGACGGGGACGCTCCGGTGCAGAAGTATATCGCGCACATGCCGGGCTGGAAGAGCGGCCTGGGTCGGCAGTTGGACGATCTGATCGTGCGCACGGTGCCGGACGTGCGGAAGGCGGTGAGGTGGAACTCGCCGTGGTATGGGGTCGAGGGCCAGGGCTGGTTCGTGAGCTATCACGTCTTCACGCGCTATGTGAAGGTGACTTTCCTGAACGGCTCGGAGCTGGACCCCGAACCGCCCGGCTCAGGCAAGGACCCCGACGCGCGCTGGGTGGACATCCACGAGGGCGAGTTCGACGAGACGCAGATGGAGGAGTGGCTGCGGCAGTCGGCGGCGATACCCGGGTGGGATGGGTTCGATACGCTGTGAGGAAGGAGTCGCACACCGTCGTCGAGGGCCTGATTTTCGACCTGGACAACACGCTGCTGGACAGGCAGGCCGTTTTCGCCAGGTTCGCTGGTAGTTTCTATAATGAGTACTTGCGCGCCACGACGCCCGTAACCCGCGAGGACGCGGTGGCGATGATGGTCGGGAGGGACGGCGACGGCTATGTCAGCAGGCAACGGGTCTTTGAGAACTGGCTCGACGAGTGGCCGGAGGCAGGCTTGGACATGGAATCGCTGACCAGGTGGTATCGCTCAGAGATGGAGCGACAGGTGCAGCCGGACATGAAAGTCAACGAGTATCTTGCCTATCTGAACGAGCGACAGGCGCCGTGGGGCATCGTCACCAACGGGTCCAGCAGCCAGCACAACATGTGCCGGGCGGCGGGCCTGACTCAACTCGCTCCGTTCGTCATCGTGTCGGAGGAGGTCGGCTATGCCAAGCCTGACCCCAATATATTTCGAGATGCGCTGAATGCGATGGGGCTCTCGAATCCGGAGCGAGTGATGTTCGTCGGGGACAATCCGGTTGCCGACATTGATGGGGCGAAGCGATTCGGGATGAAGGCGGCGTGGGTCCGGCGAGGTCGGGAGTATCCAGACGGTCTGCTGTCGCCGGATCATGTTGTTGACTATGTTGTGGAAGTGGGGGATGTGGTTGAGTTTGGTCGGGAGGCGGGTTTGTAGGTCGGCGGGGATGGCGGGGTGGGATGGGTTCTGGTTGGGCTATTGAGACTTTTCTTAAGTCTTGCTTGGGTCAGGTTCTGCTGGTGACTCACGACCAATTGGCTGCAAAATTGACTTCTGCCCAACTCACCAAGCTGACATAATCAAACACTCTCGTGTTGCAGCCCAACTTGGATTAAGCGAGGATGTTACTTTGTGGGATAAGACTCATCCTAGACTCCACACGGTATGACCAGTACAAGAATGTGAACACAACAAGTTCGTCACATTACTGCTTGGCTCTTGATGTACTCCTTGAGAGTTGTTGATAGTTCTTCTCTTTCACCCTGTCGCCATTCGTGATTCAATCTTGAGGTACATCGGGCGACCTGTTCTCGACGGATGTCTATAGCCTGCTTGACTATTGACTTGACCAATTTGGCTTCAGCTATACACTGGCTCTCGATGCACGCGTCTGCGACTGCCTCCTGAAATTCTCCTTTCGTTCCTGTGATTTCTGGAGTTGCTATATCCCCAAGGTCATACTTTGTAATTTTATCTACCAGAATCCGTAAGTCGCGTTCTCGATTCTCTTTCTCCCAACAAAAGTCACAGGGCGGTGCCATGTCCTTCAGTGAAAGGGTGGTCTTAAATCTTGTTTCCCTAACGGAAACTGTCTCTGCCGATGTTTTGCGTTCAAATCTGGGCTCTCTTGGACAACTATTGAAGGATTGGTAAACGCTACACATGCTATCCGCTTCTATTTTGGCAGCCTCTTCACAATCAGTCCTATTCGCGTCAATTGTAACGAAGTAATAGAATTCCGGTCTGGGCGGCCATGAGTTCGCAGAGTAGCGTTTCGCCTTCACCACACCTTCTTCAGTTGACAGGGCTTCCAAAGCGGTCGACACGTAGTAGTCATTAAGCCATGATGGCTTGGCAGGGGTAATCTCTTCCAACTGACCTCGCGTTGATTTTCCTGGATATTCTCGTAGACAACTGTCGTACTCCCTAATCCTTATCAGTAAACCGCTTCCTTCCAATTTCCAGCGCATTATGCTCTTTGCCCTGTATTCCCTGTATCGACGATTCGTGTTTCTATACACCTTGGCGGTAATTGTCCAGCCCTTCCAACTCCAGAAACCAGTCACCAGTTGTTGGACTTCCTTACTCGTGCTCTTTAGGAGAGCAATCACTGCTAAAACAGCAGCAATTGTAGTTCCAAATCGCTCCCAAATCTCGGCAAGAAAATCCATCACGCTCACTCTTAAACTGGTTTTTATCCCGCCAAGCTACGGTGTCTGATGCCGACAGGAGAGGCTACGTTCATTGACTAATGAGAAATCTCGCTTGGATGCTGCCCGACCACTTCTGTACGTCCTGCGACTCCTATAGGACCACGCTTGCTTGGGATTAACTCGACGGGAGTGGGAATCAGCCACTCGGCTCCGGTTTTGGTAGCTCCACGAATTCTGCCGTCGCGGGCTAGTTGGCGCACTCTGCGTTCCGAGACGCCCAAGCGGTTAGCAGCCTCACGCACTGTGACGTTGGTGACGTCTTCAGCGGAGGCTTCGGACTCAAGCTCGAATTCTACGGGGCTGGGCTCCGTGAGAGTGCTCATATCGTGGATGAGGAAGCCGATGACCTCGCCATCGTCGTCGAGACGCTTGAGGATACGGTCGTCGTCGGTGGGCGTGAAGTATCCTTCCCTGAACGCCCACAGGACCTCCAGCATGTCTCCTTCGTGGTCGTATGAGACAAAGACCTTCTTGGTTGTCATGCTCACTCTCCTCGGATGCTTCGGCTCAGGTAGCCGGTGAGTATAAATGAGTAATCCTCTTCACTCTTGACCACAAGGCAGATGTATCGGTTCCTGCCCCGCAGGTCGGGATATAAGCGATAGTAAAGTTGGACCGCAGAACCTGACCTAGAGGTTCTCACCGCGTCCGGGTTGGCGAGGGTTTCGGCGAAGCGGTGCATCTGGAATGCCATTTCAGGGTGCCTTCGCAGTATGTGCCTGAGTCGCTCGTCCGGGAGCCTGACTTCGTTTCCATGCTCATCGGTGTAATACCGCACGCCAGTCTCCAATACTTGATACCATACCGCAAAGTGTACCGTCATGCGGCTAGCATCGCAATATTTGCCACCGACTCCGCGGAATCCAAATCAGCAGAGTAAAGCGATTCTAGAGCGTTCACCTTGAGAATCCCATTAGCGGTTTAGTTGCGGCGTTGGTAGTATGGGGCTGTTGGTCAGTGTCAGCATTGAGGACACCGCAACGAGCGTGCCCTGTGGCTGATAGATTATCCTGAGGAGGTTGACCTTGCGACAAGAAGTCTTCCAAGTGGACGCATTCACTACAAAGCGCTTTGCGGGGAATCCGGCGGGGGTTTGTGTTATGGCGGCTGAGGGGGATGAGGGGTGGATGCAGAGTGTGGCCGGGGAGATGAATCTGTCGGAGACGGCGTTTCTGCACAGGCAGAGCGACGGCTACAATCTGCAATGGTTCACGCCGGAGGTGGAGGTGGATTTGTGCGGTCATGCGACGCTTGCGAGCGCGCATGTGCTGTGGGAGACGGGGGAGCTGACGCGCGATGAGAAGGCTGTCTTCCACACGAGGAGTGGTGTGCTGACGGCGAGTCGCGTGGGGGACTGGATCGAGCTGGATTTTCCGGCGACTCCAGCGGAGGCGGTGGATGCTCCCGCAGGGCTTGTGGATGCGCTCGGGGTGGAGCCGGTTTATGTCGGCAAGAGTATCTTCGATTACCTTGTGGAGGTGGGCACGGAGGATGAAGTGAGAGGGGTCGCGCCGGACTTTGGTTTGCTGGGTAAAGTCCCTTGCCGGGGAGTGATGGTCACAAGCCGCGCCTCCGGTGGACGCTTTGATTTCGTTTCTCGATTCTTCGCGCCCGGGACGGGGGTGAACGAGGACCCAGTTACAGGTTCGGCGCACTGTACTCTCGGCCCGTATTGGAAGTCGCGGCTGGGGCAGTCGGAGTTTCTGGCGTACCAGGTGTCGAGGCGGGGTGGAGAGGTGAAGGTGCGTGTGGACGGAGATCGCGTGTTGCTGGGTGGTCAGGCTGTTACGGTGATGCGGGGGATGCTCCGTGGATAAGCGGTTAGAGGTCAATCGGAATAACTGGAACGAGCGCACGCCGGTCCACGCGGCGTCGGATTTCTATGACGTGGAAGGGTTCAAGGCGGGCAGCATAACGCTCACGGATATCGAGCGACGGGAGATTGGCGACGTATCGGGCAAGACGCTGCTTCACCTGCAGTGCCACTTCGGTCTGGATACGATGTCCTGGTCTCGGCTGGATGCAAAGGCTACGGGGGTGGATTTCTCCGAAGCAGCCATCGAACTGGCGCGGTCGCTGAACGATGAGTTGGGTCTGGATACCCGGTTCATCCGCTCCAACATCTACGATCTGCCGGACGCGCTCGACGAACAGTTCGATATCGTTTTCACGTCATACGGTGTCTTGACCTGGCTGCCGGACCTCGACGGATGGGCAGAAGTCATCGGCAAGTATCTCAAGCCTGGCGGTACATTCTATATCGTAGAATTTCACCCGTTCGCGGATGTGTTCGAGCAGTCGGACTCAGGGGATATGGTACCGACGTATGGATATCTTCGTAACGAACTGTTCTTCGACGGCAATGAGCCGAGCTACGCAGGGTCCCAGGTGATTGAGAGCCCGACCTATGAGTGGCAACATAGTCTAGGTGAAATCGTGACAGCGCTGGTGACCGCAGGACTGCGGATCGAGTTTCTTCACGAATTCCCGTTCAATAGCTATCCGTTGCATCCCGCAATAGAACAGAGCGATGACGGGTGGTGGCGTTTGACGAAGTACAACGAGTCGTTCCCGCAGATGTTCTCGATAAGGGCGACGAAGTGATTTTGGCAAGAGTCGAGTAGATATTCCGACAGAGTTCCTTGAGTGTGAAGTTGTGAACTTGACCTATTTTTCTCCGAAGACTGAAAAGCGCGTCAGCGGGATCGAGGGGCGTGGGCTTTTCGCGCGGGTGGCTATTTGCAAAGGGGAAGTAGTGGTTGTGAAGGGTGGTTACGTTATGACGCGGGAGCAGCGAGATGAAGTGGGGCGCAGGTTGGGGCCTTCGGAGATACAGGTGACAGAGGATCTGTTCATCGGGCCGGTTACGCAGGCGGAGCGCGAGGGTGGCATGATGCACCTGAATCACTCGTGCGAGCCGAATCTTGGTCTCCAGGGTCAGATAGCATTCGTAGCGATGCGAGATATAGCGGCGGACGAGGAGCTCACATTCGACTACGCGATGACGGATGATGAGCCATATGAGATGGAGTGCAACTGCGGGGCTCCGAGTTGCCGAAGGGTGATAACGGGGCACGACTGGATGAAGGCAGAGTTGCAGCGCAAGTACGATGGGTACTTCTCGTGGTTCATACAGAGGCGGTTGGATGCAGGGACAGGTATAGAGGGCGGCGGTTGAAGGGTCTCGAATACCATCGTGAACGTCGGTAGTGGTACAATTTCATATAGTGAAGAAGTGCCCGGGCACTTCAAATATGATTGCAACAGGTAGCCCTCATCCGTAAACCAATGCGCCGATTATTCCGAATCTTCTCTATTGCGGTCGGGCTGTGTCTGCTGCTGGCCGGGATGACGACGGTCGCGCGGGCGCAGTCGGATGAGGACTTCGACCCGCTTTTCGTGCGGCCAGCCGGGGATTTCGAGGTCGCGGTAAGGTGGCTGCCCCCCGCGCCGCAGGTGGGATTCGTGAATGTCGCGCTGAAGCCGACGCTGGCTGCGACCGGGGAGTCGGTCACGGACGCGCGGATACTGATAGTCGCCGAACGCTCGCTGGTGATCAACGGCGAGAGCGTCACGGAGCCGGACTTCGAGGTGGTGGCGGTGAACAACCCCGAAAGCCCGACCGTCTATCGGGCGAACATGAAGTTCGAGGAAGCGGGAAACTGGATCCTGCACATACAGATAGACAGTCCCACAGCCGGACAGACCGACTTCCGCGCGCCTATCGTAACGCTGCCCCCGCCGATAGAGCCCGGTATGGAGGGCGGATGGGTGTTCCTGGGCATCTTCATCGTGCTGCTGGCGGGAAGCGCTTACCTCGTTATATCCAGCAGGAGAGCGCGGGCGGCTAGAGAGGCCGAGGCTTTCGATTATCCTGCAAGAGGCGGCTGAAATCACCCCATCCCCGTATCAAGTACGGGGCAGGCTCTAACCTTCCCCCATCGAGGGGGAAGGGACTTTAGGGAGGCTGGTCTCTGATGGTGACTATATAGAGCGTGCCATCGTCCGATCTGCGGTAGGTGACTATCACCCCGAGTCCCTGAAGCATGTGTTCCCTGACGTGGCTTGGAGTGAAGTCCATGAAGCGCCGACCGTCGGCTTGAAATTCCAGCGACACTCCCTCGTCGTCCGTGACCTCGATTGACTCGAGGTCGAGCAGCGTTCTGACCTCGACGCCCGTAATCAGCCCCTCGAACACGGCCTCGGAATCTTTCGTTCCACCTCCATCTCCACCGCAGTATGACCCGAACACGAGCGCGACAGCTATGGCGAATAATTTTAAGACTTGTTTAAGAAAAAACTTGGACATATTTCAGCTTGCCCATTTGGTTACGAGGTCTTTAACTTTTACACAGAAGGCGAGTGCGAGAGAGGGATTCGAGGGATTCAATGAAAAAGTCACTGATATTTACCGTACTGGCAATCGTAGCACTGCTGGCGCTAGGCAGCGTATCTTCGCGGACGGCCGAGGCGCAGCAATTTTTCGACAAGTTGACCGTCGTGGCCATAGACCGTTATTCGATCTCGTCGGGCGACGCGAATGATCAATTGGTCAATACCTTTCTAGGATTGCTTTGCAATCTCAAGGAGGATGAACCTGTTGTGTTCGTGTTTACGGACGATCTGAGCGATACATACGGACCTCTCTATGGGAATGCAGACGACTCCGCGGAGTTGCGCTCGCAAGTGAGCGCTGCCGTGGGTTCGGGCTCTGCGTCCGCCCCGGTTGACCTCGTGTCCTCATTAACGAGCATATACAATTATATGACCTCGGTACACGCGCGGGAGGATGCGAGCATCTACCTGGTAACCGCAAGCGAGGATTACACAGCCTCGGACCAGATGTCCACCGACATAACCTTGGCCTTGGACCCCATAGTCAAGAGAGGCTGGAACGTATTCTCGGCGACAGTGCCCGGAACCAACAGCGCGCTGGTGTCGGACCTGAATAAAATCAGCGTGAACAGCGGCGGCGAGTCTTTCACCCTTACGATGCCCGAAGGCATCGAAGAGTTCATGGACCGCTCTCTTCGGATGAAGAGCAAGGGGGCGCTGAATCATGTCGGGCAAGCGAACCTGTCGGACAATCCGGTGTTCGAGGTTGATCTGGACATCGTTCCAAGCACCCGGTGGGCGAACGTGATCTTCGTAAGAGAAGACCCACAGACGTCGTTCAGGATAACGAACCCGGACGGGCTGGAATCTTCATACGGGGACCGGACTTCGTCCTCGGTGATCGAACTGCCTCACATGGTCATATGGCAAGTGACCGATCCGACGCAGGGTACCTGGAAGGCGGAGGCGCGCGGCGGCAGAGGGGTGGTATCGGCGAATCTTCATCTGACAAACAGGTACACCGTCGAGCTTCAGGACATGGGCGCGGTGCCGGTTGACCACCCCGAGACGCTGATCGTTGCCGCAGTGCTGGACAGGGGAGAACTGGTGTCGCCGGACGCGACGGTCGAAGCGCGGGTCACCGGACCTTCGGGAGACTCCATCATTCACGAATTGAATGACGCGGGCCTGGAGGGGGACTCTATTCCTCTGGACGGATACTTCTCGCTCACGCTTCCGCCCCTGAAAGAGGAAGGCAGATACGACGTGGAGTTGCGTCTGTCCTGGCCCGACGTTGGCCACTCGATAATATCGCTGGCGGAGTTCGAGGCCCAGCATTTCCCGACTATCGAAGTGACTCCCAATATGGTGGAAGGGCTGAAGCCGGGCGTTACCGAGAAGATAGCGTCGGTGTTCGTGAACATCAACGGACAGCCCTACACAGCGCTTGCGGACGAGGTTACGGTGTCGGTGAGCGGCGGCGATGACACGCCCGCGGGCGAAGTCACCAAGATACCGCATGAGGTAATCACGCTGGGCAAGTCGTATGGATTCGATATCTACTACAGGCCGCCAGCAGAAGTTCGGTCCTCAGTGATATTCGGGCTGAATATCGAATACGCGGGCAGACAGTACATCTATTCGACGGACTCGATAGTGGTGTCTTCGCTCCCCGTTCGGGCGTCGGCGGGTCAGCCGCCTGCGCCGGTCACGGCTCTTCCACCCGCGCCGGCAGCGGCCCCTGCACCTGCACCCGCTTCCGCGCCACCAGCGGCTCCACCAGTCGCCCCGCCGCCGCAGGTGGAAGACTCGCAGACGAGCATCCCCGTGGAGGCGATTATAATCGCGCTGGCGGCAATCGGAATAGCGGCGCTTGGGGTGGTTCTGTACTGGCTGACGAGGCCCACTCCGTTCGGCTATATATACACTGAGGAAGGCGAACTGCTGGTGGACTTTTCGGCGATAGCGCGCAGGCCGATGGACAACATAATGAAGCGCAGCAGGGTTGACGGGGACGATCTCGACCTGCCCGGATTCGGCGGGGTGTCGTTCGTATTCGGCCCGGATATGGCGACGATGGTCTCGATCCGAGTGCTTCCCAATACGGTCAGGGTGAACAACCAGCCGGTTACGGACACGATGCCCATACATGACAACAGCCTGATAGGCGCGTCGGGCAGGATATACTTCTTCAGGTACATCTCTCCTGAAAGCGCTCCGGAGAGTGGAAACGTGGAGGCGGGCGACGACGATAGTCAGAGAACCCAGTCCCATCCACGGATGAGGAACATGGAGAGCAGCGCCTGATTTCCGAATAGAATATCCCCAGCGCGATTAGCCCCTTCCCCCGCCAGAGTAGCGGAGGAAGGGGCTAATTCTAAACTGCTACCTCGATCTCCCGAAGTTCAGAGTATGATGGCAATGGCTCCCCGTGCTTTTTCATGCTTTCGGTATATGCCTGAATAGCTTCGGAGATATTTGCAATGGCGTCTTCCATGTCAACGCCCTGCGAGTAGCATCCTGGCAAAGCGGGGCAACTGGCAACTATGAAGCCGTCCTCGCCATCTTCCAGGGTTATCACGAATTTCATGGCTTCCCATCCTAGACTCGAACTCCGGTTGTGTCCGCCGGTCGTAGTTCCGTGAAATGGCTTCGGTATGTTGACTCCATGGGATAAACCGCAAGTACCTGAACCGATGAATGCGGCTCGGGTATGGGCATACCACCTTCCGCCATTAGTTCCAGGTGATACACGACGGCCTCCGCTATCAATTCCTTGGTTTCGGCTATCGTGTCTCCGGCGGCCACGCAGCCCGGCAGGTCCGGAAGATAGGCAGCATATCCATTATCGCTCTTTTCGATTACAACCGTGAACTCCATCATGGGACGTTCTCCCCTCGTAGTCCAGCCTGTTTCATTATACTATTCCAAGTCTTTGGGGGAAGGTCTTTGCTCCGTCGCCCGGCAATCGTAACCGTGCCAGGCTTATGCGAGTGCTGATATTGTCGGTGACTTCCGCGCGTTCGAACCTCCCGCCAGCCATCTCGATGCACTATTCGAATCGCATCCCGCACTTTGGGCATATCCTGGAGCTACTCCTCAATAATGCGGATCGTGGTTATGACGTCGCCGGGGGTGGTGGCGGAGGACGGATCGCGCAGGGTGATGTTGTTCACTACGTCCATTCCACTGGTGACCTTGCCGAAGATCGAGTGGCAGGACACGCCCCGCTGAGCGCAGTCCTTCTCAGAGCCGTCAGGGTTGAGGTGGTCCAGGAAGGACGTCTCCCTGAAGGTGATGAAGAACTGGCTGCCGTTGGTATTCAGGCCGCCCGCGTTGGCCATCGAGAGTATGCCAGCGCTGTCGTGGCTGAGGTCGGGGTGGAATTCGCTCTCGAAACGGTAGCCGGGACCGCCCGTCCCTGTGCCGGTGGGATCGCCGGTCTGGGCCATGAATCCCTCCAGCACACGGTGGAAGGTAACGCCGTCGTAGAAGCCCTCTTGGGCAAGGAATACGAAGTTGTTGACCACGCGCGGAACCTTGTCCGCGTACAGTTCGACCTCGAACTGCTCGCCCTTCTCCAGCTCGAAGACGGCGCTGTAGCTCTTGGAAGAATCAATGACCATAGAGGGCGGAGAGTCCCATGGGGGGCCACTCGCGAGTTCCGGTTCAGGAGTTGGAGCGGGAGCGGGCGGCGCGGGCTGTGACGGCGGGGCCGCGGTGGGCGCGGGCGCGGATGTCGGCGCGGGAGGCGCAGGTGTAGGTTCAGGCTCCTCCGAGCCGCACGCTGCGACGGCGGCGAACGCGAGAATAGCAAGCACGGTTAGAAGTATGGTGAGTCTCATGGTGTAATGGCGCTCCGAAATTAGATTGCGCGGCTTCGTTTTGCGCCGCGCTTGATTTGGTCGCCATTCTACTCATTTTGCTTCGGATGCGCCACCGGTGGGGGATGACCAAGGCGCAGTCGCGCGTGGTTATTCGATGGACATGAAGCGGCGCCAGTCTCGATCTCTGATCGCGGATGAGACGCGCTCACGTTCGCGCAGCAGATGCGTGCCCGCTACCAGCAGCGAGAGTATGATGCACAGGACTATCTGGCCGGTTGACTGGCCGGTCGCAATGGTCAGCGCGTTCAGGACGATGAAGATGACGGTCATGGACACGACCGCCTGGCGGGTGACGAGATAGACGAGAAGGCCAACCGCGAAAGTGATGGCGGTTATGTGCCAGAGCATGAAGGCAGAGATGCCGAGCACGCTGGCGGCGCCCTTCCCTCCCCTGAATCCGGTGAACGGGGAGAAGTTGTGTCCAATAGTGACCAGGAGCGCCGAGGCGTACACCCAGAGGTCGGCGACGGACATCTGAAGCGCGATGAAGACCGCAAGGATGCCTTTGCCCGCATCAATGAGCAGGACCGCCACTCCGACGCCTATGCCAACTCGCCGGGCGGTGTTGAGGGCTCCGGGGTTGCCGCTTCCAACCTCGCGCATATCCTCCCCGGACAATATCCTTCCCGCTATATACGCGGTCGGGAACGAGCCGAGCAGGAAGGCAATGACGAGGATGATGGCTATTTCGAGCATATCGGTTCAGAGGCCCGGTGAAGCTCGCGCTAAGGTAATGGCGATGCGCTGTCTTACAGGGAGTCCAGGACGCCCTTCATGCCGAGGTAGTATCCGAACAAGCCGAATCCGGTAATGACGCCCTTCGAGACTCCGGCGACCTGCGACTGGCCGCCCCTGGAGTAGGGATTGGATATGTGGATCTCGTAGAAGGGAAAGTCCACCTGGGCTATCGCGGCGATAACCCCGGGGTGGCCGGAGGAGTAGGCGGCGGGGTTGAAGAGTGCGGCTGCTACGTCGCCGCTTTCGTGGGCTTCGTATATCTTGTTTACGACTTCGCCTTCGATGTTGGAGTGGAATATCTCCACTTCGACCCCGAGTTCGTCGGCGTAAGCGTTGATGCGCTCGTCATATTGGTCGAGAGTTTCGATCCCGAAGATGTGCGTCTGGACTTTGCCGCGCATATTCATTCCGAGGCCATGTAGAACGAGAATCTTTGTCAAGGGGGTTCCTCCGAATTTGTTCATCTTGCTATCGCGGCGTCTCTAATCCAACGGCGCGATTCTATTGATTGGCTCAAAGCGCTGTGCCTGACTCCAGGCTTCATGCAACTCCTCCTGATGAATAGAGGCCCATTCTATAACCAGTCTGCGGATGCGAGGCGGCAGTCTGCCCCGCAAGAGTTCAACAGGCTCAATTCCCACCATAACCCTAGTTCCACCGTACTTAGCATGAAAGTGCGGTGGGCCGTGTTCCCTGAAGTGCATCTCTATGGTAACGCCATGGAAGCGGCATAGTTCAGGCATCGCCGAGCGCAGGCTGAACCTCGGTCAGAGATTCTTCATAAGCCAGAAATTCCTCAAATGTCTTGCCTGTGAGTTCCATATACAGGGACTCAGGGCAAAGATCGAGGTTTCCGTCCCATGCGATGGCTCGGTATGAAGTTATGTGTACCTTTTCAAAATAGCCCGGTTCATCCCATACCTTGAATACGCCTTTGCCTACCATGTCGGACAGGTCAACCTCGCCCGAAACGCCATCCGAGTATTCCAGCCAGATACGATATCCCGGTCGCGGCTCGACTCTGACAGGCCTGATAATGATGTCGCTTTCCATTTCCCCTTGCCTTTGATATTACATTTTACATTCCGAGGGCGGCGTAGCTGGCGGCCATTATGCTGTCTTTGTCTATGCGGTACTCACGGTAGAGTTCGTCGCGGGAGCCGGACTGTCCGAATTCGGTTACGCCGACAGGGATGACGTGCGTCTTCAAGGCGCTGCCTATCCAGGCAAGCGAGTGCGGGTGTCCATCCACGACTGTTACGACCGGCGCGTTTCGAGCGTCCGGCGAAATCGAGTCGGTCATGAACATATCGAGGTTGCCTCGGCCGTCCATCGAATCGTAAACCGAGCGCTGGTACGACCTATACAGCGGTCCCGGCCCTGTTACATTGATCACGTTGGCGAAAATCCCCTCCTCGCGCAGTGCGTTGCTGGCGGAAACAGCCTCGGGGATCATCGCACCGCTCGCCATCAAATGCACCACATTCGCACCCGGGTCGTAGCCTGGGCTGGCGCTCCTGTCAATAAGGCGATACGCGCCGTTCAGAACCTGTTGTCTGAGCCGTCCACGCGCCTCCGGGTCTTCCGGCATTTTTAGCAGACCCTGGTCAACGCGCTTGCTGGTGAGCCTGAGATAAGTAGATCTGTTCCGCTGCCTGATCTGTTCGAGCGCGGCGAGCATTATCCACTCAAGTTCCTGCCCAAAGCACGGCTCGTAGAAGTCCAGCTCGGACATCTCCGTGCCGATGGACGGTGTTATCTGGGACTGGTGCGCCCCACCTTCGGGAGACAGCGACACCCCTGAAGGCGTGCCGACCACTATGAATTTCGCTCCCGAATAGACGCTATACACGAAGGCGTCCAGACCCCGCCTTATGAACGGGTCATACAGAGTGCCTATCGGAAAGAGCATCTCCCCGTTGTCCTCGAATGACGCCCCAAGTTGCCCCAGCATCATAAAGAGGTTGTTCTCGGATATGCCAAGCTCTATGTGCTGTCCGCGCGCGTGTTCCTCCCACCTGAGCGCCCTGACTATGGACTCCTCGGGCATCGGTTCCTGGCGCTCTTCTCCCCACACACCCACCTTGTTTATCCAGCCGCCCAAGTTGGTGGAACTCGCCACGTCCGGGCTGACAGTCACCATCCGGTCGGACACTTCGGGCAGTTCGCGCGATATGGCAGTCATGATCAGACCGAAGGTCTGTTGAGTAGCCATGCTGCCGGAATATCGCTGGTTGAAGTCGTCCGGGATACGCATCTCCGGCACGTCGAACCTGGGCTTGCGCCCCACTCCGAGCATACGGCTGGTGTCCGCGCACATACGGCCCGCGGTGGAGTTAGGGGGGAGCTTGTCCCACTCGCCGCCAGGCGACACGTTCAGCTCATCGCGCAGCTGCTCCATCTGGCGCGCCGAAAGAATCACCGAGTGGTTCTGGGGGTCGCCTATCGAGGGAAGACGCCAGCCCTTGAGAGTATAGGCAAACACGATGTTCGGCCCGGTGTCGAAGTCCACCTGGGAGAAGGCGTCGCGGAGTTCGGCGAAATCGTGTCCGCCCAGGTTGCGGAAAGATTCCTGAAGGTCGTCATCTTCCCACCGGGCTACGAGACGCGCCATGTCCCTGGGATACCGCGAAGTCCTGGGCAGCCATTCGCGCAGACGCTGGGGAGGCACTCTCAAGAGACGCTGATAGACTTCGTTCGGCATTTCGTCAATCGCCAGCCGGAGCAGTTCCCCATTGGGTTCGGTGAACTTCGCCTGCAGCTTCTTGCCATACTTGGCGTCAATCACGTTCCAGCCGTTGGCGTAGAACATCTCGCGCCAGGCGCGGACACGGATTCCGGGTATCACCCTGTCCAGGCTCTGCCTGTTCAGGTCAACGACCCAGAGGACATTGCCAAGCCCCTGCATCTCAGGTTCGGCTATGGCTTCCCAGACCGATCCCTCATCCAGCTCCGCGTCGCCCACTATCGCTATGTAGCGATGGTCAACCCTGGAGTGGGTGAAGAGGTGAGCCTTGTTGTACTTGTCCACCAGCGCGGCGAAGTTTGGAGCAACAGGGCCAAGTCCGACAGAGCCTGTGGAGAAGTCCACGTCGTCCGGGTCCTTGGTGCGACTTGGATACGCCTGGAGGCCGTGGTACTGGCGCAGCATGGTCAGGTACGAGGGATCGAGGTTGTCCAGCAGGTACTGGATAGCGTGATAGACGGGCGCGGCGTGCGGCTTGACGGAAATGCGGTCGCCCGGGCGCATGAAGTCGAAGTACAGCGACGTCATAATGGTGGCGACGGACGCGCTGGAAGCCTGGTGTCCTCCCACCTTGGCACCGTCCGGGCTGGGACGAACGTTGTTGGTGTGATGGACCATGTTCATCGAAAGCCACAGGACACGGTCCTGAATCTGTTCCAAGACCTGGTCGCGGTCAATGAAGCCTTCCGTGTCGGCGGTGGTGGACGCTGTGGTGACCATGGATGCCGTCCTCTCTTGTATGTACCGCTATGGAGCAGCGGCTATATGTGGGCGCTGATCCAGTCCAGTCCCTCTTCAGTCGTTGTACTCGGTACGTATTCGCAGCCTATCCAGCCCTCGTAGTTGGATGAATCTATAAGGTCGAACAGGAACGGGTAGTTGATCTCGCCAGTGCCGGGTTCGTGTCGGCCCGGATTGTCTGCGAGCTGCATGTGGGCGATCACGTCCAGGTTCTGCTCTATCGTGCGGGCGAGGTCGCCCTCCATGATCTGCATGTGATAGATGTCGTGCTGGAGGAACAGGTTGGGCGAGGCGACCTCGCTGATTATGGATCTGCCCTGATGCGTGCGATTCAGGAAGAAACCCGGGATGTCTATCGTGTTTATCGGCTCTATTACGAGCCGGATTCCCGCCTCTTCGAGAGCGGGAGCGGCGAACCTGAGATTCTCCACGAATGTCTCGTGCGCCCTCTGGGCGGAAACGCTTCTCGGAACGATTCCGGCGAGACAGTTGACCTGCTTGCACCCGAGCGTGGTGGCGTACTCTATCGCCGTGCCCACGCCGTCGCGGAACTCGCTCACCCTATCGGGGTGGCACGCGATGCCACGCTCGCCCGCGTTCCAGTCGCCTGCGGGCAGGTTGTGAAGCACCTGTGTCAGGCCATGCGCCTGGAGTCGCTGTACCAGATCGTCGGCGTCGTAGTCGTAGGGGAAGAGATACTCGACGCCCTCGAATCCGGCGCGAGCGGCCGCCTCAAACCTGTCGAGGAAGTCCACTTCGTTGAACAGCATGGTCAGGTTGGCGGCGAATTTGGGCATTTCGTTCCTCTCTTGATATGACATTGGCTTTGGCAAGCGGAGTGTTAGGCCACCTTCGATTCGACCGTGAGTTGGACGCCAATAGCTTCGAGAACCTTCATCACGGTGCCTATTCGAGGGTCGCGCTCGCCGGACAACGCCTTGTACAGGCTTGGACGGCCCAAGCGTGCTTCCTGGGCGATGGAGGACATACCCTTGGCCCGCGCGACATTTCCGACAGCCTTCGTGAAGAACGCAGGATCATTTTCTTCGAGAGCGGCCTTCAGGTATTCGATAATCATTTCGTCATTGGTAAGTAGTTCGGCGCTATCCCATGGCGTATAGGTCTCTGTGTTCATATCGTCTCCCTAGAGTTCGCTCGCCCATCGTATCCAAATGGATACATATTTTCAAGGATGACCGGATACTAACTCAGATCTCTTGGCGCCACCCACTCGCCGCTGTCCGACGACCTGTACATAGCGATGATCGCCCTGAGAACGTCGTCCGAGAACTCGGCGTCCATCATGGGCTGGCGGCCTTCCAGGATGCCCTCGACGAAATCCGCCGCCGCGCCGTTGAAGCTCTCAATCCAGTCCATCGGCATCTGGTAAGAGACGGTTTCGTTTCCGAGATGCAGCACCAGGGGAGGCATGTCCAGCATCTCGCCGGTGCAGCGCGTTACCCACAGCACGCCCTTCGAGCCTATGACTTCCATGAATTCATCCGCGGGGTAGTAGCGCGAGCGTATCGGCATCTCCCGCGCGCTGGCGTATTCGAACACCGCGAGACAGTCCTTGTCCGTATATTTCCAGGTAGCGACGCTCGGAATCTCCTGTATGAAGTTCTCCGTCCGCGTGATGATAGCGGACACCTTCTCCACGCCGCCGCCCCACCACATGGCGGTGGAAACCTTGTGCCAGCCGTCGTCATACATGTGGCCGCCTATGTTGCGTTCCCTGTCCTGTCGCCAAACATAGGCGCCTTCGGTTATGGGAATCGCGGCCTCGCTGCCTCCGCCTCTCAAGGTGCGAATGCTCACCATGGATATATCGCCCAGAACGCCGTCCCTTATCAGCTCCCGCGCTTTCACGATAGGCGGGTAGTAGAGGAAGTTCTCCGTCGTCCGGAAGAAGGTGTCGGCCCTGCTCGCCGCGTCAGCGATGGCGCGCATCTCATTGAGACTGCCCGCTGTCGGCTTCTGGCAGGAGACGTGCTTACCCGCCTCGAGGCCGGCGATCACCTGCTCAGGATGCAGCGGCGTGGGAGTTAGAAGTTCGACCGCGTCCACGTTCGAGTCGTTCAGGACATCGGCGTAGTCCGTGTAGATACGCGGGTCTATGCCCCACTCTTTCGCACGACCCTCCGCTCTTTCAGCTACGGGGTCGCAGAGCGCGACTACCTCGCAGTTTTCGTGGGCCAGATACCCCGGCGCGTTGAGCTGAGAGATTGTGCCGCACCCGACGATAGCCAACCGAACCTTGTCCATTGCCCAGACCTCTGTGTAGAAGATGGGCCAAGGATACCATCAGAGGCCGGTCTGTGAAACAGGGTTACCGAATTAGACACACAACTTTGGCATCATCTGAAGAGAAGCACCCTCGAGGATGACGATGAGAGAATTTTACTCCGGCAGTTGCGGAGCTAAGGAGACCAATTCGTCCCGAATAGCAATGCTAAGCCTCTCAATCCGAGAGTCAGCTTTGCGAAATGAAACGACCTAGCGGTTGTTCTTGCCTGCTATCGAGGATGCCGGCCTGCACATCACGAAGAAACTTGATACGGGGGTCCCAATTAAAGCATCTGAAGAATTCCATAGACGCTTTCAATGCCAAGTCTCTCTTATCGGCAACCAGGTTGCCGTTTGACAGATCCGTTATATATGTCATGGATGGCTTACGCGCTTGGGGAATCCAATAAGCCTCTCCGGGACGGGAGGGTAACTGAAGGACATGGTCATTGATATTCCCTGCGATGATCTCCATGTGAGTTCCTGAATCTCCAGCCTCCGTGAAAGATAGCCGCGCGGCAAACTCGAATACCTCGGTGAACTGAGCAACTACATTTTTAACATCAAGACTTACTCTGCGACGTCCGCCATTAGACGGTAGCCACTGCCCGGCTGAGTTATCTACCCAGTCTTCTATCATTCCAAAATAATGAACAAACTGGCCACTCTGATAAAACCGCCAAAGTTCGCGTATTCTATCCCACGCTATTCCCTGACCAATCCAGTCCTTTCCCGAATCCAGCTCAACAAAGTCGTCCACATGAGGAAAACTCCATCCTCTAAGAGAGACCGAAGTTGTCCTAAGAATGTGTTCGAGTGTCTTTTGGTCCAGTACCCTTTTCTCCACGAAGGTGGTTGGGCGAACAACAATCTTCCAGTACCCACGTGAGCGAATTTCTTCCAGTAGAGCACTCATCTCAAATCTCCCAATTGTTCGTCAAACCTCTCCCGGTCAGTTACCTGTGGTTCAACGGTTGGAATAGAGAACAGTCCTACACGCCGGGCGCGTTCCAAGAATCGAGTTACGCCCTTTTCGATTGCCAGGTCAAGCAAGTCCCTCATATCAGCTTGAGTCGGAATCGCTGAAGTTTCCGGCTTCCTGCGAGGCCTGACATAACAGGCTCCGTCCTGTAGCACATCGGCATAAGATCTTTTGCATAATACCGGAATGTCCGAAAACTCCTCCACCTCAAGCACTATATACAGATCTCCGTCATATTCTTTGACCTCCATTGCGAAACTGGCGCTGGGGTCTGCGTATCGTGCGACTTGATCTGCCAGAGCGTCATAATTCCACCCGGCCAAATCATCCTCAGTCAGGCCGACAGGGTTAAGTACCCCTTGGTTGTCCTCCACTCCGATTATGACAGTCCCACCATCACGCCTATTGCACATCCCTAAAATGGCCTTTACGACCTGAGCAACAAGCCTGCTATTAGTCATTGGGCCCGGGCTCTTGAATTCTACACCACTCAACTCGTGCCTGAGCCCAATGATTTGGATAAAGTCTTCGTCAGTCACCGATCCCACCGTTTCCAAATTCAGATGGCCTGTTTATCGAGATTAGCATATTACTGTTATTCTCCACAAAGCTCTTCTTGACTATCGAATAGCTTGGATGTCGGTATGTGTTATCGCCATAGGGCACTTCATTACCGCGTAACCCACAATAGTCTATCCAAGTCTGCGTTTCTATTGCGGATGGGCACCCCAGCGGGTATAGTACAAGTATAATACAGCTATAACTAAAGGGGGCCGCGCATGACCTCGCTCAAGGATAACTTCAACGGCATTCAGGAGTACGCCGACGACCAGGGTCTCGATCTTGGCTGGATAGACCGGCAGGGTGAGTGGGGAGTCAAGGCTTCCTCGGACGGCGCGAAGGGCCTGACGCTCAACGATACCCAGATCGGCAGCTACGGCGACCCGCCGGAAGAGTCCGACAACATGACGGGCAAGCCCAGAGGCGCGGCGGCCAGGCCGAACGCCTACCGAATCGGCGGGTACCAGGTGCGCACGAAGTCCGACATCTGGCTCACCAACGCCTCCATGCTCTATGAAGAGGCTCTCCAGCGACAGTGGAGTTCTGCCACCGACATTCCGTGGCACGCGATCAAGCCGCTGCCCGACGACATCGAGCGAGCGCAGTGCCAGCTTGCGACGTTCCTGACGGAGGTCGAGTTCGTGGCAGCCGACATTCCGGGTCGCTGGGTCGCCAGCACCACACCGGACTACTTCGAGCCGCGCATGTTCCTCATCACCCAGATCATGGACGAGTCCCGCCACCTGGACGTATTCAGGAAGCGGGCTCTCGCGAACGGCGGCGGTCTGATGCAGCGACCGGACATCAACGTGACCACGAGCGGAGTCGTCGGCAGCATAGACCTGTCCAGGGACTTCACCGAGATGTCGTCCCGCCTGCACATTTCGGGAGAAGGCGCGGTGCTGACCATCTTCCGCATGGGAGAGTTGATGGCGTACAACGACGCGGAGAAGCGCATCTACCGTCTCGCCGCGCAGGACGAGTCCCGGCACGTGGCCTTCGGCGTGATGCACATGCGATACCTCGCGGAGACCGAACCCGACCGCAAGGAGGAGATTCACGAGTACCTGGACGAGGGCGAGCGCAGCCTCGTATCCGGCAGCCAGAACCCTGCGGCCCGCGACTCTGCGCAGAGCGAGTCGCTGTCCATACTTCTGGGCGGTGGTCAGAAGAACTTCGACGAGGGCTACCGCAAGCTGCTCGCGATCCGCAAGAGACAGGCGAAGGAGTACGTCCAGCGCATCCGGTCCGCGGGATTCGGCGAGAGGTTCGAGAACGGCAGGGCCAATCCCGAGCTCATGGAATACGTGAGGAGCTAGTCGCTTGGCAGACGAAGACCGCCAGCAGAGAGTCGCGGGGCAGAAGACCGAGGTCTGGGAACGCCCCAGGCGAAGGCGCATCCTAGACACAGACGAAACCGTAGAAGTTCCCGAACCTTCATATGCATGGATGCCGCGCTCGCTCCAGTGGGAGACGCGGGTAAAGCCGGGTAAGGCCGGTCTCAGAATCGGCGACCTGAACGTGGGCATATACGGCGAGATTCCCGATCACTGGGATGAGCCGACCCGTATGCCCCGCGGCGCGTACCCACTGGCAGGCATACCTCCGCTCGGCTTCGCGCTCAAGAACAAGCGCGACATGTGGGCAGACAACGCCGCCGACCTGTACGAGGAGGCAATCCAGCGGCGCTGGATTGCGGCGACCGACATCCCCTGGGACACCATCGAGCCGCTGCCGGACGACGTCGAGGCCGCCATGTGCCAACTCTGCACGGAGCTGAGCCAGGCCGCCAACGTGGAGTTCGAGACCATAGGATACTGGCTTCAGCATATGTCCTACGGATACCACGAGGTGAAGCTGTTCCTCGCCACGAATATGTTCGACGCCGGACGCCATCACGAGGCGTTCAGAAAGCGCGCGCTGTCGAACGGCGGCGGGCTCGGACTCGAAAGCCGGGGCGAAATCAACCGCATGATCCTGGAGAGCAAGGGAGGCTGGTCGGAGACGAGCCTGTTCCTTCACCTGCTGAGGGGAACGTACCTGCTTACGGTTTACAGGCACTGCGAACGCTTCGCCAACAACCCGGCGGAGAAAGTGCTGTTCGCGCGGGCAATGCAGGATAAGGCACGACACGTCGCCTACGGAATCCAGCACCTGCGCTACGCGGTCACGCACCAGCAGGACAAGGCGCTGATCTTCCAGCGTCTGCTGTTCATCGGCGAGCGCGTGTTCACCAAGGAACTGCAGGACCCCGCGATGCTGGAGCCGCTTGCCATCGTGTTCGGCGGCGGCATCGAGGGAGCGCGCGCCGGAATGGGGCACGTAAAGCGGATGATGGCCGATTGGCTCAATTCGTACATAGCCTCTTGCGAATGGATAGGTATCCAGCGCGCCGCGCCCCTGTCGCCGGACCTCGCCAAGTACCTGGAGGACTAAGAGTGCCCGTCTTCCCATCCGTAGAGTGGTTCGACGCCGTGCGCCACGAATTCAACACCAACGATGTCGTGCGGACCGCCGGCGGCGGGATGTGCGACGCGAATGTCGGCGTCAAGGCCGGCGACAGCATATTCCTACTCGTGTTCGAGGGATTCGAGTGCTCGTCCGCGACCGAGATAGCCGAATCCGACCTCGAAGACACGGACTTCTACCTCGACATGCCCATGGAAGACTGGGCAGACATGCTTGATAACATCCGAGAGAACGGCGAAGCCGACCTCGATCACTCGCTCAACACGATGGACCTCGACACTCTGGACGGGCTCGCCCACTCCTACACCGGCGACCAGTACCGCCAGGATATGTTCTTCCGTTACAACCAGACGTTCCAATACTTCTTCGACCAGTCATCGCGGGTGGAGACGGAGTTCGCAAACTAGCGCGTGAGAGTCAGATTGACCAGTCAGTGGCCTGAGCGTCATGTCCTAGCGGCTCCCTGGGGAACCGCTCTGGTGACATATCTATTGACGATATACTATGAGCCTGTTCCCTTTGCTAACATGGTAAGCATGGGAGCCATGATCTACGGTATGATCATGTCCGCGCTGGAATTGGGGGTACCTATGGCATTCTACGCATATGAGAAA
Source organism: Dehalococcoidia bacterium (assembly GCA_965202965.1). Taxonomy (GTDB): domain Bacteria; phylum Chloroflexota; class Dehalococcoidia; order Lucifugimonadales; family UBA1123; genus VXRN01. The sequence continues at coordinate 1,766,453 of OZ241888.1, read as the reverse complement.
ATCAAGAACGACAGGGCCAACCTGCGGAGACAAGGCAGGACTGAGGGTGTGGATCTGGTACTTGCTAAGTTCTCGGAGAATCCCAATCTCTCTCCCGAAGAATTGAAGAAAGCGGTAATGGACGACCTGAAAAACAATGGACGGGAGAATAATGGGGAACGAGGAGGCTAATATAGCTGGAGACGCAAGAATCACGACTGTGATTGATTCGCCAATAGTTTCAGCTAGGCGCGTGTTCGACAGACACGGCTGTTGACACGCTGCCGGCGTTCTTCTGGATGAACTTCCGTAGGCTCCTCCGAAACTCCTTCATCGCTTCGGATGGCTCGCCCAAGAGTTCGCAGTCGAGGTCGTACTCAGAGAATATGCCGACCAAATTATATGTGACTTTTGTTGTATATGGATCGGAATCTCCAAATCGAAAATCGTGAAGGACATTCTCAGACACACATTCGTCCAGTTGCGAGAAAGTCAACTCTCCGTCAAGAAATCGTTCAGCCTGTTCGAGTAGAGTACATCCATCCATGTCCGATAGTCCTTTGCCATAGCGATTCGTTTCGCCTACCATTATAAGGGGATTATGTACATCATTCAGCGTCTGAATAACATCAAGGACTAGAGTATATGCCCACCTTCCCATCAACAGAATGGTTTGAGGCCGTCAGAACTGCGGCCAACGACGACCGCGACTTCCGAAGCCTCGGCACCTGCTTCGCGCAGGTCGGAGTCCGGATCGGCGAGCGCATGTTCCTGCTGGATTTCGAGGCGTTTGAGTGCGCGAGGGTCTCCGAGGCCGACGAGACCGCGCTGTACGATGTGGATTTCACGCTCAACATGGTCCCAGACGAGTGGCAGCGCCTGCTGAACAACATCAGGGAGAACGGCGGCGCGGACTCCGAAAACACGTTCAACACGCTGGACATCGAGCGCGGCATCGTCGAGTCTCCCAATCCCTACGGACAGAACAACTTCCCCCGCTATCACCTCACGATACAGCGTTTCTTCGACGTTTCGAGCGGGGTCGAGACCGCTTTCGAGTGAATTGCCATGCCTATCTATGAATACAGATGTGAGGACTGCGAGGGTCTGACCGCAAAGTTGGTCAGGGGGTTCGACGCGCCCGAGTCCATAGCCTGCCGGGAGTGCAGGGGCGAGAACACCCACCGGATCATATCCAGCGTGGCGTTTCACAAGTCGCTCAACTCCCAGTTGCAGGACTTGGACCCGCGGTATGATCGCATGGCGGATGCGGCGGCGGCAAGTACGGCAGAGGCAGATCCGAACCGCTTCCTGAAGAACTCCATCCCGCTCGACGCGGCGGAAGATTAGCGCGCCGAGAAACCCATTACCGCTTGGGCCGAGTCCGTGATACAATAAGACCATGTGGGGACGCGTGGGTTCGACAGGGGATGCCTTCGCGGGACTGCAAGCCGAGGCGCCATCAACCTCGTTAATCAGGTGGCAAAGAAAGTAACTGACGACAATCAGTACGCACTAGCCGCTTAATACCGGCTACGTCTCCCGGTTCCGACTCCCGTAGGGGCCGACGAGGCGCCGAAAATCGGGATGCTGTTCCGGCGACGCCGATGCCCGGGACAAAAGACCATCGGCTAGCCCCGAGCGACGCCTCTGCCGGTGCGGACGCGCCGGGGTGATCTAAAGCGCCGGATAAGCTTGTAGATGTCTTGGACGAAGAGTCTTCTGGACGGGGAGTTCGACCCTCCCCCGTCTCCACCATCTCAACCCATCACTTTTGCCGTTCCTCATGGCCCGCTTGCTCTTACTTCTTGCCCAGTCTATCGAATTGCGTACAGGACTCCCCTGTCGGAGGATACGAACAGCATTTCGTTTGCCACGACCACCGAAGTCGAAATACGGTCGTTCAGCTCGAACCGCCACAGCTCCTCACCCATGGTTCTGTCCACTCCATACACTGTGCCGTCGGTATCCGCTATGTAGAGCGTATCCCCGGCCAGCGTAGGGTCTCCCCGCATCTCGCCATCCGACTGGAATTTCCAGTCACGCTCGCCATTGGACTTGTTCAATGCGTAAACGCCGCCGGACTCTGACACGACATAAAGCTTTTCATCGTCCAGCGCGGGCGTGCTCAGAAATATCTCACCCGGGCTCCTGTATGCCCACTCAAACCCCTTGATAATGGGGAGCGTATTCCAGAATCCCCAGAAAAACAGCTGCGTCCTGATGAACCGGGCGGTTTTCTCGAAAGGCAGCTGCCTCTGTTTCAAGTCTATGGCATAGACGAGGCTCCTCGAGTTGCCCACATACGCCAGGTCGTCATCTATGGCAGGCGCGCCTCTTACTTCTCTGGTCAGGTAGTCCAGTCGAAACCCTCCGGTATTGATGTCATAGATATAAATGCGCTGGTCCTGCGAAAGGACCACCACGAAGTCATCATTGATTGCGGGCGAAGCCACCACCCTGCCGCCGGTCTTCCGACTCCAGAGTACCTCGCCGGTCAGTGCATCCAGCGCATAGATGCGGTAATCTCCCGAACCGATGTACACGACACCCTCATGCACCGCGGGAGAGCCGTAAACCAGGTCTCCAGTCTGAAACTCCCAGCGCAGCGCGCCGGTTTCCCTGTTCAGGGCCAGCAGTCTGCCGTCTCGCAGTCCCACGTACACGAGTGCGCCCGCAATTGCCGGAGACGAATTGACAGGGCCGGTCACCGGGTATTCCCATTTCACTTCGCCCGTCTCGACGTCAAGAGCGACGATTCGCTTGTCCCCGGCGCTGAGATACACAGTATCTCCCACTACGGACGGCGCGGCATACAGCGGCGCGCCGGTTCGGAATTCCCACTGCACATCTCCGGCGGGCACGGGCTGATACTCGCGGATATAGCCGGAGTGAGTGGGGTCGCCCTGGTACATCGGCCAGGCGCCAGGCGCCGATGCCACCCCGATGTTCGATGTGGGGGGATCAAGTTCTCTGCCGGGACCGATTGTCGCATATGCCGTCGCTCCGGCCGCCGCGATCACCACCAGAGCCGCAATAGCCGCCCAACGGATTATGCGTCTTCTGCGCGCTTCCCCGAGACGTCTGGCTTCTACATCTCTTGCCTCTTCTGGACTGACTCGCCATCCCCTGTCGAGGGGCGTTCTGCAATCTCTGCAGTACGAAGCGCCGGAATTATTGCTATGCCCGCATCCTGGACACAGCACAACGGTTTCAGTAACCAATCTAACGCATCACCCCGCTCACATATATTACCTATCGCTGGGGAATAGGTATCACTCAATTCTAGCTAGACTGTGACTCCCGTTCAAATCTTCCGTCATTGAACGGCGCGGACTGACAGCCTACCGTCGGACACTTATACTGGACATCGCAGATTTAAGTTGGACGTCCAGTATCTTCACTTCTCGAATCCAGACTCTCTCAAGACACCGGCAAACCGGCGCATTCGCGCTCGTGACGGCGCTCGCAGCCTTCTTCCGGCTGTACGACCTCGGTCAGGGACATCCAGGACTGGCCATCTACACCTCGATCTCCTCCCACGCCTACAAGTCCTTCCACAACTGGCTGTACCCGAACATGTTCGCGGACGGGTCCATACTCGCGGACAAGCCGCCGCTGTTCTTCTGGTACCAGGGACTGTTCATCGCGCTTCTAGGCCCTTCAAACCTGGCATTCAGGCTTCCCGTCGCGCTCGCCGGGATATGCTCTGTAATACTGCTGTACGTCATAGTCAGGCGCACCGCGGGAACAACCCCCGCGCTCCTCGCCGCCGCCGCTCTCGCAATCATGCCGCTGGACGTGAACTACGCGCGGTCCACGTTTATCGAGTCGGTCACTACGGTCACGATGCTGCTCACAGCCTACTTCGTAGTCAGGGCGGCGCAGGAAAAGCGCGAGGGGTTCTACTACATAGCCGCTTTCATCCTCGGCCTCGCGTGGATGGTCAAGCTGTGGCAGGGACTGCTGCCCGCCCCCGCGTTCGCGCTGGTCGCGCTCATGTACCGCTGGCAGTCGTGGCCCTCCTTCATCCGAACCGGCGCGATTGGCGCGGGCTTATTTCTGGCGACAGCGTTCTGGTGGCCCGTCGTAGTGTGGCTCACACCTTCGGCATACGACGCGGTCATGCACGCCGACAGCGTGTGGGACATGATCTTCGGATGGAACCTCAGAGAGCGTTTCGGCGAACTCGAGTACGGCGCCAGACACCGCCAGGACATCCTGTGGTTCGTCACCGGACCCATGGCGCCCTATTTCGGCGTGTCTCTGTTCCCGGCGGCGGCCGTTGGGGTCGTGGCGGTAGTGGCAGCGCTGTGGCGCCGGGCAGGGACAAAGATTGCGAGTCTGGCGCCCGTAACCGCCCTGCGTAAGTCAAGAGTGTGGTCCTACCTGTCTTTCTACACCGACGAATCTGAGACGCAAACGAGTTCACGCGACATCAAGGACGCGGAAGCCTCGATTTCTCAAGCAACCGAGATGGGGATGCTTTGGGTCATGTGGCTCGGACTGGCCGTTGTCGCGTTTGGCGGAGCGAACATCAGGCTAATCACTTACTGGGTTGCCGCTGCGCCCGCCGTGGCCGCGCTAACAGGTATAGGAATCGCCGCCATCTCGTCGCTCTTCAGAATAGGCGGGCTGACGAGATGGCTGGCATACGCGGTCGTACTTGCGGGGTCGCTCTACTGTGCACTCGTCTATGGGAGGGTGAGCCACCTGTTTGGGATCAACGCGGGCCTGGCTGCCGCTATTACGATTGCGGTCATGGCCAGCGTCATCTTCCTCTATTTTCAGTGGCGTCCGTTCGGAAAGAACGTAGCGACTACTACTGCAATGACCGCGCTGGCAATCCTGACATTCCTGATTTTAGCCATTACCCTCAACAACCTGTTCAACCCGAGAGACGACACGCTGGGCAGAATCGGGTTCGACATGGTACCCGAGCGCAGACTCCCGCGCGCCGAGCCTTCCGAGAGAGAACAAGAACTCCAACGGCAGGGAGCCCTGATAACCGCAATTGTAAGGGTTGAATTGGAGGAACTGGACGCGGCGATGGAGTATGTAAGACAGCGAAGGGGAGACAGCCGCTACTTCCTCACGAGCGACTCTTACAATACGGGCGCGTTCATCTCGATGCGCACCAGCGAGCCGGTCCTGCCTCTCTACTCCGAGTACCGTCTGGACAACCTGGTTGAACGCGCTGAATTGAAGAGAAAGGTGGAGAACGGCGACATACCCTTCTTCCTCACAGTGAGCTACTTAGAGGATTTCGACTTTCTGCTGTATGCCCTCATGTCCTCAAACAGCCGCGACGTAACGGCACGCGCGGGCCTGCCCGCAGAGGGCGAATACCGGCTGTTCGAGGTGATACGCAGGTAAGGCCTGCCCTTATATCCTCCACAGAGGGTTAACAGAAGGGCAAGTCAAAGATGTCCACGAAACTCTACGCCGGTCTCCTCATAGGTGAGGCTGAGAATCATCGGGTTCACAGAAGGGCAGGTCCAGAACGTCCAGGTCGTTCTCTATCACGTTCTCCAATTCGGAGGGTATGCACCCGGTGAAGCTGTCCCGGGAGTGCGAGGAGTACAGATAGATGTACTCCAGTTTCCACAGGTCTGATAACTCCTCCGGTATCTCGCCCTTTAGCTTGTTTTCGCTAAGGTCCATGTATTCCAACTGTCTCAGGTTGCCCAGTTCCGGGGGTATTTCTCCAATTAGAGCATTATCGGACAAGTCTAAGTAGGATAGATTGACCAGATCGCCCAACTCTGACGGGATGGTCCCTCGAATACCGGAATGGAGGCGAAGATCCCTCAACTCGGTCAGACTGCCCAGCTCAGGCGGTATCTTCCCATCGAGCCCCACGTCATACGACAGCACTAGATTCACGACTCGCCCGTCCTCGTCCGTGGTTACGCCGTACCAGTCATCGAGTGGCATGGCGCTTACCCAATTGTGCCGTGTGAGATTCCAGGAATCGCCGCCAGCGGCGGTGTAGAAAGCGACAAGCGCAGCCCTATCCATTTCAGCGGGGCTGAGCGCTGCGGGCGATGGGGATGGAACGGGCGTGAGAACGACTGTCGGCTCCGAAACCGGTTCCGCTTTTCCGGGTTCGCCCGGGTCGCCCTTATCTCCCTCGGGACCCTGAGGCCCGGCTTCACCGCGCTCACCTTTCTCGCCCTGAGGCCCCTGTTCGCCCTTCTGGCCACTTTCGCCCTGCGGACCGGGTTCACCTCTGTCGCCCTTCTCACCCTGCGGGCCGGGTTCACCCTGTTCTCCCTGCTCACCGCGCTCGCCTTGCGGACCCAACTCACCTGTATCCCCTTTGTCGCCTTGCGGACCCTGTTGCCCCTTCTCACCGCGTTCGCCCTGTTCGCCCTTCTCACCACGCTCGCCTTGCGGACCAGGTTCACCCTGCGGACCGGGTGTGGAGTGCTGTTGAATAAGCCGAACGACCTCGCTCTCCGACAAGCCGTTTGAACAGGCGAAGCACAGTCCGCCGACGATTATCAGCAAACCCGCGACTAACTTGACTTTCATAAAGCAACCCATCTCTCGGCTTGGGCTTGTGGATACCAAGCGCAAGTCCGCTTATCCCGCGTCAACCCCAGAAAGAGCGTGACAGGCGCGTCAGGGCCAAGAGACTGACGCCAAGCCATGGACGCGGCGCATAACGCTGTGAGCTTGTTCCCAGTCTGCGCCCAGCCCAAAGGTATTGCTATGAGATACACTATGTCAAGGTCAAATCATCACCGTAAACGGCTCTCGATTGGCGCGCCGCGAACTGCGTCTTAGGCGGATTCTTAGAAACGCTCGACCACAACCACCGGGTTCCGGCTCGGTTCAGTTAACCAGGTGTCAACCTGCGCCTGAACGTCCTTAAATCGCCCGCTGACCGATCATCTAATTCGCGCGCCTACAGATCCGGGTCTTCTGGGGCGGTTGTCGCCCAACCCAAGACGATATATGGCGTCCGCCAGAGGCGAGATAGCGCCGGCATATCCACCGCTAACTCGAGCGCCAGTCAACAGTCCTACATCGGGATGCAGAATGGTGTATGATGAAATTAGACTCAGGCTCGCCATTGTGTGGATTTAACAGCTAAAGAAGAATGCGCTATGAGATGGTTCAACACATTCATCTACGTCTCTTTTTCGCTGATGGTGTCGTTGGCTCTGGTCGCTGGCGGAGTCGCCTCGGCGATGACTGGGAACGCAGATGGCCCGCGAGAGGTCGTAATGAGTTCGCGCATCGCTATCGTCCCGGATGATGACGACGACCTCGTCAACCTCCTCAATCTCACCGACAATGACGGCACTGACAGCGACGGGATAGACACTCCCACGCCCACCGACAATGACGGTACTGACAGCGACGGAGTTGACACCTCTACGCCGGCTACTAACGACAGCGTAAACTCCGGCGAACCCCAGAAGATAGTCCCCATTCCGCAGCTTCTGACCGTCAGATCATCCGGGTCTTCCGATGCGAGTCCGAACCTGGTCAGCCTGGCTACTCAGAAATCCACGACGCTGGCGCTGAACAATGATCCCACACCAATCTTCGACGCCGAGGCCGGTTACAGGATTCTCACCAGCTACGGCAACGCAACCGAAATCAACCTGTCCGACTTCCTCTCTGCGGGAACGACCGGCGTAACGTTCACGCTGAAGTCCTGCGACGGCTGGCGCGCCGACTACTACAGTTCGGCTATAGTTGAAAACGGGAAGTTGATCCTGACATCCAACGACCTCGGGCACGTCCACGGACCGAACACACAGTCCGAAACCGTATGCACGGTAACTGGTACGGGGGAGAATGGGAGCGAGGACCGCGAATTTCGGCTATACACCGTTTCAGACAGGACTCCCCCGTCCCTGGCTTTCGGCGCGTTGAGCCTTGAGGAAGCGCGAGAGACCGAGCTTGATGTCAGGGTGAACATGTCAGGGTGAACATGTCAGGGGTGTTCTCGGGATATCTGCGGCTGGGTTGGAAAAAGTCAGGAGGAGAAGGTCCGCCGATATTCGGGATCGTGTCCGGTGTGAGCGACGGGACAGTCCTGACAATTTCAGGCCTCGATGCAGGGACAGACTACGACATACGCGCCTATATGATGTCCGCCCAGGGTTACGACCTCTACCGCGCAGGCGCTTCGGCTTCCGAGGGCGAACTGATTTCGGAGGGGAGTCCTGAAAGCAAATGGATCAGGAACCTTGCCGGTGGGGGGGCTTGGCAAGAGTCAGGCAATTTTGCTGACGACTTTCCCCGAGCCAACTCCGACACCTACGCCCATCCCAGCGCCAGCGGCCACCCCGACGCCGCGTCCGGCGCTGGACGAGGACGATGACTCTGACAGTGACGGCATTGACACGCCCACGCCGACAGACAATGACGGTACTGACAGCGACGGGATTGACACGCCCACGCCGACCGATAATGACGGCACTGACTCTGACGGCATAGACACCCCAACTCCGACAGACAACGACGGCACTGACTCTGACGGCATAGACACGCCCACGCCGACAGACAACGACGGTACTGACAGCGACGGGATTGACACGCCAACGCCGCAAACACCGGATAGCGGCGATGACAGTGACGACGACAGCGACGCAAACAGCAGCTAAGGCCGATGACTACTACTATTGCCGAGTCGTCACTGTATCCCCAGATCGCGTTCCCGGAGGACCCCGGCCTACCCGACCTGCCCAGGCTCTTCGACCAGGATTGGGTAATGCGCCGCTACGAGCAGCGCTTCGGAGAACCTGAGACCGAACCCATCGGGATTCGCATACGCCAGTTCGCCCACAGTCTGGGGAGGGTCGCCATCGTCAGCTACGAGATGGAATGGGGCGCTGAGGAATACATTCCCTCACAGCGCTTTGCGGTCAAGGTCGAACGTGACGGGTCGGTGGAGTTGTTTCGCTATCCCGAGGACAGGTTCCTGCCGGGTCTGAGGGAAGCAGCCCATCCGGAGACCGCTCTCGCACTCATCAACAGGCATATACTTGTTCGTTCGCGCCCGGCGTATGCGCGTCCAGCTAGTCCGTTACAGGCCCACCAGCCGCGCGGTACTGCGCCACAGCGTGGGCAGGGCCAGGTTCTACGCCAGGGTCATGCGCCCAGACGCGGTCGCCCCTGTGCTCACGACACAGGAACTGATAGGCAGGTCGGGCTTCGTCGTTCCGAGGCTGGCGGGCCACTGGGCCGAAGGTGGCGTCGTGTGGCTGTCTGAGATACCGGGCAAGAACCTGCGCCGGCAGATCCGCAGGGGCAGAATGCCGGAACCTGGACCGCTGCTGGACGGGCTGAAGACACTGTGGGACACTCCGGGAGATAGATACGATGCCAGACCGTTCAACCTGTCCGGCGCGTACCGCCGGGCGAGACGCAGTTTCAATCACAATCTGAGGGACAACTCCGCTGCACTCCAGACCCTCAACGAAGCAACCGCCACACTCGACCCTTTCACCCGTTCATGGCGTCCGACAGGTATCGCGCACAACGACTTCTACGACGACCAGATGTTGGTTCTGCCCGACGGTCGGATAGCCCTGGTTGACTTCGAGGAAGCCGGGCCTGGCGATCCTCTGCTGGATGTTGGCAACCTCCTGGCGCACCTGCGCTGGGCTTCGCACTTCGAGCGCAGGAGGGACACCGACGCGAGCGGAGCGTTCCATCAAGTGTTCCGGAGCGCGGCCCTGGATCGTTTCGGCTGGAATGAACAGAGTCTAAACTTACGCGAAGCGATCTGTCTATTCAGGATATGCACCAACGCGATACGTCGTCCCCAGCGGGACTGGGAAGGCAGACTGGAGGCGGGTCTGCGCCTGGTGAACGAGATAATTAGTTGACTTGCCACGCCTTATCGAATTCGTCCTCGCCGACAGCAGCCCGATCGGTATGTCACTCCTGCTGGTAGCCAACGAAATAAGCGGAACAACCTCCATATACCAGATATCGGGGGGCGCTAAGTCTCGCTGCCGGACATCTACCAGCGTCCCTCGGTTGACGCGCCGCGAACTGGGCATTATCTTCTAGCTCATATATGGATTCCCGCTTTCGCGGGAATGACGATAAATGTCTGAATTTCACGCGCGACAGTCGGGGGATGCTGATATGCAATATGACTACATTATTGTTGGAGCCGGGTCCGCAGGCTCGGTACTTGCTTCGCGGCTCACTGAGGACCCGAACCGCTCTGTCCTGCTCCTGGAGGCGGGGCCGGACTATTCCAACTTCGATACGATGCCGGACAGCGTGAAGTTCGGCAACTCAGTATGGCCCGCGGCCTACGGCCCGGAGTCGGAGACATGGGGATACATGGCCACGGCCACACCTGACAGGGAACCGTTCCCGCTGCCGAGGGGCAAGCTGACCGGCGGATCGAGCTCGGTCAACGGGCAGGTGTTCTTCCGGGGCATACCCGAGGACTACGACGAGTGGGCCGAGTTGGGCAGCCCGGAGTGGGCATTCGTCAATATACTGCCCTACTTCCGCAAGTCCGAGACCGATCTGACCTTCGGCGCGGACGACTTCCACGGCGGCGAAGGGCCGATTCCCGTCCGTCGCTACTCCAAGGACGAGGTCATGCCGATACCGCGCCTGTTCTGGGATACCTGCGTTTCCGCCGGATTCCCTGAGACGCTGGACCAGAATCACCCGGAGTCCGAGGGCGTCGGGCCGCGTCCGCTGAACAACGTTGACGGCGTGCGGATGAGCACTAATCTTACCTATCTGTCCATGTCCAGGCACAGGCTGAACCTGACGATCCGGTCGGAGGTACTCGCCCACAGGATCATATTCGACGGAAACCGCGCGGTCGGCATAGAGGCGGAGAGCGGCGGCGATAAGTTCGAGGTTTACGGAAACGAGATAATCCTGAGCGGCGGCGCGATAAACTCGCCGCACCTGCTGATGCTGTCCGGCGTAGGACCCAGGGAACACCTCGAATCTTTCGGCATACCCGTTGTGAAGGACGTTCCCGGCGTGGGCCGGAATCTAAGGGACCACCCGGCGACCTTCCTGCTTTACGAAACGGACCAGGGCGACCCTCCTGCGAACTCGCCATCCATACAGGTTGGGATGAGGTACACGACACCCGGTTCGCCCCACCGCAACGATATGCAGATGAGCCCGATACTGCTCACCAGCGAACATCGCCCGGCGACCATCGAGATACCGGAAGACGGGTCGTACAGCGGGTTCAGCGTGGCGCTCCAGAAGGCGGTTACGGCGGGCCGGATAACACTGGCGTCCACCGACCCGAGCGAGCAGCCGCACCTGGACTACAGATACCTCACGGACGAGTGGGACAGGGAGCGGATGCGAAGCGCTGTGAGGACGTGCATAGAGATCACGCAGACGCCGCCGCTATCCGACCACCTGATTCGCAGGGTAAACCCCACGGATGACGACCTGGCGTCCGACGACGCGCTGGACGCCTGGATACTGGCGAATGTGGGAACGCAGCACCACTCATCCGGGACGTGCAAGATGGGGCCTGCCTCGGACAGCATGGCGGTGGTGGACCAGTACCTGCGCGTACATGGACTGGAAGGGCTGAGGGTCATTGACGCATCGGTGATGCCGGACGTGGTTCGCGCCAACACGAACGCGACGACGATAATGATCGCGGAGCGGGCGGCGGAGTGGATAGTGTCGGGGATGTAAGCCGGGGCTTATTGAACTCCGCGCAGGACCGCGAGCGTGAGCGCGACTCCTATGGCTACCATCGCCAGCAGTATCGCGACGCCGATGCCGGCGACCCACTTTATCACCTCGGCTTTCGCGTCGCTGACGGCGGTGTTCACGCTGCCGGTCAGTCGTTCGACGTCGGCCTTGGTGGCAAGGTGTTCGTAGCCGCCTTCAAGTCTTCCGAGGCGTTCTTCTACCGTAGCCATTGTCAGCATCCTTCAAGATATGCCTAGTATATGCGAATTGTAGCGCGTCTAGTCCGATTTGTCAGGTCGCGGGACGCCTCTGAATACGTACACCACGCGCCGCCAGTTGAACGCGACCAGCAGAGCGGCGAGGGCGAAGACGATGACGGACGACCACATCCGCAGAGGCACGTTCTCCTCGTCGGCAATGTCGAGCCAGCTCAACAGTCCCAGTGTCGCCAGGTACCCCACGAATATGCCGAGTAGGGCAAGCCCGTGCCATAGCTTGATTACGCGGGTGGAGATTAGCAGGATGCCGAACGCCGCCGCCGCCGCCGTGAGCAGGAATTCACTGGATTGCAGGCCGAAGCCGGAGGCGAGCCTGTCCAGTAAGCTGACGGGTTCATAATGGTCGAGATGGAAACTCAGCGGCTGTCCGGCGGATATGCTGAACACCACCACGATGCTGCCGACAAGCAGGGTTAGCTGGTTCACCTGGGAGGATATGAGGGTGGTGAGGCCGTCGTTCGGATTGGCGCGCAGGGCGAACAACACCGCGACGATGATCTCCGGCGACTCCGACGCCAGGGGAGCGAGCCACTGTATCAGCAGGAACTTGCTGATGCCCAGCGCTTCGCCGGTCGCCTCCAGCCCATGCACGAACGGAGGCGCCACTATGATGATTACGGTTGCGCTGAATAGGAACAGACCGAGCACCCACAGACGCCTGTACAGCGGCTTGAAGCTGGCTATCATCGCCGCCGCGCCGAGCAGGTCCGGCTCCTCCGATTCCTGGGTCGAACTCCTCCAGAGGTAGAAGATGTACGCGCCGATGAACACCGCCGCGAGCCATATCGGTATCATCTTGAAGAAGGCGACGGCGATTGTCAGCAGAGTGGCGACCACGAGCATCGGCAGTTCGAGCATCAGCAGTCCGCGCATATCGAATCCCTGCCGACGTCTCAGCCAGAAGATGATGATTACGGCGGACCAGCCCAAGCCTATCAGCAGGCGGTTCGCGCCGGTAACATTCGCGGCGGCAAGCGACATCTTCTCCGTGACCGCGGGCATATCCGGGTTGAAGGACTGTCCGGCGTTCCAGGCAAGCGTAGCCTCCACCATATACTCCGGCATCACGGCGATGAGCGCGAGGATCGCTATGGCAAAGGACGCGGACACATCCAGTTGGGCCACCTCGGCGGCCCAGGACAGCAGGAACGCGCCGGCGATGATGCTGATGCCGAATATCAGCGCCTCGACCTGGGGGTCTATGTGCGCGCCGGAGAATCTGACCACGACGCCCTGCACGCCCAACAGTATGAGCAATGCGATAATAGCATAGTGCCGTCGGTTCGAAACCTGCTCTTCCAAGTTGCCGCTCCATTCATAGAGATTGAGGGTTCAAGAATCCGGTCGCGCTCTCGCGCCCGATAAAATGTATCTATACAGCCCTTGTGAGGTCAACCACTAATTCGAACTGTCCAGAAGTAGGTCGCACCTTCCCCCTGGATTCCCGCTTTCGCGGGAATGACGGTCCAGAGTCTAAAGGCAACTTCGCAAAGGCTCTGCTGACAGCCGTCAGCGCAAAGAGAAAGACCCCGATGAATCGGGGCCTTTTCGCTTCAGGATTCGTATGCCTTGTTAGTTGTCGTCGGCCGCGGCGGCGAGAGAGTTGAGTCTGTCTCGCACAATCGCGCGCAGTTCCTTGACACGGTTGAGGTGCGGAGTCTGACCGTCCTCTTCCTTCTTGTCATATATCTTGTCGCCGTCAACAAACACCTGGAGGACTCCACCCACACCGGGCTTCACCTCTATGGATACTGCACTTCCGCCTTCAGCTACGAACTCGTTGACCATCCAGGCCGCAACACCGTGATACTGTCAAGGTACGCAGTAGATGATCTCAATGTCCATCTTTCCTTCGCCAGCCATTCGACATACCTCCTATGAGTTTGACCAAATCAGGAATTATACTCAATATAAATATACATTATACTGAACATTCCTTATTGCGATTGTAGATTAACACTTGTATATCACGCTGTCAACAGTCCGCTGGGCCGCGGATGCTGCATAAGTTTGGTCGGTTGGAGTCGGAATCGACACGGTTGATAAATCATACCTTATATTATACTGGTGGGTTCCAGGTGAGTTTCCAAGCGGAACAGGATGCGGGGCACCAGAAAAGTGACCTGTAATCACCTGTCTTTAGCTTTGGGCGAAAAATTTTTCGTCGGCGAAATCATTTTTGATAATCTCCTGTTTATGTAAAAGTTGGTGCGTTCGCAGTTCGCTGACCTGACACATGGTAGCATGAACGTTCTGTCAAATGAAAGATCGTCTCGAGACAGCGTAACATCAGTTTCTCAACTCGCTATAAAAAGGAATCTTTTGAATACTCTGCGAATTCGGGTTTTCTCTTTGCTCTGGGAATCATCCACCTCTGGATTGCCAGTTTTGATATTTCTTCTGCGCTCAATCTGCTGTCGAATCTCGGTTGGTCATGGTGTCCTGATAGAAATTCGACCGCGTTGTCTGCTACTGGCATGGAGTACACCTCACGACTGATCCCGTGTTTGATGAGGCTTTCGTCCATTCCCAGCGCCTTGAATCCCTGCCTCAGAACTCTTATGCGCCAGTTGGGGCCGCTTCCCCATTTGGTTGATGTCTTATGTCCGTCGTCCTCTCGAAGCATTTTCAGGATTTGATTGAAGTGGTCATTAGGAATGTGAAAGTACCCGAAACCCTGAGTGATTCCGAGATACTTCATTGACACTGCGGTATTGCTCCCTGCGACGCTGGCCTGAAGCTTCAATCTGTTGTATATGGAAGACCTTCCGAGGGCACTCAGCACCGTTATCATCGTAAGTTGGGCGCGCTTGGATTTTCCGCTGATGACTCCTTTAGTCGCGGAGTATTTGCGTCCGAACTCGCATCCGACTTCTTCAGAGGCCATAAGGGAAGCTATTAGTTTCCCTCCGAGCAGCTGATTGTAGGGGGGAATCGCTCCTACGACGTATGCGTTCATCGTGTGAACCAGACGCTCGGCTTTTTCTTCAGCGTTCCAGCCTATTAGGTCGTCTCTGGCTTTTAGGTTGAATAGGGGATCGCATAGGGCGAACACACCTATGAGTTTGTCGTTCTGGCGGTCCTTCACCAAGTATCTCATCCGGCGTCCGTATCCCGATGTCACGGGAATGGACCAGTTGAGTGTCGCGAACCTGAAGACAAGTCCGGTCGTGTCTTTGGAACTGACAAGTTCAAGCTCAGGGCTTATCTTCTCAGGATATATCTCATCTCCGCTTGCTACGTATCTCTCTGTGAATTCAGCGAGTCTTCGTTTGCCGAGCGCGTTTCGTATTTTGGCATGGGCTTCTATGCGCTGATGTTCGTGGATGCGTCTTATCCATTCCTTCGAGACCATCCCACTCTCAGGTGTATCTCTGAGACCGATTCGGTTGATGTGCTCTTCGATGCTGACCCTGAGTTTCTCGGGGTCTATGGGTTCAGGTACTTCTCCTACCCTTGCTCTCGACGTTTGAGAGTATCCATTGAGCTTGGATCCGAAATCTGTATCTATGGAGTATGGTGTTAGTGAAGGCAGATTCTCTTGGGTCAGGTACGATCCGTTGATTGAACTGAGTATTTCACTATCAGTTCGCTCGCCGCCTGAAATGGGCGTCTTTCCATATCGAAGGTGTTCAGCCATTTCCAGTTGACTCCATGATTCTCCCCCTGTTCCTCCTTAGGTTGCGCTCTAAGCGGGTGAACTATCTTCAACCCCAACGTTTTTCCGCTCGGAGTCTGGAATATGGGTCTTTCCGATCCCTTTAACTTCCAGTCGTTCACTGCCAGATAGTCTAGCAGGTCTTCGTTCAGGCTCTGATCGGCTGGGTTCTGTGGCATTTTGCCTTCAATCAGATATTCGAGTGTAGCCTTTGCGAGATCTCTATCCATGTATTTATGTATCCGCTGATTGTTGTAGGCGAGCAGACAGTGATAGCAGGCTCCCTCGCAGTCTAAGTTAGCGCAGTCTCGGCTCGCGGCCAACGTCTCGACGATTATCCTGTCTAGGTTCTGGCTGATGGCCCTCGCATAGCCCGCACCTCCGGGAACGTCGTCGTAGATAAATATCTCACCCTGCACTCTGCCGAGTTTATCCCTTATCGGCCTGATTCCAAACTGTATCTCGTTGGGGTCTATCTGAAGAAGCCTCGCTGCCGATTCCTTGAGAATGCTTCCAAGTGAATACCATATCGCTCTGCCCGATGGCTGAGTGAATGGAGCGTCCAACTCTGGCGGCAGTTCCGCCGCGATGGTTATAACTTCTGACGAGAACCTGTGCGCGAGCGCGATATGGTTTCTCTTACCCTCTCTGTTCGGGCATATCTGTCCAGCCCTCGGTCCGGTGTTCGAACCGTAGTGAGGCGGGACATGATTGGGATAGCGATGCTCTATCTCGTCCTCCTTGAGAGCTCGTCCGCAGGTTGGGCATATGGGGAAGCCCGGTGGTCTATCTTCCACTGCCGGGCCAGGGTTCTTCATGACAAGATCTCCGACGATAAGGTTCGAGCGCAAACGGGAAGATACAGAGGACACGCTTCCATCCTGGAGCGCGTTCACGCCGACGAGCAGTTGAGCATAACCGGAGTATCCGGCTCTCGCTCGACCCGTCCTCTGAATATAAGGCTTTTGGGCCTCCCCCATATTCGCGTAATCCACGCTGAATCCTGTTGGTCTTATAAACGGGATTGAGTGTATGCCGATGCCGCTGCATTCGTCGCATATCGTGGGGGATCCATCTTCGATGGGAGTTATCGTAACCGCATGGCAGTCCGCGCACTCGTTGATCTGTTCTTCTGGCGTATAATTCGGGTTCGGTTCTGAGGGATCATATAAAGCGGCCGATGTGTATATGAACGTATTGGGGAACTTTCCAAGTAGAACCTCGCTTCCGGGCGCATACTCGCTGATGGCTATCTTTAGGTCTCGGGTTATGCCGGAGTAGTAGTCCTCGGACTCGTATTTATTGTCATACTCGTCGATTTCCCTAGGTATAGATAGTCTGACCACATCCACGGGGAAGGCGTATTTGGGAACAAGTCCCTTTTGGATAAGCGTTTCAAGCGTATCGCTCGATGGATCCACCTCGATAGTGGCACTGTGAATCTCATCTGGCAGTTCGTCCATCCACTTATCGAGCCAATCAGCAAACTCATCCTGAACGATGCTCTTCATACGCGCTCTGAGATCACTTCGCTGGTTTCGCAGATTTCTGGCAAGAGCTT
Source organism: Dehalococcoidia bacterium (assembly GCA_965202965.1). Lineage (GTDB taxonomy): Bacteria > Chloroflexota > Dehalococcoidia > Lucifugimonadales > UBA1123 > VXRN01. The sequence continues at coordinate 1,749,304 of OZ241888.1, read as the reverse complement.
CGCGTCCACCTTTGTTGGCGAAATCCCCTGCGCTTCCCCAGGCTCTGAATAGATTTGTAGAATTGTCCCTAGGCCTGTTTCCCTTGAAGAAACTGGATAGCGCGAGCGACCTCACGTGTCTGCGCGCTATGACCTCGTTACTTAAGTGAAGTGTTGGGATCCTAGGAGGTTCGGATACTATCTGAGGCGGCCTTTGGAAGTAATACTGGTCATGGCTTCGGTCAAGCGCGTATGTGACGACAGTGGCGAGAGCGCTTCCCCGCCTGCCTGCACGCCCGGAGCGCTGTTGATAGTTAGCGACATTTGGGGCAACGTTTCTGAGGCCTACGCTCAGAAGGCTTCCGATGTCTATGCCCATCTCCATTGTGGTTGTTACGGAAAGGACGTCCACCCTGTGATCGTCCGGGTGTTCGCTTTCTAGGAACAGGTTCTGAAACCAGCGTTCGATGTTGCGGGCTTCCGCTCTGTCCACCGCCGCTGTGTGTTCGATGGCGCGCAGTGGATGTGGGTCCGGATAGTCTGAACCTGGAAGAGCGAACTGAGCGGCGCGCCTATAATAGTTGGATATGCTTTTAGCATGGACTTTTCTGACACTCTGCCCGCAACGGTAGCATATGTTGAAGATTGTCTCACCCATGACGTACCGGCAGGTCTCGCATCTATAGACCATTTCACCGACTGGGTGAAGGACGAATCTATTTATTCTGATACCTTTGGGAGTTTGTCTATTGATCCTTCGTCCTGCATCCGAGAGTATATCTAATTTCTTAAGCGCGTCCCATATCTGCATTCGTTGCGAATTGAGCCATTCCTGGGCGTCTCTTATTCTGCCCTCGTTTTTCATCGTTTCAGCGAGGGTGATCATATATCTGCCCAGTTTCCGAGATGGTTCAAAGTTGTAGGGGATATTGTTTCCGAACCTTCTTCTTCCGAGGACGAGTCTATTTCGCTCATATGGTGGCATACGTTCGTCATCGGGCCAGTCCCAGGGCCTCTTGGGTTCGGGGGGTAGTAACACGCTCTCCGTTGCAAGGATGCGGGTGATTACTCTGAGAAGACTCAGGCTTTCTGATTCGGATAGGCCTGGGAAATTGCCGATTCCCATTGGCAGTTCTATTGACCAGAGACCGAGACCGAGGGGCTCGAGGCCAAAGTCCTGCTGTGTTATCTCACGGTTGAGTTGCACCGCGAAGGCGGTGTCCCATTCTCTCATGAAGAATCTGCTTCCGCTCTCTATGAGCTTGAAGGCGTTCTTGCCACCGGTTTGTTCTATCTCATCGGCTATATTCACGCTTCTTTCCATCTGCATATTTAGAACGTCGCCCCTTAGCTCATCGTAGTCCCTCGGCTTTGGATTGGGGTGTCTTCCTGAACCACCGCACTTATCGCAGACTTGGGTAAGCTCATTCTGGTTTTGGCCTATGACAAACCTCGCCGGCGTTTCGGTCTCACCTTTCCCATCACATCTGGCACAGGTATGGAGCGCTCGGTAGAGCATCTGTCTGAACACGTCATTTCGATGATCTCGTCTCAGATCCGCGGCTAGTTGGGAGGCGTTCTGACGCGAGTCCGAAAATATGAGAGCCTTTGAACTGAAACTCTCATCTTCATCCTGCTGAGGCTGGATTCTTAGTGAATCAGCCATCACAACGGATATGGAGCGCGGGCCTCTGGTCGTGAGGCTCTCTATCACCTCCACCTCACGCTTCCCCTCCGATTCGCTTCCCTGGTAACGATAGTTCTGACACCTCGGGCATCTTTCAGGAAAAGAGCTTATTATCTCATCATTATCTCTGCTCCTGGCGGGGTCTATTTCATAGACTCGCCGAGCAGATGTTTCCGACTCGTTGATCTTTCGGGTAGTCAGGATTGAGCGGTGAGATATGGGGCTATCGCCCTGCGGCCTTTCGACTGCGAACACCTCGTACTCGTTTTCTGAGGGAGCATTGATATCGGTGAAATTGTCACTCCATGGCCAAAGCGATCCCAGACCAGTGTCTGGGACTCCACCCAGAAAGAGAAGACCGCACTTTCGGCATGTGAATATCTCAAGAACCCTCGCTCCGCAATCACATCTCAGTCTTGGGTCTGAGTAGATTCTTCCGATGGGTCGGTTGCCTTGGTAGGGTTCTTCTACTTCAGGACAATTCTGGTCCATACAGGCCCACAGCCCGCTGAGACCTCTCACGAAGGAGTGAACTCGCATGGAAAGAAGCGGTTGTATATCCGGCTCGGGCTCGGGCCTGGCGTAGCTTCCAGCCGCTAGAACTCCGGCTGTAGCCTCTTTCTTGAGATCAAGGTCCACGCTGAGCGGCCAGAGTTGCTCTGAGAGAGTGTCGAGCATGGTTGCGTTGCGCGCGGTTCTGTCTCTGAGCCAGCGGATGTCCTCGTTATCTTGGAGCGTTCTATAGGCGGCGACTTGGGGATCAAGATTGTCGTCGAATGATAGGGCGAGGGAATCCGACAGGTCTTTAAGCGCGGGCTTGGGGTTGCCCATCGAAAAGTTCCTGTGAAACTCGGCGAAGGCTTTCATGTCTTTATCGGAGTCAGTCCGATTTTCTGTTGGTTGAGTTTTCACACCGGCGTTTATGAGGGTGAAAGTGCCTTGAGGTTCACCGAACAGGTCTGAGGCGAATTTCTTTAGCTCGTCGTCCGCGCTCGGATTGTTGGTCGGTATGGACGCGCTGGTTGCGATGGCACGCAGTTTGTCGTCTCCACTTCTTATGCCGAGTCTCTCCTTGAGTCTTCTTATGAGGTGGGCAACCTCGGTTCCCTTCGCTCCGGTGTAGGTGTGAGCCTCATCGAGAACAAGCGTAAGTTTATTTTCGGAAGACGTGGCGAGCCATTGTTTGGTCTTTTCAAATATGTCGCTCTCGATGTTGCGAATGAGCATATATTCAAGCATTGAGTAGTTGGTTACCAGAATGTCTGGCGGCGCTGCCTGCATATCCCAGCGACAGAGGGTTTCTGTCTCATTTGGAATTGGCCAGTTTCCTTTGGGTCGGATGTTCCCCGGCAAATTGTTCCATTCAGACTCTATTTGGGCTAAGTAATCGTTGTAGCGTCTTCGCTTACGTGGGTTTTCGGGAAATCCTGTGGTTTCAGTGAGGCTGGTGTACATCCCGAAGTGGATGACGTTTCCATTCATTTTTCGGCGCTGCCATTCGGGTGAGTCGTTCAGGGAAAGGATGCGTCTGAGCCTGCTCATCTGGTCGTTTACGAGCGCATTCATTGGGTAGAGTATGATGGCTCTGAGCGCAGATGGGCGGGTCTCGTTGATTCTGGAATGGATCCACCGCTCTTTGTAAGTCCCCTTGACTGGCGTTCTGCCCTTCGGTGGGGTCCATGTCTGCGCTTCTTTGAGAATGCGCGCCAGGATGGGCAAGACGAAGGCTTCTGTCTTTCCCGATCCTGTGCCGGTGGCGACAAGCAGGTTAGGGCTTTTGCCGAAGCCACTGAGAAGCGCGCGCTCCTGGTGGGTGTAGAGTCGATAGCGGCTGATTGGTAAACCGTGATCTACGAGTTCTGTTAGGCCGTTGGGGATTATGTCGGGGTGCTCTTGTTCGAGTTCAGTGAGATATGAACCTGTGGCGAAGGCGGGGGTTGCTTCTATGAAGGGGTATTGGGCAATGATGCCGGGCTTTCTGAGAAGAGCGGCTCGTTCCGCGAATACCAGCGGATGGGATACGCGGTATTGGGATTCGAGGTATGAAGTAAGAGATTCAGTAAGATGCTCTATAGCCTGATGAGGCGTGAAGTTCATCCGGTTCGCTTCCTGAACAAGGTTTTGGTACATTCACTCTTTTTATTCTATCAAATCTCGATTCTACTGAGTTTGCCTAAATCGTAGCAGTGTGGGATCACATGCGATTTTCTGAAGTCCGACTTATGCAATCTCACGCACGGCTGTATGATAACCTCATCCAACCCGACAAGGAGTCGACAACGGATGATAACCAATTCAACCGCTCTCGAAGGCGTCAAGGTTCTGGACCTCACACAGATCATGGCAGGGCCTTACTGCACGATGATGCTCGCGGACATGGGCGCGGACGTAGTGAAGGTGGAAAAGCCAAACGGGGGCGATGACACTCGTCGAATGGGCCCTCCATTCATCGAAGGCGAGTCCGCGGCGTTCCTGGGCATCAATCGCAACAAGCGCAGCATCGTCGTGGACCTGAGATCGGACGAAGGCCGCGAGATAGTCCTGGACATGGCGCGACAGTACGATGTCCTCGTCCAGAACTTCCGACCCGGCTCGCTGGAACGCATGGGACTGGGATACGACCAGGTGCGGGAGCTCAATCCCGCCATGGTGTACTGCACCATCTCCGGCTTCGGCGTAACGGGCCCCTACGCGCGGCGCGGCGGCTTCGATCTCGTTACGCAGGGCATGAGCGGCCTGATGAGCGTCACAGGCCATCCCGACAGCCCGCCCACCAAGGTCGGAGTGCCTCTCTGCGACCTGAACGCGGGTATGTTCGCCGCAATCGGTATCCTGACCGCGTATATCAACCGTCTCAGAACGGGAGAAGGGCAGCATGTGGACACATCGCTGCTGGAAGCCGGAATCGCGTACACGTTCTGGGAGTCGGCGATGTACTTCGCCACCGGAGATGTTCCCGGCCCGAAGGGCAGCGCCCACCGCCTGACCGCTCCGTACCAGGCGTTCGAGACTTCCGACGGGTACGTGAACATCGGAGCCGCGAACCAGGCCAACTGGGAGCGACTGTGCGCCGCCATCGGCCGCGACGAACTGGTCTCAGACTCCAGGTTCGTCGAACCCAGAGACAGGATGAACAACCTGGATGTCAAGGGCGGCGCAAAAACATACCAGCGGGGCGGAGTAAAAGTGTACCACCTGGCTCATTGCTCAGCATAAATGTCAGCGCTAACTGCTCAGGGAATATGTCCTCTTCAGCGAGGTCGGCTCGAGGTCTCAGTTCGGCCTTCAGCATGAGATCTCGGCAGTCCTGCTGCTCTGTCTGAGGCGGTAGCTGTCGCCGTTCATCTCGATGATGTGGACGTGGTGGGTGAGCCTGTCCAGCAGCGCTCCGGTCAGCCTCTCCGATCCGAACATCTCGGTCCATTCGTCGAACGGCAGATTGGTCGTTACGAGTATGGAGCCTCGCTCATATCTCTGGCTGAAGACCTCGAAGAGCAGTTCCGCGCCGGTCCGAGACAGGGGGACGAAGCCCAGTTCATCTATGATCAACAGCTTCAGCCGGGCAAGCCTCTTCTGCATGTTCAGCAGCCTCATCTCGTCTCTGGCTTCCATGAGCTCGTTCACCAGGGCCGACGCGGTGGTGAAGCCCACCGTCAGTCCCTTCTGGCAGGCGGCGAGTCCCAGCCCCAGCGCCACGTGCGTCTTGCCCGTACCGCTGTTGCCGATGGCTATGACGTTCTCGCGACTCTCGATGTACTCGCAGCGCGCGAGCCGGGTCACGAGCTGCCTGTTCACCGACGGTATGGCCCCGAAGTCGAAGGTGTCCAGGCTCTTGACCGCGGGGAAGCGAGCGGCCTTGATCCTGCGCGCCACCAGGCGGTGGTGGCGGTCTATCAGTTCAAGTTCCGACAGTCTCAGCAGGTAGTCCGGATGGTCCACTCCCTCGGAGGCGCACTGGGCGGCTATCTTGCCGTACTCTCTGAGGAAGGTCGGCAGCTTCAGCTCCTTCAGGTGGTGTTCCAGCAATATCGTCGGTCTGTCGCTCACGATGCCTTCTCCCTCAACAGCTTCATGTAGTCTCCCGCGGACGTCGTGCTGACGCTCACGCTGGGCAGGTGCGGATACAGATCGAGTTCGAGTCTTGGCGGTCGTCCCTCGATCCTGCACAGCAGCAGGTGCTTGACGGTGTCGTAGCCGGTCGCTCCCCTGCGGGCCGCATCGCGCACGGCGGCATGCACCTCGTCGGCGGGGAAGGTCTCGAGCAGCCTGAGCACACGCACGAACTCACGCTTGCCTCGCCCGCCCATCCTGGACTCCATGAGTCGCCGCAGCCTGCCGTACTCCTCGGGAAGCTCCCACCCGGCGAGCGGTGCCGCCTGATCGAGGGCGCCGGTCTTGCGCTCCAGCAGCGGCAGGTAGTGGATGGGATCGAAGATGAAGTCGCCTTGTTCGTAGGACCTGCGGTGGCGCGCGATCACCTCCGTACCGCAGCTTATGACCACCTCATCCACGTGTCCTCTCACCAGAACGTCCCTGTGCCCGTATGCAACCGGCACCGAGTAGTCGTTGGTCTTGTATCTCACCAGCGACAGCGAGTTCACGCGGGTGGCGCGCTTATCGCTCGCGTCGTAGGGAACCGTGGGCAGAGGCAGCAGCACGCCGAGGTCGCGCTCCATGCGCTCGCCTATGCTCTCGGTGTGTCCCCTGAGCCTGGCGTCCATACGATCCAGGCACTCACTCTCCAGGTGGGCGTTGAGATCATCGAAGCTCTCGGTCGTCGGGACCGGCACCAGGAAGTTCCTCCTGCCGTATCCCACCATGCCCTCGACACTCCCCTTGTCGTTGCCCTTGCCGACTCTGCCGAACCTGTCGGTGAACAGGTAGTGCGACTGAAGCTCGGTGAACGCCCTCGTGCGCTTGCGGCGTCCCCGTCCCAGTATCCTTGCGACGGCCAGCTTGGTGTTGTCGTACAGAATGCTCTGCGGCACTCCTCCCAGGAAGGCGAACGCCGACACGTGTCCGTCGCAGAACGCCTCGGTCGTCTCGCCCGGGTATGCCTTCACGAAGACGCCGTCGCTGTGTGGAAGCGACAGAACGAAGTAGTGGACCCTGCGCCTCTGTCCACCTATGGTCGCCCACGCCTGGCCGAAGTCGCACTGCGCGTGGCCCGGTGGGTGTTCCAGAGGAACGAACATCTCCCGTGTATGCCGCCGGCGTTCTCGGACGTAGTCCTTGACTATGGTGTAGCCACCGTCGAACCCGTACTCCTTCCTCAGCCGTTCGAAGATGCGCCTTACCGTGTGGCGCTGCTTCTTCGGAGCGCTCAGAGCCTGCCCCGTACGGTGATACGGGGTCGTCTTCGAGTATGCGGTCTATGACGCCCATGTAGGGCTCGAGCTTCGGACGCCGGGGTGGGCGCTTCCTGCGGTATCCGGGTGGCGCCGGATGCGAGAGCATCTTCTTCACGGTATCCCTGTGCACGCAGAACACGCGGGACGCTTCCCTGACGCTCATCCCATCTACCAGGCATGCCTTGCGAACACGAAAATACAGGTCCACGATGTACATCCTCGTCACCCTCCTTCGAGTCTCGCAAGACTCTATCGGAAGGCGGCAGGCGGTACAGTTTTACTCCGCCATAATCAGGCTGTCGAGCTGCCTGCCTGGTACATTATTACTCCGCCCTTCACAACCTGGACGAACTGATAGCGACCCTGGAACAGACTTTCTCGCAGAAGTCATCCGGGTACTGGCTGGACAGGCTCGAAGACGCGGGTGTGCCGGCGGGCCCCATTTACGATATTCGTCAGGTGTACGAAGACCCGCCGGTGCGCGCCAGAGATATGGTGGTGGAGACCGACCACCCCGTCGCCGGGCGCACCAGCAACATAGGCATCCCGGTCAAGCTGTCTGAGACTCCCGGCCGCTTCCGGAGGCCGGCTCCCACTCTGGGCCAGCACACCGACGAGGTACTAAAGCAACTGGGACGGTCTGACGACGAAATCGCCGCGCTGCGCTCACGGGGAGTTGTCGCCTAGCGGGACACAATCACGCCAAATTGCCAACTCATTTCTGTTGACTACACACACTCGCGGTTATAGGATTCCGTAGTTATTCAACAGGTTTGGGGAGTAGTCCGTATGCGTAAGCACGCTCTTGAAGGCATTCGTGTCGTAGATTTTTCCTGGATTGTCGCGGGCCCGACCTGCACGCGCATTCTCGCCGACTTCGGCGCCGAGGTCATCCGCGTCGAGTTCGAGCACTCCATGGACTATATTCGCGCGGCATACGGATCCGGGACGAGCCCGAACGCGAGCGGTATGTTCAACAACCTGAACCGCAACAAGCTGAGCCTGACGCTCAACGTGCTGCATCCGCGCGGCACCGAGATACTTCACGACCTCATATCCGCCTCGGACGTGGTGGTCGAGAACTTCAGCGCGACCGTACTGGAACGGTGGGGGCTGGACTACGACGCGCAGCGTTCGATACGTCCCGACGTCATATATCTCAGCCTGTCGGGGTTCGGGCACACCGGACGCGACAGGGAATACGTTACATGGGGCCCTACGGCACAGGCGCTGTCCGGCCTGACATATATGTCCGGCCTGCCCGGAGAGGAGCCCGCCGGATGGGGCTTCTCCTACATGGACCATACGGCGGGATACTACGGCGCGATGGCCTGCGTGATGGCGCTGCACCACCGCAACCGCACCGGCGAAGGCCAGTGGATTGACCTGTCGCAGGTCGAGTCCGGCATGGCGCTGACAGGGACGGCCATACTGGACAGGACGGTCAACGGGCGCCCCTTCCGACGCGAGGGAAATCCGCCCGGAAACCGCTCTCCCCATCCCAGGGTCGCCCCACACAACACCTACCGCTGCGAGGGCGAAGACCAATGGTGCGCCATTACCATCTTCGACGACGATCAGTGGGCAAACTTCGTTCAGGCGATAGGCGCGCCTGATTGGACGGATGATCCCAGGTTCGCCACCAACGACGAACGATACGACAACCAGGATGAACTGGACTCCCTCATAGAGACCTGGACGTCGCGACACACGCCTCACCAGGTCTTCCTCAAGCTGCAGGCGGCAGGCGTGATAGCGGGCGCGGTACAGTCCCCGAAAGTCAAAGTTGATGAAGACCCGCAACTGAAGCATCGAAACTTCCTCCCCGAAATCGAGCACGCCGAACTCGGCAAAGCCAAATTCGAGGCCGAACCTATGCGCCTCTCACGTTCCCCCTGGGAGCTGCGGCGACCGTCCCCCCTGCTGAGCGAACACAGCGAACACGTCCTGAGCGACATACTCGGCCTGGAGTCGGAAGAGATCGCCGAGCTAATGGTGGAGGGCGTGATCTAGGCGATGGATATGAGAATCGCTATGGAAGAGAACAATCTAATCACTTTTGACGATTCGGAGTTTATCTCTCCCAGCCAGAGGAATCAGGTTCTGAAGAAAGACCTCCCGATCCACCAGTGGTATAGATTTGTGCTCTCATTTCCACCTCACCTTGTAAGACATTACATGGCTAGATTTGACATCCCTTCCGACGGGACAGTCTTGGACCCACTCTGCGGAACAGGCACAACACTGGTTGAATGCAAGAAGATTGGAATCCGCAGTATTGGAATCGAATCGAATCCTATAGCCCATTTCGCAAGCGAAGTAAAAACGAACTGGGAAGCGTCGCCGGGTGAGTTGTGGGAGCACGCAGTTAAGGTGGCCGAACTAACCGACGCGACGTTGAAATCCGACGGACTGACGTCAAATCTGTCAGATATCAAGACTAATGGATCCGTAGATAGCCAAGATGAACTTTGCGCACTGTCAGAAGAACAGACCAAACTGTTAATCAAAGGCTCTATCAGCCCCGTTCCACTGCATAAGACTATTCGTCTGTTGCAGTCCATTGATAAGTATCGACATCCTATATTTTCCAAATACGAGCGACTCGCTGTTGCGTCGGCGCTTGTTGATTCCATTGGAAATCTCAGATTCGGCCCAGAGGTAGGGGTCGGCAAATCGAAGGACGATGTGCCCGTTGTTGTCAACTGGTTGGATAAAGTGCGTACAACGGCGGAAGACATTAATTTGACCAAGGGATTTCCGAATGCTGACTCGCAAGTGATTTCGGGTGACGCAAGATCCATGCCGTCCCAAATCGCTCCCAATTCTATTGATGCTGTAATCACATCCCCTCCATATCCCAACGAGAAAGACTACACAAGAACTACCAGGCTGGAATCGGTGATTCTGGGATTCATCAAGAATAGATACGGTCTGCGGAGCATCAAACGAGGCTTGGTAAAGTCGAATACCCGTGGCGTTTACAAGGATGACGATGATGATTTAATCGTATCGCAATTCTCAGGAGTGCTAGAGCTGGCGGACAAGATAGAACGCGAGAGAGTCCGTCTTAACAAGACTTCTGGATTTGAACGACTCTACCCCCGGGTAACCAAGTTATATTTCGGCGGTATGGCGCGACATCTCGCTGAGTTACGAAGATTTCTCAAACCGGGCGCGAACCTAGCCTATGTCGTGGGGGATCAGGCTTCATACCTTAGAGTCATGATTCGCACCGGTCAGTGTCTATCCGAGATTGCGCAGTCTCTGGGTTATGAAGTTGTGGGGTTGGACTTGTTCAGAACTCGCTTCTCAACCGCGACAAAACAGAATTTGCAAGAAGAAGTCCTCGTATTGAGATGGCCGGGGTAGGCATGCAAGCTCAATCTGGCGATAGCTCAACAAATCGTTACGCCGCGATAATAGAGAGGATTTTCCATGACAGGTATAATTCCGGAGATACCAGCGTCGGATTTCGACGTCAAAATATAATCGAGACTGCGCAGGCCCTCGGAATAGATCTACCTCTGAATCTTGGCGACATCATATATAGCTTCAGATATAGAACCGCTCTCCCCGAATCTATCCAATTGTTGGCCACTGAAGGCAATATGTGGATCATCAGACCGGCGGGCAGGGGGCTATACCAATTCTCTCTCGTTCCTATCATTGACCTTACTCCTAACCAGAATCTCGCGGTGACCAAAGCGCCAGATTCAACCCCAGGGATAGTTGTCATGTATTCCCAAGGTGACGAACAGTCTTTGTTGGCGCGCCTTAGATACAACAGGTTGATCGATGTAGCTACTGGCCTTACCTGCTACTCATTGCAGAATCACTTTCGCACTTACATACCTGACATTGGTCAGGTCGAAACCGATGAAATCTACGTAGGCATCGACAGGAGAGGCGCGCACTACGTCATTCCGGTACAGGCCAAATCCGGGTCGGATTCATTAAACATCGTCCAGATAGAGCAGGACTTCGATGTCTGCAAAGCCAGATTTCCTTCCTTGATAGCTAAACCCATAGGCGCTCAATTTATGGATGAACATACAGTCGCCATCTTTGAATTCGAGAGGACTGATGAAGGAATAAGGGTAAGCGCCGAACGACACTATCAATTTGTTGACCCCGAACAGATCACCGAAAGTGATCTTCGGACTTACCGCCAGAGACTCATCGGTTGAAACTGACAGATGAGGTTCATTTGACGACATATATCCATACCGCCAGTGAGGATACTCAATGAATACCAACCAGGCCGCCCTCTCAGACATCACCATCCTCGACCTTTGCGACGAGAAGGGGCAGCTTATCGGCAAGCTGCTTGGGGAGATGGGCGCGCGAGTGATCAAGATCGAGCCGCCCGGAGGCGACCGGGCGCGGACAGTCGGACCGTTTCGAGACGACACCCCCGATAAGAATGGCAGCCTGCACTTCTGGGCATTCAACGCGGCGAAGGAGGGGATAACCCTCGACATCACATCTCCGAAAGGCGCAGAACTGCTTAGGAAGCTCGTCGAGAAAGCGGACGTTCTGCTGGAGAGCTACGACCCCGGACATCTCGACTCTCTCGGACTAGGATACTCCGACCTGAGCGCCATCAACCCGGGGCTGGTGATGACCTCCCTGACCGGCTTCGGCCAGGACGGCCCATACCGTGACTACAAGACATCCGACCTGGTGGCAATGGCCATGGGCGGAATCATGCACAGTTGCGGCTACGACGACCTCCCCGGTTCTCCTCCCATTCGGCCAAGCGGAGGACATGGGTACATTACGGCGTCCCACTATGCCACCATAGGAACACTCATGGCGCTGAATTGGCGGGACATGACCGGAGAGGGACAGTACGTGGACGCATCCATCCACGAAGCCTGCTCATGCACCACCGAGGCGGCCATGCCGCTGTACATCTACGCCGGAGACGTAGTGCATCGGCAGACCGGCAGACACCACGGGGCGCAACCCACTCCCAAGACGCTCTGCCCGACCGCCGACGGCAAGTTCATCAACGTGTTCGCCGTGTTCACGAGCCTCAACCAGTGGAAGTCCCTCGTTACGTGGATGGACTCCGAGGGGATGGCTGAGGATCTGACCGACGAGAAGTACCTGGACATGGCGACCATGCGCGCTCGCACAGGATACGAGGTGGAGCACGCCTTCGACGTGGTGAAGAAATTCATAGCCTCCCATACCGCCGAGGAGATATACAGGGGATCCCAGCAGCGTAAGTTCCCCTGGGGCATAATTCGCTCGCCGGAGGAGAACCTTGACGACCCGCACTTCTACGAGGATAGGGGCTTCTTCGCTGAAGTGGAGCATCCCGAACTGGGTGAGACATACACGTATGCCGGTCGGCCTTATATCTTCAACAAGACGCCGTGGCGGACGTTCAGAAGTCCGCTTCTCGGAGAGCACAATGAGTCGGTCTATCGCGGGGATCTGGGGCTGGACGATGAAGAGATAGCGCGACTCCAGGCGGAGGGCGTAATCTGAGGTTCAGCGCAGCGGCAGACCGTCTGTCTCAGGAATTACGCCGTCGGCGCGCATGGCCTCTATCTCATTGCCCGAGTAGCCGAGCTCGGTCAGTACATCCACCGTATCGCCCCCGAACACCGGCGACGACCCTGTTCTGACGGGCGTAGCACTCATCTGAGGCGCGGCAATCCCGTGTTCCACGCTGCCGAAGAAGGGATGATCCTCGGACACGATCAAGTCTCGCCCGTCCGAGCGCGCTTTGGCTCTCACATCGTTTATAGTGCGGTTGGCGGTCGCCGGTATTCCGGCTTGGCCCAGAATCTTCACCCAGTCGTCGGTGGAACGCGACGCAAAGATGGATTCCAGGGCGGACTCATTAGACAGGTCACTCAGTTGGCTGAATGGTTCAAGTGCGTTAAACCTCTCCCTTTCGCCATCGCCATTGACCGACAGCGCGAGCCATCCGTCCGCGGTGCGGTACAGCCTGTTCTGCGAGTCAGTGCCCTTCGCATTCGGCCCGGCTACCTCGCCAGGTTCATATCCCTCGTAATCCACCATGTAGGCTGACGAGAATGTGGAGGCAGTGTACGCCAGCGACGTGTCTATCTTCTGTCCTCTGCCCGTGCGCTCGCGTTCCAGAAGGGCGAGCATCACTCCATAGGCAGCCATGATTCCAGTGCCATAGTCGTTGAAGGTGTACGGCGGCGGGCCGGGCTGCCCGTCCCCACCGTTGCGGAGTTGCATTCCGGTGGCGGCCTGGGCGTTCTGGTCGAAGCCCGGGCGCATTGCCCAGTCTCCCTCCTGCCCGAAGGCGTTTATGGACGCATAGACGATGCCGGGATTGCGCTCGCTGAGTTGCTCGTAACCGATGCCAAGTCGCTCGGCCACTCCCTTGCGGAATCCCTGTAATAGAACGTCGGAGGTGTCCACCAGGCGGTAGAAAGCCTCCAGTCCCGCGTCCCCGGTTATGTTGAGACAGATACTGCGCTTGCCGCGTCCCACGTCCAGCCAGGGCGTCAGGCCCGGTACACGGTGCTCAGGGTCCACCTTGATGACGTCCGCGCCGTATTCGGACAGCGTTCTGCCGCAGGTCGGCCCCGCCAGGATGATGCAAAGATCCAGGACTCGTATTCCTTCCAGCGCTCCGTGCATAGTTTTTACCTCACTGAACAGACCAGTTAGCTGCTTATCCTTCCTAAATGCCGGTCAAACATCCTCGGTTCCACCTGGCGGCCGGAACCGCGCTATCTCTCAGGAAGCGATATTCCCATCTCGTCCGCCATTGTTCTGTCGCCGGTGGTATTGAAAATTCCGACGGCCTTGTTGCGCTTTTCCACCCATTCTTTCTGTTCGGGCGTGATATGCGTGATTGAGATAGGGTTTGGCGCGTAAGTGTATTCACCGTCTGCCAAAGATTTCCCAATCGTAGGTCTTCTCGCGTCTTTCTTCCTCGTGGTCACTCCATACCTCCTCGTACATACATTTACAGGCCCGGTGTTTCAAGACCGATTGGATTTTGGTTGATGATATCTATGCAGTGTCGGATATCCCATGCCAACGCAAGTCCCATGTTCTCTTGGTGGAACAATCCCGTTTCATAGCCGTCTTGAGTAAATACAGGCTTCGGAATGTGTTGGTACGCAGATATTACTCCGGCAACACGCACATCGCTCTCACCATTACGAACGAAGCAAACGGGGGATCCTGAAAACCCCTCATTGTTATGTCCGTCAAGCCACATGGGATAATCCGGTCCGGACATAGCAGACATCCGAGCGTACTTGACAAGAGGTATGGGAAATCCCGTAGCCAAGTAAGAAGACGTTAATACATCGTATCCTGTCGGGAATCCAAGAAACATCAATTCTTGGCCGAGTATGATTCCATCTAAGCCTACCGGAAGTGAAAAGCGATGTTCAGCGGGAATCAAGCTGATATTGGAATCCAGGACAGAAACATCAACATCCCCTCCACCATGTCCAACTATTCTAACAGGAATGGAGTTCCATCCTCGGTTATGCCATACCTGTACTTGAACACGGCTATCAATATTCTCAGCTATGTGTCGCGCAGTAACGAGGTACTGGCGGTTATCAACATCAATCACGAACATGGTTCCGCCCGATACAACTGTATCCTCACCATTATCGTTGATAATCAGTCGTATCTTGAAGACTCGATGCAGTATGTTGGTGGTGGGGTACATCTATTCTCCTGTATTTCATGGCAGAATGTCGTTGTACTGACCAAGCGCGGGGGCCGCAGAGCGAATCGAGCCGGGCGTGTCTTCCAACCGCACCTGTATCCCGACCTGTCGCATCGGGCCGTAGAGAGGGTCATCAAGCTCGACGACCGCGCCGGACTGCCATGCGTGTTCGGTCTCCATCCACTCCCGGAGCGTGCGGCACATCGTCAGCGGCGCTCCTGCGCTCTCCATCATGTCTTCCCATTCCACCGCCGGCCTTTGAAGCCACACCTCGGCGAATCGCGCCGCCCACTCCTCGCGCTCCTCGATGTTGCTGTGCAACCGTTCGTCCGTGAGCGCGTCATACCAGTCGGGATGCCCCATAGCGGCCAGCATCGGCCTGAGAGAGCGTTCGTAGCCCGCGTTCAGGTTCACCCATCGGTCGTCGGCGCAGCGGTAGAAGCGCGCGATAACCGGCGACAGCGCCCCGGGACCGGACGGAACATCCGGCGTTCTGACGATTGCCGACCCCATCGCCGTGAACATCGAGTCATACAATGGAATCACCACCGACTGCCCCTCGCCGCTCCTCTCCCGGTGGAACAGGGCGGAGGTTATCGCCGGGGCCGCCACCATCGCCCCGAAGATGCTGGCGTAGGGCAGCGCTATGAAACTTGCCCCCTCCGAGCCATCAGCGCTTCGGTCAACATACACTCCTGTGGCGGCGGAGATGATGATTTCGCTCGTGGTTGGGTTGTCTCCTTCGTCAAGCCCCGGAATGGAGAGATGAATGATATCCGGCTTCTCGTTTCGGGCCCTCTCATAGTCAATGCCGTAGGGGTTGGCTGCCGAATCGAAGCACTCGATCACGACATCAGACTCTCGGACGAGTCCCAGCAGCCGACCTCTGTCTTCCTCGCTGCACGGGTCGGCGGCGACGGACTTCTTACCCCGGTTCCATACCGAGAAGACGGGCGTTCCCCGTAGCGGATCGCCCTCAGGCCGCTCTACCTTGACCACGTCCGCGCCCTGGTCGGCAAGCAGCATACCCAGTACGGCGACCGCCGGCCGGTCTCCAAGCTCCAATATCCGATACCGTGAAAGCGCTCCTGCCAAGTCTTCACCTCCGCGCGACATTCTACCATCCTATGCCGACTGGCGCGCGCCGCCTTGAAAAGGTTCATGCCGCCGCCCATAGTCACATTGCTCAACTGGGCTCATACCGCTATTATGATTTCATCACGCAGACCCAGTTACCTTAACGGAACCAGAGATGGTCACCAAATCCATAGACGTTATACCATTTAAGTCTGACTATGCCGTGAATCTCTGAGGCAAACTACCACCGTCATTCCCGCGAAGGCGGGAATCCATCGCGCCCAGTTGAGCAGAACATGCTGACTTCAGACCGAAACGGTATTACTAGGGAAATATACGGCATAAGTCCGGTGCCGATAGACCCGGACGATATGCCGGACCGCATACCGATTGAGATGATTCAAGGTCCAACAATTGATCAGGTCGCTATGTTTCTCAGAAACCACCTGGGCCCCGTAGCTAATCTGCTGATGCTCTCCAATATCCCGATTCGCTACGACACGGAAAATCACCGGATATTCGTCGCTCCCGACTATTTCATTTCCTTCGACGTGGACATTTCGGCCATCCGGGACGAGACATCCTATAACATGTGGGAGATTGAAAAGCCGCCGGAGTGGGCGCTGGAGGTGGCGTCGCCTTCCACGTATCAGAGGGACATTTTCGAAAAGCCGTATATATACGCGATGATAGGAATCAGCGAATACTGGCTGTTCGACCCGATCGGCGGCGCTCTCTACGGACAGCCGTTAACGGGATACAAACTGGTAAACGGCGCATACGAGCCAATCAAGATAATTCCAAACGAGCACGGACTCGATAGCGGTTACAGCGAGGTAATCAAAGCGCGGCTGTGCGCTCTGGAGAGACCGAAGCAGTCGGAGTTGGAGCGCATTCAGCCCAACTTCGTCTTGGAAGAGGACCACTATCCTGCGCAATTGCTGCTTCAGGACCCCCGAACCGGCCTGTACGTTCTCAACGATGTGGCAATAAGACTCGAGTACGAGCGAGCAGAAGTCAAATTGCGCCAAGCGGAAGCCGAAAGGCGGCAGGCGGAAGAACAGCGCGACGCGGCTGTCGCCCGCGCCGAGGAAGCCGAGTCCGAACTCGCCAGGCTCAGGGCGCGGATTCAGCGACTGAAGTCCGGCTGACCATCATCCCAAACTTACTTCAATCCTCGAAGAGCCTTTGTTGATCTGAATCATCCGAACTCACAATCGAGCGCCCGGAGCGTGTCAGCATGGTAACCACACAGGCCAAACTTACATACGAGGACTACCTGGAACTCCCGGATGATAAGCGATATGAGATCATAGACGGAGAACTCTACGAGATGACCGCGCCTACTGTCAGGCACCAAGTTCTTATAGGCAACCTGTTCATCATCTTCAAGCCACACGTCAGAAGCCGTGGGCTTGGAAGCGTTTATATATCCCCGATAGACGTGATATTCGCCGAGAGCGACATAGTGCAGCCCGATCTGGTCTTCGTAGCCGAGTCCAGGCGGCATATCATCCAGGACCACGCCATAGTCGGCGCTCCCGATCTCGTGATAGAAATTCTGTCTCCAAGCACGGCGGCCCACGACCGCAATCGGAAGGCCGACCTCTACGCGCGCTACGGCGTAGCGGAATACTGGATGGTGGACACCCAGACGGAGGCTATCGAGATCCGAAGGCTCGGAGACGCAGGCTACGACGGCTCCGCCGAAATCCACGATTCCGGCGTCATATCTACCACGCTCATACCCGGCCTCGAAGTCCGCCTGGACGACGTATTCGCGCAGGACTGAAACCCGAATTGGCCTCCCATCCCAGATTGCTCATAGCCACCCACAACAAGGGCAAATTGCGCGAACTGACCGAACTGTTAGGTGACGTTCCCTACGAACTGGTCTCGCTTAGTGACCTGCACATTCATCATGACGTGGACGAGACAGGCAGTACGTTTGAGCAGAACGCCACCCTGAAGGCGGAGACGTACTGCCATCTCGCCGGAATCAAGACCCTGGCGGACGACTCCGGCCTGGAGGTTGACGCTCTCGGTGGAGAGCCGGGCGTGCGCTCCGCGCGCTACGCGGGTCCGGATGCCACCGACGCCGAGCGCGTCGAGTATCTGCTGAACAAGCTGAACGGAACCGACCCCGGCATCTGGTCCGCGCGATTCAGATGCGTTATAGCGATCTCGGAACCGGGCCGCCCGACCTCGCTTCACCAAGGTTCGTGCGAGGGCCGGATAGTATCCGAGCCGCGCGGCGACAACGGCTTTGGCTACGACCCAGTCTTCCTGTTCCCGGACATCGGCATGACAATGGCCGAATTATCAACTGATCAAAAGAACAGCGTCAGCCACCGCGCTGAGGCGGCGCGAGAAGCGGCCCGTTCGCTGAGGGGTCAATCATCCTACATCTAGGAACCTTTGGCTGTATAATAGATATATTATGACTTCAGACTTGGCAACAATCCCCATGCTGGACAGGTTCAGGAGGCCACTCAGGGACCTCCGAATCTCGGTAACGGACAGGTGCAACTTCCGCTGCCCGTACTGTATGCCCGCCGAGATATACGGGGACCGCTATCAGTTTCTGCCACGAGAGTCGTTGCTCAGTTTCGAGGAGATAGTGCGGCTCACGCGGATACTGGTGAGTCTGGGCGTGGTCAAGGTTCGCATAACCGGAGGCGAGCCGCTGGTGCGCGCGGAGATAGACAAGCTCATCTCCATGCTCACGCGGGTTCCGGGCATAGAAGACCTCACGATGACCACCAACGCCTTCCTGCTGTCGCAGTTCGCGGACAGATTGAAGAACGCCGGTCTCCAGCGCATCACCGTCAGCCTGGACTCGCTGGACGACGCGGTATTCAGGCACATGAACGGGCGCAATTTCGGTACCGAGCGCGTGCTGGAGGGTATCGAGGCCGCGGACAGGGCTGGGCTGCGTCCGATCAAGATAAACGCCGTCGTGCAGCGCGGCGTGAACGACCATACTATCGTCGAGCTGGCGCGGTTCGCGCGCGAGCGCGACTACATCGTGCGATTCATCGAATACATGGATGTCGGTACGCTGAACGGCTGGAAGATGGACGACGTGGTCCCTGCGGAAGAGATACTGGACCGCATACACGCCGAAATGCCGCTTGAGCCGGTCGAGGCCAACTACAAAGGCGAGGTTGCCCTGCGCTACAGGTTCAAGGAAGGCGGCGGGGAGGTCGGAGTGATCGCTTCCGTAACCAAGCCTTTCTGCGGCGACTGCACGCGCATGAGACTTTCGCCGGAGGGCGAATTAGTGACCTGCCTGTTCGCCACCTCGGGAACCGACCTGCGAACCCCGATGCGCGACGGCGCGACCGACGAGGAGATCGAGAACATAGTGCGCGGCCTGTGGGGACTCCGGGATGACCGCTACTCGGAGATAAGGACCATGTTCACGGACGAGCCGCGCAAGAAGGTGGAGATGTACCACATCGGCGGCTAAAGGTCGCCCTCGAGGACGTTTACGCCCGTCGGACCTCCGCTACTTCCCCTTGGCTCTATCGTAATGCCCATCCCGTCGAACTGTCCGAACGGAGCCAGCGGTATGATGATCGTCTGACCGTACCCCAGCGGATCAACCGTGAACCAGCCCGCGCCGTACTTGACGCCGTCATTGATTAGCCATACCTGGTATATCCTGTCCGGCGGCAGCGGTGGCAAGTCAGTAACGAGAAGCAGACCCCGATTCGACGAGTACGACACCATCACGATCCCTCGTGCCGATGACCAGGGCCCCGTCCCCAACAGCGTATTCACGGACGTGCCGGGCGTCGAGGACATTCGTATCAGTTCGTAGGTCGTCTCGCGGTGTTCTTCGACCGCGGACATGACCTCGCTCTCCCGTTCACGCGCGATGGCGAGTTCGTCGGAGAGTAGTTCCGCGTCTCTTGCGATTTCACTGAGCCTGTCGTTGAACCACACGCCCGTGGCCAGCAGAACTACCACGAGCGCCACCGCCGCGCCGCCGAACAGCCCTCGCGTTGCCCGCTGTCTGAATCTCCCCGCCTGACCGGAGGCCCATCTTCCCAGCGAAGCCACAACGCGCCTCGGCAGACTCCCGGCCTCTACCCTGTGGAACAGCCTGTCCCTTACACTCTGCGGCGGGATCTTTTGTGGCAGCGCGTGAGCCAGGTCGGCGACCATCTCCTCCGCCATGGCGCGGCTACAGTCGCGGCACGCGGAAATATGCTTCTCCAGCGTCGCGGCCCGGTCGTCATCCAGCGCGCCCCGGAGATACGGGACTATGAGTTCCCCGACATCACTACAATCCATGCTCGGCAGACTCCCGAATCTGCGGCTCCAGGACTTCCCTCAACTTCTTCATTGCCAGTCTCATTCGCGTCTTTACCGTGCCCAGCGGCTGGTCGAGCTCCCTGGAAATCTCCGAGTGGGTCAGCCCCCCGAAATATGCCAGCACCACCACATCCCGCTGCTCCGGTCTCAGCGTCATCAGCGCCGACTTCAGCCGGGTTCCCTCGAACTGCACCGAAACATACTCCGTCGGATCATCCGACCTGGACTCCGACGGCCTGTTGGTTAGATCAACATCATACTGCACTTTGTTATACTCTCTGCGACGTTTTCGCAGTTCGTCAATCGTTCGATTGTGCGCGATGCTGAAGAGCCAGCTCGTGACCTTCCCTCTGTTGGGCTTGTAGCTTCCGGCCCGCCGCCACACGTTGAAGAACGTATCCTGTGTCACCTCTTCGGCGGCGGCGGGGTCTCTCAGCATATGTATGGACAGCGAATAGACCGGCCTCGAGTATCTCAAATAGAGAGATTCGAGAGCATTTTTATCCCCGTTGCTGATACACTCCATCAGAATCTTGTCATCAGCTTCTTCGTAGTTCATGGCTCTCACCATCGAGCAGTCCCTGTCGAGACCCGCTCGCCTTTCTATACGATATTGGACAATGCCCAGATTCTCTATTCCACCGGAGGGGCGGACACCGACTCTGATACACCGTTCCCTCAAACAGTTAGAACGCGCATCGAGCGATATGGTTAGGAAACCGGAACTGAACATTCCATTTGAAACGTTAGATACTCAAACCCTTGAAAGGGATTCGGCCCGTATGGGAATCGCGCTGGATTCGACTCAACTGGGCAAGTTCCAACGGTACTACCGCGAACTGTCTCTCTGGAATTCTAAGATGAATCTGACGACCGTAACCCGCTGGGAAGACGTGGTGAAGACCCACTTCCTGGACTCGCTCTCGATTGCCGGCGCGCTTCCGTCGGAGACACGGACCGCGCGCAGATTCATTGACATAGGCGCGGGAGCCGGCTTCCCGGGAATACCCATGAAGATAGCGTTCCCCGGAATGAGAGGACTGCTGGTGGACGCAACCGCACGAAAGGTCGAGTTCCTCAGAAACCTGGTGGCCGGTCTCGAACTGCCCGACATCGAAGTCAGGCACGCCCGCGCCGAGACGCTGGCACACTGCGCGGGTATCCGCGAAAGCTCCGACCTCGTGTTCGCCCGCGCGGTGGCTCCCATGCCCGCGCTCGCCGAACTCACTCTGCCGTTCTGCAGAGTAGGCGGAGTGGCCGCGCTGCACAAGACAAGGTCCGCAGCCGACGAGATAGCGGCCGCTCACAAAGCCATCGAAACCATGGGCGGAGCGATACGCGACATAGTGGGCTCGGACGAAGACAACAAAGTCCTGGTGATCATAGACAAAGTGCGCGCCACTCCCGCAAACTATCCGCGTCGTCCCGGGATTCCGGCAAAGCGTCCGCTGCTGTCTGCCAGCGACCGCCCCTCCAGGAAGTCGTTCCCCGCTCACGACAAC
The DNA here is from genome assembly GCA_965202965.1 of Dehalococcoidia bacterium. GTDB lineage: Bacteria > Chloroflexota > Dehalococcoidia > Lucifugimonadales > UBA1123 > VXRN01. The sequence continues at coordinate 1,727,695 of OZ241888.1, read as the reverse complement.
TGAACACTTATATATGACACAAGACAAACAGAACTCACTGGCTCAAGTACCCATATCGAGACGCATCTTCTCGATTCCCACGCTGCTGTCCTTCGGAATCGCGGCGGGTGTCATTTTCTTCCTTGCCACCAGGTTCGATCTGGACTGGGGAGAAACATGGCGCGGCATTCGGGACATCAACCCCTGGCTCTACCTCCTCGCGCTCGCGTTTTACTATGTCAGCTTTATTTTCAGAGGGATGCGCTGGAAGATACTGGCGTCCAACGCCGCCGAGTCGAGCCCGGAAGACCCGCAGGTGCCCTCTACGCTCCATACTTCACAACTGATTGTCATCGGGTGGTTCGTAAATTCGGTCACGTGGCTCAGAATGGGCGACGCGTACCGCGCATACGCCTTCGCCGAAGATTCCAGGAGCAGTTTCTCTTGGAGTCTCGGCACGCTGCTGGCCGAACGAGTCATGGACATGGTAATCGTGGGCGCCATCATCCTGACGGCAGCGGTTGTCCTGGCGATCACACAGGGCCAGGCCATATCGGTTTACATAGTCGTAATGGCGTCCGTGATGACCGTCGGAATAGTGGCGATTGCCCTGTTTATGAAAACCTACGGCGAACGCGCCGCCAACTTCCTGCCCAACAAGATAGAGGCCGCCTATCGCCGATTCAGCCAGGGAACGCTGGGCAGCTTTCAGCGTATGCCGCTGGCAATGCTTCTCGGTCTGCTCGGATGGATCATGGAAATGGGGCGGTTGTACTTCGTACTCACAGCCTTGGGTATGGAATTCAGCCTCGTGCTTGTCCCAATCGTCGCGGTGGGACACGCAATCCTGAGTACGGTACCCACGCCCGGAGGAGTCGGAGCCGTCGAGCCCGGCGTCACCGGACTTCTGCTCATCGAACTGGCCGCCCCGGATGCCGCTGCCACCACCATCGTTGATCGCTCCATCACGTATCTCAGCATCATACTCATCGGCGCGATGCTGTTCCTGCTCAGACAGGCTTTGAACATACGTCGCTCCCGAAAGGCCGCGTCCCGGTCGGGAGTCCACGCCGCCAGAGACTAGCCGGACGTCCCCGAATGACTGCGGTTATCCCGCTGCAACACATCAATAATTATTCATGCAAATTTTATCTTGACTTTGTTATTAAATTCTGGTTAACTCCGCAACAGACAGAACTCCAGAGAGGAGAGGGGAGAGCTATGGTCGCGGAAAAAGAAGTAGAGGTTAGTCACGTTGTAAAGCGTCCGGGGAGACTGCACGGTGATCCGGATTACGATATACCGGTCCCTGAGAATCTGACAACGGTCCCTGGCATACGCAAGAACGACGTGGATGTCTCCTTCTATACGAGGGTAGAACCAATTGAGTCTCAGAACATCCAGAAGGCGGCAGACCGCGAGTGGGTGTGGACAGTCTATACCGATGACGTCCGCCAATACCGCGAGGAGCACGACAGGGTCAACAAGCCCTTGGTGGACGCCGCAATCGTCTCTGGCGAGATAGAGCCGACCGGTCAGCCCGACATCGGCAAGGACATGACCGAAGAATTCCGGCTGAAGGCTCGGGAACTGGGCTTCGGCGAAGTCGGCTTCACCCGATTCGACCGCCACTACGCCTATCAGAGCAAGCGCCGGTGGATTAAGTACGAGCACGCCATCTGCCTCGCCCTCGAGCAGGACTTCTGGCAGACACAGACGATTCCCAGCCTCGAAGCCGAATTCGCCCACTTCGGCACCTACGAGATGGAAGGCGCGATGGGTCTTGAACTCGCCGCCTTCATACGCGAGAAGGGCTACCACGCGCAGGTGCACAGCCCCAACGACAACAGCGCGGCGTACATACCCATGTTCGTTGCCGCCGGACTCGGACAGCTTGGCGCGAACGGCCAGTTGCTGTCTCCGCACTTTGGCTCGCGCGCGCGCCTCATGATCATCACCACCGACGCGCCCGTAACCTACGACGAGCCCGTTGACTATGGCATCCACCAGTTCTGCCAGGAATGCCAGGTCTGCGTGAATCGCTGCCCTGGTCGCGCGCTGGTCAAGGAGAAGGTCTGGTACAGGGGCGTCGAGAAGAACAAGCTCATCTATGACCGCTGCCGCCCTGTCATGGCGCGCTACGAAGGCTGCGCCGTCTGCATGAAGGTCTGCCCGGTACAGAAGTACGGCATGAAGCCCGTCATGGAACACTACATCGAGACCGACGGTGAAATCCTGGGCAAGGGCACCGACAACCTCGAAGGGTACGAACTCAGAGACAAGGGCTACTTCGGCCCGGGCAAACTGCCCAAGTTCGACCGCGATTTCTTCGACATTCCGCACGGAACCAAGGAAGATTGGCTGTTCGAGGAGTTCAAGGCCAAGCTCCAGAGTGACAAGAAGCCCAATTCCGAAGAGATCATGGACTTCGTCAGCGAGCTCGACGAGATCCTCACCATCGGACACACCACGCGCGGAGACGAGTAGGACCCTACTTCCCACGCGACGGTCATATAGGAAACTGAGCATTAGGGGCCGGAACCTTAAACTGGGACCGGCCCCTGAGCGATTCTGCTAGATACCGAACGCCCCAAAACGAGGTATTCACCAATGCCAGCATTCAGAAAAGAGCATATTGACGCCCTGTTTGGCGAGATTGAGGACAACTACAAAGAGAAGCCCGAGCGCGAGCAACTTCACCGCGATGCCCACCTGGCCATCGCCCTTCACGACGCGGGCCGCGACATACCCAACGAAATAGATGACCGCATCGTGGATATGGTGAACAGGCACAAGCCTTGAGACGATGCAAAAGTCCCTTCCCCCTTGACGGGGGAAGGTTAGGATGGGGGTGAAATCCTCCTCAATGGTTTCGAGATAGTCACTTAGCGCCAATTGCCAATCAGTCTCAACATTTCCAACCCAAGACTCAATTAAGAATCCCGCGCTCGATGCGCGGGATTCTTGCGTCTTCGGACAACTGCAAGCCAGCGATGTATTAGAATGGCTAGAAACCGAACCCCACACGAAAGGAATCCATCATGAATACAAACCGAAAACCCGTCGCCGTCGTGATCGGGGCGACATCCAAGTGGCAGTCAGACGGTCGCAACACCCACCTGATCCACGGTAGGTCGCTCGACGACAGCGACTTGCCCGTGGGAGTGCGCTGGGGCGTAGGCGGAGCCATCGCCCAGAAGTTCGCCAAAGAGGGCTTCCTCACCGTGTTGACCACTCGCAACGCCGCCAACGCCGCCGCGCTGCAAGAAGCGATCCACGAACAGGGCGGCGAGAGCATGATCGTCGAGCTCGACCTCGCCTCCCGCGACTCCATATCGAATGCGTTCGCCCAAATCCGGGAAGAGGCCGGCGACCCGGACGTCCTCGTGTACAACGCGGGCTACCTGGAGGGGCGCGATCTCCCACCCGAGCAGGAACTTCTGGAACACGTCCCCTTTGAAATCCTCGAAACCGCGCAGCACATCTCCGTCAGCGGCCCCTTCCTCGTCGCCCAGGAGGTGCTGCCCGCCATGCGCGAGCGGGGCGAAGGCTCCTTCCTGATTTCAAACAACTCGTCGTCGCTGAGAGGAAGAAAGCGCTACACCGGACAGTCGCTCTACTACCCCAGGGTGATGATGCGGACGCTGGCGCAGACGCTGACTGAGGAATACTCCGAGTACGGCGTCCACGTCGCCAACGTCGTAATTGACGGTACCATTGACTCTCCGGGAACCCGGGCCATGCCACGTGCCCAGCAGCACCCCGAACTGCTGATCAACCCGGTCAGCATCGCCGACGCCTTCTACTACCTGCACACCCAAGACAAGTCCTGCTGGACCCACGAGCTTCAACTCACCCCCTACGCCGCCAAGCCCAGTTTCTAGGCCGTGCTGACATTTATCGTCACTTATATGTCAAAAGTCCCCTCTCCCTTTGGGAGAGGGCTAGGGTGAGGGTGAAATGCGAATCAGTCATTTATATGTTGAAAATCCCCTCTCCCTTGATGGGTGAGGGTGAAATGCCTACCCCTCTCAGCCCTTTCATGGGGGGAAGGTTAGGATGGGGGTGAAACCGCAATTTCAAACGTGGTCGTTCTCAGCTACTACCCCTCGCAGACCTCACCTTCTCCAGCATCACCGGCGGCAGCGGGAAAACCCACCCCCTGTACCTGATTATCTCCTGCGTAAGCGCGGCCGGCACCGCCACGATGATCTCCGGCTCGATGGAAAACTTGCCGTCGAACCCACCTACCGCGCTCCTCGCGTGGATTCCGGCAAATCCGCCCTGGTCAACGCCGCCCTCGGCGTAGTCGCTCCTGGGACCGCCGAAGACCGAGTGCCACCTGAACGAGAAACCGTTCGTAACCGCCGGGGCCGATCCGCTCGCCCCGCCGCCCGGCGAGACCACCATGCCCAGCGCCTTCACCGTGTAAAGGACATCGTTTAGGTCGCCCTCTCCGCCGCAGCTAAGCGTCCAGTGAAGCCTGCGAATCAACACGTCAGCCGCTTCCTGCGCAGCCTGAAAGCCGTGCTCGATGCGCTCTTCATCGTCATTCATCGGGTAAGTCCCTGCCCCGGTGCCGGATAAGTACACGAGACCACTCTCATGCACCACCGCCCCCGCTATGCCCGCGCCCTCCAGCGACACCACGTCCTCGCCGAAACTACCCAATTCAATGCCAAGCTCCCCGATCCTGTCGTACACATCGAAGTCACGCCGCATCTCATCGGGCAGCAGCGCCTCATCATAAAACTTGCTCACGTTCAACTCCTCCAGGTTATATCAACCGTTGCATAAGTAAAGTATCGTCATTCCCGCGAAGGCAGACCTTTGCACAACTACCGTCATTCCCGCGAAAGGCGGGAATCCCGAAGGGCTCGCCGCCAGGCAATCCAGGGGGAGGTGCGGTAGAATCTCGGACAGTATCATCTGTGGAAATACCCAGGGATTAAGCCCATAGATTTAATCTACACGCGCGTACTTGTCCACACTCCGGCTCGTCGTCAGACCGAGATAGATGTCGCCCCGCGAGTCCACCCAGATGCCGTGTGCGTGCCGCACGTCCCAGCGCGCCAGTACCTCGCCGTCGCCGTCTCGAACGGTGACGCGCGGAGGATTTCCGTCCGCCTCCTGCTCGCAAATGTAGAAAAGGCCGTCCGGCCCCTGCGCTATGTCGTTCGGTCCGCCCATGCCCGTCCACATCGTGATGAACTCGCCGTCGCCGTCGAATATCTGGATCCGCCTATTGCTGCGGTCGCACACGTAAACCTTCTCTTCCTCGTCCACCATCAGGCTGTGAGGCAGATGGAATTCGCCAGGTTCCGAACTTCCGGGCGTTCCCCAGGACCTGACGAGTTCGCCCTGTTCCGTGAACTTGTGTATCCTGCTGTTCCGATACCCGTCCGAGACGCATATATGTCCCGACGGCCCCTTCACCATCTCTGTGGGATAGTTGAACGGCCCGGCTGCGCGGGGAACCATGTCCGCGGGCGCCTCGCAGCCAGTGTCGGAGTGAACGCCGCGCTCTCCCAGAACCATCAGGGGCCTTCCCTCCAGCGTATATGCCACCGCGACGGAATCATCGCGGTCAGTCATGTAAATCACGTCGTCGCTGATGCTCATGCCGTGCGGCGAGTTGAACGCGCCGTGTCCCCAGGCGTCCAGGTAGTTGCCCTCACTGTCGAATACGACTACCGGAGGGTCCTTCCTCTGGAACACATATACCCTGTCCCGCGAATCGGTGGCAACGGTGCTGACTATGTCTAATGTCTCCCCATCGGGCAGTTTCGCAAAATCCTGGACAAGCTCGAAGGTAAATCTTTCTACTCCAACAGTGGTCATGAGTCATCCCCCAGCATCGGATTCGGGCATGAAGCGATTCGTCGCCTCTTTGCAATTCAGTATGAGCGTGCTCTTGATCGGCACCGCCGTCTCCACCAGCCTCTCAGCGAAACATCCCCGCTTCGCCAGCCTGATGACGTAGGCTATGTCTTCCTCCGGTTCGTCGGAGGACACGTCGAACTCGGAACGCACCTCGGTGACGCCGCTGTTGACGGTTCCCGCCAGCACAGAGCCGGACAGATAGTAGTCCATCTCGACGTGAACCCGTGCATTCTTGATCGTAAGTTTTCTCATTGTAGCGTACCGCTTCAACTGGGTAAGCAGTCAAAACCCGATGCCGGACGTGATATACGTCAGCGGAGCGGGATAGGCGTTCTCTCCCCCCATCCTCTCCGGCTCGTCACAGTAGATCACGAACTGTTCGCGCGTACTCTTGTGCAGCATCTTCTCGACGTGCTCGCAATCTACGGCAATCGTGCGTCGCGTCCCCTTCTGAGGAAGTTCATCTCCATGCACTTCGTGCGGAATATCCGTTGTCATACCATCTCACCCGTTCCCTTGGATAGCCTGACGGCTGGCCGCTTATAGTTCACCGTAACGCGGCAGGCGCAAGTGTAACAGCCCCATGGGAAAGTTCAAGCAGGTCGACCGGACTGATACATATTCCTTTTAGAAAACTGAGGTTGAATTAGCAAGAACGATTATTCTATTCTGTACATGAGTTCTTATGCAGGACGACGAACAGGGAGGGCAACCTTGACCGCGCCCAGGCTTATGCAAGCTCTAATGTGCTTCACGGCCCTGCTGTGGCTGTCGGCCTGTGGGCAGGAAGCCGAGATAGAAGACGAGACAACCTGCCAAATCGAGATCGAGCGGGAGATTGACAGGGCGGTAGAGGCAATGAAATACCTGCCCATACCCTTGGACCCGGAGTGCCAGAGCAAAGAGTGCAGAAGGGCCGAAAAGCGATATTTAGCTGAAAATGAACTCTTGATGCGGGTATATGAAGAGCATGGGGATAGGTTCTGGAGACAGCACTATGTCTGGGCAATGGGCTTCGGCCGTATGGAGGATGAGCAGGGTGAAAGAACCGGAGAACTGAGCATCTTCATCTACGTTAGCGAGAAGATACCAAGGGATGTGCTACCTCCTTATGATCGGTTGGCAGATCGGATCAATTGCATACGTGTTCACATAAAAGAGAAGCCTAGTGGCCCTCTTCTCCTGATTGACCCCGCGATTGGATATATTAATCGCTGGCGTTGCCTGACATGGGAAGGTTACTGGGAATGGTGTCATGCTCCGCACGGACATCACCCAGCAGATTAGAAATAATCCTTGCATACAACCAGGACACTTGCTGGTTCAGCCCAGACGAAACCCTGCTGACAGAGCTTACGGGTTCACCTTGAATTTCTGATTCAACTATACATCTGTATTATCTTTATGCTACTGGACGAACATATTTACTAAATTGGGATTGACTTTCTGAGAACTATTATTCTAATATGAACATAAGTTCTTTCGCAAGGTCAGCGGACAGGGAAGGCAATCGCGTAAACAATCAGGACGCCTACTACGGATACATATCAGGAGATAGATCATGCGAAACAAGTGAAATCACAGAAACGCAACTTCAAAATAATATCAAATCCATGGAGGAACATAATGGGAAGCTACAGAGACGACAGGCACAGGCCGCTCTTGAGCGGAATAGCGATAATGAGCCGGAAAGAAGGCCCAACCGGCACTCTATACGTAGGAAGCGGAACACTGACCGGCGTGGCAAGCGCAACTCGGACGACAAGAAGATGCTGGTTACCAACCTGCACGTTATGGCAGGCAAAGACAGTAACGGCAACTTCCGAAATCCCTCCGGCAATGAGGAGATGTACCAGGGTCTAGGCAACCGACGCGACAAGGTGGGCGGCAATCTGGTATGGGAAGCGCTATCCTTTACAAGGACCAACAAAGTTGATGTCGCCATGTGCGAATTGGAAGATGATGTCGAGGCCAGATTCAAGATGCACGGTCATCCTGCAGGCACCAACAGAGTACACACCGACAGAGAGATCATCGAAGGCGTGATGGCGCCAAAGAAAAACATGAAAGTTACGGTGTTGGGCAGTACCACTGGAGAAAAGACTGCCAGGATCACTGCTGTCAATTTATCGCCTGAAGACTTTCGTGGAGCGAGTTTCGGCGGAGTGATGAAGTTGGCCTGCAGCGGCCCCTTGGACGACGGCGATTCGGGCTCTCCAGTCTTATACGAAATCGAAGAAGGCTTGTACAAGATGGTTGGAATCTTGTTCTCCATGGGCGAATTTCGCACCCAAACGGGTTACGCATTCCCCGCGTCCGCGGCGGAGTCTGCATTGGGAATCACTTTCGGCGAGAGAGTGATACTGGAAGACTTGAGCCTGAACAAGCAGCGCAACTTCGACGAGGATGATTATGGAACGTGGAAGGCCCTAACCGACTTTTCAGGGAGCGCGCTCGACCTTGACACGATTGACACCTCGGACAGAGGCGCCAACAAGCGCCTGTCCGGTTCTGCGATACCGGGTGTCCATTCCAAAGAACCTTGGTGGAGCGCCTACATTCCCAGCGACGACGATGACCCCGACAACATCAGGCTGGTGATTCACGGCGAGTCGGACACCGATTCCAGGTTCATCGTCGGCCAGACCTGGGGCTTCAAGATATACGTCAAGCGCAAGACCGAAACCAAATGGAGATACGTCCTGGGCGGCCCTGCCAGAATCTCGTCCACGAACCTCGTCTCCGGAAGCGGATCGAGTAGAAAGACCATCGTGGCCGCGGACTTCAAGGTTCCGCTGACCACCAAACCGGAGAGGTGGACGGCCTACTTTCATCCTTACAACGAGGGCAACTTCGACGTGAAGATAGAGGCAGCGCGTGTAAACCGACGCCCAACGGCCAGAGCAGGTTCCGACCGAACGGTCTCCACCGGCGCGAAGGTTACCCTACGGGGTTCGGGAACAGACCCTGACAGCGGCGACACGCTGACTTATAGCTGGGAGCAGTCCTCAGGGCGGAGCGTCACCCTCAGCAGCGCTTCGGTGGCCGAGCCCAGCTTCACCGCGCCGTCCAGTTCGACTACGCTGACGTTCAGGCTCAGGGTCACGGACAATCATGGAGCGAGCGACACGGACACGGTGACGATCAGGGTTCGGCGCCCCACGCCCGACCCGACACCCGAACCCGATCCGACACCTGAACCGGAGACCTGGGGCAGTTGGTCGCGTACTGGCAACTACCGTGGCAGCGGTCGAGACAGGGAGGCTGAGGAGTCGCGCAGCAGCAGCTACGGCAGGACCCAGACCCGGTGGGTCGCCTATCCGGTGTCGGTGCCTGAGATATGGGGCTCGTGGGAGGACACTGGAAGAACCCGAACCGTGAATGGTCAACGCCAGAAGCAGCAGGACAGGACATCCAGCCGTGGACGGACGCAGACCCGGTGGGTGAGGGACTCCAGCTAGAGCTGTCCACCGATTCAGACCCCCGATGTTTATGGCGTCGGGGGTCTTTTCTTATAGAAATGCCTGCCGCCAAGGGGAGCGGATAGATGATCGAAAGATCCCGGACAGACCGTCCGCAAAACCTACACATCCACACCTCACATACGCTATAATACGAACATACAAACTAATGAAGGAGTGCCTATCACCGATGCCTTTGAATCTCGACATACATAAATATGAACTTATACCAATGAAATTCTGGGACCCCGAAAAAATTCCCCCATAGCTAATGCAGGTGATTAACAGGTGGGTAACAGGTGTTCTAATCACCTGTTGGTCACCAGTCAATCCACCTGTTGCCGCCTGTGGAATTATAAATCAAGATATATGAATCGCAATATACGGCGCGGGTCGGGCGTTTGATACCACGACGATATGAGAAGGAAGAAACCATGAACTTCGATTTCGACAGACACCTCGGCGCGGTGGAGCGTTCCGTTTCATCGCCGGAGCGCGAAGGAAGACCCGCCCGCGCAATCACCCTCTCCCGAAGCTACGCGACCACAGTCGAGGACCTCTGGGACGCTGTAACCAACGCCGACCGCATTCCGCGCTGGTCTATACCGATCAGCGGCAATCTCGAACTGGGCGGCAGATACCAATTGGAAGGTAACGCGGGAGGCAGTATCACGGAGTGTGAACCGCTTTCGCACTTCGCTCTCACCTGGGAGTTCGCCGGTGATGTCAGTTGGGTAAACATATCTGTGTCGGAAGATGGAGGAGGCCGCGCGCGACTCACTCTCACACATACCATGCAACATTCGGCACACTGGGACGAGTACGGTCCGGGAGCGACCGGCGTCGGCTGGGAGTTAGCTCTCCTGGGACTCCACCTCCACATCACACGACCGGACGATCCTATGCCGGACGAGATCGAATTCGCCACTTCACCCGATGGAAGGGCCTTCATCGCGGGCAGCAGCGATGAGTGGGCACATGCGGCAATCGTCGCCGGAGCGGAAGACGACGCCGTACAAGCGGCCGCCAACCGCACCACCGCCTTCTACACCGGAGAACCCGCCTGATACACGGTCGGCACACCATCGAACGCCAATCCATCAACGACCCTGGAGCGCAGCCAAATGAACAAGAGCGTATGCGACATTCTCATCCACAACGGCCAGGTCATCACCATGGACCCGGAGCGCAGGATATATCGTCCGGGCGCGGTGGCTGTCACCGGTTCGCGCATCGTGGAGATCGGCGCCGACGCCGACCTGCGAAACCGCTTCGATGCTAAGGAGACGCTGGACGCCCAGGGCGGCATCGTGCATCCTGGCTTCATAGACGCCCACAACCATATCGTGCATACCTCCTGCCGGGGGGTCTTCGCCAACGTCCGGGACACAGGATCGTCGTCCGTCAACTTCGCGGACTGGAAGGCGGGTGTCACCGGCGAGGACGAAGCGGTGGCTACCGCGATGGCCTGCGTGGAGATGCTTCGAGGCGGATTCACGATGTTCATCGAGCCGGGCTCGCTGTTCTCCACCGATGCGGCAGCTGAAGCGGTCGAGCGCGTGGGCATGAGAGCGCTCTTCGCGCCGCTCTACCTCTGGGACAGGCGCGAAGCCTTCGACGCGGTACCCACGCTCGTGAGTCCGAGCCTGACCGCCCGCGCGCCCGTTGACCTCGACCGGTCGCTGAACCAGCTGGACGTGGAACTCCAACGCAACAGCGACCCCGAAGCGCTGGTTCGCGGATACGTCTTCTTGTATGGGCTGGGAACCGCCTCTCCTGAGTTGCTTCGGGCCGCGCACACATGCGCCCGTGACAACGATGTCCCCATGTTTCTGCACTCGGGCTACGTTCCCGGTGAGGGCGAGATCTATCGCGCCATGACCGGCATGAGCCAACTCGTACACCTCCGGGAACTGGGCGTACTCGATGAGCGTTCCGTGATCGTCCACGCGAACGTTCTGGACGATGAGGAGGAAATCGCTGTCCAGGAGACGGGCTGCCGGATCGTATGGTGTCCGGCCGCCTTCTTCTCGCTAGGGCTCGGACGAATCGCGGAATTCAGGATGGCAGAGCGATACCGCCGGGGAGTCCCCGTCTCGCTCGGAACTGACGCCGCCAGGGACAGCACACCGGGAGATACCATCCTCGCGGCGCACTTCGCATCGCAGACCTACGAGGACCCCCTATCCCCCGGTACGCTGCTCGAAATGCAGACCATCAACGCCGCCGCTGCCGCCGGAATGGACGCGGAACTGGGAAGCCTGGAGTCCGGCAAGCGCGCGGACATCGTGATCAGATCTGCGCGTGCGGCTGAAGCCTATCCCGCCAACAATCCGCTCCACCTGTTGGCGCTGACGATGGGAACCGGAAGCGTGGACACGGTACTGGTGAACGGCGAGGTCGTATTCAGCGGAGGACACTCGCTCCGGGTGGACGAGTCCGAGGTTTACAGAACCGTATCCGATTCGGTCGTCGCCCGAGCGAATCGGCTCGGCATCGCTCTTGACCACGGATGGCCCGAAGGTAGCTGACACAACATCTGACAAAAGAGACCATTGCGCGACTATCGTCATCTGTATGTTGAAAGTCCCTTCCCCCTCGATGGGGGAAAGCTAGGATGGGGGTGAAACCTCAACTACAATTCAGTCATCCCGCGAAGGGAGACCTTCGCACAACTACCGTCATTCCCGTGAAAACAGGAATCCAGGGGCGGGGTGGACGGTGCAGTCAGCTAGAAACTTGCCATTCACAACATTCATTCAGACCTTAAAATCAGAGTAATCCGAGGACTAGAGTTGACGCATGGTGTACTGTTTATATAGAGGAGGTGCGCTATGCCTTTGCAGCTAGACCACACAATCGTTCCAGCCTACGACAAAGTTAAGTCCGCGGAGTTCATCGCCCGCATATTCGGACTGAAATACGAAGGGACATGGGGACACTTCGCGCCCGTCAAGGTCAACGACACCTTGACGCTGGACTTCGATGACTCGGACAACCCGCGCTCAAACCACTACGCCTTCCTGGCTTCGGACGAGGAGTTCGACGCAGTGCTGCAGCGTGTCAAGAACGAGGGAATTCCCTTCGGAAGCGGGCCGGGCTCGCGGACGGACGGCGAGATCAACCACAAACACCAGGGACGCGGGTTCTACTTCGACTGCGAGAACGGCCATGTGTGGGAGGTCATCACCCACACATACATCACCGATTAAGATGCGTCGTCGCGATATGGGAAGCACTTCACTGCTGATCCGGCGCCCTGCCCCAAAGTACATGACCCATCCCGACAGGCAGCCATAGGAGCGGCCCAAATGGACTTGATCGTCGTTAATGGCCGCGTGGAGACCATGGACCCTCATAACAGCGTTGTGCAGGCCGTGGGCATTCGCGACGGCAGGATTGCCGCGTTAGGCTCGAACGACGAAATCGCCGCCTCGAGGCACAAACGGACTGCGGTCATAGACGCCCATGGAAAGACGGTGCTGCCTGGATTCATCGAGCCCCACAACCACATGGTGGGGTTCAGCGCAAACCTGCTTGAGGTGGACGTCCGCACGCCGCCCAACCACAACATCGCCGACATCGTAAGCCGTCTGCGAGAACGAGCCTCGACGACTCCGCCCGGCGAGTGGATTCGCGGACGCGGCTACGACGACACCGGCCTCCAGGATATCCGTCACCCCACACGCCGCGACCTGGACGCCGCCACTGCCGACCATCCTGTCGCCATCGTCCACAACTCGGGGCACATGCTGGCCGCCAACTCCGCCGCGCTGGAACTGGCCCGAATTCACGATGAGACTCCCGACCCTCCCGGCGGTCGCATCGGCAGGTTTCCCGCCAGCGGCGAGCCGGACGGAATGCTGTACGAGACGGCCCAAGGACTGGTGAACCAGCTGCTGCCCGCCTACACGGAAGCAGAGGTCGGCGCCGGCTTCGTCCAGGCCCAGGAGGAGTACCTGCGCCGGGGCATAACCACCATCCACGACGCCAGCGTAAGCAACGCCCGGGGCGTGGACATCCTGGACACCTACCAGAGAGCGCGACGCGAAGGCTTCCTGAAATTCAGGGTGAATATGTTCATCCACTGGGAATACCTGAAGGACTCCGACTTCGCCTGGCAGACCGGCGACGGCGACGAGTGGGTGCGCGTCGCCGGATGCAAAATCATTTCAGACGGCTCTATCCAGGGGATCACCGCAGCCCTGCGCGAGCCATATCACTGCGATCCCAACGAGCAGGGCTGGCTCATCTACGAGCAGGACGAACTTAACGACATCGTCATGGAACTGCACCGGAGGGGCTACCAAATCGCTACCCACGCCAACGGCGACGCCGCCATTGACGCTGTGCTGTCAGCCTACGAAAACGCCCTCCACGCCATGCCAAGCACGGACCACCGCTTCCGCATCGAGCACTGCCAGGTCTGCGTCCCCGAACACATCTCGAAGATGCGGCAGCTTGGCGTAATTCCCAACTTCTTCCCCAACCACGTGTACTACTTCGGCGACCGCCACCGGGACCGATTCCTGGGACCGGAGCGGGTGACCAACCTAGACCCCATCGGCTCAGCCGTCCAGGCCGGCATAAAGCCCCTGCTGCATTCAGACTGCCCGGTAACACCGGTCAACCCGCTCTTCTGTATGCAGAACGCTATAGACAGAATCACAAGCTCAGGCCATGTCCTGACCGGCGCCGAACGAGTCCCCGTCAGGGAGGCAATATCCATGATGACGGTCAACGCCGCGTATGGAGCTTTCGAGGAGGACGTCAAGGGCTCGCTGGAGGTTGGAAAGCTGGGCGACCTGGTAGTCCTGCAGCACGACCCGTTCCGTGAAGCTGTCCATGAACTGGGGCAGATCGAGTCCGCCGCTACCGTTGTGGGCGGCCAGATCATGTACCAGACGGATGACGTTTCAACAAATCATTTCCCGACGGTGACGGCTACTTCGGGGCAATCGCCGTTGGGGTGACAGTCTAGCGGAATGTGGGTTTTACAGGGCGTCTTTCACGTTGTTCAGGAAGTCTTCAGCGCCAATACGAAGCAGGCCCCAGGCGGAAACGGTCACGAAGTTCGCGCCCCGGTTGATGAACTCGGCGACTCCGTCGGTGTCGGCGGGGTTGTTGCCGCCCACTCCGGCGAACTTGCCCCCGGCCCGAATCCGAGGGATGACTTCGCTCATCACCCGGCGGACTTCTGCCGTTCCCGGGTTGCCCAGGCTCTGGCCCAGGTCGGAGGCCGCCACGTGGAGAACGTCGGCCCCGGATACCTGAAGGATATCGTCGAGGTTGCGAACGGCTTCGATGTCTTCGACCATCGGGATTACCAGTACATGGGAGTTAATCCAGGATATCGCCTCATCGCGGGATACACCAATGCCGTAGTCCTGAGCCCGTCCGCCACCCATCCCGCGGTAGCCTTCCGGGTAGTAGCGAGCGGCGCGGGCAATGGCGGCTGCCTGCTCCCCGGTATTGACGTGGGGAACGATTATCCCCTGGAGACCTCGGTCTAGGAATCGGAGGATGGTTTGCTCGGAGTGGTCGGGAATGCGGGCGATGGGAGTGATCTCGAAGGACTCTGCGGCGCGCACCATGTGTTCGACCTGGTCCAGGTCGGCGGGGCCGTGTTCGCAATCTATCATCACGAAGTCGTAACCGAGAGCGCCGAATATCTCCACCATATCGGGAGCGTAGCGGGTAATGATTGCTCCGAAGACGACGCTGCCTTCATTGAGTTTAGCCTTGGTCGTGTTAGTGCGCATGAGGAAGTTCTCCATTCTTGTATTCGCTTCGCTGTTGACGGCGTGTTCGCGGCTCTTTGACCATAAGGCCAGGTATCAGCCCGAACACTGCATGGACGTGCAGGAATTGTATGCCATCCGGTAAACTCCTGACAGTACCAATAAGATCGGAGGTATCCAATGTCTCTCAATGGTAAAGTCGCGCTGGTTACGGGCGCGGCCCAGGGAATGGGCAGGGCTATCGCAATGCGACTCGCCATCGAAGGCGCAAGCGTAGTAGCCACCGACATAAACGGCAAACTGGTTGAACAGACTGCTATCGCCGTCAGGGAACTTGGTCATGATGCCATAGCGGTCGAGGCCGACATAGGCGATATTGGCGACATTGACCGCGTCGTAGATGAGGCGTTGAATGCGTTTGGCCGCATAGACATATTGGTGAACAATGCCGGAGTCACTCGCCACGCGGACATTATGGATCTGACCGTGGAAGACTGGGACAGAATCCACCGCGTCAACGCCAGGGGAACGTTCTTCTGCCTTCAGCGAGTCGCCCGGAAGATGATTGACGGCGGGCGCGGAGGCGGAATCATCAATATCGCGTCAATCGCGGGCAAGGGTTATTCGGGCACTTCCAACGCGGCCTACGCAGCCAGCAAGGGGGCCGTAATCGCCATGACTCACATAGCGGCCCACCAGCTCGGGGGATACGACATCAACGTGAACGCTATCTGTCCCGGTGTAACCCGCACGGCTATGAGCCAGGCTACGGCGGTTCAGCGGTCGCAGAACCTTGGCGTCTCTCTGGATGAACTGGAGGAGCGGAGGAATGCCGCAATACCTATCGGCCGAGCAAACGAGCCTGAAGATATAGCCGATATGGCAGCGTTTCTGGCTGGTCCCGGTTCGCGCAACATAACGGGTCAGGCGTTCAACGTGGACGGCGGCCTGGTAATGCACTGAAGACGTCTGCTCCCGCAGTGGAGACCTTTGCGTAATCTCGATCTGCTTAGATTTGAAGAATTGAAGGGGTGGGTAAATGGGCAAATTACTAGCTGGGTGTGCCGCCCCTCCACCCCTAGATTCCCGCCTTCGCGGGAATGACGATGGTTATGCAAATGTCTGCAGTGCAGGGTTTTCAAATTATCTTCAACGCTGAAGTCATTGCTAGGGGTGTTGGCTACCGCTGGCCTCCACGTACAGCGAATACAGCGACTGGCTGCAGGTCATAAACAAGCGGTTCTTCTTGACGCCGCCGAAGCACAGGTTCGAGCAGGGTTCGGGAAGGATTATCCGGCCGATCAATTCACCGTCGGGCGTGCGACAATGGACACCATCCGTCCCTGGTCCGGCCCAGCCCATGCTGGACCACAGGTTACCGTCGCTGTCAATTCTCATGCCATCAGCGAATCCGGGCGACATATCAGCGAAGACCCGACTTCCGCGCAGTTTCCTGCCATCCACCACCTCGAAAACCCGGATGTGCCCCGGCGCATCGGGATCGTGAGAGATGCCGCTGTCGGAAATGTAGAGCAGCGACTCGTCCGGTGAAAAGCACAGCCCGTTGGGCATGACCAGATCGTCGGCTACGACGGTGGCTGCGCCGGTGACGGCGTCCAGTCGGTAAACCCGTCTGGGCAGCTCGGCCTCGGCCCGCTCTCCCTCGTATCCCACCAAAATTCCATAGCCGGGGTCGGTGAACCATACAGCCCCGTCGGAATGAACAACCACGTCATTGGGGGCGTTGAGCCGCTTGCCGCCGAAGCGGTCCAGCAGCACGGTCAGGCTCCCGTCGCGCTCGGTGCGGGTAATCCGGCGGGTCAGGTGCTCGCAGGTAATCAGGCGCCCCTGCAAGTCTCGGGTATTGCCGTTGCTGTAGTTGGCAGGCTGACGAAACAGGGTGACTTCATCGGTTACCTCGCAGTAGCGCAACATCCGGTTGTTGGGTATATCGCTGAAAACCAGGGACCTGAAGTCGCCAAACCAGACAGGGCCTTCGGCCCACCGCGTTCCGGTAAACAGACGCTCTGTGGCGGTATTCCCGATGCGGTAGGCGCGGAAGCGCGGGTCCAGCACCTCCACCGCAGGATCCGGGTAACGAACTATTCCCTGATCCCATCGCCGGCTCAGTTCAGGAGTCCATTCAGAATTGCCGTCCATTGTTCACTCCCTGAATTCGGAGTCATTGTATCAGCTTATTTTGGGTAATTTGAGAAAATTGCATAAGTGGGACCGTCGCGGTTGCGGGCCTCCCCCCACCTGGATTGCCTAGCGGCGAGCCCTTCGGGGTTCCCTCCTTTGCGGGAATGACGATTGGGGGCCGCGACGGACTTTTGCAATTGTCTCAGGGCTGTACGGGGGCTTTTGATTGTCGGGCTTGGATTCTGACTGATTGTTCTGTGAAATCGCTATCAGGATTCTGGGGAGCATCAGGCTCGTGTCCTTTGGTAGAATCGCACAACACCCCGCAGGGAGATTTCAGCATGAAGTTACCTCGCCGCCCGAGGTTCTGGTATCTGGCGGCGGCCGCCGTCGGATTAGCGGCTTTCGTCATCTTGGTCATCGGCAGGGACCTGACCGCCGATGAACTCGCTCGGCAGCACGTTCGAGAGCGCGCTAATGAACTCCACTCGGAGATCGCCGGTCATCTGGCCGCCGCCGATCCCGGACTCGCAGATATGAGCGCCGACGCGCTTGGAAATCTCCTCGACGGCGCTACGACCTGGAAGTTTGCAGAACCGCGCAGGCTCGGCGACGACAGCTATGAATTCAACGTTACCGCCACAGTGGAACTGAACGAACCGGACATAAGCGCCACACTGCCCTTCATCTTCAATGTGAGCGAGTCGGCACAGCGCGTCATCTCGGAGTCCAATTTTGAAAACGCCGAGGTGTCTCAAGACTCGTCGCCGTAGGAAGGTAGCTCCTGTATTAGGAGACCTTTGCGTAACCTCGTTCTGTCTCGATTTGAAGGACTGAACGGGTGATACATTCTCAGAATTTATAGCTGGACATGCCGCCCATCCACCCCTGGATTGCCTAACGGCGAGCCCTTCGGGGTTCCCGCCTTCGCGGGAATGACTGAATTGTGGGCACCCTCACCCCCGTATCAAGTACGGGGCAGGCTCTAGCCCTCTCCCAGGGGGAGCTCACAGGGGTAGGTATTATTATGTCAAGTAGAAGGCCATCAGGCCAAACAATGGTTCGATCTATGGTTCATAAGGCTGAAATCTCAACTTTGACGCACTCTCAGAACTGTGTTGAGCCGACGCCAGATCCTCGCGCCCTCCAGAGTTTTATACCTAATTTCAGATTTTACCTACCCCTCTCAGCCCAGGGGGAGAGGGGATTTTCTACAGACAAATGATGATGGTTGTGCAAAGGTCTCCTCGGGCGGGAGAGGCGGTCCCTTCTGGCTCCTTCTATGTCCTGCTCGCTCGGCCTGTCGTTCATCGCCTTCCCACCTCTGATACCCACCTCGCCAAGCCGCCAGACTTAGGCCGCGGGTGGGCTATTTTTGCTTCAAGTCGGGGGAATTATACTAAATCGGCCCGAAAGTAATCGTTATATAACCGAAATGGATTCATCGTTACCTATATGTAATGTCAATTGCATATAGAATATGCTTCCCAGTCTCAGTACGGACTGAGTTTCATCAGCCACCCTACTCGACGCAAGGACAGAGTATTTCGGTTATTGAAAAACCGTTTATGGTGAGCGCTTCGAAAAGCTCAGGGCAAACGAAAAATACTGGCGGCGGAGCAAGAACCGAAGGCACTGGTCCAAGGAGGACTGAGTTGACTAATAACGGGCATCATATCAGCATCACTCCCCGCAGAGGTTTTGGCAAGATGCGGCAGAGGGCGGCGCGCCCATGGGCACGGTTCCTGCTCCTTATGGTCGCCCTGCTGGCTGTCTATGTCCTTGCTGCGCCACCTGTCCACGCGCAGACGACGCCTGCCAATTACGACGGTGACGGCGACGGGCTGATAGAGATTGCATCGCTGGCGCAGCTGAACGCTGTACGCTGGGACCTGAACGGCGACGGCGCGGTTGACGATACCGCGAACAGCGACGCATACGCGACGGCGTTTCCCGTCAGCGACGGCGGCTCCGCCTGTCCCGCCGACATGACCTGCATAGGTTACGAACTGACGGCCAGTCTCGACTTCGACCAGAACGGCGACGGCGAGATTACCTCTGCAGACAGCGCCTACTGGAACGACGGCGCGGGCTGGCAGCCCATCGGCGCAAATATAGATTTCGCCATTGTCTTTGAGGGCAATGACCACACCATCGCCAATCTGTTCGTCAACCGGAGAGAAACCTCTTATGTAGGCTTGTTCGGCAGTATGGGGGACGCCGGATTTAAAATATATGGCGGTGAAATCAGGAATCTGGGAATGTTGGGCGTTGATGTTACGGGCGACAATTACGCTGGCGGTTTGATAGGCCGCACCTTTGGTAGCGTAATAGTCGGCTGCTATGCCACCGGGACGGTTAGGGGCGACTACGATACTGGCGGATTGGTGGGCGAGAACACGGGAGGAACGATAAGCGCGAACTGCGCTAAGGTAGCGGTCAACAGCAGGCAGCATGTTGGCGGCTTGGTGGGTGAGAACGAAGAATCAGGGAAGATAAGCGACAGCTACGCTACCGGAACAGTCAACGGCGATAGCGCTGTTGGAGGTCTGGTGGGTTTCAACGAAGTTGGCAGTATCATAAGCACGAGCTACGCCACCGGAACAGTCATCGGCAATAGGGCTGTTGGAGGTCTGGTAGGTTCCAACAAGCCAGGAACGATAAACGCAAGCTACTCTACGGGTTCGGTCAGAGGCATCTCATCTGTCGGCGGCTTGGTGGGTAATCTTGGAGGTGGCGCAATAAGCGCGAGCTACTCTGTGAGTTCGGTCAGAGGCAAGGACAAAGTTGGTGGCTTGGTAGGATCCCAGGAAATAGAACTAGGAACTCCCGGAGTTATCAGCGCCAGCTACTTTGACACCCAGACCTCTGGACAGACGGCTGCCGTGGGTACCGGAGCCGTCAGCGGCGCACAGGGCAAGACGACCGCCGAACTACAAACCCCAACGGCTTATGGCATGAGTGAGTCCATCTATGCCGGCTGGAACTTGGATATAGACGGCGACTCCATTAACGACAATCCTTGGCACTTCGGCACAAGCGACCAGTATCCCGCTCTGCAGGCGGATTTCAACGGCGACGAGCGCGCCACATGGCAGGAGTTCGGATACCAGTTGCGTCAGGTTCTGCGCCTTACGGCAGATACGTCATCCTACGCTCAGGTAAAACTGAGCTGGAACGAGATCATTCAGGGGACAAACGCGCAAAGCGTCGCCTACACTCTCTATAGAAATGGAGAGGCGATGGCAAGCTATGACGGCCGTTCAGTCGCCTATATTGATGCGGAGCTGATAAGAGGGCAGACATACAACTATCAAGTTTCGGCGCTGCTGAACGGCGTGGAGGCAGGGCACAGCAACCAAGTCGTTGTCGGTGGCTACGACCTGGATGGCGATGGGCTGATAGAGATTTCATCGCTGGCGCAGCTGAACGCCGTGCGCCTGGACAGGAACGGCGACGGCGCGGAAGGCAGTTCAGGCAATAGCGGGGCATACTTCGCTGCGTTCCCGGTTTTGAAGGGGGGCTCGGTCTGCCCCGCCGGGAAAATCTGCACAGGCTACGAACTGATGGCGAACCTTGATTTCGATGAGAACGGCGACGGGGAGATTACCGGCGCCGACAGCGCCTACTGGAACGACGGCGCAGGCTGGCAGCCCATCGCCGAGTTCTCTGGCACTTTCGAGGGCAACGGCCATACCATATCCAACCTGTTCATCAGCCGCAGCAGATCAGCCCAAATGGGGTTGTTCCGCAGGATTCTAGCAAACGGTGAAATCAGGAACTTGGGACTGGCGGGCGTAAATGTTACGGGCTACGACTATACTGGCGGTCTCGCGGGTGAGAGCTATGGAACGATAAGCTCAAGTTACTCCACGGGTTCGATCAGTGGCTATGGCGCTGTCGGTACCTTAGTGGGTTTCAACAATCATGGAACGATACGAGCAAGCTACTCTGCGGGCGCGGTCAACGGCACGGAATATGTCGGCGGCTTGGTAGGCTACAATAGCCAAGGGACGATACGAGCGAGTTACTCTACGGGCGCGGTCAGCGGCAAGACCTACGTCGGCGGTCTGGTGGGTTTAGACGACCGTGGAACGATTAGCGCAAGCTACTATGACAGCGAAACATCCGGGCGCGGAACAGGCGCATATGCCAAGACCACCGCCGAGCTACAATCGCCCACCGGCTACACTGGTATATACGTCGACTGGAACCTGGACTTAGACGGAGACGACAACGCTGATAGTCCATGGATTTCGGGAACGCTGAGCAGTACCCTGCGTTGAAAGCGGACTCCGGCGGTGATGGAACCGCGACATGGCAAGAGTTCGGCTATCAGTTGCGCGAGTATCCACGTTTGACGGCGACGGCCTCCGGCACTCAAGCATCGCTCAAATGGAACGCCATAACGACTACACACTGGACGCCGGAGCCGAGCGTTACATACTCCCTCTACCGCGATGGGGAGAAGATGACGGGATACGATGACAGTTCCACCGCCTATACTGACGAGGGGCTGACGTCGGGAAAGGCATACACATATCAGGTTGCCGCGTTGCTGAACGGCATCGAAGCAGGGCGCAGCAACGAGGTGTCGGTAACGCCAAGCCCGCCGCCGTCCTTTGGCGACGCGCGGCTCTACGACTACTACTGGCATCAGAACCAGCACAACGGCCGGCTGGACCTGCCCAAGGCCACGGGCGGCGCCCCTCCACTAACCTACACCGTCAGCCCCGACATGCCCCCGGGTCTGGTCTTCGACTCCGGCTATCTCACCATCGACGGAAAGCCCACCGAGGCCCAGGAGCGCGTCCACTACGCCTACACCGTTACCGACGCCAACGGCAAGACGGCGTCGCTGTCCTTCAGCATCCTGGTAGCGCCGAATCCAACGGCGTCGGTCCCGGAGCCGGTTAAATCGGACCGGGCGGCGCTGACAGCGCTCTATGAGGCGATGGGTGGCGAGAAGTGGACCAACAACGACAACTGGCTGAGCGAGCGACCACTGAACCAGTGGTACGGTGTAACCGTCAACGACCAAGGGAAGGTCTCCCGTCTGTCGCTCCGCAACAACAACCTGAGCGGTGAACTGCCCGCCCAGTTGGGCAAGCTGGAACATCTGGAAGTTCTGTCGCTGGACCGGAACAGTCTTTCCGGTAGTCTGCCCATCGAGTTGGGCGACCTGTCGAACCTGACCCGGCTGGCGATGAACCGCAACAGCCTCAGCGGGGAGATACCGTCGGAGTTGGGCAACCTGACCAGCCTGAGCATCATCGGCCTAGCGCGCAACCAGTTGAGCGGCGCGCTGCCGTCGAGCCTGGGCAACCTGACCGGCCTGACCCGGCTGTCGCTGCACGACAACACCGGGTTGAGCGGGCCGCTGCCGCCAGGTTTCACCAGCATGGGCAGCCTGCAACGGCTTGCTATCGCCAACACCGGGCTGTGCGCCCCGGACGGCGAGGCGTTCAGCGACTGGCTGGACACGGTGGACGACGTCACTCCGGACCCCGTGCCCACCTGCGCCTCACCATAATCGCGGCAGGACAACTGGAGCCGGTGGGGTGGCACCCATACCGGCTCCAAATCGTTTGACCGCCAGACTCAGGCCAGGGGTGGGCTATTTTTGCTTCAAATCGGGGCAACCATGCCAAAACGGCATAAAAGTAATCAGTATGTAATCCAATTGGAGTGTGACGTTATCCTTACGTAATCTCATTTGCATATATCATACGATTTCCGGCTTCAGCCCGGACTTGTTTTCATCAGCTAAGCGCTTTGCAGGCGGGGAGGGCAGCCACTGTCTCGACGCTCTGGTCCGGAGGAGAACTGGGCTGCCTAATAACGGCCATCTTACCCAGAAGGGAATTATATATAAAATAACTGCGTGAGTGTGCAAATTGAAACTCAACATATTTCGGATCGGAAAATCACGGAGAAGTGAACCATCGTTACGTGCACAGGCTGTCGAGCTGGAACATCAAGCGGAAATCCTGCTAAACCAACATCGGGAAATCCTTGATGCACACGACGAATCCGCACCATTTGACGAGAATGAAATCGGTTTCGGTAGAGGCGCAACGGCGGCGCGAATAGCATTAAACGAGGGACGTGCCGTACAAAGACTGCCTAATACCGTTTCGGTCTGAAGTCAGCATGAAGGAACTGGTCGAAGTCTGATACTTGGTCTATGCTGAGTCCAACACCGGCGTTGGAGGGCAGAAGATGATCGGACGACCACTCAGGATAGACTGGCATGAGAGCGACACCCCACAGAGACTGAAAGAAGCCTACCAGTCCCAGACGGACATCAATATTCGCACACGGGTACACCTGCTGTGGCTAGTACGCAGCAGGTGGCAGATCAAGGCGGCGTCAGAGGCCGTTGGCGCTCACTACCGCAGCGCTCAGAGATGGGTTGAGTGGTACAGGGACGGAGGTCTGGAAGAGGTTGTGTCCAGGAAGATGGGAGGGGTGGGTCAGCGCAGGTTTCTGAGCGATGGTCAGGAGAGCAGGCTGGTTGAGGAGGTAGGGAGCGGGCGGTTCAGGACCGCTGGGGAGATAGCGGACTGGATTGAGTCGGAGTACGGAGTTAGGTTCAAGGGTAACAGCATATACAGCGTACTTGAGCGTCTGGGGTGTTCGCCGAAGGTTCCCAGGAGTCGGCACGAGAAGGCGGATGTGAGTGAGCAGCAGTCGTGGAAAAAGGGGGACTCGGACGTTCACTCAGGAGAGCGGGTGTAACACCGGAGACCCTGATCGGGTTCGCCGACGAGATGCGAGTGGGCCTTCGTGGTATGGTTCGGCGGGTGTGGGGAGTACGCGGTCTGAAGGTGGTTCAGAGACTTCAGTTGGTGTACGAGTGGAAGTATCTGTTCCTGGTGGTGGACTATGCTCGGGGGAAGTTGGAGTGGACGTGGATGGACTCCATGAGTTCGGCGATGGCGCTTCGCGCGGTGTTGTCAGTGAAGCGACATACCGATGTGAGAGCGCTGGTGTGGGACGGAGCGGGAAGCCATAGAAGTGAGTTGGTCAGAAGCGTAGAGGGAGTGAGGACGATACTTCAGCCGGCGTACAGTCCTGAACTGAATCCTGCCGAGCGGGTATTCGAGGAGGTACGCAGGTGGGTGGAAGGCAGAGTGTACGGGAGTCTTGAGGAGAAGATGGCTGCTGTGGACGAGTGTCTGAGCAGACTGGAGTCGGACCCTGAGCGGGTGAAGTCGCTGGTGAGTTGGGAGTGGATCAGGCGAAACGTTCAGGGACTATCTGAAGACTACGCGGCTTCATCAAGCTGAAATGGTATAATATAGGGGGTGTGGAGGATGTTGCCAGACGCCGATTGAATCGCGGCAAGAAAGCCTACAAATTCGCCTCAGGCATTGTTGAGGAATACGGGCATAGCCTAAGTTTCGAGACGCGGGCAAGCGATATTTCCCAGTCCGCCCCGGATGAGCGATCCTCTAAATCAGTGGAAAGTCAGCCCCGTGGATATCGAGTCTATTGACAAGTGGGAGGAATACACCGAGGCAAAGGAGGCAATGTTCCTTCTCACCCACACCGAGGGCGCTCCCTGGACGATAGTGAAGTCGGACGATAAGAAGCGGGCGCGCATCAACGCGATGCGCCACGTCCTGCATCTATTCGACTATGAAGGGAAGGATCATTCGGTCGTTCGCGTCCCCGATCCTTCGATAGTGGCGTCATCGGTTGACATTTACACTGGCGGCGCGCCGTGGCGCGGTAATGTTAACGGTCGTGGGCACGGACGCCCCATAAGACCGGCATACCGGGTGGTACAACTATTGGGGGCAGGTCACTTCCTATTGCAATGCCACAACTCTGGCGTCAGAATGTACGCTATGAGGATTGAACCTAGTGGACCATTCTCGTGACATCACATAAGGGAGATTCAAACATGGGCACAATATCTGTGAACCGGCTAGCAGGTCTGTCTCTCATATTCGGCCCGATAATCGCCTTCGTCTTCTTTCTCATGGAGCCGGGCGGATTATTGATAGACAGCGCCTCAGTGTCAGACGCTGTTGGATCCATAACGGCCAAGGGAGACAACGCCGCGCTGACCAATGTAACCAACATCGCGATAATCCTTGGCCTGACCCTAATCCTCTCGGGTCTCTATGCGCTGATGCGGAACGTAACCTTGCAAGGCAACGGCAAGGCCTTAGTCCAAATGGGCTTCTTCGTGATCTTCGTCGGACTGACCGGTTGGATTCTATCCAGCGGCATGGACTTCATTCTGGCCGATGCCCAAACCAGCGACCAGATCAGCGGAAGCGTTCCGGTGTACTACGTCGGATCCGCTTGCCTCTACGCCGGTGGGATTGCGCTTGGGTTTGGTGGCTTCATTTTCGCGTTGGGCCTCTCCACGAGAGACGACTTCAACCGGATAATCTCCCTGTTGGCTGCCCTTGTCAGCCTGGCCGTAATGGTCTTCTTCATGATGGCCGTACTCAACAACGACGGCCGCGACACCTTCATCAGCCTGGCCCGGGGCTGCTATGTGCTACTGGTTATCTGGTATGGATACCTGGGCTTCGGCCTGATGAATCGACCAGATCCCGACCTGTGGCAATAGACAGAATCCAGGACATGCCGGCGGCCTTCCCGAAGCCAGAGGCGCATCTCTGGAGCGCTGCATCCCTCACCGTGAAGGCAATTGCGCCAACTCGATATGTGAACTATTATAGGATGCCGCAGCGGTAATAATCGCAGACTATATGCACCAATTCATGTCTGGACGATTCCGGAAGGACATCCATGGCGAGTGAGCACATTCTGTACGAGCCTAATGAGCGGCCTCCCTTCCTGGCTGCTGCCGGGCTAGGATTGCAGGCAATTATAACTATGCTTGCGGTGATCACCGCGTATGTGACGATCATTGTCCGCGCAGGGGGCCAGTCCGACAGCTATATGTCCTGGGCTCTCTTCTCCGCGTTCGCGGTCTCCGGGATAGCTACCATTCTTCAATCCTTCCGGGTGTGGCGGTTCGGCGCCGGATATACGTTTGCGACCGCTCCGTCCGCTGCTTTCATCGTAATATGCGCTACCGCCCTTATCGAGGGCGGGCCTGCGATGATGTCCACACTGATCATCGTCTCGACGCTGTTTCAGTTCGCTCTGACCGCGCGGCTCTCGCTGCTTCGCCGTATTATTACGCCGACGGTATCCGGAACCGTGCTCTTACTGCTGGCGGCCACAGCGATCTTGGCTGTATTCGGCACATTATCAGATACAATCGTTGGCGCCCCCGCCGTCGGCGCTCCCATCGTCGCCGCTCTCACGCTGGTGATCATGCTGGGTCTCAGGCTGTACGCTTCCCCCTCCTTGCAGCAGTGGACGCCGATCATAGGAATCGGCGTCGGCTGCGCGGCCGCCGCGGCGCTCGGACTGTACGACTTCCAGGGTGTGATAGAAGCGCCCCTTATAGGGATTCCCCAATATGCCTGGCCGGGGATTGACCTGAACCTGAGCGTAGCGTTCTGGGCGTTGCTGCCCGGATTCGTGGTGGTAAGCCTGGCAGCAACCATCAATATGATCGGAGAGGGCATAGCCGTTCAGCGAGTGTCCTGGCGACGCCGGCGCGCCACCGACTTCCGTGTAATACAGGGAGCGATCAACACCGTAGGAATTGGGAATCTTCTGGCCGCGTTCTTGGGAACTATTCCCAATGCGATATACCCGACCAACGCGGCGCGCACTCTCCTGACCGGAGTCGCTGCCCGACATGTTGGCATATATGGGGGGATTTTGCTCATTGTACTGGCCTTGATTCCCAAGGTAACGGCCTTCCTGGTCGCTATACCCAGCCCAATCATTGCGGCCTTTGTGATCGTTGTACTGGGATTGATGTTTGTGGAGGGCATGAGAATGATCGTCCAAGACGGGATAGACGCGCGTAGGGCCGCGGTGGTGGGTGTGTCGTTCTGGCTCGGAATGGGGTTTCATCTCAAGATGATTTTCCCAGAGCTACTGACGGGATTTTGGGGAACGCTCCTGGGCAACGGTGTAACGACCGGCTCTATCGTAGCTATATTGCTGACCTTCCTATTGGAACTATCCGCCCCTCGTCGCCATCGCCTGGAGGTCCCGCTCGATTACAGCGCCTTGCCGCCGATTGATGAATTTCTACGGTCATTCGCATCCGGGATAAGCTGGAACGAGTCTTCGACCGAACGTCTTCGCTCAGTCGGCGAGGAGACGCTGTCGAGCCTGATACAGGGTGATTCGGTCTCGGAATCCGACGGAAGGCGCCTGTCCATAACGGCTCGTCTCTCCGAAGAGACCGCCGAGTTGGAATTTCTCGCTACCTCTGACGAGGGAGAAAATCTGGAAGATCGAATAGCGTATCTGAGCGAACTGACGGAGGTCCCCGACGAGAGCGAGATTTCGTTCCGGCTGCTGAGACACTATGCCTCTTCCATCCAGCACCGAAAGTACCACGACATAGATATAGTTACGGTTCACGTCGAGGGAGCGCGTTAGCTTCACGGCTTTTTAAATCCAATCCGAATTTTGGAGAAGAACACGATGAGTTCGCATAGAAACGCAGATTCTCCACAAGACATATCCGCTGAACCCGAGGTTCGTAATCGGGAGGGGTATAGAATCGAGGAACCCATAGCCGTTGTAGGCATGGCGTGCCGATTCCCGGGCGGGGACGGTCTCGATGGATTTTGGCGTCTGCTGGAAGCGGGCGAGAACGCGGTAACCGAGGGCGTCCCCGGTTCGGGCGTCGGACGCATAGGAGAGATGTTCGCCGACGCCGCAATTCAGGGCGACGCCTGCCGGTTCGCCGCGTTCATTGATGACGTTGACCAGTTCGATCCCTCGTTCTTCCGAATCTCCCCGTTAGAGGCGCAGCTCCTGGACCCCCAGCAGCGACTGATGTTGGAAATGAGTTGGATGGCGCTCGAAGACGCGGGGATAGACCCTGATGAACTGAGGGGCAGCCGCACCGGAGTCTATGGTGGAGTCACCCACAGCGATTACAAGGAAATGACGCTGGATGTCGGCGATACCGCCGCCGGGCCCGCCTCCAGCCTCTACGCTGCAAGCGGCACTTCCAATAATACGGCTGTCGGGCGAGTAGCCTTCGCGCTCGGCTTGCAAGGACCAGCTATGGCTATTGATACTGCCTGCTCGTCGTCACTCGTGGCTGTGCATCAGGCGGTCGCCGGGCTGCGCCAGGACGAAGCCGATCTCGCGCTTGCGGGAGGAGTCAACGTGATGCTGTCCGGGCGGGTCATGGGATTGCGTGCGGGCGCGGGAATGTTGGCCCCCGACGGACGCTGCAAGACTTTCGACGCCTCGGCCAACGGATACGTTCGCGGCGAGGGCTGCGGAATCATGGTTCTCAAGCGCCTGAGCGACGCCGAGGCAGACGGGGACCGAATCTGGGGCGTAATTCGCGGCTCCGCGTTGAATCAGGACGGAGCGACTTCGGGACTGACCGTGCCTAATGAAGAGGCGCAGGAACAGGTGATCAGGGATGCGCTGCGCCGGTCGGGGGTTATGCCCTCACAGGTGGACTACGTAGAGGCGCATGGCACCGGAACGCCGGTGGGGGATCCGATTGAGTTGCAGGCAATCGCGTCGGTGTACTCAGAGGGCCGCGACTTGGAACAACCGTTGCTGATTGGTTCGGTGAAGACAAACTTCGGGCATTTGGAGTCGGCCGCGGGCGTTGCCGGGCTTATGAAGGTATTGCTCTCGATGAATCGCGGGGTGATTCCGAAGCACCTGAACTTCCATAATCCCACTCCGGTGGTGGACTGGGAGAAACTGCCCATACGCGTAACCTCGAAGGCGACCGCCTGGCCGGTGGCCTCCGACCGCCCCCTGATGGCGGGCGTGAGTGGGTACGGCTGGTCCGGCACGAACGCGCACGTGGTACTGGAGGGTTATGGCTCACCGAAAGATACTTCCGCCGAGCCATACCGACACCGGCTGCCGGTAGGTTCTCGTATGCGTATAGGCGTTTCCACGGGCGAGGAGGCCACGGACTCAGCGGCGTCCCAAGGTCTCGCCGCGCGCACCGCGCGAATGCTGCCCCTGTCAGGAAAGACGAGCGATGCGCTGAAGGAGTTGGCGGGACGATATTTGACGTGGCTCGATGAGAACGGGTCAGATGTGGCGCCCGAAGGCTCCGCCGGAGACACGCTGCTGTCGGACATGGCCTGGACGGCTGGCGTCGGGCGCAGCCGATTCGACCATCGCGTGGGTCTTGTCTTCAGAGACGCCGCCTCGCTGCGGAACGGTCTGAAAGAGGTTGTAGATGGCGGCAGCGTCCTGGGTGAGGGAACGGCATCGAAGGCGGCGTTCGTGTACACGGGCCAGGGCGCTCAGTGGTTCGGCATGGGGGAAACGCTGTACGAGACAGAGCCGGTAGCGCGGGCGGTACTGGACAGGTGTGAACAGGCCATGCTGGAGGAGCGCGGCAAGTCGCTCCTGGATGTCATTTTCGACAGGGAAAGCGCGGAAGGCGATCTGTACGAAACGGCCTGGGCGCAACCAGCGACCTATGCCCTGCAATGCGCTCTTACAGCGCTGTGGCGAAGCGTAGGAGTTGATCCGTATGTGGTGATCGGACACAGTACAGGCGAGTTCGCCGCGGCGCAGGCAGCCGACGTGTTCGGGTTGGAAGACGGTCTGAAGTTCATGGCCAGGCGCGGCGTATTGCTCTCGGCAGTACCCGATCTCGGTACTATGGCGGCAATCTTCGCTCCTGAGGAGAAGGTGGCGGAGGCGGTGCGCGAATACAATGCCACATCGGATGGCACGGATCTGGTCATAGCTGTGGACAATGGCATTCACCAGGTCATCAGTGGTCAAACGGTCGCGGTCAACGCGGTGTGCGAGCGCTTCGAGGCTGAAGAGGTTACGGTACGGAGATTGACGCGAAATCAGGCGTTCCACAGTCCCTTGTTGGAGCCCGCGCTGGACGAACTGGAAGAGGAATTTCGGGATGCCGCGATCTCGCCTCCGTCCGTGAACTTGGTGAGCAATGTGACCGGGAGTGTAGTTGCGCCTGACGAGGCTCTTGACGCTAAATACTGGCGACGCCACGCTCGCGAGGCCGTGCAATTCCGCAAAGGCATAGGCGCTTTGTCGGAACTGGGCGTTGACGTGGTGATCGAAGTAGGACCGCACGCGGTTCTTGGTCCCCTGGTGTCTCTGGTCTGGTCCGGCGTCTCGGACGGATCGAGAGATCCGGTCGTCCTGGAGAGTATGATTCGTCCGCCCAGAGACGAAGACCCTTCGGAATATGAAGACAGCTTTATGAAAGCGGTTGCCGGAGCGTATGAGGCGGGCCTTCCGATCTCATTCCATGGTCTCTTCGCCGGCGAGGAGCGGTGCAAGATCGAACTGCCGGGCTACCCGTTCCAGCGAGAGAGGCACTGGATAGACATGCCGAAGCGCAGGCGCGCGAGTTCGGGCGACCCTCTGATGGGCATACGGCACGAATCGCCTCGCGGCGAGGTGATGTTCGAGACGGAAATGCTCGCGTCCGACCCGGCATGGCTGAACGACCATCGTGTCTTCGGGCATGTAATAATGCCCGGTGCGCTATACGGGGCTATGGCCGCGGCGGTATCGTTGAACGAGGGCGCACCGTCTGTGAACGTAGAAGATTTGCAACTGCACAGCCCAATGATTTTCGTCGAAAACGACGACCAGGATGGAGTACGACAAAGCAGACGCATAGTGCAGGCGATTCTTTGCGCGCCCGAAAACGGGAGTGTGCGGCGTCTGGAGATATTCAGCAAGGGTGACTCGGAGGATGGATGGACGCTTCATGCGGATTGCAAGGTATCCCTGGGCGCCGGAGCGCATGGTTCGACCACTCGAATTGATATAGATGGCGTCAAGGCCGGTCTGACGGCGAGGGATGTGTCGGGGTTCTACCGATCCAGGGCTGAAGTGGGCATCGGTCTCGGTCCCCTGTTTCGCACACTCCAGGGGCTCTGGTCCGCCGATGGCGAGGCGATTGGCGAGATAGTATTGCCGGAGGTCAATGACGCGAATGGCGTCGCGCTGCATCCTGTCCTGCTCGACGGCTGTTTCCAGGTGTTGTCCGCGGCGCGCCATTCCGCAGGGGGCGAGGACGAAGTGACTTATCTGCCGTTCGGATGGGAACGGCTGTGGTTTGGGAACAGCCTGCCGGAGCGCCTGATCTGTCACGCCAGATTCAGGGACGACGGCAGGAATAGCGAAGTTGGCGCCGTCCCTGAGGTAATGAGCGGAGACCTAGCATTCTATACCACGGATGGTGTGGAGGTCGGCGGGCTGAGCGGGTACACGGTGAAGCGGGCCACGCGCGCCGCGCTGCTTTCGGCGACGGAAGGACTCCAAGACCTGCTGTACGAGATAGTTTGGCGCGACAGCGCGCTCGCGGACGGAATGCCGTCCGCCGACTTCCTTGCCAGCCCCATGACTGTCGCGAGCGACATGGATCCCTTTTCTGCGTATCTGGAGTCTGAGGGAGTCGAAGCCGCGGAGAGAGCGGAGCTTCTGAGCGACCTGGAGCGTCTGTCGCAGTCTTTCACCCTCGCCGCGCTGGAGAGGCTGGGGTGGAAGCGTGAGACCGGTACGACGATAACGCCGGACGATATGCGGCTGCGATTGAACATAATCCCGGAGCATCGGCGCTTGTTGGACCGGTTGCTTGCGATGTTGTCCGAGGCGGGTGTGCTGACTCCTGGCGCGGATGGGGCGTACAAGGTCAGCGTCGGAGCGGAACTCCCGCTGCCCGACGAATCGCTGGATAATCCCGATAAGTTAGTGTCCCACCTGGAGCGAAAGCATCCACACGGCCTGAATGAACTCGGCCTTCTTCGGCGCTGTGGCTCTGCCCTCGCCGATGTCTTGCGTGGCCAAACGGATCCACTGGCGCTCCTGTTCCCCAGTGAAGGAACTGGCGCCGCTGACCTGTACAGGGACGCGCCAGCGGCACGTGCAGCGAACCGTATGCTGCGAGACTCTGTTGCGGCAATCGTGTCGGATATGCCCGAGGACCGGCGTCTGCGGGTGCTGGAAGTCGGAGCGGGCACGGGTTCGGCTACCGCGTGGGTACTTCCTGAACTTCCTGAAGAGCAGTTCGATTACACGTACACGGATATATCGGCTGGCTTCTTCTCGGAGGCGGAGTCGCGCTTCGGAGATGGCGATGGATCTATTGAATACCGTGTCCTGGATATCGAGAAGGACCCGCTGGATCAGGGATTCGATGCTCATGGATATGATCTGGTTATCGCCGCGAACGTTCTTCACGCCACCCTTAACCTAGGCGAGACTCTGGCGCATTGTGGGGACCTCCTGGCACCCGCAGGCCAGTTAATCGCCCTGGAGGGCACGCGCGGTCGAGGCTGGCAAGATCTGACATTCGGGCTTCTCGACGGCTGGTGGCGGTTTGCCGATGCCTATCGCCCGAACCACGCTCTGGCGTCTCCTCCTGTTTGGCGCCAGGTTCTTCAGGACACAGGCTTCGGGGATGTCGAGTTCCTCGGCGCTGCCGCGCCCGTCGGTGACGGCCCGCTGGGATCGAGCGTTATCATCGCGCAAGGGCCGGAGGAAGTGGATATACCCGCGGGGACGTGGATCATAGCGGCTGACAGTGGCGGCGTAGCGGAAGATTTGGCGGCGGAGTTGTCCGGGCGAAACCAGACTGTCGCGCTGGCAATCTCAGAAGCGCGGTCGAGCGACCAACTGGCAGAGAAAGAATCCCGAATAATCAGGGCCTCCGTGGAAATAGGAAGCCGCGAGTCGTGGCGCTCACTGATCGAATCCCTGCCTGGGGATGCGCCGCTCAGCGGCGTCATACACATGGTGTCTCTGGACGGTCACGGCGCGGACGCGACCGCGGGAGAGCTGGCCGAAGACACGAGACAGGCAGGTGAGAGCGCGTTGGCGCTGGTTCAGGGAATCGCGGATGCCGACGCGGCGACCGAGAAGGGCGTATGGTTCATTACGCGCGGCGGCCAGGTTCTCGAACGCGAGCGTCAGGGCGAACTCTCCGGCGCGATGCTCTGGGGATTCGGCAAAGTCATGGCGCGGGAAACGCCCCGTCTGAGTCCGAGGATGATTGACCTGGATCCGGACCGGTCGGCGCCGCTGTCCGATCTTGTCAACGAGTTGCTGTATCCTGACAACGAAACTCACATAGCTTACCGCTTGGGGCTTCGCCAGGCGGCTCGCCTTGTTCGCTCAGGCATGTCGAAAGAGCGGCTGACATTGCCCGAAGAGTCGCGTTGGTTCCTGCAACCCGATCCGGACGGCGCGCTGGAGAGTCTGCAAGTGTCGGACTTGCCGGAACGCCCGCTGGAACCCGGAGAAGTCCGTATTGCCGTGGATGCCGCCGGGCTGAATTTCAAGGACGTGCTGATCGCCATGAATGCCCTGACTGAGGACAGCTTAGGCTTCGAATTATGCGGGCGCGTCCTCGAAGTCGGGTCCGAAGTGTCCGGCGTATCCGTGGGCGACCGAGTTGTCGCGCTGGCATTCGGAGCTTTCGGCTCTGAGGCGGTGGTGCGAGAGGAACTGCTGGCGCCCGCGCCGCCGAATGTTCCAACCGCTGCTCTCGCTACGATGCCCCTTGTGTTCGTTACCACAGCGATGTCGTTCGACCTCGCCAGCCTGAAGTCGGGCGAGCGTGTGCTTATTCACGCGGGCGCGGGCGGCGTGGGGCTGGCTGCCATCCAACTCGCCCTCGCCGCCGGAGCGGAGGTGTTCGCCACGGCCAGCGCCCCAAAGAGGGCGTATCTGCGTTCGCTGGGCGTGAAGCACGTGTTCGACAGCCGACAGACTAAGTTCGCGCGGGAAATCCTGGAAGCTACCGGAGGAAAAGGCGTAGATGTAGTGCTGAACAGCCTGACCGGAGAAGGTTTCATCGAGGCTAGTTTGTCCTGCCTGGCGCAGGGCGGCCGCTTCATCGAGCTGGCCAGGCTGGACATATATAGCGAGGAAGAGATGGCCGCCGCGCGTCCGGACGTGGAGTACCACATCCTGGAAGTGGACAGTCTCAAGAGAAGCCGCCCCGATCAACCGGGAGCGATCCTCAGAGACGTGATGAAGAGGACGGCGGCGGGCGAACTCGAACCGCTGATCCACAGCAGGTGGTCAATGGCCGAAGTGGCCCCCGCTATGAATTTCATGCGCGCGGCGCGGCACGTCGGGAAGTTGGTTCTTGCGAATTCGCCATTGGAGACAGGGCGGCTTCGGGGAGACAGGACATACCTAGTAACGGGCGGTCTTGGCGGCATTGGATGCGCGCTGGCCGGTCAACTCGCGGACAGAGGTGCGGGCGCAATCGTGCTGAATGGGCGCAGGCCCCCGGACCCAGAGGCCGAAGAGGCCATAGAGGCGCTGCGTGAACGCGGCGTGAGGGTGAAGGTGGAACTGGCGGACGTGACGGACACCGCCGCGGTGGACGCGATGCTGGCGCGAATTGACGCCGATCTGCTGCCGCTCGCGGGCGTCATTCACAGTGTGGGTGTGCTGTCGGACGCCGCGCTGATCAACCAGAGTTGGGATAGTTTCGAACAAGTGCTTTGGCCGAAGATGCTCGGCGCATGGCATCTGCACCGCGCGACGATGGACAGGGACCTGGATATGTTCGTCCTGTTCTCCAGCGTGGCGGGCGTCATGGGGAATCCGGGCCAGGCCAACCACGCGGCGGCCAACGCATTCCTCGACCAGCTTGCCGGACATCGGCGCGCGCTTGGACTGCCCGGCCAGGCGATAGCCTGGGGCGCGTGGTCTGAGCTCGGGGAAGCGGCGGAGCAGCGCGAGCGCATCGAGAGGCAGCTTGAGGCGGAGGGAACAGGCTGGATTACCCCGGGTCAGGGGCTCCAGGCGTTCGAAATGCTGGTACGCCAGGATGTCGCGTCCGGCATGGTGGCGGCGGTGGACTGGTCAAGGTATGGGGGTGGACAAGTTGACGCCCCGCCTTTCCTGGATGAACTGCTTTCCATATCTGCAGACGATGCCGTCGAAACGGAAGAATCCACGGATGATCTGTTGTCGCAATTGAGCGTCTCGCGGCAGACCGACCCTGAGAGCGTACTGGTGTCGTTCCTGCAGAAGGAACTTCAGGCGGTGATGAGGCTGCCCACAACGCCATCTCCGTCGGTCGGGTTCTTCGATCTGGGAATGGACTCGCTCATGGCCGTGGAGTTCAGGAATCGGCTCAATCGCGCGTTCGCGGGTGAGTACGTGGTCTCCAACACCGCCGTATTCGATTACCCGGACATCGCCACTCTTACCGGACACCTGTCGGAAGAACTCGGACAGATCGCCGAGGACGACGAAACCCCGCCAACTCCTGAAACGGTCGTTCCCGAACCGCGTCCTGCGGTCGGCGCCGAGGACGACGACATAGCGATAGTGGGAATGGCCTGCCGTTTCCCCCAGGCCAAAGACCTTTCCGAATACTGGCAGTTGCTGGAGTCGGGCAAGGACGCGATAACCGACAGACGCCGGAATGGCGACGAAGACCAGGACGGCGAGAATGCGCGTTATCTGCGGGGAGCATTCCTTGACGATATCGAGTGGTTCGACTCTCGATTCTTCCGCATAGCGCCAATAGAAGCGCGCACGATGGACCCACAACAGCGGATGATGTTGGAAACGAGCTGGGAGGCTCTTGAAGACGCAGGGATAGACCCCGACGGCCTGCGAGGAAGCCGCACCGGTGTGTACGGCGGAGTTGTCGGTAGTGAATACAGAGAGTTGATAGACGCCAGTGGGCAGCTCGTCAGCCATCTGGGCACGACCTCGAGCGTAGCCGTGGGCCGGATCGCTTTCGCGCTGGGTCTGGAAGGCCCCGCGATGGCTATAGATATGGCGTGCGCGTCGTCACTGGCGGCGATAC
The DNA here is from genome assembly GCA_965202965.1 of Dehalococcoidia bacterium. GTDB lineage: Bacteria > Chloroflexota > Dehalococcoidia > Lucifugimonadales > UBA1123 > VXRN01. The sequence goes on along the minus strand of OZ241888.1, from coordinate 1,691,603 downwards.
ATCAAGCCGCTGCCAGCCTGCGGCGGGGCGAGGTGGACATGGCGCTCGCCGGAGGCGTACAGGTAGTTCTGTCGCGCGCGGTTTCCCGGCACATGGCGCAGGTGGGAATGTTGTCCCTGACCGGACAGTGCAGGCCCTTCGATGCCGCCGCGGACGGCTATGTGCGCGGCGAAGGCTGCGGCATCGTGGTCTTGAAGCGATTGAGCGACGCGGAGGCGGACGGCGACCGAATCTGGGGTGTAATCAGAGGATCGGCAGTCAACCAGAACGGCGCGAGTGCGGGCCTGACTGTTCCCAACGGCTCCGCCCAGGAACGAGTTATGGAAGAGGCCCTCGCGCAGGCGGGCATATCGGGAGCGGACGTGGACTATCTCGAGGCGCACGCTACCGGATCGCAACTGGGCGACGCAATCGAAATGCGCGCTGTGGGCGCCGTGTACGGCAAAGGGCGAGAGCCTGGCCGCCCGTTGCTGGCAGGCACAGTGAAGTCAAACATCGGACACCTGGAGGCCGCCGCGGGGATCGCGGGACTGATCAAGACTGTACTTGCTATGAAGCAGGGAGTGATTCCGAAGCATCTGCACTTCGAGAACCCGAACCCGCAGATAGAGTGGGACCAGATGCCAGTGCGGGTGACTTCTGACAACACCGAGTGGCCTCTCCATCCTTACAGGCCCCCGCGCGCGGCTGTGAGCGCGTTCGGGGTTTCGGGAACCAACTCCCATGTCGTGCTGGAGGGCTACGGAAGACCCCCAGAGAATCCTGGCGCGAATGGTGGAATGAGGCCATTCGCAGGTCCTGCCCGGCCCATACCCGCGTCTCCGACAGAGTCCGACGATGTCCAGTCCCCGGCTGATGAGGAACTCGCCGCGCGAGAGACACGCCTTCTGCCCCTGTCCGGCAAATCACAAGGGGCGATCCGGGACTTGGCAAAGCGGTACACGAACTGGATTGACGAACGTGCCGATGAATTGTCGTTGGAAGCAGACGCAGCCCCTGTCCTCGCCGACATGGCATGGACATCGGGCGTTGGGCGCAGCCACCTCCCGCATCGCGTCGGAGTGGTATTCCGAGATGTACAGTCGCTACGGGACGGACTCAGGACCTTCGTGGAAGCCGAGGACGCGCCCGATGACACTCAGCCGCAGACCGCTACGAAGGTTGCGTTCCTGTACACCGGAGAGGGCAGCGAGTGGGTCGGCATGGGAGAGGGACTGTACGACACCGAACCAGTGGTACGCGCTGTTCTCGACCGTTGCGACGCCGTGGTACGGGATGAGCGAGGAGCTTCGCTGCTGGACGTGATGTTCGGACGCGCCGAAGCAGACGGCACACTGGCTGATCCGTCATGGTCCCAGCCTGCTATCTATGCCCTGGAGTGCGCGCTTACGGCACTGTGGTCCAGTGTGGGAATAAGTCCGAATGTGGCGCTGGGCGACGGCCTGGGCGAACTTTCCGCGGCGCAGGCTGCGGAGGTGTTCAGCATCGAGGATGGCTTACGCCTCGTACTGGCGCGCGGCACAGAGATGGCCGATGTTGTGGTCGGTCGTCCATCTCTGGACATGGTGAGCGGCAAGACGGGCCAGGTAGTGGAATCGGCTGACGAGATCAATGGAGTGAACTGGAGCAGGCAGACGCGCGAGCCGGTGAAGTTCGACGCATGTGTGCAGACGCTGGCAAAGCTGGGAGTAGATATAGTGGTAGAGATTGGACCCGGGTCCGCATTGGGGCAGAGGGTGATTCTCGAATGGCCTGAGTCGCCAGACGGCTCAGAAGCCGCCCCTTCCCCTGTTGTACTTGCAAGCCTGGCACGACCATCGGATGGCGAAATGACGGAGGCCAGCCCCGGATTTGTGGAAGCGGTCTCGAAAGCTTATGAGTCGGGCCTTGTGGTTTCCCTCGATGGGATGTTCGCGGGCGAGTCGCGCCGCCGTATCTCGCTGCCGAGCTATCCATTCCAGCGTAGGTGGCATTGGGTTTAATAGCGTTAACGGCAATCTTTGGGTTGACTAAACATACGGCATTTGATAGGTTGCCCGAACGGAAAGTTAGTCTTAGTAACATGCAAGATCGAAAGATGGAGGGATATTTCCCATGGCTTCAACCGAAGATCGAGTCAGACAACTCATTAGCGCGAACCTGGAAGTTGATGGACAGGCAGTGGACGGGGCCTCTCTGGGCTTGGACACCAACCTGTCGGATGCCGGAGTGTCCTCCGTGGACGTCGCCGCGTTCGCGGGTGTCATCGCGGGCGAGTTCAACGTGAGTTTCAGTCCTGAACAGTGCAACGAGATCAATAGCTTGGCGCAATTGGTAGAGTTTATTGATGCCAACGCCGCCTAGCGTCGGGTCCCCTCGGTTGCCCACGATAAGACTATGTCCGCTTACCACGCCAACCGTTGGTGGAACCTGTTTCGGGAAATCGGTGACGCTATCGTAATGTATGTTGATCTGACGCCTCATGTCGCTCGTGAGGCGTCAGCTTTTTTATGGCTGGACGATAAAGAACGATCACGTTATCGCCAATTTATGTATTCTGGTCCGCGGCGCAGATTCGTCTTATGCCGCGCGGCGCTCCGTGCCATACTCTGCGGCAAACTCGGTTGTGGAAACGAGCAACTCTCGTTCGGGGAATCCTGTTACGGAAAGCCTTTCGCAGTCGTGGACGAGACGCCGGTCCCAATCAGCTTCAACGTAAGTCACAGCGGCAAACACGGATTGATCGCGTTTGCACCCATTGGACGGTTAGGGGTGGATATAGAGGAAATCGCCCCTCGTCGTAACCTCGAAGGACTGATCGAAGATGTCTTCGGCCCTGGCGAACAATGTGATCTGAAACTCGCTCGCGGATGCCAGAAGACCCGTCTGTTTCTTAGACTATGGACAACCAAGGAAGCCCTGCTCAAGGCCATCGGGATGGGTCTCGCCTTTGATATGTCCCGGTTTGAAGCGCCGTCAGCCCTGCGCCACGGGACGAAAGACGTAAGCGTATTCGAGTTGCCCCAGATACCGGCAGTGCGTTGGCGAATAGAGTATATTGGCAACAGAGAGTTCGCTGCAGCCATCGCCCACGAAATCTATATGGAATGAAGTTATGGCATCGTCTGACCGTTGACTCAACGGGAGGCTGGGGGATTTTACGATGACGCAAGAGACCATTTGGGACATACCTGAGCCGCTTTCCACACACGATGTACGAGTGGACGATGACACCGTGATCAGATTGCGCCGTCACGGAAACCCGGAAGGTCCTAGGCTTGTCCTGAGCCACGGCAACGGTCTCGCGATTGACCTGTATTACCCTTTCTGGTCTCTCCTGACCGACGACTTCGATCTGATCATGTACGACCTCAGAAACCATGGTTGGAATACGGTCGGCTCGCTTGAAGAACACAGCATTCCAATTATGGTGCGGGACCACGACAAGATTCTTGAAGCCATAGACTACCACTATGGAGAGAAGCCAAAGGTGGGTGTGTTCCACTCCGTGTCCGCCATGGTATCGCTGCTATCGCCTACGAAAGGCAGCGGGTATTCGGCGCGTGTTCTGTTCGACCCTCCCCTGTGCAAGCCAGGCCGTAGCCTCAGGGCGTTTGAGGAGGCAACGGGGCGGCTGGCTGAAGCGGCACGAAGACGTACAAGTCGGTTCCGAACCAGGAAGCAGCTTGTAGATGTCCTTCCCTTCGTTCCTACATTTCAAAAGATGGTGCCGGGGGTCTTCGATCTCTTTGCCGAAACAACGCTTCGTGAGCATCCGGGTGAAGAAGGTTATGAACTTTGCTGCCCTCCTGAGTACGAGGCGAAGATTATGGAGTACTCCGGCATATATGCGCCGCTCGTGGACTTCGACGTCCTTCTGAGTCCGACGAAAGTCATCGGGGCCGACCCTACTGTGCCGTATTCATATCTGCCGACCCTTGACTTTGGCGAGTTCTTCACCGTGGATTATGACTTCTTGCCTGAAGCCACGCACTTTCTCCCGCTCGAGCGGCCTGAGGAATGCGTCGCGGTAATGCTCGAGTTTGTCGAGCCCATTATGTTTCCTGACCCAACTCACCTACAGTAACGGTGGTACCGCCATACTTTGTTTGTGAGTAACACTTGCGACTGGATCTGTTTCACTTAGTGTAGTCAGCTTTCTCGGGCGTTCGGCTCCCGACTGCTCTCAGCGTACGGGATTCGTTTGAGCATCATCTTCGCCCGGGCCTAGTCCCGCTTCGGAAGCCTGTCCAAAACGTTCAGCAGCTTGTGGTTCCAACATCTCTGCTCATAGGACTCCGGATACACGTTTCACAGCACTCCCCATATACCGAGATATCCGCCCCCCCCCACTACCAGCCTCGGACAGTTCATTCCGCGGCTCTTCAGGCTCCTGAGCGTCTCGGACCAACTCTCCCAAGGATTCGTTCTCTGAATCCCTCTTTCCCGAAAGATACTCGACATTCACATGGGACCTCCTCCAAAAAACATGCCTTTTAGTCTCGAAAACGTGAGTGGTCACCACGGTCACGCGACCAACCAGACTGTTAGCTGTCGAGGCCGCGGAAGCTGGTCCTTTAGGACGCTCTGAGGCGACCGCCTGGTTGGTAGGATTGCGGGTTTGCAGACGCAGCCGTACACTATCGGTGTCCGGGATCCCAACCCCATATCAAGGAGGCGAGCTATGAGTGAACTGGACGAACGCTACGAACGAGGACAGGAAACACGGCGGATGTTCGGAGGCGGACAGATCACTGGCGGGTCCTCACCGGGGGCGTGGGACATTGCGCCGGACCTGGAGAGGATACTTGGCGAGGCGCTGTTCGGCACCATCTGGAGGCGGCCCGCGTTGACCCCGGCGCAGCGGGAGATGATCACCCTGTCGTGCCTCATTGTCATGAACCGAGAGGTACAGCTCAAGCGGCACCTCGGCAACGCGCTGAATGTGGGACTGACGCCGGAACAGATAGTTGAACTCATCATTCACGACACCTGGTATGGCGGCGCGCCCGCTGGTATCCAGGCGCTGACGCTGTGTAGGGAAGTCTTCGAGGAGCGAGGCATAGACTTCACGCCAGCCCGCATCCACGACACCGGTGAAGACCCCGACAGCCTCTTCCAGCGCGGCGAGGAGTTGCGGCGCGGCTATATGGGAACCAACTCCCCAGCACGACCAACCCCGCCGACGGAGGCTGAGAATGAGTTGGGCCGAATTACCGGGGAATACTACTGGGGCGCTACATGGACCCGATCTGGGCTAGATCTAACCAGCCGCTGCATCTGCACCATGACGTGCCTGGCGGCATTGGGCCGCGAGGGGCCGCTGCAAAGCCACATTCGGGGCGCGCTGAACATCGGGCTGACGCAGAACCAGATCATCGAGGTGTTCGGCCACATGACGCTGTACGCTGGAATACCGTTCGCCCGGGGCGCGATGGATATTGCCAACGAGATTTTCGCCGGTGCGTGAAGACGTCACAACCACCGGCAGATCAGGACCTCGGTACTGATATTTGCCCTCGTACATACGACATCAGGAGACAGTTCACTCTTCATTTTCATGTTTCAAAGGAAGTGAATTACGCACACATTCAAGCAAATGAAACCACCTCTGGCAACTGCGAGACGAGTTCTTCAAGGTCCCGCACCGAACGTGCTTCGTTCACCCTAACAAACAACAGTTGCACGTCCTTCACTTCCATCCCGGTTGCAGTTCCGACGGCCGACGCATAGGCAGCCCCCTGCCACCTGTACAGGTCCATCTTGGCTGACAGCGCTCCGGCATTGGGAACGTAGTCGGACTTGTGGTCCAAGATAACCAGCTTTCCGTCGTGGTCCTGATAGAGCAGGTCAATTATTCCCTCGATGACGACAGGACCCCGCCCAGTTTCTATCTGGCCCGCAACGGGGATTTCAGACCACATGCGCGGGGCTCTGAACGCTGCATCAACGGCCGGATGTCGCAGCGCCTGGTCTGCTAGTGCAGCCAACTCGTCCCGACTCGACACCACACCGTGCGCAGCAGCATAGGTCTCCGCCAGGTTAGCGATCACATCATCAATATTCGGGAGAACATCATCCATCGTGGAACCTTCTTCGAGCGGTAGGTGTTCCGATAGCAGATCCGCAAGCTCCTGTAGGATGGCGTGGAGCGCACTGCCGAACGCGGTGCCTCCCCGTCCGCGGATGATCGAATGCTCCGGCTCCGGATCGGAGTCCTTGTCCTCTATCCCCTCTGCACCCACGATGCTCCCGGCAGTCCGCGCCAGTTGCGTTGCGGTCACCGCTGAAGGAAGCGACCTCTCTCTGATAACGCGGTTCCGTTCACCGATCCAGGTATCGGGATCGTAGTCATAGACTTCTACCGCGTTCGGCACGTCCGGTATCAATTTCAGATTGTCATCCGCACCGACAGACGCCTCTTCGTAAAGCCCCTCTAACTGCAGCAAGTGTTCTTCGATCCGGGACGTCACGCCCTTCGACTGACGGTTGCCACGAGTGGTGGACCTGTACATGCTGACGAAGAGATGGTCACGCGCCCGCGTGGCTGCCACATACGCGAGACGAACCTGCTCAGCCTCACCGTGGGCGTCTTCTATCTCCTGCAGTCGGGAGTAGCCCTGGGACGCAATCGAGCCCAGTCTCACCTCGGCCATGCCCGTATCGGGGTCGAAGAACAGGGGCTTGTGGTTCCGTCTGGGGTCCTGGGCAAGACCCAGGACGAACACCACCGGAAACTCCAGTCCCTTGGAGGCGTGCATCGTCATTATCCTGACCGCATCGTCGTCGGTGTCGGGGACGACTACCTCCGCTATCCGGGCGCGATCCTCCTGCTGTAACTCCACCCACCGGATGAACTGGTAGAGATTCAGAGGCTGGGCATCAGGACTGACCATACGCCCGAATTCAAGCGTTCTTGCCTGCTCGGTGAGGAAGCGCCGCCGGCGCCAGGTCTCCCTCGGTCTGCTCTCGGCCAGATCGAGCTCGTCGAGCCGCCGCTCCAGAATGAACTCGGCTATCAGCCGGGATACGCCTGCGGTCTGGCGCATCTCGTTGAACTCTCGCAGTTTGAGAAGTCCCGAGCGCACGCTCGACAGCGACGGATCACCAGACAGGTTTTGCCGACGTGTCTCGCTACTTTCGTTGGACAGTACCCTGTCTCCGAGAAGCGAGGACATATAGTTCCAGGGGCCGCGCGCATCGCGCCAGCGGAGCAGGTCCAGGTCCGAGCAGGCGAACGCGGGCGAGCGCAGCGCCGCCACAACGGACACCTCGTCCGAGGGATCTTCGATTGCCCTGAGGCAGTTGAGCAGATCCCTTACTTCCTGAGTATCGAATAACAAAGACCCGCCCTCTATCCTATACGGGATTCCGGTACTCTCCAACTGTCGAGTGAGGACGTTCAAGCCGGTCCTTGACCGGACCAGGATGCAGATGTCCTGAAGCTTCGCATTCCTGGCCTCTCCAATATCCCTGTCATAGACTTTCAGGCCCTCGTCAGAGGACACGATGATGCTGGCCAGGTGTCGGGCCTCTCTCAGTCGGGTCAGCCCGGCCACCAGGTCCACAGGCCATCCAAAAGACTGCACCGAAGCACATAAATCCTCGTTCTGAATCTCGGCATGGGGCGTGAGCGCCGAGTATTGCGCCTGGATGCCAGGGTCATATTCCATGAGCCCACGCTCGCCAAAGACTGCGTTCACCCAGTCCAGAAGCGGCTCTTGAGAGCGGCGGTTCTCACTGAGCGACAGGGGCTCGAGCTGACCGCCGTCCTTCACCGTCTGGGTTACCCCCATGTCCGCGCCGCGGAAACGGTAGATCGCCTGCTTGTCGTCGCCCACTACGAACAGCTTCCCCGGAGAGAGCGGCAGCGTGTACCACGGCTGGTCCCTCACATCCGCGTCAGGCTCGGCGGCCAAGTAGAAGGCTATCTCGGCCTGCAGGGGATCGGTGTCCTGGAACTCGTCTATAAGGATGTTGGAGTAGCGTTTCTGGAAGTAAGAGCGGGAGGTGGGATTGTCCCGGAGCGTGTCCCGCACCCACACCAGCAGGTCCCTGAAGTTCGCCTCCCCGTCCGCTTTGCGGACGGACTCGCACTCGCGTGCGAACCGAACCAGTTCATTGAGCATCGGAGCGAGAGGGGCGAACTTGACCGCGGCCTGGAAGGTCTGTCCAGCCTCTCGGAACTCCTGCCTGACTTCCCTCGGGTCCGTGCCCCAGTTGCGCCCGGAGCCCACATTCCCATTGTAATCGACACGGGCGCCCGTCTCCAGCGTACCTACGGCGGCAACAGGGTCGTCTGCCAACTCGCCCATGGCCTCCACCGTTTCGATTGCGCCAAGCAACTGACCATAGAGCCTGTCTGACGGATTCGAGCATTCACCGGCCAGCCCGTTGAGCGCCTCCAGCGTGGTCTCAACGACGCTCCCCAAGCCGCTCTCCACTATCTCTATCCCGCTGGGAAATCTGTGCAGGTCCTCGGCTATTGCCTGGGCGACGGTCTTCCACTTCCCTATGTCACCTTCGGACACCGCGAGGTACCGCAGGGAAGCGGCCAGTTCAGGCGAGATGTCGGCGTCACGGGCAAGGGTAGTCTCCAGCCACGCATCCCATCGCTCGTTGAAGCGCTCGGAGTCCGCGATCTCGTCGAGGTTCATCCAGCCCGGAGGGAGTCCAGCATCCAGCGGGCGCTCACGCAATAGCTGGGCGGCGAAGCTGTGAATGGTCTGTACCGATGCCTCGTCCAATTCTAAGACAGCGCGCTCCAGACACTTTCTGTCCTCGTCGGTAAGGTCCTCAGCGAGCAGGTCTTCGTCATTCTGAGGGTTGTTCTCGTCGAGGAGCTGCTCGAGGCGGGAGCGGACGCGCTCGGAAAGCTCCGCGGCGGCCTCTGTGAACGTGATCGCGACGATGTCCCGCATACGCGCTCCGTTCTTGACCAGCGCGACGACACGGCTGACCAGCGCATAGGTCTTGCCCATGCCAGCCCCTGCCTCGATGATGAGGTTGGTGGACAGGTCGTTTACGATCCTGCAAAGCGTCCGTTGGTCAGCCGTCTTCATCTTCGCCGTCCGACATGGATGCCTTGTTGCCCAGCTGGTTGAATGGCACAGCCCTGGGATCTAGCCGGCCCTTCCGCTCCCATATCTGGCGCTTGCGCGCCGGGCACAACTGCTTGAAGTCGCAGTAGTTGCAGTTCCCGCCCCACTCGTCTCCGTCGCTCTGTTCCGGCGTCGCGGGGAATACCCCCTGCCTGACCATTCCCATGATGAGCCCAAGTGACTCCCGGAAACGCTCCCTGTCTTCCTCGGTGTATGTTCCGACGTCGTGCATGTACCTGTCGTCGAGCGGGAAGCAGTAAGAGGCAGAGACCGACTTGTCCGGATACATGGCCTGGGCCGCCTCAAGGTACACCGGAAGCTGCAGCGCGCGACCATTGGCGACGCTGCGGTCCGGTTCTCCCCCGCCTCCCTTCTGACGGTAGGAGTCCGGCTTTCCGGTCTTGAAGTCGCGCACTCTTACCTCATCTCCAAGCACGTCCAATCGGTCTATCTTCCCGCGGAAATGGATCTCGCCGAAGCCATCGAGCTCGATGGATACTTCACCCGTTCCGGCGTCTCGGCCGAAGTTGACCTCCGCGGCGGAGTGTCTCAGTGTCCCGCCGAGCCACGCGCTCTCGGCCTCCAGGAACCGCTTGAGCCCCTCACGAATCTTGTCCTTCTCGATCTCCCACAGCAGGTGGTAGCCGGTCGCGCCGCGCGCCTCGGTGCTGTCGAACTCCTCTTCCGCTATTGTGAGCAATTCCTCTTCGGTCGTGCCTGAAGTCTTCACGAATTGCTCGAGTATCCTGTGAACGAGCAGCCCACGGTCCATGTTGGATAGCTCGCCATCGTCGGCCTCGGTAGGCGCCGAGATGCCCAGTACCCTGCCGAGGAAGTACCTGTATGGACAGTTTGCGAGCGTCTCGAGCGCGCTTGGGGATATGGGACGGTCGGAGGTACCGACGTCCTCGAGTCGAGGACTCGCAGGTCCGACCAAGCCATCCCACTCGGATAGCAAGGTACCCTCTCCAGCGTCGCGAGCGAGCAGGGCGCCGACCATCCTGGAGTCGCGCGCTATGGCGGGGTGTTGCCCTATGTGTTCAGACGGCACACCAATCATGTGGGAGAGGTTGTAGTCGGAGGCGTCCGCGAGCTTGGTGTTTGAGCCGGCCACCCGCCTAAGTCCCGCCTCTCTTGAGGCGACGAAGGTTAGCCACGGCTTGTTATCAGCATCCTGAGTGATAGTCTCGTAGGTCAGGCGCTCGTCTGAGCCGGCACTCTTGTGAAGAATATTCGCCGCCTCTATGAGCCACCGCGAGGGATACGAGGCGGCACGTTCCGCGGTGGCCGCAGGCCAGCTCAGTACCGCGCTGCCGGACGAGGCCATGGCCGAGAGGAAATCGAAGCGCTCCAGCGCCATCTCCCGCTGCGCTCTCGACGAGCTTGAGCCGAGCCAGGGACCGGTCGCCACCCGCGGTGGAAACTGCTTTTCCACCATGCCGACCATATACACGCTCGCGTAGTCCGCGCCCGCTATTCCGACGGGAGGGCCCAGGTACACTCCGCTTCCCACCGACCTTCCCCTGTCCGAGACCGGGCTCTGCAGTCCCTCCTGCACCGCCTGCCTCAGCTCCTGCACGCTGAAGGGCGCGTCCCAGTCGTCGAGCCCTTCGAGACTGTCAAGGAACTCCTCGATGCGCCTGCGGTCTTCGGGTGACTCGTCCCTTACCGCCCAGTGGTAGGATATGAGCAGATGATTGAGCATTGCGGACGCTGATCGCCAGGTTCCGCCAGTATCTACCAGGTCGCGGAGGGATTGGGAAAGAGCTCTCACGAATTGCCCGAGTTCGGTCGCCCTATGTCTCTCGTCGCGAACCCGGTCGGTTATCTCTCCAAAGAGTTCCTCGCTGTACACTTCTTCCTGGCTAATATGGGCTCGGAGGCGGCTTTCCCATTGATCGGGCTGACCGCTAGCCCTTGCCTGCAGGGAAAGCCTGGTCCACTGGGAGGCGGGAACTAGCTGAGATGAGGTGTCGCCCTCTTCTGACAAGGTCGTATTCCGGATGGGCGTCGAGGTTATCCACTCGATGAAACGCTCCCGCTCGATGGCTCCTTCGCTGTCCAGGTTGGCGGCCATATCCACGAGGCCCAACAGGAGCAGACCGGACGGTGTGTTCGCCAGGGTCCGGCGCTCCATTCCAGAGTAGGGTATTTCCGCGAAGTCCAACGCCTGTCGGAGCAGGCTGGCGTAGGGATTGTCCTGCCTGTATATGACGGCGATCCGGTGAAAGGGCAAGTCATCCGCCACTATCATCCGGACCACGGTCCTGACCTCCTCCTCAGGGTCGGGCGCGGCGACTATGGACAGGTTATCGCCTTCCACAAGGCGCTGAAGCGGTACCGTGACAGCAGGGGAAGGAATGTGCTGGTCAGTCAGTCGAACCAGCAGGTCGCGCACCGGCACGTCGGATTCTTCGTCCCCTGTCAGGCCAAGTATGACGTCGCACTTGGAGCGTTCCAGCAGCGCATTTGCCAGTTGGAGGTCGCCCGCCGACAGCCGTCTGGGCAGGTAGTAGATGACCCAGGGCAGTTGATGCGATCCGTAATGATCGTTGGATAGGGCTTCGGCAGCTATTTCCGAGACTTCCGCAGGCGTGTAGTAGCCCTTGCGGTGGACCAGATCCAGAAAGTCGCTCAACAGACGTTCCGCAAGCCCGTTAATGTCGCTTCCGTCACCATCGTCAGAGTCATCCGCCGGTGTCGGCTCCTGCATCCGGCGGAAGGCAGCAACGAGGGAGTTTCGCATGAGGCGGGCGCCCTGCGAGTCGAAGCCGTATCGCCTCACACTGTCTTCCGCTACCGCCCTCACCGCCTGGCGCTCAAGGAGTCTGGTCAGCGGCTTCAGGGCGCGAGAGCGCAGGACGGGAGTCGCGAGCTCAGTGGCAAGACGCCGGCCCGTCTGCACTGTTACGTTCATCATGCCGGACGCACCCAGGTAATGACGAAGCGCGGTTGCCACATCGAAGTGATCGGCGATTACGACGACCCTGGCAAAGGGATTCTGGGCCTGGGCACGGCTGATGGCACTATGAAGTTCAGAGAGGCTTGAATCGCCGACGCCGCATAACTTTATGGATGAAGATTCTAGAGTCATAGAAATAGCCGAGCGCTATCACTCCTTGAATCAGTCCCATGACTGGCTGCCCGGCCAGGATTCGAACCTGGGTCAGAGGCTCCAAAGGCCCCTGTGCTGCCACTACACCACCGGGCAGAGCTTACAGGATTGTAGGGAAAATGCCAGTCTGATGAGTTCACTAATCAGGGGTGCGTATCCGAGTCCATCCTCTCTTACAACTATACCGAATCTCGCGCTCCCGCGAAACGGCAACTTGAGCTGTTGAACCATATCTCCAAAGTCGCATCATCCGCGACTTTGATGTATTATTACTCCACTCTCCAAGAAGACCACAAATCAATCGTTCATTGTCACGGAGGCAGCAGTGACATCAAGCGTCAATCCCGACGTTGTAGTGGTGGGTGGTGGAAACGCGGCTCTCTCAGCCGCACTGGCAGCCATTGAACAGTGCGCTAACGTGCTCGTGCTAGAGAAGGCCCCCGAATACCTGCGCGGAGGCAACTCGTACTTCACCGGCGGACTGTTCAGGTTCGCCTACGACGGCCTCGAAGACCTTCTACCCCTTCTGCCCGAAATGTCCGACGACGAGAAGTCGGGCATTGACGTCGGATCGTACACCGAGAACGCATTCTACGAAGACATCATGCGCGTGACCGAGGGCCTGTCCGACGCCCAGCTCGTACAGACGCTCGTCTCCCAGTCTCTGCCAACCATGCGATGGCTTGGGGAACAGGGAGTTCCCTGGATACTCGCATACGGACGCCAGGCTTTCAGGCACGACGGCATACTCAGATTCTGGGGCGGCCTGATAGTGGAGGCGGTCGGTGGAGGCAAGGGACTGTCCGACACGCAGTTCGACCTGGTGAAGCAGAAGGGAGGAACCGTCAGGTACGGTACGAAGGCCAGCGACCTCACGACGAACAGGAGTGGCGAGATAACCGGTCTCACCATTCGAGACGAGGACGGCTTCCACGACATAGAGTGCGACTCCGTGGTTCTCGCCTGCGGCGGATTCGAGGCCAACGCCGAGATGCGAACGCGCTACTTGGGGCCGGGCTGGGAACTCGCAAAGGTGCGCGGCACGCAGTTCAACACCGGCGACGGCATAAGAATGGCCCTGGACATCGGAGCCCAGTCCTTCGGACACTGGAGTGGCTGCCACGCCGTGGCGTGGGACCTCAACGCGCCCCCCACCGGCGACCGCAACATAGCCGACCTGTTCCAGAAACACTCGTACCCGTTCGGCATAATAGTCAACGTGGACGGCGAGAGGTTCGTGGACGAAGGCGCGGACTTCCGAAACTACACCTACGCTAAGTACGGCAGGGAGATTCTGTTCCAGCCGCAGCGCGCCGCCTTCCAGATATTCGATCAGAAGACCAAGCACCTTCTGAGAGACGAGTACCACATCCCACAGGTGTCTATGATGGAAGCCAACACCGTAGAGGAACTCGCCGACGGTCTCGGAATAGACCGTGGCGGCCTCGTATCAACTGTGCGCCAATTCAACGATGCGGTGCAGGATGGCGAGTACAACCCCACCGCACTGGACGGAAAACACACTCTCGGCATCGAGCCTCCCAAGTCCAACTGGGCATTGCCCATAGACTCCCCGCCATACATGGGCTACGCGGTAACATGCGGGATAACCTTCACATTCGGCGGGCTGAAGATAGACGAGACTGGACGGGTCCTCGACACCGAGGACGCCCCGATTCCGGGCCTATACGCTGCCGGCGAACTGGTGGGCGGCCTTTTCTATCACAACTACCCCGGCGGGTCCGGTCTCATGGCAGGATCGGTATTCGGAAAGATTGCGGGCGAGGGAGCGGCCAGACACTCCCGCACGAAGTAAACGTCAGCCTACTCGGATTATTCGCCCGGAGAACCGAGCGAATACACAACATATTAGGGTGAAGGCTCAGCCTTCTTTGGATATGCTCCAAGGCAAACCATACAGATTCACACTTCCCGACACGGACACGTGGAATTCAGTGAAGTCCACCTCGCGCAGAGTGGAGTCATTGGCATCGTCTCTCGTGGACGTTCTGCCGCCGTACTACGTCATGGAAGGAACCCTGGAATCTAAGAGAGTTGACGACAGGGGCAGGTACATCCTGCTGGTCAACGGCGCTCCGATTTCCGTTGATCGCCCTACTTACCACACTCTGGACATCGGAGAGAAGATCCGTGTGCGCTACACTCGCGGCGCGCGCGCCATAAACATAGACCGTTTCATGAGCCCCAACGGCCACCACTGATCCGCACGGCAACAACCCTACGGAGAGGCCATATGCGCAGCGACAGCAAGCAAGAGTGGCGAGAAAACACCCTCGATCCCGTATTGAAACGGTTCGGAGAACGGCAGGATATCTTCGAGACCGGCTCCGGCATCGAAGAGGATATACTCTACACTCGGGAAGACCGGCCCGACTCGGACGACAATCTCGGATACCCCGGAGAGTATCCCTTCACGCGGGGCGTCCAGCCCACCATGTACCGGGGCCGCCTCTGGACGATGCGCCAGTACGCGGGAATGGCCTCCCCCGAAGAGTCCAACCGCCGCTACCGATACCTGCTCGAACAGGGACAGAACGGGCTGAGCGTGGCGTTCGACCTGCCCACACAGACCGGCTACGACTCAGACCACCCAATGGCGCATGGGGAGATAGGGCGTACCGGTGTCCCGATAAGCACCCTGGCCGACATGGAGACCCTGTTCAAAGACATTCCGCTGGACAGGGTGAGCACGTCCATGACGATCAACGCCACGGCCTCGGTACTGCTCGCGCTGTACATCGCAGTAGCGAAAGGACAGGGGATTGAGCCTGAGAAACTGAACGGCACCATCCAGAACGACATACTCAAGGAATACATCGCGCGCGGGACGTATATCTACCCTCCCAAGCCCTCCATGCGCCTGGTGACCGACACATTCGAATACTGCTCCCGGAATGTGCCGCGCTGGAACACAATCAGTATAAGCGGCTATCACATGGCCGAGGCCGGCGCTTCCGCCGCTCAGGAACTCGCCTTCACATTCTCCAACGCCATTGCGTATGTGCAAGCGGCAGTGGACGCCGGACTGAGCATTGACTCATTCGCGCCCAGGCTCAGTTTCTTCTTCGTAGCCCAGAGCCACCTTTTCGAGGAGGTCGCCAAGTTCAGGGCGGCCAGAAGAATGTGGGCGAAGATCATGCGCGAACGGTTCGGCGCGGAGAATCCGCGATCATGGACGTGCCGATTCCACACCCAGACGGCGGGAGTCACGCTCACCGCCCAGCAGCCCGACAACAACGTGATACGCACCACCATACAGGCGCTCGCCGCCATCCTCGGCGGCACCCAGTCCCTGCACGTAAACTCCAAGGACGAAGCGCTGGCGCTGCCGACCGAAGAGTCTGTCCAACTCTCACTCAGAACTCAGCAGATTCTCGCCTACGAAATGGGCGTCGCGGAAACGGTAGATCCGCTCGCCGGATCGTACTACATCGAGAACTTGACGGACCAGGTAGAGCAGAAAGCTTTCGAATACATCGAGGAAATGGACAATATGGGCGGCGCCCTATCCGCCCTGGACAGAGGCTACCAGATACAGGAGATACACGAGAGCGCGTTCAGGCACCAGCGACAGGTGGAGTCGGAGGAGCGCATCGTAGTTGGCGTGAACCGCTTCCAGTCGCCCACGCCTCCCATTGAAAAGCTCCAGACTATCGGGCGAGTCGAGACCCAGAGGCAACTGGACAGGCTCGCCAGAGTAAAGAGCGAAAGAGATGAACCCGCCGTGTTGGCCACTCTGTCCAGACTGGAAAACGTAGCGCGAGATACTGACAACACCATGCCCGCCATCCTGGAGTGTGTAGAGGCATACGCCACGCTGGGCGAGATAGCGGACGTGTTCAGAAAGGTCTTCGGCGAACAGCAGGAATTCGCGCCGTTTTAGCCCACGCTGACTGTACGAAACCATAAGATGACGCAGAATGTCGGATTGTAGGGCGACGCGACAGCGTGTTACATTTATCATTACACTTCTGTCAACACTGTGAAGGAGCGGAAAGATGGCGACGTTAGAGTCGCGCGTCAGCAGGCTTGAAGACGCATATGACAACCTAGCCACCAAAGAAGACTTGGCCGACTTGGAAACACGCATGGCGACCAAGGAGGACTTGGCCAACCTGGAAACACGCATGGCGACCAAGGAAGATTTGGAACAATTGGCGACTAAGAGCGAGGTCGAACAATTGGCGACTAAGAGCGAGGTCGAACAATTGGCGACTAAGAGCGAGGTCGAACAATTGCGAGTTGACATTGGCCCTCTCAAAGCCGCTCACGCGCGCAACGAGGCTACTATGGAAACTCCGCTCATCGCCCAGGATATGGGATTCAAATTGGCTCGCGTCCTAGAACTTCAAGAAAGAATGGAGTTGACGGCAGGACAAGACCTGTCTGACATCTCCCGGGGAGACCTTCGGAGCTTTCATAGGGCAGACCTGATCATGCAAGTAACTGACCCGCAAGGCCAAGAATCCTACATCGCCGTGGAAATATCCTATACCGCTGACCACAGAGACACCACTCGCGCAATTCGCAACGCAGAATACCTGGAAAGATTCACAGGATGCCCCGCCAGGGCCGCCATAGCCGGGCTGCGCCGCGACAGAAGAATAGAAGACATCGAGTCTGACGATGTGTTCTGGTACGAACTTCCCGACACCATAATTGAAGTTGACTAAACGCAACTCTCGCCCCGCTGTAAGCCCGCGTTGACAACACCGGATAGAATCGTCGTCCTCGTCAGGCACTCCATCCCCGAAGTGGATCCGGATCGCCCCGCTTCCGAATGGTCACTGAGCCGGGAAGGAATCATCCGCTGCGAAACCCTCACATCCGAACTCGAACGATTCCTTCCCGCAGCCATGTTCTCAAGTCCCGAGACAAAGGCGATAGAGACTGCCCAGCGTATTGGCATACATCTCGGCATTGGATTCTCCGTCATAGAAGACCTGCGTGAACATCGCCGTCCCGCGAAATTCCTGCCACGGACCGAGTTTCACGAGAATATACGCAACTTCTTCCAGTCCCCGGGCAGCGTCGTGTATGGAAGCGAATCATGCCATGATGTAGCGGCGCGCATCGAAGTCGAAATCAGGCGCGCCCTGTCGGATCATCCAGATGGAAACATCCTGATGGTTACGCACGGGACCGCCATGTCCAGTTTCATCGCGTGCCACGCTGACGTGGACACCTCCTCAGTATGGGATTCGCTGGGCCTGCCCGCGTACATAGCATTTCGCCTGCCGTCTTTTGATATAGTTGACTGTAGCGGAGTTGACCGCAGTCTGTTCGACAACACCATATTGGAGCCAGAGACATGACCGAGTTGCTTCTCAACGAAGAAGAGTTGATGCTGAGAAACGTCGTCCGCGAATTCGCGGACTCCGAGCTCGCGCCAAGGGCCGCCGGATACGACGAGAGTGGCGAGTTCCCATACGACAACTTCCATGGACTGGCACAACTCGGCATTCTTGGCCTGGGAATAGACGAGGAGTACGGCGGCAGCGGAGGCACGACTCGCCAGATGGTCGTCGCGGTGGAGGAGATAGCCAGGGGCTGCGCGGCAACCGCGACCATACTCGGCGCTCATCTGTCACTCTGCACCCAGTACATCGCAATGTTCGGCACCGAGGGTCAGAAGCGGGAGTTCATACCCCCGCTGGTATCGGGTGAGAAGGTCGGCGCGTTCGCGCTGACGGAGCCGGGCGCCGGCTCGGACGCCGCCGCGCTCACTACCGCAGGTACTCGCTCCAATGGCGGGTACGTCCTGAACGGTACCAAGACATTCATCACCAACGCGCCCGAGGCGGATACGATGGTAGTGATGGCAACCCAGGACAGGGCACTGGGTTCGAGAGGCATCAACACGTTCATAGTCGAGGCCAACACGCCGGGGATTGAGATAAACGCGCTGCACGGCAAGATGGGCATAAGGGCGTCCTCGGCAGCGGAAATCGTGTTCGACAACTGCGCCGTCCAGGAAGAAAACCGCATGGGAAACGAGGGCGACGGCTTTCGCATGACGATGGAGGTCCTGAATGCAAGCCGCATGGCAATAGCCGCGCAGTGCGTTGGCATAGCCCAGGCTACCTACGACGCGGCGCTCGCCTACGTAAAGGAGCGCGAGGCTTTCGGGCAGAAGCTGTCCGAGTTTCAGGGCCTACAGTGGTATCTGGTTGATATGGCGACCAAGATCGAGACCGCGCGCCTACTGACGCTGAAGTCGGCCACACTCAAGGACGAGGGCAGGCCGTTCATAACCGAGGCTTCCATGGCCAAGCTATACTGCTCTCGCGTGGCAGTCGAGTGCGCGGACAAAGCCGTCCAGATGCACGGCGGCGTCGGATACTTCGCGCCCACCAACGTCGAACGCTACTACCGCGACGCCAAAGTCACCGAGATATACGAAGGCACCACCGAAGTCCAGCGCCTCATCATAGCGCGTAACCTGCTGCGCGACTGAGGACGCACCAAGCTATCACACGGAGGAAAGCACATTGAGCGCGGATTCCCAGGCAGCACCCTGCAAAGCGCGACACATCAACCACGTCTGCATCGCCGTCAACGACATCGAGGACACGCTCGCGTTCTACCGTGACGTGTTCGGGACCGGCGAGGCGGAGGTGGAAGACATCGAAGACCAGGCTGTCAGGGCCGCCCTCGTGCGTGTCGGTGGCTCCCAGTTGGAGTTCATACAGCCTACCGACCCGGACGGCGGCGTCGCGCGATTCATCGAGCGCAGGGGCGAGGGTGTCCACCACATATGCTTCGAGGTCGAGAATCTCCAGGAGCGTCTCGACGCGCTCGCCGAGAGCGGTGTCCAGCTTATTGACAGCGCTCCAAGAGAGGGACTCTCCGGCATGATCGGTTTCATTCACCCTAGGGCGACGCGCGGAGTGCTGATTGAGTTGGTGGACGCGGACACCGCGCGGAGGTAAGACCCATGACGACCCAGTATCCAATTCGCGTTCTCGTCGCCAAGCCCGGCCTCGACGGTCACGACCGCGGCGCGAAGATAATCGCGCGCGCTCTCCGGGATGCGGGCATGGATGTCATATACACCGGCATACGCCAGACTCCCCAGATGATAGTTGAGGCCGCGCTGCAGGAAGACGTGGATGTCATCGGACTCAGCATACTGTCCGGAGCTCACATGGACCTGTTCCCCCAGATATTCCACGGGCTGGAAGTCAACGAGATGCAGGATGTTCCGGTCATTGCGGGCGGCATCATACCGGAGTCGGACAGGGTTGCATTGGAAGAGATGGGCGTGTGTGCGGTCTATGGTCCCGGGACCCCGACCGGGGACATCGTCGAGCGCGTCCGCCAACTCGCCGCCGAACGCCAGGCCAATCTATAAGCGTTCCTCTTCGTCCGTCGGCTGATCGCCACGGCGCAGATTCTTGAGCCAGCGAATCAGAACCGCCGAAGTCGTGACTAGGAGCGCCGCGCCGATTATGGCCGACGTGCCCAGCGCGCCCGGATCCCTGATCTGGAATATCGAGGTCTCGCCCGCCAGATACCTGCGCCAGCCCCTGTCGAGTTCATCTACACCAACTCCGTATGTGGCGATCAGCGCGTCCTCGATCTTGCGTCCCTCGTTGAGTTCCGTCAGCAGCATATCCATCCGCTCATGGCCGAACTCGTCCATCATAAACCTGACCATGCTGGCCGACTGCGAGTAGAAGAGCCTCACCTCGTCGGGTCTGCCGGGCACCGACGTCATATGGCGCAGTGGAATCAGGTACCCGGCCCTGAGCGCCTTCTGCACGTCGGACTCACGGTAGCCTCCGCCGGGCTCGAAGTACATCGCCAGCCCCTCGTTAAGCCACGCCGGTGGCTTGGCGCGGGGCGAGTCAACCCTCTCGGCGAACATGAGGTGCGTGAGTTCGTGAATTAGACTGTCCCGATTGAGTCCGGCCACTACCGTGACGCCGTACCTGTCGAAGGCGAACCCGCCGTACAGAAACGTATCCTGGGCGGTGGCGCTCAGGGGCGGAAAGCTGCGGTCGGCCTCTGAGCGGCTGTTGACGATGACCGCCTTGAAGTTATAGTCGTCTTCCAGGCCGAACATATCCCTGACCGCTCTCATTCGCAGCGAAACATCCGCCGCCAGTCTCCTGACCGCGCGCTCCGGCCGGTTGTGCCAGATCAGGGTATAGTCGTCCTGGACCAGGCGACGCCAGTTGTACCTGGGATCCAGATACTCGAACGTGCGCGACTCGGAGATGATGCGATTGCCCAGCGAGTCAGTAAACACATAGTAGTACTCTATATCCGCCCCCTGGGGTATGAACCCGTCCCTGCCGGTGTTGACGATGAACTCAGCCTCGATATTCTCGGTGTTCGTGAATCGGACAGGATACGTATAGACCTTCACTCCCTGCGAGCCCAGCGTGTAGTAGAGGAGAGCGGACTGAATATCGGGAGGAGCTTCCGCCTCCAGCGTGAATACGATACGGTCGGGGAATTCTATGCGGTGCCTGGACTCCACTATCGTGACGGCGCGGCCATTGACGGAGGCGTCCTGTAGTTCGCCGCCGAACAATCCGGCTATCGCCGCTATTATGGATAGTAGAAGCAAGTCTCACACTCCGGGATCTTCTTCGTAAATTCAAGGGCCGTAAGCACCGCACCCGCCACCCCTGAACTCCCGCTTTCGCGGGAATGACTGAATTGTCGTTCACCCTCACCCTAGCCCTCTCCCAGAGGAAGAGGGGACTTTTAACATATACATGACGGTTAGAATCGTTCCCAGGGAATGATGGTTATATGCCTACTATTTTGATTGTCGAATGGGCCTTGTAGATTCGGTTGATGTTGATGAGAAGAGCCGTCAACTCCTCGACGTACCGGGAGTTCTGTAATCCGCCGCCGTCAACCGCTCTAACCGCACTGATGGTCTCGGCCAAATGCATGATCCTGGACTTCGCTTTCTTGTCGTCGGCGCACACAACTACGTCGGAAACTATATCCACGTTGGGCTGCATAAGATCTTCTGCGCTTAAATTATGAAACGCTCCAACGACCGTTGAGTTAGGAAGGAGAATCTGGGCCTGCTGAGCGGCAGAGCCTTCCTCCACCTCGACCGCGCTCGCGACACCCCTGCTGAAGCGCAGCGGAGCCACCACATCCACGACCAACTTGCCCTCCAGTCTGTCCCGGAGCGATTCGAGCGTGGGACGATGTCCCGAGTACGGGACAGCTATGAAGACGATATCCGAGTCTTCAGCGACCTGCTCGTTGAGACCTCCGCTCACGCTCAGACCGTCCTGCAGTTCCCCGACCTCATCTGCGGCATCCCGCGCACGCTGCGCGTCGCGTGAGCCTATCGCCACCCGCTCACCCGCCATCGCGAAGCGCAGCGCGAGTCCTTTGCCTTCGGGTCCAGTTCCTCCGATGAATCCTATCATCCTATAATCTCCGTTGTCGGTTTTGGTTCTGAGTCGCTAGGTCATATATTTCGATTTATGCTTCAACAGGTGGGAACAGGTGGCTCAACTGATGGGCAACAGGTGAAAAAGTCACCTGCTACCACCTGCATTAGCTACGGAGAAATTTTTCTGTCGTCCCATTTTCTCATCTTCATAAATTGCTCCTTATGGCTTACGGAGCGCGGAGGCCTGTGTTGGACTGCGCGCCCTGTCGGATGTCGTGAATTGGCAGTTCGTGGGGATATTGTAGCCAAATCAGCACAAATGTACAAGGGCATTGTGCAGTGGTGCATGGGAGTTTAGGTGTGAACGACACGGTGGAGCTCAGTCATCTGCTGAGCTCCACCGTGTCGTTCAACCCACCGGCAGCTACTACCTCAATCTCATAGCGGTATCGGACTATTCACCCCGCAGGCGGCGCAGTTCGGCCTCCACCTTAGCCACGCGGGCTTCAGCCGCGTCCGCTCGCTCCTCGGCGGATACCCGCGCATCCCTCTCTGATTCCAACAACGTCTCGGCCACGACGGCCCGCGCTCGCTCCGATTCAGTCAGTGTCTCCGCCGCGTCCGCCCGATCTCTCCACTCCGTAACCGTCGGCAGGAACTCACCGCTCACCGGATCACGGAAACGCAGCCTCTTGTTCTCCCACCACAACTCCAGACCAAGCGCCTCGCTGTATCCCCAACGACGACCGTCCGGCTCGATCACTATCTCTATCGGCTCATACACCCCATCCTCATTCAGCTTGTCTCCCCCGAGCGGCACGTCGTGAAACTCGCCGCCCGTCGGGTCGAAACGCCAGTATTCGCCCACTCCGTAGCGAGCGTAGCCCTCACGCTTCACGGTGTAGTCTCGCCTGCCCGTGCTGCGGGAAGCCACCTCCAGAACGAAGTCCGGCGGCTTGCCCACCTCGCTTATCACGTAGCCGTTGCGCCAGATGACCGCGGGCGGGTCGCTTACTCCATCGGCGAACACGCAATCGGGATAGAACTCGCCCACGTCGCCCGCGTCGAAGACGAGGTAGCCCCCGCCACCGAGCATCACATCGCTCCTGTCCGCGAAATGTGGTTTGAGCGTGGCGAAGAAGTACCACACGGCCTCATTCTGCCGCATATCGCGTCTCCGGGGCGGGTCGGGCAGCGGCTCTATCCGGGAGTAGTCTGTGATGCGGGGTTTTGTAAGTGCGCGTTGACTGACCATGGTCGGATTCTCCGCTATGCTGTGTCACCGAAATCTCCATCCGGGCCTGATTGTCGAGCGCGATTATACCATACGCAGCGGCGAACCAGAGCTTGACACCCTCCGGCGAGCGTCCGCCAACTCATTCTTGACCGCGTACCAAGTCCTTGTTAGACTTTAACCCTGTTAGATTCTCCGGGCGGTTAGCTCAGTGGTTTAGAGCGCTGCGTTGACATCGCAGAGGTCACCGGTTCAAATCCAGTACCGCCCACCACCCACTCCCCTTGCCTACGACCTGTTGCCGTCTGTCGCACGAGAAACGTCTTCTCTCTTCCGTGATACTTTCCTGGGAGCGCACAGTTCAATGGCAACCATCACCGCATCCTTGGCGCCAGGTTTCTAATGAGACACATCCTCCGATTCAGAAAGCTGTTTGCCGGCAGCAGTGCGCTCGTCGCCGCGCTTCTGTTCATCGAGTTCCTGGACGAGTTCTTCTTCGGAGCGCTGGAGGCGGCATGGCCCCTGATTCGTGACGAACTCTCGCTCACATACGTACAGGTCGGACTGCTGCTCAGCGTACCCCGTGTATGGGGAGGCGTCGCGGGCATATTGATCGGCATACTCGGAGACGTCTGGAATCGCAAGGCGATAATCATCGGCGGCGGAGCGCTGTTCGTAGCATCCTTGTTGGTCGTCTCCACCAGCGTGAGCTTCGCCATGCTCATGGCCGGACTGCTGATATTCAACCCGGCGTCCGGCGCGTTCGTCGGATTGTCCCAGGCGACGCTCATGGACCACGACACATCCCGCTACGAGCAGAACATGGCGCGCTGGACGTTCGCGGGCGCGTCCGGCGTGGCTCTCGGCGCGCTGGCGCTAGGCGGCGCCCTCACGCTGGGGTTGGGGTGGCGCGAACTCACGCTTGCGACCGCCGCCGTGTCGGGTTTGACGCTGCTCGCGACGCTGAAAATGCCGCTCGGAGGCTCGTCGGCGGGCGGAGGCAGCTACCCAACGCTCGGAGAACTGAGAAGTGGAATAGCAGGAGCCTTGAGCGCGCTGAAACGCCTGCCGGTACTCAGGTGGCTCGTTCTGCTGGAACTCGCCAATCTCATGGGGGACTGGCTCCTCAGCTATCTCGCGCTGTACTTCGTGGATGTGGCAGGCGCGAGCAAGACGCAGGCCGCGCTGGGAGTCGCGCTATGGACGGGAGTGGGGCTTCTGGGCGACTTTCTCCTGATCCCACTGCTGGAGCGGGTCAGGGGCCTGACCTATCTCCGGTACAGCGCGTTCGCGGAATTCGCGCTGTTCGTCGCATTTCTGCTTGCGCCCGGGCTGTGGCCCAAGATAGTGATAGTAGCGCTGCTCGGATTCGGTAATGCGGGCTGGTATTCGATACTCAAGGCCCAGATGTATAAAGAGATGCGCGGTAGAAGCGGAACGGTGATGGCAGTGAATGACGTATCCTCGCTGGTGAGCGGCCTGATACCACTGGGCATCGGGCTGGCGGCGCGGACATGGGGCCTGGGAGCGGCGATATGGCTGCTCATCGCCGGGCCCGTCGCGCTGATGGTCGGCATCCCCCGCCAGCGAAGCCCGGAGTAAAGCAGGCCGCATGTCGCGGCGCGCTTACTCAGTCAGACTGAAACTCGCCGGAATCTCATCTACCACGCCTTCCTTACTGAGCTTGGTCAGGTGCGTGGTGACATTGCGCTGCGCGGAGCGGCGCAGACCCTCGTTAAGGTCGCGTGGGTATATGGCGGTCGTGATGGCTTCCGCCGTTGCGTGCCCATCTCGCAGTGCGTCCAGCACCTGCTGTTCGCGGCGGGCGCGATGATTGTACTGCCATCTGACGTGTCCCTCGCCCTTCGGCGGCGGGACCACGGGACCGTGCGCGGGACACACGGTCGAATGCTCGAAACTCATCAGCAGTTCCAGGGACTTCATGTAAGCGGATAGGTCGCCCACTGACGTCGAGGAAGCGCCAAGAACCGTATCGCCGGTGAACATCACGCCGTCTTCGGCCAGGTAGTAGCAGACGTGGTCAACCTCGTGTCCGGGCGTAAACAGCGCCCGCAGCGTAACCCCGGCCACCCGGATGATCTCGTCAGACTCCAGTGGAACGATAGCTTCATCGCCGCCGAGAACCTTGCCCAACTTCTCCGCGAGTTCGGGGTGGCAGCGGACGGACGCGCCCGTAGCCTCATGCACGCGGTCAAGTCCGCCGATATGGTCAACGTGTCCGTGCGTAATCAGGATGGAGCTGATCCGTGGACGCCCAAGTTCGTCGTAGTAGTCGAGGATCGCCTTCGTCCACTCTCGCCAGTGGTCGCCGGTGTCGAGGAGAACCATTTCGCCGTTCGGATCTCCAACGAAGTAGTTGTTGGATCCCCCCGGATGCGAGACCGCGCCATCATCAATGTGCATATTGTAAACGTGGGGAGTTACCTGCATGTGAGCCTTACTCCTGAGTTTCTGGGATTGGATATGATATTATTCAACGAGTCCGTTCAATGAAGCAAATCCGCTGTCCTCACTCCAGCGTTCGCATGTAGTTGACCAGGTGCCATATCTCGTCGTCGGAGAGAGTCTCGCCAAGAGCGGGCATTGCCGCGTCCTCGATCCCGTCATGAACGAAGTCGAACAGGACGCGGTCGGGGTGAAGCGGTACGTGGACCAGCAGGTTTGCCGGAGACGGGTTCAGGCCGGCGGACGCGGGACCGTCGCCCAGTCCCTCAGTCCCGTGGCACAGCTGGCAGTGCGTAGTGTACAGAGACAGCCCGGCCGCGACCGATTCTGAGGTCGCAGGAATGGGATTCCGCTCCGGCGCCCCCTCTTCAGAACCCAGAACACCCGCAAGCAGCGCAGCCGCGCCAATCATCCCCAGGACGCCCAGGATCATCGCGGACGCCCCGGTTCTGGTCTGAAATCCCCCGAATAACAGCGCGGATATCAAGAACATCAATCCCAATACACCGAATATCCCGCCAAGCAGTATGTACGCGGTATTCCGCGACAGAGGAATTTCGGTAGCTCCGCCACCGCCCGATGTCTCGAACCTGAAAGCCGTCCGCGCGTCGAACGCATCCGGTCTCTGTACGACGAGCGCGACCTCCCACGCTCCCGCTATCCCGATTACCTGATCGGTTAGCGTGAACTCGCCGTCCCCTGTGGGGACAGCCGACACAGCCGTCTCGCCCAAGTCCGCGTCCAGGTAAGACAGACGCACACGAACATCGGTCGCGTTGGTTATCGGGCTGCCGAAGCCGTCACTCAAAGAGACATCTATCGTATTCGGCCCCACTCTGCCCGGAATAACTTCGAGCGTCATCTCCGCTCCCTCGGCCGTATCACTGAACGCCAGCCTGTCATCTGAACCGATCCCCAGACGCGATGCCGCCTGCCGGGCGGGTTCAAGCGACGTGAGGAACCCGACGGACAACAGCGTGGCCACGGCGACGATCACCTCGGCTGCGACCAGCCATCTAAGCCAGTAGGCCGCCCTGCCACTACCCGACAGGCGAGGTCTTACCCAGACCAGGTTGACAGCGGCGATAACAAGCAGCGCTCCGACAAGTCCGATCTTGATGATAAGAGTCCTGCCGTATGGCGTTGCAAATGCTTCCGGGATGGCGACCTGTGTCCACGCGCTATAAATCCCGGTCAGAGCAAGCGCTGCGACAGACATTCCCGCGACCACTGAGAATCTCGGAATAAGCGCGGAAAGCGCTTCCCGTCTTTCGCGTTCGTCCAGAAGACGCAACGCCGCCGGAATGTCCAGCGACAGGCTGAAAAGTCCTCCGACCCACACTGCGACGGCTATCATGTGTATGAAGTCGTTCAGCAGGGAGATGCTCCCGATCTCGACAAGCGCCGCCGCATGGCTCGACCTGCTTATGGCAAGAAGAGCCCCCGCGCCGAGAGCGGCTGCCAGCCAGGTGAGCGCGACGTTCCCATCGCGCCTACGCATGGCGAACAGAACGGCCCCCACTGCGGCAGCGAATCCCATACGCAGAATCCACAGCCTGCCCCATTCGGTCTCGGAAACAAGCGACCACGCCGGGCCGGACAGCGCGCCCGGGAACGATGTGTCATATACCACGGAAGCCTGTACCACGAGCCGGAGCGCGGACATCGAGAGAAATACCGCCAGCGCCGTCCACACCAGCGTCGCAGTATTGCGCGAGAGAGCCGAGCGCAACACGGCAATCCCGTCCGACTCCATCCCTGCGAGCGCGGGCGTGGATACAAGCATCCGAAATACGAGAACACCCACAAGCGCAAGTCCGCTCACCAGTACAAGCCACCGTACAAACGGCTCCGCGGGGGATTGAAGAAGAGGCTGCTCATCACTAACAGCAGACGCGGTCAGAGGCTCACCCACGGAGAACAGGAACGCGCCCCGCACATGATGCCCGTCCACGGTGGAGACATTCGACCACGCGACAGTGTACGTGCCGTTGTCCAGAGGCCCAAGCGATACCGACATGACGGTCGGATCGTTGGGGTCGAGCGCGCTGTCGCCCAGGTCAACCTGCTCGCCCCGCGAATCCAGTACGCGGATTTCGCTGAGCGCGGCTTCCAGCGGCTCGGTGAAACGAATCGTAACTTCGCTGGGCGGCGTCTCCAGGACGGAGTTTTCCGCCGGATCGGATTCCGCCAGATTGGCATGAGCGGAGGCGCGCCCGGGGAGCAGGACGAACGCGACCAGCAACAGGAGTATTAGAGCAACACGAGCCATTGCCAACATTCTCCTACTCGATCAGCCGGTCAATCTCGGCCAGTATCTCCAACGATGTGGGCCTGTCCGTGATGTCCGCCGCTACGTGTCGCCAGGCTATCCTGCCGTTGGGCCTGATTATGAAGGTGGCGGGGGCGGCCACTTTGTCGTTCAGAAGATCGTAAACTCCGTACACTTCACTCACGTAGCGCGTCGCGTCCGCCAGGACGGGGTACTCCGCACCCACGAGCTCCGCCATCTGAAGCGCGTATGTCCTGTCGTCCACACTAATGGCGATAAGCTCCACATTATGTTCCAGGAACTGCGGGTACGCTTCCGCCAGCTCTACAAGCTGACCTCTGCAGACACCTCAGAAGAAACCCCTGTAAAACACCAGCGCGAGAGCGTCCCGATCATCGAGAAGTTGTGACAACGACACCATGCCGCCTCGCGCGGCCGGCAGTTCGAACGACGGGGCTTCCTCTTCGTTCGGATCGGGTCTCTCTTCGGCGGCCTGCGGCTCAGAACCGCAGGCCATCGCAATGAGAGCGCTGAGAAGAACCGCAAGAGCGAGCCATGACGGCAGTGAACGACGTACAGATTCCGGCCCGGTCTTCATACCCGATTCCTCCTAGCTCCCGAATTAATTTCTGCGGCGCAGCGACATAAGCAGAGCGCCGCCGCCCAGCGCCACACCAATCGCGCCCGCTACTATTCCGATAATGCCCAGGGTAGTCGCGTCTGAGACACCGCTGCTGGCGCTCATGGCTTCTTGCCGCGCCTGCTGCGCGGTGGTCTGCGCCCCTCGCACTGCTCCTTCGACCTCGCGGGCAGACGCCACAGTCTTCGGGAAGTGTATGACAGATGCCGCTTGCACATCGTCGAAGCCGCCGCCGCCAGCCATCGAATCGAACGTCCTGTCCAGGGGATTGCCCTCTACCGTGCCGAAGAACCGGAAACGGTAATGACCGGGAGAAGTCGGTATCAGGTCCGCGACATAGTGTCCCGGCTCACCAGAGACCGTGTGCAGCGCCATCGTTCTGGACGCCTCCGACGGGACGTGAGTCACCTCAACCTGGAGCGTATTCTGAAGCCCTACGACCGGCACGATCCTCTCCCCACTATGGCTCGAAGTAGATTCCATCGTCACGTCGCTCATGGCGGCGCCCGCTTCCACATGCACCTCGGTTGAGGCTTCGACCGACATTCCGTTCCAGGTATAGTCCCGCTGGTCGTTCGTGTTAAGCGTGACTCTGATCGTGTGCATGCCCGGCTCCAGTGCGGGCAGCGCTACCCAGGGCACGTACATTCGCGTGATCTCCTTCCCGTCAACGTAAACTTGCGCGTGTCCCTCGCCCGGCACGTGACCGCGATTCACGTTTTCACCGGAGAAAGTAAATCCGGAGGGGACCACTTGAAGGTTGTATGCTCCGCCGGTGTCGGGATGGGGAGTCAGCTCCAGCGACATCGAGGAGTCGGCCTCGACCGGCTCGGGTTTTTCGTGGCTGTGATCGTGGTCGTGCCTGGGCACGGTTACCGTCGTCGAGGCTTCGACCGGCTGCCCCCCGTAAGTAAGAGCGCTGTGGTCGTTCGTGTTGAGTGCGACCCGTATGTGGCGCTCGCCGGGTTCGAGCCCGGGCAGATAGTGGTATGGTCCATACACTCGTCCCACCTTCTCGCCGTCCACGTATATATGCGCGTGGCCTTCGCCCGGAACATGGCTATTGTTGACGTTCTCAGGCGACCAGATCCAATCGCGCGTCAGCAAGTAGAGATTCACCCCGCCTTCATCTTCCACAACCGCGCCAACTTTCAGGCTGACATGATTCTCGGACTCTATCGGCTCGTGGTGTGCCTGGCTCACGGGCTCATCGGCCACTGCAGCGACTTTGGTAACTCGGATGCTCACCGCGTTCTTCTCGCCTTCGTATGCGGGTTCGTGCAGGAATCCCACGACGAGCTTGTAACCGCCTTGTTCTTCGTCCTCATGAGCGAACACAGCCGTCGCAGCGACCGTCGTTAGCGCTACCATGACCGCCAGCAATGTGATTATCTTCATCAAAACAGACCTCCAGAAAGTGTTCAGTCCGTTCGCGAACAACTGCCGCGAGTTGTATTCTCGACTACGCTTTGCGGCGTCTCACTCTTCGGCCCTTGCTTCTCTCTTTCAGGAAAGCGCGCATCGAAAGTCCGATGACGGCCAGGAACGCGAGCAAAGTCAGCAGCGTTATTATCCCGCCGATTGGATTCACCCGCTTCACGTCATACGAGAATTGGGCTTCGCCGCTGCCCGGCTGTCCATCTACTATCACGTCGAATGTCCATGGGCCTGCGCTCGGCAGATCGGCGCGCGTTTCGTAGAGCGTCGGGTCGTAGGAGTCCGCTATCCCGTACAGGTTTTCAGGCGTACCGTCCTCACTTTCAGGCCCCCGTGGAACTATCGTTACGTTCAGACCCTGGATCCGCCGGTTGGTGTCAGGGTCGGTCACCTCCAGGATGAGGATGGCCTCCCCGACAGTGGGAGGGTCGGGTATCGTGCCGATAGTTAGGTTGTACGGACCTGCGGTCGCGCGCTTGTTCAACTGGAATCCGCCGCCGTGCGCGTATACGCTGTTGAAGCACGACGCAACAACACTCGACAACGCCAGAAGCGCGCAGAATACAAGCATGGTCTTCGCGGAAATACCAGTCATCTCCTTGCCGCATATCGGATATGGGACGACGCGCGTCGTTCCACAACTCGCGGGACTCTTTCCTAGAGAGAAGCAGAGGCCGGAAGCCTGTCCCTGGGAGGTCTGTCGGGAGGAGGCAGGTATGCGGACTTGAGAGCGTGCTGCTCCGGTCCGGGAATTCGGATGACCGAGTCGGCATCGGGCGCGTGGCCTGCGCCAAGCTCGGAGTCTGATGACAGTACGATTGTCAGCGCTGTCGGTGAGATGTCCAGCTCATACAGCGCGGGAGTCCAGTCGGGTGACCGGTCAGCGCCGTGAGTGTGAAGACTCCGGTAGCCGTGCTCGTGCTCGGTCGGTACGCCGACGTGGGTGTGGTAGGGCATACGCTCGGCGAAGTGGTGGTCGTACAGCGGCCCCAGCGACGGCAGGAAAACCACCAGCGCCGCGAGCGCAACCATCCACAGTCTGGCCAATACGCGATTCATCACCCTTCAATTGTAGCACGAGGACGGAGTTCGGTTCTTGACAAGTTATCCACGGATATCGCACAGGTCGCGGCGTCTAAGAAGGTCTCTGTGCGACCTGCGAATATCGGAGCGTTCGCGGGTAGTGTAGATTCTTCCGCGGACACCGCCGACTATCTCACGATCCCGAAAGTCGGCTTGAAGCGCTTGATCATTGGTGAAGAGTAGGCGAGCGCCACTCAGTCTGGCAAGCGCGAGGACATGTTCGTCATTGGACCTGCAAATCCCCTCTGCGCGGAGCGATTCGGTCTCGGTTTCAACGCGGTCGTCGCTAACGTTTATGGTACGTCCAAGACGCCCGGCGACACTTAGCCAGCGCAGGAAGTTTCGGTTGGAGCCGAGTTCTTCTCGGAGCTTGCCTCCAATGGCCAATCTCCCGCCATTCGCTCTATTCAACCAGCCGAAGAAATATCTGCCTGCCTCAGACTGAGCGTCTCCGAATACTTCGTGGCCGACATTGGCGTCAACGATTGCGCACATCTAAAGGCCCACGGACCTCCGCATCTCGTCCATGAAGAATTGACCGTAGCCGGGCGGAGTGTCCAGTACATTGCCGTCTTCATCAACTTTCAACGAGTGGATGTTTACGTCCAGTTCGTCCCGATCAAAATAGAGGATCGAAATGTCGTCCGGCTTCAGGTCAGTTTTGCCATCTCGGATGTCCATTCTGGCGCGGTCGAGTATGTAGTCGCTGTGCGTCTCGACTATGATCTGCTTGCCGGAGGCGGCTAGGTTGCAGAACAGGCTTCCGAGCGCAGCCTGCGCCCTGGGGTGCAGATGAACCTCCGGTTGCTGCAATAGGAACATCTTTGGCGAATCCTCACGCAGCAACTCGGTGAGGACCGGCAACGCCTGGCTGACGCCGTACCCCACGTCAATCAGGTTGCGCTTGGGGCCTTTCAGTCTCTTGCCGAACTTCCTTATCTGAACCTGGAACGGAGAGCCCGCCGTCTTGCCAAATGATAGTACCCCTATCTCATCGAACAGTCCCGAATCCCTGCCAAAGCCTTCAAGGTCGGCTTTCAGACGCTCCCACTGCTCCGGCGCGTTCCGAGACATACTTGCGAGGTAGTCAGGAATATACTCTCCCTCTGGGTCTGGCGTGGGTCGGGATGGGTCGTAGGTGCGTTTGGGACGTGAACGGATGGGAGCACTGGCGAAGGGGGTAGGAGGAACTTCTCGGAAGACTTCTTCGACCGCGCTCAAACCATAGGGAGAGAAACGGGACAATCCTTTCCATAACTTCTCTATTGCCTCTTCCTTCACGGATAACACAGCAGGTTCAGTCTTGCCGAGTTTGTCATATGCTTCCCGTTTTATCTCCATCCGTACATCGTCGAGCGCAATATCAAGGGGGAATAATTTTCCATTGCCAGCGAGAGACGGATAGTGTTCGGTAATGCTCTCATACTTCTCTTGACCTACACCGAAATAGACAAGGCTTTTCCTGTTTTCCATGTCGTTTATTTCAACCCACGCTTCCTTATGGGAAAAATTTCGCATCGACGGGAAAGGGTATCCTCGGTGATCGTGGAATGTCACTTGGTAAGATACTCCTGATCGGAGATACTCGAATCCGGATTCGAATGAATCGGGGCGTTTGTTATTCGCGCCACGATGATGAACGACCTCATCAAACGACCCCAAGTCATAGGGAGGTTGCCTGAAGTCGGGAATCCTGTCCTGGAACGCTACCTGCCACAGCGCGCGCAACAGCGCCAGGAACGACGTCTTGCCCGTGCTGTTCTCGCCAACCAAGAATGTCAGGGGAGCGAGACGGGCAGACTGCTTTTCGCGGAAGCATCGGTAGTTCTGGAGCGTTACTCTGTCCATGGATTCAGTCTAGCGCAAATGATCCTGGCGGACAACGAAACGACTTCATCCGATTCCCGGGGCTTCGGTGGCGGCATCCATTGCGTCCCGGCGGGATGTAGCGCCATTCGGCGTATCTTCCTGGTTCATATATGGTCCGGCGGAACAATGTCCGGGTCTGTTTCTCGGAGGCAGTCGGCCCTGCGCCACTGACCATCTTCGAATGTTACAAGAGACGGCGTACTCTCGTATATGAAAGGCGTTCCGTCAACCTCGATATGTCCGCTCACCCATGCGCGCGTGTCGTCCAGCCGAAGGACGCCTACTGTCCTGACATCCAGTTGGGAGTATCCTGTCCTCTCCCTCAAATCCTTCGATAGCTCGATTATCTCCTCGTCGGTTTCGGATTGGCACTCCTTTATGCTTTGCGCTCGGACAGCCTCCATATCCACTGGTGAATCGTATAGGAGGGATGTCAAGGCGATTTTGTTCACATATTCGAAACTGCGCGCTATCTGCTCTTCGGTATGGTCGGCCGGGTTGTCGCTAAGTGAAACGCTGGCAGAGATGGATGAGTGCATGAAGTCGGCATCAAAGTCCTCACCCAGCATTTGCGCCCTTGCTTCCTCGCAGTCTCCATCAATCCAACGCCCGTCCTCGAAAACCATCAGGCTTCTTGTGGCCGGAAACACCTGCTCGCCGCTTATCAGCAGACTCGTCAGCGCTATTGCCGCATCGTCTCGTTCGGGCAGTCTCGTCACTGCGATCACGTTCACGGACAGGTCAAGCCCTCTGGATAGAAGATTCCTCAGCCTGCCAACTCGTTTCGCGTATTCTTCCTCGTCGGGCTGGCAGAATTTGGATAGGGTCGCCTTGGCGCGCTCGATGTCGGGTTCAGGCTCGTTTCTGACGGCGGCGAAGAATTCACTGTGTAGCTTCTCTATCTCCCTCACGAGTTCATCCGGAGTATAGTCCGCCGCCGCCTTGTTCACCGCGTCAGGTGTTTTCCTTCCGGTCATCCGAGAGCCTCCCTGATAAGTTCTGGGTATTGCGCGTCCCCACCTGCCGTAGGTGAACCTGTTCGCTATTCATTCAAAGTCTTCAGAAATATCGGGAAATCGAAAGTGGAATCTCCATACCACAGGACGGCGAACGGCTCGGTGGGCAGACGTTCCTCTGAAAGGAACTTGCGAAAGTACGCGTATGCTTCGTATGTTTGACCTTTTCGCATTTCCAGTCCGATGAAAGAGTCGGTGAGCGTGTCGTCAGCAGAAGAGTCGGTTACTGCTTCCCAGACGTGGTGGAGTCGCCCATATGTATCGGGCGCGGTTGACAGTGTCAGCGGCGGGTAGGACATGAGACGGTAGGGTTGCCTTTCTTCGAGCAACGGCGCGACACGCAATCTGAGGCGAACAGTGCGCTCGTCGAATGTCTCCGGTTGACCCAGGACAGTCAATTCCATCATGGGGTCGCTTACGTTCGGCTTCGGGTAATCGCCAAAATTAGGGACAGTTACAGTGTCTCCAATGCCCACGCGCGGCGGGGCCGCCCGGAAGTCCCAAAAGCTGCCGCTCAATCGCTTCCCGATCCCGGGTGCCGGAGGGTCGTTCCACAGGGTTCCTATGTCACCTTCTTCGAATCTGATACGTTCAGGAACAGGTACGGCCCGAGCCAGATCCACGACGATCAGTTCTTCGGTTTCGTCCAGATAGTGCAACTCGGTAAATGGCTGTTCGGGAATGGTCGCGTCGGGTGCGCCGCTGTCGTCGCGGAAGTAGATGAAGCCCTCATGCGACCCGCCTTTGACAAGGTTGACCCCCCTATACGGATCATCGTCGGAATCAGCATTCGTCCAGATCTGTTCGCTGGTGTATTCCGGTCCGTGATACAGAAAAGCGAGACACGAAGAATAGGTGTCGCACGTCCAGCGCGATATTATGGAAGTAATGCGAGTTGGCACACGCAAAGTCGTCTCATCCACAATCTCCGGCGGCCCCAGTACGGCGATGGAAAAAGGCGGTTCCTTCCTGCCACTCTGCAACTGTACCTCTTCGCCGATAGCGATCAGTACGTCCGGCTTGTATCTTCCTTGTCCGCTTTCTTGCTCAGAAGTTGATAATCTGGGCGTTGCGGGAAAAGTTCGGAGCAGTTTCGACAATGACTCGAATAGGCGCATCTCGTTCTCCCTCACAAGGAAACATCATACTCAGTTCACTATCGGCTGGCCAATTATCCAGAGGCTGCTGACCGTGTACAGAACCATCAGCGCCAACATCGGGATCTGTCCCCTGAGCGCGTTTGGGGCGCGGTCCGTGAGGCGTAGCGAGGTCACGTGGGCCAGGTACACCGATATGACGTGTCCCAGCACTATCGCGGCAAGGCTGATGAACCACACCGCCTTCGCGCTGATGATAGTCAGGTTGATGTTGTAGTCCGCGCTGCCGAATATGTTCCAGCCAAACCCGAACGGGTCGGAGGCGAGCGGGATTATGAGCTGGCCCTGTATCAGTAGAAGCGTAACGAAGTGGGCGATGTTGTAGGCGAGCGCTATCGGGACCAGTGAAAAGACGAACGCCGCCGCCAGCGACGAAAAGTCTCCGCTGTCCCCGGACATCAGCATCACACCCCAACAGAAGAGCGCGTACACGCAGGCGAACAGGAGCGGCGCGATTGCCAGTCCGAGCGTGTCCACCACGTCCGTCGTGGTGATAGTCAGCAGGTCGGCGCGCCAGGACGCCCATGTCTCTGTGTCCTGGAACCCGTCGAAGCTGACGGTCGCCAGCGTCAGTATGACGAACGCCGCCATCGCGACGGATATGCGCCGCTTGACGGCCAGACCCACGGCAAAGGGTCGCAGGTTGAGTTCCCTGCTTCCGGCGTCCGCGCGCTCGTAGCAGTCGTAGCAGTCAACGCACTCCGACTCCAGCGAACATTCCGAGTCGCAGCGTCTGCACACGCCCTGATCCGCGACTCTGACCTCTGTTGGGGAGAACCTGGAGAACAGCCCGAAGAGAACGCTGAACGCCTCACCGTGCCTGAGCCATGTATGCTTTCCGAATGCAGCCATGCCCACCCAGGTGATGATCGAATACAGCGCCACCAGGACCGACAGCGTGAATGGACGGAACGCGCCCGTAAAGACGTTCTCAGACCAGGCGAACAGAAAGAACAGCAGCAGCGCCGGCCAAACGTCCAGCCCTTCGGGATACCGGAAGGGAGCGTCTTCCTCGTCTTCCGACTGTCCGCTTATCCTCTGGAACCACTCGAAGGTGATCTTCCAGGGGTTCAGGAACATCCACAGGTTGCCCATCAGCGCCGCCACGTAGCCCATCCCCACCCACCAGATTATCCAGATGAACGTCGGGGACAGGTTGTCTATTGGACGGTTGGTCCCGAGGAACCCGGTCAGCAGAAGCAGCAGAAGCATGGCCACCGAAAGCGCCCTGACCACGATAGCCGCGACACCGCTCGTAAGGACGGCGCCGATCAGAGGGACATTCAGCAGGTTCAGGCGCGGATATGTAAAACTCTCATGTCCCTTCTGGACGAACATCCCGATCACGACGAACGACAGCGCGACCGTCACCGCCGCCCCGATGAGGAAGTAGCTCAGCGGGATCGGGAGGTCATAGCGCTGGCCGAATGCGTGTCCATACACGGGAGACACGACCGCGAAGAAAATGGCGAGCGCACTCGCCGGCGCAAGGGTCCGCGTCAGTCGCATAGGTCTAAAACACTCCGGGGGGCAGTTGCGGGTTGCTCCATATACCGTCTTCTGTCGGAAAGAAACGGGGAGCGTGTCAACACGCTCCCCGTTTCCATTAGGTTGAAATGAGCGCTACTCCGCTTTGCCTATTCGGAACACGGTTGCGCTGCATAATGAACACTTTCCGCGCGTGGCGGGACGACCGTTCTTGAGCGTAACCTGTTCGGCGTTGGAAACGTCTCTATGGGCTCGACACTTCAGACAGTAAGCTTGCATACAAAATCCCCCGGCTGGACTTATGTGGAGCTAATTCGGACCGATAAGCGGCGCTTGCGCTGCGACGGCGTGAGGAGTCCGCCACGCAGAAAATGAACAAGACGATTAAGGTGAGGACCTGCGCCAATTATATTCTTAGTATAAGAAAAGTTCAATGCGTTGTTCATAAAAATCGAGTGGACAATAGACGATTTTCGATTAGTCCCGCTCTATGCAGAGGCTTCGGGACAAGGCTCCCACAGCCCATTAAAGGCGCCTGTCAGGACGCCGCGGGCCGGGCCGACGTCAGTATGTCGCGCGTCTGGCGAACATCCTCGTCCATCTGGTCTAGGAGGGCCTGCAGCGTGTCGAATTTCTCCTCTCCCCGGAGATGCTGAACGAATTCGAGTCTGAGTGTCTGTCCGTATATATCGCCGGAGAAGTCTAGCAGGTAGGCTTCTATCGTCCTGTTCTCGCCGTCGTCGAACGTAGGGCGGATACCGATGCTCGTGGCGGCCATGTACGAGCCTGATTCCAGATGCGCCCGGGTCGCATATATGCCGTCGCCCGGAAACATCAGGCCCGGTCCCAGTTCCAGGTTCGCGGTCGGGAATCCGATCTCGCGCCCGCGTTCTTCACCGTGCACCACAATTCCGTTGATCGAGAAGTTCCTGCCCAGCAACTTGGAAGCGCGGGACACGTCGCCTTCCGCTATTCTGTTGCGTATCGTGGTGCTCTTGACCACGCCCGCCGAATCGGTCATGAGGTCAACGGACTCGAAAGAAAACCCTATGCTCTCCGCTATGGCGGGGAGCGTATCGAGGGTACCGTCGCGGTCTCGCCCCATGGCGAAGTCCGGCCCGACGATCAGACGGCGCATCCTCAAGCTCTCATACAGCCGCGCCAGGAAGTCGCGCGAAGACAGATTCGCAAGCTCACGGTCGAAACGTATGGGCGCTACGAAATCAACGCCGAGCTCTTTCAGGAGCCGTACCCGCTCATCCAGGTCGGTCAGAAAGCGCACCTCCGCGCCGGGCCTGAGCACCGTGATCGGGTGGTTCTTGAAGGTAACCACTCCGGCGAGAGCGCCCACGCCCCGAGCTTCCCGGACTAACCTGCCCACCAGATGGCTGTGTCCTCGATGAACACCGTCGAACACGCCTATCGTGACGGTCGAGTCGCGGTCAGGTTCCAGGTGGGAGAGGTCTTCTTCTAGGCTCATGATCGCTCACCGAAAGCAATTTCCGAACATTCTGGAGGCAGGATGGATTGTAGCACGGGGACTTGAAGCGAACAAAGGCTGGGGACGCGCTCGACAGGACGCTTTCGGACGTCTTGCCGACAGTCGTCAGATTCCAACGGCATAAGGCTTGTCGTCTTCGCCTCTCGCTGCGTTCAGAGGCAGAACGACGGTCATTTCGGTGTACCGGCCAATTTCGGAGTCCACTTTGATATACCCTCCGTGCCTCCGAACAATGTCCGCCGACTGGCTCAGACCCAGGCCGACCCCAACGTCCGGCGGCTTCGTGGAGAAGAAAGGGTTCAGCACCTTCGAGATAGCGTCCGAAGGAATCCCCGAACCGTTGTCTCTGATGACTATTTCGACTTCCTCTCCGGCCAAGCGCGTCTCCAGCCACACCGTCGGAACATAGCCCGCGCCGCAGTCTATAGATCTCTGGCGCTCGGCTACGGCGTAGCAGGAATTGCCCACCATGTTCAGAATAACCCTCGCGATCCCCTCGGGCGCCAGAATTATCTGGCCTATCTCATGGTCGAAACGCTCCGCTATCTTCATCTCGAAAGAATCATCCAGCGCTCGCGCGCTCTGATACGCCAGCTCCGCGTGGTGGCTCAGAAGATCGTTGAGATCGGTCGGCTGGAGGCTGCCCGTATCCCTGCCCAGCGTAAGGACAGTCTCCACTATCCGGTTCGCTCGGGCACAATGATCGGCTATGCGCTCCATATTGGAAATCAGGTCGTCCCTGATCTCCGCCACTTCACTGTCCAGTCCATTTTCGGCGGCGTCCAGAATTTCCGACAGTTCAGACACCAGTTCAGCCGACGTATGGGAGAAGTTGATGACGAAGTTGAGCGGGTTGCGTATTTCGTGCGCCACGCCCGCGGTGAGTTCGCCCATCTCTGCCAGTTTCTGCCGCGCGACTATCTGGTCCTGCGCGGTGAGCAGGTCGGACAGAACACGGGCCAACTCGTCGTTCTTGACCTTCAGGTCTTCTGCCATCTGCTCGACGAGACCAAGCCGAACGACCCTGATGGAGCGCTGTCTCAGTTCCTCAAGAGCTATCGCGACGTCCTTGATCTCGTCCCTTCCTCCCGGATCCGCCCGAAATTCCAGGTCGCCCTCGCCCATGCGCCGTATCCACTCCTCCAGCATGACGCTTCTGAGACCGTTCTTGACGTACCCCGCTATGGCGACCAGCGCCGTCAGAAGACAGAGACAGCACACCGCCGCGAGCGTCCAACGCCATACGGACCATTCGACGGGCGCGAACAACGCCAGGCCGCTGGCCATTCCCGAAAGAGCTATCACAGTCACCATCAGCAAGAACGTCCGAATCGTCTTGCGGCGGAGGCTATACC
The DNA here is from genome assembly GCA_965202965.1 of Dehalococcoidia bacterium. Classification (GTDB taxonomy): domain Bacteria; phylum Chloroflexota; class Dehalococcoidia; order Lucifugimonadales; family UBA1123; genus VXRN01. Next base: position 1,652,496 of record OZ241888.1, on the reverse strand, counting down.
TGGAAAAGCCGGAGCGTTCCATCCCGCCGACCAGCCCGTCGGAGTCGCGAGTGTCGAACTCCGATGCGGCTGGAGACAGCGCGTCAAAATCGTCGCTGATGTTCTCGGAGCGGTCGGTCAGCATCGTCCCTGTCTCAAAAGGCTGGATATGGTGACGGGAGGCTGATTACATTATAGCCACGCTTTGGACAAAATATCACAACAGTCTAAGGGGAATTTCAAGACTTCGGGCGCGATTATCGAGAACCGGGCACCTGCACCGTAACCACGTCCAGGTTGTGATACTGGCGATGATTCACCGACGATGCGTAGTGCCGCAGCAGGCGGAACGATATTTCACGTTCGTCCGGCGTCTCGGACTGCTCGTCCAGGTAGGCAAGCCGGTCCTCCAGGTTATCCTCGTCCGAGGATGCCAGAAATTCCATTTCCACCACGTCTTCCACGAGACGGACCGAAACTGTCAGCTTCCGCCCATCCTCATCCTCCCGCTGACTGACTTGCAGCAGACTTGCCAGGGTCTCCTCGCCCGCGGAGCACAGCCGTTCGGTCGAAACCTCGTTCCAGCCAGTCCTGGCGGCAAAATCGCGCAGGAACTCGTCTATCTTCGGGAAAGAGGAGGCTTCCAGCTCAACCGCCAGTCTTCTGCGACGCGAAGATGTGAGCTCCAGAAACATCGTCAGCAGTATCGCGCAGAGTGCGCCGGTGGTCATTCCGTTGCCGAAGAGCGCGCCCAGAGGTCCAGTCAGCAGGTCGGGGAAAATGACCTTGTTCTCGAAACCCACGCCCATCCAGAACGACACGCCCACAACCATGGCCTTGCGCGGGTCCATGCCGTCCCGCATGACGATTCTGAACCCTTCGACGAAGATGAGAGCTATCAGGACCATTGTATAAGCAGCGGCAACCGCGTTCGGGATCGCCAGCAGCAGCGCGACTATCTTCGGTGAAAAAACCAGCAGGATGAAGAACAGGCCGGTATATACGCCCACACGCCGCGCCGCTATTCCCGTAATGGTCACGACAGATATGCTGGACGAATAAGTTGTGTTCGGCACAGTTCCGGCAATCCCGGACAGCAGATTGCCCACGCCGTCGGCGTTGAGAGCTCCCTGCACCAGGCGAAAGTCGCCCGCTCGCGGACGCCGTCTCGAAACCTGCTGAATCGCCACGCTGTCGCCGATAGTCTCTATTGCGCCGACTATCGTCACGACCACGAAAGCAGGCAGCAGCGCCCAGAACGCCTCGGTCGGCAGGTGGAAACCCGGCCAGCCGCCAACGTCGGGAATCCCGATCCAGGGTGCGTCGAGCACACTCTGGTAATCGAACATCCCGAATGCCGCGGATACTCCACAGCCCACCACCACGCCGATGAGCGGCGCCCACAGCTGAAGTGAGCGCGGAGCTCTCAGAGAAACCACGACCACCACCACTAGCGTCACCGACGCCGTCAGTGGAGCCGCGGGCGAAGAAATACCTTCGGGAACATCAGTCAACATACTGAAGACTATCGGCATGACCGTGGCGGCTATCAACATGAGCACGGTTCCGGCCACGACCGGCGTAACTATGCGGCGCAGCAGCGAAAGCCGCGCCGACAGCAGGAACTGGAACAGCGACGAAACGACGACCAGGCCTGCCAGTGTGGCGGGACCTCCTTCCACAAGTGCCGTGATACAGACTCCGATGAATGCCCCGGAAGTTCCCATGACCAGAATGTGGCCGGCCCCGATCCGTCCTACTCTGACAGCCTGCAGGATCGTAACGGTCCCGCTTACCACCACGGCGGCGAACACCGCCCAGGTTATGTATGTCTCAGACTGGTCAGCGGCCCGCGCGATGATCGCTACGGTGATCGCCACGGGCGCCAGCGTTATGGCGGTTATCTGGAATCCGAGTCCGGCGGAAACCGGATGAGGCGAGCGGTCGTCCGGCTCGTAACGGATATTTTCGTTCGCTTGGGTCATAGCTTATCCCTATCGGCACACTACCCCCTGAGTCTTGCTAACTCGTGCCCTCAACCTGCACCGTGACTATATCTATATTGTGATATTTCTGGTGGCGAACTGAGGACGCATAGTGCCGGAGCAGACGGAAGGAGATTTCACGCTCGTCCTCGATCTCGGGCTGTTCAGGCAGGTACGCCAGACTGTCCTCGATGTTCTCCTCTCCGGAAACCGCCGTAAACTCCAGTTCGGCTACCCCATCCACAAGACGCGCGCCTACCATCAGGCGCCGGCCGTTTCCGGTATCCCCCTCATCCTGCATCAGGCTCGCGAGCGTCTCTTCACCCGCCGAGCGCAGCCGGTCGGTAGAGGATTCGTTCCAGCTTACTCTGGATGCGAACGCGCGAAGGAATTCGTCAATCTCAGGTAAGGCCGACCGGCTCAATTCGAGCCTGACGCGCCTTCGACGCCCCGATGTCAGACCAATGATCTGGACCAGCCCGATAGCCACCATTCCCCCGACCACCATCCCATTGCCGAACAGAGTCTCCCATGCTCCGCTCAGCAGATCGGGGAAAATGAACTTGTACTCAAAACCCAACCCGATCCAGAACGCCATCCCTACTATCAGAGTCTTCTGCTGGTCCAGACCATCATTCAAGACAGTCTTCATGCCCTCGATGAAGATCAAAGCCAGGAATATCGTTATGTATGCCCCCACGACCGGAGCCGGAATCGCCAGCAGCAGAGCGGTTATCTTGGGAAAGAAAGCCGCCGTTATCAGAAATATGCCGGCGTACACTCCTACGCGCCGCGCCGCCACGCCAGTGAGCGCTATCACAGGAATGGAGGTTGAGTAAGTGGTGTTCGGCACCGTGCCCGCAAGCCCCGACAGAACATTGCCAAGCCCGTCCGCATTGAGCGCCCCTTGAATTACCCGGAAGTCGGTTGTGCGAGGCTGTCTCCGTGACACCTGCTGCACTGCCACGCCGTCGCCGACCGTCTCCAGCGCGCTCACCAGCGATATGAGCGCGAACGTAACCAGCAACGCCCAGAACTCGGCGCCAAAGGTCAGATCCAGCCCCGGCCACTCCATAGCCGGCAGCCCGACCCACGCTGCGTCCAGAACGCTCTGGTAGTCGTACAGCCCGAAGAATGAGGACACCACACAGCCCACGACCACACCGATAAGAGGCGCCCATAGCTGCACCACCTTTGGCGCGCGCAGCGCCAGCGGGGCGATAGCGCCGAGGGTCGCCGCCGCAATCACAGGGGCGGCTACCCCGGGGGTAGAGTCAGGAACGTTTGTCAGCATATTGAACACTATGGGCGCTATCATGGCGGCCAGCAGCATGATAACGACACCCGACACGAGTGGCGTAATCACGCGACGCAGCATGGACAACCGCGCCGCCAGCAGGAAGTAAAACACCGACGAGGCGACTATCAGAGTCGCCATCATGGCAGGCCCGCCCGCCTCCATCGCCAGGATACAAACAACGAGGAAGGTGGCAGACGTCCCCATAAAGAGTATGTACCCCGATCCGAAGCGTCCGACACGCACCGATTGGAGAACAGTGATAGCGCCGCTGATGACCACTGCCGCGAATACTGCCCAGGCCAGATAGCTGTCGGACTGGTTGGCCGACCTCATTATGATAGCCACGGTCACCACGATGGGCGCTATCAGAATAGCTGTGGCCTGAAGTCCCAGTCCGGCAGAGAGCAGGTGAGATGGCCGCTCATCAGGCTCGAATCGTATATTCTCGTTCTGATTCGCCAATTTCAATCCTCGGTCATAAAAATTCGGCAACCTGACGAAGATTACCATACACCAAGAATTATGGAAACGAAGTTTTTGGGAGGAGACAATTGCAAAAGTCCGTTGCGGCGCCGAATCGTCATTCCCGCGAAGGCGGGAATCCAGGTGTGGGGAGGCCCGCGACCACGACGGTCCCACTTATGCAATTTTCTCTCGGGAGTTCCGCGCCATCCATCCGTAAGCACTCATCCGCAAGATCGAAAAGACAGACCGACGCTTTTCACCGATACAGGTCTATCTGGAGTCAGAACCCCGCCCGCGCCAGGTGCCGACGGAGTGTCAGGCTCGCGGGCAGTATGGCGGCGGTGGCCGCCCCCATCGCCAGCATCGTGGTACGCAGGCTGAAGAGGTCAGCCACGAATCCGTAGGCGAGCGGCGCGATGACCGTGCCAACCTCATTTGTGGTATAGAAGAAGCCATAGAAGCGACCACGGCGGCCCGGCGGAACGAACTCCGCGACCGTCGCGTACAGCACCGACGACGTGCCATTCAGTCCTATGCCTATGAGTATCACCAGCGGCGCCATCAGGAGCGCGGGCGTGAACAGGGACGCGACGAGAAACGCCGCCGTCAGTCCCTTCGTCAGCCATATGAGAATCAAAGTCCCCATACGGTCGCCGAGCCATCCGCACACGTACTTGCCTATCGCGCCTCCACCGAACAGAAGGAACAGCATCGCGCTTATCTGGCCGGGCCCCATGCCCTTGCTCTCCATGACGAACGGCAGGAACACGAGCGCGGAGGTGCGCGTCGCCGAGTCCAGCAGACCGACCCCGCTCAGCGCTATAAAGCCCGCCAGCTTGGACTCGGAGTCGTCATCCACGGCAGGACTGTCGGGAGACGTTGTGGAGCTTGCGGTCGGTCTGCCGATGTCCACCGCCCGCCTTGTGAACATGGAAGCCAGCATGAACGCCAGGCCCGCCAGTCCGACCACCATGAAGGTCGTGCGCCAGCCCATGCTGACGGCTAACAGCCCGGCAACAAGAGGCGCGACCATCTTGCCGAGATCGCCCGCGAAGTTGACCGTGCCGACGGCGGTGGCGCGTCCCTTGTCGTCGTAGGCGCGCGATACCATGCTCGATGCGAGCGGGTGCTGAGTCCCGCCTCCCAGCCCGCCTATACCCGACGCCGCTACCAACGCCAGGAATACCGGTGATAGAGCCATAGCCACAAGCCCGACCGACACCCACACATTCCCCGCTATCAGCAGCCAGAACTCGCCCATACTCTCGGCCAAAAACCCCGCCGGAACCTGCAAGACCGCCGACGCCCCGCTGAACACAGAGCGCAGCAGCCCCACCTCGGTGAACGACAGGCCCATGTCCTCCTTGATAAAAGGCAGCAAAGGCACCAGAAGCGCGAAGAACAAGTCGCTCCACACATGCATCGTCGAGCCGAACATCAGCGTCCGGCGCGAACGGGGGGCTTTGGTTATGAACGAGACCACTCAGATTGCTCTAATTGCCACTGGGAATCGGTACACCTTACTCGCACAGAAGCCAATTGGCAAACCGAACTTGGTATAATCCGCCCAATGAGTTCATTATGAAAGGAAGAATTATGTTCAACAGAGTAGCGGTTCTCGGCGTCGGAGCCATCGGCGGCATCATCGGCGGATACCTAACCAGGTCGGGACACGACGTCACCCTCATAGACCAGTGGCCAGCGAACGTGGAAGCTATACGGGAGAAGGGCCTCACCGTCTCCACTCAAGAGGGCGACTTCACCGAGGAGGCCAACGCTGTCCACCTCGGCGAGGTGTGCAACATCGTCGAGCCGTTCGACCTCGTCTTCCTGGCCATGAAGTCCTACGACACCGAGTGGGCTACCCACTTCATCCTGCCCCACCTGTCCGAGAACGGCGCGATAGTCTCCGCCCAGAATGGCATCAACGACGAGCGCATAGGCCCAATCGTGGGCTGGAGCAAGGTTCTCGGATGCGTAATCACGCTGGGTGCGGGAATGTACGAACCCGCCAACCCGATCAGGACGAGCATCGCCTCCCGCCTTGCCTTCACCATAGGTGAGCCGAGCGGTATCGAGTCCGGGCGCGCCCACGCGATAGCTGATATGCTGGGCGCGGTCGGCCCGACCAAAGTCACCCCCAACCTCTGGGGACACCGCTGGGCAAAACTGGCGACCAACTCCATGGCCAACCCGATCTGCGCGCTGACGGGACTGGGGTCGGCGGGCTCGCGCGACACGCCGGGCGTCGTGGACGTCACCATCAAGATAGGCGCGGAAGTCGTGCGAGTCGGCAGCGGTCTAGGCGTATCCGTCGAGCCCATCAACAACATCCCGTCCCAGCAGTACGTGGACGCCACCGAGGACGCCACCGCGCTCGAAGACCTGAAGTCCCAACTCGCCGAAGGCGCACGAGAGCTGGGCGATGGTCGCCCCTCCATGCTCCAGGATGTAATCAAGGGCCGCCGGACAGAGATAGAGTACCTGGACGGCTACGTCGCCCGTCGCGGACGCGAGGTCGGCGTGGCGACACCCGCCTGCGACCGCATCACTGACCTCGTCAAGCGAGTCGAGCGCGGCGAACTCAAGTCCGAAGCCGACAACATAAACCTCATGTCCGAGTTCATGTAGGATTAAGTGCGGAAGCATCCGAGTGGGCTAATGGTTCGCGTCGCCTTAGCCCGCTCATTGACCTTTGGCCGGAGTGGATTGCGTGCCCCTCACAAGAGTAAAACTGGAAAACTTCACCGCCTTCGAGAGCCTCGACCTGGAACTCTCGCCGGGCATCAACGTCCTCGTAGGCGCCAACGGCACCGGCAAGACTCATATCATGAAGGTCTGCTACGCGGCGTGCGAGACTTCGACGGCAGAAATGAGGGGCTTCCTTGAAGAACTGACGCGGGTATTCCTGCCATCAGGAAGAGATGCAAAAAGACTGATTAGGCGTGGAGAAGAGGGTAACGATAGCCGTGCGAAGGCTGGCATATACTTTGGGGATTCACCGCCCATCAGTGTTGGAATCAAAAGCGACGGTTCTAATTCAAGTAGACCGTCTGAGCTTCCAATTATCGAAGGCGTCTATATTCCAGTGAAGGAAATGCTGGCCAACGCACCCGGTTTCAGGTCACTCTACGCTCTTCGAGAGATTCATTTCGAGGAGGTGTACAAGGACATTCTTGACCGAGCCTATCTGCCATCTCTGCGAAATCCAGCAGATAAGCATCTACTCGACAAGCTGAAGCAAATGATCGGCGGCGAAGTGGTTATCGAGGGCGAAGAATTCTTCGTCAGCACAGAACACAGCCTCCTCGAATTCACCCTGCTAGCCGAAGGCTTCCGCAAGCTCGGACTTCTCTGGCTTCTGATACGAAACGGCTCGCTTCAGAAAGGCTCGGTCCTGTTCTGGGACGAACCCGAGACCAACCTGAATCCCAAGCTGCTCGGCACGGTGATGGACGTGTTGTTGGAGTTGCAGCGAAGCGGAGTCCAGATTTTTCTGGCCACCCATAATTACGTCGTCCTGGAAGAGATTGATCTCCGCCAGAAGGAAGAGGATGACGTAGCTTTCCACTCTCTATACCGAGATGAAGAGACGGGCGAAATAGCCTGCAACACCTCCAACCACTACCTCGGCATACACCCAAACCCAATCGCCGAAGCCTACGACAGCATCTATGATCGCATGATCGAGCGTAATCTGGGAGGAATCGGACGGTGACGACTCTCATTGAACACGACCTGCAGATCACCATCAACGACGACGTAGTGAACGCACACAGATTCGATGACCCCGACACTCATGGATTGAGCCATTGTATGAGCGCGGTTGACTTCCTGGTGGAATTAGCCGAAAGCTATCTTTTCATTGAGATCAAGGATCCTCAAGCGCCTCAAGTCCCTGGGCAAGAAGCCTCTCGCTTCTATGAAAGATTCGTAAAAGAGCAACTCGATGAGGAATTTAAGTCCAAATATCGGGACTCGTTCTTGTATGAATGGGCATCCGGTCGAGCGGATAAACCCGTTCACTATTTGGTGCTGGTCGGGCTGGATTTTCTGACCAAGGCAGAGTTGGCAAGAAGAACCGTAGCGCTGGAACAGAAACTGCCATTACTGGGTCCGAGAGCGATAGCTTGGACACGTCCAATTGTCGAAAGTTGCAGCGTATTCAACATTTCCTCATGGAATGAAGCGCTTCCGAATTACCCTGTCACCAGGCTAAGCGCCATCTGACGGGCGTAGAGCGTCAGCAACCTCACCGCCCCTCGAACATCGGCGTTCGCTTCTCGGCGAACGCCACCCTGCCCTCCGTGGCGTCCCGGCTGGCGCGTGCCTCGGCCTGGTCCTTTCGCATCCGCGCGATGTCCTCCGCCGTCAGTGCCGCGCCCTCGAACCGCCTCGACACGAGCGTATTGATTATCCGCTTATGTCCGCGCACCGAAAGCGGCGCGTTGTAGCTGAACTCGTCGGCCAGCGAATAGACCTCGCTCTCCAGGTCCTCCGGAGTGACAACCTTGTTGACCAGACCCATGTCCAGGGCGCGCCGCGCGTCCACCCGCAGACCCGAGCAAAATAGCTCCTTCGTGAACGCAGGCCCCACCAGGTCCACGAACACTTGAATGCGCTCGAAGTCATAGATGATGCCCAGCCGAGAGGGAGGAATCCCAAGCTGCGCGCGGTCCGTGGCGATCCGTATGTCGCACTCCGTAGCCAGCGCGAGTCCGCCTCCGACGCAGTAGCCGTCTATCATCGCTACCACAGGGAAGGGCGCGTCGAAAATCGCCTGAACAGTCTTGCGGTGCGGCCACTGTAACTCAGCGGGCTTGTCCGGCATGGGCTGCGGACCGGGGTCTCCCGGAGCGCGGCGCAGGTCGTCCCCCGCCGAGAAAGCAAGGTCGCCCGCTCCCCTGATGACCAGGCATCGGACGTTGCCCTCCTCAGACATGCGGTCTATGTGCTGTACCATGCCCGCGTGAATCTCGGGGTTCAGCGCGTTGCGCTTCTCCGGCCTGTTGATGATGAAAGTGGCTATGTGTCCGTCCTCGCGGACAAGAAGATCGTCGGTCATATTTGCTCCTCGCTGGAGAATAATCTGAAGTATTGTGTGATATGCTATCAGATGCAGCAACGGAGTCGGATATTGCGGCCATACAAAAATAAGAAACGCTCGGAACGGGTTACGAGAGCTGTCCTGTTCCTCGCGTTTCTGGCCGCCACATTTGGCTTCGGGCTGGTAATCCCCAACGAAAATACCCCATGGGTGATAGTCGTGGGCTTCTGCCTCTCACTGCAGCTTACGGTGGCAGTCGTCGCGGTCTCCATTCCGTCGCCCCCTGACCCGCGCGAACTCACGCACAAAAGCATCTTCAGAGGCTGGCTGCTCCCCGACGAAGACGACGAGAAGCGCGAAAGACAGCGCCAGAACGACGAACTAGGCTTCAATTCCCCCGACCGGTTCTACCCCACAGGTCGCCGGTAGGCCATCACCAGGACTTCATCACTCTCGGGCGTTCAGGCAGTCCAGGTCGCCCAACTAGTCAGGGTTGGACTCCGCTTCCCACTCCACACCAACAGGCTCGGTGATGTCGCCATGTATTCGTATCTTGTCTCGGTCCCGGCCAAACGGCGCCTCTGGTCGGGCAGATTCGACCGCCGTGTGTACACCTTCATCTAGCTGGATATTGGCAAGCCAAGACAAGACGGCCTCCGACACTATCTCGTCGACGGTACACCCTACTCTAAGAGCCTCCTCTTCTATTGCAGCATAAAGGTCATCTTCCATCATCAGGGTCTTCATCGCGTATCCTCACATGACAACATTTGCTCATAAGCATATAGTATAAAGACGCTGGATGAGATCACATCCACCAAATCAATAATTCCATAGCAAGGACCAAGTGGAAATGCCGCTCGAAAGCCTGCTCGAACTGGTAAAGACGCTCAGCGACCACATTGACCAACATGGCCCCGCCCTCAGGCAGAGCGAAGCCCTCACTCGCTACACCCTGATTGACCCCCTGCTCCGCGAACTCGGCTGGGATACGTCCGACCCTGACATGGTGATACCGGAATATCGGGTTCCAAACAATCAAATCGCGGATTATGTCCTGCAAGACAATGGGCATCCGGTAATGGTTGTGGAATCGAAGAAACTGGACGAACCACTACAAAGTGGAAAGGCACTCGACCAGGGCATTCTTTACTGTGCGTACACTGGCTCTAAACACTTCGTACTAACCGATGGCAGGCGCTGGGAAATATACGAAGCTGGCAATACTACCCCTGTGATAAGTTTCGACATGAAAGAGAACACAGCCCGGGTATGCCTGAAAGCGTTGGCGCTGTGGCGTTATAGTGTTGAGACTGGTCGCGTAATCGAAGTACAGACCCCGGTTTTGCCTTTGTCGCCAGATCAGATCGAACCGTCGCAACCTCTGCCCACAGAGGAAACTACTCCCCAGCCCGTATCTGTTGTCCCCGTGATAGATGATGGAATGGATTGGCAACCTCTGTCTGGGTTCGAACCACCGCTAAATTCCAGGCCCGCCGAAATATTGTTCCCTGATAGTTCTACTGCCAAGATCACAAACTGGCGATCAATGCTTGTCGAGTGCGCACGCTGGCTGGTGAACGGAGGCTACTTAAGCGAGAGTAACTGCCCCATTAAATCTCCATACGCCCATGGTTACTATATAGTTCATACTTCTCCGATTCATTCGTCTGGGAAATCGTTTAGAAGAGGCCAGCAAGTAGGCTCCTTGCATATCGAGGCTCATTCAGACAGGGCTATCCATTCCGTCAGTAAAGCGTGTCGTGTAATTAGAGATATAGGCCAAGACCCTACCCGGTTCAAAGTGCGAATCTCCTAATCTCTTGGAGCCCCCCATGACCAGCATCGCCGGAAAAGCCATGACCGTAGCAGGCCCCGTCGAACCTGACAGGCTTGGCTTCACCCTCATGCACGAGCACCTCTACCTGGACCTCCGCAAGAACCACTGGCCAGATCCCGACTCCACCGCGACCCAGCTCGACGCCTGGTTTACCCCGCTGCAGCTATCCAACCTGCATCTCGCCCGCCGGATGCTGCCAATCGTGGACAACTACATCCTATCCAGCGAGTCCGACGCGATAGCCGAGGTCTCCGACTTCGCCCAACTCGGCGGCGGCACGCTCGTTGACGTCACCAGCAGGGGACTCAAGAGAGACGTTCCCGCTATAGCCCGCGCCGCCGAGGCCGCGGGCATCAACATAGTTCTCGGCTCCGGCTGGTACCAGAAGCTCTTCCACCCTGAGGATATGGACGAGCGCACCGTCGAGTTGCTTACGGACGACATAGTCCGCGACATAACCATCGGCATTCCCGGCGCCGGAATACGCTCGGGCATCATCGGCGAGATAGGCGTGAACGGCGATCCCATAACCCCCAACGAGGTCAAGAACATCCGCGCCACCGCACGTGCCAGCGTCGCCACCGGAGCGGCTATTTCATTCCACTCACCACCTCGCAAGGACGAGAAACACGCCGTTCTGGACATAGTGGAAGAGGAAGGCGCCGACCTGACTCGCGTCATCCTCGGCCATTCCGACCACATGGCCGACGACCTGTCTTACATGGTCAGCCTGCTCGAAAGGGGCGTCTGCATCCAATTCGACACCCTCGGCGTCGTCAGGACCACCGAGACAGGCAAGGATCACATCGTCGCGACCGCCATCCCGAAAATGATAGACATTGGGTTCGCCGACTATATCCTGCTGTCCCAGGACGTATGCTGGAAGATGCACCTCAAGAAGTACGGAGGCGCGGGATACACCTACATTCAAGAAACATTCCTGCCATACCTCGAAACCCTCGGCGTGTCGGAGTCCGACATCCACCGCATCATGGTCGAGAACCCCAAACGTCTGCTTACTTTTGTCGAACCCGGGTAGTTGGACACAGCGATATCGAAATCCACTCGTGTTCGGTCTGTCTGGGAGTCTGACCGCTCAATTCTTTGTTGACTGCCCCGCGCCTATTGTCTATGGTTGCATGATTAGCCGTATTCCAATATATGTGTGACCCCGGAGGATTAAATGACACGTCTCAAACTCATACTGCCCATGCTGGCAGTCGCGCTCGCGGCTCTGGCGATTGCGTGCAGCAGCGAAACAGCGGCGCCTGAACAGCCACAGGCCCCGGCAGCCGCGGCTCCGGCGGCTCCCGCGCCGGCCGCGCCGGCCGCCTCGATGGCGCAGCCACAGGCTCCGGCTCAGCCCGCTCCGGCGGCTCCCGCCGAGGCCCCGCCCGGCGCGCCGGCAGCCCCCGAACCGATCATCCCGTCCACCGCTCCTACCTCCAGAATGGTGCCAGTGTCGGACGCCGACTCCAACATCTTCTCAGACGACAGGTTCGGCGGAAAACTCGTATGGGTGCCGCAGGGCACTGTGCCCAACCTCGACTCCATGACATCCGGCACGGCCATCGGACGAGGCGTTTCCTGGCACTTCTGGGAATCCCTCGCCCAGTGGGACGCGCAGGGCTTCATCCAGCCCGACATGGCCGACAGTTGGGAAGTTGACGGCAGTACCTACACCTTCACGCTCCGCGACGACCTGACCTGGCACGACGGCACACAGGTCCTGCCCGAAGACGTCGAAGCCTCCGTAACTCGATTCCTGGCATGGGACAAGTCATTCGCTCCCGTGCTCAACGATATCTGGGTGGGCTTCGAGACCGTTGACGACAAGACCTTCAACATCGAACTCAGCGAGCCTTCCGCCCTTCTCATGACCGCGCTCGGTTACGTCGGCGGAACCCAGCCCAACATCATGCCCAAAGAGACCGCCGAGTCGGTGCCTCCCGGAGAACTGGTCCAGACCTTCATAGCTTCCGGCCCCTACAAGTTCGTAAGCTGGGACCCTGGCAACGAGATCATCCTGGACAGGTACGAAGAGTACGTCCCGCGCCGAGAGACGCCTAGCTACCGCGCTGGCGCGAAACTCGCCTACTTCGACCGCCTCGACATGAAAGAGATCCCCGACCAGCAGACCCGCGTGTCCGCCGTCCTCACCGGTACAGTGGACTACCTCGACGTCGTCTCCTCCGACTTTTACGAAGAAGCGCTTGACAACTCAGACCGCGTATCCGTGCATATCGGCATACCCGGCGCGCAGCCCGACATCGGCTTCAACACCCGCGACCCGCTCATGGGCTTCGACGAAAGCGGCAGGGCGCTCAGGCAGGCTATTCAGGCCGCCGTCAACGCCGAGGAGATCATGAAGGGCTACGGCGACGAGCGCCTGTGGCAGCTATGCCCCTCGCTTCAGATGTGCGGCACTCCCTGGGCAGAACACACAAACAACGAAGAACTCTACAACCAGGACAACCCCGAAAAGGCCAGAGAACTGCTTGAGATGGCGGGGTACAACGATGAGCCGATCATCATTCTCGACCCGACCGACTTCCCGACCATCCACCCAATCGCGCCCGTCCTGAAGGAACAGCTTGCAGCCGTGGGCATCAACGCCCAGATCAAGGCAACCGACTGGGCCGGTCAGATCGCCACCTTCCGCCAGGTTGACGGATGGCACATCTTCACCAACTGGAACAGCAGCAACCTCTACCACCCGCTGGTAGCCACGCACTACCGCGTCGGCGAGACCACGTACCCCGAGGACTCCGAGACCGGAATACTGATGACCGAACTCAAGACCAGATTCGCCAAGGCAGGATCGCTGGATGAGCAGTTCGCCATAACCCGCGAGATTGCCGACGCCGCCTGGGCCGACCCCAGGAGGGTCACCTTCGGCCAGTTCTTCCAGCTCAGGATCTACGACAAGGACATAATGGACGTAGAAATCCGCGGCGCGCCCGTCGGATCACCTCTCTTCCTCAACATGTGGTGGGGCGACCCCGAACGCCGCGCCGAAGACCCGCGCTAACCTCTTAGCACCATAGCCAGGAATCTGAAATCCCCTTCATCGGCGAAGGGGATTTCATGTTCAGTGTCCCGAAGTGGGTTCCCGTTATAGCGTCTTGTGATATGCTTGTCTCATAATTCATGGCGATTGACGAGTCAGCAGACGCTATATAGAATTCCCCTACAAATTCGCCGATGCAAGGCGGAGAGTACGAAAGATGGATGTCCGACTATCCGACACGGCAGACACACACGGAGTCATACCCGTCGGCTCGGCGACTTCCGCGGCAACGCAGAGGTCTATAGACGGTGGACTAACGGAATGCCGCATCCCGAATCCCATAGACTGCGCTAATCTGAACGCCGCCCTGGAAGATCTGGATGGCGTCATAGGCGAGGCAAGAGAGGACGGCTATCCTGATCCTACACCACAAGCGATAGAGAACACGCGTCTGCTGGTAAAGGCGATGTACGACATACGTCCCATGAGGTATGACATATACCCCATGGACCATGGCGAAATAGTCATTGATGGCGGCAATCAACGTCGTATAGGCGTATTCTGCTACCCTGACGGAAGCGTTCTCTATATCGGGTGGGCAGATGGAGAGCGCGTCCGAATACGTCGCGGCGATCCCAAAGACATTCCATATGATTTCCTGAAACTCGCTCTGAACCAATTGGGAGACGCCTGAGCGGTATGGTTGATGCTCATACCGAATCTTCGCCTCCAAGTCATGTCGGCTCGGAAGAGACCATAGCTCGCTCGGTATTCTCCAGAAATCACGTAAGGCGACAAACCAAAGTCACTTTCAAAGCGTTCGATCCGCCCAGAAATAGCGACAGACCCGGGACAAGACTCAGAGATATATCGGTGGATCGTTTCGACTTTCTAACGGAAATCCGATCTGTCCAACTGGGTGAAGAAAGAGCTGCAAGGCGCGGCGCGAACGTGAATTTCTACGGATGGGCCATACTAAGAGTTGGAGACATCCGTGGAGATGGGCGGGACGTGATTTCCACACCCTCGGAAGTGGAGGACAACCCGGCTCACGCCGACATCAGGCTGCCGCAATCCACTACCATTAATGACGAAGAACGCAAAGACCACCTGATGATACTCGCCGAATGTTCCCAGTGGGTCAGCAGACCCGACGACCTGAACGACTGACCCCTGACAACTAAAAACTAAGGGCCAATAACCCACTTGCTCCCATACCTCATCCGCAGACTGCTCGCTACGATACCCGTTCTGGTCGTCGTTGGGCTGTTCACGTTCTTTCTGCTTCGCCTCACGCCGGGAGACCCGGCCGCGGTCATAGCCGGGAACGAGTCCACGCACGAGGAATATCTCGAGATCAGGGAAAGGCTCGGACTCGACGACCCGATCTACGTCCAGCTCGGCAAGTGGTCCGTGCGGATACTGCAAGGCGACTTCGGAACGTCCATCAGGTCGGGAAAGCCGGTTTACGACCTGATCAAGACCCGCATCGGCCCATCCGTGTCCCTGACTGTCGCGACCGAAATCATCGCCGTGCTCGTCGCCATTCCACTCGGCGTTCTGGCCGCATGGAAGGCCAACTCCCTGATTGACCGCGCGGTTATGGTCTTCGCCGCCATCGGCTTCTCCATCCCCATCTTCTGGCTCGGCTTCATCCTGATATGGATATTCGGACTCTGGGCGTTCGGACTCGACAACCCCATACTCCCCGTCGCCGGATATTCACGTATTGACGACGGCTTGCTGGACTACCTGCGCCACCTGGCCCTGCCCGCGCTCAGCCTCGGACTCGTCGTGATAGCGCTGGTGGCTCGCATGACCCGCGCCAGCGTCCTCGAAGTGCTCAAAGAGGACTACGTAAGAACAGCGCGCGCCAAGGGCCTGACCGAAAAGACCGTCCTCATACGACACGCGCTCCGCAGCGCGTCGCTCCCCATACTAACCATAATTGGGCTTGGACTGGCGGGCCTGCTTTCGGGCGCGGTCGTCACCGAGAGCGTATTCGCGATACCCGGACTCGGCCGCCTGGCCGTGGACGCCATCGCCACGCGGGACTACCCGATCATCCAGGCGCTGATAATCCTCATAGGAACCTTCTACGTCTTCATAAACCTGGCCGTGGACATAGCCTACGCCGTCCTCGACCCCAGGATCAGATACTGATGGCGCGCGTCGAAGAACAGACCGTCGCCACGTTGAGGTCTTCCGTACCTGTCCGCGTCTGGCGTTCGACACGCAGCGCAGCCGTCCGCGAGCCGACGATGACGCTCGGTCTCGCAATCCTCGCAATACTGGTCACAGTCAGTCTTGTCGGCCCCGTTATATCCTCCACAGACCCGGGCAAGATAAACATGGACGCGCGTCTCGAAGCGCCGTCCGCGACACACTGGTTCGGAGCAGACGAATTCGGCAGGGACGTCTTCAGCAGGACCATCCTGGGCGGACGCATATCCCTGTTCGTGGGAGCGACAGTCGCCCTGCTCACCATGATTCTCGGAGCCGCATTCGGCTCGGTCGCAGGCTACTTCCGGCCAGTTGACGCCGTTCTCATGCGCATCATGGACGGCCTCATGGCCATTCCGACCGTCCTGCTCGCCATCGCGCTCACCGTGATACTCGGAGCCAACCTGCAGAACGTCATCATCGCCATAGTCGTCGTGGACACCCCGCGCATGACCCGCGTCGCGCGCGCCTCCGTCCTCAGCCTGCGAGAGCAGCCCTTCGTGGATGCCGCCCGCGCCATAGGCGCGCAGAACAGCCGCATCCTCGTCCGCCACGTCGTACCCAACCTGCTCGCTCCCCTCATCGTCATGGGAACCTACGTCGCAGCCGGAGCCATGCTCACCGAGGCGTATCTCAGCTTCCTCGGCGCGGGCATCCCCGCCGACGAAATCCCGAGCTGGGGCAACATAATGGCCGAGGGCCGCCGCTTCATCCGAAAGGCCATCTGGGTAATCTTCTACCCCGGCCTCGTCCTCGCCGTAGCCGTAACCGCCATCAACCTCGCCGGAGACGGCCTCCGCGACATCCTCGACCCCAAGCTCGCCCACCGTATGTAGCCTGAAGACTATCGCGATGAAGCTCGAAGCCAAAGCCGCGGTCCACCTCATCCTCACCAACGAACACGGTGAATGCCTCTTCCTCCGAAGATTCAATACAGGGTACAAGGACGGTGAGTACGGCCTAGTCTCAGGCCACGTTGAAGAGGGCGAGAATCTCAAGAGCGCGATGATACGGGAGGCATACGAGGAAGTCGGCATCACGCTTACCCCGGACGAACTCTATGTCGTCGGCGTAATCCCGTCCCTCCCCAATAACTACGTGTACTTCTTCCTCCGTGCCGTCACCTGGTCCGGCAACGTCAGAAATATGGAACCTCACAAGTGCGACGACATGAGGTGGTTCGACCTTCGCGCACTCCCCGACAATACGGTCTTCTACGTCAGATGGGCCATAGAGAACTATCTCGAAGGTGAATGGCTCAGTGAGGTCGAATCCATTAGTGAATAGTCTTCGACGCGGGAACACCTAGTTACGGTGAGTCAACATATATCAACAGGGGTTACCCTGGGACACTGTGATTCCGTTACCATAAACGTTGAATCTCTTGGTTACAGACCGAGGTAGTACCATGGCCGTATATCGGATAACGAGCGAAAAGTTCGAGCAACTTGAAGAGACCTCATTTGGGGCAGAAAGTATCTATGAACGTAACGACTTGCAGCGAATGCTTCGCGACCAGCCCGATGTTCTAGAG
This sequence comes from Dehalococcoidia bacterium, assembly GCA_965202965.1. Taxonomy (GTDB): domain Bacteria; phylum Chloroflexota; class Dehalococcoidia; order Lucifugimonadales; family UBA1123; genus VXRN01. The sequence goes on along the minus strand of OZ241888.1, from coordinate 1,635,113 downwards.
CAAGGCCTGTTCATCATTGCCGAGGAGTATGGAGACTGGGTGGAGTCTAGTCGTCGCATAGATTTATTGGCAGTGGACAAGAATGGACGGCTAGTAGTTGTCGAATTGAAGCGAGAAGATCAGGACAGCCTGATGGACTTGCAGGCCGTCCGTTACGCGGCAATGGTGGCTAACATGACATTGGAGCAAGCCATCAACGCCCACCAGGGTTACATTGATGCGCGCGGCATCGAAGGGGACGCGGACTCCCGAATCCGGGGACATCTGGAAATGTACGATGATAATGTACGAATCACTACCAGTAATCCACGTATCATTCTGGCTTCAGCCAACTTCTCCACAGAGCTTACTACCAGTGTCCTTTGGCTCAACCAAGTTGGGTTGGACATTGCCTGTATCAGGTTACAACCTTGTAAGGTTGGAGACTCATTGTTCGTAGAAAGAAGCCAGGTCATTCCCATACCGGAAGCGGCGGATTACACTGTGCGCCTACGAAACAAAGAGAAGGAAACTGAGTATCATGAATCTAGCCGTGTAGAAACTATACCGGGAGCTGATGCTTTTCGGGATGATATCGCGACAGCTAGAACGGACTATAAAGAAGGTCTGGAAGAACTGTATCGGCTCGCGGTGAAACTTGAAGAAGAGGGCTTAGCCTCGCTTTCAACACGAGTAGGTTCTACTAATACGATTCTACGTGTCAGATTCCCCGAAGATGGACGAGGGCTGGTTAATATTTTCAAGAATAAGTACGGTTATGGTTACCTCCAGTTCAACGATATTGCTTTTGATCAGTATGCTCCTAAAGCAAAAAAGCGTATAGAGGAAATTACGGGGCAAGCAATTACAAAAGGCAGTACACTTTGGGATTGGTCTGACAGATTTATTGATGTCCTGGCCGAAGCATACCGTGAAGCGTGAGATACGGCCTATATCGGCGTACAGGTCGAGCTTCTTTCCAAGATCAACCGTCCCGATGCTTGGAAACCTTATCACCAGGATGAAGTCCGGCGCCTTGCCGACCTCCCCACACCGGATAGACATTGTTGCGCTTGGTGGATTCCCACTGCTCATCGGACAGGTCAAGAGACACGTAGCAGTCCAGCGACACTGGACCGGCTCGGGTTGTCCTCAACGTAGTATATGAAAGTATCCTCATTCAGCCTCGCGCCCGGAGCATCCCGAAAGAGGGTCCTGAGTGTCCCGACGATATTGACATACAGCAGCGCTTGAAATTCTCCGTCCGGCAATGGCATTCCATCCGAATATGAATATACTATGACAGTGGCGGCCCCAGTGGTCATGGACTCCTCCTCGCTCTACGAAATTCGATCATATTCACGATGTACGGTCCCCGACGGACGTTTCCAATGCCGCTATACACCTACAATCCACTGTGCTACAATATCCGCGTGCAAGAACAACAGTACGCCAACATAAAGACAAATTTATTCAGAAGCATAATCCCCGCGGAAAAAACTCTCTGAACAGGAAAATACAGGCTTTTGCAGGTAAGATGCAGGGACCAACCCCTCTGCTTCACTGCCAGCAGGTCCCCAGCAGATACCAGCAGAACCAACCAGCACACTATAAATCAGAGTAAATGCAACCCGATTCACAGTCCCCAGGCGGAGGCCAGCCATGAGACTCGAAGGCAAAGTAGCGATCATAACCGGAGGCGCCCGCGGACAGGGGGCCGCCGAGGCCAGGATGTTCGCCCGCGAGGGCGCGAAGGTCGTCTTCGGCGACATCCTCGACGATGACGGCAGAAAGGTCGAAGCCGAAATCAACGAGGCGGGCGGAGAAGCCACCTACGTCACCCTTGACGTCACCGACGAGGACTCCTGGAACGACGCGGTACAGACCGCCGTGTCCAGCTACGGCAAGGTGGACATCCTCGTCAACAACGCCGGCATCGTCTCCTGGAACGCGGGCGACGACGCATCCGTCGAGGAGTGGGACAGCGTGATGGACGTGAACGCCAAGGGCGTTTTCCTCGGTACGCGCGCGGTCGTCCCCGAAATGAGAAAGGCGGGCGGTGGCTCCATCATCAACATCTCCTCCATATCCGGCATGGTCGGACAGGAGAACATCCACCCCGGCTACAACGCATCCAAGGGCGCAGTTCGTATCCTCACCAAGTCCACCGCGATTCAGAATGCCAAAGACGGCATCCGCTGCAACTCCATCCATCCTGGCCCAATCAAGACCGAGATGACAAGGCGCGGCTGGGAAGACCCCGAACGCCTCGCGCTCACCGAGCAGAGGACGCCCCTCGGCAGGTACGCAGACCCCGACGAGATCGCCTACGGAGTCCTGTTCCTCGCCTCCGACGAATCGTCCTTCATGACCGGCAGCGAAATGGTCATAGACGGCGGCCTCACCGCCCAGTAGGCCCCAGTACGGATTTCTATCACGCCAGAGCAATTGGCCGACATTTACGCAATTCATATATCCGCATATGATAAGTCCCTGATGTGAGAGGAGCCAAATATATGACAACCAAGCCCATTACAAAAGACTATGAATACAACGGAGAAAAATTCTCGCTGGAGAAGACCGGAACCACTTCTCTGGTTGTCAGGGACGACCTGCATGAGGTCGCTATATCCGTTAAAGAGCGTGGTCCCCGAAGTGTATTTGTCATAAGCTCAAGCCCAGACGATCCCGGCGTTTGGAGCTATGATCTGAATCAAGGATTGGATATCGCCTGCGATATGCTGATCAATATGCGTGGGGATGAATCTAGTCCCTCCGAGCAAATTGCCAAGCTATGGGGGGAATGAATGTTCAGGTCCGGTATTACCAGGCGCGAGGCTGAGGAAATTGCTAATGAGAAAGTTAACACTTTACGTAACGAGATAGACAGACACTACGCTACTGACGCCGAGCTCTCCGCTGTCCGAAGCGAATTGAAAGCCCTACGCTGGACGATTAGCTTAGTGGGAATAGGTGTTTCTATCGTAGTGATAGTCATACGGCTGACTATGTAGTCCCTAACTACCCTACCTGCCCTACCTGCCCCTACCCCCCATCTCGATACGCGGCAGATCCCTGACGATATAGCCGTCTGCATCCTCCCGTATCTCAAGCGCGGTATCCAGTGGCGTCCCCTCGAACCTCTGCCTGATACCCGACGTCGGCCAATAGACTTCTAGCAACTCTATCGCGTCCGCCGACCCCAGACCTATCTCCTGCTCCAGGCTGGATGCCCCAAAACTGCCCCCGCTGCCGACGACCGCGTGAATTTCCCGCCGCGTACCATTCTCTAAGACGGTAATCTTGATCCTCGTGCCGATGGCCGAGCGATTCGACTCCACGCCGATTAGCTTCACCGACAGCCACCTGTTGCCGTTCCCGGGGTTCACATACAGCGCGTTGAGAAAGCCGTCGCTCGGATAGAACCCGCCCACCTGCATGAATATGTCCTGGTCCCCGTCCCTGTCCAAGTCGCCGAACGCGATCCCGTGCCCCTTCTGGATGTGTCCGAGACCCGCCGAAAACGTAACATCCGAGAACGACTCGCCCGCATTGTTGCGATACGCGACATTCGGCGCGAGCGCGTCGAACGCCGGAAATCCAGTGCCCAGGTAGAAGTCGGGGAAGCCATCGTTGTCCATATCTCCGAAATTCGCGCCCATAGCTTGGGCTACCCTATACAGCCCAACCTCATCGGTCACATCCTCGAATCCACCCACACCATCATTCCTGTAAAGCCTCGGACGCGCCCCGTCGTTCGGAATGCCCAGATAGTCCTTCGCCACAAGCTCGATGTCTCGCGCGTACCCTGCCACGAAGATGTCCAGCCAGCCATCATTGTCATAGTCCCAGAACCACGTCGGGAAGCTCTCCAACGGCTCCGTCAGCCCCAGTTCTGCGGCCACGTCGGTAAAAGTGCCGTCTCCGTCGTTGCGGTACAGACGGTTCTCATTCCCATAGTTGGAGACGTAGAGGTCTGGGTCGCCGTCGTTGTCGTAGTCGCCCCACGCGCTGCCCTTGCAGTACCTCAGGTTCGAGACTCCCGCCGCGCTCGCAACATCCGTGAATGTGCCGTCTCCGTTGTTCCGAAACAGTCGGCTGGGAAAGATGATCGCGGCTCCCGCCTCCGGCGCCTCCGGCATGGACTCACTGCAGGAGAACAAGTCCAAGTCGCCATCGTTGTCGTAGTCCGCCCAACTCGCACTCTGGCTCGGATAAGCCGGAAGCGCGAGCCCCGCCTCTCGCGTAACATCCGTGAATGTGCCGTCACCGTTGTTGCGAAGCAGCGACATACGCATCTGTCCGCGCGACAGCAGCCAGCTTCCACGCATCACAAGCACGTCAGCCCAGCCATCGTTGTCGTAGTCAGCCTGAACTATGTTCAGTCCGCCCAACTGCCCGCTCAGTCCCGCCGCCTCGGTGCGCTCCGAAAACCTGCCATCGCCCTCGTTGCGGTAATACTTCAGGCTGCCCGCCGGATCCCACGTGGACGTCATGATGTCCAGAAGCCCGTCGTTGTCGAAGTCCTCGACGATACTCCCGCCCGCCAGGTCAACGCCGTATATCCCAATGTCCGCGCCAACCTCCTCGAATCGTCCCACTTCATGGCCCGACACGAACACGTCAGGCGGGACCAGGTATTCGTGCGGAACATCGTCCGGGTACGATCCTAATGCCATGTGAGCCACGTTCAACAGCCATCTGTACCTGACGCTCTCAGAGTTGTGCGCGAGCAAGGACTCCAGCAAATCCGTCGCCATGGTCGCGCTGGACTTGTCCATATGAGAATAAGCCGGGGCGAGAGGAAGCGCGCACACAAGCCGCCCCTCCGGGCTGATACAGTTGCGCAGTTCCCCCTGCTTCATATACGCGACTGCGAGGTCTTCCTTAATCTCGATACGGTCAAACCCGTCGGGAGCGCTCAATTCCAGCGCCTCGTTCAGAAGCCGTATGGACTCGTCCACATCACCCAGACGCAGGCGATGAAAGGCGAGTTGTCTGAGTATATTCACGCGCCAGGTGTCGGTATGGAACGTCGGGTTTTCAACCTGTTCGAGCAGATAGTCTAGCTGCCGTGTTCCAAAGTACGGGTCGCCGCTGTCTGCGAGCATGGCGGCGTATCCTGAAAGGTCTTCGACACTGCCGCTGTCAGCGGACGTTGTCAGGCGGTCCGATGGATTGGGGTCCTCACCACCGTACCAACCAATCCGCCACGCGAGGGTCGCCGCAACGACGATGCACACCACCAGAGCGCAGACCATCCCAATCACGAAAGCGACGGGCAGACCGGCGACCCTGCGACTGAACATGGCCCGGGGACTCAGGCGGCAATCGTCTTGTTCACCGCCGGAAGAACCTCCTCGGCCATCAATTCCAGCGACCGGAACCACTTCGTCCTGTCGGGCGTCCAATCGTGACACATGAGAAGCAGTGTCCCGAACCCGCCCACGTCATCATGTATCTTCTTGATTCTGTGGGCGCACTCCTCAGGATCACCCACTATCCAGAAGTTCTCGAGCATATACTCCGGCGTCAGCGCCTCGTCCGGCATTTCGGGATCAATCTTCAGCCTGCTCAGACCCATGGGACCGCCCGCGAACAGCGGTATCCAGTAGTCGCGGAAGAAATTAGCGAACGGGCCATTCAGCGCGTCCTCTCTGGCCTTGTCTCCGTCTTCGGCGACAAATACCTCGCGGGATATGCGCCAATCGTCCGGCGCTTGCTTGCCTCCTCGTTTCGCGCCACGCTCGAACACCTCGCGGTGGCTCGGAAGATGCTGCTCCTGCAGGAACGAACTGCTCATCGGGATCCACCCATTCTGTCCCACCATCTCAAGCGTGCTCGAATACGGACTGCTTCCGGCTACGGCAATGGGCGGGTGCGGCTCCTGGTAGGGCCTCATGTGGAATCCGAGCCGTCGCTCCGGCTGGGGAGGCGACAGCCTAGATGTATAGAAGCGTCCCTTATGCTCGAAAGGTTCGCCCTTCCATATCTTCAAAATGATCTCGACGCACTCCGCCATTCGCTCGCGCGGGCTGCCCTCTTCCAGGTCTATGTCGAACATCTCGGCGTCCATAGCGCTGCCCCCGGCGCCTATTCCGAGATACAGCCTGCCCCTGGCCATGTGATCCAACTGCGCTATGCGGTGGGCTATATGCGCCGGATTGTGGAATCCAAGCAGAGATACACCCGTCCCGAACGACATCTGCCTGGTTACGCCCAACGCCCTCGCGATGAACAGTTCCGGCGACGGCATATTCTCGAAAGGCAGCAGGAAGTGCTCCCCGATCCACGCCTCGGAATATCCGAGGCCGTCCGCGTACTCCATGAGCTCCAGGTCTTCCTGGAACGTGTCCGCGTGCAGCCTCTCAGGATAGTGCAGCGGCATAAGGAACAGTCCGAGTTTCAATTCTTTCCTCCGGGTGGTTATTAGTCTTTAGTTATAAGTTCTTAGCTGCCAGGGAATCGCCAAGCTACGAGGCGAGGTTACATATATTCTGATTTATATTGTTCCAACTGAAGTCCTGGTGGTGTCCTGGTCGAGTCCTGGTGACGTTTTACCAGAAAAACGACCTGCAAATCGGCGGATTTAGCTATGAAATTTGCGGAAATTCACCTGCAAAAAATTTTGTCGGCCAGTTTTGTCATTGTTGATAAACCCTAGATTATACAATTTAGGCACTTTTGTTCTGCGACGGATATATTGTAACATAGTGGCAGGAGTTTTGTGTAGCGGGAATGGGAACGGGGACAGGGTCTTTCGGCCATTCTACAAGATGCTGATCTTCAGATAGTCGAATGACCCTGGGAATGGGGATGGGCGCAGAGAGCTAAAGGTCGAATATGTCCTGAACGAGGCCGGTGAAGCCGGGGAGGACGGATACTCGAGGCGGCAGTCCCTGCCGAGTTGACGCTTGTCCATGTGGTCTCATCTCATCTACTCCAGTTCACATAGATACTCACGTCATCCTGAGCCGATAAGCCTTCTGAGGACACTACTGTTAGTACGAAGCTCAACTGTAATGCCGTTAATCCGCCTCTCAGCTCAGGCACGACGAACGTGGGACTTTGGGAACTCGGATTGGACAGGACTACCGCATTCCGTACATATTCCGGTGGACAGGGGCTCTGACCTTGGCACCCCACAATTGCGCTCATACCCCCAAGTCGCCAAGAGTAAGTCATACCCGGGCTGCTGCCGCTGCCGTCCAGGGTAACTGTACTACCGGGCTGTACAGAGTATTGGTCGGACCCAGCGTCGGCTACGGGCGTTCGAGGAGCCGGGGTAGGTGTGGCGGTAGGTGTGGGCGTGGGCGTAGGCGAGGCGGCAGGCGTATTTGGAGTTACATAGACGTTTACCTGGTCATAGACTGATGATCCATCTCGCTCCACGAATAGAACGAAGCTCATTTGCAGCTCGGTTGATCTGCCTGGCAACTCCGGCGCGGTGAACGTGGTAACCGGGCTGGCGTAATCTGAAAGAATCACACTCTGCGCAATCCTGGTCACCTCGTCAGTACATGGCTCCGCCAGGCAGCCTATTCCTATTCGGTTGCTCCAACGATAGGTAACGCCCGCGCCCGAAGTGCTGCCTCTTCCGTTCAGGGTAACCAGGTCGCCGGAACGCACATACCGGTCGGGGCCGGCGTTGGCTATGAGGGCTTCGGACCGCGGCCTGGGCGTAGGCGTGACGGTCGGCGTCGGTGTGGGCGTAGGCGAAGGTGCGACGATAGGCGTATTTGGAGTTACATAGACGCTTACCTGGTCATAGACTGATGATCCATCTCGCTCCACGAATAGAACGAAGCTCATTTGCAACTCGGTTGATCTGCCTGGCAACTCCGGCGCGGTGAATGTGGTAACCGGGCTGGCGTAATCTGAAAGAATCACACTCTGCGCAATCCTGGTCACCTCGTTAGTACATGGCTCCGTCAGGCAGCCTATTCCTATTCGGTTGCTCCAACGATAGGTAACGCCCGCGCCCGAAGTGCTGTCTCTTCCGTCCAGGGTAACCAGGTCGCCGGAACGCACATACTGGTCGCGGCCGGCGTTGGCTGTAAGGGCTTCGGACCGCGGCCTGGGCGTAGGTGTGACGGTCGGCGTCGGTGTGGGAACGTCGCGTGCGGGTGTAGATGTGGGCGTAGGCGTAGGTGTGTGCCTGGATGCCGGATTCACGCTGGTCGTTACACTCGCCCTGCTGTTGGCCGAGTTGGGGTCAGCCCTCTTCTTATTGTCCATGAAAACGTAAGCCCTGTTTATCACCAGACCTGCGGCGTCCACCGGCACTTTCACTGTGACATCACCCCTTTCCGTCTCCCCCCGGTCCACGGTGCCGAAGTCGCACGTGATGGTCGTGTCGACCTCGCACCCGTTGATGTCATCTGTCTTGGAGAACGGGGAGAGGAGGACTTCTCCCGCCAGCGACATTCTCACCATGACGCTGCCCGCCTTGTCCGGGCCTTCGTTTTTGACCCTTATCGTGTAGGTGAGGGGTTGGCCGGCGTCCACGTCCCCAGACGCCGACAATCGCAGATACAAGTCGCTAAGTTTCACCGTCTCTAGCACTCTGAAGTAATCCTCATAGTGATTCCTGAGCATGAGACTTCTGTCTCGCAAGACGACCCTGTAAACTCTGACAGACAGGCCGAACTCGTCCACCGTATCGCCCGTGAACGGGACATCCAGCGTCTCGGAAATTCCGGGAGACAGTTCCACCCTCTGGAGGTCGAGTCGCCTCTGATCCTCACCGTCGAGCGTGAGCCATGCCTCCATATCGAACGTCGTGGTGACTGTGCCGGTGTTGGTTATCTTCACCTGCGCCTGGGCGTCTTCACCCACTTTGACCGTTATTCCCTCGCTGCGGAGAACCTCAATCTGTGCGTCTATGCGCTCTTCGGTGTCCTGTTCCTGCGGAGGGCGAATACCGCTGGTCGGAGGCAGGGGCGGCTGTTCGGGATCGGGTACCAGTTCAGCAGTGTTGGTCTCCACGAATTGGAATATAATGCCCAATATGCTAAGGTTTTCTGAGGTTATCTCTCCCAGTACTGTGGCAGAATCCCATAGATGGGGCTTATTCCACCTAGTCGGTTCATCCGGACCGCTGATCTTGCTTTCACCCCATTTGCCTGTGTAAGCGACCCAGGGTGTCGATTCCGATATACCTTCCAACCTGTAACCACTGGAGGACCGTGCCGGTGGCTCCAGTAGGCGTCCATGGACTGCGATCTGGTCGTGGACCTTCCCAACGTACTCCGTGACGAATGGAGGACTTGGATAATTGGCATGTTTGCCCAGCGCGACGTAGGCTACCGGGTGACTGCCTATACGCTGGACAATGCTATAGAGCCTGACACTGCTCCAGCCATGCTGCGAGTAGGTTACTGTCCCCGGCGTGTCTCTTCCTGCGACAATATCATCCAGGCGGTCCGCCGCGTTGGTGAACGGCGAACCTTGAAATCCCAGCTGTATCAGTTCCCAGTCGGCCTCGTGGGGATGGCAGAATGAGTCGTGAATCCAGCCGGGAAAACGACTAACGTCTATTATCACTCCCGCAATTGTAATGTCGGTATCCTGGGCGGCTGCTTCATCCAGCAGACTGCATACCCGACTCTGCAGTGGATTCAGATAGTCGTAGTAGTAGAAGAGGTAGTACTGCACGTACACTTGGCCCAGCGCCCCATTGGTCTGTATGGTCCAGTACACAGTGGGTGGATACGCCGTGGAGTCCCGAATGTCGTCCGGGACGTCTAACGTGAAGTTGTCGTCGTACTTTTCAAAGTCGTCTAGGTCGTCCACTCTGATGTTTCCGTTGCCGGCCTGGGCCACGAAACCCCGAACGTCTCTCGGCATGAACCTCTCGTCAGGGTGCATCTTCAGCGCCGGCGCGAATCTGTTCGCAAGACATTCCGCGCTGCTCTGGAAGTTGTCGCACACTAGCAGCCCCGGCCGCGAGCCTCCGAATATCGCCGTCAGCAGACTCAGGTCCGATGTCGAGACCTCGACCGTCTGGGTGGTCTCGTCCACGGTGCCGCCGATCTCCTCCCATGCGTTCGTGTTCTCGTTCCGGTGCATAACTACGATGGTCTGGGCATCCTGACCCGCTTCCAGTTCGTAGGGGATGCGCAGGGTTACCGGCTTGTCCAGTGTCTCATCCCCCACGGAGAAGTCAAACACGCCACCCGCAGGGTCCCAGGCTGCGCTATCGGGCAATTGAACTTCTGCGATTTCCACCGTGGCGGCCTCGTCGGTGGTCCTATGGGACACCTCGATCCGCGCTCCGGACGGATGGTTGAGGAAACCGGACCATCCGGCTGGCAACTCCACCGACACCGACTCGGGCAGCAGTTCCTCGGACAATCTTTGCTCTGCCTCTTCGGGCGTCTCCCCTGTTACGGGCACGATCAGGTACTCGATGAGCAGGTCCGACAGCAGGTTATTCAGCGCATCATTCAGCGTAGCCCTGTCGCGGGCGTCGGTGATCACCGCGATGAGAAGATCGAACGGGTCCTGCGTGGACAGCCGCGCCTTTATCTCATTGAGGGTCTCCCCTGTTACAGGCGCGATGAGGTTCTCTATGAGCAAGTCGGCCAGCAGGTCGCTCAGTTCGTCGGGGAGTACGTCGTTTTCGTAGGCGTCAGTCAGGACGGCGATGAGAAAGTCGAAAGGATATCTGTCTTCAGATTGCGGCGCGACGGTTGGCGTTGCCGTAGGGGTAGCATCGGGGGGGGGGGGGGGAGTTGCGGAAACTATTCCAAATGCGATAGCTGAAAGTAGTCCGAATGCAACAGTCGCTAGCAACGCTTTACGATACAATCTCAAGAGTCCCCCGCTCATTATCGAACCGGCCCGCTGAACGCCGCCCACCCTGTGCCACGGGGCCGGAACGAAGTCTTTATATCACTGTTGCTTGCTATGGTCAACCTGGCAAGCGTGTCCGGCAGCGTTTCCTCGTTCAGAACGCGGAAATTCACAGGTCGAAGATGTCTCGGACGGGGCAGGCGAAGCCGGGGAGGACCGCGCCGCCGTCAAGAATGCCGTCCTCTGTCAGAGTAACAACAGGGCTGTTCATTGGATGGACTTCGACTGTACGGGTATCGGGATATACTACCCATACTAGGAGAACACCGAAACTCAGCCACATCTGAGCCTTGTCATTTACCTCTGTAATGCTATCGCTTGGAGACACTATTTCGACTACAAGATCAGGGACTACTTCAACGTAGCCGGTGTTTCTGATGCCCCGTGGACGTTTCTCGGCGGATATGAAGGCGATGTCAGGTTCCCGCACAGTATCGGGACTTCGCTCCAGTCGAACGCCTGCGTCGGAAACCAGTACTTTACCCAGTCTCCTCGGCCTAACGAAACTTATCAGGAAGTGGGACAGAAGCCCCGCAATTTCCGCGTGTTCTTCCCCTACTCCCATTTTTTCACACAATACTCCTCTTATCAGTTCGCCGCGCACGCCCTCGCTGTGCAAACGAAGGAGATCGTCCGCGGTCAACAGATTGGTTCTCTCTTTTATTGTGGTCATGGCAGCCTCGCAAGTTCGTCTTTGCCTATGTCTCTGGGCAATTATACGCCTAAGCCTCAGTATCATCCATAAACACCACAATGCCGAAGCCGTCGAAGACCATGGTGTTGACCTGGGAGGGGAGCATCACCGCGCCCGTCAGACTCGCCTTCACGAGATGGGCGCCGGACACGTAGGCCCCTCGCAGGTCGGCGCGGTCGAACCTCGTGCGCTCGGAGATGTATGCGCCGACCAGGTGGCAGCCTTCGAACACGACGTCGCTGAAGTCGCAACCCTCCAGATCGGCCTCCGTGAAGTTCACGCCGACCAGCTTTTGTCCCCTGAAGCTGTGTTCCCTGAGCGATGCCAGGCTGAAGTCAACCCGTTCGATGTTCGCGCCTTCGAGTCTCGCGGTAGAAAGGTCAACGCCCCTGAAGCGAGAGCCTGTAAGGTCCGCGCCGAACAGATTGGCACCGTCCATATCCGCGCCGGAGAAGTCGCAGTCCGTAAGCTGCGAGAGGTTCAGGCTGGCTTTCAGCATTCTGGCGGACATGAAACTACATCCCGTTATCTGTGCCTCGTGCGCCTCTACGTTGTTAAAAGCGGCGTCTTCGAGAATCGAGTCCTTCAGCCGCAGGTCGTGGCAGAGAAGGTTGGAGAGGTTGGCGCGGCGGAGGGTGCAGTCCTCGATAATCAGAATATCCGCCTCAATGCCCTCGAAGTCGGCATCGTCGAAGTCGCAATTGCGGAACACGGTCTCTTCATCCAGCATGTCGTACAGCCGGTCGCCGTCCGTGATAGTCAGGTCCTCGTAAATCGCCATTGTGTGTTCAGAAGCGCCACCTGGTGGCCGTCCTGGGAAAGTCCGACTCCAGCCAGGCCAGTACCTTGGCGGATTCAAGGCGGTACAGGCCCTCCGGCTCATCTCCGAGCGATATGCCGTACTTGCTCTCGTAGGTAGATACAAGATCGGGAGTGGCGGCTATGGGCTGGAGAGTTCCTTCCATGATAACCACCTCATCGCCACTCTCGAGGTGGACGACGGCGCGCGGGTCACGGCGTATGTTGCGCGCCTTGAGCGAATCCGGGTCGGTGAAGAAGTGGAATGCGCCATCGCGCCAGACTCCCCATACAGGGCTGAGATGAGGGCTGCCGTCCGCGCGGGTGGTGGCTACCCAGTAGTTGCGGGCGACGGTCATGCGCTCGACGACCCACGACCACTCAATCGGTTCGAAGCCGTACTGCGGATCGCCGACGCCGTAGCCGTCGGGCATCTGGGGCCGGTCGGAGATACGGCCTTCAGTCTTGTCCTTTACCCCGATTACTACCGTGGTCGCTCCGTGGAAATGAAGGTCTGGCTCATGGTCGTCATGGTCTTCCGAGTCCTCATGTCCGGGCCCGTATTCCGCATGAGAGCCGAATTCTTCCACAACCTGGGCGCGCTCTATCCTCAGGCCGGGGAGTTCGGCGGCCACCTCATCCGGGGTCGTCAACGACTCAAGGTCTTTCCGGCTCCACCCGGAAGGCGGTGACGATTTATCATGGCTCACAAAGAGAATCCGGCCCCCGGGAGCCAGGGCTGCGGCTGCGTTGGCTAACATCCGCGCCCGCTGTTCGGGCCATAGGTGTATGTAGAAGGACGTTATGAGGTCGTACATACCATCTGGCCTGTACGCAGTCGCGTCCGAGACTACGAACTCCACTTCGACCCGCTTATCGGCTGCCCGGATTCTCGCCTTTTCGATGGCGACGTCAGAGAAGTCAACCCCTGTAACCTGCCAGCCGCGTTCGGCCAGCCATACGGCGTTTCCTCCCGACCCGCATCCAAGATCGAGCGCCCGTCCCGGCTCCAGGTTTCCTACACAATCCACCAGAATCTGGTCATAGTCGCTGAAAGTGTGGCCCATCGTGGACCAGGTATCATTCCAGAATTCAACGGTATCGGTATCCGACCTCATTGACCGTCTCCTGGTCTGTTGGGGGCTTTTGTATTGGCAATCGGCTCTTCCCCTATGACGACAGGTAGTTCACACCGGGGTCAGAGATAGCGAGAATAGGCGACACAAGCCGCGCGAGAAGTGTAGTGTCAACTTCCCCAGACCTGCCTGAACAACCTGAGCCAATTGCCGCCCAGCACCTTGGATACGTCTTGAGCGGCGTACCCTCGATCAAGCAGTTCAGACGCCACGTTCGAGAGACTGTCCGGTGTCTCCATTCCCTCCGGGTGCAGAAGGTTCTCGGGGTAAACGTCCGAGACGTCCCTCAGCTTCGTTCCCTGCTGTGAGAATATCCAGTCGAAGAAGGACTTGGGCTGGTTCTGAGTGTAGTCCGTTCCGATGCCCACGTGGTCTATACCGACTCTCTCTACCAGGTCGTCTATCGCGTCCACATAGTCAGCGAGGGTTGACTCGAACCCGTTTCTCAGGAAGGGTGGGAACGCGTTGGCCCCGATTACTCCGCCGCGCTCGGCTATCAGCCGGAGAGCGTCATCGGTCTTGTTTCGCGGATGGTCGAAGTACCCGCGCGCGTTGGCATGAGTACAGGCAACGGGCTGCTCTGAGAGCTCGGCCGCCTCCAGCGTGGTGCGGTCCCCAACATGGGAGAGATCCACGAGCATACCCAGCCGGTTCATCTCGCGGACCACGTCCTGCCCAAAGTTGCTGAGTCCTTCGTCGTTGCGCTCGTAGCACCCGTTCCCGACCAGATTGCGCTCGTTATACGTGATCTGGATGATGCGAACGCCCAGCTTGTGGAACAGCGCGAGCCGGTCCAGGTCGTTCTCTATCGGCGAGGCGTTCTGCCACCCGAGCACGACCGCCGTCTTTCCCTGCTCCTTAGCCTGGAGTATATCGGACACGGAACCGGCTTGGGCCAGAGTGTCGGACTGCGTCTCGAACCTGTGAATCCAGGCCGCGAGGTTGTCCATAGTCTCGCGATAGTTCTCCCAGATGGCGATGGTCGCGTTTATGCCGGTGACCCGTCCGGCGTGAAGGCTGTCATAAACACCCTGGCTGTCCCAGTTGCTCACGTTCAGAGCGTCGAACACGACGGACTCGGCGTATATGTCGGGATGTGGGTTCAAGTTATCGGTTCTCAGTATTTAGTTATCAGTTGTCGGAGGTAGGCAGTGTCCGCCTTGAGCATGGGCGCCGGATGGCGTACCAGAGAGTCTATGGTGCCGAAGGTCGGAGTCGAACCGACACGGGATCACTCCCAACGGTTTTTGAGACCGTCGCGTCTACCATTCCGCCACTTCGGCACACTGCCAGTCCTAATATAGTGTACAGACTTGCGCCGTCGGTTGTCAGTCTTCCTTCAGGAAGCCGGACAGAATGCGAGTGAACTCGTCGGGCTGCTCGATCTCGGGGCGGTGACCGCAGTCGTCCAGTACCGCCAGACGCGACCCGGGAATGGACTCGTTGTACAACTGTCCCGCGCTCAGCGGGATGATCGCGTCGTCTCGGCCCCAGACTATCAGCGTGGGCAGCCGTTTCAGCCTGTGCAGAAGATGCGGAAGGTTCGGGTTGTGCATATAGGGACGCCAGCCAAGCATACAGGCAACCTCGCGCACGTCTTCCCAGTCCATTGCTTGCTCGGGAGTAGGCTCGTCGGGGCATATTATCGGGAACTCTGCGACGCTGTCCTTGTCAGTTACCGACGCTTCCAGGAAGATCGGAACGGTTATGAGGAATATATCGAGAATCTCTCCGACCGGCGGCCTGACTCCGGCCGCCGACACGAGCGCGAGCTTCTTGAAGCGTTCGGGGTTCATCGTGGCGAGCTCGGCTGCGAGCCATCCGCCCAGTGAAAAGCCGACCACGCTGACCTGGCCGATGTCCATGTCGTCCAGAGCCTCCAGATACCAGCCCGCCATGTCGCGCATCGTCATCGCCCAGTCCAGATTTGCTGAACCGCCGTAGCCTGGCATCATCGGAATTTGCAGGTTGAAATCCTGAGAGAGGTTTTCGTGCCAGCGCATCCAGCCCGGATGTCCGGTCTCGTCATGGAGAACCAGCAGCGGCTCGCCCTGTCCGCCGGTCACCAGCGCCGTCTGTATTCCGGCAAGTTCGCGGGTATGGCGAGTGTGAGTGAGTTCGGCGGTGGTCATGGGCGTTTCTCCGTGAGTTACTTCTTAATTGTTGGTTCTGCTCCAGTGCGGGATGTATCTTACACCCTCCAGTCCCTCGAAGTCCGAGTCCTGTGTCCAGAGAGTCGCGGAATATACGCGAGCGGTGGAGTAGATGATACTGTCGGCGAGGGCAAGTCTGTGCACGATAGAGAGTTCCCCCGTCAGTACCGCTATATTTGCATCCAAGTTGACGACAGTATTGACTAACATACGCGAGACCGCGTTGTAGGCTTCTTCCTCATCGAACATTCGGTATATTCGCCTGAACACCTCTGAAATGACAACAGACGGGACCAGAAGTTCATCCGAGTTGTAGATTGGCTCGACGAAGGCGTCGAGGTTTCGTCCACGCGATAGATACTCTATCCAGCCGGATGAATCAACGACGTTCATGGCGTGTCCCAGTCGGGATGTGGACTTGTATCCATACCATGAAGTCGTTCTCGCAATTCTTCAAGTGGCATTAGAGGGACCAGTACGATGCGGCCCTTCATAGGTATGAGTACCACTTCCTGTCCGGGTTCGACAGAGATAACTTCCCGAACCTCTTCGGGTATTTCGATTGTATATTTTTCGGATACTATAACCTGTTTAGCGCCGGCCCGAGCATTCGTCGCGTGTAGGCTCGCATCCTCTATGACCACCTTCTGGTCAGCCATCGTATTCTCCCTATTGTGTGTTCGCTCGCCCATACATTATAACGCCTGTGAAACGTGAGCGGATATTTTGCACTTTCCCGCCTGCATCAGTCCGCCCGGTCAGACGCGAATAGGCTCTCGACGAAATCGCGGGGGTCGAAGATAGCCATGTCTTCGGGACTCTCGCCGGTGCCGATGAACAGGACGGGCAACTTGAGTTCGTCGGTTATGCCCAGAACCACACCTCCCTTTGCCGATCCGTCCAGCTTGGTGAGGAACACACCGGCGCAGCGCATATCTTCGATGAAAGCGCGCGCCTGCATCAGCCCGTTCTGACCAGTGGTGGCGTCCAGGGCGAGTATGACGCGGTGCGAGGGCTCGAAGCCCTGCCTGTCAATGACCGTCCGCATCTTGCGTAGTTCGGCCATGAGGTTGGAGCGGGTGTGCAGTCTGCCCGCCGTATCAATTATCACGACGTCAATACCGCGCGAGACTGCGGCCTGTATGCTGTCGAACGCGACCGCAGCGGAGTCGGCCCCGTGTCTGTGCGCTATTACGTCCACGTCCAGACGGTCTCCCCACTCGCTGAGCTGCTCGATAGCCGCGGCTCTGAAAGTGTCCCCCGCGCCGAGAAGGACGCTTTTGCCCTCGTCTTTATAGAGCCTGGTCAGTCGCGCGATGGCGGTCGTCTTGCCGACTCCATTCACGCCCACCATGAGAATGACCAGGGGGGATTCCTCCACTTCCATGACGCTGTCCGCGCCTTCGATACTGAGCATGGACACCATCTCGTCCTTGAGTACATCGAATGCTTCGTCGGGCCTGGTTATGCCATACTCGCGTATCCGGTCGCGGAGGGTATCCAGAAGATTCATGGTCGTGGATACGCCCACATCCGCGGATATCAAGGACTCTTCCAGCTCGTCCCACATATCGTCATCTATTTCGCTTCGCTGGAATACGTCCGTGAGCCGGCTGAACCATCGGCGGCGGGTTCTGCGGACGGCGGCCTGCGTTCGCTCGCGGTCTTCGCGTTCGCCTCTTCTGAAGAATCTGAGCATTCGGGCAAGTCCTGGTCGGGGTCGGGTTCATTTATTCTGATTTATAATTGTGCTGGGTTGAACTGGACGCTGAACTGGATCGAACTGGATGGGCGCTGGATGGGTTTTTCCCTGTGTTTAGCTTTGGTTTTCCCAGCGTTAGCTACGAAGAAAAAAATTCGTGGCGGATAATTCTCAGACTTATAAGTGATAGTTTATGTTATTGGAGAGATCAGACCTGGTTGGGAGTCTGGTCGCCGGGTTCAATTGTAGCATAGCGCGGGAGTGTGTATGTAGTGATTTTAGAAACGCATCCTTGATGGTGTAAAATGGCGGTTGCCGGTGTAGGAACTTGGAACTTGGAAGCAAATGGCGCCATCAAAAGAGATTCTGATAATCGCGGGGCCGAACGGGGCGGGAAAGACGACGTTCGCCACTGAGTTTCTGCTTAACGAGGCTGGTTGCCCGACTTTCGTGAACGCGGATATGATAGCGGCAGGACTGAATCCGTTTGAGCCTGAACGCTCGGCTGTGCAGGCGGGCAGGCTGATGCTGAGGATGATTGGCGATTATGTGAACCGAGGAGAGAGTTTCGCTTTCGAGACCACGCTAAGCGGACGGGGATACGCGCGCCAAATCCCAAACTGGCAAGAGCGGGGCTATCGGGTAGAGTTGTATTTCCTGCGCTTGCCGACACCGGACATGGCTGTGGCGCGGGTGCGGAACAGGGTTCAGGAAGGAGGGCATCACGTGCCGGAGGACGTGGTGCGACGGCGATTCGACGCTGGCTGGCGCAATTTCAATGAGATATATCGTGATATAGTGGATGAATGGGCGCTCTACGATGGATCGGGGAGTTCCCCGGTAATAATCGAGGAGGGGAGAAGCGATGAGTGAGGAACAGACAGAAGGCAAGAAGGTGACGAAGCGGCCTCGTTCGGCACGTTTCATAGGCGCGGAGGCGGCGCTGCGGCGGGCGGCCATCAAAGCCCGTCGTCGGGCGATAGAGACGACTGGCTCGGTTCCGACGTGGAAGGACGGGAAGATAGTGTATGAGACGGAGGTGTAGGGCGACTGGGCGAGGGTTGGCAGGATAATTCGGACATACGCTTTCGCATGTACGCGGGTTTGCGTTCCGCGCTATAATGCGGCGGCATGTCTGATATTCTGCTTTGGCTGATAACTGTCGAGATAATCGGGCTGGCGGCTTTCGCGCCGGCCTATTTTTTGTTGCCGAAACTCGCCGACCGGGGCTGGGGATTAAGCAAGCCGCTCGGAATCCTGGTCGTAGGCTACATCGCGTGGATACTCAGCACTCTGCGACTGGTTCCGAGTGTCCGGCTTACGCTGCTCGTGATAGTGATAATCCTGGCCGCGCTGGCGGCGGCGCTGTTCTACGCGCGCCGGGACGAGATTGTCGCGTTCATAAAGCGTGAGTGGCGGCTGTTGCTGGCCGCAGAGTTGGTGTTCCTTGCCTTCTTCGCGCTCTGGACGATGTTCAGGGCATTCGATCCCGCGATAAACCACACCGAGCAGCCGATGGACTTCGCGTTCCTGAACGCTTCCATACGGTCCACGTTCGGGCAGCCCGAAGACCCCTGGATGCGCGGGGAGTCTATCAGCTACTACTACTTCGGATACTGGATGATGGGAGTTCTCAGCGAGATATCCGGTGTGGCGTCCAACATCTCTTACAACCTTTCGCTCGCGCTCATTCCCTCCCTGTCGGCAATGGGCATCTTCTCGGTCGTGTCCAGCCTGGTCAGGTCGGAGGGCGCGGGACTCAGACTGAGCATGGTCTGCGGAGTGGCCGGCGGGCTCGCGCTGGGAATCGTCTCCAACCTCGAGGGTGTGCTGGAGTTCATGCGCGCGAATGCCATCGGCTCCCAGGGGTTGTATGAATTGATAGGCGTGGACGGGGTGGACGGGCCGGCCGAAACGCCGTCCGGCAACTGGTACCCTGACGAATTCTGGTGGTGGTTCAGGGCGACGCGCGTCATCAACACCTTCGTGGACGGACATGGGATTGACTACACGATCCAGGAGTTTCCATTCTTCAGCTTCATTCTGGGCGACCTGCATCCCCATATGTCGGTCATACCCTTCGCGCTGCTGTTCACGGGCCTGACGCTGAACTTCTTCAGGGCAGACCTGCCGAAAATAGTCGGGAGCGACTACCTGGCATACGCGGGGCTGGGCGTCATGGCGCTGTCGCTGGGCGGGCTGGCCTTCACGAATATGTGGGACCTGCCCACCTACGCCGCCCTCCTGGTCGTGATCGCGGGCCTGAAAGCGTACTACGAGCATTCCCGGCAATCCAAAGAGGAAGGCGAGGGTGAGACACTCGGCGCCAGGATAATAGACGCGACGGCGATTTCATTCACAGTCATTGCTGTCGCAATCCTGCTGTACCTGCCCTATTACATGGGATTCTCGGCCTCGGTCAGCGGAATTGGCGCGGTCGTTACCCTGACGCGCTACGTGCATACGTTCATAGTGTGGGGAGCGCCGCTGGTTCTGGTTGCGCCGTTCGTAATCGCCAGTTTCTGGCAGACGGTGGTCGGCCCCGACTGGCGCGGCATGACCCTGATTTCGCTGCTGGTGTCCCTTGGGCCGTTCGTCGTGTGGTTAATTCTGCGACTCCAGTCCGCAGACCCCGTCGGGAGCCCTGAGAGCCGTCTCGTACACATACTTCCGCTGGTCGTCCTCATAGGAATGAGCGCGTGGTCGGCGCTGCACGAAGTCAAGTTACGCGGCCCGTCGGGCAAGGCGTTCGCCCTGGTTCTGGCGACGTTCGGCCTCTTGCTCATCATGGGGCCTGAGCTCCTGTTCGTGGACGACTCTTTCGACACTCCCAGCCAGCGCATGAACACGGTATTCAAGCTGTACTACCAGGCATGGATCCTGCTCGCCTCGGCGGGAGGATTCGCGCTGTACTTCTGGGCGTCCTCGCACCCATCCCTCAAAGGCTGGGGAAGGGCGCTCTCTACGCTGTGGGCAATAGCGGCCGTCGCACTCCTGTCGGGAAGTCTGTACTACACGGCGGCGGCGTTCGTGAGCAAGTCGCAGGACTCCACGCAAGCGGTCACGCTGAACGGACTGGCTTTCGTGGAAGAGAGCGACCCCGCGGAGTATGGAGCGATTCAGTACATAAAGAACAACCTGCCCCGGGACACTGCGATTCTGGAAGGAGTCGGCGAGTGGTTCAACTCGGGGCTCATATCTCGCAGCACGGGGATCCCGACGGTTTACAACTGGCCCGGACACCAGTTGCAGTGGCGCGGCCCGTCGCCCGAATTCGTCCAGCGTGAGCAGGACGTGGCGACCATGTACCAGACGACGGACTTCGAAGAGGCGCGCGAACTGCTGGCGAAGTACGACCTGGAGTACGTTTACATAGGACCGCGTGAGCGAAACAAGTACGGCGGTCCCGGTCTGGACAAATTCGCAGAATTCATGGACACGCTGTATGAGTGGAACGACGTAGCTTTATATGGGGTGCGTCGCTAGTACTGGTTCCAGTTAGTTTCGACATATATGAGCCTGCCCCCACCCCTGGATTCCCGCCTTCGCGGGAATGACGAATAGGTAATTTGAGTATGACCTATTCATATGGGGTGCGTCGCTAGTGCGCGGCGCAGCCAGACGACATGGGGCGTGTCCGCGGTAGGCGGGCAGTGGTATAATCAGGGAACACCCAACCTGGCCCAGAGGGGGAGACTCAGGTGAAACAGCGTCGCGGAGACCCGGACCATGGCCATTCAGAGCGTAATCACCAAGCCCAGCTTACGAGACTACTCGGATATCGAGCCTCTGCCCGACCCGCCCCAGGTTCCTGACATGGAGCAGTTCGACGGGATCCACGAATTCGCCGCCGTGCTCAGCGCCCGATGCAGGCGGCGGGACGGCTACCTGGTTTCGGGCGGCGGATACCTGCGAAGCGATCCCCAGGACATGGGCGACTTCGCCCCGGACGTCACCTTCGCCGAGGGATTGGAAGATCCCTGGCGGATCGTCCGTCGCAACGGCTACGTGATAAGCGAGGTGGGCAAGCCGCCGGACTTGGTTCTGGAGGTGGGTTCACGCAGCACCGGAAGACGAGACTACACCGTGAAACGCGAGGGATACGCTCGCTACGGTGTGCGCGAGTACTGGCGATTCGACCCCAGCGGCGGAGATTACCACGACGCGCCCCTGGGAGGCGATGCTCTGGGCGATGACGGGAAGTACCAGCCTATCGAGATAGTGAGCGAGTCCGAGACGCGCCACTGGGGATACAGCGAGGTATTGGGGCTGGAGGTGTGGTGGTACGACGATATTCTGCGCCTGCGCGACCCTGTAACGGGTGAGTTCCTGCGGACAACAGCGGAGGCGGAGGACGCCGTCGAAGCGGCTGAGCGACGCGCCGAGTCGGAACGAACAGCGCGCGAGTCGGCTGAGCGATGCGCCGAGTTCGCCGAAGCGCGGATGGCGGCGATGGAAGCCGAGCTGAGAAGGCTGCGGGGCGACTAGGACCTGCCGGAGAGAGGATCTGTTGCGGTCGCGGCTTTCGTATTAAGGGTTGATTCTCAGATTCGCAATAGCTGATACTTGAGCGATGGCCTCAGAGCAGACAGTCCCAGACACCACCACACCCACGCCTTCGATCCCGCTTGCCGCGCGGCTGAGTTCCGCGTTGAGCGACATTCGCGCCGGAACCCGCTGGTGGGAGGCGCTGTGCTATGCCACGCTGCTGGTTGTCGGACTGACGATGCGGCTCTGGGATCTGGGCGCGCGCGCGATGCACCACGACGAGAGTCTGCACGCCCTCTACTCATGGAAACTCTCCAACGGAGAGGGCTTCTCGCACAACCCGATGATGCACGGCCCTCTCCAGTTCGAAGTGAACGCGGCGCTGTTCTTCGCGCTCGGCGACAGCGAGGTCACCGCCAGGGTCCTGTACGCGCTCATGGGGACCGTTCTGATACTGACGCCGTTCCTGTTCAGAAGCAGGCTGGGACGGCTTGGCGCGCTGTTCGCCGCCGCGCTGCTGACATTCTCGCCCGCCATGCTGTATTACAGCCGGTTCGCGCGCAACGACATCCTGATGGCGGTGTGGACATTCGGCCTCGTCATCTGCATGTGGCGATACTTCGACGAAGGTCGCCACCGATACCTGTACATAGCGGCAGCGCTGCTCGCGCTCATGTTCGCCACCAAGGAGTCGGCGTACATGGTCGTCGGCATGATGGGACTCTGGTGCTTCCTCATGGCAGTTCATCCAAGCCTGTCACGGGCATGGGCGAACATCGAAGCGCAAGGGGTCTCTCCTCCCGTGGCCCTGGGCCGCGTTCTGAACGGCGCGTGGCACTCGTTCCTGGGCGTACTGAATGCGTCGAAACATGGAGGCCCGGCGACTTTCATGGTGTTCCTCATCCTGGTGACGCTGCCGATGTGGTCCGCTTTCGCCGCCATCCTCCAGGATACGCCCATTTTGAGTTGGATGAATCTCACTCTCGCGGCGGGCGAGGGCAGCCCGCGCATAGGAGACCCCGTGGGCGGCGGCAACGTCATCGCATTCGTGATCGTGGTCGGCATGATAGCCCTCTCCGCCTACTTCGGTTACCGATGGAACCTCTGGCTCTGGCTGGGATGCGCGAACATCTTCTATATCATCTGGATCCTGCTATACACCACGTTCCTGACCAACTTCGCGGGCGTCAAGAGCGGTATATGGCAGGCCCTGGGCTACTGGATAGTGCAGCAGGGAGAAGCGCGTGGCAACCAGCCCTGGTACTACTACTTCCTGATCACCTCTGTGTACGAATTCCTGCCCTTCCTGCTCGGAATCGTCGCGGCGATCTACTACATACGCAAGCGTGATACTTTCGGCGTATTCCTGGCGTTCTGGTCTCTGATGACCTTCGTACTGTACACAATCGCCAGCGAGAAGATGCCCTGGCTGCTGGTGAACATCGCTCTGCCCTTCATCATAATGACCGGTAAATTCCTGTCCGAGATTGTGAGCAAAATCGCGTGGCGCGATATGGCGCGGGAGGGACGCTACCTTCTATTGTTAGGCGTTCCGGTCTTCGCGGTGCTGCTGTGGAGTCTGGTCATCTACCCATCGAGCGGTTCGACTCTCCAGGACATATTGATTCAGGCGGTCGCCGCCCTCGCGCTGGCCGGGCTGCTTGCGGTGGGCGTGTACATGTACCGCAGAATCGGCCGGACGCAGTTCCTGACCGTCTCCACCCTGGGAATCGCGGCCCTGCTGCTGGCGCTGAGCGTGCGGTCCGGTGTCATCGCCGCCTACCAGAACGGCGACATTCCGGTCGAACTGATCGTCTATACTCAGACCTCGCCGGACGTTACCCGTCTCCTGGATACCTTCGACGAGACCGGAGCCGGTACAGAGATGCCCGTCGAGATAGACGCGACCTCGGGCTTCAGCTGGCCCTGGGCCTGGTACTTCAGGGACGCGACCAACGTGCAGTACCCGGTACACAACGAAAACTCCTTCAACACGTCCCGTGACGACCGTGTCCTTGTAGTCCACTCGACCAACCAGTCCTGGGCGGACACCGGCCTCGGAGAAGACTACCTCGACGGCAAGCGCATCCGACACCGCTGGTGGTTCCCCGAGCACACCTACAGGGGCCTGACTCCCGGCAAGCTGGTAAGCGGGCTATTGGACAGATCGGCGTGGCGCGGCGCGATGAACTACTGGCTGAACAGGGAGGGAGTTTACGACATCCTGGGCAGCGAAGACTCCTACGTCTATTTCAACGCCAATGTGCCCCAGCGCTACCGGGGCGCGCCCTGAGGAGGTGCAGAATCTTCGAGAGAACTCGTGCTTCAAGGAAATAGGAAATACTGGATAGGCATCGGAGTCAGCATAATACTGCTGGCTTATTTTCTATTAACTGTGGACCTCCGGCGGATGCTGGACGCGCTCGCAGGCGCGAACTACTGGTATGTCGTCCCCGCAGTAGGAATGTACTTCGTATCGGTCTATTTCCGCTCAATGCGCTGGAGCGTAATGCTCAGGCATCTCAAGCCGGTCAGTACGCGCAGACTCTTCCCGGTCGTGGTCGTCGGGTACATGGCCAACAACCTGCTGCCCATGCGGTTGGGCGAATTCGTTCGGAGCTACTACCTGAGCGAGCGCGAGGGGGTTAGCGCGGCGTCCGCGCTGGTAACGGTGTTCGTAGAGAGGATATTCGACGCGCTCGCGCTGCTGTTCTTCATCGCGCTGATAGTGCCGTTCGTACCGGTCACAGGACTTGCCGAAGACTTTGGGGAACGGTGGGGACTGTCCCCAATCCTACTCATGCTCGGACTCACGCTGCCTTTCATCGGGGCGTTCTGCGTACTCGCACTGATGTCGGCGTACCCCGAACGGACGCACTCGTTCACCATGAAACTACTGGGCAGGCTGCCGGACAGGGCGGCTGCCGTCCTGGACTCGCTGCTGGCAAGGGCCCTGGACGGCATCGCGCCGCTGCGGGAGCCGCGAACGCTGGCCGCGCTCTTCGCGCTCTCTATCCCGATATGGCTCACCGAGGTGGCAGTCTTCTGGCTGATGGGCTACTCTTTCGGTATAGAAACGTATCATGACGGGCCTGTCCAGATGGGCGTAAACATGGTCCTTACCACCGCCATTACCAACATCGGCGGCTCGATACCCGCCGCGCCGGGCGGACTGGGACTATTCGAGTTGATAGCGCGCGAGGTTCTGGCTCTGGGGCCGCTGGCCTCGGTTGACAGGTCGGTGGCGGGTGGCTACGTGGTAGCGCTTCACGCGGTGATACTGCTGCCGGTGATAATCCTGGGCCAGATAATACTGTGGACGAGTCATCTCTCACTGCGAAGGCTGTCAAGATAGCTGCATCGAACTTTCAACCGCAAAGGCAACCAACCGAGTCGGGAGACGTGAAACTTTGAGAGTAGGAATCATCGGCGCGGGGGCAACCGGACTTCCGGCAGCCTACGACCTGCTTAAGGCTGGGCACCAGGCCATCGTTTACGAGCGGGCTCCCTTCATCGGCGGCCACGCCTCTACCTTCGACGTGGGCGGGGAGCGACTGGAGCGCGGCTATCACCACTGGTTCACGTCAGACACCGATATCCTCGACCTGCTCGAGGAGATCGGCCTCGGCCACACGATCCGCTGGATAGACTCCACCGCGGGCACGCTCTACGACGGCTATATCTACGATTTCGTCACCCCGTTCGATCTACTCAAGTTCAAGCCGCTCAGCCTGCCCGACCGCGTCCGCCTCGGCCTCATGACCCTCTACCTGCAGCGTCAGAAGGACTGGCGCAAGTACGAGGGTGTTACCACCGACGAATGGCTCAGAAAGTACGGCGGACAGCGTATGTACGACACATTCTGGGGGCCAATGCTGCGCGGCAAGTTCGGCGAGGACTACTATAACCAGGTGACGATGGCCTGGCTGTGGGGCAAGGTCAACACCAGGGTCACGTCGCGCGGCAAGAGTATGGTGAAGGAAAAGCTCGGCTACCCAATGGGCAGCTTCGGCATGGTGTTCGACACACTTGCCGACAAGATACGCGAGATGGGCGGCGAGGTCCATATCTCGGCGTCCGTGAACCGGATACTGATAGACGACGACCGCGTCCGCGGCTTGGAAGTCCAGTTCGGACAGGACGACCCTGTTGATGAGCCTTTCGACGCGGTTCTGGCGACAACACCCTCGCCCATCTTCATCCGGCTGGTTCCGGCGCTCCCGGAGGATTACCAGGCACGCCTGGACAGCGCGCGCTATATGTCCGCCGTGCTCATAGTGATGGTGCTGGACAGAAGTCTGTCGCATGTGTACTGGCTCAACGTCGCCGACCGCTCCATCCCGTTCGTCGGCGTGATCGAGCATACCAATCTGATAGGGCCGGAACACTACGGCGGCAAGCACATCGTCTATCTGTCCAACTACCTCACCACCGACAATCCGCTCTACCGCATGGACCAGGACGAACTCATGCGGGAGTACCTGCCCCACCTGCGCAAGATAAACCCAGACTTCTCGCCCGACTGGATAGAGAGGGTCTATCACCACCGGGTGGGCGGAGCCCAGCCCATCATTGGAGTGAACTACTCCGACCACATTCCCGGCCATCGCACGCCGTTCGACGGCGTATATCTCGCCAACACCACGCAGATATACCCCGAAGATCGCGGCACGAACTACAGCGTGCGCATGGGTCGCCAACTTGCACGCATGATCATGGAAGACAATTTGTAATTGTCAATTCACAATTCTAAATTTACGCGGAGGCCACCCAGATGACCGATCTCATTCTCAAAGGCGGCAGAGTCATAGACCCGTCACAGGGCATCAACGCCCAAATGGACGTCGCGGTGACCAACGGCGCGATCTCCGAAGTCACTCCTGACATCGCCCCCGGCCCCGAGACCCGCGTGATAGACGTCGCCGGAAAGCTGGTCACACCCGGGCTGATAGACCTTCACACCCACGTCTATCACGGCGTCAACCAGACCGGCGTTGACCCTGATCTCGCCGGAGTTTACGCGGGAGTAACCACCGTCGTGGATGCCGGAAGCGCGGGCTGCTACTCCTTCGGCGGCTTCCCTGAGCACGTCGTGCCCAACGCCAAGACCCGCATCGTGTGTATGCTCCACATATCCCGCACCGGACTCAACTACCAGCCCGAACTCTCCCGCCGCGAGGACATTGACCTTGAAGAGACGGTGCGCGTCATACTCGCCAACAAGCCCCTGATACAGGGAGTGAAGATAAGGGCCATAGGCCCCGCCGTGCCTGTTCTGGGCGTCGAGATCGTCCAACTCGCCAAGCAGGCCGCCAGCGAGGCGGGCGTCCGGCTCATGGTGCACATCGGCGACCGCTCCATCACCGACGAGGGGAAGACGATCACTCACGAACTGCTGCCCTTGCTCGAGCGTGGCGACATCATCACCCACCTGTTCAGCGGCAACGCGGGCCGCATCCTCGACGCCGAGGGCAAAGTCCTGCCCGAGGTAATGGATGCCCAGCAGAGAGGCGTGTTCCTGGACACGGCGCACGGGCGGCAGAACTTCAGCTTCGACGTGGCCAGGTCAGCCCTCGACCAGGGCGTAGAACCCCGCTCAATAAGCACCGATCTCACCATCCCGGGACGCCTCAACACCGTTCACAGCATGGTAGAGATGATGTCCCGCTTCCTCGCGCTCGGCTTCAGCCTCGAAGACGTTATACGAATGTCCACCATCAACCCCGCCTCCGCGCTCGACATGGAAGATACCCTCGGCAGCCTCGCCGTGGGACGCGAGGCCGACATCAGCGTGCTGGAGGAAGCCACCGGCAACTGGCTGTTCCACGACACCGAGGGCGCGACCATAACGGGCGACAAGGCGCTCGCTCCCGTCCTCACCGTCAAGAGCGGCGAGGTATTCACCGCCGAATGGGGCCCCCGACCCTGGGGCTGGCTCCCGGACATCGCGGACTGATATAGGGTTAAACATGGATTTCATACGCCCAACCACAGCGCTGATACTTCTGGGGTCTTGCCTCGCGTTCGCCGGATTCGCGCTCGACAAGATAGCGGAGCGTACCGACGCAAGCGCGATACTGATGGCGGGTTTCGCGCTTGTCGCGATAGTTCTGGTATTGACCGCATTGGTTATAATGTACTGGCGCGACCCTGCTTTTCTGACCCTGAGCGGACGCCAGGCTCATGACATACGAAGATTGGAGATTCTAGTTCGTAGCATAGGCGACCAAGCTCGACCTATCTACATTGACGATCTGGCATCTGTCTCATCAGACTCTGTCAGTCGCTCGGAACTGGCGAACGAAAGGCGAGGCGCCATAAAACCGGAGGAATTAAGCAGGGAGCAGGAGAACTTCTCTGGAGAATCACAATGACCACATTCCTAAGAGACCTCGTATGGAGAGAACATCCCGAAGATTTCAGTTGGGCGGAACAGAGGATACTGCTGGCCCTGTCAACCAAGCGTTGGCGTTGGAGAACGCACGATAATCTCCAGTGGGTGACCAGATTGCCCGATGATGAATTCGACGGAGCGTTGGCGTCCCTCATGGAAGACGGACTGGTTCGTGGATGGGTCTCCGATGATTGGGAGCCTATCTTCGGTCTGACCGAGCGCGTAGGTCGTGGCTCCCGACCGTTCAGAGACCGCAGACTCGCTAAAAGCGGCTGATCCGCCATCCGATAAGCATACCCGCTACGGAGACGAACACCACATGACCGACGACATTCTCGTATCCAAGCAAGACGGTATAGCGACCATTACCTTCAATCGTCCCAGGCAGCGCAACGCGGTCAGCTATCACGGCTGGCTCGAACTTCGGCGCATCGCCATGGACCTCGACCGCGACCCTGACGTCCGCGTCGTAGTGTTCACCGGAGCGGGAGATGCCGCGTTCTCGTCAGGCGCGGACATCAAGGACTTCGAGGACTACCGCAACAACTCTAAGAAGGCGGTCGTGTACGCCGAGGCTTTCGACGGCGCCATGGACGCTATCGAAGCCATGTCCAAGCCCACCATCTGCCTCATCAAGGGCTTCTGCGTCGGCGGAGGCTGCGAACTGTCCATGGCGACCGACATACGAATCGCCGCCGACAACAGCCGCTTCGGAATCCCGGTGGCCCGCCTCTCCATCCTCGTCGGATACGAGGAGATGCGTCGGCTGGTGCAACTGGTAGGGCCCGGAAACGCGGCCTACATCCTGCTCTCCGCCCGCCTGATAGACGCGCAGGAAGCGCACAGGATCGGCCTCGTAACCCAGGTCGTCCCGTTGGAAGAAGTGTCGGACGTCACCTACGACCTCGCCCGCGAGATGGTCCCGCTCGCGCCATTGTCCCAGGCGCGCCACAAGAAGATACTCCAGACCGTCCTGAAGAACCCCGGCCTCAAGTCCCTGTCCGAAGAGGAAGAACTGCTCCCCTTCACCAACTTCGACAGCGAAGACTTCCAGGAAGGCCGCAGCGCCTTCATCGAACGCCGAACCCCGGACTTCCAGGGCCGCTGAGGACGCTGCTGGACAGACTCAACTCGATGCCGCCCGCGTAGAACGGGACAGGACGCTAAGCTCGGCTATTCGTCCAGGTATCTAGGCCATCTCTCGCGGCCCTGCCGGACGATTTCGACTATCTCCTCGCGGGTTATACCGAGGTCAACGCTTGGGATGTCGCTCAGTGGCTTTCCCGCAGTATTAGGCTTCATTTGTGGCTTCACGATGAACGCCTGGCCCACATCGCCATGAATGATGGCGTAGCCTTTCTGTTCCGCCTCTTTCAGAAGAGCAGGCAGGTTTTTCTGCGCTTCGGGAATCGTATAAGTCTTCATCGGCTGACCTCCAGGGTCTGCACCCCTATCTGCGACGCTATGGCCGCCATTCGGTTGTCGAGAGTGAGCAGCGGCAACCCCAAGTCGGACGCACAGACGAGTATGTACGCATCGTATGCATAGATATCCATTCGTTCCGACAATTCCAGCGATTGCATCAGGTCAACATCTACGAATTGAATCCGCATCTGTTCGTAGCTGGCTATCGCAAGTCTGGCCTGTGTAAGACTGATGCGATCACGCTTGAACATGGCTGAAAGCGCATTTCCAATTTCCCAGTGAACGGACGCTGGAGCCACCAAATTAGAGTCAGCCGTGTACGCCTCGACTGCCGCTTTTTCAGGTTCGTCAACTATAATCGCAATAATTGCAGACGTATCCACTACCAAGTCCATGCCACTATCGTACAGCAGCGTATATACTCAATCAATTGAGAACCGACATCTGAGGAGCCACATAATGCGAGTCATGGTCTTGGTAAAGGCGACAAAAGACAGCGAAGCAGGCGTCATGCCCTCCACCGAACTCTTCGAGGCCATGGGCAGGTTCAATGAAGAGTTGATAGAGGCAGGCATCATGCAGGCTGGCGACGGTCTTAAGCCATCGTCCGAGGGCAAGCGAGTCGCATTCGACGGCCCTGGCCGCACCGTCAGCGATGGGCCATTCTCCGAGACCGGCGAACTGGTCGCCGGATTCTGGCTGTGGGAAGTCGCGGACATGGACGAAGCCGTCGAGTGGGTGAGACGCTGCCCCAACCCAATGCCCGGCCCCAGCGAAATCGAGATCCGCCCCCTGTACGAGCTCTCCGACTTCGCCGACGCCATCCCGCCAGAGGTCGCCGAATCCGAGGAGAGGATGCGGGAGAAGTTGGAGGGCTAGTTGTCGTCGGCTGAGACTAAGGAGTCTGTTCTACTAAGTAAGCGCGACTGAGCCTGGTCTATCAGGACGCGCAGTTCTTCCGCAATCTCAGGGGGAGGGTCATAATCGAGGGCGTTGGCGGCCAGTCGCTCAGCCTTGCGGGGCTGGTTGCAGTCTAGCGCCAACCATCCCGCGCTGCGGTGCAGAATGGAGTGGGTCGGCTCTATGGGTTCGGTCATTTGCTCAATGGCCTTAAGTTCAAGGTCAAGCGCCTGCTCGAACAGTTCCGTAGCCGCCTCGTGGTTGCCCCGCCGACGTTCCAAGTCCGCGAAGAAAGTCTTTTCCATAGCTTTGTCGTGTAGTTCGTCAAGAGCGCCCATTTTCCTGAACCTCTGCGATAGGTCTTCCGAACTCTACCACTATCACGTAAGTCCTCAGCCTGGAATTGGAGGACCTGCCAACCTGCCGCAACTTTTCTCTCACTCTCGCTCTTATAGCGCGGTCGTCACCATTCCGAATACCTGATATTTCCAGCCCCGCCTTGTCAACGAAACCTTCAACGGACGCCTCTCCCATCCAATAATCGAAACCTGTTCCTTTCCAGGATTGCCTGATTATCGAATATCCAAATTCTGCCCTGGCAACCAGGATTGCTATACCCTCAGCACCCTTCTCCGTGGCGTAGTCTGGATCGTTCCAACTCAATTGTGCTTGCGCCGCAATCGGATTCCAAGTGAGAACATGGACATTGTCCTTGTAGCCCCGAACCGTAAGACGAACTCCTTGAATATGTCCCTGCGATTCTAAACACATACTGGCAGCCTCTGCCAGCGCATTGCCGACCGCGGGGGTGATGGCTGGAATCTCTCCCGAGCCCAAGTCATTCAAATGCAACAATCTTTCGCGATCCGTACTATGGTATAGGCATATTCAACCCATCACCCTACTCCATTCTATTATATGAGACCATTGGCGAAAGGCAAGCGGGTCGCGTTCGATGGCCCTGGCCGCACCGTCA
This sequence comes from Dehalococcoidia bacterium, assembly GCA_965202965.1. GTDB lineage: Bacteria > Chloroflexota > Dehalococcoidia > Lucifugimonadales > UBA1123 > VXRN01. The sequence continues at coordinate 1,603,611 of OZ241888.1, read as the reverse complement.
GCGATGGGCCATTTGCCGAGACTGGCGAATTGGTCGCCGGCTTCTGGCTGTGGGAAGTCAAGGACATGGACGAAGCGGTCGAGTGGGTGAAACGCTGCCCCAACCCAATGCCCGGCCCCAGCGAAATCGAGATCCGCCCCCTGTACGAACTCGCCGACTTCGCCGACGCCATACCGCCCGATGTCGCCAAAGCCGAAGAACGGACACGGGAGAAGTTGGCCGACCACTGATAGATCAGTCTTTCTCTGTCAGATCACGCCATCGCTGAAACGTACCGAGTATGGAATGTCCTCTTTGGGTTGGGCACGGTTGTCGTAGGCGTACCTTGATTGGCGGATACTTCAAGCGTCAGTTCAGGCGTGATGGGGCCAGGGTCGGGAATCGGCAGGCCATCTTCTTCCATCAACTCCAAATGGTACTTGACCGCCTCGGCTATCAACATCTTGGTTTCCTCGAATGTGTCGCCCGCAGCTACACAGACAGGCAAATCGGGCACATACGCGGAGTAGCCTTCGCCATAGCCGCCCTCGAACACGACTCGGTATCTGATGCGGATGACGTCTCTTACTTTCAAGCCATTCAGTCCTCAAATTTATGATGCTACGGCTTCTCTCAGCCAAGCGGCTAGTACCTGAAGCCATATATCATCTCCCATCTCTCGTCGTCGTAGCGGTCATAGTTAGGACTGTTTTCACACACTCCGGTAATCACCAAGAATCCGTATTCATGCTCGGGATGGAAGGATGACAGAACTATCAACTCCACATTGTTCGAGATGCAGTATTGCGCTTCCGAACGTCCGCGATAGGTGGCTATGTATTCATCCCTAGCTCCCTCTCTGCCACCAATTCCAAATATGAGACCTCCATCAAACGTCTCCCATGTGTCAGCGTAATTTCTCAATATGCTGACGCGCCAGTCTTTGAACTCTTCGAGAGTCGTCGAGCGATAGACCTTCTGCGCCGCGATCTCGAAAACGCCTGCTTTGTCAGACGTCCAGAAAGCGGAAAAGTTCTCTCTATTGGTCTCTTCGTCCAATATCCAGCCGGGGGCCGCGTTCAAGCCCCAAGCGTGTGTAGGGTTCCAGTAGGGCAGCCACTCGGTGAAGCTGTCCTGTATCGCGTTGGTGGTAGCGGACGGGTATCGGCTGAGGCTGTGTTCGCACACCCCGGTACTCACCCTATACCCGTGAGGCTTGCCGGGATACCAGGACGATATGTAGATGCGATCTGTGACGCGCGAGACGCAGGATTCGTCCACACTCTGATAGCGGTAGGTGAGTTCATAGAATTCCTTCCCGTTCTCCCGCTTCCTGCTGAACGAGGTTATGCTGAACACATCCCAAGAATTGTCACGCGCATATTCTGTCAACCAGTTCCGCCGCCACTCCGCCAAAGCCTGAAGTGAGTAGGAGGAAGGCAGATCATAGACTCTGACGGTGACGCCCGCTTTTTTGTCGAGCGGTTGGAAGAAGGCGTAGTCTTTCTTCTCCGTATCTTCATTCACTGCCCAGCCTGGCGGCGTATCCACGCTGAATCCGTACACGCCGTTGTTGTATCTATTCCAGCCGGCCTGAAGCGGTGGCGGCGTTGGCGCGACAGATGGCGTAGGAACGGGCGTGACCGGAGTCGGAACCGTCGTAGGCGTAGTGACAGGCTGCGGACTCCCGCTGCCCTTGAGGGTATCCAGCCTAGACTTCAATTCATTTATGGCGACAGCGAAAGCTATGTTATCTACGGGCCTCCCATCCGCAGTGTACTCTCTCTTCGATGTATTCACCCCAATGACCTGCCCCACGCGGTTGAACAACGGCCCTCCGCTGTTGCCCGGGTTTATCGCGGCGTCCGTCTGGAAATGTTCCACCCCGCTCTCCGCAAGGTTAGGCCTACGCGCCGATATTATCCCTCTGGTTACGGTCTGCGACTGCCCAAGCTGGAATCCGAGAGGATATCCTATCGCGATTACTTCTTCGCCCACCTGAACGCGCGACGAGTCACCCAGAGTGACCGGCGTGAAATTTCCGCTGGCCGCTATGTCAACCACCGCGAGGTCTGCTACCGCATCCACGCCCAGAACACTTGCAGGATACTCAGTTCCATCGTTCATCCTGACGGTTACGCTCCGGTTGCCACCCACGACATGCTGATTTGTGACCACACGTCCGTCTGTGTCTATGATGAACCCGGAGCCGGAGCTTGTCAGCGCAACTATTTGGACCACGCCGCCCTGAACGTTTCTCACCAATTCGGCAATCGTAGGCGTGGCTGTGCTAGTCGGAGTAGTTGACGGCGTGGTAGTCGCGGTCGGTGTCCGGGCCGCGGACGGCGCGGGAATGGTGTAGTCGGCGGAGTCGAATGCGTCGGCCAGAGCCGTGAATTCACCCCGGTTCAGGTATGCGGACGCGCCGCCCAGGTCCGCCGTGGTGAAGAAATCCACATAGTATTGCGCCAGCAGAATGTGCATTATGTCCAGCAGCAATGGATTCGATGCGAGGCGGTACGACTCCACCATGACCGCCGTGAACCTGTCTTCCTGGGGAACCGACCGGAGACGCGCCTTCACCTGTTCGGGAGTTTCGCCCGTGAACGGAGTTATGAACCCGGTTATGTAGATGTCGGTGAACACACCATCGAATATAGCGAGTTGGAGCACGTTGCTGGGATGCACGTCAGGGGGAGTGGGTTCGGAGCGAATGTACTTCATCAGCGCCGCGAACTTGGCGAGGTTGGCGGACTCCACCTTGCCCAGGAACCGAGTAGGAGGAGGCGACGTCCCTGTCTCGGTCGGAGCCGAAATGGCGTAGTTCGCCGAGTCGAAGCCGTCGGCCAGAGTCCTGATTTCGGCTCGCTTCAGGTATGCGGACGCGCCGCCCAGGTCCGCCGTGGTGAAGAAGTCCACATAGTATTGCGCCAACAGGATGTGCATTATGTCCAGCAGCAGAGGATTCGAGGATAGCCGGTAAGACTCCACCATCACCGCCGTGAACCTGTCCTCCTCAGGAACGGACTGGAGACGCGCCTTCACCTGTTCAGGCGTTTCGCCCGTGAACGGAGTTATGAAGCCGGTTATGTATATGTCAGTGAACACGCCGTCGAATATAGCGAGTTGAGCGACATTGTTCGCGTGTACGTCGGAGGGCGTGGGATCTGAGCGGATGTACTGCATGAGGGCCGAGAACGTGGCGAGGTTGGCGGACTCCACGGCTTCTTGCGCCCGCGTGGGCGATGCGGTCGAAACGAGGCTGTCGCCGGCGAAAGGAATCGCTACGATGGACAGCAACATGAGCGTGGTGATGACTAAAACTATTTTCTTGATCATTGGCTGACTCGCTCTCTCCTCCATCAGCAGGGAGATATGTTCTCGATGCGATTCTGATTTCGTTGTGGCTGATTGTCTGTATATATATTCCACTCGGGACAGCCAAACGCGACATTATAAGAAAGTAGGATATGAGGAGGCTGGGTAACGACGTCTTCGAACGCCCATGAAAAAGCCCCTTTGTGGATAGGCGCGAATGCTGACGACGCTGCCCTCCCTTACAGAGCCACGCAGGGGCGGAATGCGCCCTTGTATGACCTGCCCGCGCGTAATGGCGGGCAAGCCGCTCTGTAATGGATTCGGTCGTCAGCGAAGGAAGTTTACCATGACTGGGGCAGAAATGGTAACGCGGGGGAACTGGAAACTGTGGGGGATCGCGGACTGGCGACTATCGTCAGTCGCCGGTTCCGGAAGGCTCGCGAACGCGGCTGCCTGAGGAAATCCCGGCCGCGCCCTTCAACTCGCCAATATCGTTGATGAGAATCTTGATGTCGTTCTCTATCCGGTCGAACCTGTCGTCCATTAGGTCAAATCTGTCGTCCACTTGACTGGAGCTAGTGTCCGCTCGGTACAGACGGGCATTCACGCCCCCTCCATCTCCCTCGTGTCCCGCCACATCTCTCTTATATCCTGCCGAAGCTCTCTCAAGTCCTGTCGAAGCTCTCTAAAATCCTGCCGAACCTGCCTGTGCAAGTATATCTGCAGGCCAAACAGGATACTTATAAGAAAGGTGAACAGGGCCATCATCTGTTGCATCTCGGTCATCCTCTTCCTCCGTATCCCCATGATATGGGATTATTTCGCGATTGACAAACGTTCTATGTTTCCGCCAACAACCCCTCCAGCACCATCCGCGCCACCTCCTTATCCAGCGGCTGGTTGTTGTTGCCGCACTTGGGGGAGTGGATGCAGGACGGGCACCCCGCCTCGCACGGGCACTGGGATATGACCTCATAGGTGGCGCGCCACAGGTCTTCGATGACCTCGTAGCCGTGTTCGGCGACCCCCACGCCGCCCGGATGTCCGTCGTGGATGAACACCTGCGGTCTGCCCGTGTCCGGGTGCAGCGGGGTCGAGATACCGCCGATGTCGTTGCGGTCGCACATCGCGAACAGCGGCAGCAGCCCGATTGCCGCGTGCTCGACGGCGTGGAGCCCTCCCGCAAGGTCGAGCTTCTCCGCATGGATTCGGTCCAGCGTGTAGCGGTCGGGAGTGAACCAGAGCGCGGTCGTTTCGTACTCCTGCGGCGGCAGTTCGACGTACTCGTCGCCCAGCACCTCCTCGGTCTGGTGCTTCACCCGCTTGAACCCGACGACGTGGGTTGACACGTTCACCTCGCCCAGGAACACGGACACCTCCCCAACCTGCCTGCTCTTGTACGTGTTCAGGATGCGCGTCTCGGTGTAGTCACGCACCTGCGTATAGTAAGGAGCGTCCGTAATCGAGCAGTACGCGGTGTGCGAGTCCAGGTCGAGGTCCTTCACCAGGTACGACTCCCCCTGGTGAAGATAGATCGCGCCCGGGTGTAGCTGCATGAACGCCGTCTCCTCCGACACCGTCTCCAGGATAGCCCCCGTCTCCGAATCCACCAGCGTATAGAACGCGCCGGACGCCGAGCGTATGTTGACGCGCTCCGCCGGATACGTGACCTCCGGCAGCAGGTGCCAGCGTCCGTGCCGGACGTGGAAGTATTCGTCCTCGATAAGCTCGTCCGCGTACCACAGAAGCTCGTGTCCGAAGAACTCCGTATCGTTCATCGTGAGCGGCGCTTCATACGCCGCGCAGATCAGGTGCGGCTTCATGATGTACGGGTTGGCCGGAGATATGCGCGCGCTCTCGTGGCTCTTGCCGAAGAACGACTCCGGGTGGCGCATCAGGTACTGGTCGAGAGGGTTGTTGTTGGCAACCATCACGCTGAGCGAGCGTTCGCCACCCCGTCCGCTGCGGCCCGCCTGCTGCCACGCGCTGGCTATGGTGCCTGGGTATCCGGTCAGAATCGTGGCGTCCAGGTTGCCCACGTCCACGCCTAGCTCCATAGCATTGGTGGTCGAAAGCCCGAGCAGCCTGCCCTCGAACAGGTCCCTCTCGATGCGCCGACGGTCTTCGGGCAGATAGCTCGCGCGGTATGGCGATATTCGCTTCGCCACAATCGGATGCGTTAGCTTGAGCTGGTCGCGCGCGTAAACGTGTATAAGCTCGGCCTGTCGCCTGCTGCGAACGAAGGTCATCGTGCGCGTGTGCCGCTTCAGCAGTTCCGTGAACACCTGCGTTGCCTCCGAGTTGGTGGAACGCCGCGATCCATCCGCCAGGTCTATCATCGGCGGATTCCACATCACGAAGTCCTTGCCCCCGTAGGGCGAGCCGTCATCCTCCACAACCTCGAACGGCTCCCCGACCAGCCTCTCCGCGTGATCGCCCGGATTGGCAATCGTAGCGGAACACAGGATGAACTGCGGACTGCTGCCCACCAGCCGGCATAGACGCCTCAGCCTTCTCATAACGTTCGCCACGTGCGTCCCGAACACACCCCTATACACGTGCGCCTCGTCCAGCACGACGTACTTCAGCCCGCGCAGCGTCCGGTACCAGGCGCGGTGGTTGGGCAGGATGCCCAAGTGCAGCATATCGGGATTGGTTATGACGATGTTCGAGCTTCGCCGGATAGAGGCCCTGTCAGGACGCGGCGTGTCCCCGTCGAATATCGCGTGCCTTATCCCGCGCGGACCGTCGGACGGCGGCATCATTTGGGCGAGTTTCTTCTCCTGGTCCTGAGACAATGCCTTCGTCGGGTACAGGTACAGCGCGCGAGACGTGCGGTCTTCGAGCAGCGACTCAAGGACGGGCAGGTTGTAGCACATACTCTTGCCGCTCGCCGCCGGCGTGGCGACGATGACGTTCTTCCCGTCCCGCAGATTCTCCACAGCCTCCGCCTGGTGAGTGTAGAGACCGGAGACACCCATGTCCTCCAACCGGCGCACCAGGCGCGAGTCGAGCGGCGGATCGAGCTCGCGCGTCCGCGCCTCTCTCGATGGCACCTGCTCAACGTGGACGATCTGGTCCTGGTACCAAAGCAAGCTCTGGATGTGTCTGAGGAAGTCGGCGGTGTCCATATCGCCATTGTACACTCCGAACATATCATCGGCGAATACGGCGGCTTGGCTATCAAGGATTCCGGCTGACACCCCTACCTCACCAGCGGCTCACCCACGAGGCTCCAGTAAGGCAGCGCCAGCAGGAACAGCGTCCCGATGGCCACGACCGTCATTATCAGGCCGAAGCGGATGACCTCAATCGCCCTGACGGACGCCCGCTCGAATATGAAGACGCCCGATGTGGAGCCTGCGGGGTAGTACACGGGCGTGTCTCCGATTACCACTACCGCCATCCCGCACACCAGCGGGTTCAGTCCCACCGCCGCTCCCGCCGCCATCGCCACCGGAATGACCAGCGCGAGGTAGCCCGCGATGTTGGGCAGCATCGCGCGTACTATCGCGGCGGCGCAGCACAGCGCCAGAAGGAACAGCCACGGATTGTCGCTCAGCCCGCCAATCCATCCGACAAGTCCGCTGGAGAACCACTCGGCGGCCCCGCTGACGACCAGCGCGTGGGCAAGGGATAGCGTGGATGCGATGACGATGAAGTTGCCCCAGCCCAGGTTCTGCTCCAGATCTCTCCACTTCAGCACGCCGATGCGGGGCATGAGTATCAGGCAGAGCGCTATCAGCGCGGGGACGGCGGGATGAAGTCCGTGTGCAAAATCGGTGAACCAGAGCAGCGCGGTCAGCAGCGCTATAGCGCCGGCGCGCACCTCTGCGGCGCTAATCGGTCCCGCTTCCAGGAAACGGGCATCGGCATCTACCCGCACCCTGAACCCGGAGCGGTACAGCAGGAAGAGAAGCGCCCCACCGATAACCAGGTTTACATAGAAAGGGACGCTCATCAGCACGAACCATCTCCCCCAGGAGAAGTCGCCCAGCAGCCCGGAAGCCACAACCGGAGTGACTCCGCCCGCCAGCAGCGCCGTCGAACCCAGCCTGTTCAGCGAACCCAGGGCCATCATCACCGCCTTGTGGAAGGAGTGGTCCTGAGGAATGTCCCAGCGTTCCATCACCTGTTCGTAGATGTGTACGAGTATGGCGCCCCGTGTACTCGCGGACGGAAGAGCGAACGTGAGCGCGGCAAAGGAGAAGAGCATCTGAACGTACAGAAGGCGAGGTCTGCCCGCCGCGCCCCGCATCAGGAAGATGGATACCCGCTCGGCCAGACCGGAGCGGTGCACCCCCATCCCCAGCGTCAGGATCCCGATGAGAAAGTAGGCCACCGGCTGGGAGAAGCCGTAGAGGGCCGCTCCGACATCCGACACGCCTCCCACCAGTATCAGCAGCACGATGCCGACGATCCCGGTAACTGCGATGTGCAGAATCTCCGTGGCCCACAGAATCACCGCAACACACATCACCGCCAGCGCAGCCTGGCCCTGCGGCGTCAGCCCCGCGGGAGTGGGCATAAGCATCAGCGCGGCAAAGACCAAAATAGGAGCCAGGACTGTGAGTACAGTCCTGGCCGCCTGTCTCGTCCTGCGCGCCTCGGACTCTTCTTCAATCGGACGTGGGGACATTCAGCTCGACCGGAATATAATGCCGCTATCGGTATTGATAGCGGCATTATATACGCAAGCCGTCGCCTCTACTCACTGGATTGGGGATTCGGTTCCGAGCGGGGGCGCTCTTGTCTTGGCTGTTCAGCTCTGATTCTTCGATTTCTGCGTACCAGGAATACCGCCAGAATCAGCAGTGGAAGCCAGAATACGGAGAAGGTGACCAGCCAGATACCGATGTCGGTCAGCGCGGAGACGACTATGCTCAAAGTCCTGACAGAAGACTTGAAGGTGTCTCCGACTTGGAAGCCGCCTACGATAAGCCCGATGTCTTCCCGGACCTGGACGTATATTTCCTGGGATGCGGCGACCTCTCCGACCACGCTGTCCGCCGTCACCGTAAGCCTCGCGCGGTACTCCTGTGGCCTGTAATTCCTGTACGTGTGGGTCGCGGCTAACTCCGTAACGCCCTCTTCAATCGGGCCTTCGACCGACGGAGAGCCGTCTCCGAACTCCCATCGGTATCGGACGTTCGTCAGTCCCTGGGGTCGGGTGAACGACCCGAAGAACTCCACCTCTTCGTTCTCCGTGACCATGTATTCGCCGACCGCGAACACTTCTATGACCGGGGTCTCCGAGACCGTAACCGTAACCGTGTCCTCACCCTCGGCTATTCCGCCTTCGCCGAAACTCCTTATCTTTACCTGTACTATGAAAGGCGAGTCCGTCGGGTCGTCGAACCGGTGCGTGACAGTGGCCGTTACCCTCTCTCCCTCGTTGGCCGTGGGAGCGGTGCGGGAGATTGTGACCGGCCCCCCGTCTCCAAAGTCCCAGGTCACCTCGTGCCTGTCAACGCCTTCGGGCGGCCTGAAAGTCGCCTTGAACCTGACTGGGGCGTGAACCGCCACCGACTTGTCGGGGCCCGCATCCACGTTCATGTCCACCGGCGCCAGGCTGAGGTTGACGGTTACGAGCGAGTAGGCCGATGTCTCTTCGAGCAGCTTGATGCGCCCCTGTATGCGCTCCACGTTCTCCTGGACGATGGTGAGTTCCCTCTGCACCGCCAGCGCGTGTTCGACGTTCTCCGCCCTGTCCAGCAGCCTGATGAGCGCCTCCTCGGTAGCAAGCTGGTTCTTCAGCCGCGACTGGAGATCGTAATACTCGTCGGTGACGTCCTCGCTGGTACTGATCTCGGACTCAACATCCTTCGCTATCCCGCGAAGCGCCTCGATTGAGGATTCGAGGTCCACCGCGGGAATCCTTACGCTGATTCTGCCGGTATGCTTCTCCCGCCGGTCGGTGGAGACGACCCAGCCTCCCGACCTGTCCGCCAGTTTCGCGATTTCGTCCATCGCGGCCTGGATGTCGTCAACCACAATCGTCATGTCGACCGTGCGAATGATGATGCGCCGCTGGGTGACGAGTTGCGCCGGTTGCCGGTCTGTGCCTTCCCCCGCGGTCAGGTCGGCTGGCGCGGCGGATGCGGTCTGCCTCGCTCTGGCCGCCGCCGCTGGAGCCGCGGGCGCGGCCTGTACAGCCACCTCTTTGACCACTTCTCTCTCCACCACAACAGTTTCACCCGGAACTTCCACCTCTATCACATCGACCGCCATGGGCTGCGCCGGCGCAGGCGCGGAAGCCATCTCCATCTCGGAAGACTCTTCACTGGAGCCGCAGGCGGAGGCAACCGCAACCAGAAGCAAAACGACCAGGCAGAGCGTCGCGGGTATCCCGATTTTCTTGAACATATTCCCTACTCCTTTATGAACCTACTTCGCGTAAACTCGATTCCGGCGGCTGAGCCTGCCGGTCGCCCCGAAACGGTCGGTTGAGACCCTGCCGGAGTCGCAGGAGTAGCATGGCATCGGATGGGGTACAAACCAAACGTCATATATGACTCACTCGATGAATTTCGTGAGTCACATCTGTAACATTCACCGTCATTTGTATGTTGAAAATCCCCTCTCCCTCTGGGAGAGGGCTAGAGCCTGCCCCGTACCACGATACGGGGGTGAGGGTGAAAACACACCGTTCCTACCAAGCGTTGATATTTATGAGACAGCTTCTAGAACCCAATGACGTCCATCTCGCGGTCCATTACCTCGGCATCCGGACGTTCGGACTCGATGAACTCGACAACCCTGTCCAGCATCTGCGAAGCGTGGACCGCGCTGTTGGACACGCACACGATACCCAGCGTCAGCATCTGCCATGCGTCGTTCATCTCCACCTCGGCTACGGCCACGTTGAACTTGCTTCCCACGCGCTGGCGCAGCGAGTTGGACACGCGCCGCTTGTCCTTCAAGCTCCGGCTGTGCGGTATGCGAAGAGTGACTCTCGCCGCCCCGATATTCATGATCAAGCCGCCTGACTGGATTACATCGTACAACTCTCAGCCATTATAATGTGCCGAAAACACTGGGTGGCGAAGCGCCGGACACAACAGGAAAGAGGAGCGCCAGACCCGTGACCCTGGACAAGATACTCGTATCAGAAAGCGACATATCACGCACGATAGATCAACTCGTCCAGGAGATTGTCGCTGACTACAGCGACGCGGACATCCTCATCATCGGCGTGATGGACGGCACGGTCTGCTTTCTCGCCGACCTGATGCGCGCCTTCCCGCGCTCAGTCGAGGTGGTTACAGCCCGGGCTATCAGCTACGAGGGCACCGAATCCCGCGGGGAGTTGACCGTCAACTATCTTCCGACGAGCGAGCGAATACGGGACAGGCACGTTCTGATCGTAGAAGACATAGTGGACACCGGCGCGACGGTGGCCGCTCTCACCCAGAAGATCGAAGCCTTGGGCGCGGCCTCCGTGAACGTATGCGCTCTCCTCAACAAGCCCTCCCGCAGAACGCATGACGTGGAAGTCGCCTACGTCGGCTTCGACATCCCCAACGTCTTCGTCGTCGGCTACGGCCTGGACTACAACGGCCACTTCAGGAACCTCCGCGACGTCAGAGAACTTGCGGAATGATTCAGCGCGCCGAGCCTGTCAGAACGGCTACGCCATTCGAAACAGCTTCTACACTCGCTACGCCTGCCTCGAAATTGTCGTACAGAGTTTCGACGGTAGAGAATAGCAGCGCCAAGAATGTCAGTATCAGCGAAATACCGACCACTCCTACTCCCAGAAGCGCCCAAGCTATCCAACTGAAGTATAGTGGGAGCGAAGCGCCTCCGTACATCCCAACAACAGGGATGCCGACGCTGAGCGAAAGTCCGAGTACTGTGAATATCACCAGAATAGTCGTCGCAAATACCAATTTGCTCGGTGAGTGTCGTTCGGACACAACTTCGCCTTCAGAAAGTTCGCCCCCAATCTTCTGGACGACCCGTCTCCCGTAAGCGGCCAGTCGTTTCAGCGCGAAGGATACCGCCGCCACGACAATCGCCCGTGATACCCATAAGGCTATGTAGAAGATAGCGGCGGCCAAAGCCCAACTGTCCAGCGGATAGCTCATTATCCCGAATATGATGAACCACAACGTGGCGTATCCGAGCGCCAATTTGAGGTCTCTGAATGGGAGCATATCCTTGTTGAATATCCTAGGCATTCTCATTCCGGTCACCTACATCGTCGTCAGAAGGAGGACGCTTGCCGCTCAAACTGACGAGTGTCAGATCCCACATATCTCCAAGGCTGACCAAAGTTATCGCAATCACAGAAATAATGATATAGCCTACGACAAGTTGGGACAACAGAGTATTCAAAAACTCAGGGGCATCCAAGACTCCCAGGGTAGCGTTTATCAGCCAATTGAGTCCCACGCCAGTAAGAAATATAGCGCTCCATGTCAAAGCCACGATAAGCGCGCGCGCAACAATGTTCACGCATCGCCTAAGTGCCGCTATGGTAGATGGGTATAAGATGGAACGCCAATTCATTTATAAAGCAAATGCCCCAAGTAATCTCGCCCGCTCGCTCCGTCTCCCGCGCTGCCTGCGGCGAACCGCCTGCCGCCCGCTCGACCGAGCCATTAAGCTCAACCACTTGGGACAATCTCTACTCTATACGCTATCTTGGACTTTGTCAACCCCTTTTTTGAAAATTCGAGAAGATTGCAAAATCCCCCTCTCCCTCGACGGGCTTGTAGGGGTATGTAAAATCCCTTCCCCCCTCGATGGGGGAAGGTTAGAGCCTGCCCCGTACTTGATACGGGGATGGGGGTAATTCCTTACACTGACCATCCTGTACATCCCATCATCCTGCAAATCCTGATTCAGACAATCCCGAAATCACAGCCCATCAGCCCAATCACACAAATCACAGTTCAGACACCCCCGCCAACCCAATTGATAATTCCAAATCGTCAATTCCTGATCCCCCACCCCGCCCACACCACGAATACGCTAGAGAACACTGCGCGGAGGAAGAAGAATCCATCTACCGCTCCATCATCAGACGCGCCTCCCACTGGCCCGACCTCGACTCCGCAAAGCGCGAGGCCCAAAGACTCGTAGAGGAATTCAACAGCTACGCACTGAACAGGAATCCCGAACACAGGGCCGTCGTCGTGCCAGACGACCTTCTTACCAGGTCTCTATCCCAGAGAATGGAGGCGCCCGAAACCTACATATTCGATCCCGCCGACTACTATGACCTGGACAGGGACGACTTTTACTACTGCCTGTGCAGGGGTTGCGACGAGTGCGATGAGCTCGAGTTCTACATAGAACTCATGCAAGAACTCGAAGAGGAATACGAAGACCCCTGACCGCCCACAGTGTATTATAAGGAACGATATGATCGAACCAAACTTCGCGGACAAGACAATCTGGACCGGCGACAACCTCGACATCCTGCGCGGGATGAACAGCGAGTCCGTTGACCTGATCTACCTCGACCCGCCCTTCAACTCCAACCGCGACTACGCCGCGCCGGTCGGCAGCAGGGCGGCGGGCGCCGCCTTCAAGGACACATGGACGCTCTCCGACCTCGACACTGCCTACATGGGCCTCATCGCCGACGAACATCCCGCCATGTACAAGGCTCTCGAAACCGCCGGACTGACTCACGGCAAGAGTATGCAGTCCTACCTTTGCATGATGGCCGTCCGACTGCTTGAAATGCGCCGCGTCCTGAAGACCACCGGCAGCATCTATCTCCACTGCGACCCTACCGCGTCCCACTATCTCAAGACGCTTATGGACGCCATATTTGGCGCGGGCAACTTCCGTAGCGAAATCACTTGGAAGCGCACCAGCGCTCACAGCGATGGTCGGCAAGGACGCCGTCAGCACGGTCGCATCCACGATGTCTTGCTTTATTACACAAAGTCCGACCAATGGACTTGGAACCCGATTTACACTGACTATGATCAGGATTACGCCGAAAAGTTCTACCGATATGTGGAACCCGAAACTAACCGCAGATATACGCTCGGAGACCTGACAGGACCAGGGGGAGCCGCGAAGGGCAACCCGATGTATGAGGTGATGGGAGTTACTAGGTACTGGCGTTACAGCGAAGAGAGAATGCAAGAACTCATTGATGCGGGTCGAGTGGTGCAGAGGACTCCCGGTTCAGTACCCAGGTATAAACGATATCTTGATGAAATGCCGGGAGTACCCCTCCAAGACCAGTGGACAGACATCAATCCTGTTCAATCGCAATCAAGAGAACGAATCGGCTATCCCACCCAGAAACCTTTAGCATTGTTGGAGCGCATCATCGAGTCGAGCAGCAACCCGGGCGACATAGTGCTTGATCCATTCTGCGGGTGCGCCACCGCCTGTGTCGCGGCGGAAAAGCTCGGACGCAAGTGGGTCGGCATAGACATCTCACCGAAGGCCGTCGAACTCGTCAACATACGCCTCCAGGAATTCATGGGCGACCTCTTCCACTCCCAGCTTGTAATCGCCCGGACGGACATCCCACGCCGCACCGACATTGACGCTCCCATCCACTACCGCAAGAACAAGCACGTTCTCTTCGGACGACAGGAGGGCCGCTGCAACGGCTGCCAGACCGAATTCCCCTTCAGGATATTCGAGGTTGACCACGTAATCCCCCGAAGTCGCGGCGGCACAGACCACCTCGACAACCTCCAACTCCTCTGCTCCCACTGCAACCGCATCAAGGGCGACAGACCCCAGGAATACCTCATCGCCGCCCTCGCCGATAGATGATCGTCCCTGTGATACGATATACCCATGACCAAACGATCACTGATCCTGAGAGGTCTGACATGACCACAAAGACCACTACAATTACAAAGCTAGGCAGGGACTTCGAACCATACCCCGAATTTCCCCCACGAGACGATATGCAGAACTGGAACTATCTATACTCAAGAGGCCAGGCTGCTGCTCTGGCTATCCATCTGGGCGATAGGGAGACCACAACCGCCGGATGTGAAATCCCGGTCGGCCCGACCCTGGACAGGCGCACGGGCATTCGCATCCCGGACCTCATGGTGTCGCGTAACTCCAGGCCCGACCTCATATTGGAACACGGAGGATACGCCATTGACCGCCAGGGCAAGCCGCCCGACTTCGTGCTTGAGGTCGCTTCCAGGACAACGGGCGTAACTGACTACACCACCAAGCGCGCCGACTACGAGCGTTATGGCATAGCCGAGTACTGGCGATTCGATCCGACGAGAGGCGAGTACCACGACACCGCGCTGGCCGGGGAGCGTCTAGCCAGAGGGCAGTATCATCCCATCGAAACCGAGTGGCTTGACGAATCACATGGTCGCGGGTACAGCGAGGCGCTGGGACTATACATCTGCTGGGAAGATCGGGAACTGCGCTTCTACGATCCCAAGACCGAGGAATATCTTCGCACGCACGACGAGGAGATAGCCCGCGCCGAACGGGAAGTCGTAGCCCGTCTGTCGGAGACTGCCCGAGCCGACCAAGCCAAAGACGAACTCCGCAGACTGCGTGAGCGAATGGCAGACCCGGACGGCTCATGAACCCCCAACCACGCCGACCTCATCTAATGGGTATAATCCCTGAACAAGAGGTCGCCCGCACATGACAATAGCCCGAATATCAGTCCTTGCCCTGACTCTTCTGTTACTGGTCGCCCTTGCCTGCTCGTCGGAAGACGCCGCTGAGCCATCTGCTGTGGAACCGGATACCGCATCCGCTCAACCCACCGCCGCGCCTGAGCCCACAAGCCCGCCGGTCGCGTCAGCCGCGCCTACCCAACCGCCTGCTCCAACGGCCACAGCCGAACCCGAGGAGCTGGACCTCGAGATAGTCACCCTGCTCCCGTTCGACGCCATTCCCGCAGTCCTGGAGCCGGAATTCATCAGCGCTGAGGAGGCGGAAGCCGAACTGGCCAAGCGCAACGACGATCCCGACGACGCCCTCGTGCTCGGACTGTCCATCAACGGCGACAGCCGCGCATACTACGTCCCAACGCTCAGCAGGGTCGAGATAGTCAACGACACCGTGGGCGGACAGCCGCTCGCGGTAACATGGTGACCGCTCTGCTACTCGGCTATCGTGTATAGCCGCGAAATCAACGGAGAACTCCACACCTTCGGCGTATCCGGCAAGCTCATCATGAACGTCCTAGTCATGTACGACCACCAGACCAGGACCCTCTGGAGCCAGTTCCTTCACAGGGGAGTCGAGGGCGAACTGGAGGGCGTCGAACTCGACGTCATCCCCGTAACCCAGACCACCTGGGGTGCGTGGAAGGAACTCCACCCCGACACCAAGTTCCTGGACCTGTTCATGGCGGACCCATACGACCAGTACTACGCGGACAACAACAGGCCCGGCGTCATCGGCGAGCGCAACACGGACGACCGTCTCAGTACCAAGGACCTCGTCGTCGGGGTAAACTTCGACGGCACCCCCAAGGCATATCCGCTGGATGGGCTCGAATCGCAGCCCGTACTGAACGACTCGGTAGAAGGGCAAGACGCGCTTATTTACTTCGACGTCCCCAGCGGCACCGCGCTCGTATATGACCGGCGCGTGAATGGGCAAACGCTCACCTTTGGCGTGGATACGGACACATCCGGCGTTCTGACCGCGCTGGTGGACGAGGAGACCGGCTCACGCTGGATGGCGTTCACCGGCCTCGCGGTGGAGGGCGAGCTCAAGGGCCAGCGCCTCGAAAGAATCCCGTCCCACCTCTCCTTCTGGTTCGCGTGGACGGACTGGAATCCCGCGACAGAACTGTTTGCGGGCTGACGAGGCGGCTTTCTACGGACAGGGTAGCGGCGGCTTGCGGAATTTTGACGCTTTTTTCTACCCCCACCATATGTTACGATATCCTCATTACAGAACAAAATTTTGCATGGAGCCGAAATGATGACCGACGGTGAAAGCAGGGCAGCTCTCGATACGGCAGTCACGCGCGAAGACCCCGTATCGTATGAAGGAGAATCGGTGATCTTCGCCCCGGAGCTAATGGAGACCGGCTTCCCTCACATATTCAGGTTCCTCGAACATTACATGGCTGTGATAAAGTCCCAGGATGGGACTTTGAATTTCTACTATTTCGCCAATCCTGATGATGAAGCCGACGAATGACCACGGATCCGGGATGGTGGGCCGCCCTGCTGGGCGGCGGTGGAGTCGGGGCAATCATCAAGTCGTTTCTCCAACATCGGCCAGGCGATATCCCAGTCTGTCACACCCGAATCGTGAGAGACGGACGCGGGCTTCCGTGGAATCGGCAAATAGCGATACATCCCCTTGAAGACGGCAGAATCGAGATGAAGGCGGTGAGCGCTGACGAGGTTCGGGACAGCGATTCGAGATAGAGGGTCCCGCCATCTGAGACAATTGCAAAAGTCCGTTGCAGCACCCAATCGTCATTCCCGCGAAGGCGGGAATCCAGGTGTGGGGAGGCCCGCGACCGCGACGGTCCCACTTATGCAATTTTCTCCCATCTGTTCGCGGGCTGACAATCCGGCATCCAAACAGGTAGGATATAGTCGCCGGTCGAACGAGAATCATCCGGCGACTATTCTGTTCCTGGAGACGCTTTTCATGTCCGCCGACTCTACTCAGCGACCCAACATCATCGTGATACTCGCCGACGACATGGGCTACTCCGACATCGGCTGCTTCGGCTCCGAAATCCGCACCCCGAACCTGGATTCGCTCGGCTACAACGGACTCAGGTTCTCGCAGATGTACAACTCCGCGCGCTGCTGTCCGTCGCGAGCGGCGCTGCTCACCGGGCTCAACCCCCAGCAGGCAGGAATCGGCCACATGGTCGCCAACCTCGGTGTCCCGGAGTACCAGGGCTATCTGAAAGAGAACTGCGTCACCGTCGCCGAGTCGCTGAAGGCGTCGGGCTATTCGACCTTCATGTCCGGCAAGTGGCACGTCGGCGGCGACTACGACCTCTCCGACCCCGATAGCTGGACGCCCGGCGCTCCCAGCCACCCGATACCGACCCAGCGAGGCTTCGACCGCTACTATGGCATACTGACCGGCGCTGGCAATTTCTACTACCCCAAGACCCTCATGGACCAGGAAACGCTCGTCCCGCTCGACGAACTGGACGACTTCTACCTCACAAACGCCATAAGCGACAACGCGGTGAAGATGGTAGGAGAGGCCGCCGATAGTGACGCTCCGTTCTTTATGTACGTGGCATATACCGCCCCACACTGGCCGCTCCACGCGCTGGAAGAAGACATAGCCCGCTACGAGGGGCAGTACCGCAGAGGATGGGACTACCTGCGCACCAGCAGGCACGAAGAGCTGAAGAGCATGGGCATACTGGACGAGAAGTGGGAAATATCGCCGAGAGACAGCGACAGCCATCCATGGAACGTCGCCTCCGACCGCGACTGGGAGGACATCCGAATGGCGGTTTACGCCGCCCAGATTGACCGCCTCGACCAGGGCGTCGGCAGGATACTCGACGCTCTTCGCTCCAGGAACATGGACGGCAATACGCTCATCATGTTCCTGTCAGACAACGGCGGCTGCGCCGAGTTCCTCGCAGAGGACGGCAGCCTTCCCCAGCCCGCGCGCTACGGCGGCCTCAACCCGGATGGAACCCCCGTCCGCATAGGGAATATCCCCGGACTCAGGCCCGGCGGCTCCCAGACGTTCATGAGCTACGACCTGCCCTGGGCAAATGCCTCCAACACGCCGTTCCGCCGCTTCAAGCGCTGGACTCACGAGGGCGGCATATCAATGCCGTTCATCATGAGTTGGCCCGACAGGATAACGGAGCCCGGCATCGTACACTCCCCATCCCACCTGATAGACATAATGCCGACCTGCCTCGACGCCGCATCCGCCGTCCACCCGACGGAACGCGCCGGACACCCCACAATGCCCATCGAGGGCGAGAGTATGCTGTCCGCCATAGACAACCGCGACTGGAACCGCGACCAGCCCATTTTCTGGGAGCACGAGGGCAGCCGGGCGGTCCGGCAAGGGCAGTGGAAGTTGGTGTCGGCTATCGGCGAGATGTGGGAACTGTACGACATGGAGCGGGACCGAACCGAACTGGACGACCTGTATCACCGGAACCCGGACAAGGCGCGGGAGTTGGAGACGCTGTACGAGCAATGGGCGGAGCGCTGCGGAGTTCTGCCGTGGGACGTGATCAATCCGGGGTGGAATCCCACGATGCTGAGCGGGAGCGCGCATAAGTCGGGATAGTTCAAGACCATCACGCGCCGCGCGGCGGCGGGAGGAACAAATGGCAATCATAATGGCGAAGAGAAGCAAGATAGCCGTCGTCGAGATTCACGGCACAATCGGCGCCAGCGTCAAGTCGTCTGAGATGGAGAGGATACTGAACCGCGTGCGTGAAGATACCAGCTTTCGCGCACTCGTCCTGGACATAGACTCCGGCGGCGGTTCCGCGTCGCCCTCCGACTACATCTACCGCGCCGCCAAGCGCATCGCCGGACGAAAGCCCGTCGTCGCCTGTATTCGCGGAGTCGGCGCGTCGGGCGCGTATATGATAGCCTGCGCCGCCCACAGGATAGTCGCCGCGCCTGGCGCGATAGTCGGATCCATCGGCGTCATCTCCGTCCGTCCGGCGCTGGAACAGCTATTGGAGCGCGCCGGCATCGGAGTCAACGTCAACAAGAGCGGCGAGTTCAAAGACCTCGGAGCGCCATGGCGTGAGATTACTCCCGAGGAAAACGAGAAGATCCAGGAACTCATTGACGACAGCTACGACTCGTTCGTCGAAATAGTGTCCGAGAGCCGCGGCCTGGACGAGGAACGCGTCAGAGAGCTTGCCACCGGTGAGGTGTATCTAGCCCCGCGCGGCCTGGAGACTGGCCTGGTGGATGAACTCGGCGATCTCGACCGCGCCCTCGAACTGGCCGCCAACGCCGCCGGAGTCCCCAAGCGTCCGGTGTACTTGCGTCCGCCGCGCGGACTGCGAGCCCGACTGCTCGGCCCCGTCGCCGACACTCTCGTAGAATCGGTCGCCGAACAGATAGAGCGTCGCCTGACACACGGTCGTTACGGGCTTTGACTCTCACCCATCAAGGGCTGAGAGGGGTAGGCATTTCACCCTCACCCCAGCCCTCTCCCTGAGGGAGAGGGGGTATGTTGATCGGTATTCGTAGCTGGCTGCGCGTGCCTACCTCTTGTGAGCCCATCGCGGGAGAGGAGATTGGCTTACTCCGCGACCAGCGATGTCCGCGCCGCCACCGGCTGGCGCGCCATCCTCGCCATGGACTTCACCAGGACGGCGAACTCACCTTCGGGCCTGAATCCGCGCTCCTCCAGCGCACCGCTTAGAATCGGCACATAGTCCGGCACAACCGCGACTACGCTCTTCGCCTTTACGAGAGAGCGCAGCCCGAATTCCACGATATCGGGAGCCAGGGCTGCGCAGTCCGGGTGAAGCGTCACCTCGATCCTGCCTACGCCGGACCTGACCGAAGTCCCAATCCACCCCCTGACTGCCCCTTCCAACTCCAGCACACGCTCTCTTGAGCGTCTGCCCATCGGCTCGCGCGAGTCCTTCCACTGTTCGAGCGTCATGCCCGTCAGTTGCCGCACCTTCACAGGAGTAGTCTCATTGTACAGTCGGAACAGCGCGTGATCATGTTCCGGGCGTCGCTTGACGGAATGGGAGTCAGTGTCGAATAAGCCCCGTCCCAATTCCGAAGCCGAAGCTCGCTCACGGTACAGAGTCTCCCGGAAGCACGGGAAGAAGCCCGCTCGCCTGGCAGACGGGATGATGTCGCTATCCACCTCGACGCGGAGGAACACCCGCTCCGCTCCGCCGTATGCGGATGCGACACCAACCTGTTCCAGCAGGTCCATCAGCGCGCCGTCCGAATCCGGGTCCGCGTAGAGGTGTGACACTTCCCAACTCCTGGGACCGGATCTGGGACGAAAAGAGGCTACCGACCGAAAGCGACCGCCCTCCGCGCAAACCAGAGCGCTCACTTTCGAACGCGGCTGAAGCCGACGGCGCGAGACACTCGGGATGAGTGCGCTGAAGGACTGCGGCTTGGATATTCCGGCTGACGTAATGGCGTGGTTCGGGAAGCGGTTCATGCCCACGGCGAGACACCGGACAACGTCCAGCGGCTCAAGGGTTCTCACGTTGGAGTTTCCGAGGCTCGTGGGCCAGCCTCCGTCATTGGGTTCCCTCTTCGACCATGCTGACGAACAACTCGTGCATTCGCTGGTCGTCGGTGAGTTCGGGATGAAACGCGGTCGCCAGCATATGATCTTCGCGGACGGCTACGGGCCTGCCGTCTTCGAGCTTTGACAGAACTTCTACGTTCTCTCCCACCGAGTTGAACACCGGCGCGCGTATGAACACCGCGCGATACGGTGGTCCGTCCATTCCGGCGACATCGAGGTCTGCCTCGAAACTGTCCACCTGCCTGCCGAACGCGTTGCGGCTGACATTGGTGTCCATCAGGTGAAGCGGCTCGGGCCGGTGGTCGGTCAACTCGCCCGCCATTACTATCATGCCCGCGCACGTTCCCCATGTGGGCATCTTGTCCGACAGGATGCGCTCCCGCAATTTATCGCGCATCTCGTAGATGTCTATTAGCTGTACGATAGTGGTGCTCTCGCCACCCGGGATTATCAGACCGTCAACCTCGTCGAGCTGATCGGGCAGCCGAATTTCGCGCACCTCGACTCCGAGCTTTTCCAGCGCGGAGCGATGCTCTGCGAAGTCCCCCTGTATGGCGAGAACGCCTACTGTCGTCAATTCTTACCAGCCCCTTATCGCAAGCCGCTCGGAGTCGGGCAAATCGGAAACGTTCAGGCCGGGCATGGCGTCGCCAAGTCCCTTGGACACATCCGCGATCATCATGGGGTCCTGGTAGTGCGTGGTGGCCTTGACTATCGCGTCCGCCATGAGGTCGGGACGCTCGGACTTGAATATGCCGGAGCCGACGAATATGCCATCTACTCCAAGCTGCATCATGAGCGCGGCGTCCGAGGGCGTGGAAACGCCGCCTGCCGCGAAGTTCACAACCGGCAGAGTGCCGCTTTCATGCACTTCCTTCACCAGTTCGTAGGGAGCGCGGAGGTCTCGCGCGGTCGCCATCAGTTCGTCATCGTCCATGTTCTGGATGCGGCGTATCTCGCCCAGAACTCTGCGCGCGTGTCGAACAGCCTCGACGATATTGCCCGAACCGGCCTCGCCCTTGGTGCGTATCATAGCCGCGCCCTCGCCGATCCTGCGCAGTGCTTCGCCCAGGTCCCTCGCGCCGCACACGAACGGCACCTTGAAGTCGTGCTTATTGATGTGGTTGTTCTCGTCGGCGGGGGTAAGGACCTCGGACTCGTCAACGTAGTCCACACCCAGCGCCTCAAGAACTTGCGCCTCGACGAAATGACCGATGCGCGCCTTAGCCATAACGGGAATGGTCACCGCGTCAACTATCTCCGCGACCTTGGTGGGGTCGGACATACGGGCCACGCCGCCCGCCGCGCGGATGTCGGAGGGAACACGCTCCAGCGCCATAACCGCAACCGCACCCGCATCCTCGGCGATTCGCGCCTGCTCGGCGGTCACCACATCCATGATGACGCCGCCCTTGAGCATCTGGGCAAGGCCCGCCTTGACTCTCCACGTTCCGGTCTCGGTTCCAGTATCCATCGTCATAGTCGCCATAGCGAGCCTCCGTGCTTATATAGTTTTGGTCTGAATCTATACCAGACATTATACTCTTGGCAAATCGGCATTTACAACGCGGGAGAGTCGGGGGATGCTGTACCAGTTTGGCTGGCAGGGGAGTTCCTCCCATGATGGCCTGCTGAACTGATGAGACTCTTCGCGCCAGCCCACGGGCCACGCAGTACGATAGACGCAGGGGCGCGGCGCTAATCGTACTCCGGGTTCCTGGGCGGTGGCTCAGGAGGAGGGCCGCCGGGCGAATTCTGGCAGCGTTGGTCGCTGCCCGGAGCAAGACTAGGACAATCGGGGAATGGAGTCGGTGTCGGTCGGGGCGTATTGGTCGGCGTCGGGGTGTAGGTCGGAGTAGGCGTGGGTGTCGCAGTGGGCGTTGGCGTCTTGGTCGGTGTGGGTGTATAGGTTGGCGTCGGTGTGGGATTCGAACGCCCGGTCAGGTCAATAATCCGAGAGTCGTTTCCGGCAATTCCGCAGTTGTCGTATCCTCCGTTGTCATCGTCGGCGCAGGTTTTTCCGTTCACCTTGTAATACTTGCCCCTGGGCAAGTTTCTGAACTTCACAGGCGGACGGGTGGACCTTTCCGTGTCCCGCTCGGAGAAGACCTTGCCCGTAGTGGACTCATGCAGACTGAACACATAGCGCGACGTCTTGAGCGGCTTTCGATAATAGACTGTCAGGTCCCTGCCGGACAATCGCGCGCTGGTGATGATCGGAGGCGTGAGGACTGGCAGCGGCGTGGGCGTCATTGTCGCGCTCGGCCTCGGCGTTCCGGCCGGACTGCCGGAGGTGGATGGCCCGGACGACCACACCTTATCCGAGCATTTCCAGGTTCCATGATTTCCGAACGGTCTGAAGTACGGGTATCCGCACGCCATGTACCAGCCCCGTTGAGAGGGTCGGTACTCCATGCTCACTTCGAGCGGTTTCACCGGAGACGGCATAGCTTTGTGCAGACCCGTGTTCTCGGTTACTTGTTCATCATCGAGCCACTTCCAGCGAGGGGAAGAGGTGGAGTTGTTCCAGACCCAAACTGACATATCATGAAGGCTCTCTCCCCAGGCCTCGTCCTTCCATGTGAATTCGAGGCTCGAGCCGTTGGAGGACTCATCAAAGTCGGCGAGTTGCCCCCGGTTGTACAACTTAGTGATGCGCGCGAGGTCTATACTCTCAGGTCCAAGGAGATTGTCGCAGTGAAATGTAGTCCCGGGAGTAGTCGTGCTGGTCCGAATCTCTTTGTTCCCGTCCATTATGGTCTTGGTTTTACTGGGGTTGCAAGTATGCTCGGGCTGACCGTCCCCGTCCGTATCCCGATCTATGTACTGCTCGTCCAGTCCGTAAAAGTGTCCGATTTCGTGCGCGATGGTCCCCTGCCTGGCGTCGGTAGCCCAGTTCACGCTTCTGTTGACACAAACCCTGACCTTCTCTATGTATCTCGCATTCCTGTCACGATCAGGTTCCCATTGGGTGAATAGCGCTCGCGCATCCAATCCATCGCACGTTCCCTCATGGAAGTCAATGTCCCAGTCCTGTCCCTCGGTGTATGTCCAGCGAAGATCCGCGAGGTTTCCAGTCTCGAATTTGCCTATCACCGTCCTAACGTCGTTTCTGAGCCGGGAAGTCGCTCTCCAGCGGATGTCCCTTCCCTCGACTGCCCACTTCAAGACGATATAATTTCGGTATTTCCCGTCAGAGGCGGATACCCCCTTCTGCCCTTCCGGATGCATCCCGCTAAATACCACGTGATCGGCTAGAACCAGACCTACCCAGAAAGACGCTATCAGCGCGATTGGAAGAAGGACGATGTAGAATGACCGTCTCTTGTTACTGTTCATCCTCGTCATCCTCCGTCAGGAACGGGAACGCATCAGGATTCGATCCGTTGTTGAGGGTGATGGAGTCGCTTTCGATAATTCTGTTATTGTTGTCAATCCAGACGAAGTCGTCTCCCTTGACTAACTTGTACAAAGGTGTCTCAGGGCAGCGTGCTCCAACCTTCTTGTCGCCAACATACACAATCGTGCATGAGGCTCTATCGATCTTCTCGCCGATATGTACATCGCTCGGCAGTTGAAGGTCGCCCAGCTTAATCCCCGCTGTGTGATATCCAGATGAAGACTCGGATACGGAGTTGGTCTTGTACTCCTCTGAGGCGAAGAACGCTTCAAGATGCGGGGGATGCTTGGGCGTGGAGGTGTCGGACGCCGAGTAGAACTGCGTGGGCTTCGGAATCATGTCCGGCGACGGTGTTCCTATCGGCGTGGGCAGGTCTGGCGGAGGACCGGGCGGCGTCTGGGCGACGGTCGGCTCTCCTCTCATGCCCGAATAGAGCAGGCCGGCTGTCAACCCGATGACCACGACCGCGACCGCCACCAGCGTCCAGCGGGACCTCAGCATGTTGCGGATGTTGCGTGATAGCATTTCGCGCACCTCTTTTCGATCATCGCTGTCACGGATAAAGTCGCAACGATATGCTTGATCGCTTCGTTACCAGTATCAGTCTATACACTATACGAATTATTCTGCTATTTTCAATTAGCGCCTATATCTGTTCCATAATAATCATATTTAAGATCAGTATTGAGTTCTGTGATGATTCTGTTATTTGAGACGAGCCTGAATCAGTACGCTTGTGCGTTTGGGGAGGCCCGACCTTCCGAATTTCACCGGAATCACGAGCCAAATGGGACAGACCTGTCGGTATCCAGCAGATGTTCCGTATAAATACGATTGCCCTGCTGTCTGTTCATAGAACCGTCCGCTTTGGAAAGACCCTGGATATTGCGCTAAACTGTGGCTGTCGGCTATCCAACCAATTTTAGTAGCAGGAGATGCAGGAACAATGACCAAATACGCTCGATTCCTCGCGCACGGAGAGATCGCCTACGGAGTAGTCGAGGGGGATGACGTCAAGCAGATAACCGCTGCCCCCTACGAGGACCACGAAGTCACAGACCACACTCACACGCTAGACGAGGTCAAGCTGCTCGCGCCCGTGGTCCCGAACAAGGTTGTCGCCATTGGGCTGAACTATCGCAGCCATCTCGGAGACAGAAAGCCGCCCAGCGTACCGGAGCCGTTCTTCAAGACCACTTCCTCGGTCGTTGGCCCGGGCGACGACGTCATAATTCCGCGTGAGGCGCTCGAAGAGGGAGTCACCGTACAGCCGGAAGCGGAGCTTTCGCTGGTCATCGGCAAGAAGTCCAAGCGAGTGTCCAGGGAGGACGCTCTCGATCACATCCTCGGCTACACCTGCGGCAATGACGTGAGCGCGCGAAACTGGCAGGCAAACGACCTGTCCTGGTGGCGAGCGAAGTCTTCAGATACCTTCACTCCGCTCGGCCCATTCATCGTGTCCGACCTGGATCCGTCCGCGCTTCGCCTCATCGGCAGGATAAACGGTGAAGTCGTGCAGGAACAGGTCACCAGCGACCTGCTGTACGGAGTCCCTGAGATCATCGAGTTCGTTACCCGAGTTCTGACCCTCAACCCGGGCGACGTGGTGATGACGGGCACTCCCGGAGCCCCCGGCGACGTTCACGACGGCGACGTGATGGACGTGGAGATAGCGGAGATAGGCACGCTGACGAATACGGTGAGGAACGAAGAAGGCTGAGCCTTTACGCGTAAAGGACTGAGAGGGGTGGGCATTTCACCCTCACCCCAGCCCTCTCCCTGAGGGAGAGGGAGTTTGTTGATCGGCATTCGTAGCTGGCTGTACGCTTGGCTACCCTTATGAGCCCTGAGGGAGAGGGGTAGGCATTGAAGCTGGATCGGCGGAATCACCCCCATCCTAACCTTCCCCCGTCAAGGGGGAAGGGACTTTTAGCTACCCTTGTGATCTCGTTAAAGGGGAAGGGATGGGGGCGCCCACAAGGGACGCCCCTACGGTGTGCTCGGATTTATGAGATGGTTTGTATTCACTAACCGAGAAGGCCGCCCAGCGTCAGCCAGTAGAACACTATGTAAGTGCCCGCGACGATCATCAGCCACGTCCCGATGGGATGCACGTAGGGCATTACCTTCCGCATACCGCCCAGCATTGCCCCCTTGAACAGCGCCATACTCAGCGTTAGCGTGATGATGACGACCCCCATTCCGAGCGCGTACAGCACGAACTGCGAGAAAGACGTCACTATGTCCGACGCCGCGAAGGATGACCCGATTACCGCCAGGAATATCGGCAGCGTGCAGCTCAGCGACGCGATCCCGTAACTCAGTCCGAACAGGAAGTACCCTCTCATACTGGATTGTCCTGGGTTGCCCAGCCTGTTCGCGGCCTGCTGAGCGAGGGACGTATATAGCTCGCCGCCCCTGAGAAGCCACGCGCCGGCGAGTACAAGCGCGATTCCTATTACCAGCCCCAGCCACGGGAGTACGCTACCCACGACCGAGCGGGCTCCCAGACCTATCACGCCGCCCGCGACGGCGAACAGAAGCACGAATCCGGCGGTGACCGAGACGCCAACCAGAAGCGCCCTGCCAAGTTGAGATACGAACGAAGCCTCCTCCTCGTTGGCGCCGACTCCGAGGTAGAGTCCCATGTAGGCAGGCAGCATAGCGAAGCCGCAGGGGTTGAACGCAGCCGCCACTCCCGCGCCGAACGCGAAGCCAAGCGGAGCTACAACCCCCAGCCCTGACAGGAAGGATCCCGAACTGCCCGACAGCGATTCAACGAACAGGTTCACCCCGTCAATCTCGCTGCCGCCTCTTATCAGCAACGCGCCTAGAACCGCGACGGCAATCGCTCCCATCGCCACCAGGCTCGGAATGAGAATCCCGCGCGCGAACGAATTTCCACCTGAACTGACAGAGGCCATCTCTTTCACCTGACCCTCTCCGACTCGATTATATCCCATCCGATCCTGTCACATACTTAGATGCTGTTAGAAGGCGTGGGATTCCGAATCAGGATTTACAGGATGAGGGGATGTTCGGGATAGGGTGAGGGGCGTCAGGGTAGGTAGATGGAGAGAATTTCGTCCCGCATCTGGCAGGAGACGAGTTCGGAATCGGCGAGGGAGTCGAACAGGCCATGGTCTGTAGTAACAAGCAGGTCAGCCCCGACTGACAGATGTGCGGATACGAGATACACGTCTTCTTTGGGCAATTTGCTGAGTAATTCTTCAGGTATGACGGATGTTGTGTGCTGCCAAATGGCCTTATTGCTATCTCGGAGGAGGCTGTGAAACACTTTGCTGGCGATTACTGTACGTACGTCCGTCTTAGTCATCAAGCGGTGTACTTTTCTCCTCCAGCACAGATTATCAGGAACGGCGAGAATATCATCTGTATGTCTGAACACGTCCAGAAATTGCATCGTCTCCGATTGCTTTACTGCACCGTTTTCTCCCCAAAGATCATGAAAGATCCACTCATTCAGAACAAGGATCATCAATTGTGCCTAGTGCTCTTCAGAGCTCAAACCCAGGAAGGTTGCCATATCCTCTAACTCCGCTGCTATGAAAGAGTCTAGTCCTCCCTGTATCTGGCCGTTGGGCTCAGCTTTCTGCTTGGTGAATCTGCTCTCTCCATCTTCCTTCTCAGCGAGTAGGAACGACACGTCGTCCACCCCAATTTCGCCCTTCGCTATCTGCGCGAGTAGAGCTACTACAAAGGTCTCGCTGTGGGTGGATATGACGAAACGCTTATCGTTGTTTGAGACTATATCCAAGAATGCGTGGACGAGTTTCCTGACCATCGAGGGATGGAGATGGATCTCCGGCTCCTCTATCAAGACAATCCTAGCCTTCTCGTACAGAGCGATTGCCAACATATAAGCAACTTGGTTAACTCCGAAGCCATCGTTGACTATTAGGCCAGGAGTGGACCTGTCTCTTGGAATAGAGACTAAGTTAAATGAGGAAGTGCCCAACTGCGCCCGCATTCGGAACCGGCGAGCCGCCACATCCTCCAAATAGTCGCTAACAATGTCATCCAAATAGGATTCCGTAGCAATCATGGACGCAACTTCTGCATCACTGCTGAGCATAGGAGTCACATTGGAGACCCCGTATATGGGAGACATAAATCCTCGACGAAGTGGGACAAAATACATAGACTTAGCCAGTTCCATTGGCATATTCGCCCATTTCAGAAAATCTACAGCAATCTCGCGTCCTACCTCATCCTTTATGGAGTGGACACTTAAATTAACACCATTCCAAGCAACACCAAGTTGCACCTCCATCGGTCCTAAGTCGCCATCGCTCCATACGAAATTACACTCTCCCGACTCAGATTGGTTCACATGATATGGAAAAGGGACATCCAGACCCATGTAGAGACTTCTTTCAAGAAATCCCGGATCCCTCACAAGAATTGTAGATTCGCCTCCAGACTTCGCCGTACTTAACGTAAAACCAACAATTTCCTGACTCGATGCGGAAACGGACAAAGAAGCCTCAATAGATTCGTCAGCAAGATGATTGAAGACTACCTCGTCAAATCCTCCCAGACTCAAACCCGGATACGAAAACAGTCCCGGCAGGTTCCGATGCGGTTCGGTCAGAAAATTCTTGAGTGTCAGCAGGCCGTAGATCAGGGACGACTTGCCGGATCCGTTCGGGCCATACACGACTGTCAGGGGCGCGATGTCTATCTCGGCGTCGCGTATGGAGCGGAAGTTCTTCAGTTGGAGCGTGTACTTGTCCGACATCGGACTGCCTCGCATATTGTGGCTTGGGATTTTTCACAGCGATTATAGCAAAGGCGCGCTAGCACAAGTTGCTGCATCGGTCCTGCCCCACGCCCCTGGATGCCCGCCTTCGCGGGCATGACGGCGGTTATGCGAAGGCCTCTCCCGTTTGACTCTCCTCTAAGCGTGAACTACTATCCAGGCAGAGCTATATAACATATTCAAAGGAGACAGTAGCATGGGCGCGATAATTGGCGAGGGCGACTTCAGGTACGAGCATATTATTGACTGGCACAAGATGCCGGAGGGCGCAAGGCTTATTGAGACGCCGGGCGTGGCCGTGGACTCGCAGGACGATGTGTACGCTTTCAGCCGCAACCCTGACTACCCGGTGATGGTCTTCGACCAGGACGGCAACTTCGTTCGTGGTTTCGGCAAGGGTATTTTCGGCAACAGGACGCACGGCATCTATGTTGGCCCGGAAGACACCATCTACTGCGTGGACGACGGCATTCACACGATCACCAAGTTCACGCGCGAGGGCGAACTGCTCATGACCATCGGAACGCCCGGCGTCTCCTCGGAGATATGGAAGGGAGAGCCGTTCAACAGGCCCACCCACGCCGCGGTTTCCAGGGAGACCGGCCACATCTACATCTCGGACGGCTATGGCAACTTCAATATTCACAAGTACACCGGCGACGGCGAGTACGTGAAGAGCTGGGGCGGCCCAGGAATTGATCCGGGCGAGTTCCTGCGCCCGCACAACATCGCGGTGGACAACGACGACCGCGTGCTGGTCGCGGACCGCGAGGCGCACCGCATACAGGTCTTCGACGGCGACGGGAATGTTCTGGACGTGTGGAACAACATCCACATGCCCAACGGCATGACCATCGGCCCCGACGACAACATCTACGTCGGCGAACTGCCTGGCGCGACCCAGGCCGATCCTACGCCGCCGCGCCACGGACACCGCGTGACCATCTATGACAACAGCGGCAAGCGGCTCGCCCTGCTCGGCGCCGACGACGAGGGCGAAGAGTCCGGCGAGTTCATAGCCCCGCACGGCATGGGCGTTGACAGCGGCGGCAACATCTACGTCGGAGAGGTGTCCTTCACCATCCGAGGCAGCCACATGGACCCGCCCAAGGAACTGCGCAGCTTCACCAAGCTCGCCAAGGTCAGCTAGAAAGAAAGTCGAGACGCCATCCAGTGAGCAACATAGCCAGCATCAGGGCGAGAGAGGTACTCGACTCCAGGGGCAATCCGACCGTCGAGGTTGACGTAAGCCTCGAAGACGGCGCATCGGGCAGCGCGCTCGTCCCGTCCGGCGCGTCAACCGGCGCGAACGAGGCCGTCGAGTTGCGCGACGGCGACCCCAGCCGATACAAGGGCCGAGGCGTCCTGAAAGCAGTCCAGAACGTCCACACACGCATAGCTCCCGAGCTCATCGGACAGCCGGCCGGCGACCAGCGCGAGATAGACCGGACGCTCATAGAACTGGACGGCACGGACAACAAGGGCAGCCTCGGCGCAAACGCTATTCTCGGCGTCTCGCTCGCCGTCGCCCACGCCGCCGCCATGAGCAAGGGCAGGCCGCTCTACACCCGCTTCGACAGCGGCGAGCCGTTCACGCTGCCCGTCCCCATGTTCAATGTCATCAACGGCGGACGCCACGCCGAGAACTCCACCGACTTCCAGGAGTTCATGGTCGTCCCCGCTGGCTTCGATTCGTTCGCGCGCGCGCTCCAGGCCGGCGTCGAGATATACCACTCGCTAATGGAAGGACTCAGAGGCCGCGGTCTCAGCACCCACGTCGGCGATGAGGGCGGCTTCGCCCCGTCGCTGTCCTCCAACCGGATGGCCGTCGAGCTACTTGTGGAAGCCATTCAGAAGGCGGGATACAAGCCCGGTGAGCAGTGCTTCATAGCGCTGGACGTGGCGGCGTCCGAACTCGGCGGCGGACCGGATGGCTACTCCCTGCCGAGGGAGAACGCATCTATGGACGCCGATGGGCTGGTGGGCATATACGAAGACTGGCTGAGCGACTACCCAATAGTGTCCATAGAGGACGGACTGGGGGAGGACGACTGGAACGGCTGGGATGCGATGAATCGGAGGCTCAGTTCGCGCGTCCAGCTTGTCGGGGACGACATATACACCACCAACCCGCGTCTCATCCAACAGGGCATCGAGCGAGGCTCTTCCAACGCAGTGCTCGTCAAACTGAACCAGATCGGGACAGTGAGCGAGACTCTCGACGCTATCAGCATGACCAGGGACGCCGGATGGGGCATCGTCATCAGCCATCGCTCGGGCGAGACAGAGGACTCATCCATAGCGGACCTCGCAGTCGGGACGGCCGCCGGGCAGATGAAGTCCGGCGCACCCGCCAGGGGAGAGCGCACCGCCAAGTACAACCGGCTCTTGCGTATCGAGGAGGAACTGGGAAGCGAAGCTCGATACGCGGGCGCAGAAGTATATGAGAAGTTCCTTGCTCAAAGCAGCTGACAAGACACGTATCCCGACTATCGCCCAGATACGCGAGTCGCTCGCGCCGCTGATAGCGCGGGTCGGCGCGCGAAAGGCGGTCGTATTCGGCTCCTACGCCAGGGGAAACGCAGACAGTTACAGCGACCTCGACATCATCATAGTCCAGGACACCGAGAAGGGGTTCTTCGACCGGGCGTCGGACTTCGGAGAAGTGCGCGCCGCCTGGCCCGGCTCTCTCGACATACTGATATACACACCCGACGAACTGGACGAGATGCTCGAACAGCGCCGCCCGTTCATCGAAATAGCGCTGGAAGAGGGGGTCGTCATCTATGAAGCCTGACCCGACAGCCGAGGCGACTCGCTGGATGCTGCAAGCCGAGTATGACCTCTCCATTGCGGAGCTCGTCCTGCGCGAAGATCACTACTCCCACGTCTGCTTCATGTCTCATCAGGCCGCCGAGAAAGCGCTCAAGTCCGTCGCCTACGGCAGAGGCGATAGGTTCGTCATAGGCCACTCGCTTCAGGAACTGCTGAACGGATTGGTCGGCGCGTATGAGGAAATGGAATCGCTGAGAGAGGCCGCGCGCAGACTCGACCAGTACTATGTCGCCACTCGTTACCCCGACGCGCTGCCCGGCGGTCTGCCTTTCGAGACATATAGCAGAGGCCAGGCCGAGGAAGCCGTCGCAATGGCCTCAGAAATAGTTACATCGGCCCGCGCGTTTCTGGAATAATATAGGTATAGAGAGTAAGCGTACACGGATGTACCCGGCAAAGACGCGGGGGTGACCAAAATGTCCACACGCATAGGAATCAACGGCTTCGGACGCATGGGCAAGCAGACCCTCCGCGCGGCGCTGGAACGATACCCGGACAAGCTGGAGGTCGTAGCGGTAAACAGTCGTCGGGGACGACCCGAAGATATCGCCCACCTGTTCAAGTACGACTCCACCTACGGCAGATATCCGGGCGAAGTTAAACCGACCGGCGACAGCGTCAATATAGACGGTGCGGATGTGTTGATACTCAACGAAGAAGACCCGTCCAACCTGCCCTGGGGCGAGATAGGCGTCGAGATCGTGATCGAGTCCACCGGCGCGTTCAACGACGCGGGCAAGGCGAGCGGACACCTCGAAAGCGGCGCGAGGAAGGTCATCATTTCCGCGCCCGCCAAGGGCGACGCGCTCACCGTCGTACTCGGCGTCAACGAGAACGACTACGATCCCGAGCGCCACAACATTGTCAGCAACTCGTCCTGCACTACGAACTGCATTGCGCCCATCGTGAAGGTGCTGCACGACAACTTCGGCATAGAGCGCGGCCTTATGACCACAGTCCACGCCTACACCAACGACCAGCGCATCCTGGACAAGTACCACTCCGACCCTCGCAGGGCTAGGGCCGCCGCCCAGAACATCATTCCCACGACCACAGGCGCGGCGAAGTCCGTCGGCATCGTAATGCCGGAACTGGCGGGCAAGATCAACGGCATGGCGTTTCGTGTGCCGACCCCGACAGTGTCGCTCACCGACTTCGTGGCGACGCTCGAACAGGCGGTTTCAGTGGAAGAGGTGAACGACGCTTACCGGGAAGCGGCGTCCAACGGGCTGAGCGGGATCCTGGACTACACGGAAGAGCCGCTTGTGAGTTCCGACTTCATCCGCGACCCGCACAGCGCAATCGTTGACGGAACGTCCACTATGGCGCTGGACGGCGACATGGTGAAGGTAGTCGGCTGGTACGACAATGAGTGGGGCTACTCCTGCCGCACCGCCGACCTCGCCGCGTTCGTGGCAGACAAGGGCATCTAGCCCGGACGCCCGTATGGCAGACACCGCGACAGTCCAACAGAATATCCAGACTATCAGGGCCCTGTCCAACGACCTGGCCGGGTTCCTGCACACGCTCCCGGATGACGTCTGGCGCGACCCCGACACCTACGCCAGCGCGTGCGCCGATTGGAAGGTGGCCGACGTCGTAACCCACCTGATAACGATAGCCGGCATGAAGACCATGAGCATCCAACGCGCGCTCAGGGGCGACTCATCTCCGCCGATGGGGTACAGGCCCGGGTCCGCGGAGGAGCGTTTGGAGGAATTGGTCAATCTCAGGGAGGCGTACTACGAGGACATCTTCTACGAGTTCAACGCGTCCTGCCTGCGCCTGAACAGTCTCCTGGTAGGATTGGAACCTGACCAGTACAACCTACCCGCGTGGCATCCGGCCAGGGTAATGGACGTATCGCGGCTGATAGAGCTTCGCGTGATGGAACTCGCCATTCACGCTTGGGACATACGCTACGTCTTCGACCGGAGCGCCAGGATCAATCCGGTCGCCTTGCCGTTCCTCAAGGGATGGGTCCCCAACTGGCTGCGCGCGTCGTTCCGCAAGCCCACAGACATCGAGGACAGCGTGACTCTCAGGTTCAACCTGTCCGATTCCGAAGACGAAGCTCACGACCTGAGAGTATGCGCCGAATCATTCACGCTGGAACCTGCCGACCCCTCGACCGACGCCGACGTTGCTATAACTCTCGATTCCAGCGCCTACATCCTGTTCCTGATGGGCCGCGTGAACCTGCGCCGCTCGGTTCGCAGACGGCAGATTGGGGTGGAAGGGGACATGGAAACGGCGGCGAAGTTCGGGGAGTGGTTCGTGGGCATCTGACTCTATCCCGCCAGACGCCGGGCAAGCTCGACGAAACTCGACGCTACTACATCGAAGCGGGAGGTAGCGCCCGGATCCTCGCCTTTGCCCGGGCCGAACTCGTCGGGTCTGAATACATAGGCGGTCCGCAGGCCGGCCTCTCGCGCGCCGTCCACGTCGTAGGCGTGGGCCGCGACCATCATTACGTCGCCGGGGTTGGTGTCGAGCATCCTCACCGCGCCCAGATACACCTCCGGGTTCGGCTTGTAGGTGCCGAACATCCCGGTGGAGAGTACGCAGTCCCAGGGCAGTCCACC
The DNA here is from genome assembly GCA_965202965.1 of Dehalococcoidia bacterium. Taxonomy (GTDB): domain Bacteria; phylum Chloroflexota; class Dehalococcoidia; order Lucifugimonadales; family UBA1123; genus VXRN01. Next base: position 1,569,521 of record OZ241888.1, on the reverse strand, counting down.
GTACTTGGCGAGTGAAATAAGCAACGACAGATTCCCATTCGACAAAGTTCCGATTATGTGATCCCGCTTCATCAGCGTCAGACCCTCTACCGTATCGGGCCAGGGCCTCAGCCTGTGCCAAGCCCGGTTCAGGTGGGAGACCTCTTCATCCGGCAGGTCAGCCACGCCGAGGTCACGGAGCATCCCGTCCAGTACCTCGCGATGAATCTGGTCCATCGTGATCCATGGTCTCTCGCCGCGCGCGATCTTGGATTGCAGGTCCCGGAAACCGGCGCGCCATCTGTCGGCCATCGCGGGCCAATCGGCGCTAAGACCGGTCTCATCGCCGAACTTCCCCAGCTCAGCGATGATCGAGGACCGCCAGTCCACGGTCGTCCCGAATACGTCGAATAGTATCGCCTTCACTATATATCTCCGTTGACCTGAGCGGGGCGATGTGCTGTAATCGCTTCATTATTCACGAACAACCATAGCCCCCTACAGGAGAGGTCAGACATGGATACTATCAGAAGACCGCTGTCCGTAATACTCGGAGTCATAGCTCTCGCGGTGGCGTTCCACTTCATATTCACCCCATTCTACCCAGACGGCGTGGACGTCGGCTTGGTATGGGATATACTGAACTGGTTCATGGCCTTCGCAGTCCTGGTTACGCTCGCGCTGGCGTATATTCGCAAGAAGAACATGACGTCAGATTCGATGGACGCCAAGATGTACGTCCGTGTCAATGTGGTGTTCTACTCGGCGCTATTGCTGACAATCTGGTTCTTCTGGAACTGGTTCGACAACCTTGCCGCAGGCGCCGAACTCCAGGACGACATACATCTGACGTTCTGGGGATTCATTGACCCGCTGTTCATAATCCTGGTGGGCAGGCTGAGCGTGCGCCTGTGGAAAGGCGATTCGCGTTAGGCGGCCGGGCCGAGGACAGCTTAGCTCCGACTTTAACGCCTCTACGTTCTACCGGGTTGCGTCTTCACCAGACGCTCACCGACGCAGGCCCCCTCACGCCCTGTGAGTTTGGTGCGCCCAAATGGCGAGTTCGACGCGGTTGCGAACATCGAGCTTGGTCATGAGACTGGCGAGGTGCGTCTTAACTGTGCTGAGGCTGACGTGCAGTTCGTCGGCTATCTCAGCGTTGGTCAGACCGTGGGAGACGTGTGCCAGCACTTCCTCTTCCCGCTCCGTCAGGGGTGTGGCGGGTTGAGCGAACTTCCCCCTGTCCGTGCCCCGCGCGAAGGTCGAGAGCAGCCGCGCGGTCACGCTGGGGCTGATGAGGGCATCCCCGTTTGCGGCGGCGTGGATCGCCTGGACCAACAGCTCGGGGCCCGCGTCTTTGAGCACAAACCCACGCGCGCCCGCCCTTAGTGCGTTGTACACGTATTCATCCAGGTCGTATGTGGTGATCATGACGATAGCGAAGGGTGTATCGGCCTGTGGCCCGGCCAGAATGCGAGTGGCCTCGATGCCGTCCATTTCGGGCATACGTATGTCAAACAGACAAACATCGGGCCGTAGTTGACGGGCAAGGGCGACAGCCTGCCGCCCGTCGGCGGCTTCACCTATCACCTCGATACCGGGCTGGTGATCCAGGATCACGCGCAGCCCGGCGCGTATCAGCGCTTGGTCGTCTGCAATCAGTACCCGGACTGCCATGTCTTATCCTCTACCCTTGGGCATATGGGCATCAACGACCCAACGGCCGTCCGGCCCGCGGCCCGCGCTAAGCCGACCGCCGAGCAGGGACACTCGTTCAGTCATTCCAATGATCCCATAGCCAGAACCGACTCGAACGTTGGGCCTGACGGGGTCGCCGTCGTCGGCAACGGTCAGGTGAACTGTGTCGGTGGATCCATTGATTCGGACCATGATTCGACTCGCGTGGCGGGAATACTTGCGAGCATTGGTGATGGACTCCTGAACTACGCGAAACAGCCCTGCCTCCACCGATGCGCCGAGATCATCCAATTCTCCCTCCAACTGCACACTGACCGGGACCTCTCCCGCGCCGGTGTTGGCGATGCGTTCGATATCGGATACTGTATAATGCGACTCGATTGACGCGTCGGTATCTCGCAGCACACCGATGATCTGGCGCATATCCTGCAGGCTGCTGGAGGCGGTTTCTTCGATTGTCTCCAGGGTATCCAGGACGGCCCCCGGATTTGATTCGGCCACAGCGCGTCCGGCCTGAGCCTGGATGGCGATAGCAGTCATTCTGTGGGCAAGTGTGTCGTGCAACTCACGGGCGATCTGGTGACGCTCTCTGAAACGCGATTCTACGGTTCGCGCATGACGCAATTCCGCCAGATGGCGCATGGCCGCGCCGCTCAAGACCGGCAAGGATATGACGACGCTCTTGAAGATCATCCCCGTGAAACTGTCCGACGGGATGCTCCAGGCAACCGGCCAGCAGACGGCGGCAACACCGAGGCCGACCGCTATCTGACGGCCCGGCGCCCAGCGCACCAGGATATGCGTCAACACCAGCAAGGTGAAAGGGTTGACCAGAGCGCTCTGAACATTCGTGATGAGCATTTCGAGGTGCAGCAGGCCGTATCCGCCGAAAACTATGATGGTCGCCGGGAGCGGGTAGGCTCGTGCCCACGGAATCACCAGGGGCGCGACGATGGCCACACCGACTACTACGGGCCGCCACCCAACGTCCGAGCGTAAGAATCCCTCCAGCAGGCCGGCTGCGACCAGGGCAAACATGAGCAGCCAATCTCTCCATGACTGCTCCGGGGGTTCCAGGGCCAGGGGCAACTCCCACAACCATTGTAATGCTCCCGTAAACATAGCCGAAGTGTAACAAACGGAGTCCGCGGGCGCATTGGCCGAAAGTATGACCCAAGACCTGTCCGATAGACCGATCAGATTCCAGCCTTTCTACCGATTCGCGGTAGGCGCCGCGCGTGTCAATATTGCATGTGTGTTCGGACATCGGAACAGGTATCTCACGACATCGGACGCTCAATAGATGAATACAAGCCCGAAGAAGCGCAGAACAACCTGGACGAGTTTGCGCCGATGCCGGACAGGAGGAATCGGATGGCTCAACAAGCGCAGCGCCTGCAAAGAAGCCGTGAAAACCGACTCCTATTCGGGGTCGGAGGAGGACTGGCCGAGTACTTTGACGTTGATCCGGTCCTGATACGCATGGGTTGGGTACTTCTGGCGATTGCCACAGTAGGGATTGCGCTGCTGTTCTACATCACTCTGGCGATTATCACACCCAAAAACAGACAGCCTGCATCGGAGGTCATACCAGGGGAGGACGACATGGACGAGGAACTAACAAGTAGAAATATGGCTAATAGAAATGTTGCTAGAAATGTGCTTGGGATTGGGCTGGTAGTCGTTGGCGCTATCATACTGCTCCACCAGTTGGACGTGATTGGAGCAATACGATGGGACATCGTCTGGCCTGTGGGTATCGTGGTTCTGGGCATCATTATCCTGAGACCCAACATAGCTGCGCTCCACAGCAGACTGCCGGTGTCCAGGGCCAGATCAGGGGACGATGGCTCAGGTGAGAGTTCAGCTATTGAGTCCAGGATCTGATCCGCGATGGCTTCAGTCTCGACAGACCGCGGGCGACGCGGCTCCTTCCTGGCAGGATTTCTGCTTATAGCGCTCGGCGCGCTTCTGCTGCTCACAACCACAAGAGCGGTGTCCTTCGGCATCTGGTTCGAGATCGTGGACTATTGGCCGGTGCTGCTGTTGCTAACCGGTATGGAGATCATCTTCGCGGGGCGCGCACTTCTCATACGCGCGGGAGTTATCGCCGTGACCCTGGCGGCAGTAGTTGCCGCAGCTTACCTCTCAATGCCTGAGTACGATCCACCAGAGCCGTTGCGCGCCGAGTATGTGGAGCCGCTGGGGGACGCCCAGAGACTGCATCTGAGCATGGCGTTCATTGGAGGCGACGTGGAGCTCACTTCGGACACAACCGTTTCCGGTTCTTTGGCCAGACTGCTGGCGGCTGACTTCGGGAGCCACCCCTCTCGCGTCATCCGCGAACAGGCGAATGGCGATGTCGAGTTCCACATGGTGTCCTCCGGGCCATTCCTCAGACATTCCAGCTACGATGGCTACACCAGGCGCGAGGACGAGATCAGCTTTCCCGTTGGCTTGGCGGACTGGAATCTGGCGGTGTCTCCCGACGTGGAGGTAGATATTGAAATCAGCGCCGGGGCCACGGACCTAGCTCTCGATCTTCGGGATCTCAATGTACGCAATCTCGGTGTCGAGGCTGGAGCGTCGGACATCAAAGTCCAGCTTCCCGCCAACGCGGGGCAGACATACGTAGATATCGCTGCCGGAGCTACCGATATCGAGCTCTTAGTACCGGATAATGTCGCCGCCCACATAGACATCGCCTCACCGCTGGGTTCAGCCTGGGTTGACCCAGCCCGGTTTATGGAAATCGAGGATGACGTGTACCGATCAGCCAACTATTCCGAATCTCGGAATCGCGTCTGGGTGGATATCGAAGCTCTTTCCGCCAATGTCACCGTCAGATGAGCTCGCACCGCTCTGCCCTTGCCCAGCCGGGGCATTGTGATATGCTTAGCTGACCGTTGAGCAGGAGGATTTGGATGGTTCGACAAGCGCGGCGACTCCACAGAAGTCATGACAACCGGTTCCTATTTGGGGTGGCAGGCGGGCTGGCTGAGTACTTCGATGTCGAACCTGTCCTGGTTCGTGTGGGATGGGTACTGCTGACCATAGCGACAGCGGGAATCGCCGCCTTGGCATACATCATAATGGCGCTATTCACGCCAGACAGCGGACACCGGGAACCCGAGTCCATAAGCGAGCCCTCGCGCGATTACCGAGATAGCGTCGTCGAGTTCGCCCCGGACGACAACCTGTCAAGAAGACACGTTGTCAGGAATATTCTCGGGGTCGGGCTGATTGTAGCTGGCATGATCATACTGCTACAGAATCTGGGAGTGTTTAGTTCGATACCATGGGGTATCGTTTGGCCGGTGGCGATTTCGCTTCTGGGGGTAACTATCCTGTTGCCATCCATTCGGCGCTGAGCCTTCACGAACGCAGTCTCAACACACCGGAACTACCCCGTATCTTCCTCACAACGGCGACCGGCGCGACTCCAGTCCGAACACGCCTTCCACACTCGATGTTCAGGGCCTTTGTGGAAAGGCGATTCGCGCTATACGGGGGCGCTGAAAGAGGATATGGAAATGGCAGGAGCGGCAGGATTCGAACCCGCGACCCTCGGTTTTGGAGACCGATGCTCTACCAGCCTGAGCTACGCTCCTGCAATGCCGGCTGATAATGTATTACTCATTGTACTATTTCCGAGCCGCTCTTGTACAACCTTCGGATGAACCCCCGCTCTCAGCAGTATCGTCGCGTGAGCATGACGAGCGTCGTGTAGTCGCACGTTCGGGAAACCCGCTTTCTTAGCCATGCGCTTAAACGCGTGGCTGAATGAGGAGGGATTGTGAGGATAACCTCACCGGTGGTGATTGGCCCGGTTGAGATGACAACGATAACCGTGTCCACACTCTCCAAGTGTACTGATTCCAGACACTTTGAGTTTATGTATAAGTCTCGCATTGGCGCCGGGTCATCTAAAGACGAGAACATCGTCGTATTCTTCGTAATCCTATTCATTTTCATCATTACGGTAATCCGCAGCGCGGACCGAAGGGCGGCCACTGTCCGAAGACGTCCGATCCTGGTTCATTCTCAAGGTGAACAGGGGGCGCGAACCCAGTCACCTCACTCCGAGTTCGCGTCCAGACACCGACGAACCGAGTTCACGCGCCGGATTCGCTCCCCCATTGCCATGAATCAGGTTCGCAACCACACCCCATCCGTCGGGTTCGCATTCGAGACTCCGATACACGAGGTTCGCCAATCAACCGGAGTTTACGGAACACTTGGACAGGCTATTCGGCTGCCATGAATGGAGGAAAGGGGAGTACATAGCCGATCCGGTGAAGAGAAGGGCGTTCTTCCACGGACTCTACGAGCGTCAGCTTCGGAAGGCTGGAGCCGAGTACGTGTTGCCATTCGAACTGTACAGTGGCCAAAGACATGTTTACACGATCTTCTTTGCGACACAGAACGGGGCGGGAGGGTCTGTCCGTGTCCGCCTTCTCTCCAGCAGGTAGCCGTGTCATCCTCTTCCTACACCCCTACGGGAAGGAGATAGGTGTACGGCCTCTACTGAACCAGTAGAGGGTGAAGACATTGCCCACCGCTGGTGCCGCGGTCCCCCAATCCTGTCCAAAGGCCTTACACGCCAGTATTCATGAGAGGCACAGCGCGAAATGCCGGCTTCCGCGAAAAGCGTGACTAGATGACGCTTCTCTCTGCCAGAATTGCCAGCTGAGTCCCGGTCAGACCCAGCTCTCCACACAGGACCTCCTCGTTGTGTTCCCCAAGAAGAGGCGCCCGCCTCGAGATAGCCCAAGGTGAGCCGCTGAGGATACCCGCGGGACCTGGGTGCCGGAACCTCTCGCTTAACTCCGGATACTCCACTTCTGCCCAGAACCCCCGATCCTCGAGGTGCTGGTCCTTCATCACCTCGTCGGGAGACCAGACCGCCCCTATGTTGAAGCCCCGCTCCTGCCCGCCGCGATACATCTCGTCCCGGGTGATATTGCCGATGAGATAGAGGAACAGTTCGTTATCGGTAATAGCATCAGGGTGACGCATCTTCTCATCCAGCAGATCGCGCGCCAGTCCCATTTCGTCCATCCACTCCCCCAGTACATCCAGGCGATCTGAGGTCATCCGGTCCCGGATCTGAGCGGCGACATTGACGTAATTTCCGTCCATGCAACGGTGTTGAGTGGTGTCGGTGGGGCTTGGGGAGGCATGGCGGCCTGTCTGGCGCCGGACAATCTCCTTGGTGTAGATATATAGGTTCACCGCTGCTTCGGTTGTCAGGGCGCACGCGTCGTGGATGGAGGCATCAATGTATTGCCCCCGGCCAGTCACCGTCCGATGCACCAAGGCAGCCCCTATGGCCATGCAGGCAAAGTGGCTCCCTATGTGCCAGGACTGCCCTCCCCCAGGAGCGATGGGCGGTGCATCGGGCACGTCGTCCTCGGTATAGCCGCAGGAGGCCATCTGCCCGCCGGCGGCCAGGTGGAGCAGATCGCTGGTACGGAAGTCCTTCCATGGCCCCTGCTGACCAAAGGGTGTCAGAGAACACATGATCAGGCCAGGGTTGTCATTCTTCAGGTCCTGGTACCCCAACCCCATTGAGGCCATGTAGCCGGGGCGGTACGTTTCCAAAATCACATCCGCCTTCTCCGCCAGCCGCCGGAACAGTCGCCGACCAACCTCAGTTTCCAAGTTTAGAGTAATACCCCGCTTCGAAGTATTGTAGTGCCAGAAGGACAGACTCCGGTCTGGGTGAGGCACATCCTTATAGAACGGTCCAACCGTCCGGGCGGTCTCTCCTCCGGGCGGCTCGATCTTGATAACGTCCGCACCCATGTCAGCCATCAGCTTGCCACACCACTGGCCCGTCTCCTCGACAAGCTCCAGCACCCGCAACCCTGCATAAGGGCCCGTCGGGTCTGGGCCCTGGGTTCTTGTTGGCGCCGGAACGGGACTTGGTTCCGCCTCCATTCCAGTCCAATCCACTGGCGAGTCCGAGTCCATCATCTCCCTCAGATACGGGTAAGGATCCATGCTTAAGTCCTTCGGCCAGAAGGTGCCGTCCCCTAGGCCAGCGACTAGTTCCTGGTGGCTGATGCCCAACTGTCCTTCGAACACCTCCCTGTTGTGCTGGCCGATCAGTGGACCTGTCCGGCTATTGACCGCCGGTGTCTCCGACATCTTGAACGGGGCATTCTGGAGGGGCCAGGTACCCAACACCGGATGTTCCATCTCTATGTACATTTTTCGATATCGCAACTGTGGATCGTTCTCTAACTTGTCCTGGCTACTCTGGACAGGCATGGACCGTACTCCCGCCGCCTGGCACCGCTCCATGATCTCGTACTTGCCCAGAGTATTCGTCCACGCCTCAATCCCGTGGTCCATTTCCTCCTGGTACTCCAAGCGACCCTCGAGGGTGTCAAATTTCCGGTGCGTAGCCCAGGAAGGGCATCCCATTACGTCTATCAGCCTCCGCCACTCCTCGTTGGAGAAGCAGGCGATGGTGCACCAGTCGTTGTACCCTCCGGGGCTGGTCCTGTAGGCGTTGTGAGGTGCCGCAGTCCTGCCCCTGTAATTGTTTACAATGGGCGTGCCAGGCCAGTGACTTCGGTTACCCGGCGGGTAACCCTCTCGAATTGTTGTACGCCCGTTGGCCTGGATGTCCAGGAACACAGGGCCGTTGAGCGCCACTCCGCTGATCCATTGGGATTTGTCGACATGCTGCCCCCGGCCGGTGACGTTGCGGTGATGCAGGGCGCTCAGGGCATATATAGCACCATACATACCGCCCGTATCGTCCAAGTACGACCACCCCCAACCGGCGGGCGGTTTGCCTGGCAGTCCGGACAGGTGCGTCATACCCGACAGCGCCTGAGCAATGGGCCCCATAGTTTTATATTCCCGGTCCCGCCCCGTATGCCCGAACCCGGACATCGAGAGGTAGATGATGTCGGGCCGGAGCTTTTTCATATTCTCGTAGCTGAGCCCCCACCGCTCCAGGACCCCATAAGCAAAGTTCTCTACGACGATGTCTGAGACGGTCACCAGGCGCCGTATAAGATCAATCCCTCGTTCGGTCTTGGTGTTAATGGTAATGCTTCGCTTATTGGCATTGGTGTCGTTGAAATGGCCGCCGGTGTTCAGGTTGATCGGCAAGCCATCGGGTGTCGTGTACACGACTGTGGTGTTCGTGGCCCCCCGGGTGCTGGGACTTTCCGGCCATTCGACCTTGATCACCTCGGCGCCCATCGCTCCCAGCCAGCGGGTGCACCAGGGCCCCGCTCGAATCCATGTGAAGTCTAGGACTCGGATTCCCGCCAAAGGTCCTTTCGTGGCCGCCACTCTCTCATCGGTCGGCATTATGACTTTACCTCGTCTCTAAACGGTGTAATCAAGCAACCGACTCCCAAGCCCTGCACCAATCTACCTCACGGCAGCACATCCCGTGTCGCCAACTGCTCGGGTGTTGTCGCCGCGTCTCTGCAGGGAAGGTTAACAGAGTTCGTGGCCAAGCGCACGCAGGGTTTGAGAGGGAATTCGGAACGCTGCGCGAGACTCTATTGCCCGCGCAGACGGCGAATTTCCGTTGTCAGACGATCCCCCGAAAGCGCAGCGTCGTATATCTCCCCATACCATCACCACGGACACCAATCCCGCGTATGAGACAGTTGGGGGGAAAATGCCCTATCGGGTTCTGCGAAGCCCTCGTGGATGATTGTAATTCAGCTCCTGGCAGGAATTTCTTCGAGCACAGTGAGATATGAACGGACGTTGCAATCGAAGCGTGGGGCCAACCTTCATGACTGGACGATGATCTCCAGTCTGGAGTGATCACTGGGACCCCATTCATCGGGATGATTCAGCGCGCGTACCATTACCGAGTCCTCCATGCTTTTGGACGCGAATACGAAATCCAATTGTCGTGTGGCTGTCGCCGGCTCCTGAGTTGAATGGTAGTAGGTGGGCACGTTCAGACTATCCCGGGGTAATTCGTCAGGCCAGAGATCGGCCCGGCGGCCATTGGGATGTTGCGGTCCAACGAATGGAAGACCAAGTGCTTCCATTCGTGCAAAGACGGTGTCGTAGCGTTTCTTCCAGTAGTCGTTCTCCCCATATCCATGCAACACAGAGAGGTCGCCAGCTGCCAAGATCCTATGCTCTCTCTGTTTGCCTATCAATAAGGACAGGTCTGAGATGACCCTGTGGACGGAGGCGTCAACTATATCCCACGACATCTTTCCAGTGGAGCGATGCGGTTTCTGATATTCCGCACTGATTGAGGCAACTATGAACGGAACTGCATCGATAGGGGAGACGATAGCCGCTGAAATGCAGCCTGGTTGGCTTATCACAAAATCGCCAGGCTGCGCTTCGGGAAGCGGCACAGGCTCCAGCCACTCCACACTGACTTCATCCGACAATTTAACTATGGCCGTGCGAGAGATGGCTTTTCCTTCAGTATCTCGGAAGGCAGCAGGATCAACATCGATTTTGCCGGCAAGATTCTCTGGCGGTGAGCCAGCTTCTTGCAGAAGAGCGATGTCTCCGTGTGAGTCAGGAAGGCTCTCCCAGGCTGTGTGACTACGCCTGATGTTCCAGCAAACTATCTTTGTCAACTCAATCTCCCACGTCCGGTCCGCTATCTCATTCTAACCTCTGGTGGTGCGATCTGCCCCAAAATATCCTGCCGTCAGGGGCACTCCATAGGGGCGAGGACGAGCTCCATCAGGGTGCTATCATCCAGTACCTCGGTGAGTCGTTTCCGACCTTCGTCCGAGCGGTAATCTGGTGCGGAGGAGTCCAGGATGGGACGGAAGGGTGCATAATGTCCTATCGGGTTTTAGGTAGTCTGCAACGGGCCGCAGAATCTGTTCAGATGCGACGGCCAGGACAACCTACGCAGAGATCCAGAAACGGTCGGGATCGTCTATTCCCCGCGTAGACGGCGAAGTTCCGCTTCGAGCTCTGCCACCCGCGATTCGGCCTCCTGGCGGCCGGCGCGCTCACGCTCGGCCCTGGCGCGCTCGCGTCCAGCCCGAAGCTCGGCCTCCCGACGACCGGCGCGCTCTTCCTCATGACCGGGCAGATAGTCCTCAGCCACCGGATCGTAAAACCGAAGCTCTCCGTCCTCCCAGCACACGTACAGACCCAACGCCTCGCTGTACCCGCGGAGACTCCCGTCTCCCAGTGTCTCGATGACTATCGGTTCATACCTGCCATCGACAAGACGGTCTCCGGCAAGCGCCGCGTCGTGGTACTCACCTCCGCTCGGATCGAAACGCCAGTATTCGGCTATCCCGTAGCGCTCATAGGCCCTCCTCTTGGTTGTGTAGTCCACCACGCCTGTCGTTGACGAAGCCACCTCCAGCACCCAGTCCGGCGCCTTCCCCTGGCGGTCTATCGCGTACCCGCGCTGCTCGCTGACCAGATCGAGGTTACACCCGAACGCCACTATAAGGTCGGGTATCCTGTAGTCCTCCCAAGGATCGAGCGTCGGCGCCACAGGGACATCCCCGTGCACCAGGGTGCGCTCGCGGTCGGCGAAGTGTATCAGCAGGGTGGTCAGTACCGAGCGTAGGTGGAGGTGAGTCGTGTTCTGCATATCCTCTCGTGGCAGAAAGTCGGGGAATCGGTCGAGTCTGCCGTGTTCTCTTGGGAGTGTGACCGTCTTGCTGGTCATCGCGGACCTCTCAGCGATTGGTGAGCGGCGATGTCGCCGGGCTGGGGACATTATACCATCACGGGCTGAGTTGCTCATGTGCGACAAAAGGGGTCAATTCTGTTCTATGTAGTCTTAGGGTGGTGTTCAATCAACTGCACGGCCTTCGTCCTGATTGCCACTCTACTCAGTACCCCGATTCCAGAATGCTCTGGAGACTCTGAATCTTCAGTTCACCGGTCAGAGACGCGACGTCGCTGTTCTATTTCAACCCTTCTTGTGTCGCCAACGGTCACTCCAACAGACTCGGGGGACACCTAACACTGACTCGGATGCGCGATTCGGCCGACTCACATGACTTGATTCCGTGGACGCATAAACTCAACTACTGGGGACATAACCACGGAATAAGGCCTGGCGACCAAATCAGAGCAGAGGTGCACTGCAACGACGAGCATCACATTGTCCATATAATCGAGGGACAAGTCTCACTGACCAACGGCACCGAGTTATTCGTTGAAGGTAGAGAAATTCTGGACGTGGTATCCAGTTCCTGAGCGCGGAACCAACGAAAATAAGGACAGCCGTTCAGGTGGCAGCCACAGCCGGCATCTACGTACCCGATCACTACCTAGGCCACCGCTACCCACGCGTCCAGATACACACCATTGGAGGAGCCGCTCGCTGGCGCTCAGGCGGAGTATCCCTACTCTGCATCCGGAGCAGTGCTCCGCACCGGTGCCGCTCGTCGGCCACACAGTCTCGGTTCACATTAGGCCAGTTCAAAATCAGGCAACTTCGATTAGCTATGGACTTTACATAAAACTTATATGGCGAACCCACATAGATACGCCTCGGTCAGAGCCACTCTTTGGTTCGCACTAGAGTAATTATGTCCATTATGGAATCTCCGCGACCGGCTCCATCCTGGCACATCGCGTCAAACTGCTCTACGTTGACTCATCATCTCTCATCAGGTAATCCGCGAGTCTGCCCACGAACCACGACAGGGATCTGCCCAGGGCCTTGCCGTCTCCACCCGCCCAACCGTCCAGCAACTCGTCGGCAGGCCGGTGGCACCCGGTCCCGCCGACGATGTTCGCCAGCACCGCCAACCGACCCTCGTCCGCTCGCCAGGCATGCACATCGCCCGTATCCTTCACGACGCTCACAGTGTACCGACCGGACGCGGACGCGTTGTACAGGACCGCCTCTTCTCCACCCGACCTTCACATCAGCGCCGCGGACCGTGGGACGCCTTCGACGCTCGATTCCGCTGTCGTCTATATGCCACACTCCATAGTCCGCCTCACCGGAGAACTCACCGCCACGCCCGGCATAGAAGGCTTTCCTGTTTTCGTAGAACTTCAACCATCGTCTCCCGGCAGTCATTCATGGGACACATAAGGAATTTCCGCTATGGTTCGCAGTTCTCCGAACCTGTCCGCTCAGAACTCTGAGCCCAATTCCGCCTCGACCGCCGCCGGCAAAGTCCACACTCCCTGCCGTCCATTTGTCGAGACCGGCTCCACGTGCCACAGGTCCTGGAGCACCCACAGCCACCTGCCCATTGAGAAGTCCCCGTAAGAGTCGGTCGTAATTGTCGCATCGTACTCAGGGTCGTCACCGAGCTCGCCGAAGCCGCGACAGTTCACCAGTCCGGCGGAGTCCGGTTCGCTTACCACCTAGATACACTCGATCAGCCGGGCGATCGCGATGAGAGTGCCCATAGGCATCGAGTGCGAGCTGCCGGCGCGCTGGAGAACTACCCGCTGCACCTCGATATTCCACTCGGTCGGTCGGGGCTCGCGCTTTCCGGCATGAATTGCCATGCGCTGGCCTATGAGATCCCGCGGAGCCGTCCATGAACGGGTCTCTATGTTCTTGAGTCCCCAGACCATAAGCTGCGCCCGGGGCTGGTGAAGGGTAATGGCTCTCACTGTCCCCCGCTGCCTCCAAAGCTCCGAACACGATACTATTTTACTATCCTGTGGTGACGATTCTCTTTAGAAAGAGCGAAGCCGTCGAAGTGAAAGTTCGGCGGCCTCTGGACTGCGCCAACTATGGATGAAGGGCAGCTTGCACTCTATCCTAGCCCGCTTTTTCGACAGGCGCAACTGCGGAGCGTTACCGTCTTCAGCCGAGCCATGTGGTACAATGCCCTTCGTGGCGGCACCCTGAGTTCCCCGGTTGCTCCCTGGCTCACCTCTCGGTTCCTCGTCAGTTTCCCTCCGGTCCTCTTTTGGCTCATTGCGTCTCCCGCATAGGCGGCCGACTACTTACCAACTATTTAACGTAACGGAGAAAAATATTGAATTACGAGGACAGAACCCTATCCTGTGTAGAGTGCGGCCAGTCATTCACCTTCAGCGCTGATGATCAGGCCTACCACGCCGACAGGGGCTACGCGAAAGAGCCCAAGCGCTGCCCGGCCTGCCGCCAGGCGAGGCGTGCCCAACGCGGAGGAGGAGGTTATAATCGACCCTCCCGGGAAATGCACCCGGTCGTCTGCGCCGAATGCGGCAAGGACGCCACCGTGCCCTTCAGGCCCAGGGGTGATCGCCCGGTGTACTGCAACGACTGCTTCAGACAGCAGCGCACGTCGGTCTCCGCGGGCCGGTATTAGGATCCCTTGTTAAGAGAGGACGCCCATTGGTCGTCTTCCAACTTGACATAGACCATTAGAACGGACTTCCGAACTGCTACCGAGACGTTTCAATTTCTTGCGTGAACGGAACGGCATCCGTGTGTGCGGTAATCGGTGGTCGCTGGTCTAACGTCATATGTGGCAGATATGCAATCTATTCAGGACAGACCCACAATTCCACGCACTCAATGAAGAAGGACGTTCAATTCGTGCGAGAAGTCTCTATCTCTCTCGAACTGTTCACTTTGCGAAAGATAAACGAGATGATGTTTCGTCGACCGGTTCTACCCCGATGGTAGTCTATAGAATAGTGGAGCCGGTTCGTGAGGTGACGCAACCCTGATGGAATTTACATCCGGATGGTTCGAGACGGTAATACCGGCCTTGGCGCTTTTCTTCGGTTCACTTGTGTTCAGCGCGACTGGATTCGGGATAGGCATGATCGCCACCCCCATAATGCTGATTGCCTACGAGCCCCAGACGGTCATAGTAGTCTCCGGCACTGTGGGGTTGGGAGTGGGAATCTGGATAATCTCTAAGTCGTGGCGAGACATTCCGTTCAGTCAGATTCTGCCGATAGCAATAGCCGCGGTCTGCGGCGTACCTTTCGCCGTCGCAATACTGAAGACAGCGGACTCAGGCGTGCTCAGCATCGGGATCGCTGTTCTGATCATACTGTTTGCCATCGGCTCGTTCGTCAAGTTCGAAAAAGATATTCCTTATTCGACACCTGTGGGTATCGTGGTGGGATTCATAGTGGGCGTGCTGTTGCCCACATCGGGTGTTGCGGGATCGCTGGTGATGCTGTATCTGATGACGAAGAACTGGGAGCGCCGTACCGTCAGGGCGGCGATGGCTTTCTTTCTGGTGACCCTGATGCTGTCAGCCGTTATCGGCTTTGCCGTTGCGGGACTGTACACGCCTCAGCGGCTCACACTCATAGGCATCGTAACAGTTCCATCGATAGCCGGCCTGGCTCTAGGAGCAATGCTCGTTGGTCGTATAAATGAGCGCATGTTCCAATACATCGTGATCGGTGTCATCATCGCATCCAGCATTGTGGTCCTGAGCCAGGAAATCGTAGGTCTGTGATGGCATTGGGGCGGACTGGAACAGTCGTTTCTCGTTGGTCGCGCCCGGTGTCCACTCTCGCCACCCACTATCATCGACTGGAGTTCGACAAGGTAGGGATTCAAGTCAATTGCCTTGAGCAGAGGCTCGACGAAACTGATCTACCTCAGAGCGCCGGAGACGACAGCCGGTTTGGAAATCCACTATGGTTCCTTTCGGTCCGGTGTCAAACGCCGTCCGCTGGTCGAACCCGTCCCGGGGCTGCCGACTCGCGTCCTCGTCAGGGACTCGGAGGAAAAGGGGACGGACGTGAATCTCGCCACACGTCTGCTGTCGATGGATTCAACGGGGTTTACGAGCAGGCAGTGATCCTGTCCAACTACGCTGATTTCGCAAGTGCAATGAGATAAGTAATGGACGACCTTCGCCGTCGAGTGGTAGGGCGGTCATCAGGTGGTAGCCAGGAGGTCCTCAGTTGGCCGCCTTCCGTGGCTGTCTGCGATATTCCACTGCTGACCCCTTTCGACTTGTCTCGGAGTCTGCCCCCAATCGAGACTCCCTCGCTGGATGAGTAGTAAACCAAACACATAACCATGCGACGAGGTGAACAGCATATGAGGTTTGTCCTGGGAAAGCCCACGAAGGAAGACTGGGAGATACTCAGGGACAAGCATCGGCGAAGTCCGAACGGCCGGGTGGAGAACTACTTCCGAGTCAATGAAAGAGGCCGGCCTCTGCTACGCAGTAACCAGCCTATGAACGTTGAGGGTGGTCATAGCCGGAATATGTCAAGTACCTGAGTGCAGGTCCCCGACTATTTCCAAAGGCTCCTTTAGCGGGTTCTACGGGCAGTAGAGCACAGACCGTTCGCGGCCAGATAGAGCCACGATGAACTCCAGCCAAGATTACTCCATGATGCAACGTAAATGACCCTGTGTTCGTGACCGCAGCTTGCGACTACTCTGACTTGTTTCGTCTATTCCGACGTCCTCGCCGCCCTGTGTCTCCAGGGTGTTGAACGGGCTTCATGGGATGAGGTCTAGGCTGGACATTGCCCACTCTGACTTCTCTATCAGACCGTCTCTTGCCGAACAATGCCTCTCTACGGAGTTCCATGAGTTTGGACGCAGACGTTGGCGTAATAGACAGGGGTCGCTTTTCCACTCTCTTTCCTGGCATAACCTACCTCTCTAACAGCACCGTGGCCTTATCCACATCATTGTTTCCAGACATATACCTTCTCATTGCCATTATAGGTCGGCGTGGGATGACTTCATAGAGCCTCCGTTCCAATGAGACGGTTTCAAAGGGCGCTCTATGACTCTGCCCACCTGATGTGAGGTGGCAGATGCCCATAACGCTCTCCCCAACCATAGGACTCTCCTAAAGGGAGAGGACACTTATGAAATCTTCTCCACAGGTTCCGTCGTCCGGCACGGATGCGTCCTCCGTCTGATCTCTATCGATGTTCTCTGGCCGAAATGGAGTGTCGGCGCATCGAAGTTTGCCGGATCGCATCAGAGACGAATTTGAAAAGGGCAGGCACTCTATATCAATATGCCGACCTACTTTGAAACATGCCTCGCGTACCCTTTAAGATTTAAGCATGATCGGACTGAAGACCTTCGGGATCGAGGAGCGATGGCTGTAACTCTGGAAAGAGACATACTTCACCAGGCCGGTATAGGCAGATTCTTCCGTCCCAGCCAGCTCATAGCCTGGGGGGTGCCGTACCACAGGATCCGGGACTCGAGGCCAGCGGAGAGGTGGAGCGAGTGGGCTGGGGACTCTATAGGATAGTGGACGCCAAGATCACCGAGAACTACTCGGTCGCCGCGGTATGCGCCAGGGTTCCATCCGCGATAGTTTGTCTCCTGTCCGAGCTTCGAATACATGAGATCGGGAGTCAACTGCCGCGGCATGTCTGGATCGGCATCGAGCACAAGGCGAAGCCTCCGGCGCTCTTAGGAGAGGGAGTTCGCCTGATCAGGTTCAGCGGTGCCGCGTGGACCCATGGTATAGAGGAGACGACCCCGCGCGCATAACCGATCCCGCCCGTACCATAGTGGACTGTTTCCGGTTTCAGCGCCTTATCGGGTATGAGGCGGCGCTGGAAGCTCTGAAAGATGCGCTACAGGACAGAAAGGTAACCACGGACGCGCTGGTGCGCACACTGAGGGTCCTGCCTTCGCGCAGACTCAGCATGATACTTGAGACGGGGGTACTGTGAGACCCAACGTCGCCGCTTCCATCAGGGCGCGCCTTCTGAACAGGGCCAGGGCCGAGGATACGAACTTTCAGTTCCTACTGGACCGCTATGCCTGCGAGCGTTTTCTCTACCGCCTGGGTCAGTCCGACCTGAGAGACAGATTCATACTGAAGGACGCGAGCCTTCTGGCAGTGTGGATGGAAGAACCATACCGTTCCACCCGGGACATTGACCTGCTCGCATTCGGAGCCAGCGACGAGGGTGCAGTTCGAGGAGTGGTGGAGTCTATATGCGGAGTCCAGTATTTCGAGGATGGCCTGACATTCGACGTCGATTCGCTGATCGTCTCCCCGATTCGGGAGGGGCAACTATACGAGGACCGGCGTGTCAGGCTGCGCGCATTTCTGAATAGGACACGCGCCACCGTTCTAGTGGACATCGCGTTCGGCGACGCGGTTTCACCGGAGCGGGTGACCATGCCGACTCTGATCGAAGACCTACCCGCCCCCGACCTGCTGGCGTACCCGTTGGTATCGGTCATCGCCGAGAAGTTCGAGGCAATGGTTCAGCTCGGGATCCGAAACAGCCGCATGAAGGACTTCTACGACATATGGGCATTGACCGAGACGTTCGATGTTGGTGGGCTCGACTTGATGGAAGCGGTGAAGCGCTGCTTCGAGCGTCGTCGCACCCGGTGGACCGACGATGTGCCCGACGCGTTGACGGTTGCCTTCTACGCGGATTCTGAGCGTGGACAGCGCTGCGTGCCTATTCCAATCAGGACGACCTGCTCAGCCCACTACCGTGTTCCTTCAAGGACATTGGACTGCGGATACGCAAATTTCTGGGGCCTGTGCGTGAACGTATTCTGTATGGAGAAGACTTCGAGATGAAATGGCCTGCCGGCGGTCCATGGCGGCGCTGGTTGAAGGCCGCTGCGAAGGAACATCACTTCCACCCATCTACGTCGGAGACCATCGCCCTCAGAACCTGATCCTCTCTATCTCGTCCAGCGTGATCTTGTCCCCGGTACGGTCGTACAGCCTCGTCGTCTGCGAGGACTCGTGCGCGGCTATGGTGCGCGGCCTCCAGCGACCCGCCGTTGGAGAGATAGTTGGTAATCCCGGTGGCCCGGAAGCTGTGGCAGTTGACTGTGGGCGGCAGTCCGGCGGCCCTGGCGCGACGCCTCACCATCTGGAGCGCTATCTGCCTGTTCATGCGCGTCCCCTTCAGACGCGACCTGGTGATGTCCAGCGCCTGGAACATCGGCGCCTTCGGCGTGTGCCACAGACCGGTGGCGTCCATGTACTCACCGAGTTACTCGACGAGCTTGTGGCGAGCGGGCACCTGGTACTGCTTGCCTCCCTTCTCGTGCGGCAGGAACACACGCTGCTGATTGCTCATCCTGTAGTCCTCTACGTCTATCGCGATGACCGCCCCGACACGGCCGAAAGTGTAGAGCATCGTACCGATGAGCGCCCGGTCCCTGAGGCCAGACACTCTATGGACTGGGATCGACTTGAGCAGCGTCCGTGCTTCCTTGTCGCTGAGCACCGGGGTCTTGCCGACCCTCACAACGTGTTTGGGTCTCTGCACCGATGTGGCGGGATTGGTGTCCAGTGTCCCGCCGAACACCAGCCAGTCGAAGCAACGGCTTATCGCGGGCAGGTGCTGCTTGACCGAGACGCGGGAGAGCGGGAACTGATCGAGGTAGGCGGCGACGTGGATAGGCATTATGTCGCCGAGGCCGTGCAGCCCGCTGCGCTCGCACCAGTCCATGAATCAGCAGACGGCGCGGTAGTACGCCTCGCGGGTATTGGTGTTACGGATGGTTACGGCGAAGAAGTCCACGAACCTCCAGGCCGTGCGCTCGTCCGCCGCTATCATCGGCGGGAGACGATCCGCGATCTGCGCCGGAAGGCCCGGCCGGGATAGTCCGACGAGTTCCTGGGTCGTGGGATCTCCCGGTTTCGGAGGTGTTTCGGAAAGTGATTAAGAATATATCATGACTGGGTCATGAAAGTGTCTAATCTGGGACTCTGGCCGGCGGGATTTCGACGCAGAATACTCGGCGGTAGCTGCCGGAATCGCTCACGACAAGGGTGGGCTGGCGCCACGGCGCGGCCCCGGGAGAGTCACCAGACCGCGCACGAGTAGAAGTTCCTCATTGCCCTGTCGGATGTCACCAGCGAGCACTCGTTCAACACCGCGGTCGCCACGATGGTACGGTCGGCGGGGTCCCGGTGGTCCCAGGAGAGCTCGAGGCTGGCGAGCCAGGTCTCGATGTCGACCGGGAGGACTTCGACACGCGCAATGCGCTCCAGCCGCTCAGCATACTCCCTGACGGAAAGCGGTATCGACAGTCCACCTCTGGCGACCTTGATGCCAATCTCCCAGATCGAGATCGAGCTGACCAGCACTCGGTCGGCCTCTGAGATCGCGCCGGATGCCGCCGCCGAAAGTCGTTCGCGGTGGAGAGTCCAGAAGAGAAGAGCTGATGTGTCCAGTACCACCACTAGACTTCAGCCCATTCGCCAATGGTCGGAGCGTCGACGTCCTCGTGGAAGACCAGTTGTCCCTGGAATGGGCCGAACAGGTCCTCAACGCTCTTTCTATCCTCAAAAGGCAGGATGCGGAGAACCGGCCGATTGCGGTCCGTAACGATCAGTTCTTCGCCGCTGGCCTCTACTTCGCGGAACACCCGCAGCATGTTGGCCTTCAGTTTGCTCTTCGATATTGTCGCCATAGATGACTGACCTCTTTAGTGACTATAGTCCCTGAAGTGGTCAGATAGTATCGGGCAATGGACAAAAATGTCAATGTGGGTGGGGCTGAGTCTGAGAAGATTTCAGAAGTCCCCTCTCCCTCGACGGGAGAAGGTGAGGGTGATCTACATCACCGACCGCACCAGCCCGCCGTCCACCAGCATCGTCGTGCCCGTGATGTAGCTCGACCGCGACGACGCCAGGAACGCTACCAGGTACGCCAGTTCCCGCGGCTCGCCGATGCGCTTCAACGCCGTCTGTTCCGCCCGCTGCTCCAGAGCGTCTTCAATGGAAATCCCCTGCGCCCGCGCCCGATCCTCCACGTTCTCCATCATCCGCTCCGACATGATGCTGCCGGGACACACGTTGTTGATGAGTATGTTTTCGTGCCCGATGTCGTCGGATAGGTTCTTCATAAACCCGATGACGCCCATCCGTGTTGCCGCCGACAGCGCCAGGTTCGGTATCGGCGTATAGACCGTGCTGGCCAGGATGTTGATGATGCGTCCGCCACCCTGGGCCCGCAGATGCGGCAGCGCCTCCCGTGTCATCCGCGCGAAGAAGAACAGCGAGCGATTCGCCGACACTTGCCACAGCTCTTCGGTGGAATCCTTGGCGTAGGCTTGCGGCGGACCCCCGGAATTGTTCACCATGATGTCCAGCTGCCCAAAGCGTTCCACCGTGCCTGCCACCAGCTCGGCAATGGTCTCTTCCCTGTCCAGGTCACCGGCGAAGGTGAAAATCTCTGTTCCCGTAGCGCCTCGTATCTCGTCCGCCGCCCGTTCCAGGTCTGACGCTGTGCGCGCGCACATCGCCACCCGTGCGCCCTCCTCTGCCAGAACCTCCGAGCACGCGCGTCCCAGACCTTTGCTGGCGCCGCCCACAATCGCTACCTTGCCGTTCAATTCCAAGTCCATTATCAGCCCGGCCTCCTCAATTGCTGCCGACGATTATAGCAGGTGAGGCGGGAACCTTTTCAGTCGTTTGGTTGGTGCTCAATCATAACTGGCGCTGGGCTTGTTGTCCCTCAATATCTTCGGGGGAGGTAGCGCTTGGGAAACTTAGCGACGACCGAGTATAGTATGTCCACCATGTTGGCGAGGCGCACACGCGCGACCTGC
Organism: Dehalococcoidia bacterium; assembly: GCA_965202965.1. Classification (GTDB taxonomy): domain Bacteria; phylum Chloroflexota; class Dehalococcoidia; order Lucifugimonadales; family UBA1123; genus VXRN01. The sequence continues at coordinate 1,548,397 of OZ241888.1, read as the reverse complement.
GAGCAGAGCTGGTATGCTGTCAGGCGCTCGATGCCGTAAGACGATTCCAGCCACATCACCAGTTCGTAGAAGGCGATGCGGGCAGCATCCTCCATCGGGCGGGCGCTGCCTACGGTCATCAGGAACTCGTCAGACTCGACTCGCGGCGTGGCGACATGATGCCCCTTGATGAGCTCAACGGTGAGAGTGCCTCGTGTGGGTATCTCGGTAGCAACGCCGCAGACCTCAGCATCGCCCTGCGCGGCATGTCCATCGCCGATGTGCAGCAGACCGCCGGGTACATTGACGGGCAGGTGTATGGTGTTGCCGGGGCAGACATCGGCTGCGTCCATGTTGCCACCGTGAAAGCCGGGGGCGAGCGAGGAAATTGCTTCGAGTTCCGGTGCGGTGCCGATTGTGCCGTAGAACGGCTCATAGGGAATAGCGGCGATGTCGAGGTCCTCCGAGAAGATGATTTCACCGGCCCTGATGGGATGCAGCATGACGCGTGGCGGCAATGGTGGATTGAGCGTGCGTGTGAAGACCGTACCGCACAGGCCTCCGAACTCCGGGATGAGCGCGCTGACGCCGTAGTCGCGAGTAACCTCGATGGAGTGGATGGTCACAGAGAGCGTGTCTCCCTTTTCCGCACCTTCGACATAGATGGGGCCTGTCAGCGGGTTCACGTATGGCAGCGTGATTATCTGCGTGATGTCGTCTTCCGGCGAGGTAATCCTATTCTCGAATGCGTCCGCTGTCTCCACGATGAAGGTTTCGCCCGGCGAAACAGTAGCGACGGGCTGTTTGTATGGCCCAATTACATACGAGAAGTTGCCGGGGTCGTTGATTATCGTCTGCACAGAGAATTTCCCCCTTTCTTGAATCGAGATTAGGATAGGCTCTAAATATCCCGTGTTGTATCGCCTCAGCATCAGGATTCGGACGTCCTTGTCGAGTAGCAGGCGGGCAGCCACCGGGGCAGTGAACACATCAGACGACCTATTCAGAGTTGCTCCTAACCAGATCTTCGTTGGAGCCGGTTATGTATGCGCCTATGTGAGGGACAAGGAGACGACGGTACTCCTCCACCTGTGCCTCGATGTCGTGACCATCCTTATCCTGTGCCTCAAGCTCGAATATCCGACCAACACCCTCTACATCATCGAGATTGAACTTGATGTTTTCCTTATGCCATAGCTCACGTCGTTTTCGTACCACAACGCGCATGCCCAGAGCGGCCTCCAGTACCTCAATGGTCTCAGGGTCAGGCAGCGGCCAGAGTTGAAAGTGACTCACCCTCGTGTCCGCCTCCTGGTAGTCCCGGTAGTAGATCAGTTCGCTTCTCTCGCCCTCCGTCCTGAGTTTGAGCCTCCGCGCGCCCTCTCTCTCTGCAAGCTCTGGCAGGTTGTAATAGCGGTCCACCTGCTCCTTGGTCTCGATGAAGTCCGCGCCTTTATCCCTCAGGAGCTGGCGCACCGGCCCAAAGTCCGGGCAATATGCCTTAATCTCACGGTTCAGACTCACCTTCATCCGATATTCTCCCATAGCAATTGACCGATGTGTCTCAGGCCCGAGCCAGCTCCCTGTATTGGATACTCTCGCCTCGTCAGACGCGCAGTATACATCAAGGTCATGAGCGACAAGTAGCGTGGTTCCGAAACCCCGTACCGAATTGTTGCCCGACGGCTGACCCTATCGATCCTGTGGCAACCTGGAGAGACTGCGGTGCTGGGTCCGCTGTGCCAGCTAGGTGTCGTTATTCAGCATAAACGTCACAGCTAACTGTTCAGCAAGAATGTCACATCATGGAGAATGTGACATTGACCCAGAAAGAGCAGACAAGACTCCAAGTACTCAACTGTCTATTGGATGAGCGGATGACGACGGAACAGGCAGCGACACTGATGGGATTGAGCGCCCGCCACACCAGGCGTATCCTCGCGGCTTACCGGAAGGAGGGAGCAGCCGCACGTGCCCACGGCAACCGAGGTCGCGGGCCTGCCAATGCCACCCCCGACAGCGTGATCGTCGAAGTTGTGGACCTCGCCCGCACCCGGTACTCGGGCGCCAACCACGTCCACTTGAGCGAACTTCTCAATGAGCGAGAGGGTATAGAGATAGGTCGGACGACACTGAGATGCATACTGGTGGACGCCGGTCCGGCCAACTCGGAGCCGACAGCGTGAACGCCAGGAGGGACGGACTAAATACCCGTCCCCTCTTTGGTTCAGAGGCTGTCCCGCTGGCGATTTCTGGCAAAGACTTGCGCTTATGCTATCATCGGAATGCCCAACAGACAGACGGAAAAGGGAGTGTGACTATGGAATCGAGAATTTCGCTGGCTGAAGACTCAGTCCTTGACCCGGAGATTTCACCCAGGGCAGAAGTGCGAACTACCCGATTGAGCGAGGCGTCTTCAATCCTGATCACTGGAGCGACCGGATTCCTTGGCTCCTTCTTGCTCGACCAGATCATTCATGCCACAGGACGGGACTCCAGGTTTTACTGCCTTGTACGCGACCGGAACGCCGGGCAGGGCGAATCTTCCAACCGGGTGATGGAGACCCTTGAGTTTTATGGACTGGACGGCCAGTCCGCCGGTGAGCGGATAATTCCTATACTTGGGGACCTTACACATTCGCGGATGGGACTGAACAGCGATCAGTATCAGGAGCTGGCGGAAGAAATTGACCTGATATTCCACTGCGCCGCCTCCGTCAACTATACATACCCCTACACCGTAGCCAGTCCCCACACCGTCGGAGGCACACTGGAAGCGCTCAGGTTCGCCTGCACCGCTACGCCAAAGCCGGTCCAGTACATTTCATCCAACGGAGTCTTCCCGGGAGGAGACGACGCTCCGTATCTGGAGAATGATCAGATAGACGACTTCGTAGATCGCATGGAAGGAGGCTACAACCAGGCCAAATGGGTCGCGGAACGGCTGGTGTGGAGCGCAGTATCTCGCGGACTGCCGGTGTGCATATACAGGCCGGGCAACATAGGCCACCATAGCCTCGCGGGCACAGTGAATCCCAACGACTTCCTGTCGTTGATAATCAGGGTCTGCGCAAGCTTGGGATGCGCCCCCCTGGCACCGGACTGGTACTTTGAAATGACCCCCGTGGACTTCCTGGTCAATGCCATCGCCAGGATAGCCGACGATCCGAAACACTTTGGCGAGGTCTATAACATCGTGCATCAAGACCCGGTTCCGGCAGACCGGATTTTCGCTCGTATGGAAAGCGACGGACACGTGACCGAGCGCGTTGCGCTGGAGGACTGGAAGTCGAGATTGCAGGTGGCGGCCGACCTTGGCGACGACACGGACCTGAATGTCCTGGTCCAATCCCTTGACTCAGTGGAAGGGTATCTGGCCGATACCAGCGTCTATGATATAAGCAAATTCACCAGGGCGCTTTCGGAAATCGGACTCACAATGCCATCGGTTGATGAGAACTACGCGACCATGTTCTTGGGAAAATAGGCGTCAGATTCATCGAAGAGTACGACCAACAACGCGGACGTATCCAGGATCAATTCGGCAACCCGTTCTCATCATAGAGGAAGTCCCCATGCTCGACAGCGGATGCCCGTCTTTCAGCAGGTCGCGGCAACGCTTATGTATCGCCCTTAGCTTCTGTATTCGGACCTCGACACTGCGCTCGCGTCTCTCCCTGTCGAGCTTCTCCCTGAGCGCTATGGTGATTGCGCCCGTCATGGTCTCGCCGGTCAGTTGAGCAAGCTCCCTCGCCAACTGGTGGGTTTCCCCATTCTTGATGTTCAGGCTCATGGATACACCCCTAGATAGAAGCCTGCTGCATGAATCTACCCTAGCACTGTGGACTCCCTCTATCAAGCGCTGAGTATTGCACCGTATAGTTGTGTAAAATAGAACGGTATGGAGACCGACTACCGCATCATCCTTTGGGCCAACCTATCATGATCGAATTACGTGATTACCAACGTGATCTCCTCGGACAGCTCCAAAAGGCACTTAAACCCGAGAACGCACGGGTTATGATGCAGCTTCCGACTGGAGGAGGCAAGACAGTCATCGCAGCCCACCTGCTAGCAGGCTACCTCAGCAGTGGCCGTAAAGCTGTCTGGCTCACACATAGAAAGGAGCTGGTGGGTCAGACCGGTGAAGTGTTGACTAATACTGCCGGGCTGTCAGCCCACAGCGATAAACCTTGGGTTGTAGGGAAGCCTGCACCAGCTATTGCGGGTGGGGTGATTATTCTGATGGCTCAAACCGTGAGTCGTCGAATAGTGGAACCGGGAGTGTGGAGCAAATATGACGGACAGGATCTGATGGTGATTGATGAAGCCCATCACGCTACTGCTAAAGGATGGGAACTGGCTATGAAGTATTGGCCAGGTCGTATTTTAGGGTTGACCGCGACTCCATGGCGTCTATCCAAAAGAGAAGGGTTTGACCATCTGTTCAATAGACTTACATGCGGTCCGCAGGTCGTCGAGTTACAGGCCGAGAGTTCTTTGTGCAACGCCCAAATCCGAATTCCTAGCTCTGGTCGCCTAATTAAGGGCGGTAAGATCGGTAGCACAGGAGACTTCACAGAGCCCGGTATCGAACGTGCCAATAAAGATCACCCCGCGATTATGACGGCAGGCGTACGCAATTTTTGGCTAAAGCACGCTCGTGATAGACAGACAATAGTCTATGCGGTATCTGTGAGACACGCTAAAAATCTTGTGAGTGTCTTTAATCGAGCTGGCGTTCCTGCTCAACTAATCCTTGGTTCCACAGACCCTGCTCAACGCGCGGAAACGATAGCAGAATTCAAGAGGGGTGATCTGAAAGTCTTGGTAAATGTCGCCGTTGCTACCGAAGGCTTCGACCTGCCGGATGCCTCATGTATTGTGATTGCCAGACCAACTGAGAGCTTGGCGCTGTACTTACAAATGGTAGGACGTGGTCTGAGGCCGAAACCCAACGGCGGCGACTGCATAGTTCTCGATCTTGCGGGCAATTCGATAACGCACGGACTCCCCGAGAGAAGACGCGAGTGGACGCTAGCGCCACGAAGTCGAGACTCCGGAGGTGGAGAAGCTCCGATCGTAATCTGTGATAGCTGTGATGTCGCATCGCCCGCGTCCAGCCACAAATGCCGATCTTGCGGCGAGCCCCTTGGCAGAGATTGCCAACGCTGTGGCAAGTGGCGCACATGGAGTCACTGGAGTCTTGAGAAGACCTGTCACTACGATCACGACTTGGTATGTGACCGGTGTCACGATGATGCTCACGTCCAGAACCATCTGCCAACTATCAAGGAGATAGAAAACACCATGACTAGCCGCATCAACGACTTGGCGTCCCGTGTTTCTGCGATCCGTTCAGAGTTTCAAGAAGTAGTGGCGGATCCCATGTTGGATTCTGTTGATTCCGACATCCAAGCCATGCGCCAACTGCATGAAGAAGTTGCGCGGCTGAACGATCTCATCGAGGAAACCGAGATTGGCGCTATGGAGATAGTGGCAGCAAAGAAAAAGATCAGTAGTGACATAATCGATATGTTGGTGAGGTCAGGATTGGCTGACTTGCTCGACGAGCCACTTGCACAAGTCCAGGTGACTTTCGAATTGAAAGGGGATGGCGTGGAACTTGATATGGAGAACTTATTGCTCAACGGGAAGCCACTAAAGGAGATATTTTTTGCTGCCTATCCACATCGGACTGGTCATGTGCTAGATCAATTAAAGTCCCTAGCTCAAGAGACTGAGGCCGCCAGGTCGAAGAGCGCAACGACCTAGAATCCAGTGTAGCTGTGTATGATTAGAGGTCTGTGTAATGGCAGACCAACGCCGGACCATCTCCCCGTGCTCATCGGATGAGGGCTCGCCCCAACCCATCAGTTCAGACGGCGTCAAAAAACGCTGTAAAGGTCCTCTTCCTCGCAATCAATGGTCGCGGGACCGGCTGGCTGACCGAATGCCTCAACGAACAATGTTGACGTTGGAAGTCACCGCACCGTTTCGTTCCTCAGATCAATGGCTTTTTCGGATACTGTCGTGAGCATTCTCCATGCGGTCTCGTGGTGGGTTGTGGCCTCGATATCGTCGTAGTAGGTGTCGAGCAGGACGTAGGTGCAGCCGAGGGCCTGCAGTCCTTCGAGGTCGGCCCTGATCTGGTCGAGGCTGCCTTCGCCGGCGATGCGCCGGTCGTCGGGCATGGGCGACTCGGTGATGCGCAGCCGTATCCTCGGACAGAGCGCGGGCATAGGCATCCGCTCACGGTCCGCCATCTCGCGCAGGCGAGGAATCTCCCTGTCCCTGAAATCGGATACCCGTATCCTGATAGGGTGCCAGCCGTCTCCGTAGCGCACCGTCCGTCGGAGCGCGCCGTCGCTCGCGCCCCCGACCCAGATGGGCGGGTGAGGCTCGCGGACCGGACGCGCGGCGGTGTCCACGTCGCTGAACGAGACGTACCGGCCTTCATACGAAGCGACGTCCTGCGTCCACAGCGCCTTGATGGCCGCGAGGTAGTCGTCAGCGATGGCCCCTCTCTGGCGGAACGGGACGTTGAGCGCGTCGAACTCCCGCTTGGCCCAGCCGACTCCGACGCCGAGGATGAACCTGCCTCCACTAAGCTGATCAACGTTGGCCCCTGCCCTCGCGATCTCCAGCGGACTTCGGTACGGCAGGATGGCGACTGTGGTGCCGATCTCCATGGACCGGGAGGTAGCGGCGAGCCAACCCATCGTCGTCAGCGGCTCGTAGAACGGGGCCGGGTACCTGGAACTGACGTCCGGCGTGACGGCGATGTGGTCGGAGCTCATGATCAGGTGGTAGCCTATGGCTTCGACCAGGTTGACGGAGCGGGTCAGGGATTCGGGGTTGGCGCCCGGACCGAAGTTGATGAGGTTGACGCCGAATTTCATTACGCTTTCCTTTCTGCTTTCTGTTTAGTTGCGATACTGTCCTCGATGAATGATAATCGAACATGGCTGATAGGAGAATTACCGATGACTTACACTCTCGCCGAATTGGACGCCATGAGCATAGAGGACGCCCAGGCGCTGCCGTTCGAGGAAAGGGACGCGCTTCTGGACCTCATTATCGCAGACGGGCGGCACCAGACGACGGACCTCGACTCGTACCGCGTGGGGCTGTACGGGGACTACTTCGACGAAGACCTGACGCGGATGCTGAAGGTGAGGGCGATCAAAGTTCACGTCAGGGGAACGACGGCGTCCGGGTTCGACGGCGTACTCGCGGGGGAGTCCGACGAAGAGCAATATCGTGCCGCCTTCCGGAATGTGCAACAGTCGCTCGAAGCGGCGGGAACGGACTACAGTCGTGTCGTCACGCTGGTCGTCTTCCTGACGGACATGGACAAGTGGCCGATGCTGAATGAGATCTACAGCGAGTTCATCTCCAGTATGCCATGCAGGGCTGTGATTGGGACAACCGGCCTGGCGCAGCCGCCGCTGACGATAGAGATTGTAAACTGCATAGCGTACAGGGTGGCGGCGTAGGGGACTGGCCCATGGATTGCCGAAACGTATGATACATATGAAGGTCAAAAATGACATGGGAGACTTGGGCCATTGAACACACGCAGCATTTGGCGGCCTGACAAGGACGAGGTGGTTGTCGAGAACGGGGCCGTCGCTACCGCACACCCGATAGCCGCCCAGGTGGGCGTTGATGTGCTCAAGAGCGGCGGAAACGCGGTGGATGCCGCTGTCGCGACGGGATTCTGCCTCAATGTTGTCGAGCCGTGGAACTCCTCCATCGCCGGCCACGGCCAGATGATTGTTCACATGGCCGCCGAGGGGCGCACCGTAGCCATAGACTACGGCCACAGGGCGCCAATGGCAGCGACTGAGGACATGTTCCGCGTGGTCGGCCAGACGGTCGAGGGCAACGGCATATACGAGGTAGAGGACCGCGCCAACGCAATCGGACACCGCTCCGTCGGCGTGCCGGGGGTAACGGCAGGCATGTGTCGCGCCCACGAACTATTCGGCAGCCTGCCCCTGGAGCAACTGCTGGAGCCGGCCGTCCACTATGCAAGATATGGGTTCGAGGCCGACCCAACCGCCTGTCTTACGATTGCCACAGCCATGCCCAACCTGGTCCGGTACAGCGAAGCGGCGCGCATCTTCCTGGCGGAAGGATACCCACCAACGCAGGGAACGAAGATCGTCCAGCGAGACCTTGCCGACACCATCGAGCGGATCGGCAGAGAGGGCAAGGATGCCCTGTACCGCGGCGAGATAGCGGCCGCAATCGAAGAAGAGATGAGACGAAACGGCGGCGTTCTGAGCGCGAAGGACCTGTCAAAGTACCAAGCACAGGTCCTCAAGCCCGTAAAGATTTCATACAGGGGATATGAACTGCTCGGCTCGCCCGCGCCCTCAGGCACGATCACGGCGCTTCAGACGCTCAATATCCTGGCGAACTTTGACCTGGGCCGCCTTTCACACGCCTCGCCGGAGCGCCTGCACCTGTTTACGGAGGCGGCCAGACACGCATTCGCCGACCGATACACCTTCGTCGGAGATCCGGAATTCCAGCCGACGCCACTCGAAGGAATCCTTTCTCCTGAGTATGCCCGGAAGATCGCCCTTTCCATTGATCGCGAGGTTGCCAGGCTGGAAGAAGAGCGCGAGCTGCAGCCGTGGGTCGCGTACTCCAACAGTCCCCTGCACGACCCCTGGCGCTACGATCCCCAGCCAGGGCCGCTTGGCGCCACGCCAACGTCGCCGCCAAGCGAAGGCGACTGCACCACCCACTTCAGCGTCATAGACCACGACAGGAACATGGTCGCCTGCACGCAGACCGCGGTGGGAGGCTTCGGGTCAGGCGTCGTCGTGCCGGGCACCGGCGTTCTGCTCACCAACGGCATGGTCGTCTTCAATCCAATGCCCGGCGCCGCGAACTCGATAGCCGGGTACAAGCGGGGCCTGAACAACATGACGCCCCTGCTTCTCCTCAGAGACGGCAGCCCATTCCTCACGGTTGGAGCGCCCGGCGGACGCAGGATCATCTGCCGCGTCGCACACGTCGTTTCCAACGTGGTGGACTTCGGGATGAGTATGCAGGAAGCTATCACGGCGCCGAGCGTTGATGCCGCCGAGCGAGAGACTTTCGTAGATCACAGGATAGACCCGCAGACTGTAGAGGCGCTGGCCCGCATGGGACATAATGTGGAAATCGTCCCTGAGCCATCTACCGGCGGAGGCTTCTCGAGGCCCCGCGGCGTTATGATCAATCCCGAGACAGGCATGATACACGCCGGTGTGCAGCCTTTCGGTACGGATGAAGCCAGGGGTTACTAGCGCCGCATTGCGGCGTTGCCGTGCAAAGTGTCCGCATCGGGGTGACGCACTCATCCCGATCCTTGACGCCAGTCATCCTCGAACATACTATGGCGATAAGCACAGGTGCAGGGGGCCATCATGTTGGACACGATTGTTACCGGCGGGCGGATTGTGACTCCGCAGGGGGTATTGGAGGTGGATGTTGCCATCGCGGACGGGAGGATTGCCGCGCTAGCGCATCCGGGCGCGCTTTCGACTGAAGGGGCGCAGGTCGTGGACGCGACAGGGTTGATCGTGCTTCCGGGCGGCATCGAGCCGCATACCCACATCGGTATTCCGGTGCCGGAGCAGTGGGCAGGTCGCCCGGAGGTGTTTACGCAGCCTCCTGAGGCGGCCACGCGCGCGGCTGCATTCGGAGGCGTTACGACGCTGCTCGACTTCGCAGGGACGCTTCCGGTCACGCCGGACGATCCCGTTTCGCCGGACCCTATCATGCGACAGATGGAGTCGCGGCGCCAGGCGTTCGACGGCCACAGCTACATTGACTTCGCGTATCACTACATCCTCGCGGGCGCGGTGAGCCCTCAGACTATTGGAGAGATCGGAGAGGCGATCCAGGCCGGCCAAGCCAGCTTCAAGATATTCACGACATTTGGCGGCCGTGTGCCCTACGGACATCTGCAAGCCATCTTCGAGGAAGTGTCGAATCACGGCGGCATCATGGCAGTCCACGCAGAGGACGACGACATGGTGACGTACATGGAGCAGAAGCTGAAGCGAGAGGGACGGGACCAAGGACACAACCTGCACCTGGTGCACAGCAACATCTCGGAGGACGTCTCCTTCCGCAAGGTTATCAGAATGGCCGAGCACGCGGAGGTCGCGATCTACTTCGTCCACGTAACCGCCAAAGAGGGCGTTGTGGCCGTCGGCGAGGCCAGGGAACGGGGTCAGCCGGTGTACGGCGAGGCGCTGCACAACTACCTGGAGTTCACCTGCGACGACTACAAAAAGCCCAACGGTACGAAGATACACACGTACCCGGCTATCAAGTACGAGGCGGACAGGGACGCGCTGCAGCTGGGGCTGATGGACGGCAGAGTGTCCACGACGGCTACGGACGAATACACGACATACAAGGACGTCAAGTTCTGGGGGCAGACCATCGAGAGCGTGTGCGGAGGTCACAACGGCATCGAGACCAGGCTGCCGGTGGCGTTCACGAAGTTCGTGTCGCAGGGCGGGATGTCACTGACGCGGTTCGCAGACATAACCTCGACCAACGCCGCAAAAATCCTGGGGCTGTACCCGCAGAAGGGTGTTATCGCCCTGGGCAGCGACGCCGACCTGGTGTTCATAGACCCGGCCGTGCGCAAGACGCTCACACTCGACGATCTGCACGCGGACTCCGACTACAGCATCTGGGAGGGGTTCGAGTGCGAGGGGTACCCGGTGAAGACGATGCTCAGGGGGAAAGTGATCGTGAAGGACGGGAAGCTGGTCGGGAGCTCGTCGGACGGCGAGTGGCTGCCGCGCAAGGTGTCGCCTGAGACACTGGCGCGCCCGGTGGTGTGAATCACCCATGCCACCCGTATCAAGTACGGCGCCACTTTGGACCACTGGAGCGACGGAAAAGTGTATCACTTGAGTAACCGGGATGTTCGGCGGCGGACAGATATCCGATGAGTCGACACCGGGAGCAGGGGATAGACTTCACGCCAGCCCGATTCCACGATACCATGGAATCGTAATAGGAGGTGTGTCATGACGCTTATTCCCAAGGTTATGAGTACCCAGCACCCGGACAACGCCTCGCCCGCGCCTTTTGCGGACAGCGCCGGTGTGCTGCGAGGGGATGGCGAGGTCGAGGAAGCGGTGGACGTGTTCGCGCTGGGCTGCGATGAGCAGATGTGGGACTCGGAAGGGAAGGAAGCCGACAACCAGGTCGTCCGCAAGCTGCTCACCGGCCACCCCGACTTCTTCAACGATGACGTCCGGCTCGGCAGCGACGTGGCGCTTACGCTGCGTGTGCCCAACCCGCGTGTCGAGCAGGACATGCGGAAGTCAATGGTCGAAGCGCTCCAGAGCGTGCCCTCTTCCTGGGACATGGCGCAGGGATTCTATGGCGACAGTCATGTCGCGCCGATCCAGGAGGTAATACTTCCGCTTACGACGTCCGCGGAAGAAATCTCGATGGTGGAAGCCTACTATCGGAAGGTGATCGTAGGGCAGGAAGATCGGACGGTACTCGACGGACATTCGGTCAAGGACTGGGTGGGAGAGTTCTACCCAAAGAGCATCCGGGTGATCCCGCTCATCGAAGATATGGAGCACCTATTCTATTGCGACCGCATAGTCGAGGAGTATCTGCGGGACAGGGACCTGCCGTACCAGAGGGTGTTCCTCGCGAGGAGCGACCCGGCGCTGAACTACGGGATGGTTGCCGCCGAGCTGATCCTGAAAGTGGGGCTGTTGCGACTGCACAACCTGGAAGTAAAGCTGGGGCTGCCGCTCTACCCCATCATCGGGGCAGGCTCCGCGCCATTCCGCGGACACCTGGGGCCTACCAACGTAGAGCGTTCGCTTGAGGAATATCCGAGCGCGCAGACGTTTACGGTCCAGTCCGCGTTCAAGTACGACTACGACAGAGACACTGTACGGGACGGCATAGCGAAGATACTTGCCCACGAACGCACCGACCCCGTGTCCATAGACCAGGATCGGGCGAAGGAGATCATAGACAAGTCCACCGAGGAGTACCAGGCGCGGGTGCGCGACCTTACGGACGTCATCACGACGGTGTCGGCGCATGTGCCCAGGCGACGCGAGCGCAAGATGCACGTCGGACTATTCGGTTACGGACGCTCCCTCGGCGGCGTAGGTGGAGTCACGCTTCCCAGGGCCATCGGATTCGCGGCGTCGCTGTACTCCATAGGCGTCCCTCCCGAGCTGCTGGGGCTTGCGTCTCTGTCCGAAAGCGATATCGAGTTCATCCGGGAAGTCTATCCCAACATGGACGACGACCTGCGCGCGGCGCTGCGCTTCACCAATGAGCGGCGCGTGAGGGAGTTGCTGGGCGACTCCTACATGAGCGTGGTTAGTCAATACACCGACGAGTTGGAACGGGTGCATGAAGGACTGACAAGCGCGATCTGGGCCAGCGTGGGAAACCGGAACGTGGCGACCAATACTTCCAATTTCGTCGAAGAGGCTGCCCACCTTCGCCACTTCCTCGGATAATTCGCCGGCAGACGAACCATGATAGAGCCCTTCCCCCCTCGGCGGGCTCACAAGGGTAGGCAAAAGTCCCTTCCCCCTCGATGGGGGAAGGCTAGGATGGGGGTGACTCCGCCAATCCAAGTTCAATGCCTACCCCTATCAGCCCGTCGAGGGGGAATGGACTAAGGGAGAGGGGACGCGATGGAAAACCGCGCCCCTTTCCTGCCTGTCGCGCCTGTCGTCAGCGGCGCTGTTAGGAAGGGCCGCCGCTGGTGGACATGTTGAAGCAGCGGGTGAGCTTCAGGCCGCCGGATTCACTGGCCTCCACGCACACGGTGAACGCGGGGTTGCGACTGGGGCCCATGGGCGCCCCGAAGAAGCCGCGGGTGTCTGCGGTGTTCAGTATCCGGCCATCGTCATCTATCACGAAGGCTTCGGCGAAGGTGGCCGAGACGCCCTCCTCGCAGTCGGTGCACCACATCTTGTAGGTCAGGTCGTCGTCGTCAATGTCGTAGAAGCGCGTCCTGGCGAACACATGGCCCCCATGCGGCTGCCTTATGTACTGGGAAAGGGTGTAATCCCCTTCCATGCTGCCGCCTTTCAGCCACTGCGGGCCGTGGTTGGCGTCCGCCGCCGAGCCCACGTTGTTTGCCTTGTCCACCGCCCGCAGTTGGTAGTAGTAGTCGCCGTAGGTGGCCAGCCCTGTTACGGTGTGCGAGGTGGTGTCGGCGTCGCTGTCCGGGATGTCGGTCCACCCGCCGAAGCTGCCGTAGCGGGATTTCTGCCTGTACTGGTACTTCGCTATGCCCGCGTCGTTGGGGTTGTCCCAGGTCAGCGTGGCGTAGGTGTCGTGCCGGTTGTCAGCATGAACCCTGGCATAGCCCGGGCCCCGGGCGACGTTGAAGTTGGCGGGCTTCGCCGGGGGCGTGGCGTCGTACACGTAGGTGAAGCCCTCGGAGCAGGGGCTTGCGTTCTGAAGGGCGTTCCGGTGCATAGCGTAGAAGGTGACTGAGCCCTCGGATTGAATCGCCGTTCCCCGCGCGGTGATGTCAGCCGTGTACGGGGCGGTGTTATCGGTGACGTCCACCCTCGCGGGTCTGCTAGAGCTAGAGCCGGAGAAGTCGCCGCAGTTAGCCCGGTCCGGCCATAGCCACAATCGCCCGCCGGTTTCAGAGAGCGTCGCGGTGAACTCCGGGGTGGCGTCGTTGCTGGGGCTGCTTGCGGGGTTCTTGAGGACCAGCTTCGGCGCTTTGGGCGCGCTGTTGTCCACGGTGATGCCCTTGGTGTTGTAGCTGCCGGCCCGGCCCGCGTTGCCGGAGATGTCCCTGTAGGCGGTGACCCGGACCCGGAAGAGGCCGCTCTCCCCGGCCGTCGGCGTGTAGTAGCATTCATATGAGTTGGGTGGGACGGGGTAGCACTCTCCCGAGGCCGATCCACCTGAGGCGAAGGAGAAGGTACGCTCGCGCCCGGAGCCGACGCGATACCTGATGGTGGTCCGGCTCTCGTCTATCGGCTCGCTGAAAGTGATTGTGGCACGAAGCCTGATTACGCCCACAGTCAGTGAAGTGGTCGGCTGAATACTTAACCACCGTCCGGAATCGGGATCATATCTGCGAAATGAGAAAATGGAATAGGTGGGCGGGGTGGTATCCGGCGGTGTCTGGCGTAGTTTCTCCCGGTCCGGGTCCGGCGGCACGGGTTCGGGCTCGGCTGGCTGCGGCTCTCGCTCCTGTTCTTGTATCACCGGTTCCTGCACGGCGGGTGGTTCGACAGGCTCACCACGAGCGGGCTTCTGGGAGCCGTCCACCTTGTGGCCGGGCTGGTCGGGAAGGGCGGGCGATTTCAGGCGGGCGGCGTTGCCGTCTGTGTCGGCGATGGTTCCGCCGTTCAGTCCCAGCGCGTTCTTCTTTGCGCTGACGCCATTCTCGTCGGCGTCCGTCTTCTTGACCTTGTAGGAGAAGACCAGCCGTGTCCCGTCCTGTTCGGAGCGGTCGTAGCGCCCCCAGCGCTTCTGCCCGCCCACGTCCAGGCGCGCGCGGGGCTCGCCGGAGACGGTGACCGCCTCGCTGAAGGTCACGGTTACCACGACGGCCTCGCCCCTGCGGTAGGTGTCGCCGTTTGCGGGCGTGGACGCGATGACCGGGCCTGCGGTGATCTTGGGTCTCGATGCGTCCTGGGCGTGGATGGAGCCGGTTGGGGGAAGCCAGAGCAGGGCGACCGCGAGGGCCAGAAGTATAAGGGAAAAGAGGGTTAGGGGGCGTAGATATATGGGATTAACTACGGGGGGGGGGTAGAATTACGAGGGTCGGAAACCGTGGCCTCGTGGGGGCGAAAAGCCTCGCTATTCCGTGGAAAGGTTGACTCGGACGAAATTTGTCTCTGAACATTGGCTCATCCTCTATTATTCAAGTCATCGCTCCGAGAGCGCGATTGCCCTGGGATTTTCTACAATGTTACCCAATGACGATTGTGAACACAAGATAAGTGCATTTTAGCATGACGGTCAAGTGCGTATTGATAACAAAGTTGTTATATCATGGAGATAACGATGCGTTAACGAGCCTGAGCGCGCTCGCTCAGGGGGGAGGGGACTTCTGAAATCGTCTCCTCTCATAGACGCCTGCCAAGCGGTGCGCTATCATATTCGTAGGAAGAGAGGCCACGGACAGTGAGGCGCGCATGGCGGATTCCGAAGAACCGAACACCGACCGGGACAGCGGCGGACAGCCGCCACTGATCCGCTTCGACAGCCCCTGGGCCTGGTTCTACTACATCACCTTCGGAATACAGGTTCTGGCGGCGACCTACTACGCGGCTGAGAGCGAGATCAGGACCGCGGTCTCCAACTCGCCTCCGGAAACATACGCGGCCATAATGAAAGCCGTATCGTCTCAGGTGCCCGCGATGGCGGCCTACTCGCTCATAATCGCGGCAACAGCGGAGGGACTCAGAATGATAGCCGAAAGATACCTGGCCAGAAGATTCACGGAAGGCAAAGAAGAGGGTCGCGCGGAGGGCAAAGAAGAGGGTCGCGCGGAGGGCAAAGAAGAGGGCCGCGCAGAATCCTTCGAGGAACTGGCGCGCTGGCTAGACGCCAACCCCGTCATCAAAGAGGCCATAGAATCCGGCGAGGCCAACCCGCCCCCGTTCCTCAACGGCAACCCCCGCAACCAATGACGATAACCCTCAACATGAATATCTGAAGACGTTGCCCGCGCGCAGTTCACCCCCATCCCCGTATCGAGTACGGGGCAGGCTCTGACCTTCCCCCATCAAGAGGCTGAGAGGGGGACTTTCGCCTACCCCTGTTCGCGCCGGCGAATGAGCCGCGTCGGCGTATCCACGATATAGCCGGATAGGTTCAGCGCCGTGTGAATTAGGCCGATGTGCGAGTACGCCTGCGGAAAGTTGCCCAGTTGGCGGTTGGTCGAAGGATCGAACATCTCCGCGAACAGGCCCAGGTGGTTGGAGCATCGCGCCATCGTCTCATGGAACAGGTCGAGCGCCCTGTCGGTCTGCCCCGTGTAGATCAGGTTGCCCAGCAGCCAGAAACTCAGCATCGTAAAAGCGCCCTCCGGCTGCGCGTCGAGACCGTCGTCCGTCTCTTCCGGGAGGTAGCGCCACACCAGCGGCCCGTCCGCCAGTTCCCGCTCGGTGGCGTCCAGGTTCTGCCGCACACGCGGGTCTTCGGCGGGGATGAAGCCGAAGAAGGGTATCGCCAGGTTGGAGGCGTCCAGGGCGTCGCTGCCGTATCGCTGCCGGAACGCCCGCTTCGACTCGCTCCATCCGAGGTCGAGTATCTCCGTCTTGATGACGAACGCGGCCTGCGCCCATCGCCGGTAGAGCCGCCTCTGCTCCACCGCCGCAGCGATATACGCCGCCGTGTCGAGCGCCGCCCAACACATCACCTTCGAATAGACGAAACTCTGTGGCTCTCCGCGCACCTCCCAAACACCCCGGTCGCGCCGCCGCCAGTTCTTGATGACCACCTCGGCCAGGTTGCATACCAGATCCCAGGCCTCCTCCGGTATCTCGCCGTTCAGCACCAGCAGCGAGTGGATAGTCGCGATGACTTCGCCGAATACGTCCAGCTGCAGGTGTTCGGCGGCGGCGTTGCCTATGCGCACGGGCCGGGAATCCTCGTATCCGCGCAGGTGACCGAGGATCTCTTCCTCAAGAGACGACGACTGCGTGATCCCATATAAGATGCGCGTGCGGCGGCGATTCAGCTGGCACTGCTCCAGCAGCCAATGGATGTAGTGGTCCGCTCCGTACACATCTCCGAGCCGGTAGAGGACGTCCACTGTGAAACTCGTGTCGCGCAGCCACGAGTAGCGATAGTCCCAGTTCCGCGAACCGCCGAGCGTCTCCGGCAGGCTCGTCGTCGGCGCGGCGACAATTGCCCCGGTGCCCCGGTACATCATCAGGTGCAATAGCAGGAATGATCGTACCACCTGTTCGCGCCACAGGCCGCCGTAATTCATCCCCGCAACCAGGTCCTGCCAGTATCTGCGGGTCAATTGAAGCTTTTCCCGCGTGCGGTACCGCTCCAGATTTGCCGGTCTCCCGTCGCCATACGCCAATATGAAGACAGCCGACTCACCCTGCGACAGCGCAAACTCCCCCCTTACACCATCGGCGCTTGCCGTCAGCGAGACGCTGCTCAGCATCATCATGGCCTGCCCACCGCCCTTGGTCTCGACCGCGGCGCCTGCGCCGTT
Source organism: Dehalococcoidia bacterium (assembly GCA_965202965.1). GTDB lineage: Bacteria > Chloroflexota > Dehalococcoidia > Lucifugimonadales > UBA1123 > VXRN01. The sequence continues at coordinate 1,531,188 of OZ241888.1, read as the reverse complement.
GCTTCGGAGTTGGCTGAACGCCGGCGCCGCGCGGGCGTAATCATGTCGAGGCTCATAGTCACAGCACAGCGCCACGCTTCCATCCGTACACGTAACGATGCGGTGAAGCTCAGGTGGGACGGCGGGGTTAGTATCGGGCTTGCCATCCATATCGTTATCCTGAATGGGCATGAAGTCGGTAATCTTCACGACCCCCTCGGACGTAGTGAAGGTGGTCTCCAGGATGTTGGTATCCTGCAGGTAAACCTGGCGCGAACCCTTGTACGCGCCGCTGGGCTGGATGCGGAACCGGCCTCCGATCTCCTCGTCCAGAATGGACGCGAAGACACTGGGCGAGTCGAATCGGGGCAGACAGCACCAGTCAACGGAGCCGTCGGTACCGACCAGCGCCGCCGAGGACATATCGCCAATCAGTCCGTAGTCGTACATATTGCCCTCCTCGGTGTCAGCCGTATATCTATTCTATCATTTGGAAACTGGATACTGTATCAGTTTGGTCGGCAGGTTCAAATTGAGCCTCCCAGCAGTGATTGCCAGCGTGTTCCATGAATACCCCTGAGCGCTCCGGTTGACACTCCAATAACCTGGTGGATACTCTGAGCGCATACCCTGTTGTGGGGTATGATTGGAGTACCCCTAGTGGATCGGGAGTAAGACATGGCGCTTGAACAGCGTGTTGGACGGACGGAACAACGCCAGGACACAATGGAAGAACTTATCAGGTTGGTTGTCCAGGACATCGAGGAAAATCGCAGGCGTACCGAACGGAACGAAGCGATCCTCGAAGAAATGCGTCGTGAGAACCGTCAGACAAGACGTGTCTGGATAGCGATAGCGCGAAAGCAGGAACTGTTCGACGACGACGAATTCGATGATGTGTTTGGCGATCAGTAGGAGAACGACATAGCAACGAAATGACCCTTCCTCACCGTGTCCTGGACGACCTGAACTCCTTCTCCCAAATCCTGGGCGCAGACCGCGTAGGCATGTTCAGCGACTTCGACGGCACTCTCACCCCCATTTTCGACGATCCTCGGGACACGGTACTGTCTCCGGCGATGAGGGACATATTAAGCGAGTTGTCCAGGAAGCTGGAACTGGTTGCTGTGGTGTCGGGAAGAGATGTGAAAACTCTGCGGAAGCTGACCGGCCTGAAGAGTGTAACCTATGTCGGAAATCACGGGCTGGAGGTGTGGAAAGCCGGAGAGGAGCGACCGGAGCGCGAGGCGCAGGTCGCGGACGGCCTCCTGGAAGATGTCGAGAAGGGAGTCGGGGATATTGGAGTATCGGGCTTATCCCTGGAGGACAAGGGCATGAGCGTGGCGGCGCACTACCGCAACGCCCCTGACCCTACGGCGGCGCGGTCCGCGCTGTCGCAAGTGTTGGAGTCCCTGGCTGACACCCGCGGCATGGAGATCCGGGAAGGCAAGATGGTCATGGAAATCGGACCCGGGACAGGGGTGAACAAGGGTACTGCGGTGGATCGGCTGGCGCGAGAGTTCGAGTTGACGGGCGCGATATTTCTCGGGGACGACGTGACTGACTGCGACGCTTTCGACGCGCTACACAGACTGGCCAGTGAAGGAGGTCTGAAGGGAGCGGCAGTGGCCGTAGTGGATGCGGAGACGCCGGAAGTCGTGCTGCGGAAGGCGGACTACTGTCTGTCTGGGCCAGGCGAGGTGGAGGAGTTTCTGCGCTGGATGGCTTACGAATCGCCCAGGGCGGTGACGAAGCTATGACACCAGTCGCTGGCAGTGTGACCGCTTACGTTCTCGAAGAGCGCATTCCAGCGACGTTGTCGCTCGGGCCTGGACATGGTCAGCGCGCGGTGGATGGCGGCTGACGTCCGCTCGAAGTCGTAAGGATTGATTATGAGGGCGTCCCGCATGGACTCCGCAGCGCCGCAAAAGCGGGAAAGCACCAGCACCCCGGGATCATCGGTCTGGGAAGCTACGAACTCCTTGGCGACCAGATTCATTCCGTCCCTGAGAGGGGTGACGAGGCAGGCGTCGGCCTCTCGGTAGAGATGCGCCAGGTCCTGCTGGGAATAGGAGCGATGCAGGGGGCGGACGGGCATCCAGTCAGCCTCACCGAACCTGCCGTTTATCTTGCCCACGAGCGAGTCGAGTCGCTCACGTTCCTGGGCGTATTCGGGAATGTCAACCCGGCTGGGCGCCGAGATCTGGATGAGGGTGACGCGACCTAGAAGTTCAGGGTGGTCGTCGAACAGCCGCTCCATAGACTGCATCCGCTGGAGTATCCCCTTTGTATAGTCAAGTCTGTCCACCCCCAGAAGGAGTTGCCTGTCCCTGGGGAAGTCCTCCACGAAACGGCTGATGGGCGTCGGCGCCTGGCTCAGCGCCATCTCGCGGAAGGCTTGGACGTCGGCGCTGACAGGAAATGAGCGCGCCTTGAGGGTTCTGCCCTTGTGATGCACGGTGTCGCCGATGAGTTCGGCTCCAAGTTCGTCGCTCAGGGACTCTTCAAGGTTATGAGCGTATTTTCGAGTCTGAAGACCCACGAGGTCATAGTCGAAGAGGAGAGTGAGCAACTCTCTGGCCCAGGGCAGGATGCCGAAGATCTCGGCGGAGGGGAAGGGGATATGAAGAAAGAACCCGATCTTACCCGTCCAGCCGAGCTTGCGAAGCTCGCTGCCAAGAGGGAAGAGGTGGTAGTCGTGGACCCAGACCAGGTCGCCGGGCCTCAGCAGGTCTATGAGGGCGGCGGCGTACTTTCGGTTTACGCTCCGGTACACCGGGTAGCTGTCATGGTTGATGGTGGACTTGTCCGGGAAGCCGTGAAAGAGCGGCCAGAGGGTGCGGTTGGACAAGACGTTGTAGAAGCCCTCGACTTCGTCCCTGGAAAGGGACACGGAGGCCAGCCGGATGCCTTCGGCTTCGGTGACAGTAGTAGAAGCGGCGACTTCCGGGCCGTCGGAATTTCCGTCCCATCCCATCCAGATGCCGCCCTGAGCCTGGAGGAAGGGTCGCAGGCTGCTCACCAACCCGCCGACCGGAAGGTTGCGTCTCTCCTCCACGCTGGAAAGCGTGGATACGGAAGGGATCCTGTTAGAGACTACTACTACTCGGCCTTCACCACCCATGATCCCTCCAATGGCCCGAATCCGCAGCCACTATGGAGCAATCCCAAAGCGCCGCCGCAACACGGGTCTTTCCCCCCGATTCTACCGTCAGGTCAATGCGTTCGCAAGTTGCTACACAGCTTGGCAGGGCCTTTGCAAAGTCGGCGGTTCTGTGGAGAATCGGCTGACAAGACAGGCTTTCATATATTCTGATTTATATTAGTCCTGGTGGAGTCTTGGTGGGGGTTCTGGTCATGTTCAGGTGAGTTCAGGTGACCGTTCCAGCTATGAAGTGACCAGGAAATCGGCGGATTTAGCTATGAAATCAGCCTCGGAGAAATTTCGTCGGCCGGTTTTGTCGTCATTGATAAATTCCAGATTATATTAGTAAAGGCACTTTTGTTCTGCGACAGGCATATTTTAGCATATAGGGATGTAAGTTGCGCAACATCTGGCGCTGACTTTGAAAAGACCCTTACAGCTTGGATGATTGCATAGTCGAGCCTAAAGCCCCTTCCCCCTTGACGGGCTCACAAGGGTAGGCAAAAGTCCCTTCCCCCTCGACGGGGGAAGGCTAGGATGGGGGTGATTCCTTTCGAACACAGCGCAACCCATCCGCAAGCCTATTCACCTCGGACTGGGGAAAAGACGTAGGTCCCACGACCGTGCACTTCAGCGAGGCCGCGGCGACCGCGAACCTGAGCGACCGCTCGAAGTCGCTCCCGTCCAGCAGGCTCGCGATATACGCGGCAGAGAACGTCGCGCCCGCTCCGCACGTATCAACGACATCCAGCGCCGGCGCCCGGACGTGAAAGGCCCTGCCGTCCTTCGTTCCCACTGCCCCTCCCGACGCCAGCGTAACCAGGGCTGTGGAGACACCGTTCTCCACCAGCAGTTTCGCCACCCTGTCCGCGTCATCGCCCAGTTGGGATGCGTCCGTTACCGCCTGGCATATCGTGGCATAAGGGGCGAGCGACACGAGCGTGTCCGGGTCCTGGTGACCGTGTTCGATGTTGAGAAATACAGGGACGCCCAGTTGCTTCGCGCGGCGCATCGCGCGTTCGATATGCGGCGCGTCATACCAGTCCACGTAGAGCATACTCGCACCGTCCAGCGCCGAAAGGTCGGCGTCGTCCAGCGTCCTGAGCAGTTCGGGACGGCGGTTCCAGAAGTACGTCCTTCCGCCCTTGGAGTCGGATATGTTGACCTCGAAAGGAGTCTCGAGACCTCGCCTCAGCTCGAAACTGCCCCTGACACCCATCCCTCTGAGCATATCCACTACCCTGCGTCCGGCGTCGTCATCGCCCAGCGCGCTTCCGACCAACTCCGCGTCCACTTCCCATCCGGCCAGCAGTCCGGCCACGATAGCCGCGTCGTCAGAAACGAACTCCGCGCCTTCGGTCCAGAGCGCCCCTGAGTTCCATTCGGGCAGTTCGTCAACTACCAGCGCCCTTGCGGGCGTTACCATCCCGAAGCAGACGACCCTCCGGTCGGATACACGCCCGGACGCCTGATTGCTCGAAATTATGTGCGTGGTCAAATTACTCATGACTCCCTGCCGCCGGTCAAATTAGCATAAAGGCCATCATACCACGCGCGACCAACCAGCTCTGCATACGAGCTTCCAACCGAATTGTGCTTAAGAGCCATTTCCCGTATCCTGATTAAATAGCATCGTTGCCAAATCGCTCTCAACACACTGCGAGGCGCGGACATGAACATCAGATTTTCACTGCCCCTACTACTGGCTCTATGCGCGACCGCGGCCGTCCTCGTCGGATGCGGTTCGGCGCAGGACTCCCAAGAAACTGAAATCCCCGCCGCGCCCCAGGCGCAGGCCGTTGCGACCGCGGTTGAAAGCGCCCCGCAAGCCCAAACAGGCGCCGCACCGGCCGTTGATACCGCCCCGCAAGCCCAAACAAACGTCGCACCCACCGTTGATACCGCCCCTCAAGCCCAGACGGTGGATGTCGGCTACGAAGTGGGCATGAGCGCGCCCGAATTCGGAATGAGCTTGCTGGACGGCTCCAAAGTCACCTCTTCAAGCCTCACCGACGAGGGCAAGCCGGTGTTCCTGTACTTCCATGCCACCTTCTGACCAACCTGCCGCTCCGAGTTGCGGAGCCTCAATGAACAGGTTGGCACGGACTACAGTGACCAAGTCGCGTTTTACATCGTCGGCACCAGTCCATTCGAGACCGTTGAGATGCTGGACGCGGACAGGGAGAAGAAGGGCCTCGATTGGCCGGTCGCCTACCCCGACGACGGCATGTTGGAGGCGCTGAACATCAACAGGCAGGCATCCAAGATAGCGATCAGCGGCGACGGCACGATAACCCACCGCTTCGGAACGGGCAGAGGCGACTACGAGACCTGGACCGCGCTGTTCGACGACATCAGCGCCAACTAGCAGGCTGAAAGTATCTCTGCCCGGTCGGCCCATGCGGATCATTTACGTCAAGCGGCAACAGGAAATCTATACGCCGCTCGCATGGACTTGAGACGCGATTCAACCCAGCAGAATCGCTGCCACTGCCGTAAGCATTGCGAGAGCAAATACGCTTCCCGTTATCCACAACGCGATTTTACGGGTCGTTCTGTACTCAGACGCTACCATGGTCAGTCCCTCCTGCCACATGGCTTCATTCCGGTCGGGACGCCGATAAACGACTGCCGGATGAAGCCGCACATCTACCGGGTCAAAACGAGACAGCCGCCCTTAGCTACTAAGGTCACTGTAAGTAAAGTCACGCCAATAATTAAAGGTGCTCCGAGATTATTTTTTACGAATTTAATCTCTCGCATAAACTCATTCTTAGCTGATTTATGTCAGCAGGCGCACTAAAACTCACGTCTCCCAATGTGGCCAATAGTGGATCCTGCGACAAGACTCTGCTCCGGGAGCGTGCCAGTTGCGTTTACTCAGAACACCGCCTACGATACTCAACGGGCTTACCCCCATCCACCAACAAGAATCACCGGACAGCAAGCGCGACTTCATTCTCAGCGCCGGGAGACCACAATCCATGCGAATCACCGACGTAACCACCACAGTCCTCAGTTACCCGAACGCCGCGCCAATCCAGGATGCCACGATTCCGCCACCGCCGCCAGGTTCCGGGGGGCGCTCTCAGCTCTTCGTCCACATCCACACCGACGAGGGCGTCGAGGGCGTCGGACTCGGACAGTCGAGTCCGGGGGTCCGGGAGGTCATCGAGCACGGCTTCAAGGACCTCCTGATCGGACAGGACCCTTTCAACATCGAAAAGCTCTGGAACGATATGTTCTGGCGCGTGCGGGGCTACGGACGCAAGGGAATCGCCTTCTGCGCTCTGTCCGCCGTGGACATCGGTCTGTGGGACCTTAAGGCAAAGGCTCTTGGCCTGCCGCTCTACAGGTTGCTGGGGCCGTACCAGAACCCTGTGCCTATCTACGGCTCAGGCGGATGGACCAACTTTACCGTTGACGAACTTATCGCCGAGACAACCGAGTGGGTCGAACAGGGCGTACCTCGCGTGAAGATCAAGGTCGGCAAAGACTTCGGCCAGTCCGAGCGCGAGGACATAGAACGGGTCGCCGCCGTCCGCAAGGCGCTTGGCGACGATGTTGACATCTACATTGACGCCAACAATGGCTACCATCCCAAGCAGGCTATCTACATGGCCAGGGAGTTCGAGCAGTACCGCATAGGTTGGTTCGAGGAGCCTGTGCTCGCGGACGACATAGACGGCCTCGCCAGGATCGCCGCATCCACAACGATACCCGTAGCGACCGGCGAGCACGAGTACACCAAGTACGGATTCAAGGAATTGATCTCCAGGGGCGGAGCCGACATCGTTCAGCCGGACGTGGGTCGCGTCGGAGGCATTACCGAGTGGATGAAGGTCGCGCACATGGCGCACGGGTTCGACCTGCCCGTGGCGCCGCACGGAGTCCAGCTAGTGCATCTGCACATGTGCTGCGCGACGCCCAACCTCAAGGTTGTCGAGTACCTGAAAGTAGCGCACGAGGCCGACCTCATCTGGTACACCGAGTTCCCCCAACACCGCGACGGCATGTTGTCTCCGTACCCGGACAAGCCCGGCCTCGGCCTGGAGCTAAACCCCGATTCAGTGGAGAAGTACTCGGTATAAATGGCAGATTATCCAACCAACGCACGAACCGCTCCGTATCCTTTACCGATACCAATAACCGACAACTGAATACTGACAACTAACCGAGGTGAACTATGAGACTCGAAGGAAAAGTCGCGATCATCACAGGCGGCGCGAACGGAATGGGCGCCGAGGAGTGCCGGATATTCGCGCGTGAGGGCGCGAAGGTCGTCATAGCCGACGTCATGGAAGAGGAAGGCAGGCAGGTCGAGGCGGAGATTGCCGAGTCGGGCGGCGACGCGGTCTTCATGAAGCTCGACGTCACCAGCGAGGCCAACTGGGAAGAGGCCCTCGAGGCCACGCTCGCGCGCTACGGCAAGCTGGACATCCTAGTCAACAACGCCGGCATCAGCGGCACGCACCACCCGGACACGCTGAGCACTGAGGCCTGGGACAACTTCATGGACATCAACGCCAAGGGCGTGTTCCTGGGAATGAAGACCGTTATCCCGCAGATGCAGGAGGCGGGCGGCGGCTCCATCGTGAACATATCCTCCATCAGCGGCATCGTCGGACAGAACGTCATCCACATGGGATACAACGCCTCCAAGGGCGCGGTTCGCATAGTGACCAAGTCCGCCGCCGTGCAGTACGCCGAGGACGGAATCAGGGTGAACTCTGTGCATCCGGGCGCTATGCCCCCGATGCGCTCCTCAAGCGCGGCCAGGGACCCGGACATGCGGAGCAACATGGTGAACCTGGGAGTTCCCATGCGTCGCATCGGTCGCGTCGAAGAAGTAGGCTACGCCGTGCTCTTCCTCGCCTCCGACGAAGCCTCCTACATAACCGGCGCCGAACTGGTCGTGGACGGCGGCTTCACCGCCATGTAAGACTATACTCAAGGAGAATGAAAATGGCTCGCCTGGAAGGAAAAGTGGCAGTAATCACCGGCGCAACCGGAGGCATCGGAAGCGCCGCCGCCCGACTATTCGCCGATGAAGGCGCGCGGGTGGCCCTCGTTGACCTCGACGAAGCCGCCCTCCGTGAGACAGCGCAGTCAATCGGCGAGGACAAAGCCAGCTACACCGTCGCCGACGTCACCCAGCCGGATCAGACCCGGGCCTACATCAACGAGGCCGTCGAACGCTGGGGCGGCATAGACATACTGCTCGCCAACGCTGGAATCGAGGGAGTCCTGTCTCTCATAACCGACTACCCCATAGACGTCTTCGACCGCGTGATGGCGGTCAACGTGCGTGGCGTGTGGCTCGGCATCAAGTACGCGATCCCCGCGATGCGCGAACGCGGAGGCGGCAGCATCGTCATCACATCTTCTACCGCTGGCATCGGCGGTAGCCCTGAAATGTCCGCGTACAACACCAGCAAGCACGCCGTCATCGGACTGATGCGCACAGCCGCCCTGGAGTTCGCGCCTGACGGCATCCGGGTCAACACCGTCAACCCGGCGCCTATCGAAACCCGCATGATGCGCTCTATCGAAGAGATGCGCGTGGACGCGATGGACGACTCTAAAGTGACCGTAGATGTGATCAAGCAGGCCGCCGCCGACCGCCTGCCGCTTCAGCGATACGGAGAGCCGGAGGAAGTGGCCAGGCTGATGCTGTTCCTCTCCAGCGACGACAGCAGTTTCTGCACCGGAGGCGTGTACATGGTGGACGGCGGCAGATCGGCAGGAAGCCGCTGACCCCCACGCAACCACATAGACAGCGTTGAAAGAGGAAAGCATAGCTCAGCTACTCTCTGGCCTGGATGACGACGCGACCACCGTCCTCGACCTCCACGTACAGGCTATGTCTGTCCAGCAGTCGCATACCCACGAGCGGGGTGGTGTCGGCGTCGGCTTCTACGTATATCATCTGGCCGTCCCACATCACTGCGACTCCGTAAGAAGGGAAGACAACTTCGCTCCCGTCGGCCAGAGTCGCGCGGTTGCCAGCCACGAAGGGAAGCCCCAGTTCCGAAATCAGCCCGGGCGGCAACGTGAGGAAACCTGTGAAGCCTGTATCAATCACAGCCTCGATTTCCCTTGCCCGTCCCGACGGACCTTGCACGGCAAGGGTTATCACGGGCTCGCGGGTGGCGTTTACTACGCCCTCTATCACTCGGCTCTCCGAATGGGACGCCCTCCAAAGTGGTACATCGCGCGGTGCCCGACCCGTACGCACCAGACGTCAATAGCTTCTGGGCGTCGCATCCGCAGGCGGTCCGTCGCGACAATCACGTTGTCGCCAATTGCCCAGAGATCGCTGTCCACGTCAATGGCGACAACCTCGCCGTGGTGGCCGGTCTCCACCTGCGACCGGATGTCTCGCTCGTATATCTCGTCGCCCAAGCGGGCTATCTCCTCCAACGGGCGGGTTGGCGCGGTGGGCCTGGATGATTGCGTGGGCGCTACTGTCTCCACATCCCTCATACTTCCCCCTTCAAAAGCATATTCATGCACCCTGAATTCTAGCACACCGCATCACCACGGATTCGTCGCGTCCATCTCCCACTTGACGATGTTCCTGACACGGATGGGCTTGTCCTCGCTGAACAGGCTGAAGCCCTTGCTGTCCGCCCTGGTCGGATAAACCCTCTGCACGATACAGACCCGCGAGTTGACGAACACCTCGATGATCGAGCGATCCACGAACACGTCAATATCCAGCCGCCCTTCGCCCTCCATAGCAAAGGGCACGATCTGCTGCCGAACGCCCCTGCCAAGGTCTCGCATATCCCGTCCGTAGGACAGGTTCTCGTTCTCGCTCGCTCTCTCGAAGTCCACCACGAACCGCTGCCGCTCGACGTCGTAGGTGATGACCGTCTCCTCCTCCCCACAGGGCGAGCGCAGCAGCTTCATCCCGAACCGCGCGGCGTCGCCGGGTTCGATTGTCAGCCTGATCTCCATGCAGTCCGACTCGAACCCCGCGACCGTCCTCTCCTCACCCTCCGACAGAGTGATGTCATCGTGTTGACGCTCGTCATAGCGCAGAGCGCGCAGTTCCTCCACCGGGTCTATGAGCAGGCTATTGTCGCTGGCGGTCGTGAAGCGCCAAGGCAGCGTCATTATGCTGTTCCAACCGTACTTCTCCCAGTCATGTCCCCGCGCCTCCCTGACCCAGCCCCAGAATATCCGCCTGCCCCTGTCGTCCAGCAGCGTCTCCGGTCCGGCGACCATGCTGCCCAAGTGACTCAACTGCCCATTTATCTCAGGGTAGAACTGCTCATTCTCGTACCGCCCGATGTAATACTGCGTCTTGCCGTAGGGCCGGTGAGTGTGCATCAGCAGCATGTGCTTGTCCCCGAAGGGGAAGAAGTTGGAGCACGCGCAGTCCTCTATCTCCTCCGTCCACTTCCTGTCCGACTTGTAGAACGGCCCGATGTACTCCCACTCCCTAAGGTCTTTGGACTTGAACAGGCTGGTACAGTCGCCCTCGTAGCCGGGGCGGTGGTTCTTGTTGCCAATCAGGGCGTAGTAAACGTCGCCTTCCTTCCAGCCGCTCGGATCGAAGATCACGCACTCCGGCAATTTGCTGGAGGACATATCGCTGGAGAATATGTCCTGATCGTCCTGCGGTTCGGGGTCCAGCGGGATGACCGGATTCTCGGCCAGCGGTACCCAGTCGTCCAGGTTGTCGTCGTGGCACTGGTAGATGCAGATGCCCCGCCTGGGCATGTTGGTGATGATTGTGGGCACGTCCGCTCCGGCCATCACGTCGCCGCTGTTGAAGTAGTCGCCCCTCTTGCCCTCCAGAGGCTCCCGCAGCGACGCCTTGTGATAACGCCAGTGGAGTAAATCCCTGCTGGAAACGTGCTGCCAGCTTGAGAAGTCCCGTTCGCCGGGACCGTTGGGTATCTTCTGGAGATAGCCGATGTGGTACCTGCCCTTCCAGAACACGGCGCCGTTGACGTCGTTCCAGCGGCCCTCCGGCGGCGCGAAGTGGTACCTCGGCCTGAACTTGTCCGCCACCAGCTTCTCCCGCATCTCGTAGGACTCCATAAGGTACTCGTCGAAATCTCTCATCTGCATCACTCCATGAGGCTATTGCGGCGCGTTATCGGCATCCGTGCGACCTGGCAGACTGCGCAAAACGGCTGTGTGCGGTAGGATACCATCACGACGCAATATAAGGGATGAGTTCGGGCATTGGAGTTAGATCATGGAAATCAGACCATTCGACATACACGTGAGCGACGAGGTCCTCGACGACCTGAATCGGCGCATATCGGCGGCGCGCTGGCCGGATGAACTGCCGGGAACGGCATGGGACTACGGCTCCAACCTGGGCTATATGAAAGAGTTGGCCGGGTATTGGAGAACCGGATTCGACTGGCGAGCCCAGGAACGGCTCATCAACTCCTTTCGGCACTTCAAGGCCGACGTGGACGGGCTGGGCATCCACTTCATCCACGAGCGAGGAAAGGGTCCCGATCCCATGCCGCTCGTAATCACGCACGGCTGGCCGGGATCGTTCTTCGAGATGTACAAGATCATCCCCCTGCTGACCGATCCGGCCTCTCACGGTGGCGACCCGGCCGACTCGTTCGACGTTGTGGCTCCCTCGCTGCCCGGCTTCGGGTTCTCCGACCACGCCCAGGAACAGGGCATGGAGGTGCGAAAGACCGCCGCTCTATGGGTAGAATTGATGACAGGACTCGGCTACCCGCGCTTCGCCGCGCACGGCGGCGACATAGGCGCCGGTGTGACCTCGCGGTTGGGACACGGCCACGCCGACAGCATGATCGGGATACACCTGACCTCCGTCACAAGGCCCACGCCCTACCTGGGATCCGGAGCGCGAGAGTTGTCGGAGGCTGAGAAGACGCTGGTCAGGGAGCGCGAGGAGTGGCAGCAGGCAGAAGGCGGCTACGCCCACATCCAGGGAACGAAGCCCCAGACTCTCGCCTACGGGCTGAACGACTCCCCGACTGGCCTCGCCGCCTGGATAGTTGAGAAGTACCGCACCTGGAGCGACTGCGACGGAGACGTAGAGAGACGCTTCACCAGGGACGAACTGCTGACCACGGTGACGATCTATTGGGTCACCGAGTCCATAAGCTCATCCACCCGCATGTACAAGGAAAACCAGCGATACGACTGGACGATGGAGCGCGATGAGAGAATAGAAGTCCCGACCGGAGTGGCGGCGTTTCCCGCCGAAATCAGCAGGCCGCCAAGAGAGTGGGCCGAACGCTCCTACAACCTGCAGCGCTGGACTCAGATGCCTCGTGGCGGGCACTTCGCCGCGCTCGAAGAGCCCCGGCTTCTGGCCGAGGAAATCAGGGAGTTCTTCCGCCCGCTCAGAACCGGCTAGACGCCCCGGTGAGACTCACGCCAACTCAAGACGGAGTGTCCCCACCTCCCTGCCGCCCAGGTCGAAGGACTCGCCCACGCTGGCGCTGCCGAATCCCGCCGACTCGAACAGCGCCAGCTTCTCATCGTCCTCGACCGAGACGGAGGCCCATATCGGCGAGGAGTTCCTGTTCGCTCCCCAGCCCACCGCTCTCCCGATCAGCGCGTTCCAGCAATCCAGGCTCTCTCTGCGTGTGAAGCCGTCCACCCTGCAGCCGCCCGCTCCGTCCAACTGGGCCGTAGAGAGTCCCGAAAGCTGTCCAAGCTCGTCAGCCGCGCAGAACCACGCTCCCCCTCCGTCTTTGGTCAGCGCCATGTAACGGCGATAAAGGCCGAGGCACGAGTCTTGCACCGCGTAGCGCGTGGACATCATCGCCGTGTTGGAATCCAGCATCTGCCAGTCGTGCGGGGACACCAGCAGGGGTATCATCGGAACGCGGTCGGCTGGCGACGGCTCCCTGACCTGCGCCGGTCCCACGCCCCGGAAGTAGTCCACGAGAAACTCTTCGGGCGAACGCCCGTCCAGCACATTGACCATCAGGTTCGCCCCCGCGATCTTGCGCCAGCCCAGCCGGAAGTAGATCCTCGCCGCGCCGGGGTTTACGGTGCCAAGAAATATAGCCTGTCCACCACGCTCCGCGAAATCGTCCCTGGCCTGTCGCGAGAGCTGGGTAGCAATGCCCGAGCGTCTCACCTGCGGGCTGGTGGCGACTTCACCCAGTCCTCCCAGGGCGGGCAGCGAATGTGAGGTCGCTACGAGGCACGCCCCGGCAAGAGAGTCTTCCAATCTCCGGGTATAGACTGTGATGAGAGACTGCGCCCCTTCACTTCCGAGTAGCGTCTCTGGCGTAATGTCTATGGGGCCTCCGAATATCGGCTCCCAGAACGCGAAGAGTTCTTCCACCAGTGGCTGTTCCAGAGGCGCTTCATGCCTCATTAGCCTGATGTTATCAGACTCGATCTCAGGGTCAACCGTCACTTCCGCACCGTTCCTACACGCTAGATATTGAACTGGGGTTCGCTGTAGTCAAGCAGCTTATTATATATCTGAATGCGCCAACGCTGGGTATCGGCGACCATAAGCCTTGAGCCGTGGCTGTCGAAAGCGATCCCCATCGGCAGCGCGAAACGCCATTCCGGTTCCAAGGTATAGACCCGGCGTCGCGCCTTGTACACGTCAGGATTGGCGCGAACGAAATCGGTCTGCCACTTGGACAGTTCCTGCGCGTCACCGATGAACGTCGTGATGTATCTTCCCTCGGAATCGTATGCCTGGACTCTGTTGTTGGCCCAGTCACACACGTAGATATCGCCATCGGGGTCCACTGCTACATCGGAGGGATGGTCGAATTCGTGCTCGCCCGCGCCTTTGCTTCCGAGCTCGAAAATGAACCCGCCACCGCCGTCGAGCTTCTGGATACGGTGGTTCTTGTAGTCGGCGACGTATATGCATCCCTCACTATCAACGGTTATCCCCCAGGGCTCTCGAAATTCTCCGGGGGCAGACCCACCGGTCCCCCACTGTGAAACAAGCTTTCCACCCGGAGTGAACTTCTGGATACGGTGGTTGAGAGTATCTACCACCAGGACATTGTCATTGTGGTCTATCGCAATGCCGGTGGGTCTCCGGAACTGGCAGTCCCCGTTTCCTGGCGAGCCGAACGAGCGGATGAACTCTCCCTCTACGGTGAAAACGGAAACGCGGTCCGTCCAGGCATCGGTAACATAGATGTTTCGGGCCGAATCTAACGCGACGCCGGAAGGCCACACGAACTGCCCCGGGCCCTCGCCGTATTCTCCGATGACATTTATGATCCGCTCCTCTCCGGGAGCGTCGCCAAGCGTGATCCGTTTTACACCGGGGGAGAGTTCGAGAATCCCCTTGATGACCGCGAACATCTCGTTTTGGTCTCCGGCAGCGAGAGCGACCGGCATCAAGGTATCATTGGGGTCTCCGACCGAGTGGCTGAAATCGTAAACGCGATTGCCGATAATCTTCGTGAGCATGATGTCGATTCCTTCTGAAAGCACTGGCTGGTATGAATGCCGAAGAGATCGAATGGGGTGCGAACCCGTTACTCACGCAAATTGGTACTCCCTTGTGGCGACTATGAGCTGAAGTATCTCGGCCACGCGCCGGGCGGATTCAGCTTCGCTTATCTCGTTCCATTCAAACGCTCCCCGGGCCGAAGCATGTTCGATCAGCTCGGCGCGCGTCTCGTCCTTCACTACTACGGACCCAAGCATTTCGAGGCAGGCATCCACGGCGGACTCCGGTGACTCGCCGGAGCCCTTCACGCGCTCGATGATGTCGGAGACGCCCGGACGATCTACCTGCGCGATCATCTCGGCGACGAAGTTGGCGCGCTTCATCAGCGAACTGCTGTTGATCCACTCCGCGCCATAGTGCCATCCCTCGACGCTCGGCGGGTTGAGCAGGTCCTGCCCCATGTAGGAAATCTGATCGCAGTATCTGTACACTTCCAGGCTCGGAAGTTCAGCGCCGCCGACCATTCTGAGCGTGCCAACGACAACCTCGGTAGGATTCTTGACCTTGGTGAGTCGAGCCTCCTTGAAGAAGTCTGAGTTGAACAGCACACGGAGGGTGTGACGCATGTCGAAATCGGACTCGGCGAGCGCCCCGGCGATTACCTCGACAGCCGCGGGGTCTCTAGGAGGAGTATCCTGCCATGCCGGGACTTGGACCTCATCGGCGACGAAGAAACCGTACAAGTGCCGCGCGATGAACCTGGCGGTCGCGGGCTGGGCCAGGACTATGGCGATTATGTCCTCGCCGTTGAAGTTTCCAGTGTGTCCCAGGAAGGTCTTCTCACCGTCGTCGTGGTCTTTAGGGCGATACTCGAAGTGCCAGTCCCAGCGTCCCATGTGATACCTGGGTAGCTTGGGAGTCATGGTCCAGCCGGTGAAGGCGCGAGAGCACTCGTAAACGTCCTCCTCGGTGTAGTTGCCGACGCCCATCGTGAACAGTTCCAGGAGTTCGCGTCCCCAGTTCTCGTTGACCGCCGTGGCATGGTTCTCGTGGTTGTCCAGCCAGTAGAGCATGGCCGGATTCCTGGAGACTTCCAGGAGCAGGTCCCTGTACTTACCGAGACCCATGTCGCGGAAGATGTCAATCATGTCCACGACCTCGTCGTAGTGATCAACCTTGGATACCCCTGTGGCGAATATCTGGTGCCAGAAGAGGCACATCTTCTCCTGGAGAGGGGCCTTGGTGTTGATCATGCGCCACACCCAGCCGGACTGACCTACCCCGCCGAGGGTGTCCGGTTTCCATTGCAGGGGGAGGAAGCGCAGGAAATCGTAGTAATCAATCGGATCATAGGCTTCCGGGTGCAACAGGTCTTCGACCGTCGCCTCGTACCCGGCGGCGGCGCGACGCTCCAGTTCATCCCTGGTCGCCCCGAATCCGGCTCTGCGCATCAGGTGCGCCATCAACGATAGGTGACCGCTCGCCATGTGCCGACCTCCTGGACACAATGGGTTTGGTAAACGTCAGCTATTGTCGGTAGTAGATCAGGCCGTTAGGCTTACTTATATTATACTATGTCTAGTCAACCCCCTAAAATTATTATTGACCTTATAAGTCTGTCTTAATGCCGTCATCCCCTGCCTCTCCGCCCATACGGTTTCATTGCCATATTGTGGCGCTGTCGGAGACTCGCCCATCCGCCAGACGCGGGGGACGTCAACACTGGCTATACGAGTGTTCGGAAGGCGATCAACCCGCGGCTACCCATTCCGAGGCGCGTTCGCCGACCATGATTACGGTCGGATGAATACCGCCCGACCTGGGTACTCGCGGCATCACCGATGCGTCCGCAACCCAGAGTCCCTGCACTCCCCTTACACGGCAGTACTGGTCAACTACCGCCATCGAGTCCGAATCCGGTCCTATCCGGCACGTCCCGGATACATGACGGGCGCTGCCGACCGTCTGGCGCAGCCATAGGTCCAATGCGTCGTCATCCGCCAAGATCTCGTCCGTCGGATTGATTCTGTGATCGAACACGTCCCTGTAGGCGGCGGACTCCATGAGACGGACGCCCATCCGCAGCCCCTCTCTCACCCGTCGAATATCGTCCGGGTGCCGGAGATAGCAGTAGTTGAATTCCGGCTGTACACCCGGGTCGGCGGACGCGAGCCGAACATATCCCGATCCCTTGGGCAGCCCAAGCGTGCAGGATATCCGCGCCGCCCTGTCCGGGGGTACGTCGCCAGACAAATACTTTGTCCGCATACCGGGTGTACGCTCCTGCCGCTGTTCCACCACGTTGCTCGTTCTCAGTACCATGTCGTTGGTCTCGTCCGAGCCGAGCGAGGTATAGTGTAGGCAGAAGTGCGGCGCTTCCAGGTCCGCGTCGAGCGACACTCCATCCCTGACCTTGAACGTGGCGTGGACGCTGAGGTGGTTCCGTAGCCCCTGTCCGACGCCAGGGAGCGCCTCGACAGGCGATATTCCAAACTTCTCAAGGTGGTCTTCTGGGCCCACGCCGGACAACATGAGGATATGCGGCGACCTGATAGCTCCCGCGCTCAGAACGACTCGCTCCGCTCCGACCGTGAACACCTCGCCTCCGCTTTCCGCTTCCACCCCGACGGCCCTCGATCCCTCGAACAGTATCCTTCGGACGAAGACCTCGCCTCTAACCGTCAGGTTGAGACGATGGCGCATCGGATTGAGATACGCCATGGCGGCGCTCACCCTGACTCCGCCTATGTTGTTGGTCGGAGATATGCCGACACCTGCGGGATTCGGGCCGTTTACGTCCTCGGTTACACCATATCCCTCGGCTACGCACGCATCATGGAAAGCCTTCTGGATAGCGGGCCACGCGCCGGACTGCCGGCGTCTGACCGGCATCGGCCCGTCGCTTCCGTGGAAGTCGTCCTGTATGTCCAGGTCGTGCTCCATCTTCCTGTAGAAGGGCAGCGCCTTGTCGTATGACCACTCATCATTGCCGAGAGAAGCCCATGCGTCGAAGTCCTCCGGAAATCCCCTCTGCATCGCCTGGCCGTTGATGGACGACCCTCCGCCGATCACCTTGCCCTGCGCGACGTGAATCTTGCCCTGCTCCTCGGTGATAGTGCCTCGCAATGCCCAGTTGTGCTCCGAGTCCGGGGCCTCAGCAAACCTGGTGTGACCGAACCTTATCTCGTCCGGGAGACTGTCCGGGGTCGGGTAGTCCTTCCCCGCTTCCAGCAGCAGCACCGAGGTATTCCGGTCCTCTGCCAGTCTGCTCGCCACCACTGACCCTGCCGCTCCCCCGCCAACTACGATAACGTCGTACTTCATAGGTCCCCTCAGAATCTCGTTACACAGTCAATGCCGACACGATCACAAAGGGTATCAGGTTCCCCCTCAAGGTTCATCCTCTGATGGTATAATTGCGGTAGCAAGGGAACCGGGGTTTCCATTCGCGCTGAAAGGATATGTTTTGTTCTTTTTCCAATGGGACCAAGGCGACCTCAAGCATCTTGGGGCAATTGGGGCCTATATGCTTGTGGGCGTTGCGGGTATTGTGTATAAGTTGCTGAACAGTAGCGACCTGGAGACGTTTCTGAGCGGACTGGCGGACGTGGGAGGCGCGGTCTTCATCGTCGGGCTTGTAATAGAGGGGGGAATTTGGATCATGGTCATGGCTCTTGGAAAACTCAGCGAAGCCAGAAGACGCGGACGCGAGGAGGGACTAGCCGAAGGACGCAAGAAAATGGCTCGGGCAATGCGCGAGATCGGCAGGCCCGAGACCGAAATCCAGCAGGCGCTCGACCGATTCGACAACCGCAGAAACGGCGAACGCGAAAGGTAGGCCGTTCAATGGTATTCGCGTTTGGAAAACTCATCGAAGAAAGAAGACGCGGACGCGAGGAGGGACGCGCAGAAGGCCGAGAGGAGAGACGCGCGGAAGGACTTGCCGAAGGGCGCGAAGAGGGACTAGCCGAAGGACGCGAGGTGATGGCGCGGGCAATGCGCGCGCTTGGAAGACCGGAAAGCGAAATCCAGCAGGCGCTGGACTGGCTGAACAGCCGCAAGAACGGCGAGGCCGAGAGTTAGGCCATTCTAGAAATACCTGAACAATGCGCTTGGCGCGTTCAGTGTACCAAGTCCCCGTCACGTGCCATCAGAAACGAATCAGTCCAGTTGTCTCAGGCGCGGATCCAGCGAGTCTCGTATCCAGTCGCCCAGGAAGTTGAATCCGACCACGGTGAGGAAGATAGCCATTCCCGGGAAGAACGCGATGCCCCAGGAACTGGCCAGGTAGTTCCTGCCGTCGGCTACCATCGCCCCCCACGCGGGCGTCGGCGGCGGAATCCCGACCCCCAGGAAGCTGAGAATAGACTCGGTCAGGATCAGGCTGCCGACCTGAAGCGTGGCGACGACGATAACGGTGTTCAGAACGCCGGGCAGAATGTGATTGATCAGGATCCGATGCGTCGGCGCGCCCGCGACACGCGCCAGCGCCACGTAGTCCAGTACCTTTATCGCAAGCGTCTCGGCGCGCACCTGGCGGGCAAATGGCACCCAGCTGAATAGTACCAACACCCCAATCACGCTCAGGTAGCTCGCCCCCGCCACCACCAGGATCACCAGCGCGGCCATGATCAGCGGGATTGCGAGGAATATCTCCACGATCCGCATCAGCACCTCGTCCACCCACCCTCCAAAATAACCGCTGAGAAGACCGTAGGCGGTGCCGAACACCATACCTATGAGTATGGATGAGCCCGCGACCATCAGCGACACTCTCGCGCCGTGAATGATCCGGCTCAGAACGTCCCTGCCCTGCAGGTCTCCGCCCAGTATGAATTTGCTGCTGCCGCCTTCCTCCCACATTGGCGGCACTCGTCTGGCGCTCAGCGTCGCCTTGACGGGATCGTGGGGAGCTATGAGGTCCGCGGTTGCCGCCGCGAATACGAGCGTAGCCAGGATGACCACCGACAATATGGGCCACCGGCGAATACGGCGCAGGTTGCTCCTCCAGGTATCCTGCGTAGCCGCGAGCAGAAGCGTTGACTCGGCTGGGCTGGCGTTTCCACTCCGCATTACGAGTACCTCACCCTTGGGTCTATAAGGGCTAGGACAACATCAACGACAAGGTTGCCTATGATGAACAGCAGCGTGAAGAGCAGCACGAGGCCGGCCAGCATCGGGAAGTCATTCTGAAGCACCGCATCTATTGAGAGCCGTCCAATGCCGGGCCATCCGAAGACCGACTCCGTTACAACCGTACCTGTGCACAGGCCGGCGAGTAGCAGGCCGCTGTACGTGAGCGGGGCTGCCGCCGCATTCTTGAAAGCGTGCTTCCAGATGACCGACGTATTATGGACCCCCTTCGCCCTGGCCAGCTTGATGAACTCTTCGTCCAGCACGCTAAGCATACTGGAGCGGACCAGTCGCAATATGCTGGCGGCGAACAGCCATCCCAGCGTGATGGTTGGCAGGATGAACGATTCCGGCCCACCCTTCTTGGCTGCAGGGAGCCAGTCCAGCCAGACGGAAAATATCAGGATCAGCATCAGGCCGATCCAGAACGGCGGCAGCGCCTGGCCCGTTACCGCTATGAAGCGTCCTATGAGGTCAACTATCGTCCCGCGATGTACGGCCGACAGCACTCCCAGGGGAATCCCGATGACTACCGAGAACAGGAAGGTTGTAAAGCCCAACTGCACCGTAGCCGGGAGTTTCTCGAATATGGCGGTCGTGACCGCCCTTCTCTCCCAGAGGCTGTCTCCCAGGTCGCCCTGAGCGGCCTTCGAAGCCCACACCAAGTACTGAATGGGGAGCGGTTTGTCCAGGCCCATCTCTCTGCCCCAGGCATCCCACATCTCATCCGTTACTCCCCGGTTCATGAACATCGTGCGGGGATCGCCCTGGATCCGCGACATGGTAAATACCAGTACTGATACCGCGAATAGAGTGACGAGCATCAATAGCAGTCGTCTGGTCAGGAACTGTATCAAGTTGCGTATGGCTCCCGAAGACTCCCTCTCCCTCGAGGGATAGGGCTGGGGTGAGGGTGTAACCTCACCCCATGTGTTAAATACCCACTACTGTTCGGCGATATGGATTCCCTCGATCTCAGGCATGGCGAGGTTGTGTTCCACCATGGACACCTCACCTATGCGAGGCCCGACGATCATCGGATCCAGCCAGTCCAGCGACGTGATAACAGGGAGATCGCCCAGGTGCGAGTGATACTCGAAGTAGGGTATCAGCGCGTCCCACGCCGCATCCGGGTCGCGGTAGCTCTGGGAGAAGTTCTTGTGGATGTCGTACCCAATCGGATCGTCGTATCCGCTGTTCCACTTTGTGCAGCCGTCAATCAGGTCGCACAGGTAGTCGGTGTACTGGACCAGCTCGATGTTGCCGCCCCACGGGAAGGCGAAGACATCTTGCAGCGCGCCCCGCTCGAAGAACTCCGGCCTCCGGGAAGAGTAGGCGCTCTTGTCTATGGTCACGGTGATTCCAAGCTCTTCCCACATCGGGACAATCGCCTCCGCGACCTCGATGAACGTGTCCGGCGGGGTCGCTGTCGGAATCCACATCGGCATCTCGAAGCCATCAGGGTATCCGCCCAGGGCCATCAGTTCCCTGGCCTTCTCCACATCGTAAGGATGGATCCACTCATCCTGGTGGCGCGGGTTGCACACGTCAATCACGTACACATACTGGTGGCAGCCCTGGTCGAACAGTATGAACTCGTTGATCGAATCGCGGTCAATCGCGTAGGAGAGCGCCCGCCTGAGGTTCCTGGCCCTCTCCAGGTCCTCCTCGTTGCCAGGCTCCCCGACCCACGGGTTTTCAAGCGCTGCGGGAGCGTTGGCCGTTCCGTCACTCAGAGTCGGCTGGATCTGGAAGTTGCCTCCCATGAAGAACACAGCGGACGTCTTGCCCGCTATCGCGCCCTGCACCAGCCTTATGCCCGGCTCGTTCACTATCTGGTCGAGCAGTGGAATCGAGACATCGGTAATGTCGCCGTTGCCACCCTTCATCAGCGCGATGCGCGTCGCCTGCTCGGGCACTTCGATAGCCCGCACTATTTCGAAGTCCGGCGTGTTCCGCCAGTGGTTCTTGACCGCCTCCAGCGTGATGATGTCGTCGTTGACGTGGGACTGCACCTTGTACGGGCCGGTCCCCATGAACTTGGAGCTATGGACTTCCTCGCCCACATCGTCGTAGTAGTCCTTGTTCTCTATGGCAGTACCCGAACCCAGTCCGCGAGTGGTCAGTATGTATCGTATGGTCGGCCCGTTCTCGCCCCAGTCCCACTGGATAGTGTTCTCGTCAACTATCCTGGGATTCTGGAAGTCGTCACGGTACCAGCCGGTGAAGTGGCTGACGGTTCCCTCACGCGACCCGTTCTGATACGACCAGTGTATGTCTTCGACGTCAACCGTGCCGTATGCGGGATCGTGCCATGGTATGCCCGGTTGCAGGGTCCAGGTTATCCCCACGTCGTCAACGACCCACTCCCTGGCGATCATCGGCAGTAGTGTACCGTCCGGTTCTACGTCCAGCAGATGCTCAGAGACCGCCAGCAGCGTTGACATAGAGTTGTATGGGTAATTCGCTATTGGCCGGTGCCAGTTCGCGGGGCCGACGTCGGCCGCTACGATATTGAGGACGCTGCTGGGGACGGGGCGCACCATCGGACGCTGGGCCTCGACTACCACCTCCTTGACTACTTCCACCTCTTTGAGCACTTCCTTGATGACCTCGACCGGCTTCTCTACCACGACCTCCTTGACCACCTCTTTTTCCACCACCACCGTCTCGCCCGGCACCTCGACCTCTTTGACCACCTCTTTGACCACCGTTTCGCCCGGCACCTGGACCTCTTTGATCACCTCTTTCTCCACCACTACTGTCTCGCCCGGCACCTCGACAGTCTTGACCACCTCTTTCTCCACCACCACCGTCTCGCCCGGCACCTGGACCTCTTTGATTACCTCCTGGGTTACCACCTTTTCAACAGGGACTTCGACCACGCGCTCAGTCCCGCAGGCCGCCGCGATTAACGCGACCAGCGCCATGATGGACAGAGACATCAGAAGCGTCCTAGCATTTACCATCCGTAGATTCATAGCTTCTCCTCCTGACGAGATTGCAAAATTGAAATAGCAAAAGAGCGTCGTCCGAGATATGCGGCAAGACTCGAATCAGAATTCCCACCGAACGTTGGCCCGTCGGTCTCGCGGCGAATTAACCGGAACCGGAAACAGCCGTAGTCGGCGCCCGATTCCTATTACCATATTCAGGAATGTTTATTCCCGAATATGGGCAGACTATCACCGCGAATAACGTCTGTCAATTTCGCAGGCCCGGCGGAAGATTTCAGAACCCCCTCCCCCTCGATAGGCTCACAGGGGTATGCAGATGTGCTGTCAGCTATGAATACCGGAACAATGCGCCCGGCGCGTTCAGGATGTCAGGTTCCCGCCCTATGTCAACGTGGATATATCAGCCTAGCTGTCTCAGGCGAGGGTCCAGCAGGTCCCGCATCGCGTCGCCGAACATATTGGTGCCATAGACCGCGAGCGCCAGCACGAAGCCGGGCCAGAATGCCAGGCCGGGGGCCATCTCCATGTAATTGCGGCCCTCCCAGTTCAGCATCCCGCCCCAGCTCGCGACCTCCGGCGGAAGCCCGTATCCCAGGAAGCTGAGGCCTGCTTCCGTGATGATCACCGAGCCAATCGTGATCGTGAAGATGACGATTATTGGCGCCATGATATTCGGCATGATGTGGCGCGTGAGTATCCTCATCGGCGTGCATCCGAGCGCGTTGGCCGCATCAACGTACACGTTCTCCTTGGTGGCGATCACCGCGCTCCTCACGACTCTCGAATGAGTGATACCGGCGGTGACTCCCAGCACCATGATGAGCTGGAGCGTGCCTCTGCCCGCCATAGACATGATGGTTATCACGACGAGCAGGCTGGGGAAGGCCATCCAGGCATCAACGAGTCGCTGGGCCAGTATGTCGAGCTTCCCGCCGAAGAAGCCGGACGGAAGACCGATAATCACTGCTACCACCACATGGAGCGCAGTCGCGGAGAAGCCGATGATCACCGAGACACGCGCGCCATAGATGAGGCGGCTGAGGACGTCCGATCCCACCTCGTCTGTACCGAGCCAGAACTTCGAGGACGGTCCCTCCAGAGTATTGAAGATGTTGATCTGGTTCATGTCGTGGGGCGCAAGGAAGTCGGCGAAGATGGCGGTGAACACCATCACCAGAATGATGGCGCCGCCCATGGTGCCGAGCGGCTTCTCCCTCAGCAGGCGGAGTGTGAAGTTCGCCAGGCGGGACCGCCTGGCGGATATTAGCGCGGTGCGGGTCACCTCGCTGCTCATCCGGTTGCTCCCTTCATGTGTTGCGGATGCGTGGGTCGAGCCAGCTGTAGCTGATATCAATAATCACGTTGAAAACCACGACGAATATGGCGATGATGAAGTTCACGCCTGAGACTGTGGTGTAGTCTCGGCCCTCAAGCGAAGACAGCATCAGGCGTCCGATGCCGGGCAGGGCGAATATCTGCTCGATGACCAGGGATCCCCCGATAAGGAAGGGAAACGAGATCCCGATGAGTGTGATCACCGGGATCATCGCGTTCTTGACCGCGTGTCGGATGATGACGGTCCGCTCCCTTAGTCCCTTGGCGTATGCGGTGCGTACATAGTCCTGCCGCAGCGCTTCGAGCATCATCGTCCGAGTCATCCTCATCACCTGGCCAGCGAGAATCATCGCGAGGATAGCGGCCGGAATCAGCATCATCTTGATGTTGGCGACCGGGTCTTCGGTGAGGGATACGTACTCGATGGGCGGCGACCACCCCCAGTAGATAGATGGGTATAGCATGACCATGATGCCCAGCCAGAAATGCGGCACCGAGATAGCGAGAATCGCGATGCTGCGGCCCACGTAGTCGCCCACGCCGTCCTGGCGGATGGAGGAGTAGATGCCAATCGGAATCCCTGCCAGCATGGACATCAGCAGCGCGAGGGCACCGAGCTCCAGGGTCACGGGCAGCCTGTTGAGGACGAGCGTGGTGACGGTGTCCGAGCTGCGCAGCGACTGGCCCAGGTTCCCTTCCAGGAATATGCCGCGCATCCAGCGCAAGTACTGCACGTGAGCAGGGACGTTCAGCCCAAGCAGCTCTTCAATCTGCTCCCGATGAGCGGTTACTGAAACGCTGCCCTGCTCACTGAGAAGCAGGTCCACTATGTCTCCGGGCATGAGCCGCACGGAGACGAATACGACGAGACTGACCAGGAAGACGGTCGGAATGACCAGCAGCAGTCTTCGGATGATATAGATGGACATTTCAGCCAGCCAATTTCAGGAACGTTGTGGGCGCCCCCGCGAATTCGCGGGGGCGCCGCGCGATTGAACCGGTGTCAATTACCCTCCTCCACCAGAGGTTTACAAGGGTAGGCAAAAGTCCCTTCCCCCTTGACAGGGGAAGGTTAGGATGGGGGTGACTCCGCCAGTCCAACTTCAATGCCTACCCATCTCAGCCCTCCAGGGGGATTGAGGAGGTCCTCGCTGTTAGTAGCCCAGGCCTGACTTGATGTCCTGGTCCACCCACAGGCGCGGGAAGAAGCTGAAGGGGGCGCTTCGGAGGTTGTGCTCTCCGCGGTACCCGCCTATCCAGGGCCACCAGAAGGTCGCCTGATACCTGTCGAACCCCACGACGACCCAGTGCCGCTCGGCCGCGTACATCTCAGCAGCCTTGGTCCGCTCCTTCATCTCCTCTATCGTCGTGGCTTGCACCGCATCTATTGCCAACTGGTCAAAGACCGGGTCGCAGACGTGTATGGCGTCCGAGGTGGAACCGCACCTCGCGCCGTGGTCAACAACCATGAAGGGCGGGGTGTTACTGACGGTACCTCTGAAGATCCAGGTGAGTTCGTTCTCACCGTTGCGGACGCGGTCAACCAGCTCGGCTCTTGACAGCGGCCTGATTTCCAGGTCTATGCCGATCTCAGAGAAGTAGAACTTGATGATCTTGGCGTATCCCAGGTCTCCGGAGTACCACTCGGGGGATAGCTCGTATGCCGTCTTGAGCCTGAAGCCGTCCGCTCCGCGCTCATAGCCCGCTTCGTCAAGCAGTGCGTTGGCGGCCTCGGGGTTATAGGTGTACTCGGATTGGAGCTGCTCGGGCCACTCTTCGAACGGTGTACCCCATTCCGGCTGCAGCTTGGCGTTATAGATTCCATGGATGGTGGGATCGGCCCAGCCTTTGAAGTATGCCGCGGCGATAGTCTCGCGATCAATGGCCATGTTCATGGCCTTGCGGACTCGGATGTCCTCCATGGGCGACTTGTTAACGTTGATGGCCATGTCCAGGCCGCGGGGGCCGGGGCCGGTGCTGTAGATAAGCTGAGGATGACTGTCCAATAGCGCGTTTGCCTGGTCAGGCCCGATACGGCGCTCCCAGTCCAGCTTCGCCGTTCTGAGCGCGGCGAGCCTGGTCGCGGCCTCAGGTATGATGTGCGCCTTGAGCGAGTCGAGATAGGGCAGCTGGTATTCAGGGAAGAGGGGGTCGTTGGCCCAGTAGTCAGGGTTCTTCTCGTAGGTGATAGCGACGGCGTCCTCGTAGGAGACGACACTGAACGAACCGGTCCCGATTGCGTACCTCCAGTCCTGGAAGTCGCCGTGCTGCTCGACAACCTCCTTTGGGTACACGTGGCCGCCGTGCCACGGGTGGATAATGTTGCCCAGGGTGAGCGGGACGGGCTGCGGGAACTTGAACTCGAGGGTGTAGTTGTCAGTGGCGGTTACCGACTCTATCGGAACTCCCACCCACTCGGGGACAAACCCGCTTACCTCCTCCTCATCGTACGGTCCCAGGCCTAGCGTTCTCTGCCAGGAATGCTCCCAATCGTATGCGTTGCTCTCGCGACCGTTCTCGCCGTTCCATTCGATGTTGTCGTTCCTGTGATAGTGGACTCCGGGACGGATATTGAACGTGTAGGTCAGCAGGTCGGGGCTGATTTCGTAACTCTCGGCGAGCCAGTTGGCGGTGTGCTCCGGTACGCCGATGTAGAACCTGTTGTCGAACGGGTTCACGTCGAAGGGCACCGTCCAGTCGGCAATGAGTAGCTTCTCGAATATCGGGCTGTTCGCGCGCGTGGCGGCCCAGCCGAACTGTGGGTCGAAGAAGCCCGGATTGAAGGGGATTGCGTAGGAGATCGAGCCGCCGTACTGTGGAGGGTTGATCATCTTTCCGGTCCTGGGGTCAACGATCTGTTCCGCCGCCACCGCGACCGGTTCGGCGGGTTCGGCAGGCACCTCGATGACCTTGATGACCTCCTTCTCCACCACCACGGGTACTTCGACTTCTACCTCTTTGATCACCTCTTTGACGACAGTCTCGCCAGGCACCTCGACGGTCTTGACGACCTCCTTCTCCACCACCACGGTCTCGCCGGGCACTTCCACGGTCTCAGTTACCACCTTTTCGACCACAACAGTCTCGCCGGGAACCTCGACAGTCTTGACGACTTCCTTGACGATGGTCTCGCCGGGCACTTCGACGGTCTTGACGACTTCTTTCTCAATGACCACAGTCTCGCCAGGCACCTCGACTGTTTCCGTACCGCAGGCCGCCGCGATTAACGCGACCGACAACATGATGGCCAGAGACATCAGAAGCGTCCTGACATTTGCCGCTTGTAGATTCATAGCTTCTCCTCCTGACGAGATTGCAAAATTGAAATAGCAAAGGAGCGTTGTCCGGGATATGCGGTAAGACTCGAATCAGGATTCGCACCAAACGTTGGCCTGTCGGTCTCGCGGCGAATTTACTGGAACCGGAAACAGCCGTAGTTGGCGTCCATTTCCTATTACTATATTCAGGAATAGTTATTCCTGAATACGGGCAGGTTATCACCGCGAATAACGTCTGTCAATTTCGCCGGCCCGCCCGCGCCCGAGCTCACGCCATCGGCTTGACGTCGGGTACATCCAGAAGCGACGCGCCGTAGTTCTCCAAGGCCGTGTCGCTGACCATGAAGTGCTGGGCGGCGGCGTTGATGTTGCGGAGACATCGCTGCAAGATGTTGCTGCGTTGTATTACCGAGCCTCCGGCGTATCGGAAAGCGATTGTGACGACGTCCACGGCGACATCGGTCACGTAGGTCGAGACGGCCCGCATCTCCGACTGCGCCGCTGCGTCGGGTACCTGTCCGTCGCAGGCCGTCCGGTAGGCGCGTTCATACACCTCATGGGCTAGCGCGCGGGCCGAGCGCAGGCGAAGGTCGCACGTCGCTATGTCCCCGCGGAAAGCGCCGCGGTCCGCAAGCGACGCCGTTGGCGGATTGCCGCGCTTCTTGGTTGGAGCGGTCGCCATGATCTCGTCGAGCGCGCGCCGCGCGATTCCGAGCGCGACCCCCGAATGTTCGTTGGCCACGAATCCCGGCCTGCCCATGCGGTAGATCGCCCCGCCGCGACTGGACTCCCACACCGCAGGGTCCCAACTGAACGCTTCCGGCACGAACAGTTCGGTCGCCGATATGTCGTTGCTGCCGCTGCCTTCCAGTCCGGTCACATGCCAGTTGTCGTGGATATACCCCTCTGAGACCGGAAATACCAGGGTCAGGTTGACGCCCTCAGCGTCCTCGTCTGCCTGGACCGTGGCCCCTGCGGTCATCCACTCCGCGTGTCGCACCCCACTTGCGAAGGGCCACCTACCGGAGAGAATGTACCCGCCCTCGACGGGAGTCGCCCTTCCCCTGAGAGCGGTTGAAGTGGCCGCCGTGGGTATCCGTCTGTCGCCGAATATCTCGGCCACGGCATCGTCCCCTGCGAACGCCCCGGGCTGGCCGATAGCCGTCGCGCCGATCATCAGGCACCATCCGGCTGAGGCGTCTATGTACGACAGCGCCTCGATGACTTCTATCTGCGTAACCGGGTCGGCCTCGGCTCCGCCGAGGGTCTGCGGCAGCTTGAGGGTGAACAGGCCAGCGTCCCGGATCGCCTCGACTGCGGCGGACGCAAGCGTCCCAAGCCGCTCGGACTCGTCCGCGCTCGCGGCCACCACATCGCGCACCGACTCCACGGCGTCCAGCAGGAAGCGGCGTTTCTCACTGCGTTCTACGGGAATATCGGGCATACTCATACTCGAATCCTATCGGTTGCGCCAGGTTACTTCAACAGACCCATCGCCGCCAGCATGAAAGCGTACTCCTCCGCCGTCTCATACATACTTTCGTATCTCCCGGATCTGCCTCCGTGCCCCGCGCCCATGTTCGTCTTCAGCAGGAGCAGATTGTCGTCCGTCTTCAACGTCCGCAGCTTGGCCACGTACTTGGCGGGTTCCCAGTATGTAACCCTGGGATCATTCAACCCTCCCGTTACCAGCATCGGCGGATAGTCGCGAGGCGTGAGTTGGTCGTATGGCGAGTACGACCTGATGTACTCGAATGCGGCCTTGTCCTCTATCGGATTGCCCCACTCCGGCCACTCGATGGGCGTGAGGGGCAGCGTTTCGTCGAGTATCGTGTTCAGAACGTCCACGAAGGGGACATGGGCGACGACCGCCCCCCAGAGTTCGGGAGCCTGGTTCACCACGGCCCCCATGAGCTGGCCTCCGGCGCTGGCCCCGGAGATGGCGATACGGCCTTCCGCCACGTATCCCTGCGCGATCAGATAACGCGCCACGTCCACGAAGTCGTTGAACGTGTTGGTGCGTTTGTCGAGCTTGCCAGCCTCGTACCAGTGGTATCCGAGATCGTCCCCGCCACGAATATGGGCAATTACGAAGATAAAGCCGCGGTCCAGCAGCGACAGCCGCGACGTGGAGAACGACGGGGGGAAGGCGAACCCATAAGCGCCGTAGCTGTACAGGTACACCGGTGCGCTCCCGTCCGTCGGAGTGTCCCTGCGCCTGACTATGGACGCCGGAATCTGAGTGCCATCCCGGGCCCTGGCCATCACTCGCTCGGAGACATATTCCGAACCGTCGTAGCCGCTCGGAATCTGGCGGACCTTGCGCGGCTCCAGTTCCTGGGTGTCGAGGTGATAGTCGTACACCGTGTCCGGCGTGACCATCGAAGAGTACCCCAGGCGCAGGATGCTGGTACGAAATTCGGGATTGTTCCCCAGTGAGGCGACGTATGTCGCTTCGGGGAAGTCTATGTACGTTGACTCGTTAGCGCGGTCGAGCAGGCGTATCTGGTCCAGGCCGTCCACCCGCTCCTGCACGGCGATGAAGTCCTCGAACACGTCGAAGCCCCTGATGTAATGAGAGTCGGAACCATCCACCAACGGCGTCCAGGACTTCTCGGTCGGGTCGTTCTCCGGCGCGGTCACAAGGCGATTGTTCTTATGCGTATCGTTGGTGCGGATGACGAAGCGGTCGCCCTGGTGGTCCACCCAGTATTCGTGTCCCGTCCGGCGCGGGGATACCAGAGCTGGCTCGGACACAGGCTCCGATGCGGGTATAAGCCGCGCCTCAGATGTAACATGGTCGCCCGCGCTGACGACGACGTACTCCTCCGACGAGGTGAGCGACAGCCCCACAAAGAAGCCCGGATCGCTTTCGGCGTAGATTACGGAGTCGCTTTCGACGGGTTCGCCAAGTGTGTGCAGGCGCACCTGGTACGGGCGCCAGTTCTCGTCCAACACGACGTAGAAGAAGCGCATGTCGTCAGCAGCCCACACAACACCTCCGGCGGTGTTCTCGATTCTGTCTCCAAGCAAATCGCCGGTAGCTAGGTTCTTGACCGCTATCGTGTACCGCTCGGAGCCGTCGGTATCGGTGCCGTAGGCGAGCATAGCGCCGTCGTTGCTCACCGACACCGTTCCAAGATTGAAGTACTCGAAGCCTTCCGCCAGCGCAGGTTCGTCCAGGATCATCCGCGCGTTGGCAGTTGGAGCCTCCCGCGCGTTCGGGTCGGAAGCGGGCCAACGCTGCCATACGCGGTACTGGCTTCCCTCTTCATAGCGCCACTGGTAGTACCAATCCCCGCGCTTCCAGGGCACGCTTGAAAGGTCTGGCTGCTCGCGCGCCTTGATCTCCTCGAAAACCGTGTCCGTCAACTCCTTATATGGAGACATCCGGGCGTTGAAATAGTCGTTTTCTGCGGCGAGATAGGCCAGTATGTCGGCGTCTTCGACTTCCGGGTAATTGGGGTCTCGCAGCCAGTTCCACGGGTCTTCGACCGTTATGCCGTGACGGGTGAATCTGTGCGGACGCTCCCCTGCCAGGGGCGGTGTTTGTTGATCGGGCATCTATGGCTCCTGCGTGCCAGAGTCGGCCTGTATGAACGGCGCGGGTGTCGGTCGGAAAGTCTTGGTCATCCGCTGAGCAGATGGAAAATTATACCAATGAATTTTGTGTTGTCGGAAGTCTGGGTATATGGCATATACTGTTATGACTCCCAGAATTTCCAGTGTTCTCGATTGAACAGAAAGGCGCCAAGGTGAATCAATGCCGGCTCCGTACAAGATACTCGTGGTGGACGATGAGGCGGACCTCGAACCGCTTATGCTGCAACGCATGAGACGGCAGATGAGGTCGGGCCAGTACACATTCGTATTTGCGAGAAACGGCGTCGAGGCTCTGGAAATCCTGAATCGCGATGAGAGCGTTGATATGGTGATCTCGGACATCAATATGCCCCAGATGGACGGATTGACCCTGCTGAACGAGATTTCCAAGCTGGACGCCGACATCCGGGCCATCATAATCTCGGCCTACGGCGACATGGATAATATCAGGGCCGCGATGAACAGGGGCGCATTCGACTTCGTTACCAAGCCGCTGGACTTCTCGGACCTCAGAGCGACGATAGACAGGACGCTTGTCCATCTCGAAGAGTGGCGCGAGGCAATGGCTACGAGGGACAGGCTCGTTTCTCTTCAGAACGAGCTTAACGTAGCGACCGGCATACAGAGATCTATTCTGCCGACGGTCTTCCCGAGCGGACCGGGCTACCAGACCCACGCGGGGATGGAGCCTGCTCGCAACGTGGGCGGAGACTTCTACGACTTCATAGCGCTGCACGGCGACCGAATTGGCCTGGCCGTAGCTGACGTCTCGGACAAGGGCGTTCCCGCCGCGCTGTTCATGATGTCGAGCCGAACGCTGCTCAAGGGCTCGGCTATCGGCACAACAGGACCCGGCGCAACTCTTAGTGAAGTCAACCAACTGCTCTGCCAGGAAAATGAGGCAATGATGTTCGTCACGCTGCTGTATGGGACTTACAGCCCGTCGAGCGGCAAATTCGTCTATGCCAACGGGGGGCACAATCCTCCCCTGGTGGTCCACTCGGACGGCAGTTCGACGATTCTTCCCCCGACCGGCGGGATGGCGCTGGGAGTCGAGCAGAATATCGAGTACGCCGAAAATTCGGTCACGCTGCGGCAAGGCGACTCGCTGGTTCTGTATAGCGACGGGGTTACGGAGGCGACGAACGAATCCGGAGAGGAGTATGGTCTCGACCGACTCCGTGAGGTAATTACGGCTGCGTCTTCTCAAGGAGCGGATGAGATAACCAGGGCGGTGTTCGACAGCGTGAGAGAGTTCGCTGGTGAGGCCACGCAATCGGACGACATCACCTGCCTGACAGTCTGCCGCACGTGAGAATCTGACGCGGGACAGCCGTGTTCGCTACGTCTTCGGGACACCCCAGGCGATCACCAGTTTCAGTGTGTCGTTCCCTGTGTTTCGGAAGCCGTGGTCCACGCCGGGAGGCGCCATGACGGAATCCCCTGGACCAACCGCGACCTCCTCGCTGTCCATCCACATGACGCCCTCGCCCGAAAGGAAGTAGTAGAACTCCTCCAGGGTGTTGTCCCCATCATGGATATGGCTGCCCTCGCTCGCGCCGGGCGGCAGTTCCCACACCTCTATGGTCACCGGCAGGCGGGTAGCGTCACGAAAGAACCTCCGGCGCGTGATCACGCCTTCTCCATCGTGTATCGCGTGCGTTCCGATCACATCTTCCGACTCGTTCTGCTTCCAGTCCATCAAATGTACTCCTAGTGCCATCTTCATATTAAAATGGCATACTCTAACTGCTAACCGTCATTCCCGCGAAGGCGGGAACCCCGAAGGGCTCGCCGCTAGGCAATCTAGGGGTGGGGGCTGGTTGCTATACATCAGAAACGTGTGGAAACGGTACTAGTCATTCAGCGCATCCTGCTCATAATCGCGTCCCTCGCTTCCAGGAACGGCCTCTGGAGATAGGCCAGGTGATCGTCCTCGCCATGCCGGTGCGTGACCGATCCCGGGGGACGCACACCCGCGCTCTCCCTGATGTACGAAAGGTCGCCGTCTATGAGCGTGAGCATATACTGGGCGGTGGCCGGATCGAACATATCCCACTCGCCTCCGCAGGCCACGTAGATCGGAGACGTATGCGCGAAAACGCCCCGGTTCCATAAGTCGTGATGCGGGACTATATCGAAGTAGTCGAACGCGCCCGTGCGCGCCGCAATCCAGGAGTGGCCGTCCACCCTTATCTTATCCTTCAGTTCGAGCCGGCGACTCCCATTGCGACTCTCCGCGCGGCCAACCACCCGCCCGTCCTGGACGATCTCGAGCGAGAAGACGGGCAGAACGCTCTCTGTCCACGCCTCGACTTCCACGCTTCCGGGGCCGGACATGGACAGCGTGTCGCCGATGTCCATGCCTTCTACCGATAGATGTATGATAGGCCCGCCGCTCAGGAATGTTCGACCCGCCGCCACCGAGCGACACCAGTTTTCGTAGTTAAATTCCTGGTCGTCAGGCAGAAGCGCATAGGTGCGGTACAGCCCGACCGGCACTTCGCTGCTCATCTTGTCGGTGCCTCCGACCAGCGGAAGGCGGTAGCCACAATTCAGGTAGCGATAATACTCCATGTGGTTAGGTCGGGTCTGGCGCAGCATCTCCACGCCGTCCAGCCGCCCGGTGGCGACCAGCGCGGCCGGCTCGCCGTTCGGATTCGGGAAGTGAGGATTGATGACCCATCCACCCTGGGCGTGAGCCTCGTCCGCCCAGTGCGCCAGCGTCGTCTCCATGTGGCCGCCGATCTCCGCCTCGGACGGGCCATCCGAGCACCAGGGCATCACCGGCTCCTTCAGACCCCACAGGATCATGTGGCCCATGAAGTGCTGACGATTCTCCTGGGAGACGTAAACGATGTTGCTGCCGTTCTGCAATACGCTCGCTCTGCCGGTGAAGTCCTCGGTATTCGTGAACAGGCTTCCCCACTGCGACTGGAGCAGGTTGACGACGTTGAGGTCCTCGCCGCTCGATTCAAAGTGCGCGCCCTGCGTGGAAAGGAAGTGGACGTGGGAGTCTCCGCTGTACCAGCGCCTGGCGTTCATATCTATCCAGCGCTTGATGCGGAGTTCCAGCGTCTGCTGGCCCGGCTTGATTCGCACCTTGGTCCGCAGGGGTTCATATTCGAAACCGCGAGCCACGTCAACTATCACGTCTCCCCTGGGAAGCCATCCCTCGCACCTACCGTCAATGTAAGCGTAGGTGATCTGGCCCATGCGCACGTTGCCGCCCACGTCCATATGCCAGGAGTCGAGGTTGGAGTTGACCTGGTTGTGATGTCCATGCGGCTGGTACGGTATCCCGTCCGGCGACCTGAAGTGGATGCGGCACGGGACGGGCCTGCCGGTGTCGTCGTCAATGACGGTCACTTTCACCCAGTTGCGTCCGCGGTCCGCCAACTCCATCCGCACCCTGGGGGTCTCCGCTTTTCCCTTCTCCTCGACCTCGCCCCATGGCAGGTGAGCGATTGACTCGCCATCCTGCTTGATCGAAACAGTCGCCGAGGGCACAGCGGATATTTCGGAATATGAGGGACTGGCCTCGTCGTTGGGTTGTTCGCCGAACCCACGGTGATACCCTGCCAGGAAGCCCTCACCGGGATCCTTGGGCAGCGGAAAGGCGTAGGTGGAGTCGCCCCTGTCCACCTCCACTTCGAGATCGAACGGGCCGGACGCCAGCATAGGGTCGGTAATCGTGATCTTAGCCTCCCGCCGTCCCTGTCGCGCGAAGGGATGCTCGTCCAGGTGGCCCAGAGTCACCCCGGCAATCACGAACGCCGGCCCTCTCGGAACGATCCGGATGGACTCCACTTCGACATCCGCCTCCGGGTTGGTCCAGCTCCACAGAAAGTAGCTGCGGGCGGCGGCCTGAATGTACTCGGTCTGGCGGAGTCCCCTATCTTCCCAAGAACCCTCGTGGCGCGGCATCATCCGGTGCTTGCCGTCCGTGACCGCGAGGAACGGCAGGCCGGACGCGCCCCTGAAAGAGTTGATCGGGACTGTGCCTATCTCGAATCGCTCCCTTATCGGGACAACGTGCCTCTGCCCGTTCGCCAGCGAAAAGACGTAGTCGGCGACATGGCTGCCCACAGGCCCGCCCTCGTCTATCTCGGACGCCAGAAGCCTGTGCGCGAAGATTATCCTGGAAGCGGAATCCCCTACCGGGACGCTGATCGGCTCACTGTCGCCGCCCAGCGAGATGAAGCACCTGGTAGGGTCGTCGCCAATGGCGAACGGCAGGCCCCTGAAATGGCGCGGCCCTATTTCGGCGCCCGCGTCCGTGCCAAGAGCGTCCAGGCCGCCGTTCAAGTGTTCGGCAAGGTCCAGAGGTTCATAATCGGGCATATCTTCGCCTCTCGGTTCTTGTTCAGCGGACTCTCAACAGACGATTTACGCGGGCTGATGCGCATTGAGGAACTCGCGCACCTGGTTTATGGTCGCGGCTAATACGTCCTCCGACTCTTTCCAGGGATATGGCGTCGCCTCCGCTTTGGGCGCCAGTTCTATCAGGTCAATGGCAGCCTCGTAAGAGTGCGCCGGAGTGTCGTCCGGCATGACCAGCATTGGGGTCTGGCACGAGCGCGCGAAGTCCCGCGACACGCTGTACATGAAGTCCGGCTGGACTCGGTAGAGATTGTGCAGGTACTGTTCGACTATCTCCATCGTCACGTCGGGACGTTGCTCCATCAGACCGGGAGCCCAGATATCGCGGCCTGAGTCGTACATGGCGTCCGGCGTCTTGCTCGCGTGTCCGACCGGCTGGCAGAAGACCGCCGCCGCGACACGCTCCGGCGCCCTTTCGATCAGCTTGAGCGCGAAGGGGCCTCCGATGCAGTAGCCCATGAAGAAGAACTTCTCTATGCCGAGATGGTCCATCAAACCGAGTTGGTCGTCGGCGAAGGCTCCCCACGGATCTTCGACCTGGACAGGCCCGCTTGACTGCCCGCCAACAGCGTTGCGCTGGTCCATCGTGATGCAGCGGAAGTCGTCCCTGAACACCTCCATCGCGTTGAATACCTGGCCGGGCCAGCCGCTCATAACGGAGTTCAGGCCGCCGCCGGGCGTTACCAGGAGCGGGAAACCGGACCCGACCTCCTCATACTGTATGCGGACATCGCCCTTGGTGTAGAACGGCATTGTAGTTTCTCCTTTGCTAAGAAACTATCTCAAAACTATCGCCGGAAACGAGCGACAAGAGTAGGCAAAGTCCCTTCCCCCTTGACGGGGGAAGGTTAGGATGGGGGTGGAATCCCCTCCATTTGGGTTTTGAGATAGTCACTAAGTACCCACCTGTATATGAGACGTTATTCGACGCAGCGTCGCGAGCGCAGACAGGGCCGACAGCTTTCCGGTCCTGGGATTGGCCTCCGAGGGCGTGTTTTCGATGAGTATGCTCAACCTGCCGAACTCGCCCTCGACAACGATGTCGTGCGTGTTCTTGTCCACGGTCGGGTCGGCGTAGATGCGGATGCGCGTCTTGCGCGGCCCTATCCCCGCCATGCTGAGAGCGGCGGACACGTTTACATTGGCCGGAAACAGCCTGCACGCATCGAGAGCCGGGCCTTCGTAAACGACGGTCGGCTCGGATACCGCGTCGAGGTCTATGCCTGAAACCTCGATGCCGGGAGCGCCCTTCAGCCCTCCGGGCGGCTTGCGCGTGGTCATTGTCAGCGAGTCTATGCGCCCGACGGACGCGCCCGCTATGCCGTCGAGCCCGGCTATCGCGCCGGACGGCACGTAGATCATCGCTCCGTTCCTGTCGGCCAGGTCGAACAGGTCGCCACGCTCCAGGAGTACGCCTCCGCTGAGCGCCATCAGATCCTTGCCCGCGGATAGCGTCGCTACTGCGATTGACTCCACCGCGCTCGCGGGCGCGGCCTCGACAACCAGGTCAACCATCTCCACGAGCTGGTCCAGTTGAACCACCGGAGGACGGCAATCCAACGCTGCCGCGAACCGCTCGGCGCGGTCGAGGTTCCGGCTGGTTATGCCTCCCAGGACGGCGCCGGGCACAGTCCCGGCATCCAGTTCCGACGCAACCTTGCGCCCAATAGTGCCGCAGCCCGCTATTCCGATAGTCTTCTTCAACTTGCTCATGCAACCATACTATTGACGCGTGCAGCCCCTGTCAAAGAAAATGCCTCGGTTCCAGGCATTCGCGGCGCGATGCCTGTATGATGTTCACACATTGAGGACGTAAATGTTTACCGCTACCCACATCTTTGAACCGGAGCCGCCATACGACTTCGACACCTCAGCCGGTTTCGCGGTTTATGGCCGCGCCAGGTATGCCGCCGACTCGCTAGCGGACGGCGTGTTCTCCAGGGCATTGGAGATCGGCGGCAAGACGGTCGCGCTGAACGTCCGCTCGGCGGGAGAGGTCGAGAGGCCGCGCCTCGAGGCGCGCATCGCCGGAGACAGGCTGAGTTCTGAGGATGAGTCGGAAGTCGTAGAGACGGCGACGCGGCTGGTCGGCGCGCATGGCGGCCTCACCGAATTCTACGACGCGGTCGAGGGCGACGACCCCATGTCCGAGTTCGTAAGTCGGTTTCGAGGGCTCGGCGTCGCGCAGTCGGCGTCTCCGTTCGAGGGACTCGTGCTCTCGATTCTTGGTCAGCAGATCAGCAACGAAGTTGCCCGTGTGCTCAGGGACCTGCTGGTTGACAAGCTGGGGAAGGTAATCTCAGTCAATGGGATGGACTACAGGGCGTTCCCGTCTCCCACCGCGATAGCGGAGGCCGGAATAGACGAACTGAGAGGCATGAAACTCAGCGCCCGAAAGGCCGAGTACATAGCCGACATTGCGGAGAGTGTCGCTTCGGGGTCGCTGGACCTGGACGCGCTGGCAGACCTGCCTGACGAGTCCATAGTGGAGGAACTCGTCAGGTTGAGAGGGGTAGGCCCGTGGACGGCGCACTGGCTGCTCATACGCGCGTTCGACCGTCCCGACGGTTTCCCGGCAGGCGATCTGGCTATACAGAGATCCCTCGGCACGCTATACAATGACGGCAGGCGTCTGACCGAGGGCGAGGCTGTCAAGCTGTCAGCCCGCTGGCGTCCGTACAGAAGCTACCTGGTTACGTATATGTTCGCGGCGACGCGACAGGGCCTTATACAGGGCAGTCGCGCCGGCCGGGCTATCGGTCCATAGAGCGCCGAGAACCCGAATCGGGTTAGCAAGCGTTCCCTGCGACGCGAAAATCCCCTCTCCCCCTGGGAGAGGGCTAGAGTGAGGGTGATTCTCACCACCAATCAAACTGATACAGTATCGAACGCTGACACTGATGCGACGCGAAAATCCCCTCTCCCCCTGGGAGAGGGCTAGGGTGAGGGTGATTCTCACCACCAATCAAACTGATACAGTATCGAACGCTGACGCTGAGAGGAGTAAACTGATGTCGGGTGTGTATCCTGAAGACAAGTGGGTTTCGGTAAACGGGCTGTCGCTGCACTACCTGGACTGGGGAGGGGACAGGACTAAGAAGCCCCTGATCCTCATGCACGGCATAGGCGGCCACGCGCACCAGTTCGACGAGCTGGCGCCGCGCATGACGGACAAATGGCATGTGGTTGCGCTCGACGCCAGGGGCTGCGGAGACAGTGACTGGAGCACCGAAGGCTATTCGGCGCAGTCGTTCGCGTCCGACATAGGACAGTTCGCGCTGGCTACCGGACTCTATCCTTTCGACTACTACGGCCACTCCCAGGGATCCAGGGTCGGGATGCCCCTGGGAGCCTACTTCGGCCACCTGGTCGCCAACCTCGTTCTGGGAGATTACGGACCGATGCCCGACCCGTCTCCGTCGGGCAGGCAAACGGCGGCTTCCCGTATGCAGAGCGGGAATCGCGAACGCCCCAGGGGGTTCTTCAGCGACCGCATGGCGTTCGATTGGCACCGCGAGGACGACCCGGATGCCGGCGACGACGAGATATGGGCCACAGTGAGGCACACTTACCGCACCAACTGGGACGGTATTCTCGTGCCAAAGACCGATCCCGAGATCAGGTGGCTCCTGGGCCGGACGGCGCTCAAGGAAGGCCCGTTCTTGTGGGACTGCGTCGGAAAGATCAGCTGCCGCACCCTTGTACTCAGAGGGCAAACCAGTTCGGTACTCGACGAACCGCAGGCGCGCAAGATGGCGGCAACGATTCCCAACGGCAACGGCTCATTCGCAGAAGTCCCCGGAGTCGGTCACGGACTGCATAACGAAGACATGGACGCCACGGTCGGAATCATCCGAGAGTTCTTCGACGGCGGACAGTGAGCGATACCCACGATAACGTAACTGACGCGCCGAACGGCAATCCGCCGGAGTCCCTTATAGACTCGGCGCTCTCCCTGCTCCCCGATATCCGGGGCATGGTCGGGGAAATTGACGACGCGCGCCAACTGCCGGACCTCTTGGCAGACAAGCTGAACGATGCCGGGTTCTTCCGCATGATGGTGGACAGGGAGTTGGGCGGCCTGGAAGTTGATCCACTCACCGCGGCCCGTGTGGTGGAAACGCTGTCCAGCGTCAGCCCCTCTGTGGGCTGGGTGGTGATGATCGTCGCCTCCACGAACTTCTGGGCTGCCCGCACGCTGCCGGACGAGGCGGTTAGGGATGTCTTCAAGCCAGGAACACCGGTGAACGTGACCGGCAACCTGGTTCCCCACGGGCAGGCGGTAAAGGCCGACGGCGGTTGGCGCGTGTCCGGGCAATGGCCCCTCGGCAGCGGTTGCTCGCTGGCCGACTGGATGGCCAGTGGAGGATGGCTTCACGACGAGCAGGGGCCGATCATCGAGGACGGCATCCCCGCCTGGCGGGTGTTCTACACGCCGATTAGCGAGTGCCGTATTCTGGACACCTGGCATTCGACCGGCCTGCGGGGCACCGGCAGCCACGACTACACTATGGCCGACATCTTTGTCCCCGACCGGCTCGTCACCAGGCACCCGCTGCGCGCGCCGAGCCTTCGGACGAGCCGTCACTACGCATACAGCGCAATGGTAATCGCGGTTATGGCGTCCGTCGCCCTGGGTGCGGCGCGCGGGTCGGTTGACAGCCTGATCGAAATCTTCGGAGAGAAGCTGGAACTCCCCAGCGGCAGACCGGCGGCGGCCATAATTGACAAACAGGCCGACCTGGGCACCGCCGAAGCCCTTGTGGGCAGCGCACGCGCCTACTTGCATGACATTCTGTCCCAAGTGTGGGATAGAGTCATCGTGGGCGAACCGCTGACATCCGAGTTGCGAGGCCGTTTTCGCCTAGCCTGCACCAATGCGGCAACCGCCTCGGTCACCGCCGCGGACCTGGCTTACCGGGCCGGAGGAACCGACTCCATATACACATCGTCCCCGGTAGAGCGATTCTTCCGAGACGCGCACACCGTGGCAGCGCACGTAGCCATGCGCCCTTCGAGCGTCGCCGACGGCGGCGCGCTGCTGCTGGGCCAGGAGCCGCGCATCCCAGGCTTCTAGGATGTCTCTCACGCTCCGGGCACGTGGCAAGAGCCTCTCTTTTTTTTAGAGGCAGACATACTTGGCACACTTTGCTAGCTTTGCAAGAATAGGTGTATAAAATATGAAAGCCTACTGTACCTGATACCAGCAGTCAGACACTAATGACATTCTTCGACAGGAACATTACCTACGATTCACACCCCTACACAGATGGACATAAGGTTAACACCATGCTAGGCTACGCACACGAAGCGGTTGAGCTTGGTGTAGGTGAGTATGTGCGGGGTAAAGTACATACTAAATGGGTGGGAAGCATCTACACCGCTACCTGAGTGAGTTTGAGGCTGCTGGAATTCCGGGAAGATGAACAACAGTCAGAGGCCAGATGCATTCCTAGAATCAGTGTCCGGGATACGCCGGACTGATCTCCGGCTGATCTCCGATGCCTAAAGAGAAAATCGCTCCGTTCCCAGCCATTTCGATGGATGAACTACTTACCGCCGCAGTCGAGCCCACTCCGGCGGCAATAACTCGTTGGCTCAATCGTGTCCATCATGGCGATTGCCTTAATCTCATGGCGAAAATGCCCCCTGCATCAGTCGACGTGATTGTCACCAGTCCCCCTTACAACATTAAGAACAGTACAGGGAACGGCCTTAAGAATGGCAGTAAGGGTAAGTGGCCTAATGCCAAGCTGATAGAAGGGTACGACACACATGACGACGCCATGCCTCACGAAGAATACGTTGCATGGCAAAGAGATTACCTGTCAGCCATGATGCGTGTCCTTAAACCGACCGGAGCAATATTCTACAACCATAAATGGCGTATTCAGAAGGGACTGCTTCAAGACCGAGCGGATATTGTTGAGGGTTTCCCAGTTCGCCAAATCATCATTTGGCAACGTGCTGGCGGTATCAACTTCAATCCGGGCTACTTCCTACCCACCTACGAGGTTATATACTTGATAACCAAGCCTGAATTTGAGCTGGCAAACAAGGCAAACGCTTTGGGCGATGTCTGGACCATCCCCCAGGAATCCAACAATCCACACCCCGCCGCTTTCCCCTTAGAGTTGGCGCAACGCTGTATCGAATCCACGACTGGATCGATTGTACTCGACCCCATGATTGGATCGGGCACGACCGCTATTGCGGCTGAAATAGCTGGACGCGACTGGATCGGGATGGACAAGTCAAAGAACTACTGCAAGATGGCCAGTGAGCGCATCAATGCGCATCGGAGAAGTTTGCGTCTGTTATGAGAATGCCGACGCGAAATATCCGAGACCGACTTGACGAGCTTCTAGCCGTTGGTGAATACGAAATCCCTGAAGAGCGAGGATTGGGAGGCACTGGTGCGCCCGGCTTGTACTTAGAGCATCTTCTGGGACTTAAAACGTCCAATGTGGATGTGCCGGACGCAGGTGCATGGGAAGTCAAATATACAAGTGGCACGGCTCACATTACGCTATTCCACAAAGAGCCCTTCCCGCGTCGCGGACAAGCAATGCGCTACATTATCAACCGCTGGGGCTGGATTGGCAGGAACGGGCGTCCGAGCTTTCGACATACCATATGCGGTGAGACAGAACGCTTTCACGTTGTTGACGATGCGAATGCTATCTGGGTGCGCCGAACGGGTTATGACGATATATCTCCACACTGGCCACACGATGAACTGATAACGGCGTTCGCTCGTAAGTTGAGCAATCTGATATTGGTGCGGGGCTCCTACTCCAGAGCAAAGCGTATTGTCCGTTATGATTCCGCCGAACTACTCAGTGGAGCACGAACCACACAATTCATTCGCTTAGTCGTGAATGGACTTGTCTGCATAGACTTTGACGCCCACATCCGAGCGAACGGAAGTATCCGAAATCACGGGACCAAATTCCGCATTAAGCCGGAAGACCTACGCAGTATCTATGCCCGCCACCAAGTGGTCGGGTGAGATAAGTATATCATCCCCTTTCTATATGGACAGTGAGCGTATTAGAAGGCCTCTCTGAGCAATGGGTGGTGTGCCCTGCACCGCCCGCATGTCGGCGAGGTGGAATAAGCTTAAAACTGTTTCTCTAGCGAGAACCGCCAGTCTCCGATGCTAAAACCAGTCGCGTCCGGTTACGTAACCTTGAACAAGCCTCGCCTGTATTCAAGGTTACGTGTTAATCTGGAATACAGGAGTACGCAGCATGGGGAGACTGAAGAGCAGACGCTAGGAGAAGCTGACTACCCGGCGCCCACGATATGCTTGTCCATCCAGCCGAGCAGCCGCGACAGGTACTCCTCCCTGAGCTTGGGATGGCCTGTCCTGACGAAGCCGTGGGAACTGCCCGGGAACCGGACGAACTCGACCTCCTTGCCCAGCCGCTTGAGCGTCACGAAATACTGCTCGGACTGTTCTATCGGACAGCGATGGTCAGACTCGCCGTGCATGAGAAGTACCGGTGTTTCGACGTTCGGTGCGTATGTAAGCGGGGAATGTTCCAGGAAGGCGTCCAGTGCGTCCCATCGCTTGCCGCCCCACTGAACCTCGCCGAACGACACACCTATATCGGACGTTCCGTACATACTGGACAGGTTGATGCAGGGAGCGCCAACGACGGCGGCCTTGAATCGCGTGTCGTGGCCTATGATCCAGGAACTCATGAATCCGCCGTAGCTGTATCCGGTGATGCCCAGCCTGGACTCGTCCACGTAGTCGCGCTCACAGACGAGGTCCACCGCCGACATGATGTCCAGGTAGTCCTCGCCTCCCCAGTCGCCCAGCACCGCCTTCATAAAGTCTGTGCCATACGTGGAAGAGCCGCGCGGATTGACCGCCAGAACTATGTATCCGGCGGTTGCCAACACCTGCTGCTGCGGGCTGAAGCTGTCCGAGAAGACGCCGTGTGGCCCGCCGTGAATGTCCAGCACGAGCGGGTAGCGCGACCCTGGATCGAAGCCGGGCGGGAGCAATACCCTGGACTCGATCTCGAATCCGCCCCTGTCGTGAGTGAACTTCTCTAGCCTGGCCGGAGGATGCTCCTCGAAGTATTCCTGGTTGAAGTCGGTCAACTGGGCTGTCGCCCCCGACGTCATGTCAACGGAGTGCAGATCGCCAGCCGAGTCCGGGGAAACGGTGAGCGCGACAGCGGACCCGGCGTCGGCGTCGAACGAGACCTGCGACATCAGGCCGCCGCCCGTAACTTTTCTCAGATCACCCGTAACTGCATCGGCCTCGTATATGGCAGACTCGCCTCTGGCGTCCGCGATGAACGATACCCGGCCGTCGTCTGTCCAGCGCATCTCGGGCGCGGGCACAAGTGGAGCGTATCCTCCCGCGGGACTGATCGAGTCGTCGGTCAGCTTGCGCGGAGCGCATCCGGGCTCGATCACGAACAGCCAGGACTGCCAACCTGCGCCTACGATGTCGTCGTCCGAACCCACCACCACAATCGAGCCGCCGTCCGGCGACCAGCACAGCGCGGCCACGCTCGACAGACCCTGCGACCTCAGTTCTATGCCTGCCCCACACTCCGATACGGGGTCGCCGCCACCAGCCGGGACCACGTACACGTCCGTGTGAGCCGAAACCTCGCGGTCGGGCCTCCGATCAGCGATGAACGCGATATGCGCGCCATCGGGCGACCACGACGGCGCGCTGTCGTTGCCTTCTCCGTCGGTCAACTGCTGCGTCTCACCCGATTCGCGGTCCACCACGAAAATGTGCCTGAACGCTTCCCCTCTCCACCCCAGGCCGTCCGCCCTGTACCTTATCCGCCTGACCACGCTGACGCGCGGGTCCTTCTTCGGATCGTGGTCGTCCGGGGCACGGTCAGGGTTCACGTCCGACGCGAACGCGAGCGTGCCGGAGTCCGGCGACCATGCGATGTCGGTGATGCCTCCGGCAACGTCGGTCAACTTCCGCGCCTCACCGCCTCCGGTGAGCATGACCCATATCTGGGACTTGCCAGCGTCGTCCGGTCGGACGAACGCGAGATGCCGGCCATCGGGAGAAAACCTCGGGCTGGAGTCGCTCTTGCCGCTGGTGAACGGCGCGCTCTTACCCGACGCCATATCCAAGACCATGATCTGAGATCGGGTCTCCATGCTCTCAGTATCCACGTGAGATCGCGCGAAGGCCAGCCTGGAGCCGTCCGGAGACAGCGACGGAGAGCCGACATTTACCAGTTTGTACACCAGGTCGGAAGAGATCGAAG
The DNA here is from genome assembly GCA_965202965.1 of Dehalococcoidia bacterium. Lineage (GTDB taxonomy): Bacteria > Chloroflexota > Dehalococcoidia > Lucifugimonadales > UBA1123 > VXRN01. Next base: position 1,486,714 of record OZ241888.1, on the reverse strand, counting down.
AGGGCATAGCTGCGTGTCCTTTCGCTAGATGCTAAAGCTATAATAACCGCCCGCGGCGTCAGGCCGTCAAGTCAGGCCGGCCGCCAGGCGAGGTTATCCGATTATCAACGTTGAGTGACGCTCACACACCAATCCGGCTTCCATATCCGTAGGGGCAACCCTTGTGGTTGCCCTTAGTTGAGAATCAAACCGGGCAATCGAAACACTTTAACTACGCCGTCTCAAATCCCCTACACGCCGCCGTGAAAATTGCTATCATATATACAGATACACAAATCGGGCGCGAGCCTTTCGTCATAGTGAGTCGGCAGTGGTGATGCGATGAAATTTTTCAGGGCGATGCGACGAACTTTCCAGTGGGTGGTCCGTATAGGCTCATTTGGGATCAGGCTGAAGTTGCTAGCCCTCGCTCTCATCGGTATCACAGCCATCCCGCCAATCTACTACGCCCTGCACGTCAGGCGATGCAGGAAAGAACAGCATAGCCACGATCCGCACTGGTACAGCGGCCTTATCGGTCGCTGACATCCGGGAATCCCGGGCCGGACGCTAGGACGCCCGGCGGTATATCTGTATGCGGTGCCGGTTGCTTTCGGTGACGTATATCCTGCCCTCGGTGTCGAGCTTGATAGACACCGGCGACCAGAACAGCTTCTCGATGTGCGACGACACCTCGTGCGGGTCGCTGCGGTCGAGAGTTGCTATCTCCGGTTCCAGGTCGGCCCTGGCGCGAGCCGCTCCCTCTTCCCTGTTGATGCTCAGGAAGTTGACTGCCCACTTGGACTCGGTCGCCTGGCCCCTGAGCTGCTGCATGAAGCCTCCGTCCGCGTCGAAGACCTGAACACGCTCGTTCCCCCAGTCGGCTATATACATGATCCCGCTTTCGTCCACCACAACGCTGGACGGCCTGCGTAGCTGCCCTTCGCCGGAGCCGGAGGAGCCGTATGCCGCGACGAACTCGCCATCGGAGGTGAATCGCTGAATGCGGTCATTTCCCCAGTCCGCGACATACAGGTCGCCGCCGGGCGCGACGGTCAGACCCCAGGGCATACTCAGGCTGCCCTCACCCGATCCCCCGTCCCCGATGGTAAGCAGGTGAATGCCGCTGGCGGTGAACTTCTGCACGCGGTTGTTGTGAGTGTCGGAGACATATACCGCATTCGCGGAGTCAACAGCTATGCCGGACGGGCTGTCCAGCTCACCTTCTGCGCTTCCGGCCACTCCCCACCTGGAGAGAAAGTTGCCGTCCAGGTCGAAGATAGAGACGCGGCTTGAGTATTCGTCCGTGATGAACAGACGCCCCTGGGAGTCCTCCGCTATGCCGGACACCCATATAAACTGCCCCTCGTCCTCGCCGGACGATCCGAACGTGCCGTAGTATTCGCTTTCGACATCGCACATCGTTACGCGGACGCCCCTCTCCACGCCGTCCACAGAGCGGTTGGCGACATAGAGGCGTCCATTGCTGCCGACCGCCGTGTCGGACGGATAATAGAATCCACGCCCTTCCATAACCGACATGCCGACAGTCAGGTCATATTCAAGCGTCAGGGGCTTTATTCCAGTCAGGGTGGTAGTCATGGCGCAAACCTCTAGCTGTTCCCGAGAACTTCATACTATCACTTATTTATCATACGGAGTCTGCGATTGCCAGTCCGATGGGCAGGGCCTTTTCATCATGCTGTCTGGAGTGATTTTCGCGCCTCATGTTCCATAACGGAGATGCGGATTGCCGAGCGGCGAGCCCTGCGGGGTTCCCGCTTTCTTGGGAATCCAAGAATTGGCGGTTTTGTGATTACTGTAACTCTACTTCTGAAATTGCTTCTTACCTCCAGCTAATCTTGACAATATCTAAACAAGATGGTATATTGACATTGTCAAAACAACGTCCAGTAAACAATCGTCGCGGCGGAAGCGACCAAAGACAGGCAAGGAGAAATACAGACATGGTATTCTCGACTTCAACCGACCTCAGCCATGAGGTCCAGACCAAAGTGGCGTCGGAGCTGCAAGTCCTGCTGGCAGACCTCATTGACCTGAGTATGCAAGGCAAACAAGCTCACTGGAATGTGGTAGGTCCCCTCTTCCAGTCAGTGCATGTCCAGTTGGACAATATCGTGGACGACGCTCGGGTGTGGGCAGACGACGTAGCGGAGCGCAAAGTCACCATTGATCTTGCGGCCTATGGGCAACCCGGCGACGTGGCAATGGAAAGCCGTCTTGAGCCATTGCCACAAGGATACATAGCCGACAGAGAAGCTATAGCGCTGATGGAAAGACGAGTGGCCGGCGTCGCTTCTCGCGCGAGACAGGCGGCGGAGCGACTCGGCGATCTGGACCTGGCCAGCCAGGACCTCATCATCGAGATAGTGCGAGGTCTGGAGAAACACCAATGGATGCTGAGGGCGCAGCGATGATAGACGACCAGGAACTGGCCCAAAGACTGCGGGCCACCGGCCTCAAAGCCACCAGGCCACGGCTTCTGGTCTTGGAGGTCCTTCAAGAGATGGGACCTCACCTCTCTACCGACGAGTTGGTCGAAGCTCTTGATGCCCGCGGCACTCCTCTGCCACGTGGCTCTGTGTACAATGTGGTGGGGGCTCTGGCGACCCACGGACTAATGATGGTGACTGATATCGGCCCCGGACGCGCGCTTTACGAGATTTCCGAGAGGTGGCATCACCACTTCGTCTGCCGCGCTTGTGGCCTTATCGAGGATGTTGAGTGCGTTGTTGGATTGAAACCCTGCCTGGACCCAGGCCAAGTCAATGGGGAAGTTGACGAGGCCCAGGTGATATTCCGAGGCATTTGCGCTGAGTGTCGGGCAAAGCTCGACAGCGAGAAACAGATATGACTTTGCGCCAATACACTTGGCCGCTCTGGCGCATCCCAGACGGCAAAAGAAGATAGAGCGGTGTCCACGCCGATACGGGTTCGGCCATCGTTCTACTCGTTCCGCCCCATGGGGATCCAACGACCATAGAACAGTTGGGGATAGAACATAGCGCATTCAGATGACAAATTTGCGTCTGAACTCAACACAAGCCTTAACTGTATCCGGTCGGAGGCGTCCAGGCTGGTATAGGAACGATTCATCAGTTCAATCGCGTCTGAATGTATCGCAGACCCCTGACTCAGATAAGGCACAGGAGGATCCGTGATTGCGCTTGTTCTCATTCTCAGGGCCGACAATCTCGGACCATAGCTGTTGGCATGGCAAGCTCATAGAGTTGTTCGCTGGCTAGCCGCACTGGAATTCGTGGGTGGTCGGAGTGACAGACATCATATTGGGCTACTTCCACGTTTAGACTTGACATATTCGATAGCCATGAGGATAACACCTATCGTCGTCAATACCAGAGCGATGTAATAGAACGCTGCGAAGATAGAAATTGGATCAATAGTGAGGGTGATGAATATCAATAACGTACACAAGACCAACAACAGCGTAGAAATCTTCAATGCGACTTTCGCAATTCCCGCACCAGCGTAGAGTAGTATCGCCACAAGCATAGCGAATCCTCCAGCAGTCGTCATTTTTTCTGCTCTTGAACTCTCTGAATCTTCACCGAGATCGGTATCAGAGAGTTCCTCAAGGACTTCCTCGACACCTTCTGAAAAACTACCAGCAACATATCCACAAGCACTTCCGAAAAGTAACATGGCCGCGGCGATGAGTCCAAGAATCAGAGTTGTTGTGGTTCTCATCTAGTATCCTGTATATCTCAACGTGTCACTCATTCCGACCCAGCCCGTTTCAGTTTGCTGCACCCGCTGAAACTCGCGGGTAGCCCGGTCAGGCGAAGCATATTGGCTATCTTGTCCTATGAGTCCGCCTGTTCCAGCAGCCGCAGCAACTCTTTTACGTTTTCCATCTCGTCATTCAGTTCCTCGATAGGCATGGCGTCAATGTAGTAGTTCTGGTGAAATCCTTTGGCCGCGCTGAAGAGTACGGTTATCTGCTTATTATCCCGCTCTACCGCCAGTTGCTTTATTATCCTGTACACCTGAGCATGTGTATTGTATTCCCAACCTCGCCGTTCTGCGATGGCTTTGAGGCGATGAGCGACCGCTCCCCACGCTTTTTCCGATGCCTGAAGCCTGTCGCCTTCCGCAAGTTTCTCTTCGGTGTGACGTATCAGGCGCTCACTGTGGATGTCGTGGCTCTCTATCGGTTCTACTCTGGCGTTCACCATATCAAGTCCTTTTCCTGGCGCTCCCCACGCTCCGGCTTTTGACCATAAGGGATAAGCAGGGCGCGGGAAGGGTTCTGCACTGTATCCTACGCCCGCTGAAATTCGTGCGTGGCGGCGGTCAGCCGGAGCATATTAGCTACCTTCTCCTCGGAGTGGTCGCCCTCGTCTGCGATTCGCAGCAGAATCTCGCGCGTGTCGTCGGACACGGAGACGACTCCGAGGTGTTCCAGGCACATATCCAACAGTTCTTCGGAAGACAAATCGGCGTCCTGCGCCATGATGTCCCGCACTATGGACCTGACGCCCGGCTTGTCCGTGTCGCCGAACTGCTCCGACGCGAAGTTGATACGCTCTATCAGCGTGCCGGTGTCAATCCACTCCACTCCCTGGTGCCAGCCCTCCACGCTGGGCGGGTTGGTGAGCATCTGGCCCATGAAGTTCATCTGGAAGTACCTGTCCAGGATCTCGCGCCGCGGCCTGTCGAACTCGCCCGTGAGTCGCAGGACCCCGGTCACGAACTCGGCGGGACCCTTCACCTTCTCGTACCGGACGTCTTCCGCCTTGAAGAAGTCCGAGTTGAACAGCGTCGTGAGCATCGCGCGTATATCATGGTCGCTGTCGAAGTAGGCTTGCGTAAGCGCGTCTATGGCCGCTGAGTCCCTGGGAGGAGTGTACGGCCACGAGGGTACGGGAGGCTCGTCCGCGACGAAGAAGTGGTACATATGCCGCGCTATGAACCGGGCGGTGGCCTCCTGCTGGCAAATGATGCGTATGATGTCATCGCCGTCGAAGTTGCCCGTCTGCCCCAGGAACGTCTTCTCGCCGTCGTCGTGGTCCTCCGGCTTGTACTCGAAGTGCCAGGATATGCGGCCATAGGGCCAATCCGAGTCGCGCATCGAGCGCAGCACCATGTACTCGGTATTGCCCAGCGTCCATCCCGTGAAGGCGCGCGCGCACTCCTTGATATCCTCCTCCGAGTAGTTGCCGACGCCCATCGAGAAGAGCTCCAGAAGTTCGCGGCCCCAGTTCTCGTTTATGGAGCCCTTGTGGTTCTCCTGGTTGTCCAGCCACACGATCATCGCCGGGTCTCTGGCGAGCTCGAGCAGCAGGTCGTCGAACTTGCCCATACCGTTTCGCCTGAAGGTGCGAATCTGGTCGGAGAGCGCCTTTCCGTGTATGACCTTCGGGTATCCGGTGGCGAATATCCCGTGCCAGAACAGCGCAATCTTCTCATACAGGGGCGCGTTTGTGGTTATCAGGCGGTAGAGCCAGTAAGAGGGCCCGCCCTGCGGAGTCAACATACCGGACTGTTCGTAGTGGAATCTGCGAACAAGGTAGTTTCCGGCCCAGCTTGTGTCTGGCGGGTTTATCAGGCTGTCCACCGTACTCTCGTAGCCGGACTCGGCGTATTCTCGTATCTCGTCGCGCGTGGCTCCGAATCCCGCCCGACGCATCAGGTGTGCTATCAACTCTATGTCTTTTCTTGTTTCCGTCTGGACAACCATTCACTCACCTCGGGCCCGGGTTCTCAGTCTTTAGCTTTCAGTAAGAGCGCGCGCCGGCAGAGTCGCGCCGGATCAGCGCTGAGCAATTCCCCTGCGATAGGCGCATTGTAGCACAGCGCCGGATTGCCTGTGCGTGGAGATGAGACCGGGAGCGATACCCCGCCGGATCGCTGCTTCAGAGACGTTGTTATACTGGAAACGCCTAGAAAACGAACGTCTCACTTGACAGGATAACCGATAATAGATTGACATGGGCATCCGGTATATTGTGAGCTATCCTGTACTGTTACACTTAGACCATCCAGAAGCGTAAGGTCGGACTGATGACAGAATTGGAACCGAGGTGTGGACTTGACCGGCGGCGATGATTCCATGGCAGTTGGGACCGGCATATCCGGTTGGCTCAAGCGGCTCTACGAGAAGCGCTACCTTGTCTCAACCCAGATATACCTGGCATTTGGGGCGGCTGTCGCGCTCACCCTGGCCGCCAGTCTTGTGGGCTGGTTCTCCTTCGACAGCGTGGGAGTGCATCAGGACCGCGTGAACGAGGTCAGCGTACCCGAAATGTTCGCCTCGTTCGTTATAGCGCACAACGCAAACACGCTTATGTCCGCTGGCCCTCGCCTGGCCGCCACCGCCAGCGCCGACGAGTATAATACTGCTTCCCAGGATATCAGCGGCGCCAATAGGGAACTCGTGCAGCAGTTGGCCGTGCTGCAGGGGCGTCATGCGGACCATGAAGCCTTCGACAAGATGCGCCAGGACGTGGACGCCCTGACCGAGAACGTCTATACCATCCAGAACGGCATGGTGGAGTCCTTCCAACGCCAGGCGGAACTGGCGGCCCACCAAGAGCGGATATCGGAACTGAGCACCCAGCTGGACGGGATTCTGGCCCCGCTCCTGGACGATCTCACATCCAGGGGAAGAACGGGTTTTTCGGAGGCCGAATTTACCCAGTATCGTCTCGTGTCGGACGTGCAGAGAGACCTCGTCGTCGCCAACCAGATTCTGACGAGCTCGTTCGGCATCACCGACGCCGACGCCATCGAACCCTTGCGAGAGCCGCTGCTCGAGGCAAAGTGGCGCATCCTGAACAACCTGGAAGAATTCGACGACCCCGACCTGGGAGAAAAGGTCGAGTCGCTGGTCGTCAAGCTGTTCGACCTCGGCGTCGGGCCGCACGGCAGTCTCGACATGCTGGAAGCGGAGGCCGGATTCCTCGCGTTCCAGCAGGAACTCATAGCGCAGAACCGCGGAATCGCGACCAACCTCATTGCCGACGTGGAAGGGTTCGTCCAGGAGGCCAATCTGAGCGTCGAACAGTCCGTACTGGAAGTGAGCGACGCGGTGAACGCCGGGCGACTGCTTCTTCTCGTCATCAGCGCGGCCAGCGTGTCCGGGGCAATTCTCATCGTGTGGCTTCTAATTGGCAGGGTATTGCTCCGTCGCCTTGGACTGATGCTCGGCTGGATGCGCCGAATGGCCGACGGCGACCTCGAAGCGACGGTCGAAATAGGAGGCCGCGACGAGGTCGCGGATATGGGCGCCGCTCTCGAGGTCTTCCGACAGAACTCTCTCGAAGCCCAGCACCTCAACCTCGTGGAGAAGATGGCCCAGGAACTCCAGCAGAAGAACACGGAACTGGAGAAGGTGCTGAAAGAGCTTGGCGAGGCGCAGGACCAGATCGTAATGCGGGAGAAGTTGGCCGCGCTGGGTGAGCTGACTGCAGGCGTCGCCCACGAAATAAGAAACCCCCTCAACTTCGTCAAGAACTTCGCCGAGGCTTCGGAAGAGCTCCTGGAGGAGATGCGGGAACTCCTCGATGAGGTAGGGGAGGATATCGAAGAGAGCCAGCGCGAGTACATAGAAGAAGTCGCGGGCGACCTGACCGCCAACCTCAACCGGATCCAGTCTCACGGCGAACGCGCCAACCGCATCGTCCACGATATGCTCATGATGGGAAGAGAGTCCAACGAAAGCGAACCGACCGACATAAACACGCTGTTCGACCAGTACGCCGGACTCGCGTACCACAGCGCCAGGGCAGTGGACCCGGATTTCCAGCTGAACATCGAGCGGGACTTCGACGGAGGCGTCGGTGAGTTGGATGTTCGGCCGCAGGATCTGGGCCGTGTGTTCCTGAATATGGTGAGCAACGCCTGTGACGCCACTGACGAGAAACGCCAGGCGGCGTTGGCGGCGGGAGACGGAGACTCGTACATGCCGGCGCTCCGGCTCTCGACCCGGCGCGCCGAGAACGCGATAGAGGTCCGGGTCAGAGACAACGGAAACGGGATACCGGAGGAGATAGCGGACCGCATCTTCAACCCGTTCTTCACCACCAAGCCCACCGGCAAGGGCACGGGCCTGGGACTTGCGATGTCGAACGACATAGTGCGGGAGCACGGAGGCTCCATCCGCGTCGAGTCCGAACCGGGCGAGTTTACCGAGATGATAGTCCAGCTGCCCCTGTCCGCACCCGCGTCAACTTAGTCGGCGCTGACTATATCTCCAAAGTCCCTTCCCCCTCGATGGGCTGATAGGGGTAGGCAAAATCTGAAATTAGCTATAAAACCTTGAAGGGTGCATGAATCTGGCGTCGGATCAACACAGTGCTGAGAGTGCTCCAAAGTTGAGATTTCAGCTTTATGAACCATAGATCGAACCATTGTTTGGTTTGATAGCCTTCTACTTGACATAACAATGCCTACCCCTCTCAGCCCTCGATGGGGGAAGGCTAGGATGGGGGTGAAACCTCAGCTACGGTTCAGTCATTCCCGCGAAGGCGGGAATCCAGTGCGTGGTTGCTGATGATGTCGCAGTAATGTCGACCCTGCATCGCCCTGCTGAGCGTGCGGGCCCGGGCCCCAATACGCTACACTCTGGACATGAATACCAACCAGACAATCTCAATCCGCAGGGAACTGCCCACAACCCAAACGGCCTCCCAACTCATCAGGGAACTCGACGCCTACCTGTCGCCCCTGTACCCCGAAGAAAGCCAGCACGGATACAGCATCGAAAAGCTGGTAGAGCAGAAGGTCGAGTTCTTCGTGCTGTACCACGACGAGAGTCCGGCGGGCTGCGCGGGCATACAGTTCTTCCCCGACCCGGCGGAGCCTTCAGGCACATACGGCGAACTGAAGCGGATGTACGTCCGCGACGAATTTCGCGGCCTAGGTCTGGGCAGAAGGCTGCTCGATCACATCGAACAGGTCGCTATCGCCAGGGGCGTCGCCAGCCTGCGTCTGGAGACCGGCATCCTCCAGCCCGAGGCCATCGGCCTGTACGAAAACAGCGGCTTCCGCAAAACCTCGCCCTTCGGCGAATACCGCGAAGACCCCCTCAGCTACTTCTACGAAAAGCGCCTGGGCTAATGTCCGCCGTGCCCATGTCCGTGGTCATGCTCATGGTCGTCCTCATCCGAAAACTCCTGGCGAGGCAGCGGTATGAAGATGAGTATGACGACAGCCGCCACATAGAGCGCGGCCGTGTAGTAGAACAGGTTGTCCGGGTCGAATTCATACAGCCACCCCGCTATCAGCGGTGACGCCGCGCTGAATATGAACCTGGACGTGGACATGAGCCCCAGCGTCGTCGCCGCGGTCCCCTCCCGCACTATGTCCATCGCCGCCGCAGTGAGTATCGGCTGGTCGCTGTACAGGAACAGTCCCAGCGCCGCCAGCAGCCCGAACATCACCGCCAGGCTGTCCCCGAGCGGCGCCATGAGAAGCGTGATCACTGCCAGCGCGACCATCGCCGGTATCAGCACCAGCTTGCGCCCGATCCGGTCGGATAGGTAGCCAGTCAGCGGGCTGGCGAATATGCCCACCAGCACCAGCATTCCTATCATAGAGCCCCGTAGCGCCAGGTTTCGCAAGTCGCCGTACTCATCCGACGAGGTGAGACCAAGCACGTCCGCCAGGTACAGGGGCAGCACCGTAATGAACCCGATATACGCCATACCCCTCAGTCCGGCCACTATCGTTATGCCCCAGATCCTGGAGTTGCGGACCAGTATCTTCGTCTCCTCGACCTGCATCCTCATCGTGTTCGTGGGCTGTTCACCCTCGTCGGCTGCCGCCTGCGCCCGCTCCCCAATGTCTCTGAAAGCCCAGAACACCAGGAACGCCAGGAATATCGGCACTGCCGCGTAGATGGTGATGATTGCCTGCCAGGTCAGCGTGGCGAGCAGCAGTCCGGTGAGTACCGGCCCCAGCACGTCGCCCACATTTCCTCCCACGCCGTGGAACGAAAGGACCGAACCGCGCCTGTGGCTGAAATGGGACGAAAGCGCGGCCATCGCCGGAAGATGCCAGACCGAAGCCGCCACCGCCACGACCGCCATGCCCACGATCAGCAGGGCGTAGCCCACCGGATTCAGCGAAGACGACGCTCCGGCGGCGACGTTTTCCTGGCTGGTCAGCCACGCGCTGCCCGGCGCCTGCCAGCCCGCGGCCGCCATTAGAATCCACCCGACCCCGAACAGCGCCATGCAAACCGCCATCACCCAGCCCCAGTACCGTCGGAGCGTGTCGGTAAGCACGCCTCCCGGCAGCGAGACTATGCCGGACATTATCTCCCGCGTCGTCTGGATGCTGGTCACCGCGACTACGCTCCCGCCCAGCAGCAGGTCGCGCACCTCGGGCAAAACGACGATGAAACTCTGCGCGATCCAGTGGAATACGCCGTGTCCGCTCGTCAGCCCCCCAATTATAAAGGCCGCCCCTCTCCTGAATCCCGTGCGTCCCTCGACAACGGGCGGCGGGGCGTGATGATGATGCTGATGGGCCATTGCGCGCTACTCCATTCTGGGAACTGGTCGGAACGGCCCAAGTGTATCGCCAACAGGCTACTCAGTAAAGAAGAAGATCTCAGAAGTCCCCTCTCCCTTGATGGGAGAGGGCTAGGGTGAGGGTGATTCCTTATACCGACCAAACTGATACAGCATCGGAACGCAGCGACTCGTTGATACAAGCTCTCCAGGTCTGATAGCCTTCTACGCTACGCTAACCACTTGTCCTGTGCCGTGGTTATACACCTTCTGAGAAGGATCAACTAAGCGCATGTTGATTCGTGTCCAATAACTTGCAATAGCCGCAAGGGGGGAAGTACTAAATGAATCGCAATTGGTCTGACCGTCGAGGGCGCTGCCCGGTTGTTCGCGCGCCGGCACTTTGGCGTCATCCTAGCCGCGCTATGATCAGAATAAGCGTCGCGGTTGGCATCCTCGTGGTGGCCTCCTTGATTGCTGGTTGCAGCGGCGACGCCGTCGAGCGCATATCGCTAGATACGCCAGCGGTAGCGCCCTTGTCAATCCCCCCGCTGCTCGAACCGACGATTGAGAATGGCGTCGCGCATTACGAGCTTGCGATAGGCGATTCACGGCACGACTACAAACAGGCAGGGATGACTGACACCTACTCCTACAATGGCCTCTCTGTGCTTGGGCCCACCCTGCGTCTCAGGTCCGGCGACTCGGTGGCTATCAACGTGACTAACGCTCTGGACGAAGTCACGACAACCCACTGGCATGGCGGCGACGTCCCGGCCGAGGACGACGGCGGTCCGCACAGCCCGATTGAGCCAGGCGCGACATGGGTAGCCGACTTCGACGTCATACAGCCGGCGGCTACCCTCTGGTATCATCCCCATTTCCATGGGACGACCGCCGAGCATGTGTACTTCGGCGCTGCCGGCCTCATCATCATTGATGATGACAACCCTGCCGGGGCACTCTTGCCTGCCACTTACGGGATAGACGACATTCCGGTCATCATCCAGGACCGGGATTTCACTGACGACGGCAAACTCGACTTCGCCATAGATGAGGACGACGACGGCAAACTCGACAACGTTCTGACAGTAAACGGCACGATCAACCCGTATGTCGAGACACCCAAGGGGCTGGTTCGTCTCCGGCTGCTGAACGGGAGCCAGGCCCGGATCTATCATCTGAGCGTCGAGGGATCCGATATGACCACGATCGCATCCGACGGCGGCTATCTAGCTAGTCCTGTCGTAATTGAGCAACTAGCGCTCGCGCCCGGGGACCGAGCCGAGATAATCGTCGAAGTCGGAGAGGAATCCGTCGCTTTGACCGATAGTGCGTTTGGCCGGGTGCTGGAGATCCGCCCGAACGGATTAGCCGTAGGCGCGGGTACGCTTCCAGACAAGCTCGCCACCATAGATCGGATATCCGAGTCGGAGATCACGGTGGACCGAAGTTTCCGCATGGGGGATGCGCGCAATTTCTGGGAGTTCAGCCCAAGCTGGGCAATCAACGGAGTCCAGTTCGACATGAACAGGATAGACGCGACAGTCCGATTCGGAGATACCGAGCGCTGGACTCTCTCCAGCGATGACGGCGAGCACGTGTTCCACACCCACCAGACTATGTTTCAGATATTGGCGATCAATGGCGAACCTCCACCACCGGAGGAATCAGGTTGGGAGGACTCCGTGTGGGTGAATTCCGGGCGTGAGGTCGTCATCGCCGCCCGATTCGATACTTACGCCACTGAAGACATTCCGTATTTGCTCCACTGCCACATTCTTGATCACGAGGATCTGGGCATGATGGGGCAGTTCATAATCGCTGAGTAGCGCACGTTGCGGTCACTGTAAATGGGAAATGGCGGGAAACCTCCAAGGGTGGTCTGAATTTCACCACCTTATCGGGATTCCCCGCCATTTTCTCATCCCACCGCATATATAGTCCAACAACTCAGTTATGACGAGTAACCAGATTCCGATTTATCCCCTCACCTTCTCCCTCTGAGAGAGAGTGAGGGTGAGGGTAGATAAGCCGTCAATACAAAGATGTTGAACCACTAGCGGCTGTATCCCGAAGACACCTGCGGCACTTCGGTCGCGATGTGGTCCATCACGAAAGCGAAGTCCTGGTATGAGGCGAGTCCTCCGATGCGACTGTCCAGCGTCCGAAGCTCATCCTGCAGGATGGACAAGTCGTACTGAACGTCGTATGGAGCGTCGGGATACGGTAGGCTGCTGTACCTATCGGCGGCAAGCGCGACCACGGCCCCGAATTGCAGCAGAGCGCCGTCCGTGTCGCCCGAGGGGCTGTCGTACCGTACCGCTATCTGCGCGTGCTGGCGGTTGGACTCGTTGCTCACCGGCGTCACCCAGCGCAGTTCCACATCTCCCAGGTTCACCGCGTCGCCAAGTCGCAGGTACTCGGTCGGGCGCAGTTCGTAGAACACCGTCGTGGCCGCGCCCGACGGGATCTCCGCGAACTCCTTGCGCGCCTGCGTAAAATTCCGGTCCGCTGTAACGCGGTTCTCGTATCCAACGATGCGCCAAGTCTCCACTACTTCGGGATTCCACGTGACCTGCGCCCGCGTCTGGTCCGCGAACGGAATCGAAAGCGCCAGCCAGCTCTCGCGGCTGAAGAGCGCCTTCGCCTGCCCTGGATCGTTCAGATAGCGATACCAGCCGTTGCCGTGCTGGGCGAGTTGCTCCAGCAGCAGGTCGTTGTAGTTCTGTATGCCCACGCCGATGGTGATGAGCCGCAGCGGGTTGCTGCTGTCGCGGTCTTCGGCGGACTCCAGTATCGCGAACGGGTTGGTGGCGTCCACGTTGGCCACGCCGTCCGACATCAGTATCACGTAGTTGTACGCGCCCGGATTCCGCCGGCGCATATAGTCCGCGATCTCCACGCCCAGGTCCAGTCCCGCCTGCACATTCGTCGAGCCGCTCGGCGACAGCCGGTTTATGGAATCCCTGATTTCTCTGGAGTCCGGGGGCTGATTCTCAACCGTGAGATCGTGGATGACGTCGCTGCGGAAGTGAACGACCGAGATGCGGTCCTCGTCCCTGAGGCTTCTGCGAATGCTGTCCGCGGCCGCCCGCGCTATCTCCACCCTGTCGCCCTCTCTCATCGAGCCGGACGAGTCCAGCACCAGCGTTACATTGAGCGGCCTGCCGTCGTCCCGCAGTTCGGGCGCCTGGAAACCGATGCGCGCGAGCAGCAAATCGCTGTCCAGCGGATGCGGCATGACGTCCGTGTGAACCGCGAAGCTGTCGTCTCTGCGGGGCTGTTCGTAACGGTAGTCGAAGGCATTCACCCACTCTTCCGAGCGCACCGAATCAGGCTCCACGTCATACCCGGCGAGCGCCCAGCTGAGAGCGAGCTGGAAAGAAGTGCGGTCCGTATCGAGACTGAACGTGGAAACGCTGTCCACCGAAGTTCGCACGGCGGGAGAGCGTTCATAATCCCTGAACGTCGTCGCGCCCGGCTGCGAACCCTGGCGTCCCCACGACGACTGCGACTGTGGCTGCGGAGGCCCGGCCTGCATAGCTTGGGCAGACGCTGGCGCGGCGGTCGGAGCGGCAGCCGGTGCGGGCGAATACGATTGATCAGCCTGGACTTCTACCTCTTTTACTACTTCTTTCTCCACCACCACAGTCTCACCCGATACCTCTGCCTCCACAACTTCCTCCACCACCACGACCTGCGCGGATGCGGGCTGCATGGTCGGGGCGGGAGCGGGTTGGGCTGGTGCAGGCTGTGCCGGAGCCACCTGAACAGTGCGAGACCAAGTCTGTCCTGATCGCTCTGCGGCAGGCGCGGGCTGAGCCTGGGGCGCGGGAGCCGGCGCAGAGGGACTCACGGGCTCCGACTGGCTGGAACACGCCAGCGCAACGGCGCCAATGATAATCAATACGGGCAATAATCTGAGAAACTTCACGAACATCTTGCGACCTCCTTGCTCCTATCGCTGAATCATCCGTCCCGTCTGGACGCATGGCGATAGTGTGAGGTCGAAGAGTGTACAAACCGAACATCAACATTGGCTCATTCGGCGAAAATCATGAGTCACATCTGTAACATTCAGCGTACTCGGCAGGTGGAGACACACAAAACAAGTTGACTGAGGCGCAGAGACTACTCACCGCGCAGGCGGCTCACAATGGTAGGCAAAAGTCCCTTCCCCCTTGATGGGGGAAGGTTAGGATGGGGGTGATTCCGCCAATCCAGCTTCAATGCCTACCCCTCTCAGCCCCGCAAGCGTCTAATCTCGGCCTCCAGCTCCGCAAGACGAGCCTCAGCGTCCAGGCGGCCCGCCCGCTCTTCCTCGTGATCCAGCAGCCAACTCTCCGCGACCGGATCCCAGAAACGCAAATCGCCTTCTTCCCACCACAGGTCCAGATTCAGCGCGTCGCTGTGAGACCAGACACGACCGTCGCTCTCATGGTGCAACGCGATGGGGCGATACTCGCCATCCACGAGACGCTCGCCTGCTAGAGGCTCTCCGTAGAAGTCCCCGCCGCTCCCGTCGTAGCGCCAGTACTCGCCCACCCCGAGTTCGGCGTACAAGTCACGCTTCCTGCCAAGATCAACTCTCCCTGTGCTGGGAGAACCTATCTCCAGAATGAAGTCCGGCGGCTTGCCCACATCCCACAGAAGATAGACGTTATTGCGCTCTATGGATTCTATCTGCCGCTCGGACAGGCTCAGGACTACGTAGCAGTCCGGAGACACCGAGCGCCGGGGGTTGCCCTCGACGTAGTAGATGAACGTGTCGCCGTTTACCCTAGCGCCCAGAACATTGCTGAAGTGGACTCTCAGGATGCTGACTATCCTGACATACAGTGGCGCTTGGTATTCTCCGTCGGGCAATGGCATACCGTCCGTTTCTGGATATACTATGGCAGTGGCGGCTCCGGTGGTCATGGACTCCTCCTTGCTCCCCCGGATTCTACCACAGCGACAATTGCAAAAGTCCGTCTCGTCATCCCCACGAAGGGAGACCTTTACACAACTACCGTCATATCCGCATCTCCACTCGTCGTTCCCGCGAAGGGAGACCTTTGCACAACCACCGTCATTCCCGCATCTCCACTCGTCGTTCCCGCGAAGGCGGGAACCCAGGGGTGGGGTGGCGGTGCGAGCAGCTAGGAACTTGTAATGCTCCACACTCATTCAGACTTACAAACCACAGCCCAGGCATTGACAATCCGGTTCCAATCGGCTTGGATTCCTAAATAACGCACCACGCACACAGGAGAAATAACTTGGCAGACCTGAAATTCGGCGCATTCCTCGCGCCGCACCATCCAATCGGCGAAAACCCCACCCTGCAATTGCAGAGCGACCTCGAACTGGTCGAACTCATGGACAAACTCGGCTACGACGAGTTCTGGTGCGGCGAGCATCACTCCACCGGCTGGGAGATTATAGCCTCCCCCGAAGTGTTCCTCGCCGCGGCCGCCGAGCGCACCCACCGCATCAAGCTCGGCACGGGCGTCGTGTCGCTGCCCTACCACCACCCCTTCATGGTAGCCCAGCGAATGGTGCAGCTCGACCACCAGTCGCGCGGACGTGTGATATTCGGATCGGGACCGGGCGCACTGCCCTCCGACGCCCACACTATGGGCATTGATCCCATGGTGCTCCGCGACCGCCAGGACGAAGCAATGGGTGTCATCCGCCGCCTGTTCGAGTCCGACGAGCGCTTCACCTACGAGTCCGAGTGGTTCACGCTCCGCGACGCCAAGCTTCAGCTAAAGCCTCTGCAAAAAGACATGGAGTTCGCCGTCGCCTCTATCTCAAGCCCGTCCGGCATGACGCTCGCCGGAAAGCACCGCGCCGGAGTGCTGTCCATAGGCTCGCTCACCCAGGAGGGAATCAGGGCCTTGCCCCTCCAGTGGAGCTTCGCCGAGGAGTCCGCCGCGCTCCACGGCAACACCGTTGACCGCAAGAACTGGCGCATCGTGCTGAACTGGCACATCGCAGAAACCCGTAAGGAAGCGCGACAACAGGCGGGCGCCGGCCTGATGAGACACAACAACGAGTATTCTATCGGAACGCTAGCGGGCGGTGTGGGCCCGATCTACAAGACCCCGGACGAAGCGGTTGACGGCGTGGCATTCGCCGAACTCAGCACAGCCGTCATCGGCACCCCCGACGACCTCGTCGCCAGGATACGCGAGATGATGGAGATTACCGGCGGCTTCGGCTGCGTCATAGGATTCGTACACGACTGGGCGAACCGCGAGAACACCCGCCGAAGTTGGGACATGGTCGCCCGCTACGTGATCCCCCAGGTCAACAACCTCCTCGACGACTACTACGAGTCCCACAGATTCGTGACCGACAACCGCGACACCTGGAACCGCGCGACACAAGCCGTCAGGACCAAGATACTGGAGAACGAGCGCGCCGCCGAGGCCCTGGCCGTTGACGAGGCAAAGGAACAGGCCGCAAAAGAAGCCGAAGCCAAACAGCGGGCGTAAGCCGGGACACATCAACAAGGAGAAACAGCGACAGTGAGCAAGAACACCCTATCCACACTGCTCCCAATAGCGGGCTGGGACCCAGAACGCGCCTCCGACATCGAATTCTGCGGCGGCGCCGACCCTATTCTGCCCACACCATTCAGGATCGGGGACACTGCCGCCGCCAGCCTTGCCGCCGTCGGACTCGCGGCCTCCGACCTGTGGAAACTCCGCGCCGGTCGCGGCCAGCAGGTCGGCGTCAACACCCGCCACGCCACCGCCTCACTGCGCAGCAGCAAGTACATGACCCTGGACGGCAAGCCCGCAGGCGCCGAACGTCACCCTATCATGGGCGTCTATCCTGCCAAAAACGGACGCTGGAGCTACCTCCACTGCAACTTCCCCAATCACCGCGACGCCGCGCTGGGCGTTCTCGGAGTCGAAGAGGAAGACGGGGAAGCCGTCCGCCGCGCCGTAGCCAACTGGGACGCCCTGGAACTCGAAGAGGCGATCATCGCCGCCAACGGCGCGGGCGGAATGGTGCGCTCAATAGAAGAGTGGGCGCGGCATCCGCAGTCCGCAGCCGTCGCCTCGCTGCCCCTGCTGGAGATCGAGAAGATCGGCGACAGCCCACCCGAACCTCTGCCCGAAGGCTCCAGGCCCCTGTCCGGGGTAAGAGTCCTCGACCTCACCCGCGTGCTTGCCGGTCCCACCTGCGCCCGCACCCTGGCCGAGCACGGCGCCGACGTGATGAAGATAACCGCCCCTC
Organism: Dehalococcoidia bacterium; assembly: GCA_965202965.1. Lineage (GTDB taxonomy): Bacteria > Chloroflexota > Dehalococcoidia > Lucifugimonadales > UBA1123 > VXRN01. The sequence goes on along the minus strand of OZ241888.1, from coordinate 1,469,000 downwards.
ACCTGCCCAGCATCCCCGCGCAGGAGTATGACACCGGGCACGGCAAGCTCTCCGCGCACCTCGACCTTCGCCAGCCTGACGACCTAGAGACCATGCGCGAACTCGTGCGACAGGCCGACATCTTCTCCCAGGGATACCGCCCCGGCACTCTCGCCAAGCGCGGGCTGTCGCCACAGGACCTGGCCGCCCTGCGCCCCGGCATCATCTACATATCGCTGTCCGCCTTCGGACGCCTCGGGCCGTGGGCGTCCCGTCGCGGCTTCGACACCGTAGTGCAGACCGTCAGCGGCATAACCGACCGCCAGGGAGAACTGTTCCCGGGCGCCGAGCCGGGGCCTCAGTTCTACCCCGTCTCCGCCATAGACTACATCACCGGCTATCTCATGGCATTCGGCGCTATGGTCGCGCTGACGCGGCGAGTCCGCGAGGGCGGAAGCTGGCTCGTCAGACTCTCCCTCGCCCAGACCGGACGCTGGCTCCTGGACCGCGGACAAGTCCCCGAATCCCAACTCCAGGACGTGCCGCAGGACTTCACCCCCGAAGAGATACAACGCTGGTCAACCTCCAGCCAAGTCCCCGATGGCAAGCTGGGACACCTCGCCCCCGTAGTGCAACTCTCCGAGACCCAACCCCACTGGTCCCGCCCCTCCGTCCCCCTCGGCTACCATCAACCCACCTGGCCCCCACGGTCAAGCTAGTACCATAACCATATGAAAATGCCTCTCTCCAATCACTATTCGTCATGCCCGCGAAGGCGGGCATCCAGGGGTGGGGAACCGGCGCGAGCGGCCTGGGAACTACAAACACCTACACCCCCTCAGATCCACCCTACGCATCATCCTTCACCCAACTCATCCTGAACCCGCCCATCAACTCCTCGACCTCCTCCAAATCTCCGTCAGTGAGCTTCCAGTCCGCCGCCTTCGCGTTGTGATACACCTGCTCTGCAGACTTAGCCCCCACCAGCGCCGACGACACCGCCGGATTCGCCAACACCCACGCGATTGCAAGCTGGACTATGTCCCTGCCCTGGTCCCTCGCCCAACCGTCGAGTCTCTGCGCCACCACGTATGCCTCCTCGAACAACTCCCCTCTGAAGAAATTGAACAGCCTGCGCTCGTCATCCTGCGCAAAGCGATGACCCGGCTTGTGCTTGCCCCCCAGCACCCCCTTCGACAACACCGAGTGCGGAATCACGCCGATGCCGTTCTCCAGGCAGTACGGCAGTACATCGTCCTCCAGTTCACGCCACATCATGTTATAGCGGGGCTGCGAGCTATGGACCGTCGCGTACTGCATGACCTCCTCCGTCTGCTCCGGCGAAAAATTGGACACGCCTATGTAGCGTATCTTACCCGCGTCCCGCAGTCTTACCAGGTTCTCCATCGTGTCCGCGATGGGCCACACCGGGGACGGACTGTGAAGCTGGTACAGGTCTATGTAGTCCGTGCCGAGCGTGCGAAGGCTCGTTTCGACGGCGCTCGTCATGTGCTCCGCTGAATGATCGCTCCCCGAGAGCTTCGTCGCCAGAAACACCTCGTCACGCCTCCCCCTGATAGCCTTGCCGACCACCGTTTCGCTCGTCTGGTAGCCCTCGGCCGTATCAATGAACGTCATTCCCACCTCGATAGCCGCTTCGACCGCGGCTATACCCTGCTCCTCGGGGACATTCCCCAGCCCTCCGCCAATAGGCCACGCGCCGAACCCGATCACCGACACATCCGGGCCGTTCCTGCCAAGCTCACGCTTCTCCATATTCCTGTTCACTCCTTTAGGCTTGTTCAAATAACCCGTCACCGAGTCCCAGTACGTTGTCGGGCGACAAAAGCAGCAGCCTGGTGACGATTGTCCAGCCCCAGCTTTCGCAGAATGTTGCTGACATGGTTCTTGACGGTACTCTCACTGATAAAGAGACTCTCCCCAATCTGCCTGTTGGTCTTCATCTCAACGAGCATGGCAAGCACTTCCCGCTCCCTGTCAGATAGCGCCGCTGCCGTCCGTGATTTTCCACCGCCTGACGGAACAACTTCTTGGCGAAGTTGCCCGCCGGTGGCCAGCGCCGTCAGGCGGTCCACGACACGACCCGCAAGCGCGGGATCCAGCAGCATCTGCCCCTGCGCGGCAGCACGCACCGCGTGGACCAGCTCGCCGGGGCCGCCGTTCTTGAGCAGAAAACCCCGAGCGCCCGCGATTATAGATGCCGTGGCCGCTTGCTCATCATCGAACGATGTCAGCATCACCACGTTCACGCCCGGAACCTTCTCCCGGATCAGCCGACACGCCTCCACTCCGTCCATGCCAGGCATACGAACGTCCATGAGGACCACGTCGGGCAGGGTTCTGCCCGCGTCCATGACGGCCGGCTCGCCAGCCCCGTAGTCCCCAACCACTTCGATGTCCCTTTCGAGCTCGAATGTCGCTCTCAGGCCCAACCTGATCGGCTCAAAATCGTCAACTATCATCAGTCTAATCTGATCCATTGCATCCTCTTTCCATTCCACGGTTGACCACGAGATGTTACATCATACCTACATTCTTGTGCATAGAACATTTGTCATAGTTCTTGCGACCTATATCCGGGGGCCAGAAATGGGTCTTGCGGGTGATATACAGAAACCGAAACTCAAGATACTGTTTGCACAGATTCGCTACAGTAGCGAGTCAGGAAAACCACCTACAAGGAGGTCTTGGTAAGATGACAAGAATGCGTATCGTATTGGCAATAGTATTGAGCGTAACAGCACTGACGTTGGGTGTTCACGTCGGAGCAGATAGTATCTACGCTGAGGAACCAGACTCGGAGGGGAATGTCGTAGGAACAGCGACGGTCGCAATGAAAGTCCAATCCATTCTCGGTGTTACTATGGACACTGTGTACGGGGATTGCGGCTCACTAACGCTGAATCTCTATAACAGTAGAGGCGGGTTCCTTCATTGGCAGACGATCATCACATCCACGAGGGGCCCTCTGTTCAGCGCCCGGTACAACGGAGCTGCCCACAATCTCGACACTGGTGGAGGACACTATGTGAGCGATAGCGACAGGTTAATTTTCTCCACCGAATGGCAGAGCGACAAGGCTGTTTACACTGGCCCCGGCGTCATTTTTGGGGAAATCCTGTCTGCGTCGAGCACGACGATAAACGGCACTCAATGCGTGGCAGCCGGTTATCCAACTGATGTGGTGTGGGTCTCCAACTGAAGGACAACATCCTCAGATAGTCGAATAATGCCAGGACAATCGTATCTAAATTCCTGAGTGCCAAGCCCAAAGCTGAACCGCGACTGATCAACCTCCCGAAATGGCAAGTGTCCGATAAGCAGACGGCATCACCAAAGTTGACAGTAGATAAGATGCGATTTCCCTGCAAATAAGGCAAAGGGGGCCCACATTGGGCCCCCTTCCTTGTATAATCAGAATAGTGCAACGAACTCATCCTGGAGGTTGAGGGATATTAGTCATGTCTTATCACCACTCGCTGTATGACAGATTGACTGCAATCAGGAACCGAAGACCGGGTATCCAGACAGTTGAGCCAAGAGGAAACATTGCCAGGAGGCTCTTGTGCGAGGTCATGGGCCTATCCGATGAAATAGCAACATTGGAATGGCTTGAGACGGAGAGAAGTGAAACGGTGGCAACTCTGGCGCTGGGAGTATTGCTCGAAAGGATCGGTCACCTATACTACTCGGGCAGGCCTAGGTTGCACACCGAATCGGACAAGGCGGCTTTCATAACGCGTATCCACGAGAGCAGGCAAGACAGTAACGAGATTAGGCTGTCCTCCCCGACGCAAGAAAATGGACGGTTAGCGTCGATGTCAGTTGACAAGTTACACTCAGAATCAGACGTAGAAGAAATGTTAAGGACCCTTAAGGACCTGAGGCAGCAGACTGTAGCTGCCGACGAACTGATCACCTCTATACCTGGCGAAGTCCGTACACCCCGTTCCTTGTTGAATGAAGTAATGAGACTGTCTAGCAGGGAGGAACCGATCCACTGGCTTCGGGTCCACCGCGCCTCCTTATGTTCTAGGATAGTGCTGGACTATCTAATCACAAGCATGATGCCAGTTGATCAGATGTATCGCGAAGCTATGGCTCTACCATGTAAGAAGGCCATGCCTTTCACAGCGAGAGCTCTCTCCAAAGGTCGAATAAAGGTAGATTTCTGTGACCTCACTATGATCGAAGACGGATTTGTCGTTAGGATGCGTTGCCGTTATCGAAAGAACAGGGCTACGCCATTGCCTGCTCCAAACGCGATTGTTCGCTGGGAGGGCTTCAGGCACGTTACTGACGACGCGGGGCACAGCTATGTACCTCTTCCTGTTGTTCAAACGTCATCCAATCAACTCTGGTGGCAAACGCAGGAGATGATGATGATCTGCTGGCCGCCAATCAAGAATTCAAGAGAGTTGATGTTCACTTCAAAGCCCGCATTTCTGTCAATTTACTACCCCTCTGGACTAGATGGTGAGTTGCTCTATCAGCGGGGAGCAAATATGGGTGATATGTCATATGTGGTGCTTACGGGCCCAAACTGATCCACATAGGACTCTTACCACTTGTCTTTCCTGCGACCCGCGCTAAACGGACTCTGACGCAGGGGGCTTTCGGGTAAGCTCGGACCCGGTGACGTCCGGACATGACAACCGTACCCGAATCTCAGTGCCCACACCTACGGCAGAGGATATTTCGAAGGTCCCTCCCAGTTCTTCCGCTCTTCGTCGCATGTTTTCGAGGCCATACCCTGCTTCCGTATTCTCGGGGTTGAACCCTTTGCCGTTGTCCTTCACCGACATTCGCACGCTATCAGAGTCCACTGATACCGTGACGCGCACCTTGGACGCCATGGAATGCTTCAGAACGTTCGACAGCGTTTCGTGAAGTACGCGGTATATCCCTGCTCTCACGGGAACGGGAACGGGACGACTTTCCCCGCGTATTTCCACGCGGGCCGGTATCTGGGATATGGCCTCGAATTCTCCCACCTGCTTCTTCAACAGGTCCTCGAAACTATTCCCTTCCGACAGTAGCGGCGTGAGGTCATAGATGTAATGACGTATTTCCAAGAGTGTCTGCCGCGACAGAGGAACAAGATTTGTGAGAGACTCATTCAGCCTGGAGCGTTCACCACGCTGCGCAAGCCGGGCGCAATTCTCAATCCCCAGATTCAGCGCGTACATGGTCTGGGCTACCCCGTCGTGGATCTCGTGAGCGATGCGGGCACGCTCTTCATCCGCGGCCACTTCCAGCTGTCGCCTCCTGAGATTCACGTTTTGGATCCCGAGGGCAAGCTGCGCAGCCAGCGCCTCGCACAGCACAAGCGCTCGGTCAGCGTTCGTCGTTGGGTCGTCCGACCCTGCCACCATCACGCCCAGGACGGTCGAATCGCTTCTGACTGGAGCGGCGATTCGCCAAGTCCCGCCAGTGCGCTTCAATAGTGGCCTGGACCTCCGCGCTGCCTCTCTCGCCATTGCCATTTGCACTTCTAGTGGGGCATTTCTAATGGGGCCACCCCTGACCGGCCTCAATTCCCCAGCGCCGGACTGGACCAGGAATATCGCAAAGTGATCATACCTATGGCGGCCCACTATGATTGCGGACACCCTGCGCATCAGGTCGTCCACGTCAGCGGAGGCTGAGAGGATGGCTAATGTGATTTCGAATAGCGTTCCCTGTTCATGCAGCGCCATCTGTTCTTGCAATCGCTGGGAGGCCACATCAGCTTCACGCATCATGGGTTCTTCCTATCTGGCTCACACTATCGTCTCCAGCCCCTGCCCCATACCTCCACCAGAACCCCAGGTACGGCGGCGCGATTGACTGCAGGTGATTCCACGTCCCAGGCTCAAGCTCTTCCTCTGGGTCGAAATGCGCGTCCTCGCTCATCTGCAGAAGCTCGAACCCGAGACTGATAGGCCCGTTCAAGAGCGTCTCCATACTGTGCCTGAACTCCCTCGGTCCCCGCACCCGCCACGGCGAGCCGTCCTCCGACCTGAAAGTCCACTCATCCCCCGTCGGGTAGATCACCTCCCCCTCCTCGTACCTGTTCCTCAGGGGGTATGCGTCCCCGTTCCACTCCTCCTCGTCTATCCCATGAAAATACGGATTGCAGCACGAAAGACGATACAGCCCGCCTTTCCTTAGTACCCGGCTCACCTCCCCGAACACCGTCCGCGCGTCCGGCACGAAATTCAGCGAATGTCCATGCCACACCACGTCGAAAGCCCCCTCGCCGAACGCCGACAAGTCTCGCATATCTCCCTGCACCGTCTTCACATCCAGGCCGTAGTGCTCCGCCGCGATCCGGTCTCTCTCCAGTTGCTCCGCCGACAGGTCTATGCACGTAACATTCGCCCCGAGCAGACCGAATGCAGGCGTCTGCTGACCTCCGCCCGCCGCCAGGCACAGCACATCCAGCCCGCGCGCGTCCCCGATAAACCCCTCAGGATCAACCAGTTCCCGCGCCGCCCTCTCATCCATGTCCAGGTACGGCCTCGCATACGCTATGCCCGACCGCGCCAACTCATCCCACCGCTCCTGATTGAATCTCGCCAAGTCGTCTAAAGTCATTTCATCTACCTTGATATACTCATTACATAATAGGAAGTCGTCAGAACGTTATAGATAATACATGGATGGCGGTCACGAAACCCACACGCAGGGGAACTTTACACTATCATTCATCACGACTCCCGACTGGAAGCGGCCCAATGAAAATTCACATCGCGACACTGGCAGCAGTCCTGACAACCGCCATCCTGACGGTCTCCTGCGGCAGCGAGCCCACGCCCGCCCCGGCGCCGACCGCCGTACCCCTGGCCGTCTCCCAGGCCCAACCCTCGCCGACGCATACCCCGCTCCCGTCTCCAACCCCAACCCCAACCATGACTCCTGCGCCAACCGCGACACCCGTTCCGACCGCCACGCCTGTGCCGACCCATACGCCTATACCCACCCCCACGCCTGTGCCGACCGCGACTCCCATCCCCGTCCCCACGCCACGGCATACGCACGCCCAGTCCGAAGCCGACCTGCCCGCCACCGAGGTCGTCAGGATGATCGCCCCGTCCATCGTGAAGATAGTCACCGGAATAGACGCGGGAGGCCAGACCCTCTCCCCGGTCGGACTCGGCACCGGCGTCATAATTGACGCCGACGGCCACGTGCTCACCAACAACCACGTCATAGAGGGTATCGAGGACATCACCGTAACCCTCTACGACGGCAGCGCGCTGGACGCGGAGGTCATAGGGCGCGACCGCCACACCGACCTCGCGGTCCTCAGGATCCCCGCCGAAGGGCTCCACCCCGCGCTGCTCGGCGACTCCTCCACCCTCCTCGTCGGACAGGACGTCATAGCCATCGGCCACGCGCTCGGACTCCGGGGCGCGCCCACCGTCAGCAAGGGAGTCGTCAGCGCCCTCGGCCGCACCATCGGCGCTGAGAGCGGCATCACACTGGTGGACCTCATACAGACCGACGCCTCCATCAACATGGGCAACAGCGGCGGCCCACTCGTCAGCGCCCAGGCAGAGGTCGTGGGAATCAACACATCCATACTGCGCTTGGGATACGGCATCGGCTTCGCAGTGAACATAAACGACGCTAGGATAGTGGCCGACCAGCTTGTCGAAAGCGGCGCCGTGCGCCGCGGCTACATGGGAGTCCTGTTCACCGACCTCACCCCCGCCTACATAACCCAGCTTGGCCTCGACAGAAACGCCGAGGGCGTCCTCCTCACCCACGTCGTGCCCGGAAGCCCATCATGGGACGCCGGACTCCGCCCGGCCGATCTCATCCTCACCGCCAACGGCGAACCCATGCCCAGCACCGGCGAGCTCCTCAAGTTCCTCATGCTGCACCCACCGGGAGAATCAATGGAAGTGCTCGTCCTGCGCGACGGCGAGCAGTTCACCACATCCTTCACCCTCGGCGAACGCCCCACCAACTAAACGCCTGGCGGTCACTCCGACTCCCCCAGCTCCGCAAGTCTCTCCCGAAGCCTGCGATTCTCCGCCTCCAGTTCACGCCGAGCCTCTTCCGTGCGTCGCCGGGCCGCGGCCTCCGCCTCACGCTCGGCCACCTCATCGTAATGAGTGCGTATGTAACTGCCGCTCACAGGGTCGTAGAACCGCAACGCCCCATACTCCCAGCATATATAAAGCGCCAGAGCCTCGCTGTACCCTCGAAAGCTAGAGTCGTCCAGCCGCTCTATCTCGATAGGCTCGTATTCCCCCTCCTCACCTAGCCGATCCCCGGCCAGCGCCACGTCGTGATACTCGCCTCCCGTCGAGTCGAACCGCCAGTACTCAGCTATCCCGTACCGCGCGTAATCCTCGCGCTTCTCGGTGTAGTCAACCACCCCGGTCCACCTCGAAGCCACCTCCAGAACGAAGTCCGGCGGCTTGCCCTGCCTGTCTATTGCGTACCCGCCGTCTTGCTCTATCAGCCAGGGCTTGGAGTTCTTAGACACCGTGAAGTCAGGTATCCGGTGGTCCTGCCTGTTGGCGAGAGTCGGCCCCACCGGGATTTCGCTCCAGGCGGTCGTGGTCTCAGGATCGCCGATATGGATGACGAGGCCCGCCGCCTGGCCTCTTGAGTGGAGATGGATCCAATTCTGCATATCGTCCCTGGGCGGGTGTGCCGGAAACGGCTCCAAGTCCCTTTCCGTCTTCGTGAGTGTAACAGTCTTGCTGGTCATGACAGACCCCTCAGAACATCATAAGCTGCGAAGTCGCTGACGCCGATTATACATCACCCACCCAGAACCGAATACCCAAAAATCAACACTCCCCAACCTTGCGACCGCAGCCCCTCTTTGTGCTATTATCAAAACCCTTTTTCAGAATCGAGGACTTTGACATGACCACAACCGCCGACCACCCCGGCCAAATCTGGGACGCGGCTCTGGGCCAGCTTCAGTTGCACGTTACCAGGCCCAATTACGAAACATGGCTCAAGAACACCGTAGGCGTGGCCTACCGCGATGGCGAATTCGTCGTCGGCGCGCCCAACGCCTTCGTCGCCGAGATGCTCGAACAGCGTATGTACTCCCTCATCTCCCGCACCCTCGAAAGCGTGGTCAAGTCCGAGGTCGAGATACGCTTCGAAGTAACCTCGCCGGAGGGCGAACCGTCCGCCTTGCACTCTACGGAGGCCGGTCCTTCTGGGACCGAAGAAGCCCCGGTCCACCAGGTCGCCGCCCAGCCGTCCATTCACACGCCCGCGCCCCTCAACCCCAGGTACGTATTCGAGCGTTTCGTCGTCGGAAAGTCCAACGAACTCGCTCATGCCGCCGCTACCGCCGTCTCCGGCAGGCCCGGCGAGCTCTACAATCCCCTCGTCATGTACTCCGACGTCGGACTCGGCAAGACTCACCTCATGCACGCCATCGGACACCGCGCAACCTCCCGCGGCATGTCCCTCATCTACTCCACCACCGAAGAATTCACTAACTCGTACATCAAGGCAATACGCGAGGGGACCACCGACGACTTCAGAGAACGCTACCGCAGCGCCGACCTCCTACTCCTCGACGACGTCCAGTTCCTCATCGGCAAGGAACAGACCCAGGAAGGCTTCTTCCACACCTTCAACGCCCTCCACATGACCAGCCGCCAGATAGTCCTCACCTCCGACAGGCCCGTCTCCGCGCTCACCCTGCTCGAAGACCGCATACAGTCCAGGCTCGCCGGCGGTCTCGTCGTGGACATCCAGCCCCCCGACGTCGAGACCCGCATCGCCATCCTCAGAGCCAAGGCCGAAGAGATGCGCCAGGAGGTCCCCGACCCGGTCCTCCAGTTCCTCGCCGAGCGCATCCACAAGAACATCCGCGAACTCGAAGGCAGCCTGAACAAAGTAGTCGCGCTCGCCGACCTCACCGGCGCCCCCGTCTCCATCGAACTCACCCGGCAGGCCGTCGCCGACGTTGTCGAAACCGCCGCCGAACGCAAGATACCCGAAGGCGCAATCGTCGAGGCAGTCTCGGCCCACTTCGGCGTATCGGTCGAGGCGATCAAGGGCCGCAAGCGCGACAAGAGGACAGCCCAAGCCCGCCAGGTCGCCATGTACCTCCTCCGCGAGGAGTCCCAACTCGACCTGACCGTCATCGGAAAGACCCTGGGCGGCAAAAACCACACTACCGTCAGTCGCGGTTGCGACCGCATCGCCAACCAGCTAAACGTGGACGCCCAGCTCCGACGCCACCTCATAAACATCCGCGAATCCCTCGCCGCGTACTAACGCAGTCGGGACTATGGGGTGCTTGGACCCTGCTCCTCCTGGCGGTGCGCCTGTTCACGCAGTCGCTCCAACTCTGCCTCTGCCGCCGCCCGGGCTTCAGCCTCCAACTCTACGCGCGCCTCCGCTGCCCGGCGCCCGGCCCTCTCAGCGTCGCGCTGCTCCATGAGATCCTGGTATTCGAGCAGAAACGCGCCCCTCTCGTAATCGTAGAAGCTCAACTCTCCATCCTGCCAGTACAGGTCCAAGCCCAGTGCCGCGCTCCGACCCCAGATGGCGCCGTCCGGTTCGTAATGCATCTCCACCGGACGATAGACTCCACCCTCCAGCGCATCGCCCTCCAGCGGCTGATCGTGCCACTCGCCCCCGCTTGGGTCGAAACGCCAGTATTCGACGACGCCCAGCCTCGCGTATCCATCGCGCTTGGTGGTGTAGTCTGCCCTGCCCGTGCTTGGCGACGCGACTTCCAGAACGAAGTCCGGCGACTTGCCAACCTCGTCTATTATGTATCCTCTCTGAACCTTGACAATCGTGTCGGGTTCATCCACTCGCGCGAATATCAGGTCCGGCACGTACCAGTCGGAGCGCGACTTAGACGACCGGCACAGATAGCCTTCCGACCCCACCAGAATGTTGTCTTCCCCAGAGTGGAAGCCTCCGATTATGTAATAGGCCGTTATTATGGTTAGCATCTGTTGCATGCGTTCAGGGTCTTTCGGAGGGTCTGGGAGTATGGTCAGTCTCTTGCCATTCAGCCACGTGTACTTAACGGGCGGAGGTGGGAACGACACGTCTCTAGTTGCCATCTCGGGCGGGGTGTAAATTGTCGTTCTCGTTGTCATCTCGGGCCTCACGTTTCGGGCGATGTTATCCGGGCGCCCGATTTTCAGCGCATCTGTGTTAGTATATCATCCTGGCGGAAATGGCGAAGAGCGATCCACACTCCACCCAATGAACCGTCCGTTCCAGCCCCAACCTAATTATTTTTCCGACAACAAACAATACCCGAAATCAACCTACTTGACATAACAATGTGCGTAACCCAGTCAAATATGTGCGTAACAGCATCTCAATGTGCGTAACGACATAGCTTGACCTCTTACTAGATTATGTATAAACATCACACGCTCAAAAATTCCACAGTTATCCGCGCGCTATGAACGCTTCATGAAAGCGCCCGTAGCTTCGCAAACATATACATTCGCCCACTTACGCACGCCGTACACACCCTTATTACTATTATTAGATATACTGACAGAATGATTGACGAAGTAATTATTCACATAAAAAGCGGTAAGGGCGGAAATGGTGCGATAAGCGGACGCCGCGAGAAGTACGTCCCCAAGGGCGGACCCGATGGCGGGGACGGCGGTCGTGGTGGCAATATCTATCTTCAGGCCGACCCGAACGTCAACACCCTGCTCGCCTACAGATACAAGAGACATTTCTCCGCCCCCGACGGTCGCCGTGGCGAGGGCAGACTGAAGCACGGCAAAGACGGCAAAGACATCACCCTTCCCGTTCCCGTCGGCACCCAAGTCTGGACGGACGACTCGCGCCCCTGGCTGCTCGTTGACCTCGACGAGCCCGGACAGCTATTCCTATCCGCTACTGGAGGACGCGGTGGAGCCGGCAACAACCACTACGCCACCCCGACCAACCGCTTCCCGCTGCTTGCCCAGGCCGGAGAGCCCGGCGAAGAACTCTCCCTGCGCCTCGAACTCAAATTGCTCGCCGATGTCGGGATAATAGGCGCGCCCAACGCTGGCAAGTCCAGCCTTATATCCGTCGTGTCCGCGGCCAGGCCCAAGGTCGCCAACTACCCATTCACCACCCTCGAACCCTCGCTCGGAATGATCGAGCACCGCGGCGAAACATTCGTCATGGTTGACATCCCCGGACTCATAGAGGGCGCCCACGAGGGCGTAGGACTCGGACACGAGTTCCTCCGGCACGTCGAGAGGACCCGCGTTCTCGTACACCTCGTTGACGGCTCCCTCGACGACCCCATCGCCCAGTACCACCAGATAAACTCCGAACTGTCCCAGTACGCCGAAGACCTCGGCCTAAAGCCCCAGGTTCTCGCCGTAAACAAACTCGACCTCACCGACGTATCCGTCCTGCGCGACGACCTCCACGACGCCTTCAGCGAAGCCGCGGACACCGATGAGATTCACTTCATATCCGCCGTAACCCACGAGGGAGTTGACCGCCTGCTCGACTCCGTGCTCCACGCGCTGCGGGACGCTCCCGACCCCATCACCTCTTCCCCTGGCGTCGGGACCGACGACCTGCCCGTTCTGAGACCCGCCCCCCGCCGCCGCAGGCCCGCCGTTTCCATCGAGGACGACGGCGTCTTCGTAGTAGACTGGCCCTCAGCCGAGCGAATGGCCGTCATGATTGACCCCAACGACTGGACCGCCAACATCCAGTTCTACAACCGCCTCATCCGCTCCGGCGTAGTCCGCGCCCTCGAAGAAGCCGGCATAGCCCCCGGCGATACCGTCCGCATCGGCCAAGTAGAATGGCAATGGGACTGACGCGACAGCCGGTTTCAGGGCGCGCTGGGAACGCTCCCGTCCCCACTGGCATGAAATGGTATCAGGTATGCCAGATATGCCGTCTCTCCATCTTGGATGTATTCGCCGACTCTCCGCGCGCTCGGATATGCTGCTTCAAGCTCTGCTGATAGGATCAGGTACTCGTCCAGAAATACGAAAACCGTGTCGCCCCTTAGAGCGCCGCCCGACCAGATTGTCCCGTCTCCCCCGTGCTGTTCTCCCCCGTCAATCCCCACGGCGTCGGGCGCGACAAGCCTCCGCTCTCTGCTGTCGAATGGCAACCTTACTGAATAGTAACGTATCTCGCTCTCGTCCCCCACTGTCTCGATAAACTCGAAGGCCCTTATGCTGTCTTGACTGAAGAACCACCTCAGTTCCCCACTGTTCCGCCAATAGTTGAAGTCGAGGAAGCTGGTTAAGGTGAAAAGCGTTATGAAGATAGCCGCAAGCGCCGACCCCGCCCCGTATCCGATTCTTCTTGTCATTTCGGGATTGATCCTCGGAGACAACTCCCTCCGCACCGTGTCTATTACCAGCGAAAGTACGGCATTGAATCCAATTGAGACTATGACCAGCACGAAGAAGATACCGAACAGATACCGCCTTCCCTCCGCGCCTGGTACCACCAGTATGGGAAGCATCCCGATCATCCACCCCGCCAGCAGCAGTTGATACCTGGACCGCTTTATGAAGAGGAGCGATACACATAGACCCAGCCAGAAGAACATAGCCGGAACGAGGGACACGATGGGCACTCTTGGAGCCGCGTCTATACTTCCGCCGGACACCGGACTATTGACCAGCAGGACTGCGTGCAGTACAAGCCCTGGGACTTCCAGCCAACCTTCTGGAGACAGCGCCGACCCGCGTCCATACTCGACCTCCAGGTTCTCCAGCACCACCCTGTCGAAGTCGGCGACGTAGTGCGTCAGCAGACGTAAGCTGACCAGCACGGACACACCCAGGATTACCCAGACGTATTTCTGCCTCCTCAGTTCAGGATAGATCACCAGCGCGAGTACCGACATGCTCCAGAAGCCGACCAGGTACACCAGGAACAGCTTGTATGTGTACAGGCCAAGACCCAGGACGATGCCGGCGAGTGCCGCCAGCCACCAACGCCTGTACCGCACGGCCAGTATCGAAAGATACATGGCGACCATCACAAACAGTATCGCCGATACCATAGGAAATGCTATCCGGCTTTGCATGACGAACCAGAGCGAAACAGTCAGCATAGCGGCGGACAGTATCGCCACTCTGAAAGGGAACAGGCTCCTCACCAGCAGGTATCCTGCCGGGACTATCGCCGTGCCCAGCGTCGCTGAGGCCAGTCGAATTGTGCCAATGTCCGTATCGCCTATGCGGAGTATGAGCGCCATCCACCCCACATAGATCATCGCCTTGGCCCACACCCACCTATCCAGTCGCTCCCCATCCAGAAACCTTTGGGCGTCCCCCGCCAGTACAAGCTCATCCCCATGCATTCCGTAAGGGATTCCGTCTAGATTCCATATGCGGATCATAAGGGCGACCATCGTAAGCGCGGCCACGAGCGCTGCTTCGACGATGCGGGAAGGGTTGGAGCAATATCGGTCGAGCAGGGAGTCGAGGGAAATTTGCACGTTGGTGAAAGCGCGGGAGATAGATTTGAATTGTCGCGCTCCCGCAGAGGTGGCCAGCCCGGAAGACTGGATTTCCGCTTGGGCGTCGCCGGGCAAGTCCTGGCCGCAGTTTACGCAGAATCTGTATCCGGCGGAGTTGGCTGTATCGCAATACGGACATAGCCTGTCACGACCGACGCTGGCTCCACAAGCGTGACAGAAGTTGTGTTCCGGCAAGTTCGATATGCCGCAGGAGTGGCAGTTTACGCTGTCTTTGGACGATGGCATAGGCGGTGTGGATATGTTAGCTTATGCACCGGTATTTCTGTAGATACCAACCAAAAATCTGACACTTCCCCGTGCCATCCCTACCCGATGGCCCAAGTGGGAGATTGGCCCTGATGACCAGAGCGGTACTTGTACTTATTGCGGCGGCCTCGCTGGTTTTGCTTCTGCCAGCGGCCTCCGGTCACATAGCTTCCGCCTCCCCAAATCAACAGACGCCAACAGAGCCCGACCCCTTCGGACTCCTGCTCGCCATCCTGATTGACGCGAGAGACAGAGGAGCGCTTCAGGACGACGTAAGCGACCTTCTCACCGACCTGCTCATTGAGCACCTGATAGTCCCCGTAACTGGCGAGACACCCCGGCAAATCAGAGAAAGACTCGATATCGATGATCTACCCTCGTCCGAATTTCTGATTGCCGCGCTAATTGATGCGTACGAAAAAGAAGCTCTCCCAGATGATGTAAGCGACCTTCTTGCCGATCTATTCATTGAGTATCTGATCCTGCCCGCTACCGGCGAGACACCCGAGCAAGTCAGGCAAAGGCTGGACGCGGACTTTTTCGTAGATAGAGGATTTGAACACTCTGACGATGAGAATTGGAAACCGTCCATCGAAAGTTTCACGGTGGCTATCTACCTCCAACCGGACGTTGCTGAGTATCATCAATACCGCGGCTGGGTGTACGAACACATAGGCGAACACGCCAAGGCGATTGAGGACTACACCAAAGCCATTCAACTTGATTCGGCTATAGTAGGTCTCTATACGGACAGGGCGCATACATACCGCCACCTCGGACGTTACGCCAAGGCGATTGAGGACTACGACAAAGCTATCGAACTCCAGCCCGACTATATGCCTCTCTACCGCGACAGAGCGAACCTGCGCTTCCTTCTGGATAACTACGAAAAGGCAATAGCGGACTATACCAAGGCCATCGAACTGGAACCTGACAACGCGGGACTGTACGTTGACAGGATGTGGGTCTATCTCGAATCCGGCGACCACCACCTTGCGATAGCCGACTTCGACAAAGCCATCGAACTCGACCCCGACAATGAATGGTTTCGTGATAACAGACCTCCCTCGGAGCCGTTTCCACCTTCGGCTCCCACTCGCGGAATCGCCGGAGACCTCTGGGCGGATATAATACTGGGCAAGACCGACTTTTCTGAAATCGCCACCAACCGGGTCGTGCCGTTCAAACTCTTCAACCCGGGTGGAATCCTGATAGACCGCTCCTCGAACCCCGGCAAAGCCTACATCTGGGACTCCGGCAACAGCCGCGTCCTCGGCATGGACTTGGCCGAGTGTTACGAAGGACCGGGCCCCTGCTCCGCCGACTTGGTCATTGGCCAGCCATCCCTGTTCGACCGTTCAGCGTGCAACGGAGACAGTGGAATCCAGAATTACCCGCTCCGCCCAAAGGCCGACGCTGATACGTTGTGTGGAATCTCCAGCACGGCCATCAGCCCGGGCGAAGAACACACGTTTATCACGATGGCTGTGAACGACCGGGGAGACATTTTCGTCCCCGACTCTCACAACAGTCGGCTGCTCAGATATGACAGCCCATTCGAAAACGACTCGATAGCCGACGAAGTATGGGGACAGTCTGACTTCAGGGGAAACCTGTGCAATATGGGACGCCCATCCCCGGGCCCGGAGACTCTCTGCTTCCACTCATCGTTCAACAGGAATACATTGAACCGTTATGGCAACGGAGCGGAGCTTGACACCGAAGGCAATCTCTGGGTAGCGGACGGGGGCAATAACCGTGTCCTCAGGTACCCATACGATTCAGAAAATGGGGAGATACTGAAAGTAGCCGACCTTGTGCTCGGCCAGCCCGACCTTTACAGTAACTGGCCGGGTGATTCACTCAATCGGTTTCATGCTCCGTCCGCCATCAAATTCGACCCCCAGGGAAGGCTTTATGTCGCTGACACCGTTAACGACAGAATCCTGATCTTTGACCCTCCCTTCCGGACTGGCATGTCTGCAAGTTCCACTTTTGGCTCTCGTTTCCATGAACCAACCTCGCTGGAAATAGACCCTTTCAATCGAGGTATCTGGATCAGCGACTCCGGAAACCACATGATCGAACTCTGGAACCACCGGGGAACTCAGGTGCTCAAAGTATTGGGCAAAGAGTCGTACCAGCCCGACAGACGGTGTGGTGAGACCCACCGCATCCTGGGAGATGGTGATGGCGGCATATGCGAAAGCGCTGGGAGTATTGCGGTGGATGGTCAGGGTAATATCCTTGTTCCGGCCTTTCTCGGTACATCCGACATTTTCCGCTACCCGGCGCGCATCTTCGAGTCCGGCAACCGTGCGCTCGGACAGCCCGATAAACGCCTCTTCTATCCACCCGTCGGAGCCAACTTCACAAGTCCCGTCAATATCCACTCCAGCCGCGGTGTCGCTGTATGGCAAGACCAGTTGATAGTCTCCGACATCGAGCGTCTCCTGTTCTGGAATGGTCTCGATACCCTTGGCAACGGTCAGCCCCCCGACGGCGTAGTCGGCTCCAAGTTTGAGGAAGGTTACTGGACGCGCTGCTGTGGGAAAATCAAGGCGGACGAGGCAGGCCGACTGTGGGTGCTGGGTTTCGAGGGAAGAAAGTTCATAGATGTCTATCAACTCCCCCTGTCTGACTACTCGGTTCCCATCCACACGATATGGCTGGATCATCAGACCTTCCCCGTCTTGGGTACGGGCGCTGAAATCTCTGTCGAAGATAGAATTTTCGGGATCGCCCCGTCAGGCAGCGGCGAATTCCTCTGGCTGAGCGACACCGACAACCACAGGGTCCTCCGAATCCGCGACCCCCTGACCAATCCGGTCGTTGACGTCATACTGGGTCAGGACGATCATGGCGGGACCAAATGCAACCGCGTCGCGCCACTTCGTGCCCATGAGCCTGATACGGAGGGCGCTCTCCGTCACCCGCGACCGGACACGATGTGCTTCCCAGGCGCCATTTCCATAGACAACCATGGAAATCTGTTCGTCTCCGACCACAGCCTGGAGGTCGGGGGAAATCACCGGCTCCTTCTGTTCGATACTGAGGCGCTGCCTCCCACCAACTCCACTGCCATCTACGGCCTCGCCGCCGACAAGATATTCACGAGATCCGCTCAAAGCATATCTAATCTCTGGGCGGACAGATGGGAAACCGATGTCAGAGTTCCTTACCGTAATATAGATATGCTGGCCGCCACCTGGGAACCCGCCTTCGACAGCTCCAACAGGATGGTCGTGGGCTACAACAGCTACCTGGCCGGCAGATTCGTCGGCGTCTATGACGACCCGCTTGGTGAGGAAGACCTGCCCGACGCATACCTCTACGACTTCAGCTCCATGCCCTACACCGCCACCTTCGACGACGAAGACAACCTCTATGTCGGCGACATCAACCGAGGCAGAATCCTGGTGTACCGCAAATCCTCCGACAACCCGCCCAGCCAGCGGACCGCGACCACCACCCAAGCCACTCCACCCATGCCCCAATACACCGCCACCATACACTCAGTCAGCCCTCAACCGCCGCGATGCGTAGTCCGCTCCTCTACCCAGTCCGACGAGACTATACTCCGGCTGGAAGTCGAAGGAATATCCGAAATCAAGGACACGGGCTTCTTCCAGTTCAATTTCCGCAGGGTCACGGGGTTAATTGATATGGCGGCCAGCGATACAGGCCGGGTAGATGCGACAGGTATCAGTATAGACATGGGCAGACTGGACAATCCCTGGAGAGACCACGGCAAAGCCACCCTCACACTACAGATCACAGACTCCGATGGCGCGCCCCTCTCAAACTGGTCCCCGGCCTTCATAATCGCCGAAGACAAAGAGAGTTGCGAGCGGGAATCGCCGGTTCCGGGCCTGATACCATCTAACGCCCAGGCCGCCAATCCGCGCATCGAGGACTTCGTGCCCTACACACCCCATCCCTCTCCATACGAAGAGTACAGGGCAAGGACACAGGACCCAAGCGTCCCTCCACAAAACCGCTAGCCGAAGTTAACACCCCCGCAGACGCTCCAACTCCGCCTCGAGCTCCCGCGCCCGCGCCTCAGCCGCCAACCTCGCCTCCGATTCAGCCAGCGTCGCCGCCTCAGCCGCCAGCCTCGCCTCCCGCTCCTCGCTCAGGTCCCCCAGCCACTCACCCGTCCCACTGTCTCGAACCAGGAACTCCCCATACCCGTCGGCGCCAACCCGCCAGTAGAAATCCACCCCCAATATCTCGCTCCGCGCCCACACATCCCCATTCGCCTCCACCCGCAGTTCAATCCGCTCATACCTGCCGTCCACCAGCCTCTCGCCGATCAGAGGCTCACCGTAGCGATCTCCGCCCGACGGATCGAAACGCCAATACTCCTGCGCCCCCATACGCGCGTATATCTCGCGCTTCTCGCCCATGTCTCTGGCCGCCGTGCTGTCCGACCCCACCTCCATCACGAACGCCGGCGCCGGCCCCCACTCTTCTATCCGGTACAGCCGTCTGATTCTCTTGATAAGTCGCTCAGGTACACCGAACACCACGAAACCGTCCGGTGCGATCACCGAGCCGGGCGTAGCGGAATCGTACACGATGAACACGGCGCTCCCCGCCACCAGGACATTGGGGTCATGCGCATACCGCGCGCCGAGTATGGCCAGTATGTAGATGGTAGTGTCGTACTGTTGCATTCCGTCCTCTGGCGGCTCCGGCACGTCGTCTATCAGGTCGTACCAGGGAACCTGGTCCGCCTCTGCGACAGCCGCGGCGTTCGCGCGTATGCTCGTCATCATGGAATCTCCGATTACCTACACTCGATTGCCCTGCCCCGATTCTACCACACCGCCGCCGCCACTCGACCCGAAACGGGAGACCTTTGCGAAACTATCGTCATTCCCGCGAAGGCGGGAACCCCGAAGGGCTCGCCGTTAGGCAATCCAGGAGTGGGGCGGACGGTGCAAGCCGCTAGGAACTTACCATGTTCCACACTCATTCGGACCTCCACCCCCGCTGTCCCGGTCAGCGACCGATCCGGTACACTGGTGACGTATCCTGGCCCACCCCGTCGTGGTATAATCCCGCTGATCCACAGGAACAGAATGAAGGATTCCGCCTACCTGTTATCCACGATATTCCGTCGCCTCGCCGGCTCGGTGCAGGACCTCGCTCCCATCATACTGGTCATCGCCTTCTTCCAGATAGTGGTGATCCAGCAGCCGTTTCCCAACCTCTGGAACGTGGTGACGGGTCTGCTCTGCGTGGTTGTCGGATTGGCCCTCTTCATTCAGGGGCTCGAAAGCGGCCTCTTTCCCATTGGAGAGGCCCTGGCTCAGGGATTCGCGCGCAAGGGGAGCGTCATCGCTCTGCTGGCCTTTGCCTTCTGCCTGGGCTTCGGCACCACCGTCGCAGAGCCCGCGCTCATCGCCGTAGCGGGCGAAGCCGCCTCAGTCGCCGCCGAGGCCGGCGTAATCCAGGACAGCGACACCGCGCGCGACACCTACGCCCTGCGCTTGCGCATGGTAGTTGCCTTCTCCGTAGGCGCCGCCATAGTATTGGGCGTGTTCCGCATCCTGAAGGGATGGCCCATCCACTACCTTATAATCGGGGGCTACGTGCTCGTGACCATAATGACCGTTTTCGCCCCCCCTGAAATCGTGGGCATCGCCTACGACTCGGGAGGCGTCACCACCAGCACGATCACCGTGCCCCTCGTCACCGCGCTGGGCGTCGGCCTGGCATCGTCGCTCCGCGGACGCAGCCCAATGGTTGACGGCTTTGGCCTCATCGCCTTCGCCAGCCTCACGCCTATGATCTGCGTGATGGGCTACGGGATGGTGGTCTGACCTTGGAGTTACTGTTCCACGCCTTCTGGGCCTCCCTGCAATCAACCGTGCTGGACGTCGCGCCCATCGCCGCGATACTGCTCCTCTTCCAGCTCGCCATCCTGCGCCGACCGCTCCCCAACCCGCGAAAGCTCATCGCCGGATTTATCTGCGTTCTGGCCGGATTGGCGCTCTTTCTTGTCGGCTTGGAACAAGCGCTCTTTCCCATCGGAGAGACCATGGCCAGCCAGTTGACCTCGCCCGATACCCTGGGAGACTCCGCGACCGAAGGCGCCCCGGACTGGCGAGACTACTGGCTCGTATATGCCTTCGCCGCGGCCATCGGCTTTGCCACCACCGTGGCCGAACCCTCACTCATAGCCGTCGCGCTCAAAGCCGAGACGGTTTCCGGTGGGGCCGTCCGCGCCTGGGGACTGAGAATCGCTGTGGCGGTCGGCGTGGCGGTCGGCGTCGCCCTGGGATGCTTCCGCATCGTCACCGGGACGCCGTTGCCCTGGTACATCATGGTCGCCTACGTCATAGTGATCGCGCTCACCTTCCGCTCAGCCCGCACAATCGTGCCGCTGGCCTACGACTCCGGCGGCGTCACCACCTCTACCGTTACCGTCCCCGTGGTCGCCGCCCTCGGACTCGGACTCGCGGCCAGCATTCCGGGACGAAGCCCGCTGATTGACGGATTCGGACTTATTGCTTTTGCCAGCGTATTTCCTATAATGACAGTACTGGCATACGCCATTGCCGCATCCTGGCGCAAGCGCGGACGCGATACGCGCCAGCCCGAAACGGAGGAAGAGTCCAAGCATGAGACTCAAGCTGATAGTAGCGCTCGTCAGCGACCGTAAAACCGATGTCGTAGTCCACGCGGCTAGGGACGCGGGCGCTACCGGAGCGACCATCGTAACCAGCGTAAGAGGCGAGGGCCTGACACCCGGAAAGACCTTCCTGGGACTGGAACTGGAATCCATCCGGGACATCGTCATGTTCCTGGTCGTCGAGCCCCGCGCGAGAGAAATACTGGAGCGCATCAGGGACGCGGCGAATTTCGACTCCGAGCGCGGGTCAGGCATCGCCTTCCAGATTGACGTAGAAGACGCGGTTGGCATGATTACCCAGCTACCCACCATTTACGAGGAATTGACCCCAGAAATATGAGCGCGAAACCACATCTACGGGTCGGCGACGTCATGGTCACCGAGATTATCAGCATCAGCGGACTGGCCACCGTATCCGACGCCATGGCGCTGATGCGCCGGCACAACGTCAATTCGCTGGTAGTCGACAGGCGTGACGAGAATGACGAGATCGGACTGGTCTTGGTCTCCGACATAGCCCGCCAGGTGATCGCCCCCAACCGCTCGCCGGACCGGGTCAACGTCTATGAAATCATGTCCAAGCCCGTCTGGACCGTGTCACCCGATATGCAGACGCGCTACGCTGTGCGCCTGCTCGCGCGCTTCGAGCTTTCCCGGGCCGTCGTCGTGGACCACGACCGCAACCCCGTCGGGATAGTCACCCTGCGCGACCTGACCCTCGGACAATAGCCTCCGCCATCCCCAACTAGCTCTGTCACATCCAACTCCCATCCGCCACTAGTACCACATCCATGTGAATATGACATATTCAAGTACCTAATCGTCATTCCCGCGAAGGCGGGAATCCAGAGGTAAGGGGTGGTTGCTATACGTCAGAAACATGTGGAAACGGTACTAGTGGCGGATGAGGGTGAAACTGCAACTGTTCCGTTCGGTTTTGGTTGATCTTCATTTTGGCGATGCTGGTGTCGGGGTTTTCGATGGGCTCGTAGGTCACCTAATCCTCCTCTCCGAACAGATCTTGAAGCTCATCATCGTCGAACAGTTCCAGCTTACGCGCTATCGCTATCCAGATTGGGCGCGTTTGACGATTCTCACGACGCATTTCCACAACCATTTCGCGGGTTTCAATCAGTAACTCCCCCATCGTGGCCACTACTTCCTCAAGCCTATCAACGCGCTGTTCAGTGGTCACCTGTCCCCTCCCTGAGTTCGTGGGTTCTTAGTTGATGGTCGTTTTGGCTGTCCTCTGAATATTTCGTTCTCGCTTAGCGTCATCTGATCACCTTATTAACCCAAACAAAACGGAACCACCTCAACTACAATTCAGTCATTCATATGTGAAAATCCCCTCTCCTTTGATGGGAGAGGGCTAGGGTGAGAGTGAACTGCAACTCACTCATTCCCGCGAAACCGCCCTCACCTTGCGTCACTCCCCGTCGGCCCCCCGCAGACGCTCCAACTCCGCCTCCAGCTCCTGCACCCGCGCCTCCGCCGAGTCACGTTCCGATTCAGCCGCTACCCGCGCCTCCGATTCAGCCAGCGTTGCTGCTTCAGCCGCTGCCTGCGCCATCTCCGCCTCAGCCCGCGCCGCCCGCTCCTCGCTCAGATCCCCAAGCCACTCCCCCGTCTCGCCGTCCCGAACCAGGAACTCCCCGTACCCATCCTCACCAACCCGCCAGTAGAAATCCACCCCCAATACCTCGCTTCGTGCCGACACATCCCCATTCGCCTCCACCCGCAGCTCAAGCCGCTCATACTCGCCATCCACCAGCCTCTCCCCGATCAGAGGCTCGCCATAGCGCTCCCCGCCCGACGGATCGAAACGCCAGTATTCCCGCGCTCCCATCCGCGCGTATATCTCCCGCTTCTCCCTCATGTCCCTGGACGCAGTACTGTCCGACGCCACCTCCATAACGAACGCAGGCGGAGGCCCCCACTCATCTATCCGGTAGATACGCCGGTCCCGCTTGATCATCCGCGCCGGAACCCCGAACACAACATACCCGTCCGGGGAAAGAAAAGAGCCGGGCCGCGCCGAGTCATACACCAACTGGGTCGCCTGCCCCACCACCAGCGTGTACGGATCATCCGCGTACATCGCCCAGATTATAGATAGTATTCGCAGTATCGTATCGTCCTGCTGCATTCCGTCCTCTAGCGGCTCCGGTATCTCGTCAATCAAGTCATACCACGGGACCTGCCCCGCCTCTGCGACAGCCGCAGCGTTCGCGCGCATACTCGTCATCTCAAAATCTCCCACACCCTTGTTTCATCTCACCCCAATCCTACCACACCACCACCCCACACCCACCGCCCGCGTCTGGAAACGAAGCCTGTATCGGTTAGTCGGTCACCTCATGCCATCCCCGCGAAGGGAGACCTTTGCACAACCACCGTCATTTGTATGTTGAAAATCCCCTTTCCATCAGGGCTCACAGGGGTAGGTAAATATGCGGTCAGCTATGGATACTGACCAAAAACCCCCTCTCCCTATGGGAGAGGGCTGGGGTGAGGGTGAACGACAACTCAGTCATTCCCACGAAGGGAGACCTTTGCACAACTACCGTCATTCCCGCGAAGGGCGGGAACCCCGAAGGGCTCGCCGTTAGGCAATCCAGGGGCGGAGGGGTGGCACGTCCGCTATGAATTCTGAAAATGTATCACCCATTCAGTCCTTCAAATCGAGACAGGCCGAGGTTACGCAAAGGTCCCCGAAGGGCTCGCCGCAAGGCAATCCAGGAGTGGGGTGGCGCAGGTCTAACGCACCAGAGAGTCGCGTAATTACATCCCATCGGGCGCCCGAAAGTAATCATAGACGCAAACCAGCCGCTTCCCCGCCACCATAACCTCATACGCATCAAAACCGTCCTCACCCAATGCTATGACCCTGCCTCCCACTGCCTCGATGAACCCCTCATAATCCAACCGAATTCCCTTTTGGGCCTGTAATTATCATCGCTGTCCAACGCCTAACCTATCCCGTGAGCGGGCAACCACGGATAGCTAAATGGGGGCCATTCCATATCTCTGAAACAGATTCCCTATGGTAGATTTCTTTTGCCCCCGCCCGATCTTGAAGGGAGATTCAATCATTGGTCTATCCCACAAGAAACTGTATTCTAAATCCCCTACGAGCAATGCAGCTCTGCGACCATGCCTATCCTTATAATCTATGTCTTTCCGCCAGTCACCAAGTTCACAATGCACATGGTTTCTGCATGGACCGAAATAGTGCCAGTAATAGTAGGGGCGCCCCGATGTACGTTCCGGCTGATATATATCCCCGAACTTGTCCAGGTGTGCCGCCTTCGCGCTCTTTGTTTCGTCAGGAACACAGTCGGAAAGCCAGAATTCACGGTGAGACTCGAACGCCTGTGAGACCTTCATCAGATAGAAAAGCCTGTTGCTCCCCAGAGCGGTGGAACCAGTGTACCCCGCAATCCACACGTCTTTCCAAGCCTCTGTATCAAGAAATGTCCGCATCAAGTGTTTGCAGGAACACAGTGTTATCAAACCCCCTTGGAAATTGGGGCCACTACCAGCCTGGTATAGACGACCTTCGTGGTATTCCACTGTGTCAACAACGTAGGAATAGACGATACTTTCCCTGAAAGGTGCAAAATGCTCAACTAATACCATTTCAGCTTGATGAAGCCGCGTAGTCTTCAGATAGTCCCTGAACGTTTCGCCTGATCCACTCCCAACTCACCAGCGACTTCACCCGCTCAGGATCCGACTCCAACCTGCTCAGACACTCGTCCACAGCATCCATCTTCTCCTCAACACTCCCGTACACTCTGCCTTCCACCCACCTGCGTACCTCCTCGAATACCCGCTCGGCAGGATTCAGCTCTGGACTGTACGCCGGCTGAAGTATCGTCCTCACTCCCTCTACGCTTCTGACCAACTCACTTCTATGGCTTCCCGCTCCGTCCCACACCAGCGCTCTCACATCGGTATGTCGCTTCACTGACAACACCGCGCGAAGCGCCATCGCCGAACTCATGGAGTCCATCCACGTCCACTCCAACTTCCCCCGAGCATAGTCCACCACCAGGAACAGATACTTCCACTCGTACACCAACTGAAGTCTCTGAACCACCTTCAGACCGCGTACTCCCCACACCCGCCGAACCATACCACGAAGGCCCACTCGCATCTCGTCGGCGAACCCGATCAGGGTCTCCGGTGTTACACCCGCTCTCCTGAGTGAACGTCCGAGTCCCCCTTTTTCCACGACTGCTGCTCACTCACATCCGCCTTCTCGTGCCGACTCCTGGGAACCTTCGGCGAACACCCCAGACGCTCAAGTACGCTGTATATGCTGTTACCCTTGAACCTAACTCCGTACTCCGACTCAATCCAGTCCGCTATCTCCCCAGCGGTCCTGAACCGCCCGCTCCCTACCTCCTCAACCAGCCTGCTCTCCTGACCATCGCTCAGAAACCTGCGCTGACCCACCCCTCCCATCTTCCTGGACACAACCTCTTCCAGACCTCCGTCCCTGTACCACTCAACCCATCTCTGAGCGCTGCGGTAGTGAGCGCCAACGGCCTCTGACGCCGCCTTGATCTGCCACCTGCTGCGTACTAGCCACAGCAGGTGTACCCGTGTGCGAATATTGATGTCCGTCTGGGACTGGTAGGCTTCTTTCAGTCTCTGTGGGGTGTCGCTCTCATGCCAGTCTATCCTGAGTGGTCGTCCGATCATCTTCTGCCCTCCAACGCCGGTGTTGGACTCAGCATAGACCAAGTATCAGACTTCCACCAGTTCCTTCATGCTGACTTCAGACCGAAACGGTATAATGATTCGGGCTTTGTGTTGAGGTTCCTCGCTAGACTTCCGATTTTCGGCATGGCCTGATAGGCGTTCTTGTTCATTTTCATCACCCTAATTGAGACTAACCACTAAAAACTCTACCCGGACTTCTCCAACTGGTACACAATAAAATTCGGCGACCGAAACTCATCATCAAACGTCGGATTCTCCACAAGCTGCGCCTCCGAAGGCACCGGCTCATCCACCCCCTCCACAACAAACCCCGCATCCACGAACGCCGACACATAACTCGAAAGCGTCCTGTGCATATTCACGAAACTCCGACCCCACCACTCGAACTCCCGCGGTCCCTCATCCGTATAATTGTCCACCGCGTAGAACAACTTCCTGCCCCCCTGATTGATCCAGCCAAACGGCACAGCCGACCGTATCGGATGGATATTGCACACAACGAACCTGCCTCCTGGCCTAAGAACACGGTACGCCGCCTCGATAGACGCCCGATAATCCAGCAGATCAACCAGCACGATATACGACACCGCAACATCGAAACTCTCGTCCGGAACCCCCTCCAGCGTCTCAGCATCCCCAACTACATAACTATCGCCGCCCACCGCCAGCCCACGCGCCCTCTCGATAAGCGGCTCCGTCAGATCCAGCCCCGTAACCTCAGCCCCCAGCCCTGCCAGCAAACGCGAAAACCGGCCCTCCCCGCACCCGATATCCAACACCCGCTTGCCTCGCACCTCCCCGGTAGCGTCCAGCATCCACGAATCCAGCATACCCGTCCGCACCGCCTGGTCCTGCCCGATCCAGTCTTGCGCCGCCTCCGTCCACTGCGTCCTGAGTCTGCGTTCCAGTCCCCCGTCCGGCATATCCATCCTCACAAAACAACACAACCCCGTACCCTCGGTACGGGGCTATTCCTGAAATATCAAAACCCCTCTCCCTCGACGGGCTCACAGGGGTATATAAACTTACAGCCAGCTACGAATACCGACCAACAAACCCCCTCTCCCTCAGGGCTCACAAGGGTATGCGAAAGTCCCTTCTCCCTCGACGGGCTCACAATGGTAGGCAAACGTATAGCCAGCTATGAATACCGACCAGTAAACCCCCTCTCCCTCAGGGAGAGGGCTGGGGTGAGAGTGAAAACCTCCCCCTCTCAGCCATGACACAGGGAGCGAGGACACATCCTGAATATCCCCCCATCCTGCAAATCCTGATTAAGACAGGCGAGAATCGAAACCGCGCTACTGCTACGTCCGACCAAACGTATACCACCACCGTCACTCTCGTCATTCCCGCGAAGGGAGACCCTGCACAACCACCGTCATTCCCGCGAAGGCGGGAATCCAGGGGTGGGGGGGCTGGTTGCTTTACATCAGAAACATATCGAAACCGCGCTACCGTCGTCGTCGTCGTCGGATGCGTCGCAGACTGCGCTGCTTATCCAGCCTCGCCTGCTCACCCTTCGACCGGAAGAACCGCCGGTTGCGGAGCTCCCTCAATATGCCCGAACGCTGCATAGAAGTCTGGAAACGCTTCAGAAGAGCTTCCGGATCTTCGCCATCTCTCAAATTTACAAATGCCAAATACATCCTCCCAAACGCTGAAATCCTGGATACAAGCCGCGCGCCCGACCGCCGAATTCAGCAGTGCGCGACACGACCGGAGACACATCCCCAACCGCATTCATAGAATATCACATAGCCAAAATTCAGTACAACGACCAACCGCTCACGGATTCATTCACAGTACCTCACTGGCAATCCTGTCAAACTCTTCCTCGGACAGCCCCATCTGTCTCTGGACGCCTCTCAGAGTCTTCCGGCTCACCTCCCCGTCCCCAGCCAATACTACCATCGCCTCCCTCTCCCGCTCCTTCTGCCTCAACTTCTTCAATCGCTCCACCTCCGGCCTCTTCCTCTCCATCTCCGCCTCATACTCCCGAATCTCACTCATCAGAACCTCAGGAACCTCCGCCTCAACCGTCCCCACGATAACATGCGAAGCGTGAACCTCAGGAAGTACTGGATCCCTGCCCTCTTCGGCATAGACTTCAAGTACCAACTCCAGGCATTCCTGCGCCATCTCAAGTGCTTCCTCTGGCGTCTTCCCCCAAGTATTGACATCCGGGTAATCCGGGACATTGACATGATACCCATCCCCATCCGGCATCAGTATCACCGTGAACTTCTGCTTAGCCATCTTAACTCCCCCTGACTTAAAGTATTTCACCAGCCCGCCTGTCAAACTCCCGGCGCGTCAGACCCGCTTGCCTCAGCATATTGCCGAAAGTCTTTCTATCCATCTCCCGCCTTGATTCAGGGATAGTGACATGATTGACCGCGCCCTCTTTGACGAATATCATATGCGATCCCCGCTGACGACTGAACCGCCAACCCAAACTCTCCAGAACCTTCCTAGCCTCATCAGGCTTGTATCGTCTCGGCATAACCCCATTCTATCCACTGTCACTCTTGTTTGCCATGCTCCAACATCCACCCCATGATCAGCAGTCCGAAGTCCTCCGACAGCCTCGGAACATGCGACGACCCGTGCATCTCCCAAAACTCCACCGACAGATCGTCCGGGCATCGGTCCATTCCGTATCTGAATATCCTTGTCTCAAAGCCGTCCACATCCGCGTCAATATCCACCAGGCCGGCGGGCGTCACCTCGACGCCCAGCCCGCAGTCCGCCCGTCTCGCCCACCGCCCCACCACCTCCCGAGCCGCCGGGTAGCTCCCCTCCCCCATCTCCGGGTTCGAGCCGCCCCCTATCCGTACAACATCATCCTCTGTCCCATGAACATGCAGCACCGAAACCGGACGCGCCAACTCGCATCGTTCCGGATCCGAGAATGACGATCCCGCCACCGCCACGATACCCGCCAGTCCCGGCATACCATCACACGCCAGCCGGTACGCCATGAACGCCCCGTTCGACATCCCCACCACGAACACCCGCTCCACGTTCATATACTCCCCAGCCGCTTCCACCAGTGCCTTCAGATACCCCGCGTCGTCCGGTTTGCCCTCCGTTATCCCGCAGCAGAACTCCGTCGCGTTCCAAAACCGATTCCCCTCATCGTCCCGCTTCCCATTCGCCAGCAGCAGCGCGAAATCATACGACTCCATCAGCTCCGACAGCCCGAAATACGAGTCCTGCTCCATAAAGTGGCTGCCGTACCCGTGCAAACTGAGAACCAGCGGCAGTAGCTCTCTCCGTTCCTGTTCCATTGGCCCTCGACTATATCCGTCGTATCCCTCGGGCAACGCCAGCAGCCCGTAACGGTCGAAGTCCACCGGCATTGGCTCGCGGCTTATAGTAACCCTCTGGACCGATCCCACTCCCTGCTTCCTGACAAGCTGAGACATAGCCTCATCGAAATCCGGCTCGCCGCCGCCAAATATTATGACCACGGCCACTGTCGCCACACCCACCGCGACGATATTCACTGCCACCGCCGACGCCGGCAGCCCGACACCCCGCTCCCCGCGCATCAAAAACCCCAGCGCGGACAGCGCCAGCCCAAGCGTCAGGAATACCGCCACCGCCGCCGCGTCCACGAAGAAAATCATAGGATCCCTGTGCGGCAACGTAAACCCAAGCGCCAGCAAGACGCTCAGCGCCAGCGCGACTAACCCGAACCCCAACCCCCAAACCGCCATGACGACCCTCTTATCCTACCCTTTCCCTAGGGGCTTTCGATTATTGCAAACGGAGACCCTTCCGCGTGATTCGTCATTCCCGCGAAAGCGGGAATCCACAGGCTGAGGCCATGGCAATCTCGGATAACCGAAAGACCCTGACCCTTTTCCAGCCAAACCCCTAATTCCCAATTGCTAATTTCTTCACCATCTCCTCATCCAAATCCACCCCCAGCCCGGGCCCCTCCGGCACCGCGATATACCCGTCAACCACCTCCAGCGGCTCCTTCAGAATCGGCCACTCATCCCGTATCGAAATCGGCTCGATATTGTACTCCTGCGAATACGGGACCATCGAACTCGCCGCGCAGAAATGCAGGTGCGCCACCGTGCTAAGTATCGGCTGAGTATTATGCACCGTGATAGGCACATTGAACGCCGACGCCAGCGCCTCTATCTTCACGAACTCCGTGAACCCCGGAACCTTCACGATATCCGGCTGAATGATGTCCACCCGACCCTTCGTAATCAGGTCCCGGTACTCGTGATGAGTGTAGATCATCTCCCCCGACGCTATCGGAATCGTCAGCGCGTCCGCGATCCGCGCCAGGCCCTCCAGGTCCTGCGCCGGACGCGGCTCCTCGAAGTGGAACACCCCCAGATCCTCCAGCGCCGCCCCGATATACATGGACTGGTGCACCGAGTAAGCCCCGTTCACATCCACCAGAATGTCAATATCGTCCCCCACCGCCGCCCGAACCTCAGTCACCGTCTTGATAGTCTCATCCGCCGGATCGTCAATCTCCCCCGGCACCGCGCTGTGCAGCTTATACCCGCTGTACCCCTGCTCCACGAACGAAGCCGCTCGCCTGCCCTCCTCCAGCGGAGTCAGGTCCCGCCGCATCGAGCTCGCGTACACCGGAACCCTGTCCCTCACCTTCCCGCCCAGCAGCTTATAGATAGGAACCCCGAACGCCTTCCCCTTTATGTCCCACAGCGCAATATCCAGCCCCGCGATAGCGCAGAACACCGCCCCGCCCATCTCCACCGCCGACCCCGCGCCCATCATATCCCTGAACCGCAGACCCGTATCCAGCGCATCCTTCCCCACAATCGCCGGCCCCAGCAACTCCTCCACCAGAACCTTCACCACCCCCGGCTGCCGCCTGAAACACTCCCCAATCCCTGTAACCCCCTCATCCGTCCGCACCCACACAAACGGATAATCCCCATCCAATACCAAACACTCAACACCCGTAACCTTCATTTCGCTCACCCTCCTTGGTAAGAAACAATTACGAAATCCTAACACTCGTCATTCTCACGAAAGTGGGATTCCAGGAAGCGGCGGATTGCAACAGTTCCTTCACCCCCTCCCCGATTCACTATACAATACACCCATGCCATACGAATCATACGAATGGGACGAAGCCAAAAACCGATTCAATCTCGACAAACACGAAATTGACTTCCAGGCCATATACGAGTTCGATTGGGACAATGCGGTAACCGAACCAAGTCCACGTAACAACGAGTTGCGCTATATCGCTGTCGGCTACATCGGAGACCGGCTCTACACCGTCATCTACACCGAACGCGGCAACAGGCGCAGAATCATCAGCCTACGCAAACCCTCCCGAAGGGAGAGAAGACATTATGAAAGACAGATACGCCCATATTGATATAAACGATACGGACTACCTGGACAGCCTGCCCTTCGAGAAATACGCTGACATCATGGCCGAATGGGGCGCCAAAGAGCACGGCCTTGCCCCCGACGACCGCCTCACATTCGCCCAACTCGCCGCCACCGACATGACCTTCACCGAAATAGAAGAAAAGTACGGTGAAGAAACCGCCATCAACGCCGGCATCGCCCGCGACCCCGACGCCTTCGAACTCGATGCCGATTGGTTCGCCCGCGCCCGCCCCGCCATCGAAATAGACCCCGAACTCGTCGAAGCGCATCGCCGCGCCCGCGCCGAGGGCAAGAAGATCCCCATGATAGAACACGTCTCCATCCCCCTGGACGCCACCCTCGTCCGTCGCCTCGAAAAGGCCGACCCCAACTGGAAAACCCGCGTCAACGACATCCTCCGCAAAACCATCCTCACCCCTTAACCTGCTTTAACAACTGCAAACTTACGCTATTCCAGCCTGACCACGCCATGAATCTCTGCGGCAACCCATGTATCGTCATTTGTATGTTGGAAATCCCCTCTCCCTCAGGGCTGAGAGGGGTAGGTAAAATCTGAAATTAGGTATAAAACTCTGGAGGGCGCGAGGATCTGGCGTCGGCTCAACACAGTTCTGAGAGTGCGTCAAAGTTGAGATTTCAGCTTTATGAACCATAGATCGAACCATTGTTTGGCCTGATGGCCTTCTACTTGACATAATAACACCTACCCCTGTGAGCTCCCTCAGGGAGAGGGTTAGGGTGAGGGTGAACTATGCAATTCAGCCATTCCCTGCGAAGCGAGACCTTTGCACACCCACCGTCATTCCCGCGAAGGCGGGAATCCAGGGGTAAGGGTGGCTGCTACATGGCAAAACCACGTCATCTACACTAAACGCGGCGACAACACCCGCATCATCAGCCTGCGTCCAGCTAGTAGAAAAGAGCGAGAAGAATATGTTCAGGAACGAACTCGAAATACACATCCCCACGGATGAAGAAGAGGCCGCGATCCAGAAAGACATCGCGCTCGACCCCGACGCCCCCGAACTTGACGCAGACTGGTTCGCCCGCGCCCGCCCCGCCATAGAAGTCGAACCGCGCCTCGTCGAACACAGCCTTATCCGCAAGACCGCCGGGAAATACCAGGCTAAAGGCTACGATGTATCGAAAGAAGTGCCCCTCGATTTCATACCCGGCTTCCGCGCCGACCTCATCGTTCGCAAAGCCGGCAGAACCAAGGTCATAGAAATCAAATCCTGGACATCACTCGCCGCCGACCCCCGAATCGCCCGAATCGCCAACATCATAGACTCCAAGCCCGAATGGACATTCGAGCTAATCTTCGTCGGCGAAACGGAGAACGGAAAACTGACCGACGACACGCCGCCTCTCGAACCCTACAAAATCCTCCACCGAATCCGGTGCGCCGAGAAAAAACTCCACTCCGAACACACCTCGGACGCTTTCGCGCTCGCTTGGTCCGCCTGCGCCGCCGCGACCAGGGCGCTCATAGCCGCAGAAGGCGTCTTTAGGCCGGACATCGCCCCCGTAACCTATACCCTGGCCCGTCCCGGCCCTCTCAAAGCCATCCCAAGCGGCCAGCGGCTAAACCCTGATAACCTCCGCAAATACAGGAACGTCGCCGCCCGGAACTTCACCCACCCAGACCTCACCCCCAAAATGGTCACAACCCTCATAGCCGCTGCCACTGCTATCACCAGCCAACTTGCCGCCAGGGAGTTGCCCGATACCAAATGGTTCACGCCCACACGCGACGCCCTGGCAGCCCTGCTCCAGGATTCAGACATCGAAATACCCAACTCCCCGCCCTCCGAAACATCCGTACTCGGAGTGTTGACCATACTCGCCAAAATCCTTGACAGCAGTGCCCCGCCCCCAAGCGTAGTCCCCACACACGAAGGCGGCGTGCAAGTCGAATGGCACCGAAACGGCGTTGACCTCGAAATAGAAATCAGCCCTGACGGAAACGCCGAATACTTCTTCGCCAGCCCCGACGAAGAACACAAAGGCGCCGCCTGGGACGAAATCGAGCGTCTGACCAAGCACGCCCGAACCATCCTCTAAGCTGTGTTGACACTTATCGTCATGCCCGCGAAAGGAGACCTTGCACAACCACCGTCATTCCCATGAAAACGGGAATCCAGGGGTGGGGTGGACGGCCCAGCCAGCCAGAAACTTGCCATCCTCCACACCCATTCATATCTTCGTCTTAGGCGACCTCTCGGCGTTGTCTATCCCGAATGTCCTCGAATAGCTTCTTGTATACGAAAACTTGTCTCGCCTTGGTGGTGGGGCTGTCCCCACCATATTCCGATTCGTGAACGCCTTAAAACCCTCGCAGTCCTTCTCTGCCTCCCTTTTAAAGTGTGCAGCTGCCGTGTATGAATAGTGCGGTACGTGATAGAGAAGCCGGCCTTTCAGGTCACGCTTCCTCAGAAATGCTTCCACCTTCCTGCCAATGGCGATGACCGGAGCACCGGGCTTCCCCACAATTTCGATCTCTTTCAACAGTAGGGGATACCACTCCTCCCACCGACGCTCACGGTCGCGGGCAGCCACCTTCACCAGCATTGCTCCCTTCGACACATCTGTCAGGTGGTAGGTCTCTCCGGATTGGCAGAGAAACCGCTCGATGGACCGCGTGAATCTGGCCGGGGCGCCGTTCCGAAACCCCTTTGCTATCTTCTTCTCCGCGTCTTCAATGCTCTCGGCCCATCGTCCAAAACTCGGTTCCATACCGACGAAGATATAGTCTGCCCGACTTGTCGGTTCTTCAAAGGGTAGGTACACGCCCCCGCTCTGGTCGCTCCCATCCTTTTCGACTTGCTCTCTGAACCGCCGCTCTAGGTCATGGTATGCAGTTGTGTCAATCGCCATCCTGAACCTCCCGAATGTACAGACTTCGAGGCGCATTAAGTTAGCGCCCCGGCGCAGACAGATGATCAATCTGCCAAGACAACACCGCCCCACTCCCCCACCTCAGCCGGATCCAGCCGCTCCACATCCGCTATCCGGTCGAAATCCCTATCCGCGCTCACAACCCTGTCTGCTCCTATCCGCCGCATGACCGCCACGTGTACCAGATCCCGCGCGCTCACCCCCGGATACTCGTCCACTAGCCGCGCCGCAAGATTCATGTCCTCCACATACACAGGCTCTACCCTGTCGTGCATCGTCTCTACGAAATCCCGCAAAACCACCCTTCCCAACGCCCACCTACGGGACGCGGTATAAAGATGTACCAGTTCCTGGAGCACCTCCACGTCCGTGAAAAACGCCTGTGGCTGCCTAACAATCATGTCTATAATTCGATTGCAAGGCTCCTTATTCGGATGCGGCCTACCCGCGGCGTAAACTGGAACGTTCGTGTCAATAAAGACCGCCCGGCGCATGAGCCGCCTCCAACTCCCGCGACAACTCATCAGGATCCAGCGGCACATCTATCTCCATAGCCGCCAGACGCTTCGCCGCCGCCCTCCGCCGCTCCAGCATCACATCCTCATAAGCGTCATCAATCATCCCGCGCACCACCTCCGAAATCGCCCCCCCTCTATGCTCCACGACCTTATCCAACCGTCGCCGCTTCTCATCATCCAGTCTTACAACCAGCCGAGCCATTTCCAACCTCCCTATACGTATGTACTTGCGCGTAAGAATCCGTCACATTGCCGCTTTGCGTCAACCCCAAATTCCTAATTCTTAATTGCCAATTGCGAATTCCCCGAGAGCGGTATCACCGCCACATGCCGCCTCCCATGCCGCCGGTCAACTATCACAACCTTCCCATCCCGAACCTCCGCCATCTTCTCCCGACCGCAGTCATCGCAATAAACCGAATGAACCTCTGCCATTTCCATGCATACTCCCAATCCCTAATTCTTAACTGATGTTACGCAGCCTTGAGGAGTTGGAGTTGATCAAAGGCATGTCGAACGGCCTTGAGATATATCTGAGTTCTCAGCGCAAAGTGATTCATTTGACGCTTCACGCTCAGCCATTCCAGGCGAGATGCCGAGTAGATGGACATGAAACAGTGGTTGCTCTGGGTCCGAACTGTCTTCGTAGGCGACTTGGCGAGCGCGGTGTTGGACTTGAGTGTCTTGTGAAACGTCTCCACTTTCCACCGTCTCTGGTAGATCGCGCAGATGGCCTGTCCTGAAGCGTCCAACTCACTTGACGCCAGATACAGCGTGCCTGAGCTTCCGTCTCCGTTCCTGAAGACCTGGCGAACAAGCAGAACCTCAAAGTCCACTCCTCTCAGCCAGCCGCGCACAGCCTCGCCTTCCGGCATATCCAGTGTGTCTATCCGCTTGAACCTCCCCTTCAGTTTCTCCTCATAGCTCAATGCCACCGTCCTGTTGCTCTTTATGGCGATTACGAAGTGTCTGCCCAGTTCTCCCCGTATGAAGTTCATGTTCTCCTTGGACGAAAACCAACTGTCCGCCAGCACGTAGCGATACTTAAGACCATTGTTCTCACAGACTCTCAACATCCCACGCATCAACTCGTTCTTACTTACCTCGCTTCTGCGCTTGGGACGACCTGTGTCTTTGTCGGTGAACACAACCGGCTTTCGGATTATCTCGTATGACACTGGCAGCGACACTCCGTCGGCATGATACACGCAGTTCAGAAGATTGATTCCCTTCACGCTTCGATTCTTGGCGTGGTCGAAATGCCAGGTGACCACCTCGTTCTCGTCGGTATGGGGCTTTTCCACTATGGTGTCGTCGAATATCAGTACCCCGTCATCACCCTCCATCTTCCGAACCATCGGCTTGACCAGCCGCCACAGGGTTCTGGAGTCGTAGATCTCCCCGGACAGAAATCGTGTTACTCTGTCGTGGCTGACTTCGCCATCGAGCATCGCCGACAGACCTGTCGCGGTCGTCGCGCCGAACGAACTCAGCAGATAGTCGCTATACAGTTCCAGTAGTTCTCTGTTCATGATTCAACAGTATCAGTTTCTTCTCTACTGCGTAACATCAGTTCTTAATTGAAAATTGCCAATTGTTAATTGCCCCCTACACCCACAGCCACACCCCCGTCCTGTTCAACAAAAGCTCCGTCACCGCCCACACCAGCGCGTCCAGCCTGTCCGAAGAACCATCCGACCCGGGCGACCAGATACACATCTGATCCTCCAGCGCGTCCAGACCGCCCACGTGATGCACCTTCCCCTGCTCATACAAAGCCGACACCGGCTCCGCACGCGCGTACTTCCCACGACTCGCGTGAACCGACTTATACGGCACGAACCTGTCCTCGTATGCCGTCCTGATAGTATGCTCCACCAGGTCGCCCCCGTTATTCGACTCTCCAATAATCCTGTCCGCCCCGTACCTGTCCAGCATCCCTATCGCCCGCCTTGCCCAGCCGTCCGGCGACATCTGCCCCGAAGCATCCTCCAGCACATATGCGTGCCCATCCTCATCCGCCCCCGCGACCACGATACCCGTCTCCGACGAAGACGACCTCGACGACACCGCCGGATCAACCGCCACCACCACACGACTCAACTCCGGCGCCTCTCTCACCCGCGCCGCCTCTATCCAGTCCCGCTTCCACAGCGCCGCCTCCGACTCATCCAGCAGTTCCGCGTAAATCTCCTGCCTGCCCGTCCGCGTCCCCTCATACCGCCGCCTGATATGCTCGATATACTCCGTCGCCAGGTTCTCCCGATTCTCATACGTCGAGCCCGTCGTCACCATCACATCCTCCCTGTCCTTCAACTCCCGCAGCAGGCTTATCGGCTTCGGAGTAGTCGTCACCACGCACCTCGGACTCTCCCCCAGCCGCAGTCCGAACTGCAAATTGTCCCACGTCTCCCGCGGATGCTTCCACGAAGCCAGCTCGTCGCACCACGCCGTATCGAACTGCGGCCCCCGCAAGCGGTCAGGCTCATGACTCGAAAAACCCAGCGCGACCGACCCGTTAGGCCACGTCAACTTCCGCTTCGACGGCTCATACTTCGGCCTGAACCACGGCGGCGACACCCACAGCAAACCCGACACACCCTCCACCATCACATTCCGAAGATCATCCGGCGTCCGCGCCACCAGCGCGATCCTCCGGCTGCCCGCCCTGCTTACTCGCTCCCGCACCCACTCAGCCCCCGCCCGCGTCTTCCCAAACCCGCGCCCAGCCATCAAAAGCCACACCGCCCAATCCCCCTCCGGCTCCCGCTGCTTCTCCGCTCCCCGCTCGCTCCATATATATTCCTCCCACGTCTTCCCCAGCTCCGCTTCCCGTTCCCTCACCCCACGCATATTCCTCCCCCATCTTCCGCCCCTGGCTCCATCAAGTGCTTTTCGAGCGTCCTGCCTCCCCGACTAATCACTACAAGCCCTCTCATAAATGCCGGCTCGCGCCTGGGAATGCCTCTTTAGTCCCCTCTCCCTTGTGAGATGGGCTCGCAAAGGTAGCCAAAAGTCCCCTCTCCCTCTGGGAGAGGGCTAGGGTGAGGGTGAAAACACGCGGTTCCCACCAAGCTTGATGTTTATGAGACAGCTTCTAAGAACTACTAACTGACAACTCCCTAATACGGCTCCCACTCAGTCGGCCACCGCGTCCCCGAATCCGCCTTCACGTCCTCATCCGCCCACTTCATCATCCTGAAAATCGTGTCCGTAGCCCGTGACATCGCCCTCAGATCCGACGCGCTCACCTCCCCTGAATCAAGACCCTTCAAGCCGTCCTCCATCGTCTTCACCAGATGACCGACCCCCGCCTCCTTCAGCCGCCTGACAGCCTGATTCTTCCTCGAATTTGCGCGGTTGCCTCTTGCCCGCCACTCCGCCGACTCCGGATCATGTGCAAAGCAATATCCTGAAGCCCCAACTCGCTTCGACTCGCACGCCTCCCCGTTTCGCTTTGTCGCCGGACACGGCTTATCCTTCCGCGCGATATGTTCTCTCTCCATTCCCATCATCTCCCTCCCCAACAAATTCAGTGTTGCGAATAACAGTTCTCTTTGATAATATAGGTAATGACAAAGTTGCGTCAAGAGGAACCTGGAAGCTCTAAGTCAGCATGTCTGTATCCATTATAACTACATAATCAACCATATAGGCTACCGGGATTTTCCACATGAGGAAACATGGCATTTTTCGCAGAACATAAATGTCCGTTTATCATTCCACTTTGATCTGGCGACACGAAATTTTTCGCATAGCTAGATTGGGGATTCTCAAAGCTAAACCCAGGTAAAATCACCACCTGAACCTCACCAGGAGTTGACCAGGACATCGCCAGGACACTCATAAGTCAGAATATATGCCCACCCAATTAACGACTCGAAGCGTCGAAATTATGGTTGGTATCCGACGTAGCATGATCTTCGTGCCGCTTCGTGCCCTTCGTGGACAGAACCTGCCGCTCCTATACCCACCACTTTTGTGATGCTTCCTCCGACTCCAAAGATTGAAAACCGACAACTGATAATTGATAATTGAAAACTGCTAATTGAAAAAGGAGAAACCAACATGATGCAAAACATCGCCCCCGGACAAGAAGCCGTCCTCGAAATCGAAGTAACCACCGACCTCACCACCAACCGCATGGGCAAAGAGGGCGCCGACGTCCTCTCAACCCCCCACCTCCTCGGACTCATGGAAAACGCCTCCATCAAAGCCACCGACCCACACCTGCCCGACGGCTACACCAGCGTCGGATACGCCGTGGACGGACTCCGCCACATCGCCCCCACCAACGTCGGCCAGACAGTCCGCGTCCGCTCCGTCCTCACCGAAATAGACCGCAACCGCCTCACCTACGAAATAGAAGCCTTCGAGGGCGACCAACAAATAGGCAAAGCCATCCACAAGCGCGCCGTCATACCCATCTCCTGACCCCCCCAACCGGCTGACAATGGCAAGCAAAAGTCCCTTCCCCCTCGACGGGGGAAGGTTAGGATGGGGGTGATCAGGCCGAGCGCCTACCCCTCCCACGGAGCCACACCCATGGTCCAGACAGCCCAGAAACCCCCAACCCGTACAGCGGAAGCCACCGAGGGCCTCCCCATAGTCCTCAGGCTAAGCCCCCTCATCGAACTGACCGAGGAACAGTTCGCCCAATTCTGCGAACTCAACCGCGATCTCCGCATAGAACGAACCGCCACCGGAGAACTCGAAATAATGTCCCCAACCAAAGGATATACAGGAACTAAGAACGGTGAAGCGTTCAGGCAACTTGCGAACTGGACGGTGCGTGCCCGCACAGGCATGGCCTTCGATTCATCATCGGGCTTCACCCTCCCCAACGGCGCGATGCGCTCCCCCGACGCCTCATGGGTCTCTCTCTCCCGCTTGTCCACTCTCACCCCCGAAGACGAAGACCGGTTCCTCCCACTCTGCCCCGACTTCGTACTCGAACTCCGCTCCGACACCGACCGCCTCAGCGTTCTCCAAGCCAAGATGCAGGAATACATCGCCAACGGCGCCCAACTCGGCCTCCTCATAGACCCACAGGACAAGCGCGTTTACATCTACCGCCCCGATTCCGAAGTCCAGACCCTCCAAAACCCCGAAACCATCTCAGCCGATCCCATCCTCCCCGGCTTCACCCTGGATCTACGCGAAGTCTGGGACCCCTGGTATTGGCTGTCCGCTGAGACCCAGGAATAGCCCACCGGAGCCACAAACATGGTCACCACAACCCCAAAACCCCAACCCGCCACCGCTGCCACTGAAGCCGCCGGAACCCCTCCCCTCGTTCTCAGACTCAGCCCCCTCATCGAACTCACCGATAATCAGTTCGCCGAATTCTGTAGCCTCAACCGCGACCTCCACATCGAACGCACAGCCACCGGAGAACTCGAAATAAGGCTTCCTGCATTTACCATAAGTGGCTATCAATGCGGTAAAATTCTAGGTCAAATTGGAAATTGGGCGCGTCACGACGGCTCCGGAATCACATTCAGTTCGGGCGGTGGCTTCACCCTCCCCAACGGTGCGATCCGCGAACCCGACGCATCCTGGATCTCAAGGTCTCGCTTAGAAGCCCTCACACCCGAACAGCGAAGCGGCTTCTACAACATCTGCCCCGACTTCGTACTCGAACTCCGCTCCGACACCGACCGCCTCTCCGTCCTCCAAGCCAAGATGCAGGAATACATCGCCAACGGCGCCCAACTCGGCCTCCTCATAGACCCACACGACAAGCGCGTTTACATCTACCGCCCCGATTCCGAAGTCCAGACCCTCCAAAACCCCGAAACCGTTTCAGCCGACCCCATCCTCCCCGCCTTCACCCTTGACCTCACCGAAATCTGGGACCCTTGGCATAATCTAACCCAAAAACCAACGACTGAATACTGAAAGAGACCTTTGCACAACCACCGTCATGCCCGCGAAGGCGGGCATCCAGGGGTGGGGTGGCCTTGCAACTGCCGCAATTCCACTTATGCAAATTTCTACTGAAAACTAACGACCAAGTATGCTAATCTCAGATCGGTCAATCTTTCCGATAGACGGTCGCCGAAGGCGCTGGTATATGCCTAACACAATTCTCATCGTAGAAGACGATCCGAACCTGCTGGCAACCCTCGAGTACAACTTCAGGCGCGAAGGACACACCGTGTTCGCCGCTGCCGATGGCGAGAGCGGTCTGCGGATAGCCAGGAACATGTCTCCCGATCTCATCATCCTGGATGTCATGCTGCCCATCCTCGACGGCTTCGAGGTATGCCGTATTCTCCGGCGCGAATCCGACATCCCTGTAATAATGCTGACCGCCCGCGGCGAAGAGGATGACCGCGTTAGGGGCTTGGAACACGCCGACGACTACGTCATCAAGTCCTCGTCATTCATGCGCGAACTCCTCGCCCGCGTTCGCAACCTCCTCAGACGCGCCTCTTCCTCTCAGACTTCCGACTTCGCCGGACGCCACGAAATCATACGCTCCGAAGACCTAACCATTGACCAGATAAGCCACTCCGTGACCCTCGGTGACAAGCCAATCGAGATGAAGCCCCGAGAATTCTCCCTCCTCGCCATGCTCGCCGCCAACAAGGGACGCGCCTTCACCCGCAACCAGATACTCGAACGCCTCTGGGGACACGACTACATCGGCGACTCCCGCACCGTTGATGTCCATGTCAGATGGCTCCGCGAGAAGATCGAACTCGACCCCTCCAAGCCCCGCAGAATAGTAACCATAAGGGGGCTGGGCTACCGCTTTGACGGCTGAGGGCACACCATGAATATCCTCCCCCAGTCCCTCCGCCTCAGAATGGTCGTATCCCACATGGCCGCCATCTCGCTCACCGTCGCGGCGGTCGCGATAACCCTCCTGGCTTTGGGAGTCTCGGGAACATCCCTGGCAATCGCCGTTGCCGCAACCGCCGCTGTTGGCGCGCTTGGCTCAGTTGGCGCGTCGCTTCTCATGGTGCGATCTATATCCGGTCCCGTTCGCAGCGTGGCCGAGGGAGCGCGCCGCCTGGCCAGAGGCGACCTGGATCACAGGGTGAGGTCTTCCTCCATGCGCGAGACCCGCGAACTCAACGACGCCTTCAACGAAATGGCGGTCACCCTTCGCGACCTCGTCCACGGCCTCGATAGCGAGCGCAGCCTTCTTGCCGTCGTCATGGAGACCATGGCCGACGGCGTGATAGTCCTCGACTCCGACAACAGGATACGGCTCATCAACCGCGCCGCCCAGTGGCTTCTCGACGCCGACATCCACTCCGCGCGAGGAAGTACCCTCGCCGAAATAGTGCGCGACCATGAACTGCTCGAACTCGCCTTCGGCTCCGCCGCCACCGGACAGATTCAGCGCGCCGAGATAGAACTCCTCCACCAGAGGCGATTCCTGCACGCAATCGCCACTCCCATCTCCGCGGACCCCAGCCGGGGTGTCCTGCTCACGCTCCAGGACGTGACCCGGCTCAGGCAGGTGCAGAACACCCGGCGCGAGTTCGTGAGCAACGTCTCCCACGAACTCCGCACCCCTCTTGCTTCAGTCAATGCCATGGTCGAAACTCTGGACGGCGGAGCGATCTACGATACCGAAGTCGCCCGTGATTTCCTGTCCCGCATACACGATGACATCAGGCGCATGACCACCATGGTGGATGAACTGCTTGAACTCTCCATTCTGGAAAGTGGCCAGATGCCCATTCACCTCGCCCCCATCGAGCTGCCTGAAGTGGCGAACAAGGTGACAAAGCGATTCGAAACCAACGCCGCTTCCAGGGGCGTGAACCTAGTCAGCCTGATTCCCGACGATCTGCCGTACCTCATGGCCGACGCCGGCAAGCTCGACCAGATTCTAACCAACCTCGTGGAAAACGCCCTCAAGTTCACCCCGGAAGGCGGGCGCGTCACCCTCTCCGCCAGGACAGTAGAATCGGGCATCGAGATCGAAGTCGCCGACACCGGCATCGGCGTCGCGCGAGAGCATCTGCCCCACATATTCGAGCGCTTCTACAAGGTGGACAGGTCCCGCAGGGACGTTGGTACCGGACTTGGCCTCGCCATAACCAGGCGCCTCGTCCAGGCGCACGGCGGCAACATAACGGTCGAAAGCGCGGAGGGCGAGGGCAGCGCATTCACCTTCACCCTCAACCGCGCCTCGTGACTGAATCGTCCCTCCGGCGAAGCATCAAATATCTGGTGGGCGTCTATAAGACGGCCGCCATGCTCGGTAGCGCAAAAGTCCCTTCCCCCTTGGCGGGGGAAGGTTAGGATGGGGGTGACCAACCACTTTAATGATGCTTCCCTCTCCGGCGAATCTTGCGGCTCGGCGTACTGGTCGTTAAACTTGGATTAGGATTCTCCCGGACTTTGAATGTGCAGGCTGCGAGGTTGACTGAAACATGACTACCCAGAACGGACAAAGAACCGAGGAGATCGAGCGAATCCGCGAACAGGCTTTCCAGGAGGGCTACGAAGCGGGCTTCCAGGCGGCGCGGGAGAAATACGGCCTGACCAAAGAACCCCTGCCCGAAGCCGCGCTCGAATACGCGCGCAGGGTATATCGCTTGGATGGCGTCGAGCGGGTGTACGCCCGTGTG
The DNA here is from genome assembly GCA_965202965.1 of Dehalococcoidia bacterium. GTDB lineage: Bacteria > Chloroflexota > Dehalococcoidia > Lucifugimonadales > UBA1123 > VXRN01. Next base: position 1,425,485 of record OZ241888.1, on the reverse strand, counting down.
TACACCGGCGATGTGATGGACTTATGGACATTCGTCTCCGAAAACGATGACGTGCTCCGACGCGACATACGCGCCATTGAGAACTGGATGTGGGACGCCTTCCCCTTCCGTGTATTCGACTTCGGCATCATAGGACCTTCCACCATGTACACCGGAAGCGTCCTCTCCCGCGCTGGTTTCAAGCGTATCCCAGAGGAGGCTCTCGTTGCCTCTGGATGAGAACCTTCTTGAGAAGGCCAGGCATAACGAGCGCTTCCTTGCCACCCTCGACTTGGACACAACCCCCTATCTCGACTGGGCGGCGACCATCGCCTTCTACGCCGCGCTCAGATACGTGGACGCCTTCTTCTACCCGGAGAGGCCGCATGATCATAGGGAACGATTGATATGGGTGCAAACCAACCCGCGAACGCGCCCTATATACGACTCCTATCTAGAACTGTACCTACAATCGCGCGACGCCAGGTACGAATTGACCCAATTCACCCCCGATCAGGTCAAGTCCTTCGTGGTCAACTCCCTCGGACGTATCCGCGCTCACATGCTCAGGCAATGAAGATCTGACCTCATGACCCTCGCCGAAGCCGCCCTTCTCGGACTCATACAGGGACTCGCCGAGTGGCTGCCCGTAAGCTCCGAGGGCGTCGTGACCGCCGTTTACTCCCTTGCATTCGGAGCCGACCTGCCCGACGCCGTGAACTTCTCCCTTTGGCTGCATCTCGGAACCGCGCTCTCCGCGCTCGCCGCCCTTCGCTCCGACGTGTGGGACGTGCTGCGAAACATAGCCAGACGGCCTACCGCGCCGTCCCCAATCACCGCATACCTCGTGATCGCCACTGTCTCCAGCGCGCCAATCGGATTCCTGCTGCTGACTGGGCTCTTCGAGTTCTCCGAGCGTATCGGAGCCGCGGCGATGGTCGCGGTGGGAGCCCTGATGTTGGTCACCGGTGCGCTCCTGCTGAAGAGCAAATCGCCCGGGACCCGCTCGCGCGACGACGTGAGATGGCCCGACGCCGTCCTGACCGGCATCGCCCAGGGACTCGCCGCGCTGCCCGGTCTGAGCAGATCTGGCCTCACTGTCAGCGCCCTGCTGTGGCGACGTGTGGACCGGCGTGAGGCGCTCACCCTCAGCTTCCTCCTGAGTATCCCGGCAAGTCTAGGCGCGGGACTCTACGCCGCCATAAGCGCAGGCTACTACGCATCCCCCCAGGCGGTTGTTGCCCTCGCGGTGTCCGCGATTACCGGCTTTGCGACCATTAGGGCGCTGATGGCCGTCGCCCGCCGGCTCAACTTCGGCTGGTTCGTCCTCCTCATGGGAGCGGCAATAATAGCGGGCGCGGCATTGGCAGTGATGAACTAGTAGTGCAACAACTTAGTTGTGATGGATGTTCATATTCCGATTTATCCCCTCTCCCTTGATGGGAGAGGGCTAGGGTGAGGGTAGATAAGCCGTCAATACAAATGTGTTGAACCACTAAGGCCACAACCATATTTGATACGCCATACGCCTCACCCTGTTCATGAAAATTTCCACACTCGTTAACCAACCGTTAAACATACCTTTAACAGGCATTAACGGGCAGCGGGTAACCTTCTTTGATGTAAAACCGGAAAAACACTCACAACCCTGGAGGTAAAATGAGTAAGTACATTCAATCCAAGCTGCTGGGCGTCTCGGGGCTGCTTGTCCTGGGAATGATCACGGTAGCGCTCTTCGCCGTTGCGTGCGGCTCCGATACCGAGGCTCCGGCACAGCCGCAGGCTCCTGGCGCGGCGGCGCCCGCCGCCCAGGCCGCTCAGGCAACCCAGTCCTCGGCAGGAACTGCGCAGCAGCCGGCTCAACCCGCCGCTGCTCCTGCCGCCGCCGCCGCAATCGCGGCCCCAACTGCGGTTCCTTACCAGCCGCCCGCGGTCGTTAAGGCAGAGAGAGCCGCCCTCAGCGGCACAATCGAAATAGACGGCTCGAGCACGGTCTTCCCGATCACAGAAGCCGTCGCCGAAGAGTTCAACAAGGTGGCCCCAGAAGTCCGTGTCAACGTCGGGGTATCCGGCAGCGGTGGAGGCTTCAAACGCTTCACCGTCGGCGAAACCGACATATCCGACGCCTCCCGCCCGATAAAGAGCTCCGAAGCCGAGATCGCCGAAGAGAACGGCATCAACTATTTTGAGTTCCTGGTTGGCGTTGACGGCCTGTCCGTGATGGTCAGCCCGGACAACGACTTCGTAGAGTGCCTGACGGTCGAGCAGCTTCACGAGATTTGGAAGCCCGAGAGCATGGTTCAGAACTGGAGCGACCTTGATCCGAGTTGGCCGAACAAGAAGGTCAACCTGTACGGTCCTGGCACCGACTCTGGCACGTTCGACTACTTCACCGAAGAGGTCAACGGCGAGTCCGGGGTGTCTCGCGCCGACTACACCGCGTCCGAGGACGACAACGTGCTTGTGCAGGGCATAAGCGGCGACCGCAACGCGCTGGGCTACTTCGGCTACGCGTACTACGCGGAGAACAAGGACAAGCTGAAGCTGGTGAGTGTTGACTCCGGCGAGGGCTGCGTTGCTCCGAGCGTCGAGTCCATAGCCGACGGCAGCTACTCCCCGCTGTCCCGTCCACTGTTCATCTATGTCAGCCACTCCAGCCTGTCCAGGCCGGAAGTTAAAGCGTTCGTCGAATTCTACATGGAGAACGGAGCCGGGTTGACCGCCGAGGTCGGCTATGTGCCTCTTAGCGCGCAGGAATACCAGGACAACCTGGCCCTGGTGAAGCAGTTCGACCCCGCCGACTTCATCGGCATGATGGACCAGACCGTTCTTAACCTGACTGGCACGATAGAGATAGACGGATCGAGCACGGTCTTCCCGATCACAGAAGCCGTGGCCGAAGAGTTCAACAAGGTGGCCCCCGAAGTCCGCGTCAACGTCGGTGTCTCCGGCAGCGGCGGAGGCTTCAAACGCTTCACCGTCGGCGAGACCGACATATCCGACGCTTCCCGTCCGATCAAGGAATCGGAAGCGGTAATCGCCAAGGACAACGGCATCGAGTACTTCGAGTTCCTGGTTGGCGTTGACGGTCTGTCCGTGATGGTCAGCCCGGACAACGACTTCGTAGAGTGCCTGACGGTCGAGCAGCTTCACGAGATTTGGAAGCCTGAGAGCATGGTTCAGAACTGGAGCGACCTTGATCCGAGTTGGCCGAACAAGAAGGTCAACCTGTACGGCCCTGGCACCGACTCTGGCACGTTCGACTACTTCACAGAGGAAGTCAACGGCGAGTCCGGGGTATCTCGCGCCGACTACACCGCGTCCGAGGACGACAACGTGCTTGTGCAGGGCATAAGCGGAGACCGCAACGCGCTGGGCTACTTCGGCTACGCGTACTACGCGGAGAACAAGGACAAGCTGAAGCTGGTGAGTGTTGACTCCGGCGAGGGCTGCGTTGCTCCGAGCGTCGAGTCCATAGCCGACGGCAGCTACTCCCCGCTGTCCCGTCCACTGTTCATCTACGTCAGCAAGGGCAGCCTGGAGCGTCCTGAAGTTCGTGAGTTCGTAGAGTTCTACATGATTAATGGCAGGGAGTTGACTGCTGAGGTCGGCTATGTGCCACTGTCCGTTAATGAATACCAGCACAACCTCAATCTCGTGCAGGGCAGGATAGTCCAGGTTTCCCTGTCGTCCCTGACTGGCACGATAGAGATAGACGGATCGAGCACGGTCTTCCCGATCACAGAAGCCGTGGCCGAAGAGTTCAACAAGGTGGCCCCCGAAGTCCGCGTCAACGTCGGTGTCTCCGGCAGCGGCGGAGGCTTCAAACGCTTCACCGTCGGCGAGACCGACATATCCGACGCCTCCCGTCCGATCAAGGAATCGGAAGCGGTAATCGCCAAGGACAACGGCATCGAGTACTTCGAGTTCCTGGTTGGCGTTGACGGTCTGTCCGTGATGGTCAGCCCGGACAACGACTTCGTAGAGTGCCTGACGGTCGAGCAGCTTCACGAGATTTGGAAGCCTGAGAGCATGGTTCAGAACTGGAGCGACCTTGATCCGAGTTGGCCGAACAAGAAGGTCAACCTGTACGGTCCTGGCACCGACTCTGGCACGTTCGACTACTTCACCGAAGAGGTCAACGGCGAGTCTGGCGTATCTCGCGCCGACTACACCGCGTCCGAGGACGACAACGTGCTTGTGCAGGGCATAAGCGGCGACCGCAATGCTCTCGGCTACTTCGGCTACGCGTACTACGCGGAGAACAAGGACAAGCTGAAGCTGGTGTCGGTGGATTCGGGCACTGGCTGCGTTGCTCCGAGCGTCGAGTCCATAGCCGACGGCAGCTACTCCCCGCTGTCCCGCCCACTGTTCATCTATGTCAGTAAGGCAAGCCTGGCCAGGCCCGAGGTTCGTGAGTTCGTCAAGTTCTACATGGAACACGGCGCGGACCTCACCGCCGAGGTCGGCTACGTGCCTCTGAGCGCCCAGGAATACCAGAGAAATCTGGGCTTGGTAAGTCAGTAGCAATTAAGCTAAACTCCCCTCCGGGTGGGATGTGGTCCCCCCGGAGACTCAGGGGCGGGCGGTATCGCCTCCCGGAATTCTCCGCCCGCCCAACACGTTTGTAAGAGTCAGGGGGACTTTGTTGGAGAACACAACAGTGTCTGGCGCAAGAGGATCTGCGCCTCCGTCTGGTGAAGTGAAGGTTGCACAGGGCAGGTTTCGCCGAGGACGAGGTGGCAGCATTGAAGGCCGTATCGTCCGGTGGGTGTTCTTCGGCTGTGCAATCGTATCTATATTCACAACCATAGCTATTGTATTCAGCCTGGTCAGCCAGGCCATTGGCTTCTTTCAGGAAGTCCCAATTTGGGACTTCCTGACCGGCACCCGCTGGACGCCAATCCTAAAGCCCAGGTCGTATGGCGTACTCCCACTGGTAAACGGCACTCTTCTTGTCGCCGCGCTCGCCGCTATCGTGGCGCTTCCGATTGGACTGATGACCGCCATCTTCCTTTCGGAATACGCCCCTGACAAGCTCCGCCGCGTCGTCAAGCCCGTACTTGAGATTCTGGCCGGTGTCCCTACTGTCGTTTACGGCTACTTCGCCCTCACTTTCGTAACTCCTCAGCTTCAGAGAATCTTCCCCGATATGATCGTCTTCAACGCGCTCAGCGCCGGCGTGGTCATGGGTGTGATGATAATTCCAATGGTCTCTTCTCTCAGCGAGGACGCCATGATCAGCGTGCCGAGATCCCTGAGAAACGCTTCCTACGCGCTCGGAGCGACCAAGCTGGAGACCACCATAAAGGTGGTCGTCCCCGCCGCGCTCTCCGGCATTGTGGCCTCTTTCATTCTCGCCATATCCCGCGCGGTGGGCGAAACGATGCTCGTGACCATCGCCGCGGGCGCGACCCCCCGCATGACTATCAATCCCCTGGACAGCATTCAGGCCATGTCCGCCTACATAGTCCAGCTCAGCCTGGGCGAAGCCCCTCACGGCTCGCTCGAATACAACACCATATTCGCGGTCGGAATTGTGCTGTTCGTCATGACGCTCGGCCTCAACGTGCTCGGTTACTGGGTAGTGCGCCGCTGGAGACAGGTTTACTAATGGCCTCTCGAACAAACGTCAACTTCAACCCCGCCCTTGCGCGGCGCAAGACGATAGGCGCGATCTTCTATTTCGTGTTCCTGTGCGCCGTTATGGTCGGCATCATCGGCCTGATAGTGCTGCTCACCCAGATAATCACCACAGGATGGTCGTGGCTCGACTGGAACTTCATAACCAGCTACCCGTCACGGCATCCCGAGCAGGCCGGCATCAAGTCCGCGATGATGGGCACCATCTGGGCGATTAGCCTGACCGCTCTCTTCACTGTCCCCATAGGCGTTGGCGCAGCTATCTATCTCGAAGAGTACGCGCCCCGCAACTGGTTCACCGGGCTCATAGAAATCAACATTTCCAACCTCGCCGGTGTGCCCTCAATCGTGTACGGACTGCTCGGATGGGCGCTCTTCGTGCAGCTAATGTCGCTCGGCAGGGTCGTTCTGGCTGGCGCTATGACCCTCTCCCTGCTGGTTCTTCCCATCGTCATCCTCGCCTCCCGCGAGGCCATACGCGCCGTCCCCAACGAATACAGGCTTGGAGCCTTCGCCCTCGGCGCCGACCAGTGGCAGGTCATCAAGGGAACCGTCCTGCCCTCCGCCATTCCGGGCATCCTCACCGGAACTATCCTCGCCCTCTCCAGAGCCATCGGAGAAGCCGCCCCGGTAATAGCGATTAGCGCGCTGGTCTATCTGACTTTCGTTCCTTCTTCGCCACTCGACCAGTTCACCGTGATGCCCATACAGATATTCAACTGGATTTCCCGCCCGCAGGAAGAGTTCCAGAACCTCGCCGCCGCCGGAATCATCGTCCTGCTCATAATCCTGCTGTCCATGAACGCGGTGGCAGTGTTGCTCAGAAACAAGTTCCAAATTAGGTCGGAGGAGTAGCGTGAACGACTCGGCTCCAATCTTCCAGGTCAACAATCTCAGTCTCTACTACGAGACGTTCCGCGCTCTCAGAGACATTAACATGGCGATAAATCGCTACTCGGTCACCGCGCTCATCGGCCCGTCCGGTTGTGGCAAGAGCACCCTGTTGCGCTGCTTCAACCGCATGAACGACCTCATCCCGGGCGCCCGCATAGATGGCGAGATCCTCTTTGAGGAATCCAACTTGTACGCCGACGAAGTTGACGCCACCGAGATTCGCTCCCGCATAGGCATGGTCTTCCAGCGTCCCAACCCCTTCCCCAAGTCCATCTATGACAATGTCGCCTTTGGCCTCAAGATAAACGGCTATCGCGGCGACATGGACGAGGCCGTGGAGCGTTCGCTCAGGCAGGCCGCCATCTGGGACGAGGTGAAAGACCGCCTGCGCGACAGCGCTCTTACTTTATCCGGTGGTCAGCAGCAGCGTCTGTGCATAGCCCGCGCAATCGCGGTCGAACCCGAAGTAATTCTCATGGACGAACCCGCCTCCGCCCTCGATCCAATCGCCACCCTGGCCATTGAGGACCTGGTGCGCCAACTCAAAGAACGCTATACCATAGTCATAGTCACCCACAATATGCAGCAGGCCGCCCGTGTCTCCGACGAGACCGCCTTCCTAATGGTCGGCGAAGATCGCGCCGGATACCTCGTGGAGCACGGCGACACCAACACGATATTCACCAACCCCGAAAACGAGCGCACAGAAGCCTACATAACCGGAAGATTCAGCTAGTCCCACAATAAGATGAATATGCCATACTCCAGTCAGCCAGCCGTCACTGTGTATGCTGAAAATCCCTTCCCCCCTTGACGGAGGAAGGCTAGGATGGGGGTGAAACCTCAACTACGATTCAGTCATTTGTATGCTGAAAATCCCCTCTCCCTCAGGGAGAGGGCTAGGGTGAGGGTGAACGACAATCCAGCCATTCCCGCGAAGGGGGAGACCTTTGCACAACCTCCGTCATTCCCGCGAAGGCGGGAATCCAGGGGTGGAGGGGCGGCCCATCCACCCCTTCAAATCGAGACAGAACGAGGTTACGCAAAAGTCTCCGAAGGCGGGAACCCTGGAAGGGCTCGCCGTTAGGCAATCCAGGGGCGGGGGCGGCTCTGACTGGCAAAACTAACTGAATACGGTACTAGGGTGAGGGCGAACGGAGGACTCCAATGCCGCGCGTAGATTTCCATAGAGACCTCAGAGAACTGCAAGGCGACCTCCTTCAGCTTGGCGGAATGGTCGAAAAGGCCATCACCAAGTCTCTGGACGGGCTCAAGAACCGCGATATGGCGCTCTCGGAAGAGGTCATACGAGAGGACGACGCCATAGACTGGAAGCGCTTCGCTATCGAAGAGGAATGTCTCGACCTCATAGCCACCCAGCAGCCTCTGGCTGGCGACCTGAGAATCCTCATTACTGTGCTTCACGTCTCCACCGAACTGGAGCGTATTGGCGACTACGCCGAAGGCATCGCCAAGATCAGTATCGCGATGGGCGATGAGCCTCCGCTCAAACCCCTCATTGACATACCCCGCATGGCCGACCGCTCGATGGATATGCTCCGCCGGAGCCTCGATTCATTCGTCAACCGCGACGTCACCGCCGCCAGGCAGGTATGGGACGACGACGACGAGGTGGACGCGCTCTACGAGCAAGTCTATCGCGAACTGCTCACCTACATGATGGCCGACCACAGCGCCATCAGGCGCGCCACCTACTTGCTCTGGATAGCGCACGACCTCGAGCGCATCGCCGACCGCACCACCAACATCGCCGAGCGAGTCATATTCCTGGTCACCGGCACCATGTCCCAGAAGAAGGTCCCCGCAAGCTAGGCTGCGTTGACATTTTCGTCATATGTATGTTGAAGATCCCCTCTCCCTCAGGGTGAGGGTGATTCCTCAACTACGATTCAGTCATTCCCTCGATGGTGGCAACCCCGAAGGGCTCGCCGTTAGGCAATCCAAGTGGGAGGGGCGCGGTCAAACCCTGAACAACACCGACTATGCAAAGACCCTGGCGCTCCAAGAGACAATTGCAAGAGTCCGTTGCGGCGTCCAATCGTCATTCCCGCGAAGGCGGGAATCCAGGAATTGGCGGTTTTGTAGCTGCTGAAAGCCCACTTCTGAAATCGTCCCCAAAGCAAGCCGTTGTTCCAGATATATCCCTCTGATATACTATGCGAGGTTCGCGGGCCGCGTTCGGCGAGGGAGGCTTGCAATGCCCCGTATGCTCCCGAATCGAGTTGCGGCATTGTACCCTGATCCACGAACTCACCCAAATAATTTCGTCCACAGAGTTGACCCACACAAAGCACAATACTAATAACGCAAGAAAGGAGGTGGGCTATTGAAGTGGATTGATTATGAGGCCCCCCACTCTGTAAGGGAAGCCGTTGACCTGCTGAACGAGAAGGGCGACAGGGCTAGGCCCCTGGCGGGAGGTACTGACCTTCTGGTTCAGATGAGGGCCGGAGCTTACGACCTGGACCTGGTGGTGGACTCGAAGAACATACCCGAACTAAACGAGCTTACCTATGACCCGGACAACGGGCTGACTATCGGCGCAGCAGTGCCGTGCTACCGCATATATGGAAACTCCACCGTGAGCAGCGTGTACCCGGGAATCGTGGACGCCGCGAGCATCATCGGCGGAACCCAGATACAGGGACGTGCCTCCCTAGGCGGCAACCTCTGCAACGCCGCGCCCAGCGCCGACTCCGTGCCAGCCATGATCGCCTACAACGGCGTGGCGCGCATCTCCGGCCCCAACGGCAACCGCGAAGTGGCGATAGAGGACTTCTGCACCTTCGTTCGACAGACCGTTCTCGAACGGGGTGAGATACTGGTGTCCATGCACTTCCCCCCTCCTGCGGCCAACTCGGGAGCCAACTACATTCGGTTCATTCCCAGAAACGAAATGGACATCGCCGTAGCGGGCGCCGGAGTATCGGTCGTCCTGGACAACGGCAACATAGCGTCGGCAAGGGTAACGCTCGCGTCGGTTGCTCCCACGCCTCTTTTCGTAGAGGAAGCTGGCAGCGCGGTCGCCGGAAAGCCTGCGACCGAAGAGACCGTCCGCATCGCCTCCGGCATTGCCAGGGACGCCGCAAAGCCAATCACCGACATGCGCGGAACCATCGAGTACCGTAAGCACCTCTGCGAAGTGCTCACGCGACGCGCGATGCTTACCGCCATCGAACGAGCTAAGGAGAACTAGATTGCCCGCTAAGACTTATGTACAGACCACAATCAACGGCGAGCGAGTCGAATTCCTCTGCGAGCCTCGACAGAGCCTGCTCGAGGTCCTGCGCGACGAGATCGGGCTTACCGGCACCAAGGAAGGCTGCAACGACGGCAACTGCGGCGCCTGCACGGTCGAGTTCGATGGTCGCATCGTAACCTCCTGCCTGGTCCTCGGTGTCGAGGCCCAGGGCAAAGAGATAACCACCATAGAGGGTGTCGCTGAGGGAAGTACCCTACACCCCGTGCAGCAGGCGTTCCTCGAGAATGCCGCGCTCCAGTGCGGCATCTGCACTCCGGGCTTCATCGTCGCCTCCAAGGCGCTCCTGGAGCAGAACCCCGACCCTTCAGAGCACGAGATTCGATTCTGGCTTGCCAACAACCTCTGCCGCTGCACCGGCTACGACAAGATCGTCCGCGCGGTTCAGGACGCGGCGGTGAAGATGCAGGAGGCTTAGACCATGACCACTACCGTTGACTACGAACGAAACATGGTGCTGGCCACAGAGACCTACGACGTGGTTGGCACGCGCCCCATCCGCCACGATGGAACCGACAAGGTAACGGGACGCGCGCTGTACGGCGCGGACTACGACACCGCCGGACTGCTTCACGGCCACATCGTCCGCAGCCCGCACGCCCACGCCAACATAAAGAACGTGGACACATCCAAGGCCGAAGCTCTCGAAGGCGTTCTGGCCGTGGTCACCCACGCCGACTTCACTGGAGACGCCGAAGGCATGGTTACCATGAGCGAAGGCGGCCCCACCAGCCTCAAGTGGCTGCGCGACAATATTCTCGCTTCCGACAAGGCGCTGTACAGGGGCCACGCCGTAGCGGGCGTCGCCGCCGTCAGCCCTCACATCGCCGAAGAGGCCGCGCGCCTGATTGAGGTGGACTACGAAGTCCTCCCGCCGGTCATAACCGTCGAAGACGCGATGGCCGATGGCGCGCCGATCCTCCATGCCGGCCTCAAGACCAAGGAACTCGGCGAGGAAACCGACAACGTAAGCAACGTCGCCGACCACTTCCAGCACAAGAAGGGCGACACCGCCAAGGGATTCGCCGAGGCGGACGTCGTCGTCGAGCGCGAATACCGCGCCAAGACTGTCCACCAGGGCTACATCGAGCCACACAACGCCACCGCACTCTGGAACGCCGACGGCAGGGTTCACGTATGGTGCAGCACACAGGGAGCGTTCGCCGTCCGCGACGCCATGGCCCAGCTTCTGGAAATGCCCGAATCTCAGATTAGGGTCACCCCCATGGAGATCGGCGGCGGCTTCGGCGGCAAGATACCCGTATATCTCGAGCCCGTCGCCGCGCTTCTGTCCAGGAAGTCCGGTCGCGCGGTCAAGATACTCATGAGCAGGGCCGATGTCTTCGAGGCGTCCGGTCCCACCTGCGGCTCCTGGAGCCGCGTCAAGATAGGTGCGAAGAACGATGGAACCATCACCGCAGCCGAGGTCGAACTTGCTTTCGAGGCGGGCGCTTACCCCGGTTCCCCCGTCCCCGCCGGCGCCCAGTGCGCCCTGGCCGCCTACGACATAGAAAATGGCACAGTTGACGGCTACGACGTGGTTGTCAACAAGCCCAAGACGGCTGCCTACCGCGCCCCCGGCGCACCCAACGCAGCCTTCGCCGTCGAGCAGGCCGTTGACGAACTCGCCCAGAAACTTGGCATGGACCCCATCGAACTGCGGCTCAAGAACGCCGCCAAAGAGGGCACCCGCCGTGTTGACGGCCCCGTATTCGGCAGGGTTGGACTCGTCGAGACGCTCGAAGCTATGAGAGACCATCCCCACTACAATGCTCCTCTCGGTGAGAACCAGGGACGCGGTGTAGCCGTCGGGTTCTGGTTCAACATCGGCTTCCACTCCGCCGTTGACCTCGCGGTAAACGGCGACGGCACCGTCAACCTGACCGAGGGCTCCACCGACATCGGTGGCTCCCGCGCCTCCATAGCGATGCAGGCCGCCGAAGTCTTGGGCATACCCGCCGAGGACGTTCACCCGTCCGTCGTGGACACCGACTCCATCGGCTACACCTTCCTGACCGGAGGAAGCCGCACCACCTTCGCCACCGGCTGGGCCGCATACGAGGCAGCCCAGTCCGTCAAGCGCCAGATGATAGAGCGCGCAGCCACCATCTGGGACGTGGACGTTGACTCCGTGCAGATGGAAAAGGGCGTCATAAGCTCCGCCACCGATCCCGAACTCAGCATGACCTTCAAGGAACTCGCGGGCCAGCTCGCCGGCACCGGCGGCGGCATATCCGCCAGCGAGTCGGTCAACCCGCAGAGCTTCGGTGGCTCCTTCGCCGGAAACATCGTGGACGTAGAAGTTGACCCCGAGACCGGCAAGACCGACGTGATCCGCTTCACCGCCGTCCAGGACGTCGGCAAGGCCATCCATCCCTCCTACGTCGAGGGACAGATGCAGGGCGGCTCCGTGCAGGGAATCGGCTGGGCCTTGAACGAGGAATACTACATGAACGACGACGGCGGTATGGATAACTCCACGCTGCTCGACTACCGTATGCCCACCAGCCTCGACCTTCCCATGATAGACACGGTGATAGTCGAGGTCGCCAACCCCGGACACCCCTATGGTGTGCGCGGTGTCGGCGAGGCAAACATCGTTCCTCCGACCCCGGCCGTAGCCAACGCCATCCAGGGCGCTACCGGCAACCGTCTCTTCGAGACACCGATGAACTCGGTAGCCATCGTAGCCGCCTCCCAGGGGGCGAACGGCAGCTAGTCCGGCATTCTGAAAACCGAATAGCATAGTCCGCGGGGCGGGGTCTCAAGACCCCGCCCCGTGTATAATATCCGGGACACGAATAAGCGGCGCTCACTCCGACAGGAGGCTGACAATTGATAGCCAAAGTCCCCCTGATCCTCGACCCCCAGCCGAAGGCGGATACACAGTAACATCCCCGCTGCTTCGCGGCCTCGTAACCGAAGGCGACACGATAGCCGAAGCTCTCTTCAACGCCCAGGACGCTTTTCAGGCAATGGTGGAGGCATACGAATATCTCAATGAACCTCTGCCGCCCGAACTCTTCATCGAGCATAGCGACGGAGAGCCTCTCAGGGCGGAGATACTGGCCCCGGTCCATACCTGTAGTCTCACCCAAGAAGATGAGAGTCTGAAGGCCGAGGTCGTCAGTAAGCGATAGCTCAGAGAAAGGATTTAAGTACCATGACCGTTTTCGCGCCTAGAGGACTATCTGGAGACTTGATCAAGAAATTAGACGAATTCCGCTTCCGTGACGATGTGGACTTTGTAAGTCTCTACGAATCGTATAATTGGAAGAACGATAACCACAGGGTTGGTTTCCCTGACATATATAGCTTAGAAATCCAATTCAGAAAACGTAAGAAGACCGGAGGCTTCACACTTGATGACATCGTTGACGTGGCGCGTTGGGGAGGATTGACGAAACTAAAAAACATTAACATCAAGGACCAAGATGGCTTTGATGTGGCGAACTTTTTTCTTTATATGCGATACGTGATTGACGGTAACGTACCCCTTTTGGAAAAACACCCCGAGAAACCTGCTACAAAACTGGCAGAATCTGTTGATGGCATAATACCATTTCATTTTGATGAAGCCGCATAGTCTTCAGATAGTTCCTGAACGTTTCGTCTGATCCACTTCCAACTCACCAGTGACTTCACACGCTCAGGGTCCGACTCCAGTCTGCCCAAACACTTGTCCACAGCAGCCACCTTCTCCTCAAGACTCCCATACACCGTGCCTTCCACCCACCTGCGTACCTCCTCGAATACCCGCTCAGCGGGATTCAGTTCAGGACTGTACGCTGGCTGAAGTATCGTCCTCACTCCCTCTACGCTTCTGACCAACTCGCTTCTATGGCTTCCCGCTCCGTCCCACACCAACGCTCTCACATCGGTATGTCGCTTCACTGACAACACCGCGCGAAACACCATCGCCGAACTCATAGAGTCCATCCACGTCCACTCCAACTTCCCGCGAGCATAGTCCACCACCAGGAACAGATACTTGTACTCGTACACCAACTGAAGTCTCTGAACCACCTTCAGCCCGCGCACTCCCCACACCCTGCGAACCATACCCCGGAGGCCCACTCGCATCTCGTCGGCGAACCCAATCAGAGTCTTGGGCTTTACCCCCGCCTTCCTCAGCGAACGACCAAGTCCCCCTTTTTCCATGACCGCTGCGCTTCTATGTCAACCTTCTCATGCCGACTCCTCGGAACCTTCGGTGAACACCCCAGACGTTCAAGTACGCTGTATATGCTGTTCCCTCTGAACCTGACTCCGTACTCAGACTCCACCCAGACAGCTATCTCTCCGGCAGCGTGAGAACCGCCCGCTTCCGACCTCCTCGACCAGTCCGCTCTCCTGCTCATCGCTCAGAAACCTGGGCTGACCCACTCCTCCCATCTTCCTGGACACAACCTCATCAAGACCTCCGTCCCTGTACCACTCAATCCATCTCTGGGCGCTGCGGTAATGAGCGCCAACGGCTTCTGACGCCGCTTTGATCTGCCAGCCGCTGCGTACCAGCCACAGCAGGTGTACCCGTGTACGAATGTTGATGTCTGACTGAGACTGGTAGGCTTCTTTCAGTCTCTCTGGGGTGTCGCTCTCATGCCAGTCTATCCTGAGCGGTCGTCCGATCATCCTTCTGCCCTCCAACACCGTGTTGGACTCAGCATAGACCAAGTATCAGACTTCCACTAGTCCCTTCATGCTGACTTCAGACTGAAACGGTATAAGGGTAGTCTGCAAGCAAGTGACATCGCTCTCTAATGCCCTGAACCAAGCGAGTTGCTCTTGCGGAATCATGTTGAGCAATATATTCGTAAATCTGCCGGATATCATTGCGAGCCGTTGGCGAGACGATGCAGAGACTCATTATTCCTCGTGAGCGACCTTAGAGCTTCGTTGTAGAATCTCGTCAAATACCTCGTCTGCCGGAATCCCCAGCCCTGCATCCAACTCTTCCAAGCCTATCTGCACGCTTTCGCGCATATCCGCCCACTCGCGCTCCACCTTCGGGTCAAGCCATTCCAGTAGCGCCAGCGCAGCATTTATCACATCGTCCGTAGATGTATATATTCCAGAATCCATCTTGCGCTGGATTCGTTTAAGGTTGCGTTCGCTGATTGAGACGTCCACGCTCATGTGCCGACCTCCGCATTGAAATATCCATACCCCATACAATAACCTTGTACCGCTAATCATTCAATACTACGGTGATGCGGAATGAGAACGACACCTTACAACACCATATTGACCGTCTTAGCCTCGATAATCGCGCTGGCCACCCTGGCCGCCACCGCTTGCGCCACCGACGACCCCACCCCAGATCCCGCCGACACCCCCTTCCGAATCGGCGTCATGGAATCCGTCACCGGCGCTGGCGAATCCTACGGCAACGTCGCCGTCCGCGCCAAGCAGATGGCCGCCGACGAAATCAACGCCGCCGGAGGTATCAACGGACGCAAACTCGAACTCGTCGTTGAAGACTCCAAGTGCAACGCACAGGACGCCATCACCGCCTTCCAGAAGCTGACCGACGTGGACGGCGTCAAGATCATCCTCGGGACCTCGTGCAGCGGCGCAATGCTTGGCGCCGCGCCACTCGCCGAGGCCGACGGCATAATCCTCTTCTCCGGCCTCGCCAGCAACGCCGACATCGCCGAAGCTGGCGACTACATCTTCCGCACCCAGATAAGCGACATCGAAGTCGGAATCAGCACCGGCAACGTCCTCTGGGCAGACGGCATTCGCAACCTCGCCACTATCACCGAGGAAACCGACTACGCCGAGGGCGTCAGGCGCACCTCCGTTGCCCAATTCGAAAACAACGGCGGCAGGATCGTGGCTGAAGAACGATTCTCCTCCGACATCACCGACTTCCGCACACAACTCACCAAGCTCTTTGAAGCAAATCCCGACGCCCTCCACATATCGCCCCAGTCCGAGTTTTCGGCGGGAACCATCGTCAAGCAGGCGCGCGAACTCGGCTACACAGGCCCCATCTACGGAGAGACGATAGCCGTCGGAACCACCGCGCTCGAAATTGCGGGCGACACCGCCACCGGCATGAGAGCCATCACCGCCACCCCCGACCCGGACAACCAAAAGACACAGCAGGTACTCGCCGACTTCAGGGAACGCTACGACTATATCACCCTCCCCTGGCACCTCACCTCCGCCTACGACGACGTTTACATCACCGCCGAATGCCTCAAGAAGACAGGCGACGACCAGGACGCCGCCGGATTCCGCGACTGTCTCTACGACATCACCTGGAGCGGCGCTCTCGGGAACGATTACAGCTTCGACGCCAAGGGTGAGGTCGTCGGCCTCTCAAGGTCCGTCGTCGAGATTCTCCCCACGTCCGAAAGGACCGAAGCCAACTACGGCTTCAACGTCCTCGGCCCCGCCTCCGACTGGGCCGCCGCGTCCCCCTGATTGAAATATCCACGCCCTTATACTAACCTTAGAATAGCGAGACGAGCCTAATACGCTATGAAGGTACGCGACGTAATAAGAATGGTCGAACGGGACGGCTGGTATCACGTGAGAACGCGGGGAAGCCACCGCCACTACAAACATCCTGTCAAGCGTGGACTCGTGACCGTGCCGGGGCATCCTCGCGATGAAGTGAAACCTACAACGCTCAGCAGCATATTGAAACAAGCGCAACTGAAGTGATATGGAGTGGCCCGATATGCGAAAATACCTCATAGTTATAGAAAAAGGTAGCAATAACTACTCGGCGTACTCGCCTGATGTACTCGGCTGTATCACGACTGGCAAGACCCGGGAGGAGACTAGACGCAACATGATCGAGGCCATAGAGTTCCACCTCGAAGGCCTGGTCGAAGACGGCGATCCAATACCCGAAGCCGAATCTACCGCCGAGTACATAATGGTCAACGAACCACAGCCAGTGACGCCTGTCCCCGCCGAAATTCGGAGCTAAGCCATGGCAACCGTATTCATCCCATCGCTAATGCAGAAACTCAGCGACGGACAGAACAGCGTCCAGGTAGAAGGCGCGACCGTTCGCCAGATAGTCAACAACCTCGATGAGATATACCCCGGATTCAAGGAACGCCTCGTTGAGGACGGCAGGATCAAGGGCAACATCTCCGTCGCGGTGGACGGCGAGATAACCCCTCTCGGTATGCTCGAAAAGGTCGGCGAAAACAGCGAAATCCACTTCCTGCCCGCCATAGCAGGTGGCGCATGAGTGGCGCGACGCTCCGGCCACTCGACGAAGACTGGAACACGGCGCTGGCCGTAGTTGCTCACCCCGACGACCTCGAATACGGGGCCGCCAGCGCGATCTCCAAGTGGACGTCCGAGGGCAAGCGAGTCGTCTATCTGCTCGCCACCCGTGGCGAGGCCGGCATAGACGGCATGACCCCCGAAGAGACCGCACCTGTACGCGTCCAGGAGGAGATAGCCGGAGCGGCCGTCGTCGGCGTTGATACAGTAGAATTCCTAGACCACACCGACGGCATCGTCGAGTACGGCCCCGCCCTCCGCCGCGACATCGCCCGCGCCATCCGCGCCCACAAGCCCGACGTGGTCATAACCATCAACTTCGATCTCCGCTTCTCGCAGGGACTCGCCAACCAGGCAGACCACCGCGCCGTCGGACTCGCCGCCCTCGACGCATCCCGCGATGCCGGAAACCGCTGGATATTCCCCGAACTCCTCGAAGAGGACCTTGAACCCTGGAACGGTGTCAAAGCCCTCCTCGTAAACGCATCGCCGAACGCGACCCATGCCGTGGATGTGGGCGACCATATCTACAAGGGAGTCGAATCGCTCGAAAAGCACCAGAAATACATCCAGGGCCTCGGCTCCGACGTCGATCCCGAGATGATGCTCACAATGAACGCTAACGCCACCGGAATCGAGTTCGGCTGCGACTACGCCGTCAGCTTTGAAGTATTCGAGTTATAAGTGATAAGTTATCAGTCGTCAGGTATTCTGAACTGACTACTGATAACTAAGAACCGAAAACTAACCACAGGAGCCAAGACCCATGACAGACAAGCGGATACAAGGCGTGATAGTCCCCATGCTCACGCCCCTCAACCCCGACGAGACCGTGGACGTCCCCTCTCTCCGCAGCCTCGTCAACTACCTGATAGACAACGGAGTGCACGGCATCTGGGCCTCCGGCACCACCGGTGAATTCGCCAACCTGCCCGACTCCGAGCGAATCCGAAGCATGGAGGCCGTCGTGGACGAGGTCGCCGGACGTGTGCCGGTCATAGGCAACATATCCAGTACCTCCACCCAGATGTCCGTAACCCTCGCCCAGGAAGTGAGCGAACTCGGCATGGACGGCATCGCTCTCACGCCGCCCTACTACTACCCTGACTCCCAGGACGAGCTTATGGACCACTACCGCTACACCCGCGACAGCGTGGGCGTTCCGCTGTGGGTCTATAACATTCCCCAGACCGTCAAGACCGCCGTTGAGCCGAGCACCATAGCCGCGCTCGCCGCCGAGGGCACTGTCGTGGGAGTCAAGGACAGCTCCGGCGCGGGCGAACTCCTCGCCCAGCTCAACGTCCTCTGCGACCATGGCGAAATCCCGCTGCTCCGATTCCTGGGCACCGCCTTCCGCGTAACCAGCGCGGGATCGGTTGGGGTGCATGGAGTCATTCCCGGAATCGCCAACCTCGTTCCGGACGCCTGCGCGCGAGGCTGGGAGGCAGGCGAGGCTGGAGACGCAGATACCGTTCGCGAGTGCAACGCCCAGATTATCAGGGCTCAGAAGGTGGGAGCGGTCGCCAGGGGCGGCGGAGCCAACGCAGCCAGTTTCGGCGGAATGAAGACTGCTCTAAAGCACATGGGAGTCATCGAACACGACATCACCTCACGCCCCTTCCGGCCCCTGACCGACGAAGAGAAGGCCCAGATCCCGCCCATCCTGGACGAAATGGGACTGACGGGATAGCCCTGTCCGAAATTCTCGCAGCATCTGTCGGGGCAGTCCAACCGTGCTGCCCCGACAGACCGATGGAGTTTCCAGACCGTTGCGCAACTACAACCGCCTTTCGATCTATCTCTTCTGGGGGGTTGTGGCATGTGTGACGTTCGTCATCTGCATGACTCTGTTTGTAGCTATCACGGACCCACAGCCCGGGCCGTTGTTGATTCTCCTGCTTGTGGACGCTTTCTGCATTTCCATGGGCGGCTGGATGTTAAGATCCCTGTACAAGGAGGGAATCGTGAAGATAGGTGTTGTCGAAAGAGTGCTGGAAAGGCGCAGGATATCCGCGGCCGCGGCCACCGCCGAAAAATACAGGGGAATCAACCTTATGGATACCCCGGAAGCCAAGAGTCTCCCAACTCCCAGGTACAGATGCTCCAATGAAGGATGCAGCGTGGGCTATCCGAGATACGGCTCCGACGATATGTACTGGGTGGAAGCCCAGCCTCTTCTTCCCGAGGGATGGTACTGTGTCGACTGTGTCTCAAAGATGCCCGACAAGGCCAGGGACGACCGCCTCAACATGGAAGTCTTCCTCATACTCATGGACAGCGACACATCAGAAAAGATCAATTGACAAATCCGATTAGCCACACCGTCCCCGCTCAGGGCATAAATCTCCACTACGTCGCTTGGGAGACTCCCCCTGATGCGGACGACGCACCCACCCTCTTCCTGCTCCACGGCGACATGCGCACCAGCAGGTCCTGGGACGCCGTAGCCCGTCATCTCTGCGACCGCTATCGCGTCATTGCCCTCGACTCACGCGGACACGGCGACAGCGATTGGCCCGACACCGGCTACACCTTCGCCCAGCGCGTTGACGACCTCGAAGCCTTCGCGGACGCCATAGAAATGAGAAATGCGGTCGCGGTCGCCCACTCCACAGGAGGCGTGGTAGCCACCCTTCTCGCCGAACGCCGCCCCGACATATTCACCCGCCTGGCCCTGCTCGAGCCCATGGTCGTCGTTACTGAGATATTCCAGCGAATGGTGTCGAAGCGGGCCGAGACGCCCCGCCGAACATGGGATAGCCGTGAGGACATGTACAAGTACCTCAAGTGGCACCGCATGACCGGCAAGTGGCCGGACGAGGTAATCAGGGATGTGGTGGACCACGAATCCTACGAACTGCCCGACGGCCGCCTGGACATAAAGTGGGCCACCGCCTCCATGCGCTGGAGCGAACGCGAGGGTGACTACTTGGACCTCACTCCGACTCTCAGAACGCTGAACAAGCCCATCCTGTTCATAATGAGCGACTCCCGCGCCGACCAGTTCAGGCATCTCCACCCCATTGCCGAACAGACCCCGGACTTTGATCTGCTCACTATCCCCGACAGCGCCCACAACATGTACATGGACCAGCCCGCCGCCGTCGCCAAAGCAGTGGTGAAGTTCACCAAGGGAATATAGCGATAAGGTCTATGGCCTTGGAATGCCCAAGTCGCGGCATATCTTCCTGGCTGCTGTATAAATCTGGCTCACGTTACGACCTCCGAACCATTACACGGGATGAGTGCGAATCCCATCCAGCATATCCTAACATCCTGTAAATCCTGATTCTGACATAAGCCTGCGAACTTACTTGCGGTACGCGATGCGGCGTTGCGCCTATCGTCCAGTTCCAATACAATAAACTCTATCTAAAATTACAATAAAGAGGTGTATTGGAATGGTCAAATTTCCCACTGAGCGCATCAGGAATATCGTGCTTCTGTCGCATAGTGGTGCGGGCAAGACTATACTGGCCGAAGCTATGCTGCACATGACTGGCGCCACGACGAGGCTGGGTAGAGTCGAAGACGGCACTGCCGCGTCCGATTTCGAGCCTGAAGAGCACAAGCGGGGCACTAGCGTCAACACCGCTATCCTGAACGCCCAGTGGAAAGACCACAAGATCAACGTGCTGGATACCCCCGGATACGCCGACTACCGTGGTGAGGTCGTTTCAGGCGTCCGAGTGGCCGACACCGCCGTCATAGTGATCGCCGCCCAGGCAGGCATCGAGGTCGGCACCGGACAGATGTGGAGCATGGCCGGCGAAAGGGACCTGCCCCGCATAATCTATATCTCCAAGATAGACAGAGAAAACTCCGATTTCTACTCGGTAGTGGACTCCCTTCAGCAGCGATTCGGCAGGCATCTGGTCCCTGTACAGATCCCGGTTGGCTCAGAGTCTGCGTTCTCCGGCGTTGTGAATCTGCTGGATATGAGCGCGGACGTCCCCGACGAGGTGGCTGACGCGGTCGAAGATGGACGCGAACGACTCACCGAGGCTGTCGCCGAAATAGACGACGACCTTGCCGACAAATACTTGGAAGGCGAGGAGATCACCCACGACGAGATGGTACAGGGCATCAAGCAGGGAATCATGACCGGCGAGCTTATACCCATTCTCGCGGGCTCTCCCCTGAACGAACTGGGAGTGAGCGAGTTCATGGACTTCGTGATCGAATATCTCCCCTCCCCTGCGGATTCTTCCCCGGTGTCCGGCCGTGCCCCGGGCTCCGACGATGAGAGTGAACTGCCCTGCGACAGCTCAGGCCCGCTTGCCGCTCTGGTCTTCAAGACTGCCGCCGACCCATTCGTGGGCAAGCTGTCCTACTTCAGGGTTTACAGCGGCGCCTTCGAGGGCGACTCCCAGATGTATAATGCCAACAAGGGTGAGACCGAGCGAATCGCCCAGGTATTCCAGATTCAGGGCAAGGAGCAGTCCGCCGTCCCCGAACTCGCCGCCGGTGACATTGGAGCCATTTCCAAGCTCAATACCGTCCTCACTGGCGATACGCTCAGCGCATCCGAACAGCCTCTCGTCCTGGAAGGGCTCACCTTCCCCGCTCCTGTCTATCAGAGAGCGGTGTACCCCAAGTCCAAGGCCGACGTCGACAAGATGACCAGTTCGCTTTCCAGAATCGTGGAAGAAGATCCGTCCGTCGTGGTCTCGCGCGAGCCCGACACCAACGAAATGCTCATAAGTGGACTCGGCGACACCCACCTCGGGGTCTCCCTGGAGAAGATGCAGCGCAAGTTCGGCGCTGAGATGATACTCGAAATCCCACAGGTGCCCTACAAAGAGACCATCAACAGGAGGGCGCGGGTCGAATACAGGCACAAGAAGCAGACCGGCGGGCACGGCCAGTTCGGCCACGTCTGGATCGAAGTGGAACCTATGCCTCGCGGCGCCGGATTCGAGTTCTCGGAGACCATCGTCGGCGGAGTCGTCCCGCGGGAGTACATACCGTCCGTGGAAAAGGGCGTCAGAAACGCCCTGAGCGGCGGAGTGGTGGCCGGATACCCGGTTGTGGACATGAAGGCTACCCTCGTGGACGGCAGCTTCCATCCAGTTGACTCCTCGGGCGTCTCTTTTGAGATCGCCGGAGGGCAAGCCGCCACAAAGGGCATACAACAGGCCAACCCGATAATCCTTGAGCCCATAATGAAGGTCGAGATCACCGTACCGGATAACTTCACCGGAGACATCATCGGCGACCTCAACAGCAGGCGCGGCAGGATACAGGGCATGGTCCCGGGAGATGGCACGACCATCCTGCAGGTCGAAGCCCCACAGTCCGAAATGCTCACCTACGCGACCGAACTTCGCAGCCAGACACAGGGCCAGGGTGACTTCACCATGGAATTCGACCACTTCGAAGAAGTCCCGACCCACATGGTGGACCGCGTCGTCCAGATCACCCAGGAACACAAGGAAAAGGCGGAGGCGCGCGCCTAGAATAGAATCCCAACCCGATTCTCGTAGGGGCGTCCCTTGCGGGCGCCCCTGTTACCCGCCGGTAAACGAGCGCACAAGCAGAGTCACTATAGCCGCGCCGAAAGCCAGGCCCGCTCCGAACAAAGTAAAAATCAGTTTGTCTATACGGCTCTCGATACGGTCAAGGCGATTGATTACCTGCTCCAACTGTCCCTCAATGCGGCCTGTTCTATATTCTGGGCTTTCCACTGTCGCCATATCAGCCCCTCCGGTAATCAAGCATCCTGCTGAGCGTAATCTCTCTTTGGAGATATAGAGGAGTACCCCTGCCCGGACTCGAACCGGGGCACCCGGTTTAGGAAACCGGTGCTCTATCCTCCTGAGCTACAGGGGCACGACATGTTCTTATAAGTCCCTTCCCCATCAAGGGGGAAGGTTAGGATGGGGGTGAAACCGCAAGTCAAGCGCGAGCGCTTCCAACGCCTATCCCTCTCAGCCCTCAGAACATGAGAGTAGAGATCCATCGCGCTTACAATTGTACTATGCCCGAGCCTCTTCTGTACAACTTTCAGTTGAACTCTGGCGCTCAGAAGGACAGTCACGCGCCGAAGAGATTTTATTTCGCTACGCGAGCGACTGTGATGCGCAATCGCCATGCAAGGGTTGATTGCGCTCGGTCCAGAATGTAATGCTTCGCCTTCGGCCCGTAGAGACGGCCCAGGATCGCCGCGGCCTCAGCCGTATCGCCGTAGTCGTTCACATACGTAAAGTCGTGGACACTCGCGGGAGCGGCAAGAGGTATCCCTCCCCATGAATCCAGCGCGCTTTCAGCCGGCGGACAGTGTGGGTCAAAAGACTCGATAGACGCTACGCTCCTGATCAACTCCGGGTATTCGGCAGCGAGCGTGGCTGTCAGCTCGCCGCACAGCGAGCCGGGAGCAGGTCCAAGGGAAACCAGCAGACCCTCTGGCCTCAGAATCCGATGTGCTTCTATGTGATTCAGGATCGCCCAGGAGTGTATGGATGCGTCAACGGAGTTGTCCGACAGGGGAGTGTTTGCTGCGGCGCCCTGGACGTAGTCCACGTTGCTCAGACCCTGTTCCCGTACCTGCTCCCGCCCAAATTCGACCACCGAACGATAGGCGTCAATGGCGTAAACACGCTCAGCCTTCTCCGACGCTCGAGCCGCAGCCCGACCGGTGCCTGCGCCGATATCGGCGACCACCAGGTCGGTTATATCAACCAGCTTGTCGAACTCATCCATCAGTCCTTCGGTGGAAAGCGAAAACCTGTGGTAAAGGTCGGGATGGTATGCGCTGAACCAGTCGAATTCGAAGTATCCGGGTACAGGATCGCACTCGTCGTAGCTCCGCCAGTCATCGGGAGGCGCGGCCCGTAAGGAGTAGCCTGCTTTCCGTATATCCTCCGCGCCCAGCTTCATGCCACCGCAACCCGCCGTCCTTCGTCGTTTGACTGTCGAATCGCGTCAATAAGCCGATGCAGTCCCACGGCATGGTCGAAGTCGGGAACCATGGGTTCTCCGTTGTTCGTGCCCCGGATTGACGCTGAGAACTGGCTATAAAGCTGGCCCACGTTGTAGGCTGCTCCGCCGGGTATTTCCGGTGCGGGATGCAGTCCCGCCGCTGGCGTCAGTTCCTGCAGATCGTTGCTTCCGCCCCTCGCCCCTCGGATGCTCACCTGCTGCAGTTGAGGTGAATCCACCGAAACCGCCACTAGTGTCCCCTCTTCACCGTAGATCTCCATCCTGTAGCCGCTTCCGGCCCAGGCGGTGCTGCCAATCTGTACCGAAGCCACACCGCCGCTCTGAAGGTTGCCACTGACCAGCACATTGTCCGGCGACGTCACCGGTAAGTCCCGTCCGATGTCAGTCTCGTGCCAGGTGGTGGCCTGGGTGCTAACCACCGTAGCCACGTCTGCGAATTCGCCCACCACGCTGCACAGCGCGTCAATGGTGTGCCCGCAGGCACTTGTCAGGGTATGCGCTCCCAGATCATTCTCCCGCTGCCACGTCCTGCCTGAAACCCGCGACAGAACGCCCTCGCGCATCAGCCGCACATGACAGGTCATCACCCGACCCACGTACCCGTTAGCTACGAGGTTCCGCAAGTGGACCATAGCGGGATTGGCCCGGGCCTGCAGTCCCACCGCCGTTCTGACACCCTGCAGCCGGGCCAATTCTGCCATCTCGACGGCCTCCTCGGTGGTGCGGCCCAGCGGCCACTCCGTGAAGGTGTGCTTACCTGCCCCCAGCGACGCCATAGTCGGCTCGTAGTGTAGAGGCACTCGCAGCGAGATGGTCGCGGCCTCGATGTCAGCATCGGACAGCATCCGGTTGTAGTCATCCCACGCGCTGCCCGCGTTGAATGCCGCCATCGCCTCATCTGCCGACTCCCATCGCGTGGTGCAAACGGCCGACAGGTCGAATTCCGGGTGCGCCGCCAATGCCGGCAGGTGCGCCCGTGGCGACCAGCCCTGGTGAATATTCGCCCCAATCAGTCCAATGCGAATCGGCCTTCGTGTAGTCATGCTTCGCCTCCTGGCCCGTGTCCAGACATCGCGTCATCTGTAATCGCGACCATCGTACCCTGAATCCGTTAGATGTAGAAGCCTGAAAATCCCCTCTCCCTTGATGGGCTCACAAGGGAAGGCCAACGTGCGGTAAACTATGATCACCGATCAACAAGTCCCCTCTCCCTCAGGGAGAGGGCTAGGGTGAGGGTGATTCCTTATACCAACCAAACTGATACGGCATCAAAAGCCCCCGTGCTGCATTGACCGTTCATCGAATTGGTGTCTATAATCTGTATGCGTTCGACAACCTTGGGTGTGTGGCCGTCATTACCCGGGAATCCGAATGCGCGGACGGTAGCGAAGTTCTTGGCCCTTGAATCGAGGGAGCGTAGTCGCATCAGTCCCTATAGCCTTTACGGCGAATATCCGCTGCAGACGGACTTTTCTGTGAATCACGCAGATGCGGATCTGCGGTGGACAGTTGCAAGTCCCTCTTCCCCCGACGGACCACGCGAAGCATGTGGCGTGGTCGGTGTCTATCACAAGGGCGGGGACGCGGCCCGCGTCGCTTTCTTTGGCATCTACGCGCTTCAGCACCGCGGACAGGAGAGTGCCGGCATCGCCTCGGCGGACGGCGAAAGGATCCGGGTTCGCACTGAGATGGGACTGGTAACACAGGTCTTCGAAGAGGATGACCTGCCCGATCTCTCCGGCCCAATTTCCATAGCGCACACTCGATACTCCACCACTGGCTCCAACCGCATCGTCAACGCCCAGCCAATAGTCGCGCGCGGACCGGACGTAGAACTCGCGCTGGCGCACAACGGCAATGTCATCAACGCTCTCGAACTCCGTCGTGAAATGGAAGATCGCGGTTTCCGATTCGAGGGCACAAACGACTCCGAGATAATAGCCAGCGTCCTGGCGAACGCCCCCGCCCAGGACTGGGAGGGGCGTATAACGTATCTGATGCGCAGACTTCAGGGCGCATACTCCCTGACCGTTCTCACCAAGGACGGCCTGCTCGGAATCAGGGACCCACTGGGTGTCAGGCCGCTGTGCATCGGCAAACTGAACGGCAACCCGAATGGCGAAGCCAGCGGATGGATCATAGCCTCCGAGTCCTGCGCCCTCGACCATGTGGGAGCGGAATACATCAGGGAGATCGAACCCGGCGAGGCCGTGCTGGTGGACGACCGCGGGTTCAGAACGGTCAAGAGACCGGATAACCCCGCTCGGCGTTCGAGCTGCATCTTTGAGAACATATACTTCGCCCGTCCCGACAGCGTCCTCGATGGAAGGCTCATATACGAGGACCGTCTCAGAATGGGCGCGGAACTCGCTCGTGAATTCCCCACCGACGCCGACATGGTCATAGGCGTGCCAGACTCTGCGACTGCCGCTGCCGTAGGCTACGCTCAGGAGTCCGGCATCCCCTACGGGGAGGGACTGGTCAAGAACCGCTACGTGGGACGCACCTTCATCGAGCCCAACCAGCGCCTCCGCGACCTCGGCGTGAGACGAAAGTTGAACGTCCTCCCCGGCATAATTCGCGGCAAGAGTCTCGTCGTCGTTGACGACAGCATCGTCCGAGGAACCACGACTCCCCATGTGGTCAAGCTGCTTCGCAGAGGAGGCGCGAGAGAAGTCCACCTGCGCATAACCGCTCCACCGATCAAGTCCACCTGCCACTTCGGCGTGGACATGGCTACCAAGAGAGAACTCATAGCC
The DNA here is from genome assembly GCA_965202965.1 of Dehalococcoidia bacterium. Lineage (GTDB taxonomy): Bacteria > Chloroflexota > Dehalococcoidia > Lucifugimonadales > UBA1123 > VXRN01. Next base: position 1,398,731 of record OZ241888.1, on the reverse strand, counting down.
GCAAACTCCTCCGTGGAAGAGATACGCCAATTGGTTGGAGCCGATTCTCTCGGATACCTCAGCGTCGAGGGCCTGCTGCGCGCCGCCAACGGAGAGAGAGACCGCTTCTGTCTAGGCTGTTTCACCGGCGAGTATCCCATCCCCGTCCAACTCGAGATGGACAAGCTCGTCATGGAAGTCCAGGAAGTCGGCGCGGACTAGACTTTTCGGAACTCTCGTCATGCCCGCGAAGGCGGGCATCCAGGGGTGGGGGCAGGCTCAAATATGGCAAAACTATCTGGAATTGGTACTAATCACAGATCCCCTCTCCCTCGATGCGCTTACAAGGGCAGGCAAACGTGCAGCCGGCTATGAATACCGATCAACAAACCCCCTCTCCCTCAGGGAGAGGGCTGGGGTGAGGGTGAAAACACGCGGTTCCCACTGAGCGTTGATGTTTATGAGATAGCTTCTAATCACAGATCCCCTCTCCCTCGATGGGCTCACAGGGCAGGCAAACGTGCAGCCGGCTATGAATACCGATCAACAAACCCCCTCTCCCTCAGGGAGAGGGCTGGGGTGAGGGTGATCGTTGGAACGTACACCGCCTACCAAACTCCCAATAGGCGTCCTCGCCTCGCACGGCGGCACCAACCTCCAGGCCATCATTGACGCCTGCGCCGCCGGCTCCCTCGATGCCGAAATCCGTGTCGTCATATCCAACAACTCCCGCTCCCTCGCCCTGGAGCGCGCCCACCGCGCGAACATCCCCACCGCCCACCTCAGCGCGGGCACCCACCCCGATCCCGCACGCCTGGACGCCGCCATAGCCGACACCCTGGCATCACACGGAGTGGAACTCGTCGCCCTGGCAGGCTACATGAGGAAACTCGGACCTCAGACACTGAGCCGATACCGCAACCGCATCCTGAACGTCCACCCCGCCCTTCTGCCCAAGTTCGGCGGACAGGGGATGTACGGCGAGCGCGTCCACGCCGCCGTGATCGCCGCAGGCGAAAGCGTCTCCGGCGTCAGCGTCCACCTCGTTGACGAAGAATACGACCGCGGCCCAGTGATAGCCCAGTCCGAGGTCCCCGTCCTGCCCGGCGACACCCCCGACACCCTAGCCGCTCGCATCCTCGAACAGGAGCACCTCCTCTACCCCCAGACCATCCAGCGCATAGCCTCCGGCCAGATAGACCTCGACAGGATGCACGAATCAGCTTAGAGGACTACCATATGGTCGAACTTGCGGAATGCTGGTATGTGATACTCGTTCACCCTCGTAGATCGGCGGGCCAAGTACGCTGTACTTCGTCCAAAGCCGCCAGATCATTTGCCACTGATCGCCTGAGACATCCATACTCACGGCGGGAAGCCCCGAGTCTTTGGCATTTCTAACGTCAAACAAAGCTGAGTGTGTCTTCGGACGATCAATCAGGGGTTCTACTAACTTGGCCTTCAATGCATCTATTTCATCATCGGAGCGATCAGGGTTGCTTCTAAGTGCTTCTTCCAATTGGTCCGATGTACGCTCTAATTCTGAATGAGCCTGCTGGAACATCAACGCGTTCACATCTCCCAGCAGTGATGCATACAAAGGGAAGGTCTCTGGTGCTTGCTGTATCCTTGAGGCAAAATCTTCGACAGTGGCAATAATGTCTTTGGCGGAAACCAAGCCTTCCGAGAGTGGAAACTGTGGATCAACTGGTCCCAAGTCACTTGCGGGACCCATGAGAATATGATGCGCTCCGAGAGTCATTAGCGTGGCTGCGCTCTTGGCTCGATCTGGAACGATGATGGTCAGTTCCCTGCATCTTGCTTGTGCGGTCCTTATAAGTCTTACCGCAGTTTCGCCATCACCACCAGGTGAGTTGAGTATTACGTACAGGTCATTGGTTACATGACTGTCGTGTATCATCTCTTCGAACAGAACGACACTGTGATTGAATATCACATCATCCATTACTGCCAATTTACACGAGAATCTATTCTGGTAGTCTGCAATCAGTTGCTGTCGGTCATAACGATTCGTGTTGATCGCATGGTAAAGTGGGCTCTGCAGTGGGCTAGAATAGCCCGATTCTCTACCTGACTGCGTTGTCATTCTCTGAATCCTGGAATCCTGAAGAATGTAGCCGGCTTGCCCCTACGGAGTTTCTGCCCGAACTCGCGAGCGCGCTTAGCCTTTTCGATTCGTTCTGCCCAGTCGGAGTCTTCAAACTGTTCTGGGATCGGTATAGGCGCGGGCGACGATTCTTCTTGCCGAGATTCGTCCACTTCTGCTTCAACATATGTGCGAGTGGTCTGGAAGCGCCTCATAGATATCCTCCTTTCACAGTATAGACGAAATTCACTTCTTCTCAGGATTCGGGGCAATGCTATAGGCGCTAGATAATGGTGTCAAATTTGGAGCTGCATGGTGTCTCATGCAATACAAATAAACAAGCAACTGACAAGCATGTATGAGAACGTTTATGCCATAACGTATATATTGTAGCTCAGAGGGGGAGCGATGTGTAGTGTATATCGGGGAAGTTCTATGGATTGACGACTTGTGACGGACAACAAGCCGCCCCCGGAATCCCGAGCGCGGCTTGCTCTTCGTTGTACCCCCTTTCGAACCTAGTCCGCCGCCGCGCCCTCCATTGCCACCGCGCCGCCACGCCTGGACGCCAGCGCCGTCTCAAGAGCCTGTCTCTCCTCCACCTCGCGGCTGTCCGAGAACTTGACCAGGAATACCAGCGAGGACGCCGCGATTACTGCCAGCCCGATGAACATTAGCGCCTGGTGAGTGGCGAGCGACTCTATCCTGAACAGGAACCCGAACGCCACCGCTCCCGCGTTGCCTCCGGCCCCCACGATTCCGGCCACCGAACCCAGTGCGCGCTTGTTGATGAAAGGCACTACCGAGTAGGTCGCCCCCTCCGACATCTGCACGAAGAGGCTGAAGACGATCATCGCGCCGACCGCGAGGAACAGCGCCGACATCTGCGAAAACAGTATCAGCGCGATTCCCTCCAGCAGAAGAACGACCCCCAGGAACATGACCCTGCCCCTGAGTCCGAACTTGATGCCCGCTTTGTCCCCGAACATGCCGCCCAGTGTCCGAGCGAACATGTTCATCAGCCCGAACAGCCCCGCGATCAGGCCGGCGGTTCCCACGCTCAACCCGAACCTGTCGTGGTAGTAGAGCGCGGCTATGTTGTTGATGGTCAACTCGACTCCGAAGCACGCGCCGTAGATCACGAACAGCGCCCAGACCCGGTGGTCGCTCGCGGCTTCTATGAACGTTCCCTTGACCGCCGCCGCCGAGGGCATACGGCCTTCCGCTCTCAGCTTCGAGTAGTTGCCATCCGGCGAGTCCTGCGTGAGCAGGAAGTAGGCGATTCCGACTAGTAGCAGCGCGACTCCCGGTACGATCATCGCCACACGCCATCCCACGAATTCTCCGACCCCGAACATCAGCGCCGCGGCCAGTACCAGCGGCATGACCATCTGGGTTACGCCACCGCCCATGTTGCCCCAGCCCGCCGTGGTCGCGTTCGCCGTGCCCACCACGTTGGGAGCGAACATCACCGAGGTGTGGTACTGGGTAATGACGAACGAAGCTCCTATTACGCCGATTGCGAGGCGGAACAGCAGGAAGGTCTCATAGTTCTGCGCCAGCCCAATCGTCATGACGGGTATCGAGCCAAGTACAAGCAGGCCGCTGTAGGCCAGGCGTGGCCCTATCCGGTCGCACAGCCACCCGATTAGCAGGCGTGCGACGATGGTGATAGCTACCGAAGCGATGATAGTGTTGCCGATCTGCGTCTTGGTGAGTCCCAGGTCGTCCCGGACTACCGCCATTAGCGGCGCGATTCCAAAGGGAATTATATATCTGTGATATTCAACCCGCCTAGCCGATAGCCCCATCCTACCGTCCGCCCTCATCTGAAGGGCGGTTTTTTCGTCACGTCAATTCCAAATCGCTCGTGCCGATAATAAAGAAGAGACCCGCGCGAACGGGTCTCAAAACCGGTGGGGGCGTAGCTTAACGGGAAAGTGCCGACTTGAAACCTCGGGAGATGCGGGTTCGAATCCCGCCGCCTCCACCAACATCACCATACCGCCTTCTGAGGCTTACCTCAAGTATCGGCAGAGCGCTTCCCGAAACGCTTATCTATCCCAACCCCGTCCAGAACTTGACAATCCTAACATCTGGCAGTACGTTAGCGGCGGACTCAACCACAAGGTCTAACCATCGTGCCGTAGGTGCGTCACGAAGCAGGTGGGCAACATTCTTGCCCCCTTGGACGCACCGGATGGTTACTTGTGGTTGAGTCGCCAACCTGCCACAAGGGGGCTATTCATGGTCGAAGCGTTATCTATTATTCTGCTTTTCGGATTTCTAGCCGCGTGCATCGCGTCAATCATTGGAGTGGTAATCGGCTTCAGGCGGAAGGAATGGTTGCTGGCGATTATCACGGGTTCGGCGACCGGCGTCTTATTCATTTTGTTCGTGATAGCCGCTTCCTTCGCGGATTTTGAGGAATCGACCGGTCCGACACCAGAACAAGCCGTATCCCCTCCTACCATCCCGTCCGCTCCAATCCCCGCCGTCGAACCATCTCCCACTGCCACTGCTGAGCCAACGCCGACTCCCATCCCTAATCTTGGCATCAAGCGCGCTGAAGTTCAGAAACGCTTTGAGAGGTTGCTCAGGGATCAGGGTATAACCTTTGAACCCACTATATCTACCGATGGTAATCCCACGATGATGGGTCTTACGGAAGACGACCGTATAGGTGTCGCCCTACAAGGTTCTGATGATGAATTGACTTATGCGGCCGTATTGGTCAATATGGGAGGTTATATGTCCGATGACGATATAAAGGCCGCAACCGGTACCTTGCGCCTGCTTCCAGAGCTTATAGTCCCCCAGTGGGATCGCAATAAGTGGATCCGAATTGGCTTAACGGCAGCGGACAAGGTAGGAACTGCGAACATAGAACAAGTCCACGACGGCAAGCTAATCAAGTTCGCTTTCGCTCCCTCTACGGAGGTCGTTCTTCTCTCGATTGAACCTGAGCCCGAAGTTATGCCTGAGGCGATGCCGGAGCCTAAACCCGCACCGGCAGAACAACCCTCTACGCTACCCACGCCTGCGCCTGTTCTCGAACCAATAGCGCAGGGCATTGGCTTCACCCGAGGTCAATTCTCCCGACGTTTAGGCGAGTTCGGTTACGTATTTGGAACGCAGGAATATTGCCCTGAGATATGCACCACCTGGAGAGTGGATGTCGGTTCGAAAGCCGTCTTCTGGTTGTACGGCCCTCACGCCAATTTGGAGTACGTGACATTAAAGGGTAACGTCGTGAACGCCAGTGAGGACACCGGCGTGGCGATAGCGGATCTTCTCCACATCATCATGCCCGATCACTCGGATGAGGTCAGAGCCTGGCTGCGCACCGACGTGCTGGATTTGGTGGCCTCGGCCGGCGGGAATTCCGTCCGGGACTCACTCACCGTTGGCGACAAACAGGTGGAAGTGGAAGTGGACGGAGTGACGGGTCAACTCCTCCTCACAATCCGGCCGGCGCGATAACGTTGAAAACCGCGTTGATTCTCACGGCCGCAGGGGTCTTCCTGATCGCCGTACTCCTCTTCCCTGCCGCGGTGCTGGTGATAGCCTCGGCGCTCGCGCTCATAATGATCTTCGTCGGGCGGAGTGGCGATAAACAAGATGACGACCTATAATCAAGTGCCCAACAGGAGGACAAATATGACTACGGACGATAAAGGAATCTTTCGGGACAATCTTCGCCGAACAATTGAGGGAAGAGGTCTTCCAGACCGAACGCCTGTATTTGGACACGCAATAGCTGATCGTCAGTCAAAACAGGTCGGTGTATTCTTTGCCCGTCATCAGTCGTTATCCACGCTGGGAACCACTCCCAATCCAATAGGTCGGCTAAACTTCTTTGTCCTGACTCTTGAGGATGCGAGAGCTCTGTATGACTCGCTTGAGTATTCGCTATATTCCCTTGGTTCAATAGAAACCTCCAGATCACCTTCTAGTGCTAGACGTGAAGAGAAGCAGGACGACGAATGCACATGCTCTGACGACTCTCCTGGTGGTAGTATCGGCAGTTCGGATCCGGAATCCAGCTAATCCCTGAACCATGGGTTAGATGTGGATAGCGACAAGCTGATTGAACGCGCCCTTTGCCGCACGGTGGGCTTGGGTGGGCTATTCTATACCCCTACCCAGGCGGGTCTCCTTGGGTCCGATAAGCTCTTCATAGGGAAGGTGCTTGCCGTTCATCCCGGTGATGATGTTGCGCATCTGGTCGATGGTATCGAGGTCGCGGTCATTATGCCGCTCGGCGAACTCGGTGGCGTACCTGTCGGTGTGCTTGGGCGATATATGGTGATACGTGCCCATGATGCCGCGCTTGAGCATTGCCCAGTGGGATTCAATCGCGTTGGTCGTCGCACCGGTTTCCGAGACGTACTCGCCCGCGCTGTGGCTAACGGCCTCATGCTCGCGCTCCATGCCCTTGTACGCTCGGGCCTCATCCGTGTGGATCGTGGCGGTCGGGTCGGTGGTCTCCTCGATGAACTCGTGGAGCGTTTTCCGCGTGGTGTTGGGGATAACCTTGGAGCGGATCTGATTCGTTTCCCGGTCGAGCGCGCCGATGACCGGGACTTTGCCCACCGTCCCGCGGCCCTGGCGAAGTTTCTTGTTCGCGTGCTTATTCTTTTCGAGTCCGCCCACATAGGTCTCGTCAATCTCAACCGGCCCGGCGAAGAAGCCCTGACCCGATTCCATTGCCTTCCTTATGCGGTGAAGCATGTACCAAGCGGTCTTCTGCGTGACACCAATATCGCGGTGGAGCTTCATGCTGGATACGCCCTTCAGGCTGGTCGTCATGAGATATATCGCCAGTGCCCACTTGGTCAGCGGCAGCTTGGAATCGTGCATGATGCTGTGGGATTTGACGCTGAAGAACTTCTTGCAATCGAGGCATTTGAACGGGTGAGGCTTGCGGCTCTTGGGCTGGCTTATCGTCAGCGATCCGCACAGTGGACACGCTATCCCGTTCGGCCAGCGGGCCTCAATGAACATTTCCTCAACCTCACGCTCATTGGAAAATAGCTGAACTGCTTCAACAAGTGTGATGCCCTTCCGGTGGGCTTTTCCTGGTGCGCTCTGTGTCATAAAATCTGATCCTTTTCTATACCGGTATGTTACCGTAAAGTTAACATTAAGTCGAGTATAATGTTGCGATTTAATGCAATTTTGCCTTTACACTTCTACCTCCTCGCTATATACTAAACTTAGAGCGGCAGACGGGATTCAAACCCGCAGTTCACCCTTTGTCAAAGGGCTATCCGTCTCACCGGAATCTGCCGCTCGCTTTAACAACATAGGTACCGATGGGTGGACTCGAACCACCACGGATATTACTCCCAAGCCTTCGCAGGGCTCTGCGTCTACCTAATTTCGCCACATCGGCGGGGTGGCCGAGAGCAAGACCCCGCATCGACCTGGTGCGGGGTCAAACCAACCTATGCAACGACTATCGGGTTGAGAAGAGAAAATGTAAAGGAAGATTTTTGAGGAGCGGAAAAGTGAGCTATAAAGCGAAGTGCGTTCAATGTGAGGTTGACGCGACGGTCGAGATTCAGGATGGCGAGGTTGTCCGGGTATTCTGCGATAGTTGTGGAGTGGAAGAGGACGGCGCGGGCTTTCGGGAGATGGTGAAGGCCTCTATGATACCGGTGCTCGCGGGGATTGGAGCGGTGGGGAAACCGGCCGGACCTTTTAGGTTTATGGGGTGTGATTAGCCGGTAGTGTCAGAATAGGAGTTATCGAGATTTGCAGAGGTTTTTTGGCTGCGGCCACCTCTGCGTTCGGTTGGATGGAATATTACAAATATATAATTCCCATTCCAAACCACCCGAAGAACACCAGGAAGAACGCGAACCAAGTCAGGTGGAACGTCCGCATGTGAGGCTTCTTCAGGCTGAACAAGTTGATACTCGGCGCTTTGGCCTGCATATCCATTTTCGTTGTCATTGTCTCCCTCGGGGTATTAGTCAGCGCTGTCATTTATCGTCATTCCCGCGAAAGCGGGAATCCATCCTCCTCACATCACCCATCCTGTATATCCGACAATCCTGATTCACACAGAAAGCGTCTCACGGACGCGGGGTTCGGACCCCTGAAAAATACTCCGCCAGGTCCGCCACCATGTGCCCCATCTTCGGATGTTCCGGCGCTACGTCTGTACTGACGCCGTATGCGTCGAGCGCCTTGGCGCACGTCGGCCCAACTGCTGCCACCACTGTCGAGTTCAGCGACGCCGCCAGTACAGACTCGAACCCGCGCCGCTCCGCTATCTTGAAGAGATGCTTCACCTGCGCCTGGCTGGTGAACGCCACAGCGTCCAGTTCCCGCTTCAATACCGCCCTGATAAGCGATTCCAGCGGCCCGGTGTCCTCCGGCAGCATCCACTCATACAGACATAGTTCATACAAATTGGCGCATACGGAGATAAGAGTCTCGCTCAGCGCCTCGTTGCGCTCGCCGTAGTGAATAAGCGCGACACCGCAAGCCGACAGGTCGAATTCCCCCAGCGTCTCTAACAACTCATCGGTTGTGTACGGGGACTCCACCTTCACCGGCGTCAGAACGCCCGCCTTCCTGAACGCAGCCACGGGCTTCGGCCCCCTGGCTACGCAAACCACCTTTCGCAGCCCGGTTAGCAGTTCCGGCTCCCGATCCAGCTTGGTGGCTTCCTTGAACAGTGTGGAGACGCCCACCCCGGTCTGCGCTATCACCACCTGGAACTCGCCATCGCTGATGCCGTCAATAAGCTCGCCGACCATATCCAGGCAGTCAACCGGAACCTCTCTCAGAGCGGGCGCGGACATCACCTCAGCCCCACGCTTGCGGATGAGCTCGCCTAGCTGCCCCGCCATTCGAGACTCCAACGCCCCCACGCGCTTGCCATCCAGAGAATGGTTAATCATCCGTTACCTCCTGCCCGCGCTCTCTTTTGCATCGTTATGACCATGTCCCCACTCTCGCCGACCTCTATTGGATACGTCTTCAGCGCCTTGCACTCATTGCCGATAGGCGATCCGGTCTCCAAGTCGAACTTGTACGCGTGCAGCGGGCAGTGGAGCTCTCCGCCGCCAATGATCCCGTCCGCCAACGGCCCCGCCCTGTGAGGACACAGCGCCTGTGTGGCGTACACTTCCCCCGACCGCGTCCTGAACACCGCCACCGGAATGTGCCCGACACTGATCCGGCGTCCCTCCCCGGGAGGGATCCGCTCCACCGGGCCGAGGCTGTACGTCTGGACGCTCGTATCTGTCTTCATCATTAGCGCACACCTCACCCCGAAACCGCGCTTGCGAACTGGTTCTCGTGGACTGGCTTCGCGCCTTCTTTCCATGGGTCGAAATACGCTTCGACCGAAGCCTCTATATCGGCTTCGAGAGCGTCCGCCACACCGTCGCTGTCGTCCATGATGATCTCCCGGATCCTCTCGACACCGATTCGCTCGACAAAACCGTATGTGCGCTCCAGGTACTTGGCGTTCTCCCGGTAATACTGGATGAACCTGCCCATGTACTTGATGACGTCTTTCGGAGAGTCCACCACGCATAGCACATCGCCCTTGCGAACGTTCGCGCCCGCCGCGCCTCCGACGTATATCTCCCACTTGCCGCCCTCAACGGCCACCACGCCCACGTCTTTCACAGTCGCCTCGGCGCAGTTGCGCGGACAGCCCGAAACCGCCATCTTCACCTTGTGTGGCATCTCCATGCCCTGGAACCGCTTCTCTATATCAATCCCCAGCGTCGTGCTGTCGCCGAGTCCGAAGCGACAGAAGTCCGTGCCAACGCACGTCTTACACGTTCTGAAAGCCTTCGTGTATGCGTGGCCGGACGGCATATCCAATTCGCGCCACACGTCAGGCAGATGCTCCTTCGGAATTCCGAGAATATCTATCCGCTGGCCGCCGGTTATCTTCACCATTCCGGCCTGGTACTTCTCCGCAACGTCCGCGATGCGCCGCAGTTCGTCGGGCGTGGTTATCCCGCCATACATCCTCGGCACTACGCTGAACGTGCAGTCACGCTGGATGTTGGCGTGTACACGGTCATTGATGAAGCGCGCATCCCGCTCGTCCTCGTACTCGCTGCCCCAGACTGTCCTGAGCAGAGAGGCGAGCCCGACCTTGCTTCCCGCATCCTCGCGTCCGTCCGCCAGTGACTCGAATACCGACGACACGCTCTTGAGTTCGAGCGACCTCACCGCATCCACCAGTTCCGGCTTGCTCATCGGTATTCCGGGCACGTAATAGTTGGCCGATATGTCCTCCGCTACCAGCCCGTCGGCGGCGAACTCCAGAATCGCCTGTACCTGCGGCTTGCACGAGCCGCATCCTGTGCCCGCCCGCGTCGCGTCGCACACCGCCTTGAAACTGCGATGTCCGCCGTTGACCGCCTCCACCACCTGGCCCTTCGTAACCCCGTTGCAGTTGCACACCTGCGTCGTGTCAGGCAGCGCCTCGATATCCGTGCCAACGCTCTCAGGCGCGAGCGGAAACAGCATCTCAGCGCGTATCTCAGGCAGAGCCTCGTCCCTGTCGAACGCTTGAAGCAGGCGGGGCGCCGACATGCCGTCTCCCAGCAGTATCGCCCCGGCTATGTGGCCGTCCCGCACTATCAGCTTCTTGTATATTCCGCGGCTCGGCTCGACATAAGTGACCACTTCGTCCTTATCGTCGCGCGGCTCCTTGACTCCCGCCACGGCCAGTTCCACGCCCATGACCTTCAGCTTGGTAGATACGCGCGAGCCGAAATAGCGCGCACTCGGGTTGCGACCCGTCAGCCTGTCCGCCAGGATGCTCGCCTGCTCCCAGAGCGGCGCGACCAGGCCGTATGTAACGTCCCGGTGCTCCGCGCACTCGCCGATGGCGAATATGTCCGGGTCGTTTCTGCAGGAGAGGTCGTCGTTGACCAGGATCCCCCGCCTCACGTTCAGCCCCGATATCTTGGCTACGTCCACATTGGGCCTGATGCCCGCCGAAACGACCACCATTCCGCAGTCTGCTTCGGTGCCGTCCTTGAACCGGACTCCCGTAACCCTGTCCTCGCCGAGTATCTCGGTCGTCAGCTTCTCCAGGTGGAACGTGACGCCCATCTGCTCCAGCGTCTCCCTCAGAAGGTCCCCGGACTGGGAGTCGAGTTGCGTCTCCATCAGGTAGGCGGCAAGATGTACGACATGGACATTCAGTCCGCGTGTCAGAAGACCGCGCGCCGCCTCCAGCCCAAGCAGTCCTCCGCCTATCACCACGGCGTCGTTCACGTCGCCTGCGCGCTCTATCATGTCCACACAGTCATCGAGTGTCCGAAAGGCGAATACACCATCCCTGAGTGCGCCGTCGTCATCATAGAGTCCGTCAATTGGCGGTATGAATGGCACGCTTCCTGTGGCTATCACCAGCTTGTCGTATGGGACCAGATGACCGCCCGCCGCATATACCGTCTTTCCTCTGCGGTCTATGCCGATAGCCCGCCCGCCCGCGTACAGCTTGACGTTATTCCTCTCATACCACTCCAGCGGGTTGATATATATGTCGTCCTGGTCGTGAGTCCCCGACAGCACGCCTGACAGCAGAATGCGGTTGTAATTGCCGCGCGGCTCCTCCCCGAATACCGAAATCTCGAACTGCTCTCCGCCGCCCCTGTTCAGAACCTCTTCCACCAGCCTCGCTCCCGCCATTCCATTGCCTATTACAACCAGCTTCTGCTTTTCCATTCTCATAGTCCTTAGTTATAAGCTCTTAGTCATAAGTCGTCAGTTCCAACTGGCGCTCCTGCGTCCCCACCGTCATTCCCGCGAAGGCGGGAATCCACTGGGGCGTCCAACGTCATCACTTCTCAATCCTCACCGCGCACACCTTGAACTCAGGCATCCTGCTGATTGGATCCAGCGCGGGATTCGTGAGCCTGTTCGCCGCCTGCCGACCGCCCCAGTGGAACGGGACGAAGATAGTGTCATGCCGTATCCCCGCGCTTACTCGAACCTTGAACTCGGCGGAACCGCGCCGCGTGGCGAGTGTTACGTGTCCGCCGTCGTTAAGGCCATAGAGCCTTGCCGTGGACGGATGTATCTCGGCGCATGGACTCGGTTCCACCCGGCGCAGGTCTTCTATCCTGCGAGTCTGAGCGCCAGACTGGTACTGCGCCATCACACGCCCCGTCGTCAGGAAGAGAGGGTACTCGGCATCCGGCATCTCGGCGGATGGGCTGTATCCGGTCGAATGGAACCTGGCGCGCCCGTCAGGAGTCGGGAAGCCGTCCGCGAACATCCTCGGCGTTCCAGGATGTGACTCGTCTGGACACGGCCAGAATACGCCTTCCGAATCCTCTATCTTCTCGTAGGTTATTCCCGAGTAGTCCGCTGGCCCTCCCGCGCTGGCGCGCCTGAGTTCGTCGAAGACTTCCTCAGAGTTCTCGAAATCGAAATACCGACCTCTTCCCAGGCGCTGGGCGAGTTCGCGCAGTATTTCCATCTCGTCCCTCGCGCCGGACGCCGGATCGAACGCGCGACGCCGCAGGATGACTCTGCCCTCCAGGTTGGTCATCGTTCCCTCTTCCTCGGCCCACTGCGCCGTCGGCAGAACCACGTCTGCTAACTCCGCCGTCTCCGACAGGAAGAAGTCCCCGACCACCAGGAAGTCCAGCGAACGCAGTTTCGCTTCCACGTTCACGACGTTCGGCGCCGACACGACCACGTTGGAGCCAAATACCATCAGCGAGCGAGCGCCGTCCTCCTGCCCAAGAGAGTCCAACAGCTCATACGCGGACGGCCCTGGCATCGGCAGCGTGGATTCCTCAACTCCCCACACGCCGGAAATGTGCCGCCGCGCCGCCGGGTCTGCCAGCAGCCTGTAGCCGGGCAACTGGTCCGATTTCTGACCGTGTTCGCGTCCGCCCTGGCCGTTCCCCTGGCCCGTGAGACACCCATACCCGCTGTTTGGCCTGCCCACCAGTCCCAACGCGAGCGCGATGTTTATGTAGGAAAGCGTATTGTTGACGCCCTGCGCCTGCTGCTCCGCGCCCCTTGCGGTGAGTATCATCGCCGAAGAGCGCGACTCGCCCAGCATCCGCGCTGCGCGTACTATCTGCCCTTCGGAAACTCCCGTGATCCGTTCCACCCTGTCCGGCCAGTACGACCCCGCGCTCGCCTTCGCCAGATCGAAGTCCGCGGTGCGCTCTCTTATATAGTCTTCATCAATCAGGCCCTCCACGATCATGACGTGGAGCAGCCCGTTGGCCAGCGCCCCGTCGGTGCCGGGAGTGAGTTGCAGATGAAGGTCGGCCTTCTGTGCCGTGGGCGTCAGACGCGGGTCCGCCACGATCAGCCGACCTCCCGCCTCCTGCTGACGTACGAAATACTGCATTATCGGCGGCATCGTCTCTGCCGCGTTGCTCCCGACGAGCAGAATGGTCTTCGCGCCCGCGATGTCCTCCACCGGGAACGGCAGTCCCCGGTCAACCCCGAACGCCCTGATGGACGCTCCCGCCGCCGATGACATGCAGAACCGCCCGTTATAATCAATGTTGGGTGTCCTGAGAGCGACCCGGGCGAACTTGCCCATCAGGTAGGCCTTCTCGTTCGTCAGCGATCCGCCGCCGAACATCCCGACCGATTCCGGTCCGTACTTCTCCTGGGAGTCCCTGATCGCCTCCTCGATGCGGTCCATCGCCGCTTCCCAGCTTGCGGTCCGTAGCCGACCGTCCGCCGCGCGAATCAGAGGAGCGCGCAGCCGTTTTGGGTGTGAGAGTGTCGCCGCCGCAGTCCACCCTTTCAGACAGAGCGCCCCCTTGTTCACAGGAAAATCATCATTGCCGATGACTACGGCCTCAGCCGGACTGCCCGATATATTCATCCCGCACTGAAACGCGCAGTACGGGCAGTGGGTGGAGGTGGTCTTTGTGGGTGCTTGGATCTGGGTAGTCATACTCTGATACAGGAATGAAGGTTCATGTATCAGAGTATGTGAAAAATTTTACAAAGATATTTCGCAAAGGTAAATAATATATTACCGACCCGTTAAGAATGTGTTACAAGTAGCGCCCCGGCGCGGTTATAATCCACCTATTCCTACGAAATGGACGCATCCCGAATGACAGGACTAACTTACCAACAGGCCGGAGTCAACCTTGAGTCGTCCCAGGACGTCAAACGCCGCATCCGGGACATTGTCACCCCGACCCACGGCCCCGAAGTACTGGCCGGCGTCGGCGCCTTCGGCGCTATGTACGCATTCGCCGGCTACGACGACCCCGTGCTCGTAGCCAGCACCGACCCGGTAGGCACCAAGCTCAAGCTGGCCGTGATGACCGGCCGCTTCAAGGGAATAGGCGAGGATCTCGTCAACGCCTGCGTCAACGACGTGATCGTGTGCGGGGCGAAGCCCATCCTGTTCCTGGACTACATCAACATGAGCACCCTGAGGCCCGAGGTGGTAACCTCGCTTGTCGAGGGCATGGCTAGCGCCTGCGCCGAGGTCGGCTGCGCGCTCATCGGCGGCGAGACCGCCGAGATGCCCGGCGTCTTCGCGGACGACAATTTCGATGTGTCCGGCTTCGTTCTCGGCGCGGTCGAGCGTTCCGAGATGGTGGACACCTCCAAGATAGCCGCGGGCGACGTCCTGGTGGGCCTGCCCTCCAACGGCCTACACACCAACGGCTACTCTCTTGTCAGGTACATATACGGCCTGGACACTGACCCCGCGCCCCTCGACGAATTCCGGCCCGAACTAGGCGAGACCCTTGGCGACGCGCTGCTCAGACCGCACCCGCCCTACTATAACCAGCTCGAGCCCGTGTTCGGCATGGTGAAGGGTATAGCCCACATAACCGGCGGCGGCCTGGTAGAGAACGTCCCCAGGATGCTGCCCGACGGCGTCGCCGCCCGCTTTGACACCTCATCATGGCCCGTGCCTCGCGTATTCGCCGAGATACAAGAGGACGGCGGCATATCGCGCGACGAGATGTACCGCGTCTTCAACATGGGCCTCGGCATGGTCCTGGTCTGCGATCAAAAGCGCGTCTCCGAAGTCCTCTCTGCCCTTCCCGATGCCTTCGAGGTAGGCGAGGTGGCAGAAGAAGAGGGTAACCGCGTCGTTTTGTAGGCTCTCTCGCCATTGACCCCGCTCAGCCCCTAAGCGTAAGATTATCTAATACTGTCTAGGGGGTGGGTACATGGCAGAGAACGGACTCAAGATACGTCTGGAGTATTGCCAGCATTGAGGCCATGCGCTGCGCGCCGCCTGGATGGCGGGCGAGGCCCTGAGCCGCACCGGCGAGCACATCTCCGAGTTCAACCTCATCCCCAGTGTACACGGCATGTTCCACATTTACGTGAACGACGAACTAGTGGCTTCCCACCAGCATCTGCCCGACGCGCATATCTTTCCCGACCTCGAGGATATGATGGCCGCTATCCTGTCCCGGATATGAGGCAGTTCCGAACAGCCATCTCCTTTTTCGTATAAATCCCCAAACGGAGCCTTAGTACATTCATCCAACATCCCGCAGGCGGAGGTTTTGCAGCTATGGTGACTTCACACCGAAGAGAGCTTCGACGAGTATATGGCTTCGACGAGGTCGCAATCGCGCCCGGCACCATCACCATCAACCCCGAACTAACCAGCACCGACTTCTCCGTGGACGGCATAACGCTCTCCACACCCGTCTTGGGCGGGGCGATGGACGCCGTATCCTCCCCCAGTTTCGTCGGCGAAATGGACAGGCTCGGCGGCATGGCCGTAACCAACATGGAGGGCGTCCACAGCCGCTACGAAGACTCCCAGGGCGTGATTCAGGAAATAGTCGAAACTCCCCAGGCAAAGGTCACCTCCGTGCTCCAGAAGGTTTACTCCGCCCCGCTTAGAGAAGAACTCATCGGAAAGCGGGTGGAGGAGATAAAGGAAAGCGGCGCGAAGTGCGCCGTTTCGTTTACCCCCGCAACCACCAAGAAACTCGCCCCCCTCGCCGCCGAGGCAGGGGCTGACGTCATAGTCGTCCAGTCCACCGTCACCACCGCGCGCCACATATCCAAGAGCCAGCGCGGACTGCGATTCCCCGAACTCCTCGAACTCGTCAACGTCCCCGTCATCGTCGGCAACTGCGTCAGCTACGAAGTCGCCCTCGAACTCATGACTACCGGCATACACGGCGTCCTCGTCGGAGTCGGCCCGGGCGCCGCATGCACCACGCGCGAAGTAACCGGCGTCGGCATCCCCCAGGTGACCGCCACGATGGACACCGCCGCTGCCAGGGACGAATACTTCGAGCGTACCGGACGCTACGTCCCGATTATCACCGACGGCGGCATACGCACCGGCGGAGACCTCTGCAAGGCCATCGCTTCCGGCGCCGACGCCGTCATGATAGGTACCCCGCTCGCCCAGTCCGAAGAGGCCCCGGGCGGCGGATACAACTGGGGCATGGCAAACCCGGACCCCAACCTGCCGCGCGGCACCCGCGTCAATGTGGGAGTCAAAGGCACCCTTGAACAGATACTATTCGGCCCCAGCTCCGTAACCGACGGCACCCAGAACCTCGTTGGCGCGCTCAACATATGCCTCGGCATGGTCGGCGCCGAGAACATCCGCGAAATGCACGAGGTCGCCGAAGTCGTAGTAGCCCCCTCCATCAAAACCGAGGGCAAACACTACCAGCTCGGCCTGGAATAGGCGAAGCATCCAAAGGTCGCCCGAAATGACCATTACATCAACCATAGCGAATAAACTGATGACGGCCGAAGACCTGCTCAGGCTGTACAGCGAAGGTGTTCGAGGCGAACTGATCCAGGGAGAGTTCTGTGAAACTATGTCTGCGGGAGTAACGCATGGCAAAGTCGTGATAAACGTGGCAGGGGAGTTGAGAAGTTTCGTCAGGCCACGCCGACTGGGGTCCCTCATGGGCTCGGATACCGGCATCCTTCTCGAACGAGACCCCGACACCGTGCGAGAGCCTGACATAGCGTACATATCAGCCGAGAAAATGCCCATCGGCACCGAAGTGCCCGGATACTCCGAAGTCGTCCCCGATCTGGTGGTCGAAATCGCATCCCCCAGCGACACTTCTCAGCAGGTGGAAGAAAAAGCCCGTATGTGGCTGAGCTATGGCGTTTGCCTCGTATGGACCATGCACCCATCTACCCAAATAGTGAATGTCTATTCTGAGAGCAACGCCAGAACTACGCTTGCGGAAGATGATATCTTGGATGGTGGAGATGTACTTCCCGGGTTCTCATGGGAAGTAAGCGACATTTTTGACGTCTAGGTTACAAGCGACGATGTTCTTGACGCCTGCGCCTTTGACTTGAGTATATAGACGTGACTACGCGCACAAAACGGGTTGTCCGAAACGGAGCCCCTAGAAATGATCTCGTTCTGAGCGCATACCAGGCGCCGAATGAGGATGTGTTCCCTGAAATCCTGAAACTCTATGTTCCCAAGGGCAGCGTCGTAGCCGATGTCACATACGGCAAGGGCGTGTTCTGGAAGAATGTAGAATTGGGCAGATACCGACTCCTGCCGTCCGACATCACAGACGGGACCGACTGTCGCGATCTCTCTTACAAAGATGGGGACATAGATTGTGTCGTGTTCGATCCTCCTTATATGCACTCCCCGGGTGGCACTGCACACTCCGGCCAGAAGCCATACGAAAGCTACTATCGCAACAACGGCACGGGTAATCGGACAGGGAGTAAATATCACGAAGCCGTGCTTGAACTCTACGTTGACGGCGGTCGGGAGGCTTATAGAATACTGCGGGACCGTGGAATTCTGATTGTCAAGTGCCAGGATGAGATATGCTCCAACCGGCAGCGATTCACACATGTCGAGATTATGCAGGCGTATGAAGACATCGGTTTTGTCGCCGAGGATCTGTTCGTGGTAATGCGTAACAATCGCCCAGGCGTAAGCCGTATGGCAAGACAGGTTCATGCCCGGAAGAACCACTCCTATTTCTTGGTCTTCTGGAAACGCGGTGCTACTGGTCAGATATGGGAACCGCCGAGTTGAACTCGCTTGACCTGATGCTGGAGGTGATCAGAGATCATTCTCCGGTCTCGAAATGGTCGGGGGCAACGCTTGAGCCCTTCCGTCAGGTTGCGAACACCAACAGGGGTGACATCGGCGAGGATTTCATAGTCAGGTACCTGGAACAGTCCGACATTCCTGTTACTAAGAGTGAGTCGCGCGTCCACCCGTGGGATCTGGACATAGCCGGCTTGAAATTCGAGGTCAAGACCGCGTCCGAGGACAGAGGCGGTTCGTTCCAGTTCAACCATATCCGTCTTGATCGAGGCTACGACTATCTCCTTTGCCTTGGGGTGCGCCCAGAGGAAATAGTGTTCAATGCGTGGAGGAAGGGGGAAGTGTCCGAAGGAGTCGCTGGAACCCTCGTGCGTATGGCGGAGGGCCAGAGCGTAACTCATAAGTTGACCAAGAGGCCGGACACCATGAAGAGTATCGAAGACCTGCCCGACTGGATACGCAGTGTTGGGGAAGTCTCAAACCTCTGACTCGTACAAATAAAAAACGCCCCCTCCGTACCCGAAGGGGGCGTCCTGCGTTGACAGGATTGACTGACCTTACGCGGCGTTCTTCTTCGTCGCGTACTCCAGAAGCGATCCCAGCCTGTTCGGATCCACGATGTCCTGCATGTGGCCGCACTGGATGCACTCCTTATAGGAGCCGTACATGTCGCGGTTGGTGTACATATCCCCCTTGCACCTGGGGCAGGCTTTCAATTCCAGCATCTTGGCCCTCCTTATTCGTTTCCCTGCCAACCCCGGCGAGTATTCCTCTCGTTTCATCCGCTCGGATGTGGGTAAAATAGACAGGGACTAGCAACGATAAAATTTCTTGAGATTAGCTAATGTGATTATACTATATTATATCTATTGACACGTTCCGTATCAAGTATTATTATTGTCTTAAGACGGTTGCAAAAGTCCCCTCTCCCATCAAGGGAGAGGACTGGGGCGAGGGTGATTAGCTCCGATGCCTCCCATCTTGTAAGGACTCGAGGGCTGAGAGCGTCCGCTCCCACCATCACCCTATATAACGACCCTAGTAGAAAATAGTTAGCGCGATTCACCGAATTTCGCGCCGGATATGCAGGGAGTTCCTATGGCTATGCAAGAAGGTGTTTACGTTATTAGCGTGGCCGCGCGCATTCTGGACATGCACCCCCAGACTTTACGAAAATATGAAAGAGTGGGACTGATCATGCCGTCTCGGACCAGGGGCATGTCCCGCCTCTACTCCGACGAAGACATAGCGCGCCTCAAGCTGATCAAGCACCTGGTCGAAAATTTGGGACTCAACCATGCCGGCGTCCACCTCGCAATGGAACTCTTCAACCGCATGGTGCGGATGAGACGACAACTGGCCGAACTGGAAGGACAGCCTCTCAGAGAAGCGCTCAACGAGAGCCTGGATGAAATGTTCAAAATACTCGCCGGATGAAACGAAACCTGTAACTGGAGGACATGAAGCTTAATGACCGAAGACAGACAACCCGATATCCAAGACTTGGAAGAGCAGTTCACGGAGGGCGCTGACGACGCCTCCGACCTGCAGGAACGGCTGGAAGAGGCCGAACGTGAGCGCGACCAGTTCAGGACCATGGCCCTGCGCTATAAGGCCGACCTCGAAAACTACAAGAAGCGCGCCGTGAGCGAAATGGATGAGACCAGGGAGCGCGCCAACGCACAGCTTCTACTCAAGCTCATAGGCGTCTCCGACGACTTCAACCGCGCCCTCGACTACGTACCCGATGACTCTTCAGACGCGGGCTGGGTCGAAGGACTGCGGCTCACACAGCGCAGCATCGAGAACGCGATGCAGACCGAGGGCCTCTCCCGAATAGAGGCAGCCATCGGCCAGCCCTTCGACGTCAGCCAACACGAAGCGGTCTTCTTCGAGCCGACTGACGAGGTTGACGAGGGAACCGTCGTCCGTGTCGTCAGAAACGGCTACCGACTCAAGAGCCGCGTGCTTCGCGCCGCACAGGTCAGCGTCGCGCAGGCCATACCCACACAAGAAAACACAGAACCCCAAAATAACAACGAGGAGACTCAATAGATGCCCAATATACTCGGAATAGACCTCGGCACCACCAACTCGTGCATGGCCGTCATAGAGGGCGGCGAACCCCGCGTCATCGAAAACGCTGAGGGCGGACGCACAACGCCATCCATGGTCGCCATAAACCCCCGCTCCAACGAGCGCTACGTCGGAACCACCGCCAAACGCCAGGCCGTGACTAACCCCGAAAACACCGTCTTCTCCATCAAGCGCTTCATGGGACGCCGCTACGATGACTCCAGCGTCAGAAAAGACCTGGACCTGATCCCATACAAGCTGGTCAGAAACTCCAACGGCGACGCCTACGTCGAGATGGCGGGCCAGTCCCACGCGCCGCCAGAAGTCTCCGCGATGGTCCTGCAGAAGATGAAGCAGGACGCCGAATCCAAGCTCGGCGAACCCATCACACAGGCCGTCATCACCGTTCCCGCGTACTTCGACGACAGCCAGCGCAACGCCACCAAGGACGCAGGCCGTATCGCCGGACTCGAGGTGCTCCGTATCATCAATGAACCCACCGCAGCGTCCCTCGCCTACGGCCTCGACAAGAAGACCGACGAGACCATCGCCGTTTACGACCTCGGCGGCGGCACCTTCGACATAACCGTCCTCCAGATTGGCGACGGCGTGTTCGAGGTCATGGCCACCAACGGCGACACCCATCTCGGCGGCGACGACTTCGACCAGCGCATCATAGACTGGATAGCCGACGAGTTCCGCCGCGAGCAGGGCATTGACCTCAAGCAGGACCGCATGGCCCTCCAGCGTCTGCGCGAGGCCGCCGAGGGCGCCAAGATCGAACTCTCCACCCTCATGCAGACCGAGATCAACCTGCCCTTCATCACCGCTGACGCCTCAGGTCCCAAGCACTTGAACATGAGCCTCAGCCGCTCCAAGCTCGAACAGCTTGTCGGCGAGCTGGTTCAGAGAACCGTCGCCCCCTGCAAGCAGGCCATGGAAGACGCCGGAGTATCCGCCTCCCAGATAGACGAGGTCGTCCTCGTCGGCGGCATGACCCGTATGCCCGCCGTCCGCGAGGCCGTCATCGGACTCTTCGGCAAGGAGCCACACCAGGGCGTGAACCCCGACGAAGTCGTCGCCATAGGCGCCGCGATCCAGGCCGGCGTCCTCCAGGGCGACGTGAGCGACATACTCCTGCTCGACGTGACCCCCCTCACGCTCGGCATCGAAACGCTTGGCGGAGTCACCACCGGGCTTATCTCCCGCAACACCACCATCCCGACCTCCAAGAGCGAGACCTTCACCACCGCCTCCGACAACCAGACCAACGTCGAGGTACACGTCGTCCAGGGCGAGCGCACCATGGCTTCCGAGAACAAGTCCATCGGCAAGTTCATGCTCGACGGCATCCTGCCCGCCCCGCGCGGTATGCCCCAGATCGAGGTCACCTTCGACATAGACGCCAATGGCATCCTCAACGTATCTGCCAAGGACAAGGGCACCGGCAGAGAGCAGAGCATAGTGATAACCGCGAGCTCTGGCCTCTCCCAGGAAGAGATCGAGCAGATGGTCACCGACGCCGACCGCTTCGCCGAGGAAGATGAGCGCAAGCGCCAGGAAATCCAGACGCGCAACAACGCCGAAAACGCTGCCTACGCCGCCGAGAAGATGCTCAGGGACAACGCCGACAACATCCCCGCCGACCTCAAGAGCGAGGTAGAGGGTAAGGTAGCCGCCCTGCGCTCGGCCCTCCAGAACGACGACATAGCCCGCGTCGAAACCACCCTGAACGAACTCCAGGAATCCCTACAAAAGGTAGGCCAGGCCGTCTATTCCCAGGCTGGAGCCGGCCCAGGCCCCGGCGACATGCCGCCCCCACCCCCCGGCGCCGAAGGCCCAACCGACACCGGCCCGGACAACGACGACACCGTAGAAGGCAAATTCCGCGAGGTGTAATCGAACAACAAAATCCCTCTCCCTCCAATCCTCGGGCTGGTGGGAGAGGGATTTATATTTGCTTCGTGCTCCCGACATTGCAATTAAGGCGAGGTCACGTGATCAGGGAGTTTCGATAGGCGGAGACTTTTCGTGTGATACAATCCGTGCGAGCGAAAAGGAGTCCGAGACTGCCATAGTCCCCCTCCCATAGTCAATCCCGAGCAGTATAAATACTACCCACGGAAGAGGTCGCCGCCTGATGTCGTTTACATACCGTTTGACGTAACCTCTGGATTATGTACCTTTTGACTCAAAGCAAAACTGTGGGGTGAGATGTGTTGCAGGAGATTTAGTCTAAACTCCGCTAAAGCCTCTGAGTTGCCCAAGAGTTCGCGGTCAAGCTCATACTCAGAGAACAATCTCACTAAGGGGTCAGTGAGTTTGCTTTTGTCTGCATCTACTTCGCCAGATCGCAATTCCTGAACAATGCTCTCGTTCAGATGTCGATGCAGTTCTCTTAGCGTCAGGGTACCGTCAATATAGCGGTCCACTTGTTCCTTCAAGGGAGATCTATCCATGCCAGACTATCCTTCAGATGAACTACCGGTGAGAAGCGTTTCACCTCGAATTATAAGGGAAGCGTTCAATTCTGGGCAATTCTGGGAGCGGGCTCGACAAGGTGAGTTCAGACAATACGTGACAGACGATCATCATTATCTAAGACGGGAAGTAAGAAAGCGCAACTACGAGTACTGCACCCGCAGTCAAGCTGTGCGTTACGTCAATAAGGCAGGAGAGTTGGTCGCGATTGTGCATCAGGTTCGTATGCGAAATGGCTTACTGGGAGCGAGCGGCAAGCCTGACCCTAAATTACTGGTGATCGAAAATGAAGTACTCGTAGTGGATTCAAACTATTACTATTAGCAGGTTGACCGTTGGTCACGCGGCATTACACTATTCAGGGCTCCTGATCACGTCCCATATGAAACTATACTCCGCCCCTCCAACCTCTGCACCTCCCGACTATTCTCCCCTCCACCCGTCAACCCCGCCAGCCGCTCCACCTGCTCAGCCGACACCTCCAAAACCTCCGACAATACGTGCCACCTCACCCCCTCCGTGTACGGCGGAGTAGTCAGCGACCCCATATATCCATAGTATCCGCGACCGGACGGCAGAAACTCCGACGCCGGCAACCCCGACACCCGAACATCCCCCTCCCCCTGCCCGGGCGCAGCCTCGATCACCGCCTCTATCGCCGCATTCGCCGACCCCAGCCGGTACAACACTCCAACCACCGCGATCTCCGACTCCCGCCTGTGGACCAGGTGCGTCTCCAGCGCGAACCTCTGGCCCTCGACAGTATGCTCACTCGGATTGTGAAAGTGCGCCTCCACGACTTGGTAGAATTCATCCCCAAGACGTATCCTGCCACCTTCCTCGTATAGTACCTTCACGAACTCCCCCGTATTCGTCAGGCATTCCGCGTTCCCGCCATACTCGAACGACAACTGCGGAGTCCCGCCCGGCACATACCCGACAATGTCAATCGGCGACTGCTGCCCGCCAACTTGCGTATCTACATGGCACGCCATAATCCACCTCGTTTACAGATCAAGATACGATTCTCCGTCCCGCGTCTATCTCCTTGAGCATATCCTCTATGTCCGCCGTCGGAAATTCATGCTTCGCCGCCTCATGAATAGCTCGGAGCTTGCGTTCGATACGTATGTCTTTGTCTCTTGGCCTGGCTTCTCCGGCTTCCACCATATCCTCGATATATGCTATCGCGGCGTCTTCCAGAGAAGACAGAGCCTCTTCCTGGGTATATCCCCAGGCCGCGCACCCAGGCAGGTCTTCTATCCACGCGCTCCAGCGCCCATCATCATCTTGTTCCAGTTCAGCTTTATACTTATCCATCCTAAACCTTCCTAATGAGAGTATCTGTCGAGAGCGTCATCAATGAGGACATCCGAATCTACCAGGATCACGGATTTTCCTTTTCTATCCTCAGATACTTCTGGATCAGGTACTGGTATCTAGGATCCGGGTCATCTTCATCGAGAGTAATAATTCCCGCGAACTCCTCCGCGAACGACTTTTCGCCCTTCTTCCTCCGCCTGGTCTTGTAATCCCTGACCGGCGTCGCGATTACCCTGTTATCCCCCTGAACGAATATATCCACCTCCTCCACCCCCTCGATCAACTCCCTGGGAATGTGGATACCCTCTTCAGGAACCTTGAGCCTCACGGTTGCACTCTTGAAATCAACATGAGCCTCAGCCGCCTTTCTCAGCGCGACCAGTGCCTCCCCTGCGTATCCGCGCTCACCTCGCATCCGGGCAGAGACTCTATCTTCGCCAACCAGCGTCCATCCTCAGTCTGCTCCAACATCGCCCTGTGAGATTTCATTTCCTCGGCCTCCCATCTACGATTATACCAACCTCAAGCATCCCGGCCCCTCTTCGGCCCAGCTTACACCAATCCTTCACGAGTATCCCCAGTTCCCTTCTCACTCACCCAACCCTCGTGAAGTCGGGAACGGCCATCTATCCTGTACATCCTTACATCCTGTAAATCCTGATTCTGACAAAAGCCCCTCCCCACTTCCAGAGAATTGCATAAGCCCTGTCCCGCTTATTCGTCATTCCCGCGAAGGTGGGAATCCAGGGGCGTGGGTAGGCTTGCTGCATGGCAAAACTAGCTGGACGCTGTACTACGATTATTCCAAACAGAATAATGAAAAGACCCTGCCACTCTCGCCCGCGCCCTATACAACCACTCCCCAACTATGCTACCATGCGAACATACAGACTACTCCAACCATTCATAGCTAACGACCAATAACTGAAAACTGAGAACTTATAACCAAAAAACATAAACAGCACATTATTCCATGAAAAACAGGACGCGCAGGAAAAAAGGCCCTCATAGCTAACGCAGGCAAAACGCAGGCAAACGCTGGTCACAGCGCAACCCTGTTGCCACCCTGTTATCCCTCAGTGGCTCATCCAGCCGAAGCCCAGCGCATTTATAAATCAGATTTATGAAACCCGCCTATTCGACGGAATTTCTCCGTCCTGACACCTGGAAACTGATAACTGACCGCTGACGCCCAAACGCTCTTGGCCTACCCGTCTCCAAGTCTCAGCACCCGGCTCAGCGACATCCGCCGGATGAACCAGATCACCCCCAGGATGATCACCGTGAAGATAGCCGCCATCGCTACGTAAGTCACCAGCAGGTTCTGCCAGCCCACCTCGATCACGAACGGCGGGATGACCTGCGCCCCGTGGTCGTCGTAGCCCAGGAACGGCATGATGCTCGCCCCCAGCCGACCGCCCATCCACGTCCCCAGCGCGATGCCCACCGCGATCACCAGCGCCTGCTCCACCCACATCAGCGACACCAACTGCCGCGTCGAAAAGCCCATCGTCCGCATCAGCGCGAACTGCAGCTCTCGGTTCCTGAACGAAATGTAGGCGTGTACCAGGAAGCCCAGGCTGCTCAGTATCAGGATCGCTCCGAACGCTATGAGCAGCAGCGCGCGCCAACCCGCCAGTACGAGCGGGTCGAGTTGCGCCTCCTCCAGGTCCGCCTCCGTGTCAATCACTGTGCTCACCGCGAACGGCTTGTCCGCCTCGAAGAACTCCACCAGGTCCGTGCGCTCCTCGCCCGTCAGCCCCGTGTGTATCCACATCTCGTTCGGAGTGATCTCCGAGCGCGCCAGCCCCAGGTTGACGTATGTGAGCACCGAGTCCAGATTCGCTATCAGGAACTTGTCCTCGTAGCTGTTCAGCGTGGGAAAGAAGTCAATCGTGTCCGCAAGGACGACGTTCAGGCGACGCCCGTTCACCGTCACCAGGAACTCTTCGCCCTCCGAAAAGCCGAACTCCCTGATGAGCGACTCGCTCGCCACCACCGGCACTGGCTCGGCGCCGTCCCCCGCGAATATGCCGCGCGAGACAAACGAGCTTCCGCCCTGCCACGCGAACATGAGCGATCCGTCTCCCCGCGCTGACACCTCCGACCATCGAGTCCTGTCCTTGGCCGAGTTCCCCGCTTCTCTCAGCACATGCCACCCCTCGATGTCCCTGAACTTGTCCAGTGTGATAACCTCGCCGTTGGACATTCGCACCCGCACCGCGTCTATCAGAATCGAGCCTGGCTCCAGCGAATTCTGCAGGTCAGTCTCTCTTACCAGGATAGACACCAGGGTCAGCGGAAGCGCCGGAAGCAGATCGAATCTCAGGTTGCGGCCCTCTCTCAACTCCGCGTTGTACAGCCGCCATGTGCTCGACTCCAGGAGGCCAAGTCCGTATGTGAAATATCGTCCGTTGGCATCTCGCACCCGGACTCCCATCCCGACCGTCTCGTGCGGCCTGTCCGCCTTGACCAGCAGTTGGATCGCGCGCGCGCGATCCGGCAGCGGTATGCCGACCGGTATTTCATTCCCCTTGAGTTGCTCCAGCACCTCCGGCAGCGGGTCGTCCGAGAAGTCCTCTCTGTACCATGACACCTCGCCGAGCCGGTCGGGGTCAACCGCCAGCATACGATAAGACGAGTCGCCGAAGTCCACCGCGAGCACCGACCCCCGTCCCCGCAAAACCGGAGCCGCGCCCTCCACCTGCTTCATCTTTTCATACGGCTCGACGAAGGGCTTGGAGAAGCCGTTGCTGTTCAGCGAAACATTCGCGAGACGCACGTCCGCGCCGGCCGAGTAGAGAACCCGTTCGGTGAAACTCCGCTTGAGAGTTCCCCCGAAACTCGCGGCGAATATGCCCAGCCCTGCCATCAATATCAGGAGCAGCGCCAGCCGCGAGTAATGGGTTGGATTGCGCGCCATCTGCCACAGTCCCAGCACAACACCGGGCGGTAGGCGAGGCGCGAGTATCCGGCTTGCGAGACTCATGACCACCGGGAACAGCCTCAGAAGCACCATCGCCGCCGCTATCAGCGTTATGCCCGGCACCGCGAGCAGCATCTGGTTTACCGCTACCTCACCCAGTAGATTCCGCGCCGCCAGCGATCCCTGTTCGGTAAGCTGCCTGAATAGAACGATGCCCAGGATCAGCAGCATCACGTCCAGGTAGTATCTCTGGAAGAACGACAGCGGTGACGGACGCGCCGCCTCCTGCCGGTCTCGCGATATCGAGGACCTCGACGACGCGAAGGCGGGTATCATCAGCGCACCGAAACTGAGAATCCCTCCAATCGCGCTCATCATGAACGCGCCTCTTGTCAGATTGACCGAAAGACGCTCGCCCCCGCTCAGGTCGCTGAACGCAGGGGTGTATCCCAGCAGACTTATCGCAAGCCCGGCAAGGAACGGCGCGATCACTATGGCGAGAACGGCGATTGTCGCCCCCTCCAGGACGAACACGGTCAGCACCTGACGCTCCGTGGCCCCCCGTCCCTGCAGCAGGTGTATCTCGCTTCTGCGCTGCTCCGCGACGAGCGATGAGAGCGTTACAACGTAGTACAGCACTACCACCGCTATCAGGATCAGCACCACGAACATCTGGAGCTTGGTGAAAAGCAGCCTCTCGTCATAGTCGCGCAGCGCGTCGTCCAAATCGGTCACCTGGCGGAACGACGTGAACACACTGGAGAGGCTCCGCTTTATTCCCACTATCGAATGCAGTGCGTCAGTCGCGTTGATCGAGGACAATCTATCCGGGTCCACCAACAGCAGCCAGCCATACGTGCTGTCCATGTCCGGGAATGCCTTGCCTACGCCCCGAAGGAACGTCTCTTCCGACACCAGGAACGGCACGGTGGAGAAGTTGCCCGAGGTGAACGAGTGGAACGTCCTGTCGTTCAGTTCCCAGACCAACTCGTCGGGATCGTTTCTCGTGTACAGCCCCGTGATGGTGACCGACATGTACGGCGTAGCGTCCTGCCAGTACGGAACTGCCGAAAGCGTGTCGCCGACCTCCACCCCGAATGCCAGTGCGGCGTCCTCCGGGACAATGGCCTCCATGCTGATTGGATCGCCCTGCAATACGGATTCGACCGGGGCGTCGCTTGGGACTATTGGCGTGGTATTGCCGGGACGACCTCGCACGTCCGGATCGAGCAGCGGCTCCGGCATCCGCCCACCGGGAAGAATAGTAATCTTGTCTTCGATTCCTGGCAGAAATACGAAGTAGCTTCGAGCGTTGTCATTCCCCGCGTTCTCTTCCTCTCCCGGCAGCGCCACGAAAAACGTAGCCGACCTGCCCCCGTGAAGCGCGTCCTCTACGAACCACCCGATTTCGTTGCTGTAAGCCCCCTCCACGTAGCCGCGCACCGTCGCGTAAGAAGCCGGATTGGTGGGCCCCCTGGTCACCTTGGTGAAAATGTCCAAGTCGAGCGCGTCTCTGTCCGCGAGCGCCGCGTCGAGCGCGATATCCCGGAGCGAGTCGAAGTAGATGACCGTTCCCGCCATGATCGCCGACGCCAGCACGACACCCACAACCACGGAAGACAGCAGCCGCCAATTGGCCAGGCTGCGTTTCACCACCATCGGCCACGCGGACAGTATTCTCAAGACACTACGAAGCATAAAGTTTCACGCCTGCCAGTTTAGGGTTTGTACGAAGTCCTGACAAGCGACCGACCGAAGGCGGCAGTGGTACACTCTCAATCCAGTGCCCACTGAGGAGGCCAATACGTGCCAATCTATTACCTTGATACTTCAGCGTTAATGAAACTATATATCCCTGAGACTGGCTCGGAGATAATTGAAGAACTCTTCAATGGGCTGTCCGAGTCAGAAACCTTGGCTACTTCATATCTGACTTTCTTGGAAGTGAACTCCACTGCGACACGACTTCTAAAAGGACGCGCAATAACGCGCGGATATTATCGAAGGACGTTGGATCAACTCGCTCAGGACATCGCCTATTACAGAGTCAGGGTAATACCTGTTCAGAACGAACTGATTGACAGGGCAATCCCCATAGCCGGAGAGTACTCTCTGCGCTCGCTGGACGCGGTCCACTTCGCTTCCGCGATTGCGAGCGGAAGTTTATTGAGTGGGCATAATCTCTACATGGTTAGCGCGGACCGTGAGATTATGACAGCATGTGAATCCTACGGAATCCCTGCGATAAATCCCCAGATGGACAACGCTCTGGACATTCTGCGGGCGCTACGAGGACGGGTCAGATAAGTCTTCCCTGGCGTCGAGTTCGCGCATTACCTCTTTCAGTGTGCGTCCACCCAGTGCCTTGCCCATCATCTTTCTGACCTCTGCCGCTGTGGGATCGTAGCCGCAGCGTTTGGTTATCTCTTCGGCTTCCTTGCGTATGGCCTCTTCCACTTTCGGGCTGCTCAACTCCCGGGGCCATTTCGGTCCTTTGTAATTTAGCCTGGAAGGGTGCAAATGCCTGTTTTCAGCGGTCATCATTTCACCTTGATCTCATGCGTCCGTCGCGCTCTTTACGATTTCATTATCGGAAAGCCCCGATATGCCGTCAAGGTGGCCGCTAGTTATCTGGACGCTTCATTATTCGCGGGATAGGGGTCCGGCTCGGCGGCGGATACGCTGGCCGTATTCACCACACTCTGCGAAAGCGAGGCGTCCACTCTGGCGATTATCATAACCAACGTCTTGGAGCCGACCGCCAGGTCGCCCAATTCGCACATGACCGTCGTCTCTCCTGAACACGTTCCCGCCACGGGAATACTCAGCATGGACGATACGCTCTCCGGAAAACTGTCTGTCAGCACCACCCCAGTAGCGTCCGACGGCCCATTGTTCTCCACTACCATGTAGTAGAAGGGGATACCCGCGAATTCGACCGCCAGCATCGTCAGTTCCAAATCCGCCCCGGACACGGGTGTCGGCCTGGGTATCGTTGGCGTCGGCGTCGGACTGGGCGTGACCGGCAACGGCGTCTGCCCTGGCGCCGGACTCTGCCCCCGCTGGTCACCAAACTCCTCCCACGTCGCTATCCCGTCCCCATCCAAGTCCGCCTTCAGCGCCGGGTACTCGCTCGCCGTCCCAAAGTCCCAGAAATCATCCACGCCCGTCGTGTCATCGAAATCCCCGTCCGCATTATCAAAATCCAACAGCCACCCCGCATATATCCCCGTGTACCCAACGGGCCCCTGCAACTCAGCGGTCGTCTTCCCCACCACCCCATCGGAAGATCCTTCGCCCACCCCGGAAGACTGCCCACTGGTCTGCGTATCCCAATAGCTGGCGTCTATCACGCCTGAAACCCGTCGTCCAATCAGCCCACCGACATTCTCGTCTCCTGACACGCTGCCTGTGGCGTAGACTGCGTGTATGACAGCGTCATTGTCGTTCCCACCAACGAGTCCACCGACGAGATCGTTTCCTGACACATTGCCCGTGGCATAGCTGGATTCTATGGACGCGCCGTAGTTATTTGCAACCAGGCCACCTACATAAAACTGACCTGATACGTTTCCTGTGGCGTAGCTTGCCCTTATGCTGCCATCATGGTTCGAGCCAACGAGTCCACCGACAACATCGCTTCCTGAAACATCGCCTGTGGCATAGCTAGTGACTATCATGGCATTGCCCCGGCCATTGTATCCAACCAGTCCGCCGATCTGGTGATCCGAACCTCCGTTGGTAGCCCCAGCTACGTTTCCCGTGGCATAGCTATCGATTATCTGGCCGCTGTTGTATCCAGCCAATCCGCCGACCTGGTAACCCCCAGATACGCTTCCCGTAGCATAGCTGGTGCTCATCATACCATTGTTACGTCCGACCAGCCCGCCTATTAACCCATATCCGGAAACGCTTCCCGTGACATAATAGCTCGTGCTTATCTGACCGTAGTTGTCTCCAGCCAGTCCACCGACATGTTCAACGCCGGATATATCTACATCCGTTAGACCTATTCGACTGATGTAACCGTTCATTGAACCGAACAAGCCGACCACGCCAGGATCAGTGCGCCCACTCCGCTTGATATACAAATTAGCAATCGTATGCTCATTCCCCTCGAACGTAGCTCTGAAAGAGTGACTCCCAATCCCAATCGGCAGCCACCCTGCCCCCTCCGTCCACTTCGAGTTCACCACGCCCGACGCGTAGCTCCCCGCATCATCGAAATCCAGGTCCCGCGCCAACTCATAGCCCTCGCACCCGGACTCCGCGCACCCCATACCCGACACCGCTCCTGGGAAGGCCGCCGCGTAAGCGTCCCGACTGACCTCCGAATCCGCCTCCCCGTCCCCGTCCAGGTCCCAACGCACCGCGTTCAACTGCTCCAACGCCCGAAACTCGATAAGCCCGTCGTCATCGCTGTCATAGTCCCCTGTCTGCGCGACGGAACTATGCGGAGCCACCACCCACACGAACAACAGCGCCACCATCACTGCTGCGAACAGAGACGTTGCAATAACTTTCATGGCTGCCCAACCTTCTCCCAATCCTTAAAATCCACAGTCGAACGACTCCCTCGACCACCTGAGGTTGCTACGAGCACGGATCGGATAAGTCTTCCCTGGCATCGAGCTCGCGCATTACCTCTTTCAGTGTGCGACCTCCAAACGCCTCATCCATCATGGCCCTGACCTCTTCCAACGTAGGCGGAGGCTCGGGACGATTGCGAATTTCCTCCGCTTTCTTACGGATCGCCTCTTCCTCTTTCGGACTGCTTATTTCCTCAAGCCACTTCGGTCTCTTGTGATTTACCCTTGAAGGATGCAAATGCCTCTGTTCGTCTCTCATCGCCTCACCTCCTCGCTCCACCATCGTCCTGCCTGCTACGCTACCTCATTATCCCATGCCGTCAAGCTGGTCGCTACCCCTCCATCCGCGACAGCCGTCTCAGGTCAATTGACAGCGCGCGGCGGCCTAGCGTCATGAGCGAGACCGTGAACACCGCTATCATCGCCAGATATAGCGGCCCCATGAACAGCCAGTTAGTCGTCAGTATGAACGGCGGCAGCACGCGCCCGCCCCCGTCCGTCACCGCCACCGCCGAGACCATCATCCGGCTCATCTGGTATCCGGCCCACGTGCCTAGTCCCAGGCCGATGAACGCTATGAGAAGGTGTTCCAGTCCAATCAGACCGATTGTCTGCGCCCGATTGAATCCAAGCGATCTCAGAGACGCCATCTCGCTGACACTGCGGTTTGTAAACGCGAGCAGGTAAACGATGTATCCCAGGCTGGCGATGAACAGTATCACCGCCAGCGCTACGAGCGCCATCGTCCGCCATCCCGCGGATATGAGAGGATCGGCGTCCTGGGCCGCCAGCGCCGCCTCTGTTCCAACTACCTTGCCCTGGTAGCTGACCAGGTCTTCCGCATTGGTGAGCGCAGCGCCCCCGCTCCCCTCCCTGACTTCCAGGAAAAGTTCATTCACTGCTGTCTGGCCCGTGGGGTTGAGTGGGTCAATGTATTCGAGAAGCGTATCCAGGTCGAAGACCATGAACCCCAGGCCCTGCGGAATCACCGTCGGAAAATACTCCACTACGTCCACCACTACCACCGGGACCAGGCCGCCCGGCAAGTTGACGATGATGCCCATGTTTTCCCAAGCTCCGGTAGCTTCCGAAAACGAGCGGCTGACTGCCGCCGGAATATACCCGTGGCCGCCGGACTTGTAAAAACCGCGCAGGCCGTTGTTGGACTCTTTGCCGAACGTGAAGCGCAGCGCCCTGTTGCCCGAATAGACTATGTCCGTGACACCGCTCAGCTCGTCCCTTTCCACCGCGCTTGTCGCAATCGTGACCCACTCCGGGGAATCCTCGAATCCGTCAATGGATACTACCTCGCCCGTCCCTTCCATCACTGCATGTAGCTCGTCGAACACGATATTTCCTGCGGTGCCTGTCGAACCGAATCCCGGCTCGTTGAGTTGTATGGCGACTAAATTCAGGGGATGGACCAGGTCGTCGGGCAGGTCTGCACTCTTCAGGTTCCAGCCCTGAGTGTCCATTTCTCCCATGGTTATCGTGTCCATCTTCCCGTTGGCGTCTTCCACGACTATCCATAGGAACATCAACGGATAATAGCTTGCCGGATTGACCCATAGCTGTATTCTCTCGGCCCCATCGGGAATTGCCGTAGCGCGTACAGGGTCCCCCACCCTCAGGTCTTTGAGAATTTCGTGCAGGTCCCTCTCGGAGAAATCGCCTCTGTACCATGGGTCGAAGGTCTGCGAGTCAATCGCCAGGTACGAGAATGTGGGCCCTGCCCCACCCGTTCCCACGTGTCCCCCGCCTCTTAACGCGGTAGAAACGGACTCGACTCCTGCGATACCGTTGAAGTTCGCCTCCAGCTCGCCGTCCCTGCGACCCAGGTGCGACGCGAGACTGTAAACGCGAATGTCGGTACCGACATTGTAGCGGATTCGTTCCTCGTAACTCCGGTCCAGTGTCGCTCCGACGGTTGTTGCCAGTATCCCGATCCCTCCCGCAAGCGCCAGCAGAAGGACCAGCCAGGAGTACTGCATGGGATTGCGCGCCATGTGCCACAGGGTCATGGATACCCATACCGGCGCGCGCCTGACGAATACCGACAGAAGATGGAACACGACTTGCGCCGGTATCAGTGCGGCAAGTGCAATCGAGCCTGCGAACACGGCTGCCGGTGCATCCGGGTCCGGCGGTCTCATATAGAAGAACCATGCTACGAATGTCGCCTGTACCACCGTGAACGAGACTTTGTACACCCAGCCCGATCCTCTGCCGGTCAGCCAGTACGCCGCCCCGAATCCGCCGAGGAGCGCCACCGACGGAATCCATCCCGTCTGCTCCCCCGCGCGGAAGTCTGTCACACTGACTGCCGACGCCAGTGCCGCGAGCGTCACCCATGTGCCCAGATCTACCAGTGTGGGCGACTCCCCGCTGATGTACCGGATGAACATGGGGAAGATGCGGAAGAATAGCATTCCCACGGTTATCAGGAATAGCGCCGGAGCGATCAGCAGCGCTTCGTTCACGTCTTGCTGTCCGAACAGGCTGCCCGACACCAACTCCCCCCGTGCCTGAAGTTCCCAGAAGAGCACGCCCCCAACGGCCAGGAACATGACGTCTATGTAGTAGCGTTGCAATATGGGGATTTGCGGAGGTCGCGACGATCTGAGCCGGTGGATGATGAGGCCGGTTCTAGCCCCCAGAACTCCCGGAATGACGAACATCGCTAGGCACATAAAGCCTGCCACCCCCGCCGCCGCGAAAGGCAGCCAGCCAACGTGTACCGGAAGGGGTCTGCCGTTTGTTATATGCCCGAAGTATGGAAGCAGACCGGCGAGCCACACAACCAGTAGCGCGATGAAGGGAGCAATCGCGGCGGCGACTACCGTGAGAATCACACCTTCCGCCATGTAAAGCCTCAGAAGACGCCAGGTGCTGGTTCCTCGGCTTCTGAACAGCGCGACATCGCTCTCCCTGCTGGGAATGAGGTAAGAGACGATCATAAACAGAAAATACAGGACCGCTATGCCCAGCACTGCCATCAGAAGCAGGAGCGGAACACTATTCAGAAAGCTCTGACGCTCGAACCGCGCTAGCATGACGCCTATTCCGCTGTACACGAACGAAGACGGAAGCGCCGACGACATATCATCGTTCAGCGCGTCCAGGCCTGCCCTCATTTCCCCTTTAGACCATGTTCGCAGGATTTCAGGGTCAACATCGTTGTACCATAAAGCGTCAACCGTCGTGCCAGGGAACGATCCTCCTATCGCCTCGGTCATAGACGTCGGCCCCACGAAGACGCCGAGAAGCGGCGGCGAACTCGGCGTTACCACGCCGTCCTCGGTGGGCATACGCGGGAACAAGTACGACTCCACGTCGCCTCTCCAGTACGGGTCGTCCCAGTAACTGGCTTCTACCAGTCCCGTGATTCTGGCCGACACCTTTACCGGGGAATCCACGGACGGCGCGAAAACCAGGACGTCACCGGGCTTCAGCCCGCCGAAAGCGTTGGCGGTCCTGGCGCTCAGCGCGACTTCGATGAGCGGCCCCTGGGCGCCTCTCAAAATGACGTCTCTGGCAGGTCTGCCCTCGATGAAGGTGACCTTATCCTCGAATCCTTCAAGATACTGCGCGAAACCGGCCTCGAATGGCAGAGGCGGCTCTTCGCCCTCCTCCGGTGGCTCCTCCAGCGCCGCGAGCGCGGCTGATGCCCTGGCCGGTAGGGTCATCGAGTAGTAAGGCGTCTTGAGAAAGCTGCGCGTCCCGGTGTAGATCGGCCCCATATTGTCGTTCATGGCCTGCGTCTGCGACGCTTGCGCGCTTGCGATCTCCTCGGACTCCAGTGGAATGAAGTCAACATCCACCACGATGTCGAAGAAGGTGTCGCCCGACCTCTCCACCGACGTCCTGACCGCGCTGTGGACGCTCTGACGCTCCAGCGCGTCCAGATACACCGGCGCGGCCGCCATCAGTATCGTTGCGATCACGATGCCGATGAACACGCTCGACATCAGCCGCCACTCTATACTCAGCCGACGCATAGCCAGCTTGATAACGCTCATGTCCTGCTGGGTGTAGTCCGGCGTGGTCAAGAGGCCCGATCTCCGGGAGATGGTTGCAAAAACCCCTTCCCTCTTGACAAGCTCATGAGGGTAGGCATATTTGCATCCAGCCAGGACCGCCAATCAACAAACTCCCTCTCCCTCAGGGAGAGGATTGGGGTGAGGGTGAAATACCTACCTCTCTTAGCCATTGACCGGGGAAGGTTAGGATGGGGGTGAAACTGGGCCAGGCTGTCGCCCGAGTGCCAGCCACCGCCCGCGGGCATATATATCTCCGACGACCTGAGCGTTGCGAACCCATAGCCTCCGACCACAAGAACCTCACCGCCGGGCAATGGAGTCGTGGAGTGCCCCCACCTCGCCTCCTTTATCGTGCCCCCCGACGTCCATGTATTGGTTTCAGGATCGAACTGCTCTACCGACGCCAACGGCGTGATGCCGTCCGCTGTCCCTCCCACTACCAGCACACGACCGTCGAGCATCAACGTCGCCGTGTGCTTCGACCTTGGCCTGTCCATGCTCGCCACTGTGGACCACTGCCCCGTCTCTGGATCGTACATCTCGGCTGAAGACAGCGACTCTCCCGCCGTTCCCACTCCCCCTATTACCATAACCCGGCCGTCGCTGGCCAGCGTCGCCGTATGCCCGTCCCGAACTTCGGACATCGCTCCCGAACTCGTCCAGTTGCCCGTCGTCGGATCGTATATCTCGGCTGAAGACAGGCTGCGGTCATCCGGCCCGACCCCGCCCGCGATGAGTAGTCGCCCATCCGAGAGCAGGGTCGCCGTATGTCCCCAGCGAGCTTGCGACATTGGAGTTGATAGCGTCCACGCGCTCGCCTCCGCGTCCAGAACCTCTACACTGGCCAGCGTACTCACTCCGTCCCAGCCCCCCACGGCTACGGACCGCCTATCCTCCAGCCGCGTCAGAGTGTGCCTCGCTCTCGCCTCCGACATATCTGGGAGCGCATCCCACGCAGTCTCCCCTATATCGAGCATCTCTGCCGTGGAGTGAAACTCGCCCAGGCTGTCCGCGCCCCCGCACACCACTATGCGGCTATCCGCCAGAACCGTGGCTGCGTGCCCCCATCTCCCATGCTGCATCTCTCCGGCAAACGTCCATCTCATGGATTCCGCGTCGTAATACTCGGCGGTCTTCAGGCTCCATCCGTCGTTGTCGAATCCGCCGATGACCAGCGGCCTTCCGTCCGCCAGAGACACAGTAACATGCGCCCAGCGCGGGTCGCGGACTAACGCTGTCGGCGACCACGACCCCGCGCCCTGAATGTACAATTCGGTGAACGCGAGCGGGGATACCAGGCTTGCACGTCCACCCGACGCCAGCGCCGTTCCATCTCGCAGCAGTGTCGTCCTGTGATCTATTCGGGGTGTGAGCATCCTCGCGGTGCGTATCCATTCGTCCAGGATGGGGTCATATATCTCTACTAGGCTGTCCGGTGATACCGACCCGCCTCCCGTAACCAGAGCTCGGCCATCCTCCAGGATTGTCGCCTGGTGTCCGGCCCTCGGTCGGTTCATGCTCGCCGCGGGCGTCCACACCATCGCCAGCGGGTCCAGCGTCTCCGTCGAATTATGGGCGGCGCCTTTATCCTGTCCGCCTATTATCAGCAGCCTCCCGTCTGCGAGAAGTGTCGCGGTGTGTTCGCTTCTTGCGGTTGTCATAGGGGGTGCTGACGACCACCCGCCGCTCACCGGATCATACACATCCACAGAGGACAGTGTGTGCGGCCCTCGGATGCCACCCGCCACGACCACCCGACCATCCGACAGAAGCGTAGCCGTGTGTTCGGACCGCGCCTCGGACAGTTCTCCTGTCGGACTCCACGTATCCGATGCCGGATCGTAAATCTCCGCTTCCGCCGTCGCCGTCAGCAGGTCCACGCCCCCTGCCGCCAGAATGCGCCCGTCCGGCAGAAGTGTCGCCGTATGCTCGGATCGCCCCTCGATCATCGGGGCCGCTTCCGTCCACGTGTCCGATGCCGGGTCGTAGATCTCCACCGAAGACAACGCCCTCACGTTGAAAGCGCCGCCTGCCACGACCACCCGGCCATCCGGCAGAAGCGTCGCCGTATGCCCCTGCCGTGCGGACCCCAAGCCCGAAACAAGCGTCCAGAGACCAGTCTGCGGATCGTAGCGTTCCACCGACGCTAGATCCCTGTCCACCCTCGACCCCGCCACCGCCAGCACCGTGCCGTCCGGCATCAGCGTCGCCGTGTGATTCGCGCGAGGCTCATTCAAGCTGCCCGGCGCGCCCTGAGAACCAGGCGGCGGCTCGGGCGCGGGAGTCGACGAAGGAACTGGCTCCTGCGTGTCCTGGATATCTGAAGTTTCCATGCCGCAGGACACAACTAGCACCGTTGTGACTGTCCACATGGCAAAAATTAATGCGCGTAATCCCATAAGACGAATTGTGTAGCAGCCCCATGTCACAAGTCAACGCGCCCGTATGATTCCATAGGACTACATTGCCCGACCTCCCTTGCGGCATTACAATGCAGACTGAACACACCAACCCCGGCTTATGGAGGAACTACATGGTTGACCAGAACACGTTCAGCGCTTACTTCAACGGCGAGTGGCTCCCGCTCGGCGACATAAGGCTCTCTCCTGAAGACAGGGGATTCGTCGTCGCCGACGTCGTATTCGATATTGCCCGCACCTTCGCGGGCAAGCCCTTCGTCCTCGACCGCCACATTGACCGCCTCTACAGGTCCCTCAAGTACATGAGGATTGACCCCGGCCTCACCCCCGACGAGATGACCGCGCTCTGTGAGGAAGGTGTGGAGCGCAACAAAGCCCACCTCGACGAGGCAGGCGACTTCGCCATCAACCCGTTCATAACCCGCGGCGTCGGACACGGCATTCACGGCCTCACCCCAACCGTCTGCATTATGGTTAAGCCTGTCGCCTTCCAGTCCTTCGCCCAGTTCTATGTGGACGGCGCACACGGCGTCATCACCAAGACTCGCAGCTACTCCAGCGACACCATGGACCCCAAGGTCAAGCACCATAGCCGTGCCAACTTCGTCCTCGCCGAACTCGAGGCCGCCGACGTTGATCCCGGTGCCTCCCCGATACTGCTCGATCAGTACGGCAACCTCACCGAGGGCATCGGCTACAACGTATTCCTCATCAAGGACGGCGTAATCAAGACTCCCACCGACCGCAGCATCCTCCAGGGCATATCCCGAAGTGTCATCTTCGACATAGCCGAGCAGCTCGACATACCCGTCGTCGAGGACGACCTTCAGCCCTACGATATCTACACCGCCGACGAGGTGTTCTTCTCCAGGACAAGCCCCCGCATAGTCCCCGTCAGCATGGTTGACAAGCGTCCGGTCGGCGAGTCCACCCCCGGCCCCATCACTCGCCAACTTCTCGCCGCCCACAGCGAACTCGTTGACGTGGACATAGTTGGCCAGGCCCTCCACCACGCCGGTATCCAAAGATAGCCTCCCGCGCTCCATTCATCATAAAACAATGGCAAACCACGCGGCGGGCCGACCTAGAGTCAGCCCGCTGCCCGTGCCACAATGGACATGAACCTTGTCCACTGGACCGAAGGAGCTCCAATATGCTCAACACAACGACAGAATCACAACTCCACCGTGAAGATTGGGATTTTGTAGAGGCTAACTACCACGCGCTGCAGGAAAAATATCCTGAACACTGGATCGCCCTGATAGACAAGAAAGTTATAGCGGCGGATCCAGAACCGATGGAACTTGCAGCCAAGTTGAGAACTATGAGTCTTCCATCCAACAGAGTAGTCATAGAAAAACTGACCGACCTCGAAGAAGATGCAATTATAGTGACGTCTGACTTCGCCAAGCCGGCGTCGGGTGGAATCTACAGGTGGACCAACTTAGACGAAAGTGTGACTACAGCGAAGTCTGACTCCCAATGATAACAGGATACTTCCGCTCAGGGCGGCCCTATATTGATATATCGGTAATCATGCCCAACCTAGGCATGGTCGAAATGGATATTTCCTTCGTGGTTGATACGGGAGCGGACCGTACGCTTATCGGCAATCGCGACGCTTTGCTCTTGTCTACATCCCACGGCATAGACTTGGCAGAATTGCCAACCGGACGCCAAAGCCTCGGCATAGGCGGGCTGACCTCAACCCGGCAAACCCGAGTCTCCATGAGAATAGGAGGCCTCCACATTGACCGCGATATTCCAATCCTCGAACCAGTACCGGGCCGAATAGTCGGCCTTCCCTCTCTTCTAGGACGCGACATCCTCTCCCACTTCGCCCTCTTCATGGAAGACCGCACCAATCGCGTCCTTCTCCTCGAACCCGACGAGGCGGATAGCCTCCGAATCGCCTGACCCACACCCGCGCTCAGAACAAGTCCGCCGCGTCCCTCTCTGCCATCGCCAGCCGTTCTCCCTCGTCTCGCCACCCGAACGATGCGTATGACTCCGCCGAGCCGTAATCTCGCGTCCGCACTACCACTGGCATAGGCAGCGCGTGTCCGAACACCAGCGCTTGCTGCTTCGACTCTAGCCGCGACAGCACTGCCCGCAGTTTGCGGCTTCCCGACACCCCCGACAGCACCGCGTCCACGTCCCGGTCGCTGTCCAGCAGGCAGGTCAACTTCGTCCCTATCTGACTCATTATCTCGTCGTCTATGCCGGATGGACGCTGATCCACCACCAGCAGCGTCACGTTGAACTTCCTCATCTCCCTCGCTATCGTGCCGAATATCGTCTGATCCGCGATCCCCGGATTCAGGAACTTGTGCGCCTCCTCGATGGTGATGACCAGCGGACGTGGACTCTGTCCCTCGTCACCCGCCGCCCTTTCCGTGAGTTGCTGGTATCTTGCATAGATGCGCCTCGTCAGTAGGTTGGCGACCAGTATGTACGCCGACAGATCGCTCCCATAGCGCCCGAACTCCAGCACCACGTGCATATCCTGGTTCTGCACGTAGTCCAGTATCCGGTTCACCGAATCATGCGCCCTCTCCGCGTCTATGAACGGCAGACGCATCAAACGGCCCAGACGATTCTGAAGCGTGGATAGCGCACGGTCGTTCACGTTGATCCTCGACGCCAGTTCCCGCATCTCCTCGCCCCCGGACATTGTCAGGAACGTCCCCAGCCACTTCCTTCCGAACTCGCGCTGGAGAGAGTACGTCGCGTCTGCCGCCACCTCCGACAGATTCAGTGACTCCCGCAGCATCAGGATGTCCTCCGGCTCTATCTCCTCCAGCCCTATACGCGCCACGTAGTCCGGGTTGATGCCGCGATTGCGCGAACTCTGCTCGTCCAGTGTGAACACCGCGACCATGGAACTGAACAACTGCTTCAGTCCCTTGACCGTGCTCGTCGCGCCCTCTGATGTCCCCTGCCAGCCGTACTCGTTGTGCATATCGAACACTAAGTTGGAAGCCACGTCCTTCTGAAGTATCCCCGCCAGTAGCAGGCGGGTCAGGAACGTCTTGCCAGTCCCGCTCTTCCCGAACACCCCGTTGGAGCGCGTGACCAGTTCCTCGATATCAATGCACAACTGCGTATCCATATCCAGCGGACTGCCTATCCAGAAATGCCTGTCGTCCTCGCCACCGAATACGGTTCGTATGTCCTCGTCCGTGGCCGACCCGACCGCGGAGAAGTGCGGCGGTATCGTCTTCGCAGGTTGCGGTCCGTCCAGTCCTACGACCGTTTCCCCGGCCCCAAGTGTCAGCATGGGTTCTACCGTGATCGTCCCGTAAGCCGCGGTCCCCGATACGACACTCCTGATGAACGGGTTCGACACATCCGGCGGCGAGGCAGGCAGGGTGGGGTCCATAGATGCAAGCGCGACGTCCGTAACCACGCCGAAGAACCGCATATGCTGCCCCTGTATATTCACGAACGTCCCCACCTTGATGTCCTCGATGGATGTATCCGCGTCCAGACGAACCTCCATCCCCTCGGTCAGAGAGCCGGACACCACCATGCCGAGTCTCTGGGATCCGCTCCAGCCGAAACCGTCCGTTCCTACGCTGCCGTTTGCGCCCATGGTCATGTCGCTATCCTCCTGAGAATGCCGTCCAGTCGCTGCATCTGGCCACCCAGCAGAGGAGTGAGCCGCCTCCCCGCGTTCACTAGGAACGTGTCGGGATCAGGATGCGCGCCACTCACTGTCTTCAGGAAAGCGGCCAGTACGTCGTCCGCAGCCGCGATTGGCGCGGAGAGCAGTATGGACAGGAAGTCCAATTCGGAGCTGAACTCCCTGAGCGCGTCCTCGGAGCAGGCATACACGAAAGAGTGTATCCGGGGCGGCAGCGGCGAGAGCCAGCGTCTCAGCGTCCCGTCTTCGGTATGCCCGACCGACAGCACGCGGAACTCAGTAGAAAGCAGGCGCGATAGTTGAGGGTTCGACTGGTATATAGCGTCTTCATCATCTTCGTTCCGCCCCCTGGCTATCGGCCTGCGACCGGTGTCAATGCTCCGTGTGCCGATCTCGTGCACTATCCCGTATATCGACTCGTCGTCTCCACATCTCACCAGGCTGCCCAGCGCGGGCGCGGTATAAAGCTCGTAGCACTGCACCACGAACTCGATAGACGTGGCCTCCACCACTTCCCCCAGCCGGAGTCCCTTGTCACAACTGACATCTCGAGTTGACATGCTTTACATCCTCTGAACGAATCCTAACAGAGGTGCGGGGTAGGTGGGAATCCAATGACTGCTATACTAAAAGTGCAGTTATCCGAAAGTCCCGCGCGGCAAACCACTGAAGGAGCGGAAGAATGAACACACGCAGACTATCAGGAAGTTTTGCCTTCGGTCTTCTGGCCATCGCCTTGGGTCTCTTGCTTCTATTGGGCAACTTCGGCTTCTTGGATACCGGCGACGTGTTCCGCTGGATTCCGTCCCTATTCATCCTTCTTGGCGTATGGATGTTGGTCAGGAGTCGCTTCCGACAGGTCGGCGGCCCGGTCCTGATCATCGTGGTTGCCGCGCTTATCCAGATCATGGTTCTCGGAGTGGACCTGGGCAGGTTCTGGCCTCTGATCCTGATAGGTGTCGGTGTTGCCATTCTCGTCAAAAGCTTCCGCTCCAGGAGCGGCAGTCGCAGCGACACAGGCCGGAGCGCCGACCAGGAATCGCCGAACTCGGTCACCGTGTTCGGCTCCGAGAGGAAAGTCGCTCCCACAGACCAGGACTCCATAAATCTAGTCAGCGTAATGGGATCTGCCGCACAGAAGATCACTTCCCTCGAATTCCGAGGCGGACGCGCCACCGCCGTCATGAGCGAAGCCAATATAGACCTGCGCGAGTCCGCGATTCAGCAAAAGCCCGCCGTCCTCGAACTCTCCATCGTCATGGGCGAGATAAAGCTGCGAGTGCCGCGCGACTGGAACGTTCGCGTGGACGACGACACTATCATGGGCGAGCTGAAGGACGAGCGGGCGCCGAGCGATACCGGGGAGAGGCAGACCGACCTTATCATCAAAGGCTCCGTTGTGATGGGCAGCCTAAAGATTGAGGACTAGACTAGGCGTGTTAACATTTCTCGTCATTTGTATGTTAAAAGTCTCCTCTCCCGGAGGGTGAGGGTGAACTACAATTCAGTCATTCCCGTGAAAACGGGAACCCCGAAGGGCTCGCCGCTAGGCAATCCAGGGGCGGGGGCAGGCTCAAATATGGCAAAACTAACTGGAATCAGTGCTAGTTTTTCTGAATCACCCCACAGGCAAGTTGGGCGCCATAGTCCTCATCATCCGTGTAGTCACTGGGCTTTTCATAGATGATGATGGACGACCCGTCCGAGTCGAAC
Source organism: Dehalococcoidia bacterium (assembly GCA_965202965.1). Classification (GTDB taxonomy): domain Bacteria; phylum Chloroflexota; class Dehalococcoidia; order Lucifugimonadales; family UBA1123; genus VXRN01. Next base: position 1,355,404 of record OZ241888.1, on the reverse strand, counting down.
ACGCTATGAGGAGCGCCGGTGCTCAGAGTTATGCTGTCGGCTAAGAAATCGGCCCGGATATATCCATCGCTGGACGCATAGATATTTGGGAGGTCGCCTTCATGAGGTGTATCTGATCCTTGTTGCCAGACCGGATGGATAAGACCATAGTTGGCGGTAAAGTGATCGCCCGCGGCATCGAAACTGGGCGTACAGGCGCCAACCTCGTGAACGACAAGGGCATGACCTCCGGGTGGCAAGCCTTTCAATTCGACTGCTACCAGAACCCCGAACTCCATTTGTGTGATATTCACGTCCCCTATTGATTCCCCATCTGACGAAACGAGTGACGCTGAGGCGGTTTCTCCAACTGTAGGAGGGGAAGCAGCGCATTGTGTCGCAATTATAGCTACCGCAATGGCAAACACAATCCCTGCCAGTACAAAGATGAAGAGAGGTCTCATGATTGCAACTACCCGTGTGTCCTAGGGGTTTGGGAATTGGAGTGTGAACCACCCCAATTCCCAAACTACTGGATCTACTCCATTCGGCTTCCACCCCAGGCGCGGGACACTCCCGCCGCCGTCGGCTCCACTATCGCGTTGATGACCGCGGGCTTGCCGCTGTCGAAAGCGCGCTGCAGAGCGGGCTTTATCTCGTTCGGGTCTTCCACTCGCTCGCCGTATGCGCCAAGTTCGCGCGCCATACCGTCGAAGTTGGTGAACCCAAGTTCGCGGCCCGGCTTGCGGCGGTCGGGAGTGCGAGCTGTCCAGCCCGCGTTGTTCGAGATGACCGTAACCACCGGAATGTTATGCCGGACGCAGGTGTCCAGCTCCATCGCGTTCATTCCCATCGAGCCGTCGCCGTGCAGGACGAGGACCTGCTTATCGGGCTTTGCCAACTGCGCGCCTATACCATACGGCAGTCCCACACCCATCGTGCCCGTAACGCCGGAGTTGAGCCTGTGCCCAGGGACGTATGTGGGTAGCGACTGTCGCCCGAAGTGCAGGATCTCATTGCCATCAACAGACAGAATCGCGTCCCTGTCCAGGAACTCGCGTATCTCCTTGCACAGCCGCAGCGGGTGCATGGGCAGACTGTCGGAGTTCTGTATCGCCGCGCCGCGCGCCTGCCGGTCGTCCTCGACATCCCTGAGGCGCAATACCCAGTCTGACTCTATTCTGCCGGCCCAGTCCGCCTCTCTCGATTCGGCCTCCGCCAGCATCTGTGTCAGGACCGCCTTCGCGTCTCCCACGATACCTAGGTCAATGTTCCGGTTGTGTCCAAGCTCGCTCGGCTCTATGTCTATCTGGACTACCTTCGCGTTGGGATTGAACCTGTGGCCGTACTGGACCATCCAGTTCAGCCTGGTCCCTATGACAAGTACCAGGTCAGTCTCGCGCATCGCCGTGCTTCGAGCGGCAGGGAACGATACCGCGTGGTCCTCAGGCACCAGTCCCCTGGACATCGGCGCGGTGTAGAACGGCGTGGAAGTCAGGTCCACGAATCGCTCGAGTTCCGGAGCCGCGCCTGAGAAAAACGCCCCACCGCCCGCGAATATCATCGGCTTCTCCGAAGCTGCCAGCAGATCTACTACTTCGGCCACCGCGCTCGGCTCGGCGGCCGGTCGGGTTCGCTTCGCAGCCCTGTACGGGGTTACCGCGTTCTCTTCCTCGACTTCTTCGTAAAGCACGTCCGCTCCACAGTCAATATAGACGGGTCCGGGCCGTCCCGTCGTCGCCTTGCGGAACGCCATGCTCACCACCTCCGGGTAGCGCGCCGCTTGCGTCGTCTGGTGTACCCACTTCATCATCGGCTCCATGATGCCGACCTGGTCCACCTCCTGGAACGCCTCGCGTCCGATCTCATGCACAGGGCCAGCGCCGCCGAGAATAACCATCGGCGCGCAGTCAATCGCCGCCGTATAGACGCCCGTCAGCAGGTTCAGCGTGCCTGGACCCGAGGCCGCGGTGCATACACCTGGCTTGCCCGTCACGCGCGCGTACGCGTGGGCCGCGAAAGCCGCCGCCTGCTCATGCCTGAAGTCAATGCAGCGGATCCCCTGGTCCTCCGCCGCCATCACTATATCGAAGTTGGGGCCGCCCATCAGGTAGAACAGCGTATCTACGCCTTCCTCCTTCAGCGTCCGGGATATGAGATAACTTCCGATAACCTTGCTCATGTACCTCTCCTCGCCTTAAGTCATTGATCAATAGGCCGCGACCCTGCCGAGACCCGCATCGCAGGCAAGGTTATCACAAACAGACGATAGTTGTGTAACGATGGCGTGCTATAATCACACAACCCACATCCATACCGATACAGCATATGCGCATCGCCCAATTGGGAGGTCTCTATGACGACCCAAACGCTCACGCCGACCAAGCCTGACGCCCAAACCCACGCGCCGAAGAAGCGCCTCTTCACCCGTAAGGAATACCACGCTATGGGCAAGGCCGGGATTCTCGGACATCAGGAACGAGTGGAACTTCTCGAAGGAGAGATTATCGTTATGGTCCCCCCCGGAATCCGGCACGTGACACGTGTTGACCGCTTGACCCACATATTTTTGCCACTGGGAGCGCAAAGACGCGCGATAATCAGGGTACAGAACCCCTCGGTTATGACTCAGTTCTCGGAGTTCCAGCCCGACATCACTCTGCTGGCCTTCCGCGACGATTTCTACGAATCAAGGAATCCTCGCCCCCAGGACATTCTGCTTCTGGTCGAGGTAGCCGACTCATCCCTGAACTATGACCGAAACGCCAAGCTCCCCCGCTACGCCGAATTCGGAATCCCCGAAGTCTGGATAGCCAACCTCCGCGACGACCACATCGAATCCTACACAGACCCTTCCCCCGAAGGCTACCGCGCAACCCGTATCTATCAGCCCGGAGACACCATATCTCCGACCGCTTTCCCTGACTTTCAGATCAACGTCAACGACATCATCCCATCCCGCCCGAACCCTCATAACGGAGACAACGATGACAACTCAGAGCAATGACTTCTACCAGAGACTCGGTGTCAAGCCGATCATCAACGCGGCAAGCTGGATAACCGTGCATGGCGGCAGCATCATGCCCCCGCCCGTCGTACAGGCGATGGAGGAAGCCTCGCGCTGGTTCGTGGACATGCACGACCTCAACAAGAAGGCCGGCGACGTTATAGCAGGCTTGACTGGCGCCGAAGCCGGACTCGTCACGGCTGGTTCGGCGGCGGGCATGGTCCTCGAAGCCGCCGCCTGCATAGCTGGAAACGATCCGTCCAAAGTGTGGCAGTTGCCCGACACCACCGGCATGAAGAACGAAATCGTCATCCATCGCGTCCACAGGGTCAACTACGACCATAACTTCAGAACAGCGGGCGCGAAGCTGGTGGAAATAGGCAATACCGGCGCAACCCACGAGTGGGAACTGGAGGCCGCCATCAACGAAAACACCGCCGCCGTCGCCTACATCTTCGGACCGCGACCCGGTGGCGCGCTCCCACTGGCAAAAGTCGTTGAGATAGCCCACGACCGCGACGTCCCTGTCATAGTGGACGCCGCCGCCATGCTTCCCCCGCCCGAAAACCTGAGCAAGTACATCCGGCAGGGCGCCGACATGGTCAGCTTCAGCGGAGGCAAGGGCGTCCTGGGTCCGCAGTCCACCGGAATTCTCGCCGGACGCGCTGACCTGATCGAGGCCGCCTACGCCAACTCAGCGCCCAACTCAGAGTCCATCGGACGCTCCGCCAAGGTCTGCAAAGAGGAGATAGCTGGACTGGTAACCGCCCTGGAGATGTTTGTGGACACCGACTTCGACGCGGTACAGGCCGACTGGCGAGCCAAGTCCGCTCACGTCGTTGAGCGACTGAGCGACATTCCCGGACTGCGCGTCGAACTGCTCGAAGCGCACCCCGAGCTTGAGGAGCCCGACTCCAACCACGCCAGCGCCGAAATCCACTTCACTCCCGAATGGACAGGGCCTTCCAGGGACGAGGTAGTGCGTATGCTGGAAGAGGGCGAGCCCGGCATAAGGGTGAGGGTCAGAAGCTACACCGACAGCATCCTGTTCATACCCGTAAACGTCCGCAATGGCGAGGAAGAAGTCGTAGCCCGACGCCTCCGCGAAATCCTCACTTAGCGACTATCTCAATCTCATCCTCCGAAGTCATGAGCGGCAAGCAAGGGTCTCCTCTCCTTTGAAGGCTCACAGGGGTAGGCAAAGTCTCTTTCCCCTTGACGGAGGAAGGTTAAAGCCATCCCCGTACCTCGATACGGGGATGGGATGATTAGGCTGAATACCCTGCTACCTGAGCTCCCTTGAGGTGAGGGGACAACGCTGTCTTCGAGCCTGCCCTCATACGCGGCCTATGAGCAGTCGGGACTGTCCTTCGGGTCTCTCGGATTCCAAAGGTCTCCATGACATCTTATGCTGTGGAAAGCTTTACCGAAGTCACGTTCCACCGCCAAGTCCGAAAGATAACGCAGACTCCTTTGTTGATAGGGTTCGTAAACCATAGAGCCCCAATACAGCGGGTTTCGAATGTAATTCTGGATCTCGAGGGAGGGGTTATCTCTGTTTATCCGATCGAACACGGCCCGCAGGTTCTTTTGCTTCTGGCTGCCGTTTTGTCCTCGCCACTCGTAGTAGCCTACATTGAGCGCATATGGAAGAGTGCCAAAATCGTACGCCAGCGCGACGTTTTCCCTATCGGACATATTCGGTATGTTGGAGATGTCGAATTGGAAGTGGAGGAGCAGTCTGAAAGGACCACCCCCGTCGCCCGGACTGCGAGTTTTGTTGTAGTGGTTGAGGTAGAAGTCCTCAGGCAAGTCCGCGGGATTGCGTTCATCAAAAGAGTAATGGTCATCGTCATAGACATAGCGAACTTTATTGACCTCGTCGTCCACATAGGCATGGCCGTACTGGGTAACACTGTCGTTGAGGGGGTGCCATATATTCACGCCGTCATAGGTCTTCTCCGTCCTCCGCATCTGGTACGACTCACCGTCACTCCAGTTTCGCGTGGTGAATGTGACAGCCCCCTGCGCGACCATCGCGCCGTTCTTCACGCGTCGCAACTCCGCCTCATAAGAGGTGGAGAGGTCGAGGCCGAAGATCCCCTGGGTCATATACGGGTGCAGCTTCAGCGTCGCGTCCGTCCATTCGGACCAGGTCCCGTCGCTCTTGCGGTATCTGTACTCGTAGCCGCACGAGGGCGCGGCGCAGGACGAGGGGTTCTCCCAGCCCAGCATCACGTCATAGCCGAACACCTTCATGCCCACGTCAAGCGTCGTCTGCATCTGGTTGGAGGGCTGCTGTTGCTGTTGCTGCTGTACCGGCATGGGCGTGGGGGTAGGGGTCTGCGTATTGGTTGGCGTAGGAGTGGGAGTTGGCGTAGGTGTCGGTGTGGGCGTAGGTGTTGGCGTGCTGGTTGGTGTGGGAGTAGGGGTATTGGTTGGCATAGGCGTGGGAGTGGCGGTAGGCGCAGGCGCGGCGTTCACCTTGTGGCCGCTCTGTCCGTTCAGGGCGGGATGCTTGCGTTTCGCCGCGTTGCCGTCGGAGTCCTCGATTCTGCCGCCTGCGAGCTTGAGGCCGTTCCTGCGGACGCTCACTCCGTCAGGGTCGGAGTCCTCGCCCCTGACCGTGTAAGCGAAGACGAGACGCGCGCCGTCCCGCTCCGAACGCTCGTATCGTGCCCAGCGCGTGGCGCCGCCCACGTCCAGGCGCACGCGGGGGCCGCCGGTTTTCCTGTTGACTGTTACGGTCAGCGGCTCGTTCCAGGTCAGGGAGACCAGAATCTTCTCGCCCGCGCCGTATGAATCGCCGCTTGCCGGACTGCTGGCGATGACTGGGCCCGCGGTGATTTTGGGCGCGCCGCCGGACTGGGCGAGGGCGGAGTCATCCGTGGGCAGCCACAGCAGCGCGGCAATGATGACCAGGGCAAGGGTCGGGAGCAGAAGGGCGGAAAGCCGCCACAGCGGCGTGGACCCCGAAAGAAGTCTGTTGATGAACACTACTCTATCCTCTACTTTCTGGGCGCGGCAATCACGACATCGGACGCCGCCGTAACGGTAGGCATATCCGTTTGGGTTGTCGCTGAGCGTATAAGCCCGACCATCTCGATAGACGGAAGGGACCGTTCACGAGTCTGACGAATTGTGTATGCATATACTGTAACTGTCAAGCCCGAATAGATAACACTTTGATAACGTTATGCAATGACGAGACGGTGACTATTTCTGGACCGCGCATGAAAACGGCCGGAGCGCCTGGGCGGGAAGCGTCAAATTGCCTTGACCGCTATGACACAAAGGTTCTGTCATGTGCTATCATCTATTCATGTTCAGCAGACGCCGGGGGACATACGGTAAGCGAGAGAATCATAAATGAACGTATATGTCAGACGATCCGCCACACCAGAAATGCCCCATGATCGGCGAAAACTGGTCTAAACTGGTTGAAATAGACCAGTTTCAACCAGTTTCTCCCAAAATACTGGTATCAGTTTTCGATCAGTTTCCCAACTGATACCGGAGCCAGTTTCAGGAATCTGGTTCCCGTTGATATATATCAACTGAATTTATACTCATACCATTTAAGTCTGACTATGCCGTGAATCTCTGAGACAAATTTCCAGCGTCATTCCCGCGAAGGCGGGAATCCATCGCACCCAATCAGGCAGAACATGGTGTCATTACTCCGAATTGGTATCAGACCGAAATTTAGACGCGATTGCCCTGGTAAGAAGTCCGGGCGACATTGGCAGATCATCTATTTCGGTATATCATTCGTGAAAGACATCCAACTGGAGGCCGACCATGACCACTACCGTTAGATACTCCCTCGACGAATTTGTGCACGACATGAGCTCGCTGGTGGACGAACAGCCCGACCAGGAGCGTCTCTTCGACCTCGGCTCTTCCTACCTCGAGCGTCTCATCAACAATCCCGACGCCGTGCCCGAAGAATACAGAATCCCCGCCGTCAGGAACGGCCGCAGGGCCAACCACGGCACCTACGTTCTTCACTATGGAGACAACGGCCTGCTCGTAACGTCTGTCGTATGGGGTCCCGGCGACCACATCGGCCCTCACGATCACTGCACCTGGGGCATGATTGGCGTTATGGACAACGGGATCACCGAGACACGCTTCACCCGCCACGACGACCGCTCCCGCGACGACTACGCCGTGATCGAGAAAGACCGCGAAACCCTGGTCAAGCCCGGCGATGTCAGTCTTCTCATTCCCGAAGTGGATGAGATACACCAGATGGACAACTACTCCGACAGACCCACCGTGGAGATTCATGTTTACGGCAATGACCTGCGTGGACTCCAGCGCAGCAACTACAACCTCGAAACAGGCGCCGTGAAACACTTCGCCACTACCCGCTTCGACAACTGCTAGGCGCCGTCCATTCTTCCGTAGGGCGTCCCTCGTAAAAATCCCTTCCCCCTCGACGGGGGAAGGTTAGGATGGGGGTGATCAGGTTGAATACCTACCCCTCTCGACTCATTGATGAAAATAGTTAATAACCCGCAAATCCTGATTCAGACAAAGAGAATATGACCATGCCCTCCACCACTTCCTGCGCCGACCTCGCCGACCTGTTCGATGGCAACGCTCCCTTCGCCCTCATAGACGTTCGGGATGTAGGAGAGTACAACAGCTCCCACATTCCCGGATCCAGCCTCATACCGCGCCGCGGTCTGGAGTTTCTCATGGCCGACGCTGTGCCTTTCCGAGGAACCCGGATAGTTGTCTGCGACGATGACGGACAGCGCGCCGGTCTCGCCGCGGACACGCTCGAAAAGTTGGGTTACTCGAATGTTTCTGCCCTCGAAGGCGGCATGAACCGCTGGGTCACTGAGAGGCGTCCCACCGAGTGGGGCGTCAACGTTCCCAGCAAAGACTTCGGCGAGAAAGTGCAAGTTCAGCACGGCGTACCTGAAATTGACGCCGTCGAGCTCAAGAACCTCATGGACAGCGGCGAGAAACTGGTCATTCTGGACACGCGCACGCCCGAAGAGTTCAGGAATTTCTGCATACCCGGCGGGCGCAGCGTCCCCAACGGTGAGCTTGGGCTGCGGATTACCGACATCGTCGAGCAGACCGACGACGACACCACCGTCGTCATCAACTGCGCCGGTCGCACCAGGAGCATCATCGGTACGCGACTGTTGCAGCGCATGGGTGTGGAGAATGTCGTCGGACTGGAAAATGGCACGGCGGGCTGGGAACTCGCCGGTTACGAACTCGAAACCGGCGCCGACAGAGTCTTTCTGCCCGAACCGTCCGACGCGGGCAGGACCGCCGCCGAGGAATTCGCCGACCGTCTCGCCGAACAGGACGGCGTTCGGTACATAGATGTCTCGACGCTTGACGAGTTAACGGCCCGCGCCGAAAACGAAAGCGTTTACCTGATAGACGTCCGCTCCATCGAGGAATATCGGGAAGGGCACATCCCCGGATTCCGCTGGTTCCCTGGGGGGCAGGCTGTTCAGCGCTCAGACGAGGTGGCGGTGACGCACAACTCTCCGGTCGTCTTCTGTTGTGACGGAAGAACTCGCGCCGCCCTCACCGCTTCCTGGTACAGGCAGATGGGCTTCGACGAAGTTTACGCGCTGTACGGTGGAACGAGCGCGTGGCTGGATTCAGGCAAATCCCTCGAGTCGGGAGTGTCGGACTCTGTTGTGCTTGGTTTGGACGAAGCGATGCGGCGGGTAAGTGCGCTCTCACCCGATGAGGTCGAGCGGGCATCCGATGCCACCGTGATACACGTCGGCCTCAGTGCCGAGTTCGCTCAGGGACACGTACCCGGCGCGAACTGGGTCCCACGGGGCTGGATGGAGTTCAGGATAGAGGACGTCGCGTCTGACAAGACTGCTCCGGTGGTTGTGACATGCTCCAGCTCGGATAGCCGGCAGGCCGTCCTTGCCGCCGCGACCCTGCTGGATATGGGCTACACCAACGTGTCCGCTCTGGATGGTGGAATTAGCGTATGGCAGGATTCCGGTCGCACGGTGGAAAAGGGTCTCACCGGCGTCATGTACCCGCCTTCCGACATGGTCGCCTCAGGCCCGGACCGCAACTTCGCCGACAAGATCAACTACCTGCGCTGGGAAGAAGAACTCGGACACAAGTACGCCCCCCACCCCTGAAATCAGGCGAGCGCTTGCAGCCCCTCGAAGGCCGCCTCAGCCTCAGCCTCCTGCTTGCTGCTTCCCTGCCCCATGCCAACCGACTTGCCGTTTACGAGTGCCTGTACCACGAAAGTCGGTGAATGGTCTGGCCCTGTCCGTTCCAGTTCCTCATAAACCGGCGGCGTGAAGCCGCGCTCCATCGCAGCCTCATGTAGCAGCGACTTGGGGTGTCGCGGCGGCCCCTTCATATCGGCCACGGTGTCCAACGCATCGGACATCACTCGCAGCGCGAACTCCCGCGCCGTCTCATATCCCCCGTCCAGAAACAGGGCGGCCAGCAGCGCCTCGAAAGCGTCCGCCAGGTTGGAGTCCCGCTCCGCGCCCCCGACCTCCTCTTCTCCCTTCCCCATCACCAGCCACTTGCCCAGGTCCAGTTTCCTGCCCAGTCCGGCCAGCGCCACCTTGTCCACCAACGACGAGCGCATCTGCGTCAGCGCGCCCTCTGACCTCTCTGGAAATCTATGCGTCAACTCTTCCGCAACCACCAGGTCCAGCACCGAGTCGCCCAGAAACTCAAGCCGCTCGTTGGACTCCTCGAACACTCCCGGGAACTCCGATACAAACGAACTATGGACAAGCGCCTGCTCCAGCAGTCCGATGTCCGAGAAATCCACTCCCAGCGCCCGTTCTATCCGGCGAAGTTGGCTGTCCGAATGTTTCATCATCCCAACGCTTCCAGTAACCGTTCCGTCCTGTACTCGAATATCTTTCGCACGTCCCGCGCCACGAACAGCTTATTGACCAACGCGCCTCCGGGCACGGCATAGTTCACGTTGTCTCTCGCCAGCGTCCCGCCGTCCTTCTCGACAAAAGTGTGCTCATGAACCCACATACTATAAGGCCCGCGACGCTGCTCATCCACAAACCGATGGGGCGGCTCCCATGCCGTGATCTCGCTCTGCCATCTGACAGGCACGCCGCGGAGCCTCAGCTTATAGTCAATCAGCGTACCCGTCTCCATCCGAATCGGAGCGGGTGTCAGTACCTCGAATCTTAGTATGGGAGGCGTCAGTGCCTCCAGATTGTAGGCGTCCGAGAAAAACTTGAATACCTTGTCAATCGGACGCGGTAGCCAGACCTCATTTTGAAGCGTGAATATCCTCATTTCTGGATCCATCCCTGTCGGAGAACGGGCAAGTCCCGCTCTCCAGCTCCGTCCGGCGCACGTACATTCCGGTTAGGAAGCGCTTGTTTCCGCAAGGTCACCTTGCTGTACGGACTCCGAGGCTCGTCTTTCGCGCCGCGTGATTCTGCTGATCAGGTTGGGGATACTCTCATTCATCAGGAAATAGACTACAGGCACCACCACTAACGTGAGCGCCGTCGAACTCATCAGTCCTCCTATCACAACCGTCGCCAATTGTGCCCCAATGATGCCGCCCTCGTCCTCCACGAAAGTGGCGAGCGGCAGCAGAGCCATGCTCGTCGTGATAGCCGTCATCAGAATCGGCCTCAGCCTTACCCGTCCGCCCTCTATCAGCGCGTCATACACACTCATCCCCCGCCGCTGGCGAAGCTGCTCCACGAGCGCTATCAGCACCACCGCGTTCGTAACCACGATGCCTATCAGCATCAACAGTCCCATCATCGCCGGAAGCCCCAGCGAGCGGCCGGTTACGAACAGCGCGAACAGCGCCCCGATGATAGCCAGTGGCAGGCTCGTTATTATCACGAACGGATTCCTCAGCGAACCCAGGCTCGCCACCATCACCAGGTACACCAGCGCGACTCCCACTGCCATTGCCAGGAAGATGGCCTGGAACCCCTCCGCTATCTGCGCGAACACGCCCCCACTCGTAACCTCCACGCCGGACGGCAGTGACAGCGCGTCTATCTTCTCCTGGATCGCTATCCCTACCGCCTGCGTGTCGTCCGACGTTATGCTCCCCGTGATGCTCGCCGAGCGCAGACCGTCCGTCCGCGTGATGGTCACAGGCCCCGGTCGTACCCCCACCTCCGCTATCTCGTCCAGCGACGCCATCCCAAGGGGCCCCGCAATTGCAAGCGCGCCCACACTCTCCACGTCGGATACACCGCTCGAATCCACGCTCAGCGATACGTCCACCGCGCCTTCCTCGGTCTGCACCTGTGTAACATTCTGGCCCACGAACAACTGGCTAACCTGGAACGCCACCTGTCGCGCGCTCAGACCAATCGAGGCTGCCCGCGCCGGATCCACATCCACCACTATCTCGTCTCTGGCCTCGCTCACGTTGCTCGTTACGTTCTCCACCCCCTCGATTGTCTCCAGCTCACCCGTGAGCTCCAGCGTCACAGACGAAATATCCTCGTAGTTGCTGCCCGTAACCCTGATGTCCAGCCCCGCAGTTGGCGGCCCGTTGCTCACCTCCGTGATATTGACAGTTCGCCCCTCGACACCCTCCAGCGCGTCCCTGAGAGAAGCGATTATATCCTCTGGCGCGTCTTCACTCAGCACGACGAACGTGTTCGACTGGTTGAACCCGCTCGGAACGTTCGCCCCGAAGGAGGCCGACGGACTCCCAATAGTGGATATGTAAACCTCCGAGTAAGGCGCTATCTCCGCCTCCACTTTTGCCAATTCAGCCAGCGTCGTCTCCGCCGGAGTCCCCGGAGGCAAGGACATATCTATGTTCGCGAACCTGTCGCCCGCGCTCTCGAACAGGCTGATCGGAATGAACGCCATCAGACTCAGGCTGCCCAGCGTTATGGCCAGGGCGGCCACCAGCGTAATCGCTTTGTGTCCCAGCGCCCATCTCAGAATCGGCGTGTATATCCGCTGCATCCAGTACGCGCTTGCCGAGAGCCTGGCCCGTTCCGTCTCCGTCAACTCCTCTATCTCGCCAACGCCCTCGGGCAGGTCCCCCTGTCTCAGCAGATAGGCGCCCAGAACCGGCACCGCCGTCAGCGCGACCAGCAGGGACGCTATCAGCGCGAAGCTCACGGTCAGCGCGAACGGGAAGAAGAACGCGCCCACCAGCCCGGGGATGAATCCCAGCGGAGCGAAGACGACTATCGTCGCCAATGTGGACGCGGTAATGGCCGGGCCCACCTCCACTGTAGCGTCGAGAGCGGCGCGCCACCTGTTTCTGGACCCCTGTATATTGCGATACACGTTCTCCAGAACCACGATGCTGTCGTCCACCACCCTGCCGACCGAGATGGCCAGGCCGCCCAGCGTCATGAAGTTCAGCGCCAGTCCCTGCCAACTCATCAGCAGAACGCCCGCGAAGATGCTCAACGGAATCGAAAGCGCTATCACCACCGTCGGACGCAGCGAGGTCAGCGCTCCGACTATCGCGTTTGGCCGCAGCGTGAGGAAGAACACGAACACCACCAGCACCGCCAGTATCAGGCCAAGAATCGCTTCCCGTTCCAGCGTCTCTATCTGGCTCTGTATGATAGGGCCGCTATCCGAAACCGTAACCACCTCCACCCCGGCCGGCAGTTCTCCAGCATCATCCAGCGCGTCCAGTACCCCGGTAGTCACGTCTATCGTGTTGGCGTCCGGCTCCTTGATGATAGCCACGCCGATGCTCGGCTTGCCGTTGGTACGCGATATGCTGGTCGCGGACCCCACGCTCAGGCTCACCTCCGCTATCTCACCCAGCTTAACCGGGGACGGCGGAGCGGGCGGCGTGGAACCGGAAGGGATCGAAACCGGAGCGCCGGAACCTGCAGGCGCCATTGCCTGCTGCGAAAACCCGACCACCAGATTCCGCAGGTCGTCCAGGGACTCGTAGCCGCTTGTTGTCTTTATCGGAAGAACCTGGCCCCCGCCGTCGCTGATGGCTCCGCCGGGAAACGCCACGCTGTTCTCCGACAGCGCCTGCGAGACCTGGAACAGCGAGACCCCTTTCTCGCGCGTCCGCGCCGGATCAACCACTATCTGCGCCTGCCGCCGAACCTCTCCCGTAACCTCCACCCTGAACACGCCCTCGACACCCGAAATCGCGGGCAATATCCGCGAGTCCAGTATCTCCTGCAATTCCACCATTTCGCGCTCACCCGTGACGCTCAGTTGAAGCACCGGGAACGAGTCCGGGTTGATTCGCCCGACTATCGGCTCGGCAACTCCGTCCGGGAAAGATATTCCGTTGACCGACGAGCTCAAATTGCTTTGGACCTCGTCCATATCCGTCCCGAACGTGAAAGTCCCCACGATGATTGACCTGTTCTCCGATGAGAACGACTGGACGCTTTCCAGCCCGTCCAGTCCTGACATGACATTCTCGATAGGCCCCGTAACATCCCTGGCGACCGCTTCAGGATTGGCGGACGGGTAGAAAGTGGTGACCGTCACCAGCGGAAACTCGATCTCCGGGAACAGTTCCACAGGAAGCGTCCTGTATGTAAATATACCCGCGGCCAGCACGAGAACTATGGCCAGAACAGTCACCGACCTCCGGTTCAACGCCGTCTTGGTTATCCAGTCCATTTTTCGCCAACCCTCACTCTGACGCTCAGCTGATTTCGAGCAAATAATGAAATATTTCACAATTGACACATTTTAATGATAATTCATAGATAACCAAGAATATATAGCAGTTCACCAAAGAGACTCAGGCCCGAGCAGATTCGCCAGGCAAGCCTGCTATAAGACTCTCGCTATTCTCCCCCGATTCCGGCAACTCGGCCATCGTTCTTAGTATGCGCTACAATAAACACATACAACTTGCTCATCGGCCAGGTCTATATGCCCCCAACCACAAATAGCGCGGACGGCAGAGCCAAGACCGGTGTAGCCCGAAGGGCCGCCGGCTCATTCAGGCCGTACACGCTTCACGTCGTCGGAATCATCCTGCTGATACTCGTCACCGCCGGACTCGGCGTGGTCAACCCCTATCTCACGCGACCTGTGTTCGACGATGCGCTCTTCCCGCAGAGTGGTGCGCCGAATATCGAGTTGCTCTGGATTCTGGCGGGTGTCATGGCCGCCGTTACCATCGTATCTGGCGCGCTCGGCATAGCCCAGACCTGGGCCACCAACGTTGTGGGACAGCGCGTGATGCGTGATCTGCGAGACAGGCTCTACTCACATCTCCAGGGCCTCTCGCTCGGATTCTTCACAGGCGCCCGCACCGGCGAGATACAGTCCAGGATCGCTAACGACGTGGGTGGCATCCAGAACGTCGTCACCAACACGATGTCCAGCGTCCTGTCCAACATCGTCATATTCGTCAGCACCTTGATAGCCATGACGCTCCTCTCCTGGCAGCTTACGCTCGTGTGCGTCGGGACGATTCCCATCTTCTTCATGCTGTCCTTGATTGTCGGCAAGAAACGTCGAAAAGTGACTTCTGAGGCGCAGGAGGCCGCCGCAGAGGTCACGGCTATCACCCACGAGACACTCTCTATCTCCGGCATAATGCTCGCCAAGCTATTCGGCAGGCAGAACCAGGAGATCGAACGCTTCCACAACGAGAACGAGCGAATGGCGACACTCGCCATAAGACGCCAGATGACCGGCCAGTCGTTCTTTACATTGATGCAGATATTCTTCTCTTTGGCTCCCATTGTGGTCTATGTACTTGCCGGATACATGCTGACCGGAAGTTTCTCCATAGGAATCACCGCCGGTACTATCGTCGCCTTCACCACACTCCAGTTCAGGCTCTTCTGGCCGATCAGCACCTTGATCGAGACATCGGTCGAACTCCAGTCATCCCTTGCCCTGTTCGAGCGCATATTCGGCTACCTCGATATCGAACCCGACATCGAGGACAGACCCAATGCCCGCCACATCGGGCCTGGTGACGTGGGAGGCCATGTCGAATTCGACTCGGTCCGTCTCTCGTACAATCCCGAGCATGGCGACCAGACCGCTGAGAACGGCGCCCGCCGCTGGGCGCTGGACGACATAAACTTCGACATCGCCCCTGGACAGCTCGCTGCGTTCGTCGGTCCCAGCGGGGCGGGAAAGTCCACGATCTCATACCTAATACCCCGCCTCTACGACCCAACGTCTGGAGCTGTCAAGATAGACGGCACGGACGTGCGCGACATCAGGCAGGAGTCTCTCGCCGGAATAGTGGGCTACGTCACCCAGGAGAGCTACCTATTCCACGACACTCTCAAGAACAACCTGCTCTACGCCATGCCCAATGCCACCATGGAAGACATAGAGCGGGCCGCAAAAGCCGCCTTCATCCACGACCGCATCATGGAACTGCCCGACGGATACGACACCGTAGTCGGCGAGAGGGGCTACCGGCTTTCCGGCGGCGAACGCCAACGGCTCTCCATCGCGCGCGTCATACTTCACGATCCCCGCATCCTCATCCTGGATGAGGCCACCTCCGCGCTCGACACCGCCAGCGAGCGTCACGTCCAGGCCGCCCTGGAGCCATTGATGCGCGACCGCACCACCATCGCTATCGCACACAGGCTCTCCACCATCATGTCCGCCGACGTAATCTACGTCGTGGACGAGGGCCGGATCGTCGAATATGGTACCCACGACCAACTTCTCGAAACCTGCGGCCTCTACGCCAGCCTCTACCAGGAGCAGTTCGACAATGGCCGCGTCGAGACCCGCTGCGAGGACGGCATAGTAATGGTGGACGGCAACATCCTGCCGCACGAGGATATATTGGCGGTTCCGGCGGCGGACTGAGCAAAGAATATCGTGGCTTTTTAGCCTCAGAGGCTGCTTCCGCTGCGTTTCCCGATTACCACAACTGTATTACCTTCGTAAGCATTTTATGTCGCGCCAAATCTGCTGCTTTTGCCCCTCTTCTGCGATGCACGACTATGCCGATTACCTTGGATGGAGACCCGCTAAATTGGAAGGAAGATGAGTTCCGTATCTTGTCCACACCTGCCTCAATTTGCCCCAAGACGGTGCTGACACTGCTCACATTCGTCTTCATTTCCACCACGAACCAATGAGATTGAGAGTTTGTTTGTCCTTCTCTGACTCCGATATAGTCAGGTTTGGCATCATTAGGTGCGAATGATGGACATTCATCGCAGTCCACGCAGACATACCCTGACTGGGGTAGGTTCAGGGTGACGTTCTGTTTAGAACAATAACTGACAAGACACGCGCTATTCGAGTGGGTGTGAAGTTGGAGGAGGCTATCGAGCATCAATTAAGGTTTGAAAATGTCTTTGCGGTGGGCGTAAGGGTCATGTGACCAACTGATAT
Organism: Dehalococcoidia bacterium; assembly: GCA_965202965.1. Lineage (GTDB taxonomy): Bacteria > Chloroflexota > Dehalococcoidia > Lucifugimonadales > UBA1123 > VXRN01. The sequence continues at coordinate 1,339,101 of OZ241888.1, read as the reverse complement.
GTTTCGTCGCCGACCTGTTCCGCTACCCTGACGAACTCGTCTTCCGAGATACCGAAGTCCGTATCTACTTCGACCTCGCTGATCCGCGCTCCATCCTCCATAAGATCAAATAGATAGACACTGATGTCCTCCATGCTCAGTTTGTCGTGCTCGGTAAAACCAACTTCACCGAGCTTGCCCGAAGCCGTCGCAAGAATCTGATTGCTCATCTGGTGGAGAATCAGCGAACTGTGGGTCGCGCAGACTATACGGACGCCGGCATTCATCAACCTCACAAGCACCTGCGCGATGAGCCGCTGGTTCTCAGGATGCAGGTGTGCTTCGGGTTCATCAATTATCAGAACGTCCCCTCTCTTGAGTAGATGCCTCATCCATAGGTATATAGGTGCCAACTCAGAAATCATTGAAGATGATCTCTGTACGGGAATTTGAAGATCGTTTGACTTGTAGCCTAGCGTGGGTAAATTGCTGCTTGTCTGTATGTGTATCGTACCGTGAAGAACTCTTTCCTCAAGTAGATGAATTGTATGGATAATGCTATCAGAATCTCTGTTATCCCGTAGCGGAGGCATTAGCCCCAAGAGTTTCTGGGTGAAGTCGCGGGCAACCCCGGGAAACGAAGGAATTTCAAAATTCCGTGTACCTATGTCTCGCCCGATCATCCCAACCGCAAGGGATGCTATCAACTGCCATCCTTGTAGTAGTCCAGATCTCCCGGCGGGCAGATAGAATATATTATTTGCCGGTATCCCGCTTGCGGGTAGTCCCTTTGAAGTCAAGCTATTTAGCCATAGTCTCTCAGTCAGATAAGAGAAAACGTCTGGAGAAAAGGAGTCTCCCTCCACAGACCTTGCCCTGCGAAGAAACTCCACGTCCCTAGTAGCTAGCGTATCCGGTTCTATATTTATTCCGATCTGTAAGTTGTTGATACCGTCTCTTATGCTTACAAACGGGGCAGATTCTCCCTTCTCAAAAAAACCAACCGAAAAATCTATTGGTTCTCGACCTTCCATATAAACAAGCTCAGTTAAGAGCGTGCATCCGAAGTATTCACTAATGGATTTTGGCACTAGGAATTCAAGCTCCATGTTTTTCTCATCCAAATAGCTTTGCAGTATCGGATGGATTCCATGGTAGAACTTGACATTATCGTTGCTTGTTTCAGTTAGAACACCCACACTCCACTCGGCCAGCACTTTCACTTCTTCATCAGAAAGGCCAGGCGATATGAGTCTTGATATGTACGGAAATCCTGTCTTCCCGGCTAACGCTTGTGTCATCGCATACAGCAGCGTCGCCATATATGACTTGCCGCTGTTGTTCGGGCCTATGAATACTGTCAGCGGCTTGAATTCGACCTCACCCTCTCGGATGGGGCCAAAATTCTTAACTGCTAGTTTCAGGTTCTTCTGTTCCATCTCGTTTGCTCAGAATCGGCTTGGTGAGAGGGGCTTTGATCCAGCAAAGCCCCTCTCACATCATGGGACCTACATATTCGTCGCCGCTGGGCGCGCCGCTATCGAGTGGCGAACCTCGGGGTTGACCACTGACATGGGCAGAGAGCCGCGCAGGAGGCGCGAGGTCTCCTGGCCTACCTGGACGCCGGACCGGATGCGGGACATGTTCGACGAACCCGCGGAGTGTGGAGTGGCTATGACGTTGTCCATCTTCAGCAGCGGGTTGTCCGGGGAGGTCGGCTCCTCCTCGAAGACGTCAAGACCCGCGCCCGCGAATTCGCCGTCGTCCAGCGCCTTGATCAGCGCCGCCTCGTCCACTACCGGCCCGCGGCAGGTGTTGACGAAGTATGCGGTGGGCTTCATCGCCTTGAAGAAGCTCTCGCCGATCAGCTTTTCTGTCTGCCGATTGAGCGGCGTGTGTACCGACACGAAGTCCGATTCGGCGGCCAACTCCTCCAGGCTGCCGACGAGCCGCACGCGGTACTCGCGCGCGATCCAGGGCGGCAGGTACGGGTCGTATGCGATGACGTCCATGCCGAACGCCTGCATCTTGCGCGCGACCGCCCGCGCGATGTTGCCGAATGCCACAAGCCCGAGCGTCTGGTCGTAGATGGGCACCATCGGCATGATCGCGTTGCGGGTCTCAGCGCCCCACTTGCCCGCCTTGGTCAGTTCGTTCAACTGCGTGAGTTTCTTGGCGCACGCGAGGATCATCACGACCGCGTGGTTGGAGACTTCCTCGGTGCAGAAGCCCGCAGCGTTGACGACCATGATACTCTGGTCGGTCGCGGCTTCGTGGTCAATGTGGTTGAAGCCGTGGCTGCCGACCAGGATCGCCTGGACTCCCTCGGTCTCCTCGATGACCTCGCGGGGTATTTCGACTCCCCCGGCGTTGATTACGATGTCCGCGCCGGTCATCGCCTCTATGGTCTCGCCATCGCTGGAGCACTCGTACTTGTCCAGTTCGTAGTCCAGACCCTGCAACTGCTCCTCTATGAGAGTCGTGTCGGCCTCTCCGCTGCTAGTTATAACCGAAATTCTCTGGGTCACTTCCGTTCCTCCTGGTGTGTTTATAGAGTGACTATGTTTCCATGCGCGGACCTGTGTCCGCGATTCGCGCCTATTATACCCGCCGTCCGTGAATTATGCGCCTCCCCTGGTTCCAGGGCAGTCGCATCTAAATTTTGGCGGTCTTATATATTTCCGTTTATAAAGCTACAGGTGGGAACAGGTGAGCCAACTGATGGGCAACTGGTGATTTTGCCACCTGCATTGACCAGCAAATCACCAGCATTAGCTATGGGAGTTTTTTTCATGCCCCCTCCTCCCTTCGATATATAAACCCTGATTTAAGTTTCTTCAATGCTAATCTGAGTCAATCATTACTAGAAACGATGTTCGTATCATAGCATAGTGAGAATGGGGACGGGTAGTGGTTAGCGTCCGGCATGAGCCCTCCGCATCGAAGACGCCACGAACTCATGGAAATCGGCCTCGGCCCTGCTGACGATGGCGCTTACGTCTCGCGTCTCATAGAATTCCAGGAGCCATCGCGCCGGGGCCGGAAGCGGCCGGGCGGCGCACGCCAACTCCCAGAAGCCGAGGTTCTCCACCGGACCGGATTCCGCTTCATAATAGTCCAGGAAGATGTCCGCCGCCTCTTTGATGCCTCTCAGGTACATATTCATCCTGAAATAGCCCACGTCCAGCGCGGGGTCGCCATAAGAAGCGGCGTCCCAGTCCACCAAGCCCGATATTCGACTCCGACTCCATAGGATATTGCCGGGCCAGTAGTCCATGTGGAGAAACACGGGACGGACGCGGCGAAGACCCGCCCGCAGCTCCCGGACGGCCTCGAAGATCGGGGCGGTAAGCGGGTGTCCCGCCATAGTCTCCGGCCAACTGTCTCTGAGGAAGTACAGGCCCATCCGTCTGCCGTTGTAGATATGGGTTAGGTCCTCGGCGGATGGCCTTGCGTCGTGTACGCGAAGCAGCATCCGCGCGATGTCAGCCGACCATGACCTTACATCCTCTGGGTGTGAGACCTGCTCGCCCTCGATGAAACCGGTCACGATTCCGGGTATGCCGAGCAGGTCGCCCGTCGTGTCCAGATACAGCGGTTCGGGCGCGGGGATGCCGTGTCTGCGCGCGATTCGCGATCCGTGGAAGTCCGCCGTCGCGCGTTCAGGGTCCGGGTCGTCGGTCATTCGCTTGACCGCCAGGCGCATCTCATTCCCCGACCGAGACACGCAGCGAAGTATATGAACCGAGTTGGTGTATGCTGCTGCGGCCGGGGTCAGGGAGTGCAAACGGTGGTCGGGAAGGACTGTCGAGACTATTTGCTGGGCGTGTTGAGTCGTGAGTTCGTTCATGTGACACGGAAGCCTTTTCTCGAATACAGCGAGGGAGGTGCGGTCTGAAGGAGTTGTCCACAGACCGCGCGGAACGACTATGCAGTAATCCGAGTCACGGTATCTCCTGTAGTCACATAGTAGGAACGGTGCTGACCGAGTGGGGAAGGTTGGTCTTGCCCATGAGGTATTCGTCAATGCCGCGCGCGGCTTCTCGGCCTTCGGCGAGCGCCCATACGACGAGCGACTGTCCGCGCGACATATCTCCAGCGGCAAACACGCCTGGAACGGAGGTCATCTTGTTTGGCGCGGTGGTTACGTTGCCGCGACCGTCGAGTTCCACGCCAAGCTGTTCGAGCAGCCCTTCTCTCTCAGGGTGCAGGAAGCCGAGCGCGAGGAGTACGAGGTCAACGTCGAGATCGAATTCCGAATCGGGAATCTCGATCATAGCGGGGCGTCCGGTCTCGTCGGGCGGGCCCCAATCTAGGCGGACCGCGTGCATCTTCTCGATCCGTCCGTTGCGGCCTGAGAAGTTCTTGGTCAGAATATTGTAGTCTCTCACCCCGCCCTCTTCATGGGATGAGGACGTGCGCAGTATCATCGGCCACTGCGGCCAGGGGTTGCCGTCCCTGCGTGTCGTCGGGGGCTCTGGCAGAAGCTCGAACTGATAGACGACTTCCGCGCCCTGCCTGTGGGCTGTGCCAACGCAGTCGGAGCCGGTGTCGCCTCCGCCCAGCACAAGCACGCGCTTGCCCTCGGCGACGATGCGCTCCTCGGAGTTGAAAGTCTGGCCCGCGAGAACGCGGTTCTGCTGGGTCAGGTACTCCATGGCGAGATACACGCCGTCGAGTTCGCGGCCGGGGATGGGCAGGTCTCGCGCGATGGTGGAGCCGCCGGTCAGGCAAACGGCGTCGAAGTCCGCCCTGAGCCGGTCGGCGTGAATATCCTTGCCCACGTAAACGCCGGTCTTGAACACGACGCCCTCTGCGCTCATCTGGTCAACGCGACGCTGGACTACGCTCTTTTCCAGCTTGAATTCGGGAATGCCAAGCCGCAGAAGTCCGCCTATGTACTCATCGCGCTCGAACACGGTTACCGTGTGTCCAGCTCGGTTGAGCTGCATCGCTGCTGCGAGCCCGGCCGGGCCCGAGCCGATGACCGCGACGCTCTTGCCGCTTCTGAATTCGGGCGGTTCGGGGACTATCCATCCCTCGCGCCAACCCCTGTCGGCTATCGCCTTTTCGATGTACTCTATGGTAACGGCATCGTTGTTGATGTTGAGGACACATGAACCCTCGCACGGGGCAGGGCAAATGCGCCCGGTGAACTCGGGGAAGTTATTGGTGGAGTGAAGCTCTTTAAGGGCGTCCTGCCACATCCCACGATACACGAGGTCGTTGAAGTCGGGGATTATGTTGCCGAGAGGACAGCCGCCCATGCAAAAGGGGACGGCGCAGTTCATGCACCTTCCGCCCTGCTTGCGCGCTTCTTGCTCAGGCCAGTCCTCGTAGAACTCCAGCCAGTGCTGAGTTCGCTCTCCGGGTTCTTGTCGCGGCGGGGCGACGCGCGCCCATTCCACAAATCCAGTAGGTTTTCCCATTATCGGTCTGAATATCCTCTAGTCAGTCGTCCAAAGTGATCAAGAAGTAAGTGTTAGGGCAAATATGGTCGTGTGAGGCTTGTAATCATCTTGTCAGAATATGGGTGAAGGCTCAGCCTTCTCTCTCTTCGCGCGCTCGGCCAGAATTCGCTTGTAGTCGGTAGGCATTACCTTGACGAACCTGGGCAGCATCTCGTCCCAGTTGTCCAGTACGCGCCTGGCGTTCTCGCTCCCTGTATAGCGAAGATGATCGGTCAGCATACAGTGTACGTTCTCTATGTCGGCTTCCTCGACCAGGTCTTCCAGCAGCACCATTTCGGTGTTGCACAGGGACTCGAAGCGACCATGTTCATCGAGAACATAAGCCTCGCCGCCGCTCATGCCCGCCGCGAAATTGCGTCCGGTGGGCCCGAGAACCACGACCCTGCCGCGAGTCATATACTCGCAGCCGTGGTCGCCGACGCCTTCGACGACCGCCTCCGCGCCCGAATTGCGAACGCAGAACCGCTCGCCCGCGACTCCTCTGACGAAAGCCTTGCCGCCCGTCGCGCCGTACAGGGCGACGTTGCCGATGATTATGTTCTCTTCTGGCACGAAACGGGACTCTCGCGGCGGCCTGATCGCCACGCTGCCGCCGGACAGCCCCTTGCAGAAGTAGTCGTTGGCGTCGCCCTCGACGTGGAAGGTCACGCCCTTGGCCAGGAAAGCGGCGAAACTCTGTCCCACCGATCCCCTGAAGCGCACCGTGATCGTGTCGTCGGGCAGTCCATCTTCGCCGTACTTCAGCGCGATGCCGTAGCTGAGTGTCGTGCCCACGGTGCGGTTCGCGTTGGATATGGGCATGTCCAACTCTATCGGGACGCCCGACTGCACCGCATCGGCGCAGAGTTCGATCAGCTTGTTGTCCAATGCCCCATCCAGGCCGTGTTCCTGCTCTTCGCAGCAGTACGTGGCGATGTCGTCCGGCACGTCGGGCATCTTCAGCAGCTTGGAGAAGTCCAGCCCGCGCGCCTTCCAGTGGTCAATCGCCTTGCGCGTGTCCAGCCTGTCCAGCCGTCCCACCATCTCGTTGATAGTGCGGAAGCCCATCTCCGCCATTATCTGGCGCAGTTCCTCGGCCACGAAGAAGAAGTAGTTGATGGCATACTCCGGCTGACCCGCGAACCGCTTGCGGAGTTCGGGGTCCTGGGTAGCGATTCCGACCGAGCAAGTGTTCATGTGGCACTTGCGGAGCATTATGCAACCCATGGTGATGAGTGGCGCGGTCGCCATTCCGAACTCTTCGGCCCCCAGCAGGCAGGCAATCGCCACGTCGCGACCTGTCTTTATCTGGCCGTCGGTCTGCACGACGATGCGCCCGCGCAGGTCATTCTCGACCAGCACCTGTTGCGTCTCGGCTACTCCAAGCTCCCAGGGCAGCCCGGAATACTTGATGGATGCCTCGGGCGACGCTCCGGTGCCGCCGCTGTCGCCGCTTATGAGGACAACGTCGCCGTGTCCCTTGGACACGCCTGCTGCAATCGTTCCGACTCCCGCCTCGGCGACCAGCTTGACGTGGATCCTGGAGTTCGGATTCGAGTTCTTCAGGTCATGAATAAGCTGCGCCAGGTCCTCGATGGAGTATATATCGTGATGAGGCGGCGGAGAGATGAGCTCGACGCCAGGCGTCGAATTGCGGACCCATCCTATGTACTCGTCCACCTTGTGGCCCGGAAGCTGACCGCCCTCGCCGGGCTTGGCTCCCTGCGCCATCTTGATCTGGAGGTCTTTGGCGTTGGCGAGATAGTTGATGGTGACGCCAAAGCGCCCGGACGCGACCTGCTTGATCGCGCTGTTGCGTGAGTCGCCGTTCGGGTCGAGCGTGTAGCGATTGAAGTCCTCGCCGCCCTCGCCGGTGTTGGAGCGCGCGTCTATGCGGTTCATCGCTATGGCGAGCGCTTCGTGCGCCTCGCGGCTTATGGAGCCTAGGGAGATCGCACCCGTGGCGAACCTCTTCACTATCTCGGATGCCGGTTCCACCTCGTCAATGGGAATCGGTTCGTCCGCGTTTCTGAACTCAAGCAGGCCGCGTATGGTGCACATCCGCTGCGCGTAGTCGTTCGCCCAGTCCGCAAATTCCTTGTAGGTGTCCCAACTGTTGGACTTGGCGGCATATTGCAGCTTGGCTATGGTCGTAGGATTCCACATGTGGTATTCGCCGTCGCGGCGCCAGTGATAGAATCCGCCCACATCCAGATCCATGCTGCCCGACACCACGAGGTCGGTGTACGCGAACGAGTGACGCGCCCTGGACTCTTCCTCGATTTCGGCTATGCCTATGCCGCCGATGCGCGAGGGCGTCCAGGCGAAGTATTTGTCTATGAAGTCTTTGTTCAGCCCGACCGCCTCGAATATCTGCGCGCCTCGATAGCTCTGAATGGTGGAAATGCCCATCTTAGCCATTATCTTGACGACGCCCTTGTGCGCGGCCTTGATGAAGTTCTTCTCTGCGGTCTTGTATTCTACTTTGGACAGGAAGTAGTCTTGGCGGATCATGTCCTCCATGGACTCGTAAACCAGATACGGGTTGATAGCGCCCGCGCCGTACCCTATGAGCAGCGCCAGGTGCGCTATGTCGCGCGGCTCGCCCGACTCGACCACGAGGCCGCATCGGGCGCGCGTCCCCTCGCGTATCAGGTGGTGGTGGACTCCCGCCGTGGCCAGCAGGCTCGGAATGGGGGCGTTGTCCTCATCAACGCCGCGGTCGGACAGGATCAGGATGGAGTAGCCGTCCTCGATGGCCTGCGACGCCTCGGCGCACAACTTGTCCATCGCCTCTTCGAGTCCGCCCCTCTTTTCGGGATCGAATAGGATGGAGAGCGTCTTGGACCTGATGCCGTTGACGTTGATTTCGCGTATCTTCTCAAGCTCGGCGTTGGTTATGAACGGCTCTTTGACGGTGAGTTGCCGACAGTGTTCCGGCGTCTCCTCGAACAGGTTCAACTCGCGGCCTATCATCGCGCGGGTGGAGGTAACGAGTTCCTCGCGTATCGAGTCCAGGGGCGGATTCGATACCTGGGCGAACCTCTGCCTGAAGTAGTGGAACAGTACCGGCGACTTGTCGGACATGACCGCCAGCGGAACGTCGGTGCCCATGGAACCCACAGGGTCGCCTCCTGTCAGGGCCATCGGCTCCAGGATCAGGCGCAGGTCTTCGAGCGTGTAGCCGAAGGCTGCCTGCCTGCGCGACAGGGTATCGAAATCGGTTACGTGTACTTTAGACGGTTCGGGCAGGTCGTCCAGAGTCGCCATGTTCTCGCGCAGCCATTCGCCATACGGCTTGCGGGACGACAGTTCGGCCTTCAGCGCCTCGTCCTGGACTATCTCACCGCGATCCGTGTCCAGCATGAACATACGGCCGGGATAGATGCGCTCTTTGTACAGCACGTCTTCGGGCGGCACGTCCAGAACGCCGGTCTCCGATCCCATGACCAGGACGTCGTCCTTTGTAACGAGGTAGCGGCAAGGGCGCAGTCCGTTGCGGTCGAGGATGGCGCAGACCTTGGCGCCGTCAGTCGCTATGACCAGCGCGGGCCCGTCCCACGGCTCCATCATGGACGAGTGGTATTCGTAGAAGTCGCGCTTCTTCTCGTCCATCGGAATGTGGTCGCCCCACGCCTCCGGTATGAGCATCATCATAGCGTGTTCGAGCGAGCGACCCGACGCCAGCAGCGCCTCGAGGGCGTTGTCCAGGGTCGCGGTATCGCTCTGGTTGGGCGTTACGACCGGGACCAGCTTTCTTACGTCGTCGCCCAGCACGTCGCTGCGGAAGTTCTTCTCACGTGCGGTCATCCAGTTTATGTTGCCCTGCAGCGTGTTTATCTCGCCGTTGTGAATGATGAAGCGGTACGGGTGCGCCAGTTTCCAGGAGCCGAGCGTGTTCGTTGAGAAGCGGGAGTGTACCAGCGCGAAAGACGTAATCATGCTCTCGTCGGTCAGGTCGTGATAGAAGCGCTGGAGCTGGTGAGCCATTATGAGGCCCTTGTAAACCAGCGTGCGCGAGGAGAGGCTGCAGATGTAGAAGTCGCTGTCCTTGGACAGATCGTCGCCCAGTATTGCCTTTTCCACCTGTTTGCGTATTGCGAACAGCCGCAGTTCGAACTCGAAGTCGCTCCCGACCGTCTCGGCCCGCCCGACCACGAACTGCCTGATGAACGGCATGACTCGCGCCGACAGAACGCCTATCGTGTCGGGAGACACAGGCACGTCGCGCCATCCGAGGAAATCCTGCCCTTCCTCTTCCACAACTCGTTCGATAACGGCTTCGCAATGCGCTCTTTCGTCCGGCTCCGATGGTAGGAATACCATTCCGACCCCATAGTCTGCGGGTTCGGGAACAGACACGCCCAGCGCGCCGAACTGCTGCGAGATGAACCCGTGCGGCATTTGCATGATGATGCCGGCGCCGTCCCCTGTTTCGGGATCCGCGCCCGCCGCGCCGCGGTGCCCCAGGTTTATCAGCACCTCGAGCCCCTGCTCGATGACGCTATGAGACTTTCGCCCCTTGATATTGGCGACAAGACCGACCCCGCACGCTTCGTGTTCGAAAGAGGGGTCGTACAGTCCGTCGGTAGAGAGACGCGGCGTGTAGTTCTTGTTATAGCTGTTGCTCATAGCTATGCCTTATACAGATTCATTGCGTAAATATAAAGGGATATGCGGGGTCAATGCTTTGTTTGAAGGAGGGGCTGTGTAGTCCGGGGTCAGAGTGTGGGCAAGTACCTGCCTATCTCATACTCGGTCACCTGAGCCCCGTATCGCTCCCAGTCAATCTTCTTGTTCGCCAGGAAATTTCTGAACACCGTATCGCCGAGAGCCTTTCTGACGAGTTCGCTCTCTTCGGTAATGCGGATTGCTTCCAGAAGGTTGTTGGGCAGTGATTCGATGCCTCGTCCGGCCCTTTCTGAGTCTGAAATCTCGAACACGTCGCCGGCCGCGGGCTCGGGCAGGTCGTACTCATGCTCTACCCCTTCAAGTCCGGCTGCCAGCATAACGCTGAAGGCGAGATAAGGGTTGCAGGCCGGGTCGGGCGCGCGGTATTCGATCCGGCGCGACTCTTCCCTGCCGGGTTTGAAGGACGGAACACGCACCAGGTCTGCGCGGTTCACATTCGCCCAGGTCACGTGGACCGGCGCCTCGAAATTCGGGACAAGGCGCTTGTACGAGTTGACCCACTGGTTGGTTACGGCGGTTATCTCCCTGGCGTGCTTCAGCAGGCCCGCGATGAAATGCTTCGCCGTGTCCGACAGCCTGTCGGGGTCCTCGGCATCGTAGAAGGCGTTGCGGCCCCCCTTGAACAGCGACTGGTTGATGTGCATTCCGCTTCCGTTGACGGTCGCGATGGGCTTGGGCATGAAGGTCGCGTAGCAGTTGTGCCGCTGTGCTATCTCCTTCACCACCAGCTTGTAGGTCATCACCGCGTCGGCCATGGAGAGCGCATCCGTGTAGCGCAGGTCAATCTCGTGCTGGCTGGGCGCGACCTCGTGGTGACTCGCCTCGACGGGAATGCTGAGTTCCTCCAGCATGAGCACCGTCTCGCGGCGCAGGTCGGTGGCGAAGTCGGTGGTGTCCTGGTCGAAGTAGCCGCCCTTGTCCACGGTGTTGGGCCAAGTGTCGTCCTTGAAGTAGAAATACTCTATCTCAGGTCCGACGTAGTAGGTGAAACCCATCCGGGTCGCGCGCTCGATGTTGCGACGCAGCACGAAGCGCGGGTCTCCCTCGAAGGGAGCCTCGTCCGGGGTGATGAGGTCGCAGAACACGCGGGCGACGGCATTCTCGCGTGGACGCCAGGGCAGTATGGCAAAGGTGTTCGGATCGGGAAGCGCGTACAGGTCCTTCTCTTCGACGCGCGCGAACCCCTCTATCGCCGATCCGTCAAAACCCATGCCCCTGGTCAACGCGGTTTCGAGTTCCTCGACCGTAATCGCGAAGCCCTTGAGGTTGCCCAGAATATCAGTGAACCAGAGGCGAATGAACTTGACGTCGTTGTCTCTGGCCTCTTTCAGCGCGTATTCGATTGCCTGGTCGCGGTCCACCATAGCTTACAAAGGGCTTGGTATCGGATGAAAAGGACGGGTCTGGATTTCACGTCGGCTCACGGTGTCTCCCACGCGCCAAAGGTAGCTTGTAAAAGACGCAAGACCGCCCAGAAAACCAGTCAGAAATATAGCACTTTGTGAAAGTTGTGTCAAACTTTCGAAGCCTGTTCCGCGCCCTGTCTGTCGAACGTGATATATAGTATCCTGCAAGCGCAAATAACGCTGAATGACCGAGAAGGAGAGGCGCTATGACTGAAAAGCTCATACAGGGAGACCCTTTTCCCACAATCGAACTGAATCTAACCGACGGCTCCACCATAACACTGCCGGATGAGATACCGGGACGGTATCTTGCGCTGATGTTCTACCGGGGCGTGTGGTGACCGTACTGCCGGCGGCAGTTAGCCAGCTATCAGAAGAACCTTGCGAAACTGGAAGAACTCGGAATGTCCGTCATCGCGGGCACCGTGGAGGACCGCGAGACGGCGGTCCGCATGGCGGAAGAGGTGGGGCTCACCTTTCCCATCGCCTACGGAATCACCGAAGACCAAGTAGCGGACCTCGCGCCGATATGGACAGAGGACGACCGGCATGGACGCTATCTCCAGCCTTCGGAATTCCTGGTGGCGAAGCGGAGGCGCATAGCTTTTGGGACCATGTACGCCTCTGGCCCAATCGGGCGGATGAGCGTTGACGAGGTACTCTACCTGCTCGGAAACCTCGCCCGCTCGCGCCAAAGAAGAAGCTGACCGACGCGCGGGGGCTGATACAGGCTTCCGCCGAGTTGACGACGGGAGTCTATCTATCCGTCACTCGCCCCTTGGGCCGGTGATGTCCCTGCGCTGGAACAGCCAGAACGTCGCTCCACCCAGGACGACGATGTACGCCAGTATCACGAAGAACGCCTGGAGGGGATCGGGCTGCTCTAAGGGGCCTTCAGCCGTGATTTCCTGGGACTGAAGCGTGACGCGGGTCATCCATTCTCCAACGTTGTCGCTGAGCAGGAATTCCCTGACGTTCTCGAGCGCGGAGACGAGGCCAAGTAAGGGGGGCAGCACGGTGAACTCTATGACCCAGACCACCAGAGACAGCGCGGTGCCCTGCGCCGTGGACTGGGTGAGCGTGGTCAGGAACATCGCCAGTACGATGTATGGTATCAGGGCGTAAATCGCTCTGCCCTGCGATTCGAATGCCTGTCGCCACCCTTCTGAGTTGACGAGCGCCCCTGGCTCGTCCGGGGGTATGATTCCAGCTAGTATGCTGGACACGGCGGACGCTATGGCCAGGATGACGGCGGCGGCGATATATGTGACTATCACCATGATGAGCTTCGCCGCGAGCAGATGCCAGCGTCCCGATCCGCTGGTTACCGTCGTCCTCAGCGTTCCCCAGCCGTATTCCACGCCGAACACCGACGCGGTGAATATCAGGATGAACGGCACGAGGATCAACAGCAAGTCGGAAGTGGATGTGATGGTTTCCGGCAGCGTGAACGCGCCTCTGCTCTCCTCGCGGGTGGCGTAACCGGCGCAACTCGGGCGCCACTCTTCCACACCCTCCTCGACGATACGGCGTTCGTCGCCCGAGAACGGGGCTATCTTCTCCTCCACCCGGCCCTCCAGCACGTCCGCGCACGTCACTGTGACTGAGGTGGTGTTGCTGGCGTATTCGTAATCAGGTATGAGTCCGCTGAGTCCTTCATCGCTGACGTGGTATGCGACGTAGAACCCCCACAGGAAGGCCTGAAACAGGAGGAACAGAAGTCCAAGCAGTATCCAGGGCAGCCACCGGAGGCGCACCTTATACCATTCCAGCGTCGCAAGCCTCAGAATGCGCGTTATCATTCGACGCCTCTTTCACTGTCGTGAGTCACTTCTAGGAAATACTCTTCGAGGGACGTTCGCGCGGGCGTCATCTCGGTTACATAGACCTCGGCCCGCGCCATCGCCGCCGTCAGTTCACCCGACCGCTCTATGGGCGCGGTCACCAGCAGCGTGTCCTCCACAGGCGCGACGTCCTCAACCCAGTCCAGCGCTGAGAGTATCCCGCGCGCCCTGCCGTTGTCTGTGGACTTCACCCGTATCTGCTCGCGCCCGTTCGCGCTTATCAGTTCGGCCACCGCACCCTGTGCCACTAGCCTGCCCCTAGAGATGATGGTAACGCTGTCGCAGACCTGTTCCACCTCGTGCAGAAGGTGGCTGGACAGCAGCACAGTGCGGTCGCCCGCGCCGATGTCGCGGATTAGCTCGCGCACCTCTATCATTCCCTCCGGATCCAAACGTTCGTCGGCTCGTCCAGAAACACCAGGTCAGGGTCGCCTATGAGCGTATAGGCTATTCCCAGCCGCTGTTTCATGCCCAGCGAGTATGTGCGGAACTTGTCGTCGCCGCGTCCTGTCAGGCCCACCCTGTCCAGCAGCGCGTCCAACTCGTCCCGCGAGCCGCGTCCAATCACACCTTGAAAGTATTCCAGGTTCTGTCGCCCGGTCAGGTACGGGTAGAAGGTCGGGCTTTCCACCATTGCGCCGATGCGCCGCAGCGCCTCATCGTATCCGGTATCCGATCCGAACAGCCTGTAACTGCCCGCGGACGGCCTCAGCAGACCGAGCAGCATACCCATGGTGGTCGTCTTGCCCGAACCGTTCGGTCCGAGCAGTCCGTAGATGCGCCCTCGCTGCACCTCCATCGAAAGCCCGTCCACCGCGACGACATCGCCGAACCGCTTGGTCAATCCCTCGGTCTGGATTACGAAGTCATCCGTCATGGTTGGCCTCCCGCGAACAGAATCTCATTTCAGGTCTTCAGAAGTCAACGGCGATTTCCCGCTCCACCCGCAGGTCGCGCCGCATCCTCCTGTCCAGTATGCCCTTCACCAGCCACGTGACGGACGACTTTTCGGTTTCCAGGCTTGGCACGTCAACCTCGCCAATGTCCAGGGAGAAGCGCCACTCGTGGGTTTGGCCGGACTGCAGCGTGGCGTCCTGGTCGAAGACAGCCTTGTCCACGACGTGATCCTGCGCCTCGTTGCCGAACTTTTCGGATCTGACGAGCTCGACTCTGACCTCGGCGGCGTCCACGTCCTCCGTCATCTGGGCGCCCAGGCTGCCCTCTATCCTGTCCCCCGACCATGCCCGGCTCCGGGACATGTCCAGCGTGAGCGCACATTGCCTGTGTTCGGCTTCCTCGACCGCCGGAAGCGGCGTAGCGACGTCCGGCGTCGGCATCCTGACAACCGTAAATTCCTGGCTTTCGCTGATATCGCGCCCTCTGGCCACATCCAGTGAGCCCCTGACCTCGTAGGCGATGCCCGGCTCGATCTTCTGCACGACCGCGCCGTTCAGTGTGGGAAGCGCGTCCTCCGGCAGCGCGAACCTCACATTGGTCGAACTGCCGCCCATTCTGCGGACGGTCTGATTCTCCATGAGCGTCTCTTCGGCGAGGCTGGTGTCGTGTGTCTTCGCGGAATAGTGCGTCCCGTACTGGCTTCTGGTTATCTGAACGCAGGTCTCCACGCGAACCAACTCGACCTTGCCAAGCCTGACGTGAAAGTCCTCCCTGGGCATAAGCTCCACGCGGGCCTCTACTTCGTCGCCGGGTCGAAACGTATTCCCGCTCACGCGGATATTGAGGTCAGCCTTGGGCCGACCAAATTCGGAAAAAGGCATATCAGATTCCTCCGTGTGATGGCGTTTGCATCTCTTGAACATAGTAACTCACGATGCAGTAGGAAAGCTCACATAATCCGAGGAACACCGGATCCTGAAGATGCACACGAGCCCCGCCAACATACGTCGGCTGACTTCCGGATAATCTCTCTAATCCACTGCCTCGCGAGAAAGATGTTTCGCCATTTGATATTCGCCAATCCCTGTTCATGGCTGATTGACACCAAATCGGCTCGGTGATACTGTTTCAGGCACTCGGGATGTCCTCTTCCCGATAAGCGCAATATGCCGCCGTGCGACACATTCCGTAGTTTCACGTCTTTTCAATTTTGGAGGAACCACAATGAGTTTTAGACTCCTCTCGAACCGACGATTTATTGTACCGTTGTTGGCCGTCGCCGCGCTGGCGGCGTCCCTGGCCCTCGTCGCCTGCGCGACCGAGGAACGGGTGCCGGGGCAGGTCAACTTCTCTACACCGGTCCCCAGAACTCCGGCCCCGACAGCCGCCCCCGTAGCCGCTCCGGCCCCGACCACCGCTCCCGCGCCGACTGCCGCTCCCGCGCCCGCTCCAACTACGGCTCCGGCCATGTCAATGGAAACGGCTGGCACCCTGACCGTCGCCATGGTGAAGCTCGGAGCTCCGACTGGCCTGCCCGGCAAACAGACGGGCGGCGGCCCCGAGCAAATACCCGAAAGAATTAGCGTAATGGAGAAGCTCGTCCAGCGCGAGGGCGACCTCAGTCACACTCCATGGCTCGCCCAGTCTTATACACTGTCCGAGGATCTGACGTCCGTGACCGTGGACATAAGGTCCGGCGTCCAGTTCCATGGCGGATGGGGCGAAGTGACGGCGGAGGATGTCAAGTGGAGTTACGGCGACGCCGCTCTGGAAAACCCCGAGTCCATTCACGGCTCGGTCGGTTTCATCAACAACCATCTCGAGCCGCTCATCGTCATTGACTCCGACACGGTCGAATTCCCAATCGAACAGTTCACTACCGAGTGGGAAAGAATATACCTGGGCATCGTCAACATCACGAGCAAGAAGCACGTGGACGACGCAGGCGCGGACGTCGCTCTCCAGACCCCGATAGGCACCGGCGCGTTCCAGATGTCCAGTTGGACGGCGGACAATGAGTTCGTAGGCGAGGCTTTCGCCGACTACTATGGGAACAAGCCGTCATTCGACACACTGCGGGTGCTGGAGATGGGCGAGGCTTCGACGCGGGTCGCCGCTATCAAGACCGGCGAAGTCGCGGTCATAGACTCGGTGCCCATCAGCTTCCTGCAGGACCTCAAAGACTCCGGCATCGAGCCCACTAACGACCATATTGGCGGCGCCCAGCAGTTCGTCGGTATGGGCGGCAACTTCTGGCAGCAGAAGTACCATGACAGGGACGAGGATGTTCCACCCCGGCCCGGCTTCCTGCCTGACGACGACCACCCCTGGATAGGCGACCCCAACGATCCCGAACGGCACGAGAGAGCGCGGAAGGTACGCGAAGCTCTGGCTCTCGCCATTGACCGGGATCTGATCAATGAACAAGTCCTCCTCGGCGTCGGACGCCCCGAGTATGTGCCCTACTTCGTTAGCGTGCTTCCCGAACATCCCGACAGGTGGATAATCCCCTACGACCCGGACAGGGCAATCGAACTGCTCAACGAGGCCGGCTACGGAGACGGCTTCGAGATACCGATATTCGTCGCCCCGGACATCGGCGCTCTGAATCAGGAAGTGTGGGAAGCGACGGCCACGATGTGGGCGAACATTGGGCTCACGCCGAGGATAGACCGGACGGCGTACCAGGCGTTCAGGCCAAAGCTGGTGGAGAGAAAGACTGAATACCTCTACGCCTGGCTGGGCGGAAATGAGACGGCGACGATGGACCTGCCCAGATTCGCCGCGGCAGAGGGTTCTACCTGGAGCGAAGGCGACTGGAACTGGGGTATCGAGGCGATTGAGACATTCCAGGCGATGGAGAAGGTCAATGCCGCGCCACGCGACAGGGAAGCTCGCGTAGAGGCGAACATCGAGATGGGCGACTTCTTCTTCGACACGAAGATAGGCGTGGGCATCGTGTTCTCGCCAGACCCTCTCTACTTCAACCCGACCATAGTTTCCGACTGGGACCTGAAGCCCGGAAACCGCCGGAACTTCGAGTCAATCACACTCAAGTAGCGGCGCGACGATTGCAAAAGTCCCTTCCCCCTCGATGAGGGAAGGTTAGGATGGGGGTGTCAGGTCTGACATCCCCCATTTCTCGGGGGTATGTAACTTGGGCATGAGACAGTTTCTGGCTCGTCGCCTGTTCTATTCACTGTGGACGATACTGCTCTCCACAGTGATAGTTTTTGCGCTTTCACGTATGTCCGGGGACCCGCGTCTGCTCTATCTCACCGAGTACTCTCACCTCGATCCGGAGCGTTGGGAAGCGTGGGGCAAGGCGATGGGCCTGGATAAGCCGCTGCCCTTGCAGTATCTCATCTGGCTGGGAAAGGCGGTTACAGGGGACTGGGGTGAGTCCATCGTCAACGGGCGTCCCGCGTTCGAGGCCGTGATGGAACGTGTGCCGGTAACCATGCAGATGACGGCTGGCGGGTTCGTCTTCGCCGCTATCTTCGGCATTCCTCTGGGTATCGTATCAGCGGTTTACAGGAGTACGCTCTGGGATTACATAGGCAGGACGTTCGCTATACTCGGGCAATCACTGCCTCCATTCTGGCTGGCCATCGTATTCATCCTGATATTCTCGGTGCAATTAGGGTGGCTGCCCACGTCGGGCAGGGGCGAGATAAAGCACTTCATAATGCCGTCCGTCATACTCGGCTGGCTGGCCGCCGCCGGATTCCTGCGCCTCACACGCTCCGCGATGCTCGACGTCATGGAATCCGAGTTCGTGACGTTCGCTCGCGCGAAAGGTGTAGGAAAGATGACGATAGTGTGGAAGCACGCGCTCAGAAACGCTATCATCGCGCCGCTCACCTTCGGCGGGCTGCTCATGGCGGGCTTCGCCACCGGCAGTGTGATCACTGAGACGATATTCGCATGGCCCGGAATAGGTGTGCTCGCCCTCAACGCCGTGTTCAACAACGACTTCCCGATACTTGTGGGCGCGGTGCTCGTGTTCGCGGTTATATATGTGGTGGCGGCCTTTCTCATAGACGTGTTGTACGCAGTCGTAGATCCACGCATCAGGTACAGTTGATTTCGACATGACCGAACAGGACAACCAAGCCGCGCAGATAGAACTCAAACCCAGTACCGGACTCCGCCAAGCCTACGAGCAATTTAGGAGGTGGCCGGTAATTCCGGTCGCCATCCTGTTCATACTGGCGTTCGCGGCAATAACCGCGCCGTTCCTCGCTCCCTACCATCCGGTGCGCGGCGACCTCAGAGCGCGTGAGACACCCCCCTTCTGGCAGGAGGGCGGATCCATGGATCACATCCTGGGTACCGACCACCAGGGCCGTGACTTACTGACCCGTATGATGCATGGCGCGCGGGTGTCCCTCACCTTCGCCGCGCTTACCATGGCCATAGGTGTGGCCCTGGGTGCGCTTCTGGGGGCGATATCGGGATATGCCGGCGGGCATGTGGACGAGATCATCATGCGTCTCGTGGACCTGACCAATGCCCTGCCATTCCTGTTAGCGGCTCTCGTGGTCGTGAGCGTCTTTGGAGCGAGTTTCCGAACGCTCCTGATAATCCTGTCCCTCTTCGCATGGGGCGGCTACGCCAGGCAGGTGAGAGGCGAAGTCCTGCAACTCAAGGAGATGGACTACGTCGCGCTCGCCAAGGTCGTGGGCGCGTCGCCGATTCGGATCATCTGGAAGCACCTGCTCCCGGGCGTGACCAACACCCTGATAGTGGTGGCGACCTTGGGAACCGGGCAGATAATCCTGGCCGAGTCAACGCTCAGCTTCCTGGGTGTCGGGATCCCGCCTCCCAACCCCGCATGGGGCAGCATGGTAGCCGACGGACGCAACTACGTAGCCACTTCATGGTGGATAGCGATCATACCGGGCGTCGGAATCGGACTCACCGTCCTCGCCCTGAACTTCCTGGGCGACTGGCTGCGCGACTACTTCGACCCGCGCCTCCGACAGATCTGATTCTGACAAAAGCAAAAGAGAGGCGACCATCTCATGGTCGCCTCTCTTTCTGCGTTCTTTACTAGCGCGGTTTAGGCGTCGTAGTACAGGAAGAACTCGTAGGGATGTGGGCGAAGGCGTACTTCGTCAACCTCGTTAGAGCGCTTGTAGTCCAGCCACGTCTCTATCAGGTCCGACGTGAACACGTCCCCGGTCAGCAGGAATTCGTGGTCGCCTTCGAGGGCGTCCAGAGACTCTTCCAGGCTGCCCGGAACCTGCTGTACGTTGGCGGCCTCTTCGGGGGAAAGGTCGTAGAGGTCAACGTCCAGCGGGTCGCCCGGATCAATCTGGTTGCGAATGCCGTCTATGCCCGCAAGCAGCATCGCGCTGAAGGCGAAGTACGGGTTGGCCGTCGGGTCTGGACAGCGGAACTCGATGCGCTTCGCGGGCGGCGTGTCGAAGTACGCCGGAATGCGGCAGCAAGCGCTGCGGTTGCGCGACGAGTAGGCCAGGTTGACCGGCGCTTCGTAGCCCGGAACCAGGCGACGATACGAGTTGGTAGTCGGGGCTGCGAACGCCAGAAGCGCGGGAGCGTGCTTGAGCAGGCCGCCGATGTAATACTTCATCGTGTCGCTCATGTGCGCGTAGCCGTCGCCGTAGAATATGTTCGTCCCTTCCTTCCAGATGCTCTGGTGGGTGTGCATACCCGTGCCGTTGTCGCCAAACAGCGGCTTTGGCATGAACGTTGCGGTCTTGCCGTGCCTCGCGGCGACGTTCTTCACCAGGTACTTGTAGATCATTATGTTGTCGGCGGTCTTGGTCAGGGTGTCATAGACGATGTCAATCTCGGCCTGGCCGGCGGTCGCCACTTCGTGGTGCTGCTTCTCGATGACCATGCCGAACTTCTGCATCTCGATGACCATCTCTGAGCGGATGTCGCTCAGGGTGTCTGTGGGAGGTACGGGGAAGTAGCCGCCCTTATGGCGTGGCCTGTGTCCCTTGCTGAGGGTCTTCCCGTCGAGCATGTAGCGGTTGCCTGCGTTCCAGACGCCCTCGTCCGAGTCCACGTTGTAGTACGCCGAGTGCGCGTCCTGGTCGTAGCTGGCGCTGTCGAAGATGAAGAACTCCGCTTCCGGGCCCCAGTAGCTGGTGTCGCCGATGCCGCTGGAGGCGAGGTACGCTTCCGCCTTCTGCGAGACGTACCTGGGGTCGCGGGTGTAGTCGGAGCCGGTCAGCGGGTCGCGGATGTTGCAGAGCAGGCTGAGGGTCTTGATGTTGTAAACCGGGTCTATGACCGCGGTGCTGGGGTCCGGCACGAGGAGCATGTCGCTCTCGTCAATCGTCTGGAAACCGCGAATGCTGGAGCCGTCGAATCCGGTACCGTTGGCGAAGAGGCTCTCGTTGACCTCGTTAGGCGGCACGCCGACGTGCTGCAACGTTCCGGGAAGGTCGGTGAACTTGAGGTCAATTATCTCGACGCCCTCGTCCTGTATTAGTTTTATGACATCTTCTGGGGTCATGCTTCCACTCCTTGTATCTGTTTTGTCTTCTCGCCGAAGCGGCCGCTTGGCTGTTGGGGGCTGAGCGCCGAAGTCATTTTACACACTATGCTCTTACATTAGAAAGCGCCTGGTCGAGTCGGTCGGCCCAGGCGCTTTTTTAGTGAAGGTTATCGGTTTTGACTCTTCTGCCGATGCCGGTTGGCATCACTGGCAGGGTACTTGTAAACTCGACTACTTTTCTTCTCTGCTCTTGCGGACCTTGCTCGGCAGGATGACCCATAGTCCGAACAACCCCGCAAATGCTATTCCGCCGAGAACTGCTTCGATACCCATTTGTTTACTGACTCCTGTCTGAGTGATCCGATGCCGAGGGCCTCTCTATCGGTTCGGCATCGCGTTTGTTCTATGTTTCACATTATCCAGGATCATTGTTTCGGGCGTGTTACTCAAATGTTAAATTTGTGTAACATATGATTAAATATACCACAGACTGCCAAATTTGCCCGCCGCGTTCCCCCGCGGCGCGAAAATCCCCTCTCCCCCGATGGGCTCACATGGGCAGGTAAATATGCAGTCAACCCCCTCTCTCAGGGAGAGGGCTGGGGTGAGGGTGATTCCCTCCTCCGCCAAAAGAGAAAGGCCCCGACCGCTCAAGCCCCCTTGGAGCGGTCAGAGCCTTGTGAATAGGGAAGGGTTGTTCTGGATTAGCTGGCGGTTATCCTGCCATCTCCGGGTAGGCCGACGTGCCGTGTTCGGGCTCGTCCAGACCTTCCAACTCCTCTTCTTCGGAGGCCCTCAGACCCATGCTCAGGTCAATAGCCTTGAAGAGGACGAAGCCGGCTCCGAATCCCCATGCCGCCGCCACGAGCAGACCGACGATCTGCGGAAGCAGCTGCTCGGCGTTGCCGTATAAGAGCCCGCTCACATCGTTGTTGCCGGCCGCGAAGAGACCGACTGCCAGGACACCCCAGGCGCCGCAGATGCCGTGCACCGTAACCGCGCCGACCGGGTCGTCCGCCTTGATGACGTTCTTCACGAACTCGACGCCGAAGATCATTATCACGCCGGAGATCAGACCGATCACGACCGCGCCCCAGGGGTCAACATAGGCGCAGCCCGCGGTGATGCCCACGAGCCCGGCCAGCGCGCCGTTGCACGCCATCTCGATGTCCGCCTTGCCCGTGCGCAACAGGACGACGTATATGGCCGAGGTCGCGCCCGCCGCGCCCGCGAGCAGGGTGTTGACAGCGTTCAGACCGAGGCTGCCGGAGTTGATGTTGAATCCGAACCATCCGAAGAACAGGATGAAGGTGCCGATTACCACGTAGGGCATGTTGTGTCCCTTGAGGTCCGCGCCTTCGCGGAAGCCCCTGCGAGGGCCGACTACTATCGCGCCGGCAAGCGCCAGGAATCCACCAATCATGTGAACGACCGCGGAACCGGCGTAGTCCGCCAGTCCGGGGCCTATCTGGGTCAGCCATCCTTCGTCGCTCCAGGCCCAGTGTCCATATATAGGATAGACGACCGCGCCCACGATGAAGCTATACGCGAAGTAGGCGTTGATCTTGGTGCGCTCTGCCACCGCGCCCGCGATTATGGTCGCGGCCGTTCCGGCGAATACCATCTGGAAGAACCAGCCGACCAGGTCGGAGTCGGTGAAGTCGGCCAGGAAGAATCCTTCCAGGCCGATGAAGCCGGATGCGGCGCCTCCGCCCATCATCAGCGCGAATCCGAATGCCCAGAAGCCGAGCGACGCTATGCAGAAGTCCAGGAACGACTTTGTCATGTAGTTGACCGTGTTCTTGGAGCGAATCAGGCCCGCTCCAAGGAACGCGAATCCGGCCTGCATGAAGAAGACCAGCGCAGCCGCGACCGTTAGAACAAGGTCTTCCACCTTGCTGTCAACGTCTGCGGCTGAAACGTCCTGCGCGTAGGCCACTCCAATAGTGCCGATGAAGATTCCGATGCCCAGAAGCGCCACCATGACGAGTTTGAGTTTGAAGGGTGTGGGGCTAAATATACTGGTATTAGTCAAGCGATATACCTCCTAATGTGGATGGGGGCTGATACCTTTCGGTAATCCACGATACTGAACGGATATTACCGAATCTTTTCCAGAATGTAACATTTCTGTTGTATTCTTGTTAAGAAAGTGTAAATTAACGTGCGGGTAGAGTCCCCTTCCCCCCTCGACAGGCTGACAAGGGCAGGCAAAAGTGCAAATCGCCTATGAACGTCAGCAGAAAGTCTCCTCTCCCTCTGGGCTGAGAGGGGTAGGTAAAATCTGAAATTAGGTATAAAACTCTGGAGGGCGCGAGGATCTGGCGTCGGCTCAACACAGTTCTGAGAGTGCGTCAAAGTTGAGATTTCAGCTTTATGAACCATAGATCGAACCATTGTTTGGCCTGATGGCCTTCTACTTGACATAATAATACCTATCCCTGTGAGCTCCCTCTGGGAGAGGGTTAGGGTGAGGGTAAATGCCTACCCTTCCCCCTCGACAGGCTCATAAGGGCAGGCTCTAACCTTCCCATGTCAAGGGGGAAAGGTAGAGCCTGCCCCGTACTTGATGCGGGGATGGGGGTGATCAGGCTGAATACCCACCCCTCTCGGCCGTAGCAGGCCTGGACTTGGCGAAAATCCGGGAACGAGTTCAGAAATGTTCACTGACGGATATTGCCATTAGTGATACAATGGTCTGGATAGCACCCCGGCCGAGGGATACAGGATGGACGCATGGTGATAAAGGAATCCATACACCAACTGGTCGAAGAGCTTCCCGAAGAGGAACTTTCCACGGCGCTCAGGTTTCTTCAATACCTGAAGGACGTGGGCGACGCCGAGCCTGTCCAGACTGTGGACCCGGACTCGTATGGTTACGACTACGATTACGACGAAGACGAGCCGCTGGACGAAGAAGGTGAGGGCCTGTCGGTGGCTGACGCCTGGCGCCAGTACCTGAACAGCAGAACGCGGCCCTGATCGCCAAGGCCGCGCCCTCTTTCTAAGATTGTCTCGCCTGTTAAGCTGCTTTGCCTATTCTGAACATTGTAGAACCGCAGAGTCCGCACTTGCCTCGCGTGGCCGGCCTACCATTCTTCATGGTTACCTGCTCGGCTTCCTGTATCTCGCGCGATTCCCTGCACTTCATGCAATACCCGGTCATAATGGCTCCTCCCAGTCTATTATGAAAACTATATTTAGTTCAGCCGGCAGCCAATATTACTTTATAATTTCCGATATGCCAATGCCGGGACTACAAGCCATCTCATAAATACCGGCTCACGCTTGGGAGTGCCCTTTAATCCCCTCTCCCTCAAGGGAGAGGGTTAGGGTGCCAATCACTTCTGTGATGCTTCCAGTCCTGCCGGAGGGATTGACAAGGGAGACGTAGGAAAGTAATCTGACCCACTGCGCCCGAGACTGTCGGGGGAGTCTGTTAAAAAATATGTACACGAAAGCTAATATCAAGGAAGAGCGATGGTAGAGTTGAAGGCATATTCGGTAAAGTTGCGGAAGATGGTGGTCATCAAGGACCCGGAGTTAGTGACCCTGAAGAATGGTAGGAAGGCTGTCCGCGGTGTCGCGTCGGAAGATCCGTCCAGCAAGGTCATCAGAATCGTGAGTGACAAACAGGCGGAAGAGATTCGAGGGATGCTTGGCTGACCGTAGGTGACCATGGCTAGTTTCTCGCCGGGGCCGAATTTCACCGTTACTATTCCGTGAGGGCATCGTGGTCAGGATGTTGCATCCCGTTCAGTGTACAGCGAGTGTCTGCGGATATAGTCGCGCACCGAATCCGGTACGCTTTGCAGCGTCGCCTCTCCCGCGGCGCGCGACCGTATGTCCGTCGCGCTCGTGTCCACCATGGGCCCGCTTACCATCCTGACCCTGCCTGCGGACGATGGGAAGGCCCGTTCCAGATCGCCTGCCGAAACATCCGCGACACCCGGCCTGGATACGCCAGCTACCGAACACAACTCGAATATCCGCTCAGGCCGGTGCCAGCGACCAAGCTCGCGCACCGAGTCCATGCCCAGAATCAGGTACAGGTCGGCGTCCCCCATACGTCGTCTCAACTCAGCCAGCGTATCCACCGTGTAGGTGGGACCGGGGCGCTCTATCTCTATCCTGGAGACCTCGAAGCGCGGATTGCCCTCGATAGCCAACTCCACCATCGCCAGCCGGTGGGCGGAATCCGTCACTGACTGGCCGGACTTGAGCCAGGGGCGTCCGGCGGGTATGAAGATCACCTTGTCCAGTCCCAGGCATTCGCGCGCCGACTCCGCTATCAGCAGATGTCCCTCGTGAATCGGGTCGAACGTCCCGCCCAGTATGCCTATCCGCGCACCCAGCCTCTCACGCCCCCTTCACGTTCACTATCTGCCTGAACGTGTGGACCACGTCAACAAGCTCCCTGGACTGCTCCATGACCAGGTCAATATCCTTGTACGCCCCCGGAAGCTCGTCCAGGAACGCCTCCGACCGGCGCACCTCTATGCCCTCCATCCAGCGGTCGAAGTCGCCCATGTCGAAACTCTCCCTGGCTCGCCTGCGTGAGAAGCGGCGTCCCGCGCCGTGCGGCGCGGTCTGGAACGACTCGAGGTCCCCCTTGCCTCGCACCACGTAGCTCCTGGTTCCCATCGAACCGGGAATCAGCCCCATCTGGCCCTCCAGCGCCTGGATAGCTCCCTTGCGGGTGACCCATACGTCGTCCTCTCCGAAGTGGCTCTCCTTCTGAGTGAAATTGTGGTGGCACTGGATATTCTCCGTCTCTTCGAAGTCGCTCGTGCGATAGCGCAGCGCTCCCAGTACCCGCTCCATCATCTCCTCGCGGTTCAGCAGTGCGAAGAACTGCGCCCAGTCCAGATCCCGGATGTAGTCGTCGAACTCTTCCGTGCCGCCGGTCAGATATGCCAGGTCCTTGTCCGGCAGCGAGACCGACATCTTCTCCATCAGCGCCTTCGCCTTGCGGATGTGGTGGGTCGCCAACCTGTTCCCGACTCCGCGCGAGCCGGAGTGCAGGAACGCCCAGATGCCGTCGTTCTCGTCCACAACTATCTCTATGAAGTGGTTGCCTGAGCCGAGCGAACCCAGCTGCTTTCGCCAGTTCTTGGATATCTTGTCGTAGAATCCCAGCCTGTCGCCCGCCTTCTCCTCCAGCAGTTCGACTCTCGGACGCGCGGTCTTTCTCACCCGTCCGTTATAGCGGCCCGCGCTCAGAGGGATTCGGCTCTCTATAGCCACGCGCAGGTCCGAGAGGTCTTCCGGCATATCCGACCTGCTGAGCGATGTCTTCACCGCGATCATGCCGCAGCCGATGTCCACGCCCACGGCGGCTGGGATGATAGCGTCCCTGGTGGGAATGCAGGACCCGACGGTAGCCCCCAGGCCGAAGTGACAGTCCGGCATCACCGCTACGTGCCGAAACACGAACGGCATACCGGAGATATTCCGTATCTGGTCCAGTGCCTGCTCCTCGATCTGCTCCGGCGGAACCCACGACAGCGCGCGCTCATTGATCTTGTACGGAGCCATTTTCATCCTCCCATCAGCTAAATCGCTCCCATACCTAATGTTAGCAAGTCCGCCCGCTTCCCGTCGCCCGCCGCGCCTTCACAGCAGCCCGCGTCGCTGCGTGACCAGAACCGCTTCCAGCCTGTCCTTGGCGTTCAACTTCTTGCGCGCGTTGCGGATGTGAGCGTGAACAGTGTGGAGGGTGACACCGAGTTTGTCGGCTATCTCCGCGTCCTCGATAGACGAGGCTACCATGCGTAGCACCCGGAGCTCGCTGCGAGTCAGGGGTTTGAGATCGTCATCGGACGCGAACAGGCTTCGGACGCTCTCCGAGACTCTTATAGTCTGCCTATCGTCTGTCCCCTCATGGAAGAGGTGTATGATAACGGTCTCATCCTCATCGTGTTCCGTCTGGACGATGAGCGGAATAATCGAGACCCACTTCCGCTCGCCCGATGAGCATCTCATTCTGACCTGGGTCACGGGCGGCTTGATACCCTGCCTCGCCATATCCAGGGACGGACATCCCTCGATGCAGATGGGCGCGGTTCCATTCGGCGGCAGACTCGCGCAAACCTCGTAGCAGCGCAGTCCGGCTACCTCTTCGCTCCTGTATCCAAGAATCTCCTCGGCGGCGGGGTTCCAGTGGATGATCCTCTGGTCTGCGTCCACCGCGTAAACGCCGTATGGCGATCCGTTCATCGCTTCAAGAACTTCGGCTACGTTCACGTACCTTATAACCTCCTGTTGCTATTATTCAATACCGCAAGTGTCCTGGACGGTAACTTACAGATTTATGTAATTTACGCCGCCCCGTCCACAAGGCGACAATTGATCTTGCCGCCCCCATTCTAGGGACGGCAAGTCTAACACAGGTCTGGAAAAGACGAGGAAATAGCATTGGATAGAAGGAAAATTCAAGAACAGAAATTGGCTGACCGTGAAACCGCCTACTTCATCCCGGGCCTACTGTCTGAGCGGGAGGTGGCGCTGCTGAGGATGGTGGGAGAGGGTTGCGGAAACGAGGAGATAGCCGAGAATCTGAACCTCGCCCCGACGACCGTGCGTAACGGCATTGTCCGCATCCGATCCAAGCTGGGACTGGACTCACGCTACAAGCTGATTTCATACGCCGCCAGGCGCGGCATCCTGATGGATACCGAGGACAGTCCCGATACCTCTGAAGGCACAGGCTGACTTGACTCGTCCGGCTCCTTCTTTCGCGTCCCCACAGTTGCCCCTGTTCCTTCCCACTTCGCATTGCCCGCTCTGATTCTGGATTGCCCTGTTTCGGGCCGGAATCCGACCTACCACTCAAAATAGGTTCGTTTGTACCTATGTTTTGAGCGGATGCGGTCCGAAATAGGTTCATTTGTACCTGTTCCTGCATCTCTGAGGTAGCCTAAGGTTTTGCACGGTTAAGAGAATTCACTTGAAAAGGAAATGAGGAGGAAAGATGAGTATCGTGCTTAATACACGCTTCCTGGGCGTGGTGTTTGTACTGGAAGTTATCCTGCTTGCCGTGCTCTTAGTTTTCGCAGCTGGGACCTCGGTAGAGGCGGGTACATGCAACGGACATTATTGGTCAGCAGTAGAAGACGAAACCCTTAACGCCTATTATGGGGCCTACGGAGCCAACAGAATTCAGGACGCGTCTGTGGAAGGATCCGACGATAAATTCTTTGTCAATTCGACGTGGGTAGTGTACAACGCAGATAATTTCGCTGAGGTTGGCTGGATCTGGCGTGGAGGTTGGAACGGCCCCAGAGAGATGACTGTTTGGGCTACAGATGGCGATTGGGATGTCGATTACCACGATACACTGACGGTTGGCACATCGCAAAGCTTTGAAACACGCAGGGTGTCGTCATCTGGCTCGGTGTGGAAATGGTATGCTGGAGGCGATCTCAAGAAGACAAAGACTCTTGACATGGGTCATGGGAATGTTGGCGCTCAGCAGGAACGCAACTATGCCTGTGACAATGTAGAAGAGAGTCACTGGTGGGGTCTCCAAAGGATGAAGTCAATTGGCACACGGTCGGATTGGGAAGATATGAATATAACCCAGGAAAGCGACCCGGATTACTGCATAGATTCACTTTCCGATACAGCGTTCAAGGTACGAAAGGGTTCAGGGACTTCCTGCTAGCTGGTCTGCCTCGTGTGTCTGTCCCGGTGAAGTATTTGTGATTAACATTGAGAATAGAGGTGCCATATGAAGAAGAAAATCGCCTTTGGAATTGTTGTCCTGCTGCTCATCCCGGCTGTGATAGGGGTGGTCGTTGTGACGCAGATACTGCCGTCTGATCGAAATGCCCCAACCAGCATACCTATCCCGGCTCCTCGTGTTGTTGATGTCGTACCGGGTCCTCCCGGCGGCAGCCCAATTGCTGGTGAGAGAGTGACTTTGGCAGAAGCGCAGGGCCGAACGCCGTTCACGATACCCATACCACCGCAGAGTGCTGTTAGCGGCGAGATAGATGAAGTGTGGGCGTCGGACGAGGGCGTTTCAGATGAGTTCAAACAGGTTTACATCATATACTCCGATGGCCTGAAAATATCCTTGGGAACACATTACGGTTCCAAGGACTTCAGTGAGTTGGTTACGGGATCTTTCAGGCAGGCCACTGTTAAGGGTAATGCAGGAAGAGGGAAGGATCCGTTCGTCAAGACTACGAATATCGGCACGCAAGTCAACGTTATAGGGAGTCTTAGCTGGTGGGAAAGCAATGTTGATATCAGGCTGTATCATCCCACCCTGACGATGCAGGAGTTGGTGGTAATCGCAGAAGCGATGCCAACGCCAACTTGGAATTGACGGAGTGTCTGACAGGACCCTACCGAGTAACATGGGATTCATTCAACCCATGATGGAATTTCGCAGAACCGCTTAACCTCTATATGCCCGACCCCCGTCCAAAGTGTCGGGGGTCGGTGTTGTAGAGACGGAGAAATGGACGCGAGTCAGCAGATCATCGACCTGCGCAGTGTCCTTGACGAAAGAATCCTGAAAATCTTTAGTTTTGGATGTATAGCTTACGCGACTTCAAAGGAGATATTACTTGGGTCCGTTATTCCTACGAATGATATTCTACCTGGTAACAGGGGTGCTACTCGCCTCGATCAGTTGGAGTACGATTTCGCACTCCGCTGTCACCGGAGACTACCTCCTCTCCCTTTTGCTGCTGGGCATGATGTTCTACGTCGTGGGACAATTCTTCGTGGACCGCCTGCGGCCCGAAGTTGCACCGCAAGACTTCCATGACATCCGGCCATGGAAGACTCCATATACGACAACGACAGGGGGACTGTGGCTTCGGGTCGGTTTCAACACACTGCTGAATATAGCGATCTATGCTGCCCTGGCGTTCGCGCTCATCTTGCTGACAACTGCCCGGCCCGCCTTCATGTTGCTGCTCGGGATGCTGTTCTTGATTCGAGTGCCTCACCTATACTGGAGTATGCGCGGACGATATGAAAACGTTGCGGACTCGGAAAGCGCTGTTCTCCAATACCGGGGAGGTTCCCGGATGGACCGGAGAACCCGGTGGCTTGTGCCTATCGGAATGGCCGGGCTAGGCTCCGGAGTCGCGGCCATTGGGATGCTTCTCGGTTGATTAGTAGTTTCATCATCCTCGAATACTCACCGGAGCCAATGGCAAGTGCGGCAGTTCATACGTGAGGCGCTGGACGCCGCCGCTCTGTTCATCGTGGTATTCGCCGCTCTGTATTTCAGCGTGCAGAATATCAGGATAGACGGCATGAGTATGAGTCCCACGGTCGTCAACGAGCAGCATATCATAGTGAGCAAGTTGGCGTATGTGGGGCTGAACCCGGCGGCGCTGAAGCGGTTCATTCCGTTCGTCGAGAATTCCGACGACGGTGGTTCCCTTATCGTGTCCCAGCTGCCGGACTACGGCGACATGATAGCGTTTCTGTACCCTGAAGACCCGTCCCGCGAGTTCGTCAAGCGAGTAATCGGGCTTCCCGGGGACTACATCGAGATAGATGGGGGACAGGTCATCAGGAACGGAATCCCCTTGGACGAACCCTATGTCGTGAGCGCCGACACCCGTTCGTTCGGGCGCGTCTGGGTTCCGTCTGATTCAATCTACGTCCTCGGCGACAACCGCCCGGTATCCAGCGACTCGCGCCACTGGGGATTCGTGTCGGACCAGTACGTCATCGGTCGCGCCTGGCTCAGCTACTGGCCCTCCGATAGAATCCAGTTCCTCCACGCCCCCTGGTAAGGTCGCGCCGCGCCCATCCTGTACATCCCATCATCTTGCTCCATACAAAATCACCCTTGACAACCTCAACAGAACGCCTGTACTTTATACCCATGCAGAACTTACGTGCGCTGAGAAATTGATAATTCATAACTGCTAATTGAAAATTGCCAAAGATAAGACCAAACTCGCAACTCAAACAGATCGTCCTCCAAGAGACCAACGAAGGACGAGACGTCGTTCGCTACCTGAAAAGCATCATCGTGGATATCGAAGGCGCTCCACAACTCTACGGTCTCAGAGCCAAAGACTACGCCCGATCACACAAGATAGCAGCAGCCCGAATACTCGCCAGAATCGGCCTTGAGGAAGGCAAGCGATACCTCAGAAGAAACTACGTCCAGACTCCCTTCAAGAGAGTCCACCCCGAAGACGAAGACATCCCCGGGAGAGACACTGCCGCATCCACAGCCGAACTGTACCGCCTGGTCAAGAAAGAGACCAACGACGGCAGGGACATCATCATCCGCTTCGTGGAGATAATGAAGGGCTGCCACCCCGAGTACAAGCCCCACCTGCGCATGGCCGCAGCCAAAGAACTCATCCGCCAGATAGAGTTCGACTACGACGACGAACCCACTCCACCGGCGCCCACTCGTACCGAGTTCGCGTCTCCCTCCGAACCGGTAGGGGCGTCCCTTGTAGGCGCCCATGACCCACAACCGGCCGCCACGGACTCCCAAATCACGACCCATCACCAAAATCACACGAATCACAGTTCAGACACCGCCACCGGCCAGCCTAATCCTGAAAATCCTACCCATCCCGAAAATCCTGCTTCAGACAATCCCGAAATCACAGCCCATCACCAAAATCACACAAATCACAGTTCAGACAACGCACCCAATCAGCCCAATCACACGAATCACAGTTCAGACACCACCGACCCAATTGATAATTCCCCACCCCGCCCACACCACGAATACGCCAGCGAACACTGCGCCCCGGAAGAGGAATCCATCTACCGCTCCATCATCCGCCGCGCGGCTGAGAGGCCTAACATAGACTCCGCTAAGACCGAGGCCGAAAGACTAATAGAAGAATTCAACCGCTTTGCCGGAGAACGAAATCCCAAGCACAGAGTCGTCGTCGTGCCCGACGACCTGCTTTCAAGGTCGCTCACCCAGCGAATGGAAGATCCCGGATCCTACGTATTCGATCCCGCCGACTACTACGACCTGGACCGGGACGACTTCTACTTCTGCCTGTGCAGAGGTTGCGATGAGTGCGATGAACTCGAATTCTATATTGAATTCATAGAAGAACTCGAAGAAGAAACCAACTACCTCCTCGAAGACCCCTGACAACTGAACTCAGAAAACTGAATACTCCACACAACGCATCTGTTCTACTTGTAGGTATTCGACGTTACTAATATAATGTCCGTTGGGTATGCGCAGAATATTGAGATGCGCCTCGAGAACCGGAAAGTAAGGGCAAAATCCATAGATGACCACCAGCAAGCGTGACTACTACGACGTCCTGGGTATAACTCGCGACGCCACCGAAGAGGACGTCAAGAAGGCGTTCCGTAAGCTGGCTCTTGAATTCCACCCCGACCGCAACAAGAGCGATGGAGCCGAGGACCGCTTCAAAGAGGTTAACGAGGCGTACCAGGTACTCTCCGACTCGCGCAAGAGAGCGACATACGACAGGTTCGGACACTCAGCGGTGGGCGGCAACGGAGGTCGCGGCTTCGACGGCTTCGACGCCACCGCTGGCGGATTCGGTGACATATTCGACGCCTTCTTCGGAGGCGGCTTCGGAGAGCAGACCCGCGCTCGACCAAACGCCCCGCGTCGCGGCAACGACCTGCGAACGTCCATCACCACGACCTTCGAGGAAGCCGTATTTGGCGTGGAGAAAGAGATCGAGATTGAGCGCATTGACGTCTGCGCTCGCTGCAACGGCGGTCGAAGCGAACCGGGTTCCGGTTCCACCATGTGCTCCAACTGCTCCGGCTCCGGCCAGGTGCGCCGCTCCCAGCAGAGTTTCTTCGGACAATTCGTGCAGGTAACCCCCTGCGGCGTATGCCGTGGCGAGGGCAGCATCATCAACGACCCCTGCAAACAGTGCAGAGGCGCCGGACGCGAACGGCGCAGCAGAAAACTCGCGGTCACGATACCCGCCGGAATAGACGACGGCATCCAGATCAGGCTGAACCAGGAAGGCGAAGCCGGACTCAACGGCGGCAAGCCCGGAGACCTGTACGTCGTCGTTAGAGTGCGCGACCACGAACTCTTCGAGCGGGACGATACCGACATACACCTTCCGCTATCCATCTCCATCCTTCAGGCGACCCTGGGCGCGAAGATCAGCGTTCCAACCCTGGACGGCGAAGAAGAGATCACCATTCCTCCCGGAACCCAGCCTGGAGACAGTTTCATCCTGAAGGGCAAGGGCGTTCCATTCCTACGCTCCGGCAGGCGAGGCGACCAGGTAGTAACCGCCAGGATCAAAGTCCCCACCTCGCTCAACGACGAACAGCGCCGCCTGCTCCATGAGTTGGCGGAGTCCATGGGCGAAGAAGGCTTGAGCGCCAACAACAAGGGCATCTTCGACAAGTTCAAAGACGTATTCGGAAACGAATAGATGTCCCCCGAGTGGATCGAGCTCAGCATCGAAGCTCCCCCCGAATACGTAGAGCCCCTGTCCGAAATCTTCTATCGTTACGGCGAGGGCGGCGTCGCGGTCGAGCAGCCCGGCAGATTCAATCCCGACGAAGGCGAGACTCCCCCAGTCCCCGACCGCGTTACGGTCAAGACATATCTCCCCAAGGACGCCACAACCGATAGACGCCGCGCCCAGATAGATGTCGGAGTCCGCCTCGTCGCTCATCTGGCTCCAGTCTCCGAACTGCGCGAGCGGCCCGTTTCCGAGGACGACTGGCGAGACAACTGGAAGGAGTTCTTCCATGTGCTGCGGGTCGGCAAACGCATCGTGATCTGCCCCTCCTGGCGCGAGCACGATCCCGAACCGGACGACGTCATCATACACCTCGACCCCGGCATGGCATTCGGCACCGGGCACCACCCGACTACCAGGATGTGTCTCGAGCTGATCGAGCGGACAATGCCCCAAAGCGCCAGGGTCCTGGACCTGGGATGCGGCTCCGCCATCCTCTCCATAGCCGCCGGCAAGCTGGGCGCGGAGAGCATGGTCGGCCTCGAAATTGATCCCATCGCAGCCGGAGCCGGCCACACCAACGTTGGCATGAACGGCCTCCAGGACAGCGTGGAAATCGTTCGCGGCACCCTGCCGAGCCCCAAGGCCCCATTTCAGTCCTTCGACCTGGTTGTCGCCAACATATCCGCGAGAGTCGTCATTGACATGGCAGCGCACATCACAGAGTGCGCCGCGCCGGGCGGCAGGATCATCGCGTCCGGCATCATCGAAAAGCATCTTCCGGGAGTTATCGAGTCGCTGGAAGCGGCGGGCGCGACGATAGAAGAAAAGTTCGTTGACGGTGACTGGATCGCGCTGATAGCATCAGTCTGACATCCCGGAATCGGTGCGTCCAATGCCTGATGAAACAGACATACAGGACTACGTGTCTGAGGCATCCTTGGAACGTGGTGAAGACTACTATCGCAGGGGAGCGGTACTCGATCTGGTAATGGCGGGTTCTCACCTGTTCGCCTCCGTTCGAGGAAGTGAATACAGACCGTACAGGGTGTGTATCAGACTTGAAGAAGAGAGTCCGAAAACCGCCTCTTGCAGTTGTCCATACGATTGGGGCGGCTATTGCAAACATATAGTAGCGGCTTTTCTCACATATGCGCGCGGACCGAACGAGTTAAAGACAACCACTGCTTTGGAGGAATTGCTGGCTTCTGTGGACGCCGATGAACTGAGAAATCTGCTGATAAGATTCATAGAAAGAAATCCAAGGATGATTTTCCTTCTGGAAGGCGTCGCCTGTACAAGTGACTTCAACTTCCTGATAGAAGACCCAGAAGATTTTCCTGGTGAGTATGATCCCTATGAGTACGGTGAATATGACTAGGAGCGGGATAAGCGTATCCGTCCACAGGATCGGTCTGACAGTGTCGGTTAGGCAATCCGCAAATGTGTGGATGTTATACGGGAAGCGGTTGTAAGTTGCCCAAGAAGCAGCGAAATCAGCACAAAAAACAGCAGCGCGCCCTCCAGAAGAGAACCAGGAGAAGGCAGAAACAGGCGCGCAGGCAATCGCAGGCGCCGGTCGGAATCAATCCGCGCAGGCTGCTTAGAATGGCTCGCCAGATGCCCGTCGAAGGCGCGTGGGTGCAGCAGGGATGGCAGGAGCAGGGTGTCGCGCGAGTGCTGCTGGCGCGAAGTCAGCCCAACGACAATATCCTGTTCGGCGAGTACATCGTTGACTACCTCTGCACCGGTATCAAGGACTCTTCCTACGCCTCCAATGTCAACCGGGAGACGTTCTTCAACGAGGTGATACCGCGCCTCTACTCCGGTACGCCGCCACTGGACATAGAAGGAAGCCTGGCACACGAGACCATCTGGGGCGCGGTCGAATATGCCTCGGAACTCGGATTCGATCCGCACCGCAACTTCCGAGAGGCCAGTCGCATTCTCGACCCCGCCGACACCCACCCCCACAGCGGCGCGATAGAGTTTGGATACCAGGGCAGGCCGCTCTACATACCAGCCGCCGAAGATAACCAGGTCGGCGTCATCCGAAGGCTGATCGAGTCTGTCGGTCTCGGAAACTTCTACTACCTGCCGCGCGGGGACGTGCCTGAAGAGGTTGCCGAACTACTGCGAGTCGAACAGCCGGAAGACGCCCCCGAATCCGAGATATGGACTCCCGACCGCCAGCAGCCCGGAAACGTGGATGACCAGTCTGGCCTCTGGGTCCCCGGTCAGCAGCCCCAGTCCACGCCTGAGCGGGAGCAAGAGGAACAGTCGCTCATCTGGACGCCCGGACGCTCCTGACGGCAATCGAGACTGGCGTACCATCAGGGCCTTTCGATTATCTGAAAACCGTGTCAGCCAGTCAGCCAATCGTCCCCTCTCCCTCAGGGAGAGGGCTAGGGTGAGGGTGATTTATGCCACATGATCAGTGTCTCGTAGAATGATCGAAAGACCCCTGGGCGTACCATGCACCGCTTCTTTGTCAGCCCCTCATACATCAGCGGCGAGACTGTAGCCTTCCCGCGTGACCTGTCCAGGCAGATCAGTCGCGTCCTGCGTATGTCGCCCGGCGACGAGGTAACTGTTCTGGACGATACGGGCTTGGAGTACGCAGTCGCCCTCTCCATTGTGAACGCGACGCGGGCCGAGGGCCAGATAGTGAGCCGACGCGAAGGACTCGGCGAACCGACGGTGCGGCTAGTCCTGTACCAGGCCATGATCAGGCCGGAGAGGTTCGAGTGGGCTCTCCAGAAGTGCACCGAACTCGGAGGCATGCGATTCGTTCCGATCATCACGCGCAGGACCGAGCGCAGGAGCAGGGATGTATCGGCTAACCGGCGTCAGCGATGGCAGCGCATCATCCGTGAGGCGGCGGAGCAGTCCCGTCGTTCAAGACTCCCTACCCTGGACGAACCGCAAACCCTGGAAGAGGCGCTGAAGTCCGCGACCAAGCCTGTTCTGATGGCATGGGAGGCCGAATCTATTCATTCGCTAAAGTCCTCACTTGAAAGCCGGACAGATGGTGAGGCCGACCTCAGCACACTATCCATCATCGTCGGACCGGAGGGCGGGTTCGAGCAGGATGAGGTTGAACTGGCGCGGCAATACGACGCGGTTACAATCGGGCTTGGCAACAGAATTCTGCGTTCCGAGACCGCCGCCGTCGCCCTGACCTCCGCCGTGATGCACGAACTTGGGGAGCTGGGGCCGCAGGTCGTTGCATGATAGATTCTCGCTGGCTGTCAGGAGACAATTGCAAAAGTCCGTTGCAGCATCCAATCGTCATTCCCGCGAAGGCGGGAATCCAGTGGGGAGGTGTGGCCGATTCCTGGACAGTGTCGACTGTGAAAAAGCCCTTCAGGTTGAAGCATGTTTGTTCTTTCGATGAAAGGGTTGTATAATAAAGTCGGAGCAGGAGAAAGTGAATCCGGAGGCTATTCCGAGGTGGGGTCGCGGCCCATCAGGCGTTGGACGGCGTCCGGGGCCGATATGCTTCCCGACAGGATATCGTGAGTGACTTGTGCAATGGGCATCTCGACGCCCAGTCTGTCAGCAAGGTCGAGGGCAGCGACCGTAGTATTGACGCCCTCCACTACGTTCTGCATACTTCGGCGTATCTCTTCCAGCGGCTTCCCCATCGCTAACTGCTCCCCGACGTAGTGGTTCCGGCTGAGGACGCTGGAGCAAGTCGCCACCAAGTCTCCCATGCCGGCGAGTCCGGCGAAAGTGGCGGGATTGGCGCCCGCGGCAACCCCCAGGCGGGCAATCTCGGCGAGGCCGCGGGTCATGAAGCCGGACTTGGCATTGTCGCCAAGTTCCAGGCCGTCGCAGATACCGGCTCCCAGCGCGATGATGTTCTTCAGCGCGCCGCAGAACTCCACGCCGATGATGTCGTTGTTCGTATATACGCGGAATACGGAGGAGTTGATGATCGCCTGTGCCTTGAGCGCGGCGCCCGCGTCCTGGGACGCTATTACCGTTGGGGCGGGCATTCCGCGAACTATCTCGCTAGCCAGATTCGGGCCTGACAGGGCGCACACGCTATGTCCCGAGTCGTGGGAAATCTCCTCTGACAATATCTCGCTCATTCGCCTGCCGGTATTCAGTTCCAGCCCCTTCACGGCGCTGACTACGATACAGCCGGGAGGAATATGCGCCGCCACCTTGCGGATGTTGTCCCTGAGAGTGTGCGACGGGACCGCAACTATGGCAACTTCCGCGTCGGCGAAGGCTTCGGCGTCGGCGCGGGCGTGCATGGAGTCCGGGAATGGGAAGCCCGGGACGAAGCGAGAGTTCTCCCGCCGCGACTCGAGCATGAGAGCTTCATCCTCGCTCCTTGCCAACAGGCGAACGTCGTGTCCTTCCCTTGCAAGGATGATTCCAAGAGTTGTTCCCCAGCTGGTGGCTCCGACAATGGCGGCGACTGACATGATAGAGATGCCCGGCTAGTGGCTTCCGCCAAGGTCAATGCTCTGGCCTATCTTGCGCTCGGTTCCATCGAGCAGTCGGCGAATGTTGTCCCAGTGCCTTACGACGATCAGCGTGCCGCCAACAACGCCGTACCAGCTATACACGAGGGGTTCCCATCCCAGGACGGCCAGGACTATCAGGGCGAGCGACCCCAGCGAGGCGGCCATTATCGAGCCCAGAGAGACATATCGCGTGAACGCGACCAGCGACAGGCCGATAAGCGTTGCGATAAGGCCCGCGATTGGGGACAGGATGAGAAGGCCGCCCCAGCCGGAAGCGGTGCCGCGCCCACCCCGGAACTTGATGAAGATCGGCCAATTGTGACCGAATAGGACCGCAAGCGCGGCAGCGGCCTCGACTCCGTATGAGTCGAAGAACAGGCGCGCGATTACAACCGCGAAGACTCCCTTACCCATGTCGAGAAGCAGGACGACGACGGCGGCGGTCTTGCCCGACGTCCTGAGAACGTTGGTCATGCCGATCTTGCCGCTGCCGTAGTCTCGGACATCCACGTTCGCGACCAGCCTTCCGGCGATGAGGCCGAACGGCACCGACCCCAGCAGGTAGGCGAGCGGAACCAGAATCAGGTAGTCGGTCATGTCCGTCTCCTTCCCCTGAACCTCATCTTGAGGGGACTTCCGCGGAAGTCGTATGCCTGCCTTATTCTGTTTTCGAGGTATCTTTCGTAGGAGAAGTGGATCGAGTCGGCGCGATTGACGAAGAAGGTGAACCTGGGTGGGGCGATTTCGTCCTGGACGACGCTGTATATCTTGAGAGTGCGGCCCCGTATTCCGGTGGGTGGATGCTCGGCGACGGCGCCCATGATAGTGCGACGCAGTTCGGGTCGAGGCACATCCTTCGTCCACTCGCCAAACACGTCAACCGCGGTGTCGAGCAGTTCATCGAGTCCGGTCGAATTGAGGGCGGATGTGAAGCACACGGGCGCGTATGTGGCGAACTTGAACCTCTGGCGAAGAAGCGCCTCTATCTCGCGCCTGGTGACGCCCTTGCCATCGAGCAGGTCCCACTTATTGACACCCAGCACGAAGCCCTTGTAGCTGTCCAGGATGTATCCGGCTACGTGGGTGTCCTGGGATGTGGCGGGTTCCATCGCGTCCATGAGTAGGATAACCACGTCAGCCCTGTCAATCGCGCGAACCGAGCGAATGACGCTGTACTTCTCGATCCCGGTGCCTATCTTGCCCCGCCGTCGTATTCCGGCGGTGTCTATCAGCAGGATGTCCTTGTTCCTATAGTTTATAAGGGTGTCAATAGTGTCGCGGGTCGTGCCTGGCACGTCGCTGACGATGGAGCGGTTCTCGCCGGTGAGCGCGTTGAGCAACAGCGACTTGCCCACGTTCGGCCTGCCGACGATGGCCAGCCGAATGTCGGCTTCGGGTTCGGGGAATTCGGGTTCGGGCGGGAAGCTCCTCAGAACCTCCTCCATTACATCGTCGAGTCCGAGGTTATGATAGCCGCTTATAGGGTATGGCTCGCCCAGACCGAGTTCGTAGAACTCCGGTGCGCCCAACGCCTTGCTGTCGGTATCAACCTTGTTCACGGCAAGCACGACGGGCTTGTCTCCGGGTCTCAGGACTTCCGCCACATCTATGTCGGAAGGGGTCACGCCCTGGGTTACGTCCACCACCATGATGATGACGTCGGCATCCTCGATTGCGGTCTCGACCTGAAACCGCACCTGTCGCCACAGATCGGTGTCAGGGAACGTCTCGAGGCCGCCGGTGTCAACCAGGATGAAGGGGTGGTCGGCCCACATCGTCTCCATGGTGACTCTGTCGCGGGTTGTGCCGGACTGCTTGGAAACGATGGCCACGCTTCGCCCGACCAGCCTGTTGAACAGGGTGGATTTGCCGACATTGGGTCGTCCGACTATGGCTACTACGGGTTTGGGCATTGTCAATTCTCAATTAGCAGTTATCAATTAACTAACGAAATCCGGGTTGAAGGGATTTCACCCTCACCCTAGCACTCTCCCATCGAGGGAGAGGGGATTTTTCATCAGTTGTTGGTCATTAGTTCGGCGAGGATAGCTTTCTGGGCGTGGAGGCGGTTCTCGGCCTGGTCGAACACTATGGATTGGGGATGGTCGAGCATATCGTCTTCTATTTCCTCGCCGCGATGGGCGGGCATATCGTGCATGAAGACGGCGCCGTCATCGGCTCGCTCCATGAGGCCGGCGCCCACGCGGTAGCTCTCGAATATCGCACGGCGTTCGTCGGCCTCTTCCTCGTCGCCCATGCTGATCCACACGTCAGTATAGACTATATCGGCGCCCTCCACCGCCTCTTCGGGCGATTCGGTCCAGCGCAACTTAGTCTCTTTCTCGGCGGCGCGCCTTTCCGCAGTTTCCCAGGATATGCCGGGCACCTTGTACTTTGGAGGGGAGGCGATGGCGAAGTTGGCCCCGACCGATGAACAGGCTATCGCAAGGCTTGAGGCGATATTGTTACCGTCGCCGACATACGCCACGTTCAGGCCGCCGAGGTCGCCCTTGTGTTCGCTCATCGTGAGCAGATCGCCGATAGCCTGGCAGGGATGGGCGAGGTCGGAGAGCGCGTTGACGACCGGCACGGTGGAGTGTTCGGCAAGAATCTCCAGGTTTCGGTGAGAGAAGACGCGCGCGACTATGACATCTACGAGTCGGTCGAGGACTCGCGCGACGTCCTCGGCGGGTTCCCTGGTTCCGAGGCCGACGTCCGACTGACTGAGGTATATGCAGTCACCGCCCATCTGCTTTACGCCCACCTCGAAGCTGACTCGCGTTCTGAGGGAGGGCTTTTCGAAGAGAAGGGCGGCGACCTTGCCGTCCATCGCTTTGGGGGTGACGCCTTCTTTCATTGCGCGAGCCTTAGCGACTACCTCGCCGACTTCGTCGGATGCGAGGTCGCCGAGCCACAGAAAATCTTTGAGTTTCATTGTTCCGCCTTGCTTATTGATATTCGATGCGTGGCTGATAGTTTACAGTAATCAGTGGTTAGTTGTTAGCTTTAAGTTATTAGTGGATGCGACACTGCGCAGCCAGTTTGTGAAAGCGGACACTTTCGTGGCAGAAGGCGTATAATGGCGCCGCCGCGAGCCACTTTGATCTGACCGAGTGTGTGAGATTATGAGTCCATCAGAGGGTGTGACATACGAACCCGACGATTCGTCTCCCGTGGGGTTGACGCTCGGAGTGGGGTTTCAGGGCGTGCTGATTTCCCTGCCACCGACGGTATTGACGATGCTGCTGTTCGCCCGCGCATCGGGATTGGGCGAAGGCTATTTGACGTGGTCGGTTCTGGCGGCGGTCGCAATCAGCGGCATAACAACCGGATTGTTGGCGCTGCGTATGGGCTGGGTCGGCGGTGGGCACATTCTGCCCGCGGGCGCGGCTCCCAGTTACTTGGCTATTGGGCTCCTGGCGTTGGAGCAGGTGGGGCCGGAGACGCTGGCCACGCTGTTTGTGGTGTCATCGCTGTTCCAGTTCGGCCTGTCGGTGTGTCTGCCTCTGCTTCGCCGTGTTATCACGCCGGTTGTCTCGGGCACGGTGGTCATTCTGATTGCGGTGAGCGTCATGCCTCTTACGATAGATAAGCTCGGGCAGGTGCCGGGGGGAGCGCCCGCATTTGCCGGGCCTGCCGTGGCCGCGATTACGCTGCTTACTATTGCGGCGCTGGGGCTACGCGCGACGGGCTCACTGCGGCTGTGGGGGCCGCTAATCGGAGTTCTGGTTGGCTGCGTCGCGGCGGCTTTGTTCGGGATCTACGATGCTACGCATTTTCTGGAGGCGCCGTGGATCGGCGTTCCTGATCTGTGGCTGCCGGGATTCGATGTGTCTCCGGGCGCGGAATTCTGGGCCCTGCTGCCGATGTTTCTGGTAGTGTCCCTGTCGGGCGCGATCAAGGTGGTTGGGGGCAGCGTGGTGGTGCAGCAGGTATCGCGGCGGGAGCCGAGGGTGACCGACTATCGCCTGGTGCAGGGAGCCGTCAACGCAAACGGTATAGGCTCGGCGCTCTCCGGGTTTCTGGGAGTACTGCCTACCGGAACCTACGCCGCCACGAGCGTATCGCTCACCAATTTTACGGGCGTCGCCGCGCGCACGGTAGGGTACGTAATCGGGATAATGCTCGTGATTCTTGCGCTGCTGCCGAAGCCGATGGCGCTTCTGCTCACGATTCCCGACGCGGTGACGGGCGCGTATATGCTGATGATTATGGGCCTGCTATTCGTGGAGGGTTTGCGCACGCTGTCCCAGGACGGCCTGGACCCTCGCAAGGTTCTCATAGTGGGCATCTCGATTGCGGTGGGCGTGGGGCTTCAGGGCGAGAATGTTATAGGGGATACGGTGAGCGGTGCATGGGGCTTGGTGCTCGGCAATGGAATGATCGTGGGCGCGGTCACGTCAATCTTGCTCACCACGTTCGTCGAATTAGCGGCACCCCGGCGAAGACGGCTCGAGGTCCAACTGGATATGCACGCACTGCCGCGAATTGATGATTTTCTGGGAAGGCTGGCTGATGGACTTGGCTGGGACGAGGCTTCGTCGAATCGTCTGCGATTCGTGGGCGAGGAGGCTCTGTCGAGTCTGCTCGGGGATGAACAAGACGAGAGTCCACGCCGTCTCATCGTTCTGGCGCGTCCGGGCGCGGGCGTGGTCGAACTGGAGTTTATGGCTGTGCTGGCGGAGGAGAACCTGGAGGACCGGATTGCCTACTTGAGCGAGCAGTCCGAGTCGCCGGAAGTGCAGGAAATATCGTTGCGTCTGCTTCGTCATTTCGCGTCCGCCGTGCGTCATCGCAAGTACCAGGGAATAGATATCGTGACGGTGGAGGTGCCGCGTTAGCGGACCTGATCACCCTCATCCTAGCACTGTTTCCATACGTTTCTGACGTATAACATCCGCCTGCCACCCCTGGATTCTCGTTCCCCGTCCAGGCTTTGTGGGAATGACTAAATTATGGTTCACCCTCACCCTAGCCCTCTCCCTCAGGGAGAGGGGATTTTCAACATGCAGATGACGAGACAGAACGAAGAGCCGCTAAGGTATTCGGTTTTCGGATTTGGTTGCAACCGGATAGGAGGGCAACCACAAGGGTTGCCCCTACGGAGCAATGCACTGGGTCGGGTCGGTCAGGGGTCTTCGTATTCTTCTTCTAGTTCGCGCATGAATTCGATGAAGTATTGTACCTCGTCGCACTGTTCGCACACACGACACATGCAGTAGTAGAAGTAGTCCCGGTCGAGGTCGTAGTAGTCGGCTGGGTCGAAGACGCGAGATTGGGACTCGTCCATTCGCTCGGCGAGAGATTTTGTGATGAGGTTGTCGGGGACGGCGATGGGCTGGTAGCCGGGGTCGCATTCGG
Organism: Dehalococcoidia bacterium; assembly: GCA_965202965.1. Taxonomy (GTDB): domain Bacteria; phylum Chloroflexota; class Dehalococcoidia; order Lucifugimonadales; family UBA1123; genus VXRN01. Next base: position 1,296,085 of record OZ241888.1, on the reverse strand, counting down.
CCATGTACCAGTTGAAGTGGGCTATGAGTTTGTAGGCTACCCGCTTCTCGTCTTCCGGATTGTGTTCGTCGGAGGCGCGGCGGATGATGGACTGGTATATGGACTCGGATTCGCGGGCGTGCCGTTCGGCGTAGTCCCGGTAGTGGACTGAGCCATCTTCGATGTGCATCCGGCGCTGTATCTGAGCGAGGGAGGGGGTTGGATTTTCAATTGTCAATTTGGAATTATCAAATGGGTTGTCGGTGGCGGTGTCTGAACTGTGATTCGTGTGATTTTGGTGATGGGCTGTGATTTGGTCTGAAGCGGGATTTTCGGGATGGCTAGGATTTTCAGGATTGGCCTGACTTGCGGTTGGTTCGGCGGCAGCGTCAGAGCCGGACGGGGACGGTTCGTCGTCGTAGTCGAATTCTATCTGTCGGATGAGTTCTTTGGCTGCGGCCATGCGCAGGTGGGGCTTGTACTCTGGGTGATAGCCCTTCATTATGCCCACGAAGCGGATGATGATGTCTCTGCCGTCGTTGGTCTCTTTCCTGACCAGGCGATAGAGGTCGGACGTTGACGCGGCCATTTCTTTCCTGGGCATGTCCTCGTCTTCGGAGTGGACTCTCTTGAAGGGAGTCTGGACGTAGTTTCTTCTGAGGTAGCGTTTGCCTTCTTCGAGGCCGATTCTGGCGAGGATGCGGGCTGCGGCTATCTTGTGTGAGCGGGCGTACTCTTTGGGAGAGAGTCCGAAGAGGCGCGGCGCGTCCTCGACCTCCATGAAGGTACTCTTGAGGTAGCGAACGACGTCGCGTCCGTCGTTGGTCTCTTCGAGGACGATGGCTTTGAGTTGTGGATTTGGTCTTATTCTGGGCATTTTGGTCTTCAGTCAGCGGTTGCTGGTAGCGTATATATGTTCTATAATCTAGGATAGATGACAAGAACGGGCGTGTCAAGGGGAGAATTGGGAAGGGAAGGGTTTTAGTAAAGCCCGGGTGAGTTCCAATCCCATTTGGGTGGATTTCTGAATCGGGATGTGCAAGTGTGGGGATGCGCAGTATAGACGTATAATGTAAGTCAGCGATTCAGAGTTGCAGGATGTTTGAGATATGACCATTTCGGAGAACACCAGGACACAAGCCCGCCGACTGGTAACCGTCAAACACCCGAATGAGGAAGCCGTCAGATTGCGGTTAGGATTTCTGCTGGAGTCCTTAGGGTACGATATCGAACCGGAGTACACGACTTCGGACGGTGGAAGGATGGATATATTCCTGCCCCAGCGTCGGGTTGTCTTTGAGACAAAGCGCACTGGCACGGTTGATCCGGAAGCGGTCAGAGACCCCAATATCGGGGAGACGCAGTTCCAGCAGTGCGAACGTTATGTCAAAGTCGAATGGGAACGCGAGAGGGCCAGGTTCGATTTCGACCAACTCGGCGACCTGCCCTGGCGAGCAGTCCTCACCGATGGTCGTATCTGGTGGCTGTGGCAGTGGGAGATTCTGTCGACCGGCGAGTTGAGTTCCGCGCAGGTGATCGTTTCCGGGTGGGAGTACACCACCAGGAAGTCGGCGGACTCACTGGCAGCTTGGCTCTCCAACTCATTCGAGCGGATACACGGCAAACCCTGGGCTCCCAGGGCTCCTGCGCAGCTTTTCGAGCGGATGAGGGATGAGTTAAGGAACGAAATCTACCCCGCGCTCAAAGAGGACGCCGGAACCAGGACCAAGCGTGACCTTTGGCTGGATGTGCTGAGGAGTTCGGGCAACGCGCCGTCCGGCGAACTGGAGCAACGACCGGACGACTCGCCGTATGTCACCACCGCTGAGGGAGATGACCTGTTCATCACTCACACCATCCTCATAACAATAGCACGCGCGGTTGGACGCTCACTCCAGAACGGGCAGCGCAATGCAAGTGACGATCCGTTGAGCTACGTGGACGAGGGTTTCGCGGCGTGGCCGTTCGCCCCCGGTGCAGATAGCGAGCCAACTCACCAGCCGGGCGCGGACTGGGTAAGGCGCGTATTCGAAGTCGCGGATAGGTACGACTGGCGCGCCCGCTCCAGGGACGTACTGCGCGCTCTCTACCAGGATATGGTTCCGCCCGAACAGCGGCGCGCCTTCGGCGAGTTCTACACCCCGGACTGGCTGGCCGAGATGCTGGTCGAACGCCTGCTGGACGACGACTGGCTCAGCGAGTCAGTGGCGCACGCCCTGAATGCCGACCCCATGGGCGTTGGCGTGCTCGATCCCGCCTGCGGGTCTGGAACCTTCCTCTATCACGCGGCGCGGCGCATCGTCCGGTACATGAGGGAGCAGGGATACCAAGACGGCAAGATAGCCGAGGTCGCCTCGCGGCTGGTCTATGGAATTGACATTCACCCAGTAGCGGTGGAGTTCAGCCGTGCGAACATACTCCGCGCGCTGCCGGTTGACCCACCAAACGGTCTCAACTCCATCAATGTAGTGCAGGGCGACTCGCTGATATACTCGCGTTCGGGCATGACGCTCGAAAATCAGGAGAACGTTCCCTACTATCTCGTAGAAACGCCGCTGCACCAACTTCTGGGAATACCGGTCTCATGGACCGACCAGGAATCATTCGCAGATGATCTGAGGAGGTTCGTACTTGCTGCCAACTCCATTCCGCCCAAGCCGATGCCCGTCGGCATAGCTATGGGCCTGAGTCAGCACGATACCCAGATAATTGAAAACACCTTCAACACACTCATAGAAGTATGCCGCGACGAGAAGGACTCAGTATGGGGTTGGTACTTCCAGAACATCGTGGGCCCCTCCAAGTTGCGCCGACGCAAGGTAAACCGCATCCTCGCCAACCCGCCCTGGGTCAGGATGTCCCATATACAGACCGCGCAGCGAAAGTCCGAACTGGAAACTCTGGCCAATGAACTTGGTTTCTGGGGACACGGCAAGGCGAACACCTCCTTCGACATAGCCGGGCTATTCGTGAAACGCTGCGCTCAGAACTACCTCGCCCCAGGTGGCGGACTCGCCGCATGGGTTCTGCCGCAGGGCGCGCTGGACGGTATGAATTGGGAGAACGTCCGCAACGACCCTTACACCAGCGCAGGCGCATTGGAGTACATGGATATCGGAAAGGTCAGGAAAGCGCCGTTCACGGTGGAATCGTGCGTGTGGTTGCAAACACACAGCCAGGGACAGGAAAAACCGGACCAAGACCAAGAATCGCAGTCGAGCGATGTAACGACAAAGATTCTGACTAACCTAGAAGGCTCACCAAAACTCGAACCACACACCAGCTATGACGACGTAAAACTTCGCACCAACTGGGTGGACGCCCCAAGGAAGTTGCCTAAAGCTAAGTCAAGTTATCTATCTACGAATGGGGAATCTCCGTTTAGGTTAGGTGCCGCCCTAGTACCTCACTGTCTGGTTAAGGTTGCTACTAATACTCTTGAGACATCTAGCAACTTCGCAAATTTTAGCACGACTCCATCTACCAAGAAGCCGTGGTCAAGTAAAGGTACGTTGAACGGCAAGGGTGTTCCAGCTCGTTGGATACATAGTGCCGCTTTTTCGACAAGTATGTTCCCGTTTACTTTGCGTCGAGAGCTAGACAAAGTAGTTCTGCCATTGAATGAGAACGGGCTGTACGATGAGAGTGCCAAAGATAACGGCTTTTGGGTCAATGCTGAAGCTGTGTACCGAGACGGCAAGGGTAAGGGGAAAAACACACCCGATACCCTTTGGGGACAGGTTGATTTCCAAAACAAGCTCACACGCCAAACGACATCGGTCGTAGCAGGTGAGGGACTCCGCAAGGTTCTATACAATAAGAGTGGCCGAATTGGGTTGCGGTCGGCTCGCGTACCACCGAGTATCATCACTAATGACACTCTATACCATCTAACTTGCTCATCTGAGTCCGAAGCTGCTTATCTGACCTCTCTATTCAATGCTGACTGTCTCCAAGAAGCCTATCGCCAGAGCCAGAGAACCCGTCGCCACTTCGACTTACACTTCTGGCACACCGTACCAATTCCCAAGTACGACCCCCGCAATCCCACGCACATCCAACTCGCCGACCTGTGCAAGCAGGCCGAAGTTGTGGCCGAGGAAATCCGGGATTCATTCCCCGACAACGCCGGGCAGATAAGAGTATCCGACGCTATCCACCAAGCCCTGCGCGAGCGAGGCATCGCAGACCAGATAGACGACGCGGCCCGTCAGCTAATGCCGGATCAGTCGAGCTAGTGCAGCGTCCAGCTAGTTTTGCTATTGGAAGCCCCGCCCCTGGATTCCCGCCTTCGCGGGAATGACGAATAGGTGAATTTGAGTATGGTATTTTCCCGTGGACTTGGCGCTAGGATTCGGCGGCCAGAGGTTCTGGGGACTCCAGGTTCGACTTGAGGGTTCGCATGAACTCGGCGACTGGCACACCGTCGAGGGCGCGGTGGTCGAAGGTGACGCTCAGGTGCATCATGGAGCGGGCGACTATCTCGCCGTCCAGGACGACGGGCTTCTGGTTAGCGCGGCCCAGTCCCAGGATTGCCACCTGCGGCGGGTCTATGATGGGGGTGAAGGCGTCTATGTCGTAGTTGGAGAGCGCGGTGACCGTGAAGCCGGCGCCTGTCACGTCGTCTATTCCGAGCGCGTTCTTTCTGGTCTTGTCGGCCAGTTCGCGCATGGCCCTTGCCATACCGAGCAGGTCCAGCGAGTCCGCTCCCTTTAGCACGGGCACCACCAAGCCATCGGGCACGGCGACGGCGATGCCGATGTTGACCTCATCGAGCAGCAGTACCTCGTCGTTGACCAGGTGAGAATTGAGCCTCGGGTGGGCCTGGAGAGCCCCGGCCACCGCAGCGATGATTAGATCGAGATCGAGAGGGCGCAGGCGGTGTGGACGCCACTCGGAAACCAGGGACTCCCGGAGCTTCAGTAGATCGGTGACGTCCGCCTCAGTAGTCAGAGTGACCTGCGCCATCGCGCTGACGCTCATGGTCATGCGGTCGGCGATGGTCTTTCGCAGGCCGGTCAGAGGGATTACTTCGGCGATCGCGCCGGCGCGGGTCGCGCCTGCATCACGCTCGGAGATGGCTCGCTCTACGTCTGCCACGACGATGCGACCATTGGGACCTGAGCCCACGACGTCGGCGAGATCAATTCCCTCCTGGCGGGCGAGCATCCTGGCTCTTGGCACGACCTGTACTCGTGGACGGCTCCGGCGCGCTTCGATGGCGTCGCGAACGTCCTGTTCGGTGACGCGACCACGCGGCCCTGTGCCGGTTACATCGTCCAGGGATATATCGTTCTCCCGTGCCAGCCGTCTTGCGACCGGCGTTATCTGACGCCGGGCTCCGCCGCTTGCGGGCCGACCATTGGCACGGCGCTGGCGTCTCCGCGCTGAGGCCGGAGACGCGGGAGCGCCCGGTTCGGGCCTGGGGGCGTTCTCACCAGGTTCGGCGATGACCGCGACCAACTCGCCGACCTTCACGAGCGAGCCCTCGGCGGCCATGATGTGAGCAACCACACCGGAGGCGGGGGACTCTAGCTCGGAGTTGATCTTGGCGGTCTCGATCTCGACCAGGGGCTGCCCCTCGGCGATCTCGTCGCCCTCCTCGACGAGCCACTTGGTAAGCGTCCCGTCTTCCATGTTCATACCCCACTGTGGGAGGAGCACGTTGGTAGCCATGAGTATCCTCCGGCGCGCCTACTAGGTTCTATTGACATTTGATGTTTCAGCTATACAGACGGTCGTTGCAGCGACAACATTTGCTACACTTCGTACCTATGGATTCCCGCCTTCGCGGGAATGACGAGAAATGTCAACATGGCCTAGCGCGCGGGCGTTATTCCAGGGTGGCGTAAATGGCGTCGGCTATCTTTTCCTCGTTGGGGAAGACCTCGGACTCCAGCGCAGGGCTGAACGGGAAGTGGCAATCGAGGCTGGTGACCCGCTGAATGGGGCTTTGCAGGCTCCAGAAGCCTTCCTGGGCGACCATCGCGGATATCTCGGACGCGACGCTGCAACTCTTGTGGGCGGGGTCCACGATGACCAGCCTGCCGGTCTTCTCCACGGAGTCGAGAATTGTCCTGGTGTCCAGCGGGACTATCGTGCGTGGGTCTATGACCTCGACCGAGATGTCCTCGCCCTCCAGCTCCTCGGCGACGGCGACGGCGCGGCGCAACATTCCGGCCAGCGCGACCACGGTGACGTCCGAGCCTTCGTGCTTGACGTCCGCCACGCCGAACGGGATGGTGTAGTCGCTGTCGTCAACTTCCCCGCGAGTGCCGGTGAGGTTGTTGTCCTCGAAGAACATTACGGGGTCGTTGTCGCGGACGGCGGTCTTGAGCAGGCCCTTGGCGTCGGCCGGAGTCGTTGGGATGGCGATCTTGAGGCCGGGCATATTCATCAGCATGGGGTACGGCCTGTCGGTGTGGTGGGCGGCGCTGTTGGCGCCGTAGATCATGCCGCACCTGTACACGACGGGCAGGTTGACCTGGCCGCCGAACATGAAGCGCATCTTGGCGGCCTGGCTTATGAGCTGGTCCATGGCTACCCAGAGGAAGCTGGAGAGCGACTGGACGATGGGTCTCATGCCGACCGCCGCTGCGCCGACCGCCGCTCCCATGAAGCCATTTTCGGAGAGCGGCGTGTCTATGACGCGGTCGCCGAACTCCTGGGACAGGCCCCCGGTGACGCCGTAGATGCCACCCCGTATGCTCTCGCCCATGATGAAGACGCTCTCGTCTCGCCGCATTTCCTCTTTGATAGCGATGTTCAGCGCGTCTGCGTATGTCATATCAGGCATGGTTCGTGCCTCCTGTGCCGTATTCGCTCCGTGGGACCAGTACAGCGTCCGACTAGTTTTACCGATAAGCCTGCCCCACCCCTGGATTCCCGCCTTCGCGGGAATGACTGAATTGTAGTGTAGTTCACCCTCACCCTCTCCCATCAAGGGAGAGGGGAATTATGCAAATGCCTCAGTTGTACACGGGGAGCGGATCGGCGAACATATCAGTGAGAAGGTCGTCAACTTCGGGGTAGGGGCTCTCGCGGGCGAACTGGAGCGCCTCGGCTATCGTCTCGGCGACTTCCTCGCGGACGGCTTCGATCTCTTCCGAAGAGGCTATCTCCTGCTCCGTGAGCCAACGGGAGTGGACCTCGATGGGATCGCGCTCCCGCCACCTTTCGACCTCTTCATCGGTGCGATAGGACTCTCTCAGGATGCGGACGAGGCCCTCGGAGTGGTCCTCGTAGCGGTAGGTGCGGGCCTCGATCAGCGTGGGGCCCTCGCCGGCCCGGGCGCGTCTGACGGCTTCGGTGGTGGCTTCGTACATCGCCATCGCGTCCTGCCCATCTACGAGCACGCCCGGCATGTCGTAGGCGTAGGCGCGGTCGGATATGTTCTCGACCGCAACAGCTTCCCTGAAGCTGGTGGTTACCGCGTACTGGTTGTTCTCGCATAGGAAGATGACGGGCAACTTCCAGATGGAGGCCAGGTTCATCGCCTCGTGACAAGCGCCCTGGTTACTGGCGCCGTCGCCGAAGAAGGCGACGACAACGCGGTCGTTGCCCTGCATCTTGCTGCCCATTGCGGCGCCAACGGCAACCGGCAGGGCCGACGCAACGATGCCGGACTCGCCGAGGATGCCGATGTCGAAGTCGGCAAGGTGCATGGAGCCTCCCTTGCCCTTGCAGTAGCCGGTGGCCTTGCCGAGCAGTTCGGCCATGGCGCGCCGGACGTCGCCACCCTTGGAGATGGGGTGGCCGTGCGAGCGGTGATTGCCGGTGATGTAATCGTCGTCGCGCAGCGCGGCGCACGCGCCGACGGCCACAGCTTCTTCGCCGATGTAGCAGTGAGCCATGCCCACTAGCTCGCCTCGCTGGACAAGCTGCTTGACGTTCTCCTCGAACTCCCGGATCAGCATCATCCGCCGGAGCATCATCATGTAAAGGTCTCGTTCCTGGTCCACTTTAGCCTCCCTGATGGAGCGGACTTCGTAGAATCGTGTCCGCCCGCCTCAATCGCATCTTAATACGAAGGGTTGTGTGGTGACAACTGGTGGGTGGAAGAAATCAAGACCTGCGCCATCCCACCCCTGGATATCCACCTTCGGAGACCTTTGCGTAACCTTGATCTGCTTAGAATTGAAGGACTGAATGGGTGGGTAGATTGGTGACTTCCTAGCTGGGTGGGCCACCCCTCCACCCCTGGATTCCCGCCTTCGCGGGAATGACGGTGGTTGTGCAAAGGTCTCCCTTCGCGGGTATGACGATGAGGTGACCGACTAATTCGATACGGGTTTGGAGACGGGGCTGTTGGTGCGTATAACGGCGGTCTGGCCGATGTTATATACTTGCGTCGCATCTATCCCCAAGTAAGCGGGTGTCCGATAGGAGATTCACTTGTCTGAAACCGGTCCACTTCTCCAGGTGCGGGCTGCAGTCAAGGACTTTGGCGGCGTCCGGGCCGTAGATAATTGCACGCTCGACGTGATGCCCGGCACGATAACGGGTCTGATCGGACCGAACGGTGCGGGCAAGACGACATTGTTCAACCTCATTTCGGGCGCGATTCCGCTGTCGAGCGGACGTATCGTATTCGACGGGGTGGAGATCCAGGGCATGAAGATGCACCAGACATTCGCTCGCGGCCTGATGCGGACATTCCAGATTCCACGAGAGATGAAGGGGATGACGGTGCTGGAGAATCTGATGGTGGTCCCGTCTCGCCAGACGGGGGAGCGGCTCTGGGCGTCGTGGCTGACGCCGTGGCGGGTGTCGAGGCAGGAACGTGAGATCGAGGACCGCGCGATGGAGACGCTCGAATTCGTCCGGCTTTCGCACCTGTCGGACGAGTACGCGGGCAACCTTTCGACCGGACAGAAGAAGCTGCTGGAACTCGCGCGAACTCTGATGGCGGAGCCGAAGATGGTGTTGCTGGATGAACCGGCGGCGGGCATCAACCGCACACTGCTTGGGGACCTGGCTGCGGACATCAGGCGCGCGTGCGAGGAGAGGGGCGTGACCTTCATGCTAATCGAGCACGATATGGAGTTGGTGGCGCGGCTCTGCGATCCGGTGATAGTCATGGCGAACGGATCTGTCATCGCCGAGGGAACGCCGCGCGAGGTCCAGAGCGATCCGCAGGTGCTGGATGTTTACCTGGGAGGGGTGATCGGTGGCGCTGCTTGACGCACGGGACATAGTGGCCGGATACGGGGAGACCGAAATCCTTCACGGCGTCTCCATATCGGTGGACACGGGAGAAATAGTCACTATCATTGGGCCGAACGGCTGCGGGAAGTCCACGGTCATGAAGTCCATCGTCGGGCTGGTGAACGTCGGGTCGGGCAGCGTGAAGTTCAGGGACGAGGAGATAGCCAACCTGCCGCCGGAGCGGATCGTGAGAAACGGGCTGTGCTATGTTCCGCAGACGGCGAATGTGTTTCCATCGCTTACGATACGTGAGAACCTCGATATGGGGGCGTTCATTCGCAAGGATGATTATAGAGGGCGAATCGAGGAGATGTTCGACATATTCCCGGACCTGGCGGACCGACCCAACCGGAACGCGGGCAGTCTTTCCGGGGGACAGCGGCAGATGCTGGCGATAGCGCGGGCGCTCATGCTGGACCCGGTGATGCTGCTGCTGGACGAACCGTCGGCGGGGCTGTCGCCGCTGATGATGGGTTCGGTCTTCGAGCGCATACGGAGCATTAACGCGATGGGAGTTTCCATACTCCTCGTCGAGCAGAACGCGAGAGAGGCGCTGAGCATGTCGGACAGGGGCTATGTGCTGTCGGCGGGGGAGAACAGGCTGGAGGACAGGGGGCCGGCGCTGCTGGACAATCCAGAGATCGCGCGACTGTACCTGGGCGGATAGATGACAACGATTGTTAGCCGGAGGCTCAGGATGACGTGGACGCCGTGGCACACGACGGCGACGCTCGCGGCGGTCGCGCTGGCCGCCGGAATCCTGCCGGGCGTGAAGATGTCGCTGGTGGTGAACGGGCTGTTCCTGGCGGCGATCATCGCGCTGGGGGCAATCGGGCTGTCGCTGATCTTCGGGATACTGAAGTTCGCGAACGTGGCGCACGGCGACTGCATGATGATGGGCGCGTATGTGACGTTCTTCATAGTCGAGAGCGTTCTGGAGCCGCTCGGACTGGAGGGCGTCGGCCTGGGGCTGTTCACGTTCGGATACCCGCTGCTGATCGCGCTGCCGATTGGCGCGGCGATAGTCGCGGTCGGCGCAATCCTGCTGGACATAGGCATATACCGTCGGCTGCGAGATCGCGGGGTCAACGTGGTGATGCTTTCGATGGCGTCGCTCGGAGTGGCTATCGCGCTGCGCGGGCTGGTGCAGATCATCTGGGGGACGGACGCGCAGGCATTTCCAAGAGAGTCGCGGCAGGTCTTCAGGCTTCCCATGGACGTGCGCGTGCCGCCGGACAGCGTATTCATCGGCATAGCGGCGGTCGCGCTGGTCGCCGGACTCTACGTGATACTGACGCACACCAAGATGGGCAAGGCGATGAGGGCGACGGCGGACAACCCGGACCTCGCTCGCGTGACCGGCATCAATACGCAGCATGTTATCCGGTGGACGTGGGCCATCGGGGGCGGCATGGCGGCCATCGCGGGGATTCTGCTCTCGGTGTCGCAGGCGCAGATGCTGCCGATAATGGGGTGGAAGTTCCTGATACCGCTTTTCGCAGCGGTGATCCTTGGGGGGATCGGAAATCCGTACGGCGCGCTGGTCGGGGCGTTCGTGATAGGGGTGACGATGGAGGTCTCGACACAGTGGATAAACCCGAGTTACAAGCCCGCTGTGGCGTTCGGGATCATGATAGTCATGCTGCTGGCAAGGCCGAGGGGGCTGTTCGGAGGCTCGCAGTGATGAGGGCGCTGGCGTGGAACTGATCGGCGTCGCGAACTATGCGGTGGGCTTCGTCATCATGGCGGGGATATATTCGATATTCGCGCTGGGGCTGAACGTCCACTGGGGATTCACTGGCCTGTTCAACATCGGGATAGCGGGGTTCTTCGCGGTCGGCGCTTACACGTCGGCTCTGCTGACCACTCCCCCGCCCGATCCGGCGCAGTCCGAGGACTTCGTGTTTGGAGGCAACTGGGCGCAGGTCGGCTTTCTGGACATGGGGATTGACTTGTGGTTCGTGATGGCACTCGGGGGCGCGGGGCTGGCGTGCGCGGCGATTGCGCTGGTCATAGGCTATGTGACACTGCGGCTGAACGACGACTATCTGGCTATCGCGACGCTCGGAATAGCGGAGGCGGTGCGCCTGTTTTTCCTGAACGAGAAGTGGGTGGCGAACGGCTCGAAGGGTCTCTATCGCATACCGGAATTCCTGGGCGATTGGATATCGCCGCACCAGTACGATTACCTGTACCTTGTCGTGGTTCTCTTCGTACTGGTCGTACTGTTTCTGGCCGTGCAACGAGCGGTTAGTTCGCCCTGGGGTCGCGTTCTCAAGGCGATCCGGGAAGACGAGGTAGCGGCCGAGGCGAGCGGCAAGAACGTGTTCAATTTCAAGCTCCAGTCTTTCGTTCTCGGGGCTGTGATAATGGGAATCGGAGGCGCGCTCTACGCCCACCACATCCGGTTTCTCGCGCCGCCCACGTTCGATCCGCTACTTGCCACGTTCGTGATATGGGCGATGCTGATGGTGGGCGGAACGGGCAACAATATCGGGGCTATCGTGGGGGCGTTCGTGGTGTGGGGGATATGGACGGGTACGCAGTTCCTGCCGGGGGTGTTCTCGGACCCGAACTTCCGCTTCTTCATGATCGGGGTCCTGATAGTGGCGGTGATGCTGTTGCGACCAAATGGGATACTGGGGGAGGTGCGAAGGAGAGCGCGGATATCACCCTAGCCCTGAGGGAGATATGAGAGGGGTGGGCATTCATCCTAATCACCTCCATCCTAACCTTCCCCCGTCAAGGGGGAAGGGACTCTTGCCTATCCTTGTGAGCTGAGGGAGAGGGGATTGGGGCGCCCACGAGGGACGCCCCTACGGGGATGAGGTAGATTATCTATGGTAGTTCGTACCTGCCGGTGGACTGTATTTCGCCGTTCATGACTGTCCAGATTTCGATTGTGCCGGAGACGTCTCCGTACTCGTCGAAGTCCACATTTCCGCCCGCGCCGTTGTAGTCTATATCCTTGCCTTCGGCGATGAGCCTGAGCGCCCTGGCGATTTCGTCGCGTCCGGGGCCGACCACTTCACCCGGGGCGTTGGCGACGTCCCGTAGCGCGTCGCGGATGGCGACGGCGTCCGTCGTGCTGCCCGCGCTGGCGGCGGCGAGCGCAATCAGAACGGTGGCGTCGTAGTGCTCGGCCATGAACGGATGGGTTACCGGGAAGCCGTATGTTTCTTCATAGGAGGTCTCGAAGGCATCTTTCTCCGGGCTTCCGGGAGCTCCCGGCGCAGTACCGTAAGAGCCGTCCAGAGCGTCCCACGCATCTATTTCGTCAATCCACTCGGAGCCCTTGGTTCCATCAACGAACAGGAACTCATCGGCGTATCCGCCCTCCAGCGCCTCGCGTACATACACCCTGGCCTGTCCCGTATAGCCCATGGCGGCAAGCACGTCGGGGTCGCCTTCGGTCGCCTTCTCCAGTTCGGAGACGTAAGTTGGCTGCACGTCCTCGTGCGGCACCTTGGCCGTCACCGTGCCGCCAAGCGCGGCGAAGCTCTCCTCGAACTGGTTGGCAAGTCCCTCGCCGTAGGCGTTGTTGATGTACATGATGCCTACTCTTTCGTAGCCCTGTTCCTGGGCGAGACGGGCCAGGACTACGCCTTGGGAAGCGTCGGACGGTGTAGTGCGGAATACGAAGTCGTCGTCCTCGAGCGTTGTGATGGTGGGGGCGGTCGAAGCGCCCGATATTATGATTCGCTGCTTGGGTATGGTGACCGACTGGGCCGCGGCGATGGTGACGCCGCTGGAAAGCGCGCCGACGATTGCGACCGCGCCCTCTACGTCAACGAGAGCTCTTGCGGCGTCAACTCCCTGCACGGGGTTGACAGCGGTGTCGCGGCTGATGACCAGCATCGAACCGCCGCCGACTCCACCCGCGCGGTTGACGTGGCTGGCGGCAAGCTGAACGGAGTTTCGGAGGGGTGGCCCGAACTCGGCGAGCGAGCCGGTGAACACGTTGAGATTTCCGACGATCAGGGGAGGCAGCGCGTCGCGCTCCACCTCTACCATGACTTCCTTCTCTACGACGACGGTATCACCGGGCACTTCGACGGTCTTGACGACTTCCTTTTCGACGACCACAGTCTCGCCTGGCACCATGACTTCTTTAACGACTTCCTTTTCGACGATTACAGTCTCGCCCGGCACCATGACTTCTTTAACGACTTCCTGGGTCACGACTTTTTCTACCGGAACTTCCACGGTCTCGGTACTGCAAGCAACGATCAACGATAGAAGCGCAACAGTCAGCAAGCCGACAACGAGAAAAGATCTGGCGTTATTCATCATCATTCTCTCCTTAGACACCAAAGTATGGTTTCACTGCGATTATTGTTAGCTGAAACGACAGCTAGCGATGGCGCAGCGTCAAGTCAGGCTAACATATTTTGGACGTTGGATAATACGGATTCGTTGGCAGAGGCAGGGCGGCGGCATCCCGCTTTCGGCGGTCTCATATACTTCCGTTTATATCGCAGCAGGTAGCAACAGGTGGCTCGACTGGTGGGTAACAGGTGTTTAGAACACCAGCAATTGACCAGCAAATCATCTGCATTAGCTACGGGGAAAAATTTTCGGCGCTCCAGAATTGGCTCAGTATAACCGGGCATTTATGTATATTCGTTCTGGAAGTCATCGTCAGTTGACCCTCCTCAATTAGGTGTAATGTTCGTATTGTAGCGTAGAGAGGATACGAAAATATAGACGTTCGGGAAACAGGACTTGAAATTTCGATCAAAGAGGAAACGCTTCGGCGCCCGATGTGTCTGTTGACTGAAATATAGTTCATTCATATAATCTGTTAATTACGCCGAGACCGTTCAGAGGAAGATCGGCAATCATGCTAGGAGAATGGATATGAAGAAAATCAGTTGGACGATACTTGGGCTAACGGTAGCCCTCGTATTTATACTGGCCTGCTCGAGCGCGGATGACACCGCTCCCGCAGCGCCCGCGGCGCCTGAGCCTGCGGCGCCCGCTGAGGCGCCAGCGCCGGCAGCCATGGCGCAGCCTGCGGCGCCCCAGCAGCCAGCGGCTCCCGCGGCGGCGGCTCCCGCGGCCCCCGCGATGGCCGTGCCCACGGTAGTTGCCCCCGTAGCACAGCCCACGCCGCGAGTCTATTCAGCGGTTCCGACGCCTGTCACGACCGGTATGCCGGTCTATGGCGGCTCGCTCAAGATCGTTCCGCAGGGCAGCCTGAAGTCTGTTGACCCGCAGTGGACGACCCTGATCGTTACCGCGCACGTAGCGCGGCACACGATGGAGGGCCTGTTCCAGTTGGACGATTCCTTCAGCCCCGCGCCGATGCTGGTGAGCGACTGGGATATCAGCGATGACGGCCTCACCTGGAGGTTCAACCTGCGCGACGATCTCAAGTACCACGACGACAGGGCCGTCAACGCCACCGACGTCGTCGGATCGTTCGACAGGGTCAAAGAGAAGGCGGGAATGTACAAGCGGCTGCTGGGCGAGTTCGGCGCGGACATGACCGCCGACGGCGACTCCTCCATCGTCATCACGCTGACGGAGCCAACCGCGCTGGTGCTGGACTCCATCCACACGAACCAGAGCTTCGCTCCTTACGTGCTTCCTGAAGAGATACACACGCTTCCGCAGTCGGAGTCCTCTCAGACGGTTATGGGCACTGGCCCGTTCAAGTTCGTGAGCTGGGCGCCCGGCGACAGGTGGATAGCGGAACGCTGGGTGGACTACGCCAAGCGTGACGAGCCGACATCCGCTCTCGCGGGCGGCCACACGGTCTATGTGGACACCATCGAGTGGATCGAGGTACCGGACATGGCATCGCGTGTCGCTGCGCTGACCGTCGGGCAGGTACACGCACTGGACGAGTTCAAGGCGGACTTCGTTCCGCAGATCAAGGACAACCCGGACCTGAACCTGTTCATCAACAAACCAGGCAACGGCACTGCGGTGTGGGTAAACCACCTGAAGCCGCCGTTCAACGACAAGCGCGTGCGTCGCGCACTCCAGTTGGCGTACCCGATGGAACGCGCGCTTACGGCAGCGGTGGGCGACCCTGAATTCTGGAGCCTGTGCACGAACTACCAGGCGTGCTTCACTCGCTGGGATACCGAAGCCGGAGCCGAAGGACACTACAACGTCCAGGACGTCGAAGCGGCCAAGGCGCTGATCGCCGAAGCGGGAGTCGAAGGCATGGAGGTCCGCGTCATGCAGCCTCTCGACATGCCGGTTCTGCCTGACCTCGCGGCGGTAACTGCCGAAGTGCTTACGGAACTCGGATTCGACGTTGACCTGCAGCCCATGGACTGGGCCACGCTCGGCACCCGCAGGGCCGACCCCGAACTCTGGGAGGCTTTCCACACTTGGAGCGGAACCGGAAGAGTCCTCGGACCTCTGACCAATACATCCCTACAGAAGGATGGCTGGTTCAACAGATACCAGGACGATACCGGCAAGATGACCGAACTGATGAACAGCTTCGCCCGGGCCAAGTCCGCAGAGGAGCAGTTCGCGATCTGGGAAGAGATAAACGCATTCGCGTTCGAGGATATGCCGACCATCAGGATCGGTGACTTCTATCCTCCTCTCGCTTCCAGGAAAGAGGTCAAGAACTGGAACCCGATCCCGTTCCCCGTACTGTGGGATACATGGCTGGAGGAAGACAATTAGGAATAGTGAATTGCGAATAGTGAATTAGGAATTGGAGTGGCGAGGGCGTCGGTCGGTGATATACTGCTGACCGACGCCTTTGGTTTAAGTCGTCAGTCGAGGCTTTATGCCGGAAGTGTTCAGATCGGGTCAATTTAGATTCTTTTTCTATTTGGGCGATAGAGGACAGCCGCCTCATATTCACGTTCGCCATACGTCGGGAGTCTCGGCTAAATTTTGGTTAGACTTAGATGTGACACTTACTCGTAATGACGGAATGAGGCTTTCGGACATCAGGAGGTCTCGTCGTCTTATCGAAAACAGATACAACTACTGCCTGGAGAGATGGTATGATTCATTCCCTGAAGCCTAGTGTCGCTTCGCTTTGTTTCAGCGATACCACGTTCAGCGTGTCGCTGTCCGATGGCGAGGTGATAACGCTCCCCTTTAGCGCGGAAACTCTGCCGTGTCTATGGTATGGAACTCCTGAAGAACGCGCTCGCTATGAAGTGCATAGCGATGGAATTCATTGGCCCAATCTGAACGAAGATGTAAGCATAAGTCAAATGCGGCAAGGTATATGTTCCGGGTATAGCGAGGATTATGTCGCGCGGTGGCTTAAAGACATACAAGAGTTTCGCGCATCTCCGCAATGTGGGAAGATAACCTTCGCCGAGTGGGATTTACGTCGGCGAGGGGCATGGGACTAGCAGGATCTTTTCATTGAGACGCTGGGACTGGAATTCTGGTGGGTCAGAGATGAGTCGTTGGGTTGGAATAAGGGCGAGTTGCGCTTTCGGGATCCTGTGAGTGGAGAGTTTCTGCGGACGTATGAGGAGTCGGAGGACACGATTGAATCGGAGCGGGCGGCGCGGTTGACTGCCGAAGCGCGCGTGGCCGAGATGGAATCCGAGTTGCGACGACTGCGAGGTGAATAGAGTCCCGGTGAACCGAAGCGCTGAGCGCGGGTAGTTGATGAATCACAATTGCTAATTACTTAATTTTTGACGATTGGTTGGCCTAGATGTCCGGATACATAATTAGAAGATTGCTCGCAAGCATCCCCGTGATATTCCTCGTGGGAGTAATCACGTTTTCCATTCTTCATATAGCTCCAGGCGATCCCGCCGTGCTGATGGCGGGCGAGGAAGCGACGCCGGAAGACGTGGAGAAGATGCGGAAGGAGCTCGGCTTCGACAAGCCTTTCTACGTGCAGTTCGCCGTGTGGGTGGGGAATCTGCTTCAAGGGGACCTGGGCACTTCGATATTCTCCAAGCACACGATAACGAGCCTCATGGCGCCCCGATTGCAGCCCACGTTGAGCCTGGGGATGCTGGCCATCGTCCTGTCTATTCTGTTTGGCATACCTATGGGCGTGATTGCCGCGTGGAAAGTGGGCAGCTTTACCGACAGGAGCGTCATGGTGTTCGCGGTGCTGGGATTCAGCGTTCCGGTCTTCTGGCTCGGGTTCATATTCATCTGGCTGTTCGCGGTGCATTTCAGAATTTTCCCTGCCATCGGGTTCGTGCCGATAAGCGAAGGGGTGTTTCCGTATCTGAAGAGCCTCACTTTGCCCGCGCTGGCCAACGCGATTCCGTTCTCGGCGCTTGTAGCGCGCATGACGCGCTCGACGATGGTCGAGGTGCTCCAAGAAGACTACATAAGAACGGCGAGGGCTAAGGGACTGGCCGAGTTCGGCGTAATAGGTCGGCACGCGCTCAGGAACGCCTCGATTCCCATCGTGACTGTCATCGGCCTCGTGTTCGCCGCCCTGGTAAGCGGGGCAGTAGTGACGGAAACGGTTTTCGCCATACCCGGCTTGGGAAGACTGCTGGTTGACGGCGTGGTGAGAAGGGACTATCCGATAGTCCAGGCGATGTTGATGGTGACGGCGGTCAGCTATGTGTTCGTTAATTTGGTCATTGATATCTTCTACGCTTATCTGGATCCAAGGATCAGGTATTAGAAATTGACAATTGGAAATTGATAATTGACTGAAACCCAACAGATTCCGGCAAGAGCGCATCGCGGGCTTATACGCGGCTCGGTGTTCGCTCTCAGGCGGAACCCGAATATGCTTCTGGGCACGGTGATACTGACCGTCGTGGTGGTCATCGCCCTGGTCTCGCCCTACCTGACACGTACCGACCCCGCGGCGCTCAATCCGTTCGAGCGGCTTCAGGCTCCCAGTTCTGACCATTGGTTCGGAACGGACCACCTGGGCAGGGACGTATTCGACCGGACGCTGGTCGGCAGCAGGATATCCCTGCTGGTCGGGTTCTCGGTAGGGATTGTTACCTCCGTCGCGGGGCTTCTGATAGGCCTCGTCTCAGGCTACTACCGCCGCCTGGACAACGTCATCATGCGGTTCATGGACGGCCTGATGGCGTTTCCGTCGCTGCTGCTTGCGCTCGCTCTGATTGCGGTGTTGGGGGCCAGCGTGTTCAACGTCATACTCGTCATATGCGTCGTTGATACGCCCAGAATGGTCCGCGTAGTCAGGGGATCGGTGCTGTCTCTGAGAGAGCAACAGTTCGTCGAGGCCGCTAATGCCATCGGCACCCCGGCATGGAGAATCCTGCTTCGTCACATCGCTCCGAATACATTCGCGCCGGTCATGGTGCAGGCTACGTTCATATTCGCGCTGGCGATAATCGCCGAGGCCAACCTCAGTTTCCTCGGAGCGGGCGTGCCTCCCTCGATTCCAAGCTGGGGCAATATCATGGGACAGGGTCGTACATATCTCCAGATTGCGGTGTGGGTAACATTCTTCCCCGGACTGTTCCTGTCTTTGTGTGTGCTTTCGATCAACCTCGTTGGCGACGGACTTCGGGACACGCTGGATCCTCGATTCTCAAGAAGGGCCTGATTGTCATATTCCGGTAAACTGACTTTTGTCTTGCCGAGGGTGTTTTTCGCACAGTGGTAATACATATATTGCATATATGTAGCGTATATGATATCTCGAAATGTCGTCCATGAACTGAATGGTTCATTGACTGAAAAATAATTCAGACATATAATCCCTTCAACACTCTGGAAATTGATTCCCGAGAACCGTTGTGGCCATATCGAATCCGCTCTCGATTAATTGAACGTTGAAAGAGTTAAAGACAGCAGGGAGGACTTTCATGCGAAGATTTAGTTGGATGATACTGGCTCTGGCGGCCGTAATGGTGTTCGCGCTGGCCTGCTCGAGTTCAGAGGAGCCTGCGGCTCCGGCACAGCCGCAGGCTCCGGCGGCGGCGGCTCCGGCAGCAGCAGCTCCGGCCATGGCCGCTCAGCAGCCCGCCGCGCCACAGGCGCCAGCGGCGGCCCAGCCCGCGGCGCCCGCCGCACAGGCTCCCGCGGGAACGCAGGCCCAGGCACCTTCGGTCGCTGCGATGAGGCCTGAACCGAGGCCAATTATGATGGAGGGCGACGCCAAGTCCGGCGGTACGCTCAAGTACGTGCCGCAGGGTTCCATCAAGTTCATTGACACGATGGCTACCGGCGCGATCGTCACCGGAACCGTTGGGCGTCACGCATACGATCAGCTTTTCTGGAGGAACGCGAACTACGAGATATTCCCGCAGATGCTCGAAAGCTGGGGCACCAGCGAGGACGGAAAGTCGTACACGTTCAAGGTGCGAGACGGACAGACCTTCCATAACGGCGACCCGCTAAGAATGGTGGATATAGCCGAGTCGCACAACCGCTTCGCGCGTGTTGACCCTCTCGGACGCCAGTTGCTCGGGATCTCCGCCGGAAACGAGGGCAAGGAACGTCCGGACCAGGTATTCAATCAGACCATAGATGAAGCTAACAACACCATTGTAATGACTTTTGAAGAGCCTACCGCCATGGTGCTCGAATTCCTGGCTCAGCTAGACCCGCGCCAGCCGTCCATCATGCACGAGGATCTCTGGTCGGTGGCGCCGGGCCAGCCGATAGATACGGCGGTGGGAACCGGAGCCTATATGCTGGTGGAATGGCTGCAGGGCGAGGTGCTCAAGTTCGAGAGGTTCCCGGACTACGTTCCCAACGCGGGAGAGCCGTGGGACTTCACCAAGGGTGAGATAACGCAGTATCTGGACGGCTTCGACGCGCTGGACATACCCGACCACGCCACTCGCGTAGCGGCCATCCAGACCGGCGAGGTTGACGTGCTGGACGACTTCAGGATTGACCTGGCGCAGACGCTTACCGGAACGCCCGGAGTCGAGTGGTCGCCAATCCGAGACGGCAACTACGGCGGAACGGCCTTCAATCTCAACCATCCCCCATTCGACACGAGTGAGGCGGGCAGACTGTCCAGACAGGCGGTCTCAGCGCTCGCGCCGAACGACAAGATAATGCAGGCCGCCGTCGGCGACGAGAGCATGTGGACGGAGTGCTATCTTGTAATCCACTGCGGCACGCCGTGGGGTTCTGTGGTCTCAGACGAAATTCAGTCGGAGGGAATCAAGACGAAGTCCGGCGACATCGAGACGGCCAAGCGACTGCTGGCCGAAGCGGAAGCGCTTCGCCCCGGCAATAGTGACCTGGAAGTCAGGATCATAGCCGCCTCTGACATGCCATTCATGCCTGAGGCCGGCCTGGTGCTGCATGAAGCCATGAAGGAAGCGGGCTTCACCAACGTCGAGTTGGTATCCCTGGACTGGGCTTCCCGCGTAGCGCTCACCGGCTCCGAGGGCCCGTGGGAGATCGCCACAACCTGGTCCAACTTCGCCAATGGCTTGAATCCGCTCGCGCCGCATATGCCCGGGCCCACCAACGCTTCCGGCTACGACGAGCCAAGGATGGCAGACCTGCGCGGCGAGTTCCTCGTAGAGACGGACCCCGAGACTCTGCAAAATCTCTACGACGAGATGAACCGCACGATCTACAACAACCCCCATGCGATAAACCACTTCATGTTCTCTCCGCCTCGCGCGATTCGAGATGATGTGAGAGGGTTCTGCCTGGACTGCCTGTTCCCCATACTCCACAACGTATGGCTCGACAGGTAGCGATACCTACATAGACAGCGCGGCTGAGGAATCGTCTTGCGGTTCCCCAGCCGCGCAATGATAATGATAATCAGCATCGTAAATAAGACGCGCAGAGGTTCAGCGCATGTTGCCCTATATAATTAGAAGAGTCGTTATGGCGATACCCGTCTTCGTTGGGGTATCCATCATAACCTTCTCTATAATGCAGCTTGCGCCGGGCGACCCCGCTGCCATATTGCTTGGCGGCGACTTTCTGCAAATAGCTACCCCTGAAGACATCGCCGCGGCCAGGGCGGCGCTCGGCGTGGACAGGCCCGCCATCGTCCAATACTTAGATTGGATGACAGGTTTCTTTACAGGCGATCTTGGAACCTCGCTATTTACCGGCAAGTCGGTTTCCGAGCTTATAGCGCCTAGAATAGAACCGACCGTTTCGATCATTATGACGGGTATATTCATAGCCATTATCTTCGGCATTCCCATGGGGATTCTGTCCGCATGGAAGGCGAATAGCTGGATAGACCGGTCGGTCATGGTCTTCGCGGTCATCGGCTTTTCGATGCCCGGATTCTGGCTCGCCTTCAACCTGATCTGGTTGTTCAGCGTAACACTGGGCTGGACGCCGGTATTTGGCTACGCCTCGGTTTCGGAGGGAGCTCCACAGTTCTTCAGACACCTGATACTGCCCGCTATCTCCATTGGAGTCGCGTTCATGGCGCTAAACGCGCGCATGACTCGTTCGAGTATGCTGGAGGTCCTGAGAGACGACTACATCCGCACTGCGCGCGCCAAAGGACTTATAGAGAGCGTCGTTCTGTTCAGGCACGCGCTTCGAGCCGCCTCGATGCCGATAGTCACTATAATCGGCCTTAGCTTCGCCGGTGCGGTAACAGGGGCGGTGCTGACCGAAACTGTCTTTGCCATACCGGGTATGGGCAGGCTGTTCGTGGGCGCCGTGGGAGACCGCGACTTCCCTGTGATACAGGGACTGATGATGATATTCGCCGGGGCGTATGTTTTCGTGAATCTGGCGGTGGACATACTGTACGCATATCTTGACCCAAGAGTGAGGTACTGATGGCTACTGAAGCGATTCAACCTCGCTCCAGGTGGATGACCGGGGTCAGAAACGCCCGTCGCGCGCTTATGAAGAACCCGAATATGCTGACGGGATTCGTAATCCTTGCCATCATATCGTTCTTCACTGTATTCGCCGGTTACGTAGATAGGTACGACCCGCTCAAACTCGAACCTCTGGACAGACTGCAATCACCGTCGCTCGAACACTGGTTTGGGACAGACAACACGGGCAGAGACGTCTATTCCCGCACCATACACGGCGGCCGCGTCTCGCTTCTCGTCGGATTTACGGTCGCAATTCTCACGGTTTGCGCCGGCATGGTAATAGGCTTGATTTCGGGCTACGACAGGCGCGCAGACATGGTCATCCAGCGGTTCATGGACGCGATAATGTCGTTTCCCACTCTGCTGTTGGCGCTTGCGCTGATAGCAATGCTGGGCAGTTCCATCACGAATGTAATAATCGTGATAACCGTCGTTGACACCCCGCGCATGGTGCGGATCGTGCGCGCCCAGGTGCTGGCGCTGCGCGAGTACCAGTTTGTGGAGGCGGCGCGCGCGATAGGCGCCCCTACCTGGAGGGTTCTGCTTCTGCACGTGGCTCCCAACACATTCGCCCCGGTGATGGTGCAGGCGACTTTCATATTCGCCACGGCGATACTCGTCGAGGCGGGACTCAGTTTCCTGGGTCTAGGTATCCCGCCAGATCTACCTAGTTGGGGAAATATCCTCGCGCTTGGGCGAACATACCTGCAAACAGCGGTATGGGTGTCGTTCTTCCCAGGACTCGTCCTCACTATCACGGTCCTCGCGATCAATCTGGTCGGAGACGGACTGAGGGACGCGCTCGATCCCAAGCTGGCGCGCCGCGAGTAGTTTCGGGAAGGGTGGGGACGATGTTTGAGTTGGGTCTTCGACCCGTGAAGTTTCCGCCATGTATCTCCTCGTAGCGCTGGGGCTGAGAATCTTCGCCGGATTTGGCCTGTCGGTGCTCTTGTCTATCTGCGCCATCATGCTGACCTGGGCGATGTACTACTTCATGGACTACCTGTGGCCCAGGTGGGTGTTCGTGACTTTGTGGTTCTCACTTCCGGGCATTGCGGCGGGTCTGGGGTCGGCTATCGCCTGGTGGGATTCGGAGGAGCCGAGGCGGATGAAGGCTCTCAGGACGTCCGCCTGGGTGCTTCTGGGACTTGCAGGCGCGTGGGCAGCATACTATTACAAGACGGTCATAGACCCAAATCCGGCCAGCTTCACGTCGCGCGAAATATCCTCGACTGCCATATTGTGGGCGGTAATCGCGCCCAACATTATCTCATCCTGCATTGGGGCCGTGAGGCAGATACGCACGGGGTGGATATGATGTCGGAGATTGTTCAGAGCGCCGAACAGTGTGAAGAGGACCGGACTCAGCGCGGAACCAAGGTGGCGATGATCGGGGCTATCGTCGGGCTTGTTCCGGCTGCAGTCTTGGGATCGCTGCGGTTTCTTAATTCCGAGCCGCCGGAAGCTGTCTCCGGGATTGCCGGAAACATCGCCTTCGCGCTTATCTACCTTTCGCCCTACGCGCTCGCTGCGGCGGCATCCAGAATACGGGATGCCGCCGTGCGTGGTGGCTTTCTCATTGCCATTGGGCTGCTTTCTCTGGCGGCGAGTTTCTCCGCGTTCCTTTCGCTGGTGTCAATTGTGCTTTTGCCTGCGACAATCGTAATCTGGGTTGCCGCGGTCAGAAGTCTCAGAGCGGCAGGCAGAGCTCGGACAATTGCGATGCCCGCTTTTGGCGTGGGGCTTTCGATTTCCGTGTTGATAGGTTTTGGCTTCTTCACACTCTTTCTGGTCCAAGAGCCAGAGGCAAGATGCTGGGTACTGACTCTGGGAACTGACGGACAGTACCACTGGGAGTCGCGGCCCAATGTCTCCAGGAATCCGGGAGGGCTCAGTGCCGGGCTGATGGGTGGTTATGACAGAAGGGGCGTCTGCACAAGCGACGTCATAACCAATGCGGAAGCCGCTATAACTGTCGGAGTTCTGTCGGTCGCCTTCCTGGGCTCGTGGGGGTTCATGGCATGGGCAAGGCGGAGACCTACTCCGGTGGCTCTGTGACCGTGACGACCTGGTTGATATCCAGCTCAGCCAAGACCTGCGTTCGTCCGCTGGGCCAGATGATGTTCACTTCTTCCACCTTGCTCGCGCTTCCGAGTCCGAATTCGAGTTCGACGCTGTCCATGGACAGGTAGCTCGAACCGGCCTGCACTTCCCTAACCTGTACGACGGGCTTGCTGCCCTCAGCGAGAGTTGCCCTGAGATAGACGCGCGCGCCGATGCCGTCGGCGTTGCTGCCCGTGCCGTCCACCGCCATTCGCCCCTCCAGCCTGAGCGTTATCCAGTTGTTGCTGCCCGGCTGGTTTATCCACATGAACGTGGGGCCCGGGGCGTAGTCAGCGTCGTAGCCTTCGCCGGTGAACAGAAGACCGCCACTGTTGGTGCCTATGAGGTCAACGTAGCCATCGCCGTTCAGGTCGCCGTGCGCGAGTCCCTTGCCGTTCTCGTGGTATCGGGGGGTCAGCTTGATCGAGGCGGGGTCCTGACCTGGTTCCAGGGTGGCAATCTTGTCGTAGCGTACACCTTGAACATCTATCAGGCGAGTCTCAACTGTGAGATCCTCGAAACCCTTCCCTTCCAGGTTCCTGAGCATCCGCCCGGCGGACTGGTAGATGTCGCCGCCCGGACCGTCTCCGCTGGCAATCTCCGACCCCAGCCAGTAGAGGTCCTGGTAGCCGTCGTTGTCCATGTCGAAGAAGGTGGCACCGTAGCCGAAATCGTATGCAGACAGTCCGGTGGGCACGGGCCAGTTGGGGTTGATGTTGGCGGGGTCGAGTGACGCCGGGGGCATCAGCGCGCTTGGCTTGACGTCCGTGGACGGGGCTACGTCTTCGAAACGGCCGGTTGACGCTCCAACTCCGTTCCTCAGCAGGGCGTTCAGACACGTACCCCACCAGAAGCGTTCGTGGTATTTGCAGTCCGGGCCCGGGTTGGGCTGAGGGTCTCTGAGTCGCAGGTGGTAGCCCGCGTTGGTAGCGAACACATCGAGATGCGAGTCGGCGTTATAGTCGCCTATCGCGAATCCCATCCAGTTGCCGACGCGGGCGAATCCCATTTCCCTCTCTACCGAAGTGAACCTGACGCGGCCGGGAGTGGAGTCGTTTCTGTACAAACGCAGGAAGTCGCCATCGGTGGCTGTCCACAGGTCGGGAAGCCGATCATCGTTGTAGTCGAAGAAGGTGGCGGCGTGCGTGGGTCCGGTCGGGTCGCCGACACGGTTGGACTCCACGTCCATCAGCGAGGGATCGTAGCCTTCGTAGGTAACGCCGTCACTGTCTGTGAACGTCAGCGGTTTACCGGTCGGATCGCGCATCCATATCTGTTCGCCTTGCAATCCAGATTCCTCCGATACGTCGGAGAAAGTCAGGTCGCCGTTATTGCGGTACATCACGTTGAAGTGACCGGGGTGGTTGTCCTCACCCATGAAGAAGTAATCTTCGTCAATCATGTTGGCGACGAATATGTCCAGCCAGCCGTCGCCATCAACGTCGGCGCAGGCTATGGTGGATGCCGCTCGCAGATTCGGAGTGTCACCAAAGGCAGTTGTACTGACATCGGTGAAGGCTCCCTTACCGTCGTTGACAAAGATTCTGTCGGCATAGGCGGGCGCGATGGGCAAACCGTCCTCGCCGACGACATGGGCGGATCTGAAGTCGAGCCCGTCGCCCTGGATGCCTCGTCCGCCGACGTAGAGGTCCTGGTAGCCGTCGTTGTTCAGGTCGCAGGCGACGACTCCGCTCGACCCTTGCTCGACGGCCGCGACACCGGAGGAATCGGCTGTTTCTACGAAGGTCAACTCGCCGTCGTTGCGAAAGAGGCGATTCGGGTAGCCTGCCTCCTGTGTAATGTACACGTCCTGGTCGCCGTCGCGGTCGTAATCGAAGATGGCGACTCCGGGGCGGTAGTTGGAGACGCGGTAGGCGCCGCCCAGGGCCTCCCTGGCGACGTTGGTGAAGACAGGTATTGAACGTTCGGGTTCGGCGACCGGAGCAGTATCTGGTTCGGATGAGCAGGCTAGAGTCGCGGCAGTGAGGATAACTGCCGCGAGAAGTTTGGGTGTGATGCTGAGGTTCACGGTCTTGGGTCCGGGACGAGGTTTCAGGGTCTGGGTTAGTCAAGTCTTGCGGTGTGGTGTAGAGTATCACGAAGCGCGTTAAGGGTATATGCGGGGAGTCGCCAGGTGAAGTCAGAGTCGGGAAGATCTGTATTCGGGCTGGGCAGTTGGGCGGATGTGGTGTGGCTTGTGTCAATAAGTTTGACGCTGCTTCTGGTACTGCTTCCTTTCTCCAGCTATATAGCGTCCATCCCGTTCGTCGGGGAAGAGTGGGGAATGACCAACTCGCAAGCGGCGGTGGTGTTCAGCGCGTACCTGGTCGGGTACGCGGTGTCGTCGGCGTTCCTGATTCCGGTGACCGACCGACTGCCCGCGGGCAGGGTGATGTTCGCAAGCGTCGCGCTGATAGCTATCAGCAACATACTGTTCCCGCTTCTTGCCCAAGACGTGTGGACGGCGTCGGCGCTGAGGTTCGTCGCAGGCGCTGGACACGTCGGAGCGTACATACCGGGCATAAGGATCGTGTCGCTGCGGTTCGCAGACGGGATGCGCGGGACGGCGGTCGCGATTTTCGTCGGGGCGGGCTATGCGGGCACTACCATATCTTACGTATTCATGGGGCAGCTTCTGGACCTGACGGATTCGTGGCGGACAGCGTACATGATAACCGCGCTGGTAGGCTTGGCGGGTGTTGTGATTGCGCTGATACACCTGTTGCCGCGTCGCTCACAGGAAGGCGAACCGGCGCAGCCGTCGGGCAGTTCAGGCAGGCTGAATCTGGGTGTTTTGCGGCACCGCCCGATGTTGCTCATCAACACGGCCTACGCTCTGCACACGGCGGAACTGTATCTAGCTCGACTGTGGCTTCCACTGCTGCTGGCGGCGGCGCTGGTTCATGATGGGAAAGAGGCGGGCGAGGCGGCGGTCCTGGCGGCGACCTGGTCGGGATTCATGTTCATGACGGGGATAGTAGGAGTGTTCTTCGGCGGCGTAGTATCCGACCGATTCGGGAGAACGGTGGGCGCGGGTGTTATCTTCGCGGCGAGCGGGGCGATTTCATTTGCAGCCGGATGGCTGGTGGGAGCGCCGCCCGTGGTACTGATAATCCTGGGCTTCGGATACGGGTTCGCGACGTCGGCTGACTCGGCAATCTACTCGACGGCGGTAACGGAGTTGGCTCCGCAGAACCTCATAGGCTCCACGCAGGCTATACAGAGTTTCGTCGGCTTCACGGTGGGAGCGGTCGCGCCCATCGTCGCGGGTGGTCTGCTGGACGTGTTCGACGGCACTCTTGGATGGGGCGTGGCGTTCGGGTTCAACGGGCTGCTGGCGGTCATCGGAGTAGTGGCGCTGCTGATCCTCAGGCGTATGCCTGAGGCGGCGAACATGGCGGCGGGGAAGAGGTAGCAGGGCTATCAGTAAATCTGGCAAGTTCCATTCGTGACAGGTTCGTGCCTTTTGGTGGTGTAGATTGGAACTGCCAGACCGTGATCCCATTCGCGGCGCTCCTCGATGCCACAGTCGCAAAGGCACCTAACTAGCCCGGGGCGCGCTTACTGACCGTCCATCGGATAAGCCCCGAACGTGAATGAGAAGAGGGAGAAGTTTTCGTCCTTGGGCATGAGGAGGAGTTCGTGGGCGGAGACTTCCTGTTGGCGTATGAGGCGGTACATGCGGGGGGAGTCCACGATTACGATGCTGTCGCCGTTGTCGTCGTAGGTTATATCAGCGCCGGCGGACTCTTTGGGGATGGGACCGCCGTCCATAGTTATCCTAAATTGGTATTCGGAGCCGGGCTCGACGTCCAGGACCGTGTTCACCTCGTTGGCGTAGAATTTTATGCCAAGGTAGTCCTCGTAGTCGTCGGTGGTACGGGCGTGGCGCAGGTTTTCGGATTCGCTGAGCCAGCTTCCCTGCAAGAATATGAAGTGGTTCTTGCGTTCGCCCGGGTCGGTGTACTCTCGAACCTCGCCCGCGCTGTCGTAGTATTCCTCGTTGGCTATGTATGCGCCGCCGAAGTCTATGTTTCTTCGTGTCCCGCCGTATAGTTCGCGCGTTATGAACTCTTCGGGGTCGGTGGCGCGAGTACCCGCGATTCGCTGCGGGTCGGGGTCGGAGTTGGGTTCTATGTGGGAGAGGTCGCGACCTCTCTCTTCGAGCAGAAACCGGATTACCTCCTCGGTTTCCGCGTAGGAACCCTCGCCGCGATGGTAGTAGCGCACGAAGCCCGTTTCGTCCATGATGTACTTGGTGGGCCAAGCCTGAACGCGGTAAGTGCGGAAGGTAAGGTAGTCGTTGTCTTGCGCTACAGGGTACTCTATGCCCAAGTCCGTTACCGACGCCACGACGTTGTCGCGCAGTTTCTCGAACTCGAACTCAGGTGTATGAACGCCGACTATAAGCAAGCCCTCTTCGGCGTACTTGTCATGCCACTCCTTGAGGAAGGGCAAAGTGCGGATGCAGTTGACGCAGGTGTAGGTCCAGAAGTCTAGCAGGACTACCTTGCCTCTGAGGTCTTCGACGGCGAGCGGGTCGGAGTTTATCCAGCCTTCGAGTCCCAGCGGGGCGGGAGCGGGTATCTGTCCGGCAGCCACGTATCCCAGGGCGTCGGGCGGAGTCGGATCTTCGGGCAAGACGGCAACCTGCGTCGGAATTGGCGTAGGACTGGGCTCAGGAACCGGCGTTTGTATGGTCGCCGTAGGCTGAGGAACTATGGTCGGCGTGGGGGTTGCAGTCGGCACGGGAGTTACTGTTGGAGGACGTGTCGCGGTTGGCGCAGGAGTCGGGTCCGGCGGGGTGGTGGGTGCTGCCACAGGTATCACAGGGACGGGCGTGGATGTGAGCGTGGCTGTTGGACTGGGATTCTCGGGTGTGGGCCGCTCAGCGCCGCAGGACTGAATAACAAGCGCTGCCATGACCAAGACAATCGCAGACGCGAGGTAGAGACGGTCAGATACAGGCGAGAATTTCAATCTTGGCCGCGCCGCATTTCTTCGCGCAGTCGTTCCAGTTCGGCTTCGGCTTCTATGCGCCTGGCTATCTCTGTGTCTCTTTCTCGGATAGCGGCGTTGCGCTCATCCATAGCGGCTGCGGCTTCCTCGTATCCAGGAAAGAACTCTTCCGTAACAGGGTCGTAGATGTAGATTTCATTGTCCTGCCAGTAGATATCCAGGTTCAGCGTCGCGCTGTGTCCCCAGACTGTCCCGTCCGGTTCGTGATTCAGCGGTATGGGCTGATAGACGCCATCCACGAGTGTGTCCCCAGCCAGGGGCTGACCGTGGTAGTCGCCTCCGGTGGCGTCGAATCTCCAGTATTCGAGCACACCGAATCCGGCGTATCCCTCGCGCTTTCTGGTGACGTCCACGCGGCCCGTAGTTCTGGAGCCGATTTCCATGACGAACTCGGGCGGCTTACCCACCTCGCTTATTACGTAGCCGTTCCTGGCATAGATAAATTCGGCGTCAACATCGAACGCCGCTATGCAGTCAGGCACGAACCGAGTGGATAGAACGCTCGAATCTACGCACAGGAATCCCTCTCCACCCACGAAGAAAGTTTTCCCGCGACGGTGGAGCGCCCAGGATATCATGTAGTTGGCTCTCATGCCGTGCGGGTATTGATTAACCACGAACATTTCCCTCGGAGGAGGGTCGGGCAGCGGCTCGATGTGCTTGTAGCGCTCGTCTGTCAGCGAGCGCGCCGCCATCTCGGTAGTCATAACTGGCCTCGCGGTTCATTCTGGTCGTCGTATTATACACCGCCTAGATGAGAAGTTCGTTCTCGCGCTTGACTACCTTGCCCTGGGATACGATGGTGTTGACGTCGTGCAGGGCGGTTATGTCCTCGCTGGGGTCGCCGTTGATGATGAGGATGTCGGCGGACTTGCCCACTTCCAGGACGCCGATCTCGTCTTCAAGGCCGAGGCACTCGGCGGAGGTCTGGGTGGAGCACACGATAGCCTCCATCGGCGTGATGTGCATTTCCTCCACCATGACCTGAGGGATATACGCGAAGTCGTCGAAGTTGGCGTTGGTCATTCCGGCGTCCATGCCGGTCACGAACTTGACGCCCCTGTCCCACATATCGCGCAGGATCTCGAAGCGCTGCGCAGGATCGCCCATTGCGCCACTCGCGGGCGGACGGTTTCGTCCCCTGATGTCGTTGAGCCGTCCAAGAGCGAGCGTGGGGTCAACGTAGAGTCCCTTCTCGGCTATCATGTCGGCATAGTCGGGATCGTAGTCGTACATGTCGTCTTCGCTCTCGGCGAGCCAGGTGCAGTGGATGAGATTGTGGATTCCGGCGTTGATGCAGTTCTTGACTCCGGCGGTGGCATGGCAATGCGCGGCGACGCGTAGTCCGAGCCGCTCGGCGTCTCTGACAGCCGCCCTGAGCGTTTCGACAGGGTACTGTGGAGCGCGGACGTTGGTGCCGGGGGTGAATCCACCGCCGGTTGACATGATCTTGATGCAGTCGGCGCCCAGCTTGAACTGGTTTCGTATGGCAGACACGACCGCGTCGGCAGTATCGGCCTCGGTGCCGAACATATTGCAGTGGCCGCCGGTGGTGGTGATCGGAGTTCCGGCCACTATCATGCGGGGACCGGGTATGATACCGTCTTCCACGGCGGCCTTTATTGGAAGAACGACCTGGTTGCGGCTGCCAAGGTCGCGCATGGTGGTGACGCCCGAGCCGAGCGCGTCCCTGACCGCTCCCACGCCGCGCATGATGAACGTCTCATCGCTCTCGGTCATGATGTGGGTGTAGGCGTCGGTCTGGGCGCTGCAATGGATGTGGGTGTGCATCTCGATGAAGCCGGGCATCAGGGTTCCGCCGGAGACGTCTATGAATTCGACGTCTTCTCTTTCGCCGATGTTCAGCTTGTCCTGAGACGTGATTTCCGAGATACGCCCGTCCTTCACCACTATCGCGGCGTTGGGTACGGGGTCTGCGCCTGTGCCATCAATCAAACGGTCAGACTTCAATACGAGCTTCATCTACTCACACCTTTCCATTTTAGTCGCTAGTCTTTAGTGGTTGGTTCTTAGTCCGCCGGTATAGCCGCCCTGGCTATGTCGAGCAGTTCTTCTTCGGACATATCGAGGTCCACAGGGTCGCCGTGCGGCTGCGGAACCGGGAAGCCGGTCTTGTAGTATATCTCGATGGTGTTTCCCTCGGGGTCGTCCGCGTACATTCCGAAGGCGTTGCCGTGGCTGACGGTGCGCTGTATGTTCACGCCCTCGTCCCTGAAGGTGGTATAGAAGTCCTTGAGTTCGGACAGCGTGTCCACCTTGAACGAAATCTGCTGTATGACCTGGGCGTCCGCCGGGCCGGAGCGACCCTTCATGATGACGAATTCGTGGTGTTCCTCGTCCGGATGGGCGCTGAGAAACACCATGCCCCTCTGCTCCAAGTCTTCGTCGGCTATCTGAAGGCCCATAACGCGGGAGTAGAAGTCGCGCTGCTTCATCAGGTCGTTTACGAATATTCCCACGTGTCCGAGTCCGCTGACTTTTGGCATGGTTTCCTCCTCTTGTACCTGTTGGAGACTGTATCATCTTAGCGGGTGGTCGCCCTCACCCCAGCCCTCTCCCAAGGGGAGAGGGAGTTTTCATCTTATGTCTATCAGCCCTTGTCCGTTACCCAGTTTACTCCGTTGAGCACCAGCCTCTGGAACTGCGGTGTCTGGAAACTGAGGCCGTTGTGTCCCAGCGTGGTCTTGAATACTTTGCCGTTCCCGTAAGAGCGCGTCCATGCGAGATCGTATGTGCCGCCGGGCATGAATGTGGGCGCACGGTCGGGACCCCAGGCATGAGTGCCCTCTTCGGCCTCCGCCGTCAGAAAGACGTCGTTTCCGGGTCGAGACCCCAGGTTCATGTACAGTTCATCGTTTGTAACGAAGTTGGCGAGACCATCGGCGCAGGGGTGATCCGAGTCGCTGATGTTCACGGTGAACTGGCCGTAGGGCGGGTGGTAGCTCTCGCCGGTTATCCATCCGCCGCCGGTTATGTCGTGGTACTCGTGCCAGTCGGCGGGCCGACAGCCGGATATGTGTATGCAGACGAAGCCGTGTCCGCCGCCGACGTATTGCGACAACGCGATGCGCTCGTTCTCTTCCAGCGTCATGTCCATGTCGCGCGCCGCGTCGAACTCGCGCCGGGTGTTGAACACCAGCGCGTCGAATTCCTTCATGGCGTCAGTAGTCAGAATGCTTGCGTCCTCTGTCATCTGGACTTCGTGACCGTCTTTGCCCAGGAAATCGAGCAGTACCGGCGTGCTTTCGTGATACGGATGGCCTCCGCCTGAGATAACCAACAGGTTCATCATAACCTCCTATGATCAAAACCAGCATTGGATTATGGGTAGCTGTGAGCGATTCGAGTCTATCCCAGAGGGCAAAGAGGGTCAAGTTTGGGGCGCATTGCGTGCGGCGTGCGTGAGGAAGATGACACCGTTGAAGATCGAGGGTATGGGAGAGTCTGGGAAATTGATCGGCGGTCGTCAGCCTACAAAGGCTCTATCTTGCCTGGCGGCTCATAGCGTTCGGCTCTGTTCCAAGCCTCCCGCAATTCCGATTGTCTGGCAGATGCCCATTGGCGGACTCGTCTCCAGTCCTGTGGCGGCAGATGACCTTCTTTGATATTCAGATCCTGTATATCTACCAATGCCTTGTATTCACTGTGCTCGACATGAAAGTGAGGTCCCGGATGGTCGCCATAACATATCCGTATGACTGTTCCGCTGAATCGGCTGACTTCAGGCAATTTCAACCGCGGTGGCGTCAGGCCACATTTCCTCTAGGGATTTGCCTGTAAGTTTCATGTACAGCGCGTTCGGGCAGACTTCGATGTCGTCGCCTTCGCCCCAGGCTATGAATCCGTAGTCCGTGACACGTGCTGTCTCGAAGAACCCCGGAGTATCCCATGCCTTGAACACACCCTGCCCCGCGAGATAATCAAGGTCAACTTCGCCGCTGACTCCGTCCGAATAGCGGAGCCATATCCGGTAATTTCCCCTCGTTTCCACCTCTATTGGTTCAATCATTCATTTCTACTCCTGACGCTCTATGACAGAGAACTGTCGAACGTATTGTATCAGGCTGTCAAGGCTATGACATTTGTACAGGTCGTGTCACCGCTTTGAAAGGCCACGTGGTTTATGTACCATGTCAAGCGGCAAGACAATCCAGGCTGCGAGACGTTACATGATTTCAGACTTCCAATCGGAAACACACCGCGCAGGCGGGGCCGTATTTATGTACGACGAGCGTATGTCGGAGCATACACTCAGTGACACTCACCCCATGAAGCCGGTCCGACTAAGGTACACGCGCGATCTGCTGGATTCCTACGGAGCGTTCGACACCGACACGTCGAGGATCGAGGGGGCGAGAGAGGCCACCAAGACCGAACTCGGATGGTTCCACACGCCGGAGTACGTGAACGGGGTCGAAGCGATAGGGGCGGAACGCGCGGACGTCAATCCTGCCGCGTTCAATTTCGGGCCGGGCGACAATCCACACTATCCCGGCATCTACGAGGCGGCGGCGCTTTCGACGGGAGCGTCCGTCGCGGCGGCGGAAATGCTGATATCCGGAGAAGCGGACTCGGCGTTCAACATATCCGGCGGGCTGCATCACGCCATGCCCGACCACGCCTACGGATTCTGCGTGTTCAACGACCCTGTGATCGCCATTCATCGCTTTTTGCAGGAGGGGATGAAGGTTGCATACGTGGACATTGACTGTCACCACGGGGACGGAGTCCAGCACGCCTTCTACGCCACGGACAGGGTTCTGACCATCTCGCTGCACGAGTCGGGCGCGTTCCTATTTCCGGGAACGGGGTTCGTTCAGGAGACCGGGACGGGCATCGGCAGGGGATACTCGGTCAACGTGCCGATGTATCCGTACACATCGGACGAGGTGTACCTATGGGCGTTCAGGCAGACCGTGCCGGCGCTGCTAGATATGTTCAGGCCGGACGTGATCGTTACCCAGCTCGGGATAGATTCTCATTACCGAGACCCGATTACACACCTGGCGCTGACGGTGCAAGGGTTCGCTGAAGCCGTAGCCGAGTTTCGCGCGGCGTCGCCGGGCAAGTGGCTCGCGCTAGGCGGCGGAGGATACGACTTGCAGGCGGTCGCGCGCGCCTGGACGATGGCATACGGCGTGCTGTCGGGGCAGAGTTTCGGGAACGATATTCCGAGAGACTACGGCAGCGAACATGGAGTGGACTCGCTGCGTGACCCGGACAACCTCGCGCTGGACGATCAGATCATCAAGGACTCGCGCACGTTCGCGGAGTCGAGTGTTCAGACCGTTCACCGGCTGATATTTCCGACGCATGGGATCAGGACAGGATAGAAAGGATATTCGATCATGACCGAGCGTAAAGGCCGTATCAAGTCCGCAGCAAAAAACTTCTCGCAGAGCGCAAAATCTGTTGGGAAGGTCGCGTCTAAAGGCGTCAGGACTGCTGGCGATGTCGCGGCCCAGAGCGTGAAGTCTGCCGGAGACGCAGCCGCTGAGCGTGCGAAAGCTGCTGGAGAAAGCGCCATGCAAGGAATGAGGGCCACGGGCGACGTGGCAACCCGCGCGACTGAATCGGCGCGAAGCGCAGCTGGTCAAGGTGCCAGGACCGTAGGGGACGGAACTGGCGCTATCGGTCAGAGGATCTCTTGGGAGTCCGTATTGCCTGATCCAGCTCGAAGAACCCTGGTGGCGTCAATCGAGTCGTCCAGGGGGCTTAGCGCGGGTGCCAAGCGAAATCTAGTCGCCCAAATTGGCCCTGCGCTTGACAGGCTTCCCGCCAATGGTATGAGCGCCCAGGTTCAAACATTGTCCGTAATCCAAGCGCTTCTAGCGAGCGATCAGATTTCTCGCGCGGTAAACGAATGGATTCAAAGCCTGGTCGAAGGTTTGGATACCATCAATATGGATGCGATGGTCGCAGGATACACTGAAACTGTTGCTACGGAAGTCTATTTCCCAGAATCAGCAGACTACGCTGAGATGATGGACACTACGTACATTGAGACTGTCGCTTCGGAATCGTACACTCTGGTGAATTTGGAAATTTCCTCATCCTGGCTTAACGACCTGGCTTCTTACGATGTTGTCGAATTGGTCGCGGGATCAATCGGCATTCTGGCAGTAGCGCTCAACTGGAACAACGATGACGTTGAGGAATTTTCCAGTATCGTGGGTAGTATCGGGCTGTCCGCCGTTGTCAGCGCCAATCCGCTCATGTTGATAGTGACCATCGCCGCTCTCGCCAAAGCGTTCCACTCCGCCCGCAAATCAGGCGACTGGAAGGAGTTCTCCGACGGTCTCGCAAAAGGCGGAATATGCACAGGAGCGGTCTTGCTCACCACCAGTCTTGTGAGCGGTCCCTCGGTCGTTGTCTTGTTGACCGGAATCTGCGTGGGAATCCTGGCGCACCAGGCGACCAAGAGGGTCAGTTTCGTCGAAATAGGTCAATTCATGGTTCACGAGATACGGAAAGCGCCGCCGCTGTTAGAGAGCGCGGTCGCCTCAGCCAGAGATGTCCTGCCGAACTCTACGTGACGCTTATCGGGAATCGCATCTTAGACCTCTGTGTCGGTAAAGGCCCAGCACAGGGCGTCCTCCAGGTGCGGGTGGCGGAACTCGAAGCCGCTTGCGCTTAGTTTCGCAGGCGTGGCGCGGACGCTGGCCAGCAGCATGTCGGTTATCTCGCCCTGGGTGATTCTTAGCGCGAACCTGGGAACGGGGAACTGCGCCGGCCTTCTGAGTATCCTGCCCATCGTTCGAGTGAACTCGGAGTTGGTAACTGGATTTGGCGAGCACAGATTCACCGGGCCGCTGAGGTCGTCGCGCTCCAGAATCCACTCCATAGCGTGGATGATGTCCTGCCTGGAGATCCAGCTAAGGTACTGCGCTCCTGAGCCGAGTCTGCCACCAAGTCCCAGCCTGAAAATCGGTCCGACTGTCGCCACCATGCCGCCCGCGGCGGTCAGCACGACGCTTATCCTCATGTTGACCACGCGGATTCCGGTGTCCGAGGCGGGGGCCGTGGCTTTCTCCCATTCCACGCCGACACCGGCGAGAAAGTCCGAACCGGGCGCGGCGTCTTCGCCCAGGACTTCATCGCCCCTGTCCCCGTAGTAGCCGGTGGCAGAGGCGCAGGCAAAGACTCTGGGAGGATTGTCCAACCTTGTGAGCGCGTTCGCCAGTAACTCGGTACTCCTGACCCTGCTGTCTTGAATTCGCGCCTTCTGTTCATCGGTCCAGCGTCGAGATGCGACATTCTCTCCGGCCAGGTGAACAACCGCATCGAATCCTTCCAGCCGCCCGGCGTCCAGCGAACCTGTCACGGGGTCCCAGGCTATCCCTTCGGCGGAGCTTGAATATCCCGGGCGTACCAGCCTTGTTACGCTGTGGTTCGAGGACTCCAGGCTTCTCACCAAGGCCCTTCCGATAAGTCCGCTCGAACCTGATATGAGGACTTTCATGCTCCACACCCTGGCGTACTTTGATAATGTGAGGTAAAGATGCTTCTACTGGTGGACCGCGCCCAGCGCTCCGCCGCCCGCGGCTATCGTCTCGCCGGTTATGCACTCGGCCTTGGGGGAGGCGAGGTACGCGGTGAGCCACGCGAGTTCTTCGGGATTGATTGGCCTGCGAATGGCGACGTTCTGTCCAACCTGTGCGTTGACCTCTTCACGGGACACGCCCTGCTGGGCGGCCTGGTTGTCCAGACGCTCGTTGATCGTGTCCGTGAGCGTCAGGCCGGGATGGACTACGTTCAGCGTGATGCCGTCCGGGCCGAGCTGGTCGGAGAGCGTCTTGGTCATGTGAACGACAGCGGCGTTGCGAAGGCCGTATATGGTGGACTGGCGCGCCGATACACCGCCGATGCTGATGATGCGGCCCCACTTCTTCGCGCGCATGTGGGGCACGACCGCCTTGATGCTCCTGAAGTAGCCGACCACCTTGGTATCGAGGTCTTCTATCAGGTCCTTCTCGTCCGCCTCGTCAATCGTGCCGCGCACCTGTCCGCCGACCATCGCCGCGCTGTTGACCAGGATGTCCACTCCGCCCAGTTCGGAGACCGTAGTCTCGACCATTCTCTGAACGTCGTCCCATTTTGTGGCGTCGGCCGAAATGGCGACCACCTTTCGCCCGGTCGCCGACCTTATCTCAGCCGCCGCTTCGTCCAGCGTATCCTGGGATCGGGCGGCTATGGCGACGTCCACGCCCTCCTCGGCCAGCGCGATTGCGATTGCCTTGCCGATGCCCTTGCTTCCGCCGGTAATCAGAGCAGTCTTGCCTTGCAGTTCGAGATCCATTTTCTTCCTCCTGTCCTCGATATGAAATTCGGATTCCGGTCTATTGTACAGATTTCGACCTCACAGTTTCCCCTTCGGACGAGTTGGAGTTGAGGGTCGTGTGTCGTGTACTAATATAGCAGGACTCCTTGACATGGCGGGTCTGTGTGGTAACTATTCATGCATAGATAATTCAGGAGCGCCGCTCGTCGCGCGAGGATATAGATGACCAACCCTTTGAGGCATCGCTGGGCTATCATGGGCCTTTGGCTTCTGTCCAGCGTGGCGGGCTTCATGATGGTCATAAGCGTCGGACTGCTGCTGCCCTCCATCAGCGCCGACCTCGGACTCTCTCCCACACAGCAGGGGTTCTACGGCTCGGCGGCGTTTCTCGGCAACCTGTTCCTGACGCTGCCCATAAGCTGGTGGGTGTCCAGGTACAGGCCCAAGATCCTCACCACGGTTACGTTCACGCTGAGTTCTGCGCTGATGTTCGTGCAGAGCTGGGGACCCAACTTCGGCATCCTGCTGCTGGGACGGCTGGGGTTCGGCATCTCGACCCTCGCGCGCGAGCCGGCGCGTGTCCTTCTGATGCACAGGTTGTTCACTCCGAGGGAATTCATCCTGGTATCCAGCGTGTACAACCTGCTGTTCGGGCTGGTGGTTGGCGGGGGGCTGGTCCTGACGCCGATCATCCTGAGCCGTGTCGGAGACGACTGGCGGAGCGTCTTGCTGACTTTCGCGGTAACGCTCGGAGTCCTGGCTGTTCTCTGGACGATCCTCGGAAGCGACGGCGGAGAAGACTCTGAGTCCGAGCAGCACGAGACCGACGACACCGGCGACGGAAGGCTCGGAATCATCAAGCGCGTCCTCGGATACAGGGAGCTCTGGATAGCGGGCGCAGGCTCGATGGGCACGACGATGGCCTGGTCGTCGTTCGTGAACTTCTATCCCACGCTGATGCTGGATGTGTACGATGTGTCGCTCAACTGGACGGGCGTGCTGCTGGCAATCGGCATCGCCACGGGTGGGCCGTCGGGGGTCGCGCTCAGTCGGATAGTGCCGCTGGTGAGCGGGGGCAGGCGCAGGAACATACTCCAGGCGATAGGTGTCACGATGGTGGTGACTTACCTGGCGATGACGCTCACCGACTCGATTCCCCTGCTCATCGTCATAACGCTCGTGAGCGGACTCGCGCAAGGCTACTGGCCGGTCCTCAACTCGATACCGTTCTACCTGCCCGGAATAAGGCCGCGGGAGTCGGCGGTAGCGCTGTCTTTCATGATGACGCTCGGCACGTTCGGGGTGGCCACCGGACCCGCGCTGGTCGGCGCGCTCCAGGATCGGCTCGGCGACTTGAGGCTCGCCATGATTATCATTAGCTTCGCGCCGATGCTGCTTGTAATATGCTCGTCCCTGGTCAATATACGGACGGACCGGGAGGAGGAGTGATGCGAAATCTCAGGGCGATAACTGACAACCGGCATTCGTTGGCGTAGAATGGAGCGACAATCCAGATACTCAGGAGACTTAAACATGGCTTCAAACGGCAAGGTCGCAATAGTTACGGGCGGGGGAACGGGCATAGGCAAGGCATCCGCGCTCGCACTGCTCAGAGATGGTTACTCGGTTACGCTGTCCGGCAGGCGCATGGGCCCATTGGAGGAGACGGTGGGTGAGGCGGGCGACGACGCGTCGCGTGCGCTGATAGTGTCCGCCGACGTCGGCGACCCCGACTCCGTCAAGAATCTCTTCGCCAAGACCCAGGAGAGGTTCGGACGGCTGGACGTTCTGTTCAACAACGCCGGCACCGGCGCTCCAGCCATACTGCTCGAAGACCTGACCTACGACCAGTGGATGACCGTCGTGAACGCCAACCTGACCGGCACGTTCCTCTGCACCCAGCAGGCGTTCCACATGATGAAGAGCCAGGACCCGATGGGCGGGCGCATCATCAACAACGGATCGCTTTCCGCCTATGTCCCTCGTCCCAACTCCATACCCTACACCGCCACCAAGCACGCGGTGACCGGCGTCACTCGCGCGACCTCTCTGGACGGGCGCAAGTACAACATAGCGTGCAGCCAGATAGACGTGGGCAACGCCGCCACCCCGATGACGGAGCGGATGAGTGTGGGCGTCCCTCAGGCGCACGGGGAGGTCAAGGTCGAGCCGACGATGAACGTACAGCATGTCGCCGATGCCGTCGTTCACATAGCCAACCTGCCTCTCGACGCCAATGTTCAGTTCATGACCGTAATGGCGACCCAGATGCCGTTCATCGGCAGGGGCTAGAACGCTGGACATTCACGCACAATGATCGGACGGGCGCGAGCGAAGTACGTTCGTGCCCGTCCTTATTAAGATTTAGGCCCGAAGTCTTAATAAGGCGGCCCGCTATTAAGGTTTGCTTAATAAGACTGAACGCTATTAAGATTTAAGCCCGAAGTCTTAATAAGACAGCCCGGTATTGAGGAGAGATTAGTAGCGGTAGGCGAAATATCATGCGACGTGGCGAGACGGGCAAGTACCAGATAACTAACCACAGTGGAGAGCAGGTTCGCGCCTATATTCCCGCACCACTTCCTCCTGATCCTCCAATTGCTATGGACGGATCGCTTCAGCAGGCCCTTGAATCTGCGTCTCTGGCCCTGGGGCGCTTGGACAGCGTCTCTGTCCTGCTACCGGACCGGTCCCTCTTCATATACACTTACGTCCGCAAAGAGGCATTACTGTCTTCGCAGATTGAAGGAACGCAGTCATCGCTCTCGGAACTCCTTATTTTCGAAAACGACCAAGTACAGGGCATACCTCTTGATGACGTTACAGAGGTGTCCAACTACGTTGCCGCGCTCGAACACGGATTGGCGCGACTTCGTGGAGGCTTCCCTCTATCTAACCGACTGATTCGTGATATACACGGAGTCCTGCTATCGAGAGGGCGCGGGAGCGACAGGGCCCCGGGAGAATTTCGCAGGTCTCAGAACTGGATAGGCGGTTCACGTCCGGGAAATGCCGCCTTCGTACCACCGCCACACACAGAGTTGACTGACTGCATGGGATATCTAGAACGCTTCCTACACGCGATAGATGACGGCCTGCCTGTACTGGCCCGCGCCGGCATGGCGCACGTGCAGTTTGAAACAATCCATCCCTTCCTAGATGGGAACGGACGTGTAGGCAGGCTTCTCGTTACCCTCCTGCTATACCACTATGGGGTACTGCGGGAGCCAACTTTATATTTGAGCCTGTACCTGAAGCGAAATCGTTCCACGTACTATGATCTGCTCCAGTATGTACGCGCGACCGGAGACTGGGAAGAGTGGCTCGCCTTCTTCTTCGAGGGGGTCAGGGAAACGGCCGAAGGCGCGGTCTCCACGTGTCAGCGACTTCTGTCCATCTTCGAAGAGGACAGGGAGGTCGTTCAGGAAAGCGGAGGTCGCCGCGCCAATTCCGCGCTGCGAGTTCACCGATCTTTGATGTCTCGTCCCGTATCAACACTCTCGGAGATAAGCAAACTAACGGGGCTGGCCTTTCCGGGCGCGTCTTCAGGAATGCGACTCCTGACCGAACTCGGGATCGCGAGCGAGATAACGGGGCAGCCACGCAATCGCATATTCTCTTATAATCGCTATATCGCCATCCTGAACGAGGGGACAGAACCTTTATGATGAGGAGAATACGACTGAGATGACGTATGAACGATAAGCCGAGACGGTTCTTCTACGGCTGGGTGATCGTCGGGGTGATGGCCGCTTCCGGGGCGGTCAGCATGGCGATGGGATCGCTCAACTTCGGTCTGTTCATCAAGCCGATGGGCGACGATCTTGGCATTGGTCGCGCCGCCTTCGGATGGGCGCAGACAGCCCGCCAGGGTGCGGGCGCGCTTTCCAGTCCCGTGATAGGGCCGCTGCTGGACCGCTTCGGAGCCCGCGCGATGCTCCCCATTGCCGCGCTGATGACCGGACTCGCGCTGATAGGACTGGCATACATCAGCCAGGCGTGGCAGTTGATTCTGCTCTTTATCGTCATGGGACTCGTCGGCATGAGCGGACCGGGCGCTCTGGTCACGTCCGTTCCCGTGCTCAAATGGTTTGTAGTGAACAGGGGACGCGCGCTGGCGTTCATGTCTCTGGGCATTCCGGTAGGCGCGATGCTGTTCGT
Organism: Dehalococcoidia bacterium; assembly: GCA_965202965.1. GTDB lineage: Bacteria > Chloroflexota > Dehalococcoidia > Lucifugimonadales > UBA1123 > VXRN01. The sequence continues at coordinate 1,254,583 of OZ241888.1, read as the reverse complement.
TCCCCTGACCCAGTACCTAATAGACACAGTCGGATGGGAAATGGCCTGGATAATCCTGGCCATCATCGGAATGGGCGTAATCGTGCCGCTCGCGGCCATATTCGTCCGACGACAGCCCGAGGACATGGGACTGCTCCCCGATGGCGATATAGACCCCGACTCAGTGGAACATGGCTCCGGCGCTCATGGAGCCGCCTCATTGGAAGTCTCCTGGACAGTGTCCGAGGCGATGCGAACGACCACGCTGTGGAGACTCGTCATAGTATTCAGCATGGTCTCGCTCGCCACCGGCACCGTCGCGCTGCACCGGATAGCGGACTTCATGGACAAGGGATTCAGTCCCACGTTGATTTCGTTCGCCACCGCATTCGACGCTGTCTGCGCGGGCGTGGCGACCTTCACCTTTGGGATGCTGGTCAGGCACATTCCCGTCCGCATCCTCGGAGCGACCGGCTTCACGATGCTCGCAATCGCAAGCGTCATGACGATCTACGCCTACAACGACACAGTCATGTTCACGTCCATGGCGATATTTGGACTGGGCATCGGCGGAATGATGTTCCTGCAGAATTTCATCTGGGCTGACTACTTCGGACGCGAGAGCGTGGGCAGCATCCGGGGACTCGTGAACCCGATCAACCTAGTAGTCGGCGGACTGGGTGCGCCCGCGGCAGGCTACGTCCGCGACATCTGGGGCACATACGACCCCGCTTGGTGGGCCGGTGTCGCGCTGATGGTGTTCGCCGCCGTTCTGACCCTGGCCACGCCCGCCCCAAGAAAGACCGCTGAGCATCAGGAGGGTTCGGAGTCGCATGAATCCCGTGACCTTACACAATTGCCGTGATAAGTATGAGGACCAGTGCGCCCGCAGGCAAATATCTGACGATTTCGATAATTATGTATGGCAAAAGCGTACTCGATCCGAATCGTCCCGATCCGGAGGTCATCTCCCGCGCCAGGCTTATCTTCGGCAGCCTCCAGGCGATTAGCGCGGCTCCGGAGAAGCCCACCACCACGACTATGCCTGAACCTGCGAGTTGGTCCATCCAATCCAGGACAGGCTTGCTCCAGACTGAAAGATCAGCCGAAGTGAAGCTCAACGCAGAGGGTATTCCTATTGCCGTTGCCGCGCCGACCGTGATGAACGCCGAGGCGGCGCTGGAAAGTCGGAACTGGTCGCGCAGTGGCGCCATAGCCACCATCAGCCCACTGTAACATGAACTGAAGGCCGCCACGAACAGCATCCCAAAGAACGCTACGGCCAGAAACTTCCCGCCGACCAGTTGATCGAACACCCTGGGAAACGCCGTGAACGAAAGTTCGCTGCCTGCATCCGGGGCGAGCCCGAATGTGTACACGATAGAGAAGACAACCAGCCCCGCCATCAGAGAGACTGCCGAGTTCGACAGCGCGACAGCGGTGGAGGAGGCTATGATGTTGACGTTCTTAGGGACGTAGCTCCCGTAGGTAATCAGCACACCCATGCCAATGCCAAGAGAGTAGAAGGCTTGGCCCGCCGCCATCTGCCATGTTCTTGGCTCTAGGAACATATCCAGCTTGAAAGAGGTGTAGAACGCCCTGGCTTCGGCGGCGCCCGAAAATGTCTGACTATATACCGCCAAGGCTCCCACCATCAGAAAGAGGATTGGGAGCATCAGCTTGCCCAAACGCTCCACGCTGCTCACCCCTTGTCTCAGGACAAGGAATACTGCCCCCGCGACGGCCAGAAAGTACCACAATGACGCATATCCGGAGGTGAAATCGTCGAATGAGCTGAGATTGAAACGAATAGAGTCTATGAAATAGCCCAGTGTCCACCCTGTAATCACGAAGTAATAGCTCATGATTAGAATGGACATCGCGACTATGAACCAACCGAACCACCGGCCCCCTTTGATCTTCAGCCGGGAGAATAGCCCCACTGGTCCGCGGTCGACTAGATTTCCCGCGCCTGTCTCGACTATGAACATGGGCAGTCCCACCGCCAGAATGCAGAGCACGTAGGCCACGATGAAGGAGCCGCCACCGTTCTGGCCGACCATGTATGGAAAGCGCCACAGGTTTCCAAGCCCTATGGCGCTGGCGATTGAGGCGATGATGAAGGCGCGTTGGGACGTCCATTCAGGACGATTGGACAACCCCGATTCTGTATCCGATCTCATAGCCACGCTTTCAATCTTCTATACTTCGTCCCACCCCTAACTTCTACATTATCGGATGCGTGGTAGAATGTTCGCAAATCATCCGCAGCCTTGCCCCCAGTTCGAGCGCCAATGTGAACTACGCCGTCTCCGTATCCAGCAATCCGCCCCTTTCGTAAACAACTATGCTCGCTTCAGGCATATTCGATAAACCAACCTACAAGTGGTGGGTGTTCTCCGCCGTCGCGCTGGGGACGTTGACTTCCGTCATCAACCACGGCGGAATGTCTGTCGCCCTGCCCACAATCGCCCAGCACTTCGACGCCGACCTTTCGACTGCCCAGTGGGTCGTCATCGCCGAGGGATTAGCTATCAGCGCGCTCATTCTCCCGATGGGCAGGCTCTCGGACATCATAGGGCGCAAGACGGTCTATCTCTCCGGACTGGTGATATTCGCCGTTGCCGCTATTCTGGCCGCAGGGTCTCAGAGCATCCTCATGCTGATAGCATTCAAGGCCATTCAAGGGTTCGGCGCGGCCATGACGCAGGGTACAGGCATGGCTATGGTGACCTCCGTATTCCCTGCGGACGAGCGTGGCAAGGGCATCGGATCCCATGCCAGCGTGGTTGGGAGCGGTGGTGTCATCGGCCCGGTGGCCGGCGGATTCCTGATCACGGTGTTCGACTGGCGCTGGCTCTTCTATGTAAACTTCCTGATGGCGCTCGCAGCCATCCTCGTGGTCGTCATGGTAATCAGGAGCCAGGCATTCAGGCAGGACACACGCGACCGCACTTACGACTTTCCCGGCGCTGCACTTTCAACCGCCGTCCTGCTGACCTTCTTGCTTGCCGTTTCCAACGGCGCGCGCATGGGATGGGGTTCTCCTCAGATCATCGTCGCCGCACTCGGTTTCGTCGGATTCCTCGTCGCCTTTGTCTGGTGGGAGCTCCGAGCCCCATCCCCGATGCTGGACATGGGACTGTTCAGGAGCAGGGTCTTCAGCATCGGCATTTCCACCAATTTCATGTCGTTCCTGGGCATAACGTCGGCGCGTTTCCTCATGCCCTTCTACCTTCAGGCGGCGCTCGGATACACGCCCGCCGTGGTCGGAATCGTTCTGCTCCCCAACGCGGTGAGCAGGATCGTAATGGGTCCGCTCAGCGGGCGGCTCTCGGACCGCTACGGCTGGAGGCCCTTCAACATAATAGGGCTCCTTCTGTCAGCGACCGGACTGTTCATGCTCGCCTCTCTGACTGTAACGTCGTCAGTGGCGCTTGTAATCGCCGGAATACTGGTGCAGAGCGTCGGGTCGGGACTGTTCCAGTCTCCAAACTCCGCTTCCATATTCAGCGCCGCCGATTCGAGCAGGCACGGGGTCGTGGCGGCCTTCGTGAACCTGTCGCGCAACTCCGGCAACGTAACGGGCGTAGCCATAGCCACGTCCATCGTGACCGCCGTAATGGCAAGCGGGGGATTCGAGCCCAACATAGACACGGTGCTGGAAGCGGGTCCCGGCTCCGGCATTCTCGATTCGTTCATGACCGGACTCAAGGTCGCGTTCTTCGCTATGGGCATCCTACAGGTAATAGGAGCCACAGCGTCGGCCTTCAAGGGCGACTCCCGGCCAGAGCGGGCGTCGCGGTCTGCCGACGCCCAGACCACTTCCACACGGTCGGGATAAAGCGGCTGCGCGAGATTGCTATAACACCGTCGCGACATCACTGAGTCTCCGGTCGAATGTCTTGAGTTGACTAACGCCGCGTCTGTGGCAGATTGCAAAGTGGCACAGCTCCCGATATTCCTCGTATGCGGGACTCTTTCATTGTGGCCAGGTGTTCCTCCCAATCCGGTTCTGGATCGGGATTAGGGCCATGCCGCAAGTCACACTCACGAAAGAACGCATCAAGGTCTTCGGGCGGCAGATATGGCTGGGGCGAAACTTGCTTCTCGTCGCTTGCTGCCGATTCCCGTATCTTCTGTTCCAATTCACGAACCATTTCCGCGATAGACTTCTCTAGGTCCGTGTGGAGCCGCTTCCCTGTGACTCATGGGCATGATAGCACGCCCTCCTCAGTCCACGAAGAAGGCGCGCAGTTCGCGTACTAGGAAGTCGGGGTTGTCGCCGGTGATGCCGTGGCCGGAGTCCGGCACGTCCACCCAGGTCATGGAGGGCTGCGCCTCTATCATTCGCGCCTTGATCTCATCCGAAAGAAAATCGCTCTCGCCGCCCTTCATCTCCATTATTGGGCAGGTGATCTTGCTCCACTGTTCCCACAGGTAGGGGACCTCTCTCACGCCGAAACTGCCGTTGATCCAGAACATATCAGGGTCGGACTTGGCGACGTATTTTCCGGCGTAGTTCAGACGCAGTCCGTGTTCGGCCTGGTTGCGATAGTAGTCCGCGCCCGGCCTCGGATTGCCCTGGAGATGGATTTCGACGTACTCCTCGATGCTGCGGTATCCGAGCAGGCGCTTATTCATGCCGGATATCTGGTTGCGAGCGGACGCGACGCTCATCTCAGGGCCATAGTCCAGGCAGACGAAATGCTTGAGGTGGTCGGAGTGGTCACCCGCGTAGGCGATGCCGTTGCGCGCTCCCAGCGACGCGCCCACGTAGTCGCACGGAGCTATGCCGACCTTCTCGACGAACACCGCGAGGTCCCGCCCAAAGTCCGCGACACCGTAGCCCTCCCAGGTATGAGACGAATCGCCGTGCCCGCGCTGGTCAATGGAGATGACGCGGAACTCGTCGCGCAGTTCGCGGGCGATATGGTCCCAGTTGTGCGCGTTGCCTCCCTGCCCATGAACGAGCAGCAGGTTTCGATTCGACGGCCCTCCCCAGTCCAGGTAGTGGATGTTCAGGCCGTTGACTTCTATATTGTGATCGGTGGGGACGATGGCTGTCATGGATGATTCTCCTGTGTATTATTGACCCTAGAATAACACGGGGGCGTCGAACTTTCTTCTGTTTCAAGGCTTTTGCAAAGTCGGCGGTTCTGTGAAGAATCGGCTGACAAGACGGATTTTCATATATCCTGATTTATATTAGTCCTAGTGGAGTCTTGGTCATGTTCAGGTGAGTCCAGGTGACCGTTTCAGCTAGGAAGTGACCAGGAAATCAGTGGATTTAGCTATGAATTCACCCTCGAAAAAATTTCGTCGGTCAGTTTTGTCGTCATTGATAAATTCCAGATTATATTATACAAGGCACGTTTGTTCTGTGACAGACATATCTTAGCATAAGCGGGATGTGAGTTGCGCAACATCTACTGGCTCATTTGGTCTGTCGACCGATAACCAACGGCTGAACCCTGTGTTATCCTATTGCAAACAGCCATCTCCCGAAGGTACGTCCCATGTTCGTTGTAGGCACGGCAGGCCACGTTGATCACGGCAAGTCCACTTTAGTCCAGGCGCTCACTGGAATAGACCCGGACAGGCTGGCGGAGGAGAAGGAGCGTGGTCTGACGATAGACTTGGGCTTCGCGTGGCTTGAACTCCCAAGCGGCAACGAGATCAGCATAGTTGACGTACCCGGGCACGAGCGGTTCGTGAACAATATGCTCGCCGGCGTCGGCGGAATTGACCTGGCGATGCTGGTGGTGGCCGCGGACGAATCGGTGATGCCCCAGACGCGCGAGCACCTTGCCATCCTGGACCTTCTCCAGATACCCAGGGGACTGGTCGCGCTCACCAAGAGTGACCTGGTTGACGATGAGTGGATAGAGCTCGTTACCGCCGACATCGAGGACACGCTGGAGGGCACGGTACTGGAGGGAGCCCGGATCATACCTGTCTCCGCGCACACGGGTGAGGGACTGCCGGAGCTTGTAGCAGCGATAGAGTCGCTGTTGAAGGACATACCGGCCAAGCGCGATCTCGGACGGCCACGACTGCCCATAGACCGCTCCTTCACCATCACAGGGTTTGGCACTGTGGTGACGGGTACCCTGATAGACGGGTACCTGGACATAGGCCAGGATGTGGAACTCGCGGTTGCGGGCGAGAGCACGCGGATTCGCGGCATTCAGACGCACAAAAGCAAGGTGGACAGAGCGGAACCCGGTACCCGCGTGGCGGCCAACCTGATAGGCGTGTCCCACGATGAAATATCGCGCGGCGAGGTTCTTACGCTTCCAGGCTGGCTCCGCCCCACAACCGCGTTCGATGTTCACCTGCGAGTGCTGTCGGACGCGCCGAACCCGCTCAGGCACAATATGTACGTGACCGTCCACACAGGATCGAGCGAATCGGTTGCCAGGCTGCGACTGTTCGAGGACGACAGCGCCTTCCCTGGAGATACCGCATGGGCGCAGCTCAAGCTGGACAACCCGATTGCGGTGGCCAAGGGCGACTACTTCGTCATACGCTCCAACATGACCACTCTCGGCGGCGGCAACATTGTTGACACGCATGCGCCCCGGCCCCGTCGTCGCCACAAGCCCACAATCGAGCGTCTTGAGATCATGGAGCGCGGCGATGACCGAGAAGTGCTCCTGAAGACTATCGAGGGGCTGGAACCCGCCGAGTTCGCTGCGGTCGTCAACCGCGCCAACATGAACGCCGACGCCGCAAAGTCGGAGCTTGAGCGGATGGTCTCGGACGGGGGAGTCGTAGCGCTCGGAAGCGGCAATATCAATCGCGCGACACGGTTCTACACCGCGGACGGCTGGAACGCGCTTACAGATCGGACTCGCGTCGCCCTCGGAGATTATCACCGCCAGTTTCCTCTGCGAGCGGGCGCTCCGAAAGAGGAACTTCGCTCGCGGCTCAACTTGTCCCAGCAGGTGTTCAACGACGCGCTCAGGATTCTGAACGAAAGCGGCGTTACGGTCGAAGAGGGCTCCATGGCGCGCCTGCCCGACCACGCGCCCAGCATTGGGGACGCCCTGCGGGAACTCGTGGATGACTATCTGCGCCAACTGGATTCCGATCCCTTTTCTCCTCCAACGGACATCGTGATAGATCCCGAGGTGGTGAACCTGTTGGACGAGAGGGGGCAGGTGGTAAAAGTGAGCGAGAGCGTGGTCTTTTCCGCTTCGGCCTATGGCGATATGGTTGATAAGATATCCGAGTACCTGAATAGCAACGGGGAAATCAGCGTCGCCGACGTGCGTGATCTTCTGGGGACGAGCCGCAAGTACGCGCTCGCTCTGATGGACCATCTCGATCACGTGCGAATCACCCGCCGCGTCGGGGACGTGAGGGTGCTGAGATAATGCCAACTCGCAGTAACGATGTGTGTGAGTGGGAATGACCAAATCGCGTCGTTCACCCTCACCCTAGCCCTCTCCCTGAGGGAGAGGGGATTTTCAACACACAAATGACGAGGCGCGGATGGCCGCTGACAGTGTAAATCTAACAGACTACCGGCTCACGCTGGCGCTGGACGCCGAGTCCTTGCCGGTGTCCTATGTATCCTCGACTCTCAGGGTGATACAGGCGGCTCTGCGGGACTTCGCGCGAGGCGTCGAGGGAGGGGAGTCGCTGTTCGGAGGCCAGCCCCAGCCCGTTCTGCTGCTCGATGTCGCGACGACGAAAGAGTCTGAGCTGGTCTTCGAGCTATACTTCGCCGACCCCGACGACGACACACCGATGCCCGAACTCTCCATGAAGGCTTTCGAGGCGTTCATCGTGAGTTTCGCCAAGATGCTGAAGCGAATGCCGCAGCGCGACCTCTGGGGAGTCATGTCAAGCGGCTCGGGCGCGCCCAGGTCTGAGACCGAAACGGACCGCAGGCTGAACGAACTACGGACGGAGTTGCGTCACTTTGGGCGAGCGGTGCTTAGGCACGGCGGTCGCTCTATTGCTTTTGACGGGGATCAGCTAGAGATTGGTTGAATCTGTCTGAATCAGGATTTACTGGATGGTCAGGATGTACAGGATATAGACGCCCTCAACGCTGAACATTTATCTATATCGGATCGGCAGCCAGAGTTTGATCGGAATCAATCGCCGATTGGCCGAGTCAATACCCAATCCGAATGCGTTCAAGGCCACTGTTCCTAGAACCGGGTGGGCACCCTCTTCCATGAAAACGGCAGGACAGGTGAAAACCTTTCCGTCAATGCGCAATGGCGCCTCGCCGATATGACGCTCGGTTCTCTGACCATCGGAGAGTACGAAAGTCCGTATGTCTATGGGGACTATACCCAAGTCTCTGAGCAGAGATTTAGGCAATTGAGCGTAGGTCGCGCCCGTATCCGCCAGCGCTTTGATGGCCTCAAAGCGGCTTTGGTCAGGGCTACCTACCTCTATCGTAACTCTGAAACCTCCCATTGACTGACCCCTGAATACTAACTGCGAACTGATAGCTGACAACCTTTCCTTAGCGTAGTGGAAGGACTTCCATTACTTGAGGGTTGACCAGGTTCATGGGCTGGCGACCGTCGAGGACGGCGGCGACCTCGACGCCGTAGCGCTTGGGGCGAAGCCGCATAGAAAGCTCGGAGTAGTGCGCGGCGTGCGGGGTGAGGACCACGTTGTCCATGCCAAGCAGGGGGTTGTCGGGGTCGGGCGGCTCCTGTTCCAGCACGTCCAAGCCCGCGCCCAGAATCCAGCCTTCCTGGAGCGCCTTTATCAGCGCCTGTTCATCCACGACCGGGCCGCGCGAGGAGTTGATCAGGATGGCGGTCGGCTTCATCTTGCGGAGAGCGTCCTCGTCAATCAGGTGGAAGGTGCCGTCGTCCAGCGGCGTGTGGACGGATATGTAGTCGGACTGTTCCAGAAGCTCGTCGAACGACACCGACCTCGCTCCAACCGCCTCGAACGCTTCATCGGAGATGAACGGGTCGTAGGCTATCAGATCAACCTCGAAAGCCTTGATGCGCCTTGCGAACGCGCTGCCTATACGACCGAGTCCGACTACGCCGGCGGTCTCGGTGTGCAGCGGCCCGACCGGGGCGGAGATTCTTGGAGTCCAGCGATTCTCTCGCACGCTGCGCTCCTGCTCGAGCAGTTTACGATTGATGGCGAGGAGCAGCATCATGGCCTGGTTCGCCACCTCGCGCGTCCACAGGTCCGGCACGTTTATGACCGCGATCCCGTTGTCCGAGGCGGCCGGCACGTCTATGCAATCGAAACCGACGCCCGTCCGCAGCACCGCCTTGCAGTGGTCGTAGGACGACAATACCTTCCGCGTTATCGGGGCCTCGCTGACTATGAGCGCGTCGGCGTCCGCCGTGTGCTCGATGATCTCTTCCTCGGTCTCGTAGCGCGGAACTGGCACAAGCCGCGCCCCTACCTTCTCCAGCTCCTCTATGGTGTCGGAGTGGTCCGCGCCCGGGTTCTGTCCGCCGATGAAGTAAACGGTAAATTTCGCGTCTGACATAGCTGATCTGTCCCTCTGAGTGTGTGATGTAGGGATTGTAGCACGTATGGTGGAGAGTGACAGGGCATTTGCAAAGTTGCAGTTCGTGGCTTATAGACCCGCTTTCGTCATTTGTATGTTGAAGAAGTCCTCTTTCCCTCGATGGGCTGACAAGGGTAGGCAAAAGGCCCCGATTTTCACTACACACCCATTCCCCCGATGCACTACAATACATCCGTCAAGAACAAAATTTCTGACACCGGATGCATAAATATGAATCTGCGGAGATCCCAATAGAGACAGCCCATAAAACAGTGAGATGACTTCTATGCATAGATACCTGGCATTTCTTAGAGCAATCAACGTTGGCGGCCATAGAATCATCAGAATGGCTGATCTCAGAAAGACTTTCGGCTCTTTGGGGTTTGGAGACGTGGCTACTTATATTCAGACCGGCAATGTACTGTTTAGCTGTGATGAATCTGATCCTCTGAAACTGGAGGGGACTATTGAGGAGGCTATACGAGACAAACACGGGTTTGACGTGACTGTGATGGTAAGAACACCCAGAGATCTGTCCAGGATAGTCGAACAGAATCCTTTCAGAGACCTCGATGAAAATCTATACAAAATATATGTCGCATTCCTCGCTGAACCGCCGCATATCCGGAACCTCGATGCGTTGACTTCTCTGTCCAATCAACACGAGTCGTTTATAGTGCATGGCTCCCATGCGTTCGTATCAATTGATGGAGAGTTTAAGGGAAAGGTCATGTTTTCCAATAACTTCCTGGAAAAACAGCTAAAGGTGGAGGCGACCACCCGCAATATCAGGGTAACCCGAAAGCTGGCTGAGATGGCCGTAGAATATCCGGCCTAGGTTGATTACAGCCAGCGCAGACGCTTGGAGCGGTTCTTCTCTGAGGTGTAAACCGGCATCTTCTGGTCCTGGAGGGAGTCCTCGACGAGTTCGGCGAAGTAGCGGCGGTCAGAGGTGGTGATCACGGCCTGTTCGTGTGACTCCATCAGTGAAATCGGATATCCGGGACCTCGCCTGCACTGGTCCAGGATGAGCGAGTGTGTCAGACCGAGAAGAGTCTCGTCTTCCGCGACCCAGGCAGGGATTTCAACTCGGCCCATCTCCTCCCCGACGTTCAGGTAGTAGAAGCTGACCCCGTGTCCCCCATACCTGTTCTGCACGAGTGGATTGGACGATGTGAAGACCGCCGAGCGCTCGCCTTCCGCCAGCAGGCCCCTGAATACTTCCCTGTCGAATATCCCCTCAGCAACGTCGTCGCACGGCCGAGCGCCGGCGGACAGTCTGCCGCAATGCTGTCCGCAGTCAGAGACCGGATACGGGCAGGCGGAGACCCTCAGCGCGCTCATGAACTCCGAACTCGCGGGCAGGCTGATGTAGCTTGCAAAAGCGAGGGTGCGTTCGGAGGCGAGTGTCCGCAGCTCGTCGAGGGCGCGGACGAATCCCCTCTGCACCAGTTCCTCCACTACGAAGTCGGGTGTGCCGCGTCCGAGGAACATGATCAGGGTGCCGTCCATGAGCGCCAGCGTGGGCAGGTCCGGGGGCAGTTCTCTCACCGCATCCACCAGTCCACGTATCTCCTCGACGGCGCGCAGTACACCAAGCGTCGCGCCTTGGACCGCCTGCTCCTGGTATGGAGCGCTGCGCGAGCGTATTCTGAGTTCCTCATCTGAGGCGTAGAGTCTTGGCCTGTTCACGAGGACCGCGTTCGGGGTGGAACCGTAGGTCAGCACACAGGAGCCGATGTTGATGAGGCAGCACTTCACTGGCAGGTGCCTGTCCACATCTATGTGAGAGCCGTCAACGGCTGCCACGCAGAAGTCGCTGGGCGGTCTGGGAGGATGGGGCTCGTATGTCGCCGACGGAGGGCTGTTCACTCCGGGCGAGGGCAGGAAATTGAAGGCGTTCCGGCTTCGTGCTCGCTTTTCCTCGTATGCGCCGGAGTCGAAGGACTCAGTTTCCCGGATGGCCTTGACCAGTCGTCTTTGCCTGTCGTTTTGGCGACCGCGCAATTCGTCGGTCATGCGCTCTATCTGAAGCGCCGTCTTTCCCAGATCGAGAGACATGCGTGAACCTCCTGTCGCCTACGGTAATACCTCCGATATGGCGATTTCCAGTTCGTCTGAGTCAACGAAACCTTCATATTTGGCGTGGACAATGCCATCGCCATCCACAACAAACGTCCAGGGTTCGCTTGGCAGGCCCCACTCGGCGAGCGCGGGGACGGTTCTGGCGGCTGATATTCCCTGTTCGCGTATCTCGGCGGGATTGTCGTAAACCTCGACATGGATGAAGTTCATCCTGTCGGCATACTTGTCCTTGAGTTCCTTGACGATGTTCATCTGAGGCCCGCAGGTGGCGGTGCGGCAGTAGGCCGGGGTTGCGAACGTGACGAGCAGGGGCTCTTCCTTGTCCAGGGCACCTGCGATGGTTATTTGGTAAAGGTCGGGGTCAGGTCTGGGGTCAGTGGAGATGTCTGTGAGCGTGTCTGCGTCCGAGGCGGTCTTGCTTTCGCTGCGAGGCGCGGGAGAGCCGACAGCGGGCGTGGAGCTTGTCGACTTCACTTCGAGCTTCGCGCCCACATTGATGCTGTCTCCGTCCGGCAGCGTCGCCACGACGCCGAGTCCCCACTCTCCCGGTTGGTCGAATGCCAGGTTGGTTCGATAGATGCCGCCCGTGCCGCCGGGCCATGTCTGGAACGCGGCGGGCGCGCTCTGAACGGCCTCGTTTGGCATGGAGCCGGACAGAAAGAAGGTTTGTACCTCCACCTGGGCATCCTTGACAGATCCAGTCCCAGGACGTATCAGGGCGAAGACGACGCGATTTTCGCCGACCGCGAGGTCTGTGGAGGCGAGGGTTATCCGCGTCGCGGCGGCCTGCTCGGACGTTGTACCGGATGCAGGCGAGGGGTCGCTGGAACAGGCTGCGGCGATGAACGCCATGGACAGAGCGAACGCGAACAGTAGAGGGATTCCACGGCAAATTGGCTTGATCATCTTCTAATGATAGCTTATACCGCGTGAGTTAGAATATGCCGCCTGGCTCCAGTCCCAGGTAGAACTGGCCGGCGGTGTCGTAGTGTGTGGGACGGCCCTGAATCTGCTGAGTTATGGCATGGACGTCCTGGAATTTGCGTTGGATGGGGTTGACGGCGAATATCGCGCTCGATCCGCAAAGGGTGTAGGCGATGTCCACTACGGCGGCGGCCTGCCTGATCGCGTGAGTGCTCGACAGACGCACATTGATGCGTTCCTCCATCGTGAGGTCTCGGTTTCGGCAGACTCCCTCCCACATGGCGTTGGCGGACTCGTCAAGGAAGGCGCGGGCGGCGTTCCAGATGGCCTCGGCCTCGCCGACCATTCGCTGGGTGGTGGACTCGTCTCGCATCGTGGTCTCGCGTCCCATCTGGGTCTTGCCGATGGCAAGTTCGATGGCGGAGTCCAGACCGGCGCGCGCCGCTCCGAGCGCGACGGTGGCGAAGCCGGAGCAGAAGAGCAGCGTAGTGGGGATGTAGTAGAGGGGGCCGGGTTCGCGGGATCCGGCGGTGGTCGGGTAAGAGCGGGCGGCGGGAATGAAGGCGTCCTGAACCTCGAAGCTGTGGCTGCCCGTCCCGCGCAGTCCGCCGACGTTCCACACGTCCAGCACGCTCACCTCGCCCTTGGGCAGAAGCATGGTGCGCATCTCGGACGGTTCGCTTTGGCCGGGTTGGTAAACGGGTGTGAGAGCCGCGACCCAGGTGGCGTGGGGTATGCCGCTGCTGAAGTTCCATCGTCCGCTGATTCGGTAGCCGCCGTCCACGGCGTCGGCCCTGGTGTATGGCATGGGCGGGCCGTTGGTAACGACGTTTCGCTGCACTGTCCATACCTCCTGCGCCGTCTCTTCAGGCACGCGGGCGGAGTTGGTGGAGAATACGTTGTTCTGGTTGACGCACCAGCCCGCGCTGCCGTCGGCCTCGGCGAATATGCGGACAATCTTGCGAAAGTCGGGGTGGGCAAGTTCGGCGCCGCCAAGGGACTTAGGAATGAGCAGGCGGAAGAAGCCCTCGTCCGCCATGCGGTTGGTTATCTCTTCCGGTATTCGGCATTCGGAGTCAATGCGGTCGCTGGCGTCGGCTAAGAGGGCGGCGATTTCGTGGGCTTTTTCGATGTAGTGGGCGACGTCGGTTTGCGTGGCTGTGGTCATTTCGAGTCCTGGTTATCAAATTATGCCGTGGTCAGATTATACACGTCATTCCGACGGGAGACTCTATCTTCCGCTTCCCCACGCGCCAATAGCATCACAACGTACTGGTTCAGGCTTACGCCATCCCGTTCAGCGGACTCGGAGAGCGCTTGGTGCAAGGACTTGGGAAGCCTGACGTTGAATTTGCCACTGTACTCTACGGGATAGGACGGCATGGGAATATCGCCGTTGCTCCTGTCGTACTCTGTTTCTATCCATCCTGTCCGAGCGTCCTTAGCCATAGAGATCGCTTCTTCAAGGGTATCGCCCTGAGTCAGACACCCGGGTAGATCGGGGAATTTGACGACGTATCCGCCGTCGGGGTCAGCTATAACATTGAGCGAGTATTCCAAATCGAGGAAGTAATCCAGGGGTCTTTTGTCCGCGTTCATAATTCACCACACCTATTATTGATCAAGTTCCAGACGATTGATTATCTGACTCAGATACACTCTCTTTACCTTCCTGCCACGGATAGTAGGGACCGTCAAGGTTCGCTCTCCAGGCTTGGTAAACTGAATGTGGCTTCCCCTGATGCGATCAAGAGTCCATCCATAGGCTTCCAGGAGACGATGGACATCACGGAATTCCGCTTCAGGTGGACGGGCTAGAATTCTGGCAAGCAGTCTGTCAAATTGAGTCAATGATTCTCGCCATCATAGTATCATATGCAGTACCACTATGCCCAACGCTATAAGTTGCGCTGGAAGAAGTCTGAGATGCGCTCTTCCATGTAAACCCTGTCCGCGAGACTGCGGGGCATGTGGCGTTCGTCGGGGTATAGGTGGAGGTCGTAGGGCTTTCTGGCCCTGATGAGCGCGTTTATGAGTCGGGCGGTGTGCCTGAAGTGGACGTTTTCGTCTATGAGGCCGTGGACTATGAGGAGGGCGCCGCGCAAGTTCTCTACGTGGGACATTACGCTGCTCATGCGGTAGCCATCGGGATTGGAGTCTGGGGTTCCCATGTAGCGCTCGGTGTAGTGGGTATCGTAGCCGTCCCAGTGGGTTACGGGCGCGCCCGCGACACCCATCTTGAACACGTCGGGAGCGCGAGTAAGACACATCAGAGTCATGTACCCGCCGTAGCTCCAGCCATATACTCCCACGCGGTCGGGGTCGGCCAGACCCTGGGATATGAGCCAGCGAACGCCGTCCACCTGGTCGCGCACCTCTATGTCGCCCATGTTGCGCCTGATCGCGCCCTCGAACGCGAGGCCGCGCCCCTTGCTGCCGCGATTGTCCAGCGCGAATACGAGATACCCACGCGACCTCAGACTCTGGACGCGCATCGAGCACGTCATTGACCAGTGGTCGTTTACCATCTGCGCGCTGGGCCCCCCGTACACATATATGACCGTTGGATATGGGCCGGGGCCGAACTCCTCGGACGGTGGACGATAGATCGCGCCGTGCAGCGTCTCGCCGTCCCTGCTCTGTATGGAGATGAGTTCGGGCGGCGAGAGCGCGAGAGCGGCGACGCGGGGATCGTCGGGAGTGTGTATCGTGTGGAGGGTAGAGCCGTCTTCAAGCGACCTAAGCGTGATGGTAGGAGGAGTGCGAGTGTCGGAGAAGACGTCCACAAACTTGCCGAAGCCATGATCCAACGCCACGATGTGAGCGCCGCTTTCGGAAGTCAGCCTCTCAATTTGACCGCCTTCGATGGACACCCTGTACAGGCGCCGCTCGGTCGGGCCGTCCTTCGATCCGGTGAAGTAGATGACGCCGCGCTTCTGGTCCACGCCCGCGACGGAGTCCACCTGCCAGTCGCCCGACGTGAGTTGACGGACGAGGCTTCCGCCGGAGTCGTACAGGTACAGGTGGTTGAAGCCGCTGCGCTCCGATGCCCAGACGAAGTTGCCGTCGTCCAATGGGCGGAACATATCGTTCAAGTTTATCCAGACTTCGCTGGACTCGGTGAGCAGCGTGGTCGGACACTCCAGCCCTGTTGCCTCGTCGAACTTGAGCAGGTCGAGCCTGGTCTGCTCACGGTTCTGGACCTGGGCGCACAGAGAGCCGTCGGGCATCCAGTTGACGCGGGCGAGGTATATGTCGGGGTCGTCGCCGAGGTTCATCCACGTCGGTTCGCCGCCTTCGACCGGGACGACGCCCAGCCGGACGCGCGCGTTCTCCATGCCCGCGAACGGGTAGCCATGGTCTTCCTGGGCGGCGGGGCCGGTTTCGTCCTTGCCCTGGTGCATGATGCGATAGACGGGGATGTGAGTCTCGTCCACTTCCTCGAAGGCGATGTGGCGACCGTCCTTCGACCACCACAGTCCGGTAAGACGGTGCATCTCCTCCTGGGCTATGTACTCGGCGAGTCCGTGAGTCTTGCCCGTGCCCCTCGCACCCGACGTAATCTGCCTGGGAGCGCCTCCTTCTACGGGAACGACATACACCTCTGAGTCCCTGACGAACGCTATCATCGAGCCGTCGGTGGACAGCGTGGGATTGAGAACGGGGCCCTCGTCGGCTGAGACGACGAGTTGCGCGGGCGAGTCGGCGCCTTCCTTGACGTAAGCCCCGGACTGGGCGGGTATCAGAATCAGGTCGGCATCTTCAGCCCAGACGTATCTGACTATGCCCTGCCCAAGCTGGCGCTGGCGCTGGCGGAGGAGTTGCTCTTCCAGCGTAAGTTCCGTGGATTCTGGCTCGCCGCCCACCTGTATAACGCGGGACTCACCCGTTTCGGTATCGAGAGCATAGAGCTGGCGGATTGGGCTCTGGTTCTCGCCGTACAGGTAGGTCAGCAGTCTGTCGTCCGGGCTGAACGCAAACATGACCGGCGCGGACATTCCGGGCGGTGGAAATTTGGCTATCTCTTCGATTGGTATGGACATGACGCTCAGACTTCCTCCCAGTCGAGGGCGCCATTGGCGCGCATCTCGTGGATTTCGGATTCGCTGTAGCCGAGTTCCTTGAGGATGGGGATGGTGTGCTGGCCCCTGAGTATTCCCGCGCCCGCGACGCACTTCGTATGCGAGAAGTCCAGGATGGGCGCATATCGCCACATGGGGCCGAATCTGGGGTGTTCCACGTCCACGCGGAGGCCGTTTTGTTCGACGTGTGGGTCTTCGGAGAAGAAGTGGTACATGCCCCTGTCCTCGGTCTGAACGCATCCTACGTTCGCGGATGTCATGATCCGCTCCCATTCGAGCGCGGGCTTTTGGCTGAACTCGGCGGCGAGTTCGGAGATGAGTGCGTCGTCGTTGGCGGCGCGGGAGTCGGGGTCCGCGAACCTTGGATCGGATAGCAGGTCGGAGCGACCTAGCGTCTCGCACATACGCCGCCATTCGTCCTCGAAGGGGCAGTCCAGGAACACCCAGCCGTCGGAGGACTCGTACAGGCGGTGCAGCGCGTTCAGGCCGTACCCGCCAGCGTCCTGAGTGGGGCGCGGGGTTCTGCTCTCGTAGTCGAAGAAGTGGTCGGCGTTGACGTAGGCGTTGGAGCCTATCATCGTGGTTTCGACGTACTGGGGCGTTCCGAAGCGCTGACGGGCGTAGAGAGCCATCGTTACAGCGGTCGCGGTCACCATGGCGGTGTTGGGGTCAGGATTGACCTCGTTGGCGCGTCCGAGCCTGCGAGATACGGCCTTGATCTCGTCCATGCTCAGAGGACTGTCCGGGTCGGGTATTCCCGCGCTGCCGATCTGGGCCATTACGCCGCCGCCCAAGGCGCCGCCTATCGGGTGCATGGACGGGCGATGGCTGTGCGGTCCACTCGAACCGTAGCCGCCAAGATAGACGTAAACCGCGTCGGGATTCAGTTCCCTCACCTGCTCGATACCGATGCCCACGCGGTAAGGCGCGCCCGGTCGCATATTGTGGAGGATGACGTCCATCTTCGGCAGCAGCCTGTTCAGGACTTCACGGCCCTCGGTCGTCTTGAGGTCTATGGACAGGCCCTGAGTTCCGGCCATAGTGCGGTTGGTGGCAAGGCCGTTGAAGGTGTTTCGCATCCAGTCTCCGGACAGCGTCTCGATTCGTATGACTCTCGCGCCAAGCTCCGCCAGCAGCGAGCCGGAGACGGGGCCTGCTATTACAGTGGACAGATCGAGGACGGTGAAGCCCTCCAGCGGGTGGGCAGGGAAATCTTCACCCTCACCCCAACCCTCTCCCTCGGAGGGAGAGGACGATAGAGCGGAGAGGACTTCCTCGGTATGCTGGCCCGGCTGGGGAGCCGGTCCCTGTATCCTGGGTGGAGCGGCATCCATGCGGAAGAGCGGGCCTATCTGCCTTGTGTCGCCCAGTACGGGGTCTTCGACCTGTTGCACCAGGCCGTTGTGGATCACCTGGGAGTGGTCGAGCGCCTCGGTGGAAGTCATAAAGGGTTCGGCGGCCACGTCGCCTTCCACGTTGATGAACAGATCCATCCACTCATCCAGAGTCTGTTCCTGCATTCGTTCGAGTATGAATTCGCGCATTTCCTCGCGTGGATCGTCGTCGAGGTGAGGTGCGGCGGCGTAGCGTGGTTCTTTCAGTAGATGTCCAAGTCCGATGGCGTGAATCTCAGATATGAAAAGCCTTTCCATCAGGTTGGCAAGCTGTATCCAGCGTCCGTCCTTGGTGCGGACCGGTAGGTACTGAATCGGAGTGGGACGCGAGGCCACGACGGTGGGGTCGAAGTCGAATTCCTCAGGCCGGTTTATCATCATCTGCCATACGGCGAATTGAAGCAGGTCATAGTAGGTAATCGCCCTCAGCAGGTTGGTCTCCACACGCTGACCGTGCCCCGTGCGGTCTCGCAGCATGAGGGCGGCGACCGTTCCGCGCACCGCTGCCATCGCAGCGGCGTGGCTGGCGACCTGCACCGCGCCGTAGTTGGGCCCCTCGCGGTCGTTCTGGCCGGCGAAGGCCATGTACCGGCCGCTCTTCGCGCTTACAATTGATTCGTATGGCCGGTAGCGGGCGTATGGCCCCTTGTCGCCGAACGCGGTTATAGAAGTGTAGATGAGATCAGGGTTTAGGGCTCTGAGGATGTCGTAGTCCACGCCGTTGGCCTTCGCGTCGCCCGGCACGAAGCTCTCCACTACGACATCAGCGGATTTCGCGAGCTTCTGCGCGTGGCTGCGGTCTTTCTCCTGATCGAGGTCGAGAATGACGCTCTTCTTGCCCCTGTGCCACACCGGAGCGGCAGGCATCGCGCGATAGGGGTCGCCGCCGGGCGGCTCTATCTTGATGACGCGCGCGCCGAAGTCGGACATGACCATGGTGGCTACTGAGCCGGCCATGCCCTGCGTAAAGTCCAAAACGGTTATGTCTTCAAGGAGTTGTGTCATGGGGGCTGTCCAGTAAGTTTGTCAGGGATCAGGAGTCGGCGGCCATCAGGAGGCCGTCGTCGTCGCGCAGGACTTCTAGTTCGAGCGTGCGAGAGGGGTTCGGTCTGCCGGTCGTGTGTCCCAATGGGAAGAGTTTGACGTTCATTCGCTGGGGCGTGAGTTCCAGGAGGCCCGCCGTGCCAAAGCGCAGTTCCTTGTGGTGCGGGAAGGTTATCGAGCCGCTGTTGACCAGTGTGACGCCGTCGCGGTGTTCGAGCCTTTCCTCGTGGGTGTGGCCGGAGATCATGATGTCCACAGGACGCGGGAAGAAGCGTTGTAGGGTAGGCACGGGTTTGAACTGTCCTTCGAGCGAGTGGCGCATACCGACGCGCCAGCCCTCTATCTCCAGCACCTGGACTTCCTCGCAGCGGGAGTCGGGGATCGGGTCATTGTTACCGGTGGAGCACAGGACGGGGGCGAACTGCTCAAGCCAATCGAGAACGGTTGGCGTAGTGAGGTCTCCACCGTGCAGTATGAGGTCAACGCCGCTGAAGAACTCGGCGGTCTCAGGGCCGAGTTCGCCCAGGTCTGTTATAAGGTTCGGCAGGTGTGTGTCGGAAAGAAGTCCAATTATCATGCGCCGAAATATACTGTGTGGGAACTGTCAGGTCAATGGGGAATTGGGGCGGTGCGTTATCGGGTGCGTATATTCGGACTGTCTCGCGCCCGTATCCTGCGGGGTCCAGCGCAAATCCGACGAATGTTACAGATGTGTCTCACAAATCTGGGCGAGTGTGACATATCTGACGTTTGGTTGGCGCATGGCCTGGTGGCATCATGCTCTTGTGGTTCGAAATGAGGGTGAAGACACGAGCCCCGTTGCTAACGTTGTTCAGGAGGATGACATGAAGACGATGAGACGAGTTCTGATACACACTTTTTTCGTAGGCTCGGCTCTGGCGCTCATAGCGTGCGGCGCTGGACAGGACGCGCAGATTGAAGGCGGCCTTCCAAGTCCGACCGCTGCACTTCCAACTCCGTCTGTGTCTCCAGTGACCGTCGAAATCCCTCCGATTACCGATGCTGTGATCCAGGACGCGCGATCATACGCGGAAGACACGGGTGTTGATCTGGACGAGGCGGTACGTCGGCTGAGTCTTCAGAGGGTGATCGGCAAATTGGGGGCCGCAGTGAGCGAGAATGAGCAGGCGACATATGGAGGGCATTGGATACAGCACGAACCGACTTTCGGGGTGGTCTTTGCCTTCACGCGAGATGGTGAGGAGACGATTCGCCCGTATGTTCACGGCACCATACTGGCCGACATGGTCGAGGTGCGCCAGGTGGAAGCGACGCTAACGGAACTCAAAGCCGCACAGCGGAAGGCTCACGAAATCCTGGAAGGGTTGGGCGTTCTGGCGTCCTCGGGAATTGATGTGAAGAGGAACATCGTGGAGCTGTACCTTCCAGAGGAAGAGAAAGAGAAGCTTGATACAGGTTTACGGGACTCCGGGCTGAAACTCCCCGACAAAGTGGAGATTGTCATAGCGCCGCTTCCCGTACCCGCATAACGTGATTTCCCATCGGGGTAATCAAATTCACGAAGGCAGCGGGCCGCGGAAGGGGCTGCTTATGGTGTACACCAACTTTGACGCCGAACTGTCAGCGGGCTAGAATTAACCACCGTCAGGCGCAATGTTGCTCCGGCATAAGTTACAAGCACGATATTTCATCAAACTGCGATGAGTTTAGTTAATGCAGAATATCTATCGAGAACCCCTGCCTGATGAGTGTCCACCCGAAGAATCAGAAGAAATAGATGCGGATCGCATCGTATATCGGCTGGTTAGGAATCAGCCACCCACAGAAGATGATTTCATGTCGCAAAGAGCGGAAAAGCCTAACCATACATTCAGTGTCTCTGAATGCATGGCGCGTGGACTTTCGGTGCATTCCAACGTTCAAGCGTCAAGGAAGATTCAGAAACTTCCTCTCATGAGGAGGCAAGGAATGCAAGTATGCCAGGTTGCCCTGGATGAAGGAGCCGGGCATATTCAAAAGACCGGGAGAGACCCGTACCATTTCACTTGGTGGCCGCTGGCCAATTTTGACATTCTGGGAAATTGTTTACTGGTGTGAGGCAATGAAGACCATACGACACACCGATACGCTTGTTTACTACGATGGGATTCAGGTCTTCGAGGGACAAGATCCTATCGGGGGGCACTATGTTGGAGTGATGATTGATTCACTGGAAACATCTGATGTCTATCTAGTTACCAGAGTGGATCCAATTCAATTACGCCAATTCCGTTCCGGGACGCTCGATCTCAAGACCTTAATGCTGGAAGGGTCCAAAAACGGCTGGTACACAACGCATACCAGCGATGATCTCATGCAATCGTTGGTCTTGAAAGTCCAGAAAGATCCACTTGCTGAGAAGGATTTTCTCCCGGACGATGGTTTTCTGCTTGATGAAACAATGGAAGAGGACGATCTGGCGCTTCCGCTACCGATTTCGACCAGTGTATTTCCATATCCGTACCAGGAAAATTATCATCAGGACAGCAATGGCTCCAAGTAGGATTAAGAGTTCTAAGGGTCCGATTCCGAACATTTCTGCTCCTTCAGACGGAACTATGAGTGATTCAGCTTGGCAGCGGGCCGCGGAAGGGACTGCTGATGTATTCGCCCAGCTTCAGGGAGCGCAGCACATCGTCCCAGACACGGCGCACCGTGGCGGCGTCTTCGGGCCAGTAGTCCATGGTTATGAACGCCTGGATACCGTTGCCACGCGCAAGACACATGCGCGACTTCGCCCAGCGGTCCTGGCTTGCGTCGAAGAAGTCAACCTCCAGCCACTCGGCTTCCATGTTAGGACGCAGGACGCGGCGGTTGCTTCCGGTCTTCGTTATACCCCTCTCGTCTGAGGCAAGAACCGTGTTCTCCAACAAGTCCGACAGCGGGAGGCCGCTCCAGTCGTCATTCTTGATAGGCGGCATACGGATCATAGAACATTCCAGCCGTATGTCGTCGTCCGGCTCCGGCTTATCGTAGAAGCAAAAGGAGTGTTCTCCGGGCGAGGGCACCCAATCGCCCGGATACTCGAACTGCACCGCCCCCCTGTCGGCGACGAATATCTTGTTGCCCTTTCGCGCCTGCCATCTGTGTGAGGGGGACAAGTTGAACTCGCGCTTTTCCCATCTCGGCATTGCTAATCAGTCCTTTTCTCGCTCTATCGTATAAGAGTATCCGAGTCACAAGTTCAGATAGCTCTCAACCCATATCGAATAAGGGTGAAGGCTCAGCCTTCCTCCGCGAATCTGAACTGCTGCGCCGGACGACCACCTTCGGGCAGACCCATGGGCATGTGCGCGTTGATCAGGAACGGGCGTCGCTCGTTCTCGACGATTCGCAGCCCCTCGGCAATCGTCTCGTTCGCCTTCGACTCGTCGGTCAGGTCAACGGCCTCCATTCCAAAGCCCTCGGCAATCCGAGTGGGATCCATGCCTGTGAGCGCGACTCCGCCGTAGTCGCCCGACTCGCGCATATTGGCTTCGGCGCGTCCGAACGCCCCGGCGACTATGCCGTATGCCTGGTTGTTCGTTATCAGGTACAGCACCGGGATGCGGTGGTGGACGGCCGTCCACAGTCCGCTGTCCGCATAGTAGAGCGAGCCGTCGCCTACCAGTCCGACCACGGGCTTGTCCGGCGCGGCGAGCTTCGCGCCTATGGGAGCGCCGACCCCGTAGCCCTCCGAGCCTCCGGCTGGGCGTATGTATATATTGTTGCCCGGACCGTTGTCGCCGCCCACCACGTCCTGCGGCACCGCGAATTGTTCGGTGGTTACGATGCCGCCGCCGAGCCGTTCCAGTTCCTCGTCCAGGGCGTCAATGATGGACAGCGCGCGTACTCGGCCCTCCTGGGCGGATCTGCCCAGCGCGGCGCGGCGTTCGTTTCGCAATGCGGTCGAGTTCTCTCGCGCCCACTGCCTGCGGTCGTCGTAGCGCTCGGGAGTAGTTTCGCTCTGCACCAGCGCGGCCAGTTTCTCCATCGCGCGGCGTTCGTCAGCGAGTATGGCCAGGTCGAGGCCGGGCATATTCTTCAGGTTCTCCACGTCGGCGCCAATGGCGATTAGTTTGGCATTGCCGCCGAACCCGTCGTAGTCGGAGGCAGTGCCCGCGCCCCCGTGCCGGGAGCCTACGGATAGGATGAGGTCCGGATGGAGAGCGTCAACTGCGCGTGGGAAGTATCCGGCGTGCTGCGGATGCTTGATCGGGACTCCGCGCAGGTCGTTCATGCCGGTTGCGACTGCCGCCCCGAATCGCTCCGCTATCTGTGTAACCGCGGCCTCGGCTCCACTCTTCCATATGCCGTCTCCGGCGTAGATGAGCGGACGCTCAGCCTCGTGCAGCGCGAGCGCGACGCGCTCCATGTCGTCGTCGGACGGGTATCCCGCTCTTACTTCCGGTATTCCGCCCTCGATTATCTGCGTATCTACCGGCGCGGGACCGAGCATACTGTCGTACACGGCCAGATGAACGGGCCCGACGGGAGGCGTCGTGGCGACTCTCAGAGCGCGCTCTATGGCGGCGGGCAGACCCTCCGGCTCGACGACGGTCCAGTTCTCCTTCGTCATAGGAGCCGCGATGGACGTGGGCCCGAAACTGTGGCTGAGGTCTAGGCTTATCCTGTCGGCGAAACTGCCGGTGTCCCCGGCGAAGGTTATGACGACGACGGGCAGGCCGCCCCACCAGACGTTGATTAGCTGTCCCATGCTCTGCGCCAGCCCCGCGCCGAGGTGCACTACCATGACACCGGGGTCGGCGTTGACCTGGGTGTACCCGCCCGCCATGGCAGTCACGGAGCCTTCGTGCAGCCCCAGGATGCCGTGAATGTCGGAGTGGGCGTGCAGTGTATCGAAGAACAGCGCCTCACGGGAGCCGGAGTTGTTGAATACATACTTGACGCCGGACGCAGCCAGCTGCTCTACCATAATCTGGGACGCGTGGCCCCTAATCGTTCGTTTTTCCACCTCGGACACTCCTCATCGAAACTGATCCCCGTTAGCTGTGCGGACATTCTATCCCGCAAGTCAAGAATTGTGAATGGCGGACCGAGTGGGGGATACTTTGCAGGTATCCAGTCTGTCCAGAACTTGCCGCTATGCGCCAGTCTGATGTAAAGTTACTATATTGCAAACCTCGGTTCGTGCCGCAATATCGGTCGAGCCGGATGCCATGGACAGGTGGCCGAGCGGCTGAAGGCGCGCCCCTGCTAAGGGCGTAGGGTCTTAGACAGGCTCTCGTGGGTTCGAATCCCACCCTGTCCGCCATCTCCTTTCCTATCTGCGGTTATCCGCAACCTCGGCAGAGTTACGGTATAGGTATATAATTCCCAAAGTTCAGGAATGGCGTTAGTTCCGTGTTGTCGTCACACGCGCCAATGCTGACAGGCTATTGGCATTAAGCATCAAACTGGGACAGAAAATGAAGATAACCGACCTCAAACTGCGCGAACTAAACGGTGTGATGGAGCATCCTGACCCCTTCTGGGAGGAGCGGCTCATCAGACCGCGGGATATCTACCCTGAGTATCGGAAAGAGGGAGCGGACTACTCTACGAGCCTCGGCGACGGACGCTACGCCATTCGCGCCGTGTTCCTTGAGATTCACACCGATGATGGCGTGGTGGGACTGTCCGGGCCATGCTCTCGTAGCGAGGCGTTTATCATAGATACCGCGCTGAGGCCGCTGCTCGTGGGCAAGGACCCGCTGGCTATCGAGCGACTCTGGGACGTCATGTATCGCTCGATGATCCACGGTCGCAAGGGCGAGACGACGATGGCGATAAGCGTCGTGGACTGCGGACTCTGGGACCTCAAGGGCAAGGCGCTGGGACAGCCGGTGTACACCCTGCTCGGCGGCCCGACGCGCACCCGATTCCCAGCCTACGCCAGCGCGCTCGGATTCTCGATTGCGCCGGAGGACGCTTCTGACCGCGCGAAGTGGATCGTCGGGCAGGGATACACCGCTACCAAGTGGTTCTTCAGGGACGGTCCCACGGACGGGCGCGACGGTGAACGTCGGAACCTGGAACTGGCACGGACACTCAGGGAGGCGGTGGGGGACGACGTGGACATCATGCTCGACGCCTGGAGTTCCTGGAACGTGCCATACGCCATCAAGATGGCCAACAGGCTCGCCGAGTACAACATCCGCTGGCTGGAGGAGCCGGTTATGGCCGACAAGCTGGACAGCTACGCCGAGATCCGACGAAACTCGCCTATAGACATTTCGGGCGGTGAGCACGAGTACACCCGATGGGGATTCAGACAGGTCGTCGAGAAGTACGCGATGGACGTGCTGCAGCCCGACATCTACTGGTGCGGCGGCATCAGCGAGACCGTGAAGATTTGCGCCCTGGCGTCCGCGTTCGACCTGCCGGTCATACCGCACGGACACAGCTCCCACGCCACGGCCCATGTCATAGCGTCCCAGCCGCCAACCACCACGCCCATCCAGGAATTCCTCATCAAGTGGAACGCAGTTCACCAGTTCTTCCTGAAAGATCCGCTCGTGCCGGCTGACGGAATGATTACCGTGCCGGAATCGCCGGGCCTCGGCCTTGAGTTAGACGAGTCCAAGGTGGAATCAGAGCGCGAACTGGACTTTAGGAACATCTAGTGCCAGTTCCATATTAAGATGACATATTCCGATTGCTATTCGTCATTCCCGCGAAGGCGGGAATCTAGGGGTGGTGGGGTTGGTTGTTATGCGTCAGAAACATGCGGAAACGGTACTTAGGAACTGCTGACTACCCAAAACCCGGGCACGGAGAATTCACAATGGACCAGTTCATGCAGGCGGCCCTCGATGAGGCGCGTACTGGAGTACGGGAAGGCGGAATTCCCATAGGCGCGGCGCTCGTGGACACCGACGGCAACCTCGTCGCCACCGGGCGCAACCGCAGATTGCAGGATTCGGCCTGCATCATGCACGCCGAGATAAACTGTCTCTACAACGCCGGCAAGACCATACAGGACTTCCGCGGCATGACCATGTACTCCACTCTCATGCCCTGCCACATGTGCGCGGGCGCCGCCGTGCAGTTTGGGATAACCAAAGTGGTCGCCGCCGAGTCCGAAAACTTTGGGGAAGAAAACGGCTGTGCATTGATGGTCAGGCACGGCATAGAGGTCATAGACCTGGACCTCGACGACCCCAAGCAACTACTGGCAGGCTTCATCGAAGCCAATCCGCAGCACTGGAACAGGGACATAGGGAGGTAAGCCCGTACTTCTCGGTCAGTCCCGCCCCATCCGCCTAATCTGCTCCCTGAGCATAGCTATCTCAGCTTCGGCGGACTCCCTTGCGGCTCGGTCCTGGGCGGCCCTGATTTCAGCCGCGTCCCTTGCGGCTCGGTCCGCGCGCGCCTGCGCGTCCAGTTCCGAGGGCGTGGGAAGAAAGTTTCCAGTCGCAGGATCCCGAAAGCGCAGCCTCCCATCTACCCAGCACAGGTCCAGTCCCAGAACCGGGCTATGTCCCCATATCAGCCCGTCGGGTTCATGATATATTGGCAGCGGTTCATACTTCCCGTCAACGAGCAGGTCTCCCGCCAGCGCCGCGTCGTGAAATCTCCCGCCGGTGTGGTCGAATCTCCAGTACTCTCCTACCCCGAGTCTGGCGTATCCGTCCCGCTTGACTGTGTAGTCCCTGCGCCCCGTGCTGCGCGAAGCCACTTCCAGCACGAAATCGGGTGGCTTGCCCACCTCGCTTATCACGTAACCGTTGCGAGGGATGATGTAATCCGGCCTGACCCCAAAGACGACCATGCCGTCCGGCGCAAACCGCTCCCATTCATTGCCCGCCTCCTGGCGCAGGTATCCTTCCCCTGAGACCAGAACGTCGGAGCGATTAGCGAAATGCAGGTCCAAAGCCAGGTCAAACGCTTTGATACCCTCGCGGTTCATCATGTCTGGATCCTCCTTGGGAGGGTCGGGCAGTGGTTCCAGATGTGTGTAATCAACTTCCGGAAGTAACTTATATACAGTTCGGGTGGCCATGGTTAGCTTCTCCGTCTGGCAGCGATGGCGGACTACCCGCTTGGAACCGAATCATAGCATAGTCCTATGATACGGACAGCCACTTTGATAAGCTATTCCAAACCCCTCAGACACATACTCATCCCCAATTCCGATACACGTCCTGTTCTACTGTCCGCTACAATGAGGCCATCGCATATGAAAGCGAGGTTCGGTAATGGCGATAAACTATCCAGCAACCATTCCTGCGAGAAGCGGCAGAGCCGCCTTCGTCAGCAGTGGGCAGCATGTCAAGGTCATCAATACTCATGGACAGCAAGTGGTTGACACTTGGGCGTTCAACCAAGCCGATCTGGAAGAGTTCATGTCCATGGAGCATTCCAGGACAGCATTGAATCGCATAATGGCCGCTGTGGGCGACTCCATGGTGACCAACCACAGACGTCCGATACTGACTGTGGTAGAGGACACATCAGGCGGCATTCACGACACGCTCATAGCCGCCTGTGACCGCTATCGCTACGAACTGCTGGGCTGCACAGAGTACCACGATAATTGTACCGACAATCTGGCTGCCGCTCTGGCCGAACTTGGTCTGACGCCCCCGGAAACCCCTAGCCCATGGAACCTGTTTATGAACATACCCGTAAAATCGGACGGTAGCCTGAGCTTCGAGCCGCCCGTCTGTAAACAGGGAGACTATCTGCTGCTGAGAGCGGAAATGGACTGTATCATCGCCTTCTCCGCCTGCCCCCAGGACATCGTCCCAATCAACGGCGTAGATTGCGCCCCAACCGAAGCGCACTTTCAGGTGATATAGCTCGCCAATCGCGCCTCTGACCTCGCCTCCGAATTTCCCGCATCGCTGGCGGTTATTGATGAGGCGCACTGCATTTCGGAATGAAGGCACGACTTCCGCCCGTCATACCCTAAGGACACAACTCCCATGCCACCGCCCATCTG
The DNA here is from genome assembly GCA_965202965.1 of Dehalococcoidia bacterium. Classification (GTDB taxonomy): domain Bacteria; phylum Chloroflexota; class Dehalococcoidia; order Lucifugimonadales; family UBA1123; genus VXRN01. The sequence goes on along the minus strand of OZ241888.1, from coordinate 1,226,614 downwards.
ATAGCATCTCAGCTATCCACGACCGCGCCCATCCAAGAGTTCCTCATCAAATGAAACGCCGTCCATCAGTTCTCCCTGAAAGACTCGCCCGTTCCCATTGACGGTATGATCACGGTGTGGCCTCACCCGGGCCCGGACTGGTGATAGACGAATCCACAAGGTGGAATCGAACCGCGAACTGGACTTCCGCAACACGCAGGGAGCAGTGATGGACAGCGTGATAATAACCTGGTTGAGACAGGGCGAGGTCATAGACAGTACTGACTAGCAAGACAGTACGAGACCACTTTCAGTAGTAGCCTGACCACGCCTGGATTGAGGACTTGGCTTCATCCAGGTGCATTTATTGCCATATATTCTATTTATTAGAATAGTTGATGTATTATGTATTTTCTGACTTACTACTGATTAAAAATTAATATAAAGGAATGAGATTCCGAAATATGCCAGGATTTATATTTCAGTATCTGATCACTCAGCTATTCAAAATAACATAACTTTTCCGAAGATAGACATTCTTTGGCAAAAAGATGGACGGTTGACAGTTGTGGTATAATTCCGCGCACTTTCATGAAAGTGACAAGCCACAGCCTGCATAAAGGGCAACTATAAATACGCACATACGGCAATAAGTTAGCAGTCCGAGTTGGGATCAAATCAAACGGCTCAATTGTAGGAGGATTCCAATGTCTGTAACTGTTGTGGTAGGGGGACAGTTCGGGTCAGAAGGCAAGGGAAAGATATGTGCCCATTTGGCAATGACCGACAATGTGGACTATATGGTGCGTTGTGGTGGGCCTAATTCAGGGCATACCGTCGATGTTGCGGGTCAGAGATTCCAGTTACGGCAGGTTCCAGCGGGTTTCATCAATCCACACACCCGTCTTTTGGTCGCTCCGGGCGCATTGATTAACCCCGGCGTATTTCTCAAAGAAGTCGAACTTTGCGGATTGGATCATACTCGTATAGGGATTGACCGAAATGCTGGACTGATCGAAGATGCGGATTTGAAAAGCGAGAGGTCGTTGGATCTTTCGGGTCGTCTAGGTTCAACAGGATCTGGTGTAGGGTCGGCAGTAAGCCGACGAGTACTCCGCGATCCAAGTTTTCGACGAGCCGAGGATCATCCGTACCTGAAGCAGTTCGTCACATCTGTACGTGACGAACTCAGTGTAGCAGTACGACACGAAGACTCAATCGTCGTGGAAGGGACTCAAGGTTTTGGTCTTTCCCTATACCATGCCGAGAGGTGGCCTTATCGGACTAGTAGGGACACAACAGCGCACAGCTTTCTCGGAGAAGTCGGTCTCGGCGTCCGCGACTTTGACGTAATTATGGCAATCCGAACATACCCGATTCGGGTTGCAGGTAACTCCGGGCCACTTCCGCGGGAAGTCACATGGGAAGATGTACGTAAAGAAAGCGGGTATCCATATCCGATAGTTGAACACACAACCACGACTAACCGTATCCGGCGGGTAGCTAGGTTCGACTGGTCAGTCGTGGACCAAGCAGTGTCGGCGAACTTACCTACGCAGATAGCCTTGCACGGCGGCGATTATATGGAATATCAGAACATGACGTTAAATGAATGGGATCAACTGACAACTGGATTGCAAGATTTTGTTCACAGAATTGAACAAAGGTATAGAATTCCGGTCACATTCATTGGAACTGGCCCAGCTAATGAGCACATTGTAGACCGCAGAGACATTGAAATTTGCCAAGCTACTGACAGCATTCCAGTCATTGATACCAACCCGGCTGTTCAGTTTATATGAGGAATTGCTAATGAAACTCGCATGGGATTCATTGGAAGAAGACGAGAGATTCCCCGGCTGGAAATCTTGGCCAGGTGCTGTACTGCTTGATGATGAAATCAAGTACTATGCTAGTCATAAGAAATACCCTCTAATACCGTTTCAGTCTGAAGTCAGCATGAAGGGACTAGTGGAAGTCTGATACTTGGTCTATGCTGAGTCCAACACGGTGTTGGAGGGCAGAAGGATGATCGGACGACCGCTCAGGATAGACTGGCATGAGAGCGACACCCCAGAGAGACTGAAAGAAGCCTACCAGTCTCAGTCAGACATCAACATTCGTACACGGGTACACCTGCTGTGGCTGGTACGCAGCGGCTGGCAGATCAAAGCGGCGTCAGAAGCCGTTGGCGCTCATTACCGCAGCGCCCAGAGATGGATTGAGTGGTACAGGGACGGAGGTCTTGATGAGGTTGTGTCCAGGAAGATGGGAGGAGTGGGTCAGCCCAGGTTTCTGAGCGATGATCAGGAGAACAGGCTGGTCGAGGAGGTTGGAAGCGGACGGTTCAGGACTGCCGGAGAGATAGCTGTCTGGGTGGAGTCTGAGTACGGAGTCAGGTTCAGAGGGAACAGCATATACAGCGTACTTGAACGTCTGGGGTGTTCACCGAAGGTTCCGAGGAGTCGGCATGAGAAGGTTGACATAGAAGCGCAGCGGTCATGGAAAAAGGGGGACTTGGTCGTTCGCTGAGGAAGGCGGGGGTAAAGCCCAAGACTCTGATTGGGTTCGCCGACGAGATGCGAGTGGGCCTCCGGGGTATGGTTCGCAGGGTGTGGGGAGTGCGCGGGCTGAAGGTGGTTCAGAGACTTCAGTTGGTGTACGAGTACAAGTATCTGTTCCTGGTGGTGGACTATGCTCGCGGGAAGTTGGAGTGGACGTGGATGGACTCTATGAGTTCGGCGATGGTGTTTCGCGCGGTGTTGTCAGTGAAGCGACATACCGATGTGAGAGCGTTGGTGTGGTACGGAGCGGGAAGCCATAGAAGCGAGTTGGTCAGAAGCGTAGAGGGAGTGAGGACGATACTTCAGCCAGCGTACAGTCCTGAACTGAATCCCGCTGAGCGGGTATTCGAGGAGGTACGCAGGTGGGTGGAAGGCACGGTGTATGGGAGTCTTGAGGAGAAGGTGGCTGCTGTGGACAAGTGTTTGGGCAGACTGGAGTCGGACCCTGAGCGTGTGAAGTCACTGGTGAGTTGGAAGTGGATCAGACGAAACGTTCAGGAACTATCTGAAGACTATGCGGCTTCATCAAAATGAAATGGTATAATTAGCCCATTCTGTGAAAAACAACTCAAACCAGCGCGCTATCAACTTACCCTAGGGGGCGAAGCAACAGTAGGCGGAAAGACTGTTCGCATTGATGAACTGAATCCACTAGTTATTGCTCCTCACCAAGTGGCAATCGTTCGTACCTATGAAACACTTAACCTTCCAAGATTCTTAATTGCCAGATGGACCCTTACAGTAGATATGGTTTATCAGGGGCTACTTTGGGTAGGTGCACTACAGGTGGATCCTGGCTGGGTTGGTTATCTTCCTTGTCCTATCTACAATATGTCAGATGACGAAGTGACAGTCGGTTACCGCACAAAATTGTTCACTATCGACTTTGTAAGAACAACCCCATTCCATACAGATCAGGACATTCAGAACATAAAATATCCTAATAAAGATGTTTTACCTCCACTGAATCCAAGTATAAATTTCTATGACGAGAATCGCCTACGTAGTGCACCATATGAAGCTTTACGAGACTTAGGTTGGCTCACTGAGTTTCGAAATTTCTCTACAGCACTGTTTGCAGTTATGTTTACAGCCATAGCTGCCATCATTGCCGCTTTAGGTGTAATAGTCATTGATCCGATTGCTGTGGATGATGGAGATTTACTTGGCAAGTGGGCCCTCGCTTCAATGTCTGTTGCAACGGTCTCATTTGTATTTTCGTTATTTTCTATAATTCTTCAAGTTCTCTCTCGACGTCCTAAATTGCCAAAATGGCTCAGAAGGAAATAATAGAGATCTCACCTCCCCGAAGTCGCAACCTTTTACCACTTCGGTTCAGCTACAGGATCAAGATGGAATACCGCATAAAATGGCATATCTGTTTCATTCTGTGTCGTAGTGTCTATGACCATGTCAGCCGCTAGTCTAAGTTCTTCAACAAGACATCCTGTCCGATTACTACGGGTCTTTCTATACGTGATGGTCTGCTCTGCTCTAACATCATAAACTTACCCCTTGCCCATCCGCCGAAGCCGTTCCCCGAAGCCTCGCCACCTCAGCCTCATCCTTGGCGGCTCGTTCTTCCCGGATGCGCTTTCTGGCAGTATCCAATTCATCCTCCAACTCATGCACTCGCGCTTCCAGATAATCAACAGGATCAGGCAGCCGTTCCAAGTGGGTATAGTCAGGGGTGGGTGGCAGTTCAGACGGATTTCGGGTGGCCATGGTTAGCTTCTCCGTCCAGCCATGATAGCTGACTCCCCATTCAGAACAAAATCATACCACCCCCCCACATTCTCACGACCATTCTCAGCCACGCCTGGATAGGTTCCATCCCGACAATCCTAAATATCCGGCAAATCCTGACTCAGACAACCCATTCCCAATTCCGCTGCGCATTCAGTTCCTCATTCTGCTACAATGATGTCATCGTAATCGAACATCTGAAAACTAATAACTATAAATCCAAATAAATAAATAAAAATCCTGACCTCCGAAAAAAACTCTCTGAACTGGAAAATACAGGGAAATGCAGGCCAGATGCAGGCGCCAAGTCCTGCCAGACCTCTCCAGCAGGCCCCTTGCAGACCACCTGCACACCCACCAGCAAGTACGCTGAATTTATAAGTCCAGCTAAATAGCAGGATCGAAATTTGAAGATAACCGACGTCAGGATAGAAGTAGTCCGCCGGACGCTGCCCGATACCGGTCTGGACTCCGACCTGGGCCGCTTCTTCGGTGACGTCGAGCAAGGCGTGCTGCGCGTTATGACTGATGAGGGCATCGAGGGGAACTGTTTCGTCGGCGACTTCAGAGGCGGCGGACACGGGCAGTTCGGCCCCATTCTCAACGTCCTCAAGCCGGAGATAGTCGGGCGCGACCCGTTCGAGCGCGAACGTCTGTGGAGCCGCCTGCCCATCCTCAGCGGTCGGCGCGGACTGGGCATGAACGCCTGGGCGCCAGTGGACGTGGCGCTCTGGGACATAGCTGGCAAGGCCGCAGGCGTCCCTGTCTATAAGCTGCTCGGTGCAAGCCGCGACGAGACCGAGGTGTACGCTACCTATCCGCCGCGTCACGAGACGCCGGAGGGCTACTTCGGAGAGGCCCACCAGATACGCGCCGCCGGATTCCGCGCCTACAAGATACACCCAGGCGTCATGGACACCGCCGACATATTCGAGATGATGGCCGGAGTACGGGACATCGTGGGCGATGACATGGAGCTCATGCTCGATCCCAACAACGGCTACGACTTCCGCAAGGCGCTGGACGTGGGAAGCGCGGTGGACGACCTCGGCTTCTACTGGTACGAAGACCCGATCCCACCACATGAGTACGACAACATCGCCGAGCTCAGCAGGCGTCTGATTACGCCAATTTGCATGAGCGACAAGCCTGAAAACCAGTTCCAGACCGGCTACCACTACATCCGACTGAACGCGGCAAGACTCGTGCGCGGCACCGCCCGCAAGCTGGGCATCACGGGCCTCAAGAAGCTCTGCTCCATGGCCGAGGGATTCGGCGTCAACTGCGAAATCGGGACTGCGGGCAACTCCCTGCTCAACATAGCCAACGTTCACGTGATCTGCTCAGTCCGCAACTGCGCCTACTACGAGTACTGGATGCCAACCGAGGCCCACCAGTTCGGCCTCGTCCAGGACATCGAGCTGAACGAGCGTGGCGTACTCGAAGCGCCCACCGGTCCCGGCCTCGGAGTCGATCTGGACTGGGACTGGATAGACGCCCACCGCGTCGCCACCCTGGGCTAGGAACGCGCCACTTGGCCCTCACTGTAACTAAAGCGCTTTCCAGGCCCTTCTACGGCTGGTGGATGGTCGGGGGCGCGGTCGTCAGCCTGTTCGCGTGGATGGGCGTCAGCCAGGCCGCCGCGGGCGTATTCCTCAAGCCTGTCGTCGAAGACCTTGGCTGGCAGGTGTGGCAGTTCACGCTGGGCACTTCGCTGGCATCGGCAGCCGGAGGGCTTTCGGGAGTAATCGCGGGCTCCATAGTTGACAGGCGCGGTCCGCGACTTCTGATTCTTGTGGGGGCTCTGGTCGCGGCCGCCTGCCTCATCTGTCTGAGCATACAGTCTCACCTCTGGGTCTTCCTGGCGCTGTACGCTACAGGGGGCCTGTTGGGATGGAACCTGTTCAGCTCCACCGTCATAAATCCCACGATAACCAAGTGGTTCATCAGAAAGCGCGGCTGGGCGCTGGCCATAGGCTCGATAGGCGTGTCCATGGCAAGCCTCATCGCCCCGGTGACCATGACCTTCATCGTGGACACATGGGACTGGAGGACAGGCTACGCCGCGATGGGGGTGTTCGTGCTTGTCGCCGTCGTCCCGGTATCGTTCATCATGCGAAGGACGCCCGAGGACTACGGCCTTCTCCCCGACGGCGATTCAGCCGAACCGGCCTACGTCCCCGCTCAAACCGCGCGAACCCAGGAGACCATATCACTCACCCGCTGGGAAGCGGTCCGCACGAGTGGATTCTGGCTGCTTCTGTTCGGATTCGCATTCAACATGGCCGCTCTCATTTCCGTCCTGGTTCACGCGATCCCTCTCCTCACCGATTCCGGCTTCTCCAGGACGATTGCCGCCTCCGCGCTTGCGGTCAACGGACTGGGCAACCTGTCGTCCAAGGCGGTATGGGGCTACGGCCTCCAGCGAGTCCATCCCCGCCTGCTCGTGATCAGCGCATTCATGGCCTCTGCCGTCGGCGTAATTCTGATACTTGTCGCCACCGCCACAGGGCTGTATGTCATCCTCTTCCCCGCCTTCTTCATGTACGGGTTCGGATTCGGCGGCACCATTCCACTGGGAGAATTCACCTGGGCGAAGTATTTCGGCAGACGTCACATCGGAGCTATCAGGGGAATCGGCAACCCGGTCGCGATCCTCTTCTCTGGTCTGGGGCCCATACTCGTTGGCCTGTGGTTCGACATCGTGGGAGGGTATCAGCCCGCGTTCTATGCCATCATCGCGTCGTTCTTTGTGGGCGCCGCGCTCGTGGCCGTGTCCAGGGAACCGCTACATTCACCCTAATCTGGCCAGCGTAGGCGCCGGGCCGAGGGTGGCGATGGCGTAGAAGAGTATCGAGAGCGCAATAGCGAGTACGTAAGGGCTGTACTTTGCGACCGCTCCGCCGGCTGATTCGCGCAGCGTTGACATCAGCAACGCTCCTAATCCGAACAGGGCGCCGGCCAGAAGTCCCGTGAACAGCCCGAACACGCCGTGCGTGAACGCGAATCTCGGCATGTGGAACAGCGCGTTGGTGATCCGTACCGGGACTTCTCCTAGGGACGCGACCCCCGCCTCGAGATCTACTAAGACCAGGCTCAATGGCAATGTGCCTCCGGTGATTATCGGAGACAGAACGCCGAACCCGAATCCGATCAGCAGCCACATGATGACGTTGCGCAACTCGCTTTCCTGTTTGCTCGACCAGTAGGCTATCAATCCGCCAAGCGCGGCGCAGACCACGAAAGCTCCGCCCGACAGCAACAGAGTTGGGGCAAGCGACATATGCGCGGGAATATCCGGGTACTTGGTGCGGGACAGAAAGTTTATCAGAAGCGAGGAAGCCCCAAGCGCTCCGCCATAAACCGCAAGACAGATTATCAAGTATCCGCGCTGTACCAACCTGCTTTCGCCCATAGTCGGAGGGGCCAGGCGTGGATATGTTCTTAGTGAAATGTCTCGGTTTTGCATCGGAGGCTACTTGTGCGCGTGCGTGTGTCGAAACAGTGGGCGGACAGTCCGATTCACAGGAAAGATACTGTCACCGAATAGCCTGCTTCCTACAGTCTATCAATGCCAATCCACACGTGGCAATTCGCGTGTCGGATCCCGCCGGTCGGCCTGTGAAACCCGCGAAATAGAAGAGTTTAGCTGCTGGAATCCACTATCGCTCCGGCCAAACCAAGCTCCTCGGCGCGGTGACAGCTCGCGTAGTGGTTCGGCGCGATCTCCCGAAGCTGCGGCGTCTCGCTTCGGCAAATGTCCGTCGCGTACTCGCAGCGCGGATTGAAGTAGCAGCCGGTGGGTGGATTGGCCGGGTTGGCGACCTCACCCTGGAGCACGACGCGGTTGCGCCGCACGCGAGGGTCTGGCTCAGGCACCGAAGACAGCAGCGCCGCCGTGTAGGGATGCTTGGGCGAATCGAACAGTTCGTCGGTCGGAGCCATCTCGACCAGCTTGCCAACGTACATGACCGCGATGCGGTCGCTGATGTGCTTGACCACGCTGAGGTCGTGCGCGACGAATAGGTAGGTCAGCCCCAGTTCACTCTGGAGGTCCATCATGAGGTTGAGTACCTGCGCCTGTACCGACACGTCGAGCGCGGACACCGGCTCGTCGGCTACGATCAGGCGCGGATTGAGCGCGAGCGCCCTGGCTATGCCGATGCGCTGCCTCTGGCCGCCGCTGAAGGCATGGGGGAATCTGCGCATGAACTCGGGACGCAGGCCGACCATGCTCAGAAGCTCCGCGACTCTGTCCTCACGCTCCGACCTGGCGACGCCGGTTATCACCAGCGGCTCTCCAACTATATCCATAAGCGTCATTCGAGGATTCAGCGACGAGAACGGGTCCTGGAAGATCATCTGCATTTCCTGGCGCAGACTTCTCAGTTGACCTCTCGGCGCCGTAGCCACGTCAACGGTTCCCCCGCTTCCCAACCGGAACAGCACCTCCCCGCTCGTCGGCTCAATCGCCCTGAGGATACACCTCGCGGTCGTGGTCTTGCCGCACCCGCTTTCGCCCACCAGGCCCAGAGTCTCGCCTTCGTTGATGTAGAAACTCACGTCATCTACGGCGCGAATGTTGCCGACTTCGCGTCTTAGAAGTCCCTGTCTTATCGGAAAGTATTTGCGGAGGTTATTGATCTCCAACAGTCTTTCGCCATTCTGTGCAACTGGTGTTTCCGCAGTCATATCCTAAACCTCGTGATGGAGGAAGCAGCTTACCTGGTGATCGGGGCCGATGGGCTTGAGGGACGGTTCGTTCTCATCGCATATTCCGGGCAGGAAAGCGGGACAGCGAGGGTTGAACGGACACCCGCTCGGCCTTGCGTATGGGTGAGGCACCGATCCTGTAATCGAGGCGAGGCGATCCTGGGCCCTGTCCGTCTGTATGTGCGGTATGGACTGGAGCAGCGCCCGGGTGTACGGATGCTGGGGATTGTGGAATATGTCGTCCACCGGCGCGCTTTCGACAACTCGTCCGAGGTACATCACCACCACGTAGTCGGCCATTTCGGCTATCACGCCCAAGTCGTGGGTGATGAGCATGATGGCCATGTCCTGTTCCTGCTGAAGATTTATCATCAGGTCGAGTATCTGCGCCTGGGTCGTCACGTCCAGGGCGGTTGTAGGCTCGTCCGCTATGAGTATGCGCGGGCTGCACGACAATGCCATGGCGATCATCGCTCTCTGGCGCAGTCCGCCGCTTAGCTGGAACGAATACTCGTCCATCCTGCGGTCCGGCAGCGGTATTCCGACGCGGCGAAGCATCTCCGTGCCGATCTCCCTGGCTTCAGACTTGTCAACATCCCTGTGCAGCATTATCGCTTCCGTCAACTGGTTGCCTATGGTATGCACGGGGCTGAACGAAGTCATCGGCTCCTGGAACACGTAGGAGATCTCTCTGCCGCGTATATCGCGCATCTCCGAGCCATCCGGGTCGAAAGTGGTGAGGTCGCGCATCTCTTCCTGGTCGCTGTTGCGGCCCCTGTACCGGAACATGATCTCGCCGCCCACAATCTCACCCGGCTTGTCCAGGATGCCGAGTATCGAGCGCGCGGTAACGCTCTTTCCGCATCCGCTCTCGCCCACGATTCCGAGGGTCTGGCTGGGATAGAGGTCGAAACTCGCGCCATCCACCGCCACCACCGTTCCCTCGTCGAGAGGGAAGTGAGTGCTGAGGTCGCGCACCGAAAGAAGGGGCTCGTTCTCGTTCTGACCGTTGCTTTGAGTCATGTCGCTATCCGTATGGGTCTGCCGCGTCTCTAAGACCGTCTCCGAGGAAGTTGAATGCCAGAACCGCGATGATAACGGGAACCGCCGGCACCAGCAGCCACGGCGTGAGCGCGACTGCCTGAACTTGCTGGGCGGCCTGAAGCAGCACGCCCCAGCTTATGGCGGGCGGCCTCATGCCCAGTCCCAGGAAGCTGAGCGACGTCTCGGCGATTATTATCGCTGGGAATGCCAGTGTCGTCGCGGCGATGATGTGGCTCAGGAACGACGGGACCATGTGCCTGAATATGATTCGCATCTGGCTCGCCCCGGCGAGTTCCGCCGCCGCCACGAAATCCTCCTCGCGCAATGAGAGGAAGCGTCCGCGCACCACCCTGGCGACCTCTGTCCATCCAATGATCGCGATGATGATGGTGATCGCGAAGTACACCTTCAGAATAGACCAGTCTCTCGGCACCCCTGCCGCTATTCCCATCCAGAGAGGAATGGTCGGAATCGAGCGAAGTATCTCGATTATGCGCTGGATTATTATGTCCACCCAGCCGCCGTAGTACCCCGATACGCCGCCGAGCAATACGCCCAGGAACAGGGTTATCGCGACGCTGACAAGGCCGATTGTCATAGAGATTCGTGTCGCGCTCAACAGCCTGGAGAACAGGTCCCTGCCCTGGAGGTCGGTCCCCAAAATGAAAATCGTGTCTTCCGCCTTGTAAGGGGCGTCAACGCCTATCAGGTGGCGATCCGTCGTAATCAGGCCCAGAAACTTGTACTCGTATCCGCGCGCGAAGAGGCGAAGCGGGATCTTCGTTTCAGGATCCACCTCATAGACTCTCTGGAAGGTTATCGGGTCGCGCTTCCCGGAAATGGCGAGGACGTGAGGACTCGGCATCCAGCCGTCGAAGAGGTGGATGCGCTGTGGCGACAGGAGTCCGCGCTGCGCTTCGGGCTGCGTGGGGTCGGAGGTTGACAGGAAATCCGCGCCGAGGGAGACGGCATAGAAGGCTATGAGCACGATGCCCGCCACCATCGCCAACTTGTGCCTGCGAAGGCGCCACCACATCAGCTGCCATTGGGAGGCGGCGTATATTCGCTCATCGCTGCGGCTGGCTTCCGCCGCCTGGGTCAATGCGCCTTCCAGCGCGCCGGTGTTCTCAGCCATTCTATGTGCTCTCCAGTCGAATGCGAGGGTCCACCCAGGCAAGCATGATATCCGATATGAACGTGCCGACGACCGTCATGAGGCCGATCATGAGTATTATCGTTCCGGCCAGGAACATATCCTGGGCTATCAGCGCTTTCAGAAGAAGAGGCCCGACGGTCGGAAGGCTCATAACCACCGACACGATGATACTTCCCGACACGATGAGCGGAAGTAGGTACCCGATAGTGCTAATCAGAGGATTCATGGCCACGCGGAACGGATATTTGAGAACCACCCGCCACTCGGACAGTCCCTTGGCGCGCGCCGTTACCACGTATGGCTTGCGGAGTTCGTCCAGAAGATTGGCGCGCAGTACCCTGATGAGCTGCGCCGTTCCCGCTATGGCGAGAATCAGGGAGGGCATCCATAGATGGTTCAGCAGATCGAGAATCTTGGGAATGCCGTATGGCGCGTCTATCATCTCGGGCGAGAACAATCCTCCGACGTTCGCGCCGAACCAGACGAACCCGGCGTACAGCACGACGAGCGCGAGCAGGAAGTTGGGCACCCCCAGCCCGATGAATCCTATGAACGTGAAGGTGTAGTCTCCGACCGAATACTGCTTCACGGCGGAGTAGATGCCAATGGGAATGGCGAGTATCCATGTGAAGATGATGGAGGTGAAAGTCAGCGCCGCGGTCAGAACGAGTCTATCTCCAATGACCTCGCCCACCGGCCTCCTGTACTCCATCGCCACGCCGAAATTGCCCCTCAAAGCCTGTCTCATCCACTTGTAATACTGAATTGGAAAGGGCTGGTCCAGACCGTATTCGGCGCGGAGGGTTATCGCTTCGTCTTCGGATACGAAATCGCCCTGCGCCTCGAGCTGCGCTATGTACGCGGTAACGTAGTCGCCCGGGGGAAGCTGGATGATGGCGAACGCGATTACAGAGATCGCCCAGGTAGTGATGAGTGCGAGTACGAGACGACGCGCAAGGAAAGACAGCACTCTCTATGAACCTTCTATGTCTGAATCAGGATTTGCGGGATCGGGGATGGGCGGGATACAGGGTTTGTCCCCCTATATGCCGCGTTTCCAACATGGTTGCGCGGAGCAGGCGGGAGCGGACCAATCCGGTCCGCTCCCGTCTGTGAACCGCTACTGTATGCTCAACTGCTGGGGCTGGCGGTTGGCCTCGCTCTTCCAGAAGAAGGTGACCGGCCGGGAGATTCCGGGAGTCTTTCCGTCCGGGCTGTTGTAGTGTCTGGACGGAATGTTGCCGAGGTCGGTCTTGGCGATGCGAACGCCCATCGAAGCGGGGCCGGGGCCGACGATTCCGATGTTGTTCACGTTGTCAACCGCAAGCTGCCATATCTCTTTGCACAGCGCCGCGCGCTCGTCCTTCGGAACGCTGAAGCCTTTGCGCCAGTTCTCCATTATCGTCTTCAGGTACGGCTGCGGCTCCATGCCCTCCTCGCCGTTGGTCTGGAACCACAGACCCAGCGGCGCGCCGCCCGAGCTCCCCGAGTCGAATGGGAATACGTGTCCGGGGAAGGTGAATATGTGCTCGCTGCCGTCGTTGTTCCACGCCGCGAGTTGGTGCTGGTTGGCCCTGTACATCTGGCCCGCGAGGCTGCGCTCCACTTCCTTCACGTCCAGCCCTACGCCGATGTCTGCCCACTGCTCCTTGATCGCTTCCATTATCTGGGTGTACTGCACGAACTGGCCGCCCAGGGTGGTAGCTACCAGGGTGAGCGGGCCCTGGCCGTCCTTCCTCATGCGGATGCCGCTGGCGTTCTTGTCCGTGTAGCCGAGTCCGTCCAGCAGGGCGTTCGCCTGGGCCGGATCGTGAGTGTGCCACTTCGTCTCGTATTCCTGGCCCGGGTAGCACTCGTTGGACGCGACGGGCGCGACACTTCGAGGCGGCGCGATGCCCAGGAAGAAGGTCTCGCTAATCTGGTCGCGGTCAACTCCAAGCGAGATAGCGCGACGGAAGTCAACGTTGCGGAGCAACTCGCCTATCTCCGGGTCTTCGTCGTAGGCCTTGTTGATCTTTACCTGCATATCCGAACCGTAGTCGCCGGGGTCGAGGTAGAGCTTGTAAGCGCCCTTCTCCTCGTTTTCAAGGAACACAGGCACCTTCTGGATGTCCACGTGGCGAGCCTGCATGTCGTACTCGCCCGCGACGGCGCGAAGGTTATGCACTTCCAAGTTCTCGAATACGGTCAGAATCACCTTGTCTATGTACGGAAGCTGATTACCTTCGGTATCCACCCAGATGCTGTAAGGGTTTCTTTCCAGAACCCAAGTAGGCTCAGTGATGGGCTGGGCTGTCTTCCAAGGAGTTACGACAGGCAGGTCGGGGTTGAGCGCCCAGTCGTTCTTCTGCTTGAACAGAGTGACCCAGTTGTCCAGCTCTTCCGCCTCGACGATCTTCGCCACTTCTTCCTCACCGGCGAATGCCGGGTGGAACTGTTCCATGTAATGCGCGGGCGCGAACATACCCCTGGCATTTGGTCCCTGGTAGGCGTGTCCGCCCAGGTGAGTCGCCCCTGCCAGTACGTCTATGAACAGGAAGTAGGGGTCGGGGAAGGTAATCTTAACCGTGTGGTCGTCAACCTTCTCAAGAGTACCCGCGCCACTTGGTGTCTGGAAGTACGACGTCTTGACCGGAATCAATTCTTCGTTGTTGTGCATGTGTTCGTACCAGAACACGAAGTCGTCCGCAGTGAACGGGTGTCCGTCCGACCACTTCATGCCCTTGCGCAGGAACAGTGTGAACGTTGTGCCGTCGTCGCTGACTTCCCAGCCCTTGGCTATGTTGGGCCTGGGAGTGCCGCCGGTATAGTCCCAGTACAGAACGTGGTCGGTACCGGTGCAGCACCGGTAGCCGTTCCACTTATCTGCCGGCCCGCTGAATCCGCGCCGCCAGATGCCGCCGTACTCGCCAATCTCGTGAACCGGTTCTATGACCAGCGGGTCCTCGCCGATTCGCTCGGCGACAGGGGGCAGCGTACCGGCGGCGACAAGCTCGGCCAACTGTGGAGCTTCGTTGAAGCTGGCCGGCCACATGCCTTCATCGTCAATAATCTTTGGCCCCTCGAGTTCCCCTATGAGAGCCGCTCCCATCTGGGGTTCCGCGGGGGTCGTGGCAGGCTGAGATACGGCTGCCGGAGCCGGGGCCGCGGGGGCGGCTGTCGGCTGAACGGCGGGCGCCGGAGCCGCGGGGGCGGCCGCTGTTGGCTGCACCGATGCGGCTGGGGCCTCATCTTCAGAACTGCCGCAAGCCGCCAACACAAATGCCGAGATCACTATTGCAAGGGGGAGCAATATTCCGATCTTCTTGAAACTCATCCGACAACCTCCTCCAGTCTTTCCATACCTTGGGTCTAATGAACCGTATTTCGGGAAACGAGTCAGCACTCCCGAAATTTGAGGCAATCCTAAGTCTGGATTGAAATGTTGTCAAGTATGAGTCGAGGGATGGAAGACCGGGCGGCGTTCGGCTGCCGCTAGAACTCCCACTCCCAGACTTCCCACAGTTCGAGGACGAAGCCCGGCAGAATAGGTCTGCTGAAATGTCAACGCTCTCTGAACTCCAGCGTATATCGCGCGTCGTGCCTGGTGTCAGGAGTCATGGGAGAGACGATGATGACGACCTCCCTGTCCAGCGTGTCCAGCCCACTCAGAGCGATTTCCCCAAAGTTCTCATCGTCAAGGTCCAGACGCGACACTTCGTATTCGCCGTCAGTTCCAGTGGTAACGACCTGCACCGCGAACCTCTGCAGAAGGCTCGCTCGCGCTGGAGCGAACCCCTCCGCGTTCCAGCCGTCCATATCGGCGGCGGCGTCCAACTGAGGTACGGATACGTCCGCGACCATGAACCCGTCCCGGTAAACTGCGGCGTCGGTCACGTACTCGAACCTGATGAGCACTCGGCCTCCGGTGAAAGGTGTGAGGTCTATGGACTCATGCTTCCACTCCCGACTGCGTCCTGTGTAGCCCGGGCCGTATGCGTTGCCGCTCACATCGTCGTCCGAAGTGTGCTGCCCTTCGAGGATAGTCCACGTCCGACCCCCATCGTCGGATACCTCCACGTAGCCGTAGTCCCAGCCGTCTTCTATGTCGTACCAGACCATGTACTCCAGCGCGGCGACGTCCAATCCTGCCAGATCGAACTCGCGCGTCAGCTTCGTGTTGATCGAGTCTCCGCGGTTACTCCACCAGCATCCCGACTCGCTGACACATTCCGCCTCGATCTGGCGTACCGTCGTATCTCCCCTGAACATGAGAGTTCCTTCCGCCGCATTGCTCCGAAGTGTGTAGTAATGCGCCGAGAACTGCGGCAGCGGTCTCTCGCGTCCCTTGCCATCCCCCAGGGGCCTGACTCTGCGAACTCTTACGTCGCTGTCCGTGTAGCCATATCTTTCGTCGTCGGCGTCCAGGTAGTTGGCTACGACCCAGTCGGCGAATACGTCCTCGAATAGCAGACCGTGTTCCCGCAGGAAAGCATCTACGCCGGGAATGCCGTCTAACTGCTGGGTCATCAGGTCCTTCAGATTCGCGCTCCCCCCGACTCTCTGTGTCAGATACTTGAAGAACAGAGCGGATGCTCCGTAGTGCGCGATTCGTCTCCGCGACTCCTCCGGCCAGTAGTTCAACTGGGTATCGGGACGTGGGAGAAAGACGTCGGGCGATGCGGTTTCGTAACCCGACACCTCTGTTGCCAGTTCCGAAAGGCCCTCGTTGACCCACGAATCTTCTCCTGTATCCTGATTGAAGTGTATAGCGTGCTGGAATTCGTGGGCCAGGACGGACATATAGAATTCGGAGCCGGGGGGAAGCAATTCGGCGTCCAAATATATGATCTCGCCCTCGTTGCTGTGAGGATGCACCTCTCTAGGGTACTCGTCGCTAGGGCCATAATAGCCAGCCGCCCCGTCCAACGCGGAATGCAGGACAATGAGACGCGGATCCCCGTCAATGCCGGGACTCCGAATATCACCGAAGGCAGCTACCACCGCGGGACGCACCTGACGTTCGAACAGCCGCGCCCCTTCCTCAAGACCGGCTTGGTTGACAGTTACGGTGTCGTCAATGAACCAGTAGGCGTTGTCACTCACTACCCTGAGAGTAGCGCTGATTTTCGTGGCTGAGCCATCATCGAGGTCGGTTAGCCAGAAGTCGCGCCGGTCTCCGACGGACATCGGCTCGGCGAGTTCAGGCGCGCGGTCGTCAACCTCAGCGCCGCGAAGCCGTACCGCGAGTTCGCTGAGGTTCCTATCTGGAATCTGTAGATGAACGAGCCTATCCTGGAACTGCGGCGCGGGCGATATCCTGCCTCTGTCTGATGAACTCGGCGGTATGGCGGGCGTGGGTACGGGGATCGCCGTTGGCGTGGCAGTCTCCTTTTCAGCCTGTGTAGTCGGAGGGGGCGCGGGGGATGGAGAGGGCGAAGGCGCTGCTGAGGGGGTTTGCGTGGCAGGGACTGCGGCAAGGGTCTGAGATTCTGGGGGATCTCCCCCGCAGGCCAATACCAACAATGCAATGGCAGCCATTGCCAGCGCCGCCGGGAGTCTCACTGATCGTAGTTGTTCGTAGTAAGTCATTGTCAGGCGGTTGCCCCGTATGTCGTTGCTATCTCATACAAAGATACGACCGCCTATCCTTCTGCCGATCTGATTACGCGGAGGGTATCGGAGTTCCGGGTGTCTTCATAACCATGCTGTATATGGATGTATTCGCGGTGAAGAACATAGTGCGATTCTCCGGGCCTCCCCATCCGCAGTTGGCGGGATACTCAGGTAGGCGAATAATGCCCATCAGTTCGCCCGACGGGTCGAATACCCAGCATCCGTCCGGACCGGTGCAATATACGCGGCCCTCGATGTCCACCTTCATGCCATCGGGTACGCCATTGGTCGCCGATTCGGACGGCATATCCGCGAAGTGGCGGACACCGGATACGTCTCCGTCCGAATCCAAGTCATAGACGAGAATATATTGCCCGGGCCGCGTGTTGACGACGTAGAGAACGCTTTCGTCCGGCGAGAAGGCCATCCCATTCGGGTACTCGATTCCAGGCGCGACCATATCCACGGAGCCGTCCGGCCGGATGCGGTGGACGCTGTTGAACTGCATATCCACGTCCGCCGGGTCGAGTCGTTCCCTGCCCGGATTCGTGAAATACAGGCTGCCGTCGGACTTACCCACGACGTCATTGGGGCGGTTGATGCGCTGCCCGTTCCAGTTGTCGGCGAGAACGCTGTACGACCCGTCGGCTTCCAGGCGGGTCACCTGCCGGTTTATCATCTCGCAGACCACCTGCCTGCCCTGGATGTCGAACGTCATTCCGTTAGACTCGCCGCTGTTCTCGCGCACAAGTTCCGGTTCTCCGCCGGGAACCAGCCTGAAAATCTGGCTGCGCCGGATATCCACGAACAGCAGGTAGCCGTCGGGATGCCAGAGCGGACCTTCGGTGAACACGAAGCCAGTAGCCAGCCGTTCAGCCTCCGCCGATTCTACAATTTCGTCAAGTCGGTCGGTCATTGGTCGTTCTCCTGATGTTGGGTCGTCATGGCATCGTCTCGACGCCCACTTCTGACGCGGCCTGCGCGAGCCTGCGGTCCAGAGTGGCGAGCGGCAGACGGCGGCGAAGGGCCAGTTCGAGGTATATCGAGTCGTACATGGTCAGGTTGTAGAGCCTCGCCAAGTAGAGGCCATCTTCGAAACGTGCCTCAGTATCAGTCTGTAAACGAAGTCCGCTTAGAGATGACATACGGCTAGGAATATCTTCTAGCTCAATTCGCCCTCTTCGCGCGCCAACTAGCAAGGTATTCCACATTTCAAGACTCCAATGTTGCGGAACAAATCCAGTGCCTTCGCCACGGAGTTCAGCTAACAATACATCTGCCGTAGGATGATGCTCGTCATCGAATACCCATACAGCGGAAACGGACGCATCTACGACGAACTCGATCATTCTCTGGCATACCGCCATTCTAGAATTTCTTCAAGAGTGACGTTAGCTTTCTTCCACCCTTTGCGGGCTTCCAGAAATTTCTCTACTCCCTGTCTGCGTCGCTCTCGCTCCTCTTCGGAAAGCAAGTGTGTTTCTTCCGTTGGAACCAGAGCGGCCACCTTGAAGCCGTTGCGAATTATGGCGATGGATTCGCCGCTTGCCACTGCTTCAATCAGTTCGGGAAAGCATTCTTTGGCCTCTTCTTCCTGTACGAAGCGCATGAGGGCCTCCATCTCGTTATTCTAGCTGCCGCCATTCTATCAGGCCGCGCCGCCTATTCCTCCCTGAATATCTCGTCGCCGCGCTGCAATCTCACCGCTATGCCGTAGGTCTGGTTCACCGCCCTGGGCGTGGGATAGTGCGCCGCCAGGAATCTCGCGAGTGCCACCAGAACGTGCCTGGCCGAGTCCGTTCCCCTTCGGTCTTCGTACTGCTTCAGCGCTGCCTCGACTATCTGGAAGTGGTGGAAGGTGGAGTCCTCGCGCAGCATCGCGTGGGCCAGAACGGGCAGCACCCCGTCCGGGTCGGGCGAACCGGATACGTAGTCGCTGACGAGATGTGCCGACTGTTCCACCTGCTGCTGGGAGTCCATCGTCTTCAGGATGCTTTCGCCCAAGTTCTCGTCGCGCCGGGCGCCATTTGGTTCGGGGAGACGCTGAGCGGGCATATTGAGAAAGCGGTCGAGGTAGATGCTCATGGCGACGTCGAACACCGCGCGGGTGAGTTCGACAGACGGCGCGCGCTTCAGCGCCTGGTGGAGTGCGTTGGCCGCTGTGAGCGTATTGTGCACGGTGTCCCAGTCCCCGAACTCGTTGGATGTGTGGAATCGTGCCATTCTCAGGAAGGCAGCGTAGGCGACGGCGCTCCCGGCTTGCTCTGCGGTCGCGCCCTCTCTCACAGCATCCTTGAGCGCTTCGATGGTGGCGACGGGATCATCCTGCAGGATGACGTTGACAAGCGCGTCTTCACCCTCCCACTCGCCACGCGACTTCGCCCCCTCTTCCCACAGACCGGGGAGTGCGTCTCGCGCCTCCCATACCAGCGACGACAGGTCTATCGGGTTGCGCCAAGAGTTGAGTTCCTCGCTCCGTCTCGCGGACGCCATACCGTGTACCAGGCTGGTAAGTACCTGCCCTGCGTGTTCCCAGCCTATATGGTCCAGAATCTCGAAAGCCTTGTTGCAGAAGTCCAGAACATGGCCCGCGTCCAAGTATATCCTGTCCGTGGCCGCCGCGAACACCATGTCCGCGATCTCACGCTGGGAGATGCCGAGTTCTATCGCCGTCCGAAGCGAGCGTTCCGCGCCCTCGTCGTCACGCACCTCGATGAAGCTTCGGAACCAGTCCTTGAACACCTCCGGCCTGGTCTCGCCGGTGGGCAGGGGGTCCACCAGAAATCTGGGTGGCCTGCCCGCGCACTCAGAGGCGACCTGCCTGAGTCCTTGGTAAAGGGCGCGCGGCCCGTCCTCCTCATTCAGTCGTTCCTGGATGTTCGCGGCGCATGTCAGCATAGTCATCGCTTGTCCCCAGCCCTGGGCTGAGTAGGTTGTGCCAAACCGCGCGCCTATGGTCAGCGGGACTCGGTAGCCGGCATCGGACGAATTCAGTCCGAGGACCGACTTCGCTATCACCAGACGTATGTTGTGTTCCAATCCGTCTTCCAGGCGATGCGACCACCGCTCTATCGGATCCGGCTCCGGTGGACTGGGGTCCACCCACACGTACCCATCCTCGACGGAAACAGGGAACGACCTTACGTCGTCCGCGAAAGGGTCGAACGTCCCGCCGCTCGAAAGGTCGAAGCGGGCGTGGTGCCAGTGGCAGGTGAGGATGCCGTTCTTGACGGTTCCCCTGTCCAGCGGGAAACCCATGTGCGGACACCTGTTGTCCACTGCGGCGAACTCGTCATCACGTCTGAATACCGCTATCGTATGTCCGCCGCCGGTGACGACCGTACAGCCTCTCTGCTTCACCTCCTCCACGCTGCCGACTCTGAGCAGATTCTTCGTCTTGGCGATCATAATGGCCTCCTTTCGGACTAGCTGCCCTGATGAACGAGCGTATCACGGTGGAACCGGGTGTGGCCCCTTGCTCGTTCGCCGCTGTTTGGCTTGAAGAAATTCGATACGGGTGAGACTGCTTTCGTTGGAATCCAACTTATGGTTGTCAACGTATCTTGGTTGTGTGGCACGAAGTTCCGTCCCACGTATGGACATTGTAGCAAAGGTCGGAATCATCTATCGGAAGAAACGACAGTAGCCCTTGGAAGTGGCCTGAATCACACGATCTGCCCCTTTTATTGGGATAAGACTTTTTCATATACTTAGAAACTGACCGGGTGCTGACTGGGATAAGCGCGGTTCCGGGCGATAGGAAATATATAAAGCCGAATGGATCAGGAGAGGCAAATGAAGAAGATACAGCTTTTTGTATTCGGAGCGGCGCTTCTGGCTGCCGCGTTGGCTATGGTGGCCTGTTCTCAGGAAATGTCCAGCGATGAGATCATGGCCGAGGCCAGGGACATGGGCATGGTGACCAAGGCTGAGGCTGACGCCATGGCCGAAGGCGCAATGATGTCTGACGATCAGATTATGGCCGCCGCCAGAGACATGGACATGATGACCAAGGAAGAAGCCGAGGCGATGATGCCCGAGACAATGATGGTCAGCAACCGGCTTCAGCAGGTCAAGGACAGGGGCAAAGTGATTTGCGCTAGCCGAAACGACGTCCCCGGCTATGGCTACCTCGACGCCTCCGGCAACAACGTCGGCTTCGACATTGATCTGTGCCGCGCGCTTGCGACCGCGGTGCTGGGCGACCCCAACGCCATCGAGATCCGTCTGATTTCAGCAGCGGAGCGCGGCCCGACGATCCAGTCCGGCGAAGTTGACATGCTCGTTCGCACGGTCACCTGGACCACCTCCCGCGATTCCCAGTGGGGCAACTACGCCCAGACGATGTTCTACGACGGACAGGGCTTCATGGTCAATAAGGACCTCGGCATATCCAGCGCGCTCGAGCTCGAAGGAGCCAGCGTCTGCGTGACCCAGGGCACCACGACCGAGCTCAACCTGGCCGACTTCTCCAGACAGAACGGCCTGAACATAGAAGCCGTAACGTTCGAAGACACCGACGCCGTTAAAGCGGCCTACGAAAGCGGACAGTGCGACGCATTCACCAACGACCGCTCGCAGCTGGCCGCGATAGGGTCCGGCATGGACGACCCCAACGCGCACGTCATTCTGCCCGAGACCATCTCCGAAGAGCCTCTTGGTCCAGTCGTCCCCCACGGTGACGACCAGTGGTTCGATGTCGTCAAGACGGTCATGGGCATCCTCATCTATGCCGAGGCCTATGGCGTAGGACAGATGGATGTTCCGAGCTCGGTTACCGGCGACGCCAAGGTTGACCGCCTGTTCGGACTGGAAGGCTCCTTCGGACAGGAGAGCCTGGGACTGGGCGATACCGTCGCGCAGGACGTGATCAAGGCCGTCGGCAACTACGGCGATATCTACGACCGCAACCTCGGCCCGGACGGAATCAATCTTCCCCGAGAGAACGGGCGCAACGCGCTGTGGGCCGACGCCCCCTGCATGGACTGCCCGAAGGGCGGACAGATATACGCCGCGCCTCTGAGGTAAAGAACCCGGTAATCGCGTCCGACGATGTGAAACAACCGAGATAGCAAGAGCGGCTGGCGAATTTTCGCCAGTCGCTTCTTTTCATCGGACGCCATGCCAGTTTATGGTTTGCGCTGCAGGGTCTTTCGTTTTCCCCTCGTCTTTGATCTCTCGTTCGCCCTGAGCTTGTCGAAGGGCAGTCCGTTCGTGGTGAGCTTGTCGAACCATGAACGGACTGCCCTAAGGACGCTTAATAATGAAAATACCCTGGTTTGCGCTGTCGGATGGGGCAAAGTTCGCGTCGTTGTGGTAGCATCTGCGACGCACACCATACCGTGAGAGTATCTTCAACCCGATGATGAACATTCTGACCTATCAGGGCATCCCTATTTGGAGGCACGCGCGCGCTATTCAGTGGGCGGCGCAGATTGTGTCCGGCATACTGGTCGTGTTCTTCGTCGTGTGGTTCTTCTCCAACATATACAGCGCGATACACGACCGTAACATCCCGTTCGGTTTCAGTTTTCTGGAAAGGTCATATCAGACCCCCATAGGCCAGCACTTCCTTCCCTACGAACCGTCCGACTCATTCCTGTACGCTCTCGGAGTAGCGGTCACCAATACCATAGTAGTCTCTATCGTAGGCGTCATTCTCGCTACGATACTTGGGATCATCATCGGAGTGGCGCGGCT
Organism: Dehalococcoidia bacterium; assembly: GCA_965202965.1. GTDB lineage: Bacteria > Chloroflexota > Dehalococcoidia > Lucifugimonadales > UBA1123 > VXRN01. The sequence goes on along the minus strand of OZ241888.1, from coordinate 1,204,117 downwards.
GTCGGGCAATTGGCTTGTGGCGAAGATTGCGACGGTCTATATCGAGTTCTTCCGAAACGTCCCGCTGCTGGTGCAACTCTTCTTCTGGTTCTACATCATTCTCGCGCTGCCCCGCGTGCGAGACGGCTATGTCCTGCTCGATGCTTTCTACATCAACAACGCGGGTATGTCCATGCCCTGGCTCACCCCTCCCAATCTCGGCGCGGGTCTCATATGGTTGGTCGTGGCGCTAGTTGCGATAATCCTCGGAGTCATCGTCTATCGAATAATGGCTAAGAGAGAACTCCTCACGGGACAGGCATCCTATCCGGTAGTCTATGGATGCGGCGTGGCTGTTGCTGTGGGCGCGGCTGCATGGATAATCGTCATGATCGCAAACGACCAGGCTCCCTTCACCATATCCGTTCCCGCTCCGGAGGGACGATTCGGCAGGATAGGCGGCGGTTTCACCGCGTCGGCGGGTCTGCTGGTGCTGCTGGTCGGACTGGTGATATACACCTCTTCGTTCATAGCGGAGCTTGTCCGCGCAGGAATACAGTCGGTCGGACGTGGACAGACTGAGGCAGCGCGCTCTCTTGGGCTTTCCCAGATGGAGACGCTGCGACAAGTAACCTTTCCGCAGGCGCTGCGCGTTATCATTCCCCCGCTCATCAGCCAGTATCTCAACCTCACCAAGAACAGCAGTCTCGCCGGCGCGATAGGGTACGCCGACCTCACCAACGTCGCCAAGACGATGACGCAGACCGCCCCGGCGGTATCCATCTACATAATCATCATGATCGCTTACCTGGCGATGAGCCTGACTTACTCGCTCATCGGCAATCTGTACAACCGGCATATCCGGTTCGTGGGAAGCTAGACCTTGGCAGCCACTCTCGAACAACGACCGCCTAGCCTGCCGCCGCCGTGCTCCGAGACCGGAGCTATCGGATGGATGCGCGCCAACCTGTTCAGTACTTGGTACAACGGGCTTCTCACGGTCATCCTCGCGATAGTCCTGATTGTGTCGGTATGGTTCGGCGGCAATTGGACGGTCACCGACGCCGACTGGACGGTCATCGGCGTTCTGGGCGGCCAGATGGTCATAGGCCAGTACAACATCGAGTCATCCTGCCCAGGCCAGAACTGCTTCTGGAGACCCCAGGTCGGGCTGCTTCTGGTAACCGTCCTGTTTGGAATGGGATGGGCTGTCGCGGGAGGAGGCGTCGCCAAGCGGATAGCACTCGCGGTAGCGATTGTATCCTCGGCCTTTGCTCTGCTGCCTTACGGCCTGGATGAGATGGGTATGGACGTGCGCCTGCTCCTGGTGGCGAACCTGCCCGCCGTATTCGCGGGATGGGCGCTCGCGCGATTCACCCCGCTCGGAACTCCGAAGTGGGTAGGAATTCTGGCTGTCGTATTCTTCCTGCTTACACTCGTACTTCTTCGCGGGATAGAGGGCGTGCCCGGTATGCAGCCCGTATCCGTCATACACTGGGGCGGAATAACCCTGAACATTCTGCTCGCCGTGGCTGGCATTACGCTCAGCCTGCCTATCGGCATCGCGCTCGCGCTGGGACGGCGCAGCAATCTGCCCGTCGTAAAACTGCTCTGCGTCGTATTCATCGAGGTGTTCAGGGGAGTGCCGCTGATAACCCTGCTGTTCATGTCCCAGGTGCTGGTGCCGCTCGCGTTTCCCGAGGACCTGAAGCCGAACTCACTGCTTCGCGCGGCGATAGTGATCACTCTGTTCAGCGCGGCGTACATGGCGGAGAACATCCGGGGAGGCTTGCAGGCCCTCCACCCCGGGCAGGAGGAGGCGGCGCGCGCGCTCGGACTCCCCGGCTGGCAGACGACCCTGTTCATTTCGCTGCCACAGGCGATCAGAAACGTCATACCCGCCATAGTGGGGCAGTTCATAGCGCTGTTCAAGGACACCAGCCTCGTTTACATCATCGGTATGCTGGACATCGTTGAGATAAGCCGGGCGTTCATACAGGGCAACACCGAATACCTGTCCAGCGCGAAGGAACTGTTCATATTTCTCGCGCTGGTCTTCTGGATATTCACGTACAGCATGTCGTATGTGAGTGGAAGGGTGGAGCGATACCTGGGCGTAGGTCAGCGCTGACGTCATGTATAAGTCAGTGAGTTCAAGAAAGGTTGCGCTATGACTACCAACGGAACACAGGCAGAGTCCGAGAGCGTCATCATCTGCAGAGACGTACACAAGTGGTTTGGCGACTTCCACGTCATCAAGGGAATCTCCACTGAGATATACAAGGGCCAGGTGGTCGTAGTGTTCGGGCCGTCGGGATCGGGGAAGTCCACCTTCATCAGGATGCTCAACCGGCTGGAAGAGCACCAGCGAGGCCAGATAATCATAGACGGCATTGAGTTGACCAACGACATCAGGAATATCAACGCTATACGCCGCGATGTCGGAATGGTGTTCCAGTCCTTCAACTTGTTCCCGCACCTTGACGTATTGAGAAATATCACGCTTGGCCCCACTCAGGTCAGAAAGACGCCGCGCTCCGAGGCAGAGGAGACAGCCCACCAGTTGCTCGAACGAGTGGGCATAGCCGAGCAGGCCGAGAAATATCCGGCCGAACTTTCCGGCGGTCAGCAGCAGCGGGTGGCGATAGCCCGCGCGCTGGCTATGCAGCCCAATATCATGCTGTTCGATGAGCCGACATCAGCGCTCGACCCTGAGATGATCAAGGAAGTGCTGGACGTTATGCAGGAGTTGGCCAAGTCCGGCATGACGATGGTGGTCGTCACCCACGAGATGGGCTTCGCCCGCGAGGTCGCCGACCGCATGATCATGTTCGACGAGGGCATCATCGTGGAGGAAGGCCCGCCGGAGCAGATATTCGAAAACCCGCAGAACGACCGCACTAAGCTGTTCCTGTCGCAGATACTCTGATTCAGAATATGAGGGAGCGACAGAAGTAACACGGGAGAGATATATGCGATTCGGCTCGATGGTGTTTCCGGTCAGCCATGAACCGGATAACGACGCCGCTGTAATCGCCAGCACACTGGCCGAAATAGAACTCCAGGACAAGATGGGATTCGATGCCGCGTGGCTCACCGAACACCACTTCGATGGCGCGTGCGCTTATGTGGACCCGCTCGTCTTCGGAGCTGCGGTCGCATCGAGAACGACACGAATCAAGATCGGCTTCGCGGTGGTCGAGATGGCCTTTCATCACCCCGTCCGTCTCGCGGCGCAGACGGCGCTGCTGGACAACCTGAGCCGGGGCAGGCTCATAGTGGGCGTCGGACGCGGGTCGGCCTATAATACCTACGAATATATGGGTTTCGGCATTTCCATGGATGAGGGCGTCGAGAGGCTTGCCGAGGCCGAAGACCTGCTCGTTAAGGCATGGACATCCGAAGACGTGCATTATGAGGGGCGCTTCTGGGACGTCACTTTCCCAAGACTGAGGCCGCAGCCATTCCAGAAGCCTCACCCACCGTTGGTTCGCGCTTGCATCAGCGAAGCGTCCACTCTGGCGATGGGGCGAATAGGGCGCCCAATCCTTATGGGAGTGCAGGAGCCGGAGGTCTTCGTATCCCGCATGACCGCGTACAGGGACGAAATGGCGAAAGCCGGTTTCGACGAGGGCACAATCGAGGCGACCCTGGGCCAGTGCTGGTTTTCCAAGAATGTCTTCGTAGCCGAGACTTATGAACGCGCCAGGGAACTGTGCGAGCCTGGATTCTGCAGGGAGCGCAAGCACTTCCGCGAGGCGCGCGAAATCTACAATCCGGAGGGATTCCCGCCGCTGGACCCAACCAAGCCGCTTCCGGCCGGCGAAGACTTCGAGAAGGCGTGCATCATCGGAACACCGGACCAGGTGTCGGAACAGATTGCCGAACTACGCGACGTCGGCGTGCGCAACCTCATGATGAAGATGAACATTGGCGAGATGGATACGGTTGGCGTTCAGAACTCGATTAAGCTCTTCGGCGAGAAGGTGATGCCCAAGTTCGATGCCGAATAGCCTGGGACCGCGGCGCTAAGAAGAGGGCGAGTGGAGAGGATCGGCTAATTTCGATCAGCCTTCTCCATCTCGGACGTTACGGCCTTCACCAAATCCTCGACAGAGGACTGGGGATTCTCGTTCGCCTTGAGTATCAGGTTGCGTGAGAACATACGCACAGCTTCTTCCCGGCCCTCTTCCCTGCCTTCTTCTCTACCCTCTTCTCGGCCTTCCCGTATAGCCTCTTCCCGCATCCGCTCGGCCTCTCTCCGCCTCTGCTCCTGTCGCTTCTTTCTCTGTTCGAGCGCGTAGAATGCCATCCCTATGAATACCTCCACTAAAGATGCGCCACAGGCATAGACCACGATGCCCAGGTCCGACATATCGGACATAGTAACGAGGTTGCCGCGGTCGCTCCAGATGTTCCAGCCAACTGCCTTGATATACACCGTCAGCGCATACGTAGCCGCCAATATCCCCCAGGGCGCAAACAGCGCGTGCCGCGCCGCCCAATTCGGAAATCTGCCTTCCATATTATACTAATCTACTCCCCCCTTCGGGACTCAACCAGCACTCAGGACAGCAGTTCCTCCGCTATCTGATCTAGTTGGGCAAAGGTGGCGTCCTGCTCCGCCGTCTCCACCCGGATCATCACCCGGTCCGACCCTGCATCGAAGAAACTGGATACAAGTTCCCTGTCCGCTGGCTGTCCGAACACCGAGATGTTTATGGACTCCGGGTCCCGACCTGCCTCGGACGCCAGTCCGTTCAGCTTCTGCCGACCCGCTCTGATATCGTCCGGCGTGACTCGATTGGGCATCCATCCGTCACCCCATTCCACCACACGCTTGAATACGTTGCGCGCCATTCCGCCCAGATAGACAGGCGGGTGTGGTCGCTGCGTGGGCCTCGGGAACGAGTACACAGCCGGAAAGTCGTAGTAGTTGCCGTGATACTCGCTCTCGACCTCGGTCCACAGCGACTTCATGGCAAGCACCGACTCCTTGGTCTGTGTCCAGCGATGGGCGAAGTCGCCGCCCATTATCTCGGTCTCCTCTTTGTGCCAGCCCGCTCCGATTCCGAACAGGAACCTGCCGTCCGAGTACATATCCAGCGTCGCGACCTCCTTGGCAAGAAGCAGCGGATTGCGCTCCGGCACAAGGCAGATGCCTGTTCCCAGCTTCATCGTACTTGTAACTGCGGACGCCCTGCCGAGCGCGACGAACGGATCAACGATGTCCGCGTACACCTTTGGTATGACGCCGTCCGCCGAACCGGGCCACGGCGAACTGGCCTTCACCGGTAGAATGGGATGCTCGGGCACCCACAACGACTCGAAACCGATCTCCTCGGCCCTCTTGGCAAGTATCGCTATATCAACCGAGTAGTCGGTCGGGAAGGTCGAAATACCGATGTTCATTCGCAACGCTCCTGTATTGATTCTTAGGGACGGACTGTCCCAATTCTACGCGCGGTCTATTTCCCTTACAACCTCTTTATCGGAGCGCCCGCAGATGCTAACCTCAAGGGTACATGGAAATGTGAGGGGCAAGGTGGAAGTATCTCCCAACATACATATGATTCCGGGCGCGAGATGGTCCAGGGTTTACCTGATCGTCGGTGAAACCCTGACGCTCGTTGACTCCGGCCTGCCCTGGCATCCGGGCGGGATTCTCAATTACATCCGCGCCATCGGCAGGCGGCCCGACGAGTTGAAACACATCCTGGTCACCCACAGCCACCCCGATCACGTCGGCGGAACGTTATCGCTCGTCAATAAGACCGGGGCGGCAATCGTTGCTCACAGGTCGGACGCGAGACGCGATTACGACAATCGTCTGCGCCTGGGATACACGGGCCTCCTGGCTCCGATGCCACTGTCGCTTCCCTTGCTCGGTCGGACAGGCGTAAGCCAACTGATCGAAGATGGTGACACTCTGCCGCTTCACGGCGGCATCAGGGTGATTCATACCCCCGGACACACGCGCGGCAGCGTGTGCTTCCTTCTCGAAGATAGCAAGACGCTGTTCTCGGGAGACACCATCTTCAGCGACGGCAAACGACTCAGCAGGTCGGTGCCGTTCCCGGGCTACGACCGCGACAGCTACATCCGCTCCCTCAAGCGGCTGTCGGAGTTCGAGTTCGAGGGTATATTTGGAGGGCATGGCTCGCCGATGCTCCAGGGAGGGAGCCACGCTCTCGGCCAGTTGATAGAATCCCACCCTGAGCCGCCCACTTGGGGCGACTTCTTCGACAGCATACCCCGCCGTCTCAAACGCTCGTTCCCCATGACCGGCGAATATCACTTCAACCCTCGCCGCGAGTAAACGTGAGATTTATAGAAATAGACGGAGAACAAAAGTGACCCCGCAACAGCGCGCAGAAAAGATAGAAGCCTATGGAAACGATTACGATAGACTTGCAGGCGCCTTGAAGACTCTCCCAAAGGAGATGTGGCAATTCAGGGACGAGCACGGCTGCTGGAGCATCCACGAGCACCTGATTCACATAGCGGACAGCGAGGTCAACAGCTACATCCGCTGCCGACGCCTGATTGCCGAGCCCGGCAAGGACCTGATGGCCTATGACGAGAATGTATGGGCCGACTCTCTGCGTTATCATGAACAGAGCATCGAAGATACGCTGGTGCTCTTCAAATGGCTCCGACGAAAGACCTACACGCTCATAAAGACGCTGCCAGAAGAGGCGTGGTCCCACACCGCGTACCATCCCGAAAACGGCGACATGACACTGGACGACTGGCTCGACGTGTACGTGGCACACGTTCCCGAACACATACAGTACATGCGCGAAAATCAAGAGGTGTGGCTGAAATCGGGGCAATGATCGTCGGTCGGCTTGCTAAAAATTAGCTGCCCGCAAAAGCCTGAATTAATCAAAAGCTGTTTGACGCTTGGATAGCCATTCATATATGATTTTGGATAGGCTATGACCTTAGGTGGCAACGTAGCTCAGCGGTCAGAGCGGGCGCTTCATAAGCGCTAGGTCACAGGTTCAAATCCTGTCGTTGCCACTCAACGGCAAAGGCGATGAGAAGAACCGAGCCGTTGGACGGGTTGCGGCGTGAGCGCCGCCGAACGGAGTCCTTCCCGGCGAAAACCCGGAAAGCCGGGGCGGTTAGCTCAGTGGTTAGAGCGCTCGCCTCACACGCGAGAGGTCCGAGGTTCAAATCCTCGACCGCCCACCACCGGTAACCGGCAGGGACGTGAGTCCAAGGAGCGTATATATACAGGGGCCGAAGTGGCGGAACGGCAGACGCGCTACGTTCAGGACGTAGTGCCCGCAAGGGCGTGTGGGTTCAAATCCCTCCTTCGGCACCATCCCCAATATCCGTTGTCGTGTCCTGAAAGCGCGCGCTTGTAGCTCAGTGGATAGAGCGCATCCCTGCGGAGGATGAGGCCGTGGGTTCGAGTCCCACCAAGCGCGCCATTCCCAGATTTCTAGGGGCGGTTAGCTCAGCTGGTTAGAGCGTCTGTCTTACACACAGAAGGTCAGAGGTTCGAGTCCTCTATCGCCCACCAACTGTGCCTGGACGGGCTAGGCTGCGTCCGCGTCCCAAGCGGGATAGTCTGGTCGCCCGTAGTTACGTCTGCATTAACTGGATCAGGTTGCCGCAGGTGTCGTCAAAGACCGCAATAGTGACGTTGGCCAATTCTGTTGGCTCCATAGTAAAAGCTACGCCCAGTAACTTCAGTTTCTCATACTCTGCACGGATGTCCATAACGCTAAAGGACGCCGCTGGGATGCCTTGGTCAAATAGCCCTTTCTGATATTCTTGTGCTACCGGGTTCTCATTTGGCTCAAGCAGAAGCTCGGTCCCATCTGGGTCATCGGGCGAGACGACGGTAAGCCACTTGAATTCCCCCACAGGCACGTCATGCTTCTTCACAAAGCCGAGGGTCTCCGTGTAGAACCTCAGAGCTTCGTCCTGGTCACTTACGAAGACGCCGGTGAGCGTAATGCGCATATATGGCCTCCTTTTCTTTTCATAGTGTCACTTGAGCCATCGCTCCATGACAGCCCTGAGGGGTTCATCGTTGAAGACAAGCATCCGATACTTGCCACGCTTCTCTGAGCTTACGATCCCCGCTTTTTCTAAGACATCAATGTGCTTGGCTATGGCCTGTCGGGAGATGGCGACTTCGTGTCGCATGATCAAGCGTGCCGTGAGCTCGTAGAGCGTCTGCTCCTTGCGCTCGGATAGCTCGTCCAGCATCAACCTTCGTGTTGGGTGCGCGAGTGCATTGAATACTAGGTCTGTGTTCATGCACACAGACTTTACGCAACCACAGGATTGCATGTCAAGAGGGCGATTTCGGCGGAGTCCGTTCCTCCTGGCGGGTTGTCACCAGGAGCAGGCGTCGAGTAGATGATGACCGCTACCGAGCGGTGAGGATAAGGAACAAATTAGTACACGAGGCAAGGTTCCTCCCTGAGAACAACAGGGTCGTTTTCGTCTCGTCATTCCCGCGAAGGCGGGAATCCAGGGGCTGGGGGGTGGCCTGGAAATGTCAAAAACCAACTGGACGCTACATTGCGATCAAGCCAAACAGGATAATGAAAATACCCTGCTGAAAACAAAAATGATTGGTACGGAGAATACGCTTTCATGATACGATTGAATTGTGTGGCTCTGTGCAGATTTTCTGGATACACTGGAGTGTTGCCGCAATCAATTAGGCGTTAGCGTTGTAAGTGCGGACAGATGTATCGGAGACCGGTACTAGGAGGGGGAGACCATGGTGCGCGACACAGACACTACGGCGTGGCCCCCCGCCGCCTCGGTGCTGGATTGGCTTCTTGACTCAGACCCCTCCATTCGCTGGCAAGTCCTCCAATATCTAGTCGACGTCGATAACGTCGTCGCCGAGCGTGCCCGCGTGGCAGATGAGGGATGGGGCCGACGACTGCTCGATGAGCAGCGTCCAGACGGGCAGTGGGGCGATGGAGAAGCGCACCCGTTCTGGTGGACGAATCTGTACACCCTCCTCTACCTGCGTGATCTCGGCGTGGATCCTGAAAGCGATCGAACTCGACAAGCGATCGAACTAGTGCACTCGAGCGTGACCTGGGGCCCGTGGCACGGAGACTCTCCGTTCTTCGAGGGGGAGGAAGAGCCCTGCATCAACGGGCGCGTCGTGGCGCTCGGCGCCTATTTTGGGAAGCCGAGCTTCCGTTTGGTAGACCTTCTGCTAAGCGAGCAGCTCGGGGATGGTGGGTGGAACTGTGAGGCGCTCCGCGGCTCCATACGCTCCTCATTCCATACGACGATTTGCGTCTTGGAGGGCTTGCTCGCACACGAGCAGTCCTTCGGGGAAGACCCGGCCATCACGGAAGCCCGCGAGCGTGGTGAAGAGTATCTGCTAGCGCGGCACCTCCTCCGGCGGCTCTCCACGGGTGGTGTCATCGACGAAGGTTGGAGGCGCCTTGCCTTTCCTCCGTTGTGGCACTACGATGTCCTGCGGGGCCTTGAATACGCGGTGACTGCAGGCTTAAAGGACGATCCGCGCTTGGCAGAAGCCATCGAGACAGTTGAAAGACGTCAGCTTCCCGATGGACGCTGGCGCCTAGACATGCGGCACTTGGGCACCCTCTACGAGGAGATCGCCGGCGCTCCCGGAGAACCGAACCGATGGATCACACTCCGCGCGCTGAGGTGCTTGCGCCAGTGAAGGGCCCGCAGCGTCCGGTTTCTACGGCTTCGACATCTTGGAGATGTGGTCCACCTGCCTGGATTCGAACCTCCCAACGAAAAGTTCGCAATTCGGTACGCCTTGGCCCACCACATCTTCTTCGTCACCTCCTCCGCTGTTCTCGCCCGCAGAATTTCATAGCCGCGCCGGATAGCCCTCACTCATTAAACGGAACCCGAATAGTCACTGTAGCCCCCTGCTCAAGCCCGTAGCTCCCCACGCCAATCGTACCACCGTGTGCCTCCACTATGGCCCGGGTGATAGCCAGCCCCAGGCCAGCGCCGACTGCCCTGCGACTGCGGGACTGGTCGGTGCGATAGAAGCGGTCGAATATCTGTCGGGCGATCATGCCTTCCTGGATCGCCTCTCCTCATTCCAGTGAAGCCGGTCCTCGTGAAAACCGGGAGCGGAAACCCCTCGCCGCTCCGCAATCCATAACCCCATCCTGCCCATCACCCCAATCAAACAAATCACAATTCGTAACCGCATCATAGACGGTGTGATAAGAAAGTAATGGGAACTTCTGGGTTTTGGGAACCAAAACCCAGAAGTTCACGCTGCCAGGGGTCAAGGAGCGCCCGGACACTCGTCCCTCAGCGCGTCCATACTGTACGGGAGTCATATTACATCGGCATGGCGTAGTCGCAGAGGCTGGCATCAGGGGAAAATGTCCGTGTTCTGACGCTTCTAAAATCCCCCACCGACTGTGGGACGATTACGTTACTAAATATTCTTGACTGTGATGATATTTCATGGTATAGAAGTTCGCAATCAAGCCATCTTGAAAACGGCACCATCTAGTCTCGGACTATATCCACATTGGGTAGCATCAAATAAGTGGTGTGTATCTATGAGTATTCATTTGTTACGAGTCCGCAGTGTATCCCAGTCATCGTTGAGCATGAGAGTTCTGAGCGCCACAACGCGGTTGGCATTGTTTCTCCACCACCTCATACCTCTGCGACACTTCAGCCTTCTGTTGATCACGATGTCCACCGCCTTCTCAACCGGTCCGCTTCCCACAGGGTATCCTTCCAATCTGAGTTGGTCGTAGTCGCATATCCACTCGGCATTGTTGGCAAGATAGGTCATGAGTTCACTCAGCTTGTTTGCAGGGTACTTCTCAGACAGCCCATCAAGTTGTCTGAGAGCCAGGTCGGTTCTGCCCCTGGTCAGCGTATCCATCAACATTCGGCATACCCCGCTCGCATCTTCGCAAGGCACACAAGCATAGACAGTCTTGTATATCCTGCGGTTGAGGTGCCAAAGGTCCAGGATGCGACGAGCGTCAGGGAAGTGTTCGTCGGCTATCGAACTTATCCAGCGTGCTCCGTCCCCTATCACCGACTTTCTGAGAGCGTACTCGACACCGTGGCGGCGAGCTTCGGCGTATGTCAGTCGTCCCGCCACATCGGATGAACCGAACGTCGCCACGTATCGTCGCCCACTCAGAGCGTTTCTGTGTTTACCTACTTTCTCACTGCCCAGATGTACCACCCCCACCTTCCCCTCCATTCCCTTAGCATTGTCGCGGCTTCTCACCCATCCACCGTCCAGCGCCACGTTCACCATCCGTGGGCCACTACGATACGACGGAGGATCGATGTATTCTTCCAACGCCTCCTCAGCTTCTGCGTTCTGAGCCTGAACCGCCTTCTGTCCACAACCGTTGGTCAGTCTGCGAACACGCTCGTGGCTCACCGAGCCCCCTACTATCTTTCCAAGCACCTCAGCCGCCTGTTTGTACGGCCACGACGCGCCACTCAAACACGCCAACTCAGCGAACCTGACGCTCGCTCGGCTCGATTCGACCTCTCTCAACTTGCTGTCGGCTGGTTGACTCAACCTTCCGCACTGCTGACACCTGACCCTGGCGCGTCTTAGCTTCACCCCTCCGAAAATAGTCATGATTGTGTAGTCTCGATAGCCCCGTCGCGTTATCCGACCGCTTCCGCACCCCTCACATATCCAATGTCGAGCCTGACAATGGCGCCATGCCTCACACAGCAACTCGCGCATCAAAGACAGACCGAATCTGTGGATCAGTCCCTCAAGTTCATTGATACTCTGGGCCTCGTCTGGTATCTGTATGGTGCGGGTGATTGTTACCTGCATTGGACTGGTCTTCTCCTTGGTGGTTAGGTTTTATCCAAGGTTAAGGCCAGTCCACCCCCAACCGACAACCCCATCCTCCTACACGCACCACTTTTGTGATGCTTCCTCCACATTGAACTTGTTCACGATCCGTATAGCTTCTGTGAAGAGCAATAGACAAATGGCTGGAGGGATGGTATGCGCCAAAACATCAAGGCTACTGCCACTTGGCTCTCGCCTGGATTCTTGCTGCTTGGTCTGCTCGCCGCGCTACTGATTGCGGCGACGCTCGCGCCCGGCGGGGCTTCGGCGCAGCAGGACGACAACGACTCTCCCAGCTTCGACAAAAACGAATTTGACTTCACCATCCCTGAGAACTCCGCTGCCGGGGCTTCGGTTGGCGCGGTGCAAGCCAGCGATCCAGAAGGGGACAGCCTGAGCTATTCTATGGGCAGGGAAACGGATGCCCGTTCCTTCGCCCTCGACAGTAGCGGGCGGCTCACAGTCGCCCAAGGCGCCGTTCTGAACTATGAAGCCAAGAGAACTTTCTACTTCACCGTCCGTGTCACCGACGGCAAGGGCAGTTTCGGCAATTCCGACAGTAGATACGACGACACAACTCGGGTCATCGTCCGTTTAAGCAATGTGGACGAGCCGGGCGAACTCACACTTCGATTTCCCAGACTCTCTCCCGACAGGCCCCTCGAAGATGCGTGGGTAACCGCCAGTGTGATTGACCCGGACTCTGGGCATAACTTCGCCGAAGCGGAGTGGGAGTGGGAATATTCCGAGGACAGAGACGCGGACGATGACGACTGGGCTTCGGTCGCTTCTGCTTTCCCTGGCGGCCAACAGAGCTTCTACAGACCCCCTCGCGCCCTTATAGGCAATTACCTGCGAGTCACCGTATCCTACGATACGAGCTTCCCTGATCTGCAAAAGACTACCCAGTATCCGGTGAAGGCGTTTCGGAACAGCGCTCCCGAGTTTGCTCTTGGCGTAAGGCTGCTTTACCGCCACATCCCAGAGAACTCCCCAGCGAACACTGTGATCAGCGACCCGGTAACCGCCACCGACAGAGACAAAGACATGCTTACCTACTCCCTCGCGGCGGACAGCTCCCCTTACTTCACTATAAACGAGTCCACCGGGCACCTTACCTTTACCGGAGGCGTGAACATAGACCACGAGGAAAAACCACGGAAAGTCTTCTACGTCACCGTCGCCGTCACCGACGGCAAGCATCAATCCGGGTTGGACGACGATGACATAGACGCAACAATCCGTGTCCGTATCGAATCGTCCGACGTGGAAGAAAGAGGCTCGGTTTCCTTTGAAGCCACTTCCGACCCCGCGCCCCGCCAGGGAGCGCTGACCAGGGCACGGCTGCATGACCCGGACGTGCGGGCGAACCCTCGCAACGAACAATGGGAGTGGGAAACCTCCGCCGACAAAGACGCGGACGATGACGAATGGTCTCAAGTCGGCTCCGACACGGATTCGACAATCAGCGAATACAGACCCACCGCCGCGGATGTAGGCAAATACCTGCGAGCCACCATATCCTACAACCAAGTGAGCGACGCCAAGCAAATAGAGCAAGTAATCTCCGAGTACCCTGTGCTCCCTCCGATCGCCACGAGGCCTGCCGGACTCAAGGCGACGGTGGACAGCGGCAAGGTGACCCTGTCCTGGGACAACCCCAACGACCCGGACATCCTCAAATACCAGTACATTCAGTCCACCGGCCACCCTTATGACGGCGAGTGGACGGATATTCCGAACAGCGACGCCAATACGACGCAGTTCACCATAACCGGACTGACGGACGGCGTTCACTATAGCTGGACCGTCGGCATAGTGCATAAAGTTCATGGGACCAGGATAAGAGGGGGGTTCCCAGCGCACGCCAACGCAGTCGTGAAACCGAACGCGACACCCGCGCCCACCGGCCTCACGGTGCAGACCGGAAATGGCGGCGCAGTCTTGTCATGGAACAACCCCCGCGACCCCTCCATCACCGGCTACCAGTACGCGCGGTATGACCCAAGCGCGAATTCCCCCCAAGTCAGCGCATGGGAAGCCATCCCGAACAGCGATAAGGATACGACCCAATTCACGATAAGCGGACTGACGAACGGCGTCCGCTACATCTACTACATCCGCGCCATGTACGCAGCAAGTCCGGGCTACGTAACAGCCGTGCCCGTAATTCCAAGCGGCGGCGATCAATCATCGCAGCAACTTCGGTCCGCCCCGGGCAAGCCGTTGGTATGTATGGAAGAAATGATCGGCCGCAGACTGTACAAAGACTGCTCCACACTGCTGAGCGTAAAGGATGAGCTCGACGGCGAGGGCATCCTCAACTGGAATGTACTCGTCCCCATACCGTATTGGGACGGCCTAACCGTAAAGGGCAAGCCCAAGCGCGTGAAGCGCATCGAGCTTGAGGACAAGGGCTTGACCGGAAGTATACCTGCGGACCTCCGCAAGCTTAACGGGATGACGCACCTGAATCTGAACGGCAACAATCTGACCGACGCATGCACCCCGGCTGCAATCGCCGACAGGTTGAAGGTCTCCAAGCCCAAGCCATGCGCCGGCGAATAGAGGTCGCAGCGCCCGAGTCTGAGACGGTGAAACAACCCAATCCCACAGGTGAGGCTGATGTCTCCGCCCCCGAACCCAGCGTCCAGTCTCTCACCGGACACCCGGAACAAGGGCTGAGAGGAGTAGGCATTTGGCCCTCACCCTCTGGGAGAGGGGACTTTCAGCCGAGGTTCATAGCCGCGCTGAACTTTTTCCTACCCTTGTGATCCCGTCAAGGGGGAAGGTTAGGATGGGGGTGACTCCTTCCACAATCCGTACACGCCTCGCCTGCGTATGCTATAAGATGGGTGAGGACATCTTTCATGCAGACGGGTTTCGTAAACTCGCGTATCCTGTATAATCCCCTCAATGTTCGGCTACGCCATCGGATTAGGAGACTCACTTGGAGCAGAATGACACCGCCAGGGAATTGGCGCAGAAGATCATCGAGAACATTGAAAAAGTTATAGTGGGAAAGAGCCGCGCCGTCGAACTCGGCGTCATCGCGCTCATGTGCGAGGGACACGCGCTGATAGAAGATGTTCCGGGCGTGGGCAAGACTATGCTCGCCCGAAGCATCGCGCGCTCGGTCGGCGCCTCCTTCAAGAGAATCCAGTTCACGCCCGACCTCCTGCCCACAGACGTCACCGGCGTCTCCATATACAACCAACAGACCGGCGCGTTCGAATTCAGGGAAGGCCCCATAATAGCGCAGATGGTTCTCGCCGACGAGGTGAACCGCGCCACTCCCAAGACTCAGTCCGCCATGCTCGAGGCGATGGACGAGCGACAGGTGACGGTCGAGGGAATAACACACGCCGTCCCCAGTCCTTTCATGGTCATGGCGACCCAGAATCCGGTGGAGTACGAGGGCACTTTCCCGCTTCCCGAAGCCCAACTGGACCGGTTTCTTCTCATAATCAGCCTTGGTTATCCGACCATAGAAGAGGAGCTGGAAATCATCGAACGGCAGCAGATGGCGCATCCCATCGAATCGCTCGAACCGGTCGCGACCGCTCAGGAAGTGATAGACCTGCAGCGCGCCATCCGAGCCATCTATGTTGACGACCTTGTGAAAGAGTACATCGTTAACCTGACCAACGCCACGCGGTCGCACGATGACATATCGCTCGGCGCGTCCCCTCGCGCGTCCCTGGCGATGTACAGGGGCGGCCAGGCCATCGCGCTCATACGCGGACGCGACTTCGTTCTGCCGGACGACGTGAAAGACCTGGCTCTGCCCATGCTCAGCCACCGCATGATCGTCTCCCCCGCCGCGAGGATGAGAGGCGTATCCAGCCCGGACGTCGTCGAGACTATCCTGGAACAGACCCCCGTTCCTGGCGGACAGGCGCGGGCAGCCGCCAGGAGTTAGAACGATTTTCCCCGGAAAGCTATTTGTACAGAAACGCTTCTACCTGGTAATTGGCCTGATAGCCGTCACCATATTCACCGGCATGGCCACCGGGTTCGCGCTGTTCTACAGGCTCATCTATGTGATGGCGCTCACGGCGGTCCTCGCCTTCATCTGGAACTGGCTCACGATGTTCGGGCTGAATGTGACAATCGAGCGTCGCACGCGCCGCGTAAGAGTCGGCGACGATATCGAAGAGCGCCTTGTGGTGCGCAACGACAGCCGCCTGCCCAAGCCCACGCTGGAAGTGGAAGACGTAACCGACATGCCGGGCTATTCCAACGGAATGGCGCTCAGCCTGTCCGGCAACAGCTTCAGGTCATGGCTCGCGCGCGCGCCCGCTCGCAAGCGCGGCGCATATACCCTGGGGCCCGTGCGCGTGTCCAACTCCGACGCGTTCGGCCTGTTCAGGCGCGAGCGCGAATTTGGCGGACAGGACTCCCTTCTCGTATATCCCCGCATATACGACCTTCCCGAATTCCAGATACCGTCCGCCTACATAAGCGGCGACAGTTCGGCGCACCGCAGATCGCACAACCTGACTCCGCACGCGGCGAGTGTGCGAGAGTACACGTTCGGCGACAGTTTCAGCAGAATTCACTGGGCCAGCACGGCCCGCACCGGAAGGCTCATGTCCAAAGAGTTCGACCTGGGACTGTCCAGCGACGTCTGGATGATCGTTGACCTGCACAGGGACGTCCAGGCGGGCGAGTTGGAGGAGAGCACCGACGAGTACGCCGTCTCGATAGCCGCCTCGCTTGCCCGAAAGTATGAGCGGGCGCAGATGCCCGTCGGCCTTGTCGCATACGGAGACGCGCGCTACGTGCTTCCCGCGGATACCGGGTCCGGCCAGTACGAACGCATCATGGAATACCTCGCCAGGAGCAAGGCCGAGGGCAGTCTGCCTCTCGAAGATGTCCTGGTCCGCGAGGAGCAGCTATGGGGAACCCAGAGCGCCCTCGTCATCATAACTTCCTCGCATCGCGAGGGATGGGCAGTGGCGGTCAAGGAGCTTGTTCGCCGCCGCATCAGGGTGGCGGCGATTCTGGTGGACGGGCAGTCCTTCGGCGGGATGTTCGAGACGATGTCCATAGTCCCCGCGCTGTACGACGCCGCGGTTGACCCATATGTGGTACGCATGGGAGACGATATTCCGCTCGCGCTGGCCCACACCTACACTATGACCGCTTCCGACGTGGAGGCGGTGGAGGCTACCGCATGAGTACCCAGGGAGCGGGCGTATTCCTTCATCACCGGCTGGACCCCGATCTGGCAGGGTCGCACCGGACATGGCTGGACAGACTCAGGCAGTACAGCCCCAGCCAGGGCTGGACAACCTTCGTACTGCTGATACTCGCGCTTCTGGTCGTCGGCGAGTCGGTGAACGCCGCGGAGTGGGTGGAGTCTCCCGGTCTTATCGCGATTCTCTTATGGGCTGCGGTGGTGGGCCTGGTCTTTGCGAAACTGCGCGCGCCATGGTTCCTACTCATGCCCGCCGGACTGCTCATCGGCGCGGTCGCAGTTCTGTGGCAGACTTCCGCTCGAAGCATCGAGGGAGATAACGCGATAGAGCGCTTCAGAGAGATGTTCCAAAGGCTCGATGTCTGGTGGGAAGCGGCATATGGCGGAGGAATCAGCACCGATCTGCTTCCATTTACTCTGATGCTGCTTGCCCTTTGCTGGATTGCCGGCTTCTTCAGTTCCTGGTTCATATTCAGGCGCAGCAACGTCTGGGTGGGTGTGATACTGCTCGGAACCGCGATGCTCACCAATCTCAGCTTTCTGCCCGACAAGTTCGCGGCCCGCTTCTTCCTGTTCCTGTTTGTGGCGATGCTGCTCATCGTCAGGGTGAGCACGATCCAGACGCAGGCTTACTGGCAGCGGCTGAATATCAGGTTCTCGGAGCACACCGGGTGGCTTGCGCTCCATGCCACTGCGTGGTTCAGCGCATTGGTGATTATTGTGGCGGTCCTGCTGCCGCTGAACGTATATACCAATTCTCAGGCCGCGCAGATATGGAACATCGGACGCGCTCCGGTGACCACTACCGAGGACTTCTTCGCAAGGCTGTTCGCGGCCCTGCCCTCGAAGAAAGACACCACCGGACGCTTCTTCGGCAGGTGGCTTCCGTTCATTGGGAAGATTTCCTTCGGAGGCGAGCCGGTCGGATGGGCTACAAGCAACTATCCGTCGTACTGGCTTTCCCAGACTTATAACGAATACACGCCCCGCGGCTGGATAGCGACCGAGTCCGAGCCTATCGAGGTCGGACCCGATATCCTGCCGCCCGCGAGGCGAGACAGCCTCAAGCGCGAGGCCGAGACGCAGATGATGCAGCTGGACTTCGAGACCGAGAAGTTCCTATCCGGGGGTGACTTCAACTGGGTCAGCGAACCCGCGGTCATCGAAGCCCTCGCCCCCCGAAAGTTTTACATAGACATGGACGATCCGTCCGCCGATCCGTCCTTCCCGGCTGACGTCCGCGAGTTGGCGGAGGGATTCCGCTTCGATCTGAGAGGAATCAGCGAAGACACGGCAAGAGGCATGATCGGCCAGCGTCTGCCCGAAGACCTGCTCGTACTCGAGATACAATCAGACTCGTCCGACTCGGTCGAGAGCGTAGTCCTTCAGCGCAAGGCTCCGATTACGCCTGAACTGGTCTCCTGGAAATTTTCTGAGACTATCGAGAAGAACGAACCGTACAGGATGATCTCATACGTGTCCATGGCGACAGATGACGAACTGAGAGAAGCCTCCACCGAGTACAGCAGCTTTATGACGGACCACTATCTGCAGTTGCCACCCTCGTTCCCTGAGAATATACGTTCGCTCGCTGAACTGATTACCGAGGGGCAGGACAATCCCCTTGACAAGGCGCTCGCCATCGAGAGCTATCTGCGCGGCCCCAACTTTACCTACTCTCAGGACATAGACGCGCCGCCGTCGGATATGGACGGTGTGGAGTGGTTCCTATTCGAGACGAAAGTCGGGTACTCCGACTATTTCGCGTCTTCCATGACCGTCATGCTGAGAGCGGTAGGCGTTCCCGCGAGAATGGCGGCCGGCTACGCCCCAGGCGAGCTTAATGAAGCCGGTCAGCGTGTTATCCGGGACTCGGACAGCCACGGCTGGGTCCAGGCGTACTTCCCGGACTACGGCTGGATTGACTTCGAGCCGACACCCAACTGGCCCCAGCATGAGCGCGCTTCCACCCCCGCCTTTCCGGTTTCCGGATTCGGCGACGACCCCCTTGAGGAAGACCCCGACGAATTTACCGATC
The DNA here is from genome assembly GCA_965202965.1 of Dehalococcoidia bacterium. GTDB lineage: Bacteria > Chloroflexota > Dehalococcoidia > Lucifugimonadales > UBA1123 > VXRN01. Next base: position 1,185,055 of record OZ241888.1, on the reverse strand, counting down.
CGTTCGATATCGAGGCGGATAATCTGCCCTTCTCCGGACTCCCACTCGATGCTTCGGATTCGTTCGTGTCATTAGAAGACATACTCAGGTACCTGGTGCCCACCGGCATCGCGGTGGCGGTGGTGGCCGGTATCTGGGCAGTCTGGTCGGTGATATGGAACTTCGGGCTTGGTTCGCTCGGCCCGGAGTCCAGGCTGTACGCGAAACTAACGAGACTTGGTTGGCTGGCCGGAATGGGGCGTACATCCGATCAGACGCCCATGGAATTCGGCGCGCGGGTCGGTCAGACGATACCCGAAGCCAACGATGGCGCGATGAGGATAGCCGCGTCCTATGCCGCGCACCGCTATGGCGGCAGACAGGCGGATGAAGATGAACAGGGCGCGCTGCTCGATGCGTGGAAGGAGATCCGCTTCAAGCTCATCGGCAGAATGTTCAGGCGTCTGATACCTCAGCCGTCCCAGGAGGCGGCAGCGTGATGTACTACGACATCGTCGAGACGCAGTTCGGATGGATGGGTCTGCTGTCTTCCGAAGTCGGTCTTCTGCGAAGCACGCTGCCCGAGGAATCCGAGGAGGTGTGCGTCTCGCGTCTTGGGCTGGAAACGAACGAGGCCGTACTTGCTCCTGGGAAATTTGCGAAGTTGCACGATAGTCTGCTAGACTATTTCGATGGGGGAAACGTCGAATTCGGCGACATTGCGCTTGATTTCGACGGCGCCCCCGACTTTCATCGCAGGGCATGGCAGGCTTGCCGCACGATCCCGCGTGGCGAGACGCGCACATACAAGTGGCTCGCGGGCAGGGCGGGCAGTCCGAACGCGCCGAGAGCCGCCGGTCAGACGATGGCGCGCAACCGGATTCCGATAATCGTGCCATGTCACAGGGTGATCGGCTCCGACGGCAGCCTGCGTGGATTCGGCAGCGGCGACACCCGGATTGATCTGAAGCGGCGTCTGCTGGAACTCGAAGGGGCGGCGCGCAGGCTGATCTGAGCTTCAGGAATCGTCTGCGTAGTCGGCTATGACGCCGAGATCTTCCCTGAGAATCCGCAGTGCCTCTTCCAGGTACTCGTCATCCACCAGTATCCTGCACGGGTACGCGGACACGCCGAGAAACGATGCCGTATCACCTGCCCGAACGAGTGTGGGAATACCCTGCCTGTTCAGCAGTTCGCTCCACATCTCTGCCGCCAACTGGTCTGGGGCGGTGACCAGCGTCACCCACTTCAAGCTCGTACTGCCTCCACCCTGACCGATCCCGACCCTTCGAGTATGCTCGACAGATCGTCGGTAAGCTCGTCGCAGACCGAAACCTGGATAGACGACCATTCCATCCGGTATATCATGCCTCCGGACGCTATCTCGAGCATCACCTCGTCCTTGCCCTCATAGTCGAGAAGTTTGCGCTTCACGTCGTCGAGCATCATCTGGTCGTCCACCGCGTTGTCAGTCTCGTGTATTCTCAGGTTGAGCCTGTGCGGTACTTGTACCTGGGAATGCGCCAGGCCAGTGGCGGGCTTGGCATGGCCGTTGGTATCGGAGTGTGTGGACGCCGCGCCGTTCTTCTCGGCGGCGGGCGGCGCAGCGGAGCCGTTCGCTTCGGCCTTCTCCGCAGGTGGCTCCGGGGCGTCCGGCTGATCGTTGGTGTATGCCGCACCGTTCTCCTTGACGGCATGAGTTGGAGCCATGCTTCCCACGCTGCCATTGGAGACGGGCGGGACGTATGGCGCGGCGGAACTATCGGGAAGGGCGTCCGCCGAAGGGGAATATTCGCCCGCGTCGTTGCAGTTTATGCTGATCTCGTCCTCTCGCACTCGCACAGTTCCTCCAATGACGACTATATTTCCCTCTTGCCAGAGACCCTCGGTTGTGTCCAGCTTGTCTTCCCACACGAAGACCTCGATCTGGCCGTCCATCAGGCCGAGCGCTGCGATGACGAAAGGCTTGTTCTGACGGGTGAATCTCCGAGTAACGCCGGCTATCTGCCCCACGAGCGATACCCTTTTGCCTGCCATGTCGGGCTGGATGTCGCTTCTGAAGACGATGTGCTCGGAGTCTGAGACCGTCAGCAGCGTCGCCAGGATGTTGATATTGGACAGCGACATACCCAGCAGTTCGCGCTCCCATTCGTCCCGCTCGCGGTCGGAGGCGGTGATGTCTGGGAGGGCTATGTCCGCAAGCGGCGCGGTTACGGACTCTCCGAACAGGTCGAACATGGAGGACTGGTCGGAGTTCTTCAGGCTCGCCTCACTCTGGGCGAGGCCTACTATCCGGTCAACGGACTCCAGCAGCGCGGCACGGTCGCCGAAGTCGTCCAGCGCGCCCACTTTGATCAGCGATTCCAGCGTCTTGCGATTGACGCCGCTCATGTTGGCTTCCCTGCACATGTGCTCGATTGACTCGAATCGGCCCGTCTTGTCCCTGGATTCTATGACGGCCTCCAGCGCGGACGCGCCGACACCCTTGACCGCTCCCATTCCGAACCGGATGGCGTCGCTGCTGTCGGGACGGGTCTCGATAGTGAACTCGGCGCGCCCGTAGTTGATGCTGGGTGGCAGAACCGGTATCTTCAGCCTCTGGCATTCTGCGACGGCGGAGTTGATACGGTCGTTGTGTCCGACGTAGGAGTTGAGCAGGGACACCATGTACTCGGCGGTGTAGTTCGCTTTCAGGTACGCGGTCCAGTAGGAGATGAGCCCGTAGCTGACGCTGTGCGCCTTGTTGAAGGCGTATCCAGCGAACGGCTCGACGAGAGCGAACACCTTATCGGCAAGCTCCTGGTCGAAGCCCTGTCCGAGTGCTCCCTGGATGAACTTCTCCTTCTCCTGCGCCATTATCTCCGGGATCTTCTTGCCCATGGCTTTGCGAACGATGTCCGCTTCGCCCAAGGTGTACCCGGCGAATGTTCGCGCTATGTGAAGGACCTGGTCCTGATAGACGATGACGCCGTAGGTCTCTTCGAGAATCTCTTCGAGGGCTGGATGCAGATAGGATACCGCTCTTCGCCCGTGCTTGGCGTCAATGAACGTGGAGATGTGCTCCATCGGGCCCGGGCGGTAGAGCGCGATCATGGCGGCCACGTCGGCCAGCGCGCTGGGCTTGAGCTCCTTGATGTAGCGCGTCATACCACCGCCTTCAAGCTGGAACACTCCGGCGGTGTCGCCGCGAGAGAGAAGCGCGAAGGTCTTGGCGTCGTCGAGCGGAATGTCCACGAGGTCGAAACTGATGCCGTGTCGCTCCGCTATGAGGTCGCGAGCCTTGGCGAGAACGGTCAGGTTTACGAGTCCGAGAAAGTCGAGCTTGAGCAGGCCGAGCGCGGCGACAGGCTCCATGGCGTACTGCGTGGTGGTGGCTACCGATCCGCTGTCGTCAGCCTTCTGCGGACGCTGCAGCGGGACTATCTCGTCCAGGGGCTGCTGGGATATGACGACGCCAGCGGCGTGAGTGCTGGAGTGCCTTGTTACTCCTTCCAGACCCTCGGCGGTCTCGACCAGGTTGCGAATCGTCTCATCGGCGTTGATGGCTTCCGCCAGCTCTGAACTCGGATCGGACTTCGCCTCGTCCAGCGTGATTCCGAGCTTAGTGGGGATCATGCGGGCGACGCGGTCCACGTCGCCGTAGGTCATTCCAAGCGCGCGACCAACGTCTCTCAGGGCAGCGCGAGCGCCGAGCGTGCCGAATGTGATTATGTGCGCGACGTGCTCACGCCCGTACTTCTGAACGACGTAGTTGATGACCTCCTCGCGCCGGTCGTCTTGGAAGTCCATGTCAATGTCCGGCATTTCCTTACGTTCAAGGTTGAGGAAACGCTCGAATACGAGCCGGTACGGGAGCGGGTTCACGTTGGTAACGCCCAGGCAGTAGAGCGTAAGGCTCGCGGCGGCGCTTCCGCGCACCGCGAAGAAGATGTCGTTCTCACGAACGAATCGGGCGATGTCCCACACGACCAGGAAGTAGTTGTCGAAGCTGGTCTGCCGTATGACTTCGAGTTCGTATTCGAGGCGCTTCTTCTCTTCCTCTCCCGCGTTGGGTATCCGGCGATTCAAGCCGTCCCAGCACAGGTTGGACAGATACTCGAATGGCGTGACGCCCTCTGGGACGGTGTACTGGGGCAATCGGAGCTGCGTGAAGTCAATGTCCAGGTCGCACATTTCGGCGACCTTCTGGGTATTTGTGACCGCTTCGGGCAGGTCCTGGAACAACTCCTGCATCTCGGCGGGACTTGTCAGGTAGTAGGAGTCCTCGGCCATGCGGAGGCGTTTTTCGTCTTGGATATTCGTGTTCGTGTGGATACAGATGAGGATGTCCTGAAGACGCGCCTCATGCTTGTGGATGTAGTGCGAATCGTTGGTGGCAACGACGGGAATGTGGAGGTCGCGGTGTATGTCCAGAAGGCCGCTGTTTATCTGGGGCAGTTCGGGAACGTCGCCGTGCCGCATGAATTCAAGGTAGTAGTCTCCGAACACCTCCCGGTACCAACTGGCGGTGGCGCGCGCTTCGTCCATGCGGCCCTGGGTTATGAGCGTCGGGACTTCCCCGCTGGGGCAGCCGGACATCACTATCAGGCCCTCGTGGTGGCGTTCGAGTATCTCGCGGTCCACGCGGGGCTTGTAGTAGAAGCCCTCAAGGTGGGACATGGTTATGAGCTTGGCGAGATTCTGGTAGCCGACGTTGTTCTTGGCGAGAACGGTCATGTGATATGGACTGCGCTCGTTGGGGTTGCGCTCGTGCCTGCTGCCGGGAGCGACGTACATCTCGCATCCGACGATGGGACGGATGCCCTCAGACTTGGCCTTGCGATAGAAGTCTATTGCGCCGTACATGCCGCCGTGGTCGGTGATGGCCAGGCTGTCCATGCCGAGCTCTTTGGCGCGAGCGACCAAAGGATCCAGCCTGCTCAGGCCGTCGAGCATCGAGAACTCGGTGTGAACGTGGAGGTGGCTGAACACGGTTGCGCTCCATCGGTTGGGGTTTCAAGCGGGCCTACGGTTTCAGGAAGCCTGAATCTCGTGTGCCATTATACCATCGCATCCACCCTCAACCCGCAAGGTGCGAATATTCAGATTATGGTCAATTTGCGTCTGATTCTCGGTTCGGGGCTCCGGTTTTCATAGGGAATGACTGAATCGTAGTTGACCCTCTCCCAAGGAGAGAGGGGATTTTCAACATACGAATGACGGTGGTTGTGGATCGGTCTTCCTGCGGCTTCGTCTCAGGCCGGATTATTGCAGCGGCGCGACGCTGAATATGACGTGGAAGGGCATGCAGTAGATGATGACCGAGCCGAAGGACTCCAGGTCGGCGTCGGCGGGCAACTCGTAGTTCTGATTGCCGCGATTGCCCTTCAACTTCTCTATGTGGATATATCCGGCTTCATTCAACTCCGCCTTGTTCTGCGGGTCGGGATGGGTGGACAGAAGGACTCGCAGGTCGGGGCCGTTCGTTACGTCCAGGTTTTCGAAGCGGAGGGCGCCGCTGCCGTCGGGCAGCCTGTAAATCGTCGCCGTGCCGCTGCCCTTGTGAAAGCTGTCGGCGTCTCTGAACATACCGGAGACGATCTTCTCGGCCTGGGCCATCTCGTCGGGCATATCCTCCATCTCTTCCATGTCCACCTTGGCCATGCCCTGCATGATGTCCTCGGCCTCGGTCTGGGTCATTCCTACGGGCATGTCGGCGGTGGCCGAGAATGGGAACTCCTCTTCGACGGTGGTATTCAGGAAGAGGGGTGAAAGCAGCCACCAACCGAGTGCCACGGCCGGTATGGCAATGACTACGGCGGCGATGATCAGGGTCTTCTTCAATGTCATGTGGTCAACTCCATCAGGGTCTTTTCAGGCTGACAAACCGTTCGTTTCGTTCAGTTCGTTGAGTAGGCAGCGTTGATATTATATAAATAATACTTTATAAGACTTTACTTTCTGCTGGTGCATTCAACAGGTGGCTTCAGGTGGTGTGCTGGTGGCAGGTGCAGGTCACCGGTCACCTGTATTTCGCCTGCATTCACCAGCATTTGTAGCTACGGGAAATTTTTTCAGCCGGGAAAGTCGCCATTGATAACTCCCTGTTTATGTCTATCCTTGTATAGGTCGTATGTTTCATAGTACAATTATAGCAGACCGTGGAAGAGATTGTGCAGTGATTTCGGGGACGATATTCTCGGCGCATGGCGGTTGTGGTCAGCGGCGAGATATTGAGCGAGCCAAGAGAATGTCCGAAGAATGGAGAGACTAATGCCTGAGCGTTACAGTGAATTCGATGCGGCGGAGTACATCGAGACCGACCAGGACGCCCGTCTCCACCTGGAACTATGCACAGAACTAGATCCCGGAGATGGCAGCGTGATAAGGGCGGCCTTGAACACGGTCGCCCGCGCCCGTAACATGAGCGCACTGGCGCGGGAGACCGGTCTGGACAGGAGCGATATCTACGAGGCGCTGTCCGAAGACGGGAATCCGACCCTGACAACACTTCTGAAGATCACAAGCGCCTCGAACCTACAGTGTTAAAATAAAGCCAGAAACTGATCGCAGTCACCTAGGTTCTCAGTAAACCACCAAAATAAGGGGCAAGGTACTATGTCCGTTGAAAAATCTCTCCCGCTGCCCAACCTGTCAATCAAGGGTTTTCGTGGATTTGGCGATCTGTCTATAAGCCGATTAGGCCGCGTTACTTTGGTTGCTGGCGAGAATAATACGGGTAAGACCTCAATTCTTGAAGCTGTGCGTTTATTCGCTGAAGGAGGTACACCTGAAGTTATCGGTGAGATACTACGGTTTCGCGAGGAAGATATCGAAGGGAGAGCCAGCAACCGAGAAACATCGGCAAGCGATGCTTTCCTGATGTCCGCATTGTTCACCGGATTCCCACTGCTGTCGGAGGTTTCAGAGCCCATTACGATTTCATGCTGTGAGGGATCCCGTGAAATGCGAATGCATATCGGATGGTTTGTCGAAAGACCTGATGAAAATGGCAGGGTCAGGTTGATTTCAGAGGAGGTAGATGTTTGGGATGAGTACGACAGCATCCCGGCATTGGTCGTGGAAGACGAGAGTGGATGGACAGGAATCTACCGAATTGAAGCCCTCGACAGACGCGCCTCTAACCCACGCCCTATCACACGCCGTAGGTTAAACAGAGTACCTTCGATATTCGTCAGTTCTTCCAGTACGGATAGAACTGAAATGCTTGGCCCATTGTGGGATAACATTTCTTTGACGCCAATGGAACCATATTTAGTAGAAGCATTACAAATATTTGACCCACACATAACTGCTGTCTCGGTCATTGGGGAGCGAGCGCCACGTAATTCCCGTGGAGCAGTGGTCTCGGCGGACAACCTGCCAAGAAGGGTCCCGCTCCGTTCGTTCGGAGATGGTATGAACCGATTGTTCGGTATCGTACTCTCACTTTTGAATGTCAACGACGGAATCTTGCTGATTGACGAGTTCGAGAACGGGATGCATTTTACCGTACAAGTTGATGCGTGGCGGATGATATTCCAATTGGCGAGAGAATTGAATATCCAAGTCATATCTACTACTCATAGCTCGGACTGCATAGCTGGGTTCATGGAGGCTGCATCTGAATCTGAAGGAGATGACGGCCTTCTGATACGCCTTGAACGATATGGTGCCCGGATGCGCGTCGTTGAATACAATGAAGAAGACCTCTATATCGCAGTTAGACAACAAATCGAGGTTAGATAATCGTGCCTTACCCCGCGAAGACTGGCAGCGTTCTTTTGGTTGAGGGACAAGACGACAAACATATGGTATGGCAGTTGTGTGACCAAGATCCTTCATTCTCTGCTTCGAGAGAGGATGATGAGATGTGGGTTACCCTACGTGATCGTGGGTCAACCTTCCGGATTCTCGAAAAAGGCAATGACTCTACATTACTCAAGTCTATTCGAGATGAGGTGGAAGTTAGGCGACGACCTGCAGTTGGCATAATAATGGATGCTGACAGCGACTTGGAGAAGCGCTGGGGTGAAATATCCGCCCGGTTTACGAGAACGGAAATTGATTTGCCGTTGTCGCCAAAATCAGCAGGTACGATAGTAACACCGAAGCAAGACTACCATCCCCGTATCGGTATCTGGTTGATGCCAGACAACAAATCTCATGGTGAGCTTGAGGACTTTGCTCTCAGAATGATCCCATCTAATGACGATGTATGGGAACTGTCTCAGCGTTACATTGACACTATTCCCTGCCCAAGCCGGAAATTCCAAGCGGATAAGATTGACAGGGCAAAGCTCTTTGCTTGGCTTGCCGCAAGAAGAGAACCAAGTCGGATGGGTGCAGCAGTTGGGGCCGGAGACCTGGACTCTACCGTTCCCATTTGCAGGGATCTATTGACTTGGCTTACCGATTTGTTCCACTGATGACTTGACCAGCACTCGATATGCTCGCGCTGACTTGTCCGATTTTGGGTGAAGAGATGTCAATTGTTTGATAGTGAGAGAAGACCTTCGCCAATCCAATGGCGAAGGCGGTGGCAGACAGACAAGATCGTGCATCACTTGGTCATCCTGGAGTTCGGCCTGCCAAGATATCAGACCAGTGAAGCGCAGGCATGACAGTTACACCGGACCATGAGTGGCCAAAGTAACTGTCGCTAAAGCAAGTAATTGACGTTGATCATAGGTGATTATTGGCCAGGTCCGTCGCCTGTACGCTGGGAGTGGAACAGCGTTGTCCGATAGGTGTAGTATCCACATCGGTATGGCGCATGTCACTGGTGGAAGTCCCTGCGAGGATGTGAATATGAATAGACCGAAGCGAACGAATCATCTGATCTGGGACTGGTTCGAATCGGGGTCTGAGGCTGGCTGTCCAGCATGCGGGATGAGTCTAGGATTTCACAGGCAGAATCTTATAGTTCCGGGAGGTATCGAGAATTCCAATGGAAAGGCCTGCGCGCAGGTTGGTGTATTTGGTAAATCGACAGCGGGAAAACAGGGTTGGAGCATTACGCGCAAGATTATAGTATGGGGGTCTGTCGCAATTGGATTGCTCATACTCATATCACTGATTTTTGGAGAGTCGGAAACAGTGCCCTCGGATACAGCGTCGAGCGCAAGTCAGCGCTCGACGGCACCTTTTTGTGACGATGACTGCCTGGACGAGGGATACGACTGGGCCGAGATTGTTTGTCCTCAATACATCGAGCGTCGCGCCAAATATGACTATGAGTGGACGGACGGCTTCTTGGAGAGAAAATTCACTCACGCCGTTCGTCAGAGCGACGGCACTGTGCGTTATGTTGGAGAAGAGCTCAAGTTCCAGAACGGCTTCGGAGCATGGCAGAGAATAACGTACTATTGCGATTTGGACGTCAAGAACGAAATCATAGTTCGCGCCGGGGTACTTGACCTATAACATGCGATGGTCCCCCGCCAACTACCAGCGATGCTAATCGGTGTGCCTCCGGTTGGAGGCACATTTTTCGAGTTACGAATGTTCCTGTCCCGGGTGACTAATGGGATGAGAACGTGGGTATCAAGATTCAGCAGCCGCGTCCCAGCGAATTCCGGTTGTGAAGATGTCGCCCCTGATCGTTATCTTTTGGCTGAGGCTGCCTATCAGATCGGAGTCATTGCTGCTGTATGGAATGACGCGCGCGACCGGCTTGCCTCTCTTGGTGACTATCAACCCCTCGGGTTCAAGCTGGTCCAGCAGAGACAGGCACTGTTGCTTGAATTGTGTGACTCCTATCGTCTTCATGTCTCATCTCCGTCTGGAATTCTTATATTGTAGAGATGTCCATCAGAACTGTCCATTTAGCGGGAGCGAGGTCACGCCCTTGTCCGGAGCTGGGTGCGGAGCATCATGCGCTGCCCCAGTAGGGTGACGCTCAGGGCCGTGATGAATATGGCTGTGCCGGGAATCAGCGTGAGTGTCGGCACGCGGCGCATATAGGGCTGCGCCTCCCACAGCATCGCGCCCCAGTCCGGCGTCGGAGGCTGGGCGCCCACGCCGAGGTATGAAAGGCCGGCAATCGTGATGAGGAGTTGTCCGAACCGGAGGAATCCCATAGCCAGTATGGGACCCATGATGTTCGGTAGGACGTGTCTGCGAAGAATGAACGAGGGTGTGGAACCGAGCGCGACGGCGGCCTCCATAAACTCCCGGGTGTTCACCTCGAGCGTCACCGCCCTCGCCAGGCGCGCGTAGGGAGTCCACGCAAAGATGGTCACCGCAAGGACGATGGTTCCGAAGCCCTGTTGGAGCATCGAGGCCAACGCGAAAGCGACCACCAGATCGGGGAAGACGAGGACTACGTCCACCACGCGCATTGCGGCTTCGTCCGTCGCGCCGCCGACTCTTCCAGCGATGGCACCCACAAGCGTACCGAATATGCCGGAAATCAGGACCGAGACCGTCGTGATCGCCAGAGAGAAGCGGCTCCCGATGAGAAGGCGCGACAGCACGTCTCGACCGAGGTGGTCCGTTCCGAGAGGGTGATCCAGGCTTGGAAGCTCCAGCCGGGCTGTCAGATTCTGGTCGTTGGGGTCGTAAGGCGCCAGGAGGGGCGCGAACAGGGCTACGAGTCCTATCATTGCCAGGGCAGCGAACAGCAACGCCGCCGACAGCGACAGACCGAGGGAATCCAGCTTTCGCCGAACTACTTCCAGGTTCTCCTCTAAGGAGTCTTTCGAGACGACTCCGCCCATAACTTTCCTCTCCCGGTTCTCACCCTTCAAGACGTATGGCTGGATTCAGGACGACGTATATCACGTCTGTCGCGGTGTTTATGAGAACGGCGATTACGACAATCGTCATCAGGCTGCCCTGTATCAACGGGAGGTCGCTGGCGTTGATGGCGTCGAACAGGATCCTTCCAATTCCGGGTACAGAGAAAATCACCTCGACTATCAGCGCCCCGCCAATCAGCCCGGCCAGCCACATGCTGGACAAGGTCACGACCGGAATCATCGCGTTTCTCAGGGCATGTCGTCGCACCAGAAGCGCCTCTCCCAGCCCCTTTGCCCTGGCCGTCCGCATATATTCCATCGAGAGCGCTTCGATCATCGAGGCGCGCACGACCTGGGTGAAGAATGCGGTCGCTCCGGATGCGAGGGTGAGACAGGGCAGCGCCAGGTGCAGCGGGCTGCGCCATCCGGCGGAGGGCAGCCAGCCCAGATGAATGCCGAAGACCAGGATCAGGGTCGGCGCGAGTACGTATGCCGGAACCACCACTCCCAACTGGGACGCGACCGCGACAGACGTATCCAAGAGCGTCCCGGGCCTCATGGCCGACAGTATTCCCAAGGGAAGTGCAAGGCTCAGGGAAATGGCGAGAGTAACGACGCTGAGTGTCGCGGAGACCTTCAGCCCGTCGAACACCTTCTCGCCGACAGGGACGCGCCCCATGTATGACCGCCCCATGTCGCCATGGACGACTCTCCATAACCAGGCCGCGTACTGGACGAAGAGATGGCGGTCGAGGCCAAGCTCTCTTCTGAGGCGCTCAACGGCTTCGGGAGTGGGCTGGCGGTCCAATACCTGGGCTTGCAGTACCGCCGTTGCGGGGTCAATGCCGCTTACCAGGGGCGCCAGGAAGATGAGGAACGAGACGACCGCAACGATAAAGGGAATAAGGAGCAGCCTGCGCAGAATTATCCTGTACAATGCCGCTCCCTTTCCTCATGACTGCTGAGAGGGGTAGGTATTTCACCCTCACCCCAGCCCTCTCCCTCAGGGAGAGGGAGCTTGTTGATCGGTATTCGTAGCTGGTTGCAAATTTGCCTACGCTTGTCAGCCCTATGACCACAATCGCAGCCTTCCGCTCAATTCGATACATCCAGTTCAGTAGTCAGCATATAGTATTCCAGCATGTGCGACTCCCAGTTCTCCACATGGTCGGCGTATGCGTAAACCTGCTCCGTGTAGTTTATGAACGGATGCGCCGCGTCCTCATGGAGGATCTGCTGTATCTGCCGGAAGATGTCGTATCTGGCCTCCGTGTCGCTCAAGGGGCGCGCCTGTTCCAGCAGTTCGTCAACCTCGGGATTGCAGTAGTTGGCGTAGTTGCTGACGTCCACAGAGGAGCAGGAATAATCCGCGGTGAAGAAGCCCTCCGGGTCGTAGGCGTCTATGAGATGCCCTCTCGATACCAGGAACATATCGAAGTTGCCAGCGAACACATCGTCCACCAACGCGCCCCATGGCGCCAGCCTGATCTCAGCGCTGAATCCGGCGTCGTTGAGCATCTCGTGAATGGCGACCGACATAGCTGGAAATTCCGCGCGGCTCGGATACGTCCACAGCGATACTTTCAGCTCGCCTTCCTCGTACCCCGCCCTGGCCAGGAACTCTTTCGCCGTCTCAGGGTCGAACTCATACGCCTCCAGGTCGGAATTGACCCACGCCTCGCTCGGCGCGAACGGTCCTATCGCAGGCTGCCCGATCCCTTCCAGGACCGAGTCAACGATGGCGCGCCGGTCAATGGCGTGCTGGGCCGCCTTTCTGACATTGACATCCGAGAATGGCCCATTCCTGTTGTTGACGTACAGAGTAACTGTCCTGGGCTGCTGCTCTCTGTATATGGTGAAATCCGAGTTGTCCATGAAAATCGGAAGCTGAGAAATCGGAAGGTGTCTCACGAAGTCCACCTCGCCCGTTTCCAGCATCGCGGATCGAACCCCTCCGTCCGGCACGAAAAAGAACTCCGCCGCATCAAGCGTCGCGCTGCCATTCCAATAGTCTTCGAAACTCACCATGCTGATGCTCTCGATGGACACCTCGTTTTCGATGGTGAAGGGACCGGTGCCAGCGTCAATGACGCTTGGCGAGGCGCTGCCCGCGCCTTCATACGACGCGGGCGTCAGGATTCCTGTGGTTGGCACGGCCAGCCTGGTTGGCAGAAGCACGTCAGGCGCGCCGCTCTCGACAATCACCGTATAGGAATCCGCGGCGGTGACACTCTTCAGTGTGTCCTCTGTAAATCCCCTCGGCGGATTCGGGACCCCGCGAAGATAGTCGAGCGCCATGACGACGGACTCACTATCGAGAGCGGCGCCGTCCTGGAAACTCACGTCTTCCCGAAGTTTGAACTCCCAAGCGTTGCCGTCTCGGAGGCTCCACGAATCTGCGAGATACGGCTTTACCTCGCCATCGAAGTCAATTTTGACCAGGGTCTCCGTAACGCCTGCCCTCGACACTATAAAAGAGTCGTCCGTCTCGACAGCGCCGTTGTTCGAGGGCGCGAACGGAGCCGCTGTCGTGATCTTGGATGGGCCGGAATCCCTCTCCGCAACCGGCGCCTGAGTTGCGACCGTTGGCGTGGCGACCGCGGGCCTGGCAGTCGGCGCGGGCGCGGAAGTAGGAGCGGGCATGGAGGTTGGCGCGGGCGCCACCGTGGGGGAAACCTGCTTTACTGTCTCAGCTACCGGTCGGGGCGCCGGAGAAGCAGTTTCACTTTCAGAATCGCCGCAGGCCATGATCGCCAGGAGAATCAGCCCTGCGGCGATACAGAGGCCAGCGGTTTTATATCGTATTCGGAACGTAGTCATTCTTAATTCCTCTTAGGCTACTGATATGTAGTATCATCATAATGCGACAATTGATACTATATGAAATGCAATGTGCGTGTCAATTGATATGACATATCATTGGTATTAGCCACTACTCTTATCACGCCGTACTTGGTGTACAATTATCCTGCGTCGGTCAAGGTAGGGGGTAAGGAATTCAGAATGATCCCAATACGCGAACGAGTGAACGATGTGATGATCGTGTCCCTCGTTGCCAGAATAGTCATATCCATATTAGGGGGCTTCGTATTCGGATTCGTGGGCTGGCTGATTGCCTGGCTCATGATGCCTTACTTCGAGTTTACGGGATTCGCGCTGCCGCTGGCGGGCACGGTGTTCCTGGGGCTCGCCACCAGCGCGACCGCGGCTTCTATCTTCTGGGACGCCTACGGCTCGCCCACTCGAAAAGCGGTTTTTCTGGCGTTGGTAATTGGAGGGGCTATAGTAGCCTGCGTGATTACCTTCCTGATTACGACGAATAGCTCTAAGTACATCTACGTGACGCGCGGCGTCATATTTCCCATGATAAACATCGGGACTTTCACTTCGACGCTAATCGCGGCCAGTTATCATCTGCACGGACAGTTCTCTCGGGCAGGCGATTGAGCCAAGCACGCCCTGAACGGGGGAATGCGCGCTAGATAATAAGAAGAGCCCCGGTTTTGTGAACGGGGCCCTTCTCGGTTCTATCGCAATGTAATTCCAGGGAAACGCTAGTCCACCTGCCTCAGCCTCGGGTCGAGCCTATCCCTGAGCCAGTCTCCCAGGAAGTTCAGCGACATGAGAGTCAGGAAGATCGCGGTGCCCGGCATTATCACCTGCCACCAGGCGGAGTCAATGTAGTCGCGGCCCTCTGCTACCAGCACGCCCCAGGCGGGCGTGGGGGGCGGAATGCCGGCGCCCAGGAAGCTGAGGGTCGCCTCTGTCAGAATCAGGCCGCCGACGTTCAGCGTGGCGATGACGACCGCGGAGTTTATGACTCCGGGCAGTATGTGCTTGAACATTATTCTTGCCGGAGACGCGCCCACCACCTTGGCGAGCGCTACGTAGTCCATCTCTTTGAGTATCAGTGTCTGAGCCCGCACCACACGCACGAATCCGACCCAGGCCAGCAGCGCCAGCATCACGAGCAGCAGCTGAAGGCTCTGGCCGTAGAGAATGGTAGCGACCAGAACCACCATCAGGAATGGCAGCGCAAGCCATATGTCAACAATCCGGGTTATGATCTCATCCCAGATGCCTCCCAGGTATCCTGACAGAATCCCAATTGAAGTTCCGGCTATGAACCCGCTTATCAGCGAGATAGCCGCGACCATGAGGGATATTCGAGCGCCGTACAGGATTCTGGTGAAAGTGTCTCTGCCCGCGTGGTCGGTTCCGAGGATGTGAAGCTGTCCGATCTCCCCGTTCGCCTCTGCCGTCGGAGATATCCAGCCTCGGCTCATGGGCGGCAACTGGCGGTCCCGCACATTGCCGATGGCGTAGTCGTAGGGGGTCAGCCACGGGGCCAGTATTCCGGCCAGTACCAGGATTATGAGAACCGCAGTGGGAATCACCGGATATCGTCGGATGAAGAACCACGCTCCGCTAATCGCGCCGAAGATCCCCGTCCTTCGACTGAGCAGCAGGTCCTCGGCGGAAAGCCTCGTGTCAGTTGCCATGTATTCCCGTCTCCGTCAAGAGTATCGAATGCGAGGGTCTATAGCCGCGTACAGAATGTCCGCCAGGAGCGCGAAGACGAGGTAGATCGCTATGAACACGAACACCGTTCCCAGGAGCAGCGGCAGATCGTTGTCGTACACCGCCCTGGAAAGCGCGATCCAGCCGATACCCGGCCAGGCGAAAATGGTCTCAACGACGAGCGCGCCGTTCAGGAAGCCCGCCATGAGCAGCAGCGCGGAGGTAAGAGGCGGAATCAAGGAGTTCCTCAGCGCGTGCTTCCAGATTATCTTGAAGTTGGATACGCCCTTCGCTCTCGCCAGTTTCACGAACTCGGAGTCCATGATCTCCAGCATAGACGACCTGGTGAGCCGCATGATCCCGGCCGCGGGCGCCCAGCCGAGCGTCAGGCAGGGCAGAATGTAGAACTTGATGTCGAATTCCACAGGGCGGGTTCCGACGGGAAGCCATCCGAACTGCACCGCGAATATTAGAATCAGAAGAATGCCGACGAAGAAACCCGGGAGAGCCTGTCCGAAGAGCGCGACCGCCCGTCCGAAATAGTCGAATACGGTGCCCCTTTTGACCGCCGCCAGGACGCCTATCGGCACCCCGAGCAGGATGGCGACGATCCAGCCTCCAATGGCAAGCTGCACGGTCGCGCCGATCTTTCCGCCAATTATGGTGGATACTGGCTGCTGCATACTCAGGGATTCGCCGAAGTTACCCCTCAGCATTCTGCCCAGCCAGAGGAAATACTGCACCACAACGGGCTTGTCGAAGCCGAGCTTGTTGCCCAGTTCCTCCCACGCTTCGGGCGAAATGCCGTAGCCGGAGTCGGGCACGAATAGCTCCCTCGGGTCCTGTGCGACCCGGCTCAACGTGAAGATCACCACCGTGGCGCCGACCACCGAGATGAACATGAAGATCAGGCGCCTTGCAAAGAACTGTACCATGGACGTCTCTCACATCGCGTCGCTAAAAGTCGCCGATAGAAAAAAGAGTCTTGATAATATCCGAGACCCCGATGAGTTCTGATCGTCTTGTCGGGGCCTCGGTTCGCGCTTGTTTTGGTCTGGTTGTAAGCGCGCCCCGCCATGTCGTGGCGGGGCGCGAGCGTTTCAGTCTATTGTCCGACGAGTCGAATCCACTGCGGCGTTCCAACGTTGCCGTAGTGCACCGGTCGTGAGGACCAGGAGGAGACCCTGTTCGGATTCACAACGACGCCCTTCGGTATCTGGTACACGCCGTTGTACAGCTGCCAGTACAGGATGTAATCCGCGGTCTGCTGGTGAAGCTCTTCGCGGAATGCCTTGTCCTTGGAGGAGCGAATCTCCAGGTGGTTGCTCGACAGCACCGGAGTCTCGAAGCCAACGCCCCAGCCCGGGCGGCTCAGAGCGCTGTCCACCGGCGGATACGGCCAGTCCTTCGGGAACTGGTTGGAGTTCACGTCGCCGTTCTTGACCACAGGGTCGAACTGTACGCGCTGGCGCATTCTCGGGCTGATGACCGAGCCGTAGTCTTCGCGCTTCTCCACCACGTTCAGGCCGATCTGCGACCACTGAGAAGTGATGATGTCCGCGATCTCCAGCGTTACCTCACCCGTCTCAGCCACATAGGACTGGAGGGTTACGTCGAAGCCCATCGGATATCCGGCTTCCTCAAGAAGAGCCCTGGCTCCATCGGGGTCATAAGGGAGCGTCCAGGGCACGCCGTCCATCATGTCGTCTATTTCGCCGGTCGCCCAGTCCATCGCGGGGGCAACCCTGTTGGGTTCCCATCCGGGATACAGCGGGCCCATGTACTCGGAGTAGATTGGGGTTCCCAGTCCACCCAGGACGACTTCGTTGATAGCCTCGCGGTCAATGGCCATGCCCAGGGCGAGGCGAACCTTGCGTGCCTGCTCCATGTCGGTCATTCCGGGAGGATTGTCGGTGTCAGTGTAAAGACCCATCTTGCCCATGTCCTGCCAGGGGTCGCCGATCCAAGGAATATCCTCTTCATACGGCGGGGCGAGCCATGGATCAACATAGTCCGGCGCTACCGCGGTGGAACCCAGAGGCTCACCGGTGATCGGGTGGACCTCTTCCCACAGGTTGCCCGGATACAGTATGGACTGTCCAACGTAACCGCCAGGGAAGCTGGACAGGAACGAGAGACCTTCCTGAATCAGGTCGGGCACCAGCTTGAAGTCTAGGGTGGCTATGTCGGCCTGGCCCGTCTTCAACATGGCGACGCGAGAGCTGTTCTCGGGAATCTGCAACTTGACGAACGTCTGGATGGTGGCGGGTTCGTTCCAGTGGTCAGGAACCGCCTCTGCCACGCCACGCTCGTTGTTTACCCACTCGCCCTGGACGAAGGGACCGGTGCCGACGGCGTGGTCGCGCATCCACTCTTCACCCATCGTGTCGAAGACACCCTTGGAGCGAATGGACGGGGCCGCGCCCAGAATTCCGAACTGGCTCAGCGGCAGTCCGAAGTAGGTCGGGGTCTGCAGGTCCATCTCAAACGTGTGGGCGTCTATAACACGGGACTCGCCGAACACGGCGGCGAAGTCTCCGGCGTCACCGGACGTGGACGTCGGGTTAGTGAAGGCGTTCTGCCTGTTTATGAACCACACCACGTCATCGGCGGTCAATTCGCCGAAGTCCTGGCCCATCGCGTCCTCGGGCGAATTCCACGGAATGCCCTGTTTCAGGCCAATAGTTACCTTCGAGCCATCATCGGCCACTTCCCAGGAACTGGCCAGGTGGGGCGACATCGGATTGCCGTCTTGCATCACGAAGAGGTATTCCGTGATGGCCAGACCACCGGACTGCTCCCAGTCTCGATACGGCGCGATGGCGGGGTCTCCGATCATCGGGTTGACAAGGTTGGAAACGAAGGTGACGGTGCCCGCCTGCTCGACCATTCCGGTCATTACGTCCGGAACGGGTGTCGCTATAACGATGACCTCTTTGACCACCTCGACGACCTCGGTCTTGACCACGGTCTCACCGGGAACCATTACTTCCTTCACGACCTCTTTAATGACGGTCTCGCCCGGTACCTGGACTTCCTTGACCACCTCTTTGACGACGGTCTCACCCGGCACCTGGACTTCCTTGACCACTTCTTTCTCGACCACGACGGTCTCGCCGGGTACTTGTACTTCCTTGACCACTTCTTTCTCGACCACGACGGTTTCGCCGGGTACTTGTACTTCCTTGATGACAACTTCGGGTTCACTACCGCAGGCAAACGCAGCCGCCACTATTGCAACCGCGGCGAGCGCCAGCAGCCATCTACCCTTCTTCATTATCTCAGGCACTCTCTCCTCCTACTCTCTAGACTAAAATTCATGCTGACCACCGCGTCACTACGGACTGACTGAGTAGGCACACGAATCGGTTCGCTTTGGGGAATTCAATCATACGGCGTTCAGGATTGTCAAACAGGAATTACCGGTGTACAGCGGTACCGGGATTGTAGTCGGCCCATGCGAACCAGAATAAGGTTATGGAAGGTGTGACAGACAGGCGGTCCCCTGCAAGTTCGCCCTTAAGCGCCCGCCCAGTCAATGGCGACCATACGCTGCCTGTCTCGACATCCGTAAGATTGCTATTCCGTGTTTCGAAAGTGAGTGTACGTCCGCTTACAGTCCGACTGAATATAGTCGCGCTCCGGCTTTCCGAATCGAATGCCACCAGTAATGAAACACCACCCACCTCGTCGTTGATGACCGGAGATTTGGACAGTTCCAAGAACGGGTAGGCTTTTGCGCGTCCTTCCACTATTACGCCGGCGACCAGTTCCTTGGCATCGAGGCGATCATCATTGACGCTTCTGCCGAACAGTCCGACCGAATCGTCTCCGTAATAGGGTTCGTAAGGATCGAAGCCGTATTCCTCCCGGCCTTCTTTGTCCAGCGTCATTGTGTCGGGATGCTCTTCCAGCCATGAAGACCAGGTCGTCATCAGAGCGGGCAGAATCGTCAGTCCGGCGCCCTGATAAGAGCCGTAGATGGCTTCCCCCGACACCTGGCTCCACATCGAGTCCGTCTCCCTGTCGTACATAACCAGTCCATTCATCAGCAGCTTTCCCGAGACGCCGAACGTCAGCGTTTCGCCTTCGATCTCGCGGGCATAGACCACGCCCGTATAGCAGAGCGGTCACCATGTAACGGCGATGGGTGTTGTTCCGATAATGTCGTTGACCACTTCGTGTCTGCTGAGGATTCTTATCGGATACGCTCTCGCGTCGCCGCCTATCTCGACACCGAGGACAAGCTCGTCCGCTTCCATCCAGCCGGTGGCTTCGGACACGGGCGCCATCACTGGGGAGAGGATCGCCGGAATAGTGTCCCTGGGCCTCACGGTAATCAGTTCGCCGTTCGTCTGAACGAACTCCGATCCGCCCTCTACTGTCTGAAACCGGCGCGCCAGGCCCTGTGTATCGTCGAAGTAGGAAAAAGCGCCTCGCGCAGCCCCGGGCGATGGAGTAGCCGGTGCATCGGGGACTCCATTAGACGCGGGTGGCTCCCGCGAGGCAGGGATACTCTCGCTCGCTGCCGGATTTCCCTCCACCGGGAAAGCATCATGGCCTCCGCAAGCATAGGCGCATAGGGAAACCAACGCGGCCAGACACGTCAATACCAGGTTGCAGCCGAGACGGAGTTTGGCAGACGCCACCGGTTCACCACGTCGAGGAATCACATGAGCCTGCCGAAGCGCGGGATATCGCCGGCCAGCGGCTTGATGTATTGGATGAAGGCGTCGGTGACGAAGTTGTCTTGGGGGGACAGAAATTCGTCGGGCATACGGCGAACTTTTCCGCCGACCTGATCGAGCGGGGCGAATCCGACGCTGCATCTGTAGTCGTCTCCATCCTGCCGCTGGAGGGTGACTATCACGTCGCGCATACCCTCGCGGGCGGCGGTTACGGCGGCCCTGCCGACCATTTCCGCCTCCCGCACGTCCGATTCGGAAGAGGCCCAGACAAGAGAGCGCTGGATAGTTCCGGGCTTTTCGTAGCGGGCGCGCACTCCGAGGCGGCGGCTGACGAGAGCGGCAAGGTAGCGGGCGGGGCCGTCGTAGTATTCGTGTCCGAAGTCGTCCACGAACCATGGGGCGGACCCGGCCCCGATAATGCCGTCGGCGGTGCGTGCATTCTCGGAGATTACGGCGACGGCGTATCCGTATCCGGTGTAGGCGTCCTGTACGTCGGCGATGAACTTGTCTTCGTCAACGAGAATCTCGGGCACGCAGATCAGGTGGGGTGGGTCGCGCTCCTCGCGCCTGGCGAGGGCGGTCGCGGCGGCGAGCCATCCGGCGTCGCGTCCCATGACCTCGAATATAGTGATAGGAGAGGCGCCGGTGAGGGCCTCGGCGTCGAGACCGGAGCCGACGACAGCGGTTGCGACGAACCTGGCCGCGCTGCCGTATCCGGGGCAGTGGTCGGTCAGGACGAGATCGTTGTCAATCGTCTTGGGGACGTTGATCACGGACAGATCGTAGCCCATCTCGTCGGCTCGCGTTTGAAGCGTGTGTCCGGTTTCGGCGGAATCGTTTCCGCCTATGATGAACCAGTATCTTATGCTGTGCCTTTCGAGATACTCGAACACAGGGCCCGCGTCGTCGTCTCTGAGCCTGCGGCGCGTAGAGCCGATTGCGGCACCCGGCGCGTCCGCGACACGCACCCAATGCTCGGGCGTCACCTCGGACAGGTTCACGGCGCGGTTCTGGAGTATTCCCTCCAGTCCGTGAGGCGCGCCGTACAATGTTCCTGGCCCCGTTTTGGCGAATTCGGACGCTATGGCGTAAAGACTGCGGTTCAGTACGTGGGTACACCCGCCCGACTGCATTACCAGGGCTGAGTTCATGTTCCCATTTTGAGCGCGAGGTCCTCGAAGTCGCTGGCGACGACGTCAATCCAGTCCTCAGGCGAGGTGTCTATCTCGCGGCGTGGGCCGTGTTCGAGCGGACGCGGGACGAACGCGGTCCTGAGTCCCTGCGCTCGCGCGGCCTTGAGGTCACCCTTGTGGGCGGCGGTCATCATCACTTCGGACGGTTCGAGTCCAAGGATGTCGGCGGCCATGAGATAGGTCTCCGGGTCGGGTTTGTAGTGGTGGGCAAGCTCCGCTGACAGGATGCAGTCCCATGGCAGTCCGGCCCACTTGGCCATGTTGGTCAGCAGCGCGACATTGCCGTTGGACAGGGTGGCTATGACGTAGCGCCGCTTGAGGCGGGTGAGTCCGGGAGGGGAGTCCGGCCAGGCGTCGAGCCTGTGCCACGCCTTGTTGAAGTGAATCTTTTCATCCTCGCTCAGTCCCTCGATGCCGTACTTGTCGAGCAGTTCGTCGAGAATCATGCGATGCAGGTCGTCAATGCGGGTCCAGGGGAGTTCGCCCTGGCGAACCTTGTTCATCGAAGGTCCGTATCCTGAGCGCCATGCGTCGGCGAACTCCGACCAGTCCACGCCGGTGATGCCCTTGCGCTTGGCGAGTTCCTTGCCCTCGCGGGCGATGCTCATACGCCAGTCCACGACTGTGCCGAACACGTCGAAGACGAGCGCTTTGACTTCGTTGATTAGCATTTTTGCCTCCGGGTGAGTATTAGTTATGAGTTTTCAGTTACCAGTTTCACTTTTTGGAGCGCAGGCGAGCCAGTTCTTCGCGGAGCCGCCTGACTTCAGCTTCAGCGGCGAGGCGTCCGTCAGCCTCTTCATCGAATGTGGGCAGGTAGCGTCCTTCTATGGGGTCGTAGAAACGCAGTTGACCGTATTCCCAGCAGATGTCCAGTCCCAGCACGTCGCTGTGTCCTCGGAAGAGACGGGGGCCAGCGGGCTCTATCTCGATTGGGACGTAGCCGTCCGGTCCGAGGCGGTCTCCAGCCAGCGCCGCGTCGTGATATTCGCCGCCGGTGTGGTCGAAACGCCAGTACTCGGGAATGCCGAACTCGGCGTAGCGAGTTCGCTTGAGCGTGTAGTCTCTGGCGCCGGTGGTCGGGGAAGCCACTTCGAGGGCGAAGTCGGGCGGCTTACCGATGTCCTGAATAGAGTAGCCGTACCGCCGGATTACTTCCTGCGTGTCTATATCGAACGCGACGATCAGGTCCGGAATCAGAACCACACGCCGGTCGCCTGTGGGTCGCCACCCGACCGGAACTTCACCCAGTACCAGAGTGGTTTCGGGAAAGCCGAGGTGTCTAGCGAGCGATGCCATGTGGGCAGGGACGTGCAGATAGAGTTGATTATTCATGTCATCTCGGGGCGGAAATTCCGGGAACATCTCATCCGGATGGATATGGGGCGGCGTTTTGTGCCTTATCGTCATGTCTCACCTCGCGGGCGGAGGAGCGTGTGTATCATGCGCATTGTACATGATACGCATGGCGTGCAAGACGCCCAGGGGGATGTATTCCGGCGAGTTGGCGGATCCGGGAAGTTGATATATCCTGATTTATAATTATACAGGGCGGGAACAGGGGAGTCACAGGCATGTACTGGGAGCGATTTTGACCTGAGTTTGCCCTGCGTCGGCCTGCGTTAGCTTTGGAGACAATTCTCTCTGGTTCGATTTCTCGTTAGTATAAATCTTTATTTATGTATCCAATGTCAGAAACTTTGTTCTTCATGGGTGTATTGTAGCGCATTGGCGGGATGGATGTGTAGTGGAAATGAGAAAGTTGCATAAGTCTTATTGCCTGCCCGTTTGTTCCCAGGGAATGGAGGGGATTGAAGCTAATCACCCTCACTGATTAGCTCTCGGTCGCTGTCCGCTCGCGTCTGGCGTTCACTCTGATAGCGGAGTAGATAACTATGACTAGAGGTACCAAAATACTAAGGACATTTGCTACCCATAAAGTCCAATAAGACGTTACTGCACTATCCAAGTCTCCATAGGGAGACAGGTATAAGAGAGTAGATGCTAAGGAAACTAAGCCTAGCCCTAATCCGAAGCCTATCAGTAGCCAACTCCACCATCTAAGGTTATGTAGTAGCAGTCCACAGACCAGCCCGGCGACTCCTACAAGGAGAGGAGGCTCACCGTAATTCCCCGCGAAGTAGCTGACTCCCATAAGAAAGTTATACATGATTTACTGCCCGCTCACGTCTGGCGGCTCGATAACGATGTCGCTGTCGTGATCGGTATAGCGGTTCACTATCTCATCTGTGAAGGTCTTCGTCTTATGCGTCATCTTAGACTGGTGCAGTCTTCCCGATGCGTCAACCCAAAACTCAAAGTCAACTGAGAGATCACTACCGCTAAGGAAGTCGTCCGGCCATCTTGAGGAGAATCGTCTAACCTCGATTCCGTCAAGGGTGTCCTCGCCTAGGTACTTGTGATCTACTATCTCCTGGACGCCGCAGAATGTCGAAACTGGATTATCCTCGAAGAACTTAGCGATAGTCTCTTGTTGCTCCTCATAGGGTACGCGAGGCTCCTGTACCTGCCACGCCGTCCAATCGCCCGATACTGGAAGCTCGCGGGCGTAGGTTATTCCCTCTATATAATAGATCTCGCCCCGTAAGGCATCCCCTCCGTCATAGATGAGAGTATGATTGTCTCTACCACTAACTCTAATCTCTTGCTTATGTTCGTGAGAACCCTGCCCGGTTCGAGTCCCTGAGACAGTTTGTATAAAAGACTCGGAAGATAGAGTACAGGGATCTTCTTCTACCTCTTGCCCTATAATACCATTTCATTTTGATGAAGCCGCATAGTCTTCAGATAGTTCCTGAACGTTTCGTCTGATCCACTTCCAACTCACCAGTGACTTCACACGCTCAGGGTCCGACTCCAGTCTGCCCAAACACTTGTCCACAGCAGCCACCTTCTCCTCAAGACTCCCATACACCGTGCCTTCCACCCACCTGCGTACCTCCTCGAATACCCGCTCAGCGGGATTCAGTTCAGGACTGTACGCTGGCTGAAGTATCGTCCTCACTCCCTCTACGCTTCTGACCAACTCGCTTCTATGGCTTCCCGCTCCGTCCCACACCAACGCTCTCACATCGGTATGTCGCTTCACTGACAACACCGCGCGAAACACCATCGCCGAACTCATAGAGTCCATCCACGTCCACTCCAACTTCCCGCGAGCATAGTCCACCACCAGGAACAGATACTTGTACTCGTACACCAACTGAAGTCTCTGAACCACCTTCAGCCCGCGCACTCCCCACACCCTGCGAACCATACCCCGGAGGCCCACTCGCATCTCGTCGGCGAACCCAATCAGAGTCTTGGGCTTTACCCCCGCCTTCCTCAGCGAACGACCAAGTCCCCCTTTTTCCATGACCGCTGCGCTTCTATGTCAACCTTCTCATGCCGACTCCTCGGAACCTTCGGTGAACACCCCAGACGTTCAAGTACGCTGTATATGCTGTTCCCTCTGAACCTGACTCCGTACTCAGACTCCACCCAGACAGCTATCTCTCCGGCAGTCCTGAACCGTCCGCTTCCAACCTCCTCGACCAGCCTGTTCTCCTGATCATCGCTCAGAAACCTGGGCTGACCCACTCCTCCCATCTTCCTGGACACAACCTCATCAAGACCTCCGTCCCTGTACCACTCAATCCATCTCTGGGCGCTGCGGTAATGAGCGCCAACGGCTTCTGACGCCGCTTTGATCTGCCAGCCGCTGCGTACCAGCCACAGCAGGTGTACCCGTGTACGAATGTTGATGTCTGACTGAGACTGGTAGGCTTCTTTCAGTCTCTCTGGGGTGTCGCTCTCATGCCAGTCTATCCTGAGCGGTCGTCCGATCATCCTTCTGCCCTCCAACACCGTGTTGGACTCAGCATAGACCAAGTATCAGACTTCCACTAGTCCCTTCATGCTGACTTCAGACTGAAACGGTATAACGTAGTCCGGTAGTTGGGCAAAGTCTGGTGGGCTGTCGGAAGTGCAGTACACTCCCGACAGCCCTAGCAATATCGCTATCACTATCCAGACTGATTGCATTATCCTATTCAATTGACATCTGGCGGCTCGATAACGATGTCATCTCCATGATTCGTTATCCTGGTCAGAATCTCTTGGGTCGAGTCGTCGAATACCGCTATCATCTTACGTTGATGTAGTAGTCCAGCAGAATCAACCCATAACTCAACATCGTAAGAAATAGCCTCAGCGAGGTATTCACCCTCCTGAGCCGAACCAGAATAATGTCGGACCGAAACGCCATCTAGGGTAGCCTCACCCAGATATGTCAGTTCTTCTAATAGCTGTTCTCCACAGAAGAATGTTTTGCCTTCATAGAAGCTCTCGTCTGGAATAGGAGGCATAGGCCCTGTATATCCTGGCGGGCGCATCATTTCGCTGTACTGCCAGTCTCCCCATACTCCCGGCTCGTCTTGTGTTCTCTCATAGATCCATCCAGCTACCATATATAGCTCGGCACAGAGACCATCTTCGTCCGAACAAGTTAGAGTATACCGGTCTTGGAACTTGGCGCGAACAGTTCGAGTTAGCCTCTCAGACTCTCCGTTAGCTGTAAGAATCATAGTGGTATTATGGATCTCTGAATCCTCTGAGTATGTGCAGGGATCATCTTGAACGACCTGCCCAAGAACGAGACCATCCTGACAGGCGAGGGCCAGAGCCCCCGCCGCCAGGAATATCAAGACTATGATCTTGCTACTCAAATAGCCCTTCCGGCGTAGGAACCGGAGTCAGATCCACCACCGGCTTAATGTCCGTCGGAGCGGTAATCGTTATCGGTTCCCCGAGCTTGGACATTACGCCTAATGAGTAATGCTCTCTTTCAAGCCGACCCATACCATCAACGTAGCGCTCATCAACTTGGAACTGCTTTATCTGTCCGGCGTCAGTAATCCAGAACTGGAAGCCAACACTATCCCCAATGCCTAGAGTCTCCTCATCCATCGAGGCAGAGTAACGCTTGGTATCCTCTCCTCCGACAGTCTGAACTCCGTGATACTGATAGTCAGTGAGTCCTTGTACTCCACAGAAGGAGGGAGCGAGATTAGCCTGGTCGTTAACTCGCCCTGTAGGTCCAACAGGCCCGGTAGCCGTTATGTCTGGCATATTAACAGTAGTAACGATCCACTCACCCCAAACGCCGGGAGAGGTTGTTTCCCTGGCATAGGATATGTTGCCTACTAGATAAGTCTCGCCCTTAGCCTTTAGGTCAGGGTATTCGACATGCGTTGATCTATTACCCCCACCTATCCGAACCTCTATAACTACGTCGTGGATTGTTCCCTGGATGTTCTCAGTACCAGTGATAGTAACGACACCGGAGTTGACGCGCGTTGCATCTTCACAGGCATCCCGTATCACTGATTGAGCATCTATCGTCGCACTTGTAAGAGTCATCCAAGCGATAGCTGATACCCCAACTATAAAGGCTACTACTAGAGCCGCCATTAGGTGGCGAGCCTTGATATTCATCTGTTAGTTGTTACCTCCTCGGAGGCGGCGCATAGATCCCGGATGAGTGATCTGCGTCGAATCCGCTGTAAGTTCTGATTGTAGTAGTCTGCTTACCTGACGTAACTCGATGAGCCCCGAACAGATATATTCTACTACCAGAGTTCTGAATGATGTTCTCCTCTACTGCACTCAGCCAATGGCAGGAAGTAGAGTTACCACAGTTCCGGTTGTATCCTCTGCTAGGAGTCTTATAGCTACTGGAAGGTATCTTCCCTAGGCTAGTCTTTGTCCCGTGATAGTACGCTCCAAACAATACCGTGTCTGAACGAGAAGTTGACGCACTTTCTACGGACCCGAAGGCGCACCAATGTATCGGCTGAAACTTGTCAAGTCCAGGCTCGTTAGGATTTACTCCGAAAGATCCCGTGCCTATTCTCCACAGAGGGCGGTAGATCGCGGAACGTGCCGCGTGGAATACCCCATCCCTCGTACCAACTAGCTTAGCCTCGCCGCGCGCACTTTGTGGGCCTTCTGGTGTAACTCTCGTAGCCTTAGGGCATAGAGGTCTGGTACCCGGCTCAGGTAGTACGGGAGGACAGGGAGAAGTATCTACTTCGACCTCAGCCCTCGGACTGAATCCTTTGAGGTATTTCTTTCCATCTCCATAGGCCTCTATTCGGAACTCGTGAGACAGTCCGCACTTCAAGTCCGTGTAGGACAGAGAAGTACCATTCACTCTACTAGACTTGATCGTCCAGCTAGTAGTGTCCTGTGGACGGATCGAGATTCTGTAATAAGAAACTCCTGACCTGCTATTCCAACTCAGAGTCATCAAGTTCTTGCCCTCGAACGTCAGCTTGTTTCCGGCGACTGCCCTGAATCCTGACGGCGCGGGCGGCTTCGTCTTAGAGGGAGTGGAACTCCTACCATTCCCGTTAGAGTTTCCTCCATTCCCTGAATTGCCGTTATCCGGCCTTGGCGTAGGTGTGGCCGTGGGTCTGGGCGTTGCCGTCGGTCGAGGAGTCGCTGTCGCTGTTGGCCGAGGGGTTGATGTCGGAACGTATTGAGGACGACCACGCGCGCCGGAGCATCCGCTACTGTCTCCGGTTTCTCCTCCACTTGCGCAATCCGCTCCCGCTGCGTACTCTTGTTCTGCTTCTCTCTTTGGCACCAGCGTCGGTGTCGGTGTCGCTGTCGGCGCTTCCCGTATCTCCGGTTTGTTATCGGGAGTCTGCGCCGTTACACTTCGGTTTTCACTCTGCGCTATTGCTATTGCCATCACCAGGATGGCGACCGATAAGATTGCTATACGAATCAAGTTAACCTCGTTTGCGCTGCTTGGTGTGTATCCAATGGGGCGGGATGATAACAAAAGCGTCTACTTGGGCGTCAAGAGATGATCATTTCAGGAAATGAGCGGCGCCTGCTTCTCGTTCCGACGCATCTCTGTGGGAGTTGATAGATATTCGCGCGGCGCAAGATAATGAATAGAGGCCCACCCTACGGCTGTCGAACAGTCTATAATCTATTGGGCGCTGCGAGTGTATGGATGTATTCAGGCGGGGAGGCGGGGATGGGGCAGCGCGGCAGACGACTTATCAGGCTAGTGAGGGATTATGGTACAGGCGAGTAATGTGGCGGCTCGGATTCAGGAGACGGCGTCCAGGCTGCGGGAGAGTATCCAGAAAGTAATCGTGGGCAAGTCGGAGGTGATAGACCTGGCGATAATCGCGCTCATCTGCAAGGGGCACGTTCTCGTGGAAGATGTGCCTGGTACGGGCAAGACGACGATGGCCAAGGCTCTGGCGCAGTCGCTGGGATGCGCGTTCAGCCGCATCCAGTTCACGCCTGACCTGATGCCGACGGACGTTCTGGGCGTGAATTTCTTCAACCAGAAGGCGGGGGACTTCGAGTTCCGGCCGGGGCCGATATTCAGCCAGGTACTGCTGGCGGATGAGATAAACAGGGCGACGCCGCGAACGCAGTCCGCGCTGCTGGAGGCTATGCAGGAGCGGCAGGCGACGGTGGACGGGGTGACACGCCGGTTCAGAGAGCCGTTCCTCGTGATGGCCACCCAGAACCCGGTGGAGCTGGAGGGGACATTCCCGCTGCCGGAAGCGCAGTTGGACAGGTTCATAGTGCGGATAAAACTGGGATACCCGAGCCCAGAGGAGGAATCGGACATACTGCTGAGGTTCGAGAGGGATATCGCGCCGCCCGACCTGGACGCCGTTACCAGCGAAGACGAACTGATGGAGATGCAGGACTCGGTGACGCGCATCGAGGTGGACGACATCGTGCGAGACTATATCGTGTCGGTCGTGCAGAGTACACGCGCGAACGACGCGCTCGCTCTCGGAGGGAGTCCGAGGGCGACGCTGGGGCTGTACAAGACGTCGCAGGCGCGCGCCGCGCTGGACGGAAGGGACTTCGTTACTCCCGACGACGTGAAGGCCATGGCCGAGCCGGTCCTGTCCCATCGTCTCATAATGACCTCGGGCGCGAGGCTGCGCGGTCTGGTCCCTGAACAGATAGTGTCAGGGATACTGAACTCCCTGCCTGTGCCAATCGAAAGGTAGCCCAGTTGTTCAACAGGATATGGCACGACATATGGATTGTAATGTTCGTGCTTCTCATAATTGTCGGCATCGTCTCCAGGCAGGGTCTTGTCATCGGTCTGGGCGTAATGGGCCTCATAGTCGCGGGCGTATCCTGGGTGTGGAACAAACTCTCCCTGGAAGAGGTGTATTACGAGCGCGAGATAGAACAGCCAAGGGTGTTCATTGACGAAGAGACGAACATGACGATTTCGGTTGTGAACCGGAAGCCGCTGCCCCTGGGCAAACTGAACGTGGTGGACGAAGTGCCGGACGACGTAGAGGTAGTGGATGCCAGGATGTCGGCCAGTTCAAGTCCGAACTCCAAGATAATAATGCACAACACCTCGCTGGCATGGTACGAGCGCATACGATGGGAATACAAGATAAAGGGGAAGAGCAGAGGGTTTTACAGGATCGGTCCGGCGAGGATGGAGAGCGGAGACCTGTTCGGTTTCTTCGAGAGCCATAAACCGGTTGATAGGAACGACTATATTCTGGTGTACCCCAGGGTAGTATCTCTGCCGGAACTCGGGATTCCAGCGGTGAGGCCGCTGGGCGAGACGCGGGGCGGGATCAGGATTTTTCAGGACGAGTCTCGTCCGTCGGGCTTGCGCGAGTACCAGGTGGGCGACCCGCTGAAGATAGTGGACTGGAAGGCCACGGCGAGAATGCAGGACCTTCATGTCCGCACGTTCGAGCCGAGTTCTGCGTTCACGGTGATTCTGGTCGTTCTCGTGGAGACGGCGGAACGAACCTGGGAGGGCTACTCCCCTGTCAACCTGGAGCGTGTGATAACGAGCGCCGCCTCGGTAGCGAGCTACGCGACCGAACAGCAGTACAGCGTGGGTCTGTTTTCCAACGGAACCCCGATACTTGCCGACCGTCCGATGCGGCTGAATCCATCGAGCAACCCCGAGCAGTTAACAATAATCCTCGAGGCCCTGGCTACCATCAGACCGCTCGCCATCGGGCCCATGGCCCCGCAGCTGGAGCAGAACTCGAGGCAGTTTCCGTTGGGGGCGACGCTGGTGGTGATCGCGGCAATCCTGACCCAGGATATGATGTCGGTCATATCAGACCTGCGGGCGAAGGGACATCGGATAGTCGTAATCTTCGTCGGAGACACCGAACCGCCCGCTATGCCGGAAGGCGTTATCCTGCACGATCTGAGAAGGTATTTCGAGAACCTGGAGTTGGCGAGTGAGTTCGGCCCAAGATAGGCTCATCCTGATAGCCTGCATAGTCGTAGAGAGCGTATGGTTCTACGTTCTCATCGCCGTGCTGAGCCTGGCACTGCTCAATGGCGCGCACGCGGTGACCTGGATAGCGGCAGTGGCCATGATGGGCGGTTCTTTCGTCGTGGCGCGCACCACCCTGATGATAATCATGCCGCTATGGACGCAGTACACGATACAGATGGCCGCGGGCATAATCGTCATCTATCTGATGCTCGGTACGTACATACATGTGTCCTCGGCGCCGGGAGTGGATCTGGGCTGGCTGAGCGCCGTCATGTCGGACGACGCGACTACGAACGACAGAACGAGGGCGATTATTTCAGCGCTATGCGCCGCCTTCTTGTGGTGGCGGGGCGGCAGGATAGCGTCTATCGAGTTTCCAACCGACCACCTTTCTATGACATTCAGAGTGGGGCTGATAGCGCTGTCTTTTGGCGCAATCGTGGACATATTCCATCCGGCCAATCTGCATATTTTCCCGCTGATGTTCACCTTCTTCGCGGTGGGTCTGGCGGGCCTGAGCATAGGACACATTCTGCCCGCGTCGGGCGGCGAGAGGGTGCAGCGGAGGTGGACGCGTGTCATCGGGGGCGTTGTGGGCGCGATCGTGCTGATCGGCCTGGTGTTCAGTATTCTTCAGAGGTCGTTCATAGACTTTGTAGCTACGCCGCTGGGCGCGCTGTTCAACCTGCTGGTTACGGTCTTCATGTATGTCGTGGTGCTGCCAATTGCGTATGTCGTAGGCTATATCGTGCTCTGGATATTCGGAATGCTGCAAAGACTGATTGGCGAACCGCCGGAACAGCCGGCGCAGGAATTCGATCCGGGCAGCTTCATCAACGAAATGAGAGAGCGGGCGGAGTCCGCCGAGCCGTCCATATGGGGGGACGTGATCGAGTGGGCGGTAGTCGTGATCCTGCTGATGTTCGCTCTTGCGCTGCTTGCGTGGGGGTTCAGGCGCATAGTGCGCTGGCGTCGGATAGATGACGACGGCGAGCGCGAATCTATCGCTGAAGACGTTGATCCCGGTCTGGATATGGCGCGTCTCCTGTTCGATCTTCTGCCAGAACGCTTCAGACGACGGAGGGGGACGGCCGGATTGAGGCTGCCGGATGACGAACAGGACATCGTGGACGTGTTCAGGATATACTTCGGGATGCTGACGGTTGCCGAAGAGCGAGGCTTCAGACGCTCGAGCAACCAGACTCCGAATGAGCATCTCTCAGCGCTGGCAAGGGTATTCCCGGGTCGCATCGCGAGACTGGCTACCGACGCATTCAATAGGGCCTGTTACGGGCGGCGACCAGCGTCGCGGGCGCAAATCAACGAAATGAGGGAAGTTCTGGAACAGGTGGCTTCATCTAAATGAGTACCGATCTTGCTCTATGGCAATTGCTGGTCCTAACTGCGGTGTCGTTCGGCGTCGGGATACTGGGCGGCTTCGTGGGGCTTGCGCTCGGCACGATACGGCTGCCCGCCATGCTGCTAATCGGGATGCCGCCGCCGATAGCGGGCGGCACGAACATCCTCGTATCCGCGCTGTCGGCTATCAGCGGCGCGATACGGCACTACCGCGAGGGCCGGGTGGACAATCGTATCCTGCTGGTCATGGGCGTCCCTGCCTGCGTGGGCGCGTTCCTGGGCGGGTTCGCGAGTGAGTGGACGCCGGAGTGGATTCTTCTGATAGGCGCCGGGGCGCTGGTGTTCTGGCAAGGCGTCGAATTTCTGATCCTGATCAGGAATCAGCGACGCTCCGGCGGGCCGCATATGTTCGGCGCCGATCTCGAAGGCGCGGAGGGCGAGTTCACACCCAAGCGCGTATCGCTGGAAGCGGGAATAGGCTTCGGAGTGGGGGTACTGGGCGGCGCGGTCGGGCTGATACTGGGCAGCATCCGTCTGCCCGCGATGATCCGCATCCTGCGAGTAGATCCGCGCATCGCGGCGGGGACGAACCTATTCATCGGCTTCTTCATGGGGACGCTCGGCTGGGTCGGACACGTGGCGGTCGGCGAGGTGGACTACGTAACGCTGATATGTATGGGCGCAGCCGCTATGATCGGGAGCAATATCGGCGCGCGGCTGACCGGGCGCGTGCGGCTGGACACGTTGATTCTGAGTATGGGCGTGGTCCTGATGGTGGTCGGCGCTCTTCTGGTATGGCGTGGGATCGAGGCTCTGGCGGGTTAACTGACTATCTCAGAACCCAATCGGAAAGGATTCCACCCCCATCCTAACCTTCCCCCATCAAGGGGGAAGGGACTTTTCCCACTCTTGTCGCTCGTTTCTGGCGATAGTTTTCAGACAGCGCTCAGAGCGCTCGTCCGACTAGTATGCCTGCGAATGCAGCCGCAAGTCCGACGACTATGCTGCCCAGGATGTTCAGCGCGGCGCGCGCCAAGTCGCCGCCATCCGCGAGCTGGATCGAGGCCACGGTCAGGGTGGAGAAGGTGGTGTACGACCCGAAGAAGCCGACCGCTATGAGCAGGCGGGTTGACGCGGGCCATTCGCCGGCGTCGTATGCAGTGGCAAAGACTCCCAGCAGGAATGACCCGGTTATGTTGATGAGGAATATGCCGAGGACGGTGGGGCCCATGTAAGCGTTGACGGCGCGGTCAATCGCGTACCTTGAGAGTGCGCCAACCGCGCCGCCTGCCGCTACCAAGAGCCAAGACATGGGACACGGCTAGCGATAGGCTTCCCGTCTATGTCGCACTGATATGACTTCAATTCGATGTTCGATTCGGTTGACAACGAAGAATGCCCTGTAGTCGCCAAGCCTCAGTCTCCTGACATTGTTTGTTCCTCGGAGAGGTCTTATGTCTCCCCGCCCGGTTTCCGCGTATAATTCCAGCGCGCTAAGGATGCGGCCGGCATCGGACTTCGCTATTCGCCTCAATTCGCGGCGAGCGCGATTCGTCAGACGAATCTCAGGATTCACAGTCCAAGTTCTCTTCTCACATCCTGAATAGGGGTGAGCCTGCCAGCGCGAATGTCTTCAAGGCCTTCTTCGATGGCCGCTATGTCTTCCAGAGACAGATCGTCATCGTACTCCGTATCTTCAGCGGTGCTCTTCATGACCGGATCGGAAAAGTCCCGCAGGTATCTGAGGTACTGGATCGCAGCATCGAATTGAGCGCTTGGGAGTTGCTCGACAACTCTGTGTATGTCGTCTTTTGTCGTCAATCCGCACCTCTCTATATTAGGCCGATGCCCCGGATTTCGTCGAATGCCTTTTCGTAGGCGCCGATGGTGTGGGCTATGTCGTCCTCGGTGTGGGCCGCCGTCAGGATGAAGCGATTACCGCTCTGCACGCCGTGGTTGAGAAGCGACAGCGTAAGCTGGCGTATGCGCTCCGGCTCCATGGACTCGGCCATCTGCTCGGGAGAGAGGATGCAGTATTCTCTGTCGCCTTCCGGGACGTCCACGCCGAGCCTGAGGAACATGAGCGACGCGATTCCGGTCACGCAGCCCGGTATCTCCATTCGGCCCATCAGGTCGTTCAGTCCGTCCTTTAGCTGGGCGGCCCTGGCGTTGGCAATGTCGTTGATGGGCTCGTTCGCCACGATTTCGAGCGCGGCGATTCCGGCGGCGGCGGATATAGGATTAGCGTTGAACGTGCCGTTGTGAGCGATTCGCCTGTTCCGATTGTATTCGGCGTCGCCAGGGCTGTCCTCTATCATGTTGATGATGTCCGCCTTGCCCGTTACCGCCCCTCCCGGCAGTCCTCCGCCCAGTATCTTGGCTAGCGTCGTCAGGTCGGGACGTATGCCGAAATACTCCTGCGCTCCACCCCTCGATACGCGAAAACCAGTCACCACCTCGTCGAATATGAGAACGACGCCATATCGCTCGGTCACCTCGCGCAACTGATGAAGAAACTCGGGAAGGATCGGCTCAAGCCCCATGTGCGCGCCCGTAGGTTCCAGGATGACCGCCGCGATGTCGTCGTCGTTCTGAAGTGTCTTCTCGAATGTCTCAATGTCGTTCGGAGGCAGAACTATCATCGTGCTAAGCGTTTCGGCGGGGATGCCGCCGATTCCCTCTGAGCCGGCCACCAGGTAGTCACTCCAGCCGTGGAAGTGGTCCTCGAACTTGATGACCTTTGTCTTTCCGGTGTAGGCGCGCGCCATGCGAATAGCCATCATGTCGGCTTCGGTGCCGGAGCTGTGAAAGCGGACCTTCTCGGCGCTTGGGATCAACTCTCTGACCCAGTTGCCCCACTGCATTTCGAGTTCAGTAGAGCCAGAGAAGTGGGTTCCTCTAGCCATCTGTTCCTGGACAGCGCTGACGACCTCCGGGCGGGAGTGTCCCAGAATGAGCGCGCCATGCCCGGGGAAGTAGTCCAGGATGCGGTTGCCGTCCACGTCGTACTTGGCCGCGCCCTCGGCGTGGGTGTAGTAGAGCTGGAACGGGTTCTGGCGTCGCGCGTCGTGTGTCACCCCGTTGGGGAACAGAGAGCGGGCCGACTCGTGCATTTCGGCGGACTTGGGATGTAGCTCGAAGAAACGTTGTTCGATTGACGTGGACATGCTGCGCGCCTCTCTATTGTCTGGATTTGGTTCTTCGCGTCTATGTATTATAGCCCCCAGGTCTTGAGATGCAATTGGAGAACTGACTTGAGCGCTGACAAAGGGCATAAACTGTGGGCCGCCTGGGTTGCGGCAGGCGCGATTCTGGCGCTTCTGGGCGTCGCCATGGGAGCCGCCGGAACTCACGCGCTCGAAAGCAGACTTGACACGGACGCGCTGGACACACTGGAGACGGCGGTCCGATTCCAGATGTATCATTCCATCGCGCTGGTCGTTGTCGGCGGACTGGGCTATATGTGGAAGAGCCGCGCGGTCTCGGTTTCCTGCGGACTGCTCACTTTTGGAGTGATAGTGTTCTGCGGCAGCCTGTACCTGATAGCGCTTGCGGATATAGGCACGTTCGGGGCGGTCGCGCCGGTCGGCGGACTGAGTCTCATGGCGGGCTGGGGAGCCTTGGCCGTGGGCGCGATATGGCATCTTATTGGCGGGAAGGCGCGATAAACGCCCTCCCGCGCTGATTTTCACCGGTTAGCGAGTGTCTATGGCCTTGCGTCTATGGGCTTGGACGGAGCTCCGATCAGTGTTTCGATCTCCGACTCAGTCGTGAGCAGCTCAGCATCCTCGGTCTCTGTCTCCGATTCGCAGAATGGCAGAGGCGGGTCTAGGTCCTCGAAGTCGTTGTGGCGAACGTCTTCCAGGGCTGCCGGTATGCATCCGGTCAAATCGTTGCCGCTGACGAGCAGTGTGTTCAACTCCGTAAGGTTGCCCAGTTCTGCCGGAATAATCCCGGTCAACTGGTTGTCGCTGACAGTCAATGACTTCAAGTTGGCGAGATTGCCCAGTTCCGCAGGTATCGTCCCATTCAGTTGGTTGTTCCTGAGCGAGAGGATTACCAGGTTGGGGAGATTGGCCAGTTCCGTCGGTATTAGGCCGCTTAAATCGTTGTTCCTGAGGAACAGACCTTCCAGATTGGCCAGACTGCTCAATTCGGACGGTATGGAGCCGGTCAGTCCATTCTCATAGAGCAGCAGCCATTCCAGGTTGGCGAGATCGCCCAGTTCCGCCGGAATCTCACCGCTCAATTCGTTGTCCCCGATGTGGAGTACCTCCAGGTTGGCGAGATTGCCCAGTTTCGCCGGAATCTCACCGCTCAAATCGTTGGATCGCAAGTACATTCGCTCGATGAGTTCGAGATCGCCCAGTTCCGCCGGAATCTCACCGCTCAGTTCGTTGTCCTGGAGATATAGCGTCTCCAACTGGCCGAGGTCGCCCAATTCAGGCGGAATTGGGCCGGTCAGACCGCTATCGTGGAGCATCAGCCATTTCAACTTCCCGAGATTGCCCAGTTCGGGGGGTATGGGACCGGCCAGGTTGTTTCCCGCCAGCCATAGAATTTCCAGTTCTGTGAGATTGCCCAATTCGGGGGGTATGGGACCGGTAAAGTTGTTGTCATCAAGGTCCAGTCTTCTCAGGTTGGCCAACTCATCGAGCCAGGCAGGTATCGTTCCACTCAAGTCGTTCGAGTAGATTAAAAGTGTTTCCAGGTTGGTGAGGTTGGCAAGTTCTCTCGGTATCTCACCGCTCAAATCGGTCCCGTACAGGCGCAGGGTTCTCAAGTTGGAGAGGTCGCCCAGTTCGGGGGGAATCTGGCCGTTCAGTGGGTTGCTGTGAAGGTTCAGATTCGTCAACCTGGAGAGATTGCCCAGTTCGGCGGGCAGCGTACCGCTCAAATTGTTGTCATCCAACCCCAACTCCGTGACCCGGCCCGTAAGGTCGACGGTTATGCCGTGCCACTCGGAAAGCGGCTCGTCACTCAGCCAGTTATCGCTTTTATCCCAGTCCGGGCCATCCGTGGCGTTGTACAGCGCGACCAGCGCGGCCCTATCGGCCTCGGGCCCTTCGACCGCGACCCTATATACGACCTCTTCTCTGGTCTCGCCCGTATTCACCGTGATCAAGCTGTCAATGAACAGGTTGACCAGCAGGCCGCTCAACGGGTCGGACAGGTAGCCATTTTCGTATGCGTCATTGAGAATCGCGACCAGCAGGCCGAACGGGTTTTCAGCTATTACTTCGTCCACGTTGATAGGCTCGGGAGTCGGTGATGGCGTTGGAACGCCGGTGGCGGTTGCAGTGGCAGTGGGGGTGGGCGTTGGAGGCGCGACCTCGCCAGTGAAGTATCCGGACGCGAATATGTACCCGTCGTGCAGAACCGCCCATACCCTTATCCTGGTGAAGCCCGCTTCCGTGCCTCTGGGGAACGCCATCTGGAACCAGTAGCCGTCCTCCGTCGCGTCTAACAGCGCCTGTCCAACATTGAACCCTTCCGGATCGGTCAGGTCTATGACATTCGTGTCCAACAGGTTTGGAGACAGCCCGTGAGCCAGCACCGTCTCATCGTCCGCACTTGCCAGTATCAGATACCACTGATTGTCCAGGCTCTCGCGGCTGTTGTAGTGGGCGACCGTCGCGTCCAGTCCGTCGCTGTCGTACAGGTCTATCGCCTTTTGCACGTAGCCCTGGGTGTACGCCGCGGGTTCGCCGGGGACGGGATAGTAGCCCGACGCGAATACGTATCCGTCGTGCCGCTTGGCGTAGGCCACCTTCGGAACCTCGATACGAGTCACCGGATGCGGCCACAGGTACTCTATCCGGCGACCTTCCTCCGTCGCCAAGGCGATATCCTTGCCCAGCTCATATCCGGTCGAATCAACCACTTCCTTGATGTCCGTGCCGATGAGGCGGGGGAATATAGGATGGACAACGTATATGTCGTTCTCGTCTATCGCGAACAGATACCACTCGCCCTCGAAACTGGCGTCGCTGTTGTAGTAGTCTCTCATCGCCTCCAGGCCACGCTGGTCGTAGAGGTCTATCGCGCGGTCCACGTAGTCCACCGTGTAGTCCCACCAGTCCGTGTATATAGGGGTGGAAGTTGAAGCGCCGGACTGCTGATTCGGACTCGCGAGGATAACTCTATCCGTACCCACCGTCGCTATAACGCCAACGAGCAGCAGCATGAATGTGGTCGCTAACAAGAAACACTTCTTGAACGTCATGGAAACGTCCTCCGTTGTGGGGAATCAAGGGTTGCTATACGAGTAGTTTGGTGAAGCCATAACATAACCAAATCACGGGCATTGACGCAACTCGCCATTTTCGGATGGAGAAAATTGCATAAGTGGGGACCGTCGCGGTCGCGGGCCTCCCCACACCTGGATTGACTAACGGCGAGCCCTTCGGGGTTCCCGCCTTCGCGGGAATGACGATTGGGCGCCACAACGGACTTTTGCAATTGTCTCTTTCGGATGATCGTCTCACACATTTTTGGAAACTTGTGTCCTGTAGCTAAGCGCGGAACAGCACCATCCGTCCGGGCAGTTCGCTGGCGTAAGACTGTCAATGCGCCTGTTAACTCGCGAAATGGGGAGCCGTCAGACCGTGGCGGTCGCGGGTTCATAGGCTTTCAGGAAGCGTCGGGCGTGGGCTACGACTTCGTCTATGTGCTGCTGCGAGTCTTTCCATGGATAGATGGTCACCTCGGCGTTCGGGGCGAGCTCGGCGACCTCCATCGCGCACTCGTATGGGTGGGCGGGCACATCGTCGGGCGCAATCAACATCGGCGTCTGGATGTTGCGCACGAAGTCGCGGGAAACGGTGAAGACGAAGTCGGCGCGGTCGGTGTACATGCTGGTCAGGAAGTCGTGGACCATGTCCATCGTCACTTCGGGACGCTTCTCGCAGAGGGGCGGGCCCCACCTCGCCGTATTGTTCTGGTAGAAGATGTCCGGCGCGTCGGGATTGAATCCGCTGGGCTGCATCAGCGCCGCCGCCACGATGCGCTCTGGGGCAAGCCTGAGAAGGTTGTGGATCATCGGTCCGCCGATGCAGAAGCCCATGACCAGGAATTCCTCGATGCCGAGATGGTCCATCAGCCCCAGCTGATCCTCAGAGTAGGCGTCCCAGGGTCGGGCGATCTCCAGTGGGCCGCTGGACTGGCCCCCATCGGCATTGCGCAGGTCGGCGGCAATGCAGCGGAAGTCGTCTTTGTATGTCTCCATGGGGTTGAATGGCACCGCCGTATTCAGTGACGCGACGTTCGAGTTCAGTCCGCCTCCCGGAATGATCAGCAAGGGGAATCCTGATCCGACCTCTTCGTAGTAGATGCGGTTGGGGCCTCTTTCGTAGAACGGCATGGCGATGTTCCTCCATCAGCGAGTTGAGAAGCTGGCGATTTGTCGGGTCATATATCTTGATTTATAAAGCGACAGGTGATTGACAGGTGGCAACAGGTGTCTCAACTGGTGACGAACAGGTGATTAGAACACCTGCATTTCACCTGCATCCACCTGTTTTAGCTTTGGGAGTTTTTTCTTGCTCCCCATATTTTTGGTTGTATAAGTTCGTATTTATGTAAGTTGACGTTTAAGGTGATCGGTGGTCTGGGACTGTCATTAGTTTGCATGTTCGTATTATAGCGTAAATGGTATGTGGATGTGTAGTATTAAGGGAAACCTACCGCGAAGGAGACGCTGTTGATTATCGTTCGACGAACCTACACACCAAAGCCCGGCGGCGGAGGACTTCTGCAAAACCTGAAGGAGCTTCAGGGGGCCACGGTCGAGGCCGGCTTTCCTCCCCTGAGCGTGTACCGAAAGGTACTTGGTCCTCATGGGACGATGGTCACAGTCCAGCGCTGGGACTCCATAGCGGCCTATGACGCTTCGCGCAATGAGGTTCGCGCCACGCGGTCCATTACTGAGATCTTCGAGAGAATCTACCCTGCGCTGGCGTCCACGCATGAGACTGAGATCTACGAAGAGATTGTGTAAGGATTCCCTGTAACCGGCGGCGGCAACTGAGTAGAGGCGTCGCCGGAAGCGCGGTCGGCATCCGCTCACAGTAGTTATGCTCCCGCCGGGTTTGTCAGCCCGGGCCAGAGTATCTGTCGCAACTCGCCGAGAGATTCGACGGGAGTCGGGGCGCCGATCTTTTGGATCAACTCTGTGGCGGCGTCGCTTCCGAAATCGTGGAGTAGCGTCCATGCCATGACTCGTCTCGGAAACTCCTCATCAGCCAGCAGGCTTCGGTCATAAGCATCCAGAAAGGCTCGCATCGCCTCTATGTCCCTGTCGAACATGCCGAGCCATAAGGGCATCCACTCGTAGTCTCTCACGCCGACCTTGGCGTCCCCGAAGTCTATGATCGAGGTTATCTTCCACGTCCCTTCCGCTCTTTCAAGCAGGACGTGGTCGGACTCCAGGTCTCCGTGTACCACGACGCGAGAATCGCGCATCGAACCGGCTGCGACATCTTCCAGAATAGGGTCGAGCGCGTCCGCAACCCCGGAAGTTATGATTCCACTCGCGACGAGCTCGGACGACGCCTCTCTTCTCCTCCTATCCACCAGGTCGCCCCAGGACTCGCCCGTATCTATGCCATCGAGAGGTGTCAGCGGGGTATCGTGCAGGGCGCGGGTCATATACCCCAGTTGGGCCGCGATGGACAGCAGTTCTTCCCGCGCGATGTCCGGCCTGACGGCGTCGAGAGTCAGCCCCGAACAGTATTTCACGATCAGGTAATTCCAGGAGACTCTGTCCTGGTAGCGGCCCGCAGCGAAGGTCTCCGGTACTGGAACGGTCCGGTTGGCGTCCAGAACCCTGATCAAAGTCCCTTCCATCTCGAACTCCGACCAGAACGGACTGTATATCTTGACTACCAATTGCCGGTCGAGGATGAAGACGGCATTTGTGTTCGAGCGCGGAATTTCGATTCGCCGGTAACGGATGTCCTCTCGGTCGCAGATCGCGTCTATGACGGGCCGCCACAAGTCCGCGTCGTTGAATTTCGCCGACCAGTCCGACCATGTCTCGATTGGGGGCAGAAGGAGATTATCTTGATTATCGTTCGACAGACTTACACGCCTTCAACGATGAACGTGGTAGATACACTACTCTTTGAGCGAAGAGAGGCGATTTCCACGTATTCGGGTGAATTGACAAGAGCCCGGGCTTGCTCCATGCTTTCGAACTCTACAACAACCACGCGGTGAGGAGTCCGGTCCCCTTCGACAAGGTCGGTATCGCCTCCACGCACCAGATACCTGCCGCCTTGAGCCTCGATTAGATTCTTCATGCCCGAGGCGAATTCCTCAAACAGATTCGGGTCGGTAATTTCACTGTCAACTATCAAATATCCTGCCATTTCAGCGCTCCTTTTATGTTTGCTGGGGCGATGTGATTTTTCCGCGTGGCGTGGAAATCGGCGCCTGGTAAATGTTAACCCTCTACGTTCACTGTGACAATATCAATTCCGTGGTACTTTCTGTGCCGCACCGAAGACGCGTAATGACGCAGCAGACGGAACGACATTTCGCTCACGTCGGGCGTCTCGGCCTGATCACTCATGAACGCGATCCGGTCTTCGATGTTCTCATCTTCGAACACGGCCAGAAACTCCATCTCCACCATCCCGGCGGCAGGTCGCGCAATCAAAATGAGGCGCGTGGCCCTTTCGTCCCCGTAGTCGTCACGCAGCTGCAACATACTGGACAGCGTCTCCTCCCCGGCGGCGCACAGCCTTTCGGTCGAGGCGTCGTTCCACTCCATATCTGAGGCGAGTTCTCGGAGGAATGCGTCTATGCCGGGAAGCGCCGCGATGTCAAGGTCGCTTTCAAGGCGTCTGCGGCGGGGACCCGCCAATTCGAGAACGGACGACAGCACGACCGCGACAAGCACCCCGACGATGACACTGCTCCCGAAGGCTACTCCCCAGGTATCTCCCAGGAATCCCTCGAAGATGTTCCGGGTCTGCAGGCCGACCCCGACTGAGAGGCACACTCCGACGATGAGGGCCTTATGCTGATCGAGTCCCTCCTGAAAAACGGTCCGGAACCCTTCTACGAAGAGCATACCCATCACGATCATCAGAATTGCCCCGGTGACCGACTGCGGTATCGTGGCGAGGATGGCGACTATCTTGGGCAGGAGCGCCAGCCCGATCAGCACGGCTCCCACCGCATACCCCACGCGCCGCGCGGCGACCCCGGTGAAGTTGATCAGCGCGATGGTTGACGGCAGATACATGGCCACTGGGAGCAGGCCCGCGATCCCTGACAGCAGTATGCCTATGCCGCCCGTGTTGAGCGTCGCCTGCACGGCGCGAAAGTCTATTGCGCGCGGTCTGCGCCAGGAGACCTGTTGAATCACGGCGCCCTCATTGCCGGTCCTGACAGAGACCACGGCGCTTACGACAAGGAAAACGACGAGAAGCGCCCAGAAGTCCCAATCCAGAGCGGTACTCAAGCCGGGCCACGCCGAAAACTCGGGGAGTGCGAACCATGGCGCGTCGAGCGCTGGTTGAAAGTCGTACACCCCGAACAACACAGCGACGACGCAGCCCAGCATGATAGCTACGGGCATTGCCAGAAGTCGAAGAAGACCCGACGCGCGCAGAGTCAGAAGCGCGGCGGCGGCCACCGTAGCCGTTCCCACGGCCGGACCGGCCATCGGAGATCCGCCCACGGACGTTTCGCCCAGTCTGGCGAATGCTATGGGCATGGCGGAGACCGCAATCATCATGAAGGCGACGCCGGAGACGACAGGGGTGATGATTCGGCGCAGTTGCGCAAGCCAGACTGCCATAGCGAAGTGCGTAATCGAGGAAACGACTATCAGCGTCGCCATCAACGACAGCCCGCCTTCTTCGACGGCCAGCACGCATACCGCAAGGAATGCTACGCTGGGACCCGACATGAGAATGTAGCCTGGCCCCAGTCGTCCGAATCTGGTTGCCTGGAGAGCCGTGACGAGTCCGCCAATGGCCAGGGACGCGAACACTACCCATGACAGGTAACTCCCACTCGTGTTGGCTGCCACCGCGAATGTGGTCACTATCGTGATCGTGTTTGATAGAACGATCACCACGCCCTGAAACACGGCGCCAAGCGTCACAGGGAGAGGGGGCTTCTCTCCCGGCTCGTAGCATATGTGCTCATTGACTCGTATTAGCTCATACTCCGCAGGCAGGTATCAGGTATTAGACGCCTGTAAATTCGCTGCGAACCATTTGGGCGATGCCTGAAAGCTAGGATAGTCCAGTTCGTAAGTCAAGCGCCCCTGGGATCGTCTATTGACAGTAGGCGGCTTTTGCGAGATAGTTAGTATATAGCTAACTATTAGGATGGCTCAATGCAATCTCGTGAGGAGTTGGTCGAGAAGCTGGTCGAGCGGATGACACGCATACAGAGGCACCTGCGCGCCAGGCGCGCAGCGGCGTGGCTGGAGCAGGACCTCACGATGCACCAGGCCAAGACGCTCTTCTTCCTGGCGGACGGGCCGCGGCGAATGTCGGGCATAGCCAGGCGTTTTGGAGTGGAGACGCCATCGGCCACCACGATGATAGACCGCCTGGTGGCCAAGGGGCTGGTGGAACGCGGACATGACCCTTCGGACCGGCGCGCCGTCGTCTGTTCGCTCACTATGGCGGGCAGGGAGACGGTGGAGAGGTTCTGGTCCCTGCGGTCGGCCAGGTTCGAGGAACTCGCCGCGGAGCTCAGCGCGGAAGAACTCGCCGATGTCGTCTCGGCCATGGAGACTATGGTTGCCGCCATTGACCGGCTGCATTCCAGGGACGGCGCGGGCAGGCGCGAACGGACGGGAGAGGCTGACCGATGAGTGTGCTCGTTCGGCTGACGAAGTACGCCTTCAGGCACAAGTGGTACCTGATTGGCGCATACGCGGCGATGACGGCGTCCAGCCTTTCCGCGCTCGTAATACCCCGTATGCTGGGCGAGGCCATAGACGAGGCGCTTGCCAGCGGCCTCCAGAGCCGCCTGTTCATGCTGGCGGGCGTGATAGTGCTGTTCAGCCTTCTGAGAGGCGTGTTCTCCTACGGCCAGCGATACCTCTCCGAGTCGCTCTCGCAGAGGAGCGCCTACGATCTCAGGGAGGACTTCTTCAGAAAACT
Organism: Dehalococcoidia bacterium; assembly: GCA_965202965.1. Classification (GTDB taxonomy): domain Bacteria; phylum Chloroflexota; class Dehalococcoidia; order Lucifugimonadales; family UBA1123; genus VXRN01. Next base: position 1,141,141 of record OZ241888.1, on the reverse strand, counting down.
CCAGGGCATGAGTTTCGGCTTCTTCGACAGGGAGCAGACCGGCGACCTCATGTCCAAGGCCACGCAGGACGTGGAGGCGGTGCGCATGTTCATCAGCATGGGCATGGTGCGCGGCATCTCTATCTTCGTGACGCTGGGCGCCGTACTGACGATCATGGCGGTTACGAACTGGCGGCTCACGCTGGTCAGCGCGGCCTTTCTGCCGCTCATACTGTGGAGAGCGCTGTCCATGTCCAGGTCACTCCGTCCGATCTGGATGAGAGTGCAGGTGGAGACCGGCGCAATGACCACCGTGCTGCAGGAGAATCTGTCGGGAATGAGGGTGGTCAAGGCTTTCGGAGCGCGGGCCTTCGAGGAGGCCAAGTTCAACTCCAGGGCGGACGCCATTGCCAGGCTTACCTACTCGGCCACGCGCCTGTTCGCGTCGCAGGGTTCGCTGATGACTTTCATATTCACCTCGGCTACCGGCGCGATCCTGTGGTACGGCGGTCGGGAGGTCGCCGCCGGAAGGCTGACGCCCGGGGAACTGGCGTCTTTCATCCTATTCATGGGTCTGCTGGGAATGCCCGTGAGGATGAGCGGGTGGCTGATGAACACGCTCTCCCGCGCATCCTCGGCGGGACAACGTCTGTACGACGTTCTGGACGCCGAGTCGCCCGTAACGGAGAAGCCGGAGGCCGTCCCGTTGCCGCGAGTCGCGGGCCACGTCGCCTTCGAGAACGTATCGGTCGGATACGATGATGGCGGCAACGCTGTGCGCGGCGTCAATTTCGAGGCGCAGCCCGGCCAGATGGTCGCGCTGCTGGGCGGGCCGGGATCGGGCAAGACCACCATAGCCCACGTCATCCCCCGTTTCTACGACGTCTCCGGGGGCCGCATCACCATAGACGGCTATGACGTCAGGGACGTCACACTCTCGTCGCTCAGGCGCAACGTCGGAATCGTCATGCAGGACGTGTTCGTATTCGCCGCCAGTATCAGGGACAACATCGCCTATGGGATGGACGATGTTGACATGGATGAGGTCGTCAGGGCCGCGAAAGTCGCCCAGCTCCACGACTTCATCGAGGGCCTGCCCGACGGTTATGACACATGGGTCGGCGAACGCGGCGTCACCCTTTCGGGCGGCCAGAGGCAGCGGCTGGCAATAGCCAGAACGCTTTTGCTCGATCCGCCGGTCCTCATACTCGACGACTCGACATCGAGCGTTGACATGGCGACCGAGTACAGGCTGCAGCAGGCGCTGGAGGAGGTGACCAGGGGACGGACGACTCTCGTGATCGCCCACAGGCTCTCGACGGTTCGCAGGGCCGACCTGATTCTCGTCCTGGATGAGGGCGAGATCGCAGAACGCGGGATGCACGACGGGCTGCTCGAACAGAACGGCTTGTACCGCAGCATATACGACTTGCAGCTGCGTCCGCAGGACGACGCTCCCGCCGCAATTCCGACCGCAGCCGGGGGTGACGCCTGATGATGTCCGGAGGCTTCGGAGGCGGACGCTGGATGCGCGGCGGCGGGTACAGGCGCGGCGCGGGCGGGCGTCTTGGCATGGACCGCGAGGAGTACGAAGACGGGCGAGTCTATAATCACCGGGTAGTCACGCGCCTCTTCAGGTATGTTCTTCCCCACAGGGCCAGGCTGCTGCTCACTCTCTCGGCCGTAATGGTCTATACGGCCACTGTGGTCGCGCTGCCCTGGATGATCGCCAGGATAATAGACGACTACGTGCGCGAGGGCAACCTGTCGGGCCTGAACGTCGTCGTTCCGATCTTCGTGGGACTGGCCCTGCTCCAGTACGGCAGCCAGTACGTTCACCTCAGGACCATGTCCTTCGTCGGTCAGAAGGTGCTGTACACACTGCGAGTCGGACTGTTCCGGCACCTGCAGAGGCTGTCCATGAACTTCTACAACCGGAACGAAGTGGGACGGGTGATGTCCAGGGTGCAGAACGACGTGAGTCAGCTCCAGGAGTTCCTGTCCATAGTCGTCATAACGATAGCGGATGTGCTCAGTCTCATCGGAATCATCACGGCGATGACGCTGATGAACGCCCGGCTGGCCGCGGTAACCCTGTCCATCATCCCCGTGCTGTTCGTGATGATGGTGGTGTGGCAGAGGTTCGCGCGCCGGGCCTTCATGAGGGCGCGGCGCGCCATTTCCGAGGTCAACGCGAATCTCCAGGAGAACATTTCGGGGGTGCGCGTGGTACAGAGCATGAACCGCGAGAATGCCAACATCCGCTCGTTCGGGTCGGCCAACTCGGAGAACCTCGGCGCGAATCTTGAGGCGGTTCGGATGCAGGCGGTCCTGTTCCCATCGGTCGAGTTCCTCTCAGCGGTCTGCCTGGCGTTCGTCATCGTGTTCGGCGGCTCGCTCGTACTGGACGACGCAATCGAAGTGGGCGTGCTGGTTGCGTTCGCGCTCTACATTCAGCGGTTCTTCGAGCCGGTGCTGAATCTCACGATGCAGTACGGGTCGCTCCAGCGCGCCATGGCGTCGGGAGCGCGCATCTTCGAACTCATGGATGTCGAGCCGGAGCTGGTTGACAAGCCGGACAGCTTGAATGTCGAGAAGGTCAGCGGGGATGTGAGGTTCGAGGGGGTCGGCTTCCACTACACGGAGGGAGAGCCCGTTTTGCGGGGTGTGGACATGCACGTTCCGGCGGGCCACACCGTTGCGCTGGTAGGACCCACGGGCGCGGGCAAGACGACCATAGTGTCGCTTCTCATGCGATTCTACGACGTGCGCGAGGGTCGCATTCTGCTGGACGGCGTTGACATACGCGACATAACCCTAGATTCGCTGACGATGCAGATGGCGGTAGTTCCGCAGGAGCCGTACCTCTTTTCGGGGACCGTCCGGGAGAATATCCGGTACAACCGCGCGGGGGCTTCCGACGAGGACATCGTCCGCGCGGCGGAGGCCGTGGGCGCGCACGACTTCATCATGAAGATGGAGAAGGGCTACGACACGCCGCTGCAGGAGAGGGGTGGAAACCTCAGCGTCGGCCAGCGGCAGCTCATAAGTTTCGCGCGGGCGCTGGTCGCCGACCCCAGAGTTCTGCTCCTGGACGAGGCGACCGCCAACATAGATACATACACGGAGACGCTGATCCAGAGGGCGCTGAACGAGCTGCTCAAGGACAGGACTGCCATCGTAATCGCGCACCGGCTCTCGACCATCAGGAACGCGGACAGCATCATCGTTCTGGACCAGGGACAGGTCGTGGAGGAAGGCAAACATGCCGAACTGGCAGCCGGTGGAGGGCTTTACGCGCGGCTGTACTCGTACTCCGCTTCATACCAATGACGAAAAACGTGAGGTCTTGGTATATTGAAATAGTCGAATGATCCCGCATACCCAACAGGGAGAGTCGAAGAATGTTCACGAAGGCGCTGGTACCGCTGGACGGCACTGAGGTTTCCGAAGGCATCATTCCATTCATTACTCAATTCGCGCGGGGCCTCGAGATGGGCGTGGTGCTGGCGACCGCCGTTGAATTCGGCCCGCTGCGGAGCGGGACGCTCGGCAGGCTCGCTGGCGGACTGGTACACCCCCTTTCCACGGACTCGCCGGGGCCAATCCCGGACGAACTGCAGGAGCGGGCGCGGCGCGACGTAAAGAGCCGCCTAGACGATCTGGCGGACAGGATAGCGCTGGAAGGGATACCCGCTGAATCTTCGGTGGGCTTCGGTCCCGCGTCCGAGACAATCATTCGGATGGCCCAGGAATCCAATTGCGACCTGATAGCCATGTCCACGCGGGGACGCGGCGCCCTGGGCAGCGGACTGCTGGGCAGCGTGACCTACAAGGTAATGCACGAATCGCCCGTGCCTGTACTTGCGATTACGCCCGAACGCGCCAGGCGGCACTGGGACGCCGACTACGGAATCAACAGAGTCATAGTCCCACTCGACGGCTCTGAGCTTGCCGAGTCCGTGCTGCCGTATGCCACAGTCCTGTCCCGCAGGATGGATATGAGCGTGACCCTGGTCCAGGTTCTGCCGCCTGACGATTTCTACACCGACGGGTACACAGTCATCGAAGTCCAGCCCGGAGCGGGGGACCGGATGCGGGCGGACGCGCGCAGGTACATGGAGGGGATCGCTCGTCAGATGCGGGACGAGGGACTCGGCGTCGGCGTGGAGACCGTCCAGGGCAAGCCGTCCTCCGAGATTGCGGAGATGGCCCGCGCGACGGACCACAACATGATAGCTCTCGCCACTCATGGGCGCTCAGGAATGCGTCGGCTGCTGCTGGGCAGCGTCGCTGAGGCCGTGGTAAGAGAGTCGGGCGATCCGGTACTCGTGGTTCGCTCGGCGACAGCAATTACGACCGCGTCGGCGGGCGCTGCCGCTCCGTCGCCCGCGTAGTAGATGGGTTATCTACCCTCACCCCTGCATCAGAGTACGGGGCAGGCTCTAGCCCTCTCCCGGAGGAAGAGGGGACTTTTCTGTCGACATTCATAGTCGCTTCGCCCATTTACCTACCCTTGTGAGCCAGGGTAGAGGGGATAAATCGGAATCTGAATATCCATCACAACTAAGTTGCCGCACTACTAGATTGGAATTTTTATGTCATACCCAACCTGAGGATGCTGTGGTAGCATTTCTTATGTAGTGTCTTGGAATCTTCCTCGATCCGGTTATTGAGGTGGGCGGTGACATGGCAGTGAGCGTCGGAAAACTGACTACACTGATTGCGGTCGCGCTGGTTGCGGCGTTGGGAGTCGGCATCGCGCTGATGCTGGCGACCGGAATAACGGACCGCGATACGGTTCAGGGAGTGGAAGCGGCTCCCAGGGCGCAGGTCCCTTCGACCAAGGCGGAACTCGGCCGGTTGCTATTCCATGACGGACGCCTGTCCGGCGACGGCTCTACCGCCTGCTCGTCCTGCCACAGTCCCAGCGACTCCTTCACAGACTCCAAGCCCCTGGCGGACGGCTATAGTCGCGGCAGCTTGTACTTCCGCAACACGCCGACGCTCATAAACGCAAGCAAGATGCCGGTGTACGACTGGGACGGGCGATTCTCACAGGGCGACCTGGCAACCGTGGTGCGAGACCATATAGCCGAGGCCCACTTCATGAACCTCGACGGACGCCTGCTCATAGAGCGTATGCGGCAGGTGCCGGAGTACGAGGAAGGTTTCATCGAAGCGTTCGGCTCCGAAGTGTCCTATGGGAAGGCGCTCAATGCCCTGGCCGCGTATCTGGAGACGCTGGGGTCGTCCGAGGACAACCCGTACCTGAGTTTCAGGGCGGGCAACGAAAGCGCGCTGAGCGCCCAGGCCAGGCGCGGTCTCGACCTGTTCGAGGGTAAGGCGGGGTGCGTACAGTGCCACAGCGGAGAGTTGCTTTCGGACGGCGACTTCCACGCGCTCGGCGTACCTGACAACGACGAGATTTTCTCGGAGCCGCTGCGCCATATCACGTTCAGGCGATTCTTCCGCACGCTGGGCGTCGGCGAGTTCGTAACTATGCGCGACGACCCCGGCCTGTTCGCGCTCACTCACGACGAGGGCGACCGCGGCAAGTTCCGCACGCCGTCCCTGCTGGAAGTGGGCGGGACCGCGCCGTATATGCACAGCGGAGTATTCGCCACGCTGTCCGACGTCGTGGAATTCTACGATGTCGGAGGAGGCGAATCGCCTAACAAAGACGCCGCGCTGCGACCGCTGGGTCTGACCGACGCTGAAAAGGGCGACCTGGTCGCCTTCCTCCAGAGCCTGGCAAGTCCATCATCCGGCGAGGATACTCCCGATCTGCCCGCATACCAGCCCAGGACGCTTGGAGACAACTGATGAGCGCGCGCATAGTGATGACTGTTCTGCTCGCCGGGTGGGCGTTCCTTCACGCGCTGGTTGCGGTGGTCGTGTTCGTCTTCGTTTACGAAGAACCCCGGCCTGGTGACCCTATGGTGTTGACCGATCCGGTCGTTTCTCGGGTCACCACACCGACGCCGACGCCCAAGCCGAAAGTCGGCCCCTCGGCGAACGAGTTGAGGGCCCTGGGACTGAACTCGCTTCCTCCGGTGACGATGCCCGCCGACAATCCGCTGACGGACGAGAAGGCCGAGCTTGGAAAGCTGCTCTTCTTCGACAGGCGGATGTCCGGCAACGGGCTGGTCTCGTGCGCGTCCTGCCATTTTCCCAACGCGGGTTGGGGCGACGGCAACGCGCTATCGCTCGGGTATCCGGGCACGCTCCACTGGCGCAATTCGCAGACGATCATAAACTCGGCGTACCAGGCCAAGCTGTTCTGGGGCGGAGAGAAGACCAGCCTGGAGGCGCAGGCCAAGTCCGCCTGGACGGGCAACATCGCGGGCAACCTGGACCCGATCATGGCCGAAGAGACGCTCCGGCAGATACCGGAGTACGTCCAACGCTTCAGCGATGTATTCGGGACGGATTCTCCGACCTTCGACGACGCGCTGCGCGCCGTGTCCGCGTTCGAGGCGACGATCAACTCTCGCAACGTGCCGTTCGACCGCTACATCCGGGGGGACGATACCGCCATGTCCGATTCCGCGCTGAGGGGCGCGGGACTGTTCGTGGGCGAGGCGGGCTGTATCGCTTGCCATGGCGGGCCGCTGTTCACCGACCAGAGCTATCACAACGTGGGAACTCCCAGGAATCCTGAATTCGAGAGCGACTCTTTCCGGCAGATAACGCTGCGCTATCAGCACCGGGCCAGGGGCGTTCCCGAGGAGGTCTATCGAAACGCTGACCGCGACCTGGGTTTGTACTACACAACCAAGCAGGATGAGGACAAGGGCAAGTTCCGAACTCCGCCCCTGCGCGAAGTCGGTCAGACGGGGCCGTATATGCACAATGGAGTATTCGAGACACTGAGCGAGGTAGTCGAGTTCTACAATGGCGGGGGCGGCTCTGATCCAAACAAGGACGCGCTTCTGCGCCCGCTCGGACTGGAACCGGAAGAGGTGGCAGACCTGGTGGCGTTCCTGGAGAGCCTGACAGGGGACCCGATCATCGTGCAGACACCCGACCTGCCGGAGTACGGGACACTCGAACAGTGAGCGTGGAGGATTTAAGGGGGTAGGTATTCAGCGTAATCACCCTCACCCTAACCCTCTCCCTCAAGGGAGAGGGGACTTTTGGATACGCTTGTGAGGGGCAGAGGAGGGAGAAGTGAGCGAGAACGAACTTATATTGCCGTCTGCGGAGATACACAGTCCGCCGGAACCGCCCGGAATCCTGGACAACTGCCTGACGAGAAGGCAGTTTCTGTTTGTCGGTGCGGCGGTGGTCGGCACGGTCGCGCTGGCGTCCGTGGTCCCCGGGTCGCTCATGGAGGCGGAAGTGGCCGCGTATGATGGCATGAAGGTAGGCAGCCTAAGCGCGCTGCGCGTCGGCGAGCCGGTCAAGTTCAGGTATCCCTGGGACCATGGTAACTGCGACAGCTACCTCATAAAGCTCGGAACGCCCGGCGGCGGAGGCATCGGCCCCGACAAAGATGTCGTAGCATTCAATACGCTATGCACCCACATGGGGATATCACTGCTCGGCAGCTACAAGTCGGAGTACCAGGTACTGGGGCCGTGTCCGCTTCACCTCAGCACTTACGACCTGACTAGGCACGGCATGGTGATCTCCGGTCACTCTACCCAGGGGCTGCCCCAGGTAGTCCTGGAGGCGAGGGGTGACGACATCTACGCCACCGGAGTCATGGCGCTGATATACGGATTCGGAGACAACGAGGTACAGCCGATATAGCGCTAATTCGGAATGATGTCGCCATGTTTTCATCGTTCGGATCAGTGGATTCCCGCTTTCGCGGGAATGACGATAAGTGTAAGGAAGGCCGCAGATGGGAAACATTGACGAGTATGTTCCGCAGGACAGCGTACCCCTGCCTCCGCCCGACGCCAAGGTGGTGACCACCGCCTGCGACTACTGCATCGTGGGCTGCGGCTATCGCGTCTTGAGCTGGCCCGTTGGCAGCGAGGGCGGTCATAATGCGTCCGAGAACGCCTTCGGACTCGATCTGCCCGCCGGGTCTCTCAGGGGCTGGGTCAGCCCGAACCAGCACAACATAGCCTCGATAGACGGCCTTCCACATCACGTCGTGGTACAGCCGGACCCCGAGACGGACGTGGTCAACCGCAAGGGCAACCACAGCATACGCGGCGGCACTCTTGCGCTGAAACTGTACAACCCCGACACTCCCACGCGGGACAGGCTGAAGACCCCTCTTCTCAGGGTGAACGGCGAACTGGCCCCGATAATCTGGGACGACGCTTTCGAGATCATGGCCAGGGTGTCGAAGCACATCCTCGCCACGCACGGGCAGTCGGCCTGGGGCATGAAGACCTACTCCTACGAATACTTCGAGAACACCTACGCCATTTCCAAGCTGGCCTTCAGGTCCATCGTGACCCCGGCCTACTCCCCGCACGACAAGCCCGGACCGGGCAACGACACCGCGGGCCTCGACGACAGCGGCATCATACCGTTCAGCGCTTCCTTCGAGGACTGGTCCATAGCGGATACCATATTCATCAGCGGCACCGACCCGTTCGAGACGAAGACCGTGCTGTTCACCGAGTGGATGATGACCGGCAACACGGACAAGAAGCTGATATTCACGCTGCCGAGGAAGACGGCGGGCGTGGCCTGGGCCGAGAAGAACGGCGGCCTCTGGCTTCCGGTCATACCGGGTTCGGACACCGTCCTGCACCTGGCTATCGCGCGAGTCATCCTGGAGAACGGCTGGGAGGATACCGAGTTCATAGAGAAGTGGGTAGCAAACCTGTGGGAGATAGACGCCGGCATGGGACGCGGCACCCGAAATACGCCCTGGCAGTGGCGCACCACCTGGGGGCAGTTGGGGACCGACTTCGAGGGCTACCGCGAATGGCTGTTCCAGCAGTCCCACGCCGAACTGGACAACGCCGAGCGCATAACCGGCGTTTCCAAAGAACTGATAGTTAAAGCCGCGGAGATGATTGCCAAGCCGGTTGACGGCGTTCGGCCCAAGACCTCATTCGGATTCGAGAAGGGCAACTACTGGTCGAACAACTACCTCAACACGGCGTCCTACGCTGCGCTGGCGCTGCTGTGCGGCGCGGGCAACCGTCCCGGGCAGATGGTGTCGCGGCTCGGCGGACACCAGCGCGGCTGGATGGGGGCGGCGTCTTACCCTCGCAATGCCTCGCCCAACAAGCTTCCCGGACGCCGCAGGCAGGAGATTGACCTGGATCGCTGGGTGGTGGACGGCAACCTGCGCTGGGCGTGGGTCATAGGGACTACGTGGACCCAGGCGATGGCCGCGTCGGACGATTTGGCCGCCAAGTTCATCGAACTGACCAGGGAGAATCCGCACCAGGTCACGAGCGCCGACGTGGATGAAGCCTCGGATGCGCTGATACGCAGGGCGGACAGCGGCGGCATGGTGGTGGTTGATCAGGACATATACCTCGTGAATCCCATTGGCAAGACCATCGCCGACCTCGTGCTGCCGGCGGCCACATGGGGAGAGGAGAACTTCTCGCGCTGCAATGGGGAGCGCAGGCTCAGACTATACTCCAAGTTCAACGATCCTCCCGGAGATGCGATGCCGGACTGGAAGATAATCGCCGGCTTCGCTCAGCGAATGGGCTTCGAGGGATACGACTGGCGGGACTCCAACGACGTCTTCGAGGAGGCGGCCCGGTTCAGCCGGAACGGTATGCTGAACTACCATCCCCTGGCGGTCAAGGCCAGGCAGGAGGGCAAGGATGGGCACGAGAAGCTCCGCGAGTTCGGCACCACGGGCATTCAGACGCCAATCCGAATGGTGGACGGCGAACTTGTCGGCACTCAGCGTCTGCACGACTCCACGCTGAAACTTGGCCCGCCGGAGGGTGTTACCGTCCATCCCAAGTGGCTGACCCACTTCCATTCCCACTCGGGAAAGGCGATTCTGGTCAAGTCACCCTGGGAGTGGTTCAGCGACTTCTACGACCGGGTTACGCCCAGGGGAGACGAGCTTTGGATCACCAACGGGCGCATCAACGAGATATGGCAGTCCGCGTTCGACGACGTGCGAAAGCCGTACATCGAGAGCCGCTGGCCGGAGCAGTTCGTCGAGATACACCCGGACGACGCCGGGAGGTACGGCGTGGAGAGCGGCGACGAGGTCAGGATTTCCTCAGACGACATCCTGGTGCAGACCGGCGGATTCCACTTCACTCGCGGCAGCGACTTCCTGTTCGCCAACCTGGAGAAGAACGGGCACATCCGGGCCGGGAACGGGGAGATGACCGCGGTCGCGATAGTCACCGACGCGGTGCGTCCGGGCGTGGTATTCGCCAACTTCCTGCATCCGCGCTGGCCGGGCGCAGCCGCGAACAGCCTGGTCCACCGCGTGCCCGACCCGATCACGAATCGCTACAGGTTCAAGCTGGGCAAGGGAGTGGTATCAAGGCTGGGCGAATCGCCCTTCAAGCATTCCTTCGACAAGATGACCTTCAAGCCCCGAACGATCATATAACGGCGGCCTGGCGGCAGGACGAAAACGCGCTGTCTGCGCCAACGCACTAGACTTGTGCAAAGTCCCGCTTCCGGGATTCCGAACCATGTCTCGCCATTCCCACGAAGACTGGAATCCAGTGTGTAGTTGCTGACGAAACGACAGTAACGCCGACCTTGCAGGGGCCCTGCCAACGCATATAAGTCCTTGCCGGAAGCCCCTTCCCTGGTTACTCCAGGATGACCGCTTCCCAAGGCACGCCGAGCCGCTTAAACAGATCCCCAACAGTTGCATCTTTTTCAGAAGTACGCTCACCCCTGATTTCCACTATCAGTCGGTTTCTGGACTGTTCTAGGTAGTGAAACAGGCTGATCCCGTCGGGTAGTGTGTTGAGGCCACCGCGCAAATCTTCATCCCACTCCAAGAGTTGTTCCCAAGTGTACTGGCCCTGGACGGCGCGCACATTGGGATAGCGTTCCAGCGTATTCCGGCCTACGATCTCAAAGGCGAGGCCCTCGGCTTTCTGCTGGGATGGTGTAAGCATATATACCATGATCGTTCGAGAGTCCCGGTCGAAGAACAAGCCGCCGAATCCGGGCGATGACTTCCCCGTAACTGGATCGAAAATCTCCGGCGGTGCGCACTCGAACGGAATTGGCGCTATCGCAGGAACAGCGCGTCCCCTTACCGTAACTTCGACCGCGTCCTGTGGAACGTTCTCCCTCGATAGTATCCCGCGTATTTGTCGCTCCACCCTGTCCCTGTTCCGCTCGCAGTCAATTCCGTACTCGACGCGATTTATCCCCTCATCCACGTCGGACATGGTCAATTCAGGAATGTCCCATATTCCGGAGTGTAGAAGCTGGTCATGCCATCTCTGGAGCTGTCTGAAGGTGTAGTTGGCTTGTACCGGGCGCACCTCGCGTACCTTCCTCATTCCCTCATACACCAGGCTTGAGATGTGGGTCTGAGCGACTTTCTCTGCCGCCTCCTGGGATGGATTCACAAGGAATATGTACACGACAGAGTCGTCTTCAGGAGCGATGTAGTGCCCTCCGTAGCCTGGACCCTCCACGGGTGTGGGTGTAGGAGGCGGTGGAGTGGGAGTTGCGGTCGGCGCCGGAGTCGCGGTAGGCGGCGTAGGAATAGCGGTTGGGGATGGCGCGAACGTCGGCAGCGTCACAGCCGTCGCAATTGGCTGATTGGACGGGATAGTTCCGCAGGCCAGCCCCAGCGCCGCGACTATCAAGACTGCGGGCAGGAGTATCCGTCTCGTCGCTCTCTTCCTCACTCTGGGGGAAGCTTCGCCAGTTTCTGGACTCGCTGGTTGGCGGTGTCCAGGCCGTAGATGCTGCCCTCGGAGTCGGTATAAACCTGGTGGGCGCCCTCGAAGGTTCGGCCCCGGGACAGCAGTTCGCCGTCAAGAGTGTATATGCTGACGCGGGGGATCTGGTCGGTAACGTAAACCACCTGGTCGGCGTCTATGTGGACACCCATGGGACACTTGAAATCGGTCCACTCGGCCTGGAATTCGCCCTCCGGCGTGAATACCTGCACCCGGTTGTTCTCGCGGTCGGCTACGTAAACCCGGCCGTCCCGGGACACGCTGATGCTGTGCGGCACCCGGAACTGGCCGGGGCCGCTGCCCGGGCTGCCGAAACTGCCTATGTAATCCCCGGCGGCGCTGAACCGGTGAACACTGGAGTTTCCGTAGCCGTCGGCGACGTACAACTCCCTGGACGGGGCCACGCAGACGTCAGCGGGGTGATTGAACGGAGCCTGCATAGCCGCCCGGTCCCGCGTTCCCAGCGACCGCTGAAGATTGCCGGCGGTGTCGTAGATCAGCACCTGGTGGGCGTCGCGGTCGGTGAGGTAGATGGTGTCATCGGGGCCGACGTGGATGTGATGGGCGTCCATGGGAATACCGTTCCGTCGTTCCCATGCTTCGAGGAAGTGTCCGTCGCGGTCGAATACCAGCACCGGCGGCCCCACGCGCTGGTACACATACACCCGATCCGTGGAGTCCACCGCCACGCCGCTGGGCTCCCGTATGGAGACGCCGTCCGGCGTCTGCGCCCATCCCGGCTGATATTCGTACCTGAAATCTCCCGCTCCAATGACTGGCGGCATGGCACCCTCCCCTTGACCGTCGTACTGGCGGACCGTTTTCTACCATATTACAGCATTGTCGGCGTTTATTCCGTAGTGCCTCCCTCTCCTGTGATATAGTCTGTATCATTCGAGCAGTGTCGGGAATGGAGGTACAGTCATGGGCGATAGTCGGCTCGCAATAGACGGTGGAACTCCGGTTGTATCGGAGCGTCTGCCGACGGGGGTGTCCGGCCCCAGCGTCATCGGCGACGAGGAGATAGCGGCGGTTACCGAGGTGCTCAGAAGCCAGAGCCTGTTCCGCTACCCCAAGGACCAAAGCGAGGCTGCCAGATTCGAGGAAGAGGTTGCGGAGCGCCTGGGCGTGGAGTACGCGCTGATGGTCAACTCCGGCACCAGCGCGCTCATAAGCGCGCTCTCCGGCGCGGGCGTGGGGCCCGGTGACGAAGTGATCGTTCCCGGATACACGTATATCGCAACGGCGGCCGCGGTCATGGCAACCGGAGCCGTGCCAGTGATCGCGGAGATTGACGAATCGCTCGGACTCGACCCGCAGGACCTAGAACGGAAGATCACGCCGCATACGCGGGCGGTCGTGCCAGTCCACATGCGCGGCGTTCCGGCGCGCCTGGAAGACATACTCGCTGTCGCGCGAAAGCACGGCCTTAAAGTGGTGGAAGACTGCTGCCAGTGCGTCGGTGGGGCGTATATGGGCCGAAGCGTGGGCACCTACGGCGACGCAGGCGCCTGGAGCCTGAACTACTACAAGACGATTTCGTCGGGCGAGGGCGGTCTCGTGTTCACGAACGACCGCGACATATACGAGCGAGCCTGCTTCGCCTCGGACCCGGGCCTGCCGATGTGGACGGCTGGCGAGGACGACGTCGAGTGGCGCAACGAGCCGTTCCCCAGGCAGACGTACCGGCCCAGCGAGGTGCTGGCCGCCATCGCCAGGGTACAGCTATCCAAGCTCGATGACATCCTCGAACACCAGAAGTCGCTCAAGCGTGCCTTCCTGGAGGGTCTGGAAGAGGCCAGGGGATACCGGATCCAGCATGTGGACGACCCGGAAGGCGACACCGGAGTGTCGGCGTCGGTCATAGTCCATGACAAGGAACTGGCGGTCGGATACGCGCACGCGCTCAACGCCGAGGGCGTCCAGGCGGCCACGGTGTACAACGACGGCTTCCCGGACAGGCACATCTACACCTACTGGGACTCGATACTGGAGAAGCGTTCTCATCACCCGTCGGGGTACCCGTGGAACGACCCTAACTACAAGGGAGACGTGGAGTACTCCAAGGATATGTGCCCCCAGACGCTGGACATCCTGGGACGCAGCCTGAGATTCGACTTCAACATGAACATGACGGTCGAGCACGCGCGCCTCATGGCCGAAGCGCTGAACAAGGTGGACGCTGCCATCGGAGGATAGCCGGAAACCTGCACTCTCGTCATTCCCGCGAAGGCGGGAATCCAGAGGTGAGAGGCTGGTTGCTGCACGCCAGAAACATGTGGAAGCGGTACTAAATCGTCCTGACGCTCCCCCGCACGTAGTCGGCGTCGTCCGACGCCAGGAACGCGATGACCGCGGCCACGCCGTCCGGCGACGACAGCCCTGCCATTATGTTGTCGTACCTGTCGCGGTCTCTGGTGTTCGCAAGCTGCTCCTCGGTCGCGCCGATCTTCAGCGGCGTATCCAGGTTTCCGGGCAGCACGTCGTTGACCCTGATGCCGTGCCTGGACAGGTGGTTGTCCAGCGTCATCGCCAGGCCGTGCGTTCCGCCTTTGCTGGCCCCGTAGGCCACGGACGAGCTTCCGCCGATCACCCCGGCGCCCGACGACGTCAGTATGATCACGCCGTCCCGCGCGGGTATCATGTACCTGGCGACATGCTTTACGATGATGTACGACCCCTTGAGATTGACTTCGATCACGGGATCCCAGATGGATTCGTCAACCTGTGTGACCTCTAGCCCGGACCCCTTCAGGATTCCGGCCAGGTGCGCCAGAACGTCGAATCCGCCTCCCAGCCATTCGGCGGCCTCGTCAACGCTGTTGCTGACCTCCCGCTCCTCGGTGACGTCCACGTGCCAGTAGCGCGCATCGCCACCGGAGTCCCGAATCGTCCTGATCGTGGATTCAGCGTCGGCGTCGTTGACGTCGAACAGCGCGACCCGCCCGCCATCCGACGCGATACGGATCGCGGTGGCGCGGCCTATGCCGGTTGACGCCCCTGTAACGAGCGCCCTCTTGCCACTAAGATTGGCCATGATTCTCTCCTGCCTTGTTGTCCCACTCTATACCCGCGAGCGAGGCGTACTTCCGATACTCGACCGCCGCGTCGGCGTAGCGGTCCGGGGGCAGGTGCTCGATCAGCACATGACCAGTGGGGCACACCCGCTGCATACCCTGGAGAAAAGCGACGTGGTCCAGCATACCCGAACCGATCTCTTCCTCCTCGAACCGCACCATGAGCTGGTTCATCACCGTGAAGTCCTTCGCGTGAGCGCCGAGCGTGAATTCTCCCGTCAGATCGAAGAACTCGGCAAGGAAACTGGTCGTGTCGTAGGCGTCCTCCAGGCTGCCGACGAAGTTCACCGGGTCCTGGTTGAATCCCAGCGCCGGCGATCCTACGGCCTCTATGAAGTCCCGCACACGGCGCGCGGAGTAGAGCGGCGAGACCGCGCCGCCTTCCACCGCGACCATCACGCCCTCGTCTTCCGCCGCGCGGCAGAACTTCCGCGCAGAATCCACCAGCCTGTCGAACACCTCGTCACTCCGGTTGCCCGGATGCGGCTGCCAAGGCCCATTCGGATTCAGGCTCCCCGGTCGCAGGTAGGTGTTCGGAGAGCCGAGCCGGGCGGTCAGCCCGCACACTCCCCTTGCGAACTCGACGGCGGCCTCCCTCTCGCTGAGGTCGGGACTCACCAGCCCGCCGCCGTATGCGCCGTTGGTCTGGCCTATCAGGACGCCGGCATCCTCGAACATCGCTTTCAGCCAGTCGGCGTCACTGTCCGTCATAGAGGTCGGGTCTTGAACGACGATGTTCAGCGCTCCGAATCCCTCGCCCGCGACCTCAGCCAGCAGTTCCGGCGTTATGTTTCGCCAATCTCCGGGGATACGCCCCGCGGCGCCTAGCAGCATAATCTCGTCTCCCCCAGGCGCGCCTCCTAGTCCGCCGCCGCCGCTTCAGACTTCTTGAACTCCGGGATCACGTACTTCCCGAACAGTTCGATGGACTTCATCACCTTCTCGTGCGGGATCGTCTCGGTCTGCATCATTATCATCATCTGGTCAATGCCCGTGGCTTCGTGCTTCTTGAGCGCCTCGATGCAACTGTCCGGATCTCCGGCGATGACCACGCCTCGATCCGCCAGCGTATCGGCGTCGAGGTCCTCCCATACCTTGTGAGCGATAGCCTGCCCGCCTGAGAAGTCCAGCACGTCCGTGACTTCCTCCTCCGAGTCTTCGTCCTGCACGTACCTTGAGAAGTTCTGCTTGAGATGGTCCGGTACGCCGCCCCACTGTTCCAGCAGCCGGGCATACACATCCTTCTGTCCCTGTACGTATGGCCTGTCTGGTCCGAAGAAGTTCTTCAGGGACGCCGCCCCCAGTTCGCGCGCCTCACTATTGTCTTCCAGGCATATGCCGAGCGTGGAGTTGGCCCACTGGTCGTTGACGAAAGCGCCCACCGGGTTCGCCTTCTTCACATTCTCCTTGTAGTCGCGAATGTAGGGTTCGAGAGAGGAGGGGGCGCTCGAACCGAATGCCAATACTCCGATGCCCTTGGAAGCGGCTATCTCGTATGTGGACGGCTGCAGCGCCGCCACCCAGATCGGCGGGTGCGGGTCCTGGTACGGCTTGGGAAGCACCTGTCGCGACGGCACCTGCCAGTATTTGCCCTCGTACTCGAACCAGTCAGACTCCCATATCTTGGGTACCATCGTGAGGGACTCCTCCCACATTTCGCGGCTGTCCCTCGGGTCAATGCCCATGCCCGTCAGTTCGTAGGGCGCGGAGCGTCCGGTCCCGAAGTCCACCCTGCCCTCGGAGAGATGGTCCAGCATCGCCACGCGCTCCGCCACCCGGTTCGGATGGTGGTACGGCAGGATTACCACGCCCAAACCGAGCCGAATCTGCTTGGTGCGCTGGCTGAGCGCGGCATATACCAGTTCAGGACACGGCGACGCCGAAAATCCTGTCAGAAAGTGATGCTCCACGAACCACAGGTAGTCGAATCCTACCTCGTCGGCCAGGATGCACTGCTCCATCGTCTCCTGGAGGACCAGCCGGTCGTCCAGACTCGGCCTCTGCATTTCGTACTGAAGCGCCAGTTTCATGATGTGCCCTCCAAGGTCGTGTCCAATGCGCCGGATTTTCGGCGTATTCTACTTTGGACTTCCCGCGTTTACAACAAGATGTGCATGAATCGAGACGATTTCAAAAGACGCTTCAGGACACTGCCCACTGTTGAGAAGTGGCAGACTTCCAAGCTAGTCACCCTAACCCTCTCCCTCAAGGGAGAGGGGACTTCTGAAATCTTCTCCATGAATCGTTCCCGCAAGGATCGCCTCGGAAGAGAGATAATCAGTCTGGGCGTATGCTACGATTGATGTGACGAGATTCCCGCGAATTCGAAGGGGCGGAACGACTTGATAGACTTGGTTGGGGTTTCCAAGATATACCAGATAGGGCCCGTCGAGGTGCGCGCGCTGGACGACGTCCAACTGCACGTGGACGACGGCGAATTCGTCGTCGTGCTGGGGCCGTCCGGCAGCGGCAAGACCACCCTGCTCAATATCATCGGCGCGCTGGACACGCCCACCGAGGGAAGCGTTTCGGTCGGCGGACGCGACATCACCGAAGCGTCCCGGTCCGAACTGTTCGCTCTCAGGCGACAGACCGTGAGCTTCATATTCCAGAGCTTCAACCTCTTTCCCGGCCTCACCGCGCTCGAAAACGTGGAATTTGGCATAGACGTCGCGGGCAAGCGCGGTCTCACCGCGCCCGAAGACGTCCTGGAGTCCGTGGGCCTCGGCGACCGCATCAGCCACTTTCCTCACGAACTGTCCGGCGGCGAGCAGCAGCGCGTCGCAATCGCCAGGGCGCTGGCGACCGGCAATCCCGTCCTGCTGGCCGACGAGCCGACCGGCGAGTTGGACTTCAGGACGGGCGCGCAGATACTGGAATTGTTGATCGAACAGGCCACTGGAGACAGAGCCGTGCTGGTAGTTACCCATAACCGCGAAATATCCCGCATCGCCGACAGGGTGGTCGAGATGAGCAGCGGTCGCATCGTCAGCGACGGCCCTCCGGAGGGTGGCAAGACCCCCCTGTCGGAATTGCGCTGGTGATTGAGATTACCGAGACTTTCGAAACTGAAATCCCTTGGCGCCAGGTTCTGTTGACATTCTATGTTGGGGTTTCACCCCCATCCTAGCCTTCCCCCGTCGAGGGGGAAGGGATTTTCAACTATCGGGACATCATCTCAGGGTTTTCATAGATTACCGAATTCCCTGAGCACATAGGCGGACAACCGCCTCGAACTTCCGCAACGCCTGTGGTCTGCCCAGCTACCGAAGCGTCATCGTCAATTTCGCTGATAGTCAAGCTGTATGCGCCTCCGCTGCCAAATACATCGTATATGGCGATGAAGTATTCACCTGAACTCATAGCTGTCCAGTCCAGAGATACGTTGGCCTGTATAGAACGGCCGTCTGAGGACTGGTCATCCCAGTTTTCCAGTACAGCGCCGTCGGACGCATGAAGCCTGAGACTGAATATGTCCAGTGAATGTCCACGAATATCTATCCTATACCCGCTGCCCTCTGAGGCCCGGAACTTGAAGAAATCCAGGTCGAAATAGTCATCCACCCGTCCATTCAACGCCTGGGACAAGACGAGGTCTGAGGCGGTGGCTATCGTATCGCCATGGTCATCCATCCGGTCCTCGATCCTGTCAATTGACAGCGTATAAGACCCTTCCATCCCGCCAAAATTCTGTACCGCGAAGTAGTATTCACCCGAACCGGGCGCTATCCAAAGCGTCTCGGGCCCGGATCCCGTATTCCATCTGGACAGCCACCTCCTACGCTCCGAAGACACTCCATCGGGACCGTACAGGTTCACGCTCCTGTACCGAAGCGTACTGTGCCCGACGTTGATGCGATACTTGCCGTCCTGTTCGGCGTCGAACCTGAAGTAATCGAAGTCGAAGATGTAGTCCAGAGCGCCCTCGACTGGTACTCCCGCCTCTATCGAAGTGGCTGACGTGGCTTCATCGCCATGGTCGTCGGAGTAATCTATGTCGGGAAACGCCACGGCTCCGCCATGCAGTCTCCTGTACAAATCTCGGAACTCTTCCCTCTTGTCGTCGGGAGCGTGTTTCAGGAAGACATCGTATATTTCCTCTTCGGTGGGAGGCTCTCTCGAATCTCCGGTTCGAATGAATTCCTTGTTGGGCAGGTACAACTCCCTTAGTGCCGATGACATCGCTTCTCTGCCTATCGTCTCGAACGTCTGGAGAAAGAAATTCTCACCCATTCTGTACGTACATGCGCCGGGGAGATAAGTCCGACCCGTGTACACGTACATCCTGAGATACTCAGTGTGACGTATGTTTTCTATCCCATCATTGACGCAGTCCTGCTGAACCCACACTGATATTTCGGCCCCGCGGCTTTCAAGCTCCTGCGATCCCTTAGTATGGTTGAAGTAGGCTTCGACGAATTCGGCTGCGCCTTCTACAAACCACCACTGGCCGAAGTTATGATGGAAGTAGTAGTGAGCCGTCTCATGAGGAATGGAATACACCTCGCCATCCAGTCTGCTGAGGATCATGAATTTTCTGTAATGCCCTAAGTCGATCCTGTATTCTGTGGAGTGGGCATCCGGTATGAGAAGAATGACGTCGGTCGTGGGAAAGGGGACTCCAAGGAACTCCTCGGTTATCCGGGCCGTATCTTCGATGACGGCGACGGAGTCGTCTCCCGGCGGGAAGGGAAAGGGTTGAATAGCCCAGATGTTGACATTGCCCGCGAGCGGCAGGTCCGCAGCGCGAGACTGTATGTAATGGTCCTGGAGCAGAACGTGAAACAGGTTCGGATTGGATTGGGCCGCCGTACCTAGAGTGTGTCGTCAAAATAATTTAGTCCACAGTACCAGAGCGCGTATTTGGCAGATAGCCAGGAAAGAATCTCCCCGTTTAGCGTAACGTGTTGCCACCCCTCGCCATTGTTTCAGGTAGAGAAAGGCATTTTCCACCAGATGTCGCAGTTTATATAGGTGCCGATCATACACGCGAGGGTTCTTACGATTGCTTCTGGGTGGGATAACAGGATTCATCCCTAAAGCTAACGCCGCCTCCACGATTTCATTGCTATCGTATCCTTTGTCCGCCAACAGATGTTCCGCCTCTATGTCCTCAATCAATGCAATTGCCTCAGAACAGTCAGCGGTGGTTCCTTCGGTTAGAATCAGACGTACCGGCATACCATGGGAATCCACCGCCAGATGCACTTTGGTGTTCAGCCCCCTTTTGTACGCGCCATCTCCTGATTTCCTCCCGCAGCTCCCGCAGCATGAGGATGCACCTTGACATGACTGGAGTCAATCATCAACCACTCAAAATCAGGCTCATCAATCACCTCATCCAGCAGTTTCCCCCACACGTCCCGGTCTCGCCAACGACAGAAACGGCGATGTGTATTCTTCCAGTCTCCGTAGTCCGGGGGCAGATCACGTCAGGGTGCACCGGTGCGTAAAATCCAAAATACAGCATTCAGAAACAGGCGGTTGTCGAAGGCAGGCCTGCCAACCTTGCCAGCGCCCCCTGGCAGAAGAGGTTCCAAGCGGTCCCACACTCGATCCGATAGATCGTGCCGACGATGTGACGCTGACATATGATGCTCCTGTTTCACTATTTAAGCATCAACTTATCATCTCTTACCTCTATTTGACGACACACTCTAAGACGACTACAAGAGCAGCTTCTTCTACGGTCAGACCGTCCGTGAACCATGGCTGCGCGGCAAGCGCTTCAAACTGCGATGGAGCGGACTCAAAATTCCTGAGAGAGTCAACCAGGTACAGAACCAAGTCCCCTGAGTAACCATTTGCGAACTCCATCGCTATCGCGCCAAGCGACGGATTGTGGGTAGCAAGCTGAACGATTTCGCTGATTAACAGCGCCTCCTCTTTGACCAAGCCGTCGGCAATCCACGGGACGGCCCACATGACCTCCGCGGCTTCCGGGTTCTCTTCCTCCAGCTCAGCGAGGATCACGATACCGGTAGTTGCGTCAGTGATTCCGCCCGTCAGTCGGGGGTCTGACAGGAATTGAGTCAGACCGCCCGGATTCCGGAGGTGTATCCAGGCCAAGACACTCATAGCGTGGGAATCGGTACTCTCGACCCTGTTCAGAAAGGGCATCCTCAGGATTTCGACGATCAGCTCATCGGCTCCGGTTTTCTGTACCTCGGCGATGCTCAACAAGCGTTTTATACATCCGCTTCAAGCCATATCAGATCGTCCTGGATCCAAGACTTGCGCGCCAGCTCTTCGAAGCCGCGCTCGGATAGCTCCTGAAGATACTGTAGATACTTGATGCCAACTCTTTCGGACTCCGTTATTCCGTCCTTCATCCACTCCCATTGCCACGCTTGGGGATGCGCGCGCCGCTCTCTGAGACGTTCCGCCACCATTTGCGAGGTTTCGCCGGTATGGGGCGCAATCAGGCGCTCGATGACCAGTTCGGATATCAGGTCGCTCAGGATGTCGGACAGCGCGCCTTTATCATTAGCGTCTCTGAGAACCGCCATGAGAAGCTGAAAGGCCGACTGCCCTTGAACGGTCAGACGAACCCTGACCTCTTCCGGGCTTTCGCCGGTTTCGGGTGTGATCAGGTACTCGATGAGCATATCGGCCAGCGCCTCGCTGATTGCGCCGGTCAGTATGCCGCGGTCGTTCGCGTCGGCAAGCGCCGTCAGCATAAACTCGAACGGGGTTGGCTCGGCGTCCGGCTCCTCGGCGTATGCGGCGCCGAATACGATAAGCGACGCCAGCATGGACGCGGCGATTGCCGGGAGCGTTCTTCTTGCCGCAAGCAAGGGTTCGTCATCACCTCGCTGGATTTGATATACGGAGAGCGGGGACAGTCGCAGTCTAAGAGCAATTTGTGGCAAAGTAAACAATTGAAGCGCCGTGATTTCTGCGCTACGATTAAACTAAGCGAATCGCAGCCAGGGATTCGGTGTGTTTTCAATGACAGGCCGGAGGTGAAACAAATGGATACTCAAGCCCGGAACCGCCTGGACACCCTGCTGCGTGAGTTCGACGAGCTCAAGTCTCGGATAGTCGGCTACCCCTGCAACCAGGACTTCGACTACTCCGAACTCCTCCCGTTTCTGGCCTACTGCGCCAACAATGTAGGCGATCCCTTTCACGACAGCAATTTCCTCAGCAACACGCACGAAATGGAGCGCGAGGTCATCGGCCTCTTCGCGGACATGATGCGCCTGCCCCGCGACGACGCCTGGGGATACGTCACTTCCGGGGGTACCGAGGGGAATATGTACGGTCTCTACATTGGCCGCGAGATGTTCCCCGACGGCATCGTCTATTTCTCCCAGGACACCCACTACAGCGTGGTCAAGATAATGAGGGTCCTCAAGGCGCGCAACATCATGATCAAGAGCTTCGACAACGGCGAGATAGACTACGACGATCTACACGAGAGCATCCGCATCAATCGAGACGTGCCCGTCATATTCATGGCGAACATAGGCACCACCATGAAAGGCGCGATTGACGACGTGAGCAAGGTCCGCGACATCCTCGACGATCTGGCCATCACGAACTACTACATCCACGCCGACGCCGCCCTGAGCGGCATGATCCTGCCCTTCGTGGACGAGCCGCAGCCCTTCGGGTTCGACGCGGGCTTCGACAGCGTAGCCGTGAGCGGACATAAGATGGTCGGCTCGCCCATGCCCTGTGGCGTCGCGCTCACTCGCAGCGACTACGTCGGGCGCATCTCCCGCTCCATCGAGTACGTCGGTGTGCTGGACACCACCCTCACCGGCTCCCGAAACGCCATCACGCCGCTCATGCTGTGGTACGCTTTTCAACAGCGCGGGCTGGACGGATTCCATGAAATCGTGTCCGAGTGTCTGAACGTCGCCGAGTACGCGGTCGCCCGTTTCAACGACAGCGGCATACCCGCCTGGCGAAACAAGAACTCGGTCACGGTCGTCTTTCCCAGACCGTCCTACGAGGTGGTCCGCAAGTGGCAGCTTGCGCCATACGAAGACATCGCGCATCTCATTACGATGCCCCACGTGAAGCGAGAGACGATAGACATGATTGTTGACGACTGCATCGAAGATCAGAATAACCGGAGCGCGGCAGGATGAACAGAATCATCGTAATGGCGAAGAACGAAGTGGGCGTCATAGCCGACATAAGCAGGACGCTTGCCGACAAGGGCGTCAACATAGAGACCATCAGCACCGAGAGACATGCCGAGGAAGGGTACATCACCCTCACCACCGACGCCTACGACGACGCCCTGCGCGCGCTGACCCAGGCCGGCTTCAAGACGGTCTCCGACGACTCGCTGCTCCTAAGGCTCCCGGACGAACCCGGCGCCCTCGCCAAGGTGGCCGAGAGATTCAAGGACGCTGGCGTCAACATACAGAGCCTGCACATCGTTGACCGCAGCGACGGCTACACCATAGTCGCCATCTCCGCCGCCGACCGCGCCAAGGCCGAATCCATCGTGGACAGCGCGACCGTAGTGTAACCTCTTCCGATTTATCCCCTCTCCCCCGGGAGATGGCTAGAGCCTGCCCCGTACTTGATACGGGGGTGAGGGTGGATAAGCCTTACGCGTATGCCGGAGGCCACAGACTGCTCTCCAGCACATCCTCGCACCAGCGCGCGACGCCAAGCAGATTGCCCTCCTGGAAGGGTTGCCCGGCCAGCTGCACAGCCAGCGGCAGACCCGATTCGCTGACTCCCGACGGAATCACGATTGCGGGCAGCCCTGCCGAAGTCCACGGCGACTGAAACGCTGGATCTCCGGTAGTGGACAGATCTTTGGGGGCAGGCTCCGGCGTCGCCGGCGTCAACGCCGCGTCCACACCCTGCAGCGCCTCTACCAAATCGGCGCGAAACCTGCCGCGCATCCGCATGGCGTGCGCATATCTGGTCGCTGGGGTCTGCATCCCCGCTTCTATGCTTGCCCGAATCTTGGGGCCATAATCGTCCGGCCTCTCCAGGAAGTTCGGTTCGTGGACGGTGGCGGCCTCCACGCTGCTCACCACGCGCTGGCAATCGTGCGCCGAGCCGAAGGTGTCCGGCAGGCCAATCTCTACCACCTCGGCCCCCGCCTCAGCGAGCCTGCGCGCGATCCCATCAGTATGCTCCCGTACCTCAGGCGAAGAGTGGTCGAAGAAGAACTCCCTTATCAGCCCGATTCGCGGCGCGCGGCTCATCGAATCCATCTCCGCCAGGTAATCCGGTACGGGCGCGTCATACGATCCCGGATCTTTGCTGTCATATCCCGCCATAGCTTGCAGCATGACCGCCGCGTCCTCCACGCTGCGGGTGAGGATGCCCACAGTATCCAGCGACCAGCTGAGCGGCACCACTCCATAACAGCTTATGCGCCCGTAAGTCGGCTTCAGCCCAACGATACCATTGTAAGCCGCCGGACGCCCGGTCGAGCCGCCCGTCTGCGACCCCAGCGCCGCCGAACACATCCCCACCGACACAGCCGCCGTCGATCCGCTGCTCGACCCGCCCGGCGTGTGGGCAGGATTCCACGGATTGCGCGTGCGGGATGGATCGCCGGACGCGAACTCGGTCGTCACCGCCTTGCCCAGCACGATAGCTCCGGCCTCTTTCAGCATGGCGACACAGGTCGCGTCGTAGTCCGGCACGAAGTCCTCGTAGATCGGAGAGCAGGCCGTCGTCTTCATCCCCTCGGTATAGAAGATGTCCTTCAGGCCGACCGGAACGCCGTGCAACGGCCCAGCGATGTCGCCCGCGGCCCGCTCCTCGTCCCGCCGCCGAGCCTCGCTCAGGACGTCCTCGCGGTCCACCGTAACCCACGCTTGCAGCGCCGGCTCGAACGCCTCGATGCGTTCAAGCAGCGCCTGCGCAAGGTCTGTGGACGAGACCTGACCGTCCCGAATCCGTTTCGCCGCATCCGCGACACCTAGTCTATGCAATTCCGACATGACTGCTCCTTGTCACCAAAATCTCCACATGGGCAGGGGGTTTCGTGATTATACCATTGCCGAACAACGACTACCGCTCATCTCAAAATCCCCCTTGACAACCTGACCGAACATTCGTACTCTATAAATTACGCAGAACTCATGTGCGCCAGGCCGACTAACAACTAATAACTCCAATGCCCAGAACCAGAACAAGACCAAACCCACAACTCAAACAGATCGTCCTCGAAGAGACCAACGACGGACGCGATGTCGTTCGCTTCCTCAAGAGCACCTTCATGATAGTCGAAGACGCCCCGAACCTCTTCGGACTCAGGGCTAAGGACTACGCCCGCTCGCACAAGATAGCCGCCGCCAGAATACTCGCGAGAATAGGTCTGGAAGAAGGCAAGCGCTACCTCAGAAGGACCTACGTCCAGACTCCCTTCAAGAGAGTCCACCCCGAAGACGAAGACCTGCCCAAGAAGGACATGGCCGCCTCCACCTCCGAACTCTACCGCCTGGTCAAGAAAGAGACCAACGACGGCAGGGACATTATCATCCGCTTCGTCGGCATAATGAAGGGCTACTATCCAGAGTATAAGCCCTACCTTCGACTGGCCGCCGCCAAAGAACTCATCCGACAGATAGAATTCGACTACGACGACGAACCCGCTCCACCGGCGCCCACCCACACCGAACCGGCCTCCGAACCCGTCTCAGCCCCGGCCGACAAACCCACTCACTCAGAACCCACGTCCGACCCAATTGATAATTCTGAATTGCCAATTGAAAATTCACCCACGTCCGACCCAATTGATAATTCTGAATTGCCAATTGAAAATTCACCCACGTCTGACCCAATTGATAATTCTGAATTGCCAATTGAAAATCCCCCACCCCGCCCGCACCACGAATACGCCAGAGAACACTGCGCGGAGGAAGAAGAATCCATCTACCGCTCCATCATCCGCCGGGCGTCCGACCAACCCGACCTCGACTCCGCAAGGGTCGAGGCCGAAAGGCTCATAGAAGAATTCAACCGTTTTGCCGGAGATCGGAATCCCGAGCACAGGGTTGTCGCCGTGCCCGACGACCTGCTCTCAAGGTCGCTCACTCAGCGAATGGAGGCTCCCGAAACTTACATATTCGATCCGGGCGAATACTACGATCTGGACCGGGACGACTTCTACTTCTGCCTGTGCAGGGGTTGCGACGAGTGCGATGAGCTCGAATTCTTCATCGAACTCATCGAAGAACTCGAAGAGGAATACGAAGACCCCTGACCGCCCAACTCGTTTGCCTCTAGCCAACATATCCTATACATCTGTTCAGCCCGCAAATCCCGATTCTGACGAGTGGGGGCTTCCTCCGTGAATTGACCGCGCCGCAAGCGCTTTATACACTGCGGCCTGTACACAACATCCACAGACGGGGGGAGACCATGAATGTTGGAATACTGGGAGCCGTGAGCTACGAGGGGATCATCGAGCAAGAGGTGTCGAGGACCGACGTAAAGACGCGATTCGGCGATGTCAGCGTCCTCGAGGGAACGGTCGGCGGCGCGACCATTTACTACATCCGCCGGTTCGGACAGGACAACGATATGCGCTCCGACATCGTGAATCACGCCGCGCACGCGCTCGCCTTCAGGCAACTGGGTGTCAGGCGCGTCATTACGCTCAACGGCTTTGGCGGGGTGAACAGGGACTTCAACGTCGGCGACCTCGTGGTTTACGACGACTACATCCGAATGTGCGAGCGGTTCCCCACCACTATCTTCGCGGACGACAAGGGCTGGTTCAGGGCCAACATGGATGTCCCCTTCTGCCCGGGAATGCGGCGCGCCCTCGTTGATGCGTCGCGCGCCGAGTCCGGCAGGACGGTGCGCGACGGCGCAGTCAACATATGCGTTCAGGGACCGTACAACGAAACCCCCGCCGAGATAGACATGTACCGGCGCTGGGGCGCGGACATCATCTGCACCACGATCTACCCGGAGGTTGTTTACTTCAGAGAGCTCGAGATGTGCTTCGCCGGACTGTCCTGGCTCAGCGACGTAGCCGGGGTCGAGGACGAAAGGGACTGGGTAATGATTACCGCCGAGGAACTCGCTCCTATAATGCGCCGCGCCATCGCCGACCTCGACTCTCCCACCGACTGTCGCTGCCAGCAGACCTGGGCCGCCAACGACGATAGCCTGCCCGAATGGTATCGCGCCATCCGCTAGTCGCCGAAGTAACTTCGCCTCTGGACCTGTCGCTTGCTATCCATGTTCATTCTCTGAGAAAATGATTAAGAAATGAAAAAAGGCGTCCTTGAAAAATACCGCGCCCATCTGCCGGTTACGGACGACACGCCCATCTTCTCACTCGGAGAGGGCGACACTCCGCTTGTGAAGTCCCGCGCGATAGGCGACATGGTCGGCTGCGACGAACTCTATTTCAAGCTGGAGGGCTGCAACCCCACGGGGTCGTTCAAGGACCGCGGCATGGTAGTCGCCGTCGCCAAGGCCATAGAGGCCGGAGGCCGGAGCATCGCCTGCGCCTCCACCGGCAATACCAGCGCGTCCGCCGCCGCCTACGGCGCGTACATGGACATTCCCACCACTATCATCGTGCCAAAGGGCAACATATCCAGAGGCAAACTCGCGCAGGCCATCGCCTACGGCGCGCGGATTATGCTGATACAGGGCAGCTTCGACCACGCGCTCGAGCTTGTCCGAGAACTCACCAGCAGGCATCCGATAATACTCGTAAACTCGGTCAACCCGCATCGTATTCAGGGACAGAAGACAGCCGCGTTCGAGATCGTCGAGGACCTCGAAACGGCGCCCGATTTCGTATTCATTCCCGTCGGCAACGCGGGCAACATCACCGCGTACTGGCGCGGCTTTCAGGAGGCTTTCGGCGCGGAGTGGACTTCCGTCCGCCCGCGCATGATGGGCTTCCAGGCCCAGGGAGCCGCCCCCATAGTGCGCGGCGACGTCGTGCCCGAGCCGGAGACAATCGCCTCAGCCATTCGCATTGGCAACCCCGCAAGCTGGAACGCCGCCATAAACGCGCGCGACCAGTCGGGCGGAACGATTGACATGGTATCCGACGAGGACATCCTCGACGCCTACAAGCTCATGGCAAACAAAGAGGGCGTATTCTGCGAACCAGCGTCCGCCGCCGGTGTCGCGGGGTTGCTCAAGCACACCGAGGCCGGCCTGAATCTCGAAGGCAAGAAGGTCGTCTGCATCATCACCGGCTCAGGACTCAAGGACCCCGACCTCGCCAACGAAATAGAGCCCGAATGGATGGAAGAGTATCCTCCCGACCTCTCCGCCGTCGAACAGGCATTGTCGGTAGGATAGGAGAGCGTTACAAGTATGGCAATCTCGGTCCGACAGGAAAGTTTCGACTCCATCTGGGAGCGCTGGGAGGAAATCCTGCCACTGTCGGCGACAAACACCGTGTTCGTCACTCCCTGGTGGCACAAGACCTGGTGGGACAACTTCGGCGAGGGCAGCGACTCCCTGATACTCTCGGTCTCCGACGACTCCGAACTGCTGGGCATCGCGCCCCTTATGACCGGTGGAAACGGTAATCTCACCTTCCTGGGCGACAAAGACCTGTACGACTACCTCGACTTCGTGGTTCCGCGAGACAATGAAGACCGCTTCTACTCTGAAATGGTGAACCATCTGTCCGGCATGGAGTGGACAAACCTGGATCTTCCCTCGCTCCCCAGCGGCTCACCGACCCTGGAGTACATCCCCAACCTCGCCAAAGCGAAGGGTTGGAGTGTCGTTGTCGAAGAGGAGGAGACGACCCCAAAGGCCGAACTCCCGGACACCTGGGACGAATTTCTGGCCGGACTCAGGAAGAAGGACAGGCACGAACTCAGGCGCAAGCTGCGAAGGCTGGACCGCGAGAGCGAAAACAGGCAGTACGCCGCCACCAACGGTGACTCTCTGGACGGCTCGATGCGGGAGTTCTTCACGCTGCTGCGAGCCAGCCGCGAGGACAAAAACGAATTTATGACCCCGGACAGGGAGAGGTTCTTCCTGGATATGGCCCATGAGTTGGCAAGCCGCGACCAGTTCAGGCTATACTTCCTCGAGGTTGACGGAGAGAAGGTCGCCGCGTGCATCTGCTTCGATTACGGCGGAGACTTCCTCCTGTACAACAGCGGTTACGAGCCCGGCTATTCGAGACTCAGCGTAGGGCTGTTGAACAAGGCCCTGAGCATCCGGACGGCAATCGAGGAAAACCGCAAGGTGTTCAACTTCCTCAAGGGCAACGAAAGATACAAGTACAATCTGGGCGGCAGGGACGAGGCGGTGTTCCACATGACGGTGACGCGCTGACAGCGCGGGCCGGGGCCATAAGCCTGCTCTCCCTTGATGGGCTTACAGGGGTAGGCGAAAGTCCCCTCTCCCTTGAGGGAGAAGGCTAGGGTGAGGGTGAATACATCACTCTCAAATCATGGAACTGGGTGGGGCCGCGCTCTTAGTCGGAGATGTTTATGTGTAGTAGGCTGGCGCTGTTGAGTTTTCATGGGTGTCCGGTGGCGAGGTTGGGGGAGAAGGACACCGGCGGGATGAACGTATATGTACTTCAGTTAGCCCGCGAATTCGCCGCAAAGGGTTACGAAGTTGATGTCTTCACCCGATTCCACGATCCCGCCGATCCCAAAATAGTGGAACTCGAAGACGGCGCCAGGGTCATCCACCTCGACGCGGGTCCTCTGGACGCCGCCAAAGAAGACCTGTTCAACTACATCCCTATGTTCATCCGCGAACTCTACGACTTCCAGCGGTCCGAAGAGACCCGCTACGACATGATTCACAGCCACTACTGGCTCTCCGGCAGGGTTGGCATGGCGCTCAGCCGCGAGTGGAACGTTCCCCACGCAACCACCTTTCACACACTCGCCAAGACCAAGCTGAGAGCGCGGGTCGGCGAGCGCGAACCGCAGCTCAGGCAGGACATAGAAGCGCTCGTAATGTCCGACGCGGACGGGATTGTCGTATCCACCGAGGAAGAAAAGCACGACGTCATCAGCCTGTACAACGCCCCGCCTCACAAGGTCGAGGTGATACCCGCGGGTGTGAATCTGGATATGTTCTCTCCCGTAGAACAGGACTGCGCTCGCCGTGAACTCGGCATAGAGGAAGAAAATATCATCCTGTACGTGGGCCGAATCGAGCCGCTTAAAGGCATAGACATTCTGATCCGCGCCGTTCCTCTGCTGGAGTGCGCGAACGACCTCCGCCTCATGGTCGTCGGCGGAAATCCGAGCGGCGATACCGAGATGGAGCGTCTGAAGACGATAGCCGAAGAATTAGGCATAAGAGACTCGGTGACATTCACCGGCCCCGTCCCACAGGATCGGCTGCCCGCTTACTACAGCGCAGCCGATATTTATGTACTGCCGTCCCACGCCGAGAGCTTCGGACTCGCTCCGCTCGAGGCCATGGCCTGCGGAACGCCGGTCGTCGTATCGAGAGTGGGTGGACTCAAGACGTTCGTGGAAAATGCGAAGACGGGCTACCTTGTGCCGTGGCGCTGCCCGGAGGCGTTCGCCCAGCGTCTGGACATGCTGCTGGCCAACCCCGACCTGAGGGACGCTATGGGCCGTTCCGCCCGCGAAAAGGCGCTCAGCATGGGCTGGAACCATGTCGCCGACAGGATGCTTGGATACTACGGTAGTCTTACGCCGGAGCTGTGGTCGGGCATGGCCGGAGACTGAACTCCCCCACGAGTCAACCGGCCCGTTACAACTTCGTTCGATTCAGCATCCGACATTGGATACTTCCCCTACTCTGGTATATCATATCACCGCGTTACGATCAGGCAGGGCAGCGCCGAAATACGCGCGAAGTTCATCGAGGCTGCGACTCATGGACGATAAAGAGCAGAACAGGCATGGAATAAACACGCCCGAAGACGGAGGACCCGAGAGGGTTCCCGCGTTCCGCAAGGTGGAACGTCACTTCTGGCGACGCATGACCCGGGGGCTGCTGGTGATAATCCCGCTCCTGGTCACCTTGCTCATACTGCGCTACCTCATCGCGATTCTCGAAAACCTGCTCAGACCGATCACCATGCTGCTTCTCCGGGTCCCGTACATGGAACAGGTTCCCGTCTCCACCCCCCTCGCATGGCTGATAGCAGTCTCGGGCGTACTCGCTTTCCTCTATGTGCTTGGCTGGATAGTTACGGGAGAAAGGGGGCAGAGAAGCGTAAAGGTGGCCCTTAACACGATCCTGGACCGTATCCCCATCGTCGGCAAGATATACACGGTCGCCAACCAGGCGACCGAGGCTATCTCTACCCCCATGAGCAGCCAGTACAGCCGGGTCGTCTTCCTGGATTGGCCGCGAGAAGGTGTCCGCGCGATGGGCCTGGTCACAGGGCAATTCTACGTTCCGACCGAAGACCGGGTCATGCTGGCTATCTACATCGCCACGGTTCCGAATCCTACGTCCGGTATGCTGGCCATAATTCCTGAGGACGAGGTTGTCGAGACCGACATCAGTGTCGAGGACGCGATGAAGATAATCTTCTCCGGCGGGATAGTTCTGCCCGACATGATGCGGGTGGGTGACGAAATGGCATTCGCTCATCGGAACAAAGAGTCGGAAGACGCTCCCCCCGAAGGAAAACCTGTTCGCTCCAAATAGAGGGCCTGACAGGGGAGAAGCCTTTAGGCTACCCTAGATCGCTTCCCAGTCCCGCAGCACCGCGTGAGCCGCATTGTGTCCGGGAGCGCCCGTCACCTCGCCGCCGGGATGCGTGCCCGCACCGCATAGATACAGCCCCTCTACCGGAGTCTTGTAGCCATCGAACAGGTTGCTCGGCCTGTTGGCCAGAATCTGCGCCGACGTGATATCCAGGTGGCGAATGTTGCCGTCCGTCAGGCCGACCCGCTCTTCCAGTTCCATGGGCGTGAATAGCTCCCAGTCCCTGACCGACTTTCGGAAGTTGGGCGCGTACTCCCCTATGGTGTCAATAAGATGTTCGCCCGTCTGTTCCCGCAGATCGTCCCAAGTGCCTTCGCGCGGCCTTACCGGAGCGTAGAGTACCCAGATTGACATCACGTGCTTGCCCTCCGGCGTCAGCGACTTGTCCAGCACCGACGGGATCTGTATGTGCATGACCGGAGCCGAAGACGGCCTTCCCGCCCGCGCGTCGTCCGCGCTCTGCTGGAAGTATTCGACAGACGGACAGATGCGTACCTGCACCAGGAGATTCTCGTCGTACCGGCTTCCGAGGTAGTGGGTGAAATCCGGCAGTTCGTCCAGCGCGGCGTGGAACTTCAGATAGGACACGTCCGTCTTCAGCCTACGGATACCCCGAACAACCTCAGGAGCCAGATCCGACTCATCCATCAGCGACAGGAAAGTGCGCTTCGGGTCGGCGTTCGACAGCACCACGTCCGCCTCGATTCGCTCTCCGTCGTCGAGCTCCACACCGACCGCCCTTCCGTCCTGAACGAGTATCCGGTTCACCACCGCGTTCGTGCGAATCTCGGCGCTGAGAGACTCCGCTGCCCGCGCCATTGCCTGTGTTATGCCGCCCATTCCCCCGTGCGGGATGCCGAAATTCTCATCCTCCGTGAACATATCGGTGTCAAGGTAGGCTATGGACATTATCGAACCCGGAGCGCGAGGATCGCCCGCGTCCTCCGCGTCAATGAAGACCGCTCTGACCTCCGGCGACTCGAAATGCTCCTCCACGAGGTCTCGCATATTCCCCGTCAGCATCCGCTCCCACACAGCCTCATCCTGGGTCCCGCGCACGTCTTCGGTCACCTGCGCAAGCGTCGGCGGGCTCTCCAGGAAATAGCGATGCAGGATGCCCGCGGCCCTCCGCATGAAGCCTTGGTAGCGATGGTACCCTTCCAGGTCGCCCGGCGACATTCGAGCTATCTCTTCCGCGTTGCGCTGCTGATCGTGCCACCGCAGCATATAGTTGCCGCTCGGGAACGGCTGAAAGCGGTACGGGTCCACCGGATGGATGTCGAGTCCATGATTTCGGAGTTCCAGGTCGTCAATCACCTTGCCCTGGAGCATGTGGCATATGTACGAGCAGGACGAAACCCGGAAGTCCGGGAACAGCTCCTCGGTTATGCACGCTCCGCCCACGAAATCGCGGCGTTCCAGCACCAGCACACGCCCTCCCGACTTCGCCAGGTAGTTGGCCGCGACGAGCCCATTGTGTCCCGCCCCCACGATGATCGCCGAATACGACATAGAAAATCCCTTTACGACATTTCTTCCAGAACGTCCGCCAGGATCTCCTCGAACACCTCGTCGAAGACCCGGCTCAAATCCAATTCGAACCCCTCCAGGGTCGGCGACCTCAGCGTGTCATCCTCCCTGTAAACGCCAACTATCTCATAGCTCCCGTCCTTCAGGAGCATTACGATCACCTGCTTCGCGTATGGGTCCACAAGCCAGAATTCCTTCACCCCGTGCCTCGCGTACAGGTCCTTCTTGTACCCCCAGTCATTGGCGGATGTGGAAGGCGACAGAATCTCGACCACCAGGTCCGGCGCGCCTCGTATATTCTTTCCTGTCCTGATGTGCGACCGCGCCCTGGATATGAACAGCAAATCTGGCTGAACCACGTCCGTGTCCGACAGATACACGTCCGTCGGAGAGAAATAGACCCATCCCAGGTTTCTATCTCTCACAAGAACGTAAAACTCTCCGCCTATAATAGACTGTGCATTCTGATGTGCCATGTTCGGCGCAGCCGCCATTATCAACTCTCCGTCCATAAGCTCATACCGTTCACCCTCAGGCGTCTTCGCGTAGTCCTCGTATGTAAACTTTCTTTTCGTTTCTTGTACAACCATCTCCGCCTCCCTATGCCTGTCGCGTCTCCATTATAGAACAATCCCGACGCCTGCAAACCCGAATTGCGCCACCTGCCATCAGATTCTCGCCGCTGTGATACAATTCGTCTCGGCTTACCCGGCAACCGGAAATCTGCCGCAGATCACGCCCCCTGAGGAAATGAAATGAACTCCCGAAACTACGACATCGCCATCATTGGTGGCGGCATAATTGGACTGGCCACCGCGATGAGGATTACCCAGGAACATCCCGACCAGAAGGTAGTCGTCATCGAGAAGGAGTCCGTCGTCGCCCAGCACCAGACCGGACACAACTCCGGTGTCATACACGCCGGCATCTACTACGCTCCCGGCTCACAGAAGGCCAACTTCTGCTCCACGGGCGGCAGGCTTCTGAGGGAGTTCTGCGACGAGCATGGCGTCGAATACGAGATGTGCGGCAAGATCATAGTCGCCGTCAACGAATCCGAGGTCCCCGGACTCGAGGAACTCTACCGGCGCGGGACCGCCAACGGCGCGGAGGGCCTCGAACTCATCGGGCCCGATGAACTCAGAGAGCATGAGCCACACGTCGCCGGGGTCAAGGCGATATGGTCGCCCAACACCGGCATCATAGACTTCACCAAGGTGTCCGAGGCGTACTCCATAGAGATGCGCGAGAACGGCGGCGACCTCGTTCTCGACGCCGAGGTCCACTCCATCTCCAGGAGCAACGGCTCCGTGCATATCCAGACCGGCGCGGGCGACTTCACAGCCAGGAACATCATCAACTGCGCCGGACTCCACGCCGACAAGGTAGCCCGAATGATGAACGTGGAAATCGGCGTTCGCATCATCCCGTTCAGGGGCGAATATTTCTCCATCAGGCCTGAGAGTTCTCATCTTGTGAAGGGACTCATATACCCGGTGCCAGACCCATCGCTTCCGTTCCTCGGCGTACACTTTACAAAGCGCATCAACGGCTCAGTCGAAGCCGGCCCCAATGCCGTACTAGCCCTGAAGCGCGAGGGATACACCAAGACATCGTTCTCACTTGGGGACACGTTGGATACATTCACTTATCCGGGCTTCTGGAAGATGTCCATGAAGTATTGGAAGACCGGAATTGACGAGCAGTACCGCTCGCTGGTCAAGTCCGTGTTCGTCAAGTCTCTCCAGACCCTCGTGCCAGAGATTACAGGAGACGACCTCTACGCGCCCGGCGCCGGGGTTCGTGCCCAGGTCGTTGACGACAACGGCGCGCTGCTCCAGGACTTCAGCATCGCCCAGACCGAGGGCGCGATACACGTCCTGAGCGCCCCATCCCCTGGCGCCACATCCTCGCTCTCCATAAGCCGATACATAGTGGACATGGCAAACGAGTCCTTCGGGCTGAACTAAGCCTCCGAAAATAATGTGCGTGAGCAACCCTTAATTGCTGGAACACGGAGGGCAGAATGCCAAGGTTCGGGAACATTCGCAAATTGGCGCGAGACGCCACATCTGCGGCTGAGCGGGCGCGCGACGCTTCCAAAGAAAGACTCTCGTCAGTTGACACGGACCAGCTATCCCAGAGAGTTCGAGACACAGCCGAAAAAACAGTGGGCGCGGCGAGCCAATCCGCAGATCAGTTGTCCCAGCAAGCTCGCGCAGCATCGGAAAAAGTTGTGGATACTGCGAAGTCATCCGCATCGGCGTCGCAAGAGTTCCTGGATGAAGCGAATTCCAGAGTGGCAGGCTTGACAGAGCAGACCCTGGAATTTTCCAATGAGGCAATTGACAAAATCTTCCCTGAATGTTCCGCGCCAATGTACATGATGCCCACCGGCTCAGGGCAAGAAGACTATGCCTTGGTGTTCCAATTCGACGAGATTATCGAAAACCTGAATGTCGGTATCCTAGTAAGACCCAAAATCGAAGCTTGGTCGTCCGGGGGTAAAGACTACGATTTAGAACGACTCGGTGAGGAGATTCAGCGAGAGTTTGCTAATCAGTTTACACAAGCGCGTGAAAGCCAGGAGCGGTCTGTCAAGGCGCTGGAAGCCTCCGCCCAAAAAATTTCCGCCGAAATAGAATCCTTGACACCCGGGATAGGTGCACACGTACTATCGGTCTTAGATCCGTTCGGGGTGGTTGAGATTTTTCTGACACTACAGGAAATGAAATCCAGGCGCAGACAAGAGAGTGAATTCAAGAACGAATCCAAACGACTCAACAGATCGCTATCAGAACTGGACAGCAAAAATAAGACGTTCCAACGTGCGGTACGCAGGATCAAGATAAGGACACATCCCCAAATTCAAGAACTACATAGACTGATTTGCGATGTGGACAGCGTCCCTTTCCCGTCTGCCAAAGTCAAGCCCGCGTCCAAAGCGCCGGATATATCACGCTACCTGCGCCACCCAGAATTCCTGCGAAAACTTCCCGACCACTACCAGGGCCTACTGACCGTAATCTAAATCCACACTGGAGAGACAAATGGTCGGCAGAACGATTGAGACTACAAGTACATACACGGAACTCGAACGCTTCCCCGAGTTCCCGCCCCGGGACGATATGAATAATCCTATCTATCTCTACCGCCCCTCCCACATCTACGCATTGGAACTCTATATGGGCAATCCTGAGACCACCATAGTCCTGGGCGAGGTTCCGGTAGGCTGGACGCCGAGGCAGAGCGCGGGGATTCGAAGACCTGACCTTCTCATAGCGGACAACATAAATCGCGCCATCATCATCGAACAGTGGGGCTATGCGATAGAACAGCAGGGTAAGCCTCCTGACTTCGTTCTGGAGGTGGCGTCCGCGACGACCGGGGAGAATGACTACACCAACAAGCGGCGAGACTACGAATCCTATGGGATACCTGAGTATTGGAGATTCGACCCGTCTGGGGGAGAATATCACGACACCGCGCTAGCCGGAGACGGCTTGGAGAACGGCGTGTACCAGCCCATCGAGATTGAGTGGCTGGATGAGGACCGCTGCCGCGGTTACAGCGAGTTTCTTGGACTGTATGTATGCTGGGAATACGGCGAATTGCGTTGGTATAACCCCAGGACTGAGAGCTACTTACGCACTCACGCCGACGAGGTGGAACGCGCCGACCAAGCCGAAGCCGAACGAGACCGCGAGGCCGCCGCGCGCAGAGAGGCCGAAGCCGAACTCGACAGGCTCAGGAAGCGGATAGAAGCCATGGATGATAGTGAGTAACAGGGTGGACATGGCGTCATAGAGATTAGAGGTCAGCGTTATGTTGGTTCACGAACACATACAGACGGCCCAGGACTTCCTTGAAGTCGCCGACAAGGAGTTTGAATCCGGAGATATATTGCAGGGGTGTGAGAAGATGTGGGGAGCCGCGTCCCATGCGGTTATGGCCGTGTCCCAACGGCGTGGCTGGCCCTATGGATCTCATAATGCGATGAGAATAGCGGTCCGAAGACTCTCTGAAGAACGCGACGACCCCTTCCTTCGCGCCGCGTTCGGCGTTGCCGAGAAGTTCCACGCCAACTTCTATCACGACTTTATGGAATCCGAGGAACGACAAGAGTCCATCACATCGGTCCGACTTCTGGTCTCCCGTCTCATGACCATGACAGACGACGACTGAAACGGCGCTGATCAATTGACCAGATTGGAGTGAACAATGTGGGTATTGAAACTTGAAGCCGCGATTTCATGTAGTGGGTGCAACCACGCTATCTTCGATGGGGAACTATGCTTCGCGTCAGTCCCCGCCCGGATGCCGAAAGGAGAGCGACGGGGAGACTATCCACACTTTCACCTTGATTGTCCCGGATGTGTATCCGATATTTCTTGCTATCAGGCATACGCTTCTAGTCACACATCCTTTGTCTCCCGTGGAAAGCGTGAATGTGTGTATTGCGGCCATTCAATACAGCTAGGAGACAACGCCATTCGGGATAACCGCTATTTCCTAGAATACGGTGGGGGAAACCAGCAAAAATCGGGGTCTGCGTTTCATGCGTTTATGAACAACCGAGTTGATCCCACTGCCAAGTTTCAGAATCTAAGCGCCTCCAGCAGGATGAAGTTCAAAACAGCGGGGTTGGGGGGCAAGCGCGGTATTCGAACTGACGCTCAAGCCGAACAGTTCTTCAATTCGAGTATTCCCGCTCCTGTCCGAAATTTAGGTGAAGGGGCTGCCAGAAGTTTCACCAAGGGCAGACACGCCAGTCACATAGAGTCCGTAGCGAGCGCTCCCGCCAAAGCCAAAAGCGCGGGCAACGTCGTGTGGGAGTCTGCCAGGAGCAATTTGCGGCGCGGCGCTGATAACATGACCAGACCCGAACTGATAGGGAACAAAGTGAAGAACGGCGCACACGCTACTAAAATTGTGTCCAAAGGTGTTGCCACGAGCGCCGGACGCGCCGGAGCAATATCTGCCGCGCTCGAACTTCCTATAAGCGCGGCAGAGAACGGCATTCACATCGCAAGGGGCAGAAAGAACTTCAAGGAAGCCGCTCGCGATGTTGCTGCGGATACCGCCAAAGCCGGAGTTGCCGGTGGAATCGTTGCGGGCGGAATCACCTTCGCAGCCGCCCTCGGAGCAGGCGCGGCGATAGCGGCTGCCGCTCCTGTCGCGACAGCAGTCGGGACTGGTGTATTCGGCGCTTCGACGTTCTTGCGTATTAGGCGCGCAATGAAAGACGCGCGTATAGGGCAGGAAAGCCTGTATTTTCACTCTGGATGCACAGAGTGCGATACCATCTACACGTGCTATGAGCTATTTGCGGCCCACATCGCTCTTTACGCTCTGGATGATTTGCTGAAAGATGGTTGAGAGAATTCGTGCAACAAGAGCCTGTTGACTGACAACTGACGACTATGGAACTCTCCGGGAGGAGACGAGATGAAAATCGCATACGCATTCAGACGAGGAACCTTCTACCCCTTCGAGGCGGGCGCGGCCTGGAACATCCCTGGTGATCCCAAGACTCGCACCGAGTACCTCGGCAGGGTCAATGACATCGGATTCGACGGCATAGAACTCGGATTCGAGGCGTTCGGAGGCTTCGACGCCACCAAGAAGACCGCAACCGAATTTCAGTCCATACTTGAAGACGCCGGAACTCCCTGTGTCGCCATCAGGGCGGGCGGCGGCCTCTGCCAGCCCAACGTGGCCGCCGAGAACCGCGCGAAGCTCGAGAAGGCTGTCGAGATCGCCGGGTGGACAGGCGTGGGCGTGGTGAACACCGCCTTGGGAACGCCCCCGCGCGACGCCACGCTTGATACCGGCCCCAGCGGCGAGCCCTCATCGCACGGCTCCAGCGCCCTCGCTACCGAGGACGACTTCGTTCGTACCGCCAACGCCTTGAGAGAAGTTGGCGCAATAGCGGGAGACGACGGCATCAACATAACTATCGAAGTCCACCAGCACTCCATCGCTGACAACTCCTGGTCAACGCTCCACCTCCTTGAACTCACCAACAGTCCGAACGTGTTCGCCAATCCAGACCTGGGCAACGTCCTCTGGACATACGAAGAGCCCGAAGAGACGATGGAAGAGTGCATCGTCGCGCTCGCGCCCCACTCCAAGTATTGGCACTGCAAGAGCCTCCAGCGCGTCCACATCCCTGAACTCAACCACTCGTACTTCATACGAACGCCCCTGCCTGACGGTGACATAGACTATCGCTTCGCCCTCTCCGCCATGCACGAGGCCGGATACGACGGCTACTTCGCTCTCGAAGGCACCAATACCGGCGACCAACTCCACAAGGACAAGCGAAGCGTTGACTACGTGAAGGGCATCCTCGCCGAACTCGAAGATTAACGTAGTTGAGATACTCGCGTCTCCTATGCTGTTGAGGATGTGCCGCTTGATCCGCGCGCATCCTCAATTCCCCGGCGCTTGTTTCACAACTGACAAATCTATGTTGTGAAACTTGACACTATTCCACTCTGTTCACTAAAATTCCCTGAATTGACGGTTGGGGCTCCCTTCTTGCAGGGGTTTGACATGGAGTTAAACGTTTCACAGTTGCTGATGCAGCCCAGCGGCTCCAGCCGAGAATATCATTTGGACGAGATTGCAAATCTTACCGAGGATATTCGCGGGGCCAGGATTCGAGGAAGTGTGAGACTTCTGCGGACCAACAAGAGTGTCTGGGTGAGCGCGACTCTGAATTCCGCCATAGACTCTGAATGTGGGCGGTGTCTGATACCTTTCAGCTATCCCATACACTTGGAGATCGAAGAGGAGTTCGTTCCAACCCTGAATCCCATGACCGGAGCGAAAGTATCGCCGCCGGACGACGATGATAAGGACTACTGCACGATAGACGAGAATCACATTCTCGACCTCACCGGAACGGTGAGAGAATACACGATTATGGCGCTGCCGATGAAGCCGTTGTGCGACCATCAGTGCGCCGGTCTTTGCCCAACCTGCGGGTTGGATCTGAATAATAACGTCTGCTCATGCGAGGCTCCCATTGATGCCAGGTGGGGCCCGCTTCTCGAACTGATGTCGGTAGCCCCGGACAAGAACTAGAACCGAAGCGAGAAACGCCAAATGCCGCCACTACCTAAGAAGAAGCATTCCAAGAAGCGACAGGGTGGACGCTCCGCCCATTTTGCCATTAAGGGCGTTTCGCTTTCCCGATGCCCGCAATGCCAGAGCGCCCGACTCCCTCACAGGGTCTGTGTTAGCTGCGGCTACTACAACGGACGGGAAGTAATCCCCGACACAAGTTCTGACGTGTTCTAGCGCCAAGCATCTGTCATTCTCGCGGAAGCGGGAATCCATGCTCTGTGAAGCTCCCAATTGGAGTTTTTGATATGACACTCACGTTCAATAGCGAAGCTCGCGGCCCCGAAGTAGCCTATCTTTTCCCAGGACAGGGCGCGCAGGCAGTCGGCATGGGAAAAGAGCTTTACGATAACTCTCCGGCCGCTCGGGACGTGTTCGACCAGATTGACGACGCGCTAGGGCGATCCCTCACCAACATAATGTTCGAGGGCCCGGAAGACGAACTTCGCCAGACGGTAAATGCCCAGCCCGGCATCATGGCTGTCAGCCTCGCCTGCATGAGCGCTATGGAACAGGAACTCGATGCCGAAATCCTGCCACAGCCGATCTTCATGGCCGGACACAGCCTCGGAGAATACACCGCCCTCGCCGTATCGGGAGCGCTGTCGGTTGACCAGACCGCCTTGCTCGTTCAGGAGAGGGGGAGGCTCATGCAGGAAGCCTGCGACCAGAACCCCGGGACCATGGCGGCGGTGATCGGGCTCGACCAGATCGCGCTTCAGGAAGTCGTCCGCGAGACCGGCGTATGGATATCCAACGTAAACACCGGCGACCAGATAGTCATCAGTGGTGAGCGCATGGCAATCGCCAGGGCTATGGACCTCTGCGAAGCTAGGGGCGCCAAGAAAGTCATCGGCCTCAGGGTAGGCGGTGCGTTCCACTCCGGCCTGATGGAGCCTGCCAGGGCTGGCCTTATGAACGCTATCGAGAGCATGGACTTCCATGATGCCCGCGTTCCCATAGTCGCCAATTGCACAGGCTCCCCCTTGACCGACGCTTCCGAAATCAAGCAGGAACTTCTATCCCAAGTATGCAACACCGTCCAGTGGAAGGACACCATAGATTACATGGTGGGATCCGGCGTGGACAGCTTTGTGGAGATAGGGCCGGGGCGTGCCCTCAGCGGTATGGTCAAACGCATCAATCGCCGGGCGAAGACGTCTAACGTCACTGACTTGGAATCTATACTCAAGTTGCGTAGAAACTAGTGGTTCGCGTCGTCGAGTATGTATAATCTGCGGGCGCGTCCGCGTGTCCGATAGTGTCAAATCAAGACTCAAGCAACCAGACTGTGAGAAATGGCGCTGATTCAGAACAGAGTACCCAACACCAGGCGTTTGATGCGCGCCGCGGTGTTGCAGGTTCTGTCCGAAGTGGATTGCGTTTCCCATACCCTTGATGACGTGCTTTCTTACAGGCGCGAGTCTCAGGACTTGTCCGCGCCCGCGGATGAGTTCCTCACGGGTATGACCGAAGGCGTCCTTGAAAATATCAATGAATTGGATAAGATAATCACCGAGTTCGCCCCAAGCTGGCCTGTCTCGCATATGTCCGTAATTGACCGCAATCTGCTCAGGATGGCCATATACGAGATGACTATGGGGGGCGACGCTCCGCCAAAGGTCGCGATCAACGAGGCAGTGGAGCTTGCCAAGATATTCGGTTCTGATAGCTCCCCCAGGTTCGTCAACGGCGTGCTTGGGTCGGTGATGGAGACTTCGGTATCGAAGGAACTGTCGCCAATTACAAGTTCTGCCGATACGGAGGTATAGCAGTGGCAACGATATTGGAGCGGGTACAGGAAGTTGTAGCCGAAAAACTAAGCGTAGATGAGTCCGAAGTTGTGCTCGATGCCTCTTTCACCGAAGACCTCAATGCCGACTCCCTGGACCTGGTCGAGCTTATCATGGCTTTTGAAGAAGAGTTCTCCGACGACGACGTCACCTTGGAAATCTCCGATGAAGACGCCGAGAACATACAGACCGTCCAACAGGCTGTGGACTATCTGGCCGCCAACGGCATTTCGGACTAATACCAAGTCCAGATAAAGGACCAGTCCGGTGACCAGACCCAACGTATTCATCACAGGATTCTCGGGCGCTGGTAAGACTACCATCGGCCGTGAGGCCGCCCGACTGCTCGGATGGACCTTCGTGGACACCGATGATGAGATAGTTGCCTCCCAGGGACTGGCAATCGAAGACATCTTCAGCCGCCACGGCGAAGATGAATTTCGCCGCATCGAGCGCGAAACCCTCGAGAGAGTAGCCCGCGCCGACAGGCAGATCGTTTCCACGGGCGGCGGCATCATCATGGACGAGCGCAACCGCGCCGTCATGGAAGCTAACGGCGTAGTGGTTTTGCTGGAAGCGCGTCCTGAGACGATACTCCGACGCCTGGCCGAACAGCGCTCCCAGGATGATGTCGCGGCGAGGCCGATGCTGGAAGCCGCCGACCTCGAGGAGCGTGTCCGTTCCTTGAAGGCCCTCAGACAGTTCAACTATACTCTGGCGCACTGGACAGTTCACACCGACTTCCTGACGCCAGCGGACGCGGCAGCGGAGGTCGTTCGGGGGTTCGAAATGGTCAACGCTCACTTGCAGTCCCAACCCGTCTCACCTGACGGCGCTTCCGTAATTCCCGCGAAGGCGGGAATCCATGGTGACACCGCCGCCCAGGTTCGCACGTCCTCCGGCGACTACCCACTCTGGGTAGGATGGGACATCATCGAAGAACTCGGCGAGCGCGTACGCAGTGTATTGGACCCACCGGCTGCGTATATTATCTCCGACAACTATGTCCAGCCCCAAGCGCGGCGCGCCCAGCGGGCGATGGAGAGTGTGGGAATACCAACACACCTCTTCTTCATCCCTCCCGGCGAACAGAGCAAGACTCTCGAAACTGCCCAGCACATATATCACTGGCTGGCTTCCCTGAAGGCTGAACGCGGTCATCTCATTCTTGCGGTGGGCGGCGGAGTGGTTGGTGATCTCGCCGGATTCGTGGCTGCCACATATCTTCGCGGAATACCGTATGCCCAGGTGCCGACCAGCCTTCTGGCAATGATGGATGCCGCAATCGGCGGCAAGACCGCCGTTGACCTTCCCCAGGGCAAGAATCTCGTCGGAGCCTTTTACCAACCCAAATTCGTCCTGGCCGACGTTTCTACGTTGCAAACGCTGCCGCCTCGCGAGCTCGCGTCGGGTTGGGCCGAGGCGATAAAACATGGCCTCATAATGGACGACGATCTGCTTTCCACGTTCGAGAGCCTGCCGGACGAGATACAGTCCCTGGAGCCGGAGATAGCCACCGATGTCATTCGTCGCAGCATGGCGATAAAGGCGAATGTCGTTTCCCAGGACGAAAAGGAGACGCTCGGAATTCGGGTCCTGCTCAACTACGGACATACCATTGGACACGGCATCGAAGCGGCCACCGGCTACGGTCGCTACCTGCACGGCGAGGCCGTCAGCGTCGGCATGATGGGAGCCGCGAACATTGGCCGGCAAATGGGCATGATGTCCGACTCCGAAGTCGAGCGCCAGCGTTCCGTCCTCACCACCTACGGCCTTCCACTGGACGCCAGGGGCGTTGACCCCGAAGCCGTATCCCAAGCTATGCTCTCCGACAAGAAGGTCGCCT
This sequence comes from Dehalococcoidia bacterium, assembly GCA_965202965.1. Lineage (GTDB taxonomy): Bacteria > Chloroflexota > Dehalococcoidia > Lucifugimonadales > UBA1123 > VXRN01. The sequence goes on along the minus strand of OZ241888.1, from coordinate 1,097,298 downwards.
CCGGCTCGATACGCTGGGTTCTCCTAGACGGCATAGGCAACGCCACTACCCGAAATGATGTACCCTCTGACATGGTGCGGACGGTATTGAATGACTTGATGAACTGACGAAATGCACTCGTCATTCCCGCGAAGGTGGGAATCCAGTATGATCCGGCGATAAGATCGTCCAAGATGAATCATAGCCCGGATTGAATCTCGGAGGGCCGTTGGAATACCTCGACTGGACACTGATGGTCCTATTGGGAGTGGGCTCCGGCGCCTACGGCGTTCTCGTCGGAGCGGGCGGCGGCTTCATACTCAGTCCGATGCTCCTGCTAGCCTTCGACTCCGAAGATCCGGAGATCGTCGCAGGCACGGTTCTTACGGCAATAGCCCTGAACAGTATCCTGGTAGCTCTTATCTACATCAGGAAGAAGGTCGTGGACTACCGCAGCGCGTTCCTCTTCGCCGCGGCGGCTACGCCTGGGGCCGTCATCGGCGCGTTCGGGGTAGGAGCGGTTGCCCCGGAGATGTTCAGAACGCTGTTCGGCATACTACTGGTCCTGCTTGCATTGCAGCTCGCGTTTCGTCCCAACATAGTGCGAATCCTGCGAATCGGACAGTCGCGCCGCCGCATATCCATGCCTGTCAGCGAACGCCACATCATAACGTCAGCCGGCCAAGAGTATCGCTACGAATTCAACGAAACGCTTGCCACCTCTTTCAATGTCGTGCTTGGGTTCATTTCCAGCTTCTTCGGAATAGGAGGGGGATTCCTCAGAACGCCGATCCTCGTTCTGGCCTTCGGATTTCCTGTTAGAATAGCCGCCGCGTCATCGGTCTTCGCTCTGGCTATCTACGGCAGCGCGGGCGCGCTGACTCACGGATACCTGGGGCATATAGAACTGTTCCCGACGTTGCTCTTCATCGGCGTCGGTCTCATCATCGGCGGGCAGATAGGCGCCATGCTCTCAGGCCGAATCGGAGGTGTCTGGGTAATGCGGATGCTTCTGGTAGTAGTGCTGCTGCTCGGCATCCGGCTCATCTGGCAGGGAGTTGCCGGGTAGGCGTCACGGCGTCAGTCCGACGGGCCAATCTCCCCATCTTCATTCGCGGATAGGAGCGCATGGTAAGAATATCCCCTGCGTCTCAGTTCCGCGCTGCCGCCCTCATTGCGGTCGAGTATAGAAAGTACCTTGACGACCTCGTAACCCTCGCTCTCGACTGCTTCGATGGCGTGAAACAGGCTGGAGCCAGTCGTACAGGTGTCGTCCACTACCACCACCGGCGATCCCTCGCGGAGCATGGATGTCGGTCCCTCGATCTGCCTCCTGCCGCCGTGTCCCTTGGTCTCGCCGCGCACGATCAAGCCTGGCATAGGGTATCCTTCTATGTGGCTCACCACGGAGACCGCCGACACTATCGGGTCGGCGCCCAGTGTCGGGCCAGCGATAGCCTGCGCGCCACATTCGCGCAGAATGGGTAGGAATGCCTTAGCGACTCGGTAGCCACCCTCCGGGTCCAGGGCAAGAATGCGTCCGTCGAAGTAGTAGCTGCTTGTTCCGCCGGCAGAAAGCTGGAACTCCCCGAACGTCAGAGCGCCCTTGTCTATCGCCAGTTCCAGTATCTCATAGGCCGTCTGCCGATCAACCTGCCCGTCTGATGCTGAGTTACCCATTTAACTGCCTCGATAAATGTGTTTGATTCTCTGGTGTTCAGCCATGTCAGAGGTTCGACATTACAATCACGGCCATTGTAGAACGCCATCTTCGTAAATATCACCTAGAAAACGGTTTGTAAACGCCGATTCTACGTCAACCGCATTGGATAGACCCTCATACTCCAGCAGCGAGTCATGGAAGCTCTTCCACTGTTCCGAGGTCATCCAGCCGAATCCGTTCTCCTCTGTCAACGGCGACGTGGCGTCCCTCTTCTCCTCCAGCATCATGTACCTCATGTGGTCGCGGTCCTCTCCCTCCGCGTACTTCATTACAAAGTCTAGGGCCTCTTCCGTATTCGAAAAAGCGTATTCCATGCCCTTCATCGTCGCCTTGAGGAAGCGGGTCGTGGTTTCAGGATTCTCTTCAGCGAAATCTTCCCGCGTCACGTATGTAAGACCCATCGTCTGCATGCCAAAGTCCGCCGCGTCGAACGCCACTACCTCGAATCCGAGGCCGCGCACGAGGTTCGGTTCATTCGACTTGAATACCGCCAGCAGGTCCACCTGGCCCTCGGTCAGGATCCGCGGGTCATATCCGACCCTGACCTCCTGTATCTTGGACCTGTCCACCTGCGCGGAGTTCACGATTGCCAGGTATTCAGGCGGAATTGTGCCTTTGTATCCGAAAGTCCTGCCTTCCCAGTCGCCCGGCTCGCTAATGCCCGAGTCGGACAGCGCGATAAACGACTGCTGGCCTCGCTGACCGAACAAAGCAATCGCGACGATTGGCAGTCCGGGATCTGCCTTGAGCTTAAGCGTGTATCCGGCGTCCGCAGACACGAAGTCCGCCTCGCCGCCCATGAGCAGGTTCATGGACTCCCCAATCGAGTGTTGGATATCCACTTCCAGCCCCTGCTCCTGAAAATACCCCATCTCCTGGGCGGCGTACACCGCCACGAGCGGCAGGTTCGCCTGGGCCTTATATCCCGCTATGAACCGCACACTCTGGACTTCGGGTTCAGGCTCCGCGCATCCAAGTACGAAGAGGGACGACAATATGAAGATCGGCGCCAGGATCAATGTTCTTACTATACTCATAAGTGGTTACTTTCCTTTGCATACCAACCAAATACGCAACTTACACTACGTTTGAAGATTCGTGCCAGAAGAGCGCCCGCTTCTCGATAACCGACAGCAGAATGGTCAGGCCGATTCCCATGAAAGACAGCACGAATATCGCGCTGAACAGTGTGGGCATATCCAGATTGGCGTGCGCCACGATAATTACGCTACCCAGACCCCGGTCGGCGCTGAACCACTCGCCTATCACTGCCCCTATCACTGCCAAGGGGACGGAAACCCGAAACGCGGAGAACAGGTACGGAGTCGCGCTCGGCGCCCTGAGCTTCAGGAAAATCTCACGCCGGGAGGCGCGGATAGAGCGAAGAAATTCCATCGCCCCCCTATCTACGGATCTGAACCCCGTGACAGCATTCACGAGTACGGGGAAGAAGGTAATCAGAGCAACTATCAGCACCTTGGGAGCCGGACCGAATCCGAACCAGATCACGAACAGCGGAGCAACCGCCACAACCGGTGTAACCTTTACCAGAATCGCCAGTGGCAGCAGACTGCGTTCGATGTAGCGCGACTGCGTCATCAATACGGCTCCGATGAGCGCTACTATTGTTCCGAGAGCGAATCCCACGAGCGCCTCCGCCAGCGTTACCGCTCCATGTCCCAGGAAGTACCAAATATCGCCCGCCAGCCTGTCCAGAACTACGGAAGGAGCCGGCACCAGGTACGTTGGCACACCGGTCAACCGCGTCCATACCTCCCATGCGACGCCCGCGACACTCAAGGCAATCACTGGCGGCAGGATATAGCTAAGCCCGAGCCTGGTACGCCATACGCTGAAGATGGCAGTGGGAGACTTGCGTCGGGTCTCTCCCATTACGCTGATACGTCTATCTAGCGATGACTTGTTCATTCCGGTTCCCTTGCCAAAGAAGGTCATGCAGCCATTCCGAATATCGTCGGAATGCAGGCTGACGCTCCATGCTGCGAGTTCGCGGTCTTGGAAGGTTGATCTTGACCATCTCCACGATGTGCCCGGGCCTGCTGGACATTACCGCCACCCTATCGGAGAGGGTAACAGCCTCGGAAATACTGTGAGTAACGAATACGACACTCTTCTTGTCGGCGTTCCATATCCTCAGCAGTTCATACGCCATAGCCGCCCGTGTTATTTCGTCAAGCGCTCCGAAAGGCTCGTCCATCAATAGCAGCGACGCTCCGGACGCCAGCGCGCGCGCAATGGCAACTCTCTGAAGCATCCCGCCGGACAACTGAGAAGGATAGTGGTTCGCGTACCTTTCCAATCCCACCAGACTCAGCAACTCCGTGACGGAATGTGAGTTCACAGGATTGTTCTGGAGATTGACTTCCAAGGGAAGTCGCACATTGTCTGCTACCGTGCGCCATGCCAGCAGCGCCGGTTCCTGGAACACGAACCCGAATGCCTTTTTCGCCTGCGCCTCGGCGGGGGTCAGATTATCAATCCGAATACTGCCCGAAGTCGGCTCTATCAGGCCGCCGATGAGCCTCAACAAAGTGGACTTGCCGCAACCGCTCGGCCCTATGAGACAGATGAATTCACCGTGCGCAACTTCGAAGTTGATATCTTGAAGTACATACCTACTGTCCTCGTCTCTGTCGAAGCTCATGTAAACATCGCTTATACTGACGTGATGAGAATTGGACATGGATGTAAGTGTGAAGAGTCACTGAAATGGACGGATATAGCATTGGCGAATTGAAGTATAGTATAAACTTGAGTTAAAAAGATGCAACCAGAAATTTGCACATTCAAAGCTGACAGCGGCTAATACTGAGATGGATTTCATAAATTAGGGGTTAACTATGTACCTGGTAAGAAGAATCTTCAATACCAAGCCCGGCGAGTCGCGCAGAGTCGCGAGCATGATCCACAAACAGGCGCAGATGTATCACGACACCGGACACCGGGGCGAGTTCAAGGTCTATTTCAACGGCGGAACGCTGCCGGGCGAAACCAACGTGGTGGTGCTGGAGTGGACGGAGGAGGCGATTATGTCGCCGATGCGGGAAGGCAACAACATCCCGCAAGAAGTGCTGATGGCCGGACGAGCGGCACTCGAGTACGTGGAGAGCAACCGCATTGAGTTCATGGAACTGCTCACACCCGACAAGATGATGGACGTGTAAGCTGAAACGCTATCTCTTTGCCGCGCCGTTGAGTGAACTGAGCCATCGGTCGGCTGCCCGGGGAGAGCGGAACCGCAAAATATCGAGGTGCGCGTATTCCGGTTGCGCGAAGGCGAGCGGATAGGACTTCCTTCGGCTCCAGTGTCTCCTGAACGCCCACACGAACAGGGAGTCCTTGGCGAACAGGACTCCCTTAAGGTCCTCCCTGTTGCCGTTCCATAGTTCGGTGCGTTTGACGTATCTGCTTATCGTTCTGCGAAACAGACGCCAGAAGGTCACGTTGAATGGATAGTCCAGCCATACTATGGTCGTTGCATTAGTCCAGATTATATCCCTGGCTACGGAATAGTTGCCGTCCACAACCCATTCCCGACTCGTGAGCGCGTCCGATATCTTCTCTCTGAAAATGTCATCGGGCGTCTCTGTCCAGTTTGGGCCATGGCGAAAGGCATCGAGTTCGAAGTGAGGCACATCGAGGAGGCGAGCGAGCTCACTTGCGAACGTTGTCTTGCCCGCGCCCGACGTTCCTACGACTACTATGCGTCTGGGAGTGGGGTCCACCGGCACTATTCCGAAACCCATTGGTGTCTTGATTTGGTCATACGGCTGAAAGGATACTATAGTACCGAATGAATACCTGACCGTGCGAACTTACGGCGCGGCGATTCGAGGACTTTCGTATGCGTTTGAAAGACAAAGTTGCCCTGATTACCGGAGCCGGGTCCGGCATAGGCCGCGCCGCGGCGCTGCTGTTCGCCGACGAGGGTGCATCGGTTGCGGCATCCGACATCTCACTTGCCAACGCGCAAGAAACCGCGAATATGATCTCAGAGCCGGGAGGCTGTGGACTCGCGCTGTCCGGCGACGTATCCAGCGCGGAGGACGCAGAGCAAATGGTTCGGGCGACCATAGATCAGTTCGGGCGACTGGACATACTGGTGAACAGCGCCGGAATCAGCGCCCGAAACGCCCTTCCCGAAGGCGCGTCTCCCGAAGCGATCTGGGACAAAGTGATTGACGTAAATCTCAAGGGGACATACCTCGTGTCCTGGTACGCGGTCCCGGAGATGGAGAAGGCGGGCGGCGGCTCCATAATCAACCTCGCCTCGACAATGGGGTTGGTGGGCTATCCCGCCGGGTTCGGAGGCGGGTTCAATCCTTACCCGCCTTCCAAGGGCGGCGTCGTGCAGTTCACGCGCACGCTCGCCATAGACAGCGCGCGCAAGAACATCAGGGTCAACTGCCTGTGCCCGGGCTTCGTCGCCACCAACTTCACCAGGGTCCTCACGGATGATCCTGAGACGAACGCCTTTCTCGAGGAACTTCACCCGATGGGCAGGCTGGGCAGGCCGGAGGAGATAGCGAATGTCGCGCTCTATCTCGCATCGGACGACGCGAGCTACGTCACAGGCGTCGCCCTGACCGTGGACGGCGGCTACACCGCGCAATAAGCCCTCAGCCTTCTATAAGAAAAAAGCCTGGGCGGGTGCGACTCTGTTCGGGTTATGACCATTCTGTCCGAATAAGGATGAAGGCTCAGCCTTCCTCGAAGAAGGTTACACTACTCTTCCAGACCTCGCGAGAAATGCCCTTGAGGGCCTTCTGGTTAGGCTGATCCACGGCAAGACGACGAGCGAGCAACTTGGGCTCAAGCTCTCGTTGCATCATCGGGCAGCGCTTGACGAATCCGTTTAGCGTGCCGCGCTCGCCGCCCAGAAACAGGTAGTCCATCTTGCTGAGATGCGGCGAAAATACGGTCCGGGTGATTTCGCATGTCTTGTCATAGAGTTCTCGGATCAGGCGCTCCCGGCTGCGCTGGAATCGGCGTTGGGACTGCCCGCCCGCTCGGTGCCGGTTCTTCATGTAGCGCGAGTCGGTTTTCGTGGCGACGAGGGACTCGCCTCTCAGGACGCCGACCGCGTACCTGCCAAGACGTAGCAGCACGACACCGATCACTGGTTCTGAGTTCAACAGACGGCGCAGTTCGTCAGTATGCGCCCCCGCCGCCCGGATGTCGTTGCGCAACGGAATCGGCGGCCTGACGACCACGATCCGTTCAGCGGTAACGAACACTGCGGCTCCAGTATCGCCACTCCCTGATTCTTCCAGCGCGGTTGCCATCTCAAATCGTTCCGACTCTGAATCCGGCAGAAGGTGTGTATAGTCCCGCTCGGTCAGCGTCCGGGCCGACACGTACACGCTAGCAGCACAGCCTTCGGCCTCGATGTCGTCCATCAGGCCGAGGACGCCGTTCTTACTTATCTGCTTTGTCGTCTTGTTCATGTGATATACGCCGATGTGATACTCTGAGAGTCCGATGTTTCCAGTCTCAGTATATCTGAGTGTTGAGGAGAGTGTGGTGAAGAAGATCGAACTTGCGATAGATGAAGAACTGCTGATCGGAGCCATGGAAGCGGCGGATGAAATAGGAGTGGACTTATCCAAGTTTATTGAAGGCGCTATCCGCGAGCGGCTTTTCGGTCATGAGTATTGGAAGGCGCAACGGGAATTACGGCTGAAGGAACTCAAACTTCAGAAAGGGAAAAGCGCGGTAGAGAAGTCTTGGGGCCTGATACCAGCTGACAGGGAGACGATAGAGACAGTTATGCGCGAGCCGGGCTACCTTGACGTTTAGAAATATAGCGCCAGGCGCACGCATCTACATAGATGCAAATGTGTTCGTTTATCATTTTAACCAAGCTTCTTCTGAATGCAGGGAATTAATTCTACGATGTGAGCGCAGGGAGGTCAGAGCCTATACAGGGACTCATGTCCTGCTTGAGGTTGCTCACAGGCTTATGATGACAGAGGCAGTTAATAAAAGCCTCGTTACACCCGGCAACGTTCCGGGCAAGCTAAAACGCAGGCCCGATCTTGCATCCCAACTCCAAGACTAATCCGAAGCTATTCGGATTATACTGAACATAGGCATCGAGATATTGCAAGTTGACGCCGAGATACTGGAAATATCCTCGGACCTGCGAGCGCAGACCGGCTTCCTCGTCAACGACTCCATATCTCTCGCCATAATGCAGCGCCGCCGTATCCCCGCCATCGCCACCAACGACAGGGACTTCCAGCGCGTAAACTGGCTGGAAGTCCACCTGCCAAGCGATCTCTGACGCGCCTGGCTAGGCCGTCCCGTCGCCGTTCATCCAGTAGTCGTAGCGGTGGGCTGCCATTTCCGCCTCGCGCTCGATGTCTTCCTCCAGAATGTAGCCTTCCGAGGCGAGGTCCGACGCGGCCTGCTTTACCTTCTCTACGTAGTCGTCTCTGGACTCGTAGCGCTCCTCTATCGCGGGTCTCGGATCGCTGGCTGCTTCCCTGTCCTCCTTCGACTTGCGGAATGGCAGCGTCCATCCGGCAAGTCCGCCTGTGATGCCGATTACCAGGTCAGGGTTGCCATTGTCGGGATGGCGCAGGTTCCAGCCGGTATTGGTGGCGAGCGGAACGCTCACCGACGGCAGCCGGATTCCTCCGACTTCGTTCCCGTCGTCGTCAACGTTGGAGACTATCGCCGGGTACTCTTCGCCCTGCTCCGCGGGCAGCTTGACCGTGCGCCCGAGGTGAGTCTCGTCGCCATAGTCCAGGCGCATGGCCCTGGTGACTTCGGGCGGGAATGTCACTGACGGAATCCGCTCGAACTTCTCGCGCAGGGTGTATGACTCCACTCCGGTGCCGTCGTCCAGGCTGGGATGACGGGACGCGGGCGCGGGTGCGTCGCCCTTGACCCAGGCATCGAGATTGTTCAGTTGCGCCCTCTGCAATGGCGAGTAGTCAACAGCGTTGTAGGGCAACTGGCCCTTCAGTCCGTCCATCTGCCGGATTGTCTCGGGCGGGAACGTCCCTGTGCCGTGCTGAGTTCCGGCGAAGTGGTAGCGGCGGACGTTTTCGGACTCGGCGGCGTCGGTCATCGCGGAAAAGTCCGTGTGTATAAGCGCAGCGTCGCCACGCCAGTACTCGGCGGACGTGTTGGTGAACATTATCTTCGGCATATTTCCGCTCTCTTCCAATCGTGCGGTCAGAGAGCCGCTTGCGCCGGTAACCGGATCGGTCATCTCGATGTCGGAGAAGGGGAACAGTTCGGGGATGATGTAGCACACGTCCTTGGAGGGCTGCCCGAAGCGGAGATTGAACTCGCCGCGCATACCGCCCGCGATGTGAGGGATGATGCCGTCGAGCGCGATGCGCCCCTTTTCGTCGTTGTTCATCCCGTAGTAGATATAGGTCCTGAGGAAACGGCCGCTCTGGGACGCGCCGAAGGCGTGGGCGTAGTCTATCGTGCCGGCACAGGGGTTGCCGTCCTCCTCGGACTCGTACTTGAGGAAGGACACGATGTCCCGCACCGACGCCATTCCCACCCCGACGACGTCTGTACCCGTGGTTGTATAGACCAGCTGGTAGATGCGGCCCGGCTCGAAGCCGCTCCTGAGATATACGTGATTGAGGTCCGGCTCCACCTGCTTGTCCTCGACACGGACGAACTGGAACTGGTCTCTCGCTATGTCGGTCGCGGGTCCGTTCGGGTGGTCGCGCACTGTGAGAGTCGCGCCCGGTTCGTGCGGTTCGGTCGGCGGGTGCGGATCGTGGATCCTGTCTGCGAGCAGGAAGACGTTTGTCGGTTCGTTGCACTGGAACTGGCAGAGCATACGTCCGGTGAGGCCACTGCCATCCGGGTTCAGCGCCTGAGGGGCGTACAGGCTTATGCGGTCAGGGTCATCCGCCGGTACATCGGACTGCCAGCCGCAAAAGACGACGGTGTATCCCTCGCGCATCAGGAAACCGTTGCCCGGATGCAGGGGGGCGCCCGGGTCCATGGCGCGCGGCGAACTGTTGAATCCGAGAATCGTCTTGCGCCCGCGGTTGACGACGTCGAAGATCATGCTGCCCCTGCCACGTTCTGGGTCTGCGGGCTGAAGCATCTCGAAGTCAGCCGAGAAGTGAACGCGGCCCTCCGAGTCACGCGGGGCGAGTTCTATGTCCGTGATGGCGCTGTTGTTGGCGTGAAGCGGGTCAACCGAGAAGTGGGCGGTGCCCTTGAGGTGGTTGTAAGCTCCTACCTCGCCGAATGTTTGTCCGCCCGCGAACGGGGTGACGCTGGTTATATCGAGTTTGGTTACTGGCAAGTCCAAATCCCCTTTCTTCAATTCGAGGTGATTGTATCATCGGTAATGTCGGTTCGCACGGAAGCATCAGATTTCTGGTGCGTATCCATCGTAATATGTCAATACCCAATATCTTTGTGCCTCTTCGTGTCCTTCGTGGATAGAATCGAATGTGCCGCTGCACACCACCTTTATGATGCTTCCCGGATCGCATCAATGGTTGACGCTGCCACGACTCACTTTCTACACTGGGACAACAGTGCGACACGGGAATCATCGAAAGGGGCGGATATGCGTGTAGTCATAGGAGCGGACCACGGGGGCTATCCCCTGAAGGAAGAGCTGAAGGGATACGTGCAATCCTTGGGGCACGAGATAGTGGATGTGGGCGCTCACGAACTCGACCCGGCGGACGACTTTCCTGACTTTACCAAGTCCGTTGCGGAGTCGGTGACCTCGGGCGAGGCGGCACGCGGTATCATGATCTGCGGCAGCGGAGTCGGTGCGTCGGTGGCGGCGAACAAGGTGAAGGGAGTGCGGGCAAGCGTCTGCCACGATACCTACTCGGCGCACCAGGGCGTGGAGCACGACGATATGAACGTGCTGTGCATGGGAGCGCGAATCATCGGAATCGAGCTTGCGCGTGAACTAGCCGACGCGTTCCTGTCGGCGGAGTTCGTGCCGGAGGAGCGGTTCCAGCGCCGCCTGGACAAGGTGCTGGACATGGAGTCCAACTTCGGCAATTAAGAATTGACAATTCCTAATTCCTAGTCCCCGTACTCCGCGCCCAGCAGACAGGCGACCAGCGTCTGGTTCTCCTCAGCGTCCTCGAACGCCTCCGAGATGCGCCCAACATCCTCGTCCGTCTCCACCATATAATGCCTGATGCCCCAGGCGTCAAGAATCGGCTCGGTGAACACGCCTGCGGAGTCCGTCATCTCGCCGCCTTCGCCCATCCAGCCCCTGTATCCTACGACCATTACCATAGGGATACCGAGGTCCAGACCCATGCCGCGAATAGAGTCGCCCGCCTCGAACATGCCGGTGTTCTGGATCAGCACGACGGGCTTCTTGCCGCCTATCCACAGTCCTGCGGCTATGGGCATGGACTCGCCCTCCCTGCAGATGGGCACCAGGTTCAGATCCTCGTCCGAGATGATCTGGTTGTACATGAAGTTGGTCTCGGTGTCGGGCAGCCAGACGATGTGAGTCACGTCGTTCTTCTTGAACTGCTCGATGATAGCCGACGGGCTGAGGCTGATCTCTGCCATGGGACGTTTCTCCGTGGAGCGGGATGTTGTGGGAATTATATGGGGGGTTCGGTAGGCGGTCAACACACAATTGATGCACTGGGGGAATCATGCTAATCTCAATATTGAAGTCCCATCGTGAGGTTTGAGTTGTGTCAAAAGCAATCGAAGTCACTCTACCCGATAGGGTCGTTGCCAGTCTGGGAGACTTGGCGCGCGAGGAAAGGAAATCTGAACAAGAGCTAATCTTGGAAGCCCTCGACAGATATATCTTCATACGCCGGTTTCGTGTGATAGCGGATCGTATGACCGCCAAGGCGGAGAATATGGGAATACATTCTGAGCAAGATGTCTTTGACCGCGTGTCGTGAGAATCGTCCTGGACACCAACGTCATCATTTCTGCTTTCATCACTCGTGGCGTTTGTAGGCGCCTCTTTGAATACTGTGCGGAAAGCCACCAGATCGTTATATCCGAATTTATCCTGAACGAGTTCAGCAGTACCCTCATCCGCAAATTCGGATTTACCGCAGAAGAGATTGAAGAAGCCAGTGCAAGTCTCATCTTATGCGGTGAGTTGGTTGAGCCAGTTACTTTTGGAGAGCAGATTTGTCGTGATCCGGATGACGACCATGTGTTGGGAACCGCAATCGCGGGCAACGCCGACTATATCGTGACGGGAGACCGTGACCTGCTTGTCCTGGAGAGATTCCACACGGTTGAGATTATAAGTCCCTCCGAATTTATGGATTATGAGGTTGGCCGATAGCCTCAATGGATTGAGGCAAGTTGATGACCACAGCTTCACCGGGCTGGTAGGCCGATCAACGCGACTAGGTTCTGTTGACATTTGAAAATTGAACGTTCCAAACAGGCTAAATTGCGACTAATCAGGCCACAATCCATACGTATGGATTCCCGCGAAAGCGGGAATGACGATAAATGTCAACACGGCCTAGCCCGTGAATCGCCCGTGGCCATCTTCCATTTGCAAGATGCGCGGCCTGCTATCCTCTTTCAATAGACTGCTTGGCCTTCTCGGTAACCTCATATCTTTTTGATGAACTTTGATCCCTGTTCACCTTTCCACCAAGTTTTTCAAACTCAGGCGAGACTTCATTAAGCAGGAATTGTCCAAACTTAGCTGCGTTGCTAGGAACCGCAGATTGAGGCAAGTTTCTCTTTACTACCGCGTGCGCGTCAGATGCCTTGAACTTGCCCACTGGCAGGTATTGAATCAGAACACGGGCAATTCGCTCGCTCTTGGATATACTCTTGTTTGGTGTACGCTTGGATGTTTGGGGACTCTTGTTCTGTGGGGTATCGGGATCTGCGCTTGGTAGAGACGCGGGAGCTTTAGAATCGGGGGCGTTTGTCAGGTCAATTCGGAATCGGTTGGGGATGAAACGGCTTATCTCTTGTGATAACGGGCCACCTGTTGATGGAGTTATCCATAGGAAGGGGATATGTCCGACCCCTCTTTCCTTGGACATCTCGCGTATCTTTACGAACAATGCCCCGAAATCGCTGTCGTTGCTGATAACCGATATGAAATCCGTCTTGCCTAGAGCGAAGTCTTCGACCGCGTCCGCGACAATCGCGAGGTCGGCTGAATTCTTCGATTTCTGGCCGTTGGTGAAATGTTGTATGCCCCTCGTTCGCACTTTCAGACTGGGCCATTCGCTTTCCGCCCATATCTGCCACAATTCGGACTTGTCGGCGGGAACGTATAGGGACAGGCTGACAATCCGGGGCAGAGTGGGGTCGTTCGACAGATGGTCAATAGCCTTGAAAATGGTTTCCTGCGTGGAGTTGCCCAAATTCTCAACATCCGCGTATATGGATGAACTCTGATCTAGATTATTGCGTCCATTAAGGTTTGGCGCGGTCAATTGTCGGCTCTCGGCTTCCCGCATCTGATTGGACACCGAATACACTCTCCGCAGCCTGTCCACTATCCCCGGAAACATTAACACCAACAACTCGCTGAACTCCATTTTGCTTGCGCTAGCGTTTATGGTATTGCGGCTATTCTAAACCCAAGGCCTTTTCCAAGCCAGTCCCATTTCCGTACACGGCCTCTCGATTATCAACATTGAGCGACGCTCGCATACCAATCCGGCTTCCATCTCCGTAGGGGCAGACCCTTGTGGTTGCCCCTATTTGGGAATCAAATCGGACAATCGAAATACCCGGTGCAGTCCTGAGAACCTCTTCCACTCCACAGAACATTCATGCTATAATGTATTCGGTCACCGAACTGCGGACGCTCAACTTTTACATAAATCGAAGCTTATCAAAAATGATTTCGCCGACGAAAAATTTCCGGCCCAAAGCTAACGCCAGGTGACTCCAGGTCACTTTCCAGGTGATCAGACTCCTGTTCCGCTTGAAAACTCACCTGGAACACCACCTGTATGATATAAAGCTCAATATATGACCGCCGCACTCCGGCCCATGACCCACCACTGAAAACTGAAGGCTAATGACTAGGATCGTCCACCCCGAACCGCGATGAAATTCCGAGTAAACCTGCTATGATTAAAGGCGCGCGTAAGCCTATTCTCTCTGAAAGGGACTGACATTGCCTGAGTTCGAGATAGTCTCCGACTTCCAGCCCACTGGCGACCAGCCGCAGGCCGTCGAACAGGTCGTGAACGGCGTCAACCGCGACATGGTCCACCAGACGCTTATGGGCGTGACCGGCAGCGGCAAGACCTTCACAATGGCGAACGCGGTGCAGGAATTACAGCGTCCGACGCTGGTAATCGCGCACAACAAGACGCTCGCCGCCCAGCTCGCCACCGAGTTCAAGGAGTTCTTCCCCAACAACGCGGTGGAATACTTCGTCAGCTACTACGACTACTATCAGCCGGAGGCGTACATCCCGCGCACCGACCTCTACATCGAGAAGGACGCCGACATCAACGAGGAACTGGACAAGCTCCGACACGCCGCCACCCGCGCTCTGCTCACCCGCCGGGACACGCTGATTGTCGCGTCTGTATCCTGCATATTCGGACTGGGTTCCCCGCAGGAGTACCAGGGGTTCATGGCGCACGTGCGCCGAGGCGAGATAAGAAGCCCCAGCAGGCTCGCCCGCCAGCTTATTGATATTCAGTACGAGCGCAACGACTTCGACCTCGCGCGGGGACGCTTCAGGATACGCGGCGACACCATGGAGATACTCCCCGCCTACGAGACAGTCGGAGTGCGCATCGAGTTCTGGGGCGACGAAGTGGAGCGCATCGTCGAGATGGACCCGCTCACGGGCGAGATACTCGCCGACCGCAACGACATCCAGATATACCCGGCCAAGCACTTCGTGACCTCCCAGGAGAGAATGCACACGGCGATCCAGGACATCGAGGACGAGCTTCACGAACAGCTGCGAATCCTGAACCGGCAGGGCAAGCTGCTGGAGGCGCAGCGGCTCGAACAGCGCACGCGCTACGACGTCGAGATGCTGCGCGAGACCGGGTACTGCGCGGGCGTGGAAAACTACTCCCGACACCTGGGAGGCAGAGATGAGGGCAGCACTCCATATACGCTGATGGACTACTTCCCGGAGGACTATCTTCTGTTCATAGACGAGTCCCACATGACGTTGCCGCAGATACGTGCCATGTACAACGGCGACCGCGCTCGCAAGCAAGTGCTGGTGGAATACGGGTTCCGCCTGCCGTCCGCTCTCGACAACCGCCCCCTGAACTTCGGCGAATTCGAGCAGGCCGTCAACCAGATCATCTATGTCTCAGCGACGCCCGGTCCATACGAGTACGAACACTCCCAGCAGATGGTCGAGCAAGTGATACGTCCGACAGGGCTAACCGATCCGATCATCGAGGTCAAGCCCACGGACGGCCAGATAGACGACCTGCTGCATCAGATTAAGATGAGGGTGGACCGCGGCGAGCGCTGTATCGTGACCACTCTCACCAAGCGCATGGCCGAGGAACTGGCGGACTTCCTGCGCGAAATGGGCATACGTACCCACTACCTCCACTCCGAGATAGACACGCTGGAGCGTTCGGAGATACTGCGCGACCTGCGCCTCGGCGTTTACGACGTGATAGTCGGCATAAACCTGCTCAGAGAGGGACTCGACCTGCCAGAAGTCAGCCTCGTAGCCATTCTGGACGCGGACAAGGAAGGCTACCTGCGCTCTACGACCTCGTTGATTCAGACCATAGGACGGGCCGCCCGCCACGTTGACGGACACGTGGTCATGTACGCGGACCGCGTTACCGACTCGATGAAGCGAGCGATTGACGAGACGGAGCGGCGCCGGGAGATTCAGCAGGTTTACAACCGTGAGAACGGAATTACTCCGCAGAGTATCCAGAAGACGGTGCACGACATAACGGAGCGTGTCAGGGCCATCGCGGAAACGAGCGAGAGCTACACAGTTGATTCGTCGGACATGCCCAAGGACGACATACTCAGGCTGATAAAGGACCTGGAGTCGCAAATGCGGACTGCCGCAAAGTCCCTGGAATTCGAGAAAGCGGCGCTGCTTCGCGACCAGATAACGGACCTCAGAAAAGTCGTGGTATAATTAGATGCTATCTTTAATGTAAAATAGCTATATACGGTACTGCCGGATCTTGATAGCAGGGGGGAGTTTGCCTTGCACGCGCTTCTGAGGCGGGACCCGTCAGCATACGGGTTTACACTCGTTATTGCGGTCATTGCGCTATTGAGTGTCGCCTGCGCGTCTGAGGTGAGCGAAGGCGAGGGCACGCTGCCCGCGGACACTCAGACCAATCTGCTGCCCAATGTTGACTTCGTCGGCTACCTCTACTTCAACCCCTCCACGTCCTCCACAGTTGATATCAGACGCTTTCTGCCGTCCGGAGGCGTGGACGTGCTTGCCGCGGACGTATCGGAGAGCGTAGAAGTGTCGAGCGCGACCATTCTGACCTCTACGGAAGGGGACATCGCCGCCTCTCTGCGATTCCTCAGTGTGGAAGACGCCCAGCGAGTGCACTACCTCTATGGCCAGTATCCCGAAGAAACCCCGATATGGAGCAAGCTCGATTCCAGTACCGTCGAGGTGATTCGTGGCGATTCGACCTGGGCCCAGAGTGTCCGCGACAAACTGGACACCTCCACCCCCGACACCAGCACAATCATCTCGATAGGCGAAAAGAGCCCCGAGTCCTGGGCGCTGATGACCAACCTGCCCGTGTCCGAAAGCGATCCTCCCATCGCCGTGGGCCTGATATCGCCGGACGACACACTTATCGAGGATATCGAAACCAACGTGGGCCTGGACCTTTCCGACCTCGACCTTGCCTTCGGAAATATCGGAACTCAGCGACTCGCATACGCGATATATGGCGACGTTCCTATTGACATTACCAAGGAGATTGACTTCCGCTTCCTGACGCTCCACGACGTTGGGATGGTTGCCGTCGGCCAGACAAGCTATCCAAGCTTCGCGCTCTCGTTCCTGGTGAGCACGATTGCGGGACGTCTCGGAATGGAGACTATAGACCTCGGCAACACCAACGCTCGCTACCTGGAGACCGAACACGCGCACGTCGTCCTCAAGAACAAGGGCAGCCTGATTTACGCGGCTCTCGCCGACGACAGGCACGATTCGGAACAGCTCATGCTCCGCGCGCTTGCTGAAACGGAGAAACGTCCTGGTGTTTCTGCTACTCCCTAAGACTTGCTTAACGCTTTTGACACCAATTACCCGCGTGGTTACAATTGACCACATTGAACGAGAAGCACACCCGGAGGCTGTCCGATGACCACCCAGACGCTGACCAAAGACGAAGTTTACGAAGCGCTCAAAGACGTGTACGACCCCGAAATTCCAGTGAACGTCGTTGACCTCGGCCTGATATACGGCGTGGAGGTTGACGCGGGCAATGTGGACGTCACGATGACCCTCACCTTCGCGGGCTGCGGCATGGGCCCGTACATCGCGCAGCAGGCCGAGTGGCGCATAGCCGAGATGGATAACGTAGAGGATGTCAACGTCGAGTTGACCTTCGATCCGCCATGGACCCCGGACATGATTACCGAAGACGGTAAGAAACTGCTGGGGCTGGACTAGCCTTTCGGATCCGGCGTGGGATACCACGCTGAACAAAAAATACGAATGATGAGTTAAGGGGGCGGCCTGACCTGGGTCGTCCCTATGGTCCCTATGCTTGATGCCATAAGAAATAAGTCAGGGTTGCGACCCTGGCTGGCCTACAATCATATTGTGAGAATAAGGGTGAAGGCTCAGCCTTCCTTTGCCGGCAGGCCCATTCAGGGCGGGAGATTATGATGACTCAGCAGATGGACCCCAATCAGCAGGCTCAGGCGAGGGCCAGAGTCGAGGCGATGCGCCGCCAGTTCGAGCAGAAGCGCGCCATATCGGAGTCCCTGTCGCGCATCAGGCACAAGGTCGGCGTATATAGCGGCAAAGGCGGCGTGGGAAAGACGACGGTCGCCGTCAATCTCGCAGCGACCCTGGCGAACGACGGCGCGAAGGTCGGCGTCCTGGACGTGGATATTGACTGCCCCAACGTCATCCGGGCGATGAAGGTGGCGGAGGCCCCGCTCGTCGGCGAGGACCGAAAGATGATTCCGCCGGAGCGGTTCGGGGTGAAAGTCATGTCCATGGGCTTCTTTCAGCAGGACGAGGAAGAGGCGATCATCTGGCGCGGCCCTATGATCCACAACGCCATCAACCAGCTATTGCAGTCCACTGAGTGGGGGGACCTGGACTACTTGCTGATAGACCTTCCGCCCGGGACGTCCGACGCGCCGCTGACCGTTATGCAGTCGCTGGATATGGACGGGTTCGTCGTTGTCACCACTCCCCAGGAACTGGCCAAGATAGACGCGATTCGCTCGGTAAACATGATCAAGAAACTTCAAATCGAAGTGCTGGGCGTAGTCGAAAACTTCTCGGGCGACATATTCGGATACGGGGCTGGAGAAGAACTCGCCGAACACCTGGAAATACCATTCCTCGGCCGGCTAGAGATGCGCGCCGCGTATCGTGACACGTCGAGGCCCGCCGTTCTGAACGACAATGCGGTTCTGGGCGAATATCGCGGCATTGCGAAGGGTGTCTCGTCGGCTCTCGTGGACGCGTAGCTACAGCTGACACTACTTGGATCAACGAAACAGGGGCGGACATTGAGTCCGCCCCCGCTATTGCGTACTATGCGCGCCGGATATCCTACTCGCGCTCAGGCAGAGCGGCGACGGCGTATCCCGGAGTCGTGCGCTGGCCCTCGTGGGTCTCGAGCCAGATTTCGCACTCGACGATGTTCTCGTCGTCCTGCTGGTACTTCTTCTTGACGATGCCCTTGGCGAAGACCGGGGTGCCGGGAACGTCCATGCCTCGGTACTGCACGCTCAGCTTCTTCAGGTCGCCCCACTCGCCGATCCAGTCCGTCATCACTTGGCCCAGGAAGGCATTCTTCAGCGCGCCGTGAAGAATCACGTCGGGCAAGTTATTGTTCTTGGCATAGTTCAGATCATAGTGGATCTGGTAGTAGTCGCCGGACGCGCCGGCGTATTTGACCAACTGCTGAGTGGTGGGGTCCTTGCGCAGGGTGGGGATATCCATCCCCTCTTCTACGTCGTCGAAATATACCTGTTCTGCCATGAAATTCCTCCCCTGGTGTTTCTACTCTTTCGCTACGGCTGGTAGCTTATGCCTGTGGTACGCTGGATCGCTACCGTGGTGCCGAACTGGTTTACGTACTTGGTCTCGCGCTGTATGAACAGCATGTTGCCCAGGCGTCCAGGACGCTCGAAGATGTTGGATATCATCGTGGACACGGCAATACGGTCTCCCGGTCGGACGGGCTCGTAGTATTCCCACTCACTTCCGCCGTCCAGGTTGGCGGGATAGGGGCTGCTGACGTCCACCTTCATCTCGCCAGAGCGCAACGAGCGGAAGAACGTCGGAGGCGCCACCAGACCGCCATATCGCGACTGCCTCGCCGCCTCTTCGTCGTTGTAAATGGGATTGTCGTCGCCGATGGCTTGGGCGAACTTGATTATCGCGCCCTTCTCCACGTCATTCACATAGACTTCCGACTCGACGCCGATAGCCGCTCGCATCTCGTCCGTGATCACCGATTCCTGGGTCATTTACACACACTCCCGGACAGTGGAAATTTGTCTCTGAAAATCTCGTCCAAGTTTAAGACTGAGGCCGCTGGGTGTCAAGGAACATATCACGCGAGCCTCTCGCGCTCTTTGATACAATATGCCTCGGCGCTTGTTGAACGTCATCAAACGAAGGCCGGAGGCCATGCAGGAACGACACGCCCCAAAACCAGCGACGGCCTTCACGCTCCAGGCCACGGACGGCGACGCGCGCGCCGGAATCCTGCGCACCGCACACGGCGACGTTCCGACGCCGTTCTTCATGCCGGTGGCGACGCAGGGTTCGGTGAAGGCCGTGGACCCGCCCGACCTCAGAAGCGTCGGCGCGAACATAGTGCTGGGGAATACTTACCACCTGTTCCTGCGTCCCGGGACGGAACTGATGGAGCGATTCGGCGGACTGCATTCGTTCATGGGCTGGGACGGGCCGATATTGACAGACAGCGGCGGCTTTCAGGGGTTCAGTCTGAAGCACCTGCGCAAGATTGACAGGGACGGCATCCTGTTCAAGTCGCACATTGACGGCTCGCTGCACAAGTTCACGCCGGAATCTACCATAGAAGCTGAGGAGAAGATCGGCGCGGACATCATCATGCCTCTCGATGTGTGCGTGGAAGCCAATTCGGACCGTGATGTGGTTGAGAGGGCAAGCAGGCTCACAACCCAATGGGAAGCCAGGTGCAAGCAGGCCCACACCCGCGACGACCAGATGCTCTTTGGGATTGTCCAGGGCGGTCTGTATGAGGATCTGCGGGCGCGGTCGGCGGAGGAGATCATATCAATCGGGTTCGAAGGCTACGCGCTGGGTGGTCTGAGCGTTGGCGAGTCGAAGGACGAGATGTACGGGATGACGGGAATCACCACCGCAATGCTTCCGGTGGACTCGCCGCGCTACCTCATGGGTGTCGGATCGCCGGAAGACCTGGTGGAAAGCGTAGCGCGCGGCATAGATATGTTCGACTGTGTTCTGCCAACTCGAATCGCCAGAAACGGCGCGCTGTTTTCTGATAATGGGCGCATCAACATATACGCGGCTCCTCACAGGGACCGGGACGAGCCCATCGAGCCGGGCTGTGACTGCTACGCCTGCCGGAACTTCTCAGCCGCGTATATTCATCATTTGTTCAAGTCCAGGGAGTTGCTCGCGTACAGGCTGGCTACGCTGCACAACCTGCGCTTCATTCTGAGGATGATGGAGGAGATGCGCGAGTCCATCTTCACGGGAACGTTCGCAGAATACAGGGAAGAATTCCACCGCCGCTTCACTCCACCGGACCAGAGGGTACGACATGAGCAGCGCCAGAAATGGCTGGACTCGCAGGGACGGCCGGGGGTGTAGTATGTGCGGACGATTCACCCTTATCGCCTGGGACGAAGTTGAACAGCGCTTCCTGCCCGCCGGTTCCGGCATGGAGATAATACGCGAGCGGTTCGCCGATATAGGCGCGGAACGTTACAACATCGCACCCACGCAGGACGTAATTACAATTACCAACGACGGCGACTCGAACATGGTCCAATTCATGCGATGGGGACTCGTACCATCGTGGGCGAAGGACGTCTCGATAGGCAGTCGCATGATAAACGCTCGCGCGGAGACACTGGCCGAGCGTCCGAGCTTCAGAGTCGCGTTCAGGCGACGCAGGTGTCTCGTGGTCGCGGACAGCTTCTACGAATGGAAGCGGGACGGACGCAGCCGGACTCCGATGCGAATAAGCCTGGAATCCGGGGAATTGTTCGCATTCGCCGGGCTGTGGGAGTCGTGGAAGAGCCCAGAAGGCCGCAGAATCCAGTCCTGCACTATCGTGACTACGGAGGCCAATGAATTCCTGAAGCCGATACACGACAGGATGCCGGTGATTCTGTCGCAGGACACCGAACCGATATGGCTCGACCCGGACATTCAGGATACCGACATCTTATCAGAATTGCTAACCCCGTATCCGTCCGACCTGATGAGCGCTTACGAAGTATCCAGTGTGGTCAACTCGGCGGCTAACGATGTGCCGGAGTGCATCGTTCCGGTTCAGAGGTTGCTTTAGGGAATGTGAATCATGGTCGCCTACGACGCCGACAAGACCAGGATTTTCTACGACGCCTACGGGAGCATCGAGTGGGACAGGCTGGAAGCGACGGCATACGGTCGGCTCAAGGCGATCATACACACAGACTTCATGGAGCGCCATCTAGCGACTGGGGATCGAGTCCTCGATGCGGGTTGTGGCCCCGGAAGGTTCTCTATTACCGCTGCGCGGTTGGGGGCGAGGGTCACGGTCCTCGACCTGTCGGAGTCGCAATTGCAGATCGCCAGGGAGAAAATAGGCCAGGCGGGGCTAATTGAAAACGTCGAGGACTTCGTTCACGGAGACATCACAGATCTCTCAGTGTTTCCCGACGGGCGCTTCGACGTGGTGATTTGTTACGGTGGCGCGCTCTCTTACGTGTGTGAGCGGCGGCATGAGGCGGCCGCAGAGTTGGCTCGGGTCGTTCGCCCCGGGGGAATGATCCTGATTAGCGTGATGTGCCGATACGGTGCGTCACTGAACCTGGTTCGGCGGCCATCCATGCCCATCCTGAAGGACGCTGTGGGTTGGAACGTCTGGGGCGTAATCGAGGACGGTGACCTCGATGGATTCCCCTCAGCGCAAGTAGGAATGCTCCACCCGCCAATGCATATGTTCACGAGTGAAGAATTGCGCGACTTCCTGCCCGGCTGCGATGTTCTGGAAATCGCGGGCAGCAACGTGACCGCCTACGAGGGTTCGGCGGCCATCGAGGAAGTGTTCGAGGACCCACAGGCGTGGGAGACGGCTGTCAGGCTCGAACGCGAGTTGAGCGGCCGGCCCGGACTTGTGGACACCGGGAGCCACATCATCATGGCCGCCCGCCGGACTGAGTAATAGCCCTGAGACGATTCTGGGTGATCTCGTAGTCTTTCGAGCGTTTCGTTTAGGAGATGGCTTCTAGTAGAACGTGCAGCCGATTCCGTGATAGCCGATTGTGACTTCGCCGTCCTCGACCACCACGGGGGTTATCTTGTCGCCGCCCGTAAGTTCCTGCAACTCGGGCCACCGTTCGGGGTGGTCGCCGAGGTCAATCTCCTCGTACACCTTGCCCTTCTCGTCCAGTTCCATCTTCACGGAGACGCAGATGGTGCATTCGGGATGCGTGTAAATCAGTACGCCGCTTTCAGCCAAAGTCCGCCTCTTTCTGTTGATAGTTATGCGCGTTCAGGCCAGGGGCCGCCCGTTTCGGATCGAGGCTCAGCCTTCTATCCGTAGCAGCCTATGCCGTTGAACCCGACTGTGACCTCGTCTCCGTCAATCATGACCGGGCTGATGCGCTCCCCGTCGGTGTGCGGCAGCACCTCCGGCCAGCGGTCCGGGTGGAGGGAAAGGTTCACTTCCTCGTACTCGATGCCGTCCTGGTCGAGCTGCGCCTTGAGCATATCGGTGTACCCGCAGCCCACCGTCGAATATACAGTTACCGTCTTGCTGGCCGTGCTCATTGTTCCTCCATGCTTCAGTTTTTAGTTGTTAGTCATTAGTGTTTAGGAGGGGCGCTCGCGCCTCTCTATCTCACGTTCCTCGGCCTTGTTGCGGAGTGCTCGTCCCTTGTCGGGGTGAGGGTCCTCGATAAGGCCGTACATCTCCTTGCCCTCGTGGTCTTCGGGCAGATGCTCGGTAATCGGCATACCCTCCTTGTCCACGAACAGCAGGCAGTGGCAATACTTATAGATCTGCATATCGTCGCAGGGGCAGATCCAGGTGCGATGCTTGACCTCTTCCGTCTTGTCCGGGTAGAACCTACACGGGCACAGCGGGCGCCCGACTTCATCTACATTCTGCGCGAGTCCCAGAATGACGGACTCCGTTACACCCTCCACCGGAGAGGTGTATGTCCCGGACTTCTGGGTGAAATTCTCAACCAGCCGACGCATACGCTGCATTGCTTTTTCGCTGGGTTGTTCCGGCATCCGTGGCCTCCTGATTGATTTCTTTGAATCTCTTCAACCCATTATACATATCATCTATCCGCCATGCTGTAAGATTTCCACCAGAACCAACGCCTGATATCCAGGAGACCGCAACATGACCAATCTATTCCGCTTTCGTCAGATGGATACACAGGTCAGAGAGGCGATGCTCGACCGCCTCGACCGCCTGACCGAACTGCCCCTGCTGCTGCTGTCGTTCATAATGATTCCTGTGCTTCTGGGGCCTTTTCTGTGGGAGGACAGTTTCTCTACGGCGGAGAGAGCTCTCTTCCAGACGCTCGATATCTTCATCTGGGCGATATTCGCGGCCGACTTCTTCCTCAAGTTTGCTGTAACTCCGGCCAAACTGAATTACCTGAAGAGGCACTGGCTGGAGGCGCTCACGGTTCTGGTGCCTTTCCTGCGACCGCTGAGGATACTCAGGTTAGTCCTGTTCGGAGCGCGGGCCATAAGGGCGGCGCGGCGCCTGGCGAACGTGGACTTCCTGATCGTCTATGCAATCGGGATAGTGGTCATAGCCGCGACGGTAGTGGCGGGAGTGGAGCGAGGACACGACTCGATCAACTCTTTCACCGACGCGCTCTGGTGGTCGGTGGTCACGGCGACCACGGTGGGCTACGGCGACATGACTCCGATTACGCCCGTGGGCAGGGGAATGGCGGTCCTTCTCATGCTGGTGGGGATCGGACTGTTCGGTGGTCTGACCGCCAACTTCGCGTCCACCATCTTCAGGACCGACGACAACGTGGAGGCCAACACGGAACTGCTCCTGGACGAGATGAGGGATCTGCGCGAAGAGATAGGCGCTCTGAGAGAGCGGGTAGATGTGTCCGGGCAGGGCGGTCAGGCCGCTGCGCCGACGAGGGGGTTTGCATTATCGGCGGTCACCAATATAATTCGGAGGCCGACATCAATCGTATCGAATATATTCAGGCGCGGACCTCAAGCGACTGAGCAAGAAGAAACCGGAGATGAAAGTATGCCCGACGCACAGACCTTTAGACAGGCATGGGGTAAATTCGCCACAGGCGTATCGGTTATAACGACCGTCCAGGCCGACGACGAGATACACGGCATGACCGCCAACGGGATCACATCCGTTTCCCTGGACCCCCTGCTCGCGCTGGTGTGTGCCGGCCACAGCACAGCCTCCCACCCGTTGATTAAGGAGAGCGGTCGTTTCGCTATCAACATCCTGAGCGAAGACCAACAGGCGGTTGCGGAATACTACGCCCGCCCGACCGACCAGAAGACGGGCGACGTCCCAGCGTCGTTCAGCCGCACCGCCCAGGGCGCAGCCACGCTGGACGGGGGCCTCGCGTACATGGACTGCCGCGTAGTGAACGAATACGTGGCGGGCGACCACACCATATTCATAGGTGAGGTCGAAGAGATACATATCGACCCCGACAGCGACAGGCCGCTGCTATACTTCGAGGGACGATTCAACCGCCTCCAAGATGGAGCATAGCGAATATTCCCCTCTCCCTCGATGGGCTCACAAGGGTGGGCAAACGTGCAGCTAGCTATGAATGCCGGTCAACAAACCCCCTCTCCTTCAGGGAGAGGGCTGGGGTGAGGGTGAAATGCCTACCCCTCTCAGCCCTCGATGGGTGAGGGTGAATAAGCCACGTTAAGCATCTATACGGAGGCGCTCCATGCAGCCCGAACTAATTGCTGATTACCAGTGCGTCACAGGCGAAGGCCCGCTCTGGCACCCGATGGAGAGCCGGGTTTACTGGGCCGACATCCCTGAAGGCAGGCTGTTCAGGTACAACCCGTACTCTCGGACCCACGAGCAGATATACGACGGCCGCGAAGTCGGCGGCTACACGATACAGTCCGACGGCTCATTGCTGCTGTTCATGGACAGGGGCTCGGTGGCCGTATTTCGGGACGGCGAATTGGACTTCGTGGTCGAAGAACTGCCTGACGAGACCGACAACCGCTTCAACGACGTGATAGCCGACCCGGCAGGGCGCGTCTTCTGCGGCACGATGCCCCGTCCCGACGGTCGTCCGGCCACCCTGTACCGCATGGACACCGACGGCTCGATCACCTCTGTACTGGAAGACCTAGGACTGTGCAACGGCATGGGCTTCACCACCGATCTCAAGAGCATGTACTTCACGGACTCGCTCGCACACGAGATATACATCTTCGACTACGACATCGAAAGCGGCGAGATAAGCAACCAGCGCACCTTCGTCCAGACCCCGGACGACGACGGCACGGTGCCGGACGGTATGACCGTGGACGCGGAAGACCACGTATGGTCGGCACGCTGGGATGGCTCCGCGCTCTACCGCTTCGCCCCGGACGGTACTGAGGTAGCCCGAATAGACTTCCCCGCCAAGAAAGTGTCCAGCGTCATATTCGGTGGACGCGACCTGACTGATATGTACGTCACTACCGCCGGCGGCAACGACAAGCCCAACGAAGGCGCGGGAGCGGGCGCTCTCTTCCGCCTGAATCTGGGCATAAAAGGCAAGCCGGAGTTTCTGTCGCGGGTGGGGCTGTGAGGTCTCAATTTTCCAGAATCAAAACTTGACACCGAACGTACTCAGCATTAACATGGAATCACTAATGAATGCGTCACATGCGCATTCCAATGGATAGGGGAGACCCCTATCGGCGCGCTTCCTCACTGAGTTAGCGCGCTTCTGTTATAAATCTGCCCCACAATCTCGCCTATGACGCTCAATTGCTTCCCTGATGTCCGAATCGGGAAACACTTTCACCCCGAATTTTCCCATCCGCCCATCGCCGCGACAGTACATCTTTCTGCTGAATAATTTCCACCATCTGGGAGTAGATTCACAGTCGTCTCGAACCCATTCATACAAATCCCGCGAAAGCATATCTGCCAACTCAGTTGGATGCGAGCCGCGCTTGGGTGTAAACCTTAATCCTGTTTCCAACCATTGGCGAAATCCTTTGTCAGAAACCCATTGTGTACCCTCGATGAGAAGCCTCGCATACTCTAGCTGGTGATATGCATCTTCTTTTGCCCCTTGGCCCTCGAAAGTAAGTCTTCCCATCCGTTTCTCAGAACTATTCGCCAAAAAATCCACATAGCGTTCCAGCATCATCGCGATGGCTATGACATAAACATCAGTTGGCAGATATGGGTCGAGCCCTGCTTCCACAAACTCTCCAGCGAAGGCATGTTTTCTAATACCGACTCCGAAGGCCACGAAATCCGTATCCTCAATCAGGCCTGAGATGGCGTCATCAAACTTTCTTCTCTCTTGCTCGTTGTTGCCGAAATAGAAGCTCCCTGTCCTGTTCCGCATATTTGGCTCATGGAATGTCACACTCGTGTTTCCAAAGAAACGCAACTTTATTTCGTCAGCCTTGGCACAATAAACTTCCGTCTCTTCCTCGGTAAGCGCTACTGCGCCCAGAGAGAAAAAAGCTAGCCCTGGAGCGTACCCCGGATTGGATCTGCCACTCTCGTCTATATATAGATTGCTCACTGGGCGCCCTTCCAATAATGAGTATGGAACGCCTCTTTTGAATCTGTTGCGAGACTCAACCCGGCCATACGACCGTTGGATCTCAATGGCTTCCTGGCGCGCTATGGATCTGACGAGTTCGATGCATTGGGATTCATCGAATCCCGCACGCTTGAGTAGAACCAACAATGAGCGAGCGACCTCCTGAGCCTCGGATAGCAGATGAGATCGGTTCTTAGACAATCGCCGCCCATGAGGGTCGCCTTCAGAATTATTGTCGGTGATACTCATAACGTCCTTTCAGATAGACTACACTTTACTCTTAGTCTCCCGAATCCTGACTCTATGGTAACATTACCGACGCATACGCCATTAAAGCGCATATCCGTCAGGGAGTGGGAATATGTCTTACGAACTCATACTCAGCGAGATCAGGGATAGAGTCGGCATCATAACGATGAACCGCCCCGACAAGCTGAACGCGATGAATCCGCAGATGAACCACGAGATCATCAGCCAGATCTCGGAGTGGAACTCGGACGACTCCATCGGCGCGATAGTCTGGACCGGGGCCGGACGCGGCTTCTGCGCGGGCGCGGATATTGGCCGGTTCGAGGCGAGATGCGACGGCCAGGCGGCAGACAACGCGCAGCCGCTGGTGGAGGACAGCTGGCACGAGGTCATCAGAAACGCCAAGCCGATCATAGCGGCCATCAACGGCGTGGCGATAGGCGAGGGTCTGACGCGCACGCTGCCGTGCGACGTTCGCATCGCGTCCGAAAGCGCGCGGCTGTCCTTCAGGTTCGTCCGTGTCGGTCTCACCCCGGAATTCGCGTCCACTCACTACGCTCCCCACCTGATAGGTCTGGGCCGGACGCTCGAATATATGCTTCGGGGCAACCTGATTCCCTCGGACGAGGCGCTAAGAGTCGGTCTGGTGAATTACGTCTATCCCGACGATGAGATGCTGGACAAGGCAGTGGAGTTGGCAACCGAGATCGCGGATAACCCGGTCTGGCAGCTTTCCCAGGTCAAGCGACTCGTCCATCAGAACTACATTGAGCATGACGTGGATACCGTACTCTCTGACGAGGGGCCGACGTTCCAGACCGCCATGAAGAGCGATGCGCACAAGGAGGCCCTGACCGCCTTCCGCGAAAAGCGCGCCCCTAGGTTCAACTGATCCACCCATGTCCAACAGCCCCCTGATTGCGGTTACGACCTCCGGCATCGGCGACGACTCTGCGCAGTTTCTCGACGCTGTGGGACGTGCTGGAGCCGAGCCATGGCCGGTCAGATCCGACTACGCGCTGACTCCCGACGAGATACTGGCGCGCGCCGGGGCCCTGATCCTCAGCGACGGCCCTGACGTGAATCCCGCGCTCTACGGTCAGCATCCGGATCCTGAAAAAAAGCCTGCGATACATGACGATGCGCGGGACGCGATGGAAGTCGCCATCATCCGCGCCGCTCTGGACGCTGACCTGCCAGTTTACGGGATAGGGCGCGGTATGCACGTCCTGAACGTCGCATTGGGCGGCAGACTGCTCCAGGATGTAGATGCACACCATCCGGCGCAGGATGAGAACGACAACTCCAAGCCCGAATACCACCACATCTACATATCTCCGGGAAGCAAGCTGGCCGCCGTTGTAGGGTCGGGCGGATTCGTGCGCGTGAATAGCCGCCACCGCGCCGGTATCCGCGAGGCGCAGAAGTCTCCATACCTGCTCGCCTCGGCATACTCGCTGGAAGACGGGATCATAGAGGCGCTGGAAAGCGCGAATCACAGGTGGGTGATAGCCGTACAGTTCAGTCCCCAACTCAGAATGGAGGTCCCGCCCCACTTCGAGAGGCTGTTCCAGTCGTTGTCGGAGCGGGCCGCGGAACGTCTGGCCGCGGTTGGCTGAGTCCGCGCCGTCGCTCTAAACTCCCATCTTCCCTATCCCGTCGAAAATAGAACATTTCTTGAAATCCGCTTAATAATCCGTTCGTCTCCATGTGAAAAATTGTTCCGAAAATGCTATAATGAACACAGCCGAACGCGCTTCATTTGTACCTATCAATAACCTGCAGAACCGCCCTCCAGCCAAAGGCCGCAAACTTTGGCAAAGACAGTCCCGATTAGTGGGAATCGGCGCTCCCGGGGCATTGCTGTAACAAGGCTTACGGGGTATTCGTGTGTTTTGATCACGTCCTGGTGGCGACAACTTCGAAGGCGTCTCGGTCTCGTCGGAAATATCTGTGACCTCTGGTGACAGAGGGTTAGCATTGTCAGGAGTCGGACATGGTAATCGAGGCAACGAAGACTGAATTCGGATACATCAAGCCTACGCAGATTGTTGACGAAATGCGCAGCTCGTATCTCGACTATGCGATGAGCGTAATCGTGTCGCGCGCGTTGCCCGACATCAGGGACGGGCTGAAGCCCGTCCAGCGTCGAATTCTCTATGCCATGCAGGACCTCGCCATGCGACCCAACGCGCAGCACAAGAAGAGCGCGCGCCTGGTCGGAGAGGTGCTCGGCAAGTGGCATCCGCACGGTGAGGGAGCCGTTTACGACGCGCTCGTCCGCATGGCGCAGCCATTCTCGCTCCGTATGCCGCTAGTGGACGGTCAGGGCAACTTCGGCTCTGTGGACAACGACCCGCCCGCCGCGATGCGATACACCGAAGCTCGAATGGCTCCCATTGCCGAAGAGATGCTCGCCAACATAGATCAGAACACCGTTGACTTCGTGGAGAATTTCGACGGCACGCTGAGCGAGCCCGACGTGCTGCCCGCCAGACTTCCAAACCTGTTGGTGAATGGCGCGTCAGGCATCGCGGTTGGAATGGCGACCAACATCCCCCCGCACAATCCCATCGAGGTCTGCGACGCGCTCATACATCTGGCAGACCACCCCTCCGCCACCGTCGAAGACCTGATGAAGTTCGTAAGAGGGCCCGACTTCCCCACCGGCGGAATCATAATGGGAACCGACGGCATACAGAGCGCGTATGCGACGGGACGCGGCCAGGTAGTGGTTCGCGCAAAGGCGCGAATCGAGCCGATGCGCCGCAGCAACAGAATGCAGATCATCGTCAACGAACTGCCTTACCAGGTCAACAAGGCCGCGCTGGTCGAGAAGGTCGCCGCGCTCGTCAAGGACCGAAAGATAGAGGGCATATCCGATTTGCGCGACGAGTCCGACCGCGAGGGCATGAGAGTCGTGTTTGAGCTTCGTGCCGGGGTGCAGCCCAGGGTGGTTCTGAACAACCTCTACAAGCTCACTGCGATGCAGAGTTCCTTCTCTGCCAATATGCTCGCGCTCGTAGATAAGATGCCAAGGGTCATCACGCTTAGGCAGGCGCTCCAGCAATTCCTCGAATTCAGGCAGGAGGTCGTCAGACGCAGGACTGAATTCGATCTCGCCAAGGCCAGGCAGCGCGCCCACATCCTGGCGGGACTGCGAATCGCATTGAGCCACCTGGACGCAGTGATAAACCTCATACGAAACTCCGAAAGCGCCCAGGCCGCCCGTCAGCAACTCATAGAACGTTTCGGATTGGACGAGGATCAGGCGCAGGCCATTCTCGATATGCAGTTGCGCCGCCTTGCCGCGCTCGAGCGCGAACAGCTCGAAAAGGAGTACTTGGAATTACAGGAATCCATTCGTGATATGGAAGAGTTGCTGGCCGACGAAAAGAAGGTTCTTGCCGTCATCAAGAAAGAACTGCGCGACCTGAAGAAGAAGCACGGTGACGAGCGGCGCACCGAGATAAGCGGCGAAGCCTCCGACCTGTCTCGCGAGGAACTTGAACCCCACGAGCAGATAGTCGTTACAATAAGCCAAGGCGGCTACATCAAGAGAATTCCCGCTAACACGTTCCGCAACCAGCACCGCGGCGGCAAGGGCGTCGGTGGTATGACCACCCGAGACAACGATGCCGTCAAGCATTTACTCGTCGTCGATACGCACGACAAGTTACTGTTCTTCACCAACAAGGGCCGCGTCTATTCCATGACCGCGTTCGAACTGCGGGCCGATACTTCTCGAAACACTAGAGGAGTCCCCATCCTCAACGTCATATCGGCTGGCAGCACCGAGAAGGTAACCGCAGTTATTGGAATGTCAGATAACGAATTCGATTCTGATGACTGCGTTCTGGTGTTGGCTACAGCAAGAGGGAAAATAAAGCGCATCGCCCTGAGCACGGTCGCCAACGTCCGTCCGTCCGGCTACAATATGATGAGCCTTAACGACGAAGATGAACTCGTTTCGGTTAGACCTGCCACTCCTAACGATCACATAATCATCGTTACCCAGAACGGCAAGGCCCTGCGTTTCAACCAGACCGAAGTTCGTCTGTACAAGAATCGTGGTGGTGAGGGCGTCAAGGGGATCAATCTAATTGGCGATGATAGAGTGGTTTCAATGGATGTCGGACGCTCGTCTGCGAGCCTGTTTGTCATCAGCGAGCAGGGATTTGGCAAGATTACCCCCCTCAGTTCTTACAAACCGAAGGGCAGGCGCACCCAAGGAGTTCTTACCTACAGGATTACCGATGATACGGGCCCTGTGGCTGACGCGAGAGTGATTGACGATAGCAAGGAGATATATGTCGTGTCAGAGCAGGCTCAGGTGCTCAGAACAAGCTTGTCAGAGATTAAGAGCAAGGGGCGTAACACACGGGGAGTATCCATATTCAAGCCTTCCGAAGGCGACTCGGTAGCGTCCATTTCCTGCGTGAGCGACCTGAACCTGATAGAAGAAAAGGCCGCGAAGCAGGCAGCCGCGCAAAAGGCTAAGAAGCCCGCCGCCAGGAACGGACGCCGAAACGGTCGCGTAAACGGCGCGCAGGGCAGGCTGGACGGGATAGAGTAGGGAGAATGGCCCCGCGCGACTCGGACTTGTCTTTAACAATACGCGCGCCTTTGCGGTTCAACCATGTTTGGAACCTGAAGGCGCGCCAGACAACCCACGACCCAAGAAGCGCAGACTTTCAGTTCGACAGCGTAACGCTCGACTTGCGTCGTTGCCTGCGAATCGGCGTGGAGGCCATTCTGTGGTGCGTTGTCTTCTTGGTTTTGGCTCGTAAACGTGGTGCGAACTGCGCGTTACGGCTTCCTGACGACCACACAACGCTTGACGCTCTGACAAGTTCGGGAGCGCGCGAGATACTGATCGCCGCGGGTGTTCAGTTCCAGGGCTGCTGCCCGGCCAACGGCCCTTCTATCCTCATGCCCATGTCCGTCATGCAATCCTTCAGAGATGTAGAACGCGCCGCCGACCGCATACTGGACGGCTTGGTCTCACACTCCGCTTCGATACCCTCCAACCTGCCGCCCGCCGTCGCCGAAACCTTCGTGGAACTCGCCAACAACGGAGTGGAACATTCCCGATCCGAGATAGGAACGCTCGGAATGGTGAAGCTGAACATAGGCAAGAGAAAAGGAAATTTCGAGATAGTGGTCGCCGACGGAGGAGTAGGTATCAGCTGGACACTGAGAGGTGCTGCGGGCGCCGACGAGAAACGAGTCTGGAATGACTGGTCATCAATCGAATATGCCGCCGGCGAACTGGTCTCAGGGACAGGAGACCCTCATAGGGGAATAGGGCTGTTCGGTGTAGCCGAAGATTCAAGATTGCCCGGAGCGTCGCTCAGAATACACTCAGGCAAAGGAGTCCTGCACATCAATGAATCTTCCGAGATCCGCGCGACTCGAAGAGGATTGTTCCCCGGTACGCTTGCATATGTATCAGTTCAGTTTCCGGTAGTCTGATGGCGACAATTCACATAGCAAACATCATTTTCGCCAAGGCGTTGAGTTCCCGTCCGTCCGCCAGGCTTCTTCAGCCTGCGGTCGAGGACGTCACCCTCGCGTCAGACGACCCGGGACTCACCTTCGACCTCCGCGACAAACTTGCCATGGCGCCATCCTTCTTCGACGAACTGATTCGCATAGTCTTTGAACAGCCCCAACCGTCGGAAGGCCCGGTTCCCCGCATTGAACTCCTCAACGTCCCTTCTAAGGCATCTTCAAAATTTCATGCCGTCTGCAGGTCCCATCACCTGATGCTGAGCGAAGCAGAGAAGGGACACTGGATCATAGCCAGACCGGACAATTCCTAATTGAAAATTGCTACTTGAATACTGAAACCCAAACCTTGACAAGTTTTGCCCTCTGGGGTATCTTACCCCGTGCCGATGGTATTAGAACGGTTCTAATTTGGTGGAACTCGGCTAACTCTCCCGGACCATAGGCCTAGGCCAGGAGATGATTTTGGACCTTCAGGTTCAACATCGTGTTAAAGAGATGCGCGCTTCCATGTCGGAGTTGGGTGTGAATGTAACTCCCCGACGTGCCAAAGTGCTGGAAACGCTTGCGTCCACCGACTGCCACCCCACCGTCAACGAGATTCACTCCGAAGTTCGCCGCATCTACCCCTCTACCAGTCTCGCTACCATCTACAACACCATCGAGCTGCTCAAGGAAGCCGGACAGGTACTTGAGCTCGAGTTCAGCGGCTCCCCAAACCGCTATGACGGCCTCAGGCCCGAATCCCACCCCCACCTCATTTGCCTGAGTTGCCGCTCCGTAGAGGATATGGATGCGTTCGAGATAGAAGACGTCTCCCTTGAACGCGTCTCCGGCGCCACCGGATACAACCTGGTGCGTCAGCGCACCGACTACTATGGTATATGCCCCGTGTGTCAGGAAAGCGACGGAGGACATTCTTCGTCCGTAAAACACAAGTAATGTCAACGTATTTACAGCTATAAGCCGACCTTCAGACAAAGAGAGGAAAGGAGGGAATATATGGCCAGCAGAGAAGACATCGCGCTAATATCCCACCTCATGCGTCGCGCCGGATTCGGAGCGACAAGAGAGGATGTAGAGCGCTACTGTGAGATGGGGTACGAGGCGACCGTCGAGGAACTCCTCAATCCCGAATCCCAGCCCCCCGTGGACGAGTATTCACTATACCGATACCACCCGATCACCGAGGTGCCGGGCGGGGCGGCCGCGCCGGGCCAGGCAAACTGGCTCTTCTGGATGGTCACCACCCAGCGCCCGCTTGAAGAAAAGATGGCGCTGTTCTGGCACCACGTATTCGCCACCGGAAATGCCAAGGTTGACAACTGCAACCACCTGCTCGAGCAGATAGACATGTTCCGGGACCATGGCATGGGGAACTACCGCGACCTCCTGGTGGAGCTTGCCAGGAATCCCGCCATGATCTACTGGCTGGACAACAACGAGAACCACAAGCACGCTCCCAACGAGAACTGGGGCCGCGAACTTCTGGAACTGTTCAGCCTCGGCGTCGGACACTACACTGAGACCGACGTGTTCGAATGCTCCCGCGCCTTCACCGGCTGGACGATTGACGCCAAGATGCCCAGGTATCCTTACGGACGCCATCCTTGGAAGTTCAGCTTCAGGCCGGAAGACCACGACTATACCGAGAAGACCTTCCTGGGCCACACCGGCAACTTCGACGGCGAGGACATCATTGACATCGTCCTCCAGCAGGAAGCCTGTCCCAGGTTCATAACGCGGCACCTGTACAACTTCTTCGTCGCCGACGAGCCGCAGGTTCCCGCATGGAACATCGAGGAGCCTCGTAACCCCGAGGCGATCAACGAGCTTTCACAGACGTTCGTGGACAACAACTACGAGGTCAAGCCCGTACTTCGGCAGTTGTTCAACTCCGACTACTTCAAAGAGGCCCAGTACCAGAAGGTCAAGAGCCCGACCGAAGTCGTCGTCGGGACGCTCAGGATAACGAAGGACATGACTGGCCCCGATCCCAGGCTCGAAGCTTTGGGCAAAGAGCCCGGATACATGGGCCAGGACATCCTCGATCCGCCCAGTGTCGAAGGCTGGCACACCGGACACGAGTGGATCAACAGCGGATCGCTGGTCAAGCGCGTCAACTTCGTCGCCGACCGTGTGAGCGACTCCGACCTCGCTGGTGTCAGGGAAATGGTGGACTACGTGGGCTCCAACGGCTCGGTAATGACACCCGAAGAGCTTGTGGACCGCTGCCTCGACATCATGGGCCCGATGGAAGTTGACGACCGCACCCACGGCGAGTTGGTCTCGCACGTTGCGAGCGGCGGCGACGTCAGCGTGGACTCGGACGACTTCGGCACTCGAACGACCGAGACCTTCGCGCTCATCGCGGCCACCCGAGAGTACCAGTTCGGCTAGACAACCAGTACAAACAGTCCCTTCCCCCTTGATGGGGGAAGGTTAGGATGGGGGGTGAATCCCCACCCCAGACGCAAAAATCCCCTCTCCCTTGATGGGAGAGGGCTAGGATGAGGGTGAACAGGCATAAAGTCCGCCCTTGCTGTGAAGAGGAGAGAAAAATGGCTGCCAATGGCAACGGAAATGGGAAGCCCCCGGTCTTTGTTGTGCTCCAGCTCACCGGTGGAAACGACTACTTCAACACGGTCATTCCCTATAACGACGAGAACTACTACGACAGCAGGCGTTCGCTCCAGATCCCGCAGGACCGCGTCCTGAAGTTGGACGACGAGCTTGGAATGCACCCCGCGATGGGCCCGATGCAGGACATCTACCAGCAGGGCGACATGGCGATCATACACGGCATCGGGTACGCCAATTCCCCCAGGTCGCACTTTCGCTCCATGGATATCTGGCACACCTGTGAGCCGGACAAGGTCGGAACCGAAGGCTGGCTTGGCCGCGCCACGCGCGAACTCGATCCCACCGGAGAGAACCCGGTAACGACGGTCAACATCGGACAGGCACTACCCAGGGCGCTCGTAACCCCGGGCGTCTCCGTCGCGTCCGTCGCCGATCTCGAAACCTACGGCCTTCTCACCAGCATCGAGGAAGAAGAGCAGCGCATCAAGATGCTCGAACGCTTCTCCAATATGTACGGCCCCGCCGTCGGAAGCGGCCCCGTCATGGACTATCTCGGACAGACCGGACTGGACGCGCTCAAGGGCGCCGACATCCTCAAGGTAGCTCCGGGCAAGTACGAGTCCAGCGTCGAGTATGGCGCGACGCCTATCGCCTCCAAGCTCCGAGACATAGCCCAGATACACACCGCGGACGTCGGCACCCGCATCTTCTACTGCGACTACGGCTCCTTCGACACCCACGCGGCCCAGGCGAGCACCCATGCCAAGCTGTGGCAGGACGTGTCCGAGGCCGTCGCCGACTTCTGGGACGACCTCCGCGAGCATGACGCCGACCAGAACGTCATCATGTTCATGTTCAGCGAGTTCGGTCGCCGCGTCCGCGACAACGGCTCCGGCACCGACCACGGCGCCGCCGGCGTCGCATTCGCGCTCGGTCCCAGGATCAAGGGTGGAATGTACTCCGAGTATCCCGAGACAAGGCCCGAAGCGCTCGAACAGGGCGACCTCGTTCCCAACCAGGACTACCGAGGCGTGTACTCGACCATACTGGAAGACTACCTCAACATCGAGGCGGCCCCGATAGTAAACGGTCAGTTCGAGGCTCCCAGCTTCATCAAGACCAACGGGCACTAAACCCTGACCGCATCTAGTACAGCCCTCAAGAGCAATCCGGGGGCTGTACTAGAGCAATAGCTATATGAGAAAAACTGTCGGTGACGCCATAAGGCGTCTATCGGTATATTCAATCTAAGCAAAATCAGGGGTGGCATCATGCTTACTACAACCGTAGCCGGAAGAACCTGGAACTTCAGTCACGCCATCGGCAGAAACGCCGCAGCCGGAAACGGATTCACGCAGCCGGTTGACGTGGCGGCTGGGCCGGAAGGTATCCTGTACGTCCTGAGCCGTGGAAACGACGGCATCGGCGGAGTCACCGCGCAGAACAAGCGCATCGGCAAGCTCACGATAGATCAGGAATTCATCGGCGATTTCGCCAGGGGAATTCTCACGTGGCCCGCCGGACTCGCAGTTGATGCAGACGGCAATATATACTGCTCAGAAGAGTTCGAGCACAAAATCTACATCTTCAACGAAGATGGCGAAGAGATCGGCTCCTGGGGCGAGACAGGATCGGGCGAAGGACAACTCAAAGCTCCGTCCGGACTCGCATTCGACAGCGACAACAACCTGCTCGTCTCCGACGCTCACAATAACCGCGTCCAGAAATTTACCACCGACGGCCAGCACATCGCCACAATCGGCGAGGGCCAGCTCAACTCACCGTGGGGTATCGGTCTCGACTCTGACGACAATATCTACGTCGCCGACTGGGGCAACAACTGCGTTCGCAAGTTCTCTCCCGATGGCGACCTGATTCTGACCTTCGGAGGCGGCGACCTGGACAACGGTGGCGATCTGGACCATCCGGCCAGTGTTGCCGTTGACAGCGAGGGCGATGTCTATGTCTCAGACTGGGGCAACAAGAGAATCCAGATTTACGCCCCCGACGGCGCAATCATCACCGCGCTCCACGGCGACGCCGTAGAGTTCAGCAACTGGGCCTCCGAGGTCATCAACTCCAACCCCGACGCGCAGAAGGCTTACAGGCGCGTCAAGGACAGAACGCCGCTCGGCCTGTTCGAGAGGCCGGTCGGCCTGACGATTGACTCCGAAGACCGCCTCATCGTCACCGACTCCACTCGCGGCAGGCTCCAGATCTACGCCAAAGAGAAAGACTACATGGACCCGCAGTTCAATCTCTAGTCTTCTCACAAAACTCAGCAATTGGGGGGGCGATCACAACCGGGTCGCCCCCTTTCGTTCAGGGCTTGTGCAAAGTCCCGATTCCGGGATTCCGAACCACGTCTCGTCATTTGTATGTTGAAAATCCCCTCTCCCTCGATGGGAGAGGGCTAGGGTGAGGGTGACCACAATTCAGTCATTCCCGCGAAGGCGGGAATCCAGGATTTGGCGACTTTTGGACTGCTGCAACTCCGCTTCTGAAATTCCCTTCGTTTCCTGTTAATTGACACAAAATCTCTCCCTATGTACGATGATCGAGGGGTAGCCACAGTTCGCTATAGCTAATCGAGGCGTATTCGGTGGTTGTTTTATCAAATGCGAGATAACTCAAGCATCTTGCCAGAAACGGCCGCGGCCGTTTACGACGTTCCGGCCTTTCGCAACATCCAGTACCCGGCATACCGCGCCGAGCTACGTGAACTGCGAGTCCAGCTTCTTCTCATGCAGGAATGGGTGATGGAGCAGGGAGAGCGAGTAGCCATAGTGCTGGAGGGCCGCGATGCCGCGGGCAAGGGTGGCACCGCCGCCGGCATAGCGCGCTACCTCAATCCCAAGACTGCCAGGATAATCAACCAAGGTATCCCCAGCCCCAGGGAGATGCGAAACTGGCTTGGCGTTCACTATAAGATGATGCCGCCCAGGGGCAACATCACTGTCTTCGACCGCTCCTGGTATTCCCGCGCGCTCGTTCAGCCCGCCATGGGATACTGCTCGATGAGACAGTATCATTACTTCATGAACAAGGTGAACGACTGGGAAAAAGACCTCGTTGACGAGGGCATTTCCATCATCAAGATATACTTGTCGGTGTCCCGCGAGTCGCAGGAACTCAGGTTCAGACTGCGCCGCGACAGCGAACTCCAATACTGGAAATACTCCGCCAACGACCGAAGGGTCTCCGAACGCTGGAACTTTCTCACATATTTCAAGGAAAGAATGTTCGCGGTCACTTCCACTGACTACGCCCCCTGGGTTATCGTAAACTCGGACAACAAGCATCAGGCCCGGCTGAACGCGATTCACTACATCCTCAGCCAATCCGATTACGAAGGAAGCGACATAGAAATAGACCTGCAGCATCTTGAAGAAGTTAACGAGAAGTCAATAGATATGGTTGTTGACGGAGTTCTGTTCACAGGACTGAACGCCGATCAGGCGGCTATATTGGAACGGATACATATGCATGAATAGAGATGATCTGCCGCAGATGCCGGCCGCCGGGGGACTCGTTCTCTGCGGCGGCCACGCTTTACTGATCAGAAAGCACCTGAAGTGGGACCTGCCCAAAGGCAAAGTAAAAAAACGCGAACCCGCCGAAAGATGTGCCCTCCGAGAGATCTCGGAAGAGACCGGACTCGATAAGAAGTTCCTATCCATTCGTCAGCCCCTCTGTCGCTCGAGCTACATCTCCTACTACTCATATGGCCCTGTCAACAAGACCGTGGACTGGTTCATTCTGGACTACGCCGGAGATGTGAGCGACCCTCTTTCTCCCGACCTGTCGGAAGACATAGATATGTGCCGATGGGTGGCCTTCGACAAATTGCTGGATGTCATGGAAACCGCGCGCGCCTATCTGGGTCCGGTCAAAGTCCACATAGGAAACTACCTGAGCGCGGCCCCGGCCGCCGCCGACTCCTGATCCTGTAGTCTTAGAGAATCCCTTCCCCCTTGACGGGATCACAAGGGTAGGCAAACGCGCAGCCAGCTATGAATACCGATCAACACCCCCCTCTCCCTCAGGGAGAGGGCTGGGGTGAGGGTGAAATTCCTACCACTCTTAGCCCTTGACGGGGGAAGGCTAGGATGGGGGTAATTTCGCAGACCCAAGTGCTAATACTACGTCAGTGTCACCGGATCCACGTCCACCGTCCACCCCTGTGGTACGGAGACCATATCCAGCAACGCCCTCGGTTCCCGGCCTCTGAGCGCGATGTGCCACCTGTACCTGCCCCTGAGCCTGGGGGGGTAGGGTGGCGTCGGCCCTAGTATCTCGACATTCGCCAGATCGGCGTCTCTCTGCGCAGAGCGCAGATCTTCGGCGAGCCTGGCCGCGCGTGTCTCGCAGGTCGCGTTGTTCGTATGAGAATGGACGAGCCGTATCAGATGCGAGAACGGCGGATTATTGTGCTCTCTCCGGTATCGCATCTCAGCCTGGTAGAAGCCCTCGTAGTCCTGTGCGGCTGCCCTCTCGATGGCGTAGTTTCCAGGCTGGTACGTCTGGAATATCACCTTGCCGGTCTCGCTTCCGCGTCCCGCCCTGCCCGCTACCTGGCACAGAAGCTGAAAAGTCCTCTCGCTCGATTTGAAGTCCGGGATGTTCAGACCCACATCCGCGAGCGCGACTCCCACCAGCGTTACGCCGGGCAGGTGCAGGCCCTTCGCTATCATCTGCGTCCCTATGAGTATGTCCGCGTCCCCGTTCCTGAAGCCGGACAGCGTCGCCTCGTACTCCCTCGGATAGCGTGTCGCGTCGCGGTCCCACCTGAGCGTTCTCGCTTCAGGGAAGACACGCTCCACTTCGGCGGCCACCGACTGCGTGCCTATCCCATAGAAGCTGAGCCTGTACCCAAGACATTCTGGACAGCTGCGCGGCATCCTGCGCCTTCGCCCGCAATAGTGACATACCAGTCGCTGCATCGCCCTGTGATACGTCAGCGCTACGTCGCAACTTCGACAGCTTATGCTGTGGCCGCAGCTCCTGCACTGCATCTGGGACGCCGTTCCGCGCCGGTTCAGAAACAGTATCGCCTGCCTACCGCGCTCCAGGCAGGCGCCAATCTCCGACTCCAGCGCCCGCGAGAACATCCCGGTGTTTCCGTCCCGCAGTTCCCCTCTCATATCCACTATCTCCACCTCCGGCAGAGGCGCGACCGCGGCTGAGCCGTCTCTCTGCCTGTTCAGGCGGTCCGGGAGCTTGTGCAGCCGGTACTCTCCGCGCAGCCCTCGGTAATAGGAAGCAACATCAGGCGACGCGCTTCCCATAAGCGTTACCGCTCCCATCATCCTTCCCAACTGTATGGCCACGTCCCTCGCGTGATACCTCGGCGCCGGATCGTTCTGCTTGTACATCCACTCGTGCTCCTCGTCCAGTATCAGCAGTCCCGGCTTGGACAGCGGCGCTAGCGCCGCGCTGCGCGAACCCACCACTATTGGATAGCGACCCTCCTTGATAGCCCACCACTGGTCGTAACGCTGTCCATCGCTCAGACCGCTGTGCAGCACCGCCACCTTGCCCGGAAACCTGCTCGCGAACCGCTCGATTGTCTGCGGAGTCAGAGAAATCTCCGGCACCATCACGACCGCCTGCTTGCCGAGCGCGAGACACTCTTCGACCGCGCTCAGGTAAACCTCAGTCTTGCCGCTCCCGGTCACGCCCTGCACCAGGATTACCCTGGGACGCCTGCTCTCATCTCTAAGCGTCTCCACCACATCCGCGGTCACCGCCGCCTGCCGGGGAGAAAGTGTTACCGGAGGCTCAGGCTCATACACGCGGTCCGCAAGCGGGTCCCGGAACACCTGCGTCTTCTCGATCTCCAGCCATCCGCGATTCAAAAGAGTTCTGACAGCCGAACTCCCGAATTCCTTTCGCGCTTCTATTGCGGGCATGGTGGATACGACAGAGTTGGGTACAGTCTGACTACCGTCGTTCCCGCGTACCCCACTGTCATTCCCGCATACCCCACTGTCATTCCCGCGAAGGCGGGAATCCATCAGTCTGCTCATGAGCGAATACTGCTGTCGTGCTCGCTTCTCTGCCCTTGGGAGCCAGTCTATTATCTCCTCAAGCGCTTCCTCGTTCACCCGCAGATGTTCCACATATCGCGGTCCGACTGCCGCACGACTCGTCTGCGACCGCCGTATCAGTACCTTCCGTCGAACTAGGCCGGATACAGTGCTCCTCGCCCGCTCCCCCAATCTGGACACCAGACGTTCGATGTCCACGGGTTCCTGTCCGCGCACAACCTCGATCACCTGAGACTGCAGTTCGTTCAGAGTTCCCGCACCCGTTTCATCATTCCCATCTGCCCTCCCGTCATTTCCGCGTACCCCACCGCCATTCCCGCATACCCCACTGTCATTCCCGCGAAGGCGGGAATCCACAAACTCGGGGTTGATGGAAATAACCGTGCGCGATCCGGTTCTAGCGCCGGGTGGAAGCATAGGAGAGGCGGCCTCGAACAGCGAGCAGATATAGTAGTCGCTTATCCAGCGAGCGAGCGAAATCTGCTTTGCGTTGAGGACCGCAACGTCGGACAACGCTCTGGAAACCGGACGTGTTTGCTCCACCTGGGGCGCGGGTACGATCTCGAAGACAATGCCCT
The DNA here is from genome assembly GCA_965202965.1 of Dehalococcoidia bacterium. Lineage (GTDB taxonomy): Bacteria > Chloroflexota > Dehalococcoidia > Lucifugimonadales > UBA1123 > VXRN01. The sequence continues at coordinate 1,055,455 of OZ241888.1, read as the reverse complement.
GCAGCGCGCGAACGCCGAAAGGCACACGCACAAGCTGGCCCGGCGCAAGGTTCATATCCTCGGGGATGTGGTAGCTGAAGGTCTGCGAGTGCCCGGTGGGTGCGTCCACGGCGACTTCGGCGTATCTCATAAGGCCGCAGACCCCCGTGTCCAGAACTATCCAGTCAACAGACCCCCTCTCCCTTGAGGGAGAGGGCCGGGGTGAGGGTGATCAGATTGCGAATACCCGCCCCTCTCAGGATTGAAGCGGTGGCAACTAAAAACTAATGACTAACGACTGAGAGCTTACCGCTACCTGCGAGCGCGTTCTCTCCTGTCTTCCCTGATGCGCGCCGCGCGTCCCGACCTGCCTCGCAGATAGTACAGCCGCGCTCGGCGTACGCGACCTCTGCGTACCAGGTTGACATACTCTACGTTCGGCGAGTGAAGCAGGAACGTACGCTCGACGCCGACTTCGTAGCTGACGCGACGAACAGTGAACGAAGCCCCCGGCCCGCTTCCCCTCGTGCGTATGACAACGCCTTCGAAGACCTGTGTGCGAGTCCGGTTCGCCTCAGTAACCCGAACTCCAACCTGGACCGTATCGCCGGGCGTGAATGCGTCTATATTCTCATTCTCTTCGAGCTTTACAAGCTGATGGGCTTCCATTGTTCTAGCATCCTAGGATCACATGGGGACAGGCAATTGCATTTGAATATTGTATAGACACCCCCCAACCCGATTCAAGATCAGATTAGCGAGCGGCGTTCATAGCGCGGGCTTTGGCCGTCTGACGCGATTTGCGCAGTCCCGCAAAGCCCTCGATGCTATTCACTCGACTGGACATAGTTATCACTCCAGACATACCATGTTAAGAGAGTATGGTATAGAACAGACATTAAATCGGGTGAGGCGCAGATCATGAATTCTGACGATCTAAGAGAGGAATTCCGGTATTACTTAGAACATCAGGACGAAATCGTGGAGCGGTACGATGGCAAGGTCGTTGCCATACGGGGCGAATGCGTTGTCGAGGCGTTCAATAGTGAGGTTGAAGCAGTGACAGAAATGCAGAAGCGGTATGAACTGGGAACATTCCTGATTCAACGAGTGAGCGAAGGGAATGAAGCATATACTCAAACTTTCCACTCCCGGCTTCGGATCTCCTGATAACTATGTCTGTACCGTACCGCGCCCACATCATCAAATACGATACCTTGCAAAACGAGATAGTGAGCGACTGCTACATCTCAAGTGGGACAGAACCGTTGGTCGACGATGAAACACTCTCCCTTCCACATGGGATGGAGCACTTTCAGGCCATTTGGGATACCGGAGCTACAAATAGTGGTATATCCCCGAAAGTTGTAAGGGAGTGCGGCCTGCTTCCGACCGGAAGGGTCTTTATTACTCATGTAGATGGCCACTTTGAGGCAAGGACTTTCCTGGTCAACATCGGACTGCCGAGTGGTATTCTGGTCAACGGAGTTACTGTCAGCGAATCCAGATTGTCAGACGAAGCCGATGTATTGATTGGCATGGACATCATTAGCATGGGCGACTTCGTCATTACAAACATTGACAAGCGTACCGCATTCTTGTTTCAGTTTCCCTCCAACATAAATATAGACAGGGTTTTGGACGACCCTGATGGATGAAACGGGCTCCCTTTTCCTCAGAAACTGGAAAATACAGGGCTTTGCAGGTCAAATGCAGTGCCAGACCCAACCTGCAGGTCACCTGCAGACCGCTTGCGTAGCCACCAGCAGGATTCCAAGAGTATAAAGTAAGATGTATAAGGAGACACGCCCATGCAGAACCTCGACCGGAACACCCGAGACGCCCTCAGCATTGACATGGTTGTTGACATAACCACCACAGGGCGCAGGTCCGGCGACCCGCGCCGCATCGAAATCTGGTGCCATCTCATGGACGGACAGCTATATTTGGCCGCGTCCCCCGGCCCCCGTAGCTGGTACGCCAACCTCTACGCCACCCCCGAAGTCACCCTGCACCTCAAGGACAACGTGAAGGCCGACATACCAGTCCGCGCGCGTCCGATCACCGGCGAGGATGAAAGGCGCGACGTGTTCACTCGTCTGAGCCAACAGTCCGCTTTCCGCCAGGGCCAGGGACTGGACGTAGAGACCTGGGTGCGAGGAAGCAAGCTGGTCGAATTGGTCCCGGAGGCGCGCTGAACGCCATGCACACTCTCGACACGGCACGAATCCAGGCTGCGCTCGCCGGCTCCATCGTCGGACACCGCATACACTACCACCGGCTTACCAGCTCAACCATGGACGATGCGAGAAAGTTGGCCCATGACGGCGAACGTGAGGGCACGGTCGTCATTGCAGAGGAGCAGAACAAAGGACGGGGGCGCTTCAACCGTGTCTGGGTATCTCCGCCCGGCCTCAACCTCTACTTCACCGTGCTTCTCAGGCCGGAGCGAGACCAGCTACCCTATATGAACATGGCCGCCGCTCTCGCCGTATTCGACACCGCCGCCGGTTTCGCTGGATTGAAGCCTGCCGTGAAGTGGCCCAACGATGTCCGAGTAGGCGGCAGAAAGCTGTCCGGCATTCTCATCGAAACCGAGTTCGGTGGCGACAGGCTCGCTCACGCTCTGGTCGGCATTGGCGTAAACATAAATCTGGATGTGTCCGAGCATCCTGAGATATCCGACACGGCCACGAGCCTGCGTTCCGAGGCAGGCCGCCAGTTCGACCGCTCCGAATCGCTTATCTCCGTCCTTGCGAATCTCGACTCATGGTACGCTCGTGTGAGAGCCGGACAGTCGCTGACCGAAGACTGGGCCGCAACGCTGGAGACTCTCGGAAAGCAAGTCGAGCTCCGATGGCGCGACCAGGTTCTCACAGGCGTCGCCGAGTCGGTTGACGATCAGGGAAACCTGACCCTTATCCAACCCAACGGCGAGAGAGTTACAGTGGTGGCAGGCGAAGTAACATCCCAAGTATAATCATCCCGCCAATCCCTACATCCTGTTAAATCCTGATTCACACAAAAATACCGGAGAAGAAAACATGCTCGAAGAGAAGCTCAGCCTCGAAGGTAAGAGCGTAGTAATAACTGGCGGCGGAACCGGACTCGGCAGAGAAATGACCCTGGCTATGGCGCGAGCGGGCGCCGACCTCGTAATCGCCTCCCGCAGACCCGGCCCCATTCAGGAAGTCGCCGATATGGTCTGCGAACTCGGACGAAAGGGCGTCGCCATCTCCACCGACGTTACCGACTCCGCCCAGGTCAACGCTCTCATGGAGTCCGCGATTGACGAACTCGGCAAGGTGGACGTGCTGTTCAACAACGCCGGTATCGTCAGGGGCCAGGGCGCGACGCCGATATGGGACATCTCCGACGAAGAGTGGCATCTCGGCATTGACACCAATATGTCCAGCGCGTTCTACTGCTCTCGCGCAATTGCGAAGCATATGGTCGAACGCGGCAGCGGCAAGATCGTCAACCTGTCTTCGGGCTTCGGCTACAGGGGCGGACGCGACAACTACATGTACTGCGTCGGCAAGGGCGGGATCGTCCAGCTCACGCGAACGCTTGCCACGAGCCTCAGCCGCTACGGGATTACAAGTACCTGCATAGTCCCCGGGTTCATCCCCACCGAAGGCACCGACGAGTCCAGGCTCACGCTGCCCAGGGGTGAATACATACCCATCGGCAGGGTGGGGCATCCCCACGAAATCGGAGCCATCGCCGTGTTCCTGGCCTCGTCCGCGTCCGACTACATGAACGGCGAAGCATTCGCCATAGACGGCGGCGGCCTCGCGGGCGGCTACGCACCGACCGGTCACGCCCCCGAAATCCCACTGACCATCTAGTCGTTAGTCCTATGAGCTTACGACCGAAAACCCAGCCACTAACAACTAAGAACTAAAGACTGAAAACTAACTCGAGGTAACTGATGCCAATACCAAGCGAATGGGACCTGACAGGTAAGAAGGCGATCATAACGTCCGATAGCAGAGGCTGGACGCCCTACTTCGCCGGCGCCTTGGCTGAAGCGGGAGCCGACGTTGCGATTGCGGGCCTTGAGTCCTCCGACATGGCGGAAGCCGCGAAAGCCGTCGAGAGTAACGGACGCAATGCCGTCGCAATCCCAACCGATCTGACCGATGCGTCGTCAGTACAGGATATGATTGCCGGAGCGGTCGAAGAACTGGGCGGCGTTGACATACTCGTGAACAACGCCCGCGCCGAGTTCGGCAAGCGCTTCGAGTTGGTCACAGAAGACGAGTGGGACCGCTACATGGACTTCACGCTCAAGTCAGTGTTCCTGACATGCCGCGCGGTTGGCGATCACATGCTGGAGCGGGGAGGCGGCCATATCGTCAACATAGGATCAGGCTTGTCCCAGCGCGGCCTCTGGAACTCCGTCGCCGCCTGCGCCGCCCAGGGCGCGATTCACCAGATCACCTCCTCCCTCGCCCTCGAGTGGGGACGCCAGGGTATTCGCGTCAACGGAATCGGCGCGGGTTGGGTAACTCCACAGGAGCCGTCCGAGGAGGACCAGAAAGAACTCCTCGTCCGATACCTGCCCTCCCGCCGAAAAGGGCACCCCAACGACCTGGCGACGCTCCTTGTCTATCTCTCATCCGACGCCTGCGACTTCGTAACCGGCCAGACCATCTTCATAGACGGAGGCGCCCTCGCCCACGCCTGACGACATAGGAGGAGGACTCATGCCCGCCCGAATCCAGATCCCACGCGACGAGATAGCCGAGTTCTGCCAGCGCAATCATATTCGCAGGTTGGCGCTGTTCGGCTCGGTCATACGCGACGATTTCACTCTCGAAAGCGACGTGGACATCTTGGTGGAATTTCAGCCTGGACGAACACCCGGATTCGCCTACTTCGACATGGAGAGGGATTTATCCGAGATCATCGGGCGGAAAGTGGACCTGAATACTCCAAGCGAGTTGAGCAAATACTTCCGCCAGGAAGTGCTCGCCGAAGCGGAGGAGATATATGTCGAGGCGTGACCCCAGGGTGCACATCCACCATATGCTCGATCACGCCGCCGAAGCGTTGGAGATGACGCGAGGTCGTTCACGAGCGGACTTGGATACGGACAGGATGCTGAACTTATCCCTTGTTCGCCTAATGGAAGTGCTCGGCGAAGCGTCCAGGCGGGTTCCCGCGGATTTCCGTTCCAGGTATCCCAATGTGCCTTGGCGTCATACTTCCGACCTTCGCAATCGTCTGATACATGCATACGACGAAATCAATTTCGATACGCTCTGGGAGATCATCCGGGACGAAGTCCCCCCGCTGATAGAACAACTAGAGGCCATCCTGGATGAGAACGGCAGACTGACAAGCGAATGAACCTGAATGTCCGCGTTCAGCCCAGGGCCAGCCGCAACTCCGTCGAAATCGGTACGGACGGAACTGTAAGAGTCCGCGTAACCGCGCCCCCGGACCGGGGCAAGGCGAACGAAGCGGTCGTCAAGCTGCTCTCCAAGAATCTGGGGATACCCAAATCCTCTGTGCGCATCATGCGCGGACATACATCTCGCAGCAAGTTAGTCCAAATCGAGGGGATGAACTTAGACAGCGCCATCAAGCGCATCAAAGAATCTGCCTGATTTTCGCGTCCGGGAGCGCCTAGAGTACCGCCACCAGAATACGCTGAATCACGATCAACAGGATCATGGCGACCATTGGCGACAGGTCGAGCATCCCCATTCTGGGCATGACCCTTCTGATGGGCTCTATGATCGGGTCCGTGATCTGATTGATCATCTGCCGGATTATGAAGAACGGACTCTCCGGGCTTGGCATAGGGAACCACGACATCAATGCCCTGGCCACTATCGCTATCAGCAGTATATTGACCAGTATGTTGACGAACTGTAACAGGTAATTGGTCAACCTATCCTCCCAGAGCACGTGATTTTTCGTATGCTGCGCTAACCGCCCCGAACACTGCGGCCCGAAATCCGCCGTCCTCGAACGCCTTTAGCGCCTCGATGGTCGTGCCGCCGGGCGATGTGACCATATCCTTGAGTTCCGCCGGATGCTTCCCGCTGTCCTTGACCAGTTGCGTGCTGCCCAGCACTGTCTGAAGCGCCAACTGCCTGGAAACATCCCGTGCCAGACCCAGATATACGCCCGCGTCTATCAGCGCTTCTATGAACAGGAATACGTAGGCGGGCCCACTTGCGCTCAATGCGGTCGCCATGTCTATCATGCCTTCATCGTAGGCATAGACCTCTTCCCCGAGCGTCCGAAGAATGCTCCGAGTGGTGTCCTTCGCCTCCTCGGAAACGGAGTTCGACGCGGTCCACATCGTCATTCCCGCCCCAATCTGTGCGGGCGTGTTGGGCATAACGCGTATCACCGGCTCGTGAGCCAGTCCCGATGTGAGCGTCTTCATGTTTGCCCCCGCGACTATGGACAATACGGTGTTATCTGCGTCCAGCTGACCGGAAAGCTGAGGGAAGACATACGGCAGACTCTGCGGCTTTACGGCGAGAACCGTGAGAGAGGCCCCGTCCACAGCTTCCAGGTTGTCGGCATGGGGCTTCAGCCCATACGTATCTTCCAGGTACTTGCGCCTGGACTCGACAGGTTCGCCGACGCCGATGCTGTCTGCGGCGGCGATCCCTGCGTCCACTATTCCGCCGATGATCGCCTCGGCCATTACTCCGCCGCCTATAAATGCTATCTTCATGCCTATAATCCTGGTTTCTGCAATGCTAAGAATCGAGTCTTCGGTTCATCACGAATTTCGCAGGCGGTTCGCGCCACCGCCTCCTCCGACAGGACGGTCGAGATTGAATCTCTTCCCAGCCCTTGCTCCTCGGCTGTAACCAGACTTGCTGTGTCTCTGCCGGACGACGTTCTTCCCGACTCTTCCGATCAGGTTTCCGACCGCGTCATTCAGGTCCTGCTCGCTTCTCAGCGCCAACGCGCGCGTTTGGCTGTCTTGCTGCGAGACCTGCTGGTACTTCTCTTCGAGGCGTTGGACTACGACGTCAACCGCGCCATTGTAGAACGAACTCTTCCAACTGCGACCGTGCTCACGCGTCCTGCCCTTCGCCCTCTCCCATGTCACGTCCGCCAGCCGTGATATTTCATACGAAAGATAGTCGTAGAAGTGCCTGACTATCTCGATGTTATGCTTCTGGCCCACTATCACCATCTTTGGAGTGCCCTGATATCCGAACGCGGCGCACATGAGTGACCGCGCGATTCCGCTGAGTAAAATCCTGCGCCAATTGATCATGTTGCCCGACGTTGCGCTAAGTTCGAGGTCTTCCTTGACGTACCTGTCGTCCACTTCTGGAGAATCTTCTTCGATATCCTCCATATCCAGGTTGTACTTCAGCAGTATCTCCTGGAGTTTGGCCGCGGCCGCAGCCGCCTCGCCGGGCACGGACGACTCGGTCAGCGCCCTGACCTTCTGCAACCGCTGTATCAGGTCGCCGGTGATTTCAGTTGCGCTGGTGGTGGTCATTGGGGAAGCACGGAGTCGCTGGCCAGGGATACCGCCGTCCTGATGGACTCCAGCATACTCTCGGCGTCAGCGATGCCCTTGCCCGCGATGTCGAACGCGGTGCCGTGGTCCACCGAGGTCCGAATAAAGGGCAGACCGAGATTGACGCTGACGCTCTTCGCCCAGTCGTGCACCTTGATCGGGATGTGTCCCTGGTCGTGGTACATGGCGATTACCGCGTCGAACTTGCCGTCAATCGCCTGGTTGAAAACCGTGTCGGCTGGCACGGGGCCGGTGGCGTCTATGCCCGCATCGAGCGCGTCCGCGACCGCCGGCGCTATCTGCTTCGCCTCCTCGTCTCCGAGAAGACCCCCGTCGGATGCGTGAGGGTTGAGAGCCGCCACCCCTATCCTGGGACTGGCGAAGCCCCATGCTCGGAAGCACTCGTCGGTCAGCGTGATCTTGCTGAGCACGTTGTCTCTGGTAACGTAGTCGCAGGCGACTCGAAGCGACCGGTGGGTGGTCAGGTGTACCACGCGAAGCGTACCGGCCATTAGCATCGTGGCGACGTTCGGAGCCTTCGTCTGGCTCTGGAATATCTCCATGTGGCCTACGTCTTCAAATCCCGCGAGGTCGCACGCTTCCTTGTTGATGGGCGCGGTGGAAATCGCCGCGATCTGCCCGCTGGCCGCCAGTTCCCCCGCCTGGAGGATCCACTCCACGGACGCTCGTCCCGCGATTGGAGACAACTCGCCGTATGAAATCTGTCCAAAGTCCAGATTCTCGGGATCCAACACATCAATCGAGCCATGTTCCCCGTCCACGTCCTCGACGTCGTGGACGATGCGGGCGGAGCCGTTTGCTCCAATAAGGTCGAGCGCTGAGTTCATCGCCGCAGCGCTTCCCACAACGAACGGGCGACATTTCTCATACACCCACTCATCCTGGAGCGCTTTGGCGGTAACTTCCGCCCCGATACCTGCTGCGTCGCCCATCGTGATGGCAACAAGAGGTCGTTCGCTCATAGGCCGAATGTCTCCTCTGCATTGTAAAACTGAGCCAGCCTGCTTCGTGTAGGCTGGCTCAGTCCATTATACCACCATAAACGATTCGACTGGCGGGGGCTACTCACATTTGCTGTATCCGCAGTCCAGGCAATTGAGACACCCTTCCTGCGGAATAAGCCTGCCCGAACATTTCGGGCACCGCACGGCTACCGGAGCCTGGCTAATGCCATTTCCGTTGCCATTGATCCCGGCGTGTCCGTTAGCCTGCCGGTTGGACGGAAACAGTCCGGGCTGCACGGCGGAGGAAGTCTGCTCTTCGGATGGTCCCGCAATCGCCTCATGCGATGCGCCCAGGTGGTTGGTGAGAACATGGGCCATCGCGTCGGGCGCCGACCTTATCAATGTGCCGCCGTCCCAGGCCGGGCAGCAGGTGATCCCCTGGAGATGGTGAACAATCTCGTCCGGGTCTATCCCCGACCTCAGCGCCAGGGAAACCAGGCGAGCCACCGCCTCCAGGTTGGCCGAATCGCATCCGCCCGCCTTGCCCAGTGTAGTAAACACCTCGAATGGCTTCCCATTGTCGTCGAATGTTATATTCACGTACATATTGCCGTGCCCGGTCCTTACAAGGTCGGTCACTCCCTTGACTGAGATTGGCCGTGTCCTCGGAGCCAGTATCACTTCCCCATCGGCGCCGGACGTTTCATCTTCCTGCTCCGCGTCGGAGCCCGTCTCCAACACCTGCATGGACTTGGATCCGTCCCGATAGACCGTGACCGCCTTGCAGCCCGTCTTCCATGCCAGCTCATACGCCTCTCGCACCTCGTCAACCGTCGCGCTATTAGGCAGGTTGATAGTCTTGGACACCGAGTTGGTCACGTGCTTCTGCCAGGCCGCCTGCATCCTCACGTGCGCATCGGGCCTGATCGCCATGGACGTGCGATACACGGACGGGTTCAGTCCGTGCTCTCTCAGGACGCTCTCAGCCGACTCAGGATCGTCCACAATCTGTTCCAGGACGTTTCGCACGTTCTCGTCGTCGCCAAGATGCGACTTTAACGACTCGGTAATAGAAACGGGAGCGTCCAACAGGCGTGAACTTGTGCCTTCGTGGTCTTTCCACAGAACGTTCGACCACCATGCCAGCGCGAAGTGCGGCTCGATCCCGCTGGAGCATCCCGCTATCCGGCTGATCGTCCCTGTGGGCGCTATCGTGACGATGCTCGAGTTTCGCACCGGCGGCATTCCGCGCTGCTTGAGTGCCGAGCGTTCGTACTCGGGGAATGGACCTCGGTCTTCGGCCAGCCGCGCCGACTCGTCCCACGCGGTGCTCTGAATGAACCCGCCAAGCTCGTCGGCGAAGTCGAGCGCCTCCTGCGAGTCGTATGGCAACCCCATCCTGACCAGCGCGTCCGCCCAGCCCATTACGCCCAGCCCGATGCGCCGCGTCGCCAGATTGACCTTCCTCAGTCTGGGAAGCGGGAACGTGTTGATGTTGATGACGTCGTCCAGGAACCGGACCGACGTCCTTACGGTGTCTTCCAGCGTCTCCCAGTCGAACTCGCCGTCTTTCACGTGAATGTCCAGATTGATGCTCCCCAGGCAACAATTACCGTAATTCTCGAGGAATTCTTCTCCGCATGGGTTGCTTGTTTGTATAAGTCCAAGTTGCGGATTCGGTGCAGTCTCCCACACCCTGTCCATGAACACGACACCGGGGTCGCCCGTCTTCCACGCCGATTCCGCTATCTCGTTCCACAGTTCTCGCGCGCTTATGGTCTCTGCAATCGAGTTAGTCGGTCCTCTGCCCTCGTCGCGTGGGTTTATCAAGGGCCACTCCGCATCCGCCTCGACCGCCTCCATGAAGGCGTCGGTAATCTGAACCGATATATTGAAATTCTGAAGCGTGTCGTCGTTGTCCTTGCAGTGTATGAACTCGCGGATGTCCGGGTGAGAGTCTCGTATCTGCCCCATGTGCGCGCCAAGCCTGAACGCCCCTTGCGTCAGAGTCGCGCCGACCGCTGAGTAGAGCTTCATGACCGCGATGGGACCGCAGGCGTTTCCGTGGGTCGTCTTGATCATGTCGTTGCGTGGGCGCAGTTTCGATAGTCCGAAGCCTATTCCGCCGCCCCACTTCTCGATCATCGCCGCGTCGTGCGCGACCTCCATTATGGACTCCATGTTGTCGTCAGGCGTTACCACGAAGCAGGCTGACAGGCAGCCGCGTCCCGTACCGGCGTTCACTAGGGTAGGGGAGTTTGGCAGGAATCTCATCGAGGTCAGCAGCTTGTAGAACCTGTTCTCCCACAGCGACTCCAAGCCATTCGACTCACCCTGCGCCACCGCGTGAGCCACGCGCCTGAATAGCTCTTCGGGTGTCTCTATCGCGTTGCCCTCCGAGTCCTTTCTCAGGTAGCGCTGCTCCAGAATGACGCGTGCGTTCTCGGACAAGGCCAACTCGTCGTCGGACGGAATGTCTCCGTTCCTGCCGTTGTCATCCAGCGTCATCAGGAATCTTGCGGCCTTCGTCCGTATCTCGCGGGACGAACCCGTGAACATCTGCTCGAACTGCCTCAGCAGGTCCTCTTCATGGTTGGATTGCTCCGCCCCGCTGCCTTTCTGATCCACGTACATTGCTGTCTCCTGCTCAACTCGAGAAAGTCCGGCTTTCTCATTGGTTAAAGTTCAGATTCAACGATTACATTTCAATAATAGCACAAACATTCTGGGAGTGTCTTGGGGAATTTGGGCCAAAGTTGCCGAATTCTGGCAGAATCTACGCCGGATTGACCTGTGGACGTTTAGAGCCTCTCCGTCCTGGCCTGCGTCTGCGCCTGATGTGTGTGGGCACGTCGTCTTCGGGCCTCCGCATCTGGTCTGGGTGAACTCCACTGTCCGGATCACCCGAATCCAGAAGGGCGTCTATCTCCTGCCTGAAGCTCTCGATGTCGCTGAAGTCGCGGTAAACGCTCGCGAACCTGATATACGCCACGCGGTCCAGATCCCGGAGCCTGTCCATTACAAGCTCGCCGATGACCCTTGCGGTTACTTCCGCTCGGCCCAGTTCCGACAGAGTCACTTCGATATCATCCACCGTCTTTTCGATAGCCCCGACCGGAAGAGGTCTTTTGGCGCAGGCTTTCGCCAGGCTGGCGAAGAGCTTTTCCCTCTGGAATTCCTCTCGCCGCTTGTCGCGCTTGACTACCATCATCGTGCGCATCTGAACGTATTCATATGTAGTGAAACGACGCTCACATTCCAGGCACTGGCGCCGGCGTCGAATCCCGTCGCCGGAGTCGCGGGAATCAATCACCTTGGAGTTTGTATGTTCACAATATGGACAGTACACAGTCTTGCCTTGCGCTGATACAAGTCTCAAAATACGGTTAGCATAAAATATATATCTTGTACGAAAAACCACAACTTATTGCGCTGTTCAGATAAAATATCGCAATATATTGTGCCTGTCAAGTGTATTTTACCACTTCATTGAGACATGAAAGAGGGCGGTCGGCCTCTGCCGTACCGCCCTCTTCTACCATTGCTCTATGTGCGCGATAACTTGTGCCTAGTGCAGATTGCTGCTGCCGTTGACTCCGTTGCCTCCGCGCAGGCTTGCGGCGCGCGCCTGCCTGCGCAGGAATGGCGGAAGGTCCAGGTCGTGCTCATCGCCGCTGGCCAGCGCCTCGGCCAGTATGCGGTCTATATTGTCCTGGCGTTCGCCGAACGACTCGCCTACAGGGAACCCTGTCGCCACTATGGTGAGCTTGATCTCGTTCTCCATCTTGAGGTCGGTGACCATTCCGAAGATTATGTTCGCGTCCGGGTCAACCACGCGCTGGATCACTTCAGCCGCCTCGTGCAGCTCCGACAACTTCAGGTCGCTGCCGCCGGTGATGTTGAACAAGACACCCTTCGCGCCCTCGATAGACACATCGAGGAGCGGATTGGAAATCGCCTGCTGGGCCGCCGTCCGAGCTCTGTGCTCGCCCATGCCCCAGCCAATGGACATCCACGCCGGCCCCGAGTCGCGCATGATCGCGTTTACGTCCGCGAAGTCCACGTTGATGTCGCCCGCGACCGTAATCAGCTCGGCAATGGACTGAACGCCTATCCGAAGAACGTCGTCCGCCAGCTTGAATGCGTTGTCCGCGGTTATCTCCTCGTCGGTTATGACGTGAAGCCGTTCGTTCGGAATCACCAAAAGCGTATCCACGTGCTCGCTGAGACGCTTGATGCCCGCCTCCGCGACCCTCATGCGCCGCAGCCCCTCGAACTCGAACGGCTTGGTAACTACTGCGACGGTGAGAGCCCCCGATTCCTTCGCTATCTGCGCCAGCACTGGGGCCGCGCCCGTCCCCGTGCCGCCTCCCATGCCGCCGGCAATGAATATCATGTCCGAGTCGCGGATGACCTCGAAGATATCCTCACGGCTCTCCTCGGCCGACTTGGAGCCGAGCTCGGGCACGCCGCCCACTCCCTTGCCCTGGGTCAGGTGGTCGCCTATTCGCACCTTCATTGGTACGTCGCTGCGTATCAGCGCCTGAGAGTCGGTATTGACGACGATGTATTCGACGCCAGGAATACGTTCTCTAAACATCCTTGAGACTGCGTTGGATCCGCCTCCGCCCACACCTACTACTTTGATGTGGGCAACAGACTCGTGATCGCCCCGGTATGTCGTCATGCCATTTCCCCCTAATTATCTTCTGCGTAATGCAATAGTTGTATGTAATAGTGGTTGCCTATCTTCTCAGCAGCCGTTCCAGCATACGCTTGGGCGGCGCCTGGCTTGCTTCATCTTTGCTCTCATCCTGCGCGCTCTCATCGAAGCGCTCCTCGGGCCCCGAAAAATCTTCAAACGAAGCGTCCGGGTTTCTCATTGCCCAGGCTACGAGACCGATACTGGTCGCGTACTCGGGTTCCTGGAGAACTGCGGGCAGCTCCCACCGTGAATTCGGGCTGCCGATTCTCACGTCGCTGGTCAGATTGTCCCTCACCAGGTTCTCCATGCCGGGCAGCTTGGCTGTGCCGCCCGTCAGCACCACCTTGAAGTCATCGGTGTTCTCTATTCCGCTTTCGATCATCTTGATTCTGATCAACCTCAGCAGTTCCACCGCGCGGTCCTTCATAAGCTGCGCGATGTCGCGGCGAAGGATGCTGCGCGGCCATTCACGACCTTCGATTGACAGGATCACCTCTTCCGACGGCTTGGTGCCGAGCACGTCTGTGGTCCCATGATCAAGCTTCGCCGCCTCCGCGGACTCGTATGTGGCGTCGAACGCGATACATATATCGTTGGTGAACTGGAAGCCCCCGACTGGAATCACAGACGTGTACTGTACTACTCCCTGTTGAAAGATGATCAAGTCGGTCGTGCCCCCGCCGATGTCCACCAGCGCAACGCCTTCATTCTTCTCCTTCTCGGTCAGAATCACTTCGGCGCTTGCCACGGGCTGGAAGACCAGCGCGTTTACGTCCAGTCCGCTCTTGCGAACGGTCTCGGTAAGTTTCTTTACCAGAGCAGGCTGCGCCGAGACGACGTGGCTCTCGACCTCCAGTCGCTTGGTATGCATCCCCAGCGGATTCTGTATCCCGCTCTGCCCGTCCAATGTGTAAGTGCGAGTCAGAGCGTGGATTACGTGCCTGCCCGACCTCGCGCTCGCGCTGGCGATGCTCCTCGGAACGTTGATTATGTCGTCCAGGGTTATGACGCCTTTGGTCGCGGCCCAGTTTATCCGGTCATACCGGTCCTGGAAGCTTACGTGCGTACCGGTGATTCCCACATACGCCGAAGAAACCGGGGTGGCCGCCTTCCGGGAGGCTGCCGAAACGGACTGCCGGATTGCGGCTCCGGCCCGCGAAACGTCCGTTACGTTTCCCTTCGTGATTCCCTTCGAAGGCGTTATGCTGTACGCGATGACTTGCGCCCGTTCATGACTGGTGGACTCGGCGACGATTGTGCAGACTTTCGTCGTGCCAACGTCAACAGCCACAATCATTCTGACGTTCTGAGGTACGTTCTGGCCGAAGTCACGGCGTCTGCCTCCAAAAGGCCGCGCGCGCGAAACTGTGCCAAACAACGAACTGGATGAGCTATTTGCGGGTGTTACTTGTGTCATTTATATCCTCTCGGCGACGCGCATTCTGGCGCTGCGCGCTCTGGGATTCTCTTGTGTTTCTAAGACCGTGGGCTTGATTACCCTCTTGTTGATCGGTGTAAGGGTGGGCGAGCTATTGCACACGCACTCGGGCAAAGACGGCGGGCATACACAGGAAGCTGCGCTGCGACGTATGAAATTCTTCACTATGCGATCTTCAATCGAGTGGTAACTTATGACCACCAGACGACCGCCGGACTTCAGGGACAGCACGGCTTCCTCCAGCCCCCGCTCCAGGTTCTCTCTTTCCTCGTTCACTGCCATTCTCAGCGCCTGGAAGGTGCGCGTCGCCGGGTGAATCCGGCTGTACGTCGGCCAGTTCAGCGCCCTTATCACCACACTCGCCAACTCCAGAGTCGTCTCTATCGGGCGGCTCCTGACAATGCCTCTCGCCACCCTGCCGGCCCTGGGCTCCTCACCCAGATCGTGGATGATGCTCTCGAGATCTTCCACGGACCAGCGGTTCACTATGTCGTGCGCGCTGATTCCGGCGCTGTGATTGAACCGCATGTCCAGCCGACCTTCGTGCCTGAAGCTGAACCCCCTGTCGGGCGTGCCTAGCTGCGCCGAGGATATCCCCAGGTCGAACAGGACTCCCGACACCGGCACGTGGCGATAGGAACTGCCGATCTTGTACAAGTCCGCAAAGTTGCCATGGTGCAGAGTCAGTTGGGATGTCCACTTCGACAGGCGTTCCGAAGCCCTTATCAGCGCGTCATAGTCCAGGTCTATTCCCAGTACCCTCGCGCTGCGGACTGAATTCAGAATCGCTTCGGTGTGTCCGCCTTCCCCCAGGTTGCAGTCTATGAACGAACCCCCCTCGACCGGCGCGAGCGCCAGCAGCATCTCCGCGACCATCACTGGCCTGTGCGCCGGCTCCGTAATACGGGGCGCGTATATTTCATTGGCGAGGCTAGTCATATCTTGCCTTCTTCCACCGTTACTTCGATAGTGCCTGCGTCCGCAGGTAACGGCCTTGCCCAAGAGGGGGAGACTCGAAGTGTCCGGCTTCCCTGTTGCCTTTCCATTGAATGCCTGTACCATTTGGCAGAAGCGATAACATAAAATGCTATCCATGCCCCAACTGGACGAAATCTTCTTGCCCCGAATGGAAATTTGGCACTGTATCCCCAGTTTCTCTTTGATAGTATTAAGTATGCAAGGTGTACTGAGAGCAATTAGGCAAATTTTTAGAAGAGTATAATAATATGACCGACGCCAATTTCAGATTCGCCGTCCTCACCATAAGCGACTCCGGGTCCGCCGGAGAGCGGGCCGAGGACGCCAGCGGCGACGCTATTGTACAAATGATGGACGCCGCCGGATTCCGACAGGTGGACCGAAGTATCGTCCCAGACGAGCGCCCGGACATAGCCGCGCGGCTGGTCCAGTGGTGCGACTCCGCCGAAGTGGACGTCGTCCTCACCACCGGTGGCACCGGACTTGGACCACGAGACGTCACTCCCGAAGCCACCCGTTCCGTCATAGACATCGAGGCCCCGGGCATAGCCGAAGCCATGCGGATGGAGACGCTTAAGAATACTCCGTTCGCCATGCTCAGCCGGGGTGTAGTGGGCGTCCGTAACGGATGTCTGATAGTCAACCTGCCCGGTAGCCCCACCGGTGTCCGCGAGACCCTCGAGGTAGCGCTCACCTCGATGACCCACGCCCTGGCGATGATCCGCGGCTGGCGAACCCACCCCAACCCATAACCAATTAGCCATCCCCGCATACCCCACTCGTCATTCCCGCGAAGGCGGGAATCCAGGGGTGGGGGGTGGCCCACCCAGCTATGAATTCACGAATCTGAAATTCCCTCGCCCACTGTCCCCAAAATTGATAATTGCCAATTGATAACTGATAATTGAATCCCCCATGCGCTTCCACGTACTCACACTGTTTCCCGCGATATTCCGCTCCTACCTAGGAGAGGGCATCCTGGCTCGCGCCCAGGAACGGAAGGTCGTGTCGGTAAACCTCCACGACATCCGCGACTACACCCACGACCGTCACCGTACTGTGGACGATTACCCATACGGGGGCGGACCGGGCATGGTGATGAAACCCGCGCCCCTCTTCGAGGCGGTGGAATCAATCCGCGCCTCCGGTGAACTGAGCGCCTCGTCCCCTGTGATTATGCTGACGCCCCAGGGACGCAGATTCACCCAGAATGTAGCCGAAGAACTAGCCTCCCACGAAGAACTCGCGCTCATCTGCGGACGCTACGAGGGCGTTGACGAGCGTGTCGCCCTTCACCTGTCCACCGACGCCATCAGCATAGGCGACTACATCCTGGGCGGCGGAGAACTCGCCGCCATGGTGATTATCGAGGCCGTGTCGCGTCTTCTGCCCGGCGTGATGGGCTCGGCCGAGTCCCCCGCCAACGACTCTTTCACCACAGGACTGCTTCAGCACCCGGTATATACACGTCCTGAGACCTTCCGCGATTGGAACGTGCCCGAAATCCTCCTCTCCGGCCACCACGCCGAAATCGCCCGATGGCAGCGTAGGGAGTCCCTCCGCCGAACATACCTCAATCGCCCCGACCTCCTCGACAGCCTCCCCAAAGGCGAACTCACCGAAGAAGACCTTCGCTTCCTCCAAGACTTAGAAACTATCTCAAAACTATCGTCGGAAACGAGCGACAAGGGTGGGTAAAGTTCCTTCCCCCTTGACGGGGGAAGGTTAGAGCCTGCCCCGTACTTGATACGGGGATGGGGGTGAAACCTCAACTACAATTCAGTCATTCCCGCGAAGGCGGCAATCCAGGGGTACGTGGGGTTGAATCCTGGTCAGTATCTACTATGAAAAGGCCCTGCCCTCCCAAAGCCGCAATTGATAATTCCCAATTGATAATTCATAATTGACCCAAATGACCCAGCCACAACGCATAGTCTCAGGAAGCGCCCAGGAAGAAGACCACCTGGACACCAGTCTGCGCCCCCGCAGACTCCAGGACTACGTGGGCCAGGAACTGCTCAAGTCCAACCTGGAAATCTCCGTCATGGCCGCCAGGCAGCGCGGCGAGCCCCTCGACCACACCCTGCTCTACGGCCCGCCCGGACTCGGCAAGACCACCCTCGCCAACATCCTCGCCACCGAAATGGGCGTCCGAATCAAGACCACCTCCGGCCCCGCAATCGAGCGCCCGGGCGACATGGTCGCCATCCTCACCCAGCTCCGCGAGGACGACATCCTCTTCATAGACGAGATACACCGCCTCAGCCGCGTCGTCGAAGAAGTCCTCTACCCCGCCATGGAAGACGGATTCGTCTCCTGGGTAATAGACAAGGGACTCAAGGCGCGCAGCATGAACCTCACCCTCAAGCCCTTCACCCTCGTCGGCGCGACAACGCGGTTCGGTATGGTCAGCGCCCCACTGCGCGACCGCTTCGGCTCCGTCCACCGCCTCGACTTCTACGACGACGACGCCATGCGCACCATAGTCGCCCGCTCCGCCCGCATCATGGAAATCGAGGCCGTCCCCAAAGGCGTCACCGAGATAGCCCGTCGCTCTCGCGGCACCCCCCGCGTCGCCAACCGCCTTCTGCGCCGCGTCCGCGACTTCGCCCAGGTCATGGCCGACAACATCATCACCGCCGACGTAGCCCGCGAAGCCCTCGCCCGCCTCCAGGTTGACGACCTCGGACTCGACGACATAGACCGCCGCGTCCTCATATCCATCATAGACAAATTCGACGGCGGCCCCGTCGGACTCGACACCCTCGCCGCCTCCATAAGCGAGGACTCCGACACCATCGAGGACGTGTACGAACCCTACCTCCTCCAACTCGGCTTCCTCGACCGCACCCAGCGCGGACGCATGGCCACCCGCCGCGCCTACGACCACCTCCACATCGCCTACACCCCCGACCCCGGCCAGCCAACCCTCTTCTAGCCGCTACATCCACATTTATCGTCATTCCCGTGAAAGCGGGAACCCCGAAGGGCTCGCCGCTCGGCAATCCAGTGGGGAGGTGCGGTCGAATCCTAGACAGTACCGACTATGAAAAGCCCCTGCTGTCTAAGTGGATGCGCTGTCAGACGTGTTACACTATCCTTGTTGCGCCCTTGGACATAGACACTGGAGGCATGGCATGGCCCTGACAGAGGAACAGAAGAAACAGGCATTGGAAGCGAACCGCGCCGCCATCGAACGTGCAGGTGGCATCGCTGTCATCAGGGCCCAGATGGATGAGTTTCACAAACTCAACCTCCGCTTGGTCGCCGAATATCCCCAATTGCGAGACAAATACCCCAACCAGTGGATATGTATGGGCAAGAACGGCGTGCTTGCCACAGGCCGCTCCCAGGAAGAAGTCATGGAAACAGCCCGTCGCAAGGGCATCAGCGCGTCCGAAGTCGTCTTCGAATACATCAGCCCCGAAGACACTATCCTGATAGTATGATTCGAGGATACTTCGATGGCAGAAATCGGCCCTACGTGGAATGTCGTCTCTATATCCCGCGTTTCGATAAAGAGAACTGGATGCGACTCTTGTTCGATACGGGCGCTGACCGCACCTGCCTGAACCCTCGCGCCATAAACCAGATAGGGATACCTAAAGACTTGTTGGAAAATCCACTGGATGTGGGCGGCGTCGGCAGGGACAAAGCCACCTTCTATCGGGAACCGGCTCTACTCACCTTCTTCGATACCGATGGAGATACGCAATACACTTATCCCATCGAACTGCTCATAGCCGAAGAGGCCACCGTGAATCAGTCTCTCGACTCAGTTCTCGGGCGTGACGTATTCGACCACTGGAACACGATCTATTACCCGTCGGAAAACCGCCTAGACTTCACCGTCGTGACAACAGACCGACTTCCATAGGATAGGAGTTTCACCGATGCGATACCCCATAGTTCTACACACAGACGACGGCAGAGGTTACGGAGTAACCGTCCCCGACCTCCCCGGTTGCTTCTCCGCAGGCGACACCCTCGAAGAAACCTTCGAAATGGCTCGCGAGGCCATCAAGGGCCACATAGAAACCATGCTCATGGACGAAGAACCCATCCCCAAGCAGATGCCTTTGCAGACCCATCTCGATAGCGGATACTACGATGGCGGCATCTGGGCCATAGTTGACATTGACCTCACCAAACTCCGCATCGAAACCAAGAAGGTCGAATTCGAATTCCCCTCACCTGTCCTGAACATGATAGACCTGCTCGCCGCCCGCGAAGGCGAATCCCGCTCCGGCTTCCTCACCCACGCCGCCCTCCGACACTCCAGCGACAGACTGGAAGAAAGCCTCGCGGACTAACCACGCGAGTTTATTCATGTCGCGCGTTCCGGTGATACCACGATTCGGACGAAATGAGGTTTACATCGGTTGGAACAATCTGATATAAACTCATGGACTATTGACGCAGGTTTCACATGCGAAGCCTCAGGAGGCAGAACGAAAGATGTGCGCCCTGAAAAATCTACCCCCCCCCCCTTATATATGTTCTAAATTAAACCCATTCCTCCGCACTCCGCTCATACTGGCCGCCGCGCTGACTGCACTGGCGGCCTTATTTGCGCTCACCGCTTCGACTGTCTGGGCCGGCAGTCCGCCCAAACCAGTTGAAAACCTCCAAATCAAGGTTTCAAGCTGCAAGGCGACGAACTGTGTCGTCAAAGTAACGTGGCAACCCCCGAAAGATGGCGACTCCCCCAAGAAGTACGTCGTGCGCTTGGTCAGAAAGTCAAACTGGGGTTGGGACGAAGTTGCCAAGCGGAAGACTGTGAAGGCGAACAAGAGGAAAGCCACGTTCCGAAACGTGAGAGCCTCGGTGAACCTCGCGGGGGAACCGGCCTGGGCGGTGCAGGTCAGTTCGGTGAATCGCGCTGGCAAATCGGCCTGGGTCGAAAAGCCTATCTGGATCTGGTATCGGCCACCTTGTCACGCGGACGGTGAGTGTATCCCCAATCCGAACGATGGTTCGGGGTGGTATGTCATATCGCCCTAGGCGAGCCCATAAAATCCTTCGTTCGTATCAGTCCCAGGGCGGCCTCCATTTCTCTGGGACCTACTACGACCGCTGCTATACTCAGACCGTCATTCATCTGAATCTACCGGGAAACGGTAAGTTGCCCTATTCTGTGTAACTCGCCGGGAGAGTACAGATGCTTCCTTACCGCTTCAGCCTGGCTGTCCACAACCCGCCGCACCTTCGTGACTCCGCCCTCCAGTTCCACGACTCGCAGATTCTCGACCGTCCTGTAATCGGTCAGGAAATCAATCAAGTCAGGACTATGGGTAGTGTCTATCACCTGCGAACGCCTGGCCACCTCGTTTATCATATCGGCCAGTACCGCCCGAACGATTCAGCGCACAACGCCTGAAACCCCTCTCAAACCACCCTCGGAGTCACAACCGCCTCAGACTCGTCAATCGCATCCACCAGCTCCTCCACCGCATGGCACAGCCTCTGAAATGACCGCGACCTGCTATACGTCACATCCATGTCAATATGGTGCGTGAGATCTTCCTGGTCCCTGGTTTCGCTATACCCTTGGTCCCGCGGCATATGCCTTTCGAGCCACCCTTTAGCAGCCGTTATTTCTTCAACGTTCTCCGGCGCGTTCACTGATGAAGGGATGTTGAGCCTTGTCCTGATTGCTTCCCCGCTATCCTCAGACAGACTACATATGAACCAAGTCTCATACTCGCACTTAGCATACACCACCGCCACTGGCACACCTAGGTTTAATGCTGACGCTCTGTCAGACAGACGGCTTGCCTCCTCCACTGGACACCCCTCATCAGCGTCCACGAGTACCAGTATCGCGTCTGGTCTATCGCCTATTGCAAGTTCCAGATGTCGCTCTAGGTTCTTTACCAAGTCCGGTTTCCCTCTAGTCCGTATCGGCCTAACGGGTGATATATCATACCGACCCAGGCGATCCCCTAGAATCCTTCGGATGAGCCCGGGCGCGGCAGTCACTTCCCCATGCCCCTCCACGATTGCGATTATGCTCAGACTGTCATTCATCCGAATCTATCGGGAAACGGTAAGTTCTCCCATCCGATACAACTCACCGGGAGAAAACAGATGCTTCTTAACCGCCTCAGCCCGCTTGCCCGGAACCTGATGCACTGTCGTAACCCCACCCTCCAACTCCACGACTCGCAGATTCTCGACCGTCCTGTAATCGGTCAGAAAATCAATCAAGTCAGGGCTGTGAGTGGTGACTATTACATGTGAACGTCTGGTTGCCTCGTTGAGCACATCCGCCAGCGCCGCCAGCGCACCCGGATGTACCATCAACTCCGGTTCCTCTATCCCGATCACAGGAAGAAATCGTGGATGAAGGCGTCGCTGATACAGAGCCACCAGCAATCCTAGAAGGCGAACCGTGCCATCGGATTCCATTGACAGATCGAGCCAGCCATCCCCGTCTATGGCGTCTCGCTTCAACTTCACGACCAGGTATCCGCCCACCACATCCACCCTTACGTCCGAGATTCCGGGTATAAGCAATCCCAGCGCCTGCCTGAGACGCGCCATTGAACCCGTTTCCACTCTAGTCAGTTCCTTGATAATGGTCCCTAGATTCGTAGCGTCCTCCTCCAAGATGAGTGTATTCGATACTCTCTGAGGCTCCCGAATCGTGTTGGGAAGGATACGGTAGAAGCGCATACTCGTCAGATTCTGGTGCAGTTCATGCAGACTCCTATGTAATGATAAGGTCCCGCGCTCGCTGATTTCTGCGTCCCGAGCGATCAGTGGCCTGTACATCCTGAAGAAAGTCGGAAAGGCTAGGTCTTCAGTATCGAAATCAGTGTCGCCATACGACGGTAGTGAGTATCGAGATCCCTCGTGGAAAAAGTCTAAGGACGCCAGGTTGCCTTCTTCGATAACGAACTCGGCGACTGCGGAGTTATCCCCTTCCCGAACTTTCCCGTACTCCTTGCCAACCCTATATCCCCCATCATTCATGCAGACAAGGGTGAAACCGTATTCGAGTAAACAGTAACCACCTCCGAAATGCCATTTGCGGACAATCGCTTCTATACCCATCTCTATATCCAAACGCCCATCCCCTGCCCCATGCCGCGCGACCCCCTCCATACCTTGACGTATGGAGACAGCCACTTCCAAGTCGAAGCGCAGCGCGTCCTTGATGAATCGCAGAATGTCCAACAGATTGCTCTTGCCCGATGCGTTCGCGCCCACTAGTATCGTCAGCGGGTCCAACTCGAAAGACACATCCGCTATGCTGCGAAAATTCTTCGCCCACACTTTCGTTATCCGAAAATCCGGCCCTGTCTCAAAGCCAGCCATCAAACTCTCCACAAACCCCATCGAGGGTCATTTTCACCCTCATCATAGCACAGCCCCCCAATTCTCAATTCCTTAGCGTCCCTTCGTGTCCTTCGTGGAAAGAACTATCCCGCCCATAACCCCAATCAACCAAATCACAGTCCAGAACACCCCACCCCCAATTGATAATTCCTAATTGACAATTGAAAATTGCCTTAAAGTTGCCCTTGACGCCACAGAACATAGTTGCTACCATACACCCAAATCGAATACACCGACCTCACCACAGGAGCGTCCCCAGCGGACGCTCTTATCCCCTCTCCCTCTGGGAGAGGGCTAGAGCCTGCCCCGTACTTGATACGGGGGTGAGGGTGAAGCGCCCAGTTCCACACTGGGCGCTTCCGCTTCTAAGAACTAAAAACTAATCACTAAGGACTCAAAATGCACGACAACCCGACTCCACGCGAACGACTCGCCAAGATAGTCGCCGAAGAAACCGGCGACGGGCGACGCATTGTCAGGTTCCTCGTACAAGTCACAGACAACGAACTACACTCAGAAGGCTTCCAACCATGCCACCGCATGGACGCAGCCAAAGAACTCGTCAAGATAGGTCTCACCGAGTTCTCCGACTACATACACGCCAACTCCAAGCCACCAAGAACCAGGGCCAAGAGAACAAGCAGTCCCGACGCCGACATCTCCCCTGAGATAGCCGAGGCGCGACAGCAGCTTGCCGAATACGCCCGCGAACTCACCCAGGACGGTCGAACCGTCATCAGGATGTACGCCGAGGTAATGGAAGGCGTTAGGAACGACGAAGGCTTCAAGCCGCACCACCGCATCGCAGCAGCCCGCGAACTCCTAAAGCGCGGCTTCGACGAAACATACACCCAACCCGCGCCCGCCCCAGCTCGCATTGAATCCGAGGCCACCGAACCCAGCCAACCCACAACTGAAGACCCCGAACTGATAATTGATAATTCCAAATTGAAAATTGACCCCGAGCCCGTCGACTACCTCGCCATAGTCAAACGTGTAGTCGAATCCCTGGGCCCCTACGAAGAAGAAGAGTACGACGGCCCCGAGCCCGACTACTCCATGTGGGACGAAATCGAATACCCGCCCCTGTCGGAGATAAGCGACGAACACGCCCAAATCGGCGCCACCCTCTTCCACGAAGCTGTAGAACGCAGCAAAGCCTGGAAACGGGCCAACGCCAACAACCCAACGCCAACAAGGAAAGACCATGACAACTATGACGACGGCTGAGCTCGACGAGATCAAACCCGTAACCGAATACCTGCGCACTGTTCCGCACGAACTAAGACGCGACTCTCTCGACGAACTGGCAAGCCAACTGCCAGTTCACGTCTTTACGCGCGTAAAATACCACTGGCCCCTGTGGGCGAGACGAGGACAACTCCCGCCCGATCATCCATGGCATATCTGGCTGCTTCTCGCCGGACGCGGATTCGGCAAGACTCGCGTCGGCGCCGAGTGGGTACGCGCTCGCGCCGAATCAGGCCAGTCTCGCAGAATAGCCCTCATCGCCCGCACTCCACACGAAGCCGAAACCGTCATGGTCAACGGCGAATCCGGCATCCTCGCCGTCTGCCCACCTTGGAACATGCCCAACTGGGAACCCTCCAAGCGAAGGCTCACCTGGCCCAACGGCGCCACCGCCTTCGTATTCTCAAGCTACGAACCCGACCAGCTCAGAGGCCCCCAGTTCGACGCCGCCTGGTGCGACGAACTCGCCGCTTGGCAATACCCCCAACTCACCTGGGACAACCTCGCCTTCGGACTCCGGCTCGGCCCAAGCCCGAAGTGCGTCGTCACCACCACCCCCAAGCCCATTGACATCGTGCGCGAACTCGCCAACAGAAAAGACGTCACCCTCACCACCGGCTCATCCTACGACAACTCCCGCAACCTGCCCTCCGGCTACATAGACGACATCCGCAGCCGTTACGAAGGAACCAGCGCCGGACGACAGGAAATCCACGCCCAGCTTCTCGATGAAGCCGATGGCGCCCTCTGGAAGCGCGAGTGGATCAACGACCGCCGCGTCGAAGAAGTCTCCGACGACCAGATATACATGAAGGTCGTCGCCATTGACCCCGCCGTAACCTTCAATCCCAACAGGAGTAACGAAACAGGCATCATCGTCGCCGGAATCAGCGACGACTCCCGAACGCCGTCCCACCAAAGGCGCTACTACGTCCTCGAAGACGCCTCCGGCATAATGACCCCCGACGCATGGGCGCGCCGCGCCGTCGAACTCGCCCGTGAACACGACGCCATGTACATCACCGGCGAAACCAACCAGGGCGGCTCCCTCATCGAATCCGTCATCAAGCACGCCCCAGGCGGCGAATACGTTAGATTCAAGGGCGTACACGCCACCCAGGGCAAGCGCGCCCGCGCCGAACCCGTCGCCGCAATCTACGAACAGGGCCGCGTCCACCACGTCGGACATTTCCCCCAGCTCGAAGACCAGATGTGCGCCTGGACACCCGACTCGCTCAACTCGCCCGACCGCATGGACGCCCTCGTCTGGGCCATCAACGGTCTCACCGAAATAAGAACCGGCATCTGGCTCTGGGTCTGAAAAGCGCCCCGCAATGTAGCCGGAACCCGTATCAATCTAGTCGGTGTTCCCTGCGACGCGAAAATCCCCTCTCCCAGAGGGAGAGGGCTAGAGCCTGCCCCGTACTTGATACGGGGGTGAGGGCAAACTGCCAATCAGTCATTCCCGCGAAGGGAGACCTTTGCACAACCACCGTCATTCCCGCATACCCACTCGTCATTCCCGCGAAGGCGGGAATCCAGGGGCTGGGGGGCTGGTTGCTATTCATCAGAAACATGTGGAAATGGTACTAGCCGTCCCGTTTTGACAGCGTTCCAGGGTTCGGCTAGGGTTGAGCCCAATCAAACGTCGCGAGGTAGAACTATGGAATACGTGAGACTTGGCCGCACCGGGCTGAAGGTGTCCCGGGTGTGTGTCGGCACGAATATGTTCGGAGCGGGTTACGTAGAAGACGACCGGGCGGTCTCGGTTATTGACGCCGCCTATGACGCCGGAATCAACTTCATAGACACCGCGGACGCCTACAACTCCGGGCATTCCGAAGTAGTCGTAGGCAGGGCTGTCCGCAGTCACCGGCACGACTTCGTCGTCGCCACCAAAGGGTTCATCGCGACAGGCCCGGGACCCAACGATGTGGGGCTGTCGCGCAAACACCTTGTGGACGCCGTGGAGGGCAGTCTGAGGCGTCTGGGCACGGACTACATAGACCTGTACCAGGTGCATTACTTCGACCCGGAGACTCCCCTGGAGGAGAGCCTGAAGACGCTGGACGATATGGTCAGAGATGGGAAGATACGTTATATCGGATGCTCGAATTTCGCGGCGTGGCAGCTTATGAGGGCATTGTGGGTGAGCGACAAGAACGGCTTCGAGAGGTTCGAGTCGGTGCAGCCCGAGTACAACCTGGGCAAGCGGGACATCGAAGGGGAGCTATTCGACGCCTGCTCCGACCAGGGTGTGGGCATTATCCCGTACCAGGTATTCATGGGAGGCGTGCTGACGGGACGCTACACGCCGGAGTCTCCGCCGCCTGAGGACAGCCACATGGCGTCTCGCCACGCTCAGAGGGCGAAGGATACTTACTGGAACGAGCGCACCTTCGGGATGGTGGAGACGCTGAAAGACGCAGCGGCGGAGCTGGAGATAACCGTGCCCCAACTCCTGATCGCCTGGACACTGTCGAGGCCGCAGATAACATCGGTCATCGTCGGAGCGTCCCGCCCCGAACAGGCCGCGGCCAACGCTGAGGCGGTATCCGCGAAGCTGTCGTCTGAGGTAGTTGCGCGGCTGGATGAACTATAATCCGAATCAGGATCTACGGGATGTTAGGATTTTTCAGGATGGGATGGAAGGATGCAGTACTCAGTAGTGATGCACAAATCGGGGGAAGGTGGGTTCTGGGTGGATGTTCCGGCGCTGCCGGGGTGTTATTCTCAGGGTGAGTTGGCGGATGAGTCGCTTCGGAACGTGACAGAGGCGATAGAGTTGTACCTGGAGGTTCTGAGGGATGAGGGGCGGGACGCGCCTGTGGATTCTGAGGTGGTGTATCGAGTGGATGTGTCGGGATAGGGAGTGCAAATCTAGTACCACATCCATGTGAATATGACATAGTCAAGTACCTAATCGTCATTCCCGCGAAGGCGGGAATCCAGGGGGTGAGGGGTGGTTGCTATACGTCAGAAACATGTGGAAATGGTACTAGTATAATAGTGGGTAATGCATTTGGAGGAGATTATGCTGGCTGGGACTTCGATGCAGGAATCTATCACGGTCATCCACACGGACGAACACGGCTTTTCGGATTACGCCATTACGCTCACGTGTACATACGTCCAGGAATCAGGGCAATGGGTAGGGGTTTGTGAAGAGTTGGGGACTTCGACTTTTTCAGATAAGTTGGAGGATACGCAAGCGGAGTTGCGGGAGGCGCTTGAGCTTCAGTTGAATGAGGTGGAGGGTCTTGGTTATGTGCGGGAGTATCTGGACCAGAACCGGGTGAGGGTCGTTCCAATTTCTGTCAGTCGGCAAACTGGGTTCACGTTCGCAGCGGCGGGTCGTCTTGAACATATCGGGACGTGAATTGATGCGGCTTCTTGAGAGGGACGGATGGGTTCGCGGAGGTCGGCGGACTCATGGCATTTTCTATTCCAAGTGTTTTCCTAGGGAGGACTTGCCCAGGTCCACGGTTATTCCCGATAAGTCAGCGTCCTTGCCTCCAACCACCTTGGGGGCGATTCTTAGCGTGAAACAGACTGGACTGGGTTCTGTGGGTTTGAGGCGTCTAATGGACAGGAGGTAAGTGAACGACGATGCCGACTGAAATCAAGCTATGGCATATAGAGGACGATAAACCCAAGCCGGTGTCGCAGGACAAGCTGGACCTCGAATCCCGCCTGGAGGATTGGATACGCGACGACATCGGACTGGTGAACGACGACCTGCTCGTAATCGGTCAGCAGGTCCCGACGGACCATACTGGCGAGATAGACCTGCTTGCGATGGATTCGGACGCGAATCTGGTTATCCTGGAACTCAAGAGGGATAGGACGCCGCGCGACATCGTGGCGCAGACGCTGGATTACGCTTCGCACGTACAGAACCTGGGGCTTTCGGACATAGAGGAAATCGCTTCAAACGCCGACTTTCTCGATGGTAAGGATCTTGGTCAGACGTTCAGGGATAAGTTTGGAGAAGATCTGCCTGAGTTTGTGAACCAGGCGCATCGTATGTATATCGTCGCGTCGGCTCTTGATTCGGCTACTGAGAGGATTGTGGAGTACCTGTCCGAGACGCATGGGGTGGATATCAACGTTGCGACGTTTGCCTATTTCAATTCCAACGGACAGGAAATGATAGGGCGTTCTATGCTTCTCGACGAGGAAGTCGTACAGACACGCTCTGAAACCAGAACTGCGCCAAAGCGCAGGCGATATCTCACCCAGGCGGAATTACGAGACCTCGCAGAGGAGTCCGGTGTAGAGGGGTTATGGGATAAGGCTGTTGAGGGATTCTGGCCTCTGTCCCAATCAAGAGGCAGAAGCCAATCTACTCTGTTCTTCAATGTCCGGCTTAATGGAGGCTCTGGAGCATTTATCTCACTACGTCCTATGGAAAGTACCGCTAAGAACGGGCTTGTAATCACGGTTAACTTCGGATATATAGCCGAACACTTCGACCTGTCCAAGGATCAAATTGAACAGGTATGCGGCTCTCTCATCCGAGATGATTCTAAATGGAACCATGCGACTTATTTCTTCGACGAATATCAACTCGACCGCCTTATAGACCTGCTCAAGCAGAACGTGCCCCAAGCCTGATCCATAGGAGAGGACGAACCCAAATGCCAACGCCCCGAATTGACGAACTGCTGCTGCTCATGGACCGCGCTTTCGCGGAAAGCGAACATTCGCTGCTGAAGAACTTGGCAAGCGTGCATGAGGACTCGTGGTCTCAAATCCCACAAGGCGGTAAACGCTCCATCCAGAACATCGTGGCGCACGTTGGGATGTTCAAGTTCATGTACGCCAACCACGGCTTCGATACGGGAGACCTGGACTACGGGGAGCCGCCCGCGACCCCGGCGCCCGAGCGGCTGGCATCGGTGGAGGCGGCGATGGAGCATCTGCGCGAGGGACACGAGTACCTGACGGGCCTCATACGGGAGCTTGGAGATGATTCGGAGTTGGACGCGCCGAGGAAGGCGCACTGGGGAGGACTGGTTCCGACGCGGCATATCATCGTAACGATGATCGAGCATGATGTTTATCACGCTGGGGAAGTCAATCGGACACGGGCGCTGCTGCAGAATGATGATGGGTGGTTCGTGCCTGAGTAGGGGTAGGGAATGGCGTCAGTCTGAAAATGGATTGAGCAGGTTTACTCCCAACTCCTGAACATCAGAGACGTTGCGAGTAACAAAAGTAAAGTTATGCGCTAAGGCGGTGGCAGCCATTAGGCCATCAATGACAGAAACATTGCGAATGGCGTAGAATCTTCCCCAAACGTCGGAAACATTAGCGTCAATGGGCAGAATCCTATTTGAGAATCGCCTGACTACTGTTTCAAGCCATAGTTCCAGCGTGTCTGCCTGTTGAGAATCCCCGCGGGCGCGGGAAACTTCGATCCCCTTGCGAATTTCACCCACGACGAGGGCGCTGATGAATAGATCCGTTTCGGAGACTCCGGCGTACCATGCCGCTACTCCTGGGTTGCAGCGTTGTCCCTTCCTGACTTCCGATATGACGTTTGTATCAATCAGCAGGGTCAAACTCTGTATCTCTTGGGAATTCGGGAACTCTGGTCAGTTCAATCTCGTCGAGGGGGCAGGCAGCGAGCATTTCCTTGAAGTTGAGAGTGTCGTAGTCAAGGGGCAAGGATGCTGAATGGCCAGGACCAGAGACTTGGCCTTCCTTGGCATCGTTCGACGGCGTGATGATCCGTGCAACGCGACCTGCGGATGATACTGTCCGGTTGGATACCACGGGCGGGCCTCCTCTTAGGAGTATTGTAGCATAGCGTTGCGGCGTGTTGGCGCGGCTTGGCGTTGACTGGAAAGGAAGACGCTGATAATCTCGCATTGTCGGCGAGGATGGGACGCGCGCCGGTAATTAGGCGCAGTCTTCCGACGCAAAATACAGTAAATCCAACCAGATACAGGGGGAAAGAGAATGTGGAATCAGTTCAACACGGCGGACTATGAGGGACAGATCGCGGAGTCCGTAACTATCAGCGGGTATAACGGGGACAGGGTCAATGCCTACATGGCGCGACCGCTGGGCTCTGGGCCGTTCCCGTCCATAGTGCTGATACATCACCTGCCCGGCTGGGACGAGCTCTATCGAGAGTTCGCGCGCCGGTTCGCGCATCATGGATACGTGGTGTGCTCGCCCGACCTGTTCGCCCGATTCGGACAGGGCACGCCCGACGACATCGCGTCCGCGGCTCGCGGACAGGGCGGCGTATCCGACGACAGCGTGCTCGCGGACGCCGAGGGAACTGCGGCATTCCTGAACTCACTGCCGTACACCAACGGCAAGGTCGGAATAATCGGAAGCTGCTCCGGCGGACGACATTCCTATATGGTAGCGTGTCGCTCGAACGCCTTCGACGCGGTGGTGGACCTGTGGGGCGGTCGCGTGTCAATGGCTCCCGACACGCTCACCCCTCAGCAGCCGGTCGCTCCGATAGACCTGACTGAGGGGCTATCCACGCCGCTGTTGGGCATATTCGGCAACGACGACCAGGCCCCACCTCCGCACGAAGTGGATGAACTGGAAGAAGCTCTGAAGCAGCACGGCAAGGACTACGAGTTCCACCGCTACGATGGCGCTGGACACGGCTTCTGGTACCACGACCGAGCGATCTATCGCCCTGAACAGGCGATGGACTCGTGGGAAAAGGTATTCGACTTCTTTGGCAGAAATCTGTCCTAACCTAACTGCCAATCGCTATCCAAGGCGCGCCGTTCATGTCCCGACCGGGCGGCGCGCCCACCTCGCCGGGGCTTCAACGGGGTTTCGGGCGCGTATCCATTGCAACAGATTGTGTATCGAGATGCTGAGGTAGATGATAATTCTGAATTTTTCTTGCGATTTAGAATAAACGGATGATATAAATTCGGATAATTCCAAGCTATTTTCGACTTGGTGGATTTACAGTCATCAGGCACGACACTGGCATAAATCCCAAGTCTTCACTCTTTACGTAGTGAAAACATAAGCTGCAAGAACCAGATTGAGGGAGAGGTCGCTATGAAAGCTAAATTATTGTCTATACCGTCGCTGTTGGCGATCATTGTGGCAGTGGCGTTGGCCTGTGGCGGAACCCAAGAAGTTTCTCCGACACCCACGCCGGTAAATATATCTGCCGTAATACAGGAGGCGTTGCAGGCTCAGCCGCAGGGCATGACACCGGAGCAGGTAGCCGAAGCAGTGCAGAACACGTTAGCCACTCAGCCCGGCGTCACCGAGGCTCAAGTGGCGGATGCCATAGCGAATGCTCTAGCCGACAGGCCTGGCGTGACTCAGGCTGATATAGAGAAAGCGGTCGAGTTAGCTATGACCAAGGCCGCCGCCGAAGCCTCGAAGCCATTCAGAATCGGAGTGATGGAGTCGGTTACCGGCCCGGGCGAGACATACGGCAACGTGGCCGTCCAGGCCAAGCAGATGGCGGTGGACGAGATAAACGCGGCGGGTGGTATAAACGGTCGCAAGCTGGAGCTTATCGTCGAGGACGAGAAGTGCAACGCACAGGACTCGATTACGGCTTATCGTAAGCTGACCGACGTTGACGGCGTGAAGATCATTCTTGGAACGTCGTGCAGCGGTGCGATGCTCGGCGCGGCCCCGCTGGCTGAGGAGGACGGCGTGGTGATGTTCTCAGGGCTCGCCACCAACCCGGACATTGCGGACGCGGGCGACTACATCTTCCGCACCTCGCTCAACGACGCTCTGCTGGGCGTTGACACCGGGAACACGATGTGGGCGGACGGAGTTCGCAAGCTGGCGACCATAACCGAGTCCACGGACTACGCTGAGGGCGTCAGGCGTACCACGGTGGAGCAGTTCGAAGAACTGGGCGGCGAGGTGGTAGCGGAGGAACGTTACGCATCCGACGTTACGGATTTCAGGTCGCAGTTGACCAAACTGCTCAACGAGAATCCCAACGCTATCCACATCGCGGCGCAGTCGGAGTTCACGGGCGGCACGATAGTCAAGCAGGCGCGCGAACTGGGCTACGAAGGCCAGCTATATTCCGAGGTGGTGCCGGTCGGAGCGACCGCGCTGGAGATAGCAGGGGACGCCGCCACCGGGCTGAAGGCCATCGTAACCGACCTCGATCCCGCGAATACCAAGGCCCAGGAAGTTCTGGCGGACTTCCGTGAGCGTTACAACTATGTGACTCTGCACTGGTACCTGGCCTCGGCTTATGACGACGTGTACATAGCCGCGGAGTGTCTCAGGCGGACGAACGACGACCAGGACGCGGACGGGTTCAGGGATTGTATGTACGACATAACCTGGAGCGGCGCGATAGGCGACAATTACAGCTTCGACGAAAAGGGCGAGGTTGTGGGGATAGCCAACGTGGTCGTACAGGTTCTTCCGACGGCGGAGCGAACTGAGGAAAATCAGGGTTACGTGACGATTGGGTCCGCTCCCGCGCCCGGCTCGGGGCCGCTCAGGATCGGCGTAATGGAGTCCGTAACCGGCCCGGGCGAGACCTACGGCAGGGTCGCAGTGCAGGCCAAGCAGATGGCGGTAGACGAGATAAACGCCGCCGGAGGCATAAACGGCCGTATGATCGAACTCATCGTCGAGGACGAGAAGTGCAACGCGCAGGACTCTATCACCGCGTACAAGAAGCTGACGGACGTTGACGGCGTGAAGATAATCCTGGGGACTTCCTGCTCAGGCGCGATGCTTGGCGCCGCTCCGCTTGCGGAAGAAGACGGCGTGGTCATGTTCTCAGGACTCGCTACCAACCCGGACATAGCCGACGCGGGCGACTACATCTTCCGCACCTCGCTCAACGACGCCCAGCTCGGCATAGACACAGGCAACCTGCTCTGGGCCGACGGCGTCATGAGATTGGCCACCATAACCGAGTCCACGGACTACGCCGAGGGCGTCAGGCGGACGACGGTCGCGCAGTTCGAGCAACTGGGCGGTGAAGTGGTCGGCGCCGAACGTTACGCCTCCGACGTCACGGACTTCAGATCTCAGCTGACTAAACTGATAGGAGAAAGCCCAGACGCTATCCACATCGCGTCGCAGTCGGAGTTCACCGGCGGCACGATAGTTAAGCAGGTGCGCGAACTGGGCTATGAAGGACCGCTCTACTCGGAGATAGTCCCGGTCGGCACTACCGCGCTTGAGATAGCCGGAGACGCGGCAACCGGTCTGAAGGCCGTTTTGACGGACCTCGACCCGGCGAACATGACCGCCACGACCGTGCTCGCCAACTTCCGCGCGAGATATGGTTACGTCACGCTTCCGTGGTATCTCGGCTCGGCGTATGACGACGTGTACATCACGGCGGAGTGCCTGAAACAGACGGGCGACGATCAGGACGCGGACGGCTTCAGGGACTGTCTGTACGGCATAACCTGGAGCGGCACGATAGGCGACAACTACAGCTTCGACGAAAAGGGCGAGGTAGTGGGTCTGTCGAACGTCGTGGTCGAGGTGCTGCCGCTCTCGGAGCGGACTGAGGATAACCAGGGTTACAGGGTGTT
The DNA here is from genome assembly GCA_965202965.1 of Dehalococcoidia bacterium. GTDB lineage: Bacteria > Chloroflexota > Dehalococcoidia > Lucifugimonadales > UBA1123 > VXRN01. The sequence continues at coordinate 1,021,746 of OZ241888.1, read as the reverse complement.
GGGGCCAGCCCCGATGCAGTAAACCTAACAGACCATCGCGACTATGCAATTCGTGGGGATGGCTCGCTCGGCGGGCCGCCCCCACGCTGTCATAAGCCAATCGGCCGTCCGGTGAAGTCCGGCGGGAATCAAGAAAATCCAAGGGGAGCTAAATGCTGCTCAGATACCGTGATAATCATGGCACGGTTCTGGCTGTAGCGCTGACCGTTCTGGCCGCGCTCTACGTCATCTGGAAGATAACCCAGTCCCCGGACCAGGCAACTCAATTCGCGTTCAATGGCTTGGCCGTCGGCGCGGTGTACGCGCTGATCGCGATGGGATTCACGCTGGTTTACAGCACGGTCTGGTTCTTCGATCTCTATTACGGCGCGGCGTCTGCGCTTGGCGCGTATGGAGTGTTCTACCTGCGCTCTCACGACACGCTGGGTGGACGGTACGAGGTCAACGAACCGATCCTCAACCTGGTTTTCGTTGCCGTAACGGTCGGGGTCGTGGCATGGGCGTTCCACACGGCATTCGAGTCGCGTCTCAGAGGCAGGCTGAACTCCAACTCGATCAGGGCGCTCACAGGACTGGTGGGACTAGCGGCCGGCATATATATGTGGTTCGTGCTCAGCAACCCTGCCAATATCCATAGCATAGTCAGCCCGGCGGTGGGTGTGATCGTCACCCTCCTCGTAATCTGGACTCTTCACGCCTGCTACCGGCAGGTATTCCCACGCGCGAGCGCGGCGCCTGTATTGATAGCTGGCGCAGTGGCGGGAATCGCGCTCGGAGCATATTGTGCCCTGCTGATATCTGACGCGCCCGGCTCAGGACTCTATCTCAGCTGGGGAGTATCATGTCTGCTGGCCGGGATGGTTTCGCTGGCTCTGTACAGGGGCCTGTACGTGCATATGCGCGAACAGGCGAGATCGCCGCTGATAATGCTGGTGGCTTCGCTCGGCATATTGCTGGCGATAACCGCGTTCACGACGATAATCTTTCAGAGTGCTCCACGTCCCCTGCCGGACGCATTCGGCAGTATGCCGTGGAAGATCGCGGGGGCGAACATAAAGGGGTTCAATGTATTCACCATAGCGGTCGCGCTTGCGGGATTCGTCTTCCTGTTCCTGCTTCTCAAGATGACCGCCTTCGGCAAGGCGGTGAGGGCTATCGGGGACGATGAAGAGGTGTCGAAGGTCGTGGGCATCAACACTACCGTCGTCATCGCCGTGGTGTTCTTCATCGGGGCGATCTACGCCGCAATGGGTGGAATTCTGAGCGGTCACGATACTGCCATACAGCCGCGCATGGGTCTGCTGCTTCTGCTGAAGGGATGGATTGCGTCGGTTGTGGGAGGTATCGGCAACCTGTATGGCGCTATTGTGGGCGGGTTCGCGCTGGGAATCGTGGAGCAGTTCGGTATATGGGACCTGGCAGGCGAGTGGAAGGACGCCATATCGTTCGTGCTTCTGATTCTGTTCCTTTCATTCTGGCCCAACGGCCTGCTGCCGAGGAAGTAGCCCTATGATGTTCAGCGTCCGCGACCTGAGAGACGCCATAGGGTTGGCGCGAGACCCGCGCAATCTGTGGCAGACGTCCAAGAGCAACATACAGTTCTGGGCGAGCCTGTTCATAATAGCGTGGGCTGTGGGCTTCATGCTGTGGCAGGGTGTCGGCTTCGCGATAACTGTAGGAACGGTCTTCGCCATCTGGGCTATACTGGCGGTCAGTCTGAACCTCGTTGTGGGGTACACGGGCCTGCTGTCGGTGGGGCACATCGGATTCTTCGGAATCGGCGCTTACGCAATGGCGATACTCACGTCCGACCCGGCTTACGAACAGCTGCGGACCGAGGCAATTCCGACATTCGGCTGGCCGTTCTTCGCCGCGCTTCCTGTCAGTGTACTTATAGCGGGGCTCGTGGCAATCGTCGTGGGCGTAGTGTTCAACAGATTCAGGGACGATATATACGTGCTGGTGTCTTTCGGATTCGCCATCATCGCGTTCAACGTGTTCCTGAACTGGCGGAGTTTTACCAGGGGCGCGTTTGGCATTCACGAGATAGCGAGGCCGAAGATAGGCGACTGGGTACTGGAAGGGGAATTGCAGTTCCTCTTGTTCGTGCTCGTGTTCCTTGCGGCCATCATGCTGATAGCGTGGTTCATAGTGACATCATCCTTCGGGAGGGTGCTTACCGCCATACGTGAGGATGAGGACGCGATAGAGGTGTTCGGATACCAGGCGACGCACTTCAAGCTGGCGGTATGGGTAATATCTGCTATGATGGCGGGACTCGCGGGCGGTCTGTTCGCAAGCTGGACGAGCTTCATAGACCCGTTCTCTTTCATTCTGCTGGAATCTATTCTGCTGATATCCATAGTGATTCTGGGCGGTCTTGCCACGATATGGGGGTCGCTGCTCGGCGCGATGGCATTCGTACTGTTGGAAGAGGGGATGCGCTTCCTGCCATTCATGCCGGTGGAGTACATAGGCCAGGCGCGACAGGTGGTACTGGGAATTCTGCTCGTGCTGCTGATGCTGTTCAGGCCGCAGGGCCTGGTGGGGAGGTACAGGCTATGAACACACACCGGGTTGAGAACGGTGGAGAGGTCGCCCTGGAGACGGAGGAAATCTCGAAGCACTTCGGCGCGGTTAGGGCAGTGGACGAGCTTTCGATCTCCATACCGCGTAGGGGGATGACCAGCATCGTCGGTCCGAACGGATCCGGCAAGTCAACGCTGGTGAACCTATTGAGCGGCACTCTGCCTCTGGACGGCGGGATGGTCATCATTGACGGTACGGGACTAAGGGTGGTACACGCGTACGAAACCCCGGAACACGGCATCACGCGCACGTTCCAGGAGGTCAGGCTGTTCGACCAGATAAGTGTGCTGGACAACATCATAGTGGTTCTGACCAGACGGAGGGTTTTTCCGTCGCTGTTCGAACGCACAAGTTCCGAGCATAGGGAAAAGGCCCGGACTATACTTGAAAACGTTGGAATGTGGGAGAAGCGCGACTCGCTGGCTATGGAGCTTTCATACGGACAGCGTAAGCTGCTCGAGATCGGGCGCGCCATGGCGATGGATGTGAGGACGTACCTGTTCGACGAGCCTTTTGCCGGTCTGTTCCCGCAGATGCTGGATCGAGTCAAGGATATTATGAAACTTATGCGGGAACAGGGGTACACAATAATATTCATCTCTCATAACATGGACATCGTGCGAGAGCTTACCGACCATCTCATCGTGCTGGACAGCGGAAGACTGCTCACGCAGGGCGAGGTGGAAGAGGTGCTGAGCAGCGATGAGGTGATAGAGGCGTATTTGGGGACGTAGGTCAATTATCAATTGAGAATTGAGAATTATGAATTATCAGACACCGTCAGGACAGGGTTTCTCGACCTGACCGACATCTCCGTTCACTACGGGGCGGTGGTGGCGCTGGACAGAATATCGCTGGGCGTAAGCAAAGGTGAGGTTGTGGCGGTGATGGGGCCAAACGGCGCGGGCAAGTCCACGGTGCTCAAGGCGATTATGGGACTCGCGCCCGTGGTCGGCGGCAGCGTTTACTGGCAGGATAGCCCGTTGGCCGCGGCCACGCACGAGATTGTGAAGGAAGGTATCGCCTTCGTGCCACAGGGCAGACGGGTGTTTACGCACCTGACCATCGAGGAGAACCTTGAGATGGGGTGCCTGTACCTGAATGACCGGGAGGAAAAGGAACGCCGCCTGGACTCGGTCATGGAACTGTTCCCCATACTGCACCAGAAACGCGGCGACATGGCTAGTCAGATGTCGGGCGGTCAACAGCAGATGCTGGCGCTTGGGCGTGGGCTGATGGCCGCGCCCGATGTGCTGCTGCTGGACGAACCGACGCTGGGACTCGCGCCGATTATAGTAACCGAGGTGTTTCAGAAGGTCGCCGAGATCAGCGACAGACTCAATACAACCATCCTGGTGGTGGAGCACAATATCAAGGGTGTTCTGGACATCGTGGACCGAGCCTATATACTGGACAAAGGCCGTGTGGTACATACCGGTACGCCGGCGTCGGTCAGGGATACCGACATACTGACGCGTGTATTCCTGGGCAGCTACAGTGCTGACGAAGACTCGGATGGAGAGTGATAGTCCCAGGTGTGGACTATCGGCTGCCTCATACGCGACACTTCACCCCCGTGTCGAGCACGGGGCAGGCTCTAACCCTATCCCGTCGAGGGAGAGGGGACTTTTTGCGATCATCTCGTTAGAGGTTTCGTAGTGGAAGAGGCTTTACTCTCAATCGGACTTCTGATAGTTCTCGCCAAGATTGCCGAGGGCCTGCTCAGGCGGTTCAGAGTAAACTCAATCGTCGCCTACGCTGCCACGGGAGTCTTACTGGGGCCTGTCCTGGGCATAGTGGAGCCGACCGTCGAACTGGAGATACTCCTGAGTATCGGCGTATTCCTGTTCTTCTTCCTGATCGGCCTCGACGAGATAGACGTGTCGAGTTTCATTTCGATCATCAAGGGCAGGTTCTTCATCGCGGCGGCTATCGCGGTCCTGGTGCCTCTGTTGGCGGGGATAGCGGTCACCTCGGACCTGTACTTCGACCTCGACCTTGGGCTGGACTTCACTGACGCGCTGGCCGTGGCAGGCGTTCTGGCGCTGACGAGCCTGGGCGTCGTCGCAAAAGTCCTCTCGGACGAAGGTCTTCTCAGAGAACCTCTGGGGCTACAGATATTCGCCATAGTGATCATCGCGGAACTGATAGCGCTGCTCGTGGTGGGATTCAGCATCAGGGAACATGGGCATGATCTGAGTGTGGGACGGCTGCTCGCGCTGCTCGGGCAGGTGGTTGGTTTCATAGTAGTGGCGTGGCTGCTGTCCACGATGGTCATTCCGCGCCTGATAGTCCTGCTGCAGCGCGTCCTTCTGGTGCCTCATCTCTCGTTCGGACTACTTCTGGGCGGCCTTTTCCTCATGGTCGTCGGGGCGGAGAAGATGGGCGTGCACGGCAGCATCGGAGCGCTGCTCTTCGGAGTCGCGCTGTCCAGGCTGCCGGGTCATATAAGACAGGACGTGATGCCCGGAATCCGCAGCACGGCAGACGGTCTGTTCGTGCCGCTCTTCTTCGCATCAGCCGGATTGCACCTGAGCCTGGCCTTCACAAATCTGCCGTCCATGGCCATCGCGGCCATAGTGATCATACCGCTGGTTGGAAAGTTCCTGGGGGCGATAGTCGGCGCGTACGTGATACGAATGGGCATATCCTTCCCTCTAGCGACCGGGCTTATGGCGAAGGGCGCCGCGGAAATCGCGCTGCTGCTGATCATGCACAATCACGACGTGATAGGGAATGAGCTGTTCTCACTGCTCGTCTTGATCATGTTCGGATACTTCCTGATTATGCCGCCGCTCATAACGTTCGCAATCAATCGCGTCAGGCCGTCAGGTTCGGATGATGTCGTCCCCGGGATAATTCCGGCTCCGCTCATCCGATTCGCGTTGGACGATATGAGAATCAAGGACATCCTGGACGCCACTCCCAACTATCCCGATACCGATCTGACCGTCAGAAACTTCGTGGACAACTGGATAGTCCCGCACCAGCAGGACTACGTTGTGACACACAGGGGCGAGTTGGCCGGGATGGTCTCGCTGAGTATGCTGCGCTACCTTCCCAAGAGCGACTGGGCCAGCACTCCGCTCGGCAATGTGTTGAGCCAGCGTATGCCGAGGGCAAGCCCGGATGACTTCGTCGAGGATGTCTTGCAGCGAATGAAGGAAAATTCGCTGACCGTCATTCCCATCGTGGATGGTGCGACGGACGAGTTCCTCGGAACCGTGACGAGTCGAGACATACTGGACGTGATGATGATAGAGGTCAGGGGCGAACTCTGACGGTCTCGCCTCGGAGGATGATGGTCGTCAGGCGGAGTCCTTGGGCGACTCGCGTCTCCATTCGCCTGCGCGTACCTCGGCTATGCGAGCGTCCACGCCGAACTCATCGCATATCTCGGAGGTGGAGAGTCCTTCCAGCTTGGTCTCTTCGGTCTCCGGTATCAGAAACCAGGCGGCGAACTCCTCAGCCTGCCGTTCCTGCTTCCAACTCCACATGCTGTCCAGTCCGCGCATCCAGATCTGGTTGCCTACGTGTAGAAAGTGATGGCCGAGGGCGTGAGCGAGGCTGGAACGCTCCTCGGCTTCGGAATCGGTGTCCGTGGGCAGGAAGATGACGCCGTTTACGTAGAATTCGCGGAAACGCGCGCCGCCAAAGTCCAGTTGCGCTATGCACAGACCCTCGGACCGGATGACCTCATGCAGATCGTTGGAGCCGTGTTCGCGTATTACCTCGGCGGCTTTATCCCTGCCCAGCATTTACTTAGCTATCCTATTGCAGCGGAGAGTAGTCGGTCGGGTTCAGTATGGAGTTGGTTATCCTGGTCGTCAGCGGACCGTCCACTTCCGACTCCGACCTGACCTTGTTCCATTCGGGATCGGCGCGGAAAGATGCCCACGCCTCCGCTCGCTGGCCCTCGTCCTCGAATGCGACGATGTAGATGAGCCGGTCGCTGTAGTCGCCGACGCTGGCCGTCCAGTAGCCGATGTTCTTGATGCCGTGGCGTTCGAATATGCCAAGCGTGTGATTGCGGAACCTGGAGTTCAGCGCCTCCAGCTTTCCGGGCGCGGCTTCATAGACTCTGTATTCGTAGATCATGCTGTCCTCCTAATAATATGTTCGACGGTATGGCGGTTAGATGTTACACCAGTACCCGATGCGACCGCCATACGGTGGGGCAAATGGAGCCTCTCCGAGAATCCAGTCAAGGCATGAGTGGTTCTCATTCACGTCCTGGCTAGATATGCAAGCGGGACGCGCTCTGGCGCAGAGTGTTGTGGTCAGAGGGCGCACAGTAAGTCTCTCAGGTGATATAATAGTCTTACTATGCCAGCGGCGCCAAAATCGCGTAGTCGAAAATCTTCCAGCTCGGGTGAACGCCTGTCCATGGCGACCGAGAACTACCTGCTGTCCATATTCCGGCTCAACGAGCAGGGCGTACACGTAACCCTCACGATTCTCTCTGAACATCTCAAGACCCTCCCAACGGACGAGGGACTGGGGACGTCGCTGCCATCCGTCGGCGGGATGATACGGCGCATGGCGCGCGAGAGACTGGTCGAGACCAAGCCCAACAAAGAGGTCGTGCTTACGACCAGCGGGCGCAAGGCGGCGGCGAGCGTTGTGCGGAGGCACAGGCTGGCGGAGAGGCTGGTTGTGGACCTGCTCGGCATGGATATGAAAGTGTCGCACGTGGAGGCGCACCGCCTGGAGCACGCCATTTCACCCAATCTGGAAGAGCGTATCGTGGCAGTGCTGAACAATCCCGAGACCTGCCCCTTCGGACACCCAATACCCGGCAGCGGATACAAGCCGAACAAGAACTCCATCTCTCTGGATATGGCCGCCGACGGCTCCGATCTGATAATAGACTCCGTTCCCGAGGACGACCAGCCGCTGCTGGAGTACTTCGTGGATAAGAGCATACTGCCGGGCCAGAGAGTCCGCGTCAACGAGGCCGCCAAGACCAGGGGCGTCATCACGCTGGACAGCGGGGAGGAGGAGGTAGTGTTTAGCTACGACATAGCGGCGAAGATCCGTGTCTATCCGGCATGAATCACCGACAACTGTTGAAAATAGAGCATTAGGGGAAGCTCCATGATTGGAATGATCCTGAGGTATGCGCTAATCGCAGCGGCGGCTGGTGTTATTGGGTTCGCGGGTTGGACAGCCTATGGGGAAATAACTCAAAGCGCATCGGCCAATATGTCGGAGTCAGTGCAATTGGCTCAGACTCAAGCGCAGAATATGAACCAGGCGCTTGCAAAAGTCAGTGCTATTGGGACAGCGGGCCAACAACCTGATAGTCAGTCTGCAGTCTCGCTGCAATCCAGTCCGGCGCAGGACATGGCTCCGAAGTCCTTCAAAAGCATAGACAGCGGCGAGACTCCACTTTCAGTTACACAGCGTCAATATATAGAACCTGCCGATGTCAGCGAGATCACCGATCTTGATACGCTTGTCGCCGTGTGGCGGCCCCGGTATGACACGGCCAAGATCGCATACGTCAAGTTTAATGCGTCGGTTGGCAGCGCTAAGAGTCAAGCGGCTGAATACTTCGCTCAACAACAAGTGCTAACGATGCAGATCAGGAACCCTGAAAACCAAGCCATAGCCCGACAGGAAGACGAATATGAGATGAGTCTCTATCGTCAATGGGAAGAACAGGCAGACTCCGCGCTGCGTATGGCTGCCGAAATCGGTATCCAGTTGGATGATATGGACGCAAACCTGCGGAAGATGGAATTGCGCGCCGATTTCGTGTTCGATACATCAGCCTTCCAGGAAGTGCCAGAGGCCATCTCCAATTTGAATCGGCAATTGGTTGATTTCCACGCTGCCAGCGAAAATATCAAAGCGGCCACAGGCTCCCCCTTTGAGACAAGATAGCGATGGCGCGTGTCTCTAAGAACCAGCAGATTGCAACTCTCGTAGTCAGACTTTCTGCGTTTGCGGTTACTTTAGTTCCACTGCTGGCTCTACTGTTGCCTTGGGTTATGTTGGACGGCAACAGGGATATTCTCAGCGGTGTCGGCTTAGTGGCTCTGCTGGCGTCTCCCATGCGGGAATATCTGTACCAAGTTGATCTTCTGCAAGCTGCGATTCTGACCATAGGTCCAATTCTAGTCGCGTTGTTGGTGATAATCACCAGCCACTCCTACTATCGGCGCAAGTCCATTTTCTGGGCGCCTCTTATGATGCTCGCAATCGCTATGGCGATTGCCTTCATAGCGGGTGACTTGATAAACACGATATACGAAGGCTTAGTCCTGGTCATTGCAGTAGCGATACTTCTGATACTGCACCAGGTAGCGATACGCTTCCAAGTTTTCCTGAGTAACAAGCGTAGGCTCCGCAGGGTATCTAACATATTGGCAATCGCAACAGGAATCGGATACTACAGATGGTCCGAATCATAGCCACCGACGGAAACGTAAGTAACCGTCCTGTGAAATAGACGCCGCACTGTTTCCAGCAGGATTTGAAATCATAGCCAGTCCACTTGATGAGCGTTAAAGGTATTCCGTAGTATGCCAAGGAGACGTCGCAGAAGGCAGGCTGCGCCGACGGTTATTGCCATCATCACTGGCTTAGCAATCGCCACTGGTATCTACTGGAGCCAGAACCCTGATCTTAAACTGAAAATTCCCGAAGGTATAACTACCAAGATTGCGGAACAACGATCATCACCCGAACGAGTTCCCGAATCATTTGCCGAAGCAATGGCTACACGCACGCCCGTCCCGACGACGCAAGCTAGAACAGCGGAGACATCAAATGTAGAACCTCAAATAGACAAAGACGTGGAACCAACCCATAAGGTCGCGGAGTTGGAACGCAAGGTACACGCAAGCATCAACGCGGAACGCGCAAAGAATGGTAGTTTACCACAGTTGCGCTGGGACTCCCGTTTGGGAGAAATCGCGCGGGCGCACAGCGAAGACATGACCAAACGCGGATACTTTAGTCATGACACTCCGGAGGGCTTGGGGCCGTCAGGCCGAGCCACGCGAGCGGGGTACCGATGTCGAAAGAGCACCCACATCGGACTCGCAGAGAACATAACAATCGAACTGGTTTCTGAAAGCCTGGACGGAATGGCCAGAGGAGCGGTTCAAAGTTGGGTGGGCAGCGCGGGACACCGCGCCAATTTGTTAGGCAGAAAATACGACCGCACTGGCATCGGGGCTTCTTTCGGGAAATGGCGAGGATACGACGCAGTGTATCTGACGCAAGTGTTTTGCTAGCACCAAGTTTGTCAAGAGATAGCCGACGCTATCTCCTCCCTAACACCTTCATCCTCTTCGACTTCCATTGCGCGCTCAAGAGCGATTCGCGCCTCATCGCCGTCTATCTGTCCCAGCGCCCAAGCCGCGTGCGACCTGACCAGCGGACTGTCTGATTCTAGCGCGGCTGCCAGCGCGGTAACCGCTACCGGGTCTCCTATGTTGCCCAGCGCGACGCACACGTTCCTCTGGAGTCCCTCCCTCTTCGCGCGACGGATGGGACTGCCCTCAAACCGCTTGCGAAACGCGTCATCATCCAGATCGAGTAGGGGGATCAGTTCCGGCGCGTCGAAATCGTGACGCTTGACGAAGTCGGGCTCCGCGCTCAGGACAGCCTTGCGATTGACCGGACAGACTTCCTGGCATATGTCGCAGCCGAACACCCAGTCGCCCATCAGGGGCCGCAGTTCGCGCGGAATCGGCCCGCGAAGCTCGATGGTCAGGAACGAGATGCACTTGCGGTTGTCTATCACATAGGGGGCGACAATCGCGTCGGTGGGACACGCCGGAATACAGCGGATACACTCTCCGCAGGTCTTCTTCAGCGGCGGGTCGGGCTTCAGGTCGAGGTCGGTCACCACCTGGGCGAGGAACACCCATGATCCGTGAGTCGGGGTGAGAATGTTGGTATTCTTGCCGAACCAACCCACGCCCGAACGCTCGGCGGCGGCGCGGTCGTTCATCGGGCCGTCGTCCACGAAGTATCGAGTGCGTACAGGATGGCCCGCCACATCGGGAAGTTCGCGCACGAATCTCCGCAGCCTGCCCTTGATGACGTTGTGGTAGTCGCGCCCCCAGGCGTAGCGAGCTACCTTGCCCCTGGGATATTCGGGGGCGGGCGGCGGACCCGTGTTGTAGTTGGCGGCCATAGAGATGACGGAGCGGGCGTCCTCTAGCAACAGCTCGGGGCGGTTCATGCGATGTACGCGCTCTTCCGTGTACCACGGCAGACCGTCCATGAGTCCGTCTCTGACACGCTGGGTCGCTGCGACTTCGTCCCGGTCAAACGGAGCGGCGTCGGTGATGCCCACACGGTCGAAACCGAGGGACAGCGCGAGGGATTTGACCTTCCTCTCTAATTCAGACAACCTGCCCCTCTAACAACTAAGAACTGACGACTAATAACCGGGCATCAATCGTCCAGGAATGAGCGGAGTTCGGCAACCAGGGCATGTATGCCCTCGACGTCCGGGCTGCTTGGGGAGAGGTCGAGGTAGTAAACGAGATCGTCCAACGCCTCCGCGCTGTGTCCGAGTTGGTAGTGAACGATCCCACGGTCGCGCCTGTTCATAGCGGAGTGAGGGTCGAGGGCCAGCGCGAACTCTGAGACGGTCAGCGCGCGAACGAAGTCCTCGTCCGCCATGTATATCGCCTTCAGGTTGCGAATCATGCGCGCGATTATCTCGCGGTTGGATACGGGCTTCAGAAGGTCGGGGCTCCAGGCGATGTCGCCGTGAGCCAGTTCGCCAACGATGTCCCTGCACTCCTCCTCGGAAAGCAGGATGCCGCCGCTGAAGGCGTCTATGTAGAGGTTCTCGATCTCCCTGTGCCGCACGAGAAAGTGTCCCGGCATTCCTATGCCCAGTAGAGGCACTTTCAGACGCCTGCCCACTTCCATATAGACGACCGCAAGGGTGATCGGAATGCCGGCGCGCCTCTCGAGAACCTGGTTCAGGTAGCTGTTTCTCGGGTCGTAATAGTTGTCCGCGTCGCCCCTGAAACCCATGTCGTCGAAGAGATGCTCGCTTATGACGTTGACACAATACAGAGGGTCGTTATCGTCCAGAAACTTACTGGAAATGGCGCCGGCGAGACGTTGAAACGCGAAGAGCTCGCGTTCTACGTTCAGTTGCGGATACTCCGCCGCCGCCAGCAGCATCGCCGCCCTGGCGACGTCAATCTGATAATCCGGCCTGTCGGTAACTTCCTCGAATTGGCTTAACACGCTGACTTGCGCCAAATCTCATGCCCTTCCGTGTAACTGGTCGCTCATAGGAGTCACGCGCTTGAATACGATGATCCTATCGTCATTCGTATGTTGAAAATCCCCTAGCCCTCTCCCAGAGGGCTAGGGTGAGGGTGAACGACAATTCAGTCATTCCCGCGAAAGCGGGAATCCACACCTGCCCAACTAAGTACGTCTTGCTTCAATTATATATTATGCACCCGCCTTTCGCGCGGTGACAACGTACAAGGGATCTGAGTAGGTGCCGGTATTCGGGCTGATGTCGTACAGCGACAAGTCTTCCCAACCGCCGCTCGATGTGAAGTATGACCCAATCAACTGGGCGCGACGATTGTCGTCGAGGGACTGCCAGACGGCCACTGCCTTAGTCGGAAACATACGGTTGGAATAGAGGACGTGAAAGGACGCGCCATCTCTGAGTATCCGGCGCACGTCTGTGAACACCTCCACCGGGCGCGTCATGTACTGTATCGAGACGGTGACCACCGCAGCGTCGAACACGGCGTCGCCGAAGGGCAGGTTGGGGTCGGCATTGAGGTCGTGCACCACGTACTCGTCAAGCTGAGGGTTCTCGCGCATCTCGACGTCGTTCATACCGAGTCCTACGACACGTTCCGCGCGAAAGTCGGACGGCAGATGCGACCGCCAGGAACTCATAAGGTCTAGGATGACGCCGTTTTCGGGCAGCATATCAGAGAAGTACCGACCTATCGCGGCGATGGCGTGATCGTCTATATGCACAACCAGGCGCGGCTGAGTATAGAAGAGCCTGTCGTCGGACTCGTCCATGCGTCGGAAGAATTCGGGCGGGTATGTGGGAGTGTTGTCCATGGGCGCGGTGTTCAGGATAGCATCATTCGCCCACCCGCGGCTTTCACTATTCCTCGCCCCGAAGCCGGCGCAGTTCGGCTTCGGCCCTCTCACGCGCCGCCCGCTCCGACTCGAGCGCGTCCTGGGACTCGTTCGGCGTCGGCAGGAACTCGCCGCTCGCAGGGTCGCGTAAGCGCAACTCCCCGTCATACGACCATACTTCCAGTTCCAGGACCGCGCTGTATCCCCAGTGACGACTCTCCGACTCGCTCACTATTTCGACAGGCTCGTACTTCCCGTCATCGCCCAGAACATCGCCTCCGAGAGGCGCGTCGTGATAATCACCCCCCGACGGATCGAATCGCCAATACTCCTGAACTCCATAGCGAGCGTAACCCTCGCGTTTCACCGTGTAGTCTCGCCTTCCCGTGCTGCGAGAGCCCACTTCCAGAACCAGGTCCGGCGGCTTTCCCACCTCGCTTATGACGTAGCCGTTGCGACGGACGATCCTCCAGGGGTCCCTTACCTCCTTGGCGAACGTGATGTCCGGCGCGAAGTCGCCCATGTCGTCCGGGGAGCTTCGCAGGTATCCGCTGCTTGAGACCAGGTAGCCGTCCTCCCGCCTGAAACGAGGGTTGATCGCGGCTGCGAAGGCATATATCCCGTCGAACTGCTCCATGTCAGGAACCTGGGGCGAGTCTGGCAGCGGCTCGATATCCGAGTAGTCTGGAACGCGCGGCTTTCTGAGTACGCTCTGTCGGGCAATCATCGTATAGGTCTCCGCGACACTGTTTCACCTAGGGTCTCCGTCTGGACGAGTCTGAACGAGGTTGTACGCTCACGATTATACCACCGTCCCGAATTTGATACTCCTGAGCGCGTGGGCGATTAGAACCTGGCTGCCTCGAATCTGTGCGGGTTCACTCGCCTGCGCTAACGCGCGCCGCTTCGCGTCCTTGCCCAATGCCCGTCGCAGCAGGCCCCTTGAAGAACGACGCCACCGCACCCACGATCAGAAGGCAGCCCATTCCGAAGTACAGCGTGTTCATGCCGGACACGAACGACCTCAGTAGCCCGGTGTCCTCGCCGCCGCTGACACCGCCCAGGTCGGGCGCGTAGCCCGCCGATACCATCGTTGCGGTGACCACGGCCGTCGCCACAGCGATGGATGTGACATTGGCCGAGTTGCGCACCAGGCTCAGCAGCGCGGACACCACCCCGTGCCGGTTGCCCTCGGCGGCGGAGAATATGGAGGATGAGTTGGGTGAACCGAACAGTCCGGTTCCTGCGCTCTGAACGACCAGCGCGCCGATTATGATCGGCAGAGGCGTCGTCTCGGACACGCGCGATATGGTGAAGATGCCCACAGAGGCTATCAGCAGGCCCGCCACGTTGAAGGCGCGATAGCCGTAGCGGTCGGACAGCCGACCCGCTACTGGCCCCATTATGGTCATCGTGATCGCGGTTGGCAGCATTATTAGGCCCACCTGTCCCGGATGGTATCCAAGCACGCCCTGGAGATAGAACGGCATCATGAATCTTATCGAGCCTGTGCTGAGGAACGACATGAAACTCGCCGACACGCCCAGCGAGAAGACCCGACGCCTGAACAGGCCTAGGTCCAGCATTGGGGCGGGGGCGCGCAGTTCCCATATGATGAACGCGGCCACGAGCGCGACGACCAACACCCCGGTGAGCAGGATCAACGGGGATGTCCAGCCCAGCCGGTAGCCGTTGGTCATAAGCATCAGGAACGTCACCAGCGCCGCCGTTGACAGGGCCGCGCCCGGCCAGTCGAACCGAGTTCCGCGCCGCTCTCGGAAGAACAGCTTCGAGTCCACCAGCAATAGCGCACCGACAAGCGCGATAGTGGCCATAGGCAGATTTATGAGGAATACCCATCTCCACCCTAGTACGCTGACCAGCAGCCCGCCTATCACCGGTCCCGCCATGCCACCCGCGCCTATGACGCTCATGTGCGTGCCCAGGCCCTTGCCTCGCTCTTCCTCTGGGAAGATGGAGGTCACCATCGCCATGCCTACACCCTGCGTCATCGCCGCGCCCGTACCCTGTATCACGCGTGAGGCTACCAGCATCAGGACGCTGGTGGACGATGCGGCGAATACCGATGCGCCCATCAATAGCAGCAGGCCGACGATGTATACCTGCTTGCGTCCCACCATGTCGGAGAGCCGCCCCATCGGGAGCAGCAGTGCGCTGACCGTGAGGGTCTGGGCTATGACCACCCATTGGACGGTGGGAAGGTCTGTCTCGAAGCGGCCCGCGATGGTCGGGAGCGCGACGTTTATCATGCCCATAGACATGACGCCGGTGAACGAACCAAGTCCGACCGCGCCAAACACCCACCACTTGTAGTGTGGACTTTCGGCGAGAGCGCGACTGAGCAAGAGCGGACCTCAGAGGTGAAGTCACCTCAGTCTATCACATCCTGGACGCTGGACTTGGAAGACGATTGCAAGAGTTCCCTCTCCCTTGATGGGAGAGGGCTAGGGTGAGGGTGAACTACAATTCAGTCATTCCCGCGAAGGCGGGAATCCAGAAATTGGCGACTTTGCGACCGCTACAACCCTACTTCTGGGATCGTCTCTTCGGCGGCATGAGTGATCTGCGCAATGCTACTCCGCCGCGTCGCCCTCCGCGCCTTCTTCCGCGACGCGGTCGCCCAGACGCTGATCCATTATCAGCAGTCCGGTGCCGTCGTTGCCGATGATGTCCATGTGGTCCACTATGTCCCTGACCGTCTTTTCCTCCTCCACCTGTTCGGTGACGAACCACTCAAGCAGAACGTGCGTAGGATAGTCGTTCTCGGATATGGCCAGAGCGTACAGATTGTTGATCATGTCCGTGACATGACGCTCGTGTTCCAACGCCATCCGCATTACGGTGTGAGGAGACTCGAACTCGATGGGCGGCTGCTCTATTGCCTGCAGTGTTACGCGCCCATCCCGGTCGTTCACGTAGTCGAACAGCTTCAGCGCGTGCGCAGTCTCTTCCTCGAACTGGAGCCGCATCCAGTGGGCGAAGCCGGTGAGGCTGAGCGTCTCGAAGTATGCCGCCATTGATAGGTACAGGTGCGCCGAGTACATCTCGCTGTTGATCTGCTGGTTGATTGCGTCTTGGAGCCGGTCGCTTAGCATCTGTTTCTCCCTAGTGAGTAGTATTCCGTCCATATCAGACCCGAAAGCCAAGCTCACATTCTAGGCTA
Organism: Dehalococcoidia bacterium; assembly: GCA_965202965.1. Taxonomy (GTDB): domain Bacteria; phylum Chloroflexota; class Dehalococcoidia; order Lucifugimonadales; family UBA1123; genus VXRN01. Next base: position 1,005,869 of record OZ241888.1, on the reverse strand, counting down.
ATCAAGGGCGGGAAGCCAATTTATCGTGCCAGTCCAACCTCGGCTATAATGTGTAGAGGAGATTACAGATGACGACCATCAACACGGCTGACGACCTGTTGGAGCTACTGGACAGCAATCCGGATTTCCTGGATGCGGTACGGAACAAGATTCTCACCGACGAACTTCTCGCGCTTCCGGCGGTGTTTAGCAGCTTCGCAGCCGAGACGCGGACCAGGTTCGACACCTTAGAGGCTGACACGCGGACCAGGTTCGACACCTTAGAGGCTGATACAGGGGTTCTCAAGGGAATTGCCCTGGAAACGAGACTCTCGGACAAGGGGTTGGCGCAGATTGCGCGGACATTCTCATTGAGAAGGCTGAGAATCGTCCGGCTGGCTGAACACAACCGCGCGTCCGAGAGATTCAACGAGGCGATCTGGGAAGCGCTTGATAACGGCGTCATAGACAACGGTGAGTATGAAAGACTGCTGGACACAGACCTCATCGTTCAGGGATCAGTCAGTGGCGGCGATGTCGCTTTCTGCGCCAGCGAAGCATCGTTCACGGCGGAGGCCGAAGATATAGATAAGGTATCCACCAGCGCTGTCATTCTTCGCAAGGTGTTTCCAGAAGCGGAGACCTATGCGGCGCTGTACTGCATGGAAGCGGCGGAAGAAGTCGAGATTGTAGCCGATAGACAAGGAGTTGCCCTGATCATGGGTAGGCTTCCTTAGAAAACCCTGCAAGTGAAACCATCAGATCCCGCAAGGCCTCTCACCGGCGGGATTCTCTTGTGGATACAATGCTTATCCCAATACCGGCATCCGTAAACTCTTCAAGGCGCTGGATAACAGCGATGTTGCCGTGGAGCGCATGGATGATCCAGTCGATATCCACAAGATAGCGCATTACAGCTCCACGCTCTCGTACTTGCTGCCGACAAGCCGCGCTTCGTAGATTTCCTGTATCAGAACATCGGCGTCGCGCTTGTCCTTCCATCTGCCGGCAGTCGCCCTCAGCGCTCTAAGCCCTCTCTCTGCGCGTTCCATCCTTGATTCAACCTCGATGCTTATGGAAAGATGAGCTCCTTCTTCGATGTCGAGCTGTTGCAAAGGTACGATAGCGCCTTTTGAATACCTCGCCCTCACACTGTCGATGGTCATACTTGCCTCTCGATGTCTCTCATGGCCGCTAATTGCCGCAACCATATTATTGCACATCCTCTTCCAGCAGAGTTGCCCTAGTAATATGACTTGCGGCCAGCGTCAACTCGCCGGAGCGCGGGCAAAATAAGTCCACCCTGCGGCATAAGGTCACCGCAGGGTGGAGTTGACAGTCGGGTATCTTCAGCTAGTACAGACTTTATCATGGCGTTATCCACTTCACGCCGCCCTGCCTTGCGAACCTTGCCTCCAGTTCCTGTCCTGTGCCCTTGTGAACCCGCAACCTGTTTGTGCCTACGTACATCATTCGCCTCCTTTCTACCCTGTCAACGCGATGTTAACACTTTCCCGGAATTCTTCTCTTGTAATCCCGCTCTGCTGTGTTACTATGTCTCCGCTACGGGGCGTCAACGACGTCAACTGAGGTCATTTGATCTCATTGAGTGGGACGCACTGCGTCTCCTCGTTGACCTCAGTTGCGTGTAGTGCGCTCCGTAGCAAGTTCTCACTTCACATGAGTCTGCGAGGAGGCATCAGAATGCCAACTTCCCCTGAGGTCGAAGCCAGACCTAAGTTACCCGAACTCCCCCTAATCTCCCTCAATGCCCTACTTCTTGGCGTGTCGTACAGTACGGTCAATCTCTGCCGAGAGTTTAAGGTTCGATACGCTCCCGTAGCCGATAACCACGCTATTGCTATGGATATGGAGCGGTGGCTAGAGGAATACCTAGACTATCTCAAGTCCGAGAACGAAGACTTTGCATCCCTATGGAATGCCCTAGAAGAGTCTCAGCGCGAGGACTTGGATAAGTGGATGCTCCAATACCAGAATGTAGTGTCAAAAGCCTTTCTGTACGACCCGGACGTACTAGAGGCACCTAAATGATCTCCCTCTACAAACAAGCCTTAACTAATTGGTCGCCCTCAGGTCGCTCCTCTCGCTCTGAGTTCTGGGCATTCGTTGGCGTTAACTTAATTATCTACATTGTGCTATTCCTATCTGTTTTTGTTGCGACAGTGGTAGGATCACCTGCGATAGGCATTCTGCTTTTCGTGATATGCTTCTACGGCTACGCCTTCGTTACGTTTTGGCCTACTCTAGCTCTCAACATTCGTAGATGGCATGACTTTGGAGCTAGTGCAGCCCTCATACTCATCTTCCCTATCGGAGGCATTCTTGCGGCTATCGTTCCTTCTAATCAGGGACCGAACCGTTACGGTGAACAGCCAGGTCATGAACCGGAAGTGATATATCTAGATCAATATGTAGGTGTGGAGTTCTATCTGTCAGAGTCCTCTCCGATAGAGGACGGGTACTACACTATCGAGTTTATTAGAGATTATGAGGTTGCAGAAATCTCTATCTCCTATGCCGATGCGATGGGCTTACTCAGTTCTCTAGAAACGTTGAGGATAGACTTAGATCAAGTACCTCAGCATAAATCCGACAATGCCTAATTATCCTCCCAGCTTTATAGAGAGTGTAGGACTACCTCTTGCCCTTATAGGGATAGCTCTCAGTCTGCTCTATGCTGCTAGACCTCCCAGGTCCCGAACCCTCAAAGAGATCGGAGTGGTGTGTGCCTTAGGTTTGTTGAGCTTTGCCGTCTTCTGGATGATAGTTGTGATAATAACCGCAAACTCTGCTGGATAGCCGCTCGTGATGAGCATCATCGCTACCACTGGATGATGCACTAATTAGACTATACTAGCGTCGTCTCTTGAACTCCTCACAAATCTGTCCACTTGCTTCACCAAGAGCATCATCAGCAGATTGCGATCCTCGCGCGCATCCTCAGCCGTGATGTTGAACCGCTCGGCGAAGTCATCAAAGTCAACGTCTCGGATGTTCGGTGTCCTACCTCTATCTTCTTGCATGAGTGATCTTGTCCTTTCTAGTTAATCCGGCGTACTGCCGGAGTAGCCCCTATCATCAGGTTGTTGCCATACTTTATCTCCTATCTCCCATTACTTAGATGGAAAAGCCCCGGCTCGCCGCGCGGCAATCCATAATCCTGCTCATCACCCCAATCTAACAAATCACAGTTCAGACAACGTTGCCCTTGACGATCACAGAATATCCGTGCTATCATCCATACAAATCAAATACACCGACCTCTCTTGTAGGGGCGTCCCTTGTGGGCGCCCCACCGGACGAGGCCCAAAGCGCTCAGTGAAAACTGGGCGCTTCCGCTTCTAAGAACTAAAAACTAACCACTAAGGACTCAAAATGCACGACAACCTGACTCCACGCGAACGACTCGCCCAGATAGTCGCCGAAGAAACCGGCGACGGGCGACGCATTGTCAGGTTCCTCGTTCAGGTTGCAGACAACGAACTACACTCTGAAGGCTTCCTACCATGCCACCGCATGGACGCAGCCAAAGAACTCGTCAAGATAGGGCTCACCGAGTTCTCCGACTACATACACGCCAACTCCACGACCCGGAAGCCCAGGGCCAAGAGAACAAGCAGTCCCGACACCGACATCTCACCTGAGATAGCCCAGGCGCGACAGCAGCTTGCCGAGTATGCCCGCGAACTCACCCAGGACGGTCGAACCGTCATCAGGATGTACGCCGAGGTCATGGAAGGTGTCAGGAACGACGAAGGCTTCAAGCCCCACCACCGCATCGCCGCAGCCCGCGAACTCATCAAGCGCGGCTTCGACGAAGCATACACCCAGCCTGCGCCCGAAGTGCGCCCGACTGAAACCCCTGAACCGAACACTGAAGACCCCGAACTGAAAATTGACCCCGAGCCCGTCGACTACCTCGCCATAGTCAGGCGAGTCGTCGAATCCCTGGGCCCCTACGAAGAAGAAGAGTACGACGGCCCCGAGCCCGACCTCTCCATGTGGGACGAAATCGAATACCCGCCCCTGTCGGAGATAAGCGACGAACACGCTGAGATAGGCGCGGCCCTCTTCCACGAGGCGGTGGAACGTTCGAGAGCGTGGAAGAAGGCCAACGCCGAAAACCCGCTCCCAACAAGGAAAGACCATGACAACTATGACGACGGCTAGTCCGATTCCGTCAGAGATCAGGCACATCTCTCCCTAGGGGCAATCCCTTGTGGTTGCCCTCGACCCATGCTGAGGGTATGCAAAAGTCCCTTACCCCTCGTGCCGCTTCGCGTCCATCCTGATACAATACCGAACCAACGAGGTCCGCAAACCGAAGGGAATTACGGGGAGGTAGGCGATGAAGTGGGTATCCGCGCTATCTGAACACAGGTTTCTCAAGTACGCCGTCGCAGAATGTGCCCGTGAAATATCGGACGCGCTGGGCGATCAGAAGCCCGATCTGATAGTCGCATTCGTTTCAGCGCACCACGCCGCTCGCTACGACGAGCTTTCCGGCTTGGTGAGTGAACTGTTTACCGACTGCTTTCTCATAGGCTGCTCCGGTGGGGGCGTGATAGGCGCGGGACGAGAGGTCGAAGACCGGCCCGGCCTTTCGCTGACGGCGGCGGTTCTGCCCGAAGTGGACATCGTCGGCTTCCACATCAACAATGACGATCTGCCCGACGGAGACGCCCCTCCCTCCGCCTGGGAGGACCTTACTCGTGTCGTCGCAGCGGACGATCCGCAGTTTATGATCCTTACCGACCCGTTCAGCGTGCAGGGGGAACACCTTCTGATGGGCTTCGACTACGCCTTCCCGCGCGGCGCCAAGATTGGAGGGCTCGCCTCCGGTGGTCGCCAGCCCGGTTCCAACGCGCTGTATCTTGGAGACCGCACCTACGACAGCGGCGCCGTCGGAGTCGCGCTTCACGGCGACATCGCGGTGGATACCATAGTGGCGCAGGGTTGCCGTCCCATTGGACAGCGAATGCAGATTACGTCGTGCGAACACAATATGCTACGAGAACTCGACGGCAGAGATACGTTCGAGGTTCTGCGGGAGACGTTCCAGCAGCTCGACGAACGCGACCAGCAGCTCGCCCAGCACTCTCTATTTCTCGGCGTGGTCATGGACGAGTTCAACGACGACCCTCGACTTGGGGACTTCCTCATCAGGAATATCCTGGGAGTGGACGCGCGGCGCGGCGCGCTCGCAATCGGCGAGATCCTGAAGGAGGGCCAGACTGTGCAGTTCCACCTGCGCGATGCAGAGACTTCTTCGCATGATCTGGACGCGATGCTGACCCAGTACACCTCGGACGGAGTTCCCGCCTCCGGAGCGGGAGCGCTGTTGTTCCAGTGCCTCGGACGCGGCTCTTACCTCTACGGACGCCCGGACCACGATACCGATATGTTCCGCGACAAGGTGGGAAACCTGCCCCTGGCGGGATTCTTCTGCAATGGAGAGATCGGCCAGGTGTCTGGTTCCACCTACCTGCACGGTTACACGAGTTCGTTCGGCATATTCAGGCCGAAGACTCCCATCCCCAACCTGATGCCGTAAGAAATAATCCAGAATTGTAGGTCTCGGTCTTGTATTGAATTGCAAGAACCGATAATCACCAGACACCCCAAAACAAGGGTGAAGGCTCAGCCTTCCTTGAGAACGCCAAGAAGGTTTTTCGGACAGCAGATTTCCGTAGAACGGGATGAAGACACCCGTGAACCTCTGGCGTTTTCGTTTGGAAAAGAGTCCCACCGCGTGGAGCGAATCATGACGTCCTGGCAGGACTACGACTTCCCCAGCGACGGTCGCAGGCACAAGTGGTGGCAGCGTCATCACAGGAATTACTACCGAATACTTACCACCGAAGGCAGACATTTCGAGATTTACTACGACCGGGGCGTGTCGCTGGACAATCCCAATTACATGCGCTGGTACGTTACACGGGAGCTATGACACTTTGAGAATACTGGTTACGAACGACGACGGAATAGACGCGCCCGGAGTATGGGCGGTGGCGGAGGCCCTGACCGACCTCGGAAAGGTGTCGGTAGTGGCCCCGGACCGGGACCAGAGCGGCATTGGCACGGCGCGTACCCTACTCACCATACTCCGGGTGAACGAAGTGGAATCCAAGCTGGAAGGGGTATCCGCGCACGCAGTCAGCGGAACGCCGTCGGACTGCGTCATCCTCGCGGACGGCACCCTGTTCCCGGAACGGTTCGACCTGCTCGTTTCGGGCATCAACAACGGTGCGAACCTGGGTCTGGACGTTCTGGACTCGGGCACATTCGGGGGCGCGTTGCGGGGCTATTTCCACGGGATACCGTCCATCGCCATATCGGTCGCCGGGATAAGCGGTGTGGACTACGAGCCAGCGGCTCGCATCGCCAGGAGCCTTGCTCTCAGCATGTCGGACGATTCCGGGGATGAAACTCCCCTTTACAACGTGAACGTCCCCCATGTCTCCGCCGACCGCATCCAGGGAGTAATGTCCACCACTCTCGGTCCGAAGGCTTATCTTGAGACCATAGAGAAAGGCCACGACGGCTGGCGTTCCCACTTCTGGATAAAGCACAATCGCCCAACCAACCAGAAGGCGTCCGAGGACAGCGACGTCTGGGCGACCAGGAACAACTGGGTCTCGATAACACCCCTGGATCCGGCATTCGTGTGGGGCCGGAGTTCACGAGACTTGTCTGGGTTGACAGACAGTGTGGCCAAGGACGCGGGACTGAACGGTCAATAGTTTGAGGGAAATGAAATGACGGCCATTGCGGAAATTCAGAAAGGGATACTCACTCTTTCAGAAGATGATTACGTCCAATTGAGGAAATGGTTTGCAGAACTGGATTGGGATAGGTGGGACAGACAGATTGAATGGGATTCGGAGAATGGAAGACTGGACTTTCTCATTTCTGAGGTTACGAAAGACATAGAGAAGAACCTGCTGAGAGGACTTTAGTGCATTGGACGGACTTTACGGCCAGGGCACATGACACATCTTACTAACGTCTATGAATACGTCAGCTACATTTTCAGAGATCCACCGATTGGATTGACGTATGCCAAGATGTTCGGAGGCTAAAGAGATTGCCGCTTCCCACCCTTCCTCTGGAACAGGGGCAACGTTACAGTTCGTCGGGTCATTTACGAAATAGACGAACACCATAGAGGCATCCAAGCCGTTCAACTCTCTAAGCAAGTAAAGATGTGCCAGCCTGTTGGCGTATTGATAAAAGCACTGCGACCAGTCTGTTTCTTTCCTGACTTTCAGAAATTCCCGTGTCTCCGCAAAGGCGGCTCTAATCCGTTTGAGGGAGTGCCTTCCTGCACCAGTGGGGTCGGAGTTGAACTCAGGAATGTTCGCCTTGGCCTCGACTAGAAGAACGCGCCCTTCACTAGTCCGAGCCAGACCATCCCAATGTGGTCCATTGCTTGGCCAGAAATCCTTAAGGGCCCGTTTCTCAAGATGCACATCAAGACGGTCCAAGAATTCGCCATCTGTATATTCGGCAAATCCATCGGATTCTAACGGCGAACGCCATTCAATCTCTTCTCTTGGGGAGAATCCAAGAGAAGAGGCAATGGCAGAGTCGATAATCTCAGGGCATCGGTTGACGGCTACCTGCAACCATCGTTGACTACCGCGTTCCTTTGCGGAAAACTCCTTCCTCATGAGATGTGAGACCTACGGCACCGCCTGTCCCGCCATTACGCCCGTGCAGCGCTCGTTGTCAACGGCGACGCCGCCGTTCACCAGGACGAAGGGTATGCCTGTCGGGAACTGGATGGGGTCGTCGTAGGTGGCGTTGTCAATTACATGGTCAGCGTCGAAGATTACGATGTCGGCGAAGTATCCAGTTCTGATGAGTCCGCGACGCCTGAGTCCGAAGCGCCGGGCGGCGTTATCGGTCATACGCTGGATGGTCTGCTCCAGGCTGATTACGGGATGCTTCTTCCGCAGGCGTCCGAGGAAACGTGGGAAGCATCCGTAAGCCCTTGGGTGTGGCATCGAGCCTATGGGTATCGCGTCGCTGCCCACCATGTAGTCGTCCCGTGCCAGAAAATCCATGGCATCGCGGCTGATCTGGTCCCATACGCGGACGCTGTGGGGCGGAGCGCCTCGGTAGCATATCTGACCGTCTTCCTCGGCGAGCAGATCCATAAGTGTCTCGCCTGGGCTCTGTCCGCGTTCGGCGGCCACGTCCGCAAGGCACATGCCCTCTAGGTCTTTGTTTACCTTCATATATGTGAACACCGCGTCGTGGAGTGTGCGGCGAGGGTTCCCTTCCAGTTCCCTTACGATCCTGCGCCGGAGTCGCCCATCGCGCAGCCTGCGCATTATCTCGTCAGGGCCGCCGACATGGTCCTGGCTGGGCAGGAAACTAAGGGGAAATGAGCTACCTGTCGGGTACGGGTAGAGTTCGAGGGTGCAGTCAACGCCCTCGGCCTTGGCCTGGTCTATGAGTTCCACACGCTCGGCCACCTGGCCAGCGGTGGAGGCGTCGGTACGGTGGTGTGAGAAGTGGACTTTGACGCCCGACCTGCGGCCTATTTCCAAGGCTTCCGGTATGCCGCCGCCGCCGAAGCCCCTGTCGGTATTCACGTCTCGGAGATGGGTGGTATAAACGCCGCCGTACTCCGCGACGACCTCACAGATGGCTACGAGTTCGTCAGTGTCGCTCCATGCGTTGGGATGGTAGGACATGCCGGTTGCGAATCCGACGGCTCCATCTTCCATTCCCTGCCGCACCAGATCCAGAGCCTTATCCAGAGTCTCCCCTCGCAACTGTACATCTTCGAACCCCACGGTCTCCAGACGTATGGCTCCGTGCGCAACATTGTAGGCGGTGTTTATCGAGACTTTGTTGTGGTAGTGCGATCGGAACGCGGCCACGCTGGACATATCGAGGTCCTCGGGCGGCTCGCCCAGTATGCCGGACAGGTATCGCCGGTACATCTTGTAGTTGTCATTGGACATCGGGGCGTAGCTGAGGCCGTCCTGTCCGAGTATTTCGGTGGTGATGCCCTGCCGGAGCCCGTTGGCGTGCTGGGGATCAAGCAACAAGACGCCATCGGAGTGGGCATGGGTGTCTATGAAGCCGGGAGAGACGGTGAGGCCGGTGGCGTCTATCACGCGCCGAGCTTCTACCTGTGACAGGTCGCCTATTACGTCTATGCGCTCGTCGGATATACCGACATCAGCTCTGAATCCGGGTGATCCGCTTCCGTCAACGACCGTACCTCCAGTTATGATTACGTCGAACATTGCGCACCTCAGCTTACATGTTGATTGCTATGGGCGGAGTGTATCACAGTCCCCTAAAAGCAAGGGCATCCCCAGCAAGCCGACGAATCTCGACTCCCGGGGATGCCCCTTAACTTCTTACTTATCGAATCGAGCTAGATGCCTCTGTCCATTCCCATGTCAACGGAGAGTTCGCGGCCTTCGAGCGACTCTTCCATCTTGCTGCGGAAGTCCTCCCACATCAGGTCTTCGTTCTGGCCGTCGCCGTTCTTGACCTTGTTCTCCATGAGCTTGTTCCTGAACTCCATGAGAATCCAGTCCTCGGCTCGACCATGCGGCATATCGAAGAAGTCGCGCTTGAAGCTGGGCAGTTTGCCAGGGCCGAAGTAGCCCTTGTCCGAAAGTTCGTACCCTTCGAGGTTGTCGGTGCCCTTGCCCAGGATTTCGCCGTCGGTGGCGATGTAGTGTTCCATGACGGGCTTCATGCCGTACTTCTGTATGGGGCAGACCTTCATGCACACGCCGCAGCCCTCGTATCGGGCCATGACCGGGCGGCAGCGCTTGAAGACCAGCTTGTTCTTCTCGACACCTCTGTACCAGACCTTATCGGGCATGAGCGCGCGGCCCGGGCAACGGTCCACACAGACCTTGCACTCCTGGCAGAACTTGTGGATGCCATAGTCTATCGGCTCGTCGTAGGTGACGTTGGCGTCGGTATAGACTATCTGCAGGCGCGCCCTGGAGCCGAAGTGCGGCGACAAGAGCTGCCCATTCGCGCCCAACTGTCCGAGGCCGGCGGCGACGAACATCGGGATCATCGGGCCGTAGTGCCAGGTGGGGCCGGATACCTGCACGTTGTATCCGAGTGTGCGGATGAACTCAGTCAGCTCCATCGTGAGCGGACCCTGGTCGGCATATGTGCCGAAGTGGGTGTCCTCGGCCTCCATGCTTGGGATGGTCTGCGTCTTGCGGTAGTCCTGTTCAAGCGCGAGGCAGATTGCGTGAGGCAGGTCCTTGCGAATTTCGGGCTTTCGCGTGTTATAGACGTAGTGGGGGTCGTTGCGGGTGAATCCCACCTCGCCATAGCCGAGTTCGATGGCCTTCTGGCGGATGAGTTCGGTAACGTCCTCACCGTCTGGGGTACCGATCGGCTCCAGTTCACCACTTGTCCTCACCCACTCGACGATGGGCTCCATTGTCTCATAGTGCTCGTTGAAGAACTCGATGGACTCCGGCGTGAACCTCTCGCGTTCCTCCCTGGACCACTCAGCGGACGCGCTCTCTTCTATCGCCATGTTCTCGAGGGGATACTCCCTGCTGAAGAAGGAGACATCCCTGTCTCGTGTCGGAATTCCGGGCTCCGACAGCAACTCTTCAGGGACCGGAATGGTGATCGGCTCATCTCCACTCTGTCTTCCGGGACGCTCTACATAATTGCCAACCTTCTTAGCCATAGTCCCCTCCTCTCCTTAAAGGAACCTCACACCGAATCAAATGCCACGAGTAAATTTTTACCCAGCGCACAATCTATCACATAACTTTTAATTGCGCAAAGGTAGAATTTGGTTGGGAATTGCCGCGCAATAAGAGGCGTGGGGAACGTTTTCGCATAATCGGTTTCTGTTCGCGTACAGTGTGGTACAAAGAGTGCAGGGACGGGATCTAGTCCCGCCCCTGCACTCTTCAGTCGCTAAGAGTCAGTGTCGGAGAACCGCGCATTTACTCTGAGGATCTCAGAGTGATGCTTCCGCTCCACAGCGTGAGGGCGTCGGAGCGCTGGGCTCCGTTGACGCAGTAGGCGAGCAGCATGTATTCGCCGGGAGTCTTGGGAATGGCGATAACTTGGTTGACTCGCCCTTTGTCGGTATCAGTAAATCTCCCGTCCGGTCCGATTGGAGTGAGAGTGGCGGTCGTATTGTACCAGCCATACTCAAGCCGCTCATCGCCTGAACAGGTTATGCTCGCTTCGGGATGAGGCTCGAAAGTGGCTACCAGAGCGCTCTTGGACGAGAAGGTCTCCGACAATTTGGTGGAGGTGCCCAGGTTTATGGAGTTGTATCTCACATTATGGATGGCAAGGTTGGCCACCGCGGGCGGATCCGGATCCGGCCCTCTGTTCACCAGCCAGAACTTGTTGTCGTTTGCGCCAGTGGGCTTTTCATTGGTGAGCGGGTTGCCCGCCGGATCGGCGATATTGCGCCCGTCTTTGAGATTGAGGATGACCAGTCCGTTCAGCAGTTCGAGATCGCCTCCCTGCACAACCACGAAGTACTCAGAGCTGGGATCGCCCGGATCTCCGAGTCCCACCGGCACAACCCCGACGACGTTGGAGACCTGGCTGAACACGTCGAAATCTTCAGGGTCAACGTTCTTGACCGGTTCACTAAAGGTTACCATCCACATCAGCGCGTCGGCTGAGGTGGTCCTGGTAGGAGGCCAAACACGTTTTAGGCTTACGAGGTGCGGAGGGGTGGCGTCCATGGTGAACGAGGTAACGACAAGCGCGTCTGACGTGTTGCCCGCCATGTCGGTTACGCTGATCCAGCAGTTGATGTGGTCGCCGACCGGGAGCGGATTGAGGGGGATTCGATTGTCGCCGGCTTTGGCTATGCCCCAGACGCTCGCGCACGAGCCGCCATAGGTGATTTGTCCGGGCTCTGACGAGTTGAATGTGTACTTGGGTGATGTGTCCGGTCTCGGCGCCGTTACTTCGGTAGTCTCGCCCAGAACCGGCGCGACATTGTCCAGGATGTAGGCGGGTTCGTTGGTCTCTTCAGGGGTGAGGCTGACAACAGGCGCGCCGTCATTGTCCACGATGCTATCCGCATCCTGTATTTCGAGGATAACTGTGCCATTGTAGTCTGCCAGACCCTTTTCTGAAGGGTCTTCACCCTCAGAGAACATGACGTCGTACACCATTCCTAGAACCGGGTCTTTCAGTTCGCACTTGCAGAGTGATTCGCCGGACAGTATAGCCATCTTGGGGGGAACCGCCGTCAAACTCATCGTACCGGGCACGCCGGAGACGCTGAAATTTGAGACTTCCAGGCTGACCGGCTCGCTGAAGGCCACTCGCCAGGTGAGGCTGTCCACATTAGTGATTGGAGAAGTGGGCGACCTGCGCTCAAGGCTCAGAAGTCGCGGAGGGACTATGGGCAGCGGCGGCGGCGCGAACGGATTGACCACAGTATAAGTGTTTGTGCTCCGTATGGGCGGAGATGAAGCCAAAGGGTTGCCGCGTCCATCGGTGATATCGCTGTCGGATACGACGTTGATGGAGACGATTCCGTTCAGATCGGGAAGGTCGCCTCCCGAAAGGGTCGCAAAGTACACGCTATCCAGATAGGTGTCCACGGAGGTGACGGAGAGCGAGGCAGTAGTTCCGTCAACATCGAAGTCCGCGGTGTCCACGTTGAGGACGTCTTCGCTGAATACAATTGCCCATTTCAGCGTATCGGAACTGGTACGCTCCATGGTGGGACTCCACCGATTGATGGAGGAGACATACGGGTTGGTAGTATCCTTCTTTGGATACTTGGGTGGCGGTGACGAGGCTTCGCCGGAACCCGGGTCCATCAGCGACGCTCCCAGAATCGCTATCAGGGCCAGCGAGAGCAACAGCGGATAGTGGAGTTTTGGCAACATACCATAAACTTTATTTAATCTGATATCTAGCCTGAACTTGTATTTGTCCAAGATGGCGGTTCTCCTTTCACGCTGAAACTAGTGAGCTAATTATTGGATTTTGATGAATTTCAAGGAGTAAACGGTTCTTTTAACGATTATTATCGTGTGCGGCGGATACTGTAACACACAGTTGCCGCTCAACTCAATAGCCGTGAATCGGGGAGTATGATTAGAACTGATCGAAACTTGGTATATATAGATGTTATGATACGATTCAGCAGTCCGCGCAAATAACCTGCGATGGCGAACGCCTTGTTCAATCCGGCATGACCCCCGACCGCATGGGACTGTGTTAAGGTAGTGGGCGCGCTTGACAACCAGTCCCAAGGAGACAGCAAAATGAAGATAACTAAGGTAACGCCATGGCTTGTAAGTTTTCCATGGGAGGTGCGAACGGGTGTAGAGCAGAAGCTCGAAAGCAGGGATCGTCAACTCGTATTCGTCCAGGTGGATACGGATGAGGGGATAACCGGCTGGGGTGAGGTGACGACGTACCCGGGACCGGTGGCCAATCGCGCCATGGTGGCGATGATAGGCCAGGTGAGCGACTTTCTGGCGGGCGAGAATGCCAACGAGTTCGAGCGTCTGTGGCAGAAGATCTTCCGGTCGTTTACGTATGTCGGGACGCGCGGCGCGACTACCGCGATGATAAGCGGGATTGATATTGCGCTGTGGGATATCCGGGGCAAGGAGCTCGGTCTGCCGATCTACGAACTGCTCGGAGGGCCGGTGCGCGACCGGATCGCGCTCTATACTCACCCGCCCGAACCTCGCACCATCCCGGACGCCATAGCGGACGCGCAGCAGATAATTGACGCCGGATACGAGGCGTTCAAGTTCGACCCTATGATGCGGTTCATCCCCGGCGGCAACGACGGGTTCATGGACGGTCAACTGAGCCGGGAGGGAATCGCCACCTCCGACGAGATAGTCGGCGCGGTGCGCGATGCAATCGGCCCGGACATCGAGATTCTCATTGACGCGCACGGAATGTACAACGTCCCGACCGCCATCGAGCTTGCGAACCGGCTCGCCAAGCACGATATACACTGGTTCGAGGAGCCTGTGCCTGTGGAGAGTTACAGCGCGCTAAGGCAGGTGCGGCGGGAGATTCCGGTGAAGATTTCGGTGGGCGAGCGTCTGCATACGCGCTGGGAGTTCGTGAATATCTTCGAGAACAACCTGGCGGACTTCGTTATGCCGGACGTGACATGGACTGGCGGCATCACTGAGCTAAAGAAGATATCCACGATGGCGGAGGCGTACTACGTCCCGGTGTCGCCGCACGACGCGAGCGGCCCGGTCAACGTGCTCGCGGGCGCGCATGTGATGATGACGACGCCCAACTTCTATAAGCTGGAGACGTCACGCTACGACCTCAGCGCGTATGATGTGTTCATCGAGCCGGGCCTGGACATTCGCAACGGCGACCTGTACGTCCCGGATACCCCCGGTCTGGGCGTCGAAATGGACATGGACTACATGAGGGCGCACGTGGTGTTCGGCGGCGAGTAAGTCATACGAACGGAGGGGCGCAATTTGCGCCCCTCCGTTCATCTTGTTGCGCGGTCAGACAGTTGTCACTTCTGATCGTAAGAAGATTCAAGCACGGATATCGCGTATCTCATGGCCTCTTCGTTGGCCGGATTGAATACGTAAGTCCATCCACGGGTAGGCGATTCAGAGTAATTCTTAAATCTCTTCTCCGGGTCGGAGAAAGGTTTATAAGCATACACACGGTATCGCCCTGCGTCTGTACCCCCAATGTTGTATCTGATATGTCCTATTCTCGTACTGCCCGGTTTTTCTAGATCGTATCCTCTTCCGCGAACCACTTTCTTTACACGAGGACGCCGGTCTATTTTGTCCACGAAGTCCAATGCACGTCTTTTCTGAATAGGATCCATTGTTCCGTTTAGCTCCTGAGGCCCATATTTCAAGACGACGACATCAACGTCATCATCACGTTCGCTATTCTCGGGTGACATATTATGTACGTTTACAAGAGTCTGAGAGTCTATGTACGCCTCTCCGCAGTTGTTGCACACTCTAGCGGGGATATCCTTGATGAAGAGTATCGTCGAGTCTAGCTCCAGTGTGGAAGTCGTGACGCCCGGCTCCGTTTCGCCATTCTTGCAGATGACGCAGATCATCGTCTTCTCCTCCTTCTGAAACCTGACAGCCATCGTTCAGGATCAGGCTCGTAAGTCGTTATGACTATAATCGTATCAGTCTCCGGCTCATCGGCCATTACGACATGAATCGGTCTCTGCCCTATCCATCCTAGAACCAGCCTGCTGGGAAATGGCGTGTCCTGCGGATAAGTCTCAATGACTTCGCCATGTTCGACTACCAGATACACTTCCTCCTCAGTGATGCCTCGCAATTGCATTCGGGTGTCCGCATGATTTCGGAATTCTATTCTCCGAGATGGACCTACCAATCCCGTATATCTACGAAGTGGCCGGCGATGGCGGACGCCGCGGCCATTTCGGGGCTGACGAGGTGTGTTCTGCCGCCCGCGCCCTGGCGTCCTTCGAAGTTGCGGTTGGAGGTGGCGGCGCAGCGTTCGCCGGGCTGGAGTATGTCGGGGTTCATGCCGAGACACATGGAGCATCCGGCGACACGCCAGTCGAAACCGGCTTCTGTGAACACGCGGTCAAGCCCTTCCGCTTCGGCCTGCGCCTTAATAAGCGCGGAACCCGGCACTACCATCGCGTACACGCTGTCGGCTACCTGCTTGCCCTTGACGACCTCGGCGGCCAGGCGCAGGTCTTCCATGCGGGAGTTGGTGCATGAGCCAATGAATACCCTGTCCAGGGGGATGTCCTGTATGGGGGTGTCAGGTTCGAGGCCCATGTATTCGAGGGCGCGTGTCGCAGATTCCTTCTCGCCGTCGTCCTCAAAGGAGTCCGGGTCGGGGACACGCCCGGTAACCGGAGCGACCATACCCGGGTTGGTTCCCCAGGAGACGTGCGGCTCGAGGTCGGATGATTTGATGACGACCGTCTTGTCGAACTGCGCGCCCGGGTCGGTGGACAGCTTGCTCCACTCCTCGCAGGCGCGGTCGAAGTCGTCGCCCTGCGGCACCTGGGGTCTGCCGCGCATATAGTCGAAGGTCGTTTGGTCGGGAGCGACCATGCCGGCGCGACCTCCGCCCTCGATGGACATATTGCAGACTGTCATGCGGCCTTCCATGGAGAGCTGTCGGATGCCCTCACCGGTGTACTCGATGGCGTGTCCGGTGGCTCCGGCAACACCAATCTCTCCGATGATGGCAAGGATGACGTCCTTGGCGGACACGCCGAAGGGCAGTGGGCCGTCCACCCGGATCTCCATGGTCTTGGGTTTGAACTGGCGCAGGGTCTGGGTTGCGAGGACGTGTTCGACTTCGGAGGTTCCGATGCCGATTGCGAACGCGCCGAACGCGCCGTGAGTGGAGGTGTGGCTGTCGCCGCACACGATGACTTGTCCGGGCTGAGTGAATCCCTGCTCCGGGCCAATGACGTGGACGATTCCCTGGTAGGGGCTGAACCTGTCGTAGAGAGTTACGCCGAACTCGTTGCAGTTGCGCTCTAGGTACTCGAGCTGCTGTATCGCAATCGGGTCGTCGAGTGGGCGGCTGAGTTCCCAGGTCGGCGTGTTGTGGTCCATGGTGGCTACGGTCAGGTCGGGCCTGCGAACCTTGCGTCCGGACATACGCAACCCCTCGAATGCCTGTGGGGAGGTGACTTCGTGCACCAGGTGCAGGTCAACGTAGAGCAGGGAGGGCTGGCCCTCCTGCTCGCGCACTACGTGGGCGTCCCATATCTTGTCGAACATCGTCTTGGCGGTCATTGTCGTTCCTCATCGTTGGATTTTAGTTACTGATGTTACGCAGCCTTGAGGAGTTGGAGTTGATCAAAGGCATGTCGAACGGCCTTGAGATATATCTGAGTTCTCAGCGCAAAGTGATTCATTTGACGCTTCACGCTCAGCCATTCCAGGCGAGATGCCGAGTAGATGGACATGAAACAGTGGTTGCTCTGGGTCCGAACTGTCTTCGTAGGCGACTTGGCGAGCGCGGTGTTGGACTTGAGTGTCTTGTGAAACGTCTCCACTTTCCACCGTCTCTGGTAGATCGCGCAGATGGCCTGTCCTGAAGCGTCCAACTCACTTGACGCCAGATACAGCGTGCCTGAGCTTCCGTCTCCGTTCCTGAAGACCTGGCGAACAAGCAGAACCTCAAAGTCCACTCCTCTCAGCCAGCCGCGCACAGCCTCGCCTTCCGGCATATCCAGTGTGTCTATCCGCTTGAACCTCCCCTTCAGTTTCTCCTCATAGCTCAATGCCACCGTCCTGTTGCTCTTTATGGCGATTACGAAGTGTCTGCCCAGTTCTCCCCGTATGAAGTTCATGTTCTCCTTGGACGAAAACCAACTGTCCGCCAGCACGTAGCGATACTTAAGACCATTGTTCTCACAGACTCTCAACATCCCACGCATCAACTCGTTCTTACTTACCTCGCTTCTGCGCTTGGGACGACCTGTGTCTTTGTCGGTGAACACAACCGGCTTTCGGATTATCTCGTATGACACTGGCAGCGACACTCCGTCGGCATGATACACGCAGTTCAGAAGATTGATTCCCTTCACGCTTCGATTCTTGGCGTGGTCGAAATGCCAGGTGACCACCTCGTTCTCGTCGGTATGGGGCTTTTCCACTATGGTGTCGTCGAATATCAGTACCCCGTCATCACCCTCCATCTTCCGAACCATCGGCTTGACCAGCCGCCACAGGGTTCTGGAGTCGTAGATCTCCCCGGACAGAAATCGTGTTACTCTGTCGTGGCTGACTTCGCCATCGAGCATCGCCGACAGACCTGTCGCGGTCGTCGCGCCGAACGAACTCAGCAGATAGTCGCTATACAGTTCCAGTAGTTCTCTGTTCATGATTCAACAGTATCAGTTTCTTCTCTACTGCGTAACATCAGTTAGTTATCAGTGGTTAGTTGTTAGTTTTCAGAGTATATGAGATTAGAATATGTATCGGACGGGGCAGCTAAAGCCTGGCAGAACATCCCCGCCATCCAGATTGTCGTTCTGGGTGAGGGCCAGAACCGATTCGTCTGGGAAATACACATCCACAGTTCGAGTGTCCGTATGAGCCACCCACACGAGACGAACGCCGAAACTCAGCCACATGAGAGCCTTTTCCCGTATCTCCTGCTGGCTGTCGCTTGGAGACCTGATTTCCATGACCAGATCGGGGAGGACTTCGGAGTAGCCGGGAATATCCGCGTCCGGAGGCATCTTTTCGGCTGAGATGAAAGCTATATCCGGTTCGCGCACGGTGTCGGGGTCGCGTTCCAGCCAGATACCCGTGTCTGATCCGACAAGCGTACCCAGTTGGCGGGGTTCGATGAAACTGCCCAGTTGGATGACGGTCTTCGTAACTGTCCTGCCGTGATTTATTCCGATTGACATGGTTGCGTGAAGCTCTCCCCGGATCAGTTCGCCGCGAAATCCCTGGCCGGACAAGCGGAGCAGGTCGCCGGCGGTAAGGAGCTTTGTCTTCGTGTATGTCATGTGGCTCATCTCGCCCTGCGGTGGATTGTATTGAGGGGTCAGCCAATAGGCCGACCCCTCGATTAGCTTTCCAATTATACCGCAGGTCGTGGCTATGGCGACGGGTCGTCCGTTCCGCCGTGGCCGTTGCCCGCGGCCACAAGGCGGTTGAGGGCGTTCATATACGCCTTGGCGCTGGCGACGATTATGTCGGTGTCGGAGCCGCGACCGAGGTAGGCGTTGTCGTCGGCCTCGACCCTGATGGTGACGTCGCCGAGCGCGTCTATGCCCTCGGTGACGGCGTTCACCCTGAACTCGGTGAGCGTGTTGGGAACGTCAATGATGCGGTTGATGGCCTTGTACACGGCGTCCACAGGGCCGGTGCCGGTGGCGGCGTCGGTTACGGCGTCTCCGTCGGGGCCGATTACGCGCACTGTGGCGGTGGGAATCTCGTGGCTGCCGCAGGACACCTGGACGTGCTCGAGCTTGTACACGGCTGGGACATCCACGCGACGGCGGCGAACGGACATCAGCGCCACCAGGTCGGCGTCGCTGACCTCGCGCTTCTTGTCAGCCAGTTCCTTGAACGCCTCGAACGTCTCGTTGAGTTCGTCCTGGTCGAGGGAGTAGCCCAGCTCTTCCAGTCGGGAGCGCAGTCCGGCCCTTCCGCTCAGCTTGCCCAGAACGAGCTCGTTGCTGGGCCAGCCAACGGCGCGCGGGTCCATTATCTCGAAGGTGTTGCGCTCTTTGAGGACGCCGTCCTGGTGGATGCCAGAGGCGTGCCTGAATGCGTTGGCGCCGACGACTGCCTTGTTGGGCTGGACGGGGAATCCGGTGATGTCGCTGACGAGGCGGCTGGTGCGGTAGATCTGGCGGGTGTCAATGTTTGTGCCGACATCGAACAGGTCGGGCCTGGTCTCTATCGCCATTATGATCTCTTCGAGCGCGGCGTTTCCGGCTCGTTCGCCGAGGCCGTTGATGCAGCCTTCCACCTGCCGCGCTCCGGCGGTGACGGCGGCCAGGCTGTTGGCGACCGACATGCCGAGGTCGTTGTGGCAGTGAACGCTCAGGACGGCCTTGTCTATGTTCGGGACATTCTCCTTGATGAGTTGGAGCCTGTTGTAGAACTCGGCGGGGATAGTGTAGCCGACGGTGTCTGCTATGTTCACGGTGGTCGCGCCCGCGTTGATGACGGCCTCAAGCATACCGTAGAGGTACTCGATGTCGGTGCGGGTGGCGTCCATCGGGGAGAACTCCACGTCGTCGCAGTACTCCTTGGCGCGTTCCACCGACGCTACGGCTGCGGACAGCACGCTTTCGGGGTCGCTGCGGAGCTGGTGCATGATCTGAACGTCGGAGCTGGAGATGAACACGTGGATGCGGGGACGTTCGGCGTCCTTGATGGCGTTCCATGCGGCGTCAACGTCGGGCAGCACGCAGCGCGCCAGCGACGCGATTATCGGGCGGCGGACCTCACGCGCTATGGTCTGGACGGCCTCGAAGTCGCCGGGGGAACTGGCGGCGAAGCCGGCCTCGATGATGTCAACGCCGAGCCTGTCCAGCTGCCTGGATATCTCCATCTTCTCCGGGGTCGTCAGACCGATGCCCGCGGACTGCTCGCCGTCTCGCAGGGTGGTATCGAAGATCATTACTTTTTCGTCTGGCATTTTTCGTCCTTTTCTGTATGAGCGTTATCTGGCCTGTCTCATCTATCTGTCCAGGGAACTCAAAAGGACAGCGCAGTCCGCCGGACCCAGCGTTGCCAGAACTCGGTCTGTATGGCGGACTACGGGGGATACCTCCGCGGTCTTCATGTTGGTTTCTCTCCTGCCGCTATCCTTTCAGGATTAACGTCACTATCAGTCCTATCAACGAGGGAGTTAGTACACCAATTAAGATGCCGAGAATCCAGAGAAAGTATGCACGCATGTTTTCACGCATCTCGCGCATATCCTCTCTCATTTCGATATTCTGCTGGACCAGAGATTCAAGTGTGGCTTCAATTCTTGCGAGCCGTTCGCCTTCCGGCGCTACTTGTAGCGTAGTCATGTTCTGGTTCTCCCGCTATATTCCAAAGACCACAATCACAACCACCAGAGTTGATAGGATTAAGGATACCCAAGTACCCAAATTAAGCAGCCTCTGATTTGTTCGTCGGAATTGTATCGCTTCCTCACTGAGCTTGTATTCGGGCGTATCGTCTTCCAGTATCATTGGCATGAGCAGGAGTCCCCATATCCACATTGGCATCAATATGGCGACTATGAGGGCTATATTGCCGAAGAACTCCCTGTCCATTAGTGGATTCCATATTCATGGAAGTTAGAGGATTCTGAAGTGGAACGTCGTTGTCGTACTCACATTGGGTCCAATTCTATCCTCAAGTTTCAGATGAGCCATATCCAAGAATTTTATAGTACCCAGCGCACTGCACACAGCAGGCAGACGATCACTTAGGCCCATGGCTTTGTGAACATCCCCAGCGCGAACTGCCACAGTCCTTAAGCTGTTCCTGCGAGCAGGGGTAATGTAATGTTCAACTACGAATTGTCTGATTCTATCTGCTTGGGTCATTATGTTTCACCCTCACCCTAGCCCTCTCCCATCGAGGGAGAGGGGATTTGGGGTGTTGCGCTAGTCCGCGTCCTGAAGGAATGACATCATGGAGCGCAGTTCTTTGCCCACGCTCTCTATCGGGTGGCCGGCGTTTTCTTCGCGCAGGCGGTTGAAGCGGGGGCGGCCCTCGTCGTTCTCGGCGATCCACTCGCGGGCGAAGCTGCCGTCCTGGATGTCGGCGAGGATCTTCTGCATATTCTCCTTGACGCTTTCGTCAATGACGACCGGGCCGCGAGTGTAGTCGCCGTACTCGGCGGTGTCGCTGACGGAGTAGCGCATGTACTCCAGTCCGCCCTGGTAGAAGAGGTCAACGATGAGCTTGAGCTCGTGCATGCACTCGAAGTACGCCGACTCAGGCTGGTATCCGGCCTCGATGAGCGTCTCGAACGCGCTCTTGACGAGCTCGGCGACGCCGCCGCAGAGGACAGCCTGTTCGCCGAACAGGTCGGTCTCGGTCTCTTCCTTGAACGTAGTCTCCAGGACGCCGGCGCGCGTGCATCCGACGCCCCTGGCGTAGGCGAGACCGAGAGCCTCGGCCTGGCCGGTGACGTCCTGGTGGATTGCCAGCAGACCGGGTACGCCTGAGCCGCGCGTAAATACCTCGCGCATCCTGTGGCCGGGGGCCTTGGGCGCTACCATAGAGACGTCCACGCTGTCCGGGGGCTGTATCCAGTCGTAGTGGATGTTGAAACCGTGCGCGAACATGAGCGTCTTGCCCGGCAGCAGGTGCGGCAGGATGGACTCTTTGTAAACCTCCGCCTGGATGTGGTCGGGTATCAGCATCATTATGATGTCCGATTGGCGCGCCATGTCTTCGACGAGACCGACAGTGAGGCCGTCCGCCTCGGCCTTCGCTATGCTGGAACTGCCTTCGTAGAGGCCGACCATGACGTTTAGGCCGGAGTCATGCAGGTTCAGCGCGTGAGCGTGTCCCTGGCTGCCGTAGCCGACGATTCCGATGGTTTTGTCCTCTATGAGCGACATATCGGCGTCGTTGTGGTAGTAGATTTTAGCCATTTAGTGTTCCTTAGTCTTTGGTATTAGCTATTAGTCGTTAGTTGCCAGGGTAATTATCACACGCTGCCGCTTTCCCACTTTGGCCGGGGACGGGCGGCCTGAGCGCGGCGTCCATTTTCGGATCCGCTGAGGCCGCGACTCATGGCGACCATGCCGGTCCGCATGACCTCCTGCACGTGGAAGCCTATTCCGGTGAGGTTTTCCACGAGGTCGTCCACCTTGTTCGACTTGCCGGTGACTTCGACTATCAGCGAATGAGGAGCGGTATCCACGATCTTCGCTCCGAATATATCCACAATCGTCTTTATCTCGCTCAGGGTCTGGTCTCCCCACCTGACACGTATGAGGGCAAGTTCCCGTCTGACGCTGTTATCGTCGGATATGTCAACGACCTTGATGACGTCAATGAGCTTGTTGAGATTCTTGGCGACCTGTTCGAGCGTGTGGGGGTCGCCCTCGACGACGAAGGTCATGCGTGAGAGACGCGGCACTTCGCTTGGGCCGACAGCGAGGCTGGCTATGTTGTAGCCGCGCCGCCGGAACATACTGGTTATACGGTTCAGGACGCCGGGCTTGTCCTCGACGAGCGCGGTTATGGTATGACCTTCCCGGTTTCCATTGATGGTTGCAATCATCTCAGAGCCTCCTGGGGTCGCGGCTCCTCTATCATCTGTCCGACGGACATACCGGCGGGAATCATGGGATAGACGTTCTCTTCCTGTTCCACTACAAAGTCAACTAGGGCGGGGCCGTCGAACTGCATGGCCTCCTGGATAGTTCGCCTGACTTGAGATTTCTCGGTGACGCGCGCGCCGTAAATGCCGAACGCCTCGGCCAGCTTGACGAAGTCGGGGTTGCCGGAGTATCCGGTCGCGACGTATGAGCGTTCGTAGAATATCTCCTGCCACTGCCTGACCATTCCGAGGAAGCCGTTGTTGAGTATGGCGATCTTCACGGGTATGCGGTTCTCGAACATAGTGGCGAGTTCGCACATAGTCATCTGGAAGCCGCCGTCGCCGGCTACTGACCAGACCACCTTGTCGGGCCTGCCCACCTGGGCGCCCATCGCGCCGGGCACTTCGTAGCCCATCGCGCCAGCGCCGCCCGACGAAACGAACGTGCAGGGCTCGTTGAACGTGTAGTGCTGCGCCGCCCACATCTGGTGCTGGCCGACGCCGGTTACTATGACCGCTTCTCCGTTGGTGGCCTCTGATATCTGGTTGATCACGTACTGGGGAATCAGCTTGTCGGTGTCGCGTATCAGCATGGAGGGATGGTCGCGCTTCAACTCTTCGATTGTATTCAGCCAATCCAGCCTGGTGGCCGGCTCGACACGCTCGTTGAGCGCTTCCAGCACCAGCTTGACGTCCCCTACTATTGGCACGTCCACCGCGACGTTCTTGCCGATCTCGGTCGGGTCGACGTCAACGTGAATCTTCCTGGAGCCGCGCGCGAACAGCGAGGTGTCGCCGGTAATCCTGTCGTCGAATCTCATGCCCAGCGCTATCAGCAGGTCGGCCTCCTCGATAGCGAGGCTGGCGTATGCCATGCCGTGCATTCCGGGCATTCCCACGCTCAGAACGTGGTTTTCAGGGAAGGAGCTAATGCCGAGCAGGGTCGTGATGACGGGTATCTGGGCCTTTTCGGCCAGTTCACGCAGTTCATCGTATGCCCTGGAGATTATGACGCCGTGTCCGGCCAGTATGACGGGACGCTTGGCCTCATTGACGAGGTCGGCGGCCCTGCGAATCATTCTGCCGTTGCCCCTCAGGTTGGGCTTGTAGCCGGGCAGGTCTATTTCGTCATTCCACTCGACATCCACTTCTTCGGTGAACACGTCCTTGGGAATATCCACGAGGACGGGGCCGGGTCTGCCGGAGTTGGATATGTGGAACGCTTCGTGTATGACGTCCGCTATTTCGGATGCGTGCATGACGAGGTAGTTGTGCTTGGTGATTGGCAGAGTAATGCCGGTAATGTCGGTTTCCTGGAAGGCGTCGGAGCCGATGGCGGCGCGTCCGACCTGTCCGGTGATTACAACCATGGGCACGGAGTCCATCATGGCGGTGCCGATGCCGGTGACGAGGTTCGTCGCGCCGGGACCGGACGTCGCCCAGGCCACTCCGGGCCTGCCGGTGACGCGGGCGTAGCCGTCCGCGGCGTGCGCCGCGCCCTGCTCGTGGCGAACCAGGATGTGGCGGAGTTCAGGGTACTGAGGCAGTATCTGGTAGAGAGGCAGAATCGCGCCGCCGGGAAGGCCGAAGATTACATCCACGCCTTCTCTCAACAGCGCTTCACAGACTATCTGTCCTCCGTTGCGTCGCATTTCGTTATTCCTCCTCTGCTTGGGTGGGGATCACCCTCACCCTGGCCCTCTCCCTGGGGAGAGGGGATTTTCGTATTGTCGGGTATGGATTCCCGCCTTCGCGGGAATGACGGTAAGTTGTATCGAGTCGTTATAAACAAAAATCCCGTCCACTGATTGGGACGGGACTGTTTTTCACAGCGATACCCCGCGGTACCACCCAAGTTGCGCGGAGAATCGCTCCGCGCCACTCTTCGGCGTTGTAACGGCGCCACCCCGTCCGGCCTTACACAGGAACTTGATAGGTACAGAATGCCCCGACCACTTGGTCGAGACGATATTCCTCACTATCTCCATTTGTTCCCTTCAGGCAGGAAGCTCGAGGGCGAGTTCTCTCGGCTTGGGACGTCGGATTCTCACCAGCGCCGACTCTCTATGGTCCGAAGGCCGAGGTACTACTCCCTTTCAAAGCAAAGATGATTCATATGTTGCAGGAACTTTGACATACCATGCTACCATCGGTTTCGATTGTGTGTCAAACAAAATCGGCTGGCAGGGAATCTTGCATAAGTCCCCTGTCAGAAATAGGACTTGGGTAACTCTCACATCATGGCATATTCGCTACGAATACAATAAACCTTGACATCTGCTTGAACGCGGTAACTCTCAGAAAATTGCGCTATATGCTTGCGACGAATCGCAGGGAGGCATCCAAGAAAATAGTATGCCCAATACGCGACGGATTTCAACAACCAGCTTGCTTACTCAGCTATCCAGTTCCGATATCCGCCTACAGGATGCAAGCTGAAGCCCAAGTACAGCGGCGCGATGCTGTACTGCAATCTGCCGCCCCATTGGGAAGACCCGGCCAACAATCTTCGAGTCCTCGGCGTTGTCGCCCGCGCAAGTTCACAGTGGCGTGAACTCTACAGACGTCGCCCCCATCATCGAGAAGATATTCGGCTCCATGAAGCGGATGAGGCTGCTGGACAAGCACCTGGACCGGAGTCGGCGCAAAGTCGAGATGCACATAGCCATGTCCAGCCTGACGTATCTGGGGACGATGCTGGATCATGTGCTGGCGGGAGACATGGCGCCGACACGGCACACGCGGATTAGGGTGTGGCCCCTTAGCTGTTCAGTAGAGATGCAAGGAGGTCAGCAGGCTTGTCCTTCCTCATCTCAACAAGCATCTCAAATGCGATCTGAAGGCTGCGCTCTGCATCATACGTCCATACTCCGGGATCATCATCACCCGAACTCGTGATAAAGACGCTTCGTTCACCCTTGTGCTCAACAGTGATGACCACTTCGTTATAACGGTCTTTCACAATGAGTTTGTCGGAGTCCACCAACTGAAGCGTGAAATTCTCTCCATTAAACACGCGCGTTGCTTCTTTCATGTCGTCCTCTACTTCATAAAGTTCGGCAGGATTCTCCACGCTATCAGTGCCGCCGCCACAACTATCGAGAGACTCGGAACCCAAACGGAGGCGAGTACATAATTCTTGGTGGCATAGTGATTCTCAATCTCTTTACGCAGTAGCTCTACTGACTCCTGGCTGGCATATTGATTCGGATTATATTGATTATAACCCGATTGAGGCTGATCTTGCGTCGCCACGAACCTGCTCTCCTGTGGTCTCTATCTGTGGAGAATCATATTACAGTCGGGCAAATCGTTTGACAAGGCAAACGCTGAATATCCCTTGACATGAAACATATTCCCTGATTCAATTCTCACGGCTCACCACAAGCCTGTAATACACGCAGTTTCGCGTGATCTATGGCAGAGGCACTTGTGCCTCCTTGCGGATCACCGAGGTTGCGGTGGCTTGTGGTGAGCAGCCAACATCTCTGCCACGAGGAGGCTCTAATCATGTCCCAGTTCACAGTAGGGAAGATAGTCGCAGGAATAGCCATCGGCATCTCAGGACTATTTCTGTTCGTCCTGCTGGTGATAGGTTACATGGCATTCTCTTCAGGCAGGAACGCTACCGACACCATACCTACAGCGCGTCCGACGGGGAGGGTACTGCCTCCTACCATTCGCACAGCCACTCAGGGTCTAGGCATAAGTCGCGGCGAGATACAGGCGAGATTTGCACACCCAGAGTTAGGTTGGGTCTCCATGGAAAGCGCACCGCTGGCTGACGGAACGCCACGCCAGTTAGCCAAGTTCGATTTCGGCAGTGCGACTCTTGAGATGATTGGCCCTGAAGAGAACCTGACAAGCGTTGCTGTCTTCGTGGACGACTCTATGAACGGCGACGCAGACTTCTTCTTCAATGCACTGTACCTGAGCATGGTACTAAATCTGGTAGTTCCGGAATGGAACCGCTCTAGCGAATGGCTGGCTGTGAACATAGGGATCGCGGACGAGGGTGGGAGACCAGTGAGATACTATGATGGAATGATGATTACCCTGCGGAACTACATCGCTACCGAGACGATCATGGTGAAAGTAGAAGTGGATTCCAGCTAATCGTCCTCGATCTCGAACTGGATGCCAACGCCGCTGTTTGGGGATCGTCTTAGGAGGCGCATCATGCTGATGAGTTGCGACCACGTAATCTGTTCCGATGAACCTGCCCATTGAGTCGTGCAGTAGGGGCACTGCCTCGGTAGCGACACATCAGAATCTAACTCAAACACGGCTGCTCCCCTGCAAGTATCACAGGTTGCTCGGACATGCTTCACATCATCTAAGGATATGAACATTCTGGTCACTTTCACCTGCCACCTCTTATTGTATTGCGTGACTAAACGTAGTCAAATGTAAATTCCACAACTATCATGACCTCCTGTGTTTCCCACCCATTTACTGCACGGCTACTCTGGCCTAGGGCTTATGCAAGATTCTCGGCAGGCCGGAAGCATCAAATATCTGGCTGGCGCGCAGCCGTATCAGTATGTATCGGGGCTGTCTGATCCTTTGTGTATCTTCGTGGATATACTCACTCCTACCACCTTTGTGACGCTTCCCTGCCCCCAATCGCTATACATCCGCTCCCCCGCCATGCTATAATCCGAACATACCAGCTAGCGACTAACGACTCGAAACCATAAACCAAAGATTATGCTATGAAAAACATCGGACTCGAAAAAATTCTTCCCAAAGCTAACGCTGGGCAACGCTGGATAAAAACCGACCCAGCCCAACCTCTGTACTCCCCCAGCGAGGAGTCCAGCTCGACTCCAGTATATTATAAGCCAGACCTTATGGACCCGCCCATAACCGAGCCATCCGACGACGATTGCAAAAGTCCCTTCAACAAACTCCCTCTCCCTCAGGGAGAGGGCTGAGGTGAGGGTGAAATGCCTCTCCCTCGTCAGCCTATCGAGGGAGAGGCATTTTGGCGGCTAGTCTAGTCGTTGTCGTCGGAGGGGACGCCCATCTCTTCCATTACCAGGGGTTCGGGGTCAATGGCTTCGCTCATAAAGTCGCCGCCCAGACCGAACTCGTCGCCCGGGCCGAGAAGCGTTTCGGGCCGAGACGTTCCGGTGGTCATTACGCCCATTCCCCTGGTGGAGGAGTTGGCTTCCTCGAGGCTCAGGCCGCTGACTCCGTCCTCGGAGAGGTTGAGCCTTGCGGGAATGAGCCTTCCGATGATGACGTTTTCCTTGAGGCCGCGCAGGTGGTCCACCTTGCCGTTGACAGCGGATTCGGTGAGGACCCTGGTGGTCTCCTGGAAGGACGCGGCAGACAGGAAGCTGTCCGTATTGAGGGATGCCCTGGTAATGCCCAGGAGCACCGGCGTCGCGGTGGCGGGTTCGCCGCCCTCGGCCAGCACTTCGGCGTTCCGCTGCTCATAGACGCGGCGGTCAACCCTGTCGTCGGGAAGCAGGTCGGTGTCTCCGGGATCGTCAATCTCCACGTTGCGGAGCATCTGAGAGATTATCAACTCGATGTGCTTGTTATGGATCGGGACTCCCTGAGAGCGATATACCTTTTGCACCTCGTCAATTAGGTAGCGCTGTACCGCGTCCCTGCCCTGGATACGGAGGATCTCCTTGGGGTTCTTGGAGCCTTCGGTCAGGGCGGTTCCGGCGGTTACCTCGTCTCCGGTCTTAACGGTTATGTGCGAGGCGGCCGGAATGTTCTTGTATTCTCGCTGTTCCTCATCGGTCCAGGTGATGGTTATGAAGTCCCCGTCTATCGAGACGGTTCCTCCCACACGAGCCATCACGTCGCTGTTGGCGAGCGCGACGGTTTCCGCGTCCACTTCGGCATCCTCATCCGGCTCGGCGAGCATTTCACCGAGACTTACAATCGAGCCGTCCTCGACTATCGGGACGAAGCCTTCGGGCAGGACGTATTCGTCTGTGTATTCCTCTACGCTGGACACCAGAATACTGCGCGAGTCCGGATCTTCGATGACCTCGACGGCGCCGTCAATTTCGGACAGCACCGCTTCGCCCTTCGGAGCGCGGGCTTCGAAGAGCTCCTGCACACGAGGCATACCGCTGGTGATGTCCTCACCCGCGACGCCGCCTGTGTGGAAGGTGCGCATCGTAAGCTGCGTGCCGGGCTCGCCAATGCTCTGGGCTGCGATGATACCGACGGCCTCACCTATCATGGAGGGCCGCATATTGGCGAGAGACAGGCCGTAGCACATCTGGCAGATGCCGCGTTCGGCCTCGCAGGTCATGGGAGAGCGAACCATTACGGATTTGACTCCGGTTTCCTGCAGTATTTCGACCATCGTGTCGTCGAGCACGTCGTTGCGCTCGAGCAGGATCTCGCCCGTGTTGGGGTCGGCAATGAGCTGCGCGAGATAGCGTGTTCTTATCTGGTCGTTGTAGGGCGCGGCTCCCTCTTCGATGTCGTCGGCGTGTACCCAGATGCCGTTGGGGGTCTCGCAGTCGTCGAGCAGGATGATGATCTCCTGAGAGACGTCTATGAGACGGCGGGTCAGGTACCCTGAGTGCGCGGTGTTGAGCGCGGTGTCGGTCAGACCCTTTCGAGCGCCGTGCGTCGAGATGAAGTACTCGAGAACGCTCAGGCCCTCGCGGAAGTTTGCCTTGATCGGGCGGTCTATGATGCGACCCTTTGGGTCGGACATGAGGCCGCGCATACCGGCCATCTGCTTGATCTGGGCGATGTTGCCCTTAGCTCCGGAGTTCGCCATCAGGTAGATGCCTCCGTAGTTGTGGAGGTTCTTTTCGATGACGTCGGTAAGGCCCTTGTTGGCGTCGGTCCAGATCGAGACAGCGGCCTCGTAGCTGCCCTGCTGGGTGACGAATCCGTCCAGATAGAGCTGTTCTATCTGTTCCAGCTTCTCTTCGGCTTCAGATATGATGGCGTCTTTCTCGCGCGGCACCTCGACGTCGCTGATCGCGATGGTTATGCCGGCCTGGGTAGCGTAGTGGAAGCCTAGGTTCTTGATCTGGTCGAGGACTTCGGCGGTGTCTTCGTTGCCAAGGATAGTGTAAACCTCGGCGACTATGTTCTTGAGGACGCCCTTTTCGATCTCCTCGTTTCTGAAGCCCATCTCGTCGGGCAGTGTGTTGTTGAAGATTATCCGCCCGGCGGTGGTCCGAACCTGCTCGCCCTCGATCACGACCGTTATGGGGGCGCGCAATTCTATGGAACCGAGTTCGTGGGCAAGCAGCGCGTCCTCGGCGCTGCCGAATACTCGTCCGGCGCCGCGGGCGCTGTCGTCCTCGATGGTCATGTAGTAGGTGCCCAGCACGATGTCCAGAGTCGGCGCGACGATTGGCTCGCCCGAGCTTGGGGACAGCATATTGTATGTGCTGAGCATCATCTGCTTGGCTTCCATGACGGCCTCGCGGGACAGCGGCACGTGGACGGCCATCTGGTCGCCGTCGAAGTCGGCGTTGAAAGCGGTGCATACCAGCGGATGAAGCTGGATCGCGCTGCCGTCAATGAGAACCGGCTCGAAAGCCTGTATGCCGAGCCTGTGAAGCGTGGGCGCGCGGTTGAGCAGAACGAGGCGATCCTTGACGACCTCTTCCAGTATGTCCCAGACCGCGGGCTGTATGCGCTCGGCCATTCGCTTCGCGCTCTTGATGTTGTGCGCGTAGCCTTTCATAACCAGACGGTTCATGACGAACGGCTTGAACAGTTCGAGCGCCATGCGCCTGGGCAGGCCGCACTGGTGGAGTTTCAGTTCGGGACCGGCGATGATGACGGAGCGACCGGAGTAGTCCACGCGCTTGCCGAGAAGATTCTGCCTGAATCTTCCCTGCTTGCCTCGGAGCAGGTCGGAGAGGGACTTGAGCCGATGATTGTGGCTGCCTGCCACCGCTCGTCCACGACGTCCGTTGTCTATGAGCGCGTCCACCGACTCCTGGAGCATACGCTTTTCATTGCGCACTATGATTTCAGGGGCAGAGAGATCAATCAGCCTCTTCAGCCGGTTGTTCCTGTTTATGACCCTGCGGTAGAGGTCGTTCAGGTCGCTGGTAGCGAACCTGCCGCCGTCGAGCTGGACCATCGGCCTGAGTTCGGGCGGAAGGACGGGCAGGGATGTCAGAACCATCCAGTCGGGCCTGTTGCCGCTGTTGCGGAAGGCTTCGACGACACTCATACGCTTGATCGCCTTCTTGCGGCGCTGGCCGGAGGTGGACTGCATCTCCTCGCGCAGCCTGTCGCGAAGTTCTTCTATGTCCAGCTTGCTCAGAACCTGGAGGACGGCCTCGGCTCCCATTCCAGCCTCGAATATGCCTGCGCACTGGTCGCGGAGTTCGCGGAACTTGCTCTCAGTGAGAAGGCCGCCGACTTCCAGACTTTCGAGATTGTCTATCTGCTCTTCGAGTTCCTCTTCCAACTCGGCCTTCTTCTCGTCCATTTCCAGGGTGATCCTGTGGACCTCGGCTTCTAGGGTCCTTCTGGGGTCGTCCGGGTCTTCCTCGGCGTCTGCGTCCGTCTCGGCGGGTTCGCCCAGTTCGGCGAGCTGCGCGTTGAGTTCTTCCAGCTTGGCTTCACCTTCGGACTCTATTCTCTCGACACCGTCATCCAGCTCCTTCTGAAGCTCTTCTATTCGCATTGCCTGGAGTTCGGAGTCCACGTTGGTGATGAGGTACTGCGCGAAGTAGAGCACCCTGTCCAGGTTTCGGGGCGAGAGGTCGAGCATGAGGCCGAGCCTGCTCGGTGTTCCCTTGGAGAACCAGATGTGCGCTACGGGCGCGGCCAGGGTAATGTGTCCCATTCGCTCGCGCCTTACCTTCGCCCGGGCCACCTCGACGCCGCAGCGGTCGCAGATAACGCCCTTGTAGCGAATCTTCTTGTACTTTCCGCAGTAGCATTCCCAGTCCTTGGTAGGGCCGAAGATGCGCTCGCAGAAGAGTCCGTCTTTCTCCGGCCGCAGAGTGCGGTAGTTGATGGTCTCAGGCTTGGTCACCTCGCCGTAGGACCATATTCTTATCTGGTCTGGAGAAGCCAGGGATATTCGAATTGCGTTGAAATCATTGCCGCCCAGGGCCATATTTACGCTCCATCAGAAGGCTGAGCCTTCACCCTTATTCGGGGTGGCGCCGACTTGAGAGTCAGCGCTTCACCCCTAACCTGTTTCCTGTGATTGGAGACGCGAAGAAGGCTGAGCCTTCACCCTTATCCGGGATGGCGCTGACTCGAGAGCCAGGCTTCACCCCTTGTCGGTCTCCTATGGCGGAAGACGCGAGTATGCTAGTCGTCGTCGCCGGCGAATTCGGGATTCGCGGCCTCAACGGGTTGGTCTTCCGGCTGTCCGGTTTTCTCTTGTCGCGCCTCGCTTTCTATGACTGTGTCGCCTGTTACGGCGAACGGGGACGCATCGTCAATTTCCATACTTTCGACGAAGTTGGCCATCGAGATAACGTCGGCTATATCGTCGTCGAAGTCGCCCAGCGACAGCTCTTCAGGCTCTTCGTACATAAGCTCGACCGAGAGGCCGAGGCTCTGCAGTTCCTTCATGAGTACGTGGAATGATTCCGGTATGCCGGGCTGAATGACGTCTTCGCCCTTCACTATTGCCTCGTAGGTCTTGACTCTGCCGACAGTATCGTCGGACTTGACGGTGAGCATCTCCTGGAGGTTGTATGCCGCCGAATACGCTTCCAGCGCCCATACTTCCATCTCACCGAAACGCTGTCCTCCGAACTGTGCCTTTCCGCCCAGCGGCTGCTGCGTGATGAGCGAGTAAGGGCCGGTGGAACGGGCGTGTATCTTGTCCTCGACCAGGTGGATCAACTTCATCATGTAGATCTGTCCGACCGTGATGGGCTGGTCGAAGGGTTCGCCGGTGCGTCCGTCGTAGAGCACGGACTTGCCGATGAATGGCGCGGCTACCCGCTCGTCGCGGTTGAGGCGCAGCGCCTCCTCGCGGATCTCCTCCGAGCTCATGTCGGAGGTGTCTGCGCCCATCTGTTCCTTCAACCATATACGAACGCTCGCTTCGCAGGCGGCGCCGGATTCGGCCTCTTCGGAGAAGAGGTCGTCGTATTCGTAGCCACGCTCGGACAGCCACTCGCGCACGACGTCGTGGTCTATGCCCCGGTCGTCTTCACGGTCTATGGCCCTCGGGTCGGCGGCGCCGGACTGCTGCACAATCCACGCCTGTCCGAGAGAGTCTTCGATAGCGGTATCGGGAGCGCCGTCGAACACGGGGGTCATCGCCCTGAATCCCAGAATGCCGGCGGCCCATCCCAGGTGGGTTTCGAGCACCTGTCCGAGATTCATGCGGGACGGAACGCCGAGAGGCGTGAGGATGATGTCCACGGGCGTGCCGTCCGGCAGGAACGGCATATCCTCTTCGGGCATTATGCGGGCTATTACGCCCTTGTTGCCGTGTCTGCCCGCCATCTTGTCGCCCTCGGTGATCTTGCGAGTCTCGGCGACCCACAGGCGTACCAGCTTGTTCACTCCGGGAGGGAGTTCATCGTTGTTGTCCCGGCTGAGCACCCGCACTTCGATGATCTTGCCGCCCTGTCCGTGAGGAACGCGGAGCGAGGTATCTTTGACGTCGCGGGCCTTCTCGCCGAATATGGCGCGCAGCAGCTTTTCCTCCGCGCTCAGTTCGGTCTCGCCCTTGGGGGTGATCTTTCCGACCAGAATATCGCCGGGGCCTATCTCGGCGCCCACGCGGATGATTCCCTCTTCGTCGAGGTCGCGCAGGCTCTCTTCGCCCACGTTGGGAATGTCGCGGGTTATCTCTTCGGGGCCCAGCTTCGTGTCCCTGGCCTCTACTTCATGCTTTTCGATGTGGATGGAGGTGAACCTGTCTTCCTTCACCAGGCGCTTGCTGAGGATAATCGCGTCTTCGAAGTTGTAGCCTTCCCATGTCATGAACGCGACGAGGAGGTTCTGGCCCAGAGCCAGTTCGCCCTGTCCTGTGGAGAGGCTGTCGGCAAGCACGTCGCCGACTTTCACGACGTCTCCCCTGCTGACGATTGGTCGCTGGTTGACGCACGTGCCCTGGTTGGAGCGGACGAAGTTCATCAGCTTGAACGTGCGGTTCTCGCCGTCGTTGTCGGTAATGACGATGCGCTCTCCGCTTACCTGCGTTACAACGCCGTCAATATCGGACAGAATCACCTGGCCGCTGTCCCGAGCCACGCGCTCTTCCATACCCGTTCCAATCAGCGGCGGGTCGGGGCGGAGCAGGGGCACGGCCTGCCTCTGCATATTCGAACCCATGAGAGCACGGTTGGCGTCGTCATGCTCGAGGAACGGGATGAGCGCCGTGGACACGCTGACAAGCTGTATCGGGGCGACATCCATGTACTCGACATTGTCCGGAGACTCCATCAG
This sequence comes from Dehalococcoidia bacterium, assembly GCA_965202965.1. GTDB lineage: Bacteria > Chloroflexota > Dehalococcoidia > Lucifugimonadales > UBA1123 > VXRN01. The sequence goes on along the minus strand of OZ241888.1, from coordinate 971,699 downwards.
GCCGACGTGTTCGCCCATTCGGGTCTCGACCCTGCTCTCGGCGAACTGTCCGAGTTCGTCGAGCGCGGCATTCGCCTGCGCTATGTGTACCGTTTCCTCGGCGTCGGCGGTCAGATAGACCACGTTGCTGGGGTCGTTGGACACGAATGGCCGCACCTTGACCATCTGCTCAGGCAGAGAAGCTATCTGCGTCAGCCTGCCGTTCCTTCTGGTAGGCGTGCCGCCGGCCTTGAGAACGATGTGGCCGTCCTCGCCGACCACATCCTCGGTGAGCGTGCGGTTCTCCAGGTCGGGATCCGTGTTGAGTATCTCGGTATTGACCTTTCGGTACGGAGTCTCGATGAACCCGTAAGGGTTGGTCCGCGCGTATGTGGCGAGCGATCCCAGAAGTCCGATGTTCGGGCCTTCGGGCGTCTCGATTGGGCAGATGCGCCCGTAGTGGGAGTGGTGGACGTCGCGAACGTCGAAACCCGCCCTTTCTCTCGACAGACCTCCGGGGCCCAGAGCCGACAGCCTGCGCTTGTGCGTAAGCTCGGCCAGGGGGTTGGTCTGGTCCATGAACTGGGACAGCTGGGAGCCGCCGAAGAATTCACGCACCGAAGCGACGACCGGCCTGATGTTTATCAGAGCGGCGGGCGTGGTGGTCGCGGGATCCATCTGAGTCGTCATGCGCTCTTTGATCACGCGCTCCATCCTGATGAGGCCGACGCGCACCTGGTTCTGTATGAGTTCGCCAACGGCGCGAACGCGTCTGTTGCCCAGGTGGTCAATGTCGTCCGGCCCCCGGACGCCGTTGTTGATCTGCACCATGCGCCTGAGAAGCTCGACGATGTCTTCCTTCGTCAGGGTGCGGTTATCGCTGAAGTCGTCATTCTCGTTCTCCGGGTGGAGCTTGCGGTTGAGCTTGTAGCGTCCCACGGTGCCTAGGTCGTAGCGTCTTGGATTGAAGAACAGGTTCTCCAACAGGTCCTTGGCGTTGTCCGCGTTGGGCGGTTCGCCCGGTCGGAGCCTGCGGTAGAACTCGAGCAGCGCGTCGTTAGTATCGGTTACGCCGGAGTCCTTTTCGATGGTGGTCTGTATGTACTTGTGATCCTCGTCGGTGTCCACGTCTTCGAACAGCGACAGAATCTCTTCGTTGGTCTCGTAGCCGAGGCATCGGAGGAGAGTGCTGACCGGGGTCTTTCGCTTGCGGTCAACCTTGACGGAGATGACGTCCCGGTTGGAGGTCTCGAACTCCATCCATGCGCCCCTGTACGGGATGAGCTTCGCGGCGGCGAGCGGCCTGCCGGTGTTGGCGTCAATATCCGTGGTGAAGTAAACGCCCGGAGAGCGCACAAGCTGGCTGACGACCACGCGCTCGGCGCCGTTGCTTATGAACGTGCCGGTGGAGGTCATCATCGGAATATCGCCGATGAAGAGTATCTGCTCTTTTATCTCTCCCTGACCGGGGCCGCCGGACTTGATCTTGAGTTGGACCGTGACGTACAGCGCCGCCGAGTAAGAGACCTCTCGCTCCCTGCACTCCTCCTCGGAGTATTTCGGAGGGTCGAAATAGTGGTCTCCGAAAGTCAACTCGAACCGGCCGCCTGGCAGGTCCTCGATGGGGGAGATCTCTCTGAAGAGGTCCCGAAGGCCCTCGGTCTTGAAGTGCTCGAACGAATCTATCTGCACCTGTATAAGACTGGGGACGTCAATTATGGTTGGTATCCTTGAGTAGGATCGCTTAGAAATACTGCCATTCTGACCGTTTCTCACCTGCAAAGCGGTTGAGGTCATACGCTCTCATACTCCCTTGCTGAAAAGCTAAGACTAGCTCTTGCCAGTCATTAAGCCGTTAATAATGAAGCTACGCCCTGTGGGTTGGGGGAAATTTTGTCACACGCATAGCGCGGTGTCGGAGATTGTAGTGGTATGGAAAAGTGACGAGTAGTGGAAAGGGCATAGCGCGACTAATATCAAGTTAGCACAGTAACGAGTAAATGTCAAACCGAATCTGGCCGCAGAACAAGCAATTCCTGCGGCTGAGGGTGTGAAACGGCTCGGGACGGCGGCTTGCCTAGGCTCCCGATGCCACTTCGGTCAAACTATCCAGATGCCCTTCGATATAGCAACTCCCGAAATAGTACACGTCGTACTCGGTATCGTCTCTGGTCTCCGAGTACTCACGTCTGGGCGAAATGTCGTTCTGGTCCAGGTACGACCGGACTCTGTCCCTGGCCGCCTGTTCACCGGGATCGAACAGCAACAGAACGCGCTCCTGGCAACTATCCGTTGTAATCCTCTCTAGCTTCACAGACATTCACCTCCGAGGAAGGCTGAGCCTTCACCCTTATTTTCGCAGGATGTTCTCAGGCCAGCCCTAAATCGCAACCCTGACTTGTTTCGCTCCATGGACTGCTGGACGGCATTATAGCAGGATTCTGGGGAAATGGGGGAAGGGGCCCGGTCGCTTTTTGACAGATACCAACGCCAACCTTACAATGCAGCTACACGACAATAACCCCGCCGAGCGGGACATGGAGGATGCGAATGGCTGATCAAGTAAAGGTAGATGTCTGGTACGACTACGCTTGACCCTGGGTTTACAATGCAGCCGTGTGGCTGGATCAGGTCAAGAAAGAGTACGGCGACAATCTGGAGATAAACTGGCGACACTTCTCTCTCCAGCAGATAAATAGCAGAGAAGGCGACGACTGGAAAGTCTGGAACGAGATGGGCGTGCGGGAAGCCGCCGCGCTGCTCGCTTCGGTGGCGGGCGAGGCGGCGAAGCGGCAGGGAGACGCTGAGGCGTTCGACCGCTTCCACCTGGGTCTGCTGACCGCGCGACACGCGGGCGACAGGGTGCCGCTCAACCAGGACGAACCCCTAATAGCGATAGCCGAGGAAGCCGGGTTGGACGTGGAGCGGTTCAAGAAGGACCTGAACGACCCCGCGCTGGTCGAGGCTGTGGCGGCCGACCACGAGGCAGCCGACGAACGGGGCATCTTCGGTACGCCGACGTTCCTGTTCGACAATGGACACGCCGCATACATGAAGACGTTCATCCCGCCCGAAGACGAGGCGGTGGAGGTATTCGACAGTTTCGTGTCCCTGTTCGGCGGACGCACCTATGTTGGAGAGGTCAAGTCGCCGCAGCCGCCGTGGCCGAAGGGCGCGCTGGACTAGATAGGCAAATCGAAGCAGCAAAAATATACGCCCGCTCCGCGCTGAAATTCGGCGGTGGAGCGGGCGTAAGTCTTTCAGAACTCAAGCGTGAACGCCGTCGTCACATAGTCAGGATGAGCTTGCCGAAGAAATTGCGGCCCTCCATTGCCTCGTGCGCCTTCGCCGCGTCCTCCAGCGGAAACGTCTGGTGGACGATGCCGCGTATCAGGCCCCGGCCGGCGAACTCCACGATCTGCCGCATGTCCTCTTTGCGTCCCATGAACACGCCGAAGACGGTCTGGTAGCGGGTGAACATGGCGCCCATCTGGAGTTCGGCGCGGTAGCCTGTCGTAACGCCGCATATGCCATAGCGTCCGCCGACCGCCAGAGACCGTGTGGCTGCGGGCCAGAAGTCCGCGCCGACGTGATCCAGGACAACATCAACGCCGCGTCCGCCGGTTATATCCTTTATACTGTCCGCTATGTCCTCGGTCGTGTAGTTGATGACATGGTCCGCGCCAATCTCTTTAGCGCGCTCGGCCTTATCGTCGGTGCTGGTCGTAGTAATGACGGTCGCGCCGACGACGCGCTTGGCGACCTGGATTCCCGCCGTGCCGACTCCCGCTGACGCCGATAGCACCAGTGCGGTCTCCCATGGCTTCAGCGCGCCCTTGCGTACCAGTATCGTCCAGCTTGGCAGATAGACGGTGGGCAGGGAGGCGGCTTCCTCGAACGATAACGATTCCGGGATGGGGACAGCGCTGGTGGAGGGCACGCTGACGAACTCGGCGTAGCTGCCGCTCCTGGACGAACCGAGCATCCCCGAGTTCTGGCAGAATTCGTCTTCGCCTGACGAACAGAACCTGCACTGGTTGCAGGTCATTCGCGGGTTGACGACGACACGCTCGCCGGCTTCCCGCCCGCGCACAGCGGAGCCGGTCTCTACAATCTCGCCGGCCGCATCTCCACCGAGTATGTGGGGCTCATCGAAGTTGCGTCGGCGTGTTCCGCGGACGCCGGCGCGGGTATATACGTCCAGCCGGTTCAAGGCCGAGGCCCGAACACGCACTTTGACATCGTTGGGGCCGACTTCCGGTTCGGGCAGATCGCCGTATTGCAGCGTTTCGGTTCCGCCATGCTCAGTTATATAGACAGCTTTCATCTAATCTCCTGGATTGAGGCTGAGTCGGATTCGCTAGTCCGCTCCGACTTCCTCGTGCTCGCCCCGCAGTGTGGCGACCACGATAGTCTGCATCATTTCCACGGCCCCTATCACCCTGGCCTGGCCCTGTTCGACTACGCGAAGCCTGGTATCAACGCCGTCTATCCTGGCGTTGACCGTCGTTTCAACTCGGTCAATTCTGGCTCCGAGGTTCTTCTCCAATTCATCTATCCTGTCGTTCGTTCGTTCCTCAGAGCGAACTATCTCCTCCCTCATATCTTTGGCTATATCCCGCATATCCTTCCTCAAATCGGAAATCCGCATGTTGAGAAGAGTGAATATAGCGCCAAAGACCGTGGAGATTCCTATTCCCACGCCTATCATCGTCCACATTTCGGCTGACATACAGAAAATCCTTTCCTGTCGGTATTGAAAAGATACCATCTTGGGGCGTGGAAGTCATGTTGCGTCGGTGCGCTGGTGCTGGCCGATGTAGCCGACGACGACCAGCTTTTCGTCCTTGTCCCAGTCGAAGGCTATGCGGATCGTGTGGCGGGCGTCCTTGCTGGCGCCGGTTCCTATGTGTTCGAGAAGCCAGTATGTCTTGTTGTTGGTCTTGGTTGTGTACCATTCACGATACTTGTTTCTGGTCGTTTCGTGCTGGTCGCTCTTGTACTGCCAGCCACAGGTTTCCCTGACTGACAGGTCGAAGTCCGGGACGCTGGATACGCCGGCCCTGGCGTCGCGGTACGAGGTCGCCAGCCATTTGAGCGCTTCCCAGACATCTTCCGGCTTCTCGAACGGGTTGTCGCGCACCTGGGACTTCGAGTTCGTCTTCAACAGCAGCCTGTCCGGGAACATATCTTCCGCGTATTTGACGGCGTCACTTACATTCTCTATGTGCATCGGCACATCTTTCACGGTCATGCGAGGTATTCGGGACTCCTCTTCGTAGGCCAGTCGCCAAGTTTCAGCGTCGTTTTCCGTGGCCGTCAATCTGGACCGCAACGCTTCTACGCTACGCTCGATGTCGGCTTTGTCCGCTCGCAGGAACTGGACATCGTTGGCTAACGTCCGGTTCTCGGAACGCAGTGATTCGTTTTCGCTCTCCAGCCTGCTGTTTTCTGTTCGGAGCGATTCATTTAGCTGGTTCAGTTCGTCCCTCTCCGATTGCAGCGAAACGTTCTCACGCCACAGTTGCTCCTTCTCCAATTCGGGGAACGCCTGTGGGTGGCGCGATGTGGGAGCGGCGTTGCTCTGTCGTCCGGTGGGTGGTTCGGTCTGAGGCGAGGTGGAGGTTTCGGGCCGGTTTTGGGTGCGGTCCGATTTGATCGGTGGGTCGTCGTCGGGCAGCAGCCCACCGGACATAAGTCGCCCGATTCTATCGAGCAGCCCGAGAGCCTCGTCCTCCAGTTCGTCGTTCCTGTCCCGGCGCTCCCTCTCCGCGCTCCTGGTGGCGCCGGGCCCACTCTCGCGGACGGCGCGAAGTTCGGTCAGCGTAGAGCGCAGTTCCTCGCACATGCTCAGCGCTGTGGTAATATCGCCACTTTCCGAGAGCTTATCAGCGGACCAGGAAGAGATGTCAGATTCGAGGTATGAGAGTTCGGCGGAGAAGTCGTCAACCATGCCGGATATGAACGTGTCCAATGTAGCGGCGCGACTGCGCTCTTCCCGCTTAGCGCCGACGATTTCGGCGATCCTATCAACCAGCTCAGGTATGTCGCTCTCCCACTCCGGCGCGGATACCGGGACTTCTTCCAAGTCAACGGCGCACAGTGCCAGGTGCTTCAGTACGTCGGGAATCTGCTCGACCGCCTCTGGGACAGAGTCCTGTTCGTCATCGGCGTCCGCTGTCCCTGGCATAAGACCGGAGACGTAGCACATCATCAGTTCGATATCGCTTTCCTCGGCATCATCGTGAAGCCCGGCGAATCTGTCCCTTTCTCGCTTCCAGGCGTCCTTTGGCCAGTGACCTCTGAGCCGGTTCTCGTCGGAATTCGGATAATTGGCTGAAACTCCGATGTACGCTCCAATATCGTTCAGTCGCTCCGATATAGACTCGCACAGGCTTTGATGTGACTCGGCCCATACTCGAAGCGTGGTTCCCGCCAGACCGTCAGAATGCAGCAGGCCGACCTGCACGGGGGTTGTCAGCAAATGCGCCGGCGCCTTCGAAGCATTTCGGAAACCCGGGATTCTCAGGTTCAGCCTGTCAAGTTCAGTCTGAAACGCGCGCCTGGATTCGGGAGACGCCCTGCCAAGATGGCTCAGGACTTTACCGGCTACGCCTTCCACATACTCTTCACTCAAGCCCTCGAATAGAGAGTGCATTCCCAATCGCTCCGTTGAAATTGAGGGCTTGTTCGTCATCTTGATGTCTCCTTGTGTAGATAATTCAGAGTACGAAAGACATACTCTTTCGACACTTCATACTATATCCTATTTGCTTCCGCGACGGATGCGGAACGACATGGCGCCACCGCATTCATCTCATCACCTCGCGACGGGTCGTTGACGCTTGTTATCACTCTGGTTAAACTTTGGGAATTATATATTTGAGTGATCACGCCCTCCCATTATCGCAACCCGGCGTGACGAAGTGAAGAGAAACCCCGCTCCATGGGAGCGGGGTCTTTTTCTTGGGGAATTATATGCGATAACGCGAAGACCTGCTCCCGCACCGCCTTCATAAGTCAATTATCATCAAGTAGTCGTTCACGTCGCTCCGACAACGTTTCACCTTCATAGCACCAATGTAAGTTCCCGTTGACGCCATAGGTTGTCCCCAGTACCTCCTGCGCCGACTCTGATAAAGCCGTCAATCGACCGTTGAATTCCACCCTGGGCGGGCCATCACTTGCCACCGTACACGTCACCTCAGGGCGTTTGGCAAAGGTCAATTCCGTGCCAAGCTCTATACCCAAATCAGCAAAATTGATCCGTTGGCGACGTACCTGGTCTTTATTAGCTTTATCCACGGCCTTGGCGTCATCAGGCTCTGGGCTATCGGTAGGAGTCACATTTTCTAGGGCTACCATTTCCAGGACCGCGAGAATCCTGTGAGGATCCGCGATGAAGAACTCACGTCGCGGATGCACTCGCCTGTCGCCAAAGGCTTCATGGATACGTTGCTCTACTGTTTCCATATCAGCCACTCGGGCCGCATAATAGCAGTCGAATGGGGCAGGCACGCTGGTGTTGAAGAGGTTGCCCAATCTATCTTGCAAGTTGACGGTCCGTCCGATTTTCACGTAACCGTCCATAGCAGGGTGGGTAAGAACATAGACAATACCTTCACTCATCAGTAACCCCCTTGTGGCTTGGATGTAAGCTACCTAGCAAAGTTGCCTGCGTCCGGCTGTGAGCCTCAAGGGGGCAGAGATGCCCCACCCAAGCACATGGGTAGACTCACAGCCACGCGAGGCGGAGTTGTCCGTTTGGACGATGAACTTTGCTAGGTTCGGCGGCATAGTACATGGGGAGAGAGGTTCTGTCAATCTGGGGGCGGGAAACCCTTGACAGCCGCCCCGGGTGTCCCTACCATTGATGATTCGTCTAATTGAAAAACGAAGGAGGAGGCGTATTATGCAACGCACTTGACTTGACTTTTATAGCTGTATGTGATAGAATTACGCATACAGAGAAAGGATAACACATGGCACAAAGCGCACCGGGCAAGCACTTCAGGAACGGAATCAGTCTGCCGGAACTCTTCCAGATGTTCCCCGACGACCGCACGGCGGAGGAGTGGTTCATCAAGAACAGGTGGCCTGAGGGAATCCGCTGCCCTTACTGCGATGGGGACAACGTACAGCCCCGGACTAAGCACAAGAGCCAGCCCCACTTCTGCCGACCCTGTCGCCGCTATTTCTCCGTCCGGGTCAACACGGTCATGCACCGCTCCCATATCGGTTACCAAAATTGGGCGATAGCGATCTATCTCATCACCACCGGTTTGAAGGGCGTGAGCTCTATGAAGCTGCATAGGGACTTGAAAATCACGCAGAAGGCCGCGTGGCATATGATGCACAGGCTCCGCACAGCATATGAAGCGGAGACCCCTATTTTCTCCGGCCCGGTCGAGGCGGATGAGGCCTATTTTGGCGGACTTGAGAAGAACAAGCATGCGAACAAGAAACTCCGCCAGGGCCGAGGGCCGGTCGGTAAGACCGCGGTGGTCGGCATCAAGGATAGGGAAACCAATCGGATTGACGCGAAGGTCGTGGAGCGCACCACCAAGCAGGAACTCCAGGGCTTCGTTGTTGATCGAACCGAACCGGATGCCATCGTCTATACGGATGAAGCCAGGGCTTACCGGGGGATTCCCCGCTATCACGAGGCAGTCCAGCATGGTGTGGGCGAATACGTGCGCGAACAGGCGCACACAAACGGCATGGAATCGTTCTGGGCGGAAATGAAGCGGGGCTATACCGGCGTCTATCACTGGATGTCGCCCAAGCACCTCGACCGCTATATCGCGGAGTTCGAGGGTAGGCACAACGTGCGGTCCGAGGACACAATTGACCAGATGGGCGATCTGGCGCAGGGCGCGGTGGGCAAGCGACTCATGTACGAGGATTTGATCCGGGACGAATAAAGAGACCTCCCGCAGGAGGTCTCTTCGGTCACGCCCTAGAAGCTCGTATGGCTCGAGCGCGCTCTTCGGATGAGCGAAGTCCCGGTTCGATTCCGGGCTAAGGCTCAGGAATTGAGCCGGTCGGTTTCTTCTTCGTACTCTATTTCATGCGGCCAGCGGCCGTCCTTCGAGAACGGATACTTCCCCTCTGGCGCGTGAAACCCCATGACCCGCTTCATGACGTTCTCGGGCGAATCGTCTATCGGGTCGGGCATCTTCAGCGGCGGCAATTTCTTGTGCTTGGGCATCTCCGACTCCTAACGCGGGATATTAGTCTAGTAGTTCAAATCCTGGCTTGGTAAAATAGCGGATAAGGAGCAGAATCCTTACGATTGGAAGGTGAATGTCCTAGTATTCTCGCTGGGACGGCGGCCTTGAATCGCGTGAGGGTGCGCTCCACCGCGCCCTGTGCGTGCCGCTGTCCTCAACTTTCCTTTCGTCCTTACCCGCTTGTTTAATGGTTGCGGATATAATTCAATCAGTCAAGGGCAATTTGGCAAGGACTTTTCAAGAGCGGATACGATCACTCAAATATATAATTCCCTAAACTTTCGGCAATCCCGTAAAACCACTTATATCTAGGAGATTCTCATCATGGCGCTACTACTCGACAGGCAGACTATAGAGGGCCTGCTGGACATGGACAAGATGATAGAAATACTGGAACAGGCTTTCGTAGAACTCTCGACCGGCTCGGCGATCATGCCCCAGCGCACCGCCGTCGCCGACGCCGACGTGAACGGCTGGTACGCCTTCATGCCCGCCCAGCTAAAGGACATGGGCGCGCTAGGCGTAAAGTCCGTTACCGTGTATAAGGACAATCCCTCGGCTCACAGCTTGCCCGCGACGCTCGCAACGATAGTCCTGATGGACAGCGAAACCGGACGCACGATAGCGGTGATGGACGGCGGATACATCACCGCTATGAGGACGGGGGCGGTGACCGGGCTTGCGACTAAGTACCTGGCTCGCAAGAACGCCACGGTCGCGGGCGTTATGGGCGCCGGCGTGCAGGCGCGAACCCAGCTCTGGGGAATGGCCGCGGGCGCGAACTTGGAAAAGGCGCTCGTATTCTCGCTCGACCCGCCGGACGCGCAGAAGGCGTTCGCGGACAGCAGTTCGGAGGCGCTCGGCATCCCGGTCGAACTCGCCTCGTCGGGCGAGGAACTCGTCCGAAGCGTGGACATACTCTCTATGGCCACCACCGCCACAACGCCGATCATAGACGGCGACTGGATACAGCCCGGTCTTCACATCAATGGCATAGGCTCGCATGCGGTCGGAGTCAGGGAAATAGACACCAAGACCATGGTCAAGTCCAAGCTGGTGTGCGATCAGGTTGACGCCTGTCTCGCGGAGGCCGGAGACGTGCAGATCCCGATAGAAGAGGGCGCGATGTCCGCCGACGACATATACGGCGAGATAGGCGAGCTTATAACCGGGGCCAAGCCAGGACGTGAAAGCGACGACGAGATCACGCTTTTCAAGAGCGTCGGCCTGTCCATACAGGATATTTCAGCCGCCCACTACGTCTATCAGCGCGCGCTGGAGGAGGGCGCGGGGACGGAGTTCGCGTTCTCATAAGAGACAATTGCATAAGTCCGTTGCGGCGCCCAATCGTCATTCCCGCGAAGGGAGACCTTTGCACAACCATCGTCATTCCCGCCAAGGCGGGAATCCAGGGGTGGAGGGGCGGCCTGCCCAATTATCAATTTGCCCATCTACTCATTTACCCAGACCTCCGTAACGAAGTGGAACAGGGTTTCGCAAAGGTCTCTGAAGGTGGGAATCCAGGGGTGGGGAGACCCGCGACCGCGGCGGTCCCACTTATGCAATTTTCTCCTCATAAAGATAGACTTGCAATCGGTCGTTGGAAATCACACAATTAAGATATAGTCCCCAATAAGTATGCTCCCTGCCCTCAGACTGTGCATGGGAGCATCTCTTTTGTGAGAAACGAGGTGGAGTTCCACAATGACCAGCAAGAAGTTCAAAGTAGTAGCGGCAGCCATCGTCGGAATTGTCTCTATTCTGGCGATAGCCTGCGGAAACTCGGACGCGGGCCTCACCCGCGCCGACGTAGAAGGCATAGTGCGTACGGAGATGGCGAACGCGCCCCAACCTGGACTTACCCGCGAAGAGGTCGCGGAGATAGCGCAGGCCAGCGTTGTCACTGCCACCGCCGACAGCCTGACCGGAGAAGACGTGCAGACGATAGTGCGGGATTCCATGTCCGATATGGCGGCAATGACTCCCGGAGACGGCGGCCTGACGAGCGCGGACGTGGATGCGATGATACAGGCGGCGGTGGCCGACATTCCGCCACCCGTTCCATCCGTCCCCGGCCTGACGGCGGCGGATGTGGAGCGGATAGTCCGGAAAGCGATAGCGGATAGCCCGCAGCCCGAACCCGGCCTATCGCGGGAAGATGTAGCGGAGATAGCGCGCGCCGCGGTTCCGGATGTGCCCCCCGCTCTGCCGCCCGAACCAAGCCTCTCGCGAGCTGAAGTGGAAGAGATAGCTCACAGCGTGGTGGCCTCCATACCACCCAAATCCAGCCCGGCCGAATTCACAAGATACTTTGTAGATACTGCCATTTCGCGCTACGACGCACTTGAGCTCGACGCCACAATTGCCCACTACAACTCCACCGACAGCGTTGACGGCCAGTGGTACGTCTTCATCATAGATGAGAACGGCGACCTGATAGGGCACTACGATCCCAGCATAGTAGGTCAGAACCTCAATGGCCCGCTGGGGACCGACGCCACCGGATACACTTTCGGCGCAGATATGCTGTCGGCTACCGAGGACGGCAAGTGGGTATCCTATGTATTCAAAAACCCCGCCACTGGTCAGATCGAGTCCAAGCACTCCTGGGTCGTCAGGCACGACGGACTCCTCTTTGGTTCCGGGTGGTACACCGAGCCCGCCGAGTACACCAGGTTCTTCGTTGACAACGCTGTATCCAGGTACGAGTCCGACGGGGCCGAAGCCACCATTGCGCACTACAGTGACGCCGACAGTGTTGACGGACAGTGGTACGTCTTCATCATAGACGAGAACGGCGACCTGATAGGGCACTACGATCCCAGCATAGTAGGTCAGAACCTCAATGGCCCGCTGGGGACCGACGCCACCGGATACACTTTCGGCGCAGATATGCTGTCGGCTACCGAGGACGGCAAGTGGGTCTCCTACGTATTCAACAACCCCGCGACAGGAGAACTCGAGTCCAAGCATTCCTGGGTCGTCAGACACGATGGATTTCTATTCGGCTCAGGCTGGTACACCAATCCTGTCGAGTACACCAAGTTCTTCGTAAACAACGCAATTTCCAAGTACGAGTCCGAAGGGGCCGAATCCGCCATCGCGCACTACAGCAGCGCCGACAGCGTTGACGGCCAGTGGTACACCTTCATCATCTACGCCGAAAGGTTCCAGGACGAGAACGGCGTAATCATCGGACACTTCGATCCCGAAGTCAGAGGTCAGAACCTCAACGGCCCAATCGGCACAGATGCGACTGGGTACAATTTTGGGCCGGATATGCTCTCAGCCACCCAAGACGGCAAGTGGGTCTCCTATGTGTTTAAGAACCCGGTGACCGGGGAACTCGAGTCCAAGCACTCCTGGGTCGTCAGGCACGATGGGCTGATATTCGGGTCGGGATGGTACACCGATCCCGCGGAGTACACCAAGTTCTTCGTGGACGAGGCCATCGCTCTCTACGAATCCGAGGGGCCGGAAGATACGCTGGCCTATTACAACAGCCCTGAGAGCCTTGACGGTCAGTGGTATGTATTCATAATTGATGAGGATGGTTACACCATATCCCACCACAACCCGGAGTTCAGGGGAAGGGACCCGAGTCTGCGCGTGGACGCGACAGGCTATTTCTATGGGGACGACCTGCGCGCGGCTACCGAGGAAGGCAAGTGGGTGTCCTACGTATTCAACAACCCCGCCAGTGGTCAGATCGAGTCCAAGCACACCTGGGCCGTCAAACACGACGGGCTGATATTCGGCTCAGGCTGGTACACCGAGCCAGCCGAGTACACCAAGTTCTTCCTGGATGCGGCAATCAACAGGTATGAGTCGGATGGACTGGAAGCGACCGTCGCACACTACAACTTACCAGAGAGCGCCGAGGGATCATGGTATGTCTATATAGCAGATGAGAGTGGCGAAGTGATCTCCCACTTCAGACCCGACTCCATCGGGGAGAATTTCCACGACGCCTACGCCATAGACTTCACGGGATTCGACGCCGGGGCCGCGATATTGGCGGCTACCGAGGAGCCAAAGTGGGTCTCCTACTACTACACTGATCACGAGACCGGGGAGCTCATATCGAATCACGCGTGGGTCGCCAGGCATGACGGGCTGATATTCCTCTCCGTCTGGGCGGTCGAACCCGCCGAGTACACCAGGGCATTCGTCGCCGAAGCGATCAGGAAATACGAAAACGATGGCCTAGAAGATACCCTGGCTTACTACAATTCGCCGGACAGCGTAAACGGGCAGTGGTACGTGTTCATCGCCGAGGGGACAGGCGAACTCATCGGACATTACGACCCCGAAGTCAGGGGACAGAATCTGAACGGCAGCATCGGCACCGATGTCAACGACTACAGATTCGGGGTTCAGATCATGACGGCAACGGAAGAAGGCAAGTGGGTATCTTACGTGTTCAACGAGCCGGTGTCCGGGGAACTGGCGTCCAAGCATTCCTGGGTGGTCAGGCATGACGGGCTTATATTCGGATCGGGCTGGTACAGCAACGAACCGGAGCAGTAGCCTCCCGACAAGGGCGGACTGGAAAACTCTCCAGTCCGCCCGTACATCGGCATCGCATATTCTGGACGGCTCAGGTTTCGTCGTCTAGGTTCTCCAAGTCTTCGGGCCAGCCGTGATGTCTGGCGAAGGCTGTCCAGATGCGCAGCGTCTGCTGACTGTTGCGTCTGGTCTCCAGGACCAACTGACGAGTCTCCACAGTCAGATCTACGACCCGGTCAATCAGTTCCACCATTCTGGCGTTGGTTTCCTCAAGAGCTGTCAGACGTTCATCATTTGTCATCTATGTCTCCATAGAATCGTCGGCTGTTGGTTAGTCCCTGTACTGGTCTATGCCGACGGTGGCGGCGCCTTCGCCGGTGGGCATTACGAGGGTCTTGGCGCGGTCGGCGCCGACTACGACGATGTACCAGCGGTCAACGCTCTCCAGGACAGGAACGGTGATGTCCAGCCGCTCCTGCTCGGTGAGGCCCTCCAGCCATTTCCACTGCGCGCCGACCCTCGCGTCGTCTATCGGCATGTACTGGATCATCTTGCCCAGGCTGTCGTTGGCGTGGAAGTGGATGAACTGCTTGGTCTCCTGCTTGGAGAAGCCCTCGGCTCCGACGGGCCGCGCCACGTCCGGGGGCATGAAGATGAGCCGCTCGGCCCCGTGGCTCGCTCCCAGTCCGCGCGTGCCGAACGTGCTTCCGTAGGCGATGGTCTTGAGCAAGCCCTCGGCGGAGGTATTGCCCTGGTCCTGGACGTCGAGTTCGCCGTCGGTTATGAAGACGCTGACGGCGCTTTCGTCCGCGCGGAAGCCCTGGTCAACGTGGAAGGGCTGCCAGGGGCTCATGTCCTCGTTTTCGGCGACGCAGTGGACGAACTTGCGGGTTGTGCCGATGGTGTCCATGTCCATCTGGCCCGGATACCAGTATCCGAGATTTCTCAGACACAGCGAGAACGCCCTGCCGATGGTTATGTTGACTTCGTTGTCGCGTCCTGGGCCAAGGCCGGAGCGCGGGTTGATGCCGAGTTCCTTGGCGATAGGACCGTTCACGACGAGCATGGGCGCGTGAGGGCTGGTGGACATGAGCAGCGACTTGCCGCCGTGCGAACCGACCTCGGACAATGCCTTGACCGCTGCGATTATGACGGGCATCTGTTCGGGTCTAGCGCCGGCCATGGCGGCGTTGATTGCTATCTTCTCGACGGTTGCGAGTCCGAAGCCGGGCGGCATATCGCATACCAGGTCGTCGCGGTCGAGTCCTGTTCCGGCGACCAGTTCGGTCACGGCTTCGGGCGTGGGCGGATGGAGGACGAGCGAGTCTCCCCAGTCGCGCAGGAGCCACTGTTCGTTCATCTTGAGTATGGCGTCCCAGCGGTCTTCGCCCTCGAAACGCTCGATAGGGGTTGCGGAGTCGCGTTCCCGGCGGGTGTGTCCCTGGTCAACGGTGAGCACCTCGACTATGTCGTCTATCACCGCCTCGGTCTGGCTGACGCAGAGTTCGGGAGCGAGGTTACGGTAGATGCGCGGCACTATGACGAACTGCAGGTCCGGCATGGCGAACGCGCGGGAGCTGGCTATGGCGTCTTCTTCGAAGCGTCCGGATACAATCGGGATGGCGGGCTTGCCCGTCTTCTCGATTTCGATCATGTCGTGGACCATCCACGACGCGCACGTCCCTCAATCGGCTGTGGCGCCGATGACGACGTCGCACTCCCTCGCAGCCTGCTGGACTATTGGCGGCGGCGCGGGGTAGTTGCCGCCGGTGTAGAAGTTGACGGTGACGTTGTCGAAGCGCTCCTGGAGCATCTCGCCGGTTCGCCTGAGGGCGAGGTCTCCACCGTGTGTGCCGCTCCAGAGCAGGCCGACGGTCTTGTCGTCGAGCGATTCGGGCCTGTCGCTTATTGTCATGGCGTTCAGCAGTCCGCGCTGCTGTCCGACGGGGTTGAGGACTTCTAGCAGGTGCATGGGGTCTCCTTTCAATTGTCAATTATCAGCAATTATTAGTTTACAGGGTTTTGGTTGGTTTGGGGGCTGTTCAGTTATCAGTTGCCAGAGCCTTTGCAAAGTCTTTCACGGTTTCGTCTGATACTTCATTCTATGCTACAATTACGGCATGAATTCAGAACATATGTATAAGTCGTTGTTTATAGCGCGGGCCGACAGACAGCGAAAGAATCCTTTCGTAGCTTCAACGCTGGATGAAAATTGTTCCAGCCCGACCCTGTGACCCTCCCAGTTAGTGCCCAGCACTTTCCCGCGTATCTATAAACTACGATATATGTCGCGTCGTCCGCCGACTTTGCAAAGACCCTGCTTATAGCTGGTAGCATCAAATAAGTGGTGTGTATCTATGAGTATTCATTTGTTACGAGTCCGCAGTGTATCCCAGTCATCGTTGAGCATGAGAGTTCTGAGCGCCACAACGCGGTTGGCATTGTTTCTCCACCACCTCATACCTCTGCGACACTTCAGCCTTCTGTTGATCACGATGTCCACCGCCTTCTCAACCGGTCCGCTTCCCACAGGGTATCCTTCCAATCTGAGTTGGTCGTAGTCGCATATCCACTCGGCATTGTTGGCAAGATAGGTCATGAGTTCACTCAGCTTGTTTGCAGGGTACTTCTCAGACAGCCCATCAAGTTGTCTGAGAGCCAGGTCGGTTCTGCCCCTGGTCAGCGTATCCATCAACATTCGGCATACCCCGCTCGCATCTTCGCAAGGCACACAAGCATAGACAGTCTTGTATATCCTGCGGTTGAGGTGCCAAAGGTCCAGGATGCGACGAGCGTCAGGGAAGTGTTCGTCGGCTATCGAACTTATCCAGCGTGCTCCGTCCCCTATCACCGACTTTCTGAGAGCGTACTCGACACCGTGGCGGCGAACTTCGGCGTATGTCAGTCGTCCCGCCACATCGGATGAACCGAACGTCGCCACGTATCGTCGCCCACTCAGAGCGTTTCTGTGTTTACCTACTTTCTCACTGCCCAGATGTACCACCCCCACCTTCCCCTCCATTCCCTTAGCATTGTCGCGGCTTCTCACCCATCCACCGTCCAGCGCCACGTTCACCATCCGTGGGCCACTACGATACGACGGAGGATCGATGTATTCTTCCAACGCCTCCTCAGCTTCTGCGTTCTGAGCCTGAACCGCCTTCTGTCCACAACCGTTGGTCAGTCTGCGAACACGCTCGTGGCTCACCGAGCCCCCTACTATCTTTCCAAGCACCTCAGCCGCCTGTTTGTACGGCCACGACGCGCCACTCAAACACGCCAACTCAGCGAACCTGACGCTCGCTCGGCTCGATTCGACCTCTCTCAACTTGCTGTCGGCTGGTTGACTCAACCTTCCGCACTGCTGACACCTGACCCTGGCGCGTCTTAGCTTCACCCCTCCGAAAATAGTCATGATTGTGTAGTCTCGATAGCCCCGTCGCGTTATCCGACCGCTTCCGCACCCCTCACATATCCAATGTCGAGCCTGACAATGGCGCCATGCCTCACACAGCAACTCGCGCATCAAAGACAGACCGAATCTGTGGATCAGTCCCTCAAGTTCATTGATACTCTGGGCCTCGTCTGGTATCTGTATGGTGCGGGTGATTGTTACCTGCATTGGACTGGTCTTCTCCTTGGTGGTTAGGTTTTATCCAAGGTTAAGGCCAGTCCACCCCCAACCGACAACCCCATCCTCCTACACGCACCACTTTTGTGATGCTTCCCCGTCAGCAATTTGCCTTGACAGAAGCGAATACAGTGTTATACGATCATTACCTGCACCTAAGAAATGCACCTTAACAACTGGATAGTGGAAAGAACCAAACCCAAAACAAATCCGTAGAGTTTGATCCTGGCTCAGGACGAACGCTGGCGGTGCGCCTAATGCATGCAAGTCGAACGGGCGAAGGGGCTTCGGCCCCCTAGCTAGTGGCAGACGGCTGAGTAACACGTAAGTGATATGCCCCGGAGAGGGGGATAAGCCGGAGAAATCCGGTCTAATACCCCGTACGCTCCCTTTATTACGGTATAGGGAGGAAAGGTTCCGGCGCTCTGGGAGTAGCTTGCGGCCTATCAGGTAGTTGGTGGGGTAATAGCCTACCAAGCCGAAGACGGGTAACCGGTGTGAGAGCACGATCGGTCAGAGGGGGACTGAGACACGGCCCCCACTCCTACGGGAGGCAGCAGCAGGGAATCTTGCGCAATGGGCGAAAGCCTGACGCAGCGACACCGCGTGGGGGATGAAGGCTTTCGAGTTGTAAACCCCTTTTCCCGGGGATGAGAAAGGACAGTACCCGGGGAATAAGGTTCGGCTAACTACGTGCCAGCAGCCGCGGTAATACGTAGGAACCGAGCGTTGTCCGGATTTACTGGGCGTAAAGTGCGCGTAGGCGGTCTGTTAAGTCTCATGTGAAATCTCCCGGCTCAACTGGGAGGGGTCATGGGATACTGGCAGACTGGAGTGCAGTAGAGGAAAGCGGAATTCCCGGAGTAGTGGTGGAATGCGTAGATACCGGGAGGAACACCAGAGGCGAAGGCGGCTTTCTGGGCTGTAACTGACGCTGAGGCGCGAAAGCGTGGGTAGCAAACCGGATTAGATACCCGGGTAGTCCACGCCCTAAACGATGGATACTAGGCATGGGGGGTATCGACCCCCTCCGTGCCGCAGCTAACGCAATAAGTATCCCGCCTGAGGAGTACGGCCGCAAGGCTAAAACTCAAAGGAATTGACGGGGACCCGCACAAGCAGCGGATCGTGTGGTTTAATTCGATGATAAGCGAAGAACCTTACCAGGGCTTGAAATGCTTCTGACCGGCTGTGAAAGCAGCCTTTCCTTCGGGACAGTTGCACAGATGTTGCATGGCTGTCGTCAGCTCGTGTCGTGAGATGTTGGGTTAAGTCCCGCAACGAGCGCAACCCCTGTCGCTAGTTAGGATGTCTAGCGAGACTGCCCCCACTGGGGTGAGGAAGGTGGGGTCGAGGTCAAGTCATCATGGCTCTTACGCCCTGGGCTACACACACGATACAATGGTCGGGACAGACGGTCGCGAAGGCGCGAGCCGGAGCTAATCCCATAAACCCGGCCCCAGTTGGAATTGCAGGCTGAAACCCGCCTGCATGAACGCGGAGTTGCTAGTAACCGCAGGTCAGCACACTGCGGTGAATACGTTCTCGGGTCTTGTACACACCGCCCGTCAAGTCATGGAAGTCGGTAACACTTGAAGTCGCTGGGCTAACCGCAAGGAGGCAGGCGCCGAGGGTGGGACTGGTGACTGGGACTAAGTCGTAACAAGGTAGCTGTACCGGAAGGTGCGGCTGGATCACCTCCTTTCTAGGGAGACAGGGATCGCCAATGGATACATCCCCAAAGGCGTGACCAGGTCGGTCGGCGGGTGAGTGGAATTGAAGCAGAGGGTCGAGCAGGATTCGGCGTCAGGCTTACGCCAGGCGCGCAGAAGGAGCTCCCCGAAACCGAAATCCGCTCCCTGAGAAAGCCCGCCGTAACTTACACATACATAGAAACCTACGGTAAGGCTCTTTCCACTATCCAGTCGTTAAGGTGTTTTCTTGTAACGGGAATACCGGGTTTCGCAGGTCGCCCGGCCTCCTACGCCAACGACGCTCAGACCTGAATCTCTCCTCAGCGTGGGGCTGTAGCTCAGTCCGGGAGAGCGCCTCCTTTGCACGGAGGAAGTCAGGGGTTCGAATCCCCTCAGCTCCACCAGCTCAAATCCCACCCGAGGCCTCGCGCGATGACCTATGTCAGCATCATTCCCGGTCGGTACACCAGGCACACTTTCAAACCGTCCCAATACGTGGGACTTGGCGCGGCATCCTCACTGGAGACCGTCATAGAAGTATGCGCCGACGGACTCGCGCTGGACCTCTCCGGCGTGGTTCTGGACGGCGAAGGGACGGGCGGTGTAGGCATTTGGGTTCACGATTGTAAGGATGTGACGATTGTTAACGGCATGATTATCGGCTTTCACTACGGTATTCGCGCCGAAAACGTCAGCAATATGAACATCCGGGGCTGTGTCGTGTCGGACAATACCAACCCCCGGGATGCCGGCTGGCTGCCCGATACCGAGGCGCCGGTGGAGGAAGGATTCGGCGGTGGGGTATATCTCTTCAAGGTCCGGCATAGCGCGGTAGAGAACAATCAGGTCAACAACAACTTCAACGGTGTCAGCCTGGTCCGGTCGGAACACAACATAATCCGAGGGAACCACGCCTCCTACTGTGGGAACGTAGGGATATATCTGCTGATGTCCAGCCACAACGAGGTATTGCATAATCTGGCGGAGCACTGCATCCGCTACACCGACCGTTTCTGGTGCGATACAGCCGACTCCGCGGGGATCCTCATGGAGAGCGGCTCCAACCACAACCGGATAATCGGCAACAGCCTGCGCTATGGCGGCGACGGGTTCTTCATCCGGGCCAACAATCGAGAGCCTTCCAACGACAACTTCATATCCGGCAACGACGCCAGCTATTCGCCCAACAATGCATTCGAGGCAGGATTCTCCTCCGGCAACATTTTCGAGGATAATATCGCCAACTATTCCAACTACGGGTTTTGGCTGGGCTACTCAACCAATACCACTGTCAGAAGAAACGAGATAAGAGCAAGCCGGTTCGACGGAATCGCCATCGAGCGCGGACAGGATAACCGCATCGAAGATAATCGTATTGAGGGAAACCGCAACGGCATCCGCCTTTGGAGCAGCCTCACGCCGAAAGGACAAGCAAGCCGGGATCTGCCGTCGCGCAGCTACGCGATTTCAGGAAATCAGATAGAGGATTCCCGAGACTGCGGGATATTCGTAACGGAAGACTATGAAGTTAGTCTCAGGGAGAACGGTTTTCAGGGCAACCGGAGGGACTACGCGCGCCAATCCGTCTAGCGTGAGCCGCCTCTATCAGTACACCGCGCTTCGTCCCACTGGGATTATGCAAACCCCGACCTCATGTGATAAGGTTCACGCTGTCATATTTCAGCGACACCGAATTGGCGGAGGAACAGAACCATGCTGCGATTTGTTGAAGAAATCCTTCTACTTCTCTTACATGACGAAGACGGCAGATTCATTAGCGTCCCGAGTTGGTCGTTAGACTACGCCATCGCCGGTGGCGTGCTGATGGAACTGGCTATGGAAAACCGCATAGACACCGATCTCGAAAACCTTGTCCTGATAGACTCCACTCCAACCGGAGACAGCCTCCTGGACCCAACCCTCGCCGAAATCGCCGCGGCAGACGAAGCCCGCGACACTCGCTTCTGGGTCGAACACACAGCCAGGCGCTCCCACGAAATCCAGGAAGAAGCCCTGTCGCGACTCGTAAAGGTAGGCATCCTCGAACGCGAGGACGACCGCTTCCTGTGGGTCTTCAGGTCCAGACGATACCCCATAATTGACGGCACAGCCGAGCGCGAAGTCAAGCTCCGCATCATGGGCGTGCTCTTCAGCGACGAGATCCCGTCCCCGCGCGACATTATGATCATTTGCCTCGCCGACGCCTGCGACATCTTCAGCAGGCTGCTATCCCGCCAGGAACTCAACAGGGCATCCCCCAGAATCTCCCAGGTGGCCCGGCTCGATCTCATTGGCCAGGCAATGTCCCAGGCAATCTACGACATCCAGGTATCCGTCGCCGCCTCAGCCCACGGTCACATGGTGTAAGCCAACCTAACCAACCCTGTCCGCCATGCCCGCGAAAGCGGGCATCCACGGGTCTTGCGGCAAGTTGATTCATGGAACGCGCTATGAACGCCACTAAGACACCCCGTGAAGCGCTGAAAGCGCTTTCCGCTGACCCAGAACTTGAGCGGCTTGAATCTCTACTTGCCGAGTTCAGTCTGTTCGACACACTTGGCATCACGCACTCGGAACTCCAGCACTCCAGAGTCATAGCGTGGCTACTTGACCCGCGAGAGTCTCACGGCTTGGACGATCACTTCCTGCGAAACTTCCTATCCCAAGCGGCAGTGTCAGCGAAAGAGCATGAAATCAAATGCGTCTCATTTACGTCAGCAGGCATTGGAGACTGGAAGTTCAGCGATATCGAAGTTGCGCGTGAACGTCACAACATAGACATCCTGCTGATAGACGAAAGAGACGGATTCGTCTGCCCGATAGAGAACAAGGTCAAAAGCGGCGAGCGCTCCGATCAACTCAGTCGCTATTTGGATACAGTTGAGCGCGAATACAAAGGTCTCACGCCATTCCCTATATTCCTTACACCCGACGGAAGGAAACCCGAGAATGAAGCGGACGCCGAACGCTGGACACCGTTCGGCTACCAGAAGGCCGCCGACCTCATTACCCAGACTTTGCGAACATGCCGCTCCGCCATCAGCCCGAGCGTAACCGACTTCCTTGAGCAGTACGAGCGAACGATACGGAGGCGCGTCTTGGACGCCCCAAGCGACATAGACCGACTTGCACTTCAGATATACAACGTCCATCGGGAAGCGATTGACCACATCATCAAGGTGAAACCGATCAATATGCTCTGGCCCATCGTGGAACCTGCCGTAGAACAATATGCCCCAGATTTCAAAAACCACTCCAGCAACAAGATCATTCTCGATTTCACTTCACCCCGTCTCGATTTTCACATTGACGAGAACAAACCAGAGCCAATGTTCCGATTCGATTTCCTGCACCACGAGGGATCGTTGAGACTTCGCCTTATGGTCGCCCGCGATCCGGAAACTCGAAACCGCCTTTTCCAGATGGACCCACCAACCGACTATGACCATAGGAAACGGAATCCCGATCAACGAGAGTTCCGAATGTATTGGAAGGAACTTCTCAGCCGACATGAATGCAACCCCTCCGACCCCGATATGAAGCCCAGGCTTGAGAAGGCGATTCAGGAATTTTACGAGAACGACTACCTACCGTTGGTCAACGCCATCCGCAAGGAGTTCAACCAGCCCCCCGTATCCCCAAACTGACACGGATCTCGCCAAAACCGAGCTTCCCGTGCCACTACATAAACCCCTCCATCCTATGTTACAATCCATACACGCCTAGAACAACAGTCCTTGAATATATAAATATGAATTTATCAATCACGATACCGCCGACTTGAAAAAATGCTCTGAACTGGGAAATACAGGCTTATACAGGCAATGTGCAGGGCAAAAGTCCCCACCAGACGCCTTTGTAGCCTGCCAGCAGTTCCCCTGCAAGCACCCTGCGGCCCTCCCAGCATATCTATAAACCCAAGTATATACCCTCGCCAGACGACGCGCGCCCACAATTGATAATCGCCAATTGTCAATTGATAACTGAAACTACCTGTATTATCATCTCCTCGAATCCACAAGGGCCGCCATCAACCCGTGCGGCCCTGTCCGAGACAGGAGATGAAACATGGTAAAACAGGGTGTGATACCCGACGACCTCACAAAACCTTTCTGGGAAGCGGCCAGCGAAGGCAAACTCGTAATCCAGAACTGTACCGACTGCGACCGCCTTCAGAATCCTCCCCTCCCCGCCTGCTCCCAGTGCGGATTGGGCGATGGGCTGGAATGGAAGCAGATGAGCGGACGCGGCAAGATATACAACTACTGCGTCGTGTACGACACCCCCGTCGCCAGCCTCCACGAGGACCAGCCCTTCAACCTTGCCGTCATAACGCTGGACGATGACCCGGGCATACAGATGTACTCGCATCTGCCCGGAACCCCCGTTGACGACGTCCCCATCGGCGCGGCGGTAGAAGTCATATTCGAGCCCACCGCCAACGGGCAGGTCGTCCCCGAGTGGCAGGTCGTAACCTGACGATATATCCCCTCCTCCCTCGGATGGGCTCACAAAGGTAGGAAAAGTCCCTTCCCCCTTGACGGGGGAAGGCTAGGATGGGGGTGAATACCCACCCCTGAAAATCCCGCAAATCCTGATTCAGACAATAGGAGCGAGCCATGACAACGACAATAGACGCGCCTGAGTCCATGTATAGATCCGTAGAGGGCCTCGGAGTTTGGGAACACCGGGGAAAGGTGGCCGCTGTCGGCGTCGGACACTCTCCAACCTCCCGCCGCTGGGACGGCAAACCCGAAACCACCGTCGGCGCGGGCAGCATCCTCTCGATGCGCCAGGCCATGGACGACGCAGGTGTATCACCCGACCAGGTTGACGGCCTCGTAATAGTCCCCGTCACCACCACCGGAGCCCACTGGCCCGAAGACGTTCCCCTGCCCACCGACGTGATCAACGCCTTCAACCAGACCGACGACCCGCTCGACGGCCTGGGCCAGCTCAGCGCCGACTGGCTGGAGTTGAACATGCCCGAACTCACCAACGTCAAGTTCAAGATGCACGCGCCCGGCTGCATGTCCGCCGCCATAGTCACGGCGGCGCAGGCGATAGGCGACGGCCTCGCCGAGACCTGTCTCGTCGTCAAGGGCTGGCACAACCTGATGGGACGCTACAATCACGGCGGCCTCAGTGCCGCTGATCCAGTCCCAGGCTCGGTCGCCATCGGTCCGGGACGCACCCTCTGGGGACCGCCAGGATGCTATGGCACAGCCCTCCAGTTCGCCCAGTACTGCCACAAGTACGGCAAGAACCACGACATGATGGCCCCCTTCATGCAGAACTCCCGCAGAAACGGCCTCATGTTCCCCGAAGGCTACTGGTATCAGCACCGCCCCGAGGAACTTCCCCCGGAGGACTACCTATCCTCCCGCTGGATAGCCAAGCCCGCCAACCTGTTCGACAACGATATACCCATCATGTGCACCGCCGCCTATCTATTCACCACCGCCGAGCGCGCCCAGGACATGAAGCAAAAGCCCGTCTATATCCTCGGACACGCCTCCAGCAGGGGCACGCCCAGGAGCATCACCCCAACGCTGGAGGAAGTCGAGGCCGAGACCGCCAGCACCGGACGGAAGATTTATGAGTCCGCAGGCATCAGCGCGGACGACCTATCCTTCGAGAATATGTACGACGGTTTCGCCCAGTTCCACCAGTTCCACATCGAGGGGCTCGGATATCGCGGCATGGGCTTCGGAGACGCGCTCGACTTCTACCAGACCGACATCAGCATCGAGGGCCCCAACCCCATCTCCCCAAGCGGAGGCAACATCGGCAGCGGACGCAGCCGCTTCTGGATGCACACCGACTCCATCCAGCAGCTCCAGGGACGCGCCGGAGCCCGCCAGGTAACCGGCGTCAAGCTCGAGGTAGCCGTGTCCGGCGGCCCCATGCCCCTAGGAGGCAACTTCACCGTCTGGAGCGCCACGCCAGACTAGCATGGCAAGGACAGAAGAGAAGCCCCAACCCGCTCGCGATTCATTCCTGAGCGTACAAGCGCCATGGTGGCACTTGACATTCTGGCTGTTCATCGGCCAGTTGGCCTTGGAAGCTACTATGGTAGTATTAGATGAGCGATCTCGCCTGTCCGCTATGGGCATTGTAGAACAGGCGAGACTCATCCGCTCGGAGATAGCCGACGACATTCTGATCTCGGCTGTCATCGCCATAGCTCTAGTTGATATATGGAGGAATATCTTGGTTACCGCAGAATGGCTGAAAAGTCGCATAGAGCGACGCGAGGAAAGAATCCGCAACGAGGGACGCGCTGAGGGCCACGATGAAGGCCGCAAAGAAGGACGCGCCGAGGGACGCGAAGAAGGTCGAGTAGAGGGCCGCGCCGAAGGCGTTGCCGAGGGCGTTGAGAAAGTTCTCAGCATACTCGACGAGGAAGCGCGCAAAGACATCGAACGCAAACTCCGGCGCAACGGCGACTCAGATTCTAAGGACTGATTGGGAGGTATCGGTTGATTACCGCGGGATGGTTGCAAAGACGCATAGAGCGACGCGAGGAAAGAATCCGCAACGAGGGCCGCGCTGAGGGTGGCGCTGAGATGCAAGAGAAGATTCTTGGAATGCTGGATGAGAATACGCGGAAGGAAATAGAACGCAAACTCGGCCTCAACCGATATTCAGAGAACTAGAAAAGAGGAAAACCAACTTGGCCATACTAATCAGCTTCGACATTGACGGCACACTCGAAGTCGGCGACCCGCCCGGCGAACTCACCATGGAGATGGTGCGGATCGCCAAGTCCAAGGGCATGATCATCGGCAGCTGCTCCGACCGTATCGCAAGTTCACAGCGCAGAATATGGGATGAACACGACATCCAGGCGGACTTCATCTGCGTCAAGGGAAGCCCTATGGAAGAACTTCGTCTTGAGTATATGAAAACCAAGTTCGACGCCGAAGAATACTGGCACATCGGCGACCGCGAAGACCTCGACCGCCAGATGGCCCTCCGCTGCGGCTTCCAATTCCTCTGGCCGCATGAGGCGGCAGTGAAGGATTGGTTCAAGTCTGAAGAATAAAGTTGGCAATTTCTCCAAACGTGCGATAACCTTGATAAAATACCTTTGGAGATAGAGAATGCCACCCACCACTCAGCAACAGCGAGACAACCTCACCATCGGTCTTTATCTTGCGACTTCCAGATTTGGAGCTACGCTAGACCAAACCCTTCAAGTAGCTCTCGGTTATAATCCTAACGGACCGCCTCCTACCAACTACGTTGATCGGTTTGAGCGTAGATTCCGTGCAGCTCAACAAGTAGGCCGAGACGCCTATCGCGACCGTACCCCTGGATACTTCACCTTCAACGCAATGCCTTTTGGGAATACATACCTATATAAAGCAACTTGGTATGTATTAAGAAATCCCCAAACCCATCAACCACAAGCCGTACCGTTGGAAAGCGGGGACTTAGCATCTATGCGGAGACTTAGAGATCGCGATCTCGATACACGGCAAGCTACAAATAGGAGTATCAGGGCAGCGGATAACATTGAGGAACAGCGACGAGCGGTTGCTAGACAAGATTGGCAAGCACTCCAAGAGGTTCATTCAAGAATGATTGAAGACGGCAGTTTAGGCGAGATACTATCTGGCTATTTTGGATTGCCATATGCGGAGGTACAAGAGATCATCCCCCAGATTGCTAGTAGAGGTTCAATGTTTCAATTCCAACGAAACGCCTCCAGAATTATCGACCTCCAAAGACGTCTATTACAGCAACAGAATCAATTAGGTAATCAGTTGACTAAATGGGTCATGCTAAAGACTGGCGTACCGAACAATGCGCATCAACTAGCAATTCAGCAAGCCCAGCAACGGCTGGCAGGGCTACCATAGGATCATCGTATGCAGAACGATAAACTAGAATCTCTGATCCAACTTCCTCTAAATGAGTGGTACGGCTCAGTAATAGATATACCAATTCAGCTAATCAAACCAGACCCTGATAATCTCAGGACTGAGTTTGACGAATCGGACTTAATGGATCTTGGTAAGAATATTGAGGAAGTGGGACAACTAGACGCAATCACAGTCTTTCCAATATCGGCGGATGATGGGAGTTGGTCAGGATTCTTTGATTTGCATGATGGTGAACGCAGGTGGCGTTCGGCTCAGCTAGTGGGACTCTCAACCCTCACCGCCCAGATTGTACCCAGACCATCGCAACAGGAGTTGATGTACAAGAAAGTCAGTAGGGTGATGCAAACACGCTCTCTAAGTCCAGAGACCAAGTTATTGGGTTTGGAGAAAGCGCTGACAGATTTAGGAGTAGCTAACAAACCAGAAGAATGGCAGTCACTTAGAGGAAAGCTCGGTGGAGGTCCAGAATGGCCTCAGCTAATTCGAGTGCTCAGGTTGCATCCGAAAGTCCGTGCGATGTTTGGAAAAGGATTAATCAACTTTACTATTGCTCAATCGGTCGGTCGTCTTCCCGTGGATAAGCAAGAGCATCTGGCACAATATGTCGTCGTAAACAAAATCAGCGGCAGATTCCTATCTACTCAGATGGTGCCATATCTCATCAAGAGCCCAGACGCGAGCCCTGCCCAAGCATTCGAACACGCTCGCGTAGGTGGTTGGAGACGTCCATCCTCTGGCCTATATGCAAAAGGTTCTGCGTCTCCAACTAAGGATCAGATTGAAAAATTTCTTGATGCTTGTGTCCATTGGGAACGAGGATGGGAAACGATTGTGGTAGAAGGAATAGTTCACGACATTCAGGATCGCCCACAAGACATATACCGTTTGAAAGATGCAAGCCGTAGGCTTATCGAAAGAGCTTCAGCCTTAATAGATAGACTTGACTTAGTTAGTGATGAGACGGCAACGGTCTTGGAACTCTCACCTACAGATGAGAATGATTAACTCGGTCTATCCACATTGTGTCCTCAATTGACACCAAATCTACGGCGAGACTGCAAGATACGAAACCAGCTACTCCAAGCCATCCAAAGGAGTCCCCAATGCCAGCCTACGTAATCGCCGACGTCGAAGTCACCGACCCCGAACTCTTCGCCGAGTACCGTGAACTGGTAGAGCCCACCGTGAACGCCTACGGCGGCAAGTACATCGCGCGGGGCGGCGAGACCGCGCTTCTCGAAGGAGACAGCGCCCCCAACCGTACCGTCATCATAGAGTTCCCCAGCATGGAGCGGGCCAAAGCCTGGCACGGCTCCGACGAATACGCCCACCCGAAGGATATGCGCATTCGCTCCACCAACAGCCACGTCATCATCGTCGAGGGCCTTTAGAGTTCCGAGACCGGAGGAGCGTCTCAGGACTGTATCAGTCCTTCCTGAGGCTGTGTCCAGGGTAGATGATACACAAAAGCGTACTGATGAGCGCGCGGAATGGGCATCTCTCCGAACTGCACGTCAATGACCACCGGCGCATCCAGATCCAGCGCGCGCGGAATCAGATTCTCCAACTCCAAGGGGTCTTCCGTCCTCATTCCTACCGCGCCGAACGACTCCGCGAACCGGACGAAATCAGGGTTGTGCAGGTCGGTCTCGTAAGTCCCGCCAAACGTGTCATTCAGGTCGGACTCCACATTGCCGTAGGAATCGTTTCTGAGAACGACGGTTACCACATTTATGCCGTAGCGCACTGCCGTTGACAGCTCGGACGAGTTGAACATGAACCCGCCGTCTCCGGCCACGCACACCACAGAGCGTTCGGGCTGCGCTACCTTGACACCCAGCGCCGTAGGAAAAGAGTAGCCCAGGTTGAACGAATACCCCGGGTCTATGTACGTCTTGGGATGATTAGCCTGGTGGTGGGTTCGGGCATAGAATCCCAACTGCGAGACATCCCATACGACGAAGGCATCCTCCGGAATGCCTTTCTGGATTGCCTCCAGTATCGGGTACTGCGGCTCCTCTTCCCTAATCCCGAAGTAGGCGATCAGTCGCCGTGCTGCGGCAACCGCCTCCGCGGGCGACTCCCGTTCTCCCGCTCCCGCCTCGATTAGCAGCGGAAGCAGCGCCTCTATGGTCGCCCTTGCGTCGCCATGCAAGGGAATAGTGTTGGACTGGATTCTCGTGAGCTCGGTGTCGTCAATATTGATATTTACTAAGGTAGAGGACTCGCCTGCCGGATTTCCCAGAGAAAAACGTGTGCCGATTCCTACAACCACGTCCGCCGACTGCATCACGTCGAATAGCTCATTCATCTCCTGTCTCTCGCCCCGCGGACTGAAACAGGAGCCGTAGGACAGCGGATGACTGTCCGGGATAGTCCCCTTCCCGCCGCTGGACGTAATCACGGGTATGTTCGTCGCTTCGGCCAGCTTGACCAGCGCTTCCTCCGCGTCTGATCGCGCCACTCCGCCGCCCGCGAATATCAGCGGCATCTGAGCATGAGCGATAACGCCGGCCGCTTCCTGAAGGTCTTCCCTGCTCGGCACGATTCTCGAAATGCGGGCTGGATTCCGAAGCGCCACCTCCTCACGCTCCACTCCCGCCTCGGGCGGCATCTCTATTAGAACGGGACGAGGTCGCCCTGTACGCATCTGCCTGAACGCCTCGAACACCGCATCCGGCGCCTCTCTGGGCCTTGACACTTGTCGTCGCCACTTGGTAACTGGTCCCACAACATCCGCCTGGTTCGCGACCTCGTGAACGGCTCCAAGATTCTTGCCTATCATCCCACGCGGAATCTGGCCTGCAATCAGAAGAACCGGCACGGAGCGCGAATATGCGCCGGCCAAGCCGGATGCCGCATTGTAAACACCGACACCCGGGACCACCAGCGCCACACCGGGCTTCCCAGAGGCGCGCGCATAGCCGTCCGCCATGTATGTTGTAGCCTGTTCATGCCGGGTCGTGATCATGCGGAGCCCCGGCTCGTCCCGTATCCCCGCGACAATCCCGTATATCTGCACGCCGGGTATCCCGAACACGACTTCTACGCCTTCGTTCACGAGCGACTTCGCAAGGGCTTCGCCACCACTCATTTTGACCATAATTCAGGCACACCTCCTCTATCACTTGAATTCTATCACGTAGGCGAAGATGTCTCCCCGT
Source organism: Dehalococcoidia bacterium (assembly GCA_965202965.1). Taxonomy (GTDB): domain Bacteria; phylum Chloroflexota; class Dehalococcoidia; order Lucifugimonadales; family UBA1123; genus VXRN01. The sequence goes on along the minus strand of OZ241888.1, from coordinate 941,597 downwards.
ATGCGGGGACACTCACTCCAGCATTCCCTAATCCACCAGTTTAGGCTCACATCCTAGCAATCCCGACAGAACCTATGAACTGTTCTGTGCTACAATACTGCATCATTTACATTAACTTCTGACTGAAGATTAACGACCTGAAATCAGAGCAGGGGACATCCAAATGAACACAGTAGGACTCGCCATCATAGGCTCCACCGGCGTCATAGGCCGGGTACATATAGACGCCATTGCCCAACTCGAATCCTGCCGCCTCGTCGGAATTCAGGCCCGTACACAGCCACCCCTCCGGCAGCAGGCGGCCGAACTCGGCGTCACCCCATACCCTACCCTTGACGACGCCCTCTCCGACCCCAGCGTTGACGCCATAGTCATAGCCACGCCCCACCCCTCCCACGCCGAGATTACTGAGCAAGCCGCGCGCTCCGGCAAGCACGTCCTGGTCGAGAAACCGATGTCCGTCACACTCTCCGAAGCAGACCGCATGATAGAGGTTTGCCGAGACGCGGGCGTCAAGCTCGGAGTCCTGTTCAACAACCGCTTCCGGCCCGAGGCCCTGAAGATGCGAGAACTCGTGGAGAGCGGGGCAATCGGGGAGATATACCGCGTCTCCATGTCCTCCGCCATGATACGCAGCCAGGACTACTACGACCGACTCGACTGGCGTGGCAAGTGGCTGGCCGAGGGCGGCGGCGCGCTCCTCAACCAGGGCATCCACGCCATTGACCTGATGCAGTGGGTCGGCGGCCTGCCCACCTCCGTCATGGGCATCGTATCCACCCGCAGGCACGACATAGAGGTCGAAGACTTCGCCACAGCCGCCATGACCTACGAAGGCGGCGGACACGGAACTCTCCATTGCACCACATCCCAGGCGCCCAACCACCAGCGTCTCGAACTCTGGGGAAACGATGGGGCGATAATCATGGACGACTGGAGCCTCACCCTTCACTCGCTTGAGACCACTGTGGACGACTTCATCCAGCACGACAAGTCCCCCACCTACGACAGTCCCGAAGCCACCACGGAGACCTTCACCTTCGAGCCAGTCAGCGGCACCCACGCGCCCGCCATTGACGACTTCGCTCTAGCGATCTTGGAGAACCGGGAACCCGCCATCACCGGCGAGGACGGACTAAGATCGCAGGAGATCGTAGCCGCCGTGACTTTATCGGGTTGCAGGAACAAGCGAGTGGACATTCCGGTTGACCGCGCTGAGTACGACGCTCTCCTCTCAGAACTGGTCACCGCCCGCCGCCTGATCACTGAAAACTGACTACCGATAACCAAATGCGCATCCTGGACAGGTTGCGAAACCTATACTCCGGCTGGTGGGTGCTTTTCGGCGTAACCCTGCTGGGCGTCATGTCCGGTGGTATTCTCTATCATGGCGCGGCGGTCTTCTTCAATCCCATCAGGCGCGACCTTAACCTCTCCAGCGCCAATACCTCGCTCATCTTCACCATCTCCCGCGCACAGTCCAGCCTCGCCGCGCCCCTGTATGGCTGGCTAGTGGATCGCTTCGGCCCCAGGCCCCTGATAGTAATTGGCACGATAGTCGCATCCGCCGGCCTCGTCGCCGTAACCTTCATCAACAACTACATCTTCTTTCTCGTAGCCTACGTGCTCCTTGTATCGGTACCCTCCCACTTCGGCTTCGGACCAACCCTTATGGCCGCCGCCAACGGCTGGTTCGTCCGAAGAAAGGCCATAGCCATCACTATACTGCTCACCGGCATTGCAGCCGGGGGTGCGATATTCCTGTATCCGCTGGGGCTGGGTGTGGCGACTATCGGCTGGCGTCCCACTCTGATCTACTCCGCGATATTCGTTCTCGCATCAGGGCTGCTGCTGTCTCGCCTCGTCCGCACCCCACCCGAACAGGTAGATGCAGTAGAGCAAGTACCCAACTCGTCCTCGGAATCTGGAGGTCCTCCCCCGTCTTACGAATTCTCTCTGTCCGAAGCTCTCAAGACGGGCGTATTCTGGATTCTCCTCGCCGCTTCCACGCTTCGCATCTCCGCAGAAACGGGATTGTCTATACACATCATCCCGATAATGGTCTGGCAGGGTGCGGAAGAAGAGTTCGCCGCCGGACTCGTGGCGATCTTCTTCCTGCTGTCCATTCCATTTCGGTTCTCGCTCGGAATGGCCGGACACCGCCTCAGTTTCCAGCCACTGATAGCAATGGGGATGTTCGCGGCGGTAACAGGGTGCGTCCTGCTCATATTCTCCGACAGCGTCCGCAGCCTCTACCCCTTCGTGGTACTCCTCGCCATCTACGAAGGCGCCGTCGTACTACAGTGGATAGCGATAGGCAACTACTTCGGCAGGCGCAACTACGGCGCGATAACTGGTATCATGCGTGCATTCGATGCGGTAGGCTCGTTCTTCGCTCCGTGGTATGCGGGCTGGGTGTTCGACAGGACCGAATCCTACGCCCCTGCCCTCGCGACCTTCGCCGTAGCATATACCGTAGCCGCGCTGCTTTACATGATTTCTCGCAGGCCGCGTCGAACCGGAACTGCACTCGATAGTGGAGGCGTTCGATCTTGAATGTGAAGATATGGTACACAGCCGCCGCCATCCTCGGCGGCCTGGCGACGTTCATCTACGTCTATATAGATCGCCTTGATCACCTCAGATATGTCTCGGAAATTAGGGACGGTCCGCCGGTTCCGACGTTCGATCCGGCGGTGTTCCAGTACGCGCTCGGACTGAGCGTGCTCTTCGTTCCTATCGGGGCCTGCGCCGGGCTGATAGCGGTATTCATCGTCAGTTCGCTGTGGAGGACGCTGAAGTCATACCAAAGACGCAGGTCTCGCCGCGACATCCGATGGAGATAGGCGTCTGCCCGATCCTGTTCGATATTGATTGGCAAAATAGCCGTTGAGAATCGTCCATGAACTCATTGAGCGCACTCGGAAAGAGCATCGTCTTCATCCTGGCCATCCTCGCCGGAGCGATACTTGCGGCCTGCCACAACACGACCGCTGAACCGCTAGACTCTCCTCAAATCGGCGACTCCCCTACTCTCGACGGCCACATCAGCCAGGACGACATAGAAAGGGGCAGCCTTACCCTCGATCAGATAGTCGAGCGCGGCGAGTTCCTGTTCACCACCTCTTTCAACACACTGGATGGCGCCGGACGCCCCGAAACCACCGATGTGTCTCCCGACAACTTCCGCCCGCCCCGAACTTTTCCGGACAACTTCAACCGGATCTCCGGCCCCGACGCCAACGCCTGCTCCAGCTGCCACAGCATCCCGCATATCGGCGGAGGAGGCGATAACGCTACCAACGTATTCGTACTTGCGGACGGCTTCCACTTCGTGAACTTCGACCAGGGTGAAGGCGACGACTTCCAAGCTCATACCCTCAGAAGCGTCGGCAACGAGCGGACATCCCTCGGCCTGTTCGGCTCCGGCTACATAGAGCTACTTGCTCGGGAGATGACCGAAGACCTGCACACAGTCCGCGACGAGGCCAGAAGACAGGCGCGAGACATCGGCGCGCCGGTAACCATGTCGCTCTCAACAAAGGGCGTTGACTTCGGCACGATCACCGCCTCCCCCGACGGCATCCTTGACACAACCCACGTAGAGGGCGTGGACCCTGACCTGGTCATCCGCCCTTTCATGCAGAAGGGTACGATAGTCTCCCTGCGCGAGTTCGCCGTCAAGGCGATGAATCAGCACTTCGGTATGCAGGCGTCCGAGCGGTTCGGAGACGCGGTTGACCACGATGGCGACGGCATGGCCGACGAGCTCACCAGAGGGGATATAAGCGCGCTTGTAATATTCCAGGCAATGCTGCCTCCACCCGGTCGCGTAATGCCCGACCACCCCGAAGCCCGCGCCGCCGCTGAACGGGGCGAGGCGCTGTTCACCACCCTGGAATGTTCCACATGCCACATACCCGAACTTCCCCTGAACAGTCCCATCTTCACAGAGCCCAATCCCTTCAACCCGGCGGGCAAACTCCAGGTCTTCGAGGTCGCCAACGCGTACTCGGCGCCCCTGCCGAACGGTGGCGAGGCTACTGGACTGCGAAGCGGTCCCGGCGACGCCATCATGGTGCCGGTGTTCACCGACCTCAAGCGCCACGACATGGGCGACATCCTGAACAATGAGACTCTCGAAGAAGAGATGGTTCCCACCGACCAGTGGCTCACCCGCAAGCTGTGGGGCTTCGCCAACGAGCCGCCCTACCTCCACCACGGGCGCGCCACGCTCATCTCCGAGGCAATACTCGCGCACGGCGGCGAGGCACAAGACAGCCGCGACGCCTTCGCGTCTCTACCCTCGGACGATCAGGCTGCCGTCGTCGAATTCCTAAAGACCCTCCAGATAATGCCCGAATCGGCAGACGACGATACACAATCCGCAGGGCCAGCAAGCTTCCGAATCTCAACACTCTGGGCCACGATTGTCGGCGTCGTAGTCGGTATTCTGGCTACCATACTGGCGTTGTACCTACTGGGATTCCGACCCCGCATCAAGTCCGATCATTCTGAAAAATCATAAATCCCGTAAATCCTGATTCGGACAAACGCGAGCGCCTTCAGCTTTCAGGCTCCTCGACCATAACAACCCGATTCCCCCTAACGTCCCCCAACGTCTGTATAACTCCGCTCGGCCAGCGAATTACTATCTCATCTGCCCTGTCCGCCTCACCCAGCCCGAAAGTCAGGTCCAGGCTGTTCATGGACAGGAACGTGGAACTACCCAGAACTTCCTGAACCTGCGTGGACGCGCTCTCTCCATCCGTCTCCGCGGTAAGAAAAACCCTCGCCCCAATCCCGTCCGCGTTGCTGCCCGTCCCGCGTATCGCCATCCCGCCCTTCAGCCGGATGGTCAGCCAATTACCGCCCTTACCCCCGTTTAGCCAAACGAACAGTGGCCCCTTGGTAAAGCGCACTCCTCCGTCCACCCTGAGGTCGCCGCTGCTGTTCGTGGCTATCAGGTCAACGTATCCGTCCCCGTTCAGGTCTCCCTTCGCAAGCCCCTTCCCGTTCTCATGGAACTCGGGGCCAATACGCTGCGCCCGCGCGTCGAACTCGGGCGAACTGGTGTCGAGTATCGAGTAGTCCACGTCCTGGATGTCCAGCAGACGCGCCTCCACCGTGATGTCCTCGAACCCTCCCATGCCGTCGCCCCGCATCATACGCCCCGCCCCTGGGTACAGCAGACCGCCAGGCCCTTCCCCCCGCGACACCAGCGCCCCAAGCCAGTACAAGTCCTGGTCGCCGTCATTCTCATAGTCGAAGAACGCCGTACCGAACCCGAAGTCGTATGCCGCCAGCCCACTCGGAGGCTCCCACCCCTGGTATATATTCACCGGATCGAGTGACAGAGGAGGCATTATCGCGCTGGCCTCAACCTGAGTCTCAGGGGTCACTTCCGTGAATTGGGGAATAGGCCCCGAGCCGGGAATCCCGTCGTTCCGCAGCAGGAAGTGAAGACACGTCCCCCAATCGAACTGGTGTGTGTACGCGCAGTCCGCGCCCGGGAACGGCACGGGACGCCGCGTAAGCGGATGATAGCCGATGTTCGTGACAAACACGTCCAGGTCCTCATCCGAGTCGTAGTCTCCCAGCGCGAACCCCATCCACTGCCCCACCACATCAACACCCATCTCCGACGCGATTGGCTCGAACGCGATAGTCCCCCCGTCCGTATCGTTGCGATAGACCTCCAGGTGGTCCCCGTCGTGTGCCACCCACAGGTCAGGGTCGCCGTCATCGTCATGGTCGAAGAACAGCGTCGCCCACGACTGCCCCGTCGGATCGCCCACCCTGTTCCGGAACCGGTCGCCGAGACGCGGATCGTACCCCTCGATGAACTCTCCCGTCTCCCGGTCGTAGAACTCGATAGGCAGACCATCTGGCGCGCGCATCGTTATCTGACCGCCACGCACTCCCGCTTCCTCGCTGATGTCGCTGAATGTGAGGTCGCCATTGTTCCGGTACAGAACGTTGTAGTGTCCGTGGTGCTGCGGCACGGTAAACCGCACGAAGTCGAAGTCCGCCCTGTTCGCCACGTATATGTCCAGCCAGCCGTCCCCGTCAACGTCGGCGCACGCGACGCTCATGGCCGACCTAAGATTCACCGAGTCGCCGAATGCCCTCAGCGTTACATCCTCGAACGTGCCGTCGCCCCTGTTGAGAAACAGCCTGTCCGAGATAGCAGTCCTCAAGCCGTCGCTCTCATCAGCCGACCGGTAGTCCAGACCGTCTCCCTTGCGCCCATGCGCGCCTACATAGAGGTCCTGGTAGCCGTCGTTGTTGAAGTCGCACGCCGCCACGCCCGTGCTGTTGCTGATGACCGCCGCCGCGCCTGAACCCTCCGAGACCTCGGCGAACTCTGAGTCGCCATCATTCCTGAAAAGAAAATTCGGACCACCCTCTTCTTGAGTAACATAGAAATCCAGGTCCCCATCGCGGTCATAGTCGAAGATAGCTACGCCGGGATAGCGGTTGATGGTAAACGCCTTCTTGCCGAGCGCGTCAGGGGCGATATTGGTGAACGGGGCAATTCCGTCGTTCTGGCTATCGGCCTGCGACTGATCACCACACCCCACCGCCAACGCAAGCATGAGACAAACAATTGAGAAGAGAGAAAAACACACCAAATAGTTCCCTCTCCCTTGACGGGAGACAGCTAGAGCCTGTCCCGTACTTGATACGGGAGTGAGGGTGATCTCTAGGTCTGGGCCTATCCCCTCATCTCCATGTCGTCAGTACAGATGACACGACACCAAATGCCCGGGCGCCACTTCCTGCATCTCTGGGATATTGTCTGCGCACGGCTCGAACACCGCCGGACAGCGCGGGTGGAACGTGCATCCCGGAGGAGGGTTGATCGGTGAGGGCACTTCGCCGCTCAGCACTATCTCCTCCCGTTCCACTCCCGGGCGGGACGACAGAGACGCCGAGATAAGCGCCCGCGTGTACGGATGGTGCGGATTGTTGAACAGCTCTGTCGAGTCGGCCTCCTCCACCATCTTGCCCAGGTACATCACTCCCACGCGATGGCTCATGTAACGTACCGTCGCGAGCTGGTGCGCGATCAGCAGGTAGCTCAGATTGTGGTCGCTCTGAAGCTGCTTGAGCAGGTTCATTATCTGGGCGCGTATGGATACGTCTAGAGCCGACACCGGCTCGTCCAGCACGATGAGCTTCGGACGCAGCGCGAGCGCTCTCGCTATGGCGATGCGCTGCCTCTGGCCGCCACTGAACTCGTGCGGGTAGCGATGGGCGTGGCTTGGGTGAAGCCCCACCTCTTCGAGTAGGGACAGAATCTGCTCTCTCAACTCTCCCTTCGTCGGACTGCGGTGGGCGGTGATCGGTTCGGCGATGATGGACTCTATCCTCAGCCGCGGATTCAGCGAACTCCACGGGTCCTGGAACACCGCCTGCACCGACTCCCGGTACTCGTTCAACTGCTCGGGCGTGAACTCAGTGATGTCTTGGCCCTGAAATGTAAGCCGACCCGCCGTGAGCTCCTCGACGAGAAGCACCAGCTTGGCCGTAGTCGTCTTGCCGCAGCCGGACTCCCCAACCAGGCTGTAAGTCTGTCCTTCGGGTATGCTGAAAGATATGCCGTCAACCGCCCTGACCTGCCCGATGGTCTTGCGAAACACAAAGCCGCTTGTAACCCGGAAGTGCTTCTTCACATCCCTGGCCGCAATCAGGGGTTCGGCGCCATTTACCGTATTAGGATATGCGGTGGTCGTCATCGAGTCTCCAGCATCGCGCTATGTGCTTGTTTCCAACCAGGTACTCAGGCGGATACTCCTCCTCACACTTCTCGAATGCGTATTCGCAGCGAGGCTGGAAGCTGCATCCTGTGGGCATATTGTCCAGATTGGGAGGCTGTCCGTGTATGGACGTAAGCCACTCCACGTCCTCTTCCAGGTCTGGAACCGATCCAAGCAGCGCTTGGGTGTACGGATGCTGCGGCCTGTAGAACAGGTCTTCCACATCCGCTATCTCCACTATCTTCCCAGCGTACATTACCGCCACACGGTCACACATCCTAGCGACAATACCAAAGTCGTGCGTAATGAAGATGATCGCCGCTCCCGTCTCCGCCTGGATGTCCTTAAGCAGCCGCAGGTACTGAAGCTGAATCGTCGCGTCGAGCGATGTCGTAGGCTCGTCCGCTATCAGCACCTTCGGAGAGCGCGATATGGCAATCGCGCCCACGACCCGCTGTCTCATTCCGCCGCTCATCTGGTGCGGAAAGGCGCGCATCCGTATCTCGGGCGCCGGTATCCTGACCATCTGGAGCAGTTCTACCGCCCGTTCCCAGATGGCGCGCGCCGGGCCGCTCGCGTCCGTTCGGTAGGTCTCCGTAAGCTGATCGCCCACCGACAGCACCGGATTCAGCGAAGTCATCGGGTCCTGGAGAATCATGCAGATATCCCGACCGCGTATGTCCGACATATCGCTGCCGTTCAACTCCACCAGGTCCTGGCCGTCGAACAGGATGCGTCCGCCCACTATGCGGCCCCCGGGCTCCGGCACAAGCCGCATAATGGAAAGCGCCGTCATGCTCTTACCTGAACCCGACTCTCCAACGATGCCCAGCGTCTCGCCCTCCTTCAGGTCGAAAGACACTCCGTCCACCGCCTTCACCACACCCGTGCGGGTGAAAAAGTGAGTACGAAGGTCTTCCACCTGCAGAACAGTATCTCTGCCGTTGTTCAATGCGTTAAACCCTCCGCAGCTTGGGATCAAGTGTATCCCGCAGCCAGTCGCCAAAGAAGTTGAACGCCATCACGACGGTCGTGATCACAAGACCCGGGAACAGCGATATCCACCACATCCTGATCAGGCTCTGCCTGCCCTCGGCGACCATGATGCCCCACGCGGGATCGCCGGGCGGAAGGCCCAGCCCCAGGAAGCTCAGCGACGCCTCGGTCAGAATCACGCCCGCCACCGACAGGCTGGTTATCACCATCAGCGTGTTCAGCACGTTCGGAAACACGTGCCGCCAGACTATGACGGTCGGCGACACGCCCGCGATCCTGGCAAGTGTAACGAAGTCGGAGTCTTTGACCGAGAACACTTCTCCCCTTATCATTCGCGCTATGCGCGGCCAGGTAGAAACCGCCACCGCCACAACGATAGGCATGAGTCCGGTTCCCAGAATGGCGACGATGATCATCGCCAGCAGGATGGACGGAAACCCCATAGTCGCGTCCGCTATGCGCATGATGATAGTGTCAACCCACCTGCCCGCGTATCCCGAGATCAGTCCCAGCACCGTTCCCACCACCACGCCCGCGCCCAGCGCGAACATACTGATGAAGGCGGACGTGCGAGCGCCGTATATCAGCCGGCTGAGTATATCCTTGCCGACGAAATCAGTGCCGAGTGGGTAGTCCCAGGTCTGAAATGGAGCTGTCCTGGCGTCGCGCAAGTTCTGATCCCTGGGATCATGCGGCGCGAGCAGGGGCGCGAACAATGCAAGAATCACCAGTACGACGATAACGACGAGCGGTATCCACGGGAGCCTGAGATCCCTCAAGCGGTCTCGGAGACCGCCTGATTCTTCCGTTATGGCCGTTTCTTGTGTGAACGTTGCCATGGTGAGTCTGCCCCAAACGCTCTAATTCGTGTCCCTTATCCTGGGATCGGCAAATCCGTACAGAATATCCACTATCAGCGCGGTAGTCACGTAGAAGAAACCGGACACCAGCACGGTCGCCTGCACCAGCGGCATATCTCGTTGAATGACTCCCTCGATCATCATCCTGCCCAGGCCGGGCCAGGCAAATACCTGTTCCACCACTATGGAGCCATTCAGGAGCGCGGCCAGCGTCAGACCCCCGAATGTCATAAGCGGAATGACCGCGTTCCTGGCGGCGTGTTTCCATATTACGATTCTCTCGCGCATCCCCTTGACGCGAGCGAACTTCACGAACTCGCTGTCCAGGATGTCCAGCATACTGGAGCGCCCCAGCCGCATCATGGCGGCGAGCGGCCCCAGCGCAAGTACGGCGGCGGGAAGGATGTAGTGGTCCGGCCCGCCCGATCCGTACACGGGCAGCCACTGGAGATACGCCCCGAACAGGATCACTACCATGATAGCGACCCAGAACTGGGGCGCCGCCAGCCCAAATATCGCGACCGCCTTGCCTATCTTGTCCGCTAAGGTGTCCCGTTTTACCGCCGATAAAATCCCTGCCGGCACTCCGATTATGAACGAAAGGAACAGACCCGCGGTGGCAAGCTGAAGCGTGGCGGGGATTCGCTCCATCAGCAGGTGCCGGGCCTCTTTCTGGCTGCGGACGGATTTGCCGAAGTCGCCCTTCGTGATCAGGTTCTTCATAAAGTCCAGGTATTGCACCAGGAATGGCCTGTCGAGACCCAGCCCCCTCTTGAGCTCCTCGTAAACTTCGGGAGGGGCGTCAATCCTCGCCGGAAGCAGCATCCTGACCGGGTCGCCCGTCAGGTGGACCGCTGAAAACACGACGAGGCTCAAACCGACCAGCGTTACCAGCGCCTCGAGGACTTTTCTTGTTATGTATCGTGTCATTTGAGCAGTCCATCACTGGCTACATTGACATTCCTACGAAACTCCCCTCTCCCTTGATGGGAGAGGGTTAGGTGAGGGTGTCTCAGTCAGACATCTCCCAAGACCCCGCTCCCCAATTCAGGGAACGGGGCATTTAGCTCTACGTTTGGCCCTAGTTGAACTCGATTGTCCACATGGCCGTGTTATATGTTACGACTGGCCAGGGCTGCCAGCTTCCAGGCTTGATGCGCGGCCCAAGACCCCACGGCAGGTTCACGAAGAACGGGCTGAAGGCGTGATTCTCTTCGCGCAGTTCACCGTAAACTTCTGGGAAGTTGACCTCCCATGCGTCAACCGTAACCTCGTTCACCAACTTATCTGTTACCAGTTCACTGAGGCGTTGACATGTCGGGTCGCCATTCGGGTGCGCGTCCGATGTCCACTCAGCGTCGCAAATGCGCCATGCCTGGGCGCCCGCGGCGTAGGTGTACATACCTCGCGTTATGCTGAGTCCGTTCCAGCGGGTTTCGTTAGTTCGCACGAGAACGCTGCCCGGCAGCTTGCGCTCGTTCCACTGCTGCCTGACCGACGTCGCGTCGCCCGTCCTCACCGTCGTCTCGAGTCCAAGCTCGTTGTTCCAGGTTGTGCTGAACACCTCGGCGAGCTGCGGCTGGAGCGGAAGGTCGCCCGCTTCCCACGTCCAGATGTCGAACGGCGGAATATCCACGCCTGCCTCGTCCAGAAGCTGTTTCGCCTTTTCCAGGTCATGTGGTCGCGGGTCGGCCACGCCGTCCCTGTATCCGATGGTGCTCGGCGTCACGTGCTGCCAGCCCTTCGGTATTGCCATGTCGCGGTTATACAGGCTGTCAATGATCGCCTCTTTATCTATGGCGTATTCGAGCGCCTGTCGGACGCGCTTGTCATAGCACCACAACTCGGGGTCCCAGCAGTCCACGAAGACTATCCAGGAATAGGCCGCTTCAGGCTGATACACTACCTGGCCGCCCGCCGCCTCGATGTCCTCCAGCAGGAATACGTTCGCTTCTATCATGTCCGCCTGGCCCGCCTGGAGTCCGGCGATGCGTGTGGCAGCTTCGGGAACTACCTCGGTTATGTACTTGGCGAACTTGGGCCTGCGGTCCTCGTCATACCCATTCGCGGGCTGGTAGAAGTAGTCGTCGAAGCGTTCCAACTCGAATTTCTGGCCCGGTATCTGGTCTGAGAACATCATCGAACCGCAACTGTTCGGGTTGTTCTGGTAAGCCTGGTCATCGGTCTGGGATATATCGCCGCCAGCGGCGTTGTATCCCGTCACCTCTTTCCAGTGGTCCGCGTTGAATATCTGTCCGTCCTCGCCCTGGGCGTTCTCGGACATCAGGAAGGGCGTATCAGGCCGAGGGTTGGTGAACGACAGCCTCAGGGTATTGCCGTCCACTACCTGAATGGCCTCGCTAACCTGGGCGAGCGCTATCGAAGTAGGGTCAACACCGGGACGATTAAGAGCTGCTTCTCCGAACGCGAACTCAAAACGCCACCAGGCGTCATCTACGGTTATATCGCTCCCGTCGTGCGCCTTGATGCCATCAGCGATTACGAAGTCAATCGTCTTGCCGTCTGAACTGACAGACCAACTATCGGCCACGCCGCGCGTCAGGGTTCCACCGCCGGCGCCACCAACGAGATTGCAGTTGAAGTAGCGGGACACCTTCATGAACTCGGCCCCGCCTGAGCGAGTTGGGTCCCAGCCGCCGGTCGCGCCCACATTCGCTACGAGCAGCGTGAGCGTCTCGTCGGTCAGGCCGCTGTCCATACCCGTCTTCGTAGTCTCCTGCATCGTAGTCGCGGGCTGAGCGGGAGCGGGAGCCGCGGTGGGCTGCTGGGCGGGAGCCGGGGCGGCTGGCGCCGCTGGTTCCGCCGGTTCATCCTCGCTGGTACACGCCAGCACAATCATGAGCGCTATTGCCAGACCTCCAACGATCAGAAATAGCCTTGCTCCGTCACGGGTGAAAGATTTCATGTTCATCCCCTTGTACACGAGCGTCCGAGATTGGACTCACTTCTTAGACAGGTCATCCGTACAATGCAAACGCAATCCCTTCAGGGAAAGCAAACCGACAATCTGTGAATTGAGAATGGATTGGTATTACCTCTCTAAATACCGACTATGTGTACGGCGGATAATAAAGCCAATGTCCAAAGGTGTCAATACACGAATTCTGAAAGGCAGGACCTTTCCAAAGTCTTCCCTAGTTTAAGACGACTGCAAAAGTCCCCTCTCCCTCGATGGGAGAGGGCTAGGGTGAGGGTGATCAGGTTCGGCTCCTGCCACTCCCGGGAATAGACGGATAGGTAATAGCGCTTACGCAATTTTCGCTAGCTTCTCATAGGACTATCTTCCGTGCGCTGCATACGCTATAATGCGAACATACAAACTAATTTCGGAGAATGTTCGACGATGATTCTGAACTTCGACATGCATAAATACTCAGTTATGCTGGACCAATATCGGAGGAACGAAAAATTTTCCCCGTAGCTAATGCAGGTGATTGCAGGTCAATTGCTGGTGTTCTAAACACCTGTTGCCCACCAGTCAAGCCACCTGTCCCCACCTGTCGCTTTATAAACGAAAGTATATGACCCGCCATTTTCGACCCCGATTTCGCCCAGCGCCCGACATCTCCAATCAAGATAACGGAAGGTCAAATATCTGATGGGCGTCTATAAGACGACCGCCCACTGGGTAGCGCAAAAGTCCCTTCCCCCTTGACGGGGGAAGGTGGTGACCAACCACTTTTATGATGCTTCCCAAGAAAACTGAATACTCACAACTAAAAACTGAAAACTGATATACTCCCCGCGACACCAGATTGAGCCAAGGAGACTGCGAATGACGACCGTTCAAGAGAAGCAAGACGTTGCGCTTATGGCACACCTGCTCAGGCGGGCCGGATTCGGGGCCACCACCAAAGAACTCGACTACTATACAGGCATGAGCTACGAGGAAGCCGTCGAGGAACTTCTGAGCGAGCGACCTGCACCCAACGAACTGCCCGTGGACCTGATCCGCCGATACCATGTGGACCAGTCCGACCTTCGCAACGGTCAGGCTGCCGCCGCCCAGTGGGTTTACAGGATGGTCAACACCGACGCTGTGCTGCCCGAAAAGATGTGCCTCTTCTGGCACCGCGTCTTCGCCACCGCCGCCACCAAGCTGATACAAGCCCGAATGGTCACGAACCAAGTAGATATGTTCCGCGAATACGGAATGGGCAGCTTCCGTGACCTGCTCGTCCAACTGTCCCGGGACCCCGCGATGCTGATGTGGCTCGACAACCAGGACAACCACAAAGAGTCCATCAACGAAAACTACGGACGCGAGATACTCGAGCTCTTCTCCATGGGAGTCGGCAACTACACCGAGGACGACATCAAAGAGTGCTCCCGCGCCTTCACCGGCTGGCGCGTCGTCAACCCCGACTATATGTCCATCAAGATGCGCAACAACACCGCGCGGCCCTACGGCTATATCGCTTGGCAGTTCGAGTACGACGACGATGACCACGACCACGAAGACAAGCGCTTCCTGGGCGAGGTCGGCGACTTCAACGGCGAGGACGTCGTTGACATCATCTGCCGCCAGCCCGCCACCGCGCGGTTCATAGCGCGCCACCTCTACCACTTCTTCGTTGCCGACGAGCTTCCGGTTCCACAGTGGCCGCACTTCGAGCCCAAGGACCCCGAAGCCATAGAGATGATGGCGCAGGCGTACTTCGACTCCGGTTACGACATGACCGCAATGCTGAGGGCCATGTTCAACTCTGACTTCTTCAAGACCGAAGCCTCCCGCTTCGCCCGCATCAAGAGCCCGGCTGAGATGGTCGTCGGCACCCTCAGAATCGCCGGTCCCATCTCTCTGCCCTCCACCGACACCTACGCCGCCGCCGGGGCCTGCGCCGCAATGGGCCAGGGACTGCTGAATCCGCCGAGCGTGGAAGGCTGGCAGGGCGGCAGCGAGTGGATAAACACCGGCTCCTACGTGCAGCGCGTCAACTTCGCCAGCCTCGTACTCAACAGCCCGGACAAGAGCGGCATCCGCGCCATAATCGAGCGCATCGAAGCCATGTCCGGCGGCCAGCCCATGTCCGCCGAGCGTGTCGTTGACGCCGTCCTGGACATTCTCGGCCCGCTCCCCGTCCTGGACAGTACCCGGCAGGGCCTCGTTGAATACGCCTCCAAGTGGGGCGACTTTGACTTCGCTGAAGCCGAATCCGCTCTCGAGGCTGAGAAGAATATCGTGACGCTGATTCAGTTGGTGGTGACTACGCAGGAGTACCAACTGGCCTAACGCGCCAAAGACCGAGGATTGCACTATGGTTACACAAACAAGAACAAAGAACTTCACCCTGAAACCCGTCACCACCGTCGGCTTCGTCGCCGACCAGGGCGGTCGCGGTTTCCATCTGCCTACCGACTTCGTGATTCGCTCCGACGGGAGGATCTTCGTCGCCAGTCGCAGCAACACCACTGCCCTCGACATCGTGGGCATTCAGATGGCGACGATAGATCACGAATTCTTCGGACAGTGGGGCGCGTATGGCAGTCAAGCGGGCAACATGATCTGGCCTTCCGCGCTCGCGCTCGACAGCGAGGACAATCTCTATCTCGCCGACGACTTCCTCCAGCGAATCACCGTGTATAACCGCGATGGCAGCGTGACCGGTACGTGGGGAACACAAGGCGCGGCGGACGGAGAATTCGATGGCATATCCGGCCTGCTGTTCGACGCGGACGACAACCTGCTCCTGGTTGACCACCGCAACAACAGAATCCAGAAGTTCACTAAGGATGGGCAGTTCCTCGACAAGTGGGGTGGCCCGGGCAGTGGAGACGGTGAATTCGATCTCCCCTGGGGAATCAGCCAGGACAGCGAGGGATTCCTGTACGTCGCCGACTGGCGCAACGACCGTATCCAGAAATTCACGCAGGATGGCGAATTCGTCGCCAAGTTCGGCGAGTCCGGCGACGGGGAAGGCCAGTTCAACCGTCCTTCTGGTCTGGCAGTGGATTCCGACGGCAATATGTACGTCGCCGACTGGGGAAATCAGCGAGTCCAGGCCCTGGACTCGGAGGGCAACTTCATCCAGTCGCTTCGCGGCGACGCGATACTAGGTTCCTGGGCGGTTGAATACCTCAACGCAAACGCAGACGAACTCGAAGCGCGCTCCAAGTTCGTCCCCGTATTCGAGGTGGACACCGACGACCAGAACGAGGTCTCAGCCAGAATCGAACCCTACTTCTGGGACCCCGTAAGGATCGCCCTCGACGACCAGGAGCGGGTCTATGTCCTGGAGACCAGCCGCCACCGCTTCCAGGTGTACGAAAAGGCGTTCGCATGACTCTCGCAGAACAACAGACGCAGACCGGACAGACATTCATTCGGCAAGCCGAGAAGCATTTCCAGAACGGCGATATGCCGAAGGCGTCCAAGAGCGCGTGGGATGCCGTGGAATACTATCTGGATGCTATTGCGGAACAGCGTGGCTGGGAACATAAAACATACCGAGATCTGTCTCACGTTCTCACTCGCCTGTCAAAAGAGTGCGACAATCCTCGCCATATGCGTACCCTGTTCCTGCGTATGACCGGCCTTCATGCCAACGCCTACGAGGACTGGTTCGAGGATGTGTTTGTAAGAGACGGAATAGAGGAAGCTAAAGATCTGATAGCCATGCTGGAGAAGGCGTAGTTGCAAGAATATCGGATAACGCTTCCCGAAAGACACTGGGAACTCAGTCAGAGATTCATTCCGTATGCTGATGAATTATTTGAAAAGGGCAATATGCCGGAGGCTTCTGAAATGGCCTGGGGAGCGGCGGCTCATTATCTGAAATCCATCGCCAAGCAGCGGGGATGGCGGAACAGCTCGCACAGGGACTTGTTCCGCGTTGTCAGGCGTCTATCGGGAGAGTCTGACGACCCTGGTGGAATGCGGGCTATGTTCAGAACCATGAACAGCCTGCACGTCAACTTTTATGAGGACTGGATGGATGATGAGGCAGTCCGGGATGGTATAGAAGACGCGAAAGAGTTCATGGGCAGGCTGGAAAGAGAATTCGCCGTATAGATACCAGACTTGAAATTTGTTAACCTATGATCCGACAACCGACAGGAGGCAAAATCGGTATGGGTGAAGCGAAGAACAGAAAACTGGTCGTGGTGCAACTCTCCGGGGGCAACGACTACCTGAACTGCGTCGTGCCTTACACCAACTCGGAATACATTGACAACCGGCCCAACGTCCGTATCGAGCAGGAAGATGTGATCCCGTTGGACGATCAGTATGGGTTCAACCCCGCCATGGGACCAATCAAAGAACTCTACGATGACGGCAAGGTTGCGATAATCCACGGCGTGGGCTATCCGGTGCCCAACAGGTCCCACTTCCGATCCATGGACATCTGGCATACCGCCGAACCCACAAAGGTTGGCGACGAAGGCTGGCTCGGCCAGGCGGTGCGCGAAATGCACCCGGACGCCGATAACGTAGTCGCCGCCGTTAACTTCAGCGCCGCTCTGCCCAGGGCGCTCGTAGCAAAGAACGCGCCCGTTGCGTCGGTATCTGATCTCAGCAGCTACGGCCTTCTCAACCACATGGACGGTGGAGACCAGCGAACGGAGGCCCTCGAAGCCTTCCGCAACATGTACACCCACGCCATCGGTAGCGGCCCCGTGATGGACTTCCTCAGCCAGACAGGTCTGGACGCGCTGAAAGGCTCCGACATACTTAGCAGCGTGCCCGATATGTACTCCTCGAATGTCGAATATGCGTCCAATCCCTTCGCCCAGCGAGCCAGAGACACCGCACAGGTGCTGACCGCCGACATCGGTACCCGCATCTGCTACACCCAGCATGGAAGTTTTGACACGCATACCAACGAAGTCGCGCTCCACAAGACGCTTTGGGGACACGTCGCTGGCGGAATCTACGACCTCTACACAGACCTGAAGGAGCATGACGCCAGCGAAGACGTGCTGATCTTCGTATTCTCTGAGTTCGGAAGGCGCGTCAAGGACAACGGCAACGGCACCGACCATGGCTCCGGAGGCGTAGCCTTCATGATCGGCGACGGCGTGAATGGCGGCAACTACAGCGAATACCCATCGCTCGACCCCGACAAACTCGTCGAAGGCGACCTCGCCTTCAACCTCGACTTCCGCAGCGTCTATACCGAAATACTGGAAGACTGGCTCGAAGTAGATCCGAGGCCAATCGTCAAGGGTGAATACGAGAAGATCGGAGCGTTGGCAGTCTAGCCGGAATCCCCGATCTCTGTCCCTATTCGACCGATACCAACGGGCTTGGTAACAGAAAAGAGTTAGAACACCCTCGGAATGGCATTTCCGGGGGTGTTCGCTTCTTAGAATTAGCTCAAAATAGGCTTGCAATCTACTGAAAAACTGTTCATTATATCCTGCGGACAATTTTCAGGAGGTTACATCTACGATGAATCCGGTATCACTATTCGACCTTGAAGCTATGGCGGAACAAGTCATGCCCCACCACAAGTGGACTTTTGTGGATGCCGGAGCCGCAGATGAAATAACGGTTCGCAGAAACCGTGAAGCCTTCGACGAGATCACCGTAAATCCTCGCTTCCTCGTGGACGTCGGAAATCGGGACTCTTCTATCGAAGTGCTTGGGGAAAAGATAGACTTTCCCGTGATGGTCGCCCCCGCCGGAAGCCAGCGCGACGTGCATCCCGACGGAGAGTGCGCGACGGCCGCCGCCGCCGGGGCGATGGGCACCCTCTACACTCTCCCGACAGGATCGGGTTACAGCATCGAGGAGGTCGCGAATGTGGCGACCGGGCCGCTCTGGTTCCAGCTATACCACTTCGATGACGATGTGTCCGAACTACTCGTAACCAGGGCCAAAGCCGCGGGATACAAGGCTATCTGCCTCACCATAGACACACCCGCCCCAAGCCCGAAGGAGCGCGACGTCAGGAACGCGCATATGCCTACTCCTGGCCTCTATTGGGGCAGCCTGTTGCGTCCGGTTGATCGCAGCGACCTGATAATGCGAAGAAGCGTCGGCATCCCCGACATGATGGACTGGGAGCCGCCCGAATTCACCGGACTCACCTGGGAACGTCTCGACTGGCTCAGAAACCTTACCGGTCTCCCGCTCGTCATCAAGGGCATCAGGACTCTCGAGGACGCGGTAATGTGCGCCGAATACGGCGCTGACGCAATCGTCGTATCCAACCACGGCGGAAGGCAGCTTGACTGCACCCGTTCCAGCATCGAGACCCTGCCCGAAATCGCCGACGCCGTTGGCGACAATCTGGAAGTCTATCTCGATTCCGGCGTGCGTCGCGGAATGGATGCCCTCAAGGCCATTGCCCTCGGAGCTCGGGGCGTGTTCGTGGGACGGCCTCTATTCTGGGGTCTGGCGAATGGCGGCGAAGCGGGCGTGCGCCAGATGCTGGACATTATGCGCACAGAGTTCGACCGCGCGATGGCCTACTGCGGATGCCGCACGGTGGACGACATTCACCGTGGACTCGTGTCCCTCAACTCGGACTTCAGAACAAGAGTCTAAGACTACGCCCAACCTGCGTTAGCTTCCAAATGCCCCTCCTAAAAAACGGAGGGGCATTTTTAGTTCCCACTACTGCTGGCTTGCGGCCTGAACGGGAAGACCCAACTCGCCAGCGAACGTGGGTTTCTCGATTGCACCCACAACTTGCCATGTCCGGTGAAACGCAGAATCAGCTGATCCGAGAACAGGAACGAGCGGATACCGCGTCCGCCTCGTATTATCTGGTAGTCCAGGGTTGGCTCCCAGGCAACCGCGTGGCCATTGTCAACGCGATACGCGCCATCCACGTCCACCTCTTCGACGTCGCCATAGGCATTGAAGAAGAGCATTCCGCTGCCGGAAGCGCGAAGGATGAATAGTCCCTCATTGAACAGACCGCTCAAGCCCTGAAAGTCGGTGTTTATATTAACGCTCTCTTCCGAAGCGAGGTAGGCGCTCTTTTCGAGATACAACTCCGTGCCGCCACTCATCTCGTGAGCGACTATGTCTCCGGGCTGGCCGGGCGCCAGGCCAACCATTCCGCCGTCCCCTTCGGCCTGGAACGTGTTCTGGAAGAAACTTTCGCCGCCTAGGACAGTCCTTCCAAGCCCACTTACTACTCCGCCCCGCGTGGAGGTCGTCATGCGAATATCGCCGCTCATCCAGGTCATCGCCCCCGACTCCGCCACAATGGTCTCTCCTTCGGCGAGCGTGGCCTCCAATAAGCTGTAACTCGGCTGGGACTGAATCGTGTACTCCATCATCTAACTCCTGGGCGGCATCAGTCCGCCCAAAGTCTGGCCGAACTGGTCTGGATTGTGGCTCTGGAGATACACTTTCCCATGGCCCGAAAAATGCATAGCGGCGCCCTCGCTGGACAGGAAGGACTGCAGCCAACTTCCCGACGCCCTGCGAACCGTATATTCCAGCGAGTCCTCGAACGCAACCAGATGCCCGGTGTCCACTATGAGCGCGCCATCTACTTCGACCTCCTTCACACTCCCAAACGCGCTCACCAGCAACTCGCCCCTGCCCTCTATATCCAGGAAAAACAGCGACTCGCCCGAAAACATTCCTCTGAATCCCTGAAACTGGGTGTCTATACTGAGTCCGTTCGATGAACCCAGATAGCTTCCACCGGCGCACAGCCAGCCTCCGATGCCCGTACACTCGATAACGACCACGTCCCCCGCCAAGGTTGGCGCAAGTCCAACCTCGCCCGGGCCGCCGTCCCTGGTCCTGTAAGTTGACAGGAAGAAACTCTCGCCCGACATCATCCGCCTGACACCGCTCATGAGACCTCCGCCGCCTCGACTTCTGGTCGTAACGTCAATTTCAATGTTGTCAGAAGCGCGGAACATCACTCCGGCCTCAGACGTGAACCGCTCCCCTCGGTCGAGCTCAACCATCACGGACCTGTACGACCCTTCTTCAGATACTGTGTAATTGGGCATTGGTCTCTACTCCCCACTTAAGACGATACAGCGGGTAATCAGCCAAATGGCGCGAGCCATCCTGCGAGTGAGGGCATCGTTCGCGACTGTAGATATATCTTGCCTACTCCGCTGAAATTCATCGCCAGCCCCTCGCCGGAAAGAAGCGTGCTCTTCAGGCCGCCCATTCCTCGGATCGTGTACCTGAGCGTAGGCTCCCAGGCTACTACATGCCCCGTGTCCACGGTCAGGTCGCCAACAACGTCTTTCTCGATCAGAGCGCCGTAGGTGTTGAAGAACAGATCGCCCATTCCGCTGCACTCTATGAAGAATAGACCCTCGCCCGAAAACATGGACCTGAGACCGCCGAACTGCGTGCCAAGCTTCACGCCCGGAGTGCACGCCATGAACGATCCACCGGTCAGAATCAGTGTGTCGTTGTTCACCCGGCGGTGATGAACCGTGCCCGGAACGGCAGGCGAAAACGATACCTGACCACCCTCAGGATGGCTGAACTCCCCAACGAAGAGCGACTCTCCACCGACTATCTTTCTCACAAACGCCCGCGCGAACCCACCCAGCAGCCTGGCGCTGATCCGGGTTCCATCGGACATCCACGCCATCGAACCGCCCTCGGCGACGAAAGTATCGTCTGGGTCCAGGTTGACAACCAGATGTCCATAGTCAGGATTGCCTTCTATGGTATATTCCAAAGTACCTGCTCCTCGGGGCCTCGATTGTCAATGCGTCACCAGTATAAAATACGACGACATTGGTTCAAAGACAAAAAAAGTCCTTGTTAATGTGATAACATCCGACCAAGAACATCAAGCTACCCACAGTCCATCATAATTTATGGAGGAACACGAATGGTACATCAGCAGGCCGCAATTCTCAGACCGGAGACCATGGTCGAAGAGTTCAAGAAGAACGGCGTGACTCACGTCGTAACTATACCAGACAGCGAAACGAACTACCTGTACGAGCTCATGGAGGTCCAGGAGTGGCTGGATGTGGTTCCCGTCTCGCGTGAGGGCGAGGCTTGGGGTACCGCGCTCGGCCTGAACATCGCCGGCAAGGTGCCGGTGGTGTTGGTGCAGAACACCGGAATGTTGGAGTCCGGCGACTCGATTCGCGGAATGGCCATAGACGCCGGTTTCCCGCTCGTTATGATTATCGGATACAGGGGATGGAACCGAAGGGGCATCATCACCGACTCGGTAGCAAAGTACACCGAGCCCTTCCTGACCGCGTTCGGCATCAACTACTACCTTGTCGAGCAGAACGAGGATGGCGACCGCATCTCCGTCGCCTTCGAAGAAGCCAGGGCAACGAATAAGCCTGTTGCTATTCTGGTCGGCGACGAGTATCACGGCTTCAATAGATAAAGACATAAGCGAAAGTCAACGCCTGAATCTAACGACTCTAGACACAGACCTACTTCAATGGAGGTTATTTCGATTGATTGATCCAGTAGATGTATTCAAGGCATTTCAGGAACATCGCGGAGACGCGATAGTCAGCGCCGCCGGCACCGCCGGACGGCACTGGATGGACGTTAGCACCAACGAGAAGCGCGACATCTCCCTGGGCGGTGCGATGGGACAGACCACGTCCGCCGCGTTCGGACTCGCGCTAGGGCTGCCGGACGAGAAGGTGGTGCTGTTCGACGCCGAGGGTTCGCTGCTCATGAACCTCGGAGCTATCGCCTCGATAGCAGGCAAGAAACCAGCCAACTTCTACCACTTCCTGCTCGACAACGAGTGCTACGCCACCACCGGCGGACAGCCCGTACCCAACTCCCAGGAAATAGATTACGCAATGATGGCCAAGGGCGCAGGCTACGCCGCCGCGTACAACTTCGACGATCTGGAAGAGTTCAGCACCAGCGTCGGGGAGATAATGGAGCAGGAAGGCCCCGTATTCGTCGCCATCAAGATAGAGCCTGAAGTTCAGAACCTTCCCATCGGACTGCGAGAGCGAAGACCTACTCGCGGACGCGCTCAGACGATCAACGAACTGCGCGAGGAACTCGGAATAGAGTAATTACCCAAACCAGAAAGGACGAGTCCCCCACATGACTGAGGAAGCCACCGGACGCCCTGAGATAAATGGCAGGTCGTTTTACGGTTACGACTCCTCCGACGTGCAGGACAGCTACACCGGTCGCGACATCGAAGTCGAGGCCGGCTTCATCCTGCCTCACCTGAAGCCCGGCATGAGCCTCCTTGACTGCGGCTGCGGCCCGGGCGCGATAACCTTCGGCCTCGCCGATGCGGTCGCCCCCGGACGTGTAGTAGGCGCGGACATCGAGCCCGCAATGATCGAGCAGGCCGCGCGTCTGGCCGCCGAGGAGGGCGTCCAGAACGTCGAGTTCAGAGTGGGGGACATCTACGACCTGCCCTTTGAGGATGGCGAGTTCGACGTCGTTTTCTCGCACTCGGTGACGGAGCATCTCTCAGACCCTGTGCGGGCGTTGAGAGAACTCCACCGGGTGGCCAAGCCGGGCGGACTGGCCGGCTTAGTCAAAACCGATTGGACCTTCCCGTTCATCGTCCCTGAGAGCGAGGGATTCAGCAAGTTCTTCGAGCTGTTCGAGGGCGGTTTCAACCGCATCGGCGGCTCCCTGAAGCGGGGCCGCTATCTGGGAGCCTATATGCGGGAGGCGGGTTTCGACGTCATCGAAGTCCGCAACCAGGTGTCCAACGCATTCGGAGACACGACCGTCATAACCGCCGAGCGATTCATCTCCTGGCTCGACAACATCCCCCTGTTCCGCGAATCCGTAGAACTGGGAATAACCAGCGAGTCCGAGCTTGACGCCGTGCGCGCCGGAATGCGCGAATGGGCCGCCCACCCGGACGCCTACTTCTCCCTTCCCGGCGTCCGGGCGCTCGGAATCAAGCGTTAGACGCCTTCAGCGCCTGTATCATTCAGTGAGAAAGCCCCCAGTGAGAAAGCCCCCTTTGTAAAGGAATGCGTATCGTGAAGATTGAAGTTGCTGAGTTTGATGGCCCGGCGCTAGTGCTGAAGGCCGAGGGGCGCATAAGCGTACTGACCGCGGACGGCTTCCACGATGAAACTCTGAAAATCGTGGCAAGAAGCAGGCAGGATGTCATAATTGACGCATCGGACGTCACTTACCTGAGCACGGCCGGCCTCCGCGCCTTCCTGGTACTCTCAAGGCGAATGGAAATCGCCAATCGCAGCCTCTGCATCTGCAATCTGAAGCCTTACATATTCGAAGTGTTCGAGACGATAGGCTTCAACAACCTGATGCCAATTTATCCAGACCTTGATTCAGCTCTGACTGCCACCGAAGCTGGCACTCGCTGAATTGGTATCTCAACCAGGCGCTCGGCCAGCTCCATCAGGCAGAGCTGATTCAGGTTGAGTTTCACAGTTTGCCGGGCATTCCGCCGTCCACGTTGACTATCTCGCCGGTTATGAATCTGGACTCGTCGGAAACCAGGAAGAGCACGAGATTCCCCACATCTTCGGGGTAGCCGACTCCGTCCAGAATCTGGATAGAATCAAACATAGCCTCCAAGCTGTGATGTCCTCCGCCAACGTCGGTCAGTGGCGTGATAATCTGGCCCGGCCGGACGCAGTTCACGCGGATGTTGTGCTGACCGCCCATGCTGGCGGCATAGCGTGTGAAGGCGTCCACGCCCGCCTTGGCCGCATAGTAAGAAGCGGAGGGGTATCTGCCGACGAGGTCGTACATCTTCTTGCTGAATCCCCTGACCGCGGCGACAGAGGACATATTGACGATCCTGCCCCCACCACCGGCGATCATGTGGGGCCACACCGCCCTGCACATATAGAAGGTGCCCGTAAGATTCACTGAGATCACCCTATTCCAGCCGTCGTCTTCCTCGTTGGGGAAGTTCCCCCGGTCTCCGCCGCCGGCGTTGTTGAAAAGCACGTCTATCCGGCCGTATTCGTCAACTACCCTCTGGACGGCAGCGTCCACCTGTTGGCGGTCGGAAACGTCGCAACTTACGAACAGCGCCTCTCCACCCTTGTCTCTAATCGCCTTTTCGACAGCGTGTCCTTCCTTCTCGCGACGAGCGAGTAGAGCGACCTTTGCGCCTTCCTGGGCGAACAGGTGGGCAGTACCCTCGCCGATTCCGCTGTTTCCTCCGGTTACTATCGCTACCTGGCCGGCAAGTCTGTTAGTCATATCGGTTTACTTTCCTCCGTGTTCTCGATGATTCAGGCGATGGACAAAGGTTAAACCCCCAGCAGTCCCTCGAGATTCTTCCACAGGATCATTTCCTTCTCTTCCTGAGTCAGACTTTCGAGGCCCAGAATCCAGGAGACGGGCCAATCCTCGCACATGTCGTAGGGCCAGTCGGTGCCGAACACTACGCGGTCTATTCCGACCGAGTCTATGACATATCGGAGCGCCTGTTCGCTGTGGGTTATGGTGTCGTAGTAGAAGCGATTCAGATATGCGCTCGGCGGCTGGGTGATATTCACCCTAGCCTCGGGTCGCACCCGCCACCCGCGGTCCATCCTGCCGATGCCGAAGCAGGTGTAGCCACCGCCGTGAGACAGGCATATCCTGAGATCGGGGCAGGCGTCCATCACACCGCCGTACACGAACGACGCAAAGGTGACTGCGCGGTCCGCCAAATTTCCTATCGTGTTGGGCAGGTGGTACTTGCCGGAGCGCGGGCTGACGATGGTAGGGCCTCCCTGGTGAATCAGGATGAACGCGCCAAGCTGTTCGGCGGCCTTCCAGAAGGGCAGGAACTCCGGCTCGTCGAACGTGCGACCGTTCACGTGGTCGCCGATCATCGCGCCCTTCATACGAAGCTGGGTGATGCTGCGCTCCAATTCATCAATCGCGGCGGGAACGTCCTGCAGGGGCAGTGTGGCGAGTCCGGAGAAGCGGCTGGGGTGGTCTTTCGTTAGCTGCGAGATGTAATCGTTACAGTCGCGCGCCATTGCCACAGTCGCTTCGGCGTCCTTGTCGTAGTTGTACAGGACCGCGTTCGTCGAAAGGACCTGCACGTCAACGCCAAGAGAGTCCATGTCGGCGAGGCGTTCTTCCGGGGTCCACATAGTGCGTGGATTATGCCGGTGAGCCGGAACCGCCTCGGCGGTGATGCCGTGCCAGTCCTCGCCGGACTCCACGGAGGCGACGAATGCTTCGGGAGAGATGTGTGCGTGTATGTCTATCGTGCGCATCTGAATACCGTCCATCTACCGGGGGGTTCTAAGTTCAGCAGTATTGTCGCGTGAATTGCAATTGAGTCTTGAGGCGGTCAGCGGGGCGGGCTGACGAGGGTGACGCCGCCATCCACGGGGAAGGCGACGCCGGTCACCCACTTGGATTCGTCGCTGGCGAGGTAAACGGCAGCCCATGCTATATCCCAGGGCGTGCCCTCCACGCCGAGAGGCGAGGAACTGCGGCGCGTGTCCCTGCGCTCGTCGGACATTCCCGGCGCGACCATCGAGGAATAGACCGGGCCAGGCAGGATGCAGTTGACGCGAATGCCCTGCGCGGCGTGGTCTATCGCCATACCGTGTGTGAGCGCTATGACTCCGCCCTTGGACACGGTGTAGGCGGTGAGTCCGCGAGGTCTGATCGCAGAAATCGAGGATATGTTGATGATGGAGCCTCCGCCGGTCTCGGCCATCGCGGGGATGGCGTATTTCCCGGTGAGCATCATGGACTTTACATTGACCTCCATCACGCTGTCCCAAACATCTTCGGTCACCTCGACGACGGTGCCCGCGCCGCCGATGCCAACGTTGTTGTGGAGGATGTCCAGTCTGCCGTAGCGGTCCAGCGCCGTCCGTACCATGTCGCGGCAGGATTCGGCGGAGGTCACGTCGCCGATGAACACGGACGCAGTTCCGCCGTGTGACTCGATTGCATCCAAGGTGCCCTTGACGCGCTCCTCATCGTTGTCCACGAGCAAGACCTTCGCCCCTTCGTATGCGAACAGGATTGACGTCGCCTGACCATTGCCAACGATGTCGCCGCGCGCGCCCGCGCCAGTCACAATGGCAACCTTTCCGCCGAGTCTCGGTTTTCGTTCATGCGTTGGAGTGGTCATGTGCGCCACGCTTCCCATTCGGTTAGTCAGGTCGAGTTCGGGGTCATGCTAACTATGGACAAGATGGGTGTCAACGAAATGTCAAAGTTCCCCTAACGTCGGAATGGACTGAGGGGAGATCATAAGTCCGTGTTAGCGCTGAGGATGGACTGCCAGTCGTCGCGGAGAGGCGCTACTCCAAAGTCGCGGATGAGGAACTCCAAGAATGCGCTGAGGGTGACGTAGCCCGTGGGTAGGTGAGCGTCGCGGACTTCGGGCAAGCCGACCCGCGCACCCTGCTTGAGGTGCAGGTGAGGTGTGACGATGTGGCTTCTTCCTCCAGGATGCCAGTGATAGTTCAGGACTTGCTGTGTCCGGTTATCAAAGACTGTGTAAATGTATCCACTGGTCTCGATCCCGGATTCGTCGACAGTGTAATTCTGTTGGTACTCAAGACTGAATCTTGATGAGACGCCGAGCGCTACGTGATTCCCGTAGTTGATAGTCACGTAATTTTGGCTGTCGCGGTTAATCGGGACTGCCACATACCGGGTGACGCACGATAAGAGCAACCGAATGCCTCGAATGTAGTCATCTAATGTGTGCAGGGAGGACTTGCCGACCATCAATCGGTCCAGTATTCGGGCAGCATCATCGCAAGACTGACTACCTCGTTGTGCCTCTCTTCATCGTCGTCGAATTGCCCCGACTGCCACGCCTCTCTAAATTGGTCCAAGCTCATACCGAAGCGCTTCTGGGCCAATTTCTCCTTCATTGCGAGGTCTTCTTCTTCTGTGAGGAAGCGAATCTCGGATGTGTCGTTGGAAATGTCTGAGGTCTCGGTCAACATAGCATTCCCTCCCCGCGGTCCAGATTTCATAACTTGAAGGCAGTGTAGCATCGTTGGCAAAGAGTTGACAAAGACGGACAGATGCATCGGAGTCCGGTTCGAACACGGAGGCGCACGGGGTTCCCGCCCAGATTCATCTATGAGTTGAGCAACCAGGGCTGATGAAACATTCTCTCACCCAAATCAGCCCCTTCCACATTCCGCAATATGTGGTATATTTGCCTTACATATAAGGCAAACTACGTACCGATTCCATCCGTTGGCAGGGATTCGGGTCCGAGAATCCCAACGGAGCGGCAGAAACGTAAAAGAGATCATAATTTACAAAGCGAATAGAGGGAGGCGCAGAAGATGACGACGGCAACGGCAGACCTGCAATTGATGGCACACCTGATGAGGCGCGCCGGGTTCGGCGCGAACCGGAGTCAGCTCGAAGCGTATGCGGAGAAGGGCTACGAAGAGACCGTCCGCGAACTTCTGAATCCCGGCTCTCGCAGCGAGATGGGCGACGACCTCATCCGACGCTATCACCACGAGCAGTCCGGCATGATGGGGCAGATAAGCCCGGGCTCCTACTGGCTGTACAAGATGGCGACGTCCACCGACGCGCTGCAAGAGAAGATGTCGCTTTTCTGGCATGGGATCTTCGCCACCGGCTACCCCAAGATAACGAACGGCAAGGTGTTGAGCGACCAGATCAGGATGTTCCGACGCTACGGCATGGGGAGTTTCAAGACACTCCTCTTAGAACTCGCCAGAGACCCGTCCATGATCGTGTGGCTGGACAATCACGACAACCACAAAGGTGCGATCAACGAGAACTTCGGCAGGGAGTTGCTGGAACTGTTCTCGATGGGCGTGGGCAACTACTCCGAAGACGACATCAAGGAGGCGTCCCGCGCGTTCACCGGATGGACTATCGGCAACAGGGAGTACATGGCTCTCCGGGCGGAGCGCGACTCGATCTGGCCGTATGGACGCATCTCTTGGCACTTCGAGTTCGACGAGAACGACCACGACGACGGCGAGAAGGAGTTCCTGGGACAGCGCGGCAACTTCGACGGCGAGGAGATAGTTGACATCATCTGCCGACAGCCCGCTACGGCGGCATTCATCGCGCGGCATATGTACCACTTCTTCGTCGCCGACGAGCCGCCCGTGCCGCAGTGGCCCTACGTAGAGCCGCAGGACCCGGAGGCCATCGAGATACTCTCCAAAGCGTACTTCGAAAGCAACTACGACATCGGCCACATGCTTCATGTGCTGTTCACGTCCGACTTCTTCAAGTCGCAGGACTCCTGGTACGCTCGCGTCAAGAGCCCCGCCGAGATCGTCACCGGCGTGCTTAGGCTCACAGGCGAGTTCCACAGGCCGAAGCGCCAGATCGTGGACCGCCAGTTGCAGATGACCTGGATGGGCCAGTACCTGATCAACCCGCCCTCGGTAGAGGGATGGCACGAGGGCCTGGAGTGGATAGACACAGGCACGTTCGTCGAGAGGCTGAACTTTGCTTCCAGTCAGCTCGGCAACACCGACCATCCCGGGGTCAGGTCTATCATAGAGCGCGTCGCCACGAACGGCGGCTCGTCCGTCGGACCGGCGGAACTGGTTGACCGCTGCCTGGACGAAATAGGCATGATCTCGGTGTCGGACGACACGCGGGCTTCGCTGGTGGACTACGCCGCGAGCGGCGGAGAACTGGTCGCGGACCCCGAACTGAGCGACGAGAACAGGGAGAGAGTGGCGGAGCTTCTACAGATGATAGCCGCCACGCACGAATTCCAGAGGGCATAGGAGAGATCCAATGACCACACTCGAAATCGGAACCGGAAGGCTGGAATACAGCCACACCATCGGGCTTTCCACCATGGAGGGCCGCGGGTTCTACTACCCGGTGGACACCCTGATCGGGAAGGACGGCAAGTTGTACACGATAAGCCGGTCGCTGGAGGGGGACACTCGCGGCGTGCGGGTGACCATCTACGACATAGACAGCGAGTATTACGGCACGTTCGCGTCGTTCGGCGAGGAGCCGGGACACTTCATCTGGCCGGTAGCCATTACGCAGGACAGCCAGGAGAACATCTACATAAGCGACGAAGACCTGAACGTGATCAACGTGTTCGACACGGAGGGCAACCTGCTGAGGCACTGGGGCGAGACGGGCAGCGCGCCCGGCAATTTCGACGGACCCGCCGGCCTCGCGCTGGACGGCGAAGACAGGCTCTACGTCGCGGACCAGCACAACCACAGAATCCAGGTGTTCACCAGCGGCGGCGCGTTCGTCTCTTCGTTCGGCTCGCATGGGGAAGGCGATTCCCAGTTCGAGCTTCCATGGGGACTGACGGTCGGGCCGGACGACCATCTGTATGTCGCGGACTGGGGCAACGACCGTGTCCAGAAATTGACTCTGGACGGCGAATTCGTCCGCTCGTTTGGAAGCAGCGGACGGGGCGAGGGCGAGCTTTACAGGCCGTCGGCGGTCGCGGTTGACGAAGCAGGGATGGTCTATGTCGCGGACTGGGGCAACGAGCGCATCGTGATTTTCGACGCGGACGGCGGCCATGTCCAGACGCTGCGCGGCGAGGCGACCGACTCCAAGTGGGCGGAGGCATTCCTGTCCATCAATCTGGAGGAGGCGGCAGCGCGATCACGAGCCAATATGGAACCTGAGATAGAGTTCTTCAACGACGACCCGCACGAAGTATCATCTCATATCGAGAAATATTTCTGGGCGCCGACGTCGGTAAAGCTCGATTCCGAGGGACGGATGTACGTGACCGAGAGCAACCGCCACCGAGTCCAGATCTACAACAGAAGCGGCGAATAGATGATACAATACCCTTGAAAATTAATTACTGAGAACTAAAAACCAACCAAGGAGAGGCGCCATGGGAGCGAACGGCAACGGGAACAAGAACGTGGTGGTCTTGCAGCTCAGCGGCGGCAACGACGCACTGAACACTGTGATTCCCTACGCGGACCAGAACTACTACGACAACCGTCAGTATCTCGGCATACCCGAGAATGAAGTCCTTCACCTGGACGATAAGCTGGGTCTGAATCCTGCCATGGGGCCGATCAAGTCGCTGTGGGACGAGGGCAAGGTGGCCGTCATAAACGGCATAGGCTACCCCAGCCCGAACAGGTCGCACTTCCGCTCTATGGATGTGTGGCACACGGCGGAACCGAACGACATCGCTCCCGAGGGCTGGCTCGGACAGGCGGTACGCGACCTGGACCCGAAGGGCGAGAACGTCGTCACCGGTGTCAACTTCGGGAGGGGTCTGCCCCGCGCCATGTACGCGAAAGACGTGCCGGTCGCATCGGTAGGCAACCTGGACACCTACGGCCTGATGCCGGACATCAAGGACGAGCGCGCCCGAGCGCTGGCGCTGGAAGCCTTCTCGCAGATTTACGGCGGATCAGGCAAGGACACCATCTCGCAGTTCATTAGCCAGGTGGGCATGGACGCCCTCAAGGGCGCGGACATTCTGAGGACCGCTCCGGCGGCCTACTCGTCCAGCGTCGAGTACGCGGACAACCCCATCGCGGAGAATATGAAGAACATAGCCCAGGTGATGTTCGCCGACGTCGGCACGCGCATCTTCTACACTCAGCACGGCAGCTTCGACACCCACGCGAACGAGCTTGCGGCGCACGCCAAGCTTTGGAACGACGTCTCCACAGCGGTCGCGGACTTCATGGACGACCTGAAGGAGCACGGCAAGGACAAGGACACAGTAGTGCTGATGTTCTCCGAGTTCGGGCGGCGCATCCGGGACAACGGCGCGGGCACCGACCACGGTTCGGGCGGAGTAGCGTTCGTGGTAGGCGGCGACGTGAACGGCGGCTTCTACGGCGACTTCCCGTCCCTGCGCGACGAGGACCAGCTTGAAGGCGACATGCACTTCAGCAACGACTTCCGCATCACCTACTCGACCATCCTCGACCGCTGGCTTGGATTGGACCCCGTTTCCATCACCAACGGCAACTTCGAGCAGTTCGACTTCGTAGCGAAGTAGGGCCGCAAGCGACAGAAATCGGATTAGTCGGACACCACGCCCTTAGCGGGTGTGGTGTCCAGTTTTTCTATAAAAGAACCTCTGCCATACGCCCGGAGTATGGCGAGGCCCGCCTTCTCCTGGCGGGTAGTCGTTACGGCGGACGTCAGCTTGGCTCGGGACGTGACCGAGTCCAGGCCGATAGGTGTGAGCCTGGGTGGGCAGGAGGCTGACTGAACTGCTTAGAGAGTAGCGTCTAATAGCCTGCGTGTACCGGGTTCACCACCTGCTGGACCTTTCGGCATAGATATGATCGGGCAGCCTGTAATTGATGCCCGCCTCGTCGAACATCGAAGCTTCCAGCAGCGAGGTGAATCTTGCAAAGTTCTCGCCCTGGGCGCGCTTGGGCAAGATCCTGGACAGAATAGCAGAGTAACGGGACTGCATCCTGAACAGCGGCAGTACCCCGAACGACGAACTCTTGGGGTACATCAACTCGTCGGCAAGCTCGTCTCCAATGAGCGCACGCGAGACCTTATAAACATACCCTGACAGGTTGCTGCGTTCTTCCGGATCTTCTATCCCTATGACGAGCGGGGCGGAGTTGACAAGCGCATTAGCCATGACGATTGACTCCAGCGACGCGGGAGGCTCGCATATCCCGCCAATCTCGAATATCCTCAGCGCGTGCTCCTCATCCTCATACAGGATGGTCTCAGGAATGCCCATCAGATAGCCGGAGTAGCGCCAGATCTGCATGAAGGCCTCGCGCTCCTCGTCATCGAACACGGCTCCCAGGCTCTTCAGGTGTTTGATCAGCCTTGCCGAGAATGCTGAGATGGCGAATCCCATATGCGCCGAGCTAAGAGGTACTCCCCATTCCTCCTCCTCCCACTCGGACGAGTTGTTCAGAAGATGTCTGACCTGCGCGTGGATCAGCCGGATCCTTACAGACAACTTCCAGCCGTCGCCGTCCCTTTCCAGTCCGCCGGGCATGAATATCTCGACCATGTGGCGGTTGTTCTGTTTCAGTCTTCTGACGCCCTGGTCCCGCAATCGTCCGGTGATGTAGAAGGACTTGCCGATATTCGTAGAGAAACCCTCTACCAGAACTCCACCGACGAACGCGCCCAGGACGAGCTGGGAATTCCTATGGAACATACGGATTCCGGGGATATGCGCTGAAAAGTCAACCCAGTCCGGCGGGTCTTCTATCCCTTTGAAGAAGTCATGCAGGTAGGACGGAGCATCCCGCAGCGCGTCCTCGTCGTTGTTCATTCCGGCCTCGATGAGGGGCCAGGACTCTTCCGGTCGCAGAGACGAAAGGCGTTCGACCACGTAATCGGCTTCGGGATCAGCTATTGTCGTGTGAGCGACGTAGTTAGATGCCATCTCCGGGTCGAGCGGGCGCGCCGTCTCGTAACCCTCGATATAGTCTGATGGTATCTTCATTGTCGCAGTCTCAGGATTCTCCTACCCACTATGCACGGTGATACGAAACTACTCCTCCACAGCTTCCACTCGCAAGTCGGGCATCCACTCCAGCCACGACGGCAGATACCAGTTACCCCTGCCCAGCACCTCCATGCTGGCCGGCACCAAGACCGAGCGCACAAGCGTCGCATCCAAAAGCACAGCCACCGCCAGTCCGAACCCGACTTGCTGGTTGATGATCGTCTCTCCCGACGCGAACGCCCCGAACACCGCCACCATAATCAGCGCCGCGCCCGTGATGATTCCCGCCGTGGACCGCAGACCATAGGAAACCGCCTCGGCGTTGCTTCCGGTCTGGTCGTAACGTTCACGGATCCGGCTCAGCAGGAACACGTGGTAGTCCATCGAAAGCCCGAACAGTATCGTGAACAGGAACAGCGGAATCCATGCGTCAATAACCTCGGCGTGCTGAAATCCCAACAGGTCAGTTCCGATACCCTTCTGGAACACCAGCACCATAAGCCCATACGCGGTCCCGACCGAAAGCAGGTTCATGATGACCGCCTTTACCGGAATGACGATTGACCGGAAAACCAGCAGAAGGACGATGAAGCTGAAGCCCAGCACGAAAGCGAAGACAATCAGAGTGTACCTGTCAACCACACCGAAGAGGTCTGCGGCAATCGCGGTCACGCCTCCGACGTAAATGTCTGCCCGGACTCCGGCGAAAGCGGCGGGAATGTGCTGCTCTCGAATGTCCGTGACAGCGTCAACGTTCGCCCTGCTTCGAGACTCTCCGGGAATCGGGAGAGTCAGAAGCGCGAGGTCGCCGGACGGGTTGGGAACCATCACTGGCGGAATGGGGAATCTCGGATCGTTGCCCAGAGATTCCCGCAACTTGGCGATAGCGCCCTGCACCTGTGGGTCGTTGACGTTCCCGTCAATCACTATCTCGGTCGGATTGACCAGACCGAACGAGAACTCCTCTTCCAGTACGAAGAAGGCTTCTCTGGTCTGAGCCCCCTCAGGGAATGTATCAACGCCGTTGAGCCCGGTCTCTATCTGGAAGTAGAAGAAAGTCACCACGAGCATCGGAACGCCAATCACGAGGATGCTTATTACGGGATATCTGGTTACCACCCGGGTTGTCGCCTCCCAGAATCCTTGCTTATTCACCTCGGCGCTCTCAAGATTGCTCATGCCTACGAACGGAATCCTAAGCCGGTTCACGCCCGTGCCGAGCAATGCGAGCACAGCGGGCAGAAGCGTCAGCGTAGCGGCCAATGCGACTATGACGACGAGAATCGCTCCAACGGCCAGCGACTGGAAGAACGAGGCAGGCACTATCAGCATCCCGCAAAGTGCGATTACGACCGTTACGCCGCTGAAAAGCACCGTCCGGCCTGCGGCGTCGCCGGCCCGCTCCACTGCCTCCAGCTTGTCCAGGCCTTTATTCATCTCCTCCCTGAAACGGGACACGATCAAGAGCGAGTAGTCAATGCCGACGGCGAGACCTATCATCGTAATCATCATCGTTACGAAAAACACCAGCTCGAACGCCTGGCCGATAACCGCAGCCAGACCCAGCGCAACGATGATGGCGAATACGGCCAGTCCTATGGGTAGAAGCGCGGCGATCACCGTGCCGAACAGTACCAGCAGGATGATCAGCGCAACCGGGAGGCCGAAACGCTCGCCCTGCTCCAGGTCATGCTGGCTGAGTTCGTTGGTCTCGAACGATATGCTCGCTGTTCCTCCGACGAGAACGCGGAAGTCGTCCGCCGCATCCGCTTCCTTGACCACATCTATGACGTGTTCGACATTTACGGCCGCTTCATCGAAAGTTCCCGCCAGTACGATTTCCATGATTGTAGTCCGACGGTCGGCGGACACCAGGGTTACATCATTCTCCTGGTAGTAGTTCCGTCCAAAGACTACATTCTCACTGCCAAGCGCCATGACCTCATGGAAAACCGACTCCACTTTCGCCTGGAACTCGGCGTCATCCACCGTCAAAGAGTCCGATTGAACAATGACAATCTCAACCAGCGGTTCGGGTCCGCGAAGTCTGTCCTCCAGCAGTTGGGACGCCCGCGCCGACTCGGCGCTCCCGGACAGGACCAGTTCCGTGGTCGTCGCGCTTGCGAAAAGACTCTGTATCAGAAGCCCGGCAATTACCACCAGCGCTATCCAGGCGCCGACGGTGACCCAGGGCCTTTTTGCGCAGATACGAGCCAGAAATCCAGTCATGGTCAAACTTCCTGATTCCCAAATATGCGTCTGCACTGTAAACTGCGTCACAATAGATAGTGACTCAACGATAGAATACAGACACTCTGAAAGCAAGGTTAAACCTAGCCGATTAGCATAAGTATATTAGACTGCCCAGTCGCCTAGAAGGAGTCGAAGATGGAAAAAGCGCTCGACGGCATCCGAATCATAGACCTGACTCAGTTCGAGGCTGGCACGTCCTGCACCCAGATGCTCGCCTGGCTTGGCGCGGACGTAATCAAGATCGAGCAGCCGAATGTCGGAGACCCCGGGCGCGGCGTCGCCGGCGGAGAAGGAGACTCCCCCTACTTCATTCACTACAACTCCAACAAGCGAAGCGTTACCCTCAACCTGAAGTCAGCGAAGGGCAAAGAGATGTTCTTCGATATGGTGAGGCAGGGGGATATAGTGGCCGAGAACCTGGCACCGGGTACGCTGGAGCGGCTGGGACTCGGATACGACGTACTGGCAGAGGTCAACCCGCGCATCATCCTCGCCCGCGTCAAGGGATTCGGGACTTACGGCCCGTACAGCCGGTACAAGAGCTTCGACCCTGTCGCGCAGGCGGCGGGCGGCGGCTTCTGCGCCACCGGCGAGCCGGACGGCCCCCCGATGCGCCCTGGCACGACTTCCGGGGACTCAGCCACCGGAATGCACGCCGCTATCGGCATTCTCGCCGCGCTCTGGCAGCGCGAACGCACCGGCAGAGGACAGGTCATCGAGGTCTCGATGCAGGACGCAATCGTCAACCTGAGCCGCACATGGATGGCTCGCGCGGAACAGGGCCGCGTCTCACCTGAGCGCACCGGCAACAGCCTGAGATCAAGCCCGGGAGTGGGAACGTTCCACTGCGCCCCGGGCGGTCCGGACGACTACGTGTACATGATAGCGTCCCCTGCCCGCAAGCCGATGTGGAAAGCCCTCGTCGAAGCCATCGGCCACGAGGAGCTTTATGACGACCCTCGACTCGACGACCCCGACCAGGCCATCGAAGTCACCGCAGAGATCAACGGCTTGATAGATGAATGGACGCAGCGACACACCAAGTTCGAGGCGATGAAGATTCTCGGCGAGAAGGGTATCCCATGCAGCGCGTGCTTCAACGCGGTTGATCTCTACGCAGACGAACACCTCAGGCAGCGCGAGATGATAGTCACGGTGAACCACGCCGACCGGGGCGAATTCACCCTGCCAGGCTGTCCCGTAAAGATGTCCGACTCACCCGTTGACTTCAGAGCGGCCCCGCTGCTCGGTCAACACAACGCCGAGGTGTTCGCCGAATTCTTCGACGCCGACTCGGACACGCTCGACTCTCTGAAAGCCCAGAAAGTTATCTAGCTTGAATACCGTCGCCACTAACTACAAGGCGCTCGTGCGCAGTGGCTACGACCAGTGCGCCGCTGCCTACCACGAGTCCCGTAAGTCCGAGGCCGGTCGGGAGCTTGACGCGCTTTTGGGTGTTCTGGACGACGGCGCGGCGGTTCTCGACATAGGCTGCGGCGCGGGAGTTCCCGTGGCGCGCGCCTTATCTGAGCGGTTCGATGTCACGGGAGTGGATATTTCGGACAGCATGATCGAACTCGCTAGGGCAAACGTTCCCGCGGGAAGGTTTATCCGGGCCGATATTATGTCAGTCGCTTTCGAGCCTCTGACGTTCGATGCGGTTACCGCCTTCTACTCGATATTTCATTTGCCCAGAAGCGAGCATCAAGCCCTGTTTCGTCGAATTCACAACTGGCTGGGAGCGGGCGGTTACCTATTCTGCCTTCTGCCGCGCTACGATGAAGAAACATACTTGGACGAATTCTTCGGTTCCACCATGTACTGGAGCAGCTACGCTCTGGAAGACTATGAACGACATCTGACTGAAATCGGTTTCGATATTCTGGAAATGTCAGTTGCCGGGAGCGGCTTCGACGAATCGGTTGGAGCGGAGCCGGAGAGCCATCCCGTTGTATTCGCGCAAAAGCGAAAGGCCGGCCAATGAAATACGCCCTCTTCACCCACGTCCCCTGGCCTCAGAACACTGACGCCGCCAGGCTGTTGTCTAACGCGGCGGACGAGGTCTGCCTCGCCGAAGACCTCGGATTCAGCAGCGCCTGGATTGCCGAGCACCACTTCACGCGCTACGGCGTAGGCTCCTCCGCGCTGGTCATAGCCGCCTACATAGCCGGGCGCACCGAGAAGATCAGGCTGGGCACTGGCGTCCTGATACCCACGCTCCACAACCCGATACGGCTCGCCGAGGACACCGCGACTATGGACGCGATAAGCGGCGGGCGCCTCGACGTGGGCTTCGGAAGGGGTGTTTACGGCTACGAATACAGTGGATTCGGCGTTGATCCCGCTACCAGCCAGGAACACTTCCAGGAGAGTATCAATATCATCGAGGGACTCTGGACGAACCCTGAATTTTCGCACAACGGCCAATTCTACAGCATGAACAAGGTGAGTCTCGCGCCTCCTCCGCTTCAGAAGCCACACCCTCCTATATACATAGCCGCGACTCGCACACCTGAGACACTCGACTACTGCATATCGAAGGGACACAACCTTTGCATCGCCGTCGTCATGGACACTGCGCCCGCGCTCGACCTGTTGCGCCGCTTCGTCAGCAAGTCCACAGGGGCGGGATTGAACCGGCCAGCGTCCGAAGTCCCGTTCTTCAGATATATGTACGTCGCCGAGACCACCGAACAGGCCATAGCCGACACCACCGCCCACCTCGAATGGGTGCTCGATATGCTCTTCTGGCGCAACTGGTTCAAAGACGGCGGGAGCGAGATTTACCACGACATCGAGGAGTGGCGTCGCACACGCACCGAAACCCCCGTCGCCCTGGACTACGTCCTGGAGAACCGAGCCATCATCGGCGACCCGGACTACTGCATCTCTCGAATCGAAGAACTCAAGCGCGCGGGCGTCGAATATCTCGGCGCAAACTTCGCCATGGGCGGCCTCGACCACAAGAAAGTCCTGCGCTCCATGGAACTCTTCGCCAAAGAAGTCATGCCGGTTGTGGGTCTGCCCTCGATGGCGAGTGACGCGGCGGCGGACGGAGATTGATCCCAACTGGCAATCACACTCCCAGTATCGCCCCGAGCGTTTCTCTCCAGACTCCCCACAACCAATTCACCCCCAACAGCATCGCGCCAATCAAGGCCAGGAACGCAACAAGCCTGAGCCGCCACCGCCCCTTCTTGCCTCTCCCTTCCCTTGGACTGCGCCTGTAATCCCAGGGACGTGTCTGCGATCCGCCCGACTTCCATATTCCCAGACGCCGTTTTCTCGCCCGCGCTTCCGCCTCGTCAATCCCGTCCAGCTTTCCGTACCTCTGGTACGAGTACGCCAGCCCGGCCGCCACCATCGCATGATTCAGAGACTTCTTCCTGTTCCGCCGGTACACCACCCCAACCACACGTCCATAGCGGTCCGTGTTCACCACATCCAGACGCAGCGATCCGCGCGCCATCTTCCGCATACCCTCCCTGGCCTCATGTCCATGTGGCTGAGACAACTCAGGCGCGTCTATGGCATAGAGCCGCACCGCAAATGGCTTCGGCTTCAGAAGAAAGTTGAACCACCTGCGCCGCGCGACTACCAGCGAGTCGCCATCTACCACTCTTGTCACCCGAACCTTGATTTCCCGCCTCCTCGGAGATCATCTCTAGTAGTGCGAAAACTTAGTTGTGATGGATATTCAGATTCCGACTTATCCCCTCTCCCTCTGGGAGAGGGCTAGGGTGAGGGTGATCCCCTTACGGCCAGAACGTCTGCGCGCGCCGCGGCCCCCCAATAAGAGTCCACGCATCCTCGAGGGACGGTGGCCGATCATGGGACAGCAACTGGCCGACTGCCACGTCCAGTTGCCCCGTCCCGCGCGACCTGAACGTGCCTTCCACCGGAGAAGCATGCGTATAGTCCGGGCCGATTGCGAATTTGATGAGGTCGCCGCCCGCTGACAAACGCTGCCCCCTGGTCGGATCCGCCGCGGTCCAGCCGTGCAGCGGATGCAGGTACTCCACCCAGGCGTGCGTCTCTCCGGGTTGGGTGACCAGGAGCCCTGACGCGTACCTCGCCGGAATCCCCAGCGATCTCAGCATAGCTATCGCCAGGTGGGTCATATCCTGGCAAACGCCCCTTCTGGTTTCGAGGATGCGCTCGGCGGGTGTGGCGACCGTCGTCCAGCCCCGCTCATATTCTATATTGGCGTAAATCCAGTCAACCACCGCCCCTACCGTTTCCAGCAAGCTTCGGGCGCCGGCGGCTATCTCCCTAGCCGCATCTTTCACATTCGCGGGATTGACAAGGGGAGAAGTAACAAGGAAACGGAGCGCGCTCTCATCGTACTCCATAGATTCAATAAATGTGTCGTCGAGCGTGGATGGTCTTCGCAGGCGCACGGTCCCTATGGAAAGTATGATGAATTCATCATGCGGCGAAACTATCCGTGCGTGGTGAGTCGAGTTCCCGAAACTGTCTATGAACTGCCTGGGCGCGGACCGTGGTTCAGTGGCTACGGCGGACATCACGCGTGTCTGGTAGGCGTCGTGATACGCCGAGACCCGAAGTAGATTGTCATTCTGAATGACTGTGTCTGTGTAAACGTATCTGGCGGCGTATGCGAAGCTGGGCATTGATCTGGTCTGAGGCGGTGGCTGCTTACAGGCATCTAATGAATTGTGTACCTGCGGAGTGTACACTCTTCACGGCGATAAGGTCGTGCTGGAATTAGTATTATACTGCCCACGAATCACTAGGCCGTGTTGACATTTACCGTCATTCCCGTGAAAACGGGAATCCAGAAGTTTGGAGTATAGCTGACGTTGCTATCGCTGTGATCGTTTAGAGGACTGAATCATCAAATGCCAACAGAACCTAGTCGAATCGTCCACGCCAATGCTCTAACTTATACTCAGAGGAGAAATCAAATGCCGAAGTGGGAATCAAACGACACACATATCATCTACCGCCGCTTCGGGCCGGGCGAGTCGCTCGTCGGCGACCTCGAAGCCTTCGCCCTGTCCGAGGGCATCACCGAAGCCGCCATAACCTCCTGCATCGGCAGCCTGCGCCAACTCAGGCTGCGAAACCTCTGCGAGCATGACACCGAAGGCGCGCCCGTCTTCGAGCGAACCACCCTCGACGAAAACCTCGAACTCGTAAGCGCCGAGGGCTACATCCAGCCCCTCCCCGAAGGCGGCATCCGTGTCCACATCCACCTCGCCGCTGCACGTCCCTCCGGCGAGATGGTCGGCGGTCACTGCGAAGAAGCCACCACCTACACCGGCGCCTTCATGTACCTCCACGTACTCGACACCCAAAGATAGCGGGCCGAGACCTTTGCACAACTACCATCATTCCTGCTCCCCTACCGTCATTCATTCTCGCGAAGGCGGGAATCCAGGGGTGGGGCCAGACGGTACAAGCAGCTAGGAATTTGCCATGTTCCGCATTCATTCAGACCTCCAAATCCAAGATGTCTAGGGTTACGCAAAGGTTTCCGAAGGCGGGAACCCAGGGACGGGAGCCGCTCGGCAATCCATAATCCTGCCCATCACCCCAATCAACCAAATCACAGTTCAGACACCCGCCCCCAATTCATAATTGAAAATCCCCCCAAAGTTGCCCTTGACGCTCACAGAATATCCGTGCTATCATACATCCAAATCGAATACAACCACCTCGCCCACACAGGGCGATGGCCACAGCGCTCAGTTCCACACTGGGCGCTTCCACTTCTAAGAACTAACCACTAAGGACCAATAACCAATGAGCGACAACGACAACCTGACACCACGCGAACGACTCGCCCAGATAGTCGCCGAAGAAACCGGCGACGGGCGACGCATTGTCAGGTTCCTCGTTCAAGTCGCAGACAACGAACTACACTCTGAAGGCTTCCAACCATGCCACCGCATGGACGCAGCCAAAGAACTCGTCAAGATAGGGCTCACCGAGTTCTCCGACTACATACACGCCAACTCCACAACTCCAAGAACCAGGGTCAAGAGAACAAGCAGTCCCGACGCCGACATCTCACCTGAGATAGCCGAGGCGCGACAGCAGCTTGCCGAATACGCCAGGGAACTCACCCAGGACGGTCGAACCGTCATCAAGATGTACGCAGAGGTCATGGACGGCGTCAGGAACGACGAAGGCTTCAAGCCTCACCACCGCATCGCCGCAGCCCGCGAACTCATCAAGCGCGGCTTCGATGAAACCTATACCCAGCCTCCGCACGACAATACCGTCACGCCCGCGTCCAAAGCCGAACCGACAGCCGAAAGCGCTCAATTGACAATTGACGAAGAACGCGAGGCCTACCTCTCATCCGAAGAAAACATGACCAGGGTAATCGAGAAGCTCAAGCGTATCGTCGAAGAGATCCCCCCTGAAGAACGCGAGGCGCATGAAGAGGCCATGCGGGGCGTTGACCTCTCTATGTGGGAGATCATAGACGCCCAGCCCCCTCCGGTAATGACCAAAGAACAACTCCAAATCGCAGCCGCTGAGCACCGCGAATATATGGAACGCTGGAGAGCGCGAGATGAGTCCGACGTGAAGATCCCTGACTCGCCCGAAGGACTAACCGGATACGACGGCTAACCATATGTAAAAGTCCCCTCTCCCTCTGGGAGAGGGCTAGGATGAGGGTGACTTGCGCCGCTTCATCTATGCGTATCCATCATAATATGCCAATACCTAATATCTTTGT
This sequence comes from Dehalococcoidia bacterium, assembly GCA_965202965.1. Taxonomy (GTDB): domain Bacteria; phylum Chloroflexota; class Dehalococcoidia; order Lucifugimonadales; family UBA1123; genus VXRN01. The sequence continues at coordinate 899,722 of OZ241888.1, read as the reverse complement.
GTCCCTTCGCGCCCTTCGTGGACATACTCATGCCCGCCACTTCCATGACGCTTCCCCACCGCCGCGCTTCTTTGACAGCCTAACACGCTTGGCTTACAATTCGGCTGCCATATCCGCGCGCCAAACGCGCGAGAGGAGACCAAATGGACTATACAGACCTGTTCACCAAGAACCTTCCCGCGGCAGTCGAGAGCCCGCCCGGACAGGCCGAGGACACCAAGTACATATTCTCGGTGACCTATACCGACCGCGACACCATGCCTGTGCAGGGCTTCGTTGACGCGCTGGCCGACATAATGCCCCGCGAGGGTGTGGAACTCGCCAAGTACCCGCCTCCACAGGGCCACGTCGGCCTTCGAGAGTACATCGCCGCCGCCCTGCGCGACAACAGGGGCATGGACGTTCCGGTGGACAACATATTCCTGAGCTCTGGCGCGGGCGGAGCCGTCGGCGTGATGCTCGACACCCTCGTTGATGAGGGCGATACCGTCCTGGTCGAACAGTTCTGCTACTCCGGCACGCTGGGTATGCTCTTGGGCAAACGCGCCAACATTATCCACCTGCCGACCGACGAAGACGGCATGGACACCGACGCACTCGAACAGACCATCAAAGACCTCGCCGCCGAGGGCGTCAAGCCCAAGCTCATATACACCATCAGCGTCTATCAGAATCCTATGGGAGTTACCCTGAGCGCTGACCGTCGCAAGCGCATGGTCGAAATATCCCAGAGATATGGTATCCCGATTCTGGAGAATGAGTCCTACGCCGACTTCCGAATAGACGGAGACCCCCTGCCCCCGGCGATGTATGGGCTCGACGACGAGGACGGCGTAATGCACGTATCCGCGTACACCAAGCTGCTGGGATGCGGACTGCGTCTCGGGTTCGGCGTCGTGCCCGATCCGGTAAAGGACGTGGTCGGCAGCCTTCGATTCGGAACCTCGCCCAGCCACCTGACCTCGATGGCCATTTACGAATACCTGCGTCAGCACGGCGACGAGTACATCGAGTCCGTGGCTAGATCACTTGGCGCGAAGCGCGACGCAATGCTCGCCGCTCTCGGCGAACGGTTCCCTCCAAGCTGCGAGTGGAGTAACCCGCACGGAGGAATGATGCTCTGGGGCAAACTGCCCGAGGGCGCGGATACCTGGAACACACTCGAAAAGGCTGTGCAAGCCGGCGTGAAATACAACCCGGGAGCCGTCTATCGCGCCAACCGCTCGCCCAACAACTATATGCGCCTTACCTACAGCTATCACGACACCGACGAAATCGCCGACGGTATCGGAATACTCGCCGATGTCTTCGAGCGAGAGGGCCTGTTCGACAACGCCTGACGGCCAATCCATACAGTCGCGCCGCAATACAAAACTGTGAATTGACAATTGATAATTGAGTAGGAGAAACCCTATGCCGGAAGAGAATAAGTTCAGCTTCGAAAACCTGTATTCGAGCCGCGCCCCCGAAGCCCGTCCAAGGGTCAGTGCGGTCAAGCGAGGAAAGTACGACTTCGCGGTCGCCTATCCCGATCCCAAGTCCATCCCGTTCGACGGCCTGGTAGAAGGTCTTCAGGATGCGCTCAGGGCCGAGGGCGAGGACCTTGCCATATACGCTCATCCGCAGGGATACAGGCCCCTCCGCGAATTCGTCGCCGACAAGCTCGCCAGGGACAGGAACATTCACGTCTCGCCGGACGACATCATCCTGGGGGACGGATCAGGCCAGCCTATACACATGCTGATAGAAGTCCTGATTGATCCGGGCGACGTGGCGCTGACGGAAGACTTCGTGTACAGCGGCACGCTTGGACAGCTCAAGCGCTTCGGAGCCGACGTGCGCGGCGTCGAGACCGACAACGACGGTATGCTGCCGGACGCTCTCGAGGGCGCGATCACGAATGCCATATCGCAGGGCAAGCGTCCCAAGATGATCTATACCATACCGACGTACCAGAACCCCATGGGGTGGACTATGAGCCTCGAACGCCGTAAGGCGATGGTCGAGATAGCCAACAGGCACGGAGTGCCCATTCTCGAGGACGACTGCTACGCCGACCTCCGACTGGACGGCGATGTTCAGCCCACCTCGATCTATTCGCTCGACGATACTGACAGCACGATGTACGTCGCCTCGTTCTCCAAGATCATCGCACCCGGCATGAGGATCGGCTACGTAACGGCCCCGTCAGCCGTACTCGACCGCGCGCTGGTCGCGAAGAGCGGCGGTTCGGCCAATACGTTCGCTTCCTACGCGATTCATCGCTATTCGACAGGCCAGCTCGACGCTCACATCGAGGAGATCAACGACGTTCAGCGTGCCAAGCGCGACGCGATGCTCGCCGCGCTGGGCGAGAACTTCGGCGACCGCGCCGAGTGGAGCAGGCCCGACGGCGGTCTGTTCGTCTGGCTCAAGCTGCCCGACGGAAGCGACATCACCTCGATACGCGACGACGTCCTGGACAAATATGATGTCGGCTACCACGCCGGCGTCAACTTCGCCCCGGACGGAGTCTCAGGCCGGAACTACGCCCGCCTCTGCTTCGGCTTCAACTCCCCCGAAGAGATACACGAGGGCATAGCGCAGCTGGCGCAAGCGTTCGAGAACGAAGGCGCGCTCTAGCCAACCCATAATCTCGCAACCAGACCGTAGGGGCGTCCCTTGTGGCCGCCCCTCTCCATTCCCGCGAAGGGAGACCTTTGCACAACTACCGTCATTCCCTCGAAGGAGGGAATCCAGGGGTGGGGGGCAGTGCGAGTAGCTACGAATTTGCGAGTTCACGCACCTATTCAGTCCTTCCGAATAAGGTTCGCAAAAGTCTCTGAAAGCGGCAATCCAAGCAGCCAAAGTGAGTTATGAATCGGAACACAGGAGACAACCTATGCGCATATGCACGTTCCTCCCCAGCGCGACCGAGATAGTCTATATGCTCGGCTTGGGCGACTCTCTCCACGGCGTCAGCCACGAATGCGACTTTCCCTCGGACGCAGCTGACAAGCCGAAAGTGGTCCGCAGCCGGTTCGACCCCGACACTCTCAGCAGCGGCGAGATAGACAAGCTCGTCACCGAGATGATGATGCGCGGTGAAAACATCTACGAGGTGGATGAGGATACGCTGACCGAGGCCCGTCCCGACCTGGTAATCACACAACAGCTTTGCGAGGTGTGCGCCGTGTCTTTCGAGGATGTGCAGCAGGCAGTCCAGCGGCTCGACTCGCCGCCGGAGGTGCTTTCGCTTGATCCGCACGGTATTGACGATGTACTGGAAGACATCCTCCGGGTCGGAGAGCACACCGGAAGAGCGTCGTCCGCGCACCACGCCGTGTTCAATCTTCGCGCGAGGATTGACTCTGTGCGTCGCTCATCAGCCGAAGCCGACGACACTCCAACCGTCGCCTGCATCGAGTGGCTGGACCCTGTCATCGCCGCCGGGCACTGGATACCCGAAATGGTCGAAATTGCGGGTGGCAAGGATGCCCTGGTCAGCCCGGGCTCACCATCTCCCCGACTGGAGATGCAGAAACTACTCGACGCCGATCCCGATGTACTGGTCCTGATGCCCTGCGGCATGAATATCGCCCAGGCGCGTGCCGAATTCGAGGCGCTAACCAACCCCGACGACTGGAGAGGGATGTCGGCCTTTCGCAACGGCCGTGTCTATGCTGTGGACTCGGGAGCGCTGTTCAGTCGCAGCGGACCGCGCCTGGTGGACGGTCTGGAGATCATGGCCCGGATAATTCACCCGGACCTGTTCAGTGATCCGGCGCCAGAAGAATCCTGCATCAGTTTGTAAGGCTACCGTGTGCGGAGACCTCGGCACAACCACCGTCATGCCCGCGAAGGGAGACCTTTGCACAACTACCGTCATTCCCGCTCCCCTACCGTCATGCCCGCGAAGGCGGGAACCCCGAAGGGCTCGCCGTTAGGCAATCCACGGGTGGATGGGCGGCCTGCCCAGCTATCAATTTGCCCATCTACTCATTTACCCAGACCTCCGTAACGAAGTGGGAATGGGTTACGCAAAGGTCTTGTGTGCGTCCGAGTTTTGACCGACTTCTGACCCCGTGATAAAATTCGGCCAGCGTCAGACGCCCGACTAATCCATATTGCACATTGCATTCTACGTTGGGTCTTCAGCAACCTAAGTATTCTGAGGCAGGCGCGAGTCACCACTTCCGGGGAGATTGGGATATGGCAGGACATTCTAAATGGTCGCAGATCAAGCACGCCAAGGCGATTACCGACCACAGGCGGGGCAAGATGTTCACCAAGCTGGCGCGCGAGGTAATCGTGGCGGCGCGCGAGGGCGGAGGCGACCCTGACAGCAACTTCAGGCTGAGGATGGCCATCCAGCGCGCCAAAGACGCCAATATGCCCAACGACAATATAGACAGGGCGATCAAGCGCGGCACCGGCGAGACCGACGACGGCGTCCAGATGATCGAGATGATTTACGAGGGTTACGGGCCGGGCGGCGTGGCAATCATGCTGGAGACGCTCACCGACAACCGCAACCGCACAGTCTCGGACGTCCGAACCACTCTCACCAGGGCGGGCGGCAACCTGGCCGAGTCCGGCGCGGTCTCATGGCAGTTCAACAAGCGTGGTGTGATTACAGTGGAAGTTTCAGAGGAAGAGGCGGAGGAGTTCACGCTCGTCGCGATTGACGCGGGAGCGGACGATTTCGACGCGGACTCAGACACTCTCCAGGTCTTTTCGGAGCCCAGCACCCTGGAGGACGTTCGCAGCGCGCTGGAGTCGAGCGACGCGACCATAAGCTCATCCGAGGTGTCTCTGATACCAAGCAACACCGTTCCGTTGGATAATAAGTCCGCCGGTCAGATACTAAGGCTGCTCGACCAGCTAGAGGAACTCGACGACGTTCAGAAAGTGTACTCCAACGCCGACTTCCCGGACGAGGCGCTGGAGAGTTACCAAAGCGCGTAGCAATACTTATGGTTAGCTTCCAATAAGTCGCTGAATCAACAGAGCGAGACTGGTTGCTACGGCTGATGATGCAACCATCAGTCCGACCATCCATTTGATCAGTCTGGTTTCGATTTGATGGAGTTCAACCCGCAGTTCGGCGAGGTCGGCTTTTGTGGCATAGTGCCTTAGTTCCTCACGCAGTTCAGTCCTGGTGATGGGCTGTTCAGCGGTTGTCATAGCTTTATCCTTCCCGACGCGCTCAACGCACTCCAATGTAGATTATAGGGGACGCTCACCTCAATGGAAAGAAGCCGTCGGTAGTTTCGCCGTCCGACTCATCGGACGGTACGGAGCGATCCAACAGTGCGAGAGTCCAGTCTTCCAGCTTGTCCTCGGGTACTGCGCCGACCCATCTTCCTTCCACTATGCCGTTCGCTCCTATGAAGAACGTGACCGGCAGCCCGATGACGCCGTACTCGACGGTTATCTTGCCATCGGGATCACGACCGTTCGGGAAGGTGAGATCAAACTCCTCTATGTATCGCGTGGCTTCCTCTTCCGTATCCTGAATGTCAACGCCAACAAACAATACTCCGGTGTCGCGGTACTTCCGCCAGACCCTCTCGAAGCCGGGCGACTCGTCGCGGCAGGGCGGACACCATGAGGCCCAGAAGTTGATCACCAGCGGCCTTCCCGTATAGTTTTCGAGATGGAATTCACCGCCGTCCAAAAGAGTCATCGAGAAAGCGGGAGCGGGATTGCCGACCCTGGTTACACCGCTGCGCCCGGTGGCGGGCGTCTTATTGGCGAGACCAAAGGCGAGCAGCGCGAAGAAAGCGACGACCAGCGCCGCGAGCGCCACAGTCGAGATTAGCTTCCAGTGTTTGCGCAATTTGCTCTCTGACTCTGAGAATCTAAGCCCGACGTTCCGGCACTTCGCCCGGAACATTCTCGCCTCCGGTCTCGGGCATTGTGAACCCCGACCTGTGGAGGAACAACGATACCACCAGGGACAGCGCCAACACGACCGAGGCGAGAATGAATACGTCGCTGATGGCCCCGGCGAGTGCGGTCTTCAGCGATCCCAGGAGAGTCTCCACCATCCGAGCGCCGTCCGGTCCAGCCTGGGCGAAGCCGGACTTCAGCCTATCCACTGCCGACGGATCAATGAGAGCCTGCGGGTTATCCTTGATGGCGTCAAGCTGGCCAGGCGGCAGTGCGGCAGTGACGTTTTCCGGAACCATGTCCTCCAGCTTCGAGGCGAACCTGCCTGCCATGACCGATCCGAGAACTGCGAGTCCAAGCATACCACCAATCGAGCGATAGAATTGGAGGGCGGAGGTAGATATGCCCATCAGCCTGAACGGCACCGAGTTCTGCACTGAAAGAGTGAAAGTAGGGAAGGTCGTGCCAAGCCCAACTCCCAGTACGATGATATAGCCGACTGCGCGCAGGAAACTCGTTTCTGGGTTCATGGTGGAGATGAGGATCGCGCCCAGCAACATCAGCCCGGTGCCGATGATGGCCTGTATGCGGTAGTGACCGCCGGTCCTCGAAAGCAACTGGCCGGACAGAGTCGCACCGAACACGATTCCGAGCATCATGGGGGTCAGGAAACTCCCGCTGCTTGTGGCGGAAGCGCCGAGGACACCCTGGAAGAATAACGGAATGAAGATTATAGCTCCGAACATTCCGAACCCTGTCAGGAATGTGGCGAACAGCGAGACGGCCACCATCTGATTCCTGTATATCTCCAGCGGCATTATGGGTGAGTCGGTCCTGGACTCTATGACTACGAAAGCGACACCCATTGCCAAGCCGAATGCGAGAAATCCCAAGACCTGCGGCGAAACCCAAGCATACTGTACGCCGCCCCATGAGAGGGCAAGCAGGGTGGGTGTCACCGCCAAGATCAGAGTCACCATGCCAGGGTAGTCCAGTTTCCGGCTTTCGACCTCGGGGGTTATCTTCGGGAAGAGCCAGGCTATGAGGAGCAGCACAGGGATTCCGACCGGCACGTTGATAAGGAATATCCAATTCCAGGAGAAGTTGTCGGTTATGAAGCCGCCCAGCGTGGGTCCTATGACTGAAGACATTCCGAACACTACACCCAGGAAGCCCTGGAACTTGCCCCTTTCCTCGGGCGGGAACAGGTCGGCGATGGCGACGAAGCTGTTGGCCATGATGACGCCGCCGCCGAGTCCCTGAATCGCTCGAAAGGCGATTAGCTGTGTCATCGTCTCGCTCATGCCCGCCAGCACGGACCCCAATATGAATACGGAAATTCCCCCGATGAAGAATATCTTGCGCCCGTAGATGTCGGTGAGCCTTCCCACTATCGGGACAGCGACGGTAGAGGCAACAAGGTACGCGGTGGTGACCCAGGTGTAGCGGTCGAACCCGCCTAGGTCGGCAATGACTCGGGGCATGGCAGTGGACACGATGGTCTGGTCCAAGGCCGCCAGGAACATGGCCATTAGCAGACCGACCATGGTGAGGACGACCTGCCTTCTGGGAAGTTGTACGAAGTCTCTCGCAACCGACTGGTCGGTTGCGTCTCTATCTGGGATCTGAGTACCCTGCTTCACTATGCCATATCCCCAATTCTGAATTCATAATTCTCAATTGGCCCTGAACCTGGGCATTACCTCGTCGGCGAACATTCGGAGGCTGCGCTCATTCTCTTCCCATGTCATGGGACCTACGCGGAAGTGGAGGATGAGGCCGCCCACACCTATGCGTCCCAGTCGCTCTATACGTTCGGCGACCGTATCGGGCGAGCCGAATATCATGCTGTTTTCCACGTTGAACCTTGGGTCAGCGAGGCCGGTTTTGACTGACGCCATTTCCTCGGCAGTGTTCAGACGCAGCCGTGTTTCGGATATGTGTTTACGGTTGGCCTCGTGGACCCTGGCGGCGAGCTTCTCGGCCTCGGCGTCGGTGTCGGCGACGTAGATGTTCCGCCAAATCCAGCATTCGCCCATAACCCGTTCTACACTCTCTTCATCCAGGCCGGATTCGGCCAGCGTGTCCCGGTAAACCCGAAAGCGTCTCTCGGTCTCGTCGTCGGGCTGGACGACGAGCATAAGCGGACGGCCCTGTTTGGCCATTTCGATCATCGAGCCCTCGGTTGCCACCGCGCGGATAATCGGCGGATACGGACTCTGATAGACCTTCGGCCTGAGGACGGGGAGGTCTATGTCGAAGAACTCACTCTTGTGCCGGTAGTTCTCTGTCGTCCAAGCCTTCGGAAGTATTTCCTCGGACTCTACGAGCCTTCCCTGCGCCTCAGCGAAAGGGATTCCATAACTGCGGTATTCGTAGAAGTTGTACGCGGTGCCGCGTCCGATGCCCAGGATGATCCGGCCTTTGCTGATGTTGTCCAGAAGGGCGACCTGCTCGGCCAGTCTGATCGGGTGGTGCAAAGCCATCTGAACCGCGGCGAAACCTATCTTGACGTGCTCGGTGCGGGCGGCGACGGCGGCGGCGAACGTGACCGGGTCAACGTAGGCGCAGGCACCGTCTATGTGATGCTCGCCCAGCCAGACCCCGTCGAAGCCTAGCTCTTCGGTCAGTTCGGCCTCGCGCAGGGCGTCGGTAACTACTTCATGGTCGGTGTCAGGCGTATCTGACTGCGGGAACAGGAAGTTGCTGAATTTCATGGTCTTTAGTTCTCGGTCCTTAGTTTTTAGTATTCAGTTATAAGCCTTCGGTCATTCCCTGTGCAACTTTCTGTCTGCGGAGGTGCGCCCTCGCCAGGCGGATTTTCCAGTAGGGGTATTCACCGCCCAGGGCTTCGTGTACGGGTCTCAGTTTATCGTCACCCACTTTCTCGAATGCGTGGGTGATTCGCTTCAGATCAGCGTCGGCGGGTAGGTATCTTTCGTAGTCTTTCAAATCGCCCGACTCTATGAGCCATTCGATGTGAGACGAAACCGTTGAACTCGCCAGACCCCGACGGTTGACGACCTCCTGGAATGGAATTCCCTCCTGCAGAAGAGCCAGTGTCTTTTGAAGCGAAGAACCTATTCCTGAATTTCGTGAAGAGTTCCCGTTTGGGGATCGCCGGGGCTCCTTCGGGGCACCAGGCGACGCCGTGGCAGTGAGGTCCTCGATGCCCTTCGGCTCGGCGTAGGAACGTATCGTTTCAAGGAAGTCGTCACCGAAGTCGCGGAGTTTGACGCGGCCCACGCCGGTTATCCGGAGAAAGCTATCCTCGCTCTGGGGGTAGTAGTGCGCCATTTCGCGTAGGGACACATCGCCGAACACGACGTATGGAGGTACGCCGCGCTCGGAGGCCAATCTCGTTCGCAGTTCTCTCAGTTTCTGGAACAAGTCGTTGTCGTAGTCCAGTTCGGCGCGTTTCTTTGCCCGCTTCATGCCTTCCAGAATTGGCAACTCTATGCTCTCGCGCTGATTCAGGAAGCGACGCCCCTGTCGGGTTACTGACAAAGTGGGATAGCGCGAGTCACTGCTTCGGGCCAGCAGACCGCGGCTCACGAGCGTAGCCATAATCTCGCGTATAGCCTTCGCGGTGTAGTCGTCAACGATTCCGAACACCGACAGGCTGTCGTGATTGCGATCCACGACGCTCTTGACTCGTCTTCCGGTCAGAACCTGGGATACGTATGTAGCGCCGAATCGCTCGCCCGTGCGTATCGCAGCGGAGAGTATCTTCTGCGAGATTACCGTGGCGTCGAACGTTTCTGCCTCGCACACATCGCAGGAATCGCAGCTTTCCTCGGACTGTTCCTCTCCGAAGTAGCGAAGTAGCGCAACGCGGCGGCAGGCCCCGGTCTGGCAGTAGCTCACCATCGCATCCAGCTTGGCCTCCGCGGACTCGCGTTCCAAGTCGTTTTCCATGCGCCCGATGAAGAACATCTCGCGCTCACGATCCTGCGCTCCGTAGAACAAGATGCAGTCGGACGACAGGCCGTCGCGTCCGGCGCGTCCCGATTCCTGGTAGTACCGCTCGATGGAGCCGGGCATATCGTAGTGGGCGACAAGCCGTATGTCGGGCTTGTCAATACCCATGCCGAAGGCGACGGTCGCGACTATCACGTCCACTTGGTCGCGCACGAAACGCTCCTGGTTGCGCTGCCTCATCTCACTACCAAGCCCTGCATGGTAAGGCAGCGACTTAAAGCCCTCTTCGGCAAGGTCGGCAGCAAGCTCATCGCATCCTTTCTGGGAACCCCGATAGACTATCGCGCTCGACCCTTGACGCCGTCGCAGATGTTCGACCAGGGTGTCGTACTTGCCCGTGTTGGGGAAGACCGCGTATCTGAGGTTGGGGCGGTTGATACTGCCGATGAACACGGATGGGGATTTCATGTCGAGTTGGGCGACGATGTCGTCGCGCACGCGCTGTGTGGCGGTCGCGGTGAGGGCGATGACGGGAGTTTCGGGCGCGAGACGCCTTAGCTGCCTCAGGTTGCGATAGTCGGGCCTGAACTCGTGTCCCCATTGTGAAATGCAGTGGGCCTCGTCCACCGCTATCATGCTAAGCTCGATTGACTCCAGGAATCTCTGGAAGCCGGGGCGCACGATGCGCTCGGGAGCCACATAGAGCAGCCTGATCTCTCCGCGATGGGTTTTCATCTGCACACGTGACTGCTCCTCACCGCTCATGCCACTGTTGAGACATTCGGCGGGTACACCGTTCGCCTTGAGCGCGTCAACCTGATCTTTCATCAGGGCAATCAGCGGTGACACGACGAGGGTAATCCCCGGTAGAGCGAGCGCGGGGAGCTGGTAGCAGAGCGACTTGCCACCACCGGTGGGCATCACGACGAGGGTATCGCTGCCGTCCATAACGGCATCCACGATTTCGGCCTGCAATGGGCGAAATTCGTCGTAGCCGAAGTATCGCTTCAGGAGTTCAAGCATGTTGGTCGTCAGTCTCAGTCATTAGAGGGCCGGCTATCGCGGACACTATCATTGCGAGAGCCGCGGGTATATAGAGGACTCCTACGGATAGAGCGCCGAGCAGGCATATCAAGGCCATCGAGATTCCAGATGACCATAGCAGGATTCGAGCGACTCCGTAAGTGACCACGTTTGAAATCATGGCGAACAGTCCGAGTCCGGTGATCGCGACAGGGACTACAAGAACGAGCAGAACACGCAGCCCGTTGACCGTGACCAACGATCCCGAACACCCGCTTTCACTGATCGTCACGCCGGTCTGAGTAGTGACGGTCACTCCTTGATAAACGCAGGGGTAGAAAGCGAAGTACAATAATACCGCCCACGCAAGGAAGTGCGCGAGGGCAGCGGAGGCGATTCCGAGTCTTGCTCTGTTCATGGGAGTCCCAGCTATCTAATCATTCCATGCGAATGACGTTTCGGGGAGGAGTTGGATGTTCTGCACGCGCCATGTCGCCATGTTCTTCAGTCTCGGAAGGCTAGCTCTGACCCGAAATGCTTCCCCTCTGCTGGGAACGTTCCTGCCCGCAAGCCAGAAAGTCCTCTGCGCCGTTGGATTATAACGCTCCTGAAGCATCCCATTGGGAATGCAGGAAATGGAGATGCTTTCAAGAGTTTTTTGCAGGCGGTAATCCGATTCGATGTAGTTGTACTTAACGAATACAGTGGTGACCAGATAGCTATTGCCTTGGATTTCCAGTATTTGAGGAAGTGTCCCTTACTCATCTATGGGATTGCCGGAGCGCGTTTGCCTGATTCTCATAGATGTCTGCGCTGTTTGTATCGTGACAGTCCGCGTTCTTTCGGTCTTGGAATCGAGTCTCATATATCAAAGTATAACAACCGTACGTTTATCTGATTGATTCAGAATTGTTTATCGCTGGGTGCGTGGTCGAGTTGGGTGTGAGAGTCGCTATACTACTCCGCCGCAAGGACTCTACCTAGAGAATCCCTGCAGCGGTCTGATTACCTATCCATTACAAGGGGATTGTACCCGGCTATGCCTTACTCACAGTAATCGTCAACCGGGACACACGTTGCTATGCTCGTGTAGTCTCCCCTTCGGATGTCCGTTATCGAGAATGGCTTGTGCTTGTCTGCCTTCGCCGTGCCCGACCTTCCCTGCAAGTGAGAAGGTAGAACACTCTCATACCAAGGCAATACCTTTCCATTGTGATCCGTCAACGTAGCCTTATGACCGAAGTTGAGAGAGGCGCGGACCGAAGCCCTATCCTCGTTCCTAGCCCAAAGCTCTTGACCGTACTCGACTGCTGTCGCAGTTTTCCATCCGGTAGGTATGACTGCTAGATTCTTCCAGTAGCCAAGCCACACGTCAATCTTCCAAGCTCCATTCAGCCACGTATTGAGATCGTCGTCAACGTCAGTAGTCCAATACATCTTGAACGTCAAGGCCGATGGATCGTCCGGGAATATCCCCGTAGCAATCTCCTCGCAGACTACCTTATACCAATTCGGAGTAATGACACCATGTTCTGCCTGATTGGGTGCGATGGATTCCCGCCTTCGCGGGAATGACGCTGGAAATTTGTCTCAGAGATTCACGGCATAGTCAGACTTAAATGGTATTAGCGCGAGATGTTGCAGTCGCAGGAGCGCGATAGTACGCCTCAACAATTATCTCACCGTTATAGAGACTTGCACGCTTGAATTTGCCCTGTGCATACCCTACCGACAAGAAGGGATGATACGCCCGACCATCTGGGCAGGTTATAGACTTGCCTGGATGGAGTACGTGCATCCTGTTGAAGTAGTGGTAGTTCTGCCAGTGCATCGCGCCAGTAGTTAATACAGCAGGTCTCGTACTTAGATTAGCCTCGAAAGCACTAACGCCTGTACTGGTGTTATTGGGACAGGGACTCTCACACTCCATGTAATGGATCGCGTGAGAGAACCGACGAATCGCAGTAGAAGTAGCATTTGCCTGTGCCGATACAGGCGTCTGATATGGATAGATCATCCCACCACTACCATCAGGATAGCCATAGCCATACCTTCCGACAAAGGGCAGACTAGACTCACCCGTAGGGATATTAGGTTGCGTACTGCTTGTTCCTACAACTCCTGGCTCCCTCGCTCGATACACTGTGCTTGACGCATTGGTACAAGAATCGTCCCAATCGTCGTCTGGTGAAGGTGTCGGCCCCGGTGTGAGCGCACTTGCCAAATCTGAACAACTCGTCGCCTGAGCCTGGACATCAGCACTGGGAGCCGATAGAGCCATTACTAGGCTTATCCCACCTAGGATAAGCAATCCGATTGTTGCGAGTAGTAATCTACTCATACGTTTCAGTCTCCTTTCACTTGAAACCGCGCTAGATTAGCACAGCCCTTATGAAAGGCGTCAATAGAAACTTTGAGCATGAATAATAATACTGGTTTTATTTCTCTCCAGCATACGGACAGATCAGGTGTCCGTGATCTGGATTCCCAGGGTCAGGGTAGCAATAGCCGTGTCTCCCGACGTAGGACAAGCTACTCTCCCCTGACTCATTGGCTTTCTCGAATATCGGTTCCTCGATTTGTAGTAAAGCGAACATAAGTACTGACCATATCAATAGGACTAGGCCAAGTGATGCAAGCCTTAACATCATGCTAATCATTTCCTGAAGATATTTGGCTTCCGCACTCATACGCTTTCTCGATGCTATTGTGCCCTAACAACATTATATTTCACATCGTCCGTAGGTCAATCGGGGATATGGTATTGCTTCCCAAGTATATACCAACTTACTTGCCAGAAGGCATAGAGCAATTACATTATACTTACGCCGATATGTAAACGGGGATATGATACCCTCGCACCCAACACATTGAATCGAGGTTTACCCAATGACCAGAATGACAGGAAAACGCGCGCTTATGGAGATGCTGAGGGCGGAGGGCGTGAAGTATATATTCGGAAATCCGGGGACCAGCGAGAGCGCCATACTGGACGCACTGGAAGATTACCCTGACATCGAATACATACTCACCACGCAGGAAGGTGCGGCAATGGGGATGGCGGACGCATACGCCCGATCCACTCAGAGGCCGTCGTTCGTGAATCTGCACATCGAAACAGGACTCGCCAACGGCATAAGCCTACTGAACAACGCCTACGAGGGCGGCACTCCGATGGTGGTGACAAGCGCGAACAAGGACGTTCGAAAGCTGGCGGAGGGTCGCACCCGCCTCGATGAGATGGTCAGGCTGTTCACCAAGTGGAGTGCGGAGGCGACGCATCCTGAGCAGATTCCATCCGTGATGCGTCGTGCCTTCAACGAGGCCAAGACGCCCCCGACCGGCCCGGTCTATGTGGGTTTCTCGGCGAACGCGCTGGACGGCGAGGCCGAAGTGGAGATAGTCTCGTCGTCGCCGGGATATTTCAGGATGGCGCCGGACGCGACCGCTGTATCGGAGTCGGCGGACCTGCTGGCGTCGGCGAGCAACCCGGTGATGATAGTCGGGGACCGGCTGGCGCAGTCCGGCGGCGTGGCCGAAGCCGTCCGGGTCGCGGAACTCACAGGGGCGAAGGTGTATTCCTCGGCGTACTCGGAGATGAACTTCCCGACCGCGCACCCGCAGTTTATGGGACGCTCAGCGCCGTCGAGCCCCGCTACCCGCGAACAGTTCGCGGACGCGGATGTTGTCCTCGCGGTGGGAACGAACGTGTTCAGCGGCTTCTTCTACTATTCAGGCAGGGCGCTGGGGCCAGATACCAAGCTGATTCACATGGACCAGTCCCATCGGGAAGTGGGAAAGAGCGAACCGACGGACATAGGCATAATCGCTGATCCTAAGACTGGACTAGACCACCTGGCAAAGGCGCTGGAATCCACGATGAGCGGCTCGGACAGCGAAGCGGCGAAGGGCCGGGCAGCTAACCTCGCAGAGCGGAAGGCGGCTATGAACGCCGCGACACAACAGCGATTGAAGGATCGCTGGGACATGAGCCCCATGTCCACAGAGCGGATGATGCACGAGGTGGCTAGCGCGCTGCCGCCGGGCACGCTGATTGCGGACGATTCGGTCACCACGCGGGACGCGGTGCACTCAGCGATCTCCTTCGACGAGCCGGGCACGGTATTCGGCGAGCGCGGCGGCGCTCTGGGCTGGGGGATGGGAGGCGCGCTAGGGCTGAAACTGGCCAACCCGGACAGTCCGGTAGTTGGGATTATCGGGGACGGCAGTTCAATGATGACCGTGCAGTCTTTGTGGACGGCGGCGACGTACAATATCCCTGTGGTCTATATCATCTGCAACAACCGCGCCTATCGGATTCTCAAGCTCAACATGAACGTCTATAAGCGGGACATCGTGGGTGAGGAGGAACCAGAGAGCAAGTACATGGCGATGGACTTCCCGATTCCGATGAATATAGCGGGGATGGCTGAAGCGATGGGAGTGTCGGGCCAGAGAATCACGGACCCTGCCGAGCTTGCTCCGGCGATTAGGGAAGCGCTGGAATCAGGCAAGCCCGCGGTGCTGGACGTCTCGATAGACGGGTCGGTGTGAGACGCACGCCTTCGGCGCATGGATCATAACTCAGGGAGGGGACGATGTTGAGCCCGGACGCCAGATGGCCTAACTTCACCGACAAGGACCTGGACTTCGTCGTAGAAAATGTGGCGCCAGACGCGAAGAACACGGACGCGCTGAAGCAGTTGGTTCGGGAGGATCCGGAGTTCAGGGCGGCGATGGTCGGGGACAAGAACTTGCTCGACCGTGTTCTGAGTGACGAGGAGATATTCCTGTATATATCACCGTCGCTGTACTTCGAGATACTTCTGCGGAGGGCGTACCACGAACTGGAGACGATAACGTACACGGAGGAGCGCGAGGGACGGGCCTCGATTCCGGTATTTGACACGCCGGAGGTACTCGAGTTCATGGAGCGCCCCGGCGTCGTGGAGTACATGGCTTCGATGATGGCGTCGTTTACGCGGATACAGAGCTATACGGTGCCTGTGCGTGTGCGGAAAGGTATCAGGCGGCGTGTGCGTTACAGCGACATGGATATTGACAGTCTTGTGAAATTCGCGGCGAACTCGGACCCGGAGCAGCGTTTCGGATATTACAAGCGCATCGCGGACGTGTGCCTGTTCCTGTCGGGCGTATTCCCGGACAGCGCACAGCGCGGGTATGGCCGGATGGTGGGAGGCGCGACTATTCCTATGACCGGAAGCCGCCGAATGCGGCGGACTATCGAGGACTACGAGCGGGAAGGCCGGAGGTTCTACGGGCTGGCTGAAGGGCATCCGGCGGCGCGGGCGCTGGAGTTGACCTCGGTGTTCGGCATACTGAGGGAGAATTTCACGTCAGCGCGAAAGCCGCTGACATTCGTGGCGACGCGATTCCTGCACGCGAGCAGGCGGAAGCTGTTCGGGGTGGCGCTAAGCTGAGTGAGTTGTAAAGAATCACCCTCACCCCCGTATCGGAGTACGGGGCAGGCTCTAGCCCTCTCCCTGAGGGAGAGGGGATTTTTTTGCGCTCAGCTTTCGTCTGAGTTAGTTTCGCACCACTCGCGCACTGACTGGGGGATTGCCATGAGGTTTTCCAGCTTGGTGGCGAGCGGGATCGCGCACTCGGGGGCTATCATCTGGACGCCGGCGTCCATGCAGGCGAATACCTCATCGCGGACCTCGGACGGGCCGCGCGCGTAGAGCGTGGTGGGGTTGTTGATGTTGCCCACCAGCCCTATCCTGCCTTCCACCGCGTCCATGGCTGCCTGGGGGTCGTTCTTGGAGTCGAAGTGGAAATAGTCCATGCCGGTGTCCGCGATGTATGGCATCCGGTCGAGCGTGTTGCCGCATATGTGAAGTATGAGAGGAATGTCCAGACGCTCGGCCATCTCCATGTGTATGTCCTGGAGGAAGCGCCGGTAGTATTCGCCGCTGACGAGATCGCCGGTGGCGTGGTCAGGGAAGGTGAGCGCGTCGGCCCCGGCGTTTATCTGCGCCTCGCCGAACAGTACCGAAAGCTCCTTGAGCTTGTGCAGGCAACGCATCGTCTCTTCGGGATCGTCAATCGTCATGAGCAGGAAGTTCTCGACTCCGAAGACATGGTATGCGAGCGTCCAGGGGCCCATCGTCTTCCCGATAATGGCTGCCTCGCTGCCGATTTCCTGCTTGAGTATCTCGATGGACTTTGTGATGGTGATGTTGTCCGGGTGTTCGAGGAAGCCTGAGGGGACGTGAACGTCGCGGGAGTCCTTCCAGATGGGGCGGTACATCCTGACGGTCGGCCAGTTGTCCTTCTCCTCCCACTGCATATCGCAACCTAGCGCGGAGGACTCCTGGATTATCGTGAAGTAGGGGGCGACAGCGTCGAAGCCAAGTTCGGTGTAGCCGGTGGCGGCGAGCCTGGCGGCGAGTTCGGGGTCGCGGCAGGCGTCCGGGAAGGGGGCATCAACGAGGTCCATGAGCTCGACGGTGGCTACGTTCGTGGGGTTGGCGACAGGCGGCCTGTCCACCGGCTGCCGGTTGAGCGCGGCGAGGGTACGCTCTCTAGGAGTCATCGTCTCTGTGAATGTCATTGGCGGCCTCCTGTTGCTGTGGGGCTCTATTGTACACGATTCTGGGTGTAGAACCCGACTAATCAACCATCCAGCGCATCACGAATCGCCTCCGGGGTGGTGTTGACCTGGACGCCGGCGCGTTCTTCCTGGAGGAGCATGGCGACGCGGGAGTCGCGGTCTCCCCAACCACGGTTGATGGCCTCGGTCATTTCGGCGAGAGCGAGATTGGCGAGTTTCATGGGCACGTCATACTGTCTTCCGACCTGGCAGGCGAGGTCCATGTCCTTTCTGGCGAGACGCAGGGCGAAGTCGGGTGGATCGTAGCTGTCTATGAGGAAGTGGTCGGCGAGGCGTTCGAAGGCGCCGCGCCTGCCCTGCGCTCCCTGGCGGACGGCGAGCCAGAGGTCGAGCGGGTCAACGCCCGCTTTGACGCCCATGGTGAAGACCTCGGCGAGCCCGGCCTGGATGATGTATCCGGCGCAGTTGTGGACCAGCTTGGCGACCGACCCGGCTCCCACAGGGCCGACGTAGTAGGGCTGGTCGCCTATGGAATCGAGGGCGGGCTTCACGCGCTCATAAACGTCTCTGTCGCCGCCGACCCAGATGGCGAGTCTGCCAGTTCGCGCGCCCTCCGGCCCGCCGCTGACGGGGGCGTCCAGGACGTGGATGCCGCGCGGCGCGAGTTCGGCGTGTATGCGACGGATGAGGTCGGGGGAGGATGTGCTGAGATCGAGATAGACCTTGCCCTCGCTGAGGCCCTCGCCAAGTCCGTCGTCGCCGAGCGCGACCGCCTCGACCTCAACGGGGCCGGGCAGCGAGGTGAGTACGACGTCGGAGCGTTCGGCAACTTCGCGTGGAGTGTCGGCCCATTCGGCGCCCATCTCCAGATGCGGGGTGGCGGACTCGCGCCTGATGTCATGGACGACGAGGTTGTGTCCGCCGCGTATGGCGTTGAGGGCCATGGAGCCGCCCATCGTTCCGAGTCCGATAAATCCTATGTTCATGGGGTGTTTACCTTTCCAAAGTTGGCAGTTCGGTGGAAGATTGGCTAACAAGACGGGCTTTCATATATCTTGATTTATATTAGTCTTGGTGGAGTTCTGGTCATGTTCAGGTGAGTCCAGGTGACCGTTCCAGCTAGGAAGTGACCAGGAAATCGGCGGATTTAGCTATGAAATCAGCCTCGGAAAAATTTCGTCGGTCAGCTTTGTCGTCATTCATAAACTCCAGATTATATTACTAAGGTACGTTTGTTCTGCAATAGACATATTTTAGCATAGCGGGATGTGAGTTGCGCAACATCTCGCACTGACTTTGAAAATCTCCTGCAGGGAGAGCGGTTCAGACAGTCTTCAGCCAGGCATCTCGGAACTGTGATATTGTCTGGAAGCGAGTGTCCGGGATTTCGTTGCATGCGCGGAGTATTATCTCATACTGGGCATCGCTTCCTCTGAACGGCTTTCTGTCGAGAGAGTTATCGGAGAGGAGGACGGCGGCGGTTCGACCCATTGTGAAGACGGTGGTGCGCTGGTCAATAGTCGCGCCAAGCTCGAACTCTTCCGGGGCCATGAAACGAGTGGAGCCGAACATTCTGCCCATATCGTTGGTGAAGGGGCCCATGTGGTAGGTGTCGAGGTCCACGGCATGGACTTTGCGGCGGTGGGAGTCGTAGATCATGGAGCCGTCGTAGAAGTCGTTGGCTATCCAGCCGCGTTTGGCGAGTTCTACATGCAGATCGTACACGTCGTTCAGCAGGTCAACTATTTCTCCTACAGGCAGGCTTTTGACTTGTTGCAGCGCGTTTCTGACCAGTTCTCCTTCTACCCAGTCGTAGAAGAGCGTCGGGCCGGAGGGAGATTCTATGACCTGGCGGAGCGGTGGTAGGGTGGGATGGTCACAGCTTCCGGCGAGTCGGGCGGCGTTTCTGAGCACCTTGACGCGGGAGGCGTGGTTAAGGTAGGGCTTGTCGTCGTCAATGAGGCCGGCGGTCTTGACGAAGTAACGGTCTCCGTCTATCTCGACGCCGTAGGAGATGTTGCCGGAGTCCTGGGTTCGGTGGTCGAAGGTGGCGAAGATGTTGGCGTCGGCGGCGAGGAAGTCGGCGGGGGATTGAGATTTAACCATAACTGCTACTATGGAACCTGCTAAGTTCAGGCACTAACAGGCGCTCCGAGTTCCCGTCGAGCAAGCTCGACGGCGGCGTAGAATTCATCCTCGTCTGACATTGCCGCAATCTGTTCTCGCGTTATGCCCAGCAATTGGGCATAACCCGTTTCAGGAGCTATATCTATCTCCATATCGCTGCCGGGAGGCGCGCCCCAGCATACGCATCCGGCTTCCTCATTGATGTGGACGCCTTCAAAGTAGGCGCGGTCGTCCCAAGCCTCGAACACACCCTTGCCTGCCAGGTGAGACAGGTCTAGTTCACCCTCAACGCCATCTTCGTATCGTACCCATATTCGGTAGCCATCCCTGGGCTCCACCGCAATGGGGTCAACAAGTATCATCTACGACTCCTAGGTTCGTTGCCCGCCATTTTATTTAAGAGATTATATATTTAACTTGACTCCCTATAATAAGCCTGCTCAATACGCTACCGGGGTTTGGCACAAGGCCGTACACGAAGCCAGTTTACGACAGTGCCGTAAGCCAATCTCTAAAAGCAGAAGATACGCTAGAAATCTGGTCGTCGACTATCCTTCTACCATTACTATCAATACGATGTCTTCCGTCTGGATGTCTCAAGAAGATAGGATTTGACCGATTGTCAATTCCGGCAGTTTGCGGAGTAGCCATAAAGATTGGGTATGGTGCTATGCCATTCTCATCAACGTTAATAATTTGTTCCCTCGTATATTTTTGCACTATTAGAAGACTTGGATTATTGATTCCACCACTTGCCTTAAACGTTGTCTTGGGAAGGTTAACAGATGCAATGACTTTGGATCGCCTGAGTATCCATGTTCTTATGAAGCTCAAACTAGGATTGTTGAGGATGCCATCTGGCAAGACAATGGCTAAGTAACCACCAGGCTTTACGAATTTCAAAGAAGCCTCTACGAATAGTTGCTCTGCCGGCAGGACAGAACGTGGACTCCGTGCATCCCATGCTGATAACTCATATTGATCCAATATATGTCCATCATCAATTTTGGCGTTTCCACCGAATGGAGGGTTAGTGAACACGACATCAGATGCACCGTAAGGTACATTTAGCCGGGGTTCATCCCCCCATTCTCCAGGGGAGCGAACAGAGTCCGCACGGAATACATTCGACGAGCCATCTCCATGCATAACTAGGTTCATCTGCGAAGTGCGTACAAGGAAGGGATTGATATCTAGACCAAATAGATTACGAGTACACGTATCCTTTATGCGATTGCGAACTCGTTCAATAGGACTGATGCGTTGTCCATCTCGCTGGCGTGCCAATTCTTGATTCAGTAAGAACTCGGATAGATTGTTTAGCCACGAAACTAGAAATCCACCTGTCCCGCAGCAACAATCAAGGATCTTTAGGGAGGTTAACTCGCTGGGTTCATGCAAAGCCATGACCATCTGAACAGCCATGTCACAGACATTTCGTGGTGTGAAAAATTCGCCACGGTCACCTCTAAGATTTTCTCCTACTAATTCTTCGTACGCGTCACCTTTGACATCCGTAGTAGTATCAAGTAGAGACAGAAATTGTAGTTCTTCTACAACATATGCTGCTACACGGGGGTCTAATATTATTCGCTCATCTCTATCGAAAATAAACGGGTATCTATTGAGAATTCTATTGAAGAGTGGACCCAGACGCTCCTCCATGAGCCTACGCTGGCCGCTCTCTGAAGTACGTTCCTTCGGGTTTATAGCAAAAACAAGGTTTTCGGCACCTTCCTCTTCATCGAATGTCTTACAGAAGATTAGTTTTAGGAACTCGTGAAAGGCTTCGCCCCTTTGCAGACCAGCATTCGCATAGATGTAATTGTGGCATCGGCGAAAAACAGACTTTAACTCATGTGCCGGAACTAAGTCCTCACGAGTAGGAAGGGTAGCTTCATCGGCTCCGAATTTAGGGATATCACCTACACGAATAATTTCACCGCTTTGTGGATCACGCTCAAATCCAAGTCTTTCTTCTCCAACCCAGAGACCGAAACGACACACTGGACTAGCTGCCATATAGCTGATCAGTTGATCTTCGCCAAGCCGGACATCAGATTTCTTAATGTTGGCTCGCTTTGTCTCGATAATGATCAGTATTTCTCTTTGAGTATGTTCTTGGTCATGGCGGTAAATCACTATGTCCGCCCTCTTACGAGCGCGTCCCATCGGGATAGTTACTTCAATGCCAAGGTCTGACTTGGGATATCCATATTCTTCGACTAGGCTGCGGGCCCACCGCTGACGAACATTTTCCTCTGGCGTATCCTTGCGTAAAGTACCAGTGACGTAGCAACGAATCTGGCCTGGTGGTACAAGGTGTGCTGGATTGGCGTCGCTATTTTCGTTCACTTCATCACCTGCATATTCATAAGAGTTCTAATGGCCTGCTCTCGCGAAAGAAGTGCAGTCATCACTTCGTTGTTTATGCGTTTGATATCGTCGATATCAAGCATTGGCACAAGGCAACCTGCGACTTGATCATCAGTGACATGATCAATCTGGCCTCCGTGCGTGTGTCTGAGAATCTGTATCTGAGCGAGATCCGAGTTGAGATATGCATACAGATAGCCTGTCATTCCTTCTTCTTTGGGTACAATACGGATCAGATCGTGAGTCGCGGCCCATCCATGGAGTCTCTCAGGCACGTAAAACACCCTGCCAATGGTTCCTGAACAGGTCATCAGCAGCCAACCCTCATTTATCAATAGACTCTTAATATCGGTCCGAGTTGCGTGTGAAAGGTACCGCTTCCCACCTGATGGTTGGCCGATTGCAAACAGGCTTAAGAGGTCGGTCGAATTCAAGTAGGGAGTACCGTGTTCACTATCATCTGCCCATATTCGTGAAAATATGTTGCGCAGTTCTACAGAAGCGAGATCGGAAAGAGGCTTCATATCGACGCCCATGTTAGCCATTCGTTCGACGGCCTCTTTGGCCGAAGGTTCAAAATGTCTTGCGTCGAGACGTCTTAGCGGGTTTGAAAAAATTTCTTCGCTTGAGACTGACCAGTGCGGGCTGATGTGCAGAATATCGTTGGCCGAGCCTTCGTTGTGTATGAGTTGTTGTCTTCTAGTAATCATGCCACCACTCCATGCTCATGGTTACACAGCAGTGTGCTGACTGTAAAGACAAGTATATAACTCCAAATGCAAAGATCTCCTTCCTCGGGAATGATGAAGAGAGCCAGGTAGTGCTAGTCTCCGACGCCTGAACCCGCGGGAGTGGCTGCCTCTGTTGTGGGGTTGGGGTCTTCCATGGGTTCGTTGGTCCACGGGCTTATTTCGAAGGGGCCCTTGAGCTCTAGTTCTTCGCCCATTTCGCGGACGGCGGGGATGACGTACTCGCCCATGAGGCGCAGGCTTCGCATCTGGTCTTCGTGGGTCATGGCGCCGTCGCCGTCCCAGAAGAAGACGCTGCCCGGTCGGAGGGTTTCGAGGACGTGCTTTATCTTGGGGATGACGGTGTCGGGGGTGCCGGTGACTATGGTGTAGTCGTTGGCCTGCTCCTCGTAGGTGCGGCGGTTGGTGCCGAAGCGTCCGGTGGGGCCGAACCTGGATGCCTCCAGTCGGCGAGAGCGGCGGGATGTGTGTCCGGGCAGGGACATGACGGCGGGGTTGACCATGCCTTCGTTTCCGCTGAGGAATGGGTTGGAGACGCCGGAGAGATACTTGCGTCCTACTTCCTCGGCCTTTTCTTCAGTCTCGTCCACATGGACTTTCCAGAGGTAGGAGACGTGCTGTGTGCCGGACTCGTAGCCGAACTCGGCTGCGGCGTCGTGGTACATATCGAAGGCATCCTTGGTAGGGCCGAGACGGGTGGCGAGCAGCACGAGCGGGTAGCGATGCTGGGCGGACCAGCGCACGGTCTCGACGCTGACGGTGGATGGTATCCAGACCTGCGGATGGGGCTGCTGGTATGGACGCATCCAGGGGTTCACGTATCGGTAGTGGTAGTGCTTGCCCTCCCAGCGGAACGGTCCGGGATCGGTCCATGCCTTGATGACGAAGTCGTGGGCTTCCTCGAAACGCTCGCGGTTGAATACGGGCGGGGAGTTGTGGGAGACGCTCTCGCGTCCGCCGCCGCGCACGAAGCCTGAGACGAGCCTGCCGTGGCTGATCATGTCTATCATGGCAAGCTGCTCGGCCAGCCAGAGGGGGTCGTCCCAGATGGGCAGGATGTTGCCGAGTATGACTATCTTGGCTTTAGTCGTCTGGCGGGCGAGGATGGACGCGCCGATGTTGGTTACGCCCTGCATACAGAAGGGGGTGCTGTGGTGCTCATTGAGCATGAGGCCGTCGAAGCCCATCTCCTCGGCGTACAGCTTTTCGTCGAGGTACCTGTTGTAGAGCGCCGCGCCGACCTCGGGGTCGTACACCTCGTTGCTGATGCTGAGGTCGGTGGTCTGGGTTCCCATGAGGCCGGTCTTGTCGTCCTGCCAGGGCTGCTCGGTGAAGTGTCCAATAAACATGATTTCTCCCCTGCCGCTTGGTGATGGTGGCAGTCTATCATCTTAGTTTTCGGTTGTCAGTTATGGCGTTAGGCGCGCCAGGTTCTTTTCATTTTCGAGTATCACCCGTGTAGGCCGTTCGCGGTGAGCCTGTCGAACCATGAATGGGCGGCCCTTCGACAAGCTCAGGGCGAACGTGAGATTGACGAAAATGCCCCGCTAGGCGGGTTGGTACACCTGTATGCGGAACCGGCAGCTTTCGACTACGAACAGCCGGCCCTTGTCGTCCACCTTGACGGCGGTGGGACCCCAGAACAGCTTTTCGATGTTGGCGGACTCCTCACGTGAGCTGCCTCGCGCCATGGGGCCTAGTTCCGGTTCCATGTCGGACTTATGGCGCTCGCGCAACTCCTCGGCGTTGGCCTCGAAGTAGTCATATCCCCACTTGGATATGCCGGACTCACCGCGCAGGCTGGCGAGAAAGCTACCGTCGGGCCGCAACGCCTGCACGCGCTCGTTGCCCCAGTCCGCCACGTATATATTGCCGTCGGCGTCTGTGGTTACGCCTGCCGGACGGTTGAACTCGCCATCGGCGTCGCCGGAAGCGCCGTAGGTGGCCTTGTGGCGTCCGGCGGGGTCGAATCGCTGCACGCGGTCGTTGCGCCAGTCGGCGACCAGCACGTCCTTATCGTCGGTCACGTGAATGCCCCAGGGTAGATTGAACTCGCCGTTCGCGCGACCGGGGCGGCCCCATGACTCCAGAAAGCGTCCCTCGCGGGTGTAACGCTGAACGCGGCAGTTGAGGCTGTCGGTAACGAGCAGGTTGTCGTCGGCATCGAATGCTATGCCGGAGGGGCGGTTGAACTCGCCGTCCGCGCGTCCCCTGACGCCCCACTTGTCCAGGTAGCGCCCGCGGCTGTCGAAGATGGTGACGCGCTGCAGGGCCTCGTCGGACACATACACGTTGCCGTCGCGGTCGGTGGCGATTGAGGACGGCCACATCATCTGACCGTCTTCCACGCCGCCGCTGCTGAACTCGCCCAGGTATCGCTCGTCCACGGTACACATGGAAACGCGCTTGTAGGGTAGTCTCGACGCAACTTCGGGGCCGGCGCGATTGAGTACATAGATCACGCCGTCTTTGCCGAAGGCCATGTCAACCGGATTGTTGAATCCGCGACCCAACAGTGAGTAAAGACCTATGGTGTGGCTGTAGCTGTAGAGTTGGTCTGTGGACACCATCGCTCGACTCCGATACTCAAGCCATCTGGTATTCGCGGGTGGCGACTATCATCTGTAGCAGCTCTTTCACAAGATATTCCGATTGGCCGTCGCCATTGGCGTCCGCCGCGTGCTCGACGAGTTCCTGGCGGGTGTGCGGCGAGACGCTCATCGCACCCATGAGTTCCAGACAGCTATCAACCACCTGATCGGGCGAGAGGCTAGGCCCGCGCGACTGGACGCGCTCGATGATGGACCTGACGCCCGGCTTTGTGGCGTCGGCGAACTGCTGAACGGCGAAGTTGACGCGGTTGACGAGGCTGGCGGTGGTGACCCACTCTGGGCCGGTGTGCCAGCCCTCCACGCTGGGCGGGTCCACTAGCATCTGGCCCATGTTGCCGGTCTGGAGCGCGAGCTGAATGTCCTCGACGTCGGGGAACGCGAAGCCTCCCGACTGCCGCGCGGCGCCCGCGACCATCTCCGCAGGGCTCTTCACCTTCGCGAACTGGGCGCGCTTGAAGAAGTCTGAGTTGAACAGGGTACGCAGCATGGCGCGAATCTCTCCACCGTTCTCGAAGTAGGCAGCGGTCAGCGTGTCTATCGCGGCGGGGTCTCGCGGTGGGACGGTCTCCCACGCGGGTACCTGCGGCTCGTCGGCGACAAAGAAGTTGTAGAGGTGGCGCGAGATGAAGCGGGCGGTCGCGGGCTGCTCGCAGATGATTTCGATAACGTCCTCGCCGTCGAACGGGCCCTGCCTGCCCAGGAAGGTCTTCTCGCCGTCGTCGTGGTCGTCGTCCCGGTATTCGTACTGCCAGTCGAGGCGACCATAGGGCCATACCGAGTCCTGCGAGGCGCGCACCGTGTGATGGACGGCGTTGCGTATGGTCCAGCCGGTGAATGCCCTGGAGCACTGCCGGACGTCGTCCTCGGTGTAGTTGCCGACGCCCATCGAGAACAGTTCCAGAATCTCCCTGCCGTAGTTCTCGTTCACGGCGTCTTTGTGATTGTCCTTGTTGTCGAGCCAGAAGATCATCGCGGGATCCCTGGAAACCTCGACGAGCAGGTCGCGGAAGCGTCCCAGCCCATGCCCGCGGAACATCTCTATCTGGTTCAGAATCGCCTTGGGCTGGTTGAGCTTGGTATATCCGGTGGCGAATATGCTGTGCCAGAACAGGGCGAGCTTCTCTTCGAGCGGGCGGCGCGTGTTTATCATGCGGTAAACGAGGTATGCCTGGCAGCTATCCACAATCAGAAGGCCGTTTTCATCTACGTGGTAGCGCCGGATGAGGTCTTCGTCCTCGAGCGCGGACGGCATGTCTTCGGGATGCAGCAACTCCTCTACGGTCGCTTCGTATCCCATGTCGGCGTAGCGTTCTAGTTCGTCGGGGGTCGCGCCAAAGCCGGCGCGGCGCATAAGGTGCGGCAGCAGTGCGATGTCCTGGTCCGGCATGGCGGGTACTCTCCTAGCTGTGATCAGCGTGTGCGAAACGAGGGGTTTATTCGGCTATTGTATTGTGACTTGCGGGTATGCTCAAGCCATACCGAGTTTGCTGCGGTCCGGGTAGCGACGGACCGTTCGGTCTTCCACTGCCCAGATGCCGGTGGCGTACCTGTCAATGAAGGTGCGGTCGTGGGTGACCATCAGCACTGTGCCCGGGAATGCGGCGAGAGCCTCCTCGAAACGCTCTCTGGACGGGATGTCCAGGTGGTTCATGGGCTCGTCCAGCACCAGGAAGTTAGCGCCCTGCAAGACCAGCCGGGCAAACAGCAGCCGTGAGCGCTGGCCGTAGCTCAAATTGCCGGAGGGCAGCAGTGCCTCGTCGCCTTCGAACAGGTACAAGTGGAGCATAGTCCTGGCCTCAGTCTCTGTCAAATTCGCCGCCTGCCGGACCATCTCCAGGGGGGACATGCTCCAGTCCAGACCTGCCTGATCTTGAGGCATATAGCCCGTCTTGATGTTTTCACCAATGCGCACTGAACCCTCTGCTGGCGTCTCGCGCCCCATGACCAGTTTGAGCAGCGTGGACTTGCCGCAGCCGTTGGGTCCGAGGAGCGCGACGCGCTCGCCATGCTCCAGTTCCAGGTCAACGTTCTGGAACAGCCATTGTCCGCCGTATTCGTGACCGACATCTTCCAGAAGCAGCACACGCGAGCCGCCGCGCGGGGTGCGGCCGAAGTCCAGCTTCATCGTCCACTCGGTCTTGGGACGCTCGACCCGATCCGGCGAGGAGAGCATTCGCTCCAGCCGTCTCTCTCGCACCTTTGCCTTGCGCGCCACCTTCTTGGCGCGTCGCCGGTAGAAGTCGTGGGTGGTTGAGGTTTCGGTGCGGAGCGCGGTCTGCTTGGTATTGGATATGTCCCTCTCTATTCTTCTCCTCTCCGCTTCCTGGTCTTTCCAGGCCGCGGTCTGCTTCTCCAGTTCCCGCTCCCTGGCGTCAGCGTAGTCCGAGTAGTTGCCCGGATAGGCGACGATTCCGGGGCGCAGAGCGTTCAGTTCAAGGATGCCGGTCACGGCAGCGTCCAGAAAAGCTCGGTCATGGGACACGATGACTGCTGCACCGGCGTATGTGGAGAGATACCCTTCAAGCCATTCCAGGGCTTGGATATCCAGGTGGTTGGTGGGCTCGTCCAGCAGCAGGACATCCGGGCCGGACGCGATGATACTGGCGAGGCCCGCCCTCGTTCGCTGACCTCCACTGAGGATGGAAAGCGGTGTGTCATCCGGGATGGCTCCAAGACCCAGTCCCTGGAGAATGGCAGCGGTGCGATGTTCGACATCGTAGCCTCCGAGCAGCGTGAATTCGTCGGAGGCGTGGCCGTACTCTTCGATCAGGGAGTCCAACTCGGACCCGCGCGCTCGCGCCATCTTCTTCTCAACATCGAGAAGCCGTTCATAGGCGTTGGCGTGGTCGGCGAGACCTCGACGGACAGCCTCGCCAAGCGTCTGGGCCGTGTCCACCTCGAATCCCTGCGGTATCCAGGCGACAGACGCGCCTGATCCAAGTACGACATGCCCGGAGTCGGCGTCCTCGACCCCGGCGATGATTCGCAGCAGAGTTGACTTGCCGGAACCGTTGGGGCCGACCAGGCCGGCGCGCTCTCCGGGATTGGCTACGAAAGAGACGTCTTCCAGAATGACTTCAGAACCATAGCTCTTTGAGATGTTTACGACTTGCAACATTCTCGATCCTCCGTTACGACTCGATGCGGACAGGCAGCGGGTGAGGATCGGCAAGTCGGTTGGGAATCGAGCGCATTCAGGGTGTCAAGAGGCTCTCACCGAAGTGCAGTCCACCCGGTGGGTAAAGCCGTGGCATACGCAGAATCCGTGGTCGGCGGGTATAGAGCCCGCGAAGTTGGTACGGTCGAGTGCGATTGCCGCAGCGGTTAGTTAAGCCTCAAGGGAGAATGCCTCCATGCAATGTGTCGCATACGCCGATGGCTGTGGATAACGCCGTAGCGCGTACGCCAGTGACACATAAATCATAGTGGACTGACTCCCGTGAGGGCAAACGGCCAGTCCTGCACTTGGAAAGTACCCATGCGGAGACTATAGAGGATGAGCCGGTTTATTGCCTTCTCAACCTCAAGAGGGTCAATTTCCAGATGGCTTCTACGATGATATAGACGGACATCTTCGACTTACCCTTGGTTCTGTCTATGAAGATTATGGGATGTTCGAGCACGACGTGGCCCCTGGCCTGACACTGATAGGCGACTTCGGACTGGAATCCGAAGCCCTTGCAGCGAAATGAGTTCATGTCGAGAGAGTTCAGGGCGGCGGCGGTGTATGCCTTGAACCCGGAAGTTACGTCCCTGACTTTCAGACCGGTGACGAACCGGATGACGTGATTGCCGAAAGCGCTAAGGAGCCGTCGCTTGAGTCCCCAACTGGGATCGGAGCCGCCGTTTTCGGTGTAACGCGATCCAACGACGACGTCGGCGTTTTCCAGCTTGCGCAGCATCGGAGGCAGGTGATCGGGGACATGGGAGAGGTCAGCATCCATCTGCACGACGAACTCGCAACCGTCGTTCAATGCCCTGGTGAACCCGGCCACGTATGCGGTGCCGAGGCCGAGCTTGGCTTGCCTGGATATGACTTCTATCCTGCCGTCGTGTTCGTCGGAAAGGCGGCGCGCCACCTGCGCCGTACCGTCAGGCGAGTTGTCGTCCACTATGTAAAGGCGAAGTCCCGCAATTCCGAGCGAGAAAAGGCGGCTTACGAGCTCGGGCATATTCGCGGCTTCGTTATAAGTCGGAACTACTACGGCGACTCTTCCAGTAAGCATTCACATTCACCAGGACTGAATCTGTCAATATAGAGAATCTGACTCGAACTTTCAGCGATACCTGCCGAGCATGTCTCTCAGTCTTATGAGAAGGGTGTCTTTGAACATATCAATGGAGTCAATGCCCGGACGCACCTTGCTTCCGGGCTGGTGATGCCATTCGACCGGCATTTCCACGACCGAGTATCCCGCCTTAGCCGCAAGGTATAGGATCTCGACGTCGAAACCCATTCCCCTGGTGCGCTGGCGGATGAACAGCCGGTCGGCGGCGTCCTCACGGAAGCACTTGAATCCGCACTGCGTATCCTGGAATCCTCTGACCGCAACGGCGCGAACCACCCAGTTGAAGATTCTGCCCCTGAAGTGGCGGTAGATGGGTTCGTCGTAACGTCTCGCGCCTACTATCTCGCGCGACCCTATTACGATGTCTGTGCCTGAGTCCATCTTCTCCAGAAATTTCTCCAGCCACTCGATGGGCATGGCCAGGTCGGCGTCGCACATGAACCTGTACCTGCCGCGAGCTTCCAGCATACCGGCTCTTACCGTCCAGCCTTTGCCGTAATGATCCCTGCGGAGCAGTCTGACGCCGTCCAGGTTCTGCGCCGCGTCGCTCACGAGAGACGCGGTGTCGTCTTCGCTCCCGTCATCTACTACCAGAATCTCCCACGTGTAGGTCTGCGTTCGCAGATAGGCTACGACTCTATCAAGGGTGGATACGATCCGCCCTGCCTCGTTGAAAGCGGGAATGATTACTGATAGGTGGGGTATTTCAGAGGTATCCACAGCATGATTCCAGGGAAGGCTGAGCCTTCACCTTTATTCTCACAAGGTGATTGCAGCCCAGCCGGGATCGCAGACCTGACTTAATTCTTACACCAAACCGGACTACCGGATTCGGGGAGCCGTATTCTACCGGGGCGAGTCGAGGTCGAAGGCGGTGTGAAGGGCCCGGGACGCCGCGCCAACCTGGTCTTCGGACACTATACAGGTGATGCGTATCTCCGAGGTCGTAATCATCTCGATGTTTATGCCCGCGTCGGCCAGGGCGCGGAACATAGTGCCGGCATAGCCGGGGGCATCCTGCATACCAGTGCCCACGATGCTCACCTTGGCAAGACCGAGCGAGGACACGACATCGTCGCTGTCCATATCCTCGGCCACCCGTCGCACAACGCTCTCGGCTCTGGCAAGGGCGTCGCGCTTGACGGTGAAGGT
Source organism: Dehalococcoidia bacterium (assembly GCA_965202965.1). Taxonomy (GTDB): domain Bacteria; phylum Chloroflexota; class Dehalococcoidia; order Lucifugimonadales; family UBA1123; genus VXRN01. Next base: position 869,025 of record OZ241888.1, on the reverse strand, counting down.
GAGGTCCGTCTTTCCGCCCGCGCTCGCGTTCTGAACTATGACGTCAACACTTATGCCATCGGCGGCGAGCGGCTCGAACAGGCCGGCCGCTATGCCCGGCCTGTCGGTCACGCCCTGAACGGTAACCTTGGCAACGTTGGTGTCGGTAGCTATGCCCGACACTCGATTTCTTATTTCGCCCACATTTCTGTTCATATCAGAATCACCGTGAATCAGAGTGCCCGGCACATCGGAAAAGCTGGAGGCGACCAGTATCGGGGTGTCGTACACCATTCCAAGCTCAATCGAGCGCGGGTTCATCTTTGCTCCGTAGCTGGCAAGTTCCAGCATCTCTTCAAAACTTATCTCGTCCAGCTTTACGGCGCTGGGCACGAGGCGGGGGTCGGCGGTGTAGATACCCTCGACGTCGGTATATACTTCACATCGGCTGGCATCGAGGCCGGCGGCAATCGCAATCGCGGTAAGGTCGGAGGCGCCGCGTCCGAGCGTCGTGGTGTCCATGCCGGGGGTTATCCCCTGGAACCCGGCGACCACGACTATCTTGTCCTTGTCGAGTTCGTCAGTTATTCGCTGGGGATCGAGTCCGGCTATCTTGGCCATTCCGAACTGGGCGTCGGTGCGTATTCCGGCCTGGGCGCCGCTCAGGCTGATCGCCTTGTGCCCCAGGGACATCAACGTCATGGCCACGAGAGCGCAGGAGCGCAGTTCGCCGGTGGAGAGCAGAACGTCTAACTCGCGACGGTCGGGACTGTCGGATACCTGCGATGCGAGTTCGATGAGTTCGTCCGTGGAATCGCCCATAGCGCTGACCACCGCGACGACCCGGTTTCCCGCATCTTTTGCCCGGGCGATTCGTCCGGCTACATTCTTTATCTTGTCGGCGTCGGCGAGAGAACTTCCGCCGTATTTCTGTACGATCAGGTCCATTTCTTATGGTGTATCCGCTGCTGGAGTCGGAGGTTGAATATCTCCGCTATGAAGGTTTAGCGTGATGGAGAGTCGAATGTCAAATGTGGCGGGCGTCTGAGACTAGAATATGTCGCTCAGATTCACGCTGAATCCTTCGATGACGGTCGAGGTTACAGTCTGTCCGTCGCCGTATATCCCGACCACATCATAGTCATCTTCCCTCAGCAGCATGAGCCATACGAGTCTCGCATCGGGCGCGACTATCCAGAACTCCTTTACGCCATGCTTTGCATAGAGTTCGCGCTTTGTGGTCCAGTCCACGCTGGCGGTGGACGGGGAGAGAATTTCGACCACGAGGTCGGGCGCGCCCTGTACATTGGCCTCGGTGATGATGTCCAACCGCTCCTTGGAAACGAACAGCAGGTCGGGCTGGACCACGTTCGTTTCGGTCAGATAGACGTCGAAGGGGGCGGAGAAGACTTCACCGAGGTCGTTGGACTCCACATGAACGAAAAATTTCGCTCCCAATCTCATGTCAACCCGCTGATGTGCTTTCTTGGGCGCGGCGGCCATTATCAGTTCTCCATCTATGAGTTCGTATCGCTCGTCTTCGGGCGTGTTCTTGTAGTCTTCGTATGTGAGTTTGGCCTTTGTTTGCTGCACTACCATGTTCGGCCTCCCGATTCTGACTCTTGAATGGGCGGTGTCACTATACTATGAGGGTATTTTACTTCGAGACGGTCATTCCGGTATATGCGCGCCAAGAGTGGTTGGCTTGGTTATGACTACCTCTCCACTCAGGCCGGACTTTACGGCGGCGTCCGCCATCTCGTAGCCGATGGTGAATTCCTTCTCGGTGGCTAGAGCGAGAACGGTGGAACCCGCGCCTGAAAGGAACGCGCCCAGGGCGCCAGCGCCCATCGCGGCCCTGATAATGTTGTTCATCGGGAAGAAGATGGTCTGACGCGCGGGCTGGTGAAGGCGGTCTTGTGTGGCTATGTCCAGGTGTCGCAGATCGCCGGAGGCCATGGCGCGCACCAGAAGCGCGGCTCTTCCTATGTTGAATACGGCGTCCGTCCTGGAGACATCGCTTCCCAGGAGGTCACGCGCCTCCTCGGTCGGCATTGGGGAATCAGGAACGTACAGGACTGCGGATAAGTTCTCCGGCGTCTGAACCGGCGCATTGACGACACATCCCTCGTGAGACACGGCGATCTGCATACCGCCGAACAGCGCGGGGGCGACGTTGTCGGGGTGTCCCTCAATGTCGGCGGCCATCTGGAGAAGGTCGGATTTGTGGAATGGGTTGCCGCAGAGTTCGTTTCCGGCCACAAGTCCGGCGACGAGCGCGGCGGAACTGGAGCCGAGCCCGCGAGTGGTGGGTATTCCGTTGTAGCAGGTCAACGACATGTCTGGCATCCGTCTGCCCGTTTCATGGAATATCCTGGCAATGCTGGACCATACGAGATTGGTCTCGTCGCGGGGGAGTTCGTTCTCGCCGTGGCCGTGTATCTGGAATGCCCGTTCGCCGACCTCGACGGTCACACTGTTCCAGATATCCAGCGCGATGCCGAGGCAGTCGAAGCCGGGGCCCATGTTTGCCGAGGTGGCGGGGACTCTTACTGTAAGTTTGTTGTGGTTCAAAGCGCCCAGCCACTGGTGGCGTTGTCGAGGCGGGCGAGGTACTGGGCTTCTATGTCTATTCCGACCATGCCGCTGTAGGCTTTTGTCAGACGCTCGGTGACTGGGCCCGGTACGGAGCCGTCGCCGATGTCGGAACCATTGACCGAAGACACGGGGCAGATGCAGAAACTGGTGGATGTGACGAAAGCCTCGTCCGCGGTGTAGGCGTCGTAGAGGTCAATGTCGGCTTCGTGGACTGAGATGCCGAGCTCCTGCGCAAGTTCGATGGTGACGCGGCGGCTTATGCCGGACAGCACGTACTGTTCCTTGGGTGTTAGCAGTTCGCCGTCCTTGACCACGAAGATGTTGCTTCCGGGCCCCTCGGCCAGGTTGCCGTTGGTGTCCAGCAGAATGGGCCAGGCGTCGGGGTTGTGCGCCTTGGCCTCAAGCTCGGCCTGCACCAGGTTGACGTAGTTGTGCACCTTGGCGCGCGGGCTCTGCGCTTCGGGCGGAGTTCGGCGGACTGAGGGCACCACGACGGGCAGACCGTCGCGGTAGTATTTGGCGCGGACGTCGAATGGGAGCGGCGCGCACTCGATGACGACGGTCGGCTTATACTCGCCGTCAACCATCACGCCTCTCGAAACTCGCTGGCTGACCCAGTAGTCGTCGTCGTCATTTATCAGGGGCAGGTTGGCCTCCAGGACTTCCATTGTGATGCGCGCGAATTCCTGCTTGGACAGGCCCGGGTCTATCCTCATGTACTTGAGCGAGTTGAAGAAACGGTCCAGGTGCTCATCGAGCCTGAATATCCTGTGTCCGAAGGTGCGGGTGGTGTCGAACACCGCGTCGCCCTGGAGAAATCCCCTGTCCCGGATCGAGACCACCGCCTGGCTCTCGGGTACTATCTTGCCGTTTACGTAAGCGACTCGTTCTCTATCTGTCATGTCCCTGTCTCCCTGTGTATTTTGCCTGAACAGTTGGGCCTGCGCTCGCGGGCGTCCTTATCCCCTCTCCCTTGACTAGCTCATAAGGGTAGGCAAAAATCCCCTCTCCCTCAGGGAGAGGGCTAGAGCCTGCCCCGTACTTGATACGGGGGTGAGGGTGATTACGCCTGATGCCTACCCCTCTCAGCCCTTGATAGGGAAGGTTAGGATGGGGGTGAAATCCCCAACGCGCGGTTCCCGCCGAAGGCTGATGTTTGCGAGATAGCTCCTATCTCTCTTCCCTGAATCTGTATCCAACATTCCAGATGGTTTCGATGAAGTTGTTCTCGGCGTCATGTATCTTGCTTCTGAGTCGGCGGATATGAACATCCACTGTCCTCGTGCCGCCAAAGTATTCGTACCCCCATATCTGGTTGAGCAGCGCGTACCTGGAAAACACCCTGCCCGGGTTCTCCGCCAGCAGCTTTAGCAGTTCGTACTCCTTGAACGTGAGTCCTACCCGACTTCCGCGTATCGTTACGTCGTAGCTGGAGGTGTCTATCTGGATGCCGCCCGCTCGGATGATGTGGCTGTCGTCCTCTTCCTGCTCGTTCCCCGATTCCAGAACGCGGCGAGCCCTGACTACCAGTTCGTCCGGGTCGGGAGGACTGGTGATGAAGTCGGCCAGCGGAAGCGAGGGATCGAGTCCCGCCACGCGGGTGCGCGGCGCCAGCGCGATAGCCGGAACGCCCGCGTCCGTACAAGCCTGCGCGTACTTTTCCACCTCGAAGGACGTCATATATGCGGTATCTATCAGGGCAAGCGCGGGGGCGGATTCCATGTTGTCGCCCAGCGCCGCCGGGTCGCTGTCCGAGGACAGAAACACCGAGTTGACCCCTTGCCTGCGCAGCAGCGCGACAAGCTCATGTTCTTCGCGCGGCCCTCTCGCCGGCGCTCTCTCCAAAGACATAGGTTATCCCTTGCGAAGATTCTACGGGGGACAAGTATATCAGACGCAACCGAGTCGGGGACCGGTGGCGGCTGTCCTCGCCACCGGAGTATTTCAAAGCCTTCCTCAGTTTCTCATAGGACTACATTTTCGCATCCCGAATCGCTATAATACGAACATACAAACTAAAGACTGCAAACCGATAACCACCCACTTACAACCAAAAATTATAACCTGGAGGTTATGCTGATGGAAAATCAGACGCGCCAAAAAAATTTTCCGTAGCTAACGCTGGGCAAATCATAGCTAAATTACAGGGCAAGACCCTCCCAGCGTCCCCCAGTTCAACCCAGTTCAATTATAAACCAAACTATATACTAATCACTACGTCGTGTTGACATTTCCCGTCATTAATATATGACCACGCGAATCCGCGCCACGGAATGTGTTCAGCGCAGACTACGAAAAAGCCCTGCCTCGCAGTTACAGGATTTGACTTGTGGAACAAAATTGTGATTACATTTACTACTGATTTGGCAGCATTTGGTGGTAATGCGTTCAGTTTGAAGTGACGGCATCTACGTCAACAAAGATGAAGGGGAGAAAAATATGAAATTTATGCGTGTTCAACCGAATTGGCGAGTGGCCTTCGTCATGGCCTTGGCAGTGTCGTTGGTAGCGGCATTTGCCCTGGCGTGCAGTTCGGGTGAAGAAGAACCATCTGCGCCATCCGCGCCTTCGGCTCCTGCTCCTGCGCCAGCGGCGCCCGCGCCTGCCGCCCCTGCGCCGGCGGCGCCCGCTCAGCCGGCCCAGCCCGCGCCCGCCATGGCGGCGCCAACGGCAGCGGCTCAGCCCGCTCCGGCTCCGACCGCCGCGATGATGGAAGAGAGCATGGAAAGCGTGACCATTACCGTTGCATTCGACAACGTGGGCACGCCCCAGTTCCGAAACGTAAAGGGCACCTGGCCCGATGTGCTGTTCCACGGATTCTTCGGCTTCCAGGAGCCACTTCTGGGCTGGGAACCGACTTTTGACGACCAGGGCAATCCCATCCGGTCCACCGGAGAAGCCTGCCACGCGCCATTCGTAGCCACGGGCTGGGAGTGGGAACTCCCCTCCAAGTCGGGCGGCACCGTCAAGATGGACGGCAAGCAGCTTGAGAACTTCGACGACGCAGACCTGAGCGATCCCGCCAACCAGGGTATTATCAGGGTCTTCGTCCAGGAGGGCATTGACTTCTACCGCTCCATTGACGGCGAAGTCACCAGGGTCGGCGAACTGACCGCGGAAGACGTAGCATGGTCTTTCAACGACGCCGGTTCGGAGAACACCAGCTCCGCCCACTCCAACTCGTCGCAGGCTTACGAGTACTACAAGCCCTGGCGAGCCGAGAGCAAGTATGTGGCGGTTGCCGAGAACAGGGCATTCCGCTCCGACGGCCTTCAGGACGCCTCTTCGATCTGCCAGGACGCCATCTGGATGCAGTCGAAGCAGTTGTATGACGAACTGGGCGACACGTTCGGCGTTCCTCACGGATCGGGTCCGTTCGTAGTGCACGAGTGGCTGCCCGCCGAGCGAATCGAGTCCGAAGCCAGGGTTGACCACTGGCGCGCGAACGCCGGCTTCGACAGGCTGGTATTCGTACAGGCCAACGAGGCCCAGCAGCGTTCGGCGATGCTCCAGACCGGAGCGGCGGACATAGCCATGGCTTCCATTCAGGACGTTGGACGCCTGGAGGATGAAGGTTTCCAGTTCCACGAGGGCCTCGACGCCATCAACGGAAACTTCTTCTACTTCGCTGGCAATGACTGGTCGTTCAAGTATCCACCCCAGTCCACTCTGGGAGACGAAGACCTTTCAGGCAGGCCGGTGCTTCGCCAGGGATTCATCCCGTCCGACAAGTTCCCGTGGATCGGCGACCCCCGCACCGAGTGCGTGGATGTAGATAGATCCGATCCTGCCATTCAAGACACTCCCGGTGTGGGCTGTGAAGTCGCCAACTTCGAGCTGGTCGAGTTTGACGGATTCGAGTCCCGCTTCACAGAAGACTCAGTCGGATTCGACTATAACGACACAGACAAGTTCTCCTACGAGACACCTTCGATGCTGAAGGCCAAGGCGTTCCGCAAGGCGCTTGCCTTTGCGATTGACCGCGAACTGATCGCGGCGTCGGTTACGGGCGGATATGGTGGAGCAGTGTACGGCGGAGCATTCCCCGGCATGACTCTGCACCAGACTCACCCCGAATATAAGGAGCGCTGGAGCTACGCATTCGACCCGGACAAGGCCCAGCAGTTCCTGGCCGAGTCAGGCGTCGAGCCCGGATTCGAGTTCGAGTTCTTCTGCTCGCAGGGCAACGGCACCTCTCTGGAGGTCTGTGAAGCCACCGTCGGACAGTGGAAAGAGAACCTGGGACTCGAACCTTATATTGACAGCACGCAGTACTCATCTCGCCGCCCGACCATGCTGGGTCGTCAGCTCCACGTGCCATGGATGACACGCTGGGGTCCGACCAGCAAGCACGGTCGTCTGGGCGAAGGCGGAGGCACGCTGCCGGGCGGCGGCCTGTGGCCGCTTCCTGCCGGTGGCTGGAATCCCAGCATCGAGGACAATCGATACTGGTCCAACAGAGAAGAGACGCGGGTGCAGGCCAAGGGTTCGCCTGAGAACCTCGCCTCCCGCGAGAGGATACTCGACTTCGCCTACGACATGACTCTGACATCCGGTGTGGTTGAAGTACCCGTCTTGATCGGATTCAATCCCGACACGGTCGAAAGCTGGGACCTGAAGCCCTACGAACTTCCCAACTCCTTCGAGACCGTAATTCCGGCTACGAAGTAGCGGTCGGGACCAAGTAGCTGACTGCATACTGAATAACGGCCGCCCCGCCAAGTAATTGGTGGGGCGGCTATCAACTACTAAGAGCGGCTCCACCATCCTGGAATATCTGGGGCATCACTGATGAAGACCTTTATTGTCCGACGCCTGATCTTTCTCGTCTTGGCGATTATCGCGGCCACTCTATTCGTGTTTGCGCTTTCGAGGCTTCAGGGTGATCCCAGAAACGTGATGCTGAATGTGGGATATGTTTCTCCCGAGCAGTGGGCGCAGTGGGGCGAAGACCTGAACCTCGACAAGCCACTTATCTTTCAATATTTTATCTGGATGGGCAAAGGCATATTCCAAGGCGACTTCGGGGACTCACTGAAAACGGGCCAGCCTGTGATGCAGATGGTAATCGGATTCGCCCCCGCGAGTCTTCAACTGGGTCTCGCGGCCACGCTGTTTGTTCTTTTGACCGGAATACCGCTTGGAATTCTGTCCGCCGTCAAGCGGGGGACGATCTGGGACGTCATAGGCAGGACGTTCGCGGTGTTCGGCCAGGCTCTTCCACCGTTCTGGCTGGGCATAATGCTCATACTCATATTCTCGGTGAATCTCGATCTGCTGCCTTCGGGCACTCGCGGACACGACGCCACGAACATCGGCGAGAGGCTGACGTACTTCATCATGCCCATGGTGACGCTCGGCTGGCTTGCGTCCGCCGGACTGATGAGGCTGGTTCGGTCCTCTATGCTGGAGGTGCTCGATTCTGAGTTCGTGAAACTGGCCCGGGCGAAAGGCGTAGGCTCTAATGCGGTTATATGGAAGCACGCATTCAAGAACGCGCTGATACCGCCTCTGACGTTTTCCGCTCTCATACTGGTGGGATTCATAGGCGGAACGGTAGTGACAGAGACAGTGTTCGCGTGGCCGGGACTGGGTCAGATGATATATACCGCCGTGATAAACAACGACTTCCCGCTGATGACGGGTGGCGTGCTGGTGCTTACGGTGGCCTATGTGATCGCGGTCTTCATAATAGACATATTGTACGCGATGATCGACCCGAGAATTCGCTACTCATAAGGACATCCAATTGACCACTTCGGCGCGTCCAATGACGGTTACGGAACTTGAGGAACTGGGTCAACAGTCCAATCTGCAGAGAACGCTGTATGTTTTTCGCAGATGGCCTCTGATTCCGTTCTTCATACTGGCAGTCCTGGTACTCTGCGCCGTCTTCGCCCCCTGGATCGCCCCATATGAGCCTGAGAAGGACCAGCTTCGCGCGGTACTTGGCTCGCCGCCCTGGTATCCGGCATGTGAAGAGGGTCAGCTTACCAACAAGTTCCAGCCCTGCAACACAAATGGCATACCGCTTGGAAGAAACCAGGACGTCTATTACTTCCTGCTTGGAGCGGACCAGTTGGGACGCGACCTGCTGAGCAGGATAATATATGGAGCGCGGCTCTCGTTGAGTCTCGCCGCAATCGCTATCACTGTCGGGACGGTATTCGGAACCACGATTGGACTGGTTTCCGGGTATTTTGGACGTTGGGTTGATGAGATAATAATGCGCACCATAGACGTGTTCAGCGCGGTCCCATTCATTCTGATCGCGATTGCTCTCGTGTTCGTACTAGGTCAGAGTTTCTGGATTGTAGCGGGTGTGCTGGCGCTTGGAGCGTGGGCGGGCATAGCCCGTCTTGTTCGTGGACAGACATTGCAGGTCCGCAACTTCGACTACATCGCTCTTGCGAAAGTAGCAGGAGCCTCCACCCCGAGGATTATGTCCAGGCACCTATGGCCGGCCGTCGCCAATACGGTTGTGGTAGCGACCACGCTCCAGGTGGGAAGCACTATCCTGTCGGAGAGCATACTTTCGTTCCTCGGCGCGGGAGTGCCGCCGCCTACGCCTTCGTGGGGAGCGGACATTTCGAACGGGCGCGAGTATCTTGGCTCGGCCTGGTGGGTAGCCTTCTTCCCCGGCATAGCCATTTTCCTGACAGTGCTCTCATTCAACTTCATCGGCGACTGGCTGCGCGACAGGTGGGATCCCAGACTTCGCCAAATTTAGGGGCATGACAGTCCCATGTTGAAATACATCATAGTCTTCGGTGTCGCAATCGCTATCCTGGTGATAGCTTCCGTGGGAAGAATTCCCGGCACTGAGCGCCAGTTGGCGACGTCGGAAGAGACAAGGGCGGCGGCAACGCTGGCCAATACGCCGACGTACACGCGGCAGCAGGCGATTTCGATGGTATCCAGCCACATCCGTGAGTCCTGCGAAACGCCGGACAAGTACCTGTCTCACGTAGATAAATTCACCGCAACATGGCTGCGCCAGCCACGCACGAATGACTTTTATGAGAGAGGGATGCGCGAATGGACCGTGAATGACCCGCTTACGGGCGCGTTCTGGAGACTCTACGAAGATACCGGGGAGATTCGCAGCATCGTAGGCGGCGCTCTCGATACATGCTAGGATTAGTAAACTGCCGTTGGTGGATTACACACGGGAGTACATCGGAGGAGAAATACTCAATTGGCCTCGCTATTCGATCTGCACGTACACACCAATCAGGGCAGCCCCGACAGCGGCCTGACCCCGGATGAGATGGTCGCCGACGCGCGACGTCTGGGGCTGACAGGAATTATGGTGACCGAACACGACGGCTGGCCGCGCCACGACTTCGAGGCGTTCGCCGCCACCGTTGACGATATAGTGCTGGTCCGCGCGTTGGAGGTCTATACTCCGCTCGGGCACGTCATAACCATGGGCCTGGACGGCCACGTCGCAGGCTACGGCGACGGAGTGGAGGTCATCCGCACACTCAGAAAAGAGGTGGACAAGGTGGGCGGGTTCATGATCCTGGCGCACCCGTTCAGGTTCCTGTTCGACCTGCCTCACTACACCCAGAATATGCTCTTCCAGGATGCCGACAGCATACCGAAGACGGCGGAAGAAGCATCCAAGCACCCTGTCTTCGAGATTGTTGACGAGATAGAAGTCGTCAACGGAGGCAACATCGAGGTGGAGAATCGCTTCGCCCAAGAGGTCGCGGCGATCATGGGGTTCTGGGGAACGGGTGGATCGGACGCGCACTCTCTGGACGGCTTCGCGCGAGGGGTCACAGCTTTCAAGGGAGACGTCCGCAACGAGGCCGACCTGCTGGAGGCTCTGAGAGCGGGAGACTTCGCCCCGGTCGAGGGCTTCCACGTAGGCAGGGCAGCAAACTACGGACGCTCATCGTGGCTGAGGCCGGAGATGGTAAGCCTCGCGGGACACAGCGAGGCGGCGGGCTAACGCCATAGATATTATCAATCCGAACCAATCCGGACTAAATCGTTTCATTCAACGACTTTGGAGGAAGATTTCCTATGACGGACGAGATTATCAGAATCGGCTATGTCGGCGCCGGAGGCAATACGAGACTGAGACATCTGCCCGGCTTCGCCGAGATTGACGGCGTGGAGAGCGTCAGCGTGGCGAATCGGAGCCGCGAGTCGGGTCAGCGAGTCGCGGACGACTTCGGCCTCACGACTGTGTATGACTCCTGGACAGACCTGATCGAGGCCGACGACACAAACGCCATCTGCATCGGCACGTGGCCTTACATGCACCGGAACCTGGTTCTGGCGGCCCTGGACGCCGACAAGCATGTCATCACCGAAGCGCGTATGGCGATGAACTCTGAAGAGGCTAGAGAGATGCTCGACGCATCCCTGCTGAAGCCGCACCTGGTAACCCAGATCGTGCCCGCGCCGCACACTCTCAAGATAGACAACACTATCAAGGACATGATAGTGGACGGCTACTTCGGTGACGTACTGTCGGTGGACATAACCGTACACCAGGGCGGGTTCGTGGACAGGGATGCAGAATTCCACTGGCGTCACAGCCGTGACCTATCCGGGAATAACATCATGCAGATGGGGATATGGTACGAGGCGATAATGCGCTGGTTCGGACCGGCGGCGGCGGTCACGGCGGTGGGTCGCGTCAACGTCAAGCACCGCAGGGACTGGGACGGCGGACTCGCGTACATCACCATACCCGACCACATCGAGATTCTCATAGAGTTCGCATCCGGCCCAGTCGCCAGGATGCGTCTCAGTTCAGTCACCGGACTCGCGCCCGACGACCAGGTCTGGATATTCGGTTCCGAGGGGACTGTCCACGTGGACTCCGCCTCGATGACTGTCAGGGGCGGCAGGCGTGGAGACAGCGAACTGTCGGAAATGGATATTCCCGAAGAGAAACAGGGTGGATGGCGCGTCGAGGAAGAGTTTATCAACGCGATCCGGGGCATAGAACCCGTTACCCATACCAGTTTCTTCGACGGCGTTCGCTACATGGAGTTCACGGACGCCGTGACGATAAGTATGCAGAGGGGCGAGCGAGTAACCCTTCCGCTGGTATAATCGCGCACATCCGCAGTAACCAATCCTCGCGCCGGGGCATCAGAAAGTCCTCCGATGAGTCTTTGTCGTATTATATACAGTACGCAATCCTCGGGCTTACATGGGGTGGTTTTATGAAGAGCGGAAAGCGGTTCATACCACTGGCGCTGCTGGGGGCGCTGATTCTGTCCCTCCCTGCCGTAGTTTCGGTATTCTCCGCCACCGGCACAGCGCGATTCTACGATGTAAACGACGCTGACGAAGATGTGGAGTGGGCGAGGCAGGGCGGATTGGTGGGCATCGAAGTCAAAGACACGGACCTGGACATCGTCGCCAAGCTGGAGGGAGAATCGGCGGAGCGCAAGACGCTGGACAACCAGACGAAGTTCTACCTGGACGCCGTTCCCGTCGCCGACAGGGATGGCGACGGGTTCGTCAACGAGAGGGATGTAATTGTCCTGGATGACCGCGGTAACCAGGTAGCGGTTGACCGGGCGAGAGTGGATGGCCGCGTTGATCTCTTGAGCCCGCATACCGGTGTCGTTCGCGTAATATACTGGGGCTCCGTGAAGAACGATACAGGCGACGCGGTGAGGGTCAGGTCGCGCTCCGACCCGAGAGGCATAACCGTAACCCTGGTCGAGACCCATGGAAACAGCGGTGTCTTCCGCGCGGTCATACTCCCCGGGTCGAGGTCGTCGAGAGCGAACTCCGATCCGCCGACTCTGAAGGTGGACAAGAACGACAGCGTCACGCTGACTTACATGGACGAAGACCCTTCCCAGAGGATTTCCGCGACACTGGGGGTGGAGACCACGCCTCCCGCCTTCTCCAATATAAGTCCGACGCACGACTCGGCAGGCAGATCGAATCCAGAAGTCGAATTCGACGTGGTTGACCGCGAATCCGGCATCGGCAAAGATCAAGAGGAGGACATAGCGGTCATTTTCGGCATTGACAACGACAACGACGGCCTGATTGACCTGGTGGAGAGATACGTCGTCGCCGACAGGGGAAGCCTTGCCACTATCAACGGAGGTTTCCGAGCCAGTCAGCGGCTTCCGAACAGTTCAGCCGCCGACTCCAATTCCACGATCTACTGGTGGGCGCTCGCCAGGGACGCGGCGGGCAATCTCGCGGTTCTGGATCGCAGGCCCCGCATTGACGGCCAGCCCAATCCCTGCTTCCCCTACGAATTCCGGGAGGCCACTGCGGACGAATTTGACGGCCACATAACCGGACAGGTCGCGGGCTGTCAATCCTATTCGGCCGGAATTGACAACGTCGGCCCGCTTATAGAGCGTGCCGTAACGGGCCGCTGGTGGGACACGTCCAAGGACGGCGACGACAAGACTGAGTACGATCCGACAAAAGCCAGGAACTACAGCATTCTTGTAGTATTCAGCGAAGACTTGGACGCATCCACCATCCAGAAAACCGACTTCATGGTGGACGGCGAAGTTCCGATGAAGGCCGAAGTGTTCAGCGGGCGCAAGGACTATGTGTTCCTGACAGTGCAGCCTCTCGCCGCGGGCGCGCGTCCCAGTGTCGAAATGACGGGTGATGTTCGCGACCTGGCGGGCAACCGTTACGGCGTGGAAGATACCCGACCGACACCGACACCTGACCCCACGGATATTCTCATCGCCGTTCTGCGAGAAGCGGGCAAGCTGGGGGTTCTATCCAATACGCTGTCCAGCTTGCTCTCGGATTGGTTCATAGAGAACATGATAGCGCCGAACGCCGGCGAGACCGCAAACGAGGTGAGAGAACGACTGTCCGCCGATCAACCGTTGAACTTCCTCATCACCGTCCTGCGCGAAGCCGAAACCCTGGGCGTTCTCTCCGACGAATTGGCAGACCTGCTGTCGGACTTGCTTATAGAGTACCTGATAGTTCCGGTTACGGGTGAGACTGTGGACGAGGTTAGAGGGCGGCTGTCCGCGCAATAGCCGGTATCTTACTCTCTCGCCACTTAGAAGACTCATGGAGAACCACCATAGTATGGAGAGTAAGAAGCATCTTATACCATTACTGTTCTTGGGAACGATAATCCTGTCTTTTGTTGCTATCGTGCCGGCATTCTCCGCCACCGGCACGGTGCGATTCTCCGATGGCTACGGTGCTCCCATTGAATGGGCAAGACAGGGCGCCCAAATCGGTCTCGTAGTAGAAGACCCCGATCTGAATATAGTTCTCGAAGTCACCGGCGAGCGGCAAACTGTCTCGAATGGCCGGTTCCGCGTGGAGAATGTTCCCATAGTTGACAGCAATGGCGATACGTTCATCAACGAACTGGACGTGAATGTTGCGGAAAGAAACGCGGCCGGCAGTACGCTCGACGTTGATAGAGTGAACGTGGATGGTCGCGTTGACCTGGTGGATAGTACCTACAGTGGGGAAGTACTGGTCAGCTACTGGGGCTCAGGCTTTGGCGACACCAGCGACAGAGTAAGTGTGAAGTCGCAGGCAGACCCTATAGGGTTCATAGTGACACTATATGCGACTAGCCCGGGCAGCGGAATCTTACGCTTAGTAATAGACACCAATGCCGACAGATCGGACACAAATTCCAATCCTCCGAACCTGAAGGTCGGCAAGGACGACGTAATCACGCTGACATACATGGATGCAGACCCACCTCGGACTATTTCCAAGAGGCTGAATGTAGAGACCACTCCCCCGGCCTTTTCCAAGATAAGCCCAGCGCACAACTCATCCAACAGGGCCAATACTGAGGTCGTTTTCGATGTAACCGACACCGACTCCAGGTCTGGACTACTATGATGTATGGATTATCTTCGCGATTGACCAAGACACGGATGGCGTTATCGAGAGCGCTTACGAGCGCAGTCCGTCGAGCTCCAGCACAATCTCCGATGGTGAAAGAGCAAGGCAACGGATACCTGATGACTCTGAAATTGATCAGGGCGCAACCATCTACTGGTGGGCGCTGGCGCAGGATAACGCGGGCAATTTTGCCGTACTGGATAGGCAACCCTCGATTGGCGGCAGGAACGATCCATGTTCCCCTGAGCGCTTCCCCAGAACGTCATTATCGGGAGTTGACGTCAGCATAACCGGGCAGGTTGCGGGTTGCCAACCCTATGCTGTCAGAATTGATTACCCGGGCCCATTCATAGAGCACATCGTAACCGGTCTTTGGTGGGACCCGTCAAAGACTGGCAACGACAAGACCGAGTACGACTCAGCCAAGGCCAGAAACGACAGCATCCTCGTGGATTTCAGCGAGCAAATGGACGCATCCACCATCCAACGGTTCGATTTCGAGGTTGACGGGCGGGTTCCACTGAAAGCGGAGGTGTTCGACGGGCGCAGGGACTACGTGTTTCTCACTGTTCCCGCTCTCGTGGCTGGCGCACATCCTAGTGTCGAAGTGACAGGTGAGATACGCGATACGTCCGGTAATCGTTACCGACCTGGAAATACAGACAACGTAAATCCGACCCCAGCGCCCACGTCTTCTATCAGTTCATTAGACTTGCTGATCCGGGTTCTGAGAGAAACAGCGACCGTCGGGGTTCTTTCCGATACGATAGCCAACCTGCTGTCCGACTGGTTCATCGAAAACCTGATAGCCCCGGTTACGGGTGAGAGTGTGGACGAGGCGAAGGATAGACTGTCTGCGGAATAAAGGCGAGATGGGGATTTTACCGAGTCTCGAATGGATTCAGGCTGTCCACACCGAGTTCTGCGAAGTCTCGCGTGTTTCTGGTGACGACGATGAGATTGTTGATTCTGGCTGTCGCGGCAATCATGGCGTCCTTTTCCAGTGGAACTGACTTTCCGTGCTTGAGTCGCGCCCACTCCCGAAACTCTGCTGAATCCATTGGCAATACTGTAAATGCGGCTAGGACTTCTTCAAGCCAAACTTCAAGTTCCGCTGCTCTTGTCGGATCCTGTTGGCGAGTGATTTCAATACCAGCCTGTATCTCACCTATTGTGAACGCGGGCAGAAATATCTGATCGCGTGGTATGTTTGAAATCCAACTCAGGACAGCCCCGTGCGGGCGTGTGCGCCTAAGTTCCGAAATCACATTGGTGTCCAGGAGATACATCCGCTCTTAGTCAAAGGTTGGGGGCGGTCTGTGTTGAAGGGGCTGACGCGGCGGGACAAGGGAATCAGTGCGCGCTTCCGGCGCTAGAAGCAGATCTTTGATGTCTCGCTTCATTCCATTCAGCCTTCGCCACTCTCCGATAGGCAACAGGACTGCCGTTTCCTCGCCACATTCGCTCACGATGAACTGAGGCCCTTCTACATGGATGGCATAGAGCATCTCGCTAAATCGCTCTTCAACTTCCTCGATCTTCCACTTTTTGCTCATGCGAGTACTCCCGAGTGTTAGTCTCTGTACAATCATCATAACATAGGGCCGAAAGCCCCCTTTTGGTGTATGCTGGCAATCGCAGATATACATACGGAGAGAACACCATGACAGACACGCCGCTTCACTACATGACAATTACCGAAGTATCCGCGCTGATAGAGGCGCGGGAGTTGTCGCCGGTCGAAGTCACGAACGCTATGCTCGACCGGATTGACGCTGAGGACGGGCATCTGAAGAGCTACGCAACAGTAATGGCGGACCATGCGGTCGCGTCCGCGCAGAGAGCGGAACGAGAGATAGCCGCCGGGGAGTATCGCGGCCCGCTTCACGGCGTTCCCATAGCGGTCAAGGATCTGTGCTTCACGAACGGGGTTCGGACGATGGGCGGCGCGAAGGTTTACATGGACCACGTGCCGGACTTCGATTCGACGGTGGTAGCCAGGCTGGAATCCGCGGGGTCCGTGCTGCTGGGCAAGCTGAACCTTACCGAGGGCGCGATGGGCGGGTACAACCCGGCGCTCCAGATACCGCTGAATCCGTGGAACAACGACCGGTGGGCAGGCTCATCTTCCAGCGGATCGGGTTCCGCGACGGCGGCGGGTCTGTGCTTCGGTTCTCTCGGTAGCGATACGGGCGGCTCGATACGCTTTCCGGCCGCGGCGTGCGGAATAGTCGGGTTAAAGCCGACCTGGGGACGCGTGAGCCGATACGGAGTGCTCGCGCTCGCGGAGTCGCTGGACCACGTTGGCCCCATGACGCGCAGTTCGGCGGACGCGGGTATCATGCTACAGGCGATAGCTGGCTACGACGCGAACGACCCTACTTCGCTGTCCGATCCCGTGCCGGATATGCTCGCGGGCATCGAGGGCGGTGTCCAGGGAATCAGGATAGGCCTGGACGAGCGCCACATCAGCGATGGCGTTGACCCCGAACTGGCGCAGGCCGTTCTGGATGGTGTGAAAGTCCTAGAAGGTCTGGGCGCCGAGATAGTGAATATCCAGATGCCGGACGTTGACAAGTATCTCCCCGCATGGCCCGTACTGTGCTCATCAGAGGCGGTCGCGGCACACCGCGAGAACTACCCGTCTCGCAGGGACGACTACGGTCCCTGGTTCCGCGGCTGGCTGGACATGGGCGCTGGAAAGTCCGCCGCGGACTATGCCGAGGCCAACAATATGCGCGCCGAGTGCAACGGACTCGTGCGAGAAGCGTTCAGGGACATTGACGTAATGGCTTGCCCGTCCACGATTGGCCCAGCATACCCTGTGACGCCGGAGATGCTCTACGGGCCGATGGACTCCCGGCGCGGGACGGCATTCCAGCGTTACACAGTCCCATACGACTTCAACGGCGTGCCAACACTCTCTACTCCATGCGGTTTGAGCGGCGACGGTCTGCCGCTAAGCCTCCAGTTCGTGGGCAAGCATCTGTCTGAGCCGCTGCTGTGCAGGATCGGGCACGCATACGAGCAGGCGACCGAGTGGAGCGGGCTGCGCCCTCCGGTGTAGCGCTATCCCCACTCGTTCAGCTGCTTCGAAGGGAGTTGTCCCGCGGGAGACGCCCAGCCCTGCGCGTCCGACTGTGGAGGATGAGCGCGGATCCACTCCTCGTTCATCTCGCCGCCCAGTCCGGGAGCCGTTGGAACGGGCAGGTATCCATCCTTCTGGATCGGGAAGTCCCCGATGAAGGCATCCTGGAACCAGGGTTTCATGCCTCCTTCGTGGATCATGAAGTTGGGAGTGCAGGCGTCCAAGTGTAGCACTGCAAGGACATCCATTGGTCCATGGATGGCGTGTCCCTGGAACCCGACGTACTGGGCTTCCGCCATAGCCGCTATCTTTTTGAGTTCCAGTATTCCACCACCCTGTATCAGGTCGGGCTGAATCATGGCGACTATCTGCCGCTGCAGGAGGTCGAAGTAATCCCATTTCGTGTATAGCCGCTCCCCTGTGGCTATCGGGATGTTGACCGACTCCGCGACTCTCTTCATTGCGTCGAGATTCTGAAAGGGAACCGGCTCCTCGTAAACGAACGGACGGTACTGTTCGATTTCGTTCCCTACCCTGATGGCCGCCGACGGTGTGAGCCGGCCGTGGACTTCTACCAGCAGTTCGACCTCATCCCCCACTGCTTCCCGGACAGCCTGCAGAGTGGCTACGGCCTTCTTCTCGGCCTCGAACGTGATGAACAGCCCCTTGTGATCGAACGGGTCGCCCTTAAGCGCGGTCACTCCCTGCTCCGTATAGCTGAGAGCATGTTCAGCGGCTTCTCCCGGCGTGTGGCCGTCCCAGCGTCCGTAGGCCCAGATTCTGTCTCGCATCATGCCCCCAAGCAGTTCGTAAACCGGAACTCCGAGAGTCTTGCCCTTGATATCCCACAGCGCCATCTCGATACCGCTGATTGCGGAGAGCTGTATCGGCCCTCCACGAACGAAGAAGTGGTGATAGAGTGTCTGCCAGTGTTCTTCGATGCGGCTGGGGTCTTTGCCGACAACGAGTTCTCCGAACTCTTCTACCATCGAGGCGACGGTCAGCGGACCGCAGGTCGCGTCGCCCCAGCCGACTATGCCTTCGTCTGTCTCAACTTTGACATACACATAGTTCCTGGTCGCCATTACACCGTAAGAGTCTGGAATCCTGTCCGGGGCGCTGGGCAATGCGGTAACGGACGTTATCTTCATAGGGTACCTCGCTCATTACTCAAATATGCGATGACCGTATATCATGCGATCCTATAGTACAACTGTCATTTCTTCATCCCAGGGTCTTTCGTTTTCGTCTCGTCATTCCCGCGAAGGCGGGAATCCAGGGGTGGGCAATATGGCAAAACTAGCCGGACGCTGTACTACCATTATGCCAAACAGGATAATGAAAAGACCCTGTTCTTCATCCAGGGTTGGAACAATGCCAGCTTATCTGGGTATATAATGACGCAGTGCGCCAGGCGCCCGTGTCGTTGTCCGACAGTAGCAGGTCGCACAGTTGCCTCAACGAATTCAATAGTGTCTCAGCCGGAGAGTAGAAGATGAACCAAAATAAGATAAACGGCGTTGACGGGCCAATGAAGGGATTGCGAGTGCTCGACTGGACTATGTACCAGTTCGGGCCGGTGGCGGCGTCCATGATGGGAGATATGGGCGCGGACGTAATCAAGATAGAGGCGCTGGACGGGGACATCGGACGCGCCGTGGCTCGTATGAGTTCGAGACCCATCGCGCTGGAGGGCGACCGGAACGCATATTTCGAGACGTGCAACAGGAACAAGCGGGGCATTGCGGTCAACCTGAAGACTGAGGAAGGCAGGGAAATAGTCTATAAACTGGTCGAACAGGCGGATGTGTTCATCGAGAACTATCGCAAGGGCATACCCGAACGGCTCGGCATGGACTATGAGACGCTCAGGAAGATAAACCCGCGACTGATATACGGCTCAGGCACGGGGTATGGGCCGGAGGGGCCGGACTCCGCGAAGCCGTCTCTGGACGGCTGCGGTCAGGCTCGTTCGGGGCTGATGATGTCCGCGACGCCCCTGTCTGCAACGGAGCCCTCTTATGTTTCAGGGGCGGTCTCAGACCAGATGGGTGGAATCATTCTGTGTCTTGGCGTGGTCTCCGCTCTTTACGCGAGAGAACAGACGGGCATGGGTCAGCGGGTGGATGTCTCCCACCTCAGCAGCACGATGTGGCTGCAGGGACTGGCGGTGAGTATGCAGCTTCTGTCGGGTTACCACTACGGCGCGATGGACAGGAAGAACCCGATGAACCCGCTGGTAAACGCCTATGAGTGCCAGGACGGACGCTGGATCCAGTTCATGAGCGCACAGTTCCAACGGTACTGGCCCGACTTCGCCGCCGCCCTTGGCCTCGAAGACCTGGCAGACGATCCAATGGTGCGCGACATCCGGGGCATGATGGGAGAGTCGTCAGAGCTGACAGCCATCGTCGCCGAGCGGTTCAAGACCAAGCCTGCGGACGAGTGGATGGAGATTCTGAACAGGTACGACGACCTGATCTTCGCCAAGGTGCAGACAATCCAGGAACTGGAGAGCGATCCGCAGGTCGTTGCCAACAACTACATCACCGGATTCGATCACCCAGTAATCGGCGATGTTAAGATGTGCAACTTCCCAGTGACTTTCAGCGAGACTCCGGCGGGCGTCTGGAAAGAGGCGCCGGAGCTCGGGCAGGACACCGAAATGATCCTGCTGGAGGAACTGGGCCGCGACTGGGAAGATATACAACGCTTCCAGGAACGTGGCGCTATCTTGTAAGACGGCCGGAATTCAGGCGGAATATCGCCAATAGAGGGAGAGCGCGATTTGGGGTACTTGAGCAGTGAAGAGACGAATGGACTTCTTGGAGAGCCGATCATCTCATTTATCACGACACTCCGGGCGGACGAAACTCCGCACACTACGCCCGTATGGCACATTGTGGACGGGGAGGAAGTGGTAGTGGCCGTAGGTCGGAACACAGTCAAGGCGCGTAACGTGAGGAACAACCCGAGTGTCGCGTTGTGCGTGGCGGCTGACGAATCGCCCCAACGCTGGATTCTGGTAAACGGCTCGGCGCGCATATCTGAAGATCGCGTGGAAGAGCTGGTAAGGGCGGTGTCCTACCACTACCTTGGCCCAGAGGAAGGCGCGCCATACGTCGAGGACATCCTGGGCAAGTTGGACTTCGTTCTGCTCAGGATAGCGCCAAGTGCGGTCGTGGGCTTCGACGGCTTGGAATGATCTAGATCGCCGACTCTCCTGCCGCGCCGCTGGCCGAATATCTTACCGTTTTCTGGCCCTCTGTCCGTTCAAGTCAGTGCCTGCGGAAGACCAGGTACGCAAAGACGCCGCCGGCCAGGATTCCCGCGCTGATCAGCGCGATGATCAGCGTCATGCGTTGCCGCGGGTCGTTGACCACGCCGGTCAGGGTGTTGCGGACACGTTTGGCGGTTTCCCCGATGACCGGGACCGCGGGCAACTCTATTCGCGGGATGAAACCGGGATCCTCAGGTTGAGGCGTCGGGACAGACGCAGCAACGGGCTCAGGCGTTGGCGTGGGCGTCGCCGTCGCCGTTGGAGTGGCCGTCGCGGTTGGTGTTGGCTCAGGCGTTGGCGTGGGCGTCGCCGTCGCCGTTGGAGTGGCCGTCGCGGTTGGTGTTGGCTCAGGCGTTGGCGTGGGCGTCGCCGTCGCCGTTGGAGTGGCCGTCGCGGTTGGTGTTGGCTCAGGCGTTGGCGTGGGCGTCGCCGTCGCCGTTGGAGTGGCCGTCGCGGTTGGTGTTGGCTCAGGCGTTGGCGTGGGCGTCGCCGTCGCCGTTGGAGTGGCCGTCGCGGTTGGTGTTGGCTCAGGCGTTGGCGTGGGCGTCGCCGTCGCCGTTGGAGTGGCCGTCGCGGTTGGTGTTGGCTCAGGCGTTGGCGTAGCGGTCGCGGTTGGCGTGAGCGTTGGCGTAGCGGTAGATCGAGCGGACCTCGATGACGTTCTGCGTTGAACAGATGTAGCACGGGGCGTGGGCGTCGCCGTAGCCATAGGCGTGTTCGTCTGTGTGGGTGCGGGTGTAGCCGTTGGCGTTGGATCTTCCCTGTCGTCGGAGGATGACGTTGGCGTTGGCGTGAGTGTCGGCGTTGGCGTGAGCGTGGGTGTCGGCGTAGGTGTGTTCGTCTGTGTGGGTGCGGGTGTAGCCGTTGGCGTGGGATCTTCCCTATCGTCGGAGGATGACGTTGGCGTTGGCGTTGGCGTTGGCGTGAGTGTTGGCGTGAGTGTTGGCGTTGGCGTTGGCGTGGGTGTCGGCGTTGGCGTTGGCGTGGGTGTCGGCGTTGGCGTTGGCGTGGGTGTCGGCGTTGGCGAGGGATCTTCCATGACACCAGAGGATGGAGTAGTCGCTTCGACGATAGGCGACGAATAACCACCTTGACCTGCGCTGTTGACGGCGGCTACTACTACTCCGTACTCTACATCGCCGTCGAGGCCCGTGATGATTGTGGATGTGCCCCTGATCAAACCGCCTCCGGGTTCCCATGAGTTCCATGGGGTGGCGCCGTCGGGTGTAAATATCAATTTGTAGCCGATGATGGCCGTGTTTCCGCCATAGGCGGGAGCGCTCCAGGACACCGTCAACTGTTCATTGCCAGGCGTCACTGTGGGCGGTTCGGGCGGATCCGGTTTGCCGTCGTTGGGACGCGTGGATGCGGTCTCCACTGACGACCACGGCCCTTCACCGTTCGAGTTGGCGGCTCGAACACGCACACTGTATTGGGTGTTGAACGCCAGTCCGCCAATCGCCGCATAGAGATTCGTGTCGGAGCTGGTATCCTGTGGGATGCCTTTCCAGCTGAAGTTGCCGGCAGACGGCTTGTACTGAACGTCGTAGTCGGAGATCGGCGATCCACGGTCGGAGGCGGCGTACCAGTACACTCGCAGTCCCTGATGCAGCCGGGTGATAGTATGCACCGAAGGCGCGCCCGGCTCGCCGACCGCATAGCCCGGTCGCCCAGGGAACAGAGGAAAGAGTATCAAACCAACCAGGAGAGCGGCTACCCCAAGGAAGATGACCGCCTTCGCTCGGTTGATTAGAGATTCGTTGAAGATTTCAGATTGAAATAGTCTCATTCGCTCTGAGGGATATTCGCTCGGCTCAGGGCTGTGTACGGGACATGACCACCCGCCGCTTACGACAACGGGTGGGGATAGGTTGACTATTATGGGCAATTGTCCCAGATGATTACAAGTTCGCCAGTTTACAGCAGTGAACATGGCTCCGGTTTTTGGTAGCATATGAACTTGTAGAGTGCCGTTCGTGGGGCTGCGCAATTGGATAGTCCGGAATCGCGCCTCGTGTGTCCGGGCGTGCCATAGTCTCTCCGGGAGTTGTACCCGTATGCGTTTTCTCATCAACACATGGCGCCGTATCGGTCCCCGTCTGTACCTCGCCCTCGGATTCGCCGTATTCCTCACCCTGGTGTCGAGTGCGGTGGGCGTGTATCACTTCGAGCGGAGCGGAGACCTGAGCTATCGTCTCCGGTCCGAGTCCGTGCCGGCGCTGGAGGCGACCTGGACAGTGGCTCGTGAGAGCGAACGACTGCGGGCGCTTGGATTGGAACTGCTGGCTGAACCCTATTCCGGCCTGGAGCGGTCACAGTCCGACTCGGCGGACGTGTATCTGCAACAGATAGACGACGTCATGCCCACGGTTATCGGCATACCTGCCCTCGATGCGTATGGACGCCAGGCCCGGGACGCGGCCTATGACCTGGCCGAGGTAATAGACCAACTGGTTAACTACCGAGACGCTGCGTTGGACGCCAATGCGGAAGCGGCGGCCCTGCGGGCCGTCTTAGAAGAAATGGTTGACGGGTCGCCAGAAGTCGCCGACGCGCTGGGCCGGCTTTTGCAGGCGCGGGACGAGGCCGAGCTGGCCCTTCTGTGGGCCGAGTTCGAAGATTTGGCAGGGGCGGGCGCAGACCCGACGTTGGGCCAGCGGGTATATGTGGCCCGCGGACAGCAGCTCGCGCTGCGTTCAGGAGCCAGCGATTTGGGGGTGGCGTTCGACGCGGCGGCGGCAGCCCTGGAAGATTCCTTGTCCGTCTTGTTGACCGTGGTCAAAGCTGAGTCTGCCGCTGCGCTGGACTCCTCGGTCCACAGCTTTGACCAAGGGCGTATTCTGTTGGCCGCAATCAGCGTGGCCAGTGTGGCGGCGGCCACGCTGACGGCGTGGCTGTGGGTGGGCCAGGGCGTGATCCGCAGACTCTCTCAGCTATCCGAGCGCATACGAGGGATGGCGTCCGGAGACCTGGAATCGCCAATACCCGAGGCGCGCCGGGACGAGATTGGAGAGTTGGCCGGCGCGTTGGACGTGTGGAGACGGCAAGCGCTGGAGGTTCAGCGTCTGAATCTGGTCGAGCGCCTCTATGGAGAGTTGCGCGAAGCGCACGATGAGTTGCGGCGAATGCAGGGCCGGTTGGTGGCCCAGGGCAAACTTGCCGCTCTCGGAGAACTCGTGTCCGGCGTAGCGCATGAGATCAGCAACCCATTGAATTTCGTTCAGAACTTCGCCGAAGGGTCGCTGGAGCTTTACGATGAACTGATAGAAATGCTTCAGGATTACCGAGACAGAATGTCGGAAGAAGACGTGGCCTTGCTGAACGAAATCAGTGAAGAGCTAACCAACAGCTTGGAGCGGGTGCGGTCCAACAGCGACCGCGCTTTCGCCATCGTCGAGCGTATGCGTGGACTGGGAGTCGTGGGCGGAGAAGCCACCCCTTCCGACCTGAACGCCGCGCTGGCGCCCGCGGTCAGAGCAGGCTGCGACGTCTTCATGGCGGACTGGGAAGACATCACTCTACAGCCCATCCTGGACCTCGACGATTCCCTTCCCGACGTGCCGCTGGTGGAGCAGGACTTCAGGGAGGCAATCATGAATCTCGTATCGAATTCCTGCTATGCCATGCGGGTGAAGCACAACGAGTTGGGAGACAGTTACCAGCCTGTTCTGACCGTATCTACTCGCCTGACAGACAACACCGCGGAGGTGCGTGTGAGGGACAACGGCACAGGTATCGCGGATGAAGTGATTGGTCAGATATTCAACCCGTTCTTCTCCACGCGGGAAGGATTGGCGGGCGCAGGTTTGGGTCTGTCCATAGCCGCCGACGTGGCCCGGCGGCTGGGAGGCGAATTGACGGTGGATACCGTATTCGGAGAGTACGCCGAGTTCATAATGACCCTGCCAACCTCAGAACGTGAGCAACCCGTATAGGCGGTTACCGGACCGGCATCTCGCTCACTATCCTGCCTGCCATCTCACCGCTGCGGGAATATAGACAGGCCAGTCAGATCGCAGCCTCTCCCCTTTCCCCCGTGCGGACGCGAACCACCTGCTCCACCGGCTGGACGAATATCTTGCCGTCGCCTATCTCGCCGGTGCGGGACACATCTACTATGACGTCTATGGCGCGGTCCACGTCCGAGTCGCTGACTACCATTTCGAGCTTCAGCTTGGGCAGCATGTCAATGACGACGGACTGCCCGCTCCGGCCTGTATGCACTATGCCCCGCTGCGCGCCACGCCCAGTTACTTGCGTCGTCGTCAGCCCGGAGAACCCGGCTTCCACCAGCGCGTCCTTGACCTGGTTCAACATTTCGGGTCGGATGATTGCTTCGATCTTCTTCATAACATGTCCCTCCTGGCCGGCAACGCCGGGACCGCCTGTAACAGCGGTCCCACATCGAACTACAGCCTGTAGGCCGTCTCGCCGTGTTCGGTTATGTCCAGCCCAACGGCTTCCGAGTTGTCGGAGACCTTCAGGCCGATGGTGACTTTGATTACCCACAATATCACGAACGTCATCACGAACGCCCAGGCCCATGTAGCTACGATGGATATGACCTGATTGAGGATCTGCTCGGCGCGGGAGGCGTCGGTGAATGCCGCTATGCCTCCGAACCCCACTCCAACGAACAGGCCGGTGGCCAGCGCTCCCCATGTTCCGCCGATCCCATGAACGCCCCACACCGAGAGCGCGTCGTCGAGGTTCATCCTGACGAGGAACCTGGCGGCGAGGTCGCAAAGGATGCCCGCGACCAGTCCTATGATGATAGCCGGCATGGGACCGACGAAGCCTGCTGCCGGCGTTATCGCGACGAGCCCGGCCACGGCGCCCGAAGCCGCTCCAATCACAGTGGGCTTGCCATCCAATAGCCAGGCGGCGGCGGTCCATCCGAGAATTCCGGCCGCAGCCGCGGTGTTCGTAACGACGAAGGCATTGACCGCGCTGCCGTCTGCCGACAGCGCAGACCCGGCGTTGAATCCAAACCAGCCGAACCAGAGTAGCCCGGCACCCAGCACCACCATCGGAACATTGTGCGGTTCCATGGGTTCGGAGCCGAATCCGAGCCGTTTTCCAAATATGACCGCTGCAGCGAGCGCGGCCACGCCCGAGTTGATGTGGACTACGTTTCCGCCCGCGAAGTCCAGCGCGCCCAGTTCTCCCAGCCAGCCGCCACCCCAGACCCAATGGGCGACCGGGGCATACACTATCGTGACCCACAGGACTATGAATATCATGTAGGACGAGAACTTCATCCGCTCGGCGAACGCTCCGGTAACCAGCGCGGGAGTGATGATGGCGAACATACCCTGGAATATCATGAATGCCTGGTGAGGCATGTTGTCCGCGTACGGACCGGGGTCCGACGCGCTCACGCCATTCAGTCCAACGTAGCTCAGGTCGCCGATGAACTTGCCGATGTCCGGGCCGAATGCGAGCGAATATCCCCAGAGCACCCAGACTACTCCGACCAACCCCATGCTCATGAAACTGTACATTATGGTGCTCGCGGCGTTCTTGCTCCGCGCGAGTCCACCGTAAAACAGCGCAAGGCCCGGCGTCATAAGCAGGACCAGGGCGGAAGATACTAGAATCCAAGCAACATCGCCATTGTTCATCAGGGCTTCTCCTAAGTGTGTAGATTCAGCAGGTTATATTAAAGCGAGTCGGTGCCGATTTCCACTGTTCAAGCATCCGTATAGTTAGCCGGGGCTGAGTCGAAGCGACTTCGGCAGGAGAGGCTGTCGAAGTAGTACCACACCCCCTCCCAATACCGCTTGGTCCCTCTCGCGGGGTCGAGCTCCGGCGTCCCGGCGACGGTCTTTCCAACCGGTGTGTCGAGCGTTTCCGATACGTCCCTGCCGCATATTCTACATTGTGGCATCCGTTTCCTCCGGATTTTGGCTGCGCGTGACGAGACTAAAAGGTCGTCGTACCCTGAATCCGCGTCTCGCGGCCTTCCCACTCCTTTTCGCGGAGGATGTACTTCTGAATCTTGCCTGTGGCGGTCTTGGGAAGGTCGCCGAACTCTACGTACTTAGGCGCCTTGAAGCGAGCTATTCTGTCCTGGGTGAATTCGATGACGTCCTCAGCCGCAACTTCCGCGCCGTGCCTGGGCACGACGAACGCCTTCGGCACCTCGCCCCAGCGGTCGTCGGGCACACCCACTACGCACACTTCCAGCACGCCCGGATGCTCCATGATGACCTTCTCGACTTCCTGGCTGGATATGTTCTCGCCGCCGGAAATGATGATGTCCTTGGCCCGGTCCTGGAGTTCGATGTAGCCGTCTGGGTGCCACACCGCAAGGTCGCCGGAGTGGAACCAGCCACCCTCGAACGCCGTTGCGGTAGCCTCCGGATCGTTGAAGTAGCCGGACATGACGATATTTCCGCGCATAACGACCTCGCCCATCGTCTGGCCGTCCTGAGGCACGTCCTCCATCTCGGAATTGACGACGCGCAAGCCGGGTTCGGACACGACGAACGACACCCCCTGCCGCGACTTTAGCCTGGCTCGCTCGTCAACTGAGAGGCCGTCCCACTCAGGCTGAATGGCGCAGATAGTGGTCGGCCCGTAGGTCTCTGTGAGACCGTAGGTGTGATGTATGAATGCCCCCATATCTTCGATGGAGCGTATGACCTGCGGCGCGGGAGGCGCGCCAGCTGTCATAATCGTCAGCCCGGAAAGGTCCGCGTCCGACGCTTCGGGAGCCGAGTAGAGCATAGTCAGCACGGTAGGCGCCGCGCACATATTGGTGACGCCGTGCTCCTTGATCAGCCTGAATACTTCACCCGCGTCAATCCGTCTCAGGCACAAGTGAGTCGCGCCGACCGCGGTTATCCCCCACGTATGACACCAGCCGTTGCAGTGGAACATAGGCAGTGTCCACAGGTAGGTACTGCGCCAGGTGACGCCCGATTCGAGGATCTCTCCAAGCGCGTTGAGGTACGCCCCGCGCGCATGGAACTGCACGCCTTTGGGCATTCCGGTGGTGCCGGATGTGTAGTTGATTGTGATGGCGTCCAGTTCGGAGTCGAGCGCCTCGCGGTGTTCGCCCGGCGGCGATGACGCCAGGAACTCTTCGTATTCAGGGCCAGGAATGTCGTCCACCACTGGGTGGGTATCTGCGACCTGGACGAAAGTCTCCACGCCGGGTATGTCGTCGCGCATACGGCGCACCGTGTCGGCGAACTCGGTGTCGAATACCAAGACCTTCGCACCCGAATGGTTCAGGATATAGCCTATTTCCCTGGCGGAGAGGCGTATGTTGATTGCAACCAGGATAGCTCCAAGGCGCATCGGCCCATAGTGACCTTCCAGCATCGCCGGTATATTTGGCACCATGAACGCGACGCGGTCGCCCTTGCGAACTCCCGCCTGTCTGAGCGCCCCGGCGAGCCTATTCACCCTGTCATCCATTTCGGAGTATGTGTAGGTTCTGTCGTTGTATATTATGGCAGGCTTATTGGGGTAAACCTTAGCGCTGCGGTCGAGAAACGATAGAGGGTTGAGATCGTGGAAAGATACGCTGTTGGGCACTGCAAAAATCCTCCATGTTGATTGACGCTGAGTTTATCAATGGTCAAATCGGGCGTCAATTCAGTGCGTGTTGAGGGTGTAGAATCTAAACTCCGGGATAATGCGAGAATTTACGGGAGCGCGACATGACACAGGCAAATGGAAATCCTATCGTCTTCATCGGTACATACACCCACACCGACTCCCAGGGCATCTATACCTGCCGCTTCGACAGTGACAGCGGCGCGCTGGAGCCCGTCTCAGTTGCGACTGGTCCCGGGAATCCGTCCTTCCTGGCGCTCCATCCCAACAAGCGGTTTCTCTACGCGGCGTCGGAAGTCCATGAATTCGACGGCAAGATACAGGGCGCGGTGTACGCCTACTCAGTGAATCCCGATTCGGGCGAACTGACCTATATCAACAGCCAGGGCGCGGGCGGCCCAGGCCCGTGTCACGTGAAAGTTGACGCGACTGGCCGTTTTGTGCTTGCCGCCAACTATCACGGCGGAAGCGTGTGTATGCTGCCCATCGAGGACGACGGCAGCCTTGCACCCGCCTCCGACTTCATCCAGCACGAGGGATCAAGCGTGAACCCACGCCGGCAGGACCAAGCGCACGCCCACTCGATAAACCCTGATCCCCAGAATCGCTTCGCCTACGTCCCCGACCTGGGCCAGGACCGCGTCGTAATCTACCGGATGGATACGGAAAACGGCAGGCTGGTTCCAAGTGATCCCGCCTACGTCGAGGTGAATCCGGGATTCGGACCGCGCCACTTCGACTTTCATCCAGGTGGCAAGTGGGCCTACCTCATAAACGAACTCGGCAGCGCTATCACGGCGTTCGAGTACAATTCGGAGACAGGCGGCCTGTCCGAGTTCCAAGTGATTGGTACGCTGCCGACCGGATTCTCAGGCTCGAACACGACGGCTGACATACACGTTCACCCATCTGGCAAGTTCGTTTACGGCTCGAACCGAGGACACGACAGCATCACCATGTTCTCAGCGGATCAGGACACCGGAGGACTGATGCCTCTGGGACATCGCTCCACCGGAGGCCGCACCCCGAGGAACTTCAGCATTGACCCTTCAGGACGATTCCTGCTCGCGGCCAACCAAGATAGCGACAACATAGTGTCGTTCCACATAGACCAAGAGACCGGCCTGCTAACGCCGACAGGCCAGGAAGTAAGCATTCCCATGCCGGTGTGCATCCGGTTCTTCGATGAATAGGAAAATGACTACCTGAACAGCGCCGCCGGTCTTTCGACCGTCGCTTGTAGCCTGCGCATGAAGCCAGCGGCTACCGCGCCGTCTATGACTTGGTGGTCCGCTGTCAGGCTGAGGGTCATCATTTCGCGCACAACAATCTCGCCGCGCACTACGACCGGCTTCTGCACGCTGCGACCGACGCCCAGGATCGCGCTCTGCGGCCTGTTCAGTATCGGCGTAAAGCCATCCACGACCCCCAGTACGCTGATGGTGAACGTGCCTCCCAGAACATCGTCGGGAGACAACGTACCCTCACGCGCCTTTATCGCCATCTCATGGGTGACGGTGGAGACCTGGTAGATGTCCATGTTGCCCACGTCTCGCAACACTGGAACGATAAGCCCATCGTCCAGCGCGACCGCGACCCCGATGTTTACCTGGTCGAAATAGTGTATCGCGTCGTTCGCCAAAACCACGTTCATAACCGGGATGCGTTTCAGGGTTTCGGCGCACGCCTTTATGAGTAGGTGGGCAATGGTGAGCGTCGTGTCATGTTCGGCAGACGCCTCGCGCCGCAGTCGCTGCGCCTCGGTAACGTCAACTTCCAAGAAGTACGAAAGTTGGGCGGTACTTCTTAGGCTTTCGCTCATGTGCTGCGCGATGCCGCGTCTCATGCCGCTCAGAGGCTCGCTTCTCGAAGGCTCCGGCAAGCCCGGAGGCATCGCGGGAGCCTGTTCAGCCGCCCGGCTGTCGGCAAATGCCCTGACATCAGCCTCCACGATTCGACCCCTGGGGCCGGTAGGCATAACATCCGACAGGTCAACGTCCAGACTGGCAGCCAGCCTGCGAGCGCCCGGCGTCGAGGGAGTAACCGCCGAACTCGCCTTCTGCTGTTCGTCGTATGCACGGACATCAGCCTCCACCACGCGACCACCGGGGCCGGTGGGCGTGACCTGCGACAGATCAACGTTGAGATTGGCAGCTAGTCGCCGAGCTCCGGGCGTGGAGCGCACGGTGTCACCTCTACCTCCGCGCCCACGGGAAGGACCGCGTCTTGGAGCGGCGCGTCTCGCAGCGCGAGCCGAGGCAGCCGGGGCCTCGGGCGAAGGCACATCCTCGCCCGCCTCCAGCACGTAGCCGATGAGGCCGTCCACCGCGACGGTCGCTCCGGCATCCACTACCGGATGAAACACACCACCCGCGACCGATTCGAGGTCGTAATTCAGCTTCTCGGTCTCGATTTCGGCGATCACCTCGCCCTGGTTGACCTCATCCCCTTGGGACTTTGCGAGGCTTACCACGGTCCCTTCGGTCATGAAGTCGCCCAGCCTGGGCATGACTATCGGAGTTGCCACGGGTTGCTCCTTGGAAGTCTTTAGTTCGTAGTTATTAGTCTTTAGCGAATAGTCGCCTGCAGTCGGTGATTGTTTCTCGATAATCTGAGAACTAACGACTAATCACTCCAACACCTCAAGCGCCGCGTCAACGACCATATCCTTGTTGGGGACGAACAGCGCTTCGAGCGGCCTGCTGTAAGGAACCGGCGCGTGCGGGGCATTCAGTCTGCGTGGAGGCGCGTCGAGATAATCGAAGGCTTCCTCGGCGACCAGCGCGGAGATGTCCGACGCTATCGAGCAACGCGGGTAGTCCTCGTCAACTATGACCACCTTGCGCGTCTTCTTCACCGACTCGATGATCGTCTCGTCGTCCATGGGCGAAAGCGACAGCAGGTCCACCACTTCCACCGAATAGCCCTGGTCTTCCAGTTCCTGGGCGGCATCGAGGCAGGTGTTGGTAGTATAGCTTATGCCAACCAGCGTAACGTCCTCGCCTTCCTGAACGACGCGCGCCTTGCCTATCTCGACCTCATACGACTCCTCTGGCACATCCACGTCGAACGGGATGCCCATAAGCTGGCGGTTGTTGAATACGATCACCGGGTCATCGTCCCTGATTGCCGCCGTCATCAGCCCCTTCGCCGTGTACGGGTCAGAGGGCGCGACGCACTTGAGGCCCGGGAAGTGTGTGAATATCGAGTACAGCGTCTCCGAGTGCTGCGCCGCCGAGTTTGTGCCCGCGCCGGTGCCGGTCATGATCGTCAGGGGAATCGTGACCTTGCCGCCGAACATATAGTGAATCTTGGCAGCGTTGTTGGTGATCTGGTCCGCGCACACACCGTAGAAGCCGACGTACATCAGGTCAACGACGGGACGCAGTCCAGAGGCCGCAGCCCCGACTCCCGCGCCGATGAACCCCGCCTCCGATATGGGCGTATCCCGTATTCGCTCGCGCCCGAACTGCCCGACCAGCCCTTTCGTCAGCCGCATCGGACCGCCCCAGGCGTCCTGCTTGTCCTCCCGGTCGCCGCCACCCGCAATATCCTCGCCCATGACGATGACATTTTCGTCGCGCTCCATCTCCTGCCGTATGGCTTCATTGACCGCCTGTATGTAAGTCACCTGTCGTACAGCTTCCGCTACCATGGCGCTTCTCCTTGGATATATGTGTCTTGCATTAGGGAATAGGTTCGGTGAGTCTGCAGTCACCCTGACTCGATGGAATTCATTGACATTCATTGGCAGTATGGTTAATCTAATACTGTATAGTCGAGGGTCAGTCGGGTTTCCAAAGCGCACGGAAGCTGGACTGGCCCACATCTTTCTATCCGAAGCCCATGAAGCGTCGAAATTCTCCGGCAGTCATGTCTCCTTTGGATAGATTACAGGGAATACATGCCGGCACTAAGTTGTTCAAGTGATAAGTACCACCCTGACTTAGTGGAAGGCTATGGTCAACGTGCCATGCCCCACGAGCACCGTAATCCCCATAGTTTATCCAAGCAATTTTCTTACCACAGTAGATACAATATCCTCCAGTTTTGTCATAGATATAATTTAGAGTGTCATCACTGTAGTACGGCATCAATTCTCACCATGCTTTTATTGTATAAATGATCGGATGTCCGGCCTATCCGATACCAAATCCGTGAGCGCTCTCATAGCTTCCGGCACACTCTCAAAGGATGAGAGAACCATCTCTTCCTGATCCGTCTTTAGCAGTATCTCTACTTGCGCGACCCGGGTAGCGATGGAATCAACATCCGTGTCCAGTACCTGAACGACCGCGCTTTGTAGGTTGTCTGCAATGCCGGATACCATATCCAAGCCGATTTCCACTTTTGTTTTTTCATCAAGACTGGCGAATTCTTCAAGAGATTGGCGAGCAATGCTCTCACCCCTGCTTTCCGGCCAGTCGAACTCGACTCCATAAGCCCCTAGTGCATTGGATATATGGTCGAAAGGGACTTCCAGAAGTTCCACTCCGAAACTTCGGATCATCGCTTTGGATGGGTTAGACCAACGCCCGGCCAGCACAGCGATAGACTTGCGAATCGAGCGATGAGTCTTTCTCAGATTGTAGTGAGCTACGCATAGCCAACTACCTTTGTCCCGATTATGCTTCGTATAGCGGATGTATTTTGGATCAATGATAATTACTGGCTGTTCGTCAGAATCGAAAATCACCGCATCTATCTGATAAGTGTTTCCCGTCCCATTCCGCAGCCTTGCAGGACTAATGGAAAAACCTCTGCTCTCGACTTCGTGACGCACGGACTCCAGCACCGCTGATTCAAACAGTTTGCCGACTTCTTGTCCTAGTGCGCTTGCCGCTCTAACAACCAATAGAATAATACCTTGTCTCTATTTTGCTATCGTGAGAATGCTTTCTCTCAGAGGCACTTTATGGCGTTGAGTGTTATGCCCCCACTTCCCCCCGCGGGTACGGATCTGTTCGATTTCGTATGAGGAAAACCCAATCGCGACCGCCAATTTGCCCATAATCTTCTCTGTCGGTATATGCACGCCATAAGGAGCGGAGTCTCCAAGCACCAGCACGAAATGTCCACCCGGCTTAAGGACTGACAAGCCGCCTTCCAGAACTCGGAGCATATCCTCGAAGTATCCGGCAACCACATAATCGTAGGTCTTCTTCCCGCTTTTGACTGCTCTCATGCCCTCCAGCCTGCCGATGATGTCGGACAGTTCACTGTGTATCCCCAAATCTACATCCCGTATTCGCGGACATTCCCTGATTTCGCCCATAGCGGACATCCGTACCTGGGTCGTAGCTGCCATAATCAGGTGGTCTCGAACTTCGCGGGTAATATCTGCCCAAGACTCGTATATGCCCCAGAAGTAAGTCTCTAGCCTAGTTCGGTCCGCATAGTCATAGTTGTTGAGGTAGGGCGGCGAAGTAACTATCAGGTCAATGGTTTCGCTGTCAGCGTAAGATGCGAATTCTCTTGCGTCGCCCAGAAGAACATCATGCGAGGAATAAGGAATTCCCAACGTTTGGGTCTGCTGTATGTCTGACATCATCAGATGGCAGCGCGCCTGAAACTCGACGATGGCACTCTTGTTCGTTTTTCGGGAGTGGTATTTGCTAGGCGCTATGTAGGGCCATCCTGCGCCCGCCGTTGTCACTATGCGAAGGGTTGATGTTAGAGCCAGTTTCAGAAAATCACGTAAATGCGGTTCGCCGTCAAACTCTAGTATGGCATTTCGCAGCGCGGCCAACTGCCCCAGATTGTCGTCAGTAAAGCATTTGTACACTAACGGAGGCCATAGGCCAGACCAATTGACTTCACCAATCAATGACTGCGCTTGAATTGCCACCTCATTGACGGCTCGGGATAGCTCATCAAGGTCGTGATAGAAGAACATCTTGGTCTTCGCAACCCAGTGAACGAAGCTGTGCGCCTCGATACCCACTGAGTTCACTCCCATCATCTTCGCCGCAATCGAGGTGGTACCCGTACCGAGGAAAGGATCTGCAACGGTCGAGCCGCGAGTCAAACCATATTCGTTGATCTTAGCTTCAACGAATTTGTGTGAGTATCCCGCGGGGTAGGTAAACCAGCGATGGATCGGCGCGCGCAGGCTGTCTCGGAATGACCCATATTCACTTTTCGTACTGGCAACCATCTGAGTCCTAGGCGTACTTCACATACACGTCCGTCATTAGCTCTTCGGGTTCGGGGAACGGGCTTTCGTCGGCGAAGGCGGTCGCGGCTGTGACGTCTTGCGCCGACTGCTCTGCGAGCGATTCCAGCTCCGACTCGCTCGCGATGCCGTTGTCCAGGATGTGCCTGGTCAGCCGTTCGATGCAGTCCCTCGCCTCGTAGTAGTCCTCTTCCTCCTGAGACCTGTATCCGAGGGGATCGTCCGCGCCGAAGTGTCCCTGGTAGCGATATGTCATAGCCTCGATGAGAGTCGGGCCCTCGCCTCGCCTCGCCCGGGCGACGGCTTCACGGGCGACCTCGTGTATCTCAACGGCGTCCTGGCCGTCCACCGATACGCCGGGCATATCGTATCCGTTGGCTCGGTTGGCGACCGAAGCGCCCGCGACGGTGAACTCGAAAGGCGTGGACTCGGCATAGCGGTTGTTCTCGCAAACGAACAGCACCGGCAATTTCCAGATGCTCGCCAGGTTCATGGACTCGTGCAAAACGCCCTGGCTGGACGCGCCGTCGCCGAAGAACACCACGCTCACCTGGTCTGTTCCCCTGACCTTCGCGCTCAGACCGACTCCGGTAGCGACCGGGATATTGGAGCCAACGACGCCGTTCGCGCCCAGCATACCCTTGTTGATGTCGGCTATGTGCATGGTGCCGCCCTTGCCCTTATTGGTGCCGGTGGACTTGCCCAGCAGTTCGGCCATCATCTCCTTTAGGTCAACGCCCTTGGCGATGCAGTGGTGATGGCTGCGGTGTGTGCCGAGAACATAGTCGTCGTCGCGGAGATGGGCGCAGATGCCCGTAGGCACCGCCTCTTGGCCTATGGACGAGTGCATACCGCGCAGCTTGCCCGCGTCCGCCTCTCGCCTCGACTGCTCCTCGAATCTGCGTATGGTAACCATCGTCCTGTACATCCACAGGAACGAATCTTTGTTCAGTTCCGAATAAGTGGCGCTCATAATAACCTCCATGGAAGTCTCCGTTTACATGGGAAGGGTTGCCGCAGGGGCAGCCTCAGCATCCTCGACAGCTATGGCGCGAGTGTAACAACCATCCCCAGAGCCGTCAATCGAGGCGAGCGCGGCGACAGCAGAGCCAGCTCAGCGCGGCAGGTCGAGAGCGCGCCTTATCGCGGACACAAAGTCGCGCGCGTTCTGGACAGCCTGGCGAATCTCGTCCTCCGCAAAGTAGGCGTACAGTTCATAGTCGCTCTTCCTGCGGAGTTCGTAGTTGTCTTGAAGTGTCTCTGCAAGTTCTGAATCAATGATTTCCGTACTGACATAATACAGGCCGAACTGATTCGCCACGCCGCCATGCGTTCTTGGCAGGTCGCAGCCCGACCGCATCAACGCGGCCAGGGCTGCGTAGAACATGGCGTAGTAGGCGCGGTTGGGCACAGCCTTATAGCGTCCGCCCTTGAGAAGAAAATCTGCATCGTCAAGGGCCTCGTCAGCCGATTCTAACTGTCGGGCTATGTATTTCTCAGAAGGTCGGGCTGTCATTTCAGGCATCCCGGCAAATGTATCGTTGTCGTATAGGATATGTCCTTCTCTCAGAACGTTGCGGATGAAAGGCGAACCGAGCCGCCTGAGATTGAGTAGATCATCTCGCTCGATTGCGAACAGTGAAATGAGGAACGTGAACTCGCCCTCGCAATCCAAGCGGAATGCGATCTTGCTGGCGACATCTCTGAGGCGGCGCCTGTCATCACCGACGACCAGAATGTCTATATCGCTCTCCGGCCCGGCGTCCCCACGCGCGGCTGAGCCGTACAGCACAATCGAGTCAACCTGGTCACCCAGAGCGTCCGTGACCCTGCGGGCGAACTCATCTGCCACGGCGCGATAGCGGTCGGAGTGGGTTTTGTTCTGTGTCTTTTGGGCGACCACCTGATTACTGTCCCCTAGCCTCGTTACGCCTACTGGGTGTAGGACTGCGTTCCGCCAACTGGTCCATAGCAAGCAATACTGAGTTGGCGTTCGCGGGATAGCGGTCACCCGCTTTCCACTTTTCTATGGTGTTGACGTGGTTGCCTAAGGCATCGGCAATGGCAACCAGCGTCCAACCCTTGGACTGTAACTCTGCGATTTTCTTCTGAACGTCGTTCATTCAGTTCCGCCCTCCCATCCCGAACATATCCATCTTAACGGGGAATACGTTAGAACTAATGCTTGAAAGACCGTACAATGTCTGGTATATTCGATATGTTCACTCCAGTGTAGTCTTAGCGTGAACTGTGGATTGGATATATTGAATGTTAGGTATGTGGGAGCGTAAGGTCAATTCTAAGCGGTATGTTCAAGAGATGTGCGACTAGGCTGCCACCATTCATATATAAGATAAGATATCGCTTTAGTGTGCAGAGGGTAGAAATGATAGCCGATGTAATCCCACATAGGTCGTTCAAGGAAACAGAGTCAGTCTTTGAGATCGGCAGCAAGAATGGAACTATTGACGTATTAGGCAATCACTCAGATAGAAAGCTCAGGGGAGGATACTATACCCCGGAGTCGATTACTGAAGTATTGTCAGAGTGGGTAGCCCTGGCCTCTCCAACTCGTATCCTCGAACCAAGCGCGGGGGATGGAGCGTTCATCCAATCTTTGTTAACCAAGCTGGCACAATCGGCAAGTATAACCGCGATAGAACTGTCCATAGAAGAAGCGGAACTGGCAAAGGAACGGGGCAACGGTCAAATTGACGTCTTCTGTGGGGACTTCTTTTCATGGTATGAGGCCAACAACCCAGACCACTATTTTGACGTAGTGATTGGAAATCCACCATTCATCAGATACCAGGATTTCCCAGAGCGCCATCGTGAAGTGTCGTTTACGTTAATGCGTGAAATCGGTCTCAATCCAAATAGGCTGACGAATGCGTGGGTGCCATTCGTTGCCGTTGCCGCCCGGGCGTTGCGAGAGGGTGGCTTATTGGCGATGGTCTTGCCAGCGGAGTTGCTCCAGGTCGGTTACGCCGCTGAGTTGAGAAAATTTCTGGCCGGTGAATTTTCAGATCTCAAGATCGTTACTTTTCGAGAAATCGTCTTCCCCAAAATCCAGCAGGAGACGATCATCATTCTTGGCGTAAAGGGCAGATGCCAAAATTCGGAAGTCTCATTTATTGAGTTGGACGACGCTTCGGCTCTCACTATTGAGCGGCTTCACAAGAACTCCGACCATGTGAACGACCTCCACCATGATAAAGAGAAGTGGCTCCAGTACTACCTGTCCAGCACCGAACTAGGACTTGTTCGCGAGATCGAAGAAAGCGGAACGTTCCGGCCTATTGGCGA
The DNA here is from genome assembly GCA_965202965.1 of Dehalococcoidia bacterium. GTDB lineage: Bacteria > Chloroflexota > Dehalococcoidia > Lucifugimonadales > UBA1123 > VXRN01. Next base: position 831,183 of record OZ241888.1, on the reverse strand, counting down.
GTACGCTGACGTTGATGTGGGAATCGTTACCGGACGCAACCAATTTTTCGTTTTGTCTGAAGACCAGGTAGAACAAATGGAGTTGAGTCAGTGGACGATTCCGCTAGTAGGCAGGTCATTCCAGATACCCGGCTTGACAATATACAGAGACGAATGGGATAGGCTGGCGGAAGGCGGACACAAATGCTATCTGCTGCAACTAGGCAGTCTGAACCGCAACGAATTATCGGCTGAGTCTCTCAAATACGTGGAGTGGGGCGAGGATCAAGGATTTCACGAGGGCTATAAGTGTCGAATACGAATGCCGAAGTGGTGGAATGTTCCCTCTGTGTGGACGCCTGACGCTTTTATGCTCCGCCAGATTCATAAAGGCCCTCGAATAATATCCAACGGCTCTGGCGCTGTCTGCACCGATACGATTCATAGAATCCGGACTAAGGGGTGGGTGTCTGGAGAAGACCTGGCCGCAGTCTCCATGAACTCACTGACCTCCGCATTCGCGGAGATAAGGGGTAGGAGTTATGGGGGTGGGGTTTTAGAACTCGAACCCACTGAGGCTGAAGCGTTGCCCTTTCCCAACCCCACTTCCAACTTAGATATAGATGAATTAGACTCATTGGTAAGAAACGGGGCTATTTTAGAAGCCGTTGAACGGATTGACCGAGAGACGTTGGAATCAGAAGGATTGACGTCATCAGATATAGCGACCCTCCGAGATATATGGCAGAAGATGTCGGGGCGGCGCATACGCCGGAAGCGGCGTAGGGCTCAGTGAGGCGGTAGCCCCTTGTATCGAGCAGTGTATGTCTCACCTACCTGGATTGAGAAATTTTCGATACGCAGAGGTGAATCCCTTGCGGGTACTTCTGAATCTATCTCGCCAGAATCAGGATTCCATGCGACGAAGCTGATCGCTTCCGCCAAGTGACTCTGATTCACGACAGACTTGCGACCAGTCAATCTTTCCAGAGTAGCTACTATGCCTGCGGTCTGAGTAGGACCCAAACAAGGCTTGGGTATTGCGATAATGAACGCGACCACAGCGTATGGGAATCTGCTGTGGACAGTCGTAGCCTCTGTTGCCAGATCGTTAATCATATTCTGATAGTTCTTGCGGACGCTATCTGTATCGTTCAGAGTCTTGCTGTCAAATGCGATGCGAACACCGTCCGGCCTGTATCCCACGTCAAAGTTTTGCGCCCTGACACCTCCAACTACGCGAAACGTGCCAGCCTCCACACAATCAGGCTCAGGAGGAAGCAAAGAGTTGGAGTTGGGTGTCAGGATTGGAATATCCCCAAGCATTTTGGATAGAACAGCAGCCACGGACGAATCTAAGAATCGCCCCAGTTCCAAGCTGGAATTCGGAGGACTCCGGCGCAGTCGATTTCCATTGTCGGCCCACGTCTTTCCGAACTCGGCAAGACGGGTTCGGTCCAAGCCAATGGGAGGAGGCGTATTAAGTGTAGCCATAACACAAGCATTGTATCAGGATTAACGCTTTCCTAGACCATGTAGGGGTCCGACCATGATGGAATACAAGGGATATATTGCTTCGGTTGAGTACGATGACTCTATGGAAATGCTTCACGGAGAGGTCATCAACGCGGCTCCATACCCGATTGTGACGTTTGAATCCGCCGATGTGGAGGGGCTGAAACGCGAGTTTCGAGTATCTATTGATGACTATCTGGCTTGGTGTGAGGAAGATGGCGTCGAGCCGCGTCGTCCATTCTCCGGCAATCTGAATCTGCGCTTGGGGTCGGACCTGCATCGCCAGGTGGCAGTTGAGGCCAAGGTAAACGGCATGAGCATCAATGAATGGATAAAGAGAACCCTGTCCAAGGAAATAGCCAAGACTTCCTGATACATCTGTCCCGGCCGACACCCTGAATCTCCAAGTTGTCCATCACATCGGCGAGAAGAAAAAGGACGGGCCTCACCGGCCCGCCCTTCAGCGTGATTCCTGTGTAGCCGTCGCCTACGTCGTGAACAGGATCGGGTTGCGCATCGGCGGCAGAATCTCGTCCTCGCCGAGTTCGTAGGCTTCCTTCTTGTACACTTGGATGCGGTGCTGGCCGAAGTCGCAGATGAACAGGCGGAACTCGGAGTCCACCCGCACCGAGCCGGGCGCGCTTAGTCGGCGTGTGGGCTCCAGGTCGGTCATCTCGCGTAGGCGCAGCGTTGTCGGGTTGGCGAGGATGTACTGCCTGCCGGATATGGACAGGTTCGCGTCTCCGAGGAACTGTTCCACGAAGCGGCCATCCGCGTTGAACATCTGCACCCGGTCGTTCAGCCAGTCGGAGACGTAGATGTCGCCGTGCGCGTCCACCGCTACGGACGCCGGCCTGTTGAACTGGCCCTTCTCACTGCCGGACGATCCGAACTCGAAGACGAACTCGCCATCCGCCGTGAACTTCTGGACGCGGTCGTTGCGCCAGTCCGCGACGTAAACGTCGCCCATCTCGTCGGCTGCCACGCCCCAGGGCATATTCATCTCGCCCGGGCCGCTGCCCTGTCCCGCGCTGATGGTCTGCAGATGCTGGCCATCGCGCGTGAATCGCTGCACGCGGTGGTTCATCGTGTCGGATATCAGGATGTTGCCGTTGGGATCGAATTCCAGCGAAGACGGGCGGTCGAGCTGGCCGTCCTCCGAACCCTGTTCGCCCCAGGTTTCGAGGAGGTTTCCGTCCTTGTCCATGACGGTCACGTTGTGCTTGGCCTCGTCTGTGACGTACAGGTTCTCGTCCTCGTCCACCAGAAGACCGGCGGGCCAGGTGAAGTTGCCCTCTCCACGCCTGCCGAGGTTTTCGTCCTCCCAGTTGATGACCCTGACGTCGTTGCCGAGGCCGCCGCGAGTGAGAACGTAAACATTCTCTTCCCCGAAACCGATGTCCACCGGATTGGTGGTTACCCTGCGCTGTCCCATCGTCAGGTAGTAGGGAAAGCCGGACCTGAGTAGAGCGTATGGTCGTGCCATTTGTACTGCCTCGTTGGTAGAGTTTTAGTTGTTAGTATTCAGTTATCAGTGGGGGCAATCCCCTAGTGGTTACCCAAAGAAGACGGGCAGCCACTAGGACTGCCCCTACATTTTGGTTCCTATTTGAACGGGTTTATCTGCTCGTAGTGTCCATTGACTATCGGGGCCGCCTCGACGCTGAGCCACTGCTCCAGCAGCGTGCCGTAGATGCCGCGGTAGTCAATCGTGTGCTCCAGGTCCTCGCCCTTCGCCCACTTGCTGCGATCCAGCGACGGGTACTCCGAATATAGGCCGCCCTCGACAGGCTTGCCTACGAGGAACGCGCCGCCGCCCGACCCGTGGTCGGTGCCGGAGCCGTTGTCGTAGATGCGGCGTCCGAACTCGGTGAACACCAGCATGACAACGTTGTCGTCAGCGTCGTGCTCTTCCAGGTCTGCGAAGAAGTCGTAGATCGCGCCCGAGAGGTCGCCGACCAGCTTGGGATGCGTCGGGAGCTCGTTGGCGTGGGTGTCGTATCCGCCGTGCTGCGTGTAGAAGATGCGCGTGCCCAGGTCCGAGGTGTGAACCCTGGCCACGTCGCGCAGGCTCTTCGCGATTGAGTTGTCAGCGTACTCGACCGTGGACTCGTACTGGTCAGGGACGGTCTTCAGAATATCCGCGCCGGTCAGCACGTCCTGTCCGGTCCTGGACAGGTACTCCATCACGGGGCCGGTGCCGATGGCCTGGCCGTACATCTGCTTGAAGATATACAGCGCCTGGTCGCGCTGATCCTGCGCCTCGATGCCCGTCATAAGCCCGTAGTTGTCCAGGTTCGACACGCTGGTCACCGGAACGCCGGGCATTGCCATCGCGCGCGGGAGTCCGACGCCGAAGTTGATGCCTAGCAGCGGGTTCTCTCCTTCCGGGTCGAGCTCTTTCATGGTGCGGCCAACCCAGCCGATGGTCTCTACCTTGTCCGGCTCGCAGGTGTGCCAGATGTCCATGCCCCTGAAGTGGGAGCGGTTGGAGTTGGGGTATCCGATGCCCTGTACTATCCCGACCATTCCTCGGTCGTACAGGTCTTTGAACGCGCTCATTTCCGGGTGAAATGCCAGCGTATCGTCAATCGGGATGGCGTCTTCCTGCGGGACGTACACGAGACGGCGGTTGTCATAGTACACCGGGTTGGTATAAGGGATCACGGTATTCATGAAGTCGTTGCCGCCGGACAGCTGGACGATTACCAGGACGGGGTCTTTTCCGTTTCCATTGCCTGCCATTTTAGGCTTGCCTCCTCAGGACTTCTCTTTGGTCAGAAGAACTCCCTCTCCCTTGATGGGAGAGGGTTGGGGTGAGGGTGAAAACCTGCACCCCTCTTAGTCTTTATGCTTATGCGAACTGGTACTCGCGGGACGCGACGATGAGCTGGAGCATACGCGCCACCTTGCCCGCGTTCTCCGTCCTCGCCTCGTCGCTGCCGAGGTCAACGTCGCCGACGCTGTCCGCGTATGCAGACAGTGCGGCGCGCGTGTCCTCGCCCACTTCCAGCGGCCCCACAAGATCGAGGCAGCGGTCCACGAGTTGGTCGGGGGAGAGAGCGCCGTCCTCGGAGAGTCTGGAGATGATGTCCTGCACGCCGGGCGCGGACAGATCGTTGAACTGGTTCACCGCGAAGTTCACGCGCTCGTTCAGCGTACCGCCGTCTATCCACTCGTGGCCGGTATGCCAGCCCTCCACCGTCGGCGGGTTCATGAGCGACTGGCCCATGACCGACGTGGCGCCGCTGAGCGCGCCGACGGACTGTCCGGGAGCGGGAAGCAGGTCGTATGTGCCGACCAGCTTGATCGTCCCAGCAACGAGTTCCGCGGGGTTCTTGACCTTCTTGAACTGCGCGTCCTTGAAGAAGTCGGAGTTGAACAGCATCCGCAGCACCGTCCTTATGTCGCCGTTGCCTTCCTTGAAGGCCGCCACCAGGGTGTCTATCGCTTCGGGGTCATTGGGCGGCTCTATGTCCCACGCTGGCACCTGCGGCTCGTCCGCGACGAAGAAGTTGTACAGGTGGCGCGCCAGGAACCTGAACGTCGGCTCCTGCTGAATGATTATATCAATGATGTCCTCACCGTTGAGGTTGCCCGTGTGTCCGAGGAACGTCTTTTCGCTGTCGTCGTGGTCTTCGGGCAGGTACTCGAAACCGGACTCATAGTGTCCGTAGGGATATAGCGGGATGGGCTGCTTGAAGGTCCATCCGGTGAATGCGCGCGCGGCGTTCTTTATATCGTCTTCGGTGTAGTTGCCGACGCCCATGCTGAACAGTTCAAGAAGCTCGCGGCCCCAGTTCTCGTTGGGCTGGTCGGCGTGGTTCTCGCAGTTGTCCAGCCAGTAGTTCATCGCGGGGTCTTTCGCAAGCTCCACCAGGACAGTCCGCAGATCGGTCATTCCAACCTCGCGGAACGTCTCTATCTGCTTGATTATGGTGGGCGAATGTTCGCTCTTGTACCAGGCTGTGGCGAAGACATGGTGCCAGAACAGCGCCATCTTCTCTTCGAGCGGACGCCTGGAGTTGATCATCCTCCAGATCCAGCGTCCCGACCACAACTGGTAGGCGTCGTGGTACGAAAGCTCGATGTTGTACCGCTTCAGCACGTCCTCTTCGAGGTCTTCGACTCGCTCGGGGTGGAGCAGGTTCTCCACGATGTCTTCATACGGCTTTTCAGCCAACTCTTCCAGCTCGGCCCTGGTCGCGCCGAAGCCCGCGCGACGCATCAGGTGGGAGACCAGTGCGATTTCCTTATCCGACATTCTTCAGCCCCCAGTTTTGGTATTGCTATTATTAAGGGTACACGTTGAATCAGGCGCACAATTCGCCACGTTCGATATTGTACCTTAGAAGTGCGAGGGCTTCAACGTGTTGACCAAGAGCGGTCAGAGACTTCTCAAAGCTCGCGATTCAGATTGAAAGAGGGCCAACCGAACTGACACAAATTCGGGGTCGCGCACCATCTGGAAATAGGAATACTCGTTTGTTAGAGTAGAAATAACAACAACCGAGGAGGTATAGATGAGTTCTCAAGCGCAAGAATCAAGCAGACGCCCCAATGCGCCCATTCGGACTCCCCCTCCGTCTCGGCCAAGACCCCCCTCGACCATCATAACGACCAAGTCCATTCCCAAGCGGCCTTCTACACCGAAGAGATGACGTTGTACGCCCACCAGAGGCCGAACGCTATCTCCCCGAAGAACAACGCCGCGACCAAATCTGAACCCCGCGCCTTGTTCTTCAGAAAGACCATGTTCCTGGCGAAGTCCTCGCCCGCGTAGTATGTCACATGCTGTTTGAACGTGTGAGGGGATAGGTCACCCAACTCATCATACATACCGTCAATGTTCATGAACGTCAGTTCACCATGCTGTCTGATGACAATCCCCGACGTGGCGGTGGCCACGAATAGTACGAGGGCCACTCCGCCCTGCCAGTGAAGCAGGTTTGGCTGATTCTCTGCCCCCGCGATGGCAATGGTCACCACCGGCACGGCGAGCGTAAGCGTGAACGTGAGGGTCAGGAGATGATCGAATCTCCTTTCAATAGTGTCGAGACGCCTTACCGCCCCAGTCATAAGAGGGCAGGACGAATTCGTAGATCACCTCGATGGAAGGAAATTCGCCCGGGTCAAGTTCATCTCTCTGTTCAACTGACATATTCTACCTCTACTGTCCTACGCGCATCGCCTAAGTAACGTACATCTGCCTCCATCAGCCCGTCAATTCATCCGAACTTCATTACGCAATTCCCCATTGCCACACTTTCCTACGCTGGCATAAAATCCCCCTATCGTGCGAAACAGCAATCAACTCCCCCGGTGAATCAATGATCAAATCCTTCGGAACCCTGTACCAGGGACAGATAGACATGGATGGCGTCGGCGACGACGGCATCCCCGCCAACGACCGACGCTACTCCAACGACGAACTCACCGGCGTCTTCGAGACAGCCACCAAGGTCGCGCAGACCGCCGACCACCTGGGCTACGATATTCTCTGGATGGCCGAGCACCACTTCCAGCGCGAAGGCTACGAGTGCATTCCCAACATCATCCTGCTTGCCACGCATCTGGCGGGGCTTACGAAGCGTCTGAGGTTCGGCTGCGGCTTCAACGTCCTTCCCGCGTGGCATCCGCTCAGGCTGGCCGAGGACTTCGCCACCGCCGATGTCCTGACCGGTGGCAGAGTCATCTTCGGCATTGGTCGCGGCTATCACACCCGCGAGGTGGAGACCTTCGGCGCGCCCATGCTCGACTCCGACGCCAATCGCGCCCTCTTCGAGGAGCAGTTCGAGATAATAATGAAGGCGTTCGAGTCGAAGGCATTCTCCCATCGCGGAGAGAACTACACCATCCCGCCCGCCGTTCCGTACAGGGGGTATGAGCTGGAGGAGATAACGCTCGTGCCGCGTCCGGTCAACAGGCCGGTTGAGGTATGGCAGCCGCTGGTCAGCGGCAGTCCGCGCGGGATTGACTTCATGGTGCGAAACGGCATAAACGGCGTCATCTCCGCATCCGCCGAGACCTTCGTGGACAGGTGGATACACTCCTACCGGGACGCCGCCGCCGGATACGGTCGCGACCTGAAACTGGGCGAGAACATCGCGCTCGGTTACAGGTTCTACATCGCTGAGACAACCGAGAAGGCGATGAGCGAAGCCCGAAAGTACTTCGAGGAACACGCCAAGTTCGCCGCCCCACTCGGTATGCTCAGGTACAGCGAACAGCAGATGAGCGCCATCGGAAGCGCGAGGGGACAGTCCCTCGACAGCCACCCCGGCATCGAGGAGGGCGTGAAGACCAGGGTGTGGCTCTGCGGCCCGCCGGAGGAATTCGTGGACTACCTGAAGCAAGTCCAGGCACGCTATCCCGGGCTGGAGCACATCATCCTGACCGCGGCCATGGGAATGGGACGCAGCGTAATCGAAGAGCAGCTTCACGCCTTCGCCCAGGACGTCATGCCCCACTTCGACGGTGTCGGCGATTGATGTGTTCGCTGAATAAGAGCGTCGGCGACGTCAGTAGGCAGTTCGCGCAGTGAGGTGGGCGCAGGCCGTCGTCGGCTGGACACCCCGCACTCCCGTCTTCTACGGGTGGATAGTACTGGGCGTGATCTGCCTCGGCACATACGCCGCTACCGGCGTCGCGCAGGTCGTCTTCGGCGGAATTCAGAACCTCATCTACGAGGACATGGGCTGGGACCGCAAGACCGTGGCGTTCGCGGTAACCGCCGGAACCTGGGGGTCGGGGCTGCTTACCCCCTTCGTCGGCAGGCTGGCCGACCGCCACGGCCCGCGCGCCATCATGCCCGTCGGAGTGATCGTCGTGGGCGTGTGCTTCTTCGCCCTCGCCGGCATCGGCGAGGTCTGGCACTTCTACGCCGCATACATGGTGGCGCGAACCGTCGCCAATCCCACGCTTGTCGGCGTAGTGCCCAGGACCGTCACGGTCAACTTCTTCCTGCGAAGGCGCAATCTGGCCCTGGGCCTGGTCTCCACCTTCAGGCCCGTCGGGGGCGCAATAAACGTACAGATAATCTCGGAGATAGCCGCGCTATATAGCTGGCGGGCGGCCTATCGCCTGCTGGGAATCTTCTCGCTGCTGCTGGCCGTCCCCCTGTTTCTGATCATGCGGCGACGGCCCGAAGACATCGGGCTCGTACCGGACGGCGATGAACGCCCCAATCCCGTTTCCACCACCCCGAGAGAGGGCGGCGCGCAGCCCGCCCGCGCGTCTGCGGCGGAAGAGCGAGACTGGACGGCGGGTGAGGCCCTGGCGACATCCGCCTTCTGGTTCATCATCTCCGCCGAGATGCTCACGATCCTCACGTCCGGCACGGTCGGATACCAGATAGTGCCGTTCCTGGTGGACTCCGGCCTGTCCCAGCGCGTCGCCGCCATCTCTCTCGGCCTCAGCTCGTCTCTCGGCGCCCTCGTGAATCCTGGCTGGGGCTTGCTCGCCGACAAGTATCAGCCCAGGCTGCTTGCCGCCATAGCTACTCTGCTCGCCATGGTCGCGGTCGGGCTCTTCATCGGATCAGGTGGAGGAATCGTGGGCTGCGTCTTCGCCGTAGTCTGGGGAATCGCTTCAGGTGGCCTGAACGTGCTGGGCAGCATGATGATCGCCCAATACTTCGGACGCGCCAACTTCGGCACGATCATCGGAATCGCCGGACCGTTCCAGATGGTCTTCCTGGGACTCGGGCCATCGTTCGGAGCCCTGCTGTTCGACTTCACGGGCGGTTACGCCTCGCTCGCGTTCTACTCGGTCGGCGCCTACGTCGTGGCGGCGTTTCTCATATTCAGCGCGCGCAGACCGACCCCGAAGGACGCGCCCGCTTGAGCCGCTTCCGACTGCGCCCTGTCACCGTCTATCTCATCATAGCCTTCTTCGGACAGATGGCATTTCTCACCGTGTCCACCGTCTCCATGGTCTATCAGATAACCCAGGCCAATCTCGACCCCTTCCAGCTTCTCATCGTGGGTACTGTCCTGGAGGCGACGGTCTTCCTCTTCGAGATTCCGACGGGCGTGGTCGCCGACGTGTACAGCCGCAGACTGTCCCTGCTGATAGGCTTCGTCCTCATCGGCGTGGGCTTCATCATCCTGGGAGCGTTTCCACTGTTCTGGACGATCCTGCTCTCCCAGGTCGTATGGGGAATCGGCTACACCTTCACCAGCGGAGCGAGACAGGCATGGCTGGCTGACGAACTGGGCGACGATGATGAAACGTCCAGGGCGTTCGTCAGGGGCGCTCGGTTCGAACTCGCCGGTTCTCTGGTCGGAATAGGACTCAGCGTCGCGCTCGCCAGCGTGTTCGTCAGCTTGTCCCTGCTCGTAGGCGGCGCGATGTTCTTCATCCTGGCCGCCATCCTCGCCGTGATAATGCCCGAGCGCGGATTCCGCGGCGTTCCCCCCGACCAGCGCCAAAGCTGGACATCCATGACCGCAACCCTCAGAAGCGGACTCCGCGCCGTGCGCTACAGCCGTATCCTCACGGCCCTCATAGTCATAGAGCTCTTCTACGGCATATCCAGCGAGCCGTTCGACCGCCTGTGGGCCAAGAATATGCTCGACAACTTCACATTCCCCGACCTCTTCAGCCTGGATCCCGTAGTCTGGTTCGGAATAATCGCCGCCTCCGCGCTATTCCTCGGACTGGTCGTGATATGGACCATAGAGCGAACCCTGCGTGTCGAGGCTCCCGGAACGCCCAGAATAGTCCTCTCCCTCACCAACGCCCTCCTGGTGGGCGCAAGCCTGGCCTTCGCCCTCACCCGCAACTTCGGCGTCGCGATGTCAATGGTCGTCGCAGTCTCCGTCCTCAGAAAGACAGCCGAACCCATGACCGCCGCCTGGCTGAACCGAAACACTGAATCCGCCTACCGCGCCACCGTCTTCTCCCTGCACGAACAGACCAACTCATTCGGGCAGGCTGCCTTCGGCCCAGGCATGGGAGCCGTCGCCTCCATATACGGCCTGCGCCCCGCCCTGATCGGCGTCGCCCTCCTCCTAATCCCGCCACAAATAATCTACGCCTTCACCAAAGCCGATACACCAGGCGTTGACAGCATCTGATTATTGAAATAACATCCATGCAGGAATTTTCTTTCTGCACTTTATATTCATAACTAATAAGACAGGCGCAGAAACGAGTCCATTAACAATCTAATCATAGGAGGCGAGGACTATGGGTGATAGATGGTCAAGACTTACAAGGCTGGGCTGGGCACTTACCATTGCGGGAGTGATAATCATCGCCATCGAGGGATTCCTGGCGGGCAACACAGACTTGCTCGGAGCGACTTTCGAGTCAACCCTCGTCAACCTGAACTCAGCGGCAGACAGGGTGGACGACCTGATAATCGTGGTCGGCGTTATCACCCTGCTCGTGGGGCTGTTCGGCCAGAACATTACCGGCGAAGAGGAATAAAAACCAACCGACCGCTCTTCCGCCGCCCACATACTTCGTGATGTCTTCCTGAACACTGCGGGCAAGGCTCTCTGCATCCCCCTTAGGTTTTGAGATACACTCAAGGCCATACGTCAACTCGCCCACGGTCTTGTGGGCGAGTTTCTTTTGTCGCGGCTTTTCATGTGTATTCAATCTGCGATTCCTGGAATCCTGTTTCTGACAAGTTTCCCACATCACTACACACGCACTCCCATACCATGCTACAATACACCCCAAGCGCCGACCACCGAAAACTAAGAACCGATTGCCAACAATCATAAACCAAAACTTATAATCAAAGGAATTTCGGGAAAGAAAAAATTTTCCCCAAAGCTAAAACAGGTGAAATGCAGGTCAGATGCAGGTGACGAGTCACCTGCACACCGCACCAGCACAACACCAGAAGCCACCTGTTGACTCACCAGCATAACTATAAACCCAGATATATGAGGAAGGCTCAGAAAGAGGTCGAGGGAGACATGAACCAAATCGTGGATGTAGCCATAGTCGGCGGCGGAGCGGCGGGCTGCGCTGTGGCCTACTACCTAGCCAAGGCTGGTGTGAAGTCCACCATCATCGAGAGGGACGGCATAGCCGCGAACGCCTCAGGGTACTCAGCGGGTGGCCTCAACCCCCTGGAGGGCGCGGGCATACCCGGCCCGCTTGGCCCGCTTGCCATCCGGTCCCACCGTATGCACGCCGAGATCGCGCCCGAACTGACCGAGCTTTCGGACGTGGACTTCGGCTACAAGGTCATCTCCTCCGTCCGCATCGCGTTCGACGAGTCCGAGTTGGCGGAGTTGCAGACGTCCTACGACATATTCGAGTCGGCGGACGACGATTTCAGCGCCGAGTGGCTCGACGCGGCCCAACTCAGGGAAATCGAGCCTCGCATCTCCGGAGACGCCATCCGCGCCCTCGACGCCCGAGGCAACGCCATACTCAGCAGCCAGCGCTACACCCTCGCGCTCGCCAAGTCCGCCGAGACGATGGGCGCGAAGGTAGTATCGGGAAGCGTCACGGGCGTCAGGACGAGCGGCGGACGCGTGACCGCCGTCATTGCCGACTCCGGCGAGATTCCATGTGACGCGGTAGTATTCGCCACCGGCCCGTGGTCCGGCGAGGTCGAAAAGTGGCTCGGCGTCCACGTTCCAATCGAACCCTTCAAGGGAGAGATCCTCAGGATGAAGCTGGATGGCCCGCCGCTGGAAAGGGACTTCCACAGCGCCGAAGTGGACCTCAACCACCGCGAAGACGGCCAGATATGGGTCGGCGCGACAGAGGAACGGGTCGGCTTCGACAGGAACCCGTCCGCGAAGGCGCGAGCCGAGTCGCTGAGGGCTGCGACGAACCTGATGCCCGCGATGAAAGACGCCGAACTCGTCCTCCAAACCGCCTGCCTCAGACCGCTCTCGCCCGACTGGATGCCCATCGTCGGCGGCGCCCCCGGCTGGGACAACGCCTACCTCGCCACCGGCGCGGGCAAGAAGGGCATACTGATCAGCCCGGGCATGGGCAAGGCGGTCGCCGACCTCATCACCACCGGCGCGACCGATCTCCCGATAGAAGGTTTCGACGCGGAACGCTTCGCTGAAGACAAAGATAAAATTCCATCTCCCTCGATGGGAGAGGGCTAGGGTGAGGGTGATATGGATACCCCCGCTTTTCTGAGGAGATTCCCCCGCGTCGCAACGCTCAACGACGGACACCAGGTCACGATCCGGCCTCTTCAGCCCAACGACGACACCGCGCTGTACCAATTCTTTCTGAGGGTTCCCGAGGAAGACAGGTTCTATCTCAACAACGACGTGACCGCGCCCGAAGTCATACACGAATTCACCGGCAACATCAGCCTCGACGTCGCTATCCCACTCGTGGCCGTGTCAGGCGACAAGATAGTCGCCGACTCCACCCTGCACCGCAGTAGGCGTGCTTCCAGGCGACACATCGGCGAGCTGCGAATAGTCGTGGACCCTGAATACCGGGGGCGTGGACTGGGAGCCCGGCTCATTGATGAACTTATCCAACTGGGCGTTGACCTCGGCCTCGAGCGAGTCGTGTTCGAGCTGGTTGACCGGCGAGAGATGCCCGCGATTCAGGCCGCCAAAGCCGCCGGATTCGAGGAAGTCGCCGTGCTAGAAGGCCGAGTCCGCGACATGTATGGCATCATGCAGGACCTCGTGATACTCGAATTACCGCTCGAAGAAGAAGACCCCACACACCTCGACTTCTAGCGCGAAGCTACTCGCAGTCCTGGATCAACTTGACAAGTAGCTCCCGTTGCCCCATCGTCTCGGTCAACTCCAATAGGAGATTCAGCGCCTTCCTGTAGATCTCCTCGCGGATCTCGCGCGTCTCATCCAGTCCATTCCCAGCGGGATCGGATAGTCCCCAGTCCTCGACGTCCTTCAGAAACAGCGCGGGACACGCCGCTTCGTCAACCTCGCAGCCCATCGTAATGACCCGTCTCGCGCTCTCCGCCATGTCGTTCGTCAACAACTGCGGCCGGTTCTGGGACAGATCAATTCCCCACTCATCCATTACCTTGACTACATTGGGGTGTACATGGTCGGATGGCTCAGTCCCCGCCGACGCCCCGGAAAGCGGCATGTCAAGTTTACGAGCAAGGTTGTTGAAGATGGCGGCAGCCATCTGGCTGCGTCCGGCGTTATGTACGCAAACAAACAGCGCGGTCGTCATTTCAATTCCGTTCCTATCCGAGACGATTCCAAAAGTCCCTTCCCTCTCGACGGGCTCACAAGGGTAGGCAAAAGTCCCTTCCCCCTTGACGGGGGAAGGCTAGGATGGGGGTGATTAGGCCGCAATTTTCTACTATCCGTCGTCATCGTCCGCGGCGCGTTCTAGGGCCGGCTTTAGCAGGAATTGGTGTACCGCTGCTCCCAGTGGCGCGCCTATCAGCGGACCGAGTATGTATATCCAGAACCCCTCCGACGGACCCGGGATCGCGATACTCTCCCAGCCCGCGAAGTATGCGACGATGCGCGGGCCGAAGTCTCGCGCAGGATTCCATCCACCTTGGGTCAACGGCGCGAACAGGGATATGAGTATCCCGACCGTCGCGCCGATGAGCAGTGGCGCAAGGTTCCCCGTGAGTCCAGTGTTGCGCTTGTCAGTAAGCGCGAATATGGACAGCGCGAGGATGGCGGTGCCGAACCCCTCGACGAACAGCGCGCCAAGCGGCGAAATCAACCCGGCTGCCGCTTCCCCCGTGCCATATATCGCCGGATTCGGGAAGTACTCGCCGAACACCATGGCCGAGCGTTGGCTGCCCGCCGCTCCGCGCACGATGCCGTTCTCAGCCTCGAAGCGCGCGATGGCCGGTCCGAACATACCCAGCACGGTTAGTCCCGCGAATATGCTGCCGATCAACTGGGCGGTCCAGTAGAGCGGTATGAGCCGGTAATCGAAGTCCTCGCGCCTGAAGATCGCGAACGCCAGCGTCACCGCAGGATTGAGATGCGCCCCCGATATGTTCGCCGTCGCGTATATTGCGAGGCTGACCCCCAGAGTCCAGACGACCGCCACCTGCCACAGCCCCATCTGCGCCCCGGTTATCGCGGCTGCCGCGACGGACGACGTGCCGATCATCACCATCAGGTACGTGCCGACCAATTCGCCTACGAAACGGCGGCGTATGCCGCCCATCTGAAAGTAGGGGCTTTCGCCTCTGTCCGCTCTCGTCATATACTTGATCTTAACCACTGGTATCACGCCAACACGGTTCGATACGGCCAGGACGGTGAATCGAAGTCCGCCGTAAGGGAAGTGGGCAGCAGCAGCGCCGCCTTCAGGAACGACTCCAGGTCGGGCACGTTGTAGATATTGACCTCATATCCCCATTTCTCGAGCGAGTCGAGTACCTGTCGCTTGGCGAGATTGTCCCACTTTACCGAGACCCTGTTGATTCCCCATTCGGACAGCGAGCCAAGTATCTCCTTCGCCCTTTCCGGCATAACCAGGATCAGCGGCGCCATGAAGTCCACCGGACACTGTACCACGGCGTGCGGAAAGGTTCGCCGGAGTCGCCTGAATCCGCCTTCGCCAAGTTCGTCAATGTTCGCGCTGAACCACAGGCGGTCTTCAGGAATGCTTCTGTCCCGTATCTCGGCTACAAGCTCATCGAGAGTGTGACCGTTCTCCCGTATGTCCAGCTTGATGGACCGCTCCGACCGGATAACCGCATCCAGAACGTCATCGAGGCTGGTCAGGTTGACCGGAAGCGTGTCGTCAATTGGATCGGATGTCAGCACAAGCTGCCCGGTGACCGGATCGGTGCGAACGTCCATCTCGCACCACTGCACACCCGATTCGATGAATTCAGCGAGGCTGTTGGTGTCCCTGACGCCGTGCCACACGAACTGTACGTGGCGCGGAAGCGTATCGGCGTATGCCAACTCGGTGATGTCGTATGTGTCCCCGCTGACCGTAGTCCGCGGCAGCCTGGAACGCGCCGACTCGAACAGCGTATCGGCGTGAAGGAGCATGATTTCGTCCGAGTCTTCCATAGTGGAAATGGCGGCCAGGTTCTCCGGCTCGTTGTCCACGAACGCGACCACCCGGTATCCGAGGTTGCGGAAGTAGCGTATCCCCTCGCGCTTGCAGTTCTCGATGTCTTTGTCCCAGGCATAGGGGCTCATATAGACAAGCTCGCTCTGGAAGGAGACCTTGAACTCTCTTCCCAGCCCATTGAGCGAGTGGAGCGTGTCTTTCCTCATGTACTCCGGCCGGGCCGTATTGATGCCGACGCTCGTGTTGGGCTGAATCTGGAACCAGCGCATCACTTCCATGACGCCGGCGAACGGACGGTGTGACTCGAACATGACGTCCTGGTCCCAGTAGCGGCTCCTGTACCACTCGGCGACCTCTTCACGAACCTCGTTGGACAGGGTAGTCATTCTAGCGAGAAGGTCATCCATCCGGTTTTCGTTCACGTCAATGTCGCTCAGACCCATGTGCCTGAAGTGCCTCGAATCGTGGATTCTGTCGTACTCGCGCAGAAGCGACAGCATCATGTACCTGAGATCAACGATGGTACCGTCCACGTCGAACAGAACGATGAGGCGGTCGTTGGGGTAGATGGCCCTGGCGCGGTCGTAGTGGGAGGCCAGATTCCGCATCCATCCGGCGGTCTTTGTCTGGTTCACTGTCTTGAGCATATTTCTGTACGCTCTCACGATACCAGACAAATGTTAAGAGACGTTAAACATCGGGTTAATGACTCTGTTCATACTTCCCAGGCGGAGCGATAGTCCAGCTTGTCGTCGCCGGTGCAGATGAACAGTTCGCCTTCCGGCACGCGACGCTCTTGGTTCCGACACCCGAATTTTGCGGTACAGCGGTCCTGCGCGTTCTTGTACGGGCAGCGGTAGGTCGAGACGGCGTTCGCAGTCTCGTTGATGTCTCGGAAGATCGCCTCCAGCCGCGCCATGCTGCGCCGGTAGCGCTCCTTGTCCACGCCGGCCAATCTCAGCCGTCCGCGAAGGCCGCTTCCTCGGCCTCTCCAGTTCCCAGGAAGCTCTTGGCCAGGTCAACGCACTCAATGGCGTCCTTGCCGTAGCCGTCCGCTCCGAAGTCGTCCGCGAATTCCTGGGTCAGCGGCGCGCCGCCCACCATTATCTTCACGACGTCGCGCAGACCGTTCTCCTCGAATGTGTCAATCGTCTTGCCCATGTTCGGCATCGTCGTGGTCAGCAGCGCGGACATTCCCAGCACATCGGCCTCGTTGTCCATGACAGCGTCAATGAATTCGTCGGGCGAGGTGTCCACTCCGAGGTCATGTACGATGAAGCCCGCGCCGCGCAGCATCATTATGCACAGGTTCTTGCCGATGTCGTGGAGGTCGCCCTTCACCGTTCCCATGATGACCGTTCCAACCGGCTCGATGCCGGACGCGGAGAGTATCGGCTCGATGTGCGCCATCCCGGCCTTCATAGCGCGGGCGGCGACGAGCACTTCCGGCACGAAGATGATATTGTCCCTGAACTTGATTCCCACGATAGCCATGCCCGCGATCAGTCCATCGTCAAGTATCGTGTTGGCGGAAAAATCGTCGGCCAGCGCCTGCACGGTGAGCCTGTCAACCTCTAAGTGATTGCCAACTATGAGTTGATGGCTGATCTCCTGCATGAGCGGGTCGGCGTGGTCCCACTGAGCGCGAATGTGTTCCTGCTCGAACTGCCTGGCAACATATCCAAGCTCTTGTTCGAGACCTTCATTGACTACCGGCATATTCTGACCTCGGCACTGGGGAAAACTGGCTTTTAGGATTCTAACAGTCCCAGCCGACTGCTTCCAGCGGAGATGCGGATTCGGGTACTGCCGGGTAATTTCAGATAGCCTCTTTTCTGAATCTTCGCGAATTCAATCTGCTCCACCATCACCCAAACCCGGCTCTTGACAGGCATGATAACATCGTCTTATCTCCTCGACATGATATTTTATTCGTTATTCGCGCTTCATGGGTAGCGCCTTCCGCCTAGAGGGTAATTGTCATAGATGCTAGCCTACTTCGTTCGTCGCTCCTTCGCTGCAATCGGCACCCTCTGGGTTGTATCTCTAATCGCCTTCATAATCATCCAGTTGCCCCCCGGAGACTACGTTACGGCCTATATCGCGGCGCAGCAAACTTCGGGAACGGTAGTTACAGATGATGAGGCTGAGACTCTGCGAGAACTGTACGGGTTGAACGACCAGGTGTACGTGCAGTATGGCAAGTGGCTCCTGCGTGTGGTTCAGGGCGACTTCGGGCTGTCCATGGAGTACAGGCTTCCGGTGGCGGATGTCATTGGAGACCGGCTGTGGACGACAATCGCGGTGGCGGCAATGGCGGTGCTGTTCGTGTGGGTCATAGCCCTCCCGATAGGTGTGTACTCAGCGATCAAGCAATACTCCTTGGCAGACTATACGATGACGTTCATAGGGTTCCTGGGCCTGGCTATTCCGAATTTCCTGCTGGCTCTGGTGCTGATGTACCTGGGATTCAAGTACCTGAACGCCAATATCGGCGGGCTCTTCTCCTCGGAATACGTGGACGCTCCCTGGAGCCTGGCCCGGATATGGGATTTGTTGAAGCACTTATGGCTGCCCGGAATCGTGCTTGGCACGGCGGGCACCGCCCAGCTCATCCGTATCATGCGGGCGAACCTGCTCGACGAATTGCACAAACCCTACGTGGTGACCGCGCGCGCCAAGGGGATGGAGGAGTGGAAGCTGGTGCTGAAGTACCCGGTGCGTGTCGCTCTCAATCCGTTCGCCAGCACAATCGGGTACATATTCCCGTACATAGTCTCAGGGAGCATCATCGTGTCGGTGGTGCTGAGCCTGCCAACTGTGGGGCCGCTGCTGCTGCGCGCGTTGCTCGCGCAGGATATGTTCCTGGCCGGCACGATCATATTGTTGATAGGCGCGTTGACGGTGGTCGGGACATTTATATCCGACATCGTTCTGATCATAGTTGATCCGCGCATCCGGTTCGAGGGACTGTAGCTTATGGCAGACCAGACACTAGCCGCACGCCTAGAAGACGTCGCCGACCAGCGTGTGTACGCCGCTTCTCAGTGGCAGCTCATGCGGTGGCGATTTCGCAAGCACACAGTCGCCCAGATTGCGCTGGTCGTCCTGGCTATCTTCTATGGCATATCCATATTCGCGGAGTTTCTGGCGACGACGGAGACCAGGCTTCAAGACGCGAACCGCTCTTATATAAGCCCTCAGCCGATCCACTGGTTTGACGGTTGGAGGTTCAGCCCCCATGTATTTCCCGTAGAGGGAGTGCGCGACCCCATCAGTATGAAGCGGGTGTACAGCGTGAACGAAGAGGAGCGGATACCCATACGGTTCTTCGCGCGCGGATTCGAGTACAGACTGTTCGGCATAATTCCTACCGACCGGCATCTGATAGGCGTTCCCGAAGAGTATGACGCCTACGAGACGATCAGTATATTCGGCACCGATAAGCAGGGCAGAGACTTGTACTCGCGCCTGCTACAGGCGGTGAGGGTGTCCATGTCTATCGGACTGGTCGGCGTGGCGCTCAGCCTGTTTCTGGGAGTAACGCTGGGCGGTATCTCAGGGTACTACGGCGGGTTCACGGACACGGTCATCCAACGCATAATCGAGATCGTGCGCTCGGTTCCCACAATTCCATTGTGGATGGGCCTGGCGGCTTCTCTGCCGCGGGACTGGTCCATCCTGAAGGTATATTTCGCCATTACGATCATCATCTCTCTGTTCGCGTGGACAGAGTTGGCTAGAGTGGTGCGCGGCCGGTTCCTGTCATTGAGAGAAGAGGATTTCGTCGCGGCGGCGGAACTGGCGGGTGCCAGCAGAACACGCATCATATTCAGGCACATGGTGCCTTCCTTCCTGAGTCATATCATCGCGGCGACCACATTGGCAGTGCCGGAGATGATTATCAGCGAAACGTCGCTCAGCTTCCTCGGCCTGGGGCTGCGCCCGCCCGCGGTCAGCTTTGGAGTGCTGCTGCAGCAGGCCCAGAATATACAGACAGTGGCGCTATCGCCCTGGTTAATGATCCCCGCTATTCCGGTGATCATCGCCGTGCTCGCCTTCAACTTCCTGGGGGACGGGCTGCGCGACGCAGCAGACCCATACGGCCAGTAGCGAACTTACATGATTGGAGACGAAATCTGAATAGCAAGTTCCTGGGTTTTGTTGACATTTCAAAACCGGACGCTCCAAGCAAGCTGAACTACAAGTAGTCAGGGCGCAATCCGCACGTATGGATTCCCGCTTTCGCGGGAATGACGGTAAATGTCAACACAGCCTGATTAGTAGTGGCGGACAGTAGCAAGAGAGACGGTTGAATCAACATAGAGCCCAGGGGAGGGGTCACATGAGAGTAAGGACGATGTTCAAAGTATGGTTGCCGCTGCTGTTGGTGGCGCTGGCGCTGGCCTGCGGGTCTGATGCGACGCCAGCCGCACCTGAGCCGGTGGTAATCGAGAAAGAGGTCATCAAGGAAGTCGAAGTGGAAAAGGTGGTGGAAGTCGAGAAGGAAGTGATCAAAGAGGTGGAAGTTGAAAAGGTAGTGGAGGTCGTGAAAGAAGTGGAGGCCCAGATGGAGGAGGAGCCCGCGCGGTCTCCTCTCATCGGCGACATCGAGGGCATTACGGTGCTCACGGATTTCGTGCCCGCGTCGTATAGCGAGGCGCCTGAACTCGCCGCAATGGTAGCCGCCGGCGAGATTCCGTCCGTCGAGGAGCGGGTCGGCACCGAGCCGCTGGTGATACGTCCCATCCACGAGATAGGCAAGTACGGCGGAGTGTGGCGACGAGGCTTCATCGGGCCTAACGATACGGCGAACGCGATCCGCGCGGTCAACCACGACAGGCTCCTGTTCTGGAATCCTGAGGGCACCGAGATTGTGCCGCACATGGCCAAGAGCGTGGAGGTCAGCGATGACGGCAAGACCACGACCATCCGCCTCCGAAATGGGCATAAGTGGTCGGACGGCGCGCCTTTCACAGCGGATGACTTCATCTTCTGGTATGAGGATATGTACCTCAACGACGATCTCAACCCTGTCAAGAGGGCTGAGCTGACCGTCGGAGGCGAGCAGGCAGTCTTCAAGAAGGTGGACGAGACAACAGTCCAGATCATAACCACAGAGCCTTACTATGTGCTGCCGACCTACCTGTCCAGCACATCGGCGCTCAGTGGCCATGCCAGGTGGGGACGGTCGGCGCTCGGCGGTTTCGCCCCGGCGCACTACCTGAAGCAGTTCCACCCCGATTACGTGCAGGGAGGACTTGACGCCGTTATGCAAATGGCGGAGGACGAAGGCTTTGATAACTGGGCGGACTTCTTCAAACAGAAGAACAGCGTGTTCCATAATACCGAACTTCCCGCGCTGACCGCGTGGATACTAGAAAAGCCCATCACCGAACCCGTATGGGTGATGAAGCGCAACCCGTACAGCATCTGGATGGATGAAGCGGGCAACCAGCTTCCATACATGGACAAGGTGCAGATGACTCTCGGCGAGGACCTCGAAGTGCTGAACCTGAGGGCGATTTCGGGAGAGTTCGACCAGCAGGCCCGTCATATGGACCTTCAGAAGCTGCCGGTGATGCTCGAAAACGCGGAGCAGGGCAACTACACGGTTCGTCTCGACCCGACGAGGCACGGCGGCGACGCGATGCTGTGCCCGAACCTGAACTACGATGCCGACCCCGAGATCGCGAAGTGGCTGACCGACGCGGACTTCCGCCGGGCACTGTCGCTTGGTATAGACCGCGACCAGATCAACGAGGGACTATTCCTCGGACTCGGAGTTCCCGGCTCCATCGCGCCGGGCGCGGACACGATCTACAGCCCGGGTCCGGAGTCGGAGTGGCGCACTCTGTGGTCCACACACGATCCTGAGCTCGCCAACCAGATGCTCGACGGGCTGGGTCTGACCGAGAAGGACTCAGAGGGATTCCGGATGCGGACTGACGGTAGGGGTCGCCTGACACTCGAGATGCAGACGTACCTGTCGTTCATGAACTTCACCGAACTCGGTGAAATGGTCAAGGAACACTGGCGGGACATCGGCATAGACGTAGATGTCAGGGAAATGGAGCGCAGCCTGGCCTCCCAGCGCAGAACGGCCAACGAGCACCAGTTCCACGTCGAAGTAACTTGGGGCGCCGAGGATATGTATGGTCATCCCATCGTATTCTTCCCAAGCGGCAGCAGTTCATGCTTCGGGCCTAAGTACGGCGTGTGGTTCCAGAGCAATGGCGAAGCAGGCGAGGAGCCGCCCGCGCAGCTGGCGAGAGTCTTCGAGTTGTACCGCAAGGGAATGACTCTGCCCGACAAGGCGCGCGCCGAAGCCGGCAAGGAGCTTTGGAGGATCGTGCTCGACCAGGTGTACGGAATCGGCACCGTCGGCCAGACGCCCGCAATTCAGGGTGTCAGGGTCGTCAACAACAACCTCGGGAATACCGCGGCTCGCCATATCAACAGCGCTGCGAAGGACAATCCGGCTTCGTCCCACCCCGAGCAGTACTACTTCAAGTGCTTGCCCGAACGCGACGGCTCGTGTCCGTAGCGAATGCATAGATTGGATTGAACTAGCCTAAGTCGAAGCGGGCGCCTGACAGGCGCCCGCTTCGCTTTGTTGCGGCATCGTCATCCTGCGCCAGTCTCATTAAGCGGTTTTATCTGAAATTCAAAGAACATTTGCTCCAGACATAGCCCAAAATACGCTGACATGGCTCCCTCTGAGTGGTAGAATCTAATCTGTTGGGTTGAGATAATCTATATCTCAGACCTTACCCGATACCCCTTTGGAGGAACTTTCTTCATCATGCCTCTTGAGAATATCGTCGTTCGGGGCGCGCGCGAACACAACCTCAAGAATGTCAACGTAACGATCCCACGCAACAAGCTGGTCGTGATTACCGGCGTTTCCGGTTCGGGCAAGAGTTCGCTCGCCTTCGACACTATCTACGCCGAGGGGCAGCGACGCTACGTGGAGTCGCTGTCCGCCTACGCGAGGCAGTTCCTTGGGCGCATGGACAAGCCCGACGTGGAGTACATAGAGGGGCTGTCCCCCGCTATATCCATTGACCAGAAGGGCGTCTCACACAACCCGCGCTCCACCGTCGGCACGGTCACTGAGATATATGACTATCTGCGCCTGCTGTTCGCCAGGGTCGGCAGACCGCACTGCTACAAGTGCGGTCGTCCCGTTGAGCGCCAGACGGTCCAGCGCATCGTGGACTCGGTTCTCGCGCTGCCGGACAGGACGCGGCTTCAGATACTCGCGCCGATGGTCCGGCGACGCAAGGGCGAGCACAAGGACGTGTTCGAGCAGGCTCGCAAGGCCGGCTTCGTGCGCGTCCGGGTCAACGGTGAGGTTCACGACCTCAGCGAAGAGTTCGATCTGGACAAGCAGAAGTGGCACACCATCGAGATAGTCGTTGACAGGCTGGTCAGCGGCGAGAGCGCCGATACTTCGCGCGTGACCGACTCGGTTGAGACGGCGCTCAGAATGGCGGACGGTAACGTTCTGGTTGATGTTCCAAGCGAGGAGGAGATGATATTCTCCGAGCATTTCGCCTGCGTCCACTGCAACATCAGCCTCGGCGAACTGGAACCCCGCACCTTCAGCTTCAACAATCCGCACGGCGCCTGCGCCACTTGCACGGGACTGGGATACAAGCTGGAAGTTGACCCCGACCTCGTCATACCCGACAAGTCCCTGAGCATAGCGGAGGGCGCGATACAGGCGTGGGCGCGCACAGGATCGGTAGCGCCATGGAACATGAGCCAGCTCGAATCGCTCGGCAAGGCATACGATTTCTCCACGACGGACCCTATCAGCAAGCTGACCAAGCGCCAGTTGAACGTGGTTCTGAGAGGCACGAAAGGCAAGCGGATTCCGGTAACTCACCGCACTCAGAAGGGCAGGACCTACCGCTGGAACACCCGGTTCGAGGGTGTTCTCAACAACCTGGAACGCCGCTACCGTGAGACAGAGTCGGACTACGTTCGAAGTGAGATCGAGCGATATATGTCCGCGAACGCCTGCGCAAAGTGCGGCGGCAAGAAGCTCAGGCCCGAGGCTCTGGCGGTCACAATCGGCGCGACGAACATTACCGACATGACCGACAAGTCTATTTCATCCGCGCTCGAATGGATAAAGGTAATCTCGGGCGAAGCGCCTTCGACCAATGGCGTCGGCCCAAGCGATCTGCTCACCGAGCGAGAAAAGTCCATAGCGGACCAGATACTCAAGGAGATAGAGGCGCGTCTCAACTTCCTGCTGAACATAGGTCTGGACTACCTGACGCTCTCACGCACCGCCTCCACACTCAGCGGTGGCGAGGCGCAGCGCATCCGGCTCGCCACGCAGATAGGCTCCGGGCTGATGGGGGTCCTCTACGTTTGTGACGAGCCGTCCATCGGACTGCACCCCGCGGACGACTATCGCCTGATTCAGACGCTCAAGAACCTGCGCGACCTGGGCAACACTGTGCTCATCGTCGAGCACGACGAGGCGATAATGAGGTCCGCCGACCATATTGTGGACCTGGGCCCCGGCGCCGGAGAGCATGGCGGTCACATAGTCGCCTCCGGGCCCGTCGAAGACATTATCAGCGAACCCGAGTCGCTGACAGGCCAGTATCTGGGCGGTGTCAAGCAGATACCCATTCCAGACACCCGAAGAGAGGGCATCGGAAAGTCCATCATCATAAAGGGAGCGCGACAGAACAACCTGCGCGACATAGATGTCGAAATACCGCTCGGACAGCTTGTTTGCATCACCGGCGTCTCGGGATCGGGCAAGAGCACACTGATCTACGAAATCCTGTACAAGAAGCTCGCGCAGACCTTCTATCGCTCCCGTGAGAGACCGGGCGACTGCGACTCGATAGCCGGAATCGAGAACATAGACAAGGTGGTGAACATAGACCAGTCCCCGATTGGCCGCACTCCGCGCTCCAATCCGGCCACCTACACCGGCACTTTCACGCCAATCCGTGAACTGTTTTCGACAGTGCCCGAAGCGCGCACGCGAGGCTACAAGCCTGGCCGATTCTCGTTCAACGTCAAGGGTGGTAGGTGCGAGGCCTGCTCCGGGGACGGCCACATCAATATCGAGATGCAGTTCCTTCCCGACGTCACGGTTCCCTGCGAAGTTTGCGACGGAGCGCGCTACAATCGCGAGGCGCTGGAGATAGAGTGGAAGGGCGCGAACATAGCGCAAGTTCTGAACATGACAGTAACCGAGGCTCTGGAACATTTCGAGAACATCCCGCGCGTAAAGCGCAAGCTGCAGACGATGTACGACGTCGGACTCGGCTACATAAGGCTCGGACAGCCTGCCACGCAACTGAGCGGCGGCGAGGCGCAGCGAGTGAAGCTCTCCACCGAATTGTCCAAGCGCGCCACCGGTCAGACGCTCTACATTCTGGACGAGCCAACGACCGGGCTGTCGTTCGAGGACTGCGCGCACCTGATGCGGGTGCTGCACCGGCTCGTGGACGCCGGAAACAGCGTCGTGCTCATCGAGCACCATCTCGACCTGATAAAGAGCGCGGACTGGCTGATAGACCTCGGCCCGGGCGCGGGCGACAAGGGCGGACTGGTCATAGCCGAAGGCTCTCCCGAAGACCTAGCGTACATGGAACATTCCCACACAGGCCAGTACCTGCGCGGCGTTCTGCCTGACCTGGGGATAGGTATGGAGCCGGTGCAGGCGGCGGACTGAACCGGCAACCTTCTTGCATCTATGATTAGAGAAGCGCTTGTAACAGACTTTTCCAGGTGGGTTGCGTCCTGCGCGGTCAGGTCGAATGCTCCGATCCGGTCCAGGAGCGCTATCTATGACGCCCTCGACGCCGTGGACTTCAGCCCGCTGTTCCGGGACGATCTGGGACGAATAGACTCCGCCGAATTTGGGACCTGGCATAAATCCGCGATTGCCGAGATGCGAAAAGCCCAGCCCAAACTCAACGTCGGCTGGGCGGCCAAGATACTCAACGAGTATCTGAAGACCAAGTGTTACATCGGCGGATACGGCAGAGACGGCCTCACGGACGTGGTCCATCCACCTATTGACAACGGACTCATGGACGGACTGAGAAGGCGGTTCGGATGTGATCCCGACCTCGGTCCCCAACTCGATTCACTGGAGCGTATGAACAGCCTAGATACTTATGACAAGTACGATGCGCTGATTCGGATATGCGGGCAGGTCGCCGAGATCACCGAATGCTCTCTTCTCGAATCCGAGCAGTTCTGGGATTAAGATAAGTCTGGAAACCTCTAATCATTACAGAATCGATACTACGCTATATCCACGATTGACACCAAAAATCGCCTTTGCTAGCATAACTCATGGTGGACGACTTATCTGATAGACCTATCAGCAACTCCGCGCCTGGTTTCGGCTCCCCAGGCAAATCTCTCTATGGCTCACTCTCCTTTGCCACGGTGATTCTTGCCGCTGGCAAGGGTACGAGAATGAAGTCCCGAAAGCCCAAAGCGCTGCACGCCGTCTGCGGCAAGCCGATGCTTGAAATCGTCGTCGAATCGGCTCGATTGGCTGGACTGGCGCCCGTGGTAGTCGTCGTACCTGACGATTCCACGGCAATCAGGCGAGCAATGGGCGACAGTTGTCTCTATGCGGTCCAGAAGGAGCAGCTTGGCACCGGACACGCTCTGATGCAAGCTCAGGCCATCACTCCCGACTGCGACAATATCCTGGTCATGGCGGGTGATACGCCACTCCTGAGACACGAGACCCTGGAGGAGATGACTAAGACGCACATCGTCGCAGAGACATCTGTAACTATGCTCACGTCGAGTCTCACCGACCCTGAAGGACTGGGCCGCGTCGTGAGAGATTCCGACGGTAAAATCGCCGCGGTCGTGGAGCAGAGAGAGGCAGATACCGAAACGCTGGACATTCGTGAAGTAAACGCGGGCGTGTACTGCTTCAAAACGTCCTGGCTGTGGGACAACCTGCCCTGCTTGAAGCCGTCCTCATCCGGCGAGATTTTCCTGACCGACCTGATAGAAGTCGCTGTGAAGCAAGGGCTGGAAGTTGCGTCCCTTTCAGCGGACGACGGCAGCGAGGCCTTCGGTATCAACACCAGGGTGGAACTGTCGCGCGCCGAATCTATGATGCGTGACAGAATTCGCAGGCGCTGGATGACGGAAGGCGTTACCATCCCGGATCCCGAGTCTGTTTACATTGACTGCGATGTACGAATCGGGATTGACAGCGTCATCCTACCGAACACCCATATCAAGGGAAGAGTTGCCATCGGGGAAGACTGTGAAATCGGCCCGAACTCGATAGTCGTGGACTCGCAGATCGGGGACCAGTGCAGAATAGTGTCCTCGATGGTAGAAGAAGCGATTTTAGAGTCCGATGTCCACGTCGGTCCGTTCAGTCACCTGCGTCCCGGGACATATCTTGAGTCAGAAGTGCGTATTGGCAATTTCGGCGAGATCAAGAACAGTCGAATCGGACGAGCCACCAAGTCGGGACACTTCAGCTATATTGGAGACGCGGTAGTCGGGTCCAACGTCAACATCGGCGCGGGCTCGATCACCTGCAACTACGACGGCCAGGAGAAGCATCGCACCGTGATAGGCGACGATGTCTTCATTGGGTGCGATACAATGATGGTCGCCCCCGTTACTATCGGTGACCGATCCTATACCGGAACCGGATCGGTAATAAACAAGGATGTTCCACCAGACTCTGGAGCAATCGGGGCGCCCGCGCGGATCAGGACCAAGAAGCCCGGAAGAGATTCCGGTTCCGCATAGCGGAGCGTCGTTCGATAATGGAGCCCTGAATTGGAGAGTGATAGTACGTTACCAGCGCTGACCCTTGCAGTCGCCGTCTTGATTCTTGCGATCTCAGAGACGGGTGCGGCCGCTATTGCCGCGAGACTTCAGTCCGCGGCACACTATCTCACCAATGGTGATTCGCGGAAACACGACCCTCTGGAGCTCATTACCGATCTTCCGGGCGGACCAATCGCCCCTCTCAAACTGATTGGCATGGTGGCGTTCGGAGCGGCGCTGATAGCAATGGCTTCTATTTCCCTATCGGTGTGGGACGCGGGGTTGGGAGTCCTGACCCTCAGCACGATTTCTGCCCTTGTTGGGCTCGGCGTAGTGATACTCCTCGCTCGCTACTACGGAGCGCGCTATTCCAACCCGCTCTGCCGGTTCATGCCCAGAGTAGCCTGGGTGCTGTCTTACCCTCTCAGACCCGCGCTCCTGGTTCATGACGCTCTGCTTAATGGGAGAGAGTCGGAGGCTGAATCTTCACTCGACTTCGCCCTTTCGGTGGACGCCAGTAATAGCCCTCTGGACGAGCACGAAGTGAGAATGATAAGGGGCGTCGTGCAGCTGGACCAGACTGTGGCGCGCGAGATAATGGTACCCCGTGTGGACATCGCGGCAGTAGAGGCCGATACGACGCTGGATGCTCTCGCCGAGGCAATGAACAGCGCAGGACACAGCCGCGTGCCAGTGTACAGAGGCGATCTCGATCACATAGAGGGAGTGGCCCACGCCAAAGACGTACTTCGACAGATTGCGAGCGGCCTCGACCCTTCCGTGGCGACCGCCAGGGATGTCTCGCGCCCTCCCCTGTTCGTCCCGGAATCCAAGACTCTCGAGGAACTTCTTGGCAACTTCCAGGAACAGCGCGTTCACCTGGCGGTCGTGGTGGACGAGTATGGAGGAGTGTCCGGCATAGTGACCATCGAGGACCTGCTGGAGGAGATAGTTGGAGAAATCCAGGACGAGTTCGACGCGGAGGAGCCTGTCATACGAAGCGTCGGCAAGTCAGAATTCCTGGTTGACGCGCGTCTGCCGATTGACGAATTGAACGAGTCTCTCGGCATGGATATAGCGGCTGACGGCTTCGACACCATCGGCGGGCTCGTGTTCGACCAACTCGGAAAGGTGCCCGTCCAGGGCGACACGGTCCACCACGACGGACTCAGCATAGTAGTCGTGGACACCGTCGGTCGCAGACCCAACACCCTCAGGGTCAACCGCACGGAGTCGGACGACTCAGAGTACGTCTCGCAGAATTCGTGAGCTGTCCAAGCCGACAGCGCAATTCTGAATCCGTGACTTTCGGTTATCTAATATGGCAGCGCAATTAAAGGGCAACCACAAGGGTTGCCCCTACGTGAAGGTGCGCGTTGAGATGTCTGAGACGGACAATCGAAAGACACTGACGTGACTACCGACCCTCTTGCCAATCTCTTCAATCGGGCGCTCAACGGCGACAGGCGCGCGCTTGCCCGGCTCTTCACCCGCATCGAGAACGACGACGGGGCGCTCCGCGATGTGATGAGACTCGCTCACCCGCACACCGGAAGCGCAGAAGTAGTGGGTATAACCGGCCCGCCCGGAGCAGGCAAGAGCACCATCGTTGACCGCCTCGTCCACGCGGCGCGGGATGAAGGCAGAACCGTCGGCGTACTCGCCGTTGACCCCACGAGTCCTTTCAGCGGCGGCTCGGTGCTCGGCGACCGCATTCGTATGCGTGACCACTACCTCGACCCGCACGTGTTTATACGCAGCATTGCCACAAAGGGCGCGCACGGTGGACTCGCCTCCGTGTGCAGGGCCGGGGTAAACCTTCTGGACGCGCTCGGCAAGGACTTCATCCTGGTCGAAACCGTCGGAGTGGGACAGACGGAGCTCGACATCATGGGAGTCGCGGACATCGTCGCGGTGGTCCTCGTGCCTGAAGCGGGCGACACAGTGCAGGCTATGAAGGCGGGCCTGCTGGAGATAGCCGACATATTCGTCGTAAACAAGTCCGACCGCGACGGCGCCGGACAGATGGCCTCCGCTATACGGGCAATGCTCTCCCTCGACCCCAGGCCGGATGAATGGAAGCCGAGCCTGTTGATGACGCAGGCGCATCTGGGCGAGGGAGTTCCTGAACTCTATGAGGAGACCCGCATCCGTCTCGGGGCAATGAAAGACTCCGGTCGGCTGACGGAGCGCCGCGAGCGACAGGCTACCGACGAACTCACACGACTGGTAACATCGTCCCTCACCGCCGAGATTGTTCGCGCCATGTCGGAAGATCAAGCGCTTCTGAATATAGTAGCCGGGGTAAAATCCGGCGAACTGGACCCCTATTCGGCGGCGGAACGCATCGCAGACTCGCTATGGCGACGATAGATGCTATCCATAGCTACAAGTTCCCTCTCCTTCGATGCTGAGAGGGGTATGTATTTGAGGTATTGGCGCTTGACATTGCGGATTCACCTCTACCCTGCATCAAGTACGGGGTAGGCTCTAACCTTCCCCCGTCGAAGGGAGACTTCGGGACTCGTCCTTCGACAAGCTCAGGAGGAACGGTTTATTGATTTACATACCCTTTTCAGCGTTCGATGGGAGAGGGCCAGGGTGGGGACGATTCACTCACGGTGAATGTGGACCACTTTCCGCCCCATTCATCGGAAGCTGGTACTCCATATAATACCTGGACGCCGCGGGGCCGTCCTGTCCCTGGTACTTGCTTCCCAGCTTGCCGGAGCCGTATGGATGGTCCGCCGGGGTGGACAGTTGCGTGAACGATATGTGGCCTATCTTCATGCCGTAGCGCAGTGTTATCCCCAGGATGCCGACGTTGGAGAATTCCAGCGTCAGCTTGCCGCTCCATCCAGGGTCCACGAAGCCGGCCGTCGAGTGGATAAGCAGGCCATACCTTGCAAGCGAACTCTTGCCCTCTATCCGCGCAACTATGTCGTCTGGAATCGTGACCGTCTCCAGCGTACTGCCCAGCGCGAACTGCCCGGGATGCAGGATGAACGGCCTGTCGTCTTCGATCTGGACACGCTCCACTACATCGTCCGCTGGCTGCATCACATCTATGTGCGTCCGCCAGCTGTTGCGAAATATGAGAACTTCCCTATCGAGCCGGATATCAACACTGGCGGGCTGAATGGCATTCGGGCCAAGTGGATCAACGACGATCTCGCCATCCGTCATGCGCTCTTTGATCGTCCTGTCGCTCAGAATCATGACCCTTCCACCTTACACTGGGGTAATCCTGAAACAATCCTAGCCCAAAGAGTCGCCACACTTAAAGACAAAAACAGCGCTCCGGTTGAAGAACGGAGACAGGTGAGAATGCCTGTCTCCGCCAATGAACTACCCGCACTCTCTACTCTATGGTGAACACAGTCTGTACGGACATGGTTACCTCCAGCTCACCGCGGCTGATTCCGGTGTCGAAGGCTTGCGCCGCAGACAGAGCGAAAGCGGCTGATTCCGCATAAACGCGGGACAGCGGCCTCGCGACCGTCCCGTCGGATATGAAGATCAGGTCGCCCAGGCCCACTTCGGCCAGGTCCGCGAAGTGCTGCGCCTTGCTCTTAGCGTCGTTCACCGCGTCCTCGCGAAGCTGCGTCATTACCGGCGATAGGTCCTCGGCGGTGAAGTTCAGGCCGTTGAACCGTATTGCGTCTCCGCCAGCCTCCGCCGCGCCGTCAATCACGGCGCTCACGTTGTCCAGGTCGCGCACTTTCACCGTCAGGTTGTTTCTCACGCGGTATCCGACAAGGACCGACTTGCTTGTGCGAATGCCGTTCTCAGTTATCTCCTGCCACTCGCGGTCGTCGTTGATGTCGAAGCGGCTCGTTTGGATGTCCTTGTCCTCCACTCCCTCGCTCGCGAGAGATTCCATGACGGCGGCCATCGCCGCCGCCGCCGCCTCACGCGCCTCGGAGACGGTGGCCCCCCTCGTTTCGACGCCTAGATTCAATACTGCCAGATCGGGCTCGATGGAAACTTTGCCCTGTCCGGTGACGTGAATCTCGCCCTGCCCGTCTATTGCGGCGGCCAAAGACGTCCTCTGCTGGGCTCCTTGCGCTATGCCGAAGAGAGCCGCGTTTCCGGCGGACACCCCGGCCGTATTGATTCTGGTCGGCTCACCAGCCGATTCGCCGTCGAACTGGCAGGCCGCCAGGAGCGCCGCCACGGCGACAATCGCGGCAATTGCCGCAGCCATCGTTCCAATTCTCAGTTTCATCCGTTCCCTCCTTTGTCCTTTCATAGCCGAATAGAGTCATTCTAGCGTCAGGATAAGCGCATACGGAACGCCAACAGTGACTCACTCACTCGAAATCGTGAGTCACATTTGTAACATTCGGGACACCGTACGCATTTCTGACTACCGATAACCCAAAGACCCTGCTATATAATGGTCATTAGTCTTAAAATTGATTGAAGGCGGTATTCGGTTGCGGGAATTCATACGGGAATTGATAGAGACCGTTCTGCTTTCCATTGCGGTGTTCCTGGCTCTGCATCTCAGCGTTCAGAACTTCAGAGTAGAGGGGACCAGCATGGACCCCACCCTGACCGAAGGCCAGTACATCGTCGCCAATAAGATAATCTACTCCCGCGTCGCCACCGATTCACTCGCCCGGTTCATTCCGTTCATTCAACCCTCCGGAGAAGGAGAGGCATTGTACGCCTTCCATCCGCCCAGGCACGGCGAAGTCCTCATCTTCAACTTCCCCACCGACCGCTCACGTGACCTCGTGAAGCGTGTCATCGGGCTGCCGGGCGACACAATCGAAATTCAGTCCGGGCAGGTCATCAGAAACGGAGAAATGCTGGATGAACCTTATGTAGTCAACCGGGACAGGCGCAATGCCGACCCCATGGTGGTGCCAAAAAACTCCTACTACGTACTCGGCGACAACCGCCGCGCCTCAAGCGACTCGCGCGACTGGGGCTTTCTCGCCGACGAACACGTCGTGGGCAGAGGGTGGGTCAGCTACTGGCCGACCGACAGAATTGGCGTTCTCCAGGCGTTCCGTTGACTTTCCATCCGGCGCCGGGCACGACTAATCCCACTTCCGACACAAGCGCAACGGTCCTCACACGTACCTCGCCTCGCGACGACTTCGTACCAGAGAAACCGCCCGTCCGCTACATCGCGTACCCATAAGAGTCAAGACTCGCTCAGGAAGCCGCGAATTGATGCCTGAAAGCCTGAAGACAAGACTGATAATTCCGCTGCTTGCGGCAGTGGCCCTCGCTATGATCGTTTGCGGGGGACAGGCGGATGAGACCGCGTCCTCTTCACCCACCGCCATACCTCCCACATCTACCTCAGTCGCCCCCAGTCCCGTACTTACGCAGACCGCTACACCCGTCCCGCCCACTCCGACCTCCACCCCTGTTCCACCAACGGCGACTCCGACCGTGACCGCAGTCGCCGTCCAGACGCCTCCCGTACAGGCGACCGACACCTTACTCCAAGAAAAGACATTCGCCTTCCTCGAACATCTCACAGCCGAGTACAGCCCCAGGGAGAGCGCGACCGACGAGGAATTGGCAGCCGCCCACTTTCTCAGAAACCGGCTGGAAGACCTGGGCTACGACGTTCACATCCAGGATTTCGACGTTACCCGATTACTTGCAAAGGTCGAATACACTCCCAACGCTTCCAGCCCCGACGTAATCGAGACACTGCCGATTGCGGGCTCCATCGAAGGATCGGGAACAGGAAATATAGCCGATGTGGGTATGGCTTTCGAAGAGGACATGCCGCTCCAGGGTCTTGACGGCAAAGTGGCATTGATCGAGCGTGGGACGATCACCTTCGAGGAGAAAGTAAACCGGGTTGCCGCCGCCGGCGCGGTAGCCGCCATTGTCTTCAACAACGAACAGGGAAACTTCAGGGGCGCATTCCGCTCTCAGTCCCAGATACCTGCCGTATCCCTGACCAGGGCCGACGGCCAGAAGCTGCTCGGCCTCATGGATCAGGGGGATGCTTCAGCCACCGTGTCCGTCGAGCCATACCACCTTCCGTCCAGAAACGTTATAGCGGAAAAGCCGGGCAGCTCCGATTCCGGCGGCATCGTAGTCGTCGGCGCGCACTACGACACGACGCCGGACACCCAAGGCGCGAACGACAACGGCTCCGGCCTGTCCGTGGTGATGACGATGGCCGAACTCACGGCGGACACCGAGTATCCGTTCACCCTCAAGTTCGCCCTGTTCGGCGCCGAGGAGGTGGGGCTGTTCGGAAGCCGCCACTATGTTGACACTCTCACTGAACAGGAAATCGAAGACACCCTCGCCATGCTGAACTTTGACGTACCGGGGTCGGGCGATCATCTGGACTTCATCGGCAGCCGCGAGCTTACAGACTATGCAACCGAGATTGCAGAGAGTATCGGGGCCGAAGCGGCCAGGGCTGGACTCCCCGACAGCGCGGCCAGCGACCACGCCCCCTTCCACGAAGCAGGCATCCCCGTCATCTTCATCCTGGCCAACGATCTGTCCAGGATCAACTCCCCTGCGGATGACATCGAGTGGGTCAACCCCACTCTCATGGGCTGGGCCGCCGAAGTCGGCATCCAACTCCTCGACCGTCTCGCCGAGGACTCAGCTCCATAGACGCCGGCTCTTTCGTTTTCGCACGGACACCCTCCGGCATGGAGCATACGACGGAGAAGTCCCCAAAATTGCAAATTGAAAAGACCATGAAATCGGCCCGTATTCCCTTGCCGCGTTTTTCCCATATCCGATAAAATTCTTGGACATTTCAGAGAGGCGGACCAAAATGAGCGCTCGCGCACCGGACGAGAAAGTAAAGAATGACAGGGCCAGGAAGGCTGTCGCTCTTGCCATGAAGAACAGGTGGGAGGAAGCTGCGGCGGTCAACCAGACCATCGTGCGAGACTTCCCTGAAGACATCGGCTCTTACAATCGTCTCGGCAAGGCGCTGAGTGAACTTGGGCGCAACAAGGAGGCCCAGGAAGCATTCCGTTCGGTGCTCAAGCGTTCGCCCAACAACTCCATAGCCAAGAAGAACCTCAGCAGGCTCATGAAGCTGGCCGACGCCGATACGCCGCGGGCAGCCAGGAGCGCCTCCCGAAGGGCGCAGACCTTCCTGGAGGAGAGCGGCAACGCCGGAGTAACTTCTCTCATTAAACTCGCGCCTCCCAAGAACCTCCTCAACCTCACACCGGGCGATGAAGTACAACTCGAGCCGACCGGAAACGGCCTGATCGTCAGAGACGAGTCCGGTACTTATATCGGACAGGTCGAACCGAGAGCGGGGACCCGTATCGCCCGACTCGCGAAAGGCGGCAACCTGTACGAGGCCGCCGTGACCAGCGTCGAGGAGTTCGAACTGGTAATCATCATACGTGAGACCTATAAGACGCCGGCGCAGTCGGGGATTGTTTCATTCCCGTCGCGGGGCGGCGCCGACTACAGGGTCTATGTGCCGAGCGCGGTCATGGGCTACGAAGTGGGGGAGGATGACGACGAGGAACGCGAACTTGCCGCCGTCGCCGTCAAGGACTGGTCGGACGACGACACGGAACCCGGAGACGACGAAGCCTTCGCTCCGGTCATCCACAGGATAATCAACTCCCCGACCGCAGACATCGCCGATACCGCAGACGACTTCTAGCGCGGACGGTGCCGGTTGCCAGTCAACGTTCGTCATATTGCCCCGCCACCGTATATTTGGTCGGTGGTTGCGACTACTACTGTCCTCACTGCAATGGTCGTTGCCTATTTTATAGGCGCAAGGCACGACTACGCTGCTTATATGACACAGTGGGAACTGGTACTGTCTGGAGGAGACCCGTGGTCCACCAGCAACACGTACGGACCCGCATACAATTTACTCGTTGCCCCTTTCGCACTTCACCCACTCTTGCCCAAGGTGATCTTTGTCTTCTCCTGGCAGGTCAGTAGTTGGTATCTGGTATATCAACTCGCACGTCGGGGAATCACTCTTCCTTGGCTGATTTTTTGGTTGGCTGCGCTACCTTTCAATCCGCTCTTCTGGTCATTTGGAGTCGTCTATGGATCCGTTGATTCGTTGGTTGCCGCCCTTTGCCTCGCTGCGCTGGCATGTCGGCAGGCTGACCGGCATTCAGCCGCAGCGGTCGTGTTGGCGTTGGCGGTCCTGCTGAAGATATATCCCATCGTCTTTGCGCCATTTATGGCATTGGATGGTCGGCGAATCAACTGGCGCTTTCTGATAATGTTTGTTGCCCTGATAGTGGCGGGTTTGGCGTTCAGCGTGCTCATGTGGGGAGAGTCCACCTTCCACTCGATTATTCACAACTCTGGCAGAGGATCGAAGATGCTCTCGATCTTCCGATTCTTGCGAAGCGACGCCGTTCCGTGGGTGGATGATGTTGACCATTTGAGTCTGCCCGCGACAGCGTTGGGCGGCGGTTTAGTCTTTGCCTTGGCATGGAAGTGGCGTCTCCCCGTTGTGTCGGGAGCGCTTGCGGGAATTCTGGTGACTCTCCTGCTATACAAGGTGGGCCATCAACAGTTCTTCCTGGTCGTTCCGCTTAT
Source organism: Dehalococcoidia bacterium (assembly GCA_965202965.1). Taxonomy (GTDB): domain Bacteria; phylum Chloroflexota; class Dehalococcoidia; order Lucifugimonadales; family UBA1123; genus VXRN01. The sequence goes on along the minus strand of OZ241888.1, from coordinate 795,354 downwards.
CGCCGGTCTATGGTACGCGCACAGGCTCCCACATAGCGACCAACTGCTCAGCTGCGCATTAGCCGTGTGTCTGGCGTGGATCGCATTCATGGGAGCGCTGTGTCTCGCGACTCACTACTACGCCAGAAAGGAGGTAGCAGGCGAGTTTGTGAGAGTGGGTGTAGGGCTGGCGGGAGAGTGGGGTTTCCTTCGTGACTGGGTAGGGTTGCCCACGTTTGTGATTCTCTTAGCAATGCTGGCGGCGGTGATGCGATACGAATCACGTTCTTCCGCCAAACATTGCCCGAGTTCCAAGCCCTGAATAGCCTATTCCGCACTTGACTCAGCCAGCGGTCTCGGACGATAGTACAGCCCCCACCGCTGCATCAACTCTTCCACTCGCTCATCCTCCAGCTCCATAAGCTGCCTGAAGAACCCCGCCATCGCGTGCGCGTGCATCAGTTCCTCCGAACACACCCAGGACGACTCCGCCGGAACCACGTACAGGAGACCGTTCTGATGCTCGCACTCCAGCTCCACCCGCTTTCCGCCACTGTCCGTCTTCACATTCAAACCGAATTCACTCATTCAACAGCCTCTTTGTTCTAATCGAGTTGCGGACCGCGCCGCGCCCTCGATTATAACAGCGAATGTCTTCTGTACATGCCTATAACCCGGCCCTCGGCGAACATTGCCCAACCGGCAGTAGCTTCGCTGAAAACCGCCGTCCGCCAACTGCTATAATCACCCTCGATACAATACCTATCAGGAGGAATACATGACAGTTCACTTCAAGGATGACACCGTAGCAATTCACCTGATCCAGTGCGGACCCTATGGAAACAATGCCTACCTAGTCGTCTGCCCCGAGACCAACGAGAGCGTCGTCATTGACGCGCCCCCCGACCCGGGCGCGCTTATCCAGGCGGCGCGGCAGACCGATGTCAAGGCGATACTCATCACGCACAACCACTGGGACCATATCGAAGGACTCAAGGAGGTCGCCTCCGCCCTTGGCGCGCCCGTGGGCATAGGCCAGGACGACGCCGACGCTCTCGAAGACTCGCCCCAGATCAGGATCGCCGACGGCGACGAGATCAGCGCAGGAAGCGTAACCCTGACCGCCATACACACCCCCGGTCACACCCCCGGCTCCACCTGTTTCACATTCGGCCCTCATCTGTTCACCGGAGACACCCTCTTCCCCAACGGTCCGGGCCGAACCGGAAGCCCTGAGAACCTGAAGCAGCTTATCGGAAGCATAACGAGCAGGCTGTTCACTCTGGACGGAATCGGAGAATTCTTCCCTGGTCACGGCGACGTGGGCGACTTGACCACCGAGAAAGGCAAATACGAAGTGTTCGCCTCAAGGGAACACCCCGACGACCTGCAGGGCGACGTCGAATGGCTCAAGAGCTGACAGATTTCGCAAGCCTATCTTCTAAAGGTGGCTCAACTTGACCAGGCATGATGAACGCGCCCAAGTCCAATGGAGCGTCGGCGACATCGCTCTGGCGTCCGCCATCTGCCTCGGCGCTTTCGGGGTGTTCTTGCTGGCAGTGGGCGTCGTGGCGTCCGCTGACGGGTGGGAACGCGAGACGTATCTGCTGGCGTGGCTGGCCGCGCTGGCCGAGAGTGTCCTGCTGCTTGCGGTATGGCTGATAGTCGTCAAGAAGCACGGACTGCCGTGGGCTGCCGCAGGACTCAGATTGCCTGCGCGCGGGAAGTCATTCCTGCTCGCGGCAGCCGCGCTGTTGGGAAGCCTGTCGTTCACGGCTGCCTACGCCTTTGTCGCCTCGACTCTCGGATTCGATGTGTTAGTCCCCGAACAACTGCCCGCCGGACTCGCCGGAGACGGAGCGTACATCCTGCTCACCGCCCTCGCCCTCGGCGTGTGGGTTCCGTTCGTGGAGGAAGTCTTCTTCAGGGGCTTCCTGTTCGCCGGACTCACGGTGAGATATGGGTTGCTAGTCGGTGTGGTCTCCAGCGCGGCGCTCTTCGCACTTGTGCATTTCTCGGTTGCTACGATTATTCCGATATTCGTTACCGGGGTCCTATTCGCGCTCGTGTACCATGCAACCGGATCAATATGGATACCCATGGCCGCCCACTCCGCCCAAAATCTACTCGCCCTGCTTGCCTCCCGGTTCGCTCTGCCTGAAGTGGGCAGCCGGATAGGAGACGGGCTGGGAATGATATAAAGGAAAGCCCGAAATGCCCAACAGAATTGACACGACCCTGAGCAAACTCCGGGAGGCCGCGCAGCCCGCCCTGGCACCGTTCATCACCACCGGCTTCCCCGACATACCCACCTCCGAATCACTTGCCCGCGTCCTCCTGGAATCCGGCGGCGACATGCTCGAAATCGGTGTGCCGTTCAGCGACCCGCTCGCCGACGGCCCCACCGTACAAATGACCAGCTACCGCGCGCTCCAGAACGGCGTCACGGTCTCCACGTGCATCCAGACCGTGAAGAACCTTCGGGACGGTGGAGTGGACTCCCCCCTCATCCTAATGGGCTACTATAACCCGTTTCTCCGCTACGGCCTCCAGAGATTCCTCGACGATTCCGCCACCGCCGGAATGGACGGCATGATAGTCCCAGACCTGCCCACCGAGGAAGCCGCGCAGCTATACGATATGGCCGCGCCCCGCGGCATACATCTGATCCCACTCCTCGCGCCCACGAGCTCCGACGAGCGAATTCGCGACGCTTGCCAATCGGCGGGCGGATTTATATACTGCGTTAACTTTATCGGGGTTACTGGCGCGCGGAGTTCGACCTCACAGTCAACCCCCGCCCTTGTCGAACGCATCCGGCGATACACCGACCTTCCCATACTGGTCGGCTTCGGCGTGTCGCGGCGGGAACATTTTGAGGAGATCGCCACTTACGCGGACGGGGCTATTCTCGCAAGCGCGCTTCTCGATGCCGTGGAAAGGGCGCCCGAGGACCGTAAACTCGACACCGCGCGAGACTTTATGCACGCACTCAAGGGAATCAACGGAAGGAGCGGCTAGATTGAGCAAAGTCAGAGGACTTCGAGGCGCGACCACCGCTGACTCCAACACCAGGGAAGCCATCCTGGACGTGACTCGCGAGCTTCTCACCGAGCTTGTCGAGGCCAACGAGGTGGACACGGACGACATAGCCGCCGTCACCTTCAGTACGACCAAGGATCTCAACTCCGAATTCCCGGCCGTAGCCGCCCGTGTGGGCATGGGCTGGACGGACGTCGCCATGATGTGCGGCCACGAAATGGACGTACCCGGCGGCCAGGAACGCTGCGTCCGCGTAATGATACTCGTCAACACCGACAAAAGTCCCCAAGAACTCAAGCACATCTACATGGGTGGCGCCGCCTATCTCCGCGCCCGCGACGGCAAGCGAGACTGACAAGGCTGAGCCTTGACCCTTAAAGAGCGGCGTAATGAGAGAGACAAAGCCTCCTCTCCCGAATGGGAGAGGATTGAGGTGAGGGTGAAACTAAAAGCTAACAACTAAGAACTAGGAGAATACCCTATGGAAGTAATCAAGAACGGATCAGTACCCGAAGAAGACGCAACCAATGCCCCGCTGTTCTACGGCGGCCCCGTTAGCCGCCAGCCCATAGTCGGCGCGCAGAGCAGCTTCTTCAACTTCGCGCAGGTCAACTTCTACGACGGCGCGAAGAACAAGTTCCACTCCCACACAACCGACCAGGTCCTCTTCGTGACCGGTGGTGAGGGAATCGTCGCCACCGAGGACGAGGAGATAGTCATAACCGAGGGCGACACCGCCTTCATCCCGTCCGGCGAAAAGCACTGGCACGGCGCCGTTGACGGCAAAGACTTCTCCCACATCTCCCTGACAGGGACGGGCAGCGAGACCACACAGTATGACGACTAGCTCAACCAAACAAAGGGGGCGAATCTGCCCCCTTCCTCCGATGTATATGTTGTGAAGATGATTGCATAAGTCCCTTGCCCCGCTTATTCGTCAATCTCGCTTTCGCGGGCATCCAGGGGTGAGGAGGCCCTGTGACTGCCGCAATTCCACTTATGCAAATTTCTCTGTGTTGTATGGCCGGTTGTCAATCAGGGCGTCCAGCCTTATCATAGAAACCGAGGATGGAAATATGATTGACTGGTCTCTGGTTACGATTATCCTGGTGGTTATCGGCATGGGCATTACCATCATGGGATTTCAGTGGCGGCAGAACGTCGCCATGGAGAGACGCTTGCGGGAGGATATGCGGACCTCAGAGACACGCCTGCGGGGGGATATGCAGACCTCAGAGACACGCTTGCGGGAGGATAGCGAGGTCATGGAGAGACGCTTGCGGGAGGATATGCGGACCTCAGAGACACGCCTGCGGGGGGATATGCAGACCTTAGAGATACGCTTGCGGGGGGATAATCAAGAATTAGAGGCGCACCTGCGGGAGGATAACCAGGCGTTAGAGAGACGCGTCGAGACGATTGAAGCCGACGTGAAGACTCTAATCGGCGAAGTCGGTCTGATAAAGGGCGCGTTGCTGGGAGTATCGGACGAGATTCCCAGGTCTGTGAGTGAGCGGGAATCTGCGCCGACTGCATAGACGGAACCAACGTCTGTCAGCGCCGCAAACACACTCCCAGGATCATCCCACCATGCCCATCTCACCCACCGATCCCCACCCCCGGAAACGCATCCAGACGCTCGATACCGAAATATCCTACGTGGACATCGGAAGCGGCGCGCCCATAGTCTTCCTGCACGGCAACCCGACAAGCTCTTACCTGTGGCGCAACATCATCCCTCATGTTCATCCTGGCGCGCGCTGCCTCGCTCCCGACCTTGTCGGCATGGGAGACTCAGGCAAGATGCCCTCCGGCACATACAGGTTCGTCGAGCATGTGCGATACCTGGACGCCTGGTTCGACGCCCTGGGACTCGGCAGCGATGTGACATTGGTCTGCCACGACTGGGGATCGGCGCTCGCATTCCATTGGGCCCACAGATACCCGGAGCGCGTCGCCGGCATCGCCTACATGGAAGCAATCGTGCAGAGACTCAGCTGGGAGCAGTGGCCCGAGGCCGCTCGCCGCGTATTCCAGGGATTCCGCTCCGACGCCGGGGAGCAGATGGTCCTGGACAACAACGTGTTCGTCGAGCGAGTCCTGCCGGGCAGCATAATCCGCGACCTGAGCGACGACGAGATGAACGTCTATCGCAAGCCATACCTCGAACCCGGCGAGTCGCGCAGGCCCACGCTCTCATGGCCGCGCGACATTCCGCTGGACGGCAAGCCTGCCGACGTAGTCGAGATAGTTGATGCCTACTCGTCCTGGCTCTCCCAAAGTGACATCCCAAAGCTGTTCGTGAACGCTGAACCCGGCGCGATTCTCACCGGCGAACAGCGTGAGTTCTGCCGTACCTGGCCGAACCAGAGCGAGATTACGGTCAGGGGAGTCCACTTCATACAGGAGGACTCGCCCGACGAGATAGGCGAGGCGATAGCGGGCTGGCTCGCGGACATCAGTTTGTGGAGCGCGGAGTAGATGGCGAGCGGCGAGAAGATAAGGGTCTTCGTCGCCGTGGAACTTCCTGACGCGGTGAAAGCCGAGTTCGCGGGCCTGGTATCCACAATAGACGCCCTCGGCGTGAGGGGAGTGCGAACGGTCAGGCCCGAGGGCATACACCTTACACTCAAGTTCCTGGGAGACGTTAACGCCGATCTGGTGCCAGACATTCAGGCCGCGATGGACGCTGCCGCATCCGGGGCAGCGCCGTTCGACCTTTCGCTCGGAGACACCGGCGTGTTCCCAAATCCGGGCGCGGCGCACGTCTTGTGGGTCGGCGTCGAGGGAGACATCAAGCGTCTGAGTCGGCTGCAAGAGCGGGTGGAGCGAAGCCTGACAGATCTAGGATTCAGGCCTGAACGCCGTCGTTTCAACCCCCACATTACCGCCGGGCGAATTCGGGACAGCGTATCGCGCCCCGACAGGCGAAGAGTGTCAGACACCCTCTTCTCACATGGATACGTTCGTCCGCCGATTCGGGTAGAGAGCATCAGCCTGATACGAAGCATACTGCGTCCGGATGGCGCCATCTACGAGCCGGTTTACACCGTCGGATTGGCTGGTAGCTAACCTCCCTCTCAGGGGCGGGCTTCCCAGTCGGCTGTTGCGGCCCTCAGCGCTTCCTTGACGTCGGGATGGTCGCGGTTCAGCTTCAGCGTAGGCAGACGGCGAATGTAGCCGGTGTACTCGTCGAAGTCCTCATAGGTCTCCCTGGTAAACAGCCCGTCCTCGATGGCTTTATTCATCGCTCGAACGAGGTAGTCGAAGTCCAGCTGCATCCAGGGCTGCTGGCTGAGGTTCTGCGTAAGATACCTGAAGGTTATATAGCGGCTGCGCTGTTCCAGGCTGTCGCAGAATCTTATTGTGTCCGGCGTAATTCCACCCGATACCATGTCATAGCTGTCGTCGTCTCCGGGTTCGTTTCTGAAAACGGGCCGGCTGCTGTCGAAATCTATGACTTCGGCGTCGTCCTCGATGCTGCCGAAGTCCGCTCCGGTGGGCATTACCCAGTCCACCAGTCCCTCCGTGACCACCTTCACATAGCCCCTGTCGTAGGCGTCCATGACCAGGGGCTTGAACCTGGTGTGTCCGAACTTGCTCTCGTCGAAGTCCCTGATTCGGTGCGAAAGCAGCGGCTTCAGCGCCGCCAGCACTATTGGGCTCTTCTGGTCGTCGGTTATATCTCTTATAGCTTCATAAACCTGCCTGAGATCGTCGCTGATGGGCTCAACCGATGCCTTGGCGGCATCCGGCAGCGACGCGGACATGATTCGCTGCACTGACGGCTCCACGTCGAGGTCGTAGAACTTCACCCAGTCGGCGCTCTCTGTGAGTCTGGGAGACGCGGTCCAGCTCAGCGCCACTATGGCAACGAACTTGCCGTATGGCCTGAGAGTCTTGACCAGATGTATGAAATCGCCGTCGCCGGAAACCAGCATATAGGCGTCTATGTTCGGATACCTGTAACAGAACTCCACGCAGTCCGCCGTCAGCTTTACGTCAACGCTGTTCTTGCGGACGGACGAAACGATTCCGTCCTGATCGTTCTGATAGACGCGCCCAGGCACGTACACCGGCTCGATCCCGGCCGCGTACAGCCGCCGGGGATCGTTGAACATAACGTGATTTTGAAAGTCGGCGTATGCCCTGGCGACCACAACCCTGCCCAGGGCCTGTGCCTCTTCCATTATCGCGCTTATATTCGGCGCGAGGTTCTGCTGCTGTAACCCAAACCGGATGTTCTCCCAGTCCAGAAGGAGGGCTATTTCGCGGTTTCCGTTCTCATTCATAAATATACTTCTCCCCAAAACTCTTGAAAATAACTCATCTACTATACGACTATACGATTCCCTGTCGGCGGGGGATGTAGGACATAGCGCAATAGCCTGTCCGCTCAGGAAGACAAAGCATGTTCGCGGCGGCGCGTCTCTTAATTATAGCAGTGGACGACTTCAGATTACCCAGATGAGAGAGTCCACTTTTCCCAAGCGTCCTCGATGTCCTTCTGCGTTTCCGCGTATTCTTGCCCGAGCCGCGCTATCGCGTCCGTATCCTGCCGGACCGAGGCGGTTTCGAGGTTCTTCTCGATCACAGCCATTTTGGTCTCGAGCTCCTGGATCAGGCTCTCGTAGTCAACCGTCTGGATTTGCGCGGCGGCCTTCGACTTTCGCTCCTGCTTGCGAGACTCGCGTTCCCGCCTCCGGTGCCTTGCGCGGGCGCGCTTGGACACCGGCTCAGTTTCAGGAGGCCGGTTCATACGCATCCACTCCGCGAATCCACCGTTGAATTGGCGAACCGTGCCCTCTTCGATTGCCCATATCTGCTCGGCCATCAATCCAATGAAGTGGCGGTCGTGGGAAACAAACAGCAGCGTCCCGTCGAACGACTCAAGCGTCTCTTCCAGCGCCTCCCGGCTGGCTATGTCGAGGTGAGTCGTGGGCTCGTCCAGAACCAGAACATTCGGATAGGTAATCAGCAGCCTGGCCAGCGAAAGGCGTGTGCGCTCACCACCGGACAGAGCCCTGACCTGCTTGAACACGTCGTCCCCCTGGAACAGGAAGCGCGCAAGGTAGTCCCGCGCTTCTCCAATGGGCAGATTGCGGATCTCCAGGAACGCGTCAAGTACATTCTTGTCGTCTGGCAGATTCCATGTCCCCTGGTTCAGATATCCCGTCTGCACGTTGTGACCGAGCGTAACCGTGCCCGAAAGAGGCGGCTGCTCACCAAGAATCGTTCGGAGCAGTGTCGTCTTTCCAATACCGTTGGCTCCGACTAGCGCGGTTCGGGAACTGCTCTCCAGATCTATATCGGGTACGGTAAGCAGGGTCGTCCGCGTGTCGCCGTCCGCGAACCCGACTGAGAGATCATGCAGTCTCAGCGCGATGTGTCCCGTCCGGGACGCGTTCGCCGCGTTTATGGACACGGTCTTTTCGTTCTGTGGAGCTTCAATACGTTCCAGCCTGGCCAGTTTCTTTTCACGTCCCCTGGCCTCGCGGGAACGCTGTCCGGCCTTGTATCTCTGGATAAAGAACTCTTCCTTAGCTATGTATTCCTGCTGTCGCTCGAACTCCTTCTGCTGACGTTCAACCTGCGCGTACTTCAACTCCCGGTACTGCGAGTAGTTTCCCGGAAATCTCTGGACTCTCCCGCGCTCCATCTCCCAGATCTCTGAACACACCCGGTCGAGGAAGTATCGGTCGTGCGACACCACGACTGCAGCGTACTTGAAGCCGGACAGGAAGTCTTCCAGCCAGTTCAGGCCGTCGAAGTCGAGGTAGTTGGTGGGCTCGTCCAGCACGAGCAGGTCGGGGTCCATCAGGAGCGCGCGGGCCAATGCGGCCCTGGTGCGTTCGCCGCCGCTGGCTGCCACCGTGGGCGTGTCCAGCGTATCCAGCGGCATCCCAACACCCTCTACCACTCGATCCATGCTGCTCTGGTAGTCATACCCTCCCAGCGCTTCATACTCTTCGAGCAACTGGGCGTATCGTGTTTCGGCCCGTTGCCGGTCTGCCCCCTCGCGCTGCTGTATCTCGAGAGCGCTGGCGGCAAGTTCATCTTCCAGGTCGAACAGCTTCTGAAATGCCGACTGCACTTCATCACGCAGCGTCCCCGGCGCGTCATGTTCAGGCATCTGGGAGACATACGCTATTCGCAGTCCCGGCCCGGCTGAAACATATCCGCCGTCCGGCTCGAGACCGCCGGTCAGAACTCGCAGCAGCGAAGTCTTGCCGCTTCCGTTCGGGCCTACCAGGCCGATCCGGGCATGTTCGCCAACCTCGACGCTCACGTCGGCGAATATCTCCATATCGCCGTAGAACAGCTTGAGTTGTGAGGCCGTAAGCAACATTTCAGTGTTTCAGGATTCCAGGATGCGCTTGAGATTTTGGTGGTCGGACTCGAATCGCGCCTGCGCTCTCGCGCTCATAGCGGACTCAGCCAACGCCATCAGCCCGGTCAACCTGACTTCGGATACGGAGTGAAGCCGCGATCCTCCGTCCATTGGGCTTATGCTGTAAGTCAGGCTCATCGGGAAGGGCCCGTCCGTGCTGTGAGCCGAGTAGCTTTCGCCAGGGCTAAATTCGGTCACCGCGAACTCGTGCGACAGCCTGCGCTGCATGACCTCGCTCACAATGCGGCAGGTTGTTCCGCGTCCCACGGGACCTTGCGAGGTCTGCTCTGCCTCCACGATGTTTTCGGCCCAGCTCGGAAGATTTTCTATCTTGGTCAGATATCCCATGACATCTTCCACCGGACGGTTGATGGTGATAGTCGTCTCTACTCTCAATATCTCTCGCTTTGAACGCGCTGTCTATCGGATCACTCTTATGATTACCCTGAATCGCCGCATCGAACACGTGGGCCGCAATTCAACGACTTCCACTATCTCGGCCTCCTCGAATTTGCCCTCCTCCGAGAAACTCATCTCGGCTTCGGGCAAAACGGGGCGGCGTATCTGCCCAAACGGGCGACCGTCTTCATCCACCAGAAACCAGGTAAAGGTCGGAAGACAGGTCTGGGAAGTCACAAGAGTTCGCTCTTTTCGGAGAATTATCAGCCCTAAGTGTACATTTCGCGCATACGGAGGGTCTAGTGACGCTGCGAGGACCCAGGGCCTTTTCGCTTTCTATCGAACTATATGGCTCCACGAATCCGCCCCACACCGACAAGATTCGCCCAGCACCGACAACGGAAAGATACCGACGTTAGAACTAACGCTCTTGACAAGCCTTCTTCAAGTGTGCGAATATATGTTCCCGACGAACATATGACCATAGAAGGCTTGACCATGCTCATTAAACATACTCCCGACGCATACGAAAAGCTCCGCATACTCGGCGGAATGGCGACCGACGACATCCTCACCCAGCCCGAGACTCGCACCGGACGCGGAGGGCCATACCCCGCGTCTAATAAGAATCCCACGCACGGCGTCTATCGTGCCTCGATGCCCAACGGCAAGTACATCAACCTCATGCGCGTCATGTTCACCGACTTCTGCAAGATGGACTGCCACTACTGCCCGAACAGCCACTGGGTGCCGCGAAAGCGCTACGCCTTCAAGGTTGACGAACTGGCGCGCACCTTTGCCGAACTTGTAAGGCGGCAGACGGTCAGCGGACTCTTCCTCAGTTCAGGAATCGCGGGCGACGGCTCCAAGACCACCGAGCGGCTGGTAAAAGTCGTGGATGCCGTTCGCAACAAGTACGGCTTCAAGGGATACATCCACATGAAGGTCATGCCCGGCGCCGAGTACGAGTACGTCGAGGCCGCATACCGGCTCGGAACGCGGCTGTCCGTCAACATGGAGACTCCCACGGTTGAGCATATGCAGAAGCTCAGCAAGATGAAAGACCTCAAGCGCGACATCCTCGACCCTATGGAGTGGGTCCACAGTCTTACCGCCGGCCATACCAACGGAGCAGTAGGACAGGCGACCCAACTTGTAGTCGGAGCGGCGGACGAATCCGACCGCGACATATTCGGACGCATGGACCAGCTGTACTCCGAGTGGAAACTGAAGCGCATCTACTATGCCCCCTTCCGACCGGTGCGCTACACACCTCTCGAGGAGCATCCGCCCACTCCCATGGCCAGGAGCCACAGACTTTACCAGGTGGACTGGCTCAAGCGCGTCTATCGCTTCTCCAACGACGAACTCGACCTCGCCTTCGCCGACAACGGCTTCCTACTCCTCGACCAGGACCCGAAGACCTCCATCGCCGTCGAGAATTTGGATACCTTCCCTATGGACGTGAACCATGCGAAGAAAGACCAACTGCTGCGCGTGCCTGGCGTCGGACCCAAGTCGGCGGAGCGCATCCTCAGAAATCGAAGCAGGCACAGCATAGACACATGGCGAGACTTGACCGCGATGGGCGTGGTGCGAAAGCGCGCTTGGCCCTTCCTGGCCTTCCCAGGCCATCGTCCGCCTCGCGCCAAACAGCTCAAGCTGGACCTGTTCAGCGAAGACGCGAGAGAAAAGCGCCGGACCCAGGCGGCCGCGAGCCCACCTCCGTCTGCCGCCCCCTGCGGAGAGCGGATGTCCTGCACCGGCTGCCCCATGCTAGGTATGCCAGGCCACCCATCTGCGGACAGCCTGAGCGCCCTACCGATGGCGAGTTAGCTTTCATCCCCACAGGCGGAAACCCCCTCTCCCTCGATGGGCTGAGAGGGGTAGGCATTGTTATGTCAAGTAGAAGGCTATCAAACCAAACAATGGTTCGATCTATGGTTCATAAAGCTGAAATCTCAACTTTGGAGCACTCTCAGCACTGTGTTGATCCGACGCCAGATTCATGCACCCTTCAAGGTTTTATAGCTAATTTCAGATTTTGCCTACCCCTATCAGCCCTCGATGGGAGAGGGCTGGGGTGAGGGTGATCTCCATCACCGATCAAACTGATACAGCATCCGCGCAGGCTACGGCTTCAGACTTCCCGAATGTCCGCCGTCCATGTGATCTCGATGGCGTCCTTCACGCTCTCGTGCGCCGGACAACCCTGCGGATGCACCCTCAGAGCTCGGTCCGCCGCCTCTCGTTTACCCTCAGGCACCGGAAACTCGTAATGCACATTGATACTCGTAATTCTGATCGTGTGTCCGGTGCCCTCAATTCGACCTTCCACCTCGGCGTTGTAGTCCTCGGGGGCAATCTCTATTCCGCGCACATCCAGCGCGCGCCGCAGAGTGCCGTACATTCAACCTCCGACCGCCGAGACTATGTGATCGAGAGTGGACGCAATCGGGGGCGCGTCCTCGGGCACCCCGTAATACTCCTTCAGTTCCCCCTGCACCGCGTACACCACGGGCGCAGGCACGTCGCCCATGTACGAGTGCCGCAGTCCGCGGTTCATCTCCAGCTTGTTACGTGATACATATAGAAAGTCGTCAGCCATCGTCTGCGCTCCTGTCTCATGCTTGTTGGTTTCGACATTATACGCCAATAGGGATCATTCTCTTAAACACACTCTCGCTCTTCAGAAACTCACTGGGCTGGATTCCCCGGTGTCCTCCTCGATCGGGCCTGTGCTCATGGATGTGCGACGTCGGGAGGAGTCTCCCCCGAACCAGCTATCCAATCGTGGTTTGACCCAATTCCACACAACACACCCTAACGCGAAGACAATTATTAATAGTGGAACTATAATCCATTGCCTTGCAGTATCCCAGAACGTGGGGGACAATGCTTTCAGACTTGGCAAAGAATAGTCTATCAATTCGATGGCCAGCCAGGGGCGACCTTCGTCAATAGCACGATTAGCCCTTTCGATCAATGGGTTCGCCAATTGGCGCCCCTCGGACGTAAGTCCGTCTCCAGAAGCCAATTCAGCGACCTTTCTTCTGGCCACGGTATCCAACGGATGCACAGCAATGATGCTCACGCTGTAATCTGGCGCGATATTTCCCGGTGGCCCGATTGATACTATCCGCATGGACTTGGGCTGAGCAGCGTCGGTCCAATACCCATAACTTTTGTCGCCCATGACTTTTTGACGGCTTACGGGCGGGAGGACTACATACCCAGTCAATTTTATTGTCAAATCTCCCATAAGAGGTCCAGTGGTGATGTTCCCCGCCCGTACAAGGATAGGATTATGATCTCCAGATTTCCCCAAATGCCATTCGGGACTGCCGAGTTCGGTATGTACTTCCCTAGGCTGTTCCAAGCTCATATGACATTCTACTGTTATTATCGTTCCAGTATCTATTCTGGGAGGAGGCTCGCGTCCGGTAGCTATTTCAACTTCATTCCCCCATCCGTCTTTAATTGAACAGCTTGGGGTCTCAATGGTGTCTGCTTGTACTTGCGACTGACGTGAAATAATGACTAGCAGTATGAATAATGCAGCCAGCGCGACAGAAATCCAAGAATTCATCGGATTCTTTCTATGTGGGTAGTGATGACTCAAGTAAAGAATCGGTCGTTCGCTTCTTCTTCAAATTATCCGGCCACGCGTCTTTGTGCACCGGAGGAAGCCCGATCTTGCTTTCCAAGTAGTGCCGAGCAAACACTCTGAATCCTTCTCTAGGACGGGGAGTCCAGAAAATCAACGAATCAACTGATGCCGATTTGGCGTCGGCGGGAAACACGGTTATCTTATTCGCATCGTTCCTGTCTTCTTCCTCTAGGAACGTGTCTTGGTATGTTTGTTCTGGAAATCCGAGGCTTGACATGACTAGCTGTGCTGGTCCCGTATGCACGACCGTCGCCCTCTCGAACGCGATCATTCCATTGCCTGGTCTGGGATTCACCACGCGCACTAACGTGTTTTCTTGATGATTTATGAGGCCGGCAGGCATCTCATTGTCCCCGGTGAATTCGAGAAGAGGATTATCGGACTTGCGAATGTTATCCAGTCCACTGTCAACACCCGGAACAACTTGCATCCTCCTTCGCAAGGATTCCCAGAATACTTCTAACTCCCTAACGATTCTATCCTTGCATTCTTTCAAAGCTTCTCTCTTTTCAGAAAGATTCCCTTTCGCCGCGATCACGTTCTTCAGCGCATTATCGTACGCTGTCTGATATTTCCCTTTAACGAAAATCTTTTGGAACAGGTTCAGGCCATAAAGCTCATCACGCGCGTACCGATAGGAATTCCAACTCTCATCCAGATGAACCGCAGCTTCTGATATTTCATCCATAACGTCTCGAAAAGACGAGGATGATTCCAGATTTTCTATATCTAAGGGAAAATCTGCTTCCCAGTCGTAATTCCTGATACTATGCGCAATCGCTTCAAGGGTATTATCCCCTGCGTCTGCCGTAAATCTATCTAGATTATCCGCAAGTTCACTTATATTTCCATTGAGCTTATCCAGAAAACGCAGAACGCTCACCTGGTCGTCAGTCCATCCAGTACGCACAAAAGCCACGTTCGCGTATGGCGGTAAACTATTGAGCAACTCCCTGGTGTCAGCAATCACCTCCACCGTTTCGGATGCCGGATCAAAGCTCCTCGCATGCAATAGGGACGAGATTATATCCCCGGCCCATGTAGTGAAGCTATCCTCTTCTATATCCCTAAGCCCGCTGCCATCAACCATAAGCAACTTGTCAAACGGCAAATTCCCATCCACCAACTTACTGGACATCACTTCACACACCTTGCGTCCATGTGGCAGGTTGTCCTGAATCGCGCCCATAGTCGGGGTAGGCGACATAAACGCAACTCCTATATTTGGTACTGTTGCCCCAGCCCCCAAGGGGTCATCTTCAAACTCTCGGTTCAGGTATTTTTTGACCAACTCACCGGCCTCGAGAGCGACAGTACTCGAGGTTATCCCAGTCACGGCAAACACATAGACGACCCTGGCCTCTTTCAACTCGCCTGCGCCGTCTTTGGGAAGCATCTCTGTAATAGTGGCGATGATCTCTTTTTCATGGAGTTGGGTAAAAACACGAATACCGGGAGCATTGCTGTTCAAATCATTGTCAAATCGACATTTAACGTTAAGTTCCTCACTTATAAGATCAAAAGAACTCCTCCGAGCTTCTATGTGTTGCAGGTGTACGGACCTGAACCCGGTATCCACATCAAATCCTATACTTTCTAGGTTCGTCCTGAGTGTGGCACTCTCGGCTTCCTCATGATCAATATGTACCACGCCTTTTATATCGGCGCGCATTTCGGACTGGCACAATTCCAGGATAAGACTGGCTCCCGCACTTCCGGCGCCAACCACTACGGAGTAATGTGGAGGAATCATGTCCGCAACGCCAGTGTCTGTCCTATTGGTAGTCATCGAAGCAACTCCCGTTTCCTATCTTAGGCCATGCAGTCAAGCCACGCGGGATTATATATCATGTCGCCATATATATCAATCATGCCCCCCCCCCATTGGAAACGCACATTTGATTTAAGCTTCAAGACGGATTGTTGGGATAGCCGTACTTTACGGCTACGTGATACACTATTGCCGTTTGGATATATTAGGATAAAGTGAGAAAGTAGCCATCCCTTATTGGAAACTCCGGTGCATACAGAGTTTCGAAGTGTAATCCTGCGGAATGAACCTCTACAACACCCTGAAACCCTATATCATCGTGTTCACCGCCAGCGCATGCACGCTCATAATCGAGATTGTAGCAGGCAGGATACTCGCCCCGACGATAGGCGTCTCGCTGTACACCTGGACGAGCATCATCGGCATCGTGCTCGCCGGAATCAGCCTCGGCAACTACCTGGGAGGGCGGGTAGCGGACAGGTATCCATATCCCAAGACCCTCGGCATCATACTGCTGGCGAGCGGAGTCTCCAGCATCGCCATCCTACCCATTGACACCTTCGCCTCCGATGTCTTCCTCGGACTCCCCATCATCCCCCGCATAGTCCTGCTCACCACCACACTTTTCATCGTACCCGCCGTCATACTCGGAATGGTTTCCCCCATCGTCATCAAGCTCCGCCTCTCCGACCTGACCGAGACAGGCAACGTCGTGGGAAAGATCTACGCCGTCTCTACCGCCGGCAGTATTCTCGGTACGTTCCTGACAGGGTTCGTCCTGGTACAGTTACTCGGCACTCGACTCGTAATCCTCATCGTGTCGCTGATACTCGTCGCCATGGCCGTCATATTCGGAAACCTTACCCGTGCCTGGAAGACCAATGCGGCGCTCGGCATCCTGGCCTTGGTCGTACTCGCCGCCAGCGTATGGACAGACAGCCTGGACAGCGACTGCGTGCGCGAGAGCAATTACTACTGCATAAAGGTCAGGGCGCGCGACATCGAAGACCGAGAGGTACGGATACTCTACCTTGACGCGCTGCTTCACAGCTACGTGGACATCAAGGACCCGCTGTTCCTGCACTATTCATACGAAAAGGTCTTCGGTGACGTCGCTTCCGAGATCGCTCACAGGAATCCCAGAATGGATTCTCTGTTCATCGGCGGGGGAGGATACACTATGCCCAGGTTCCTGGAGGTCATGTTTCCCGACGTGAGCGTCGAAGTGGTCGAGATAGACCCCGAAGTGACCGAGGTCGCAACCGAATATCTCGCGCTCCCTCTGAACACAAGCATCATTACCTACACCGAGGACGCGCGTACCAAGCTCCAGGAACTGCCCAAGGGCAAATACGAGTTCATCGTCGGCGACGCCTTCAACGACGTATCGGTGCCGTACCACCTCACGACTCTGGAGTTCAACGAAATGGTGTACGGGCTTCTGTCAGAGGACGGCGTTTACGCCATAAACATAGTGGACAAGATGCACAGCGGCCGATTCCTGCGCTCTGTGGTCGCTACGCTGCAGAAGACGTTTCCATATGTCTATGTGATGCGGGACAACACATCATGGGATAGCGACGACCGATATACCTTCGTCGTAACCGCATCGCGACAGCCTATTTCGGCGTCCCAAATCGCTTCGGCCAACCGCGAACTGGACAGGGGCGCCATCGTAACCCACTTCATGCCGGACGCGGAGTTCGCCCGCTGGATGGACGGCGGTCGCTTCTCCATTCTCACCGACGACTTCGTTCCCGTGGACGGGATGCTTGCGCCGCTATATCTCGAAAGCCGGTAGGAAGTGGTCAGCTCCCCAGCACAACGTTATCTATCAGCCTGACCTTACCGATTCGGACAGCCATCGAGACGAGTGCGGCCCGGTCCACAGCGTCCAACTCCACCAGCGTCTCCGCATCCGCGAACGACACGTACTCGACTGACGCGGATGGTTCGGATTCCAGTAGAGCCAGCATCTCACAGCGCATCTTGCTGGCGTCCCGGACCCCGTCTGCATAAAGCGATTCGGTCAGCGACAGGGAGCGATACAGCGACAGCGCGGCCTCACGGTCTTCATCGGACAAATACGCGTTGCGGCTCGACAGCGCCAGTCCGTCCGGGTCGCGCACCGTCGGCATCACGATGATCTCCGCGCCGAGGTCGAGGTCGGCGTTGAGCCGCTTGATGACCAGGCACTGCTGAGCATCCTTCTGCCCGAAGTACACATTGTCCGGCCTGACGATTGTCAGCAGCTTGCATACGACAGTCGCCACACCCTGAAAGTGGCCGGGACGATGCTCGCCCTCCAGCCTATTGGCGATGCTGCCAACGTCAATCGTCGTCTCGAAGCCATCCGGGTACATTTCCGAGGTGTCCGGCGCGAAAACGAGGTCCACGCCCTCTGCCTCCAGCTTGCCCAGATCCCCCTCCATGTCGCGCGGGTAGGTGGACAGGTCTTCGGACGGCCCGAATTGCGTCGGATTGACGAATATGCTCGCGACGGCGGTCGCATTGTCCCCCCGACACCGCCGCACAAGCGACAGATGCCCCTCGTGCAGATACCCCATAGTGGGCACCAGTCCAAGCGGCCTGGGATGCTCACGCTGGGCCGCTCGGAAGTCGGCGACGGTGTGGATGACTTTCATATTTCAGAGACAGAATCTATGGACGTGACTCATATTGCATATTTTCTGTATGCAGCCCGCAAACCGCAAAACATTCTCATAGAGCATATTCCCGTGTGTATCAAGGTAAAGATTGCCAGCATCGTTGTTGACGCCATTGTTGATAAGAATGCTATCTAAGACGCGCCTACGAGCGTCAGTATTGACATCGTAAGTATAAGATAGACGCATGAGGGTCATTCCAAAGTCGCAAATCCGTATATAGTCTTCGCCTTTAGGACTATCCTGAACGTATATCTCCACCATATCGCCGTCTTCATGGAGTATGGGAACAATCAATTGATACTTCCCTGGACGACGCTCATAAAAGTCGAACTCCGTAGCCCCGGCGAGAGCCAATGAGTCTTTTATGCTAGATGTGATCATCGAATACACTTCCTTTCTGCAGATCAGGAAAGTGGTCTTCAAAATTGACTATATGAGTGTCTTGAAAGAAAACTGCCAATCCCCGCTCGAATGTGCTGTATAGGTTAGTAACCTCTCTGTCCCTTTCTTGTGGTTGAGCGCTTCCAGACTCTAATTCGGAAGCAGTGATACGATGGATATGTGGTTTGGCGTAATGTCCATCCGGGTCCCTGCTGGTTTCACCATGGGGTCCATTGTAGCGAATCAGTGTAACCGTCCCTAATGTTGGGTCATTAGCCAAGTAACGTAGCCCGATAGAGAAGTTCTCTATGAACTCTGCACTCTGTCGAATAAATACTGTGAATGTGACGCTTATCTCCTCGGTGGAGACTAACCCCAAGTCACAGCGTCTGTGACGACTCTCTTCTTGGTAACCCTTCGCAGGTTCTCTACTTGTAATCTTCTTGGGACAACTTATCAAATCCTGAATCTGCTGGTCTGTCAGCATTACGTTTCCTTCTCAGTCGCCAAGCATAGGATGTCAGTAGGCCCGCCGGCATCGTCATGATACCAGCGAGCCCTGCCCACCCTACTTCCCCTGAATCGCCGAGACCACCGCCTGCGGATTCATCGGCAACTCCGTCATCCTGACGCCCGCTGCGTCGTGGATGGCGTTGGCGAGCGCGGCCAGAGGCGGAGCGATGTTCGCCTCGCCCACTCCGCGCACTCCGAACGGGTGGCCCGGATTGTTGACCTCCACGATTACCGCGTCAATCATCGGCAGGTCGAGGCTCGTGGGCATACGATAGTCGAGCAGGCTCGTGTTCTGCATACCACCGTCCTCGCCCATGAAATACTCCTCGTTCAGCGCCCAGCCGATGCCCTGCGCGGCGCCGCCCTGTATCTGGCCCTCCACGTAGGATGGGTGAATGGCGAAACCCGCGTCCTGGAAGGCGGTGTAGCGCAGAATGTCCACCTTCCCCGTGTCGGGGTCGAGCTCGATGTCCACGATGTTCGCGGCGTATGAACCACCCGACCCTCCAGGATTCAGGTTGGCGCGACCTACAACCGGCCCGCCCGTCTCGGGCAGCCTTGCCGCCATCTCCTCGAATGTGAGCCGCAGTTCGGAGTCCGACTTGTGCTGGAGCGCCCCGTCCACGTACTCCACGTTCTCCGGGTCGGTGTCCCAGATAAGCGAGGCGCGCACGATGAGTTGCTGCATCACGTCCATCGCCGCCTCGTGCGCCGCCCAGCCGGACTTGAACGCAACACCACTACCGCCCGTTACGGACGTGTATCCGATTGTGTCCGTATCGCCGACCATCGGGTTCACATTCTCGACCGGGATGCCCAGCACCTCCGCGAACTGCTGGGCTATCGCGGTGCGTGTTCCTCCGATGTCCACCGAGCCTTCCACCAGGCTAACGTTGCCATTGTCCAATACGTTGGCGACAACACAGGCCATACCCGTGTTATTGCGGCAGAAGCCCATGCTCCAGCCACGTCCGCGCAACCTGCCTTCTACTTGCTCCAGAGGCGCGGAATAGTGGGGATGTTCCCGGACCGCGTGCATCACTTCTTCGGCGCCGATGCGTCCGTTCATTACGCCGTCCGCGCGGCGGTCGCCCTGTCGCGCGACGTTCAGCAGCCTGAACTCCACGGAGTCTATGTTCAGATCTTCGGCTATCTCATCAACGAGCGATTCGGTGCAGTACATTACGATAGGCGCGCCGGGTGCGCGGTATGCCTGCGTCCTGGGCTTGTTGGACACCACGTCGTAGCCGTCTATTCGCACGTTCTCGATGAGGTACGGCGAGAAGACCGCTGAGGCCGCGCCCGCGAGTGGAGCGCCCGGGAACGCACCCGCCTCCAGCGCCATCCAGCAGTGCGCCGCCGTTATCTTGCCCTCATTCGTGACGCCCATCTTGATCCTTACGAGGCTACCGGACGTCGGTCCTGTTGCCTCCAGCACCTCGGTGCGGTCCATCACCATTTTGACCGGATGTCCGCTCTTCCTGGACAGGATCGCAGCCGTGGGCTCCAGGTACGGGGGAATCTTTCCCCCGAAGCCGCCGCCGATCTCCAGCGGCACCACCTTCACCTGCGACACGGGCAGACCCAGGATGCGCGCTGTGTTGTCCCGCACGCCGAAGTGCCCCTGGCTGGAGCACCAGACGGTCAGTCGTCCGTCCGGCGACCACCATGCAGTGGCGTTCTGCGGCTCTATGTAGCCCTGGTGGACAGTCTTGGTGCGATACTCGCGCTCGAATACGCGGTCGGCCTCGGCGAAGCCGGCGTCCAGGTCGCCGAACACATACTGCTCCTGCGCGGCGACGTTCACACCGCCGGGCAGGTCCGGGTTGTTAGTCCATGTGTCGTGGATCGCCACCGCGTCTTCGGCCATAGAGTCCTCGATGTTGGTGTAAGCGGGCAGTACTTCGTACTCCACCTCGATGAGCGACAGTATCTCCTCGGCGGCGTGCGCGCTGGTCGCGGCGACCGCGGCGATGGCGTGCCCCTTGTACATCGCCTTGTCGCGGACGAGCACGTTGTCGGGCGGCATCTGTCCGAGGACGGCGATGGGGCCCACAGGATCGCTCGGAGCGAAGTCAGCGGACGTCACCACTCCGCGACACTCGGGGTGCGCTTCCGCCTTGGACGTGTCCAACCTTGTAATCCGCGCGTGCGCGTGCGGGGAGCGCAGAACTTTGCCGTACAGCATTCCGGGCAGGTTCATGTCCGCGCCATATACGGCGCGCCCGGTAACCTTGTCCGCGCCATCGTGCCTGATCGGTCTCGTGCCTACAACCTTATACTCGCGTGTAGCCGTTGTCATACTCTCTTCACCTCTTTGGGTAGTGGTTTAGCTGCTTGGATATGGTCGGAGTCATATTATCACATAGCATTCCTGGGCTGGCGGCCCAAGGTGTTTTCAGAGTCGGCGATTCATGGAAAACGGGCTGGCAAGACAGTGTGTCATATATCTTGATTTATAATGGTTCAGGTCAGGTTTAGGTGGAGTTCAGGTGATGTTTCAGGTGGCTGTGACCTAGAAAAAGCGCCAATTTAGCTTTGAAATTGCACGGATCGGCCTATAGAAATTTTTCGTTGGTCAGAAAATACATTCTGGATAACCTTCCGTTTATGTAATGAGCCGCGCGAGCCGGTATGTTTTGTTTTGTTGGTCATTGCCTGGGCACATTATAGCAATTTTGTTCTATTGAGAAAAGGGCGCGCGAAAGTCTAGGGCAAGGAGTGTGGCAGGCAGAGTGGAGACTTGGCGGCCTGGCAGGATGGTCGAGAGGACCTGTATCAGAATTTAGAGCTCATGGGATAACTGTCTGCGTGCTAAGATAACGACAGCCTGAAACAAGAATTTAGGACTTTCAGATGCCCATCATCAGAAACATAGTTGATCAGTCGAAGTTCAATCCGGAACTGAAGTTTACCTGAGCCTGGTTACGGTGGATGACTTCAGAAGAAATTCGCGTGGGGAACTCGGCACGCGAATCGCGAACCGCGACCGATATGGCATTCGGAAACTGCGTGAAAACTGGCTGTACCTAGATTAAGTCAGAGTGTTCACACGTTAAGTTCCGCGAGAGGTTGGATCGCCTTGACGCCCATATCGAAGTAATGCGGGTCCAATTCAACTCCAATGGATTCATAACCAACTGCTTCAGCGGCGGCGAGTGTGGACCCCGAACCGGCGAATGGATCAACCACAACGCCCTCTCCCAGAGGGAGTACACCCCTAACGACCTGGCGTAAGAATGCCTGTGGCTTCAAGCTTGGATGCAGGGCGATTGCCCTTTCGCTCTTTCGGGTGGGCGACGATTTGATTACGTCCCCAAATGGAGACACTGAAGACGGCCTTCGGAATCCGCCTGTTTTCCACTTTCTGAGGTTGTCCTGCACCCGGCCTTCGATTGGTTTGCGGAACAGTACCCAAGGCTCCCACATGGACCTCGGCATTACGCTCACACCCCTAAATTCCTTGTGAGCTGCTTTGGGACGGTCTCCTCCCCTCATGGTGGTGACCAGCCTGATGATGTCTCCCCTTCTTTCGAGTCCGGCGTCCGACAAAGCGCCCGCTACGATATAGGACAGTAATGGGTTAGACGCAACGACAACATTTGCGCCAGGCATCAGTTTAGGTATGAGCAGACGAGCCCCGCGGAACCAGCGGGCGATCTTCAGGTCAGCTTTCGGTACAACTCGGGCAAGGTCTCTTCCAGGCGTTCGAAGCCCCGCCATCCTCCGTAGCGGGGTGTGAGAGAGGCAACCGTCGAGGAGGCCGCGTCCTGTTCGTCCCTACCGTCTCTGATCGCAGTCTTGAGACTGCCGAAGAGGTCGTGGATGAAGTCTCTCGCCTCCTCCAACGCGGAATGTTGACCCACCGGGCCGTGTCCGGAGACGAATCTCTCGACTGGCAGTTCGACCAGACGGTCGTCGGTGTCGGGCCACTCTTCGGGGTAGGAGTCGCCCAGGTATGGGACGCCGCCGTCCTGCGCGACATCCCCACAGAAGACGATGCCGTGGTCGGGCAGGTGGATGTGAGTGTCTCCGCCCGTGTGCGCCCTTCCCAGGTACCTGAGATGCAACTCCCGCCCGCCGAAGTATAGCCTCATGCTGGTCTCGAACGTGAGATTGGGAGGCGTGATCGTTACCAGTCCGGCTTCTTCGGACCAGGAGTCGCCGGAATTCATTACGCTCTCGCGCCATCGCTCGTTCCACTCGACGTCCACCATCTCGTCGTAGCAGTTTTCGTGTCCGATGATCGTGGCTTCGGGAAATTCCTCGTTGCCCCAAGAGTGGTCCCAGTGCGAGTGAGTGTCCACGACGTACTGAATCGGCTTATCGGTTATGTGCCTGACGTCCTGGATCAGGTCACGCGCGAATGAAGGGACACGCAACGAGTCTATCACCAATACGCCTTCGTCGCCGACGATGACGCCGGCGTTGGTAAGACCTTCGTGCAGTCGCGCGAAAACGCCCGTTTCGAGTTCTATCAGTTCGGTTCCCGGTGTGGTAGTCATTAGGATACTCCTTATCTCTCAGCCTTCGTCTTATATCACTTCGTCAAGAGTCTGGCAATTGTCTCAAGAAATGGATCCGCGTCCGTAATCCGGTCTCGTCTTGTGGTATTGTATTATCCGCTCATACAGGATTTGGGGTAGATTCTATTGACACAGTACGCATTGTCCGATATCAAGATTCTCGACTTCACTCAGTATATCGCAGGCCCTTACTGCGCCAAGCTGCTAGCCGACTACGGCGCCGAGGTAGTCAAGGTCGAACGTCCGGGAACGGGAGACGGCGCGCGCCGCATCGGGCCTTTTCCGAACGATACTCCCCACCCGGAGAAGAGTGGGACGTTCCTGCACCTCAACACCAATAAGCGTTCGATCACGCTGGACCTCAAGACGGAGAAAGGTCGCCAGGTCGCTCTCGATCTCGCCGCCCGCTCCGACGCGGTGGTGGAGAGTTTTCGGCCCGGAACTATGGAGGATTTTGGCCTGAGCTATGAGACGCTCTCAGAGGTCAACCCCGGGCTGGTGATGACCTCGATTTCCAACTTCGGACAGACGGGCCCATACAGAGACTGGCGTGGCTCCGAGGTCATCTTCTACGGCATGGGCGGCGAACTGTACTCCACCGGCATAGCCGAAAAGGAACCGCTGAAACTGGGCGGAACCGTCGGACTGTACCAGGCCGGAACCATCGCGGCATACGCCACGCTTGGCGCCATATTCGCCGCCAGGGACAACGATAATGGCCAGCACGTTGACATATCCATCATGGAGACGCAGGCAGGTTCGATAGACCGGCGTATGAGTATGCTGCTGGCATACCAGTACAACAGCGAGATAACAGAACGCACGCCACTGGGCGCCGCCTCCGGGTCGGGGGGCTATCCGGCGGGCGTGTATCCCTGCGCGGATGGCTTCTTCCAGTTCACGGGCGGCGGCAACTACTTCCCGCGCGTCCTGGATATGCTCGGATACCCGGATGAGCTTTCGAGCGAGGAGTGGCTCACGCCCGAGGCCCAGGCAGACGAGGATATGCAGGGACTGTTCGAGGTGTTGTTCTACCCCTGGCTCATGGAACGAAATAAAGCTGACATCTGGGAGCAGGCGCAGAAGTCTAGGGTTCTCAGCGGACCGCTCAACACGATGGAAGACTTTCACGCCGATCAAATCTTCCGTCAGAGAGGCGCGTTTGCCGAGGTCGAACACCCGGAAACGGGACCGCTCAGATACCCTGGCAGGCCGTTCATCATGGGTGCGACCCCTTGGGCTGTCAGAAGACCAGCGCCGCTGCTCGGCCAGCATACCGACGAGATTCTGACTGAACTGGGCCGAACAGAGTCCGAAATAGCCTCTTTGAGAGATGGAGGTACGGCATGAGCCAACGCTTGCCACTGGAAGGAGTCCGCGTACTCGACATGACAGTCGTATGGGCCGGGCCGTACTGCACGACGCTGCTCGCCGACCTGGGCGCAGAGGTCATTCGTGTCGAGTCCATTCAGATATTCGGGCCGCCGACTCGCGGCTCTTCGGCGCGTCCGCCGGAGTTCGTTATCAAGAACCTGCCCCCGTTCATAGGCGGTATGCCGAACCGGGACGGTGGCAAGAGGCCCTGGAACCGCTACCCGATATTCAACGCCCACGCCCGCAACAAGCTCAGCATGACGGTTGACCTTCTCAGGCCTGAGGGCAAGGAGATATTCAACCGCATGGTGGCGATAAGCGACGTGCTGGTGGAAAACAATCCAACGGAGACTATGCAGAAACTGGGCATATCCTACGATGAACTCAAAAAGATAAATCCGGGCTTCATCATGCTGCGAATGCCCGCATACGGCAACACAGGGCCGTACCAGAACCACCGCTCGCTGGGTATCCACATAGAGGGGGTTATCGGACACAGCCTGCTCAGGGGTTATACCGACCTAGACCCGTCCGCAAATACGCAGGTTTATATGGCGGACGCCGCCGCCGGAGCGGGTGGAGCGTTCGCGGTCGCCTGCGCCCTGAACCATCGCCGCCGCACCGGAGAGGGCCAGTTGATGGAACTCTCGCAGGCTGAGAACGCCGTCCAGTACCTCGGACAGGCTTTCATGGACTACTCGATGAACGGACGCAGCCAGGCGACGCAGGGCAACCGCCATCCGACCGCGCTCCAAGGAGTCTATCCATGCGAGGGCGATGACCGCTGGATAGCCATGACTATCTTCGACGACAGGGACTGGGAACTCTTCCGCGAGGCCATCGGCGCTCCTGATTGGACACGGGAGCCGCGGTTCGCCACACACGAGTCCAGGCGCGAGAATCACGACGCGCTCGACCAAAATATCTCGGAGTGGACGCGCGGCCTCGACCATCGTGAAGCCATGTCACTGCTTCAGTCCTACGGAGTTGCCGCCGGGGCCGTCCTCGATCAGAGAGACGCAGTTGAGGACCCGCACCTGGAGGCAAGGGCCATGTTCGAGGAGGCGTTCCAGTCAGACGTCGGGACTCATATGTATCCTCGCGCGCCTTTCAAGATGTCCGAGAGCGACGTGCGAATCCGGCGTGGCCCCGTAACCCTGGGCCAGGACAACGAGTACGTTTACAAGACGCTGCTAAAGCTGTCCGACGCCGAGTACGACGCGCTGGTGGAAGCGGGGCATATAGGGGATGAGTACGCGGAACATGTGCCCTAGACCTGAAACCCCAGCCCCGCTGCAACCTCTCTCTGTCGGCGATCCAGGGTCAGAAACGTAACTTCCGACGGCTCGTCAAATGTATAGAGCGCAGTAGCAAGATGCCACAAGTCTGCGCCCCTGACATAACCAACGTTCAGGACTCTCTCGAACTCGTCCCCCAAAGAACGATAACCGTTGTATACCCATTCAATGTTGGACAGCACCTCAGAGTCAAATGGCCGGCCATCTCTCGCGAATGCAGACCTCGCTTCAGCTTCCAATAGGTTGGACGACACCAACCGAGAGAAACTGCCCAGACGATGTATGACTATATCCCAGCCCGGTTCCCTGAATTCAACCGCCAGAATAGCGGACGTATCCACGTACGCATCGCTCATTCTAAGTAAGCAGCCCTAGCGTTCAGCCAAGAATCGCTCCAACGCACCAGGAGAAGGTTTCCCGGGCTTGAAGGGACGCCGGGGTTTCCCAGAACCTCTGAGGATACCTCGATGCCGCAACTCCTTCAGGCGCTGTTCATTCGTGTACTTCCGAGGTTCGACAGGACGAATCTCCGCGATAATCTCCCCATCGCAAGCTATATTCGCCGCCTTGCCCTCCCGCTGTACATATTCCAGGACCCAGCGAGGGTCTGATTTCAGGTCTGCTAAAGTGAATGTGATTTTCATAATAGAACTATCATAAACAGCCATAACAATCTTCGCAAACCGCTTGAACGAAGACAGCCCACGCCGGGCATTCCCGCCTCGACGCAGGCCGTAGAATTGCGTCCGGCTGCTACACAGGCATCGTGCGTCCGCTGTGGGCGCGGCCTGCCTTTGCGGTGGCTTCGCCCAGAGGGCCGCCTGACGACACGACTCTGACGCCTTCGTCTATCTTCGCGCCGATGGTATCCAGCGTGGCGCCTTCCAGGAAGGCAATTCCGGCGTTCTTGCATGCCTTGCGGACCCGCTCTCTGGCCTCCCAGAGTTCATCCGGCCAGGGTTCGCCAGGAGCGTTCTTATAGCCCATGGACATGCTCATGTCGCCCGGACCCCACTCGGCGAAAGCTATGCCCGGCACCTGAGTCGTCACCTCGACGTTGAGCAATGCGCGGGTGTTCTCGATCTTCAGGCCGAGCATGAGTTCCCCGTCCGGGTTCAACGGCCACGGGTCGGCCTTGTCCAGGTACTCATCTATGGAGACACCCCAGATCGGGGCGGCGGAAGCCTGGCCCGCCGAACCGCGCCTGCCCACGTCCAGCCCCTTGCCCACTCCGATGGTCTGGAACGGGTAGCGGCAGGACTCCACGAACGCCTTGACAGCGTCCGGCGTCTCCGCGTGGCACATCAGGATGCCATGAACGCCGCGCGCGAGTATCTGCCTGAACTGCCAGGCGTTCGCGCGAACGATGTCGCCGCTCGCGCCGTCCACGGGGACTTCCACCACGACAGCGGGCGTGCGGTGGCCGCTGTTGGTCGGGCCGCCGGCCACCAGACCCTCCATGAACTGCTGGAGGCCCGGCATATCGAAAGATCCGTGCTCCATGCCGACGTTGATGTAGTCGGCGTAGGTGGAGACCATCTCCTTGCCGCCCTCGTAGCTGAGATTGGCTCCCGTGTGCCCGCCGGTATAGTAGATCGGCTGGTCCTGCTCCAGAAGCTCGATAGCTCTATTGATTCGACTCATTATTCACCTCTTCGTTTTGATTTCGGGGGAAGTCTATCATGCGAATCAGGAATGTGGAATTGTGAATTTACAATTGAAGATTTGGGCGGGCTTTGAATCGGGACTACTCCGTGCTGTACCATTTCAGAATATGGAGACAGTGCAATCATGCTAGAGCGAATGAGAGCAGTCGAAGATCGGTCCGAAGAGTTGGACCGCATGATGGCCGACCCTGAGATCGCGGTGGACTATAGCCGCATACAGGAACTTGCCAAGGAACAGGCGCAACTCCGGGAGGTCGTGGAACTGTCGCGCGAACTGCGCGCAATCGGGTCCGAAGCTAACGACTTGGAGATGATGCTTAGGGAGGAGTCCGATCCCGAACTGGCGGAGCTCGCCCGGGACGAGCTTGCCGAGCTCGAGACACGCAGGGAGACGACCGAGCAGAAGTTGAAACTCGCGCTTGTGCCGAAGGACCCGAATGACGACAAGAACGTGATCGTGGAGATACGCGCCGGCACGGGCGGAGACGAGGCGGGGCTATTCGCCGCCGACCTGTACAGGATGTACAGCAGGTATGCCCAGCGCAGGAACTGGAAGACCGAGGTCATTGACCTCAACGAGACCGGAATAGGTTCCGTAAAGGAGATCGTCTTCGAGGTGAAGGGCAGGGGCGCCTACTCGCGCCTGAAGCACGAGAGCGGCGTTCACAGGGTGCAGCGCGTGCCGGTCACCGAGTCGAGCGGGCGCATTCACACGTCTGCGGCGACCGTCGCGGTGTTGCCTGAAGCTGAGGAAGTTGACGTGGAGGTCAACAACGAAGACCTTCAGATAGACGTGTTCCACGCGTCCGGGCACGGCGGTCAGAACGTCCAGAAGGTAGCGACCGCCATCCGCATCACCCACAAGCCAACGGGCATAGTGGCGATATGTCAGGACGAGCGCAGCCAGCTCAAGAACAAGGAGAAGGCAATGTCCGTCCTGCGTTCACGGATTCTGGCGCAGGAGATGGAGCGACAGCAGCGAGAACGCTCCGATGCCCGCAGGTCCCAGGTTGGCAGCGGGGACAGGTCCGAGCGCGTCAGAACGTATAACTTCCCCCAGAGCAGGATTACCGACCACAGGATCGGCCTCACTGTTCACAGCCTCACCCAGTCGCTGGACGGTGACATAGACCAGATAATCGAGGCCCTTCTCGAAGAGGAACAGACCCAGAAACTCGCCAACGTCCAAGCATAGCGGACATCCGCCTGGTTCTTCCGATGCGCGCGAGCCGCTCAGAGCGCCCACACACCCTGCGCCATAGTCTGGACAGCGCAAGAAACGCCCTGTGCGAACACGGCATAGCCGAGTGGCGGATCGAAGCCGATATCCTTCTGAGCCGCGTCTTAGGCGTTTCCAGATCAGACTTTCTTTCTCTCCTGTACGTCAGAGAAAACAGCCTCACTCGATCCCAGGCGCTCCTGCTCCACGAACTCATCGCAAGAAGGGTTGACGGTGAGCCGCTGGCCTACATCGTCGGTCGGCGAGAGTTCTACGGCCTCGATCTTGAAGTGAACGAGAGAGTCTTGATACCCCGACAGGAGACAGAGCTCCTTGTCGAAGTGGCGCTGGAGTATCTCACAGGCGAGAATAAGGGGAATAGGCCGACGACAGTCGTGGATGTCGGAACGGGTTCCGGCGCGGTCGCGTTGGCGCTGGCGACACACACGAAGAACGCCAGGATCGTCGGAGTTGACATAAGCAGGGACGCTCTGGCCGTTGCGGTGAGGAATCGGGACCGGCTGGGGGCCAAGGGTGTGGAGTTCGTCCAGTGTGACATGCTGACCGCGATAGCCGGACCTGTGGACATCATCGTGTCGAACCCGCCCTACATACCCACTGGGACACTCCCATCCCTTGCGGTCGAGGTGCGACGCGAGCCGACAGTCGCCCTGGACGGGGGTGTTGACGGACTCGATCACTTCCGCAGGCTGGCGGCTCAGGCAAGTGAAAGACTCGCCCAGGGTGGGGCAGTGATCGTGGAGTTGATGCCCGAGCAGATGGATGCCGCCGCAGAGATAGCACGCCGGAGTATTCCCAACGCCTCGGCGGTGAGTATCCACCCGGACCTCACAGGAAACAGCCGCACCCTCGTCGCCGAGATGCGTTAGGCCGCATTTCACGTCACTCCATCACCAAGTACAGCCCACAGTTGAGCTCTGACAACTTCAATGCTTCTTGCTTTCGAGCAAAAAGTAGAATACCTTGAATAAGGCATGGAGAATAGGAACCGCTCCACAGAGAACAGGCGGGAGTCTGCGTTGACTGTGCGCAGGGAAGCGCGGCCCTTCTACGCGGCCCTGTTCGTGTTGCAAACATTCGGCCTGGTAGCGCGACGGTTCTATATCGCGCTGGTGGAAGAGTCGGAGGGCGCGTTCTGGCAGACACTGTCGGCGGCATTGAACGAAGGAAAGTTCTTAGACATTGCCACGGCCAGCCTTAGCGAACTGGAGCGCGACGGCGCGAAAGCGGTTATAAGCACGATTGTATTGATGGAGGCATGGGACGCCATGATGGCGACGAGAGACGCTGTAAACGACTGGCTCGAAAAGCGCAGGGAGAAAGCGCGCGCCGAGGGCCAAGCCGAAGGCCAAGCGACCGAGCGCGCCGCGTGGCTAGCCTGGTACAAGCGATGGGAAGACGCCCAAGCGCGAAACGAGCCGTTCGACGAACCGCCGCCGGGCTTGGGTGATGACTAAGGATCAAGCCTCTGGATTCCCGTTTTCGCGGGAATGACTGAATTGTAGTTGAGGAATCACCCTCACCCTAGCCCTCTCCCAGAGGGAGAGGGGACTTCTTCAACGTACAAATGACGAGGAATGTCAACACGGCCTAGTAGCTGACTGCTGAAACCCATCTAGCGCTTTGTCCACTGCTTCGCCTTGCGCGCCCGGGCGAGGCCGTACTTCTTGCGCTCCTTCTCGCGGGCGTCTCGGGTGAGCAACCCTGCCCTCTTGAGCGGCGTCCTCAGAGACGGGTCCGCGATCTGCAGCGCCCTGGCGATACCGTGGCGCAATGCCCCCGCCTGGCTCACGACACCGCCTCCGCGTATCTTGGCGACGATGCGGAACTGGCCGTGCGAGCCCGTGACGTCCATGGGCTGGTTGATGAGCTGCTGCCATGAGTCCCATGGGAAGAACTCTTCCAACGGCTTGCCGTTGACCTGGTTCGCGCCCGAGTCTGTGTAGAGTCTGACCTGGGCAACGGAGGTCTTTCGCTTTCCAATCGCGTAGTAGTAGTGCTGCGGGCTCTGCTGAACCATTTACGCCCCCTCCTGAGCCGATACCTGAGCCTCGTGCGGATGGCTCGCGCCGGTATATATCTTAAGTCGCTTCAACATCTTCCTGCCCAGAGAGTTCTTGGGCAGCATACCCTTCACCGCTTGCCGTATAACGCGGTCCGGGTGCCGGTCCATCATCTGCTCCATGGTGCGCTCGGTAAGGCCGCCGTGGTAGCCGCTGTGTCGGTAGTACATCTTCTGGCTCATCTTATTCCCGGTGACGCGTATCTTGTCGGCATTGAGCACGATGACGTAGTCGCCAGTGAGCAGATGCGGCACATACAGCGGGTTATTTTTGCCGTTCAGAATCAGGGCTATTTGCGACGCAAGTCTCCCGAGCGTCTGCCCCTCGGCGTCAACGACATGCCACTTCGGGTTCAGATCGGCCGACTTGGTCTCGTATGGCTTCGAACTTGTAACCATTTTGATCTATTCCTCATCTCGCGGAGGAAAATCCGCATACTTCACTCTTACCAGGCACAATCCCTGCGGAGGCAGGGAGCGCGCCACCGGAGCGTCCTCCGCTCTCGAAATCTGTTTCTCGATATCTTCTGTTGTCAATTTGCCCGCGCCCACGTCCACGAGAGCGCCGACCATCCGCCTCACCTGTCTCGGCAGAAAGGCGTTTCCCTCGACCTCCACATGCAAGAACGGCTCACTGCGCTTCAGGTCTATCCTGTACACTCTGCGAACCGTGCTGGCTTCCGGATCGTCCAGCGGGCTGCCGAAGTTGGCAAAGTCGTGAGCGCCGACCATCGGCGCGGCCGCTTCCCGCATCGCGTCCGGGTCGAGCGAAGCGCGTACCATGTGGGTCCTGTCTCTCCACATCGGCGACCTGACCTTCGATACAAGCAGCGTATATCGGTACAGGCGGCTAATCGCGTCCCGCCTGGGATCGAAGTCCGGGCGCACACGGTAAGCCTCCTTTACCGCTATGTCCTGCGGCAGTCGCGCATTCAGCGCGTTCAGGAATGTTCTCGGCGCGTAGTTCGCGCTCGTATCGAACGCCACTACCTGGCCGAGAGCGTGAACACCCGTGTCGGTACGCCCCGCCGCCCTTATTCTGACCGGCTGCGCGGTGAGGGATTCTATTGATTTTTCAATTTGCTGCTGTACGGAGGGAGCGTTCTTCTGATACTGAAACCCGCTGTATCCCTTTCCGTGGTATTCGACGATCATCGCCAGGCGCATCGTCGTGGATTCCTGTCATGGACTATTCGCGCCGTCTTATACCAATTCCACCAGGGCCATGTCCGCGGCGTCGCCTTTTCTCTTGCCGAGCTTGAAAGAGCGGGTATAGCCGCCTTCGCGGTCCTCGTATCTTTCCGCCAGTTCATCGAAGACCTTGCGCACGGCATCTTTGTCGGTCAGCAGCGCGGCGGCCTGTCGACGGTGATGCAGCGTGCCTTTCTTGCCGAGAGTTATGACCTTCTCGGTCATGCGACGCGCCTCGAACGCCTTAGCTTCAGTCGTCTTCAGGGTCTCATTGAGAATCAAGTTGGTCGCCATGCCTCTGAGCATCAGCATCCGATGCTGCGTAGGGCGTCCCAGCTTCTTCCCGGAAAGCCGGTGTCTCATTTTCGAACAACTCCTGCTAGTCGCCGGATGCGACAGCTTCCTTTTCCTCTTCCTGCGCCTCCGGGTCAGCTTCCGGCGGAAGCAGGTCGTTCTCTCTCAATTTGTCGTATAGTTCATTGTAGGACTTCTCGCCGAAGTTCCTTATGTTCATCAACTCGGCCTTGCTCCTGTCAAGCACCTCACCGACCTTGTTTATGCCGTCGCGCTTCAGGCAGTTGAGTGTGCGCGAACTGAGGTCTAGCCTCTCTATCGGCACGTTGTATTGCTCGGCCTGGAGCTTGTTGGTGACGACCGTCACTCCCTCGGGCGTGTCCTGTACGCCCTCGGTTACATTGGTGAACAGGAAGAACTGGTTGACCAGTATGTTGGACGCGCTCTTGAGCGCCTCGACGGGCCTGATCGAGCCGTCGGTCCAGATCTGGATGGCCAGACGTTCGAAGTCGGTACGCTGGCCGACGCGGGTGCGCTCCACAGTATAGTTGACCTTCCTGATGGGCGTGAAGATCGCGTCTATCGGGAGCACGCCGATGGCCTGCCCCTCGTCCTCGGACGCCTCTCTGTATCCCTTGCCACGCTCGACGTTCATCTCCAGGGACAACTTGGCGTCGGTGGAGTCGAGCGTCGCAAGATGCAGGTCGGGGTTCACCACTTCGAAGTCCGCGGAGGCCATGATGTCCGCCGCGCTCACCTGCCCTTCGCCCGCGACCTCCAGCCGCAGTTTTCCGGGCCTGTCAACTTCAGAGCGCAGCCTGATCGCTTTTACGTTCAAAAGTATCTCAGTTACCTGTTCCTTGATGTTCGGAATTGTCTGATACTCGTGCTGAACGCCTTCTATCTTTACAGACGTTATCGCCGTGCCTTCCAGGCCGCTGTACAGGATGCGTCGCATCGGATTGCCGAGCGTAACTCCGTACCCCGGCTCCAGCGGCTCGATTACGAACTCGCCGTACCTCCCCTCATCCACCTCGACCCGTATGCTTGGCTCCAGTACCAGTTCTTCCTCTTCATAAGGAATTTCCGGCATAAATGTAGTCATGTCATAGACCATGCGCCACTCTCCTTAACGAACACGTCGTGACAGCGATTTAAGGGCGTTACTTCGAGTAGAACTCTACGACCAGCCTGGCGTCTATTCCGGTTTCGATCTCAGCGATATCCGGCAGCGACGCCACCTCACCACTCAGGTTTCCAACATCGAGCCTGAGCCAGGGCGGAACGGGCCTCTTGGGAAGTCCGTCAGTCAGGTCCTGTATGAACTGCGGGGGAGAGGCGCCGTTAGAGCCCACACGCTTCCACGCGACCACGTCTCCCGGCTCCACCAGGTAAGACGGAATGTCCATTCGTCGCCCGTTTATGGTGAAGTGTCCGTGGTTCACAAGCTGTCTTCCCTGCTGTCTGGAGTCCGCCATCGAAAGCCTGTATATGACGTTGTCGAGCCGAGTTTCCAGGATCTGGATCAGGTTGTCGCCGGTCACGCCCGGGCGGTTGCGCGCCATGTCGAAATACTTCCTGAACTGTCGTTCGAGTATTCCGTAGGTAAAGCGAGCCTTCTGCTTCTCGCGGAGCTGAAGAGCCCAGTCAGAGGGCCTACGACGCCTGGGCGTCGAATCTCCGGGCGGTCTTCTTCTGCGCTCCACGGCGCAGCGAGGCGTATAGCATCGTTCACCCTTGAGAAAGAGTTTCTCGCCTATGCGCCGGCACTTCCGGCATTTTGCATCCTTGTATCTCGCCATCAGCCTTCCTTGTCTATATTCCTTCTGCTAAGTACGCGCGATTCCCATCTCAAGGGACAGGCGCGATATATCGTAATTCTCTTTTCTGATTCTCAAATCGTAGTAGAGCAGCGTCGTCGCTATGAATGTTACCGGCGCTATCAGTATAGAGACTATCCTGTTGAGGACTATGCCAATCGTCGAAGCTAAAACAGACTGCGCGTCACCGGACGTTACCGCCGCTCCCACGACAAGAGACGGTATGGACAGCGCGAAAAATATCCCGACAACTACGAAGGAATATACCAATAGGTGCCCCAGAACTCGCAGTTTGCTGCCACTAAGCAATTGGGAACCGCGTCCAAACGCGCCCTGTGAGCGGTATCCTTCCACGATTATAGCGGGCATTATCGCTACCAGATAAATTGTAAATATCAGCAGGGCCGCCAACGCCGCTATGACTATTCCAGCCCCCAGCAACACACTCAGAGCCGCTTCGGGTTCCAGAGTTTCCGACGTTTCGACCATGCCGGAAACACTGGCGGCCTGCCATGCCACTATTGCGAACGCACCTCCGACTATGAGCGCGGGAATCGCCACCGATACTATGCGCCATACGACTCGAACATAGCAGCGTTCTACCGATATATCGTCAGTCAGAAAGTGATGTCCCACCGCGAATATCACAGCACCGTACACAAGCATCGAAGTCATGATGTCTATGACGCTTACGCTCACGAATACCCAGTTATTATCCGGGGCGATCAGGCTCATTAGCAGTTCCAGAATTCCTACCGGAACTTGGATCACGGCTGCCAGAATGATGAACTTCCTGAGATGCCGCCAGTAGATACTAAACGTGTCCCCCAGTATGTCTATCACGCCGCGTTCTATAAGTTGTCTATCCCTCCTCTGTTCGTCGAACATTCAATCACCAGCGGCTCAGGCTACACCCGGCGACGCTTGGGAGGTCTGCAGCCGTTATGCGGAATAGGCGTCACGTCCTTGATGGACGTTACGAGAATTCCGGCGCCCTGCAGCGCCCGTATTGCCGCCTCGCGTCCCGAACCAGGTCCACGTACAAACACTTCCACCTGCCGGATCCCGTGTTCCATGCCCTTGCGGGCCGCATCCTCGCCCGCCCGCTGGGCCACGAAAGCCGTGGACTTTCTGGAGCCGCGGAAACCCACGGTCCCGGAACTTCCCCAGGCGATTGGGTTGCCCTGTGGGTCGGTTATCGTGATTATCGTGTTATTGAAAGTGGACTGAATATATGCCCTGCCCACGGGAATGGACTTGCGCTCTCTGCGTCGTGCTCTTGGTCTTCTTGCCATAACCTGGATATATCCTTACTTCTTGTTGGTGGTTCGTCCGCGTCCGGCGACCGCAACGCGCTTGCTGCGCTTTGCCCTGGCGTTCGTCTTGGTGCGCTGGCCGCGTACCGGAAGATTCCGCCGGTGCCTGAGACCACGGTACGAGCCTATGTCTATGAGGCGTCGAATGTTCAGATTGACTTCCCGCCTGAGGTCTCCCTCGACGTTCTTCTCGCGGTCAATGATCTCACGAATCCTCGCAAGCTGCGCATCGGACAAGTCTCTCACCTTCGGATTGTCCAGGACACCTGCCTTCTCGCACACGTCCTTAGCCTGGTGAGGGCCGATGCCGTATATGCTTCTGAGCGAGACTTCCACTCGTTTGTTGTCAGGAATGTTGACTCCCGATACTATCGCCATGATCTTTCTCCTCCTAATCACCCTCACCCTATCCCTCTCCCATCGAGGGGGAGGGGACTTTTCTAACCCTGCCGCTGCTTGTGCCTGGGGTTTTCACAGATAACCATTACCCGTCCGTGGCGTCTGATCACCTTACACTTGGCGCATCTAACTTTAACCGATGCCGAAACCTTCATGTCAGCCTCTTCTCAATCGGCATTGCGAGCCGTTATATTTCGCTTTGACTTCCTCGGGCTACCTGAAGCGGTAGGTGATCCTTCCGCGTGTCAGATCGTAAGGAGACAGTTCCACGAGAACCTTGTCTCCCGGCAGCACGCGGATAAAGTTCAGCTTGAGTTTGCCGGACACATAGGCCAGAACCTTATGCTCGTTGGCAAGCTCAACCCTGAAACTGGCGTTAGGCAGGGACTCCGTTACCGTGCCCTCTACCTCGATAGCCTCTTTCTGCTTCTTCGCCATTAGACTCCTTTCGGGCCGGCCCGCCGTCTATGCCAGGCGGGTCGTTACCACGGGTCCTTCATCCGTAATGATAATCGTATCTTCAAAATGCGCTGAAAGGCTCCCGTCGGCGGTGGACACCGTCCAGCCGTCCTCAAGTACCTTCGTCTCGGACGTTCCTATATTCAGCATCGGCTCGATGGCCAGCCCCATTCCCTTGCGTATGAGCGCCCCGTTGCCCGCCTTGCCGTAGTTGGGAACTTGCGGCTCCTCGTGCATCGCATAGCCGATTCCGTGTCCTACGTACTGCTTTACCAGATAATAGCCGAGACCCTCGGCATATCTCTGGATGGCATTGGATATGTCTCCGATTCTGCCTCCGGCGCGCACCCTCGCTATGCCTCTGTCCAGGGACTCTCTGGTAGCGTCCATGAGCCTCTGACGCTCTTTGCTGATCTCTCCGATCCCTACTGTAAACGCGCTGTCTCCGTGAACGCCTCCGTAGAACGCTCCAACGTCCACGCTCAGAATATCGCCGTCCTTCAGCCTTCTCCGGCTCGGTATGCCGTGAACGATCTCTTCATTCAGAGACGCGCATATCGTGGCGGGAAATGCGTAGGGCATAGACATCCCCGGATTGTATCCCTTGAACGAAGGGACCGCGCCCAGCTTCCTGATCGTCTTTTCGGCTATCGCGTCCAGTTCCCTGGTCTCTATTCCGGGCTCCGCCGCCTTCATCATATTCGCTTTTGCGCGCGCGACTATCTGACCCGCTTCGACCATCATTTTCAGGTCGCGCCTCGACTTTATCGTAATTCCTCCTGATCGCCTGCGGGCCATTTAGAGCGATTCCCTCCCGTGTGTATGCCACCGCGCCTATACATTCGGCTATTCGAAAATCAGACAATAAGTTTACATAAAATCCCGTGTTTCCAACAAATCAGGCGCTAACCGCAACCCGGAGCGCGTCGCCGACCGACTCCACGGGCTGCTCACCGTCCACATCGGAGAGTATTCCCGCACTGCGATAGTAGTCCAGAATCGGCTGGGTCTCCTCGTTGTAAACCTCGATGCGCCTGGCGACCACTTCCGCCTTGTCGTCGTCGCGCTGGTACAGGCTTCCATCGCACTCGTCGCATTTGCCGTCCACCGCCGGAGGCGACGTATTCAGATTGTAAGGAATCTGGCACTCGCTGCATATGATCCGTCCACCGAGCCTGCGGACAAGCTCGTCGTCCGACACGCTGATGAGTACCACATGATGAATTCCGCCCCGCTCCGTAAGAGCGTCGTCGAGCGCCTGCGCCTGGGCCTGGGTCCTCGGGAAGCCGTCCAGCACGAAGCCCGTCGAGTGGTCGGGGTCGTTTATCCACTCCATTATCATCCCGATAGTTACATCGTCCGGTACATAGACTCCTCGTTCCATGTATGAACGCGCCAACTGTCCCAGCTCGGTATTCCGACGCTGGTGGTCTCTGAACAGGTCGCCCGACGATACCGCGTTCACTCCCAGTTTCTCGGCAAGGTTCGCCGCCTGCGTGCCTTTGCCTGAACCCGGTGGTCCCATGAGGATTACGTTCAATTCAGTCCCTGCTCCGTTGCCATCCGTCATTCCCGCGAAAGCGGGAATCCACTCATATCCAGAGTTCAGTTATCGTTTCGTCATTCTCAATTCCAGATTTACCTTATGAAGCCCTCGTAATTACGCATCAATAGCTGTGCTTCGAGCTGCCTCATAGTGTCGAGCGCGACGCCGACCATAATCAGCAGGCTCGTGCTGGAAAGCGTGAGCGCCCGGACGTCGGTGGCCAGCGCGACGAAGTACGGCAGGATGGCGATTACTCCCAGGAACAGCGCGCCGCCCCAGGTTATTCTGATGATTACCCTGTTCAGGTATTCCTGCGTCGGTCTGCCCGGCCTGATTCCCAGAATGAATCCGCCGTTTCTCTGGAGGTTCTCCGCCAGGTTCTGCTGCTGGAACGTCACAAGTGTATAGAAGAAGGTGAAGATCACCACTAGGATGAACAGCGCAATCCAGTACGGGAAGTTGGACGGGTCGAGCGTGTCGGTAAAGAAGCGCGCCAGTCTCGTAAAGAACGAGTCCGACAGCGGATTCTGGAAATAGCTGAATATCGTCGCGGGCAGGATGATTATGCTGAAGGCGAAGATGAGCGGAATCATGCCCGCGCTGTTGACTCTCAGCGGCAGGAACGTGGAGCCGGACTGCCTCTGCATCTGGCCGCCCCTGTATATGCTGCGTCCGTACTGGACGGGTATGCGTCTCTGCGCCTCATTGAACAGCACTATCACGTATATGATGCCGAAGGCGAGCAGTCCCAGAAGCAAAAGTCCCCCGGCGGCGTTATTCTCCAACAGGCCCTGGCCCACTATTGTCGGGAAGCCCGCGACTATGCCGCCGAATATGATTAGCGAGATCCCGTTGCCGAGTCCACGCTCGGATATGAGTTCGCCCAGCCACACGAGGAACATCGTTCCGGCAACCATGGACATCAGCATCGCCGCGGTGCCTATGTTCAGACCAAAATCTACTCCCGGCAGTACGCCAGACTGCATGAGCAGCGTGAGCTGCCCCCAGGACTGCAGGAACGCGATGGGTACGGTGGCGTAGTGCGTAATCTGGTTGATGCGCTGTCGTCCGTAGTCGCCCTCCTGTGAGAGCGCCTTCAAACTGGGAACGGCGGGAACCAGAATCTGCATCACGATGGACGCGGTGATATATGGATAGACGCCAATCGCCGCGATGCTCAGATTAGCGAGCGCCCCCCCGCTGAACAGGTTCAGGAATCCCAAGAGTTCCTGCTGCTGAAACGCCTGGGACAGCGCCTGGGTATCCACTCCTGGCACCGGAATCTGGGCGACGAATCGAAACACGACGAGCATCGCCAGCGTGAAGAGTATTCGCGCGCGCAGGTCGGGCACCCGCATCGCGTCTATCATAGACTGTATCAGCTGCGGCCTCGAAGACTGCTGCTGTGCTCTGGCTGCCTGCGCCTGGCGCATTAAATGGACTCCTTGATATTC
Source organism: Dehalococcoidia bacterium (assembly GCA_965202965.1). GTDB lineage: Bacteria > Chloroflexota > Dehalococcoidia > Lucifugimonadales > UBA1123 > VXRN01. Next base: position 755,893 of record OZ241888.1, on the reverse strand, counting down.
CCGCGCGGGGAATTGGGGCGCTGTCTCAATCTACTACCGTCGTAGTGCCGCCCGCGGCTTCGATCTTCTGCCTGGCGGATGCTGAAAAGCGTTGCGCTGCAACGCTTATCGCCACATCTATCTCGCCCCTGCCCAGCACCTTGACCGGATTCCTCAGGTCCTTGACGAATCCGACCTGCTGAAGCAGTTCGGGCGTGACCTCGCTGTCCGGCGGGAACAGCGCAAGCTGCTCGACGTTCACCACGCTGTATTCCTGTCGGAATATATTGTTGAACCCGCGAATGCTCGGAAGGCGCTTGAGCAGAGACAACTGCCCGCCTTGGAACTTCGTCATAGGGCCCTTGCCGCTCCGCGACTTCTGTCCCTTGAGACCGCGGCCCGAGTACGTACCCTTGCCGCTGCCATCGCCTCGGCCAACGCGCCTCTTCTTCTTTTTGGCCCCTTTCGGGGATGTCATTAGATGCTGCTGCATTTTGAAACTGTCGCTCTATTCTGAAACTATCCTCAATCCCCTCTCCTCGACGGGAGAGGGCTAGGGTGAGGGTGTCCCCCGTACTACTCCGAATCCTCCGACTCGACCGGCTTCACCTCGACCAGGTGACGCACTTTGTGTACCACTCCCATGATGGATGGCGTGTCTTCATGCTCGACCGTCTGGTGAAGTCGCCTCAGTCCGAGACCCTCGATGGCTCTCTTCTGCGACCTCTCGTAACCAATCGCGCTCTTTTTCCATGTTATAGCTATCTTCGCCATGTCTTAAGAACTTTCCTGCTGAGGCTGTGGCGCCGCAGATTCCGCGGCGGCGGCTGCCGCTGCCGCCTCTCTCTCGGCCTGTCGCGCCGCCCGGCGTTCGGCTTGTATTCTCTGACGTTCCTTGACTTCCTCCACGGTCTGCCGCCTTCTGGCGAACTCCTCTTCAGGAAGTCTCAGCTTCTTCAGGCCCTCGAAAGTCGCCTTGACCACGTTGACCGGATTGTTGCTGCGCCTGGACTTGGTGAGTATGTCGCGGACGCCCGCCAGTTCCACCACCGCGCGCACCGAGCCGCCGGCTATCACGCCGGTGCCCGGAGCCGCAGGCTTGAGCATCACCAGGGATCCTCCATACTTGGACATGATCTCATGCGGGATGGTCGAGCCCTTGAGCGGAACGGTTATCATGTTGGCCTTCGCCTTGACAGTGCCTTTTCTCACCGCATCCGGAACCGCGTCCGCCTTGCCCATGCCTATCCCGACATGGCCCTCGCCGTCTCCTACGACGACCACGGCGTTGAACCTGAGATGGCGGCCGCCCTTGACGACCTTGGCGACGCGGGAAATTCTGACGACCCTTTCTACCAGGGCCATCTCCTCCTGATCTTCCTGATCCCGCCTTTGCGAGAAATTCGTAGTCATCAGAAAACCAGTCCTCCCTTGCGCGCGGCGTCAGCCAGCGCTTTTGCCCTGCCGTGATACTTGAAGCCGCCCCGGTCGAAGACGACGCTCTTTATGCCCTTATCCAGCGCGCGTTCGGCTATGACGCCGCCAACCAGCGCCGCAACCTCAGACTTGGCTTTGCCGCCATTGACCTGCGCTCTTACGTCGGGGTCCAGGCTCGACGCCGCGACCAGAGTATGACCATGCGTGTCATCTATGACCTGGACGTAAATGTTATTCAGGCTGCGGAACACCGCCATGCGCGGACGGTCCGGCCATCCGAACACCTTCCTGCGGACTCGCTTGTGGCGCACCTGACGGCGCGTCTTTCGCACTCTTGCCTTAGCCACCCTATGCTCTCCTGGCGCTCTTGCCGGGCTTGAGGTGTACGACCTCGCCGGAGTATCGAATCCCCTTGCCCGTATATACGTTGGGCGGGCGGACCTTTCTTATCTCGGCCGCCAACTGCCCTACCGCTTGTTTGTCTATTCCCCTCACGTGAATCCGGTTATTGCCCTCGACCTCGAGGGTTATGCCGTCCGGGGGATCAATGTCAACCTGGTGGCTGAGCATGACGCTCAGCGTAATGCCCTCGCCGTTCTGCGCCACGCGGTATCCGACGCCCACGAGGTCCAGCACCTTCTCAAAACCGTTGCTCGTGCCCGTCACCATGTTGTTGATGAGGCTGCGGGTCAGTCCGTGCAGGGCCTTGTGCTCGTTGGAGTCGCTCGGCCTGCCGACCACCACCGCACCATTGTCTCTCGAAAGCGCCATGTCGGGATGAAAGCTCTGCGTAAGTTCCCCACGCGGTCCCTTGACGGTCACCTGCTGGCCGCTTATCTGTACATCTACTCCCGTGGGGAGCGGAATCGGCTGGTTTCCTATTCTGGACATACCAATCTCCTTACCAGACGTAGCACAAAAGCTCGCCGCCGACGCCCAGGCGCCACGCCTGCCGTCCGGTCATCACGCCCTGCGAAGTCGAAAGCATCGCTACTCCGAGGCCGCCGTAGTACCTGGGAATCTCTCCCTTGCCGACATACACGCGCAGGCCCGGCTTGCTGACCCTCTTGAGTCCCGCTATCGAAGGCTCGCTCCGGCTTCTGTAATGCAGCCGTATCCTGATCGTCGCCTGGGGCGTTCCCTGCCTGACGAGGTCGTAGCTTTCTATGAAGCCTTCCTCTGTCAGAATCCTGGCCATCTCGCTCTTTATCTTCGAGGCGGGGATGTTTACCGTCTCGTGCCTCGCGTTTACCGCGTTGCGAATACGCGTGAGCATATCCGCTATCGGATCTGTAACTGACATTCTGTTTCGTCCCTCTACCAACTAGCCTTGCGAACGCCGGGCAGCAGCCCTTTCAGCGCCATATCACGGAATGATATGCGCGACAGTCCGAAGTGCCTGATATAGCCTCGCGGTCTGCCTGTCGCCGAATCACGATTGCGTATCCGGTTCGGATTGGAGTCTCTGGGCAGACGCGCCAGCGCGCGCCGCGCCTCCATCCGGTCCTCCTGGGGCAGGCTCATGTCGTTGGCGATGGCCTTCAGCTCCGCTCTTATCGGGGCATACTTGGCGACCATTCTTATGCGACGTTCGTTCTTGGCTATCGCAGACTTCTTGGCCACTGTATCTTCTCCATATATAAACATTCGTCATTCATACCCTCTTCCATCAAGGGAGAGGGTCGGGGTGAGGGGGTATCCTACTCACCCACCGTCATTCCCGAGAAAGCGGGAATCCATATACATCAGAACGCTCTCTGACTCTGCCCAGGCCGCGTGAACGGCATTCCCATCAGTTCCAGCAGCCGCAGCCCCTCCGCATCGTTAGGCGCGGTATTGACTATCACGATCTGCAGCCCGCGCATACGGTCAACGGCGTTGTAGTCAATCTCGGGGAACATGACCTGCTCCCTCAGACCCAGAGAATAGTTGCCGCGTCCGTCGAAGGAGTTTCTGGAAACCCCCTGAAAGTCCCTGATCCTGGGCAGCGCCGAACTGACCAGCCGGTCGTAGAACTCGTACATGCGCCTGCCTCTGAGCGTTACGCTCAGGCCAATCGGCATACCGTCGCGTATCTTGAACTGCGCGATGGACTTCTTCGCCCTGTTCACAATCGGTCTTTGTCCGGTGATCGCGGTCAGGTCGGCGGTGGCGGCTTCCATTGCGCGGGCGTTCTGGAGCGCCTCGCCCATGCCTATGTTGAGAACGATCTTCTCAAGCCTGGGTATCTGCATCGGGCTGGTGTATCCGAACTCCTGCATCATCTGCGGGCCGATTTCATCCCTGAGACGTTCGAGCAGGCGCGGCATAGGTCTTGGGGTCGCCCCGTTGCCGTTCACCATACTACCGTTGGCCCGATTGCCATTAGCCCGATTGCCATTGGATTGTCGCTCTTGCTGCGTCATTCGATCACTTCACCGGATTTCTTGAAAACTCTTGCCTTCGTACCGTCAGCCAGGAACCTGTAGCCGATCTTCCCGGACGTATCCGACTGCTCGTCGAAAAACGCCAGGTTGGGTACCGGAACCGCCATCTCCTTCTGTATGATGCCACCCTGCCGGAATGGGCCGGTTGGCTTCTGATGGCGAGTTACAATGTTTATACCCTCGACGACGGCCCTGTTGCGCTTCTTATCCACGCTGATAACGCGACCGCTCTTGCCTCTGTCACGTCCCTTGGTAACGATTACCATATCGTTTGTGCGTATCCGCATCTAAAGCACCTCCGGCGCGAGCGATACGATTCGCATGAAATTCTTGTCCCTCAACTCCCGCGCCACGGGTCCGAATATCCTGGTGCCCCTGGGCATCCGGTCTTCGTTCACGATCACCGCGGCGTTGTCGTCGAACTTGATGTGAGAGCCGTCCACTCGCCTCGTCGGATGCTTGGTGCGCACGACCACAGCCCTTACGACTTCGCCCTTGCGTACCTGCGCGGCGGGCGCGGACTCTTTTACCGACGCGACGATGATGTCGCCGACGTGCGCGTACTGCCTTCCGCTGCCGCCGGGAACGCCGATACAGCTAATCGTCTTGGCCCCCGAGTTGTCCGCCACCTTCAGCCTTGAATATATCTGGATCATTGCCTGTCACACTTCAACTTTCGTCTGATTCCGCACTCGCGGCGCTGGCTGAAGCCGCGTAGGACAGCACGTCCTCGTCCACCGAGATCTCTTCCGGCTGAACGTCGGCTATCTCGATGCTGGACAGTATCTCCGCGACCTTCCATCGCTTGGTCTTCGAATAAGGACGAGACTCGATTACTCTCACCGTATCTCCCAGAGAGCAGCGGTTGTCCGCGTCGTGCGCGTAGAGCCTGGTCTGTCGGCGCACGGCCTTCTTGTATATCGGGTGAGGCTGGCTCCACTCGTAAACGACCACAACGGTCTTGTCCATCTTGTCGCTGACCACTCGGCCTACGCGAACTTTTCTTCTTTCGTAGCTCATTCAGTTACACTCTCGAGTTCGCGTTCCCGCATGACCGTAAGGATCTGGGCGACGCGCTTCTTAGTCCTCTTTACTTCATTCACGTCCGACAACTGCATCGTCGTCGCGCGAAAACGAAGATTCATCAGTTCGCGCCTCGTGTCATACAACTCCGAGGCAAGGTCCTGGTCTGCCATTCCTCTGAGATCATCTACCGCCATCGTACTGCTCATCTCCGTCCCAATATCCCCTCTCCCTCGATGGGAGAGGGCTAGGGTGAGGGTGATTCCAAATTCCTAAAGCGTATGCCTCGTAACGACCTTCGTACCCATCGGCAGCTTCGACGACGCAAGCCTGAGCGCCTGTCTGGCCGTATCTTCCGGCACGCCCGCGATTTCGAAGAGCACGCGACCGGGCTTGACGACCGCCACCCAGTGGTCAACCGCTCCCTTGCCGCTGCCCATTCGGGTCTCGGCTGCGCGCGCGGTTACGCTCTTGTCCGGGAATATCCTGATCCACAGCTTTCCGCCACGCCGGGCATAGCGTGTCATCGCGCGCCGGGCGGCTTCGATCTGCCTGGAACTCACCCATGCCGACTCGGTCGCCTTGAGACCGAACTCACCGAAACTGACCCTGCTGCCCGCGACCGATACGCCTTTGCGTCGGCCCCTGTGCATATTTCTGAATTTAACTCTGTTGGGTTGGAGCATTGGTTTCCGCCTCTTGCGCTTCCTCCGTCGTCTGGACAGCGGGTTCAGGGTTTGCGGTCAGCGTCACTTCGATTGGAGAAATCACTTCCTCCTCCGGCTCCGGCTCCGGAGCGGTTTCTGGAAGAATGTCACCCTTGTATATCCACACTTTCACGCCGATGCGCCCGAACTCCGTAGCCGCCTCGGCCAGACCGTAATCAATATCCGCTCGCAGCGTGTGCAGCGGGACCCGGCCTTCCATCGCCTTCTCGGACCTCGCTATGTCGGCTCCGCCCAGCCTGCCCGAACAAATAATCTTGATACCTTCCGCTCCCGCCTGCATAGTGCGCGTGAGCGTCTGTCGAATGGCGCGCCTGAACGCTATTCTGCGCTCGAGCTGGTCCGCCACGTTGCGAGCGACCAGATAGGCGTCCAGTTCCGGCTGCCTTATCTCCTGCACGTTCAGCCTGGCCCTGCGATTGATGAGCGCGACCACATCCTTCCGAAGCTCCTCTACGCGCTGGCCTCCGCGACCTATCACGATGCCCGGACGCGCCGTATGAATCGTGATGGTGACGTCATTGTTGCTGCGCTCTATATCCACCCGCGATATGCCGGCGTCAGGGTAGCTGTCCGCGATCCGGTTGCGTATCTGGAGGTCTTCGAACACGAGGTTCCGGTAGTCCTCCTGCTTGTGGGCAAACCATCGCGCCTGCCAATCCTTGACTATTCCCAGACGGAATCCTATCGGGTGAGTTTTCTGGCCCAAGCTATAGCTCCTCGATCTCGTCCACTACCACGGTAATGTGGCTGCTGCGCTTCAATATCCTGGAGGCGCGTCCCCGCGCCCTGGCGCGAAACCTCTTGAGGCTTGTCGCGGGGTTCGCGTATATCTCGGTAATTATCAGGTCCGAAGGTCGCGCGAATATCTCGTTCTCCGCGTTGGCCGCCGCCGATTTCACCACCTTGGCCACATGAGTAGCTGCGACCGTCGGCTGGAACGCCAGCATATCCAACGCTTCTTCCACGTTCTTGCCCCGCACCATGTCCAATACGGGCAGCAGCTTCTTGACGGAGATGCCGGTGTTCTTGGCTGTTGCGCTGATAGGCATTTCCGCTCCCTTATCTCACTGCCGAGGCGCGCTCGGACTTCGACGAGTGGCCGCGGAACGTGCGCGTCGGCGCGAATTCGCCCAGCTTGTGCCCTACCATGTTCTCAGTTATGAACAGCGGCACGTGGCGCCTTCCGTCATGCACCGCTATCGTCAGGCCGAGCATATCCGGCATTATCGTAGAAGCCCTGGACCAGGTTCGGATCACCTGCTGCGCGTTGCTCCGCCTGGCGGCATCCACCTTGTTCGCCAGCTTTTCATCTACAAACGGCCCCTTCTTGATAGACCTCGACATCTTCCATTCCTCGCTGAACTTCCGCCGACCCGGAAAGCGCCCCCGGGTCGAACGCAACCCTATCTGTTATATCTTCGCCGGACGATAAACCTGTCCGTGCGCTTGTTCCTTCTCGTTCTGTATCCGAGCGCGGGCTTGCCCCAGGGCGTCTTCGGACTCGGCATACCGATGGGGGAACGCCCCTCGCCGCCGCCGTGCGGATGGTCTCTCGGAGACATGACCACGCCTCGAACCTCGGGACGCCGGCCCAGGTGCCGCTTGCGGCCCGCCTTGCCCAGCTTGGTGTTCTTGTGGTCCGGCGCGCTGAGCTGTCCTACGGTTGCCATGCAGTCGCTCAGAACATTCCGCATCTCGCCCGAAGGCAGTCTCAGAAGAGTGTATCTGCCCTCTTTCGCGAGTACCTGCGCGCTGGTTCCGGCTCCCCTGACTATCTGGCCGCCCTGTCCTACGTGCAGTTCGACGTTGTGCACCTGTGTACCGGCTGGTATCGCCCTCAGCGGAAGCGCGTTGCCCAGCCGTATCTCGGCCTGCTCGCCGGCTTCCACCGTCGCGCCTACCTCCAGACCGTTCGGCGCGAGAATATAGCGCCAGTCTCCGTCCGGGTACTTGATGAGCGCGATCCGGGTCGAGCGGTTCGGGTCGTACTCGATAGAGGCGACCTCTCCGGGGACCCCCGGCTTATTTCGCTTGAAATCAATCACGCGGTAGCGGCGCTTATGTCCGCCGCCCCTGTGTCGCACCGTGATGCGCCCCTGGTGGTTCCTGCCCGAGCGCTTCTTGAGCGGCTTCAGCAGAGACTTCTTGGGCTTGGACGCGGTGATGTCCTCAGTTGTCTGACGTATCTGGCCCCGCTGGCCGGGCGTCATAGGTTTTTGTACTTTAAGAGGCATAATCTACACGCCCTCGAATATGGTTATGGTGTTGCCCGGAGCAAGCTGAACGATAGCCTTCTTCCAACTCCTGGAAGTCGTGAACCGGGGACCCAGCCGCTTTCGCTTGCCCTTTACCATCATTGTGTTTACCTTCAGCACCTCGACGTCAAAAGCCTCTTCGACGGCCTCTTTCACCTGGTGCTTGGTGGCGGAAACGGCCACCTCGAATGTGTAGCGTCCGTTGTCCTGAAGAAGCGTACTGCTCTCGGTCACCACCGGCCGCCGGATTATCTCGAAGGGATGCAAGTCCATGGTTATTCCTCCACCCCTGCGGGAACAGCGGCCCGCTTGCGCTGGAATCTTCCGCCCCATATAGCTTCGGCGTTTCTCACCGCCTGCTCGGTCATTATCACCGTGCGGTGGTTCAGCAAATCAAGAGTGTTCAAAGTATGGCTTGGCCCCATCTTCAGGCGAGGTATATTGCGGGCCGCCCGCAGAACTTCCGACCCGGCTCCGTCCGCCACCAGCAGAACCGATGGCCCCGCTCCCAGATTGCTGAGAACGGACTTGACCGTCTTGGTCTTCGGCTCTGGAACATCGAAGTTCTCGACCACGACGAGACTGCCTTCGCTTGCCTTGCCCGAAAGCGCGCTGATCAGCGCTCCTCTGCGCATCTGCTTCGGAGTCCGCTGCTTGTAGCTTCTCGGCGCTGGCCCAAAGGTTACGCCTCCGCCCTTCCATATAGGAGACCGGATCGAGCCTTGCCTTGATCGGCCCGTGTACTTCTGCGGCCTCGGCTTCGCGCCTCCGCCGGACACCTCTGCGCGTGTCTTCGTCTTGGCGGTGCCCTGGCGTCGGTTTGCCAACTGACCGACCAGCGTCTGGTGTATCAGGGCGGAATTCAGCTTCGCGCCGAATACGTCGTCCCGCACCTCTATGCTGCCGGTAACTTCACCGCTTATGTTTCTCAGTTCCAGTTCCACTTTGATACTCTCATCAAAATCCCCTCTCCCTCGATGGGAGAGGGCTAGGGTGAGGGTGATCCCCTCAATTCCGAGCCAACTTGCGCTTCCTGCTCCCCGACCTCTTCAGCATCACGACCGAGTTTCGAGCGCCGGGCACCGCTCCCTTTATGAAGAGTAGATTGCGGTCAATATCCGCCTCTACCACTTCCAACTTGCGCACCGTTACCCGCTGGCTTCCCATGTGCCCCGCCATACGCAAGCCCTTGATGACCTTGCCCGGGGTGCTGCCCGCGCCCACCGAACCGGGAGCGCGATGCCTGTCCGACTGTCCGTGCGTCTTCGGGCCACCGCGGAAGTTGTACCTCTTCACGCCACCCTGGAAGCCGCGACCCTTCGAATCGGCGGTCGCGTCAACCAGGTCGCCCGCGGCAAACAGGCTGATGTCTATCTCCTGGCCCAACTCGACTTCCGACACGTCATCAACGCCGAACTCCCGAAGAACCCTAAAACTCTTGTCCACGTTCTTCAGATGGCCGGCGCGGGGCTTGTTCAGGGATTTCGCCACGTCGTATCCAAGCTGGACTCCCACATAGCCGTCCGTCTCTTCAGTCTTGACCTGGGTCACCGTGCAGGGACCGGCCTGGACTACCGTGACGGCGTCTGCCCTTCCGTCCTCTCGGAACATCTGGGTCGTTCCTATCTTCTTTCCGATAATTCCGTGTACTGGCATTTCAAATTCCAACATCCCCTCTCCCTCGATGGGAGAGGGCTAGGGTAAGGGTGAGTTACAACTTTATCTGAATATCAACCCCGGCAGGTACGTTCAGCCTGGTAAGCTGGTCAATCGTCTTCGACGTTGGCTCCAGGATCTCTATAAGGCGATTGTGCGTCCTTATCTCGAAGTGCTCTCTGGAATCCTTGTCAATGTGCGGAGACCTGATGACACAGAATCTCTTCTTGGACGTGGGCAGCGGCACCGGCCCGGAGACTCTCGCCCCGGTACGCTCCGCAGCCTCCACGATTTGCCCCGCGGACTGGTCCAGTATCCTGTGCTCGAAGGCTTTAAGAATTATGCGAATCTTCTGTTGGCTTTCGGTTACCATCACATACTCAACTGTCTGATTTCGTCGTTGCCGCTATAGCGGCAATCCGCATCAATTTCCAAACCATTAATAAAAACAGACCGCCGTTTGCCCATGAGGGCGAACGCGGTCCGCTAGACGGCTTCCACCAACTCTTTCGGGACCTCGACATAGTTGTCGAATTCCATCGTGTAGCTGGCACGTCCCTGCGTCAACGACCTCAGAGCGTTCGCATATCCGAAACTCTCCGCCAGCGGGATAATCGCCCGCGCCGACTGGATGTCGCCTTCGCCTTCTATATTCGTAATCTGCGCCCGCCTGCGTCCCAGGTCTCCTAGAACGTCGCCCAGAAACTCGCCTGGGGTGACGACTTCAAGCTTCATCACGGGCTCCAGCATAACCGGCTTGCCGCGCGTCACCAGTGACTTCGCCGCCATGGAACCGGCTATCTGGAAGCTCATCTTGGACGAGTCAACCTCGTGATAGCTCCCGTCAACCAGCGTCATCTTCGCGTCAACGACAGGGAAGCCGGACAGCGGCCCCGTCTTCAGCGCATCGCGCGCGCCGTCTTCAACCGAGGAGATGAACTCCTGTGGAATCGCTCCGCCTCTTATCTTGTTCTCGAACTGGATGCCGCCGCCTCTTTCGAGCGGCTCTATCTCCATCCACACATGACCGTACTGGCCGTGCCCGCCCGTCTGCCGCACGAAACGGCCCTCCGCGCGCGCCGGCGCGCCCACCGTCTCGCGGTAGGACACCCTCGGCCTTCCCACATTCGCCTCGACGCTGAACTCGCGCTTGATCCTGTCCACGATGATGTCCAGGTGCAACTCGCCCATACCCGATATGACGGTCTGCCCCGTCTCACCGTCGTAGTTGACCTTGAATGTCGGATCTTCGTCCGAAAGACTCACCAGCGAGTCCGACAGCTTGTCCTGGTCTCCTCTCGATCTCGGCTCGATGGCCACCGACACCACAGGGTCAGGGAACGTAATCGTCTCCAGCACCACGGCGGCGTCGGGACTGCCGCAGATAGTGTCGCCCGTTGTCGTCTCTTTCAGCCCAACCGCCGCCACGATCTGGCCCGCAACCACCTCTTCGATCTCCTCCCGACGGTTGGCGTGCATCTGCACAAGCCTGCCCAACCGCTCCCTGCGGCCCTTCGTCGCGTTGAATACCATCGAGCCGCTCTTCGCGCTGCCCGAATAGACCCGGAAATACACCAACCGGCCTATGTACGGGTCGGACACGGTCTTGAAGGCGAGCGCGGCGAATCCCGAATCTGGGTCTGCCGGATGTCTGGTCGCGGGCTCTTCGGAGCGGTAGAAGTGGCCTTCGGTGGGGGGAACGTCTAGAGGGGAGGGGAGATAGTCGCCGATTGCGTCGAGTAGGGGCTGGATACCTCGATGCCTGAGCGCGGTGCCGCACAATACAGGCACTATCTTATACTCAAGCGTCGCCTTTCGCAGCGCCCCCTTGATCTCCTCAGTTGTTATCTCATCGTCTTCCAGGTACTTGATGATCAGGTCATCGTCGGTCTCCGCCACCTTTTCCACCAGGGCGGCGCGGTAATTCCTGAAATCCTCGATCATCTCTTCCGGAACAGGACCCTCACGCGGGACGACTGGCCCTTCCTCGTCATAGAAGATGGCCTTTTCGTCCACAAGGTCTATGACGCCTCGGAATTCGTCCTCTTCTCCAATGGGTATCTGTATAGCCACCGGATTGGCTTCCAGCCTGTGGGCAATCGAGTCAATCGCCCTGAAAAAACTTGCCCCCACTCTGTCCATCTTATTGATGAAGCAAATGCGGGGGACGTTATACTTGTCTGCCTGTCGCCATACGGTCTCGGATTGCGGCTGTACTCCCGCGACCGCGTCAAAGACAACAACGCCTCCGTCTAGTATTCGGAGGCTCCTCTCCACCTCTGCAGTGAAGTCCACGTGACCGGGCGTGTCAATGATATTTACCGCGTACTGCTTCCACGAGCACGTCGTAGCCGCAGACGTAATGGTAATACCTCGCTCACGCTCCTGGGCCATCCAGTCCATGGCCGTGGTGCCTTCGTCAACTCCGCCTATCTTGTATATCCTGCCGGCGAAGTAGAGCACACGCTCGGTGACCGTAGTCTTACCGGCGTCTATATGGGCTATGAACCCGATATTTCGGGTATTTTCCAGAACTCCGTTGTTCATCTCTTCCTTCAAAATCCCCTCTCCCTCGATGGGTGAGGGTGATCCCATCAACCGTAGTAGGGGCGGGCTGCGAACCCGCCCCTACTGAGGCGTATTGCCATGATTCTTGGTGCGCCGTCTAAAAGCGGCTCTTAATTCTGCCAGATTGCCCTTATCCAAATAAAGAGCAGATTGTCGCATACCCCTCTCCCTCGATGGGAAAGGGCTGGAGCTTGCCCCGTGCTCCGATACGGGGTGAGGGTGATTCCTTACCACCTGTAATGCGCGAACGCCCTGTTGGCCTCCGCCATTCGATACAGGTCCTCTCGCCGCTTCACCGCGGTGCCCTGGCCCCTGGCCGCTTCCACGAGCTCGGCTGACAGCCGCTGCGCCATCGGCCTACCCTTGCGGGCGCGGGACGCCTGCACTATCCAGCGCATCGCCAGCGCAAGCCTGCGCTCCGGGCGAACCTCCGCCGGAACCTGGTAAGTCGCGCCTCCGACCCTTCGGGATCTGACCTCCACCATCGGGGTAGCATTGCGTATCGCCTGCTCGAATACCTCGATCTCCGGACGCCTGACCTCGCGGGACGCCATCTCCAGCGCGTCGTAAACTATGCGCTGCGCCACCGTCTTCTTCCCGTTCAACATAACGTAGTTTATGAAATGCGCCAGTTCCACATTCTGGTACTTCGGGTCGGGTATGACCTTGCGCTTTTCCGCTCGTCGTCTTCGAGCCATTTCAACTTCCTTGAAATCCCCTCTCCCTTGATGGGAGAGGGCTAGGGTGAGGGCGCTTCCCTCCACCTAACTCAATTCTTGATTTCAAATTCCAAATTGGAGCCTACCGAATCCCGACATCTCGCTTCGCGCCGTACTTGCTGCGCCCACGCTTGCGGTCCACGACACCTTCTGTGTCGAGCGTCCCGCGAACAACGTGATACCGAACGCCGGGCAAGTCCTTCACGCGGCCTCCCCTGATCAGCACCACCGAGTGCTCCTGGAGATTATGCCCCTCGCCCGGTATATAGGCCGTGACCTCCATCTGGTTGGTCAGTCGCACCCTCGCGACCTTGCGCAGCGCCGAATTCGGCTTCTTGGGCGTCTGAGTTCTCACCTGTACGCACACCCCTCGCTTCTGCGGCGAGCCTGAGCCTCTGCGTACACGGTTCTTCAAAGAGTTGAAGGAGTACCGGAGAGCCGGCGCCTTCTCCTTCTTACCCTTGGAACGTCGGGGTTTTCGCACCAGTTGGTTAACTGTGGGCATTACAAATCCTTCGCCGGTCACTGGGAAATTTGGATCAAAAAGCATACGTGCCGCCACAAACTGGCGACAGTTGATAATAGTAGCAACCCGCAACCTGCGTGTCAAATTCCAAAACTTCAACTTGACCCAAAACTAACCCAATCGCACCCCCCTCCCTCTTTGATGAGGAAAGGCTAGTACCAGTTCAAGATGAAGATGACATACTCCGATTGCAATTCGTCATATATATCCACCACTTTGTGATGCTTCCACGCTCGGAACCTATACATAGAATCTCGCAATTGTATTAGAATGAGTTCAAATCCAATACGCGGGCGTGAGCAATGCCGTCTCTCAGAGACCTATACGACCTCCAGCAGCTCGACTGGGATATCCAAAAGCGGGAGGAAGAGTTGGCCGACATCCGCGTCAGGGTCGCGGACGATTCGAGACGCCTGAACGCGAAGCGACAACTGGACGCGCTCGAAACCAGGTTGGCGGACCTTGCAAGACCCAGAAGGCAGACCGAGAACAATATCCAGGACATCGAGCGGCGAATCGCCGCGATTGACGTCAGGCTGTATGACGGCTCAGTGACCAATCCCAGGGAGTTGGAAGCGTACCAGGAAGAGCGGGCCAACATGTCAGGCAATCGCGCCGACGAGGAGGACAAGTTGCTCGAATTGATGATCGAGACCGACGACACCCAAGCGCTGTTGGACAAGGCGAGAGAGATATTCGAGCGCATAGACGGCGAACGCTCACGCGAGCTTGAGAGTCTCAAGGCACGGCACGCCCAGGTGTCCTCCGAACTGCCCGAATTCAAGGAGCGCAGGGGAGAGTTGGTGTCGGGGCAGGCTCCGATGACCCTCGCCATCTACGAACAGGTGCGGCAGCTCAGGGGAGGACAGGGCGCGGCCCTGGTGGACAGGCGCGGGCTGTGCCAGGGCTGCCGGCTCGTCATACCCACCACCGAGCTTCAGCGCGTTCGCGCCGGAGACGAAATAGTGCAGTGCGGAAGCTGCTCACGAATCCTGATTCTGGAATGAACTAACCACTATAACTAAAGACCACGAAATGAGAGCGTTAGGATACTTCAGGGCGGATGCCCCTACTCTGACAGGTGAGGCAGGCAAGTCTCAGCAAGAATTCGAGTCCGAATTCCAAGACTACTGCTACATCAATATGCACCAGCCGGTCGAGCTATTCGGAAACCTCGACGAAGCGCCGGACGACCGCGAGCGGTCCGCATATGAACGCCTGCTGAGCTACATCCGCGACTCGGAGATGGAGTTCCTGGTCACAGTGCCAGACGCATCCCATCTCGGGAATGACCTGGAAGCCGTGGCGCGCGCATTCCTGGCCCTGGAGAACATGGGATGCAAGGTAGCGTGCCAGGACGAAGACCTGCCCGACCCTCTCCAGAACGCGCTGGTCGTGCTGGGCCCGGCCGGCGCGTCCAGAACGCGCAGCGAGAAGATACGAATGTCCATGCAGAACAGGGCGCTCAGGGGAAAGGGGCTGGGACGCCCGCCCTTCGGCTACCGCAACGGCGAGGACGGCACTCTGGAGATCGTCAAAGAGGAAGCGCCGGTCGTGGAACTCATCTTCAGACTGTACACGAAGGACAGGATGGGCATGAGACTCATCGTCCAGCACCTGAACGAGCGCGGGATAACCACGCGCAGGGGCGGAAACTGGAACGTCGTCAGCGTAAGAGACATCCTGAAGAATACCGTCTATATCGGCACCTACACCCGTTTCGGACTTCGGCTGCCCGGCTCGCACGAAGCCATCATACCGCGCGAGATATTCCGCGAGGCCCAGGACATAGTCAGAGAGCGGCGGCCAATTGGCAGGGTGTCGCAGTCGGAGCCGTACCTGCTGTCCGGCATCGCCTTCTGCGAATCCTGCGGCAACAAGATGATGGGCGTAACGCGACGCCAGTTGTGGAGAAACAAGGACGGCAACCGAAGCCGCGCAACTTACCGCTACTATCAATGCCAGTCTCGAAACAATCAGAGCGTGTGCGGGTACCACACATGGCGCGAGGCGGACCTGGAAGGCGCTGTACTCGCCCAGATTCCCCTCGCAATCGAAACGAGGACGCTGCGTAGGCTTACCTCACAGAATCAGGCGGAAGAATCCGAGCAGGCGCTGAAGAAGATATGGGAAGAGAGGATCAAGAACGCGGAACGCCGGTTCACCCAGACTCTTCGCAAGACCGCGTCCGGCGCGGTCAATACCGACCAGCTAGAACGCGCGCTTGCCGAACTGGACAAGGCCAGGGCGCTGGCTGAGAAGTCCGGGCAACCCGCGGATGTGGGCGATATGCTCGAAAAGTGGAACGAACGAGACTTCGACGAAAAGCGCGACTTCCTGCTGACTCACGTCGCCCGCGTCGAGGTCAGCGACCACATGGCCCGGATAGTGGCGTGAGTGGAGAACTCGATTGGCGTTAGCGCTCATACCTCGCGCATACGAATCCCTTCTCAGGCCGTTGCTGTTCACCCTTCCGCCCGAAAAGGCGCAGAAGGTCGCGGACCGCGCTCTCAAGATGTGGCCGATATGGAAAGCGGCTGCGCAGGTCGGCGGTTTTACCTCACCCAGAATCGAGACTGCCGTCGGCGGACTCGCGCTCAAGAATCCGGTAGGACTCGCGGCCGGGTACGACAAGAACTGCGAACTGCTTCCCGGTCTCGCCGCGCTAGGCTTCGGATATGTCACGTGCGGCACCGTGACGCTGGAGCCTCGTCCGGGCAACCCCGGGATCCGGCTCCTCAGGGACGAGTCGCGCCACGCGCTGCTGAACTCGCTCGGCTTTCCGGGGCTGGGACTCGATGCCGCCGTGGATAGAATCACGAGGGATAGAGGGCTTGTTGGCGACACGCCAATCGTGGTCAGCGTGTCCGGCGCCGATATCGAGGACATATCCACGTGCCACAGGACTATGGAGCCGCTCGCCGACGCGATAGAAGTCAACATAAGTTCGCCGAACACGGCCAACCTGAGAGTGTTCCACTATCCCGACGTTCTTGGCGAACTGCTGGATGCGCTGAATGAGTCCAGGACAAGGCCGCTCTTCGTAAAACTGCCGACCTTCCCGTCCCGCGATGATGACCCCAAGCGCAACGAACTCGTTCTATCTCTCGCGGACGTATGCGCCGCCAAATGGGTGGACGCGCTGACCGTAGCCAATACCCAGCCCGTCCAGGATGAGCGGCTGGGCGTCGGCACGGGAGGACTGAGCGGCCGGCCCATCTTCGGACAGATGCTGAGGATGGTCCGCGAAGTGCGGGAGAGAGTAGGCAGATACACGGACATCAACGCGTCGGGCGGGATATTCACCGCGCGCGACACGTGGCAAGCGTTGATGGCAGGGGCGGACAGCGTTCAGGTATTGACGGGCTTCGTTTACCGGGGCCCCGGAATCGCGCGGGACATCAGTGTGGGTCTGGACAGGATGGCCACGCTGCAGGGCCTGAATTCGGTACGCTCCATCAGGCGCTGGTCGAGCGCAGGACCGGCGACCAATGCCTGAGTACAAAGCGCTCATACTCGACCTGGACGGCACCCTCATCGGCCCCGACGAACTCATATCTCCCAGGGTTGCGGAGGCGGTGAAAGAAGTCGCGCGAAAGATCGGCGTCTCCATAGCGACGGGCCGCGAGACCGGCGACGTCCTGAAATACGGCAGAGAACTCGGCCTCACCTGGCCGCAGATCTCCGACAACGGCGCGCAGATAATTGACCCCGTGAGCCGTAAAAGTCTGTGGAGCGCCCCCTTGGGCGAGGAACTTTCGCGCAGGGCGATGCAGCCCATCATCGAAAGCGGATGCGAGTTCTTCGCCACACACGCGGGTGGCGCGGTAACCGACCTGGCGAATCTGGATACGTGGGAACTCACTAGGGTTTCGGCGCTCGACCTGGACGAGGAGGACGCGGACGCAATGATGGAGGGCATGTCCGGCGAGAGCGGCTTGGACATGGTGAAGGTCTGGCTGCCGTACAACCGGCTGTGGGCAGTGGATTTCACGCGGAGCGGAGTTCATAAAGGAAGCGCGCTGCGGGTCCTGTGCGAAATGACCGGCATCGCCCCGTCGCAGACAATAGCTGTGGGCGACAGCTTCAACGACGCGCCAATGATCGAGACCGCCGGACTGGGCATAGCTATGGGCAACGCGCCCCAGGAAGTGCGGAACGCCGCCCGCCACGTCGTCCCATCGGTGGAAGAGGACGGCCTGGCCCAGGCGATTGAGCGACACGTTATGCCGCTGCTCTAGCTAGGCGAAGACCGCCCGACTTCAGGTGGCTTACCCGATCAGAGTATCACGCTCAGAGGGTTCTCCAGCAGCCGCTTTATCTCGTTGATGAAGAACGCGCCCTCCGCGCCGTCCACTATGCGGTGGTCGGCTGACAGCGTGGCGGTCATCATCTGGCGGACGACGATGCTGTCGTCTGCCGCCACGACCGGACGCTTCTGCACCGCGCCAACGGCGAGGACCGCAGTCTGCGGCGGCTGGATTATCGCCACGAAACTGGTCACGTTCATCATACCCATGTTGGATACGGCGAACGTGCCGCCGGAATACTCTTCCGGTCGCAGTGTGCCTTGATTCGCGCGGGCGGCCAGGTCCTTGGTGGCCTGCGCTATCTCAGCGAGAGACATATCCCCCGCGCCGACGACGGCGGGCATTATCAGGCCCTCCTCCAGCGCCATTGCGATGCCGACGTTGATGTCGTCGTTCATCCTGATGCTGCCGTCCTCGTAGTAGGCATTGAACTTGGGGAACTTCTTCAGGGCGAGAACGCTGGCGGCGATGATCAGGTCGTTGACGGTCGCGCGCACTCCCCGGTCTGCCAGAGCGTCGTTTATCTGCCCCCTGAGCGCCATCGCGTCGGTCATATCAACGTCGGTGTTGACGTAGAAGTGCGGCTTCTCGTCCTTGGAGCGAATAGTTACGCGCGCTATCTGCTGCCTCATGCGCGAGAGTGGAATGAGTTCAGGCTCAGGCTCCTCGGTGGCGGCCACGACGGGCTCCGGTTCCGGCTCGACGACGACCTCTTCGACTTCAGGTTCCGCTTCCGGCTCGGCTGCCACTTCTGCCTCCGCGTCCATCTCGGGTTCTGGGACCTCGATGGCTTCGACTGCTGCGGGCGCCTCCTCCGCCACTTCTGGCTCGGCCTCTATCTCAGCTTCGACCACAACCGGAGGTTCTGGCTCGGCGGAAGCGGCGGCCTGCGATTCTGTGAATCTGACGATGTCCTCTTTGACGATTCGTCCGCCCGGCCCTGTTCCTTCGACGTCCGCGAGATCAATTCCGGCCTCGAAAGCCATCTGGCGAGCTATGGGAGTGGCGAATATACGCCTGTCGGGTGCGGGCACGCTGGGCACGTCGAGCGGCCCCTCCGCGACACCGTCCACCGGCGCGGGTTCTGAGGTTGACGCTCCGAGAGGAATCGCGGGATGGTCCTCTTCCATTTCGGGGACTTCCGGCTCGGGAGCCGGGGCCGGGGCTTCGGCCTCTTCGCCGACCACGGCAATCGGCTGACCGACCGGCACTGTGGAGCCTTCTTCGACCAGTATCGTATGCAACACGCCGGCGGCGTAGGACTCGAACTCCACCACCGCCTTGTCCGTTTCGATCTCAGCCACAGGCTCACCCAACTCGACGTTGGAGCCTTCGGCCTTCAGCCACCGCACAACGGTGCCTTCCTGCATGTCGTAGCCCATCTGGGGCATGGTGAGTTCAGTAGCCAAGGAACTCCCCCTCTCTGAAAATATAGTACGGCTCTACAGTCCTGCGTAGAGCCGTTTTGAATTACGATAACTGTTCAACCGGGATCAGTTAAATGAGCGACACGTTCTATATTCCGAAAGTCCGGGTAATTTCGCTCACGACTCTGTCGGAATCCGGAATAGTGGCGGCCTCGAGTTGGCCGGAGTAAGGCGCGGGAACGTCAACGCCGCCCACACGCACGACCGGGCCGTCCAGGTAGTCGAAGGCTTCCTCGTGGATCGCGCTCGCGACTTCCCCCGCGAATCCGCCCGTCTGCCATGCCTCTTCGACCACGACTGCGCGGTTGGTCTTTCTGACAGACTCGGCTATCGTCTCGATGTCCAGCGGCCTCAGGGTTCTGAGATCAATCACCTCCGCCTGCCTGCCGCGTTCCGCCAGCTTGTCGGCTGCCTCCATAGCTACGTGCGCCATGCGCGAGTAGCCGATGATGGTGACGTCCGAACCCTCCCGGCGCACCTCCGCCTTGCCGAACGGCACCTCGTAGTAGTCGTCCGGCACATCGCCCCGGACGCCGTAGATCAGAGCGTGTTCGGCATAGATTATTGGATTGTCGTCTTTGAGCGAACTACGGATGAGCCCGAGCGCGTCATAGGGAGTGGAGGGCACGGCCACCTTGAGACCCGGGACAGATGCGTACCAGCCCTCGAAACTCTGCGAGTGGGTAGCGGCGAGCTGCGCTCCGCCTCCGGTCACCGTCCTTACCAGCATCGGCACCTTGAGCTGTCCGTTGGACATATAGTGCAGCTTCGCGGCGTGGTTGATGATCTGGTCCATCGCCAGCAGTGAGAAGTTGATCGTCATGATCTCGACGACCGGCCTCATTCCCACCAGCGACGCCCCGATTGCCGCGCCTACGAAACCGGACTCGGAGATCGGCGTGTCCCGAATGCGTTCGGGGCCGTATCGTTCCAGAAATCCGCGCGTCACGGCGTAAGCGCCGTCATACGCGCCGATGTCCTCGCCCATCATGAACACGTCCTCGTCCCGGTCAAGGGCCTCACGCAGTCCTTGGGCAATCGCCTCTCTCATAATCATTTCGGACATAAGGTTCTCCGAATCCTGGTAGTACGACAACTTAGTTATGATGGATATTCAGATTTATCCCCTCTCCCCCTGGGAGAGGGCTAGAGCCTGCACCGTACTCCGATGCGGGGGTGAGGGCAAATAAGCCGTCAATACAAACGTGTTGAACCACTAGGCATATACGTTGTCGTAGAGTTCGTCGAGTTCTGGGAAGGGACTCTCACGGGCGAACTCGACCGCCTCGTCTATCTCGTCGGCGACCTGGCCGTCAATCTCTTCCAACTCTCCGGTGGTGATAAGCCCTTCTCCGAGCGCTAGCGCCTTGAATCGGTCAATAGGGTCGTTTATCCTCCACTCCTCCACCTCGTCCATTTCCCTGTAATTCACCGGGTCGGCCATGGAGTGGCCCCGGTATCTGTACGTCATGGCCTCCAGGAACACGGGGCCTGAGCCTGAGCGAACGCGGTCTATGGCGTAGGAAGTTGCCTCTCGCACGGCTATGAGGTCCATGCCGTCAACTTGCGTCGCGGGTATCTTGTAATACTCGGCGGAGTTATAGATGTCCCGCCCGGCGGCGTGGGTCATATCTACGTGCGACCCCATGCCGTACAGGTTGTTTTCCAGCATGAAGATGACGGGCAGATTCCAGAGCGAAGCCAGGTTCAGCGACTCGTGGAACTCCCCCTCGTTCACAGCGCCGTCGCCGAAGAACACCATGACGACACCGTTCTGCCGCTTCATCTTTATGCCCAGCCCCATTCCGACGCCTATCGGCATCTGGCCGCCGACAATCGCGTGACCGCCCATGAAGTGCTTGTCAGCGTCGAAAAGGTGCATCGAGCCGCCCTTGCCTCCGCTGGAGCCGGTGGCCCTGCCGCAAAGCTCGGCCATGCACGCTTTCGGGTCCATGCCGCGAGCGAGCGCGTGTCCGTGGTCGCGGTAGTGCGTGATTATGTAGTCCTGGGGTTCCAGAAGGCTGATCGCGCCGACGGCGACCGCCTCTTCGCCTATGTACAGATGGAGGAAGCCACGGATGAGACCCTGCATATAGAGCCTGCCGCTGGCCTCCTCGAACCGTCGGATGAGAAGCATCTTCCGGTAGAAGTCGGCCACCTGCGCCTTGTCTATATTTATAGCTACTTTCATGGACTTCCTCGGTTAGTCGTTAGTTTTTAGTTCTTAGTCGTTGGTCATCAGATATGGATAGCTTCCCCCTCAGCGGCAAGCGCGGCCTCTTTTATCGTTTCAGAGATTGTCGGATGCGGATGCACAAGCCAGCCTAGTTCGGCTGTCGTAGCTTCCAGCAGCTTGGTCATTCCGAGTTCGCCGAGCAGCTCCGTGACCTCGGCTCCTATCATGTGCGCGCCCAGAATCTCTCCGATTTCCTCGTCAACCACCAGCTTCACCATGCCCTCGGACTCGTTCATTGCCAGCGCCTTGCCGCTCGCCGCCATCGGGAAGCGGCCCACCTTGACGGGGTATCCCTGCTCCCTCGCCTGCGCCTCGGTAAGGCCGAAGCTGGCAACCTGCGGTCGGCAGTAGATGGCCCTGGGTATCTGGACATAGTCCAGCGGCTGGGGATCGAGACCGGCTAAGCGCTCGACCGCCGTTACCCCCTGCGCGGACGCGACGTGCGCCAGAAGCATCTTTCCCGTGACGTCGCCTATCGCGTAGATGTTGGGGACGTTCGTGCGCATGGAGTCGTCAACGGGTATGAATCCCCGCTCGGTTCGGACTCCCGCCGCCGCCAGGCCGATTCCGGCGGTATTGCCCTGCACCCCTACGGCGACCAGAACCTTGTCGCAATCTTCGACTATGTTCTCCGCATCGGTCGAGATGGACACCCGGGCAGAGCCGCCATTCACCTCGATCCCTTCCACCTGGGCTCCGGTAACGCTCTTGATGCCCTGCCTTCTGAACGAACGCTCAAGCTGCGCGCTTATCTCTTCATCCTCGTTCGGAATGAGACGCGGCATAAGCTCCACGATAGTGACCTCGGCCCCGTAAGCGCGCCACACGTAGGCGAACTCGCACCCGGTAGCGCCGCCCCCGACAATCACGACGCGCTCCGGCACCTCCTTGAGCTCCAGCGCCTCGCGGCTTGTGATGACCGTCTCGCGGTCTATCGGCAGGCCCGGAATATCCCTCTGGCTCGCGCCGGTGGCTACGATGATGTGATTCGCCGACACGGCGTCGCCGTCCTCGGCAATGCGAACCGTGTTCGCGTCCTGAAGCGCTCCCGTCCCCTGGATGTGGTCCACCTTATTCTTGCGCAAGAGCGAACCTACTCCCCGTGTCAGGCGACCGACCACGCTGCGGCTGCGGTCAATCGCCTTTCCGAAGTCCGGGCTTACGTCGCCGACGCCTATCCCGTATTCGTCGGCGTGCCGGATGATGCTGAGTACCTCGGCATTCCTGAGAAGTGCCTTGGAGGGAATACATCCCCAGTTGAGACAGATACCACCAAGTGCGTCCCTCTCCACTACCGCCGTCTTCATCCCCAACTGTCCGGCGCGAATGGCGGCTACATATCCCCCCGGACCTGAGCCGAGAACCAGTACATCATATTCAGGCAAAAAACGAACCTCATCAATAGTCTTAGCGGGGTCGTCCAAACGACCCAAACTATTCTACACCATACGGACGAGCCATAAAAGTTTGAGATGAAGGGAGGAAGGGTCTTTTCGTTTTTGTCTCGTCTTCGATCTCTCGTTCGCCCTGAGCCTGTCGAAGGGCCGTCCGTTCATGGTTCGACAAGCTCACCACGAACGGACTACTCTTGAGACGCTTAATAATGAAAAGACCCTGGCCATGTCGCTAGAACATTTGCAGCCAATAAATGAGTCTGATAGATTTGCCGCCACATTTCCACAGGAGGTTTCGGTAGCTACTCGATGAAGAGACAGAGGAGTTCCCTGAACGACTTGCTTCGCCTGTCGGGCCCTTCCGTGCTCAGGCGAATGATCGCAGCCCACTGCCCGGTGGCACTCTACTACCTGCTTCGTATAGTCACCTGCGTTCCTCCCTTAGTCGTCCTGTTCACGCGCAGCGCCCCGGACGAAAATCTTCAGTTCGGTCCGGCGCTGGTCATCTATGCAGCTCTCCTCGGTCTGGTTGTTGCCACCACCTACACGATTCTTCTGAGGTCATTCATGACCGAGGAACACGACGGCATTCGAAGGCCGACCGCGGTCATCGTCGTCTTGGTTGTCGGACTGATTGATATGCTGGCTGGACTGACCGCCATACTGCTGAGCGGAGGCTGGGGCAGTCCGTTCTGGCATGTCTGGTTCTCATCGCTGGTGCTTCCGTGTCTGATATTGGGAATGCGCTGGTCCATTCTGATAGCGGCCTTCTACATAGTTGTCTGCTCAGTGGTCGCAGATTTCGTTGCAGACGGTGACCCGGCCTGGATCGGTTCCCAGCGTTACCTGTACTTCAGCTCGATGTTCACGATTCTCCTTGTGGCGGGCATCCTTGGCTATCTCGGAGATATGTGTTTCAGACTCCAGCGCAGCAGGGTCAAGGCGGAGAGAGCCCTAGCCGATCTCGGAACGATGCTGGAGATCACCAGGTCGGTGGCAGTGATCACCTCCAACATCAACGACATGATGCGCCGAGTTGCCCGTACCATTGGTGAACGCCACCGCTACGACACGGTGGGGATATACCTGGTGGGACCGGATGGTGGGGACGTAAAGCTGTCGGGCTGGGTGGGAAACTTCGAGGACCTCGAGCAATATGCCAGCCAGACCGACCACCTCATATTCCAGGCCATCAGCGAAGAACGCACACGTTCTGTCCGAGACAAGGAGTCGTGGAGCGCGGCGATTCCGATACGCGACAGCGACGCCCTCATGGGTGTTCTGCTGGTGGCTTCGAGGGAAGCGGAAGCCGTTGTGCCGGGCCGATTCGGCCTCGACCAGACCCTGGTCAGCCAGATCGCCGTCGGCATCAGGATAGCTCGCCTCCGGCAGCGCGCCACGGACGTGAGGACTCCATACGAGTGGGAACTTCTCACAAGGCAGATTCACGACCGGATAACGGGTTCGATGTACTCACTGATGCTCAGCCTGCAGGCGTGCGACGACATCGCCAGCAGGAACGACAACCCCCTCGCGCCTCGGTTGAGTCGTCTGGTGCCTCCCACACGGGTGCTGTTTCTGGATACCCGCCAGTACCTGTACTACCTGCTGCCGGCTCTGAGAGAAGATACCGGACCGGAGACGGTCGTGAGGAATCTGGCGGCGGAGTTCGAGGGAGTTTCCGGGATCCGTGCCGACGTGAGCGTGTCGGACGACCTGCCCCGACTGCCTCTGTCAGTCGTGGTCGGGTGCTACGACATAATGCAGTACAGGCTGGCCGACATTCTGCACAGTTCCACCGCGTCTCACGTTCATCTGGAACTGGCGGTCAGTAACGGCGGAATACAGGTTGCAATAGCGGACGATGGGACCGCAGACGAAGAGTCCATACTGACCGGGGATGGGGCCGAGGAAATCAGGGCGAGGGCGGCGGATATGGGTGGAGAGCTGGAGATAAGCGTCTCCGGGGACTCGGGCACGCACATAGTCTTCGACCTCTCGATGCAGAGCGGAAGCGACGTACTTGATCAGCCTGCTCATCATTGACGAAAACGCGTTTCTCAGGCTCGGTCTTCGGACGGCCATCGAGATGGAGGAAGGCATCGAGGTGGTCGGAGACGCGAAACCCGGCGATGCTGCGTTGAATCTCATGGAGGAGCTTTGCCCCGACGTGGCTCTGATGAGTCTCAGGTGGCCGGACATGGAATCCGTCTCGGTCTGCCGCGAGATCCCGGAGAAGTTTCCTTCAACCAGGGTCGTCATGCTCTCCGACGTAGAACGGGAGGAGGAGATAGTCCTGTCCGTGCTGGCCGGGGCCGCCGGGTACGTCTCCAAGTACACCCAGGGATCGGACCTGGCGCTTGCGATCAAGGTGGTTGCAGGCGGAGGAACATACTTCAGGGCCGAGATAAAGGAGCAGGTGGCGGCGAGACTACGCAGAGTCTTCGGCGACCAGCCCCCCGCCTCGATGCCCGAGATACTGTCCAGGCAGGAGGTCGTCATGCTGAGGATGGTGGGCGAGGGCTATGGCAACAAGGAGATCGCCGGGAGACTGAAACTCGCCCCGGCGACCGTGAGGAACGGTGTGGCCCGAATTCGCTCCAAGCTGGGCCTGGACTCACGCAATAAGCTGATTTCGTATGCGGCCAGGCGGGGATTCCTCATGGGTGATGAGGGGTCTTCACCGGACGATTCGGATTGAATAGGGATCGTCCAAGTTCCTGATCTTCGCCTTTCGCTGGTAGCGAGACACTTCCGTCGGTTAGCCATGTTCCGTTCTCTCCAATCCTGTTTTGGCCCTTTCGGGCGGAAAATACCGTACTTCGGCGAAAATAGGGTCATTTGTACCTATTCTGAAGCCCTTCATCGTCCGAAATAGGGTCATCTGTATCTGTTCCCCGGTTTTCGACTTCCTCTAAGGTTATGCGCCGCTGGAGCACGAGCCCCAAGTAAGTTGAGCAAGAGGAAGGTAAGATTTGATTCGTATAATAGTATTAGCGGTCGCTGTTCTTATCCTAGTGGCAGGGATAGCAGTAAGTGAAAGCGGAGGCGTGGTCGCGCAGGATGAGAGTCCCGCGCCAACGGTTACGCCAACGCCTGCGATTATCGAACCTGAACCCACAGAGACGCCATTACCGAAAGCAACGGCTGAACCTGAATATGGTCGAGGTTGCATGGGAGGAGAAACCGGGGATGCAGATAACGGATGTGATTTCGCAGAAGGTCAACGTCAGTATCACCGCACAGCAACACCGACACCGATACCGACGGCAACACCAGTGCCGACGGCGACAGCAGTGCCTGTACCGACGGCGACGCCTGTACCTGATGATGATTCAAGCTCATCAAGCTCGAAGAAGAAGAAGACATTGAAGGCTCCGCCAGCCCCTACAGCTTTCACGTACAAGCAAGGAAAGCTACTGACAGTCAAGGGTAAGAACTCTATCCTACTCTCTTGGAGGAGTAGGGGAGGAACAGATCACTTTAGGTTGTGGAGAGGCCCCGGGCCAATTGGCCCCTGGACAATCCACGACGATGATATAGTAGGTTCCCCGAAAGAGTTTACCAACTTCAAGTGCGGTACAACCTACTACCTATTACTAGAGTCGTATGGAGATGGGAGAAACTACGAAGCTGAATATAGTGATACCTCGATAGGGCTGACAATTAGGACTACTCCATGTCCACCTGCTTTGCCTGAACGAGTGATGGATCGGGAGGAATGTCATACGATTGTTCCGGTTCTGCCTGGCATTGATAAGAGTGCCCTCACGAAGGTAGCTCGAACATCAAATGGGTCGTCCCATTCAGCGCGCTCGATAATGTACAGGGGCCAGGTCAAGAATTGGGCTAGGCTGGCAATAGCTGCCTTATTTAGATTCCCTCTCGACGCCGAATCGAAGTGCTCCTTTGCGCTAGTTCAATCCTCATCAACTAGCAATGCAACGACCACGCTCAAGGCGGCTCTGTACAAGGGGTCTAAGACTAGGCTAGGTACTGTCGTAGATGGTGAATCTACCGGGATTGGCGGTAAGCTCTGTCTGAGAAGTCGGACTTGTCTTTGGGAAACGGAGACCCAATTCTCTATTGGCACCTCGGTCGTGGTGTTCTACGTTAAGTCCACTCACGCTATACAAGCTGGCAATGCTAACGCTAAGCTCAGTACCTCGGCAGGACTGGAAGTAAAGACTGGCAATTATCGGCGAGTTCCTAGTAGATAGATTAAGAGAGGTCTTACTAGATGAGAGCAACTAAATGGCTTATCATACCCTTCGTCCTGGTTGTCGCGGCTGTGGCTGTCTTGGCGGTGAGAAATTGGTTTTCGGTCCCTACTGTGGACGCTCAGGCCGTGATAGCGAACGCCTGCGCGGATGCTGAGTTCCAGTCCGCGCATATGGTCTTGCACGGTACTGACTCCTTGGATGGTGAGGTAATATCTCGCTTTCGGTGGGAGTTGAAGACTGACGGGAAATCTCTGTACAGGTACCTGAAGAATCTCGACAGCCTCCATGAGACTGAGTTCTACATCGTCGGTGGCAAAATGTACAGCCGAGGCACAGGTGATCGAGGCACGTGGGGAGCGTGGAGCGTAAGGGATTTCGTTATCCCTGATTCAGAACCTACCGGGCCGGTCGGGAGGGTTGACGATGCTGCTCAACCTGATACTGGCTTCTGCGGTCTAGGCGACCTGACAGATCATAGGTACCTAGGCGAGGTTCAGTTAAATGGAGCGAAGGTTAAGCATTTCTCCGCAAAGGTTGACGATCAAGGTTCTGACACCGCTCTAGAGTTGTGGGTCAATGACTTGGGGCGGGTAAGTCAATACGCGGTTACTGAGACTACGCCTGATCGGGTAGTAGCAGAAGTGGAGGCAACGATAACGTACCCAACTCAGCCGTTCACGATCACGGCTCCGACAGTCCCTTAGCGAACACAACTGGGAGAGAAAAGAATCAGCCCGGCGATGGTCTGCTCAGGTCATCGCCGGGCCGTAATATAAATGAAACACAAGTCAATAGTTGGAATCGGGATTGCCGCTGTCGCGCTTGTTCTGGCAGGTGCGGCTGTCGCTGTCTGGATGTTGATAGGTTCAAGGTCTGTCCCTACTGTGGACGCTCAGACTGTCATCGAGGACGCTTGCGCGGATGCAGAGGACATCGTTACGAGCCACGTCATCCTGAATGGAGTCGAGACTAGAGACGGCAAGGTGTCCCTCCGCTTCCGCTGGGAAGTTAAGACGGCTGGGGATAGTGTGTACAGACACTCAAGGAATCTCGATACTGTGGAACAGAGCGAGATGTACCTGGTTGATGGTAAAGCATACGACCGACAAATGGATCTGTCGGGAGAATGGGGTGATTGGTACGTTCAGCCTTACAGTTTCTCCGATCCTAATGCCGGGTCTGTCGGGCCAGTCGGACAGGTAGATGATGATAGCAGTTCGGCTCCGTCCTTCTGCGGTATAGACGTAATGAAGGATCACAAGTACCTGGGTGAGGCACAGTTGGGAGGTGAGACAGTCAAACACTTCTCGGCTAGGGTTGACGACGATCAGGTAGATGCAGATTGGGAGTTCTGGATCAACGACGATGGCCGGGTGAGTAAGTTCTCAGTGGACGAGACCTATCCAGGCCAGATAGAGCTTGAGACAGAAGCGACGTTCACCTATCCGACTCAGCCGTTCACGATAACCGCTCCGACAGTTAACTAGACAGGCAGAGAGAGGGAGAGAGGTCGGTTACTGTTGACTGGCCTCTCTTACCAGGGTGAGAGGTTATGAGAGGTCTAGCAATCATCTGCTTGGTCATGTTGCTATCTGTGATAGCCTGTGATCGAGAACCTGAATGGGTTGTAGGTCAGGCTGTCGAGAGAGATCCCTGTACGTATGCGGAAATGCCTACTGGCGTCCTCCTGAATCGGGGTATCTATAACGTAGATGATGAGATAATCGAGATCACTCAGAAGGTTCATATTGATGGACCTAACCGTTATGAGGAGAATCGCTATACAACTGAGGATGATATATGGCAGGAAGTCTATATTGTAGGTGGCTTTATCTACGTCAGAGAGTTAGACGATTTTGCTGAGTGGACTGAATGGATAGTAGATGAGGTGAGCGGCCCGGTAGAGCCAAATGAAGGCATGCGCTATTCTTTGCCTGAGAGTTTTGAGGGAGGGTTTTGCGGCTATTCCGGTACTGAGCCTTGGGAGTACCTGGGCGAGGTCGAGCTTGACGATGAGATAGTCAATCACTTCTCATCGTCTGAGTATGAGTTCTGGATAAGTCTGGATGGTATCATAAGGGAGTCGGAGCTTCATCGGATTAGGGATGATGTCTCGATGATCGTTACGACAACCTATTCAGAGTTAGGTGAATCTCTAACGATAGAAGCGCCGGAGGCGCCTTGGTACGTACCGATACGATGATGCTGAATAAGATATTTATACAGTTCTATACAATCATACGGGTAAGATCATCCTGATCGGTCTAGGCTATCGTCTAGCTCAACCTATCTCGTACACTATATTGGCCTTGCTCCTCCCGGACGGCGATACATGGTACTTCGCTATTCAACGCTATTTCAGCTTTGTTGATTCTGTACTCTATATAGCGATGTATGCGGCAGTGATCTGCTATGCAGTTAGGTTCACCATCCGGCAGATAGGAAGAGAGGTTAGGACAGCGTTCTTTGAGAAATATCGAGACGTAGCCGGTGAATGGCGTTGGAGGCTGAAAGCTCGCAATGGTGAGATTATTGGCGTGTCCAGTGAGGGTTACACCACTGAGCGCGGAGGTCACGTCAAATGGTGTGTAAACGACATCAGGCGGCGACATCTTCCGCGGTCTGCATAGATATCCCGTCTTCGTACTTCTCACCGTTGGCTATGGCCAACCTGGAAGGCAACTACTGTGTCTAACGGGGCTAGAGTCCATCCCCATTCCGCCAACCCTTATCCGATTTGGGCGGCGGTGGGCAGAGCGCGTACCGAATTTCCTACCCGCCGTTCGGCGACCGCGAGATCGAACTGAGCCTGGAGGTTCAGCCAAAATTGAGGCTCGACGCCGAACCAGTGTCCGAATCTGAGCGCGGTATCGCCGGTTATGGAACGCTTGCCTGTGATTATCTGGCTGATGCGATTGGGCGGCACATTGATCTGACGGGCGAATTCGGTTTGAGACACTCCGAGTTCCTCAAGCTCGTCTCTTAGAATCTCGCCGGGATGAACCGCGCGTTTCAGCATATCGCCTGTCTCCTGATTTCTTTGGAGAGACACCGGCGACCATCCTATATAATCTCTCGATAAGGAGGAGGGCTATGCCCAGAATCAACACGGACAACCTCACGCAAACCGTCACCACACTGGAACTTGCCCTCGGAGGTCTGCGGGAGCAGGAACCTGGCGAGCCTATGTATAACGTGTATCGAGGCGCGTGCATGAACGAGTTTCAAGTAGTGCTTGAGCTCACCGCATCGCTGATGCGAAGACGGCTCAGGCCGTATTTCGCAACAATCAGGCAGGTGAACGACTTCACTTTCGGACAGGTCTTCCGGGAGGCCGCAAGGCTGCACCTCATCTCACTGGACGAGTGCCGCAGGTGGTTAAGTTACAGGGACCATCGCAACAGGATTGCCCACCGCTACGGCAGGGAATTCGCGGAGCAGGCGCTCACGGCGCTACCGCCCCTGATAGAAGATGCCAAGCGCATCGCGGAGGTGATCGGAGCTGAGACCGATGAGTAAGGACCTACATCTCCCCCAGGACTACCGCGAACAGGTGGTCAGCATACTCAGCCGAAATACGCCTGAGATAGAAGTGTGGGCCTACGGCAGCCGTGTTGACGGCTCCAATCACGACGCCAGCGACCTCGACCTGGTACTTCGGACTCCCGACCTGACGCCCGTGAGCGTCAATGCCATATCCCGGCTGTACGATGCGTTCGACGAATCGAACCTACCCATCATCGTGGATATTCACGACTGGGCGCGACTACCCGAGGCATACCACAAAGAGATCGAGCGCAGCTACTACGTGCTGGCTAAGCCTGAGTGAAGAAGCCGTAACAGGGGCACAGAAGGGCGACGGATTGTACAAAGCTCCTCGATACACTATAATACGAACATACAAACTAATTGTGAAGCGCGTCCAATCTTATTTCTAAACTTCGACATACATAAATATTCATTTATACTGATCCAATATCGGAGGGACGGAAAATTTCCCCCAAAGCTAGTGCAGGTGATTAACAGGTGGATCTCTGGTGTTCTAATTACCTGTTGCCCACCTGTCGGTCACCAGTTAAGCCACCTGTTGCTTTATAAACGAAAGTATATGACTGGGCGAATTCGTCCATAGGAGAAGACAATGACGACACGAACTCCAACGATTGACTCGCAGGTACATGCCTACGAGCGTGACCGACCGGAGCGACCCTGGCACGGCCATCTGACCGGGCCGGAAGAGGTAACCGGGGACGACATGGTGGCCGCGATGGATGCGGTCGGGGTGGACGGCGCGCTTCTGGTCTCCCCCTACTCCATGTATCGCTACGACGCCAGCTACGCGCTGGAGGTGTACGCGAAGCATCCGGGCAAGTTCGGCCTGATCAGACCGTTCGACCCCGAGTCCGACACCATAGAGGACGACATGGCAGAGTGGACAGGAACGCCCGGCGTGGTCGGAGCGCGCATCATGCTCAGCTACGGCACATACGATGCCGACCACCCGGGACTGAACCGCATACTCGCCGCCGGCGCCCAGGCGAGCGTGCCAATCAACATAATGAGTTCAGGCCACCTGCCGTTGGTGCGCGAACTCGCCCGCCGGAACCCGAGTACGCAGATAGTCATTGATCACGTGGGACTGGCCCAGCCGTTCGAGCCGCCCGCGCCGACCGAACCGTTCGCCGACCTTGACAACGTACTGTCGCTCGCCCAATTGGACAACGTGGCAATAAAGATTTCGGGGGCCTGCACACTGTCCCACGAGCCGTTCCCCTACCCCGACATCTGGGAGCCTCTTGGGAAGATATTCGAGGCGTTTGGTCTGGAGCGATGCCTGTGGGGCACGGACTGGACCAGGGCCGTTAATCTGCTGACATACGAGCAGGGAGTCGAGGCGTTCCGGGTTACGGACCAGCTTTCCGATTCGGAGCGCGCGACCCTCATGGGCGGCGCCCTGTCGAAGGTCTATAACTGGTCGCCGGAGGTTGCCGGGTAGATGATCCGAGGCGCGAACGATGCTACCGCATCAGGATGGCGAAGCCTTCCTGATCGAAGTGGCGGTCGTTGGTGAGGACTTCGGTTATGTCCGCAGACTCCATGACATTCATGGATACGCAATCCTGGAGGCTGTAGCCCTTATCGAGGCGACTGGCGTAGAGATTGAGACCCTCTATGAAGGATTCGTGCGTCTGTTGGACGACTTGTATGCTAGGGTCGTCCATAATGCGGCGGACAGCGGCTGTGGCCCTTCGCCGCAGTTCGGGGCCTCCGCTTGACAGGTGGGTCAAGAACTCGGTGAGCACTTCCTCGGTGGTCACAAGTTGAGTATCGCGTCCAAGTCTATTATATGCCGCGATAGCGACATCTCGCCATTGGTCTCGCTGGTCAGTGCGAGCGATCCAATATACCGCGTCCACGAATACCCGATTCATTCTCCGAAAATCCCATGACCTCGCTCGCTTAATAGTTCACATAATCAGTAGGAACGTTTTCCCACTCTTCTTCTGGAAGGTCGCTAAACAGTTCATCAATCCATTCCATGAGGTCATCGGCGCTCGAACCCTTCGAGACGGTCGGCTCCAGAATCCGGCTGGCGTACTCTAGGATGAGTTCGTCCGCGCTTACGACGCGCTTCAGAACCCCGTCCGGCGTGAACTCGCCGACGCCGCGCACCGTAAGCTCCCTGTCTTTGTGTGTCTTGAGCGCGGTCGCGATGCGGGGTTCCTGCTCCTCGGTGAAGGCGAGGGGAACATACGTGGCGTCATCCAGCCATAGTTGGCACTGTTTCTTGAGTATGTTGACTTCCATAACGCGGCCGGTGACTTCCACGCTGTCCTGGTATGTGCCGTTGCTGTCTGTGTGTCGTTCGGACATCGGATGCCTCCGTCATCGTCGCAGTCTGCGGACATTCAGTATAAGCGATGATGCGCTTGGTTTTGTAATCAGACCAGCGCGTCCGCAACCACCTCGACGAGATGGCGGGCGGGCTTGTCGGTGCCTTGCGCTATCTGCTGGCGGCACGACACGCCCTCAGCCACCACAACGAAGTCGCCTTCCTGGTCTCGTATCGTGGGGAAGAGCGACATCTCGCCTATCTGCATGGAGATGTCGTAGTGCTCGGTCTCATAGCCGAAACTGCCCGCCATTCCGCAGCAGCCGGAGTTGATCTCGACCGTCTCGCATCCCTCGATGGATCTGAGGACGCTCAACGCGGGCGCGACTCCGATCCGCGCCCTCTGGTGGCAGTGTCCCTGGAACAGTATCTTGTCTGGCAGGTTAGATCCGTCCAGGTCGAGTTCCGCGCCTTGCTCCAGCGCGTATGCTACGAACTGCTCGACCAGCATCGTGTTCTCGCCGATCAACGCAGCCCTGTTCGCGTCCTCCGGAACCAGGTCCGCGAATTCGTCTGCGAAGCCTAGAACGCAGCTCGGCTCGATTCCCACCAGCTTGGCGCCCGACTCCACGTAGTCATAGATGGCGCCGATGTTGTATCCGGCGTTCTCTTTCGCCTTGTCCAACATACCCTTGGAGAGCATCGGGCGTCCGCAGCACCTGACCTTGGGAAGGATAACCTGGTACCCCAGAGCCTCCATGACCTTGACAGCGGCCCTCCCGAGTTCGGGGTGGTTGTAGTTGGTGAAAGTGTCCGGGAATAGCACGACCTGTCCGAGCCGGTTCGCCGAATCGGGCAAACCTCCCCGCGCCCTGAACCACTGAACGAAGGTCTGGCTGGCGAACGGCGGAAGTTCACGCCTGCTGTCAATTCCGACCTGGGTTTCCAGCATACGCCGCGCCATGGGCAGTCTGTTGGCCCAGTTGGAGAGCGGCGCGAAGAACGAGCCGAACTTGCTGAGCGCGGCTATGTTGCCGAAGAACTGGTTGCGCAGAGGCAGGCCGTTCGCCTTGTGATACTGGTTCAGGAATTCGTACTTGAGTTTCGCCATGTCAACGTTGGACGGACACTCAGCCGCGCAGCCCTTGCATTCGAGACACAGGTCCAGCACGTCGTACAGCCGCTTGTCCGTTAGGGAGTTCGTGGGGAGCGCGCCGGAGAGCGCCGCCCTGAGCGCGTTTGCCCTACCCCGCGTGGAGTGTTCCTCCTCGCGTGTCACCATGTAGGACGGGCACATCGTGCCTCCGAGTGTCTTGCGGCACGCGCCCTGTCCGTTGCACATCTCTATGCCGTGGGCGAAACTTCCCTCCGACCCGAACGTGAAGCCCGTATCGAGCTGAACGGGATTGTACTCAGGGCCGATCCGCAGGTTCTCGGTCATCGGCTGGGCGTCAACGATCTTGCCCGGGTTCATTATGCCATTCGGGTCGAACGTCCGCTTCACGTCTCTGAACGCTTCGTAAAGCTGGTCTCCAAACATCTTTCGGTTGAACCAGCTGCGTACAAGCCCGTCGCCGTGCTCGCCGCTCATCGAGCCGCCGTATTCCATCACGAGGTCCCCGACCTCCTCGGCGATGGAGACCATGCGGTCAACGTCCTCCTGGCGCTTCGGGTTGATTAGCGGGCGAATGTGCAGGCATCCGACGCTGGCGTGGCCGTAGTACCCGGCCTCCGTGCCGTGAGACGTTACAATCTCGTCGAACCTGCGAACGAAGTCGGGCAGGTGTTCGGGCGCGACCGCTGTGTCTTCAACGAACGGCAGGGGCTTGGCGTCGCCCGGCACGTTCATCATGAGTCCCAGACCGGCTTTGCGGACCTCCCACACCTTATTCTGGTCCTCCGGCCGCAGCATTCTGAGGAATGTGTAGCCGAGGTTTCTGCTCGAGAATATCGCGCCGAGGTGGACGAGCTTAGAGATGACCTCGTCCTGGCTGTCACCAACCATCTCTATGGCCAGCAGCCCCTCCGGATCGCCGTCTATGAAGTCGGTGATACGCGAGTAAGCCAGGTTGGACTTCGCCTGCCGGATGATCATCGAGCCTATGAGTTCCACAGCGGCGGGCTCGAATTCGAGCGCGGCGACCGTCGCCTCCATTGATTCGAGCAGGTCGGCGCAGTGCAGCACACCGAGTCCGGTCACCTTCGGCTTGGGAACAAGGTTCAACTTGGCTTCCGTGATAGTCACCAGCGTGCCCTCGGAACCCACTACAAAGCGCGCCATGTCGAAGCCCATGCCTCCCACGAACTCGTCCAGATTGTAGCCGGACACGCGCCGCTGTATCTTTGGGTAGCGAGCTATTATCTCGTCGCGGTTAGCCTCTCCGATTCGGAACAGACCGCGATATATGTCCCCCTCCAGACCCTCCCCGCGCATCCTGGACTCAAGCTGAGCGCCATCCAGTCCTCCAAACCGCGTCGGCGTACCGTCGGACAGCACCACATCGAGTTCGCGCACGTTATCCACGGTCTTGCCCCACATTATCGAGTGTGCCCCGCAGGAGTTGTTGCCAAGCGCGCCGCCCACATTTCCCCGGTTCGAGGTGGAAGGGTCCGGCGCGAACAGGAGGCCACGGTCACGCAGTTGGTGATTAAGCACATCCAGTACAATTCCGGGCTGCGTGCGCACCCAGCGCTCCTCCTCGTTGACCTCGATGACGTTGTGCATGTACTTGGAGAAGTCCATTACGATAGAGTGTCCGACGGTCTGACCGCCGAGGCTGGTGCCGCCTCCCCTTGGCAGGACGGACACACCATACTTGTTGGCCGTCTCGACGACGGCTATAACGTCCTCCGGCGTGCGCGGAATGACCACCCCAATCGGCTCGATCTCGTAGATGCTTGCGTCCGTGGAATACAGGACGCGGCTCATCTTGTCGAACCTTACTTCTCCTGAAACCAGCTTGTTCAGGTCTTCGACCATTTCCCTGGTATCGGATTCTCTGACTTGGGTTGTCATTCATTTCACCTTGCTTGCTGAGTTACGCGTGAGAGCGTCGTTCCATGATACACCAACGAGAACAGAAGTCGGCAGCGCTAGCGTTCAGTACGAAAAAAAGAGGCCGCTGACGCGGCCCCTGCGATTGTCATATTGTCGGTCGGTTCAGGAAATGCTGATGATCTTGTACGTCACGTTGCCTCTGGGGGTGTCGGCGACTACCTCGTGGCCGGCGGCTCTGCCCAACAACACCTTGCCCAGCGGGGAGGCATCCGAAATCTTGAACTCCAGTGGATTGGCTTCGGATGCGCTGACTACGGTGTACTTGAATTCCCGCTCTGAGGAAATATCCTGTACCTCGACGACCGTGCCGAGCTTGATGATCTGGGAACGTGTGGGATCGTTTGCGTCTATGACGACGGCATTGCCCAGCGTAGCCTCGATCTCGCGGATGCGGGACTCAACCCTTCCGGCCTCTTCCCTGGCGGCTTCGAGAGGCGCGTTCTCACGCACGTCCTTGTCGGCGGCGGCCCTGCGGATCTCCTCTGCGAGGTCACCGCGCTGAGACTTGAGGCTCTCGAGTTCGTTGACCAGCTGTTCATGCCCCTCCGCGGTCAACTCGATGAACTTCTCTTCCTGGATGGCAGCGCGACTCTGCCTGACGCGCGTCCTTCTGACTCTTACATGGTGGGCGAGATTGACCTGTTTGCCGTCTCTGTCCTCGGGTCCGAGACCTTTGTTACGCACAAAGGACAGGAACTTTCTCACTTCTTGCAGCCTCTCCGAGGCTTGTGGGGTTGTTCCTGTCCCTGCAACTCTGTCGGCGTATTCGCCTATCACAGAAGGGGGTATGTCTTTTATGGATCGGCTGGCGCCACACCAGCTAACGAATCTCTGTAACTCCTT
The DNA here is from genome assembly GCA_965202965.1 of Dehalococcoidia bacterium. Classification (GTDB taxonomy): domain Bacteria; phylum Chloroflexota; class Dehalococcoidia; order Lucifugimonadales; family UBA1123; genus VXRN01. The sequence continues at coordinate 719,252 of OZ241888.1, read as the reverse complement.
CGGGGTTTCCTGAGAGTTATATCCCTTGCGCTTCTTCGCATACTTTATGTAATCGCCAATAGTCTCAAGGAGTGTCGTAGGACCTTCGGATTGCAACGGACCGTACCCCCATGCGAAAGTTCACAGTCCAATGTTACGTAAAATCGAAAGGCACTGTCAAACGAAGCTAACTCACGGATGCTGTATCAGCTTAGTCGGTAGAGGGACATCACCCCCATCCTAACCTTCCCTCATCAAGGGGAAGGGATTCGTTTGCACGTTTTCATATCCCTGCGAGCCCATCGAGGGAGAGGGGACGATTGTCTGGTTGACCGGCCTGGTTTTCAGATGATCGAAAGACCCTGGGGTGCGTCCATTCAGATGGTGACTGATTTCATATTCAAGCCGTGTTCCTGCTTCTTAGACTCAAGAGTCAGGAATGTCTCCATCTTCTTTACGCCCTCTATCCGTCCCACGCGAGTTCTGAGGAATTCGCTGAGCTGGTCGAAGGACTTTACCGTTGCCCACCCGAAGATGTCGAAGGATCCTGTGGTAACCGAAACCCAGCTGACCTCGTTCATCTCGGACAGAGTGTCGGCGACATCGTCAATCTTGTTCGCGTCAACCTGAAGCCCTATTATTACCTGCGACTCATAGCCCATCTTTCTAGCGTCGGGAACCGCGACAATCTTCATGTACCCCTCTTGCATAAGGCGCTTCAGTCGCCGTCGGACTGTCTCCTCGCTCACAGGCGATGGGAGTATGGACTTCGCTATAGTCGCATTGGTCGCGTTTCCGTCCTCCTGCAATCGGGAGACTATTTGTACGTCGAGCCTATCCATTTGATCAACCTCATTATTTGAACTTCATAACGCATAAATATGCTCTCGCCGATATATATAAATTATACAAATTCAAATATGTACGTCCACATTACAATCATATAGAGTACGAGGGCCGTCTTGGGAGAAGATCGCAGTATTTCGAATATGCCGACCCTCCCCATCATACATACGTTCCAGTCCATGAATAGAAATTATAGCACAACGACAGCATAAATATAGTATTTGTATTATATTTCACAATCGTGACCCCATACCGCGCGTCATCGTGTATCCTGATAATGTCCATTCGCGAATGAAAGCTCATACAGGCCGTGTTGACATTTACCGTCATTCCCATGAAAACGGGAATCCAAGAGTTTGGAGTATAGCTGACATTGTTATCGCTATGATCGTCTAGAGGGCAGAATCATCAAATGTCAACAGAACCTAGTACGTCCTAGATCAGGAGAAGACAATGATAGGAGTGCTCACTCACCACTGGGCTAAGGCAGATGCAGTCGGCGAAGCTCGGACGTTGCTCGACGGCAACGGCGAGGCGCAGAGCAGACATCCGGGATTCATAAGTCGCCAGACACTCGTCTCCCTGTCGGACCCTACCAAGATAACGACACTCGTCGCCTGGGAAAGCAACGAAATCTACGATGAATGGCGGGCCAGCCCTGAACGCGAACGCGCCATGGCGGGAGCCGACTTGCTGTGGGCCCGCCCGACTGAGTCGGAACGGTTCGACTTGGTGGAATAGTCTCGACTCGGACGCGCCAGCACAGTACACTTCGTGGGGCAGCCAACAATGATATACGACTACATAATCGTGGGAGCGGGATCGGCGGGCGCCGTTCTCGCAAGCCGGCTTACGGAAAACCCCGATCACAATGTCTTGCTCATCGAGGCGGGACCGGACTATCCCGACCTGGACAGCACGCCTTCCGACGTCAAGTACGGCTACGGACACGGGCTGACCGGAAAAGAGATGCTCAAGAACGCGATGGAATCCGGCAACCGCTGGTACTTCGTCGCCAGAGCCAACGACAGGGCGACACCGATACTGGTCCCTCGCGGCAAGACGACCGGAGGCTCCTCCGCGGTCAATGCCCAGATATTCCTGCGCGGCGTCCCGGAAGACTACGACGACTGGGCGTCGTGGGGCAATGACGAATGGAGTTTCCAGAAACTGCTGCCCTACTTTCGTCGGGTGGAGACCGACACCGACTTCTCGGACGACTTCCACGGTACGGAAGGCCCGATAATCGTTCGCAGATACCCCTCCGACGAATGGCTGCCGGACCAGCAGGCTTGGTACCGGGCCTGCCGACAGTACGGATTCGGAGACACTCCGGACCACAACGACCCCGATTCCACAGGTGTCGGGCCGTGTCCGTTCAACAATCCCAACCGAATCCGGTGGAGCACCAATCTAGGCTACATCAACCCCGCGAGGGAAAGGCCGAACTTCGAGATCATGTCCCGGACTCAGGCGAACCGAGTGATCTTCGATGGCAAGAGGGCCGTGGGCGTAGAGGTGGAGAAGGACGACGAGATTCAGGTGGTCAACGGCAGAGAGATCATCCTGTCGGCGGGGGCCATCGGATCGCCGCATCTGCTCCTGCTGTCGGGTGTTGGCCCAGCCGATCACCTGTCGGAAATGGGAGTCCCGGTTGTGCTCGATTCCCCCGGCGTAGGTCAGAATCTGCGGGACCATCCGCAGGTCTCCTTGAGATGGAACACAAAGGAAGGTTACGAACAGGACATCTTTGCCCCGCGGCTGCAGTTCGTTCTGACATACACCGCCGCCGGATCGCATCTGCGGAACGACATGCTCATCCACCCGATTTCCTACGCCGGACGGAGGCTCTATTACACCGACGAGGGCGAGGGCGATCCTGGATTCGGAATGACAGCCGCGATCTACCTCGCCGAGTCGGCGGGCGAAATGAGGCTCAGGACCGCCAATCCGCGCATTCAGCCGTACCTGGACTACAACCTGCTCGCGACCGAGTTCGATTTGCGCAGGATGAGAGAGTCGGTGCGAATTTGCCTCGACATAGCCGGGCAGGACGCCATATCCGACTACATTGGCAGCCTGACAGACCCGGCCGAATCCGAGTTGGCATCCGAAGACGCGCTGGACGACTGGATCATGCGTACCGTGACAACGAGCCACCACATTTCAGGGACCTGCAAGATGGGGCCGTCATCGGACCCGATGGCCGTCGTTGACCAGCACGCAAATGTGTATGGACTGGAAGGTCTGCGAGTGGCCGATGCCGCCATCATGCCTGACTGTATCCGCGCGAATACCAACGCTACGTCCATAATGATAGGGGAGCGAGTGGCCGAATTCATAAGAGAGCAGCGGCTGTCAATAATCAATTGAAAATTAGGGATTAGGAATTGATAACTAATAACTAACAACTGGCAAATGCGTTGACACCCGTTTAGGGTGGGCATAGAATTGGTTGCAGCTAGTCAGGAGGGGATCGTAGCCATGCGGGAGATGTCCATAGACAGCATCCGCGTCAGCCTCCAGAATTACCAGAGAGTAGTTATTCTGAAGGACAAAGACTCGGATCGCTACCTACCTATATGGATAGGTGCGAGCGAAGCGGACGCGATTGCGGTGAAACTCCAGGAGGTGGGCGTTCCTCGCCCGTTAACACACGACTTGCTGGAGTCGGTAATTCAGTCGTTGGGAGCGCAGGTCAACCACATACTGGTCTCAGATCTCAGCGACGACACGTTTTATGCCAAGATAGTATTGCAGCACAATGGATCGCAGACAGAGATAGATTCACGTCCGTCGGACGCCATCGCTCTCGCGGTCAGGACGCAGGCGCCTATATTCGCCGCGGACTCGGTCATAGACAAGGCGGGAGTCCGCATGGACCAGGATACCGGAAAAGCGGTCATATCCTCCGAGGAGGACGAGGCCCGTCCTCCCACTGAAGAGGAACTGAGAAGATTGTCAGCCTTCAGCGACTTCATAGACTCGCTCGATCTTGAAGACTTGGGCGAAGGCGACAAGCCCACCGGCGCGGCGACATAAATCACACACAAAATCAAAGCTGAGAGGCCCCTGCATAGCATCGGGGCCTCTTCTCGTTGACCCTGTTTTTTCGCTTGTGATATACTACACAAGCTTTTGAGGAGGCCCTTGATGGGAGGGCGAAAACTGGCCTTGGCCTTCCAACTTCTGGGCGTAGGCTGGTTCGTCGCCATCTGCATCGGCGGCGGAACTGCCGGAGGATACTTACTCGACCGGCAGTTTGGGCTCAGTCCGGGGCTCACCCTCATAGGGCTGTTTATAGGAATCGCCATCGCGGTCATAGGAATGTACCGGATGTTGATGGCTATTCTGAGAAGATCGGATGACGACTAGCGGCGTTGAGTCGCCGGAGCCAGAGAACGGACGGGGGACATTAAAGTTGCTGCGTAACCCACGAACGCTGCTGATACTGGCGATAGGGTTGGTAGTCTTTATAGTCGCCATACTTGGCGGAGCGCTGGGCAAGGCTTTCGGCCTCGGTTTTCTGGGGACGCCGCTCGCGGCTATCGCGATTCCCGCCGAACCGATGTATCCGGATGTCCCAATTACCAATACGATGGTCGCGACTTGGATCACGATTGTCGTCCTGCTAATAGTTACTCTTATGGTGAGAAGCAGGCTCACCGAAGTTCCCGGCAGATTCCAGGGCCTCGTCGAAGTGGTTCTGGAATTTTTTTTGAACCTGGCGGAGAGCATAGCGGGGCGTGAGCGCGCCAGACGCTTCTTCCCGCTAGTGATGACGATTTTCCTGTTCATCGTCACGGCGAACTGGATAGGGATTCTGCCCGGAGCCGGCACCATCGGCTGGATAGAGAGCACCGAATACATCGCCGATCACTACTACACCGACGCGGACGGCAACGTCAACACGGCGAAATTAGATAAAAAAGAAATCCAGGTCTTCCAAGGCGAGGGCCCCGTCGCCCTGGCCATGCCCGGCTCAATCGCAGACAAGGTCGCTGTCAAGGAGTGGAAAGAGAATCCGCAGGATGGCAAGACCGCCGGAATTCTAGTCCCGTACTTCCGCGGCGCGAACACCGACCTCAATATGACGCTGGCCATAGCGGTCGTCGCTATGGTGATGGTGCATGTGTGGGGGTTCAGCGCGCTGGGCTTCGGACACCTGGGCAAGTACATCAATTTCAGGGAAGGGCCGATTGGCTTCTTCGTGGGAATTCTGGAAGGGATTTCGGAGATCGCGAGGCTTATCAGCTTCACCTTCCGCCTGTTCGGAAACATATTCGCGGGCGAGGTGCTGCTGGCGGCGATGATCTTCCTGATCCCGCTGATCGGCATCATCCCGTTCCTGGGCCTGGAGCTTTTCGTAGGGATGATCCAGGCGTTCATATTCGCCATGCTGACGCTGGTGTTCGCCACGGCGGCGACTACCGCGCACGGAGGCGACCATCATTGAGGAAATTGCAAATGGATGGTGTACGAGGTAATCACCCCCATCCTGGCCTTCCCCCGTCAAAGGGGAAGGGACTTTGCAGAGGTAAGAGTCGAGGCTCTTTCAAACACAGACAATAAAGGAGTAGAGGAATGGAAGGAGATATTCTGAACATAGGGGCGGGACTTGCCATTGGAGTCGGCGCCATCGGCCCGGGTATCGGCATTGGGATACTGGCTTCAAAGGCAATGGAGGCCCTGGGTAGGAACCCGGACGCCGCCGGTCCCATCCAGCAGAACATGATCCTGGCCATCGCGTTCACGGAGGCCATCGCCATCTACGCCCTGGTCGTCGCGATCATCATCAAGTTCGTCTAAACGACCCGCAAGGGAGCGCTCGCCCGGATTCGGGAGTGGGCCAGAGGTGAAGCATGGAGGCGCTGGGAATCAACTTGCCCGGTCTGGTTACGCAGTTGATCAGTTTCGGGATTCTAGGCGGCCTAGTCTTCGCCATAGCCTATTTCCTGTTTTTCAAGCGCCGATAAGCCGGCCGCTGGACGAGCGCAGGAACATCGGAAGTCGGAAGAAGGTCAGGTGAAGGCATGGAAGCCATTGGAATCAACGTAACCGGCCTGATCACGCAGTTGGTCAGCTTCGGCATTCTGTTCGGTATTCTCGCGTTTTTGCTGTACAAGCCGGTCGTCAGGATGCTGGACGAGCGTTCGGATCGGATACGGGAGAGCCTGGAGGCGTCCGAGAGGGCGCAGGCGGAAGCGGCAAGTTCGCGTGAGGAGACTCAAAGGCAGTTGGATGAGGCGCGGGCGGAAGGTCAGCAGCTTATCGCTCAGGCACGAGAGGTGGCGGACAGGTTCCGTGAAGAGGAGCTTGCGAAAGCGCGCGAAGACATCGCCGCCGAGCGCACTCGCGCCGAGGCGAATATCCAGCGCGAGCGCGACGCAGCCATCGAAGACCTGCGCCGTGAGTTCTCCGGCCTGGCCATAGTCGCCGCCGAGCGCGTGATACGACGGTCTCTGGATGAATCCGACCACAATGAATTGATACAACAGGTGCTGGAAGAGGGCTCTCAGGCAAACAGTCGCAACTAGCGCGCGCCTGGATCCCCATTCCAAAAGTAGTAAACGCGAGCAGGTAGAGCAAATGCCCACCGCATCGGCAATAAGGTACGCCAAAGCAGTGTTTCAGTTGGCCGTCGAGCGAGACGAGCTGGAGAACTGGCTGGAAGACCTTACTCAACTCGCCGACTCCATAACAAACCGGGAGTTCGGCGAAATTCTCGCCGCTCCGCGCGTGCCGTCGTCCCAGAAGGAAGAGATCATACGCGGGGCCTTGGCGTCGTCGGTAAGCCCGCTGGCGCTCAACCTTATGTTCCTGCTCACGAGCAGGGGGGCGATACACAGACTCCCGGAGATAGCCGACAGGTACCAGGAGATGCTCGACGCCCACAGGGGCATAGAGCGCGCCGAGGTGGTGTCCGCCGTCCCGCTGGACGACGCTCAGAGAGACAGCGTATCGGATATGCTGGCGCGAACATCGGGCAAGGAAATACGACTCACCTCGAGAGTTGACCCCGAAATACTCGGCGGCATGGTGATCCGAGTGGGCGACAGGGTGATGGACGGTAGCGCCAGAACACGATTACAGACCATGCGCCGCGAGATGGCGCAGCGCCGCTGAAATTGACCGAGGGCGCCCACAAGGGACGCCCCTACGAAAAAAGATGAAGCGCGCGAAAGCTGAATAGGCATCGCGCCGATAGTCAACATACAACGTTCACGGGAGGCCGAAATGGCGGTCAGAGGTCAGGACATAGCTTCGGTAATCCGAAGCCAGATCGAGAACTGGGAACAGCAGCTTGAGACGGTCAACGAGGGCACTGTGATAGAAGTGGGCGACGGAGTCGCCCAGGTTCACGGCCTGTCGGGCGCCGCTTACACCGAGTTGCTGGAGTTCGAGGGCGGCGTCATGGGTATGGCGCTGAACCTGGAAGAAGACTCGGTTGGCGCGGTCATCATGGGCGATCCGCTGGCGGTCAAGGAAGGCTCCAGGGTTCGCAGCACCGGGCGCATCGTCGAGGTGCCGGTCGGCGACAGCCTTCTCTCCCGCGTGGTCGGCGCGCTCGGCGAGCCGCTGGACGGCAAGGGCCCGATAGAGTCGGCAGGCAACAAGCCGGTCGAGGTGGTCGCTCCCGACGTTTCTACCCGTATGTCCGTTGATACTCCAGTACAGACAGGGATCAAGGCCGTTGACGCGATGATTCCGATAGGACGCGGACAGCGCGAGCTCATCATCGGCGACCGCTCAACCGGAAAGTCCGCCATCGCCCTGGACACGATCATCAACCAGCGCGGCGGCGACCTGATCTGCATCTACGTCGCCATCGGACAGAAGGCGAGCAAGGTCGCCCAGACCGTAGCCATGCTCGAGCAGAACGGCGCCATGGATCACACCATCGTGGTAGCCGCGAACTCCGCAGACCCCGCTCCCCTTCAGTACCTCGCGCCATACTCTGGCTGCGCGATGGCAGAGTATTTCATGGACCAGGGCAAAGACGCCCTGATCGTATATGACGACCTCTCCAAGCACGCATGGGCCTATCGCGAGATGTCCCTCTTGCTCAGGCGACCTCCCGGACGTGAAGCCTACCCCGGCGACGTCTTCTACCTGCACAGCAGGCTGCTCGAGCGCGCGGCCAAGCTTGACGACGAACACGGCGGAGGCTCGATCACCGCGTTGCCGATCATCGAGACGCAGGCGGGCGACGTTTCGGCCTATGTTCCAACCAACGTCATCTCCATCACCGACGGCCAGATATACCTAGAGACCGAACTGTTCAACTCTGGCATTCGTCCCGCTGTCAACGCGGGTCTGTCGGTGTCTCGCGTGGGAAGCTCAGCGCAGACACGCGCTATGAGAGCCGTCGCGGGTACTCTGAGGCTCGACCTCGCCCAGTACCGCGAACTCGTAACGTTCGCTCAGTTCGGCACCGCCGACCTAGATCCCGCTACTAGGAGACAGCTTGAAAGAGGACAGCGCGCCACCGAAGTGCTGAAGCAGGGCCAGAGCGTTCCCCTGGCGATGGAGAAACAGGTATCCATAATGCACGCGCTCGTGAACGGCTATCTTGACGATGTCGAGATAACGCGAGTCATACCATTTGAGAATTCCTTCCATAGCTACATGGACGCGAATCACGCCGATCTCCTGGCTACGATACGTGAAGAGAGAATCATCAGCGACGAGTCCGCCGAGGCGCTGAACGCCGCGATCCAGGAATTCAAGGACACGGTGCCGTACTAGGCGACGGGTATCAGCTATAATAGGCAGACAGCTAGGCGCTGAATCCATAGTGTCGAGAACGCAGCAGGGCCAGTCAGTAGGAGGCGTCGGCATGACGCTATCGAGTGAATCTGTCGCGCTTGCCAAGCTGAGGGAGGCGCACAAAGAAGAATACGATTTCTACGTCCGGCGCGCCGAGGAAGACGGGATTGAGGACTGGAAAGATCTGCCCAGTTTTCCGGTGACGTTGCAATCGTTCTGCCTGTCGGAATACATAGAGGCCGCTCTGAAGATAGCCGTGTACGAACCCGAGGATGACGTGATCATCGCCAAGGTACCCGACGTGGACGCCTTCTATATCTCTTACGGCGAAACTTATGAAGAGGCGAAAGAGATGCTGGCGGATGCCATACAAGGCTGTGTCGAATTAGCCATGGAAAGAGGTTGGGAAATACCGCCCATTCCCGGGGCGGAAACGAAAACAGAAATTGCCGAGGCTCACCCCGCTTAGCGGACGGGAAGTAATCCGAAGATTCCGCGCTCTAGGATATTCGGGACCGGCGTCTCGAGGCAGACATATGCACATGGAACCTCTTGGTGGTGGGCGGTCAATACCGATTCCCACACATGGCAGCAGAGATATACCAGTCGGAGTGATCAGGAGCATCTTGCGACAAGCGGGAATATCGAGAGAAGAATGGAATTCGCTTTAGGCGGATGGAGTAAGGATAGGACCGGGACACATGGTGGCAAGCGTAAGGCAACTCAGACGCCGAATTCGCAGTGTCGAGAATACCGCGAAGATAACCAAAGCTATGTCTATGATAGCGGCATCGAAGATGCGCCGCGCGCAGGAAGCCGCCCTCAGCGGCAGGCCGTACTCGGACGATCTGAACACGATGCTCGCGCACCTCGCCGCCCAGCCTGTCGAAGATGAAGACAACATCCATCCGCTGCTCAAGACCCGCGACGTGAACCGCGTGGAAGTAATCGTCATCACCCCGGACAGGGGACTGACCGGCGGCCTGAATTCGAACATCAACCGCGCCGCGGGCCAGTTCATATCGTCCTACGGCGATGACGCGCGCGTCATTGCCGTGGGCAAGAAGGGTCGCGATTTCATGGTCAGGTACGGCGTGAACGTTCGCGCCGTCTTCACCGATATCAGCGACAGGCCCTCGATTCTGGACGTAACCCCAATCGCGCACCTCGCCATCGAATCATACGAGTCTGAAGAGGTTGACGCGGTCTATATAGCATACGCGAAATTCATCAACACAACCGCCCAGAACGCGGTGGTGGAACAGCTTCTGCCAGTGCAGCCGTCCGAACTGCGACCGCAGGAACAGGTCGGGTATATATACGAGCCGAGCCCCGCCGAGGTGCTTACGGAACTTCTGCCGCGCTACATGGAGATGCAGATATTCCATGCGCTGCTGGAAGGCATAGCCAGCGAGCAGTCCGCAAGGATGGTCGCGATGCGAAGTGCGACGGACAACGCGAACGCTATGATCGAAGACCTGACGCTCGTGATGAATAAGGCACGGCAGGAATCCATTACGACTGAACTTCTGGACATCGTAGGCGGCGCGGCGGCGGTGGAAGCGTAGATTATTTGAGAGATGGGTTCCCGATTTCGCGGGAATGATAAGTAGAATATTCGATGATGGCCCCCATATATCGGGCCGACGAGCGGTAATTGCCCTGAAACGGGAGAGTTGAACAACATGGCAAACGGAAAGATCACCCAGGTTATCGGAACAGTCGTGGACGTCGAATTCCCCCCCGAAGATATGCCCTCGATCTTCAACGCGCTTGAGACAGAGGCTGGTGGCGAAAAGCTGGTTCTCGAAGTCGAACAGCACGTCGGAAACAACTGGGCGCGCTGTCTGGCGCTCGGCCCGACAGAGGGCTTGGTGCGAGGCGTAGATGTCTTGGACACGGGCGCGCCTGTGGCGGTGCCGGTTGGCGATCCGACACTGGGACGGCTATTCAACTGTCTCGGTCAGACGCTGGACAACTTGGAAGAGATAGACGGCGGAGACAACTGGCCGATACACCGCGAGCCGCCCAGTTTCGAGGAGCAGGCGACCGAGATCGAGATGCTCGAGACCGGCCTGAAGGTCATGGACCTAATCACCCCGTTCACCAGGGGCGGAAAGGTCGGCGCGTATGGCGGTGCCGGCGTCGGCAAGACTGTCGTCATCCAGGAACTCATCCGCAACATCGGCACCGTCCACCAGGGCGTGTCGGTGTTCGCGGGAGTGGGCGAGCGTTCCCGTGAGGGCAACGACCTCTGGCACGAAATGCAGGAGTCCGGCGTTCTGAGCAACACGGTGCTGGTCTTCGGCCAGATGAACGAGCCTCCCGGAATTCGCGCTCGCGTCGCGCTCACCGGCCTCACGATGGCCGAGTACTTCAAGGAAGAGCGCGGTCAGGATGTGCTGATGTTCATTGACAACGTATATCGCTACATCCTGGCGGGCATGGAAGTGTCCGCGCTGCTGGGTCGTATGCCTTCGGCGGTCGGATACCAGCCCACGCTGGCGACCGAGATGGGTGCGCTGGAAGAGAGGATCACTTCGTCCAGAAGCGGTTCCATCACCTCGTTCCAGGCCATCTACGTACCCGCTGACGACTACACCGACCCAGGCATCGTGACCACGTTCGGGCACCTCGACGCCGTCGTCTCACTCGACCGCGCGATCTCCGAGCAGGGCCTGTATCCGGCGGTTGACCCGCTCTCCAGCTTCTCCCGGATTCTTGAGCCGGCGGTCGTTGGACAGGAACACTACGACGTGGCGCGCGGAGTGCAGCAGGTGCTCCAGCGTTACAGTGACCTCCAGGACATCATCGCGATTCTGGGAATCGAGGAACTCTCGGAAGAGGACAGGCTTACGGTGTCCCGCGCCAGGAAGGTGCAGAGGTTCCTTTCGCAGCCGATGTTCGTGGCCGAGCAGTTCACCGGTCAGGAAGGCCGCTACGTGGCCATCCGGGACACTGTGCGCGGCTTCAAGGAAATCCTGGACGGCGACCACGACGACCTGCCGGAGCAGGCTTTCTACATGGTCGGCCCAATCGAGGAAGCGGTCGAAAAGGCCGAGAGAATGCAGGCCGAGAATTAGTCTGGATTGCCAAGCGGCGAGCCCTTCGGGGTTCCCGCTTTCGCGGGAATGACGAGTGAACTTGGTACCAGAGGCTTCACCATGCCTGATATGACACTGGAAATCGTAACCGCCGAGAGGGTCGTGTACTCCGAGGAGATTGACTTCCTCGTGGCCCCCGGCTCGGATGGCGAGCTTGGGGTGCTTCCCAGGCATGCTCCGTTGCTGACTACGCTGGACCCGGGTGAGATAAGGGTGACCGTGGACGGCGAGGAGACCTATATGTTCGTCAGCGGCGGTTTTCTGGAAGTGCTCGGCAACAAGGTGACCATCCTTGCGAACGCTGCTGAACAGGCTGACGAGATTGACGAAGAGCGCGCGGAGATCGCGTTGCAGCGAGCACAGGAACGGATTGCTTCCGCCCCGGCGGACATGGACCTCGAACGCGCGCTAGCCTCGATGCGGCGCTCTGCCGCCAGGCTGGGCGTGGCGCGTCGTCGTCGCCGAACCAGGCGCGTGGATCAGCCGCCGCAGTAGGGTCAGTCTTCTATTTGTCCTTCAGGTAGAAGGTCATTGACTGGAGCGAGAGTACCGGGTCTATGTTTCGCACCACGATTCCCTCGGGTACGTAGGGTGCGATTGGGGCGTAGTTGAGGATGCCCTTGATGCCGTTGTCCACTAGCTGATCTATAACCGTCTGGGCCTGCGCCGACGGGACCGCGACAATACCAATTGACACGCCCATGTCGTTGACTACGTCAGCGAGTTCTTTCATGGGCTGCACAGTGAACTCTCCGACGCTGGTCCCTACCTGGTCTTCTGAGCTGTCGAAGGCCGCGACTATGGTAAATCCCTCAGGAGCAAAGCCGGTGTAGTTTATAATGGCACGTCCGAGCCTTCCTACTCCTACCAGGCACGCGGCCCAGTCTGTGGTCAGGCCAAGGATGTCGCGGAGTTCATCGAGCAGGACTCGAAGGCAGTAGCCGCGCCCCTGCTTTCCGAATTTTCCGAAGTAGCTCAGGTCCTTCCTGATCTGCGCGGGCGTCATGTGAAGCCGTTCACCAATCTGGTGGGAACTGACTACCTCGACTCCCTCCCGCTGAAGTTGAAGCAATGCCCGTATGTACAGGGGCAGTCGCAATACGACAACTTCCGGGACTTCGCCTGATTGCATCGAATTCCTCATACATGAATTTAATAGAGTATATAATCTTGAACGCCAATTGTGAATAGTGTAACAAGGAAGGCTGAGCCTTTACCCTTTTCTGCTGAGAGGTGTCGTGAGCGTGATACAATCGTCTCCGGCATACACTCCGCGAAGGAGGTCTAGAATGACGATGCTAACTCAACCACGCCCGCGTCTGTCGCAGCCCATCCCGGGCTTCGATGAACCCCGCCTGCGCCTGTTTGACGCGGACGAATACTTCGCTATGCGCGATGTGGGCATATTCGCTGAGAATGAGTATCTCGAACTGATTGGCGGAGAGATACTCTTCAGGCATCCCGAAATCGGCGGGCCGGAACGCAGGCCGTTCACCAACGCCGAGTACCACGCCCTGGCCTGGGCTGAGATACTCGCTCCCGATGAACGAGTCCAGCTTATCGCAGGAGACATTATCGTCATGTCGCCAGTAGGAAATCCCCACGCAACCTGCGTTACATTTATACACGACGAACTTTTCGCACTCAGACACACGGAGCGGGCGTGCGTTCGAACTCAAAATCCGCTGGTCATGCCCGACAATTCCGAGCCGGAACCCGACGCGATGCTGCTAGCGTGGCGCGAGGATGGCTACGCCTTCCGTGCTCCCCGTCCCGAAGACGTTCTGCTGCTGGTCGAGGTGTCCGATTCGACGCTCGAGTATGACCGCGACGTGAAGATGTCGCTCTACGCGGCGGCGGGCGTTCCCGAAGCCTGGCTGGTGAACCTGCGGGAGGACTGGATAGAATCCCATACGCAGCCGACGGCGGACGGCTATCGTACCACGCGGCGATACGCGCTCGGCGATACAATCGCGCCCCAAGCATTCCCTGACCTCGCCATACCCGTCGAGCGAATCATCCCGCCGCGCCCGCAAGATGAAGACAGCGGCGATTGACAGTGATAACAGTGTAGCTTACTCTCAGCGAGGTTCAAATAGTGCCGCCGCATAGACGCGGCTTTTCATCATGTATTGGGAGGTAAACGTACATGACGAATCAAGTTAAAGGAGTTATCGCGGGTTCCAAGGGAGTTCCAGTATCCATCGAGACTATCGTCGTTCCCGATCCGGGACCGGGGGAGGCCCTGATCAGGATTCAGGCGTGCGGAGTCTGCCACACGGACCTGCACTACCGGGAGGGGGCTATCAACGACGAGTTCCCGTTCCTGCTGGGACACGAGGCTTCGGGCATCGTGGAAAGCGTCGGCGATGGCGTAACCAACGTGGAGCCTGGAGACTTCGTTATCATCGCGTGGCGCGCGCCGTGCGGCAATTGCCGCTCCTGCTTCAGGGGACGTCCGTGGTACTGTTTCGACAGCATGAACGCCGCGCAGCCTATGACGCTCAATGACGGCACGGTCCTGTCGCCCGCGCTTGGCATTGGCGCGTTCACAGAACTGACGCTAGTGCACGCGGGCCAGGCTGTGAAGGTTGATCCGCAGGTATCGTCCGCGGCAGCCGGACTCATAGGATGCGGCGTGATGGCCGGACTCGGCGCCGCAGTAAACACAGGCGGAGTCACGCGTGGCGACTCGGTGGCGGTGTTCGGATGCGGTGGCGTCGGAGACGCGGCTATCGCGGGATCGCAGCTAGCGGGCGCGCACACCATCATTGCTGTTGACATTGACGACCGCAAGCTGGAGTGGGCGAAGGACTTCGGAGCGACTCATACGATCAACTCCACGCAGACCGATCCGGTGGAGGCGATACGGGAGATAACCGACGGCAACGGGGTCAACGTCGCCATCGAAGCAGTTGGAAACCCTGTCACCTACGAGCAGGCATTCTTCGCCCGCGACCTCGCAGGAACAGTGGTGCTGGTCGGCGTCCCAAGCCCGGATATGAAGATCGAACTTCCCATGCTGGAGGTGTTCGGTAGGGGCGGATCGCTGAAGTCGTCATGGTACGGCGACTGTCTGCCTAGCAGGGACTTCCCGATGTTCATAGACCTACACCTACAGGGAAGGCTGGACCTGGACAGGTTTGTGTCCGAGACCATCGCGCTGGACGACGTGGAGGAGGCGTTTCACAAGATGGAGCGGGGCGAGGTGCTTCGGTCGGTGGTGATGATGTAGGATATATGATCAGGCGGCGCTTCCCCATGCCAGAAGCGCCGCCTAAATAGGATTATTCAATCTGTCGGTCTATCTCATAGCCACGTCTATCGCTTCCGCGACATCACCCAAAGATACCGAGGCGTATGTTTCAGGGAAGTAGTATATCCACACCATCCCAGCTTGGTTGTTTCGCAAGAACATGATCATCTCGGCTCTAATGCTAATCCCATCAAACGACATATCCATCCATATGCCAGCCGATGCGTTCCCCACCTGACGCAGATCTAGTAGACCGAAATCGTCAATGCCTGTGTCTGGATCAGCACTATCCAATTCCAAGAGTGCCCCTTTTGCTACTTCATTAATAAACACATCCGTATTGGATAATTGGTACTCAGTCGCGATTCTCTCAAGGTCGCTCAATTCTCCAGTAGCCGCCATAATCATCTGAAAAGGTTCAATTGAAGCATATAACACGAGGTTGCTGAAGTAGTCCTCGAGTCCGAGAGCGGTGATAGACATATCCTCAGCATCCGGATCGAGTCCCTCAAACGATCTTGGCAGAAAATCATCTAGGACGGTCGCTAGTTCCAATGTCCCAAACGATGGAAGTCTATCCAGAAGAACGCTTTCGCCCCTAGCCAGCGAATTTAGCCGTTCACGCGCGTCGTTCACCGAGACAGCCATGCCGATACCTTCAAGTGGCCTTCCGTCGTCCGATGTGAATATCTTGGATGTGTTGACTCCTATAACCTGGCCATCGCGCCTAAAGAGGGGGCCGCCGCTGTTGCCTGGGTTGATAGCTGCGTCAGTCTGAAGCAGCGTAACCTCTCCTAAAGGTCGCTTGGCGGAGATTATGCCTCTAGTTATAGTCGGAGTTGCCCCCAGAGTGTCCACGGCAGGAAATCCCATAGCTATGACCTCCTCGCCAACCTTGACCTCATCAGAGTCTCCAAGAGACACAGGATATATACGATGGAATGGACCGAGAATCCCAGAAATTTCTATGAGCGCAAGGTCTGCGACTTCATCAACTCCCAGAACCTTCCCTGTACGTGACCGTCCACTGCTGAACCTGACATTGACCGTTGAGAAGCCATCTACGACGTGAGCATTGGTAAGCACAAGTCCATCCGAATCCACAACGAACCCCGAACCTGTTCCTGACGGCGTAACTATCTGAACGACACTGGGCGAAATATCTTCCACCATAGATGAGAGTGTTGGAGTCTCAACAGGCGTCGGCATGGATGTCGGACGTGGAGTACTGGTGGGGATTGGCGTGGGTGTTGGATGTGGAGTGCTAGTCGAACGTGGAGTATTTGTGAGGATCGGAAGACTATTCGGAATCGGTGAAACGAACGAACCCGGTGGTACTCTCAGCTGAGATACGGCGGTGAATGCTGGGGATGGAACATGAGCTGCTGCCACGGTCGCAGTTATCTCGGCTACTACTGTAGCGCGAATGTCTAGCGTGGAGTCTTCTTCATGTTGCAAGTCCGCTGGTTGACCACAAACGCTAATAACGAATAACAAGCAGGCAACAACCAGAAGCAACAAACTTAGAGCGATTCGAGACAAGCGTTCCTCCGATCCTCAGGTAGCTGAAATCGCGCCACTGTCTAAGTTTCCAGCTTAGGCTCGCAGTCTGCAAGAGTAATGAAGGATACGGTTAGCCTGAGTACCCCCCGTACAGCTTGCTTTCAGACAGGTCAACGACCCGGTAGGGCAGGCCGCTCTCTTTTGCGGCGGACTTGCCCTGCGGGGTCACCAGCAGCGTTCCGCCTGATCCGACGGGTCTGCCGTAGTGCATTATCATCGAGCCGGCTACGAAGCTCATCACGGCCTTGTTTCTCTGAGGGTCGAGGATCGTAATATCGGCGTCGGCGCCTGGCGTGAAGTGGCCCTTGTCCCACAGTCCCATCATCCGAGCGGGTCCCCAGGACAACTTCTCAGCCATCTCCAGTGGGGTCAGCGCGCCGAACTCGACGAGAGCCATAGTGGTCTGGATAGCCACGTTCCGGGGATGGGAGCCGCCATCGGTGCTGACCGCGTCCACGATGAACTCGTCATTGGCGTTCTTCGCCGAACTGAGTGTGAACGCCGAGGAGGACAGGTTGACCGGGAAGCTCATTCCCACATTGCTGCGCGCCCGTTCGAACAGCCTCAACGCCTCTTCCCCCTGAGCGTAGTAGATCTGGCCGCCCTTCTGTGCCACGACCGAGCCGTATCCATCCATGATAGCCTGGCGCATACCCTGATAGGTGGTCTCGTACCCACGCAGCCTAAGGCAATTGCGGGGCACGTCGGCAATCACGTTGCCGTCGTCATCGCAGAGACCGGTCGTGCCGTTCTGAATGGCGTGATAGGATTCCGAGATCAGCTGGTCGGACATGCCGTCCAGGATGTCCAGCGCCTCGTCGCACTCGTCCGCCGCGTCTTCGATAACGCCGCGACAGTAGCTGTTGACGTGGCATACGTGCAGTCTGCCGTCGCCGACCATCTGCGGGACCTCTCTTAGCCCCTCCAGGTGGCTGCCGGACTCCGTAGTTCCTAGGTGGAACGCGATGTAGGCCCGCTGAGCGTTGCACTCGGCGATGACGCGAGCCGAATCCTCCGGCGTGAACGGGTGGTAGCCGCCGAGTATCTTGATGCCGTAGCAGCCCTGCCTGAGGGCGGATGTGACCGTGTCACGCAGGTCGGTTGGCGAGAGACGACCGACCGGAATCGTCAGGCCCGGGATAAGCGCGAAATTTCCTGCCACGTTGAGGCCCGCGCCGCGTCGCTTTATGCCGTCAATGAGGGTGGAACCAGTGCCGCCCATGTCCATCACGGTCGTGGTGCCCACGCGGGCCAGCATACCGTAGCCGAGGGCGGGGTCCCAGTTGCGCGACAGTCCAGCGACGTGGGCGTGGGTGTCAATCTGTCCGGGCATGACCCAGAGGCCGGACACGTCTATGACGTCTTCGGCCCTGGTCGGGTCCAGTTCGGGTTCGACACGCTCGATTCTGCCGTACTTGAGTCCAACGTCGCTGACTCCCTCGAATCCATTCCTGGGATCAAGCACGACTCCGCCGCTTAGAATAAGGTCGTAGGTTGCCATCTATTGTTGAACCGTCCAGTGGATTTTGCCGCGCCCGTAGCGCGGGCGGGTATATAGTACACTATGCTTTACACCAACACAGGGAGATAACCATGAAACTTGGAGTAGTGTTTCCGCAGACTGAGATCGGCAGCGACCCGGGGGCTGTGCGCGAGTACGCGCAGGCCGCAGAGAGCATGGGGTACAACCACATTCTCGCCTTCGACCACGTGCTGGGAGCGAACGCGGAGTCCAGGCCCGAATGGAGCGGCGCATACCGCCACACGGACGCATTTCACGAGCCGTTCGTGCTCTTCGGATACCTCGCCGCCGTAACGAACAGCGTAGAACTCGTTACCGGCGTTATCATACTGCCCCAGCGCCAGACCGCGCTGGTCGCCAAGCAGACGACCGCCGTGGACGTTTTGAGCCAGGGTAGGCTGAGACTTGGCATTGGCATTGGCTGGAACGCGGTCGAATACGAGGCGCTGGGTGAGAATTTCCATGACCGTGGTCGGCGGTCCGAGGAGCAGATAGACCTGCTGCGCAAGCTGTGGACCAATGATCTGATTACATACAAAGGACGCTGGCACAAGGTGACCGACGCCGGATTGAATCCGTTGCCCGTTCAGCAGCCGATACCCGTCTGGTTCGGCGGAGCGGCTCCACAGACCATCCGCCGCGTAGCGACAATGGGCGACGGCTGGTTCCCACTGTTCAGGCCCGACGACCGGGGCAAAGAACTCATCGAGAGCATGAGAGAGCAGGCGGCGGCGGCAGGACGCGGCCCGGACGACATCGGTGTGGAGAGTTGGGTGTCCATCAGAGATTCGTCCGCGGACGACTGGAAGCGCACCGCCGAGGCGTGGCGCGAGCTAGGCGCGACTCACCTGTCGGTCAACACGATGAACGCGGGACTTGGTTCTCCGCAGGCGCACATCGAGGCGATACAGAGGTTCAAGGAAGTGATGGGGTAGGGAGATAAGGTAGTAGGGACGTCCCTCGTGGGCGTCCCATTCACTGTCGTCGTCAGTCCTCGGATTCCACTAGAACACGCCGGTTCTGCAAGGGTATATCAGCTTGAATCTCCACAGGCAGAGAATCGTATGTTTCAAGCAGATTCTCCACCAGTTCATGCGGGCCCCATAGCCGTATTTCAAAGAATGAGCGTTCATTCTCTTTTCGGACAACGCTGGTGAAGTCTGATAGGCTAACCAGCAGCCCATACTGCGCGCCAAAACCGCGTATGTTTCCCTGCAAGCGATTATAGTCTGGCAATCCGACCGGAGTTCCGCCCGACTTGACCTGCACGCATAGCCTCGGTTCGCCAAAGCCCATTTCACCCATTCCCGCCACAACGTCAACGCCGCCATCTGGTCCGAGTCTCGTCTGTATCGCGTGGTAGCCAGACGCGGACAGGATTTCCGCGACGAGGAACTCCAAGCGAGTTCCAGAGAATCTTTGCCTGATTCGCTGAACTATCCGGTCTTCGATCTGTTCATCCAGATCACTCTCAGGCACGTCGTCATCTGGAACATATATATCATCTTCAGACTCGGCTAATGGCTCTCCGGCAAGATGAGCCTCGACGATTCGGTTAATACGAGCTTCGGCGGCTTCTTTCCTGACCTGAAATACCGTGAGTTGACCGTTGATTGAGTTGAGCAGATCCTGATCAAAGTTGAATCGAGGCACATCTGTCGCTTTCCATTCCACGCCGCGGGCATGATACATCGCGCTTTGCAACAAATCAGATAGATCAGGGAGAAATCGGTAATCATCAACTGCTTGCCCGACTGCCACGACTTTGGGATTCTTTCTGGGCATCAAAATCATGTCGCCAGGCTGTATCTCTTTGGCGAATCTCCAAAGCTGCGACGCCGCTGACCTCACTTTGTGGATACTCAGGTCATGGTAGCGTGGTTCGTTGCGTAAGCTATTCAACAATTGATCCCTGTCAGAGAAATCAGCGACGCTCTTGCGGAAATCGAATCCGATAACCGCAGTACCTTCTTGCAAGGCGAAATCCTCAAACTCTCCAGATCTGCCCGCTCTAATAACCCATACGTTCATTCTGAATTCCTCTTCAGCGTCAGTCTGCCGCCACAGGCGCCGGCGGACCGTCGAAGATGCCGGGGACGTCTTCTTCTTCGATGGTCTCGTTCTCGATGAGGTAGTTGGATATGTGGTCGAGCTTGGCCTTGTTCTCCTTTAGAATTCGCATTGCCGTCCCGTATGCGTTCTCTATCAGGGAGCGGACTTCGTCGTCTATCTGCTCGGCCACGTTGTCCGAGTAGTCGCGCTGCTCGGAGATCTCGCGGCCCAGGAACACCATCTCCTCGCGCTTGCCGAACGTGCGGGGGCCGAGCTTCTTGCTCATTCCGAAGCGGGTTATCATCTGTCTAGCGATGTTGGTCGCCTGCTCCAAGTCGTTGCTGGCTCCGGTGGTGAACTGGTCGAATACCAGTTCCTCCGCGGCGCGACCACCCATCGCCATAGCGAGACGCGCTTCAAGTTGTCTCCTGGTTACGAGATTGCGGTCCTCTTCGGGAACCGTCTTGGTGAATCCGCCCGCCTGCCCGCGCGCCACTATCGTAACTTTGGCTACGGGGTCCGCATTGGGCAGCATATGGGCAACGAGAGCGTGTCCTGCCTCATGATACGCGGTTATCTCCTTCTCGCGGTCGCTTATCACACGACTCCGTCGAGCAGGTCCCGCTATGATCCGGTCTATCGCCTCCGCAAACTCTGAACTTCCTATCAGCTTCTTTGCACGGCGTGCCGCCAATATCGCAGACTCGTTCACCAGGTTCGCCAAATCAGCACCGCTGAATCCAACCGTCTGACGAGCCACTCGCTCCAGATCAACCTCCTCCTCCAACGGCTTGCCCTTCGCATGTACGTCCAGGATCTGCACCCGTCCCTTCAGGTCAGGATTGTCCAACACCACACGACGGTCGAACCTCCCAGGACGCAACAGCGCAGGATCAAGGATGTCCGGACGGTTCGTCGCCGCTATCACGATAACGTTAGTCCCCGTGTCGAATCCGTCCATCTCAACCAGGATCTGGTTAAGCGTCTGCTCACGCTCGTCGTGGCCTCCTCCAAGTCCCGCTCCACGATGACGTCCCACCGCGTCTATCTCGTCCACGAACACGATGCACGGAGAGTTGCGCTTCGCCTGGTCGAACAGGTCTCGCACACGGCTCGCTCCCACTCCAACGAACATCTCAACGAACTCAGAACCGGATATGTTGAAGAACGGCACTCCGGCCTCTCCCGCAACAGCCCGCGCCATCAGCGTCTTGCCTGTGCCCGGAGGTCCCACCAACAGCACTCCCTTGGGTATCTTCGCTCCCAGGGCAAGGAACCTCTCAGGATACTTCAGGAACTCCACCACCTCCTGGAGCTCTTCCTTCGCCTCCTCCACTCCGGCTACGTCCGAGAAGCTGACCTGTGGAGCGTTGCCCATGAACATGCGAGCCTTGCTTCGACCGAAGCTGAAGGTCTGGTTGGAGTTGCCCTGCGCCTGTCTCATCATGAACAGCAGCACCGCTCCGAAGAAGATGAGTGGCAGGAAGTTGAAGAGCAGTCCGAAGATGGCTGAGAGTCCGCCGGAGCCTTTGACGGTGACGTTGACACGGTTCAGGTCCACCTGAGCGTCATTGAGCATCTGGATTATGGAGGATCCGGACTCTTTCCTGGACTCGAAGGACTCTCCTGAGAAGGTGGTTACTGTGAGGGAGTCTCCCTTGACCTCGATGTTCTCCACCTGTCCGCGGCTGGCCATCGTGATGACCTCGTTGATGGACAGTTCGTCCGGACCGCCGAGGTTGCCGGATAGCAGGGTGAATACGACTGCCGTGACACCCGCGATAATCAGAAAATAGACTAGGGATTTGCGCATCTCACCACCTATAGTTCGGAAGCATCTAGTGTCTGATGAGTAGTCATGAGCCAGAGCCTTCCGGGCCGAGTTTATCGTCATTCCCGCGAAAGTGGGAATCCAGTGCGCGCCTGCTTACTGAACGGTTTCCACCCGCCACATTTGTGGCGCTTCCATTTAGCTCAGCAAAGCCGTTGTAACGAAAGGGGAGGTTATATGCTCAGGACTGCCACAACGCAATTGCGAAGGTAGATAGGAAACAGTCACAGTATAGCAGATACCGCGCAGTCGTATGACATACTATTTGCTCAGAGTCTTTTGTGAGTTATCATTACTGCATACACTGGACGGTGATCCTATCTACGCTCTCATAGGAATCGAATACGCATCAACCAAGTCTTGGAGGAAAATTAGTGTCAGACGAACAGATGCCGCGCCGGACTCCACTGTACGACACCCATGCCCTGCATGGAGCGCGATTTGTGCCGTTCGCGGGCTGGGAGATGCCCGTCCGCTACGACAGCATCATCCAGGAAGCAAAGGCGGTCCGTACCAACGCAGGGCTGTTTGATGTATCGCACATGGGACGTGTGGAGTTCGAGGGGCCGGGAGCAGCCGCGCTTCTCGATTCCGTGCTCAGCGTAAACGTTCTGGATATGCGTACGGGACGCGCTCACTATAATGTTATCTGTGACCGCGGCGGTGGCATAATTGACGACTGCATTGTTTACAGGCTCGGCGATCAGCGGTTTCTTCTGATCCCGAACGCATCCAACACAGACGCCGTTCTCGACTGGATCGAGAGCCACAGGCCGGACCACGAAGAGACGACGATCACCAATGTCACCGACGATATAGCAATGATAGCTTGCCAGGGTCCGAAGGCACGCGACATGGTCGCCCAGCTTGCCGACTCCGACATCTCCAAGATACGCCCCTTCCGGGCGCGGACGACAACCGTGAACGGAGTCGAGACCTTCCTGGCGCGAACGGGCTATACCGGAGAGGACGGGTTCGAGATCATGGTTCCGAGCGAGTCCGCGCCCGAAATGTGGGGAGCTCTAGTGGAATTGGGCGCGGCGTCATGCGGACTGGGGGCAAGGGATGTCCTCAGGCTCGAGGCCGGGCTGCTGCTGCACGGCAACGACATGGACACTTCGGTCAATCCCTATGAAGCGGGGCTGGACAGGTTCGTTGATCCTGATAGAGAAGGCTATGTAGCGGGTGACGCGCTGCGGGCCATAAGAGACGAGGGCGTATCTCGGAAGATAGCCGCATTTACCATGATTCAGAGGGGTATAGCCCGTCCCGGATACTCTATAATCGAAGGCGAAAACCGCATCGGAAACGTCACGTCCGGCGGCCCGTCGCCCACGCTTGACACTAACATAGGCTTGGGCTATCTTCCTATCGCGTATTCCGAGCCGGGGACCCGAATCGCAATAGAAATACGGGGCCGCCCGGTCGAAGCAGAAATCACAACCCTTCCCTTCTACCGCAGGAGCAGGAGCGCATGAACCCTGAAGATCTCAAATACTCGGAAGAGCACGAATGGCTTAGATTGGATGACGACACCGCCATAATCGGAATAACTCATTTTGCCCAGGACAGTCTCGGAGACGTGGTGTTCGTGGAACTCCCAGAAGTAGGAGCGGACGTGAAGCAGTTCGAGAAGATGGGTGAGATCGAGTCTGTCAAAGCCGTCTCAGACCTGTACTGTCCCGTCGGCGGAAAGGTAATAGAAGTCAACGACTCCCTCACGGATAGCCCGGAGCTTGTGAACGACAGCCCGTATGAGGACGGCTGGATGCTAAAGGTGGAAATGGCAGACAGTTCCGAAATAGAGCGGCTGATGAGCGCGTCGGAGTACGGGGCGCTCGTCGAAGCGGAGAGCTAGGACAAGGCGATGTCTTCAAACTTCCAATCTCCATATGTTCCGAATACCGATCCCGACAGGCGCAGTATGCTTGACGCCATCGGAGTGGACTCGGTGGCAGAACTCTTCGACGACATACCCGAGAACTACCTGAACTCAGACCTTGAAATACCCTCGGCGCGAGACGAATTGGAACTTGGAAGGTACGCCCGCGAACTTGCGGCAATGAACAGTGTTCCGGGGGATTACGCCTGCTTCTTAGGCGCGGGATCGTACAGGCATCATATTCCAGCAGTGGTGCGGCAGATAACTGGACGCAGCGAGTATATGACCGCATATACTCCGTATCAGCCAGAGGTGTCGCAGGGAACGCTCCAAACCGCCTTTGAGTTCCAGACGCTGGTCTCGCAGCTAACCGGCATGGACGTGGCGAATCTTGGGATGTACGACGGCTCCACCTCTTTGGCCGAGGCTGCGCTCATGGCGGCCAGGATAACCAGGCGCGACCGCGTGGCGATACTGGACTCGGTGTCGCCTCTCTACCGTGAGGTCCTCGACACCTATACTCAGGCGCCCGGCCTGGGGATAGACGTCGTTTCCCCCTACGATACCGAGATAGGCGAACCTGCGTGTCTGATAGTCCAGCAGCCCAACTTCTTTGGATACATGGAAGACATGGTCCGGCTGGCTGAACTGGCACACTCGAATGGCGCTCTGCTGATAGTAAGCGCGGACCCTGTATCGCTCGGAATGTTCAAGTCTCCGGGAGAGTATGGGGCCGATATTGTAGTCGGAGAGGGCCAGGCCCTCGGAGTGCCGCCGACGTTCGGCGGACCTTACGTGGGACTCTTCGCCTGCAAGCAGTCCTACATACGACAGATGCCGGGACGGATAGTAGGCAAGACGGTGGACACGCGCGGCGGGGATGCCTACGTACTCACGCTCCAGACGCGCGAGCAGCACATCAGGCGGGAGCGCGCCACGTCCAATATATGCACGGCTGTCGCGCTGATAGCGCTCATGTCCACCGTTTACATGGCATCGTTCGGCAAGCACGGACTGAGGCATATCGCGGAGCTCTGCTACCACAAGTCGCACTACGCGGCCAATCTCATCTCTGAGATACCGGGATATTCCATTCCGACAGAGGGAACGTTCTTCCAGGAATTCGTCGTGGAGTGTCCCGCTCCGCCGTCGGAGATAAACCGGAAGCTGCTGGAGCACAAGATCATTGGCGGCCTGGACGTAAGCGAGCAGGTTGACAACGGTATGCTCGTATGCGTGACCGAAATGAACAGCCGCGAGGAAATCGAAAGCCTGGCCTCGGCACTGGCGGAGGTGAGCGCATAATGACAAACCTGCTCGAAAGATTCGACCTCGACCGCAGAAAACTGCTCATGGACCGCAGCAGGCCGGGAAGAGTCGGCACAACGTTTCCGCCACTGGATGTGCCGGTTTCGGACTTGCCCGACCAGTCCATGCTCAGAGACTCGCTGGATATGCCGGAGGTGTCGGAAGGAGAGATCGTCCGGTACTTCTCGCAGATAAGCCAGTTCAACTTTTCGATAGACCACAACTTCTACCCGCTGGGTAGCTGTACGATGAAGTACAACCCCAAGCTGAACGACGAGATTGCGTCGCTGCCCGGATTCGCGCAGATACATCCGATGCAGACTGCGGAAACGTCCCAGGGGGCCATAAGGCTGCTATGGGAACTCCAGGAATGGCTGAACGAGATAACCGGAATGCCGGGCTGCTCGCTCGCTCCGATGGCCGGAGCGGATGGCGAACTCGCGGGGATGCTCATGGCGCGCGCCTACCTGCTCGACAGGGGCGAGACGCAGCGCAAGAACGTGCTCATCCCCGACTCGGCGCACGGCACCAACCCGGCGTCCGCTGCTATGGCGGGCTTCGACGTGGTGACCCTTCCATCGGACGCTAACGGCAACACTGACCTGGATGCGCTCAGAAGCTCGGTGAACGAGGAACTCGCGGGGCTGATGATAACGCTACCCAGCACGCTCGGCCTGTTCGACACCAACATCTTGGACGTCACCAGCATAGTCAGGGACGCGGGTGGCATCGTTTACGGCGACGGCGCGAACCTGAACGCCATCGTGGGTCGAGTCAAGTTCGGCGACCTAGGCTTCGACGTGATGCACTCCAACCTTCACAAGACATTCACCCAGCCGCACGGCGGCGGTGGCCCCGGAGCCGGACCCGTTATCGCAGGGCCTAGGCTCGTGGACTACCTCCCGACCCCGATTGCCGCAAGAAACGGCGATGGTGCGGAGACGACCTTCTCACTCGAAAAGCCGTCCAAGAGTATCGGGAGAATGGGAGCGTTCCACGGCAATTTTGGGGCGCTGGTCAGGGCATGGTCGTACATCGCGACGCTCGGCAAGGAGGGCATTCCGCAGATAAGCGAGGACGCGGTAATCAACGCGAACTATATCCTCAGCCAGCTTCGCGGAGTCTATGACCTGCCATACGACCGCACTTGTATGCACGAAGTGGTCTTCTCGGCGACGAACCTGAAGCGGCAGAACGGCGTGCGAGCACTGGACGTCGCCAAGCGTCTGATTGATTACGGCATCCACCCGCCCACGATGTACTTCCCGCTCATAGTGGATGAGGCGCTCATGATCGAGCCGACGGAGACCGAATCCAAGGAGACGCTCGACTACTTCATCGAGGTCATGAAGGCAATCGCGCAGGAGGCGAAAGACGACCCCGACCTGCTTCACGATGCGCCGCACAACACGCCCAACACCCGGCTCGACGAGGCGCGCGCCGCTCGTCGGCCCGTACTGAAGTGGACACCGGAATAGCAACAATATTTACGGAGAGAAGAATATGTCAGAAGTAGGCCAGATGGCCCCGGACTTTACGCTTCCGGCTCATAACGGCGAACCGATAACCCTCAGCGACTTCAGGGGAGAGAAGAACGTAATTCTGTCGTTCCACATCTTCTCCTTCACAGGGGGTTGAACGCACCAGGTCTCCTCGATGCGTATTCACAACGCGTCCTTCGAGGAGGCTGGCGCCCAGGTACTGGGCATAAGCTGCGACTCCCGTCCGACACAGGTGGCGTTCGCGTCGTCTCTCGGCTCCATACCCTATCCGCTGCTGGCAGACTACTGGCCGCACGGCGCGGTGTGCGACAGCCTCGGAATCCTGAACGAGAACCTTGGAGCGCCGTTCAGGGCTATCATCATCATAGACAAAGAGGGTGTAATCCGCTTCAAGCAAACCTATGCTGCCGCCGGGGACGTTGACCCACGCAACATCCTCGCCGAGGTGCAGAAGCTGTCTTGACGTGGAACTGAACAGACGAGGCCCGTTCAGAGAGGGCGAGTACATTCAGCTACTGGACCGCCGCGGTCGGAGCTATCTGGTACACCTGACAGACAGAAACCTCTTCGAGTCGCACCTCGGCAACTACCGCGCCTCCGACCTGATAGGCCAGGATGAGGGCGTCTGGATAACGACCAACAAGGGCCATAGACTCATGGCGGTCAGGCCCACGCTGTCCGACCTGACGCTGCGGATGCCGCGTCTGGCCACGGTCATGTATCCCAAAGACCTGGGCGCGATGCTGTTCTACGCGGACATATTTCCGGGCGCGAGTGTGCTGGAGGCGGGAACCGGGTCGGGCGCGCTCACGATGACGCTGCTGCGGGCGGTTGGAGACAGTGGGCGCGTCTTCAGCTACGACCTACGGCAGGACATGGTCGAACAGGCGGAGGCCAACGTAGCGCGCTACTTCAATAGCTGGGACAATCTTGAGATCAAGATAGGCGACGTGTACGAGGGCATCGAGGAGGATGACCTGGACAGGGTGATTCTGGACCTGCCCGAACCGTGGCACGTCGTGCCGCACGCATCGGAGGCGCTTGTGCCCGGGGGTCTGTTCTTCGGGTTCGTGCCGACTGTGCCGCAGGTGGACGAACTGGTGAAGACGCTGCGTTCCCAGCGCACGTTTGGCATGATAGAGACGATGGAGATCATGATGCGGCAGTGGAACGTGAGCGGGCGGAGCGTGAGGCCGTCACACCGGATGGTGGGACACACGGGATTCATTGTCATTGGGCGGAAGACGTCGCCGCGCCAAGCCTCTGAATAGACAACTTGTTGCGCCAGTCTCTTAACTGGTTGCGGTGGGTTCGGGTTCTCTGGAACTTGCCCGTGTTGGGATTCCCAGCACTGCGCCTTGTACCACGCCAACGTCTTGAATCAATTGGCTTATCTTGTCATCGGCCCGGTCCATCCGGTGGCTGAGGTCTGAATTGCCTTTCTCAACCGACTCGGCTACCACCTTGATCTCGCCGCGCAATCGCTCTTCTGCGGCTACAATCTCACCGCGCAATTCAGACTTGGCAGTTTCAACCGACTCGGCTACCACCTTGATCTCGCCACGCAAACGCTCTTCTGCGGCGGCGATCTCGGCGCGGAGTTCGGACTTGGCGGTTTCCACGGATTCGGCGACGGCCTTGATCTCGGCGCGCAGACGATTCTCTGATTCTCTCCTGTCTTCACGCATCCGATTCTCGATAGCATTCATCTGCTTCGTCAGGAAGTAATACACTCCTAAGACAAGCGCAGCTACAGGGAGTATATTTACCAAACCTTGTATAACTACGTCGCTCAAGACTCTACTCCTGTTCTCTACATGATAGCCAGATAGACTCTATTTGACAATCTCCTCATAGACGGCTTCGTAGGTCGAACTCGGTTTCGCTATATCCGTATCCGGCGAGGGGTGCGTAAAACAGGTGTTTCTCGCTCATTAGCGGCGTCTTCAGCCCTTCGCTATGCGCCGGACTGGGTAGTAGGTCGGCGGAGCGCGTGATTCCACTGTTCTTCTCCTGTGCCAGGACGCGGAATTTGCCTAGGCCGTCGGGTTTTACGAGTTTGGTCATGGCTCTCAGGTTGTTGGTCTTGACGGAACGCTCAATGTCGCGCTTTCTCATAGAAGCGAGCATGGCGTCGAAGCCGAGTGATGCCAGGAACTCGGCCTGGGTAGTCAGGAACACGGGCCTGAGACCGGCGTTGAGGCCCTCGGCGATGAGCGCGGAGAAGTCCACGTGCGCGGTCATGTCCTGTCTTCCGACTCGTTGATATGGGCTACTGCCGTCAACGTGCTTGTAGTAGGTCTGGAATGTGCCGCGAGCGCGGGCGTCAGAGTAGAGTTCGTCGGCTTCGTAGCCGTAGTCTATGGACAGAACGTAGCCGCTGTCGAGAGCGGTGGCCGCGTCGCTCATCCAGCCTTCTAAAGACAAGTTGACCTCACCACGAAAGCCATCAGGAAGTTGTCTCGGAAGGTTGGACAGACGGTCGGCTATGCGAGAGGTCGAAGGCGGGCCGTATTCCTCCCGGAAGCGTCCATCCGGTCCAAAAGATATGTACATCTCTTGTACCTGCCCGTCCGCGATGCGGAACCTGTGTACAGGGAATGCGTCGAAGAGCTCGTTGGATAGGATGCACCCGGAGATTCCAGCCAGGGGTAGGCCGGATGCCCGTAGATATGTCGTGTGGGAGCTGGCGTCGGTCGGTGGGATGCGTGTGGAGCGGTCAATCTCGATGTAGCGCAGCGCGTGAGCGAACTCGCGCATATAGGCATCGGCAAACGACTGTATGTCCGTGGCGAGTTGGCCGCCGCCCGCTCCAGGTTCTACGACCCAGAAGCGGGAAGGTCTATCCAGGGTGTCCCACATGATCTTTAGCTGGACGGCCAATAGCGCGCTGAATGCCGGGTGGACGACCGGGCTTGTGAAGTAGTCCCCACGCGCTCCTATTCGTGAGTCTGCCGAGTAATATCCTTCGGGGTGGTAGAGGGCGAGTTCCATGAACTCGGCAAACGTGATTGCTCCCCGTTGGGAGATTCTTTGTCGGATTTCGATCTCGGCCGCATTCATGCCGGCGGTCTCTGAGGGGATACCGATCTGCATGGACTCTCTCACCAGGGACTCCCAAAACACAAGAGGGTATCACTCAGCATGATACCCTCTGAAAAGGCTTTTTGTTATTTGGATATCCCTGGTCGGGGCTCATCCACCGGCTTTGGCTCTGTTCCTCTGCGCGGCGGCGGCGGCTCTTCGCCTGCCACCGTCCCTGTCCCATCCTGAGCCCTGTATCGAGTTCTTGAACTCCTGTTCAAGGCCGCATATCTTGCAGGTGCCCATGCTTGTCGGTCCGTTGGGTCGTCCAATAATCCAGTGGTGAATGCAGTCCGAGTCGGTTACTATCTCTTCGCTCAATTACGAACCTTCTTCCCTTTACATTTTCGGATTAGCCTCTCTCTTCGATGGGGACGTACTCGACATCCATCGGGCCGGTGTAGAGGAGCCTTGGGCGCAGCAGGATGTTGTTTTCGAACTGTTCGACAACCTGGGCGGTCCAGCCCGGCACTCGTCCCATCGCGAAGATGGATATGAAGAGGTCGTCGGGGATATTCAGCAGGTAGTAGATGGCGCCGGAGAAGAAATCAACGTTCTGGTAGATTCCACGCCGGCGATATGGTTCCATCACTTCGATTACCGACTGGAGAATCTGGAACCACTTCGGCTCGCCCTTGCGCTCGCCCAGATCTTTCGCATCTTCCTGAAGGTGCACGGACCTTGGGTCGAGGGCCTTGTAAACTCTGTGTCCGAAGCCCATTATCCTGCCACCCGACCGCAGCCTCTCGCGGACGTATGTCTCGGCGTTCTCTTCCTCGCCGATTTCCTGGGTCATCTTCATGACCTCTTCGGCGGCTCCGCCGTGCGAGGGTCCCTTGAGGACCGAGATGCCGGTGGTAATGGCGCAGTGCAAGTCGGCCTGTGTAGAGGCGGAGACGCGCGCGCCAAAGGCGGAGGCGTTGATGCCGTGTTCGGCGTGAAGGACGAAGTCCTTGTCAATGAGAGCTGCGTCCTCGTCTGCCGGCCTTTCGCCGAATAGCATGTAGAGGAAGTTGGCGGCGTGGTTGAACTCAGGATCGGGATCGAGGGCCTCTTTGCCGTCCCTGATGCGCGCGTGGGCCGCGACAATTGTGGGGGCCTGCGCGGTAAGCCGGATACCCTTCCGCAGGGTGGCCTCAGTGGAGTTGTCTTCAGTGTCAGGATCATATGCTGAGAGGGCGGAGACAGCCGTTCGCAGTACGTCCATGGGGTGGGAGTTGCGGGTGAGCCTGATGATGTCGAGTATCTCGGCCGGCAGGGCGCGAGAATTCTTGAGTTCGGCGTCGAAGGCATCCAACTCAGCCTGCGTCGGCAGGTGGCCGTTCATCACCAGAAAGGCCGTCTCCTCGAAAGTGGAGTTTTCGGCAAGTTCGTGGATGTTGTATCCACGATACAGCAACTTCCCTTCATCTCCGTCAATGAAGCTGGATGTTGTTCTGTCTATGTACACTTCCCGAAGGCCGCGGTGAAGCTGCACCTTCCTTTCCGTCATATTATCCTCCCAGACCATTCGCAGCATCGTGAAAAGGGCTGATTCGGGTCAGACCAAGCTGCTTTACAGCATTGAAAACGATTGTCATAGGGCTTGAGAATCACTTTTCGGAACTCTACTCCACAACAGCGAAATTTTAACATCAGGCCAGTATAAAATCAAATCATAGAAGCTATAAGGGAAGCATCACAAAAGTGGTGCGTGTAGGAGGATGGGGTTGTCGGTTGGGGGTGGACTGGCCTTAACCTTGGATAAAACCTAACCACCAAGGAGAAGACCAGTCCAATGCAGGTAACAATCACCCGCACCATACAGATACCAGACGAGGCCCAGAGTATCAATGAACTTGAGGGACTGATCCACAGATTCGGTCTGTCTTTGATGCGCGAGTTGCTGTGTGAGGCATGGCGCCATTGTCAGGCTCGACATTGGATATGTGAGGGGTGCGGAAGCGGTCGGATAACGCGACGGGGCTATCGAGACTACACAATCATGACTATTTTCGGAGGGGTGAAGCTAAGACGCGCCAGGGTCAGGTGTCAGCAGTGCGGAAGGTTGAGTCAACCAGCCGACAGCAAGTTGAGAGAGGTCGAATCGAGCCGAGCGAGCGTCAGGTTCGCTGAGTTGGCGTGTTTGAGTGGCGCGTCGTGGCCGTACAAACAGGCGGCTGAGGTGCTTGGAAAGATAGTAGGGGGCTCGGTGAGCCACGAGCGTGTTCGCAGACTGACCAACGGTTGTGGACAGAAGGCGGTTCAGGCTCAGAACGCAGAAGCTGAGGAGGCGTTGGAAGAATACATCGATCCTCCGTCGTATCGTAGTGGCCCACGGATGGTGAACGTGGCGCTGGACGGTGGATGGGTGAGAAGCCGCGACAATGCTAAGGGAATGGAGGGGAAGGTGGGGGTGGTACATCTGGGCAGTGAGAAAGTAGGTAAACACAGAAACGCTCTGAGTGGGCGACGATACGTGGCGACGTTCGGTTCATCCGATGTGGCGGGACGACTGACATACGCCGAAGCTCGCCGCCACGGTGTCGAGTACGCTCTCAGAAAGTCGGTGATAGGGGACGGAGCACGCTGGATAAGTTCGATAGCCGACGAACACTTCCCTGACGCTCGTCGCATCCTGGACCTTTGGCACCTCAACCGCAGGATATACAAGACTGTCTATGCTTGTGTGCCTTGCGAAGATGCGAGCGGGGTATGCCGAATGTTGATGGATACGCTGACCAGGGGCAGAACCGACCTGGCTCTCAGACAACTTGATGGGCTGTCTGAGAAGTACCCTGCAAACAAGCTGAGTGAACTCATGACCTATCTTGCCAACAATGCCGAGTGGATATGCGACTACGACCAACTCAGATTGGAAGGATACCCTGTGGGAAGCGGACCGGTTGAGAAGGCGGTGGACATCGTGATCAACAGAAGGCTGAAGTGTCGCAGAGGTATGAGGTGGTGGAGAAACAATGCCAACCGCGTTGTGGCGCTCAGAACTCTCATGCTCAACGATGACTGGGATACACTGCGGACTCGTAACAAATGAATACTCATAGATACACACCACTTATTTGATGCTACCTGCTGACGGGAATACAACTTCATGCCACAGCATTTTCGTCGTGGATTAGTCGAGGCCCACTCTGCCGACGCCGCCGGAGGCGCCGGGTCCGGAAAGGAAGCCCCTGATGTCCTCGGCGTACTTGACTTCGGAATCATCCTCCGGCGCGTAGCCCAAGACTTCGCGGGCATTGGAAAGAGACCAGAAGGCGCGGGTGTTGTTGCTGATCCCGTAAACCACCTGCCAGGGGATGCCGTGTTCGTTCTCGATATTTGGAGTCTCAATGGCGCGGGTGAATAGCTGCGCGAGGTCGCGGGGGCTCAGGTACGCGCCCAGGTCGCGCTTGTAGTTGGCGGGGTCCCCCTCGTATGTGGCGAGATCGAGGTCGCGCGGCGCGCCTATCCGCACCATGACCACTTCCAGCTTTCTCTGCTGCGCCTGTGACGATCCGGTGTGGTCCTGGCCGCCGCTCGCGGTCCGGAAGTCCATAGCTCCACACGCGAATAGAAAGCCCATGTGCTCGTATGTCGCCTTTGCCCAGCCGTAGAAGTTATCGGAAAGGGGAAGGCGGTAGGGATCGAGCGACTCCATCTTTCGCTGGTGGATCAGATTGTGCTCGTACCAGTCGGCGGCGTGATTGGAACTGGCCATTACGACGCGCGACGCTCCGGCATCGTATGCGGAGCGAAACACGTTGTAGGCCATCTCGACGTTCTCTTTTTCGTCGAAGAAGTGGTCGAGCGGATTCCCGGATCGTCTCTTGTAGCCGAGGTGAACAACCGCGTCCACATCTTCGAATAGCCTGGAGTAGGCGGCGCGGTCCGGGTCAATCAAGTCCTGTATGACGACCCCTTCCACCTTTTCGCCCCTGCGGTTGGTATCAGTCACGTCCACCAGGACGGTTTCATAGCGTTCCTTGAACGTGGGCAGCAACTGATCGGCTATGTAGCCGGAGGCTCCTGTCAGAAGCACTTTTGTCATGGGTGTCTATTCCTTCCATTCCACTATGTACTGTTCCTGATCGTCCGTCTCAGGGGTTTGTAGTCCCCTCTTTGACTTAGGATTTTGTGCCCAAAGTTCTCTCAGTTTTTTCAGGGCAGCTTCCCCTTGGTGTCCTTGCCTTGCCAGCCAGCATCCGATGATGGTACCAGTACGCCCCCTTCCACCGTAGCAATGGATGTAAGTAGGTTTTCCGTCGCGGAGATTGTCATCAATGGTATCGAGTATCGTGATTGTATGTTCGGCTGATTTTGGGATGTCGTAGTCTCTAATTGGGAATCGCTGGTACTCAGCAACTTCTAGCCATCTGTCGTATGGGGCGTGTCTATCTTCTTCGGTCAGGTCAATGAAAGAGACTATTCCGGCGTCTTCGATCTTCTTGATCGAGTCTGAATTCTGAGGATGCTCCCCCGCAAGCAGCTTTCCGGGAACTACCCAGTAGCATTTTTCTATCGGTCGTTCTGCCATCGGGACTCCTTTAGGATTCATGGATTTACTTCTATCCTGAGCCGCTTGTTGATGCGGCCCTTGGACTCGTGCCCGGCGACGCGAATGCGTCCAACCTCGGAGGTGTTGGCAACGTGGGTGCCGCCGTCGGCCTGGAGGTCGAGTCCCTCGATGTCAACGATCCTGACCTCGGTAATCTGGGGCGGGAGCAGGTTTATCTTGGTGCGTATGAGGTCGGGGATCTGGAACGCTTCTTCGCGGGGAAGCACGGAGATATGGATGTCGCGTGAGGCCGAAACCTCGGCGTTGATAAGCTCCTCGACCCGCTCGGCGAAGTCGGCGGACATGCTTTCCAGCTCGAAGTCCATACGGGCGCGCAGTGGGGTCATATTCCCGCCGGTGACCTGTGCTCCGTAGTCGCGCCATACGACGCCGCAAAGTATGTGGAGCGCGGTGTGGGTTCGCATTAGCTGGTAGCGGCGTTCCCAGTCCAGCGTTCCGCGCACCGTATTTCCGACCTCCGGCATATCGCCGCCGTCTATCTCGTGGACATACTCGCCCTTGTCGCGGGCTACGCGCTTGACGCGATACTCGTCGTCGTCCACCCTCAAGGCGCCGCTGTCTGGCGGCTGTCCGCCGCCTCCCGGGTAGAAGGCGGTGCGGTCGAGGACGACGCCCTTGCCTGTGACGGCAGTCACCGTCGCGTCGAATTCTCTGAGATAGCTGTCTTCGTAGCAGAGGATGTGTGTCATGTTCACCTCAACGCGATGAATAGGGCTATGAATCCCGCCGTCATCCCAACCGCCAGAGTAACTGCCGCGCCGATCACGACTGTTATGAGTGTATTGATGCGGCTGTTCATCTCTATGAGACGATCTTCTATGCCGCCGAGCCGTTGGTCAACCTGCTCATACGCACCCTCCAGGCGGCTGACTCGTTCTTCCGTGGTTACCATGTCATTCCTTTCCAGGCACTCGGCGAGATAGCTGTCTTTGCGATTATACGCTGTGCTGCCAGTCTATTGTTAATATCCTGGAAGTGATAGCTGTAAGCGAGAATATTCAAGTAACTTGGCGCAGGCCAAGATAGTGCTTGTAATAGCCGGCCCACTCTATGAAATCCTCGTCGTCCGAGGTCTTGCCTCGGTTGTAGTCGTAGAAGAACTCTTCCGTATCCATCCCGTACTTATTCTCGTACTTACCCAACCGCTTGGCAATCGCAAGCAGAGCGTCCAGCGGGGACTCATAGGTGATTCTCTCCTTTACCATTGCATGTTCTCTCCTTTCCAACTACTGCGGCGCTGGGTTGCCTTCGGGTTCAAGACTGAAGTTGAATGGCTTTTGCTTCGCTCTCTCCGATATGCCAAGAATCTCAAACCCGAGTATTTTGCCATCGTCATCCACCTTGACGGTTGACTTTCCGTCCTTGGTGGGGATCATGTCTCCATCGCCATCTGCCAAGTTTATCCATAGGTAATCGCCTTCTGCGTCCCACCAGACTTCTATCGTCGCATATTTCATCTCTGTCCTAACTATGCGGCGGCTCATTCGTGAATATCAGGCTGCCAGCGGCCATGAACATTCCGCCCACGCCTTGGCAGAAGGACGTCTTGATGCCTTCAACCTGGTGGGCCGCCTCGCCTCTGGCCTGGCGCACCGACTCCTGCATGGCGAACATTCCGTACATGCCTGTGTGGGTGTAGGACAGTCCCCCGCCGTTGGTGTTCAGCGGGAGCTTGCCGCCGGGTGAGGTGTTTCCCTCTTCGATGAAGGACCCTGCCTCACCTCGTCCGACGAATCCCAGGTCTTCCAGTCCGTAGATGGGCAGGTGGGCGAATGCGTCGTATATCTGTATGTGATCAATGTCGTCGTGGGAGACTTGCGCCTCCTCGAACGCCTTCGCGCCGGATGTCTTGAACGCGGCTGAGGTGGTCATGTCGTACATCTGGCTGACGACGGCGGTCTCCACCGACTCGCCCGTTCCCAGGATATAGACCGGCTTGGTGGGGTAGTCATCAACTCGGTCGGCGCTGGTCAGTATGAACGCGCCGCCGCCGTCGGTTACGGGGCAGCACATGAACAGGCGGTATGGGTAGCAGATCATCCGGCTGTTCAGCACATCTTCGACGCTAACCAGCTGCTGGAACATGGCGCGAGGCACCTTGTTCGACCACTTGCGCTGGGCGACGGCGACCGAGGCAAGCTGCTCGATGGTAGTGCCTGTCTCTTTCATGTATCTCAGCACGCCCATGCCGAACATAGTGGTTGGGCCGAGAACACCGTATATGGACTCGAACTGGCCGGGATAAGATCCGTCGTACCTGGGACCTGAGGCTGCGCCCGCCGTGCCGATTCGCGCTCCCCCGACACCGACGCGGCTGCGCCCGCTCTGTCCCATTGTGCATAGAATAGTTGTTGCGAGGCCGGAGGCTATCGCCGCCGCCGCGTGTCTCATGTGTATGAGGAAGGAGGTCCCGCCGACCTGGGTGTTGTCCACCCACTTGGGAACGATGCCCATGTAGTGGGCGAGTATGGCCGGATTCATGGTGGCGGATATGCCGTCTATCTGGCTGGCGTCAATGCCGGCGTCTGCCATGGCGTTCATGGCGGCGTCTATGTGCAGCTGGGTCTCGGACATATCGGGTATGACGCCAAGCTGGGTGGTCTCGGACGCTCCGACTATGGCGGTCTTGTATCGTAATGACATTGTGGCGCTTCTCCTGGGGATCGAGCGGAATGGGCGAAATTAGAGTATAAGGACGGCGGCTATGCGGGTTCCCAGTTCGGAATGGCAACTTCGTCGTTGGCGTCCACGAACACGACTTTCAGCGGCATGTCGAGGACGAGGTTTTCGGGTGTGTTCTCTATGCCATGGATGTTGCCCATCATTCGAGGGCCTTCTTCGAGCTGTATGATGGCTATGGCGTACGGGACCTCGTCCTCGAATCCGGGCGCGGGCCTGTGATTGATCATGTAGCTATACAGCGTTCCCTTGCCGGACGCCCGGAACCACTCCACTTTGTCAGTCATACACCCAGGACAGTGGAGGCGAGGATAGAAGAAGGGCTTGGCGCACCCGATGCAACGCTGTATCCAGAGTTCATGTTCCTTGCACTTCTTCCAGAAGAAGGCCGTTTCGGGTGTCGGGTCGGGTATGATTTTCCTGTATTCCTGCTGAGTCATCGAAGTTCGACCTCCGTTCGGGGCGCTGATTTTGGATGAGGCTATTGTATGAGACGGCTCTGGTTAGGGCAACGCTCAGAGTATCGGCGGAAGCGTCCCAGGGCCATGAGCGGCCAGTAGTTTCTGTACAGATGGTACTTGATCATGAACCCGGAGGGGAGTTCCACTTCCTGGGTCCGAGTTCTCTTGGAACGGCTGCCCACGCCATAGCCGGGGAAACCTGTGCCGGTGAACCATGGTTCCTCCCACGTTCCGTCAGACCGCTGTGTTGACACAAGATACTGAATGCCGCGCCGGACGGCATGGCTGTCGGACTCGCCCGCGGCCATGAGCGCGATCAGAGCCCATGAGGTCTGCGACGCGGCGCTGGGGCCCTTTCCGGCGAAAGCGGGGTCGGCATAACTTGCGCAACTTTCTCCCCACCCGCCATCTTCGTTCTGGTGGGCTACGAGCCAGTCAACCGCCCGGCGCGCCGGTTCGCTTTTCATGTCCTCGCCGATTGCCTCCAGCGCCGGCAGGACAGCCCCCGTTCCGTAGATGTAGTTGACCCCCCAGCGCCCAAACCATGCGCCATCCTCTTCCTGCTCATTCCACAAATACCGTGCCGCCTGTCGGAGGGGCCGCATATCCGGCGGATAGCCGACGCGGAGCAGAGCCTCGACAACATGGGAGGTCACGTCGGCGCTGGGTGGGTCTATCATTTCTCCGAAGTCGGCGAAGGGTATCGCGGCTACGGCCTTGAGGGTATTGTCCTTGTCGAAGGCAGCCCAGCCGCCGTTTTTGCTCTGCATACCGAGTATCCACTCGGAGCCGCGGCGTATCACCTCGCGCTGCCTTTTCGCGTCTTCGAGATTCACGCTATTCAGAGCGATGATCGCCTCTGCGGAGTCGTCTATATCGGGATACGCGCTGTTGGCGAACTCAAAAGCCCAGCCGCCGGGTATCGTATCCCTGGCGTTAACCTGCCAGTCTCCGCCATCGGCGACCTGTGCATCCATAATCCATTCGCCCGCCCGACGCAAGATCGGGCTGTCGGGCGGCAGTCCCGAATCTTGCAGCGCTACCATGGCCAGGCACGTATCCCAAACCGGAGATACGCAGGCCTGCACCCGTAAGGAGTCGTTCTCTTCTATAGCGAAGCCCTTGAATCCCTCGACACCCTTTCGCATAACGGGATGGTTAATCTCATATCCCAGGACTTTCAGCGCGATGAGCGAGTACACCCAGGGCGGCTGTATTCCGCCCCATGAGCCGTCGTCTTCCTGGTGTTCGACGATCCATTTGACGGCTCTGCGAATGGCAGTCTGCCGCATTGGGTGCCAGGGCAGACGGTTGTACCATCGGAACATCCGGTCCGCGATGTGGAATATCCCGGTCGCTCCCATCATGGGCCTGAGTCTCAGGGATTTCATCTGCTCGTTCGGAAAGAGTTCAGGGATGGCGGCGGCGTCCGGGATCCGGCACAACGGACGATGAGTCATCACGATACTCAGAGGCAGCATAGTAGCTCTGGCCCAACTGGAGAAGTCGTAGAGGTTCATGGGAAACCAGGACGGAAGCAGCGCGATCTCCGGCGGGATCGCAGGTACGTTTTTCCAGTTCCATTGACCGAAGAGGGCCAGCCAAATCTTTGTGAATACCCGAGCTCGGGGGACGCCCCCTTTTGACAGGATGAACTCCCGCGCCTTTATCATTTCGGGGGAGTCCGGGGAGATGCCTGCCAGCTTCAGCGCGAAGTAGCACTCCACAGATGTGCTGAGGTCGCCGGGAGAGCCGTAGTATTGCCCCCATGTCCCATCCTGCCTCTGGGACTTGAGCAATTGGTTCGCCAGCTTTCTCCAGGTATCCTTATCGCCAATCTCCAGGAAGTGGGTCAGCATCAGATACTCGGCTTCCATCGTGGAGTTGGATTCCAACTCGCCCCACCAGTAACCCTCAGGGGCCTGGGTACGAGCAAAATATTCCTGAGACCGGGATATGGCTGTCGAGACGGCGTCGAGCAATCCCAGCGAAACACGCGATTCCGGGGCTTCTCTTATGGTCATTGAGCTTTCTCGGCTTTAGTGTTCATCGGAAAAGACCACAGTTCACTCGCTGGCTGGACGCGGCGAGTCTCTCAGGAAGCCCGATGCGAAGAGCGACAGTGAATTTCTCGCTTGGGAGGCCGCGCCACCCATCTGAATCAGCGATGGAATCCGGTGGGGACGGAGCATGACGGACAGTACACCTCGCCACCTGCTTCCTGCTCTCGCGTCCAGCGCGGAATCGGCAATGAAGTCCGGCAACGGACGCTCCGCCGTGTCCACTATGGCGCGGACGGCTAGAAATGGCACGTTTCGTTCATGACATGACAGCGCTATCCAGAAACTCTCCATCTCTACCGCCAAGGCATTGGCGTTCAAACCGAGTCGCCTCTTCGCCTCGGGGCGCGATACTGGTTGGGATGCGGTTACACAAGCGCCGACCCGGTAGCGCAGCCCCAGCGTCGCCAAAACACCGAGTGCCTTGTTTATCAACGCGTGATCAGCATCGAGAGCCTCGCTAACACACGGCTTCGGACTACCGTTTGAGACAC
This sequence comes from Dehalococcoidia bacterium, assembly GCA_965202965.1. Taxonomy (GTDB): domain Bacteria; phylum Chloroflexota; class Dehalococcoidia; order Lucifugimonadales; family UBA1123; genus VXRN01. The sequence continues at coordinate 679,301 of OZ241888.1, read as the reverse complement.
TTCCGGCGGGTATCAGGACATTGGAGACTACCAGGTCCCCCGCTCGCTGTCCATCGGCCAGTCCTCCGGCGAAACCGAGGGAGAGAACCGCCTTCGGACGACGCTCCTCCAGGACTGCGCGGATCGCCGCCTCTGCGCGGCTTCTGCCCACGCCACTTACGGCCAGGACCGTTTCCTCGCTTCCAACGCGACGCTCATACATTGCCTGCAGTCTTGACGACGCTATCTTGCTCCAACAGCCAGCCTTTAGGATGCCTCGGGCCTCCTCAGACAGCGCCACCAGAAGCGCCAGGCCTCCCGCCACTTTTCTAGCCGGCTCCGACACCGGCGCGCTTGCCGATCACGCCTTTCGCCAGGGTAGCGGCGCCCCTGGGACTGCTGAATGAGTCGTAGATGATCGCGGACTCGAACCCGCAGTGCATCATGCAGTTGGCGCACTTGCTGTTCACGCCAACGCCATAGTTCTCCCATAGAGAGGCGCTGAACAGGTCGTTGACGTCGTCGGTATGCCTGTCCGCCAGCGGGTAGCACGGCTCCCGCCAGCCCTGGACCGTATAGGTCGGGTTCGACCAGGCCGTGCACTGGTAGTCACGTTCTCCCCGCAGAAAGCTCAGGTAGAGCGGGTTGTTATAGAAGCGTATGCGATCTATCGCCTCGTCCGTGAGCACCCGCTTGAAGACCTTTATGGATTCTTCACGCGAGAGGAACATCTCCTGGACCGGCCCATCTACGAAATCGTACCCGGCTGATACCATGACGCCCTCGAACCCCATGTCGGTCACCAGCGTGAAGAGTTGGTGGAGGTCCTCGGCGTCGGAGCCTTTGAACAAAGTCGTATTGGAACAGACCCTGTATCCCGCTTCGAGAGCCAGTCTGGACGCCCTCATGGCCTTCTTCCACACGCCCTTGCGATTGACCGCTATGTCGTGCTGGACTTCCATTCCGTCCAGGTGGATGACCCAGGCGAGGTACTTGGAAGGCGGGATGCGTTTCATCATGCGCTCCAGCAGCAGGGCGTTGGTGCAGCAATAGACGAATATCTTCCGTCTCACCAATTCCTCGATGAGTTCCGGGAGCTGCTTGTACATGGTCGGTTCGCCGCCCGCTATTGACACGATGGGCGCGCCAGAGTCCTCCACGGCCTTCAGACACTGCTCGAGGGTGAGGGTCTTGTCGAGAACGGGCAGGTACTCGCGTATGCGGCCACACCCAAAGCAGTCCAGGTTGCACGCCTCCAGGGGTTCGAGCATCGTCACCAGCGGAAAGCGCTCTCGGCGACGTATGAACTTCTGCCTGAATATATGGGTGAACGTCCTCCAGGCCAGTTCCAATGGCCGCCTGGCGCGGACTTCCCTGTCCGGCCTGTACACAGGCAGCGCTTCGTCCGCCGTCTCCATGACCGCGCGTTTGAGGTCTAGTTCTGCGACCACCATGAGGTCTCTCCCATTACGATGAATGCCTTCGGAACTGCCAACCAAAATACCCCGCGCCAGCGAAACCAATCATATCCCAGAAGACGAAATCGGTCAAAGCTATACGGGCATTGCCAGCGCGGATACTGTACCAATTTAGTCGGCGCTGCCGGTGGCGAGAAAATTCCCTTCCCCCTTGATGGGCTGATAGGGGTAGGCAAAATCTGAAATTAGCTATAAAACCTTGAAGGGTGCATGAATCTGGCGTCGGATCAACACAGTGCTGAGAGTGCTCCAAAGTTGAGATTTCAGCTTTATGAACCATAGATCGAACCATTGTTTGGTTTGATAGCCTTCTACTTGACATAACAATGCCTATCCCTCTCAGCCCTTGATCGGGGAAGGTTAGGATGGGGGTGACTCCCCTACCGACCAAGCTGATACAGGTTCCCAGCGCGTGCTATCAATACCAATGTCAACGCTAATGGTGTACCATTGGTGTATGGTACGCACAAACGTGAACATTGACGATGAGGCCTGCGCCGAGGTGATGCGACGCTATGGCTTTACCACCAAGCGCGAGGCGATCAACTTTGCTCTGCGAACGCTGGCCATCGAACCTGCGTCTGTCACTGAAGCCCGCGCGCTCCGAGGCATAGGCTGGGAGGGAAACCTCGACGCATTGCGTTCCAGTCGTTTGCCGTGATACTGATAGACACCTCGGCTTGGGTGGAGTTCCTGCGGGACACGGGCTCTCCGGTCTGCAACCTCGTTGACGAGTTGTTGATGGAGGAGATTGCCGTCTGCGACGCGGTGAGAATGGAAGTCCTGGCCGGGGCGCGAGATGAATCCCATCTACGAAGCCTTCGGAGACTGATGGCGCGTACAACGACAATACGGATGCATCCGACGGACTACGATGATGCCGCCGCCTTATACCGCCGCTGCCGCAGACAGGGAGAGACCATTCGGAAGTTGATAGATTGCCTCATCGCCGCTGCCGCTATACGCGCGGACGTGCCGATTGTTCACAACGACTCTGATTTCGACGCGCTTGCTCGACACACCGAACTGCAAGTGTATGAACCCGGAACATGAGACTTCTACCCAAAGGCGTATCCATGAGCCTGAACATCTCGACGAACCTGACGCCGATCACTTTGAGCGCGCGATAGCCGGCGCCACAACCTGCCTGATGTCAGTAGCGAATCACCTCGAAGCGGCCATCGTCCTCGAGAGTCGAATGGGTGATGAAGGCGGTCGTCAACTGACGCCCACGCGCGCGCCATCCACTGCTACAATGAGAACCGACACCCGTTCAGGCTGTTCATGGCTTAGGTAGGACTACCGATTCTGGTATTCCTTAAAGGGTTCAACGACGATCTTCCCATACTTGCCCTGTTCAACGATTTCCACGACAACTGGCGCCCCCGAATGCTGGCAAACGGCAGACCACATTTCAATAGCCTGGTTGATTGCCGTCTGTCGTGGCGCATGAAAGGGATGACTCGTTCTGCCTTCAGAAAGCCTTTTAGACGTCCTAGCAGAGATGCTGAACCCACCCTTACTGTCTTGACCTGCGTAGTGGTCGTGAATCCCTCGCCTGGTTTCCTCGCCGCCCGCAGAGGCTTTGCCGTCCGCAATGTCGGCTGCGACTTCCGGGTAGAGCATCATCATCTTTCGGGCATTTGCCAAGCCCGTGGCCGAACTGCCTGTGCGGGCCATAATAACGGCATCCGACATCTGCTTTTCTTCAGGCAATTGACCATTGATTCTAAGTAGCGCGTACACTTCGTCCCGTTTCGATAACTGTCGGCGTGCCGTATTCTTGTCTATGGAATAGAACACGGCCGAGTCAAAGTCCCCCTCAAAATTCACGAAATTGGCTGTCACGTTGGCAGTTTGAGAGGCGCGGTAACGATTCCAGCCATCCAGTATCTTGCCCTCGAACAGGGTAATGGGCTCGCTGGAGTCGTATCCCCGGCGCCGCATTGAATCCACTAGAGCATTGAGCCGATCCCCCATCATCTCAGGGAAATCCGCGCTTATGGGGTGTCTTTCGAGTTCAGCATTTGATGTCGTCATTTGTGACCTCCTGGTCAACTTGCTCTTGCACTTGCCATGTACGTCCATTTTCGTATGCCGCCAGTTCACAGGTTCGCTCCAGCAAGTGTTTCAATACATCCTCATGCTGCCTGGGGTAACCGAACCACCGAGACAGAGAGGGAATTGTGAAGCCTCTAGTACGGAAGCCTCTAGTACGACCAAAGTGACGACCGGGAAGCACCGCTGTTTTGTGGGCTTCAATTAGTCGCTTAGTAAACCTCCTGTATGCATTAGGGTCAGCCTTAAACACAATCCCGAAGGCCCGTGCGATTATCGGCATTGTGTAGTATCGTAAAGTTTCTGTGGACTTCATGTACATATTCTGCACAATTACTTTGCACTATGTCAACCTTAATTGTTTGTGAAGCCTTACAGTCCCCATGATATAATCCACTCATGGCGAACGGTGTGCTGACGCGCATCATCAACATCTTCTCCGAACGCCGCCAAGCGCAAGAGGGAAGATCGGTTCTCCGACAACAGGATTGGACCGCCTGCCTTCATGAACGCCGACACCCTGATGTTACGCAGTCTTGTAGGGTCTTTCGATTATCTGAAAATCAGGCCAGTCAATCAGACAATCATCTCCACTCCCTTGATTGGCTCACAAGCGTATGCAAAAGCCCCTGATCCCGCCCATCACCCCAATCAACCAAATCACAGGCGCGCCCGCATCCCCTATTCTCAATTCCTCAGTGTCATTCGTGGAAAGAACCATCCTGTCCATCACCCCAATCAAACAAATCACAGTTCAGACAAAGTTGCCCTTGACGCTCACAGAATGTCCGTGCTACCATACATCCAAATCGAATACACCGACCTCTCTCTTGTAGGCGCATCCTTCGTGGACGCCCTTATCCCCTCTCCCTCTGGGAGAGGGCTGGAGCCTGCCCCGTACTTGATACGGGGGTGAGGGTAAGCGCTCAGTGAAAACTGGGCGCTTACTCTTATAAGAACTAAAGACTAACCACTAAGGACTCGAAATGTACGACAACCTGACACCACGCGAACGACTCGCCAGGATAGTCGCCGAAGAAACCGGCGACGGGCGACGCATTGTCAAGTTCCTCGTACAGGTCGCAGAAGGTGAACTCGACTCAGAAGGCTTCCAGCCCTGCCATCGCATGGACTCAGCCAAAGAACTCGTCAAGATAGGACTCACCGAGTTCGAAGACTACATACAAGCCAACTCCACACCCCGGAAGCCCAGGGCCAGGAGAACCAGCGCTCCCGACTCCGACATCTCACCTGAGATAGCCCAGGCGCGTGAACAACTCGCCGAGTACGCCAGAGAACTCACACAGGACGGTCGGACCGTCATCAGGATGTATGCCGAAGTCATGGAAGGCGACAGAAACGACGAAGGCTTCAAGCCGCACCACCGCATCGCAGCAGCCCCCGAACTCATCAAGCGCGGCTTCGACGAAACCTACACTTGCGCCGCGCCCGACAATACCGTCACGCCTGCGTCCGAAGCCGAACCGACAACCGAAAGCGCCGAATTGATAACTGATAATTCCGAATTGAAAATTGAGGAAGAACCCGTTGACTACGTGGCCATGGCAAAGGAGATAGTAGCCAACCTCAACCCATCCGAGTTCGAGGAAGAGCCTCCCTCCACACACAAGCCCGACTACTCCATGTGGGACATAATCGCCGCCCAGCCGCCTCCGGTAATCACCAGGGAACAGGCCAGGATAGGAGCCGCCAAGTTCCACGAGGAGATGGAAATCAGGAGGGCCTGGGCTAAGTCCAAGGTAAAGATCCCCGACCCACCCGAAGGACTAACCGGATACGACGACCTCTGACCGGCTTAGTGTCTAAGCCAGGCGGTCCAGATCCTTAGTGTCGCTTCGTGTCCTTCGTGGACATTACCCGCTTTATGGTTGCCGTATGCCCATGCACTCCTCGAATAGTACCCCGGTAACGACTTCCATGCGGTCCGACCAGCCGCACATTTCAAGAAGACGTTCCATCGTGTAGCCGCCCCAGCGCGTCTGGTCCGGACCCGGCCTGCCGCCGAGGATGACCGAGCCGATGTTCGCGTTCATCAGCGCGCCGCAACACATGGGGCACGGCTCGAACGTGGTGTAGAGGCTGTATCCGGTCATGTCATCCGTGCTCAGTATTTCCGAGGCGTTTCTCAGCGCGACCGTCTCCGCATGGGCCGTGGGGTCATAGGTTGTCGGGACCAGGTTGCGGCCCCGCGCCACCACCTCTCCATCCCGGACTATCACCGACCCCACGCCAACGTTCCCCTCGTCGGCGGCCTTCTGCGCCTCTTCCAGCCCCATTCGCATGAACTTTTCGTGATCCATTCTCTTTCCTCCGTCGCCGTACTTGGATAGCGTTTCCCAGGGTCTCCGCCTGATTACGATGTAACTCGTGCGCGAACTCCAAGCCACACGCTTACCTGACGCGGTATATCCAGACTTGGAAGAACACGTCCGGTTCGCCCTTCGGCATACCCTTGAACTCCTCCGTGACGCGCGCGAGTTCCCAGATTCCGCCGGATTCAAGCTGTTCCTGCTTCTCCCGAAAGCCGTTCTGCTCGTAAACGTCGGGGCGCAGCGTGAAGGCGACGTGGCCTCCGGGCCGGACGACGCGCGCAAGCTCGTCAAGTGAGTCCGCGGGCGCGTGTCCCAGCGTAAGCACGCCGACGCAGATGGCGGCGTCGTAGCTGCCCGTGTCGAAGTCGAGTGATTCGCCCATAATCATTTGATGAAATCCGCCGTACACCCCCTTGCGGCGCGCCTCTTCCAGCATTCCGCGCGACAGGTCCATCGCCTCGAGGTTCGTGTAGCCGAGACGGTTCAACTCGACTCCAACCAGTCCGGTTCCCGCCCCCGCGTCCAGAACCCTCGCGTCTTTGGGGACGAATTGCGTGAAAGTCTCAGCCGCTATCCTCGGAATGACGTAGCCGAAGTCGTCCTCCAGGTCTTCATCGTAGTCTTTCGCCCACTCATCGTATCGCTCCTCGAGTTGCCGGTTGTTTTCGGAGGCGTAAACCCACTGGACTTTGTTCTCGGCAGTCATGTTTTCCCTTCTTTTCCGTAGTGTCGTGGTCTTCAGAGAATTGGGCGTGAACCCCGCTACTCAGGCGGGTCGGCCAGGGGGTAATAACGGTGAGTTATAGCGGACTCGTCCATCGTTACGAGCCTGATGCCGGAGGGGTCGCTGCCGAGTGGGTAGCCGACCGCGCCGGTGGTTATCATCAGGAGCGTTCCATCGCTGGCGTAGTTGTTCCTGTGCGTGTGACCCGCGAACACGGCAGAGGCTTCGTTGTCCCTGAGTATCCCCAAAATCACGTCGCGCCGTTCGGGGGGAATCGTGAAGTAGTCTTGCCCTTCGTCGGCGCGCTCGATGAATAGCGGGTGGTGTATAAGAAGAACCAGATGCTGGGCGCCGGCTCGCCTGGCGGCGGCGAGGTCGTCGCCCAGAAACTGAACTATCCTGTCCCACTCGCCCGGAACATTGGATGGGTCTGAGGCCACGGAACTGTTTATGACGGCAAAGTGGCAGTCCGCATGATCGAACGAGTAGTTGTCCGCGCCGAACTTCTCGCGGTACAGGGCTATGGACTCCAAGGTGGGAGACTCTCCGACGTCGTGGTTGCCGGATACCCAATGGACGGGGATGCTTTCGTCCAGCATATCGGTGATGCGGAAGAGTTCGGTTAATTCGGCATCGTCGCCTGTGTGGTGAATCATGTCGCCGCAGACCACAACGAAGTCCGGTTTCAGGCTGTTGGCTTTATCTATGGCCCTTGTATAGAGGCGAGTTTCGTCCGCGAACCCGCTTATCGGCTCCGGTGCCTTGCGCATGAGTATGCCCCTCCGCCTCCGCTCCTCGATCTCCTCCTCGGAGTAGTTGCTTATGGACGCGAACATTCCGAATTGAGGATCGGACATCTGAACGAAATTGAAGGACATTGGAGATCTCCATAGCGGCTTGGGATGGGCTAAGGCATGGTCTGACCGAGTTTGAGTTCGTACCAGACGCTTCGATGGACGCGGCGGTAGCCAAGTTTCAAATACAACTCCCTGGCGGGGGTGTTCTCAGCGTCAACTTCAAGCTCTATGGCATCCACGCCCTTGGACAGGAGATGTTTCATACCGGCGACGACAATGGCCGTGCCGAGTCCGCTGCCACGATATGACGGGTGGACTCCCGTCATCGCCACGAAGCCGACGTGCCCGTAGGCGTTCTGGATTCTCTGCGTCCAGTTGTAGGCGGCGGCCGATTCGCCGTCCATGATGAAGATCACCCCCTCCGGCGGGCTGATCTTGACGCGCACTCGCGCAGCTATCTGATCAACGGTATTGGGACTGAAGCCCCAGTTTTCGCCGAAAGCGGTGTTCTGTAGTTCAGTAAGCATGGCTTCGTCTTTGTCCAACTCGAAGGACTTGAGTCTAAAGCCTGACCTGAGTCTCAGGGGTGGTAGTTCGGACCCCTCCCAGCGCATTTGCCAGAACTCCTTGATCTTCTCGAATCCCTCGGACTCAAGAAGCCGACGGTCGTCGTGTGCGTCGAGGGCGGTCTGGAAGTGGACCACACGCGCCCCGGTCTCCTTGGCTCGTTCTACTGAGTCACGCAGCAGGCGGGTGAGTATCCCGGTGGCGCGGAATTCAGGGGTCGCGCCACCGGCGACGACAGACCTGCCAATGAGTGGTTCGGGGGAAAGCAGGTGGTATCCGACGATGTCGGTCCCATTGACCGCCAGCCGGAGATTCCTTTCGGGTGACACGGACGGCACCGACAGGTTCTGCCCCACGACTTCGCTGTCCAACTCCTTTTCGGTCCCCGTTGCTCCACCAATACGGTTGAACAGGTCTGTGACCGATTCAAGGTCTTCCCACGTGAACCCGCGAATGTCTATATCCTGAGCCATATTACCTGCCTGTGGCTGTATTTTCGGAAAGGGCCTCCCGATTGTATCAGACGGACGGCTCATTCCATACATTGCAATATTACTGCGTGTAAATGTGATATACTGTCGCCTGTTATAATCCGGCTAAGGGGAAGTTAGCGTTTCAGGAGAGGTATCATGGCAACAGGCGAATCGGGCAGCGATTTCTCTTTCGCCACTTTTTCCCAGAACCCGTTCTACGAAGACTTGAATGCCAGGCTGGTAGCGATGGCGGAGCCGGGATCCGGTCAAAGAATCGTTGACCTGGCGTGCGGCACCGGAGGCGTTACCAAGCTGATTCTCGAGCAAGTGCGGGGGGCCAGGGACTCGGTGGTCATTGCCATGGACCACTCGGCGGACGCTCTCAAGCAAGCCATGGACGAGTTGAAATCTCACAGGGACACCGCCGTCCAGTTTGTGCAGAGCCAGGTCGAGCAGGTATCCGACGCGCTCAAAGAGAGGGCGGATACCATCATATTCTGCAATGCCATCCACTACATACCCGACAAGGACGCCCTGGTGGGCGAGATTTCCAAGTCGCTCAATCCCGGCGGAAGGTTCGCATTCAACACCTCCTTCTACGAGGGCGGGCAGGTTCCGGAATCCACGACCTTCTATCGCAAGTGGATGTTCAAGTCGGCGCGCATTCTGCGCAGGGAACATGGTCTCTCTCCACAGAGAGCCGAAAAGGTCGAGTCAAGGAAGCACCTGACTGCGGACCAGTACAGAGATTTGCTGGAACGCAACGGTTTTCGGGTGATTCGACTTGAGGAAGACACGGTCCTCGTACCCATAGAGGGCTGGCTGGATATCAGCACCTTCGAGGACTTCATAGCCGGCACACTGCCCGGCGTGCCTCTCAAGGAAGCCAGCGACTCGCTCCAGAAAGGTGTCCACCAGACTTTCGAGGAGATGGAGATAGAATATGTTCCCAGAAACTGGCTGGATGTCGTAGCTGTCCGAATCTAGAATTTGACGCTCTATCTCACAGAAGCGGATGTTGACCGCCTCTTCGACATGGATGCGGCGCTGTATGCCGTCGAGTCTTCTCTGTTTCACCAGTCCGGCGGAAATGCCATAAACCAGCCTAGGCAGCGGCTGAACGCGGGCCCGGATACCCACGTCAATACGATGATGGCCTCGGATGGCGTATGGGGAGTTTTCGGGTTCAAGACGTACACCTTCGCGGGGGGCGTCTATAACTTCTTCGTGTTTCTCTCCGACAGTCGAACGGGCGCGCAGCTCGCGATAATCGAAGCGAATCGAATGGGACAGCTTCGCACCGGCGCGGCGACCGGAGTCGCTACAAGTTTCATGGCGAGGCCGGAAGCATCAAGCGTGGGAGTGATCGGCAGCGGTTTCCAGGCCAGAACCCAGCTCGAGGCTGTCAGCAAGGTACGTGAACTTCGGCGTGTGAAAGTGTACAGCCCCGACCGCGAGCGCCGGAGCGCGTATGCACTGGAGATGTCGGACAGACTGGGCCTCGATGTTGCCCCTGTGCAGTCGGCGCGTGAAGCGGTGTCTGAGGCCGAAATAGTAATAACGATTACCAGTTCGCGGACGCCAGTCCTTTATGGCGACTGGCTGGAGCCTGGAATGCACGTTATTGCCGCGGGCGGCGCGGATCCATATGTGAGCGAACTTGACTTCGCCGCCGTGGAAAGAGCCGACCTGATAGTCGTTGACGACAGAAATCAGTCGCGGATCGAGTCGGGCGAACTGATGATGCCGGCGTCTCGCGGGCTACTCATCTGGGAACGGACTCGGGAGTTGTGGGAGGTGGTCAGCGGCCAGGCATCCGGTCGTGAGAACACCGAGGACATAACGCTGTTCAAGTCTCTTGGAATGGCGTTGTGGGATGTTGCTTCAGCGAAGGTAGTGTATGACAGGGCGGTGGAACAGGGCATCGGGCGCACTATTCGTTGAACCGCCGGACTAAAACGGTTCTCCCCAGATGTCTTCCAGTTCAAGCGTGAATTCGGGCAACTCAGGCTCAGCCGATAAGGATTCGGGATTCTCCAAGGTTTCCACTTCTCGGTCCGGACGATAGACATAAACTAGCCTGCTCTGAGTATCAATCAGCCAGCCGAGCCGAGCGCCGTTCGCCATGTACTCGTCCATCTTGGCCCTGAGTACACTGAGTCTGTCGCTTCTGGAACGTAGTTCTATTACGAAATCGGGGCATATATGCCCGAAGCCGCGCTTGTCCTCGGTGGTCAGTTCAGCCAGGCGTGACTTTAGAATCCAAGCCGCGTCCGGGCCACGCACCGCTCCGTTGGGCAGAGTAAACCCTCCCGACGAGTCGAAAGATATTCCTGTGCCATCGCGTCGCGTCCAGATTCTCAGCTGAGTAGTGATGTCAGAATTCCGATTAGAACTGTACATACCCGCTGGCGGCATGATCTCCAACTCTCCTTCTGCCGTTCTCTCTATCCGCGCCTCGTGGTTCATTTCGCAGAATGCGAGGAACTGCTCCTCGGTCAGTTCTATGACCGGGCTCAGCCTGAGAACGATTGGCAGAGTAGTATCCGTTGCTTGCTCTACTCGGGGCGGAGTCAATGTTTGCGTCGCCATAGTTGTACTCTCCGATGATTTCTCGTATGTCAGAACCCGGGGCCGTCATCCCCAGAGAGGTGGCTTGAACACCATCAGGTAAACTAGGACGACTATGACCGCCACCTTCGCCAACATGAGTATCCGACCCCGACTGTGGGCAGAATCATATTCAGCCGGGTCGGACGATTCGTCTTCGGTCAGCGCTATCTGTTGCCTTATGAGACGGGTGTGAAATCCAACCAGGCCCATCAGTACGATGAACAGGAGGATGGAGAGTTCGAGCCAGGGGGTAGCCCATCCCCATGACGCGCGGTCTATCAGCCCGAGTCCGGTCAGGAAGAGTATCACGTATGCGGGGCTGACCATTCGCAGTTCCAACGCGCGAAGGGTTTCCAGCGTGAACTTCCTGGATTCCGGTACCAGAACCGCACGCCGCATCCAGAAGAAGTAGGACACCGTAGCTCCCACCGCGACCAGCGCTGACAATATATGCAGTGTAAGCAGAATCTGAACGGTGGTGGTCATACGCTATACTCCCATCGAGCAGGCGCAGCCGCCGGGGCCGCAACCTCCACAGCCCCCCATGCCGGCTACCGATCCGACGCTTCCAACGTCGTCCGAGGCGAATGCCGCGAACACTGACAGCTTTCGCTCGGAGTCGCCCTCGCATATCGGGCATGGAGCTTCGTCGTCCATTCGGCTCATCGGCCGCAGCTTGTCGAATCTGTGGCTGCATACGTTACAGACATATTCATAGATAGGCATAGCCCACTCCGTAAAGTACATATTCATTGGCGATAGAAGTATTCTAGGTACGGGGGGCCGAGCGGTCAACCGATCATCAGATACCGTCAATACTGTATAATCAGCCAACCCAAATTTCAGGAAGTGACAGATGCTTCAGACACAGGTTCTACCGGATGAAAGAGGCAGGTTCGGCCAGTTCGGGGGAATGTTCGTCCCCGAGACGCTCATGGGAGCGATTCACGAACTTGAAGTCGAGTACGAAGCGTCCGCGGCAGACGAGGAGTTTCAGGCAAGGCTCCAAGCTCTTTCTCGTGACTATGTGGGCAGGCCGACGAAGCTGTATTATGCCGAGAACCTGACGCGCGAACTTGGCGGCGCGCACATCTTCATCAAGCGTGAAGACCTGGCGCATACGGGCGCGCACAAGATAAACAACGCACTTGGGCAGGGTCTTCTGGCGCAGCGCATGGGCAAGCGCCGCATCATTGCGGAGACTGGCGCGGGTCAGCATGGTGTGGCCACCGCCACAGTTTGCGCGATGTTGGACCAGGAGTGCATCGTCTATATGGGCGAGGAGGACATCAAGCGCCAAGCGCTGAACGTGTTCAGGATGCGCCTGCTCGGCGCTGAGGTCCGCTCAGTAACCAGTGGTAGCCGCACGCTCAAGGACGCGATAAACGAGGCGATTCGCGACTGGGTGACCAATGTCGAGACGACGCACTATCTCATAGGGAGCGTAGTTGGGCCTCATCCTTATCCCAAGTTGGTGCGCGACTTCCAGGCTGTCATAGGCCGAGAGGCGCGCGAGCAGTTGCTGTCAACTATCGGCAGACTGCCGGACTATGCGATAGCGTGCGTTGGTGGCGGATCCAACGCAATGGGTCTCTTCTACGAGTTCATCAAGGATGAAGGGGTGAAACTGGTGGGTGTCGAGGCCGGGGGCAGAGGCATCGAGACAGGTGAACACGCCTCGACACTGGTGGCCGGAGATGTGGGAGTGCTTCACGGCAGTATGTCGTACCTGCTCCAGGATGAAGACGGACAGGTACACGAGGCGCACAGCATATCCGCAGGCCTGGACTATCCCGGCGTCGGCCCCGAGCACAGCTGGCTCAAGGACACCGAAAGGGCGGAGTACGTCAGCGTAACGGATGACCAGGCATTGGAGGGCTTCGAGCTCCTGTGCCGCACCGAGGGGATTATCCCCGCGCTTGAGCCGTCCCATGCCTTGTACTACCTATCCCAACTCGCTCCGAATCTGGACAGGGACCAGATCATCCTGCTTGGCCTCAGCGGGCGCGGCGATAAGGACATGGACACCGTGGCGGGCGCGCTGGGCGTGGAGATGTGAGTGTTTAGCAGTCAGATAACTCGGCATAGACAGGCAAGATTTCATCGAAGCGTAATCTGGGGAGACAGCAAGGCATGGAACTTCTCATCGGAATCGTCATAGCGCTCATATTCGGAGCCGCGTGCGGGACTATCGCCTCCAACAAGGGGCGCAGAGCGGTATTGTGGTTCATACTGGGTTTCATAGGAACGATAATCAGCCTGGTAATTGTTCTGATTCTGCCAACAAAAAGGGAGCGATAATATGGCGAGCGTGAATCCTGAAAGACCCAACATCCTGTTTATCCTCAGCGACGACCAGGGGGCATGGGCGATGGGGTGCGCGGGTAATGAGGAACTGAAGACGCCCAATCTGGACAGGCTGGCTTCCACCGGCATAAGGTTCGAGAATTTCTTCTGTGCTTCGCCAGTCTGCTCACCGGCAAGGGCTTCTATTCTCACCGGTCAGATTCCGTCGCAGCACGGCGTTCAGGACTTTCTGCGTCGCGGAAACTCCGCGCTGCTGCCCGGAGACGGTGAAGAGATCGAGTATATGCGAGGGCGAAGGTCGTATATCCAGACGCTCGCCGAGAACGGTTATGCCTGTGGTCTGAGCGGCAAGTGGCACCTGGGACGCTCCGCGCTACCTCAACTGGGGTTCGACTACTGGAATGTCCACGCCACAGGCGGAGGCAACTATTACAACGCTCCTATGTTGGACGATAGCGAACTGCACCAGCCGGACGGCTACGTGACCGACGTGATAACGGACAACGCCCTGGACTTTCTGAATGGGCAGGCGGAATCCACGGCGCCATTCTCCCTGAATGTCCACTACACCGCGCCGCACGCGCCGTGGGGTCGGGAACATCATCCGGACGAAGTATTCGACGACTTCCATGACAACTACGCCTTCGACTCGGTTCCGTTCGAGGACATACATCCCAACCAGTTGAATAAGGAGGCGAGGGCGGCGACCCTCGGCGACACGCCCGAAAATCGCAGGCTGGCCCTCAGCGGCTATTTCGCCGCTATCGTGGAGATGGACAGGAACATCGGCAGGATGCTGGACTGGCTGGAGGAGAATGGGCTAAGGGAAAACACGCTGGTCATCTTCAACGCGGACAACGGCATGAACATGGGACACCACGGTATATGGGGCAAAGGGAACGGGACGTATCCACCCAATATGTTCGATACGGCCGTTAAGGTGCCGACGCTGATTACGCGGCCCGGTCATGTTCCGCAGGATCTGATCTGTGACAAACTGCTTAGCCAGTACGATTTCATGCCCACGCTGCTGGGCTATCTGGGATTCGAGATGCCCAAAGAACGACTGCTTCCCGGAAGGGACTTCTCTCCCATCCTGCGCGGGGAGTCTCTGGCGGATGACACTCCCATTTACGTGCTGGACGAGTATGGTCCGACTCGTATGATCCGCACCCGGACGTGGAAATATGTGCATCGCTACCCGGACGGGCCAAACGAGCTTTACGACCTTGCCAACGATCCATCAGAGAAGCTGAATCTCGTGGATCTACCGGGCTATGACGACCGCATCTCGGAGCTTCGGGCCGAGATGGAAGAGTGGTATGCCCGTTATGTTGATCCGCGTGTGGACGGGGTGAAGAATAATGTGACCGGCAGGGGCCAGATCGGGCTGGCGGGGTCCGAGGACTACGAGAAGCCGTTTGCGGACGATGTGGCATTCTACTATGACCAGTAGTCATTGCAATCTAGTTTGGACCGTACTCTAGCCTTCCTAAAGTGATTTCCAAGATTGGACGTGTTGGAGTATATCTGTGCCAAGATACTATAAACTTTGCAATATGCCGATATAATCCATATTATATGTGTCTGCGATTGGAACTCTAATATCTTCGCGCACGATTGAGTGAATGGAGGAAGTAATACCCTTGGCTACTTGGACCCCAGACCCCACATTTTACACCTCTCCCAAGAAGGCGATGGACGCGCCTCAGGAGGAGATAGCATACGTAGCGATAGTGAACCCCAAGGACGACGGACGCCCGGACGCGGTGGGCGTCATGGACGTAAATCCCGAATCTTCGGATTTCGGCAAGGTGATAAGTCGCTTGGAACTGCCCCACTCAGGTGACGAGCTTCACCACTTCGGCTGGAACGCCTGCAGCGCGTCACTATGCCCGAATATGCCGCATCCTCACGTCGAGCGGCGCTATCTCCTGTTCGGAGCTCTGCGCTCTTCGAGAATCTACATAATTGATACTCAGCCTGATCCTCTCAACCCAACCATAGCCAAGGTTATCGAAGCTGAAGAACTGGCTGAGAAGACAGGATACAGCAGGCCGCATACCGTACATTGCGGCCCCGACGCCATATACATGAATGCGCTGGGCGCGCCGGACGGAGGCGGCCCGGGCGGCGTATTCATGCTCGACCACGACACTTTCGAGGTAAAGGGCGCGTGGGAGGCCGACAGGGGTTCACAGGTTCTATCCTACGACTTCTGGTGGCACCTGAACCACGACACTATGATAACCAGCGAGTGGGGCACTCCCAGTATGGTCGAGAACGGCGTCCAGCCAGACCTGCTCCTGAACAGCGAGTACGGACACAAACTGCACGTCTGGGACCTGCGGGAACGCAAGCACCTGGAGGAGCTTGACATGGGTTCCGAGAACCAGATGGCGTTGGAACTCCGTCCTGCTCATGATCCTCGCAAGACCTACGGTTTTGTGGGTGTGGTCACCAACTTGAAAGACCTGTCCGGCTCGATTTGGCTGTGGCACAGGGACAACGGCAAGTGGGCCATCAAGAAGGTCATAGAGATTCCGGCGGAGCCCGCGGACGCCGACCAGCTTCCGCCTCTGCTCCAGGGCTTCGGTGCGGTTCCTCCGGTGATTACGGACATCAACCTGTCTCTGGACGACAAGTTCCTGTATGTCTCGTGCTGGGGGACAGGCGAATTCCAGCAGTACGACGTGTCCGACCCGTTCAACCCGCAGTTGACTGGCTCGGTTCACCTGGGCGGGATCGTGCGCAAGGCTGGGCATCCGAGCAACGGCAATCTGAACGGCGGGCCGCAGATGGTCGAGGTAAGCCGGGACGGGCGCAGGATCTACGTCACCAATTCGCTCTACGTCGCGTGGGACGAGCAGTTCTATCCTGAAGGCATACGTGGCTGGGCGGCCAAGATCAACGCTTCCCCCGAAGGCGGCATGACCGTGGACGAGGACTTCTTCGTCGAGTTCGGTGACGAGCGTCCGCACCAGATCAGGCTCCAGGGCGGTGATTCTTCATCGGACTCCTTCTGCTACCCGGACTAGACAGAACCGAATAGATGTAATAATGACCATAGAGGGTGGAGGCTTAATCCGCCCTCTATTTTTGTTCTCTTATCGAAACTGGAGTTGAGTCTTCGTGCTGGAAATAGCGGAACTCTGGCCCTGGCTGGTGCTGGCCGCACTGGGGGCGTATCATGGCGTCAATCCGGCAATGGGCTGGCTGTTCGCAGTGGCTCTCGGACTCCAGGAAGGGAGGCGCGGTGCGGTCTATCAGGCGTTCGTCCCTATAGCCTTGGGGCACATGATTTCTGTCGTTGTGGTCGTGGGCGTCGTGCTGCTCGTCCGCTCAGTCATTCCCTTCGATGCCCTGAAGTACATTGGCGCGGCGATTCTGGTCGGGTTTGGGATTTATAAGCTCGTGCGCTCGACACATCCGCGCTGGGTGGGGATGCGGGTGGGATTCCGCGATCTTACCGCCTGGTCCTTCCTTATGGCGTCGGCACACGGCGCGGGCCTGATGCTGATTCCGATCCTGTTCAACTTGCCGGGATACCGACTGTCTATCGCTGAGGCCATTGACGTGCGGGACCTGCCTCACGCGGACTATATGCTGATCGGCGCGCCGAGTGGCATCGAGACGATCATCTCCCAGGTCACCGCCGTCTCGATTCACACGCTAGCGATGTTCGGAGTCATGGCGGTCGTGGCGATTGTGGTCTATGAGAAGGTTGGGGTAGCTATATTGCGGCGTGCCTGGTTCAACCTGGATAAAGTGTGGGCGATAGTTCTGATAGGTACGGGACTGCTGACTCTAGTGTTGTAGCTTCAGCTTCCAGTGGACAGGTAGTGACGCTCTCCGAATCGCCATGCGCGGAGCGCGACCAGCAGGAAGATTACGCCTATCAGGGGAGCGGCGTACTGGAACCAGAGGGGCGAACCGAGCGGATCGGGCTTGCCGATGATCGCGAGCGCCGGGAAGTAGCTGACGCAGCCAAGCGGCACTCCGAACGTGAAGAGTTTCTGGAACCACGGTCGGTAGATTGCCAAGGGGTACTGTGTGGTCTCAACGCCGCCGTAAGTGACGGTGTTCATAATTTCGAGGGTCTCGGTCGTCCAGAATGCGAGGGTGGCTTGCAGGACGACCAAGCCTATGAATATGCACACTCCTCCGGCGACGGTCCCTATCAGAAGCGCGACGTCGGTCGCGGACCAGCTGACGTCCATCGCTATGCTCGCCCAGGCCATGACTCCGAAGCCTTGCGCGAATCGCCCGACGCGCCTGAGCGTTAGCTCCTGGCCCGCAAGCTGAAGGGCGGTAGATCGCGGTCTCGTGAGCAGGCGGTCGAAGTCGCCGGACTTGACCATGTTTCCGAACAAGTCGAAGCCTCGCGCGGCGGCGTCGGCTATGGAGAATGAGACGTTCACCATTCCGTAGAGGAACGCGACCTCGTGGAGTGTCCATCCCTGGAGGTTGTCGAACCTGGCGAACAGCACCAGGATGGCTACGAACTCGACGCCGGTCGCAAGGAGATGTCCAAAGCTCAGCATGACGAACGAGGCGCGGTACTGCATCTGCCCACGTATGGAGATTTCGATGTAGCGCACGTAGAGATATACGGCGTTCAGCATGGCTCTATCCCCCCTGAATGACCACTCTGCGGAGTCCCCGTGAGAGCACCCAGCGACCGAAGAGGATTATCGCGAGCGTCCAGGCCAACTGGTGCGCAATTAGCATGGGCAGTTCCCCCGGCGGGATATGGCCCAGATAGAGTCGGAAAGGAACGTCCACGAGGCCGCGGAATGGGAGGAAGTTCAGGATGGTCTGCGCCCAGTCGGGGTAGAGTGGTATGGGGACTATCATGCCCGAAAGTATGGTCACGATGGCGGGGGCGAGCCCGAGCATACCGTCGGCGGAGATCGTCCAGAGGATGGTGATGTTGAACAGCGTGGAGAGGGCGGCACTGAGAAGGACCGCGCCTGCCATTGCGATGATGAAGGCGCCTGCTGATGTCCAGGAAGCGGGGGCGCTCATGCCCATGATCATGAAGGCGAAGATTATGAGCAGGGGCGCTCTTAGTAGGGTGGGCGCGGTGCGCCATGCGAGTGAGCGGCTGAACCAGTAGCCATAGAGGTCAACCGGACGGATGAGTTCGTAACCGACGCCGCCGGTGCGTATCTGGTTACGCAGGTTGAGATCGAGGTTCCAGGGCAGGAGGGCTAGAAATGCCTGACCGAGCCACACGTAAGTCGTCACCTCGTCTATTTCCATGGGATGCTCGGCGACTGACGAGCGGTAGAAGGCTTCGAATATCATCACGCGAATCAGGCCCCAGAATAGCTGGGTGCCCATTCCCGCAACCGCGGCGGCGCGGTATTGAAGCAACTCTCTGAAGCGCGCGCTTACGACCGCCCAGTAGCTCGTCACAGGGAGTTCTCCTCGTAGATGCGGGCTATGATCTCCTCGATGGGCGGGTTCTCGACGAAGAGGTCGCGCACTGGGTGGGCGGCGGTGACGCGCGAGATGAGGTCGGCGGCGGATACGCGGTCGGGGTCGAAGCTGAGGTGGACACGATAGTCCTCGCGGTGGGTAACGGTCGCGTCCGGATCGGAGACATCGGCGCTCTCGTCCATAAGGTGGACGACGAGGCGGCGTTCACGGTTGACACGGGCGCGGAGTTCCGCAAGCGGGCCGTCTGAGAGGATTTGGCCGTCGCTGATTACCATAACGCGGTCGCAGAGCGCTTCTATATCGTCCATGTCGTGGGTAGTGAGGATGACGGTGATGCCACGCTCTTTATTGAAGCGGCTTATGAAGTCGCGGAAGGCGAGCTTGGACACGGCGTCCAGGCCGATAGTGGGTTCGTCGAGGAAGAGAATCGAAGGGGAGTGGAGGAGCGCGGCTGCGAGGTCGCATCGCATTCGCTGTCCTAGGCTGAGTTGGCGGACGGGTGTGTCGAGCAACGGCTGGAGCCTGAGCGTCTCTATGAACTCGTCGCGGTTGCGAGCGTATTCTGTCTGGGGGACGCGGTATATGTCGCGGAGGAGGTCGAAGGACTCTATGACGGGCAGGTCCCACCATAGCTGGGTACGCTGACCGAAGACGACGCCGATGCGGGCGACATGCGCCTTGCGGTCGTCCCAGGGGACGCGGCCCAATATCTCGCATCTGCCGGAGTCGGGGACGAGTATGCCAGAGATGATCTTTATGGTTGTGGACTTGCCGGCGCCGTTCGGCCCTATGTACCCGACGAGTTCGCCCCGCTCTATGTCGAAGGATATGCCGTCGAGGGCGTCAACTGTGTGGTAACGGCGGCTGACGACGCCGCGCAGCGCGCCCAGCAGTCCGGGCGGGCGTTCGGCGATGCGGAAACGCTTGACGAGGTCTTCGACGACAATCTGAGGCACTGGGCGGGTCTCCGGGCGGCGGATACGGAGAGGGACACAGGGCAATCAGTGTACAGGATTGGGCGGGTGAGGGGCGAATTGGGGCCGGAGGTTGGAAGCGTCACAGAAGTGGAGGCTATTGGCGCAGCCGGTTTTGCCCACGAAGGACACGAAGCGACAAAAAGGCGTTAGATAGCCGGGGCGGATGGGTGGGCGCGGATGGGTTTGATAAAGTCTGATTTATAATTGCGCTGGGATCGGGCTGGGTGAGCCACTGGGGTCTAACAGGGTAGCAACAGGCGACCGCTGTGACCAGCGTTTGCCAGCGTTTTGCCTGCGTTAGCTATGAGGCCCTTTTTTCCCTGCGTCCCGTTTTTGGTTGGAATAATCTGCTGTTTATGAGTTTGGGGTTATTGGCGGTTGGTTGTTAGTCATTAGTTGTCGGTTATCAGCGGGCCTCTTAGTTTGTATGTTCGGATTATAGCATGGCAGGGGGTGGTTGTATAGGGAGTCAGTGTTGGGCGCAGGGCCTGTGCAAGATCGGCGTTGCTGTCGTTTCGTCAGCAACCGCACACTGGATTGCCTAACGGCGAGCCCTTCGGGGTTCCCGCCTTCGCGGGAATGACGAGACGTGGTTCGGAATTCCGGAATCGGGACTTTGCACAAGCCCTGCCGAGTGAGCAGGGCCTTTTCATAGTCGACGCTGTCCAAGATTCCACCGCACCTCCCCACTGGATTCCCGCCTTCGCGGGAATGACGAAAGCGGGTCTATGAACCACTAACTGCAACTTTGAAAAGGCCCTGCCAAGTGAGACATTCGGATTGACAGCGAATCCGGTCGTTGCTAGGATTTCATTGCGCTCATGGGGGAGCCAACGAGTCCGCGCAAAGGCCGAGCCTGCCCCGCCTCGTTCAGACTACTGAACTAACGACGCTCTTTTCTGCCCGTTCAAGCGGACACCGGGCCGCAGGAAAGGAGTGCTCATGCCACCTTCATCCGTTCTGCCCGTGCGCCCGAATCTTGAGCATCTCAGGAATCAGGCCAAGGACCTCCTGAAAGCGTACCGGTCCGGCGAGCCGTCGGCCATCGCACGCTTTCGGGCATCGTTACCCCGTTACTCTCTGCTCACCGACGACGACCTGAGGCGACTGTCGCTGTCACTCGGCGATGCCCAGCGTGTTGTTGCTGCGGAGTATGGATTTCCAAATTGGCTGCATTTGCGACACTATGTCGAACGAAAGGACGGCGCCAACATGATTGAAATGATAGTGGACCACGTGAGAGTGAATAACGTTACCAACCTGCGAACGGTGGTGCTGAAGGAGAAGGAATCGGACAGGTATCTGCCGATCTGGATAGGACAGACGGAGGGTGACGCCATCGCGATGAAACTCGATGGGCAGGATATGCCCCGTCCCATGACACACGGGATAATGGACACGATGATACGCGACCTGGGAGGGGAGGTGGAGCATGTGATCGTCAGCGACCTGGTGGAGGACACGTTCTTCGCCGTCGTAAAGGTTAAGAACGGGGAGAACGCTATCGAATTCGATACGAGGCCGAGCGACGCAATCGGGCTGGCGGTGAACAG
Source organism: Dehalococcoidia bacterium (assembly GCA_965202965.1). GTDB lineage: Bacteria > Chloroflexota > Dehalococcoidia > Lucifugimonadales > UBA1123 > VXRN01. The sequence goes on along the minus strand of OZ241888.1, from coordinate 657,997 downwards.
CGACGCTCCCGTGTTCGCCTCGCCGGACGTTCTTGACAAGGCCGGGGCGGAGTTGGACCCGGAGACGGGTGAATTTTCATCGCTCCGCCGGGACAGTGAGGAGTTTGGCAGGCGGCATGACGAAAGGCACACGTCTGAGAAGTTCCGCGGGATACTGGAAGTTGCGGGGATGACGGCGCGGGGGATGTCGAGGAATCAGATCGAGCCTGAAGACCTGCTGCTGGCTCTGGTCAACGACAAGGAGTGTTCGGCGACCAAGGCGCTGCTCGACTTGGGCGCGGACCTGGATGCGATAGTGGAAAGGCTGCGCTCCGAGGCGGAGAGCGGCGAGAGTTCGATGGCGTTCAGTCCGCGTAGCCTGAAAGTTCTTGAGGCGGCGAGGTCGGAGGCGTCGGAGAGTGGTGGCGGCGCTATCGGCACTGAGCATCTTTTGAGGGCACTGGCATCGGTGGGCGATGGACTGGCGTCGGAGGTGTTGAAGGAGAGCGGGGTTGAGTAGGTAGATTTGTGGGTGGGTCTTTCGGCTGTGCGGGTTAAGGCAGTCGAGAGACCCGCGATTCGCGTCTGGTTGCTCTTGCCGAATTGTGGGGCGCGTAACCTATGGATGCCCGCCTTCGGAGACCTTTGCGAAGCCCTGTTCCGCTTCGTTACGGAGGTCTGGGTAAATGAGTAGATGGGCAAATTCATAGCTGGGTGGGCCGCCCCTCCACCCCTGGATTGCCTAATGGCGAGCCCTTAGGGGTTCTCGTTTTCAGAGACCTTTGCGTAACCCTGGACATCTTGGATTTGGAGATCTGAATGAGTGTGGAACATGGCAAGTTCCTAGCTGCTTGCACTGTCCGCCCCACCCCTGGATTCCCGCCTTCGCGGGAATGACGGTGGTTGTGCAAAGGTCTCCCTTCGCGGGAATGACGGTGGTTGTGCAAAAGGTCCGTTTTCACGGGAATGACGATGGTTGTGCAAAGGTTTCCTCTCCTAGGCATTTTTAATTGCGGCGGCGGCCTGTGCTATAATCAGCGATGGTCTCGGAGAGGTGGCCGAGCGGTTTAAGGCGCTGGTCTCGAAAACCAGTATGGGGGCAACTCCATCGTGGGTTCGAATCCCACCCTCTCCGCCAGCGTGAGAAAGCGGGACTCGATTTCTCGCCCCCTGCCCATTATACTGTCGCGCAGTGTATAGTGGCAGGCGCGGCTTTCCGCTTCTTGCCTCGGCCTCGCGGAGAGGTGCTAGAGTGGCCGAATAGGCGCGACTGGAAATCGCGTGTCGTCTGAAGAAGGCGACCGTGGGTTCGAATCCCACCCTCTCCGCCATAGTTTCGCAATCTTCCCTTCTCGTTCGCGCATGGAAATCTCTGAACTAAAGTACTGGATAGCATTCAATCGAGTCCGCCGGGTTGGCCGCGCCAGAGTGGCCATGCTCGAAGCGCATTTTGGCTCGCTCTCCGAGGCGTGGGGCGCGAGTTCGGCTCAACTGCAGCAGGCCGGTCTGGACCGCAGGAGCGCCGCGAGCGCATCGCGTTCGTGGAGCAGGATTGACCCGGACGCGGAGATGGAACGTGTGCAGCAGGCGGGCGTGACCGCGCTTACCTGGCACGACGACGGCTACCCTCCCAGGCTCAAGGAGATATACGACAAGCCCCCCGTTCTGTATGTGAAGGGTGAAATCCTTCCGGAAGACGAGCGGGCGCTCGCGGTGGTGGGGACTCGCAGGCCGACGGCTTACGGGCGCGAAGTGGCAAGGCAGGTCACGTCGGACCTGGCCAAGAACGGGCTCACCATTGTGAGCGGCCTCGCAAAGGGAATAGATGGGATCGTGCACAGCGCCGCGCTGGAGTCGGGAGCGCGCACTATCGCGGTACTCGGCAGCGGGCTGGACGTCATGTACCCGCGTGAGCACGCCAGTCTTGCGGCACAGATAGCGCAGGGCGGCGCGGTGGTATCGGAGTTTCCGCTCGGCACGAGGCCGGACTCTCAGAATTTCCCAAGACGCAATCGCATCATCAGTGGCATGAGTCTTGGGACGCTGGTCGCGGAAGCTCCCGAAGGCAGCGGTGCGCTGCTGACGGCAAGGCACGCGCTGGAGCAGGACAGGGAGGTATTCTGCGTGCCGGGCAGCATACTGTCCCCGAACTCCAGGGGCGGCAACCGGCTGATACGCGACTCGGCGGCAAAGCTGGTGACCTGCGCCGACGACATCATCGAAGAGTTGAACCTTTCGACCATCGAGTACCAGATAGAGCTCGCGGCCTTCTTCCCGGAAGACGAAGCGCAGGCTACGGTGCTAAAGTACGTTACCTTCGACCCGATACACATAGATGAAATCATCAGAAACTCGTCACTCGCATCCTCGACAGTCAGCGGGGCTCTTACTATGATGGAACTGCGCGGTCTGATCAGGCAGGTGGGCGGCATGAACTATGTCAGACTCAGGGAAACTTCGGAAGAGTATCAGACTGCGTAAGGTGAACATGGCTAAAGACCTCGTAATAGTAGAATCTCCCGCCAAAGCAAGGACTGTCCAGCGGTTCCTCGGAAACAAGTATGTCGCCAAGGCGTCCATGGGGCACGTGCGAGACTTGCCCAAGACCAAGATGGGCATAGAGATAGAAGAAGACAGCTTCAAGCCCACCTACCGGGTGATGAATGACAAGCGCAAGGTGGTAACGGACCTGACCAAGAGGGCGAAGAGCGCCGGGACGGTGTATCTGGCGACCGACCCGGACAGGGAAGGCGAAGCGATATCCTGGCACCTGGTAGAGGCGGCCAAGATACCGCTGGATAAGACAAGGCGGGTCGTCTTTCACGAAATCACGCGCGAGGCAATCCAGGAAGCGTTCGACCATCCCCGGGAACTCGACTACAACCTGATAGACGCTCAGCAGGCGCGGCGCCTGCTGGACAGGCTTGTGGGCTACCGGCTGAGTCCGGTGCTGTGGGGGAAGGTGAAGCGGGGGCTGTCCGCCGGGCGCGTGCAGTCGGTCGCGCTTCGACTGGTGGTTGACCGTGAACGCGAGATTGGGGCGTTCGTTCCGGTGGAATACTGGACGATTGACGCCAGGTTAGCGAAGTCTCTGGATTCCCGCCTTCGCGGGAATGACGGTGGGGTGAACGGGAATGACGGGGATGGGGATGAGAGGCGCATCGAGTTCAAGGCGGCTCTGCACTCGCTCAAGGGCAAGCGCAAGAAGTTAGAGATACCCAACGGAGAGGAAGCGGCGAGGCTCACATCCGACCTGGAGGGGGCGGAGTACGCGGTTGATTCGGTTCGCAAGCGTCAGACGCGGAGTCGTCCATCGCCGCCGTTCATCACGTCCACGCTTCAGCAGGAGGCGTCGAGGAAGCTCAGGTTCACCGCGCGGCGGACGATGGTGGTGGCGCAGCAGTTGTACGAGGGGCTGAACATCGGCGACGAGGGATCTGTGGGCCTGATTACCTATATGCGCACCGACTCGACCAACGTGGCGTCGGCGGCGCTGAATGAGGCGGGCGACTATATCAGGAAGGAGTTTGGCGCGGAGTACGCTCCCAAGTCGCCACGGGTATATACGCGCAGGGTGAAGGGCGCCCAGGAAGCACACGAGGCCATACGCCCTACCTCGATTATGCGCGCCCCGCGAGCTATACGCCAGTATCTGAGCAACGAGCAGTTCAGGCTGTACGACCTGATATGGAAGAGAATGCTTGCGAGCCAGATGAATGACGCGCTGTTCGACTCGACCAGGGTGGACATCAATGCTACAGGTCTCAAATCGGGTACTGAGTATGTATTCCGCGCCACCGGCTCGGTGCTCAAGTTCGCGGGCTACCGCGTGCTGTACATGGAGGGGGCGGACGACGCGGCGTCCGAGAATGAGGAGACTCCGCCTCTGCCGGAACTCGCAGAGGGCGATGCGCTGGACTGCTTGGGTCTGTCCTCGGACCAGCATTTCACCCAGCCGCCGCCGCGCTTTACCGAGGCAACGCTGATTCGCGCGCTGGAGGAGCAGGGGATCGGACGACCGAGCACATACGCACCCATACTTGCCACAATACAGGACAGGGACTATGTGCAGAAGGAGAACAATAGGTTCTTCCCGACGAGGCTCGGCACGGTGGTCACCGATCTGCTGACCGCGAACTTCCCGGACATCATGGACGTGGGCTTCACCGCTACGATGGAGGAGCAGCTCGACGACGTCGCTGAGGGCGAACGGGAGTGGGAGCCGGTTCTGAACGACTTCTATCATCCATTCGACCGCTCCATCGAGAAGGCCATGAAGGAGGCCGAGCGCGTGCCCCGGGAACTGCTCGACGAGGAGACCGATGAGGTCTGCGAGAAGTGCGAGAGTCCGATGGTGATCAAGTCGGGGCGCTATGGCCGGTTCTTGGCGTGTACCGGCTACCCGGAGTGCAAGAACACCAGGCCGGTGGAGAGCGAGGAGGAGCGGGCTCTGAGAGAGCGTGTAAGCGAGGATGTTGACGAGTTCTGCGAGAAGTGCGAGCGTCCAATGGTAGTGAAGACCGGGCGCAACGGACGTTTCCTCGCGTGCAGCGGCTACCCGGAGTGCAAGAACGCCAAGCCGTTCCTTGTCGGGGTGGACTGCCCTGACTGCGGTGGCGACCTGGCCGAGCGCAAGCAGAAGGGGCGCAACGGCAGAATCTTCTACGGCTGCGTGAATTACCCGGAGTGCAAGTTCACCGCGAATCCTCTGCCCCAGCCGTGCCCGGACTGCGGGAAGCTGCTGGTTACGCAGGGGCGGGGTCGTAAGAATGCCCGCTGCCTGGATGAAGAGTGCGGATTCAGAGGACCGACGCCGGAGTCCCTAGAACTGGAAAAGGCTTCCTGACATGGATGGCGAGGGTTGGCGGGACTTGACGAGCCGCTTCCGCGATCACCTTGTGGCGGAACGCGGCCTCGCCCCGCTGTCCGTGCGCAACTACCTCACCGACCTGGAGCCACTGCGTGAGTTCATGTCCGAGCGCGAGATAGAGTCGTTCGCTGAATTGGACCGGCGTCGTGTCCGGGCGTATCTGGCGTGGCTTCAGCAGATCGGCTATGTGCGCACGAGCATCTCCCGGAAGCTGAGCGCACTGAGAACGCTGTTCAAGTGGTTGAACAGGATGGGGATCGTGGAGCACGACCCGCTCCCGCCGCGTGGCGCGTTCAAGCTGGACTCGCGTCTGCCACGTTTTCTCTCGCAGGACGAGGCGGAGAAGTTGGTCAGAGCTCCGGATCCGTCGTCGGAGAAGCGAATCAGGGATAGGGCGCTGCTGGAACTCGTCTATGCCACTGGACTCAGGGTGAGCGAGGTCGGAAGTCTGAATCTGGACAGCATAAACCTGGAGACGCGCGAACTGATGGTCACGGGCAAGGGGTCGAAAGACCGCGTTACGCTTATCGGTCAATCCGCCAGAGACGCAATCAAGATGTACCTCTCTGAGGTCAGGTCGGCGGTCGGCGGTGTCGAGTCGGAGGACGCGCTCTTCCTGAATCGTTACGGGAATCGTCTCAGCGAGCGCAGCATCCAGAAGATAGTTCGCGAGTACGCGACGCGAGCCGGTCTCGGAAGCCAGGTGCATACTCACACGCTTCGACACTCGTTCGCCACGCATATGCTTGAAGGCGGCGCGGATCTGCGCGTGGTGCAGGAACTGTTGGGACACTCCAGTCCGGCGACGACGCAGATCTACACTCACATCACGGGGAAAGAGGCGAGACGGGCGTATATGTCGGCGCATCCGAGGGCCGGCAGCGGCTCTATGCCAATGGTGAATGAGCAGGACGAAGGGGCAGATGGTGAAGATACTGATAGTCAACGGCCCGAACCTCAATAACCTCGGCAGGCGTGATCCCGGGCACTACGGCAGCAGGACTCTCGCCGATATAGAAGGTGATATTTCGCAGAAGGCGGATGCTCTGAGCGTAGAGGTCGTCTTCTTCCAGTCGAATCACGAGGGAGCCATAGTTGACTTCATACAGCAGTCTTCCGACGAGGCGGACGGGGTGATCATAAACGCCGGAGCGCTGACGCACTACGGACTATCCATGCGCGACGCGCTGGCGGACGCCCGGCTGCCGATCATCGAGGTTCACATATCCAACATCCACGCCCGTGACGAGTATCGCAGGCACTCGGTCGTGGCGGATATGGCGGTCGGCCAGATCGCGGGCTTCGGATGGCGGGGCTACCTGTACGCGCTGGATTACCTGGTCGCGCACATCGGCGAACGGGGCGCGGAATGAGCATATCCTGGAGGGTCGCGCGTCTCCGATCCGAAATGGAGGCGCTTGAGGTTGACGGGTTTCTCGTTTCGGCGCCGGAGAACAGGCGCTATCTGTCCGGTTTCACCGGCTCCGCGGGGTACCTGCTGGTAACTGCGTCCGACGCGGTTCTGGCGACCGATTTTCGCTACGTCGAGCAGGCGAAGACCGAATCGCCGTCATACAGAGTCCACAGAACCAGGGGCGGCGTGAGCTGGATGCCCGATTTGCTGGCCGAGTTGGGAGTCGGCGTTCTGGGCATCGAAGCCGACCACATGACGGTCGCCTCACACAGTTCAATGACATCCTCGCTGGAAGAGTCGGATAACGCAGCCGGCGTATTCATTGAGGAAACGAAGAGCGTCGTAGAGAGCGTTCGCGCAGTCAAAGACGCTTCCGAGTTGGCGCTTATCCAGAAGGCTGTGGAGATCGCGGACCGAGCCATGGCGAGGGTCGCGCCTCGCATAGAGCCGGGCATGACGGAGGCGCGAATCGCGTGGGACCTGGAGGTGGAGATGCGCGGGTTGGGCGCGGACGGTCCGGCGTTCGATATCATCGTCGGGACGGGACCGAACGGCGCGCTGCCTCACCATCGCGCGGACGATTCGGTTGTCCGGCAAGGTGATCCGATCGTCATAGACATGGGAGCCAGCTACGAGGGTTACAACAGCGACCTCACCCGCACTTTCTACGCGGGAAGTCCCGATGACGAGTTTCTTGCCATCTATTCTATCGTCCTGCAAGCGCAGGAGACCGCGATTCGCGAAGTGAGGCCCGGTATGACCGGGAAGGAAGTAGATGAGATAGCGCGGACGGTGATCGAAGAGGCGGGCTACGGAGAGGAGTTCGGGCATGGTCTGGGACATGGGGTGGGTCTTGCCGTGCATGAGCGACCGATGGTGGTGCCGACGTCCGAGGACGTCATAGAGGATGGGATGGTGTTCACCGTCGAACCCGGCATATACATCTCGGGCTGGGGCGGTGTCAGGATCGAAGACATGGTGGTGATGGAAAATGGTCGCGCGAGGATACTGACCGATTCGCCCAAATAGCTCTACGTCTATGCATCAGGACGACGATCAAACCAGGCCGTCCATGATGAGCGTCCCCGTTCGGTGGCGAGAGCTATACTTCAACGTATTCTCGGTTCTGTGCGTTCTGGGTGAGATTTTTCTGGTATGGTATGAAATCTACCAGCGCGACGCTGAGTCCGATTATCTTGATATAATCATGAACATCCTGCTGGATACGGGGCCGGTCGCCATGGCGGCGGCAATCCTGGCTTTCATCATCCTGAAAGGGAGGGACGCAATGCTGAGTACGTGGGAGACTTTTGCGAGGAAGAGATATGTGAAGGGTCGTGAAGATGAGCGTGAGGAGCAGGCGAAGATTATTGCCAAGATTGAGGAAGAACGCGCGGAAGAACGCAAAGAGCGGGAAGCGTTGACGAAGCGCAACGCTGAGCTTGAAGAAGCGCTTAGAGAGAAAGAGCGAGAGTAGCAGGCGCGATATATTCGGCGCGTGGGAAAGTTGAGGAGCGGGAACGATGACTATCGGATACGGAGACCTGAGAAAGGGAATGGCCATCGAGCTCGATGGCGAGCCTTACATGGTGGTGGACTACGAACGAAGCAAGATGCAGCAGCGCGCTCCCACGATGCGTATCCGCTTCCGCGAGATTCGCACCGGCAAGGTGCTGGACCGCAGTTTCTCAGGCTACGATGTCAAGCTCACGCCGGCGGACGTGGAACGCCGCTCCGCGCAGTACATTTACGATGAGGACGACTTGTGTTACTTCATGGACACGGAGTCCTACGACCAGTTCCCTCTGCTGAAAGAGCAGATTTCCGAAGAGCTCAACTATCTCAAAGAGGAGATGACGGTAGATCTGGTCTTCTACGAAGACAATCCCATCTCGCTCGAGCTTCCGATAACGGTTGACCTGCAAGTAGTGGACTCTCCCCCCGGCCTCAAGGGTGACACCGCCACCGGCGCGACGAAGCCCGCGACGCTCGAAACCGGCCTGCTGATACAGGTGCCGCTGTTCGTGAACGAGGGCGAGTACGTCAAGGTGGATACGCGCAACGCCACCTACCTGTCCAGGGTCTAACGTGGCGGTCATCTACGGAGTCTCGCAGGTAACCGCGTATCTGCGCGAGTTACTTGCATACGACGATGTCCTCGCGGATATCTGGATAGAGGGAGAGGTTTCCAACCTGCGCCGTCCGGGTTCGGGACACGCGTACTTCACTCTCAGGGACTCACAGAGTTCGCTGCGCGGCGTGCTGTTTCGCAACTCACGCGGGCTGGAACATCTTCAGGATGGCGCGGCGGTCGTGGCGCATGGCCGGGTTTCGCTGTATGAAGTGCGGGGCGATCTCCAGCTGATAGCGGACATCGTCCAGCCGGAGGGCATCGGCGAGTTGCAGATGCGACTGGAGCAGCTTACTCTCCAGCTCGAACGCGAGGGTCTCTTCGATCCTTCGCGCAAGAGGCTGCTACCGGAGATACCCAGGCGCATAGGGGTCGTAACTTCGCCGACCGGCTCAGTCTGGCACGATATCCAGAGCGTCATTGGACGGAGATGGCCTCTGGTGGAACTGCTACTGGCCCCCGCTATGGTTCAGGGAGACGGAGCGGCCCCGACGATTGTGGAGGCGTTTGCCGCGCTGAACGCCGAGCCCGAGGTGGATGTCATAATCGTAGCGAGAGGCGGCGGCTCGCTCGAAGACCTCTGGCCCTTCAACGAGGAGTCCGTAGCTCGCGCGGTGTTCGCCAGCCCTACTCCGGTAGTGAGTGCGATAGGGCACGAGACCGACTTCACGATATGCGATATGGTGGCCGATGTAAGGGCGCCCACACCGTCCGCGGCCGCTGAACTGGTGGTCCCGGATCGCGCGGAGATGTTCGCCAGAGTCGTGGGATCGGCGCAGGTCATAGAGAACTCACTCGACACGCAACTAAGTCGCGCGTCGGACGAAAGGGAGGCCTTGAGCTCCCGTGTTGTAAGGGCCGCGCCTGAACTGGACGGGCTTCGTCTCCGAGTTGACGACTTGCTACAGGACTCCCAGACGGCGCTGACGCATCGAGTGGAACTTCTACGCGCTCGTGTTTCAGGACTGTCGTCGGCGCTCTCGCCGCTCTCACCTTACGGGACCCTGCGCCGAGGGTATGCCATCGTCTCCTCGCGCAATTCCGACGAGGTTATTACGGACAGTCAAAATGTCACCACGGGTGATATACTGGACATCACCCTGCACAGGGGCAGCGTCATCGCATCGGTCGAGTCATCCTCGGGCAGCACCGAAGAGAGGTAGGGCATGAAATACGTCAGATTCATAGCGGCGTTCTTGATATACACGATAATTGACGTCGGATGGAATCTGTCTCCCATAGCCACGGGCATGTACGAAAGACTGTACGAAGCCAGCGGCAACAAAGAGATGTTCGACGCATACGGAAGACAGATGGATAGCTGGGGTGGCGTGGAGATAATCGCCATACTCGCGTTTCTCCTCCTGATAGCGTTCGGCAACAGCTACCTGGCAATAGAACCGGCCCTCAGAGAGGGCAGCCTTCTCAGAGCGGTGAAGAATGGCTTCGTCCTGGGGTGCGCCGCCTACGCTACCTACATCGTTCCCATCTACCTGCAGATCTCCTCCTGGCCCGCTGCCCTCATACCCATAGACATCCTCATCGGCGGACTGCTCAGCCTGATAACTTCGACCGTCGTTACCACCGCGTTCATTCTGTTCCACCGGAACAGAGACTGAATTCCCCGCGTCACGTCAATCCGGCGAGACGCCTACTCTCCGCGTCCAGAAGTCGAATAAACAAGTTCACTATGTAAGGAGGGTCAAAATGGCATATTACATGGACAACATGTATCCGGTGCAGTTCAACGTTGACTACCCGGAGGGATCCAGAAACCGACTCACCGCCCTATTTAGAATCATTTTGGCTGTCCCGGTGATTATAATCAGCATTCTGGCGTCTTGGCAGTCTGTTGTTCCGACATTCTTCATGATTGTATTTCTCAATAGGTATCCACGTTGGTGGTTCGATTGGATATTGGAAGTTCAACGCTTTACTTCAAGAGTGAATGCCTACGTTCTCTTACTTAGAGACGAGTATCCTTCCACTGACAACACACAGGCCGTCCACCTTGAAATGACTTATCCCGACGAGGGTTACTTAAACAGGTTTCTTCAAATCATCAAGTGGATTCTCTCAATTCCACATTTTGTTGCAATCGTCGTACTCTCGCTGATCGTGCTGGTTGTGTCCTTCATCGCGTGGCTGGCTATCCTGATTGTCGGACGATACCCAAGAAGCATGTTCGACTTTACGGTGGGAGTGATGCGATGGAGCAACCGCGTGACCGCCTACGCATTCGTGCTTACGACCGACAAGTATCCACCATTCAGACTCGGAGAATAGACAGGAGCGAATATGGCTTCAGAAGGAGCAACGGAGAACCAGGAAGCGCCGGAGAACCTGTCGTTCGAGGAGGCTATGGCGCTTCTCGAACAGACGGTACAGGCGCTTGAATCGGGTGGGCTGACACTGGCCGAGTCCACAGCGATGTATGAGCGCGGCATTAAGCTGGCGCGGGTCTGTAATGAGATGCTGAACTCGGCGGAGGCGCGCATCACACGCATCCGCACGACTTACGGCGAGCAGATAAGAATGGTCGCTCCCGAAGACGATGGCTTCGACAGCATGGACGATATCGGATAATGCTCAAAGCCGACTTCCATATGCACACCAACTATTCGCCCGACTCCGAGATGTCCCCCGAGAAACTGGTCGAACGCTGCCTCAAGGTGGGACTCAACTGCATAGCGGTCACCGACCACAACACGACGGACGGCGCGTTCCACGTTCAGAGAATAGCCCCGTTCATGGTCATAATCGCCGAGGAGGTCGCGACCAGCGAGGGGGAAGTCACCGGACTCTTCCTGCAGGAGACTATACCAATGCGACTGTCGCCCGTAGAGACGGCCAGGCGCATAAAGGAGCAGGGCGGACTGGTAAGCCTTCCGCACCCGTTTGACAGATTCAGAAGCGAGGTTATCACCAGAAGCGGCATCGAGGACGTTCTTCCCTACGCCGACATCGTGGAGGTGTTCAACTCGCGCAACAACATGAGCGCGGATAACCGGAAGGCCTACGAGTTTGCGCAGGAGCATGGGCTGCTGACATCGGGCGTGAGCGACGCTCATACGCCTATCGAGCTGGGCAGGACATACATGACCATGCCCGAATTCGACGGGACTCCCGAAGGTTTCAAGGCGGCGCTCGCCGAGGGAACCATTCACGCCAGAAAGATGACGCCGCTCATCCATGCAGTGACAACCATGACAAAGATCAAAAAGCGCGTCTTCGGCAGATGACCTCCCAGAAGGACTTTCTAGCGTATATCAACGGGCGAGTAATGCCATACTCGCAAGCCGCCCCGATTCTCCAGAGAATCAACGCGCGTTCGGCAGGGGGATACTACGACTCCGCCCGGACATTCGGCGGCAGGCCATTCAAGATCAGGCAGCATATCGAGAGGCTATTCAACGGCCTCGCATACTCAAAGATAGACACAGGGCTTTCAATATCGGACTTCGAGTCTATTTCAACGGGCCTTGTCGAGACCAACCACTCGATACTGGAGGACGAGCGAATCGAGTTGACAGTGACACAAACCGTTACGGTAAGTCGCCCGCAATCAGCGGACGATCTGCCGGGGGTGGATGTCGCCATCTACTGCGCGCCGCTGGACGTGTCCGCGTTCGTGCGCAGCTACGTCGAAGGCGTTCAGATATACACTCCGAATACCTACCCGGAACCGAAGGGAGAGCCGGCGGGCGACGGCAAGAGCGGCTCAGTCCAGGTACTGCCGCTGATGTCCAACGCGCGTGGGCATATCACCGAGTGCAGGGGGGCGAACTTCATGTTCGTGACCGACGGCAAGATCAAGCTCCCGGACCGGAGCAATGTGCTTCCGGGCGTAAGTATGCACACAGTTCTGGAAATAGCGGAGTACCTGGGTATCGGCGTTGACGAGGGACTTTACAATCAGCGCGAGCTATACGATGCGGATGAGGCGTTTGTTTCCAGCACGCGCTACTGTCTTCTGCCGGTGGCTTCGATCAACGGCTACCCGCTCGGCGATTCGGTTCCGGGCGAGGTGACCAGTAAGATAACGTCGCGCTGGAAGGAGTTGGTCGGAGTGGATTTCGTTCGGAGGGCGATGGATGCTCTGGACGGCGGCTAACGGCGGTGACGATACATCAGGGTTTCGACAAAACTGCGCCGCTCTGGATTCCCGCTTTCGGAGACCTTTGCGTAACCTTGGACATCTTGGATTTGGAGGTCTGAATGAGTGTGGAACATGGCAAGTTCCTAGCTGCTTGCACCGTCCGCCCCACCCCTGGATTCCCGCCTTCGCGGGAATGACGATGGTTGTGCAAAGGTCTCCTTTCGCGGGAATGACGGTCCGGGAGCGACAGCGGCCTGAGCCACGCCTGATGCTTACACCTCTATGACGTCGTTCTCGAGCGTTCCGATTCCCTCGATGGACATCGCTACGATGTCGCCCTCCTGGAGCGAGAACTCAGGTGGTGGGACGATTGCGGTGCCTGTGAGGACCGTCGTAAGGTCGGGAACGAAATTGTGGCGCTGAAGCCAGTCCGCTAATTCCTCGCAACTACGGGCCATCTGAGAGGTGGAAGTGCTGTCGCTCCACATTTCCATGCCGTCCCGCACAATAGAGCAGCTTATATCGAGGTCGGTCGGGTTCAAGTCCTCCGCGGTTACGAAGCAGGGCCCAATCGAGCAGCACCTGTCGAACATCTTTGCCTGGGGAAGATAGAGCGGGTTCTCCCCTTCAATAGCGCGGCTGCTCATGTCGTTTCCTATCGTGTAGCCAACTATGTCGCCCCTGTACAGGACGAATGCGAGCTCAGGTTCAGGGACATTCCAGTCGGAGTCTCCTCTTATGCCCACGGACTCGAACGGGCCGACACAGCGGTCTGAGGATGCCTTGAAGAACACCTCCGGTCTCAGGGAGTTATAGACCTTGCTGTAAACATCGGGGGTGTCGCTCTCGCGCATCCGCTCCATTTCGCTGGTCTTGTAGGTGACGCCTGCCGCCCAGACTTCGGGGGGATCGAAAGGCCGGTCCAGCCGGTAGAATCCTTCGCCGCTCCTTGTGGCGCTCATCACCTCGTTCATGTCGAACCTGTCCGCGTTTCCGGTCTCCAGGGTCAGATTCGCTATCTCGTCCACGGACATGCCGGACAGGGATGACGCCAGAAGCAGGTCGGCTAGATCGGTGACGTCGGGATCGAGGCTGGTGAGGTCCATGGCCACACCCCGGTCGGTCTCGACTATGAGACGGGCGTCTCCATCGTTCGAAAGCAGCGTGTAGTAACGCATTCGGCGATTCTCCTCATTCTATTCCGTCTGACTCGATTCCCGAACCATCATACACATCGGAAGCGGGCATGGAAACCAGACGCATCATAGAAGCGCCGGGATTCTTATCCAGATATTTTCTCACTATCATGTATCCGAGCGTGTAGCCAGTCCATGCGGGAACCCTGTCGCCGTCGCCGAACAGAAACCTGCGTATCTCTGTGGCGTCGGAGATGCCGAAACGCCTGTGGACTCTCGGCCACATTCTTCGGGGTTCCACCTCGTCCTGGGCATCCATCCAGCGTGGACGGGCTCCGTCCAGACAGCGCTGGGCGAAGCAGTCGCATATGCCCTCCGCGACCATCGCGTCGAGAAGGGTTTCGGGCTGCTGGGTCTTCATATAGACGAGTCTGCCGCCGGCTATGCCCCTGGGAAACAGGAGATTGCGGACCAGGTGGGCGTACTCGTGGACTATGTTGTAGCGCAGGTTAGCGCGCCATCCGGCTTGCGGCCACACGAACAGCAGCGTCGCGCTCGCGCCAAGGCTGAACCCCAGCGCTCCTCCCAATTGATTGACGAGCACCGCGCTTTCGCCGTCGCCGGGAAATATGAACATTCTTGCCGAAAGGTCCGGTCTGGGAAGGGAGTCGGACGCGATTGCCAATGCTTCCCGCGCGACTGCCTGCGGTCTGGCTTCATCAAGTTCGGACAGCGTCTTCACGAGCTGGCCGGGCTCCGGGTCTCCCAATTGTCCGATGACTGAGCGGACGCCGAGTTCGACGAGCGAGGAGTGCATCTGCGCGAGCTGAGTCCTCACATAGTCGCGCATACCGTTCTCCAGCGAGTCGAGAGCTTCGGCATAGTCCAGTCCGCTGACGCGGCGCGCCATGTGAAGCATTACCCTGTAGGATGGGATTACGGATACGGACATTGGGGAGAATCCAACTCGCTAATTGTACGGACTTGAGACAATATGCAAACTACATCTGTATAGTAACAAAACTGCGACAACCCTACTAACGGGTTGGGGACCTCAAGAGTTCCGTGCGATAGAGGGTTACCATGTATTCGATTGGAATGAGTCGGACAAGAGCGTAGGGTTGTTGTGGTGACGGACGCAGTTGAGTCAGTGTGTGACGAATCGGTCCCGCAGGGGTTAAGGTAAGGTTGAGTCCAGTATGAAGATAGCAAGCATAGAGACATTTCAACTTAGCGCGCCGCTGGAGAGGCCATTTGGTTGGTCGCAGGGGTGGATAGGGCATCGCAGCGTTGGCTTGGTTAAAGTGACTACCGACGACGGGATCGTCGGGTGGGGCGAGGGTTGCGGCGGGGCCGCGGCCGCTGTGGTCGAGAACGAACTCAGGCCAATGCTGATAGGCGAGGACCCGACCAATCGCATTGGGCTGTGGCAGAAGATGTTCTCTATGCAGTACAACGCGAACGTCGCCGTGGGGATGGCCGGGTCTGCAATCAGCGCGGTGGACACGGCGCTGTGGGACATTACAGGCAAGGCTTTCAACCAGCCGGTGTACCAGTTGCTCGGAGGCAGGGTCTGGGATAGGGTCGCGGTCTATGCGACCGGGCTGTACTACACTGAGGACGAGTTCCCGACACGGCTGCTGGACGAGGCGCGCGGGTATGTGGAGGCGGGCTTCAAGGGCATGAAGACCAAAGTCGGCGGGCTGCCCATGGATGAAGACGTAAGGAGGGTCACGGCGCTGCGAGAGGCCATAGGGCCGGATATCAAGCTGATGGTGGACGCGAACCAGGGATACAACGCCACAAGCGCGATTCGGATAGGCAATCGTCTGGCCGACCTGGATATTCTGTGGTTCGAGGAGCCGGTTAATGCCCAGGATATAGAAGGATATCTGCAGGTGAAGTCTGCGTTGCCAATGGCCATCGCCGGGGGCGAAAACCTGCGGACCCGCTATGAGTTCTCTCAATTCTTGTCCCGACGTGCGTATGACATAGCCCAGCCGGACGTGATAAATGTGGGCGGAATCACTGAGATGCGTAACGTGGCGATGACGGCGAACACGAACGGCATTCAGGTCAATCCACACGTATGGGGGTCGCCGGTGATGATCGCAGCCAGCCTGCACGTCGCCTCAACGATACCGCCCTGCCCACCGTCGGGAAACCCGGAACCCTATGTTCAGGAGCCGGTGATGGAGTTCGACCGCACGCCTTCGCTGATAAGGGAGGGACTGATGGCGCAGCCGTTCGACCAGGAAGACGGCTTTCTGAAAGTGCCGGACGGGCCCGGTCTTGGGATTGAAATAGACGAGGAAGTGATGCGGAGGCTGTCGGTGCAGCTCTAGCGGTCTTTGAGCAGTCTTGTTGCAGGGAACTTGTTTACTCCGACTCTCGATGCTATACTTTGCGCGCTTTGAAAAAAGGGGAGAGGAGGAATTCGTGGAAGGCAGAGATTTCCCCAGTTGTTTGAGTTGCACGGCGGGCGGCAAGTTGTTGCCGTTATCCGACTTTGGAAGCCAGGGCGCTCCGATACACTATAAGGCTTGGGTGTGCAGCAACCCCGATTGCGGATATAATATCAAGATTCGAAACGGAGATGTATATCTGAACGAGCCAATCGCAAACGGAGCCACATACTCGCCGCGTTTCCGATAGCCGCATCACGCCTTATGACTGAAAACAGCCCCTTAATATGCGGGCTGTTTTTTTGTGAGTTGGGAGTGGCTGCGCGCCTGATGCCCTTTTCAGATGTTGGCGTGTGAACGAGCGGCATCCGTTGGTTCAGCAGAAAGAGTCCTGAACCTCAGATGTATGGAAATTCATCAAATGGTACAATGGATTTCAGCGTTCTCAGAATCGGGAGACTCTTGGAGACTCCGCGGATGTACTACTATCCACAAACAACATACACTAATCCGACCCCTCGCCGACCCCGCCGGATGTTCTTTGTGGGCGTCTTTCTGACGCTCATGGGAATCATCGGCCTGGTCGGAGTCTGCATTTACGCGATCTTCGGCCTGTATAACAAGTCGAACCTGGAGGATCTGAACACCTCCATACAGGGTCCGGTTGCGCTGCCGGAATTGCCCGTGTCCAAGGCGCAGGTACACGGCGCTCTGCTGCCGGACGGCTCGTTCAAGCCCATAGAGGTCATCAGAGACGTTCAGCCGGTCGTTAAGGATGAAAGCTCGGCTGAGTCTGTCCCTGTGATGAGGCAGGCGGAGTCCGAGGTGGAAATCGAGGCTTTGCCCATAGAGGCTACCGAAGCCGCTCCGTCAGCGGAAGTGGTCAAAGTGACTGTTCCAGAAGCAAAGCCGGTAGTCGAGGAAGCGTTTTCTTCCGAACCGGCTGAGTCTCCCGATGAGATTGATGCCGGCGAACTGGTATCGGTGTATAACACCATCTATCCCGGACACAAGATACATCCCAAGTACTGGGACCGTCCGTTGACCGCCGGTGCGGACGAATATACCTACGGTGTCGTCTTGCGGGAAGACGGCTTTCTGGAAGTTTCATCCGAAAATGGTCTGCCGAAAGGAACGCTTCCTGACGCCGTTCGTGTTCGCATTCCCAGCATAGACCTAGATTCGGAGGTCACTAACCTGGCCATATTGGATCTGGGCGACAGCAAGCAATACGAGACGCCCGCTCACGTTGTTGGCAGGATACCCGAGACCTCGAATCCCGGCGAAATGGGCAATACCTGGCTGTTCGGCCACCTCGAGAGTCCGATTCGTGGAGAGGGCAGCGTCTTTAGAAGACTTCCTGAGATTCCCGAGATTCTGAAGAACGGGGACCCGGTGTACGTCACCGTCCTGAACGAGGATGGCGAAGAGTACATGTACCAGATCACTGACACGACGGTCATGCACAGGGACGAACTGTCGCTGTATGAAACGGACGATTCGACGATCACGCTCGTTACGTGCGTTCCCAGGCTCATCTACGACCACCGAGTTGTCGTTTCCGGCAAACTGGTGGGTGTCAGAAAGCCTGCTTAGGCTATACGACGCCTGGCGCGCTAACTGACAGCACGTCCCGCATCACGGATATGAAGTGAAGAGTCGGCTTCGATAGCCGCTTGCCCTTCAGCGTAATGATTCCGCCCTGTTCGACAGGCAGTATGTGCGCGAGGCTGACGACTCCGAGAATCTCGTGGTCTTCGGGGTCTATCGCGAGCCTTGGACCTACTGAAACACCCATTCCCAGCGCGACGTACCTCTTGATCATGTCCATGCTGTCCAGATCTACGACTATCTCGTAGTTGACGCCCCGCCTTCTGAGTTCGGACTCCAGGAGGTCGCGAGTGTGTGTTCCCTCATTCATCAGTATCAGTGGGTAGCGCGCTATCTGCTCCAGCGACTCAATAGGCTCACTGGCCAGGGGATGTTCCGGGGGAGTAATAAGCACTCGTTCATACACGAAGAGCCCCTCGAAGGTGAAGGCGTCGTCTCTGTCATAGTGCTGGATGATGCCGATGTCGGCTTCTCCTTCCGAGATCATCTGGCTGACCTGGACCCTGGTCGCCGACTTGATGGTCAGGTGAATGTGGGGATGTCGAGCGAGGAACACGCGGACGACTCTCAGGAGAGTGTGGGGGATGATGTCCGGTGTGGCTGCCAGAACGACGGGACCGCGCTCTTCGGCCTCGGCGGTGGTATCGGCCAGCCCATCAATGCCCTCGACAAGGGGCGTGGCTAATTCGGACAGCCTTCTGCCCGCGAGGGTGAGCTGAATGGGACGCTTGACCCGGTCGAATAGAATGGTGTTCAGTTCGCTCTCCAGCTTCTTGATGTGCGTTGTGACGGTTGGCTGTCCAATGCCGAGACGCTCCGCCGCGCGCGAGATGCTGCGGAGTCGCGCAGCCATGCAGAAGCTCCTGAGTTCTCTTATCTCCAATTTCACGCTCCTATATCAATAAAATAGATAATATATATCCATCAATATCCCTTTGCAAGATTATATTATCTTGAGACAATTGTATATGTAGAAAACACTATAGTCCATTCCAATACAGATGGGGTGGCAGAGCAAAGGAGACGCACCATGATTAACAGGGTCAAAAGAATACTTGGCAGGCCGCGTCTTTCGAGTGCGACCAGCATCGAGACCTATTTCGGATCTGTCCACAAGCCGGGGGAGTACAGCGGCCCCACTTTCGAGGAGGCCCAGAAGGACTTCCGGGAGATCCACAGCAGGTTCTCCGCCTTCCGCAACTAAGTGAAACGACCGAAGGGCCGTAAAACCCATTGAAGGGGACGCGGTGGCTCATCCCGGATCTTCCAGTATGTATGAGCGTCGCGTCCCTCCGCCCCTTTCCAGAGCGCCGGTTCCGCGAAAGCGAACCCGGCGCTCTAGCATTTCCTTCCGATATAATATGCGCATGAGAACCGTACTTCTTGGACTCCTCGTGGCCGCGATCTGCGCAGGGTGTATTGACGCGGAATCGGTCTTGGAGTCATTCCCTACTCCCGACAACCGGGAAGAGTCACCCTTCGGCGGCCTCCTTCCCACAGTCACGCCGCTGTCTGAGTTCACGCTGCCCCCAACGATCACGCCCGTGCCCAAGTTCGAACTCGCTCCGACAATAACGCCGATGGCGAAATTCGAGATTGGACCGACCGTCACGCCCATACCGACATTCGCTCTGCCTCCAACGATAACGCCTGTGCCAAAGTGGCAGGGGTTCGGCCAGGAGGAGCCGCTCAGGGAATTGCGTGTAGTAGAGGCGTTTCCGGGGCTTTCATTCGACCGCCCGGTGGCTGTCGTATTCCCGGATGATGGCGCTAATCGCGGTTTCGTCGTCGAACAACCTGGACGTATCGTCGCGCTGGACGGCAGTATATTCCTGGACATCAGAGACAGGGTGAGAGACCGCGGAGAGGAAGAGGGCTTGCTCGGACTAGCATTCGACCCAAACTACGAGTCCAACGGCTTCCTGTACGTTTACTACACGGCAGACGGCCCCAGACGCTCGGTGATATCCAGGTTCAGTATTGATTCGGGAGATGGAACTGCTGATCCCGGCACGGAGACGCTCGTGATGGAAGTCGAACAGCCCTACGCCAATCACAATGGTGGTCAGATAGTCTTTGGACCGGACGACTTTCTGTATGTGGGCCTGGGTGACGGCGGCAGCGCCGGAGACCCGAAACGCAACGGCCAGAACTTGGCTACTCTGCTGGGCGCGATTCTGCGACTGGACGTGTCAACACTGGACTCGACCGGAAGCTATGCGATTCCGGCAGACAACCCGTTCGTTGGCGTTCAGGACGCGCGACCTGAGATTTGGGCATATGGACTGCGTAATCCGTGGCGCTTCACGTTCGACAGCGAGACGGGCGACCTGTGGGCGGCTGATGTTGGGCAGAACAAGCTGGAGGAGGTTGACCTCATCCGCCCAGGCTTGAACTACGGCTGGAACATAATGGAGGGCGACGAGTGTTACCCCCGCTCATGCGACACGCGAGGACTGGAACTGCCAATCGCGGTGTACGGACGCGACGGAGGCTGTTCGATAACAGGCGGGTACGTCTATCGAGGTTCTCGGATTCCAAGCCTGGACGGTGCATACGTCTATGGAGACTTTTGCAGCGGCAAAATCTGGGCTCTCAGGTATGACGGATCGCGGGTGACTGAATCAATTCAAGTCGCCGACACCAGGATCAGAATATCGTCATTTGGGGAGGACGCTGAGGGCGAACTGTACATACTCGACTTGGACGGGGAGATATACAAGTTCACGGATTGAGGGATACAAAGGAGGGTGTGATGTCCAGAGACTCATTCGAGGAGCGGGAGCGTCGTGTCGAGAGGCCACCGACCTACTTGAACACTGACCCCTTCGGAGAAGTTGGCAGAATGCAGAACAGGGCGCTTCAGTCCCACCGAGGCGACTCAGCGATTGTATTCAGGGCGATACTCAAGGCACTGACCCTGCCATTCTGGCTTCCCTTCTGGCTCAGAAAGCGTTATCTCATACGCCGGGAGATGATCGGGATGGGCCAGCATTGGCAAGGGAGTGGCCTGTCATACCGCGAGATGGCGGTCAGGTGGGCGGAGCAGTTTCCGCAGGAGTATCCTCTGGGCGAATACGACCCGGGCGTGAGTAAACTCGAGGCCCGGTTCAGGAAATTGTTGGAAAAGTAACGGCTCAGCCCACTTTCGTGAAGGTTGAGCCGTTGAGTGCGGTTAGGCCGTCGCCGGCTGCAATGCCCTCACCTCGTCTCCGACGCTTACTTTTCCACCGCTTATGACGGTGGCCAGCATACCGCGATTGCCTTCGAGGGCCACTCTGAGGCCGTCCCGTATCTCGTCCATGCGGGCGCAGGGAGCGCAGTGGCCGGTTATCTCGACCACGGCGTCGCCCCCGAGCGATACGCGGTCACCCTCCTCCATGGAGTGTATGGCGATGCCCGTGACCGTGATGTTCTCGCGAATGTCGCCGCGTGACAGCCCGAACTTGGCCAGCGTCTCCTCGTCGGTCAGCAATACCTGCCGCTTCGTTCTTATCCCCTCGGAGACGGCGTGTCTGTCGCCTTCGATTCCGTAGCCCGCTGTCATTTCCGCCGACTCCACCGACTTCATCGGGTCCCTATGCCCGACACATAGCTGAATAGAAACCACCGAACCGCTCATGGCATCCCCCTTGAGTTTTCTACCTCTCGACTGCTGTTGAGAAGTAATGTAGTCCAATGCGGCATCGGGGTCAATCGGTGGTGAAGCGAATTTCCGAAAGGCCGGGAAACGATATATAATCGGCGGCGTAAGGAAATATGGAAAGAGCCAATCTGGGGAGGTTCAAATTGGCAAGCAACGTAACATTGGGCAGCGGACGGTTCGTGTATGAGGTAGTCGCCAACTGGGAGAAGTTGCCGGAGGGCGTCGGCTGGCGCGAGACGGCGGGCGTAATCACGGACTCGGACGACAATGTGTATGTATTCAGCAGGGGCGATCATCCGATGGTCGTGTTCGACAAGGACGGCAACTTCATCAAGACCTGGGGCGAGGGCGTGTTCACCCGCGCGCACGGCGTGAGCGTAGGCCCGGATAACACCCTTTACTGCACCGACGACGGCGACCATACGGTCCGCCAATGTACGTTGGATGGCGAAGTCCTGATGACGATTGGCGTGCCCAACCAGCCCGCGGCAGCCCACAGCAATAAGCCCTTCAACCGATGCACTCATGTCGCCACCGACCCGGCGAACGGCGACCTGTTCATATCGGATGGGTACGGCAACGGAAACGTCCATAAGTTCACGGCGGACGGCGAGCACATCAAGACATGGGGAAGCCCGGGGACCGATCCCGGCCAGTTCAACATCGTGCATAACATCGCCACTGATCGTGACGGTTACGTGTATGTCTGCGACCGCGAGAACCATCGCGTGCAGGTCTTCGACCGCGATGGCAAGCTGGAGGACGTGTGGTACCACCTGCACCGTCCTTGCGCGATCTATATCAGCGACGACCAGCGGGTATATGTCGGAGAACTCGGCTTCGGAATGGCCGTCAATCGCTACACGCCCAACATCGGCCCCCGTGTAGCCATCTTGAACACCGCGGGCAAGGTACTGGATCGCCTGGGCAACGGCTATGGCCTGGACGCGGGACAGTTCATCGCTCCGCATGGCATATGCCTGGACTCCGAGGACAGTATCTACGTGGCTGAGGTCGCGCACACCAACATCAGCCACAACGAGACTCCGCCGCCCAATGTTCGCGCTTTCCAAAAGCTGGCGAAGAAGGGCTAGACTTGATTCGGCCTCTGTGGCTGGATGTTACTCGGAGCGGCGCCATCTGGAATTACGCCAAAAGGTCCATAAGGAACAGGGTCTTCCTATTCAGGATAGCCCTGTTCTCTTTGAGATGGACTCGGGCTTTGCGTCTATGGCTTGGATATGGGTGGCTTTTGATTAGATGGCTTGTGCTTTCAAAGGAGCATACGAACTATACGTATCATCTGACTGGCCTCAACGTTAGAAACCTGGAGCATTTCATAAGTGTATGCCTTGGTACCAACCACCAAAGGGTGGGGGAATACATGGATGAGATTCTACGTGATACAGAATTAAGTAAATATGTCTCAGACAGAGTTCTGGCCAGCAAGCACAGATTTGAGGCCGATCTGGAGGCACGGTATGGTCGTCGAATCGGATGGTATGCGATTGTCAGAATTCTGAAACCAAGAGTCGTAGTAGAAACTGGAACCGATAAGGGACTTGGAAGTTGCGTATTGGCGTGTGCATTGCTGCGCAATGATCGGGAAGGATTTCCCGGAAAACTCTACACAATTGATGTTGACTCGACTGCGGGATGGTTGGTGGCCGAACCATACGAACGGGTGGTGGAGCTGATATTCAATGATTCTCATGCCGTATTGAAGGACTTCGGTCAGCCAATAGATTTGTTCATTCACGACAGTTTCCATGACTATGCACATGAATCAAAGGAATACGCCCTAATTGGAAGCAAGCTCGCCGACGGGGCAGTAGTTATATCAGACAATGCCCACGCGGGTAGCGCGCTGATGGACTTCTCTGAGAATAATGCTTTCGACTTCTATTTCTGGAGCGAACGTCCTGATGAACACTTCTATCCGGGTGGAGGAATCGGACTGGCAGTTCGCCAGAAGCGCTGCAGCTGATGAGTGATCTCTCGATTGCCGTCTTAGATTTAATATGCTACTCTCAGCCTATGAACACGAAGGAGGATTTTCGATGACCACGGCACACAAGCATGCTTCCGCCGCCGGCATGACGAAGGCGGCCAAGAGGTTCGTGGAGAGCCTCAGCGGCGACCAGCGCCACAGGACTATCTACGAGTATATGGACGGGGAGCGAATCTTCTGGTACTACCCGCCGGTCAACAGGCACGGACTCGCTCTCAGAGATATGGACGACGACCAGAGACAACTCGCCTACTCACTCATGGAGACCGGCCTTACCGATAGGTCGTTCGACCAGGCCAAGTCGATCATCGAGCATGAGTCCGTCCTCGGCCCGTTGGAGAAGGAAGCCGGCGTAACCAGCTTCGTCCGTGACCCGGACCTGTACTACTGGACAGTGTTCGGCGATCCGGGCAGCGACAAGGAGCCGTGGGGATGGCGAGTCGAGGGACATCACATCTCGCTGAACTTCAGCCTGTGGGGCGATAAGTTCATCTCTATGACGCCGTTCTTCTTCGGCGCGAATCCGGCGGAGGTCCGCAAGGGACCGAAGAAGGGACTGCGTATCCTCGACCAGCGCGAGGATCTGGCCTTCGAGCTTATGAACAGTCTCGACCAGGGACAGTCGAGCAAGGCGACGATCTACGGAGAAGCACCATATGACATTCTCACCTACAACGCCTCCCGCGTGTCGCTTCCGCCCGAAGAGGGACTGCCTGCGTCCAAGATGAACGACACGCAGAAGGACATCCTACGCAACCTGGTCAACGTGTATGTGAACCAGGTGCGGACGGACATGGCCCAGGAGAAACTCCAGCGTCTTGAGGAAGAGGGCTTCGACGGCCTGCACTGGGCCTGGGGCGGTCCCGTTGAGGAGGGCAAGGAGCACTACTACCGGATTCACGGCGGCAATTTCGTCGTCGAGTTCGACAACCGGCAGAATGGCGCCAACCACATCCACTCCGTCTGGCGCGACGTCGAGAACGACTTCGCCAACGACGTGCTGCGCGAGCATCTACTGCTGTATCACGTTCTATAGGA
This sequence comes from Dehalococcoidia bacterium, assembly GCA_965202965.1. Lineage (GTDB taxonomy): Bacteria > Chloroflexota > Dehalococcoidia > Lucifugimonadales > UBA1123 > VXRN01. The sequence continues at coordinate 633,657 of OZ241888.1, read as the reverse complement.
ACTCAAACGCCAAGCAGTGAAATGGAAGGGAGAGTTAACAGGCTCTCCCTTCTTGCTGCCAGAATATCCTGCTAGAAACCTAGCACCGATTCCAGCTAGTTTTGGCGTATTCGGGCCTGTCCCCACTCCTGGATTGCCGCCTTCGGAGACCTTTGCATAACCCTGGACATCTTGGATTTGGAGGTCTGAATGAGTGTGGAACATGGCAAGTTCCTAGCTGCTTGCACCGTCCGCCTCACCCCTGGATTCCCGCCTTCGCGGGAATGACGGTAGTTGTGCAAAGGTCTCCCTTCACGGGAATGACTGAGTTGTCGTTCACCCTCACCCTAGCCCTCTCCCTGAGGGAGAGGGGATTTTCAACATACGAATGACGGTGGTTATGCGAAAGTCTCCCTTTGCGGGAATGACGGTTAGTTGTCGAGGTGTGGCATATTCATATGTATGGTACTAGACCTTGTGCAGCGCCTGTTCGAGGTCGGCGATGATGTCCTCGGCGGATTCGAGGCCGCAGGACATTCTTATCAGGCCGGCTGATATGCCGGACGCGGTTTGTTCGTCCTTGGAGAGGGAGCGGTGGGAGGTCTTGGCCGGGTGGGATATGGTGGTGCGGGCCTCGCCGAGGCTGGGGGCGAACTTGATCATGTCGAGGGCGCGCACGAATTCTGATGCGGCAGCTCCGCCGCCATGAAGGTCGTAGGAGATCATGCCTCCGAATCCTACGGGCATTATGGACTTGGCAAGCTCGTGTTGCGGGTGACCGGGGAGGCCAGGGTAGTGGACTGCGTTCACTTTGGGATGGTCGGAGAGGAAGGCGGAGGCGCTCATCGCGTTATCGCAAGAGCGCTCTACCCTGAGAGGAAGAGTGCGTATCCCGCGAGCTATCATACCATTTAAGTCTGACTATGCCGTAAATATCCGACACAAACTACGTACTGTCATTCCCGCGAAAGCGGGAATACACTGAACCGGTCAGGCAGAACATGGTGACATCACTCCTAATTGGTATCAGCCATGCTGCGAATGGGTCCGGAGTGCTTCCCCATACGCGGTTCGACTGCCGAATCTGCATGGCGATGTCCGCTCTTGCAGCGGCGGCTCCACCGGTCACATCGGAGTGTCCGCCCAGGCTCTTGGTCGCGCTGTGGATGACAATATCGGCGCCCAGTTCGAGCGGTCTGAGGAGGACGGGGGTCGCGAGCGTGTTGTCAACGACGAGGGCGGTTCCCCGTTTGTGAGCGAGTTCCGCTGTTGCCTCTATATCGGGAAGGCTCAGAAGCGGGTTGGTGATGGACTCTATGAGCATTACTTTCGGTTGACTCTCGAGTGCATTTTCAACCGCGTTGAGATCGCAGGCATCCACGAACTCGGTGTTGACTCCCAGCCGGGTCAGGTGCTGTCTCAGGAGCAGATTCGTTCCGCCGTAGAGCGCGTCAGCAGCAAGCACGGTGTCTCCCGACTCCACAAGCGCCAGCAACGTCACTCCGACCGCCGCCATGCCGGAAGAGAAGGCAACTGCGTCATCAGCGTCTTCCAGGTCGGCGACCACTCGTTCCAGTATCGAGACGTTTGGGTTGGCGTCGCGGGAGTATATGAAGCCGTCCTGCCGACCTTCGTAAATGTCGTCCACCTGCTCCAGGCTTTCTATCTCGAATACGGAGTTCTGGTATATCGGCGCGGTCAGCGGCTTGGTGGCGGAGGGAATGTCGGAGCCTGCCGCGGCGCATATCGAATCTATGGATCGTGGCATCGGAGACTCCTAACTATGGATGGATGCTGTTATGGATTCCCGCTTTCGCGGGAATGACAACCAGATGTCAGACTTACTCATGTGATATGGGTTCTTGGGAATGCCACGACCTGGCGCTAGATGTCTTCCAGGAATATGTCGCCGCTCTTGCCCCCGGTCTTTCTGGCCAGGCGTATGGCCTCGATGCGCATGGCGCGGTCCACGGCCTTGCACATATCGTAGATCGTGAGCGCAGCGACACTGACGGCGGTCAGCGCCTCCATTTCGACGCCTGTTTTGCCCGTGGTGCGGGCTGTCGCGGTGATGTTGACCGCGCTGGCGTCGTCATCGAGGTCGAACTCCACGGCGATTTTGTTCAGTGGCAGCGGATGGCAGAGGGGTATGAGTTGGGACGTGTTCTTGGCGCCCATGATGCCCGCGATTCGCGCGACTCCGAGTACGTCGCCCTTGTCGAAGGCGTTGTCGCGTATGAGGGCGAGGGTCTCGGGCCGCATGACGACGCGCCCCCTGGCGACGGCCTCGCGCCGGGTGTCGGGCTTGTCGCCGACGTCAACCATCTGTGCGTTGCCGCTTTGGTCAACGTGGGTGAGTTGCGTCTGTCTGTCATTAGTCAATGGTCGCACCTCGCGCAAGCTGAAATTTCAGATGAGGGCGTGTACTTGGGGAGTCTCGTATCCTTCGTCAACGGACAGGCAGTCCGAGTTGGAGGCTGCTACCGCAAGCGCGTCGGCCCTCTCGTTGCCCTCGTTTCCGGCGTGTCCTTTGATCCAGCGGAATTCAGTATCGTGCACTTCCAGCAGGTTGAGGAGGCGCGCCCAGAGGTCGGGGTTGACGGCTTTCTCCCTCTTGTTTCTTCGCCAGCCGTTTGCTCTCCAACGATTTGCCCAGCCCTTGTTCACGGCGTCCACGATGTAGCGAGAGTCGCTGTATATGGTTACGTCGCAGGGATCTCTAAGCGTCTCTAGTCCGGTGATGACGGCGAGCAGTTCCATGCGGTTGTTGGTCGTCTCACGAAACCCTTCGCTTAATTCCTTGGAGCGGCCTCCATATCTGAGGATGGCTCCGTATCCGCCGGGGCCGGGGTTGCCCGAACACGCGCCGTCCGTATAGATAGTTACTTTCTTCAATCCGTCTCCTGAGTGATGTACTCCGGTGTCGTTTGTCAGATGGAGTCATTGTACATCACATGCACTTTCGTTGACCTGCTAACCATTGGCACATAGAATCCGACAATCACAATTCACACTAGGGAGAAACGATATGCCGGTTGATTTCGAGAAGCGAGACAAGGTGGCGTACATCACGATCAATAACCCGGAGAAGGCAAACATTCTGGATAAGCAGATTTCTGCGGAGATAGCCGAGATATGGAAAGAGGTGTGGGACGACCGCGACATCAGGGTGGCGATCCTGACGGCGGTTGGAGACCGGCACTTCTGCGCGGGGCATAACTTGGCGTCCCGACCGGATATAACGCCGGAGGAGCGGGAACGTATTCGCGCCGAGGGTGTGTTCTGGCCCCTGGGCGGGACCGTGAACGGAGCCCGGATCGGAGCGGACGGAAGGCTCGGCGACCACTACCCACAGATATACAAGCCGGTCATAGGGGCTATAAACGGCTGGGCGGCCGGCGCGGGATTCTACCTTATGTTGACCTCGACGGACATACGCATCGCGTCAGCCGAACACGCCCGATTCAAGTTCGCGCTGCTGAGCCAGGGATGGGTAGGCGGAGGACCGGGGGCTACGTATCTTACTCGTCAGATAGCTCATGCGGACGCTATGCGCATCCTGCTCATGGACGAGCCTTTCGACGCCGAGGAGGCGCTGCGGATCAACCTGATAAACGAGGTCGTGCCGCACGAAAAGCTGATGACGCGCGCAGAGGAACTGGCGGCACACATCGCGGGTCTGCCGCCGTTGGCGACGCGGATGATGAAGGAGTTGGTTCTGCGGTTCGGGGACATTCCGGTGACGGAGGCGTGGCGTGTGCAGACGCTAATGAACGCGCTGCTGACCCAGTTCAGCGCGGACGGCGACGAAGGTAGAGCGGCCTTCCTTGAGAAGCGAGAGCCGGAGTTTACCGGCTCGATTCGCATGAAGGGGGAGCCGTATCCGGAGACGACGCCGGAGGAGCGGGAGCGGCTGGATGAGATCAGGCGGGAGTTGCTGGGCTAGCGAGGTGAATTGGTATGGATAAGAGAGTGAAAGTCTGGTATGACCCCGTCGGAGACCTGCTGGAAGTTTGCTGGGGAACGGCGCATGGTTACTATACCGCGACGGCGCACGAGCAGGTGGAAGCTAATGTGGATTCGGCGGGGGACGTCCAGGGATTCTTGGTCTTTGGAGTGTCTAAGCTGGACACCGCGACGACTGTGGATTTGATTCCCTCCAAGCAGGCGCAATCCGCGATGAACGACTAAGGAGCATGGAGCGCTACTGGACGAAATCAAGCGTGAGTTGCTTGGCTGGATTGACCTTGACTGCCGGATTCTTTGAGAGTCATACTTATATACGTTGCCAACGGCTCTGTGACTGAATAAGCTGCTACGCAGGGTTAAGGTGTCGGTGTCCCCGACGATGAGTCGGGCGTCCACGGGGCATCCAGAAAGCCCAAATGCTGGACGTGAGGCGGATCGAAAGATCGGCGCCGGGCTTCGGAGCCAGGTACCAAAGGTGGATTACGGCGGGTTCGATTCCCGCACTACTGCGGAGGCTCCAGAAATTGGGCGAGAAGTTCCGCCTGAGGGGGGAAGCCCCTGAAGGTAGGAAGATTCGTCCCTGAGTCGTTGGGAACGTGCAGATAACTAAGAGGGCAGGATTTACTTTCGGCGAATCCTGCCCCCATTTTCTCCCGCGTATGCGTGTTCAATTACTCACGGCTGATCTTTCGGCGGAAATATCTCCGATAGGAAGTCTATGATGAGGCGGGATGCGGTCATGGATGTTATGTCGGCGTGGTCATAGGGTGGGGCGACTTCCACCATGTCGAAGGCGACGACATTGTGGTTCCGCGCGAGATGCACGAGTGAGTCTCGGAGTTCTTCGTAGCGCAGTCCCCAGACCTCGGGCGTCCCTGTGCCGGGCGCGTCGGATGGGTCGAGAACGTCTATGTCTATGGTGACGTACAGGTTCTCGGATGCAGGGACTTCAGCCATTGCCGCTTCTGGGCCCAGTTCCTTGAAGCGGCGGGTGGTCATTACGAGGTTGCCGTCCGCTATGGCCTCGTCGTAAACCTTGCGGCTCTCCTTGCGTATGCCGATGGAGCTGATGTTGCGGACGAAGGGGAGTTCGCGGCAGCGGCGGATGGGGCTGCCGTGGGTGTAGAGGACGCCCTGGGTCTCGTGAGAGTAGTCCATGTGGGCGTCGAAGTGAACGATGTCCAGGGGCTCGTGCGCACCAAGTCCGCGCACCACCGGGAAGGTGATGGCGTGGTCGCCGCCCACGACTACTGGCAGTGAGTCCTTGGAGACTATCTTCTCGACGACGTTGGTGAGCTTCTGGAAGTTGTCCAGGACGTCCGAGGGGACGACCGTGATGTTGCCGCAGTCGGCCATCGTCACGCCAGCCAGCAGATCAACTCCCCTGTCGGAGTCGAAGTAGCCAGCGGCCTCCTGGTCGAACTGCATACCCCCGTATCCGACGTAAGAGTAGCTTCTCGCGTCCCGGACGGCGTCGGGGCCGAATCTCGCGCCCGGTCTGCCGAAGGTGCCCTGGTCGAAGGGCATACCCACGAACGCGACCTGCGCGTTCAGTTCATCCAGGTCTTCGAGACGCGGACAGCTATAGAATGTCCTGGGATTTGCGCGGATGTCCGGCCAGCGTTCTTCGGTCATGGGTCTGCCTCAACTTCCCGGTCTCCAGGTTCTGTTGAACTCAATAATACCGCACTCCAAGCAGTTTCAAGGTAGCAACATAGATTGCACTTCGCGCTTCTGGATTCCCGTTTTCAGAGACCATTGCGTAACCCATTCCCGCTTCGTTTTGAGAGACTGAATGGGTGGGTAAATTGGTAAATTCCTAGCTGGGTGGACCGCCCCTCCACCCCTGGATTCCCGCCTTCGCGGGAATGACGGTAGTTGTGCAAAGGTCTCTTTTCACGGGAATGACGAGAAATGTCAAAACTGCTTAGACGAGTATAGGGAAGCCGGACTTGGTGCAGATCTCTATGCGGTTGCCCTCGGTGTCCTCGATGAAGAAGACGCGCTGGCCGTCGTGCCGGGTGGTGATGTCGGTGGTCTCGATGTTGTGAGCGTGCATGTGCTTCTGCGCTTCTTCGATATCCTCGACCTCGAAGGCGCCGTGGTGGGACGGCTCCGAGGGCGCGTCCTCGTTCTCTATCAGGTGGACCATCGTGCCGCTCGGCAGCTGGAGCCAGACGATGTGGTCAGAGTCCACCTGGCTTGGTATCTCCTCGACTCCGAGAACATCAACCCAGAAGCGGGTGGCGCGTTCCTTGTCCTTGACGCAGTATGTGAGGTGGTTGACTCGTCTCAGCCTTATCGTTCCGGTCATTCCTGCCATGATTGAACCCTCCCTTGTTCAAGTAGCTTGTAGCGCAGCCATCATAACAGGATTCGGCGCGGTCTGAAATCCAGCTTTGTACCTGGAATAGAGGTTCACCCTCACCCCAGCCCTCTCCCTTAGGGAGAGGGGGTTTGTTGATTGGTATTCATAACTGGCTCACGTTTGCCGACCCTTGTGAGCCCATTGAGGGGGAGGGGATTTTGCTGACTTCAGGAAGGCACGTCAACGAGCCTGCTGCCCTGCTGGTGGGACTTGAGGAAGCCGAGCATTATCTGGAGTGTCTTTCGCGCCTCGACAGCGGTGGAGACGCCCGTCTCTCCGTTCTCCATGACATCCATCATCTCCGCGTAAGTCGCCGCCAGACCCTGTACCTGGTACTGGGCGGGGTGCAGAGTGTGGGTGACCGGAACTCGCGCGTCTGAGTCGTACTTTCTGACGACGGCGGGGCCTCGTGCATCCAGATTGAGGCTGATCTCGCCTTCGGAGCCTCGGAGCCGCATGAAGTCGGAGGCGAGGATCGTGTCCTTCGAGCCGTCGTAGAGTACCCTGACTCCGTTCTCGAACAGGATCATGCCGGACGCGCTGGGGTCGTTCTCGGGTAATTTGCCGCCGTCGCCCCTGTAGCGGTCCCAGTGGTCGAATCCGTCTTCGAGCATTCCGACGACCTGTGCTGGTTCCGACTCCACGAAGAAGCAGATGGCGTCTATCATGTGCGTGCCGCTGCGGAAGAGCATGGCTCGTGGCCCGCCGTGAGACACGACAATGGACCCCAGCCTTCCTATCAGACCCGAACGAATCTCGTCACGTATCATGTGCATGAGAGGGTTCCAGCGTCGGTTGTGGTTGACGTGTAGAGGTACGCCTCGCTCCTCGCACACGCTAATCATGCGGTCGGCGTCTTTGAGTGACGTGGCTAGGGGCTTTTCGCACAGAATTCCCTTAACGCCCGCCTCGGCGCCGTCCACCACGATGTCGGTGTGCCTATTATCGGAGGTTGCGACAACGAGAATGTCGAGGTTCTCGCGCGCAAGCATCTCTCGGTAGTCGGTGTAAGTGTTGGCATTGGGCAGGTCGTTCGCCCAGGTAGTCTTGAAGTCGTCGAGCAGTTCTGGAACGAGATCGCACACCGCTACTAGTTCCAAGCCGGGCATTGCCCGTAGAGTTGAGGCGTGCGACAGTGAGATAGCATTGCCTATGTCGTTGCCGAATGGCGGCGGCGGCGTCTCGTTGCGCCGGACGGCTATCCAGGTTGCTCCGACTATTCCTACGCGGTAGGGAGGGTTGGTCATATCGGTTTTCCTCACAGTCTTGGATCAGGCTCTATCGTGAAGTATTCATAATGTTAGGTTTATATATGAACAGGCGGGAACTGGTCGTTGAACAGGCATCGAACTGGAGGGACGCTGGGAGCGTTTTGCCTGTCATTTAGCTTTGATTTGCCCAGCGTTAGCTATGGGGAAAATTTTCCTGGGCTTATAATTTTCCTTTGTATAAGTTCAGATTTATGATTTCGGGGTCTAGTCGGTTAGTTTGTATGTTCTGATTGTATCATGGCGGAGGTGGGGTTGGATAGGGAGACTTGGAGATAATTTCAGGAGTGGAGTTGCGATAGTCACGGGACCTTCCCGCCCCTGGATTCCCGTGAAAACGGGAATGACGGCAGTGACGCAAAGGTCTCCCTTCGCGGGAATGACGATCCGGTACTGCAACGGACTTTTGAAACCGTCTCGGAGACTTGGGGCGTGTATGGCTGAGAATAGTCTTGATGTAGGGCCTGTGATACAATGCGCCCGAGTTCCGAATGGAACCGAAAGACGATTTTCTCAGGAGGCTCTCGACCCTATGACTACCGTTGCTGAACCAGGAACATATAAGACTGTAGGAACACGCCCAATTCGCCATGACGGTTACGACAAGGTTACCGGCAAGGCAAACTACGGCGCGGACGTCAACCTTCCCGGAATGCTCCATTCAAAAGTGCTCAGAAGCCCGCACGCGCACGCGATCATCAAGTCCATTGATACCTCCAAGGCGGAGGCAGCGCCCGGCGTCAGGGCAGTGATCACTTCCGCGGACTTTCCAGAGTATGAAAACAAGAATGTCGTTGGCGCGGCGGGAGGCCCGCCGCAGAATATGCTGCACGTCAGCAGCAAGATACTCGCGCGCGACAAAGTCCTGTTCAAGGGGCACCCGGTCGCCGCGGTCGCAGCGGACAGCCTGCACGACGCCGAGGAAGCGCTCGACCTAATCGAGGTGGACTACGAGGTACTTCCCGTCGTCACAACTGTGGAAGATGCAATGGCGGACGGCGCGCCTCTGCTACATCCTGAATTCGCGAACAACGTGGCCAGTCACTCCCGTCTTGAGATTGGCGATATTGACAAGGGTTTCGAGGCGGCGGACATAATCATCGAGCGCGAATTTCGCACCAAGACAGTCCACCAGGGATACATCGAGCCTCACTCGGCTACGGCATGGTGGACGCCGCAGGACCGCATCACCGTGTGGGGAAGCTCGCAGGGCCACTTCCAGATACGCGATCTGACGGCGGGTGTCGTCGGTGTGCCATTCTCATCCGTCAAGGTAATCCCGATGGAGATAGGCGGCGGATTCGGTGGCAAGACGACGATCTACCTTGAGCCGATTGCGGTCGCGCTCTCGAAGAGGGCGGGCGCGCCCGTCAAGGTCACTATGACACGGACAGAGGTGATGGAGGCGTCGGGGCCGACGTCCGGCTCCTACATGAATGTGAAGATGGGCATCACGAACGAGGGCAGGATGACCGCGGCCTACGCTGACCTGCGCTTCGAGGCGGGCGCGTATCCCGGTTCTCCGGTCGGTGCGGCGGCGAACTGCATATTCTCCCCATACGACATAGAGAACATCCAAATAGACGCTTACGATGTGGTGGACAACAAGCCCAAGACGACCGCCTATCGCGCGCCTGGCGCTCCGATAGGTTCATTCGCCGCCGAGACGATCATTGATGAGTTCTGCGAAAAGCTCGGGATGGATCCGATAGACTTCAGGATTCTGAACGGGGCGAAAGAAGGAACCCGTCGCGCAACGGGCATCATCAACCCGCCTATCGGCGCGATAGAGACGGCGCAGGCGGCCAAGGATCACGACCACTATGCCCAGCCGCTCGACGGCAAATGGAGAGGCAGGGGCGTGGCATCCGGGTTCTGGATCAACGGCACCGGCCCGGCTTGCGCCACCGCCAACCTGAACTATGACGGCACGGTCAGCCTGACCATCGGCTCAATGGACATCGGCGGCACGCGCCCGGCGGCGGCGCAGCAGTTCGCCGAGGTGCTGGGAATACCCGTCGAGGATGTCAACCCGCAGGTCGGCGACACGGAGCAGATCGGATACACGTCAATGACGGGCGGCTCGGGCGCGGCTTTCAAGACCGGATGGGCGAGTTACGAGGCGGCGCAGGACGTCAAGCGCCAGATGCTAGAGCGCGCCGCGCTGCTCTGGGAGACGGACGCCTCCGAGATCGAGCTCGAGGACGGCGTGTTCAGGCACAAGTCGGACCCCGAACTGAGCGTAGGGTTCAAAGAACTGGCAGGTCGCGCGGCGGAGACGGGCGGCCCCATCGTGGGCAGCGCGAACATGGACCCGGGCGGAGCGGGCAGCGCGTTCGCCACTCATGTAGTAGATATCGAGGTTGATCCCGAAACGGGCAAGATTGAGATACTGAGGTACACGGCGTCCCAGGACAGCGGCACGTCCATACACCCGAGCTACGTCGAGGGCCAGATACAGGGCGGCGTCGTGCAGGGCATAGGCTGGGCGCTCAACGAGGAATACTACATGAGCGACGAGGGCCAGATGATGAACTCCAGCCTGCTGGACTACCGTATGCCCACCTCGCTCGACCTGCCGATGATAGACACGGTGGTCGTTGAGGTTCCCAACCCCAACCATCCCTACGGCGTCCGAGGCGTCGGCGAGGTACCGATAGTGCCGCCGCTTGCCGCGCTGTCGAACGCGATCTATGACGCCACCGGCGTCCGCATGAGGGAACTGCCGATGAACCCGGCGGCGGTGGTCAAGGCCATCGCGGAGCACAACGGGGGCTAGGCTCTCGGTTTCATAGAACTTAGACTGAAAGGGTCGGCGCATAGCGTCGGCCCTATTTCCATCAATCGTCAACAGGAGCGCGGACATGACTACACTGGCCGAACCCCAAATTCATGCCGAACCGACCCGCCGCCGAATGAGCGTGTACGAGTATCACGCGATGGGCGAAGCCGGAATCCTGGGCATAGACGAGCGTGTGGAACTGATAGACGGGGAGATAATCACTATGTCGCCAATTGGCCCCGAACACGGAGCGAGCGTTGACACGGGGAACTACTTTCTGGTTTCGCTTATCAGGAATAGAGCCATCGTTAGGGTTCAGGGCAACGTTCGACTGGACGACTACAACGAGCCGCAACCGGACTTTGCGCTGCTGAAGTGGCGGGACGATTTCTACCGCCACCAACTCCCCGGCCCGGACGATGTTCTGTTGATTATCGAGGTGTCAGATTCGTCGCTGTCGTATGACCGCAACAGAAAGCTCGCGCTCTACGCTCGCTTTGGGATTCCCGAAGTGTGGATAGCCAATATACCGGCGCGTGCGGTGGAGACTTACAGGAATCCGGTGGATGGTGAGTACACCAACTCCCGCGTGTGCCAGCCGGGGGAGACGGCGTCGCCGTTGGCCTTCGAGGACGTGGAGGTTTCGGTGTCGCGGTTCATTGGCGCGGTGGCAGATGAGGTCCGGACGGATGGGTAGAGGCTTTCATCTCAGGAAACAGGGTTAGCTGAGATGAGAATTGATCTTCTGAGAGGAGCGCGGACATGACTACAATGCTCGAAGCCCAAGTTCATGCCGAACCAACACGCCGCCGAATAAGTGTGGACGAATACATGAAGATGGCTGAGGTGGGAATTCTAAAGGAGAGTGAGCGCCTTGAACTGATAGATGGAGATATAATTGAAATGTCCCCAATCGGAAATCCGCACGAGGCGGGTACTGCCGCCAGCAATCGTCTTCTCGCTCCGCTGTTTATCGAGGGCCGAGCCGTGCTGAGAGTCCAGGGCCACGTGCGCCTTGACGAGAATAATCGCCCTGAGCCCGATCTGGCTCTCCTGAAGTGGCGCGACGACCTGTACAGAAACCAGTCGCCCGCGCCTGAAGACATCTTGCTGTTGATCGAGGTCTCAGATTCTACGTTAGCCTCAGACCGCAGCGTCAAACTAGCTCTCTACGCTCGCTTCGATATCCCGGAAGTCTGGATCGAAAACATCCCGGACGGTGTGGTCGAGGCCTATACCAATCCCGTTGATGGTCATTACACTGAATCGTGCATCTACCGACCCGGCGAAACCATTACTCCGAGTGCGTTTCCCGATGTATCCTTATCTGTAAGCGAACTCATCTAACCTTCACCAACAGCTTGCCGAAGTTCTCGCCGTTCATCATGCCGATGAAGGCGCGGGGGGCGTTCTCAAGGCCCTCGACCACATCTTCCCTGTACTTGAGCTGGCCGCTGCGTATCCACTCCGCCATGCGCTGGCGGGCGTGTTCGTGTTTGTGGGCGAAGTTGAAGACGAGGAAGCCCTCCATCCTGGCTTGCTTCTGGATTAGAATGCCCATTTGTCGAGGGGCGAGTTCGGGTTCGGGTAGGTTGTACTGGGAGATCTGTCCGCAGACAGAGATGCGGGCATGGACGTTTATCAGTTGCAGAACAGCGTCGGTCACCGGGCCGCCGACGTTGTCGAAATAGACGTCTATGCCGTCGGGGCAGGCTTCGGCGAGCGCGGACGGCACATCCTGCGTCTTGTAGTTGACTCCGGCGTCGAAGCCGAGTTCGTTCACGATGAAGTCAACCTTATCGTCGCTTCCCGCCGTGCCGACGACGCGGCAGCCCATTATCTTGCCGATCTGCCCCACGACCTGGCCGACCGCGCCGGACGCCGCTGACACCACAAGCGTGTCGCCTACTTCAGGCTGTCCGACGTCCAGCAGGCCGAAGTAGGCGGTCATGCCGGGCATACCGAGGACGCCGACCGCGGTAGAGATTGGAGCGAGACCAGGGTCAACCTTCCGTAGCTGGCTGGGTCTTGCGACCGCGTACTCCTGCCATCCGAGGGAGCCGTCAACTATGTCTCCGACAGATAGTTCGGGTGTGCGCGACTCGACGACGCGGCCCACGACTCCGCCGGTCATAACCTCGCCGACCTGCACGGGTGTCGCGTAGGACGGGCCTTCACGCATCCGTCCGCGCATATAGGGGTCGAGCGACAGCCACTCGACCGCGACCAGCGCCTCGCCCTCGCTGGGCCTGGGAGTAGGGATTTCCTCCAGCCTGAAGTGCCGGGGTTCGGGGTAGGCGGTGGGGCGGGACGCCATGACTATGCGGCGGTTTGTGTCGGCTGACATTGTGAAATTCTCCTTGATTGATAAGAGGTTGCAATTAGAATTATGGAAGGTCGCGGACTGCTCTTTCAACCCTGATAGACGGACTCGCCGCCGATGACGGTCTCCACTATAGGGATATCCTTGATGGCGAAGGGGTCAATGGCGGTTATGTCCTGGGCCAGCACAACCATGTCCGCGAGTTTGCCTGTCTCTATCGAACCCTTCTTGTCCTCGTCGAAAGAGGCATAGGCGCCGTTCAGTGTGTAGAGTCGCAGCGCCTCTTCGATGCTGATGCGCTGGCTCGGCCCCCACAACTTGCCGTTCATGTCCGTGCGTGTAACGCAACTCTGGATACCCATGAGCGGCTCGAAAGGGCCGGGCGGATAGTCTGTTGCGCCGGTGGAGACTACGCCGCTGTCCATGAACGAACGCTGCGCGAACATCCACTCAAGTCGTTCTTCGCCGTAGAACTCCATCTTCTCCCCGTGATAGTAAACGTAAGTGCAGAAGGGCGTGGCTATCGTACCGAGCCGGTTCATCTTGGCGAGCAGGTCGGGGTTGACGAGCGTGCAGTGTTCGATGCGATGTCGCGGGTCGGGACGTGGGTGCTCTGTCTGGGCCTGTTCGTAGGCGTTCAGGACCGACTCGATGGCCAGGTCGCCGTTGGCGTGGGTGCAGACTTGGAATCCGGCGCGGTGTATCTCCAGGACGGACTCGGTGATCTCCTCCTGTGTCATGGCTTCGATGCCATGGTCGCATGTGCCGATGTAAGGCTCGGACATATACGCGGTGCGCGCGGCTATCGCGCCGTCGGAGACCATCTTGATACCGCCGAGGCGCAGGAGGTCGTCCCCGAATCCTGATTTCAGCCCGGCGTCACGCAGAGCGGGGAAGTGCGGCCGGGCGGCGAGCATATAGACTCTAAGGCTCAGGTCGCCGGTATCGCGGCCTTCCGCGTAAGTATTCAGCTGGTCGTTGGACACCATGGCGTCATGAACGCTCGTCAGACCGCTCGCGGTCAGCATCTTGCATATCGTTCGCAGACCCTCGCGGCGCACATCGGGCGTCACCTGCGGAAGAAGGTCTCTCAATGGCTCTATTGCTCGTTCGTATATCACGCCATCGAGCGCGCCGGTGTCAGGGTCGCGGCTCAGCCTGCCGCCGTGTGGGTCCGGGCTGTTGTCGTCATACCCGGACAGTTCCAGGGCCTTGGAGTTCAGATAGTAAACATGCCCGGCGCGGTGCGATACCAGGATGGGGAGTTCATTCGATACGGCATCCAGGTCGCGCCTGTTGAGGAATCGGCGTTCGGCGGTCTTGGTATCGTCGAACTTGAAGCCTTCCACCCAGTCTCCGGGCGACGCGCGTTCGACGCGGGCGCTCAGTTCCGACTGGATTGCCGCGATGGAGCGCTGATCGCAGTCCGCGGCCATAACGTGCCTGATGCCGCTGCTCAGCACGTGGATATGAGCATCTATAAGGCCGGGGATAATGGTCAGTCCGCTCGCGTCCTTGACGCGGGTTGTTGGGCCGACGAGTCCCTCGATGTCGTCGTTGCTCCCGACACCGACGAACTTTCCGTCCCGGATCCCGACAGCCTGCGCCCTCGGGTTCTGTGGGTCAACGGTTACGACGTTTGCGTTCTTATAGACGGTTTCTGCGAATAGCTGGAGCGGCATAGTTGAATTTTCCTGTATTGGCTGGGCTGTTCAAGCATCAAGCGCAAGAAGACGGGAGACTAATTCATGTACCTTCGGGCGGTCACGGGTTATCTCCCTGGCGGTCAGATGTCCATGATAGAAGTTTATGTGGAAGCGTTCTGCGGTATTGAACTCAGATAGCCATTGCGGCATACCAGGGACATTATTCAGTCGCCCGGCCACTGCTTTCAGAGAACCGTGGCTGTTGTAGGGCCAGTCGTGTTGCAAGGCTACGGCTATGAGCGCATGAGCAGCAGCGCCCCACAGCATTTCCGAAGCCTTCAGCGTCTTGTCATTGGAGAATTCCATATCGGATTCATCCAGAAATTCCCGAGCGAGTATGATGTGTTCCGATGCTGGGAGAGTCATCGTCATATCAGACTGCTAGTTGTCGCGCGAGGTCTATGAAGCATCGTGTTATGTAGCGAGCTTCCGCGTCATCTCCATCGGTCATGTCGAAGTATCCGAAGCAAACTTTTGACGGAAACCCCTGTGTTGCAGAATACGCGCTTAGCAGAAAGTCCCCGGAATCGTCGCTCTGGCTAAGTCGTTCAGCCGCCTCATACAGGTCATCGCCGTCTTTGCAAGGCCAGCCCTTGCGCTCGGCAATATCCGACAGAGTTTTCGAGGCGGCGTCTCGTAGCATCTTCATCGCCTTCAGTTCATTGCCTTTCGAAAATTCCATATCAGCGGAACTCATCAGGTTCTCGGTATCCCGCAACTGCCTGGGAGTCAGCCCATCAGTTTGTTCGTTTTCCCGACCAGCGCCGTATCCGGCCAACTTGCGGGCCAGTTTGATGTGGCTGCGCGCTATGTAGCGAGCGTCTGCGCCGTCTCCAATGGACATATCGAAAAATCCGTAGCGAACCTTGTCTGGGAAGTGCTGCGTCGCTGAGTATCCGCTCAGCAGGAATCCCAATCCGGTATCGTCTTTCTCGTTGAGCCGTTCCGCGACTTCGTACAGGTCTTCGTCGTCGGCGCGCGGCCAGCCCTTGCGCTCGGCAATATCCGACAGAGTTTTGTAAACTGCATCGCGCAACAGTTCCACTGCCTTGAGAGCGTTGCCAGAATAGAACTCACGATCAGCCGAATCCAGGAGATCCTCCGCAGTTCGCAATTGCTTGGCGGTCAGCATATCGTTTCACTCCCATCGGTGATTGACAGGTTACACACTCGTTCTGGGATTATATCGGAGAGTCGTGAATCTCTGCATACTGACGCCGCGCCGTCAGGCTAGCGAGTCGAGCAGCGATTGCAAGTCCTGTGGCAGCGAAGAGTGAAAATGCACCCGCTCACCACTGGCCGGATGGTCGAATTCCAGGTACGCGGCATGGAGGAAGTGTCTGCCGATGCGCGGATCCTCCCGGCCGTAGAGCGCGTCTCCGACGACCGGGTGACCTATCGAGGCGAAGTGTACCCTTATCTGGTGCGTTCTGCCTGTCTTCGGTCTGACATTCGCATAGCTGCATCCCCGATAGTTGGCGATTGTCCCGTAGCGAGTGGACGCCGGGCGGCCGTCCTCGACTATCGCCATCTTCTTACGGTCATGGGGGTCGCGGCCTATCGGAGCGTCAATGATGGCTTCCGGCGGATTCAGCATACCGACCACGAGGGCCAGGTAGCCCTTGTTTACAGTCCTGTCGCGCAACTGGCCTGTCAGCGACGAGTGGGCGCGGTCTGTCTTGGCTATCGCGATTAGACCTGAGGTGTCCATGTCCAGCCTGTGGACAAGACCCGGGCGCATCGTACCGCCCACGTCTCCGATTGTCGGGTCGAGTCCCAGCACTGCGTTGACCAACGTGGAGTCGGGATGTCCGACGCCCGGATGGACGGGCATACCGGCGGGCTTGTCCACTACGAGCAGGTCTTGGTCGTCGTAGATTACGTCGAGCGGGATTTGCTGAGGGAGCATATGAGTCGGCGCCGGATCTGGCACGACGATGGCGACCGACTGCCCCCGTCTGAGCCTGAAGCCCGCGTTTTGAACGCTTCCGTCAACGGTGACGTCGCCGTCCGCGATGATTCTCTTGATCCTGGTTCGGGACAGGTTGGCGCAGCGGTCGGCTAAGAACCTGTCCAGGCGCTCACCGGGACTTTCGCATGTGAAGACCCGGATGTCGCTCACCTTTCATCCGAGTCCGAGGACCCGACCCCCTCCGGCATGGATGAATCTTCCGTCTTGCCGCTCGTCAGTACCAGGCTTGCTATCAGCAGCGCGATGCCCACCGTGATGGACGAGTCGGCGAGATTGAATATGGGCCACGGGCCCACGTCAATGAAGTCGGTGACCCTCCCCGCGACCAGCCTGTCAACCAGATTGCCGACCGCGCCGCCCAGAAGAAGCCCGATAGTCAGTTTGGTTATCCACGTGCGGTCGCTGTGTGAGCGATAGAAGTAGATGATGAAGGCTATGGCGAAGATCGAGGCTATCGTCAGGATGACGGTCTGGTCCTGGAAAAGACCGAACGCGGAGCCTGTATTCGTTCCATGCGTCAGCCGGAAGAATCCCTGCGCCGGCCAGGATTCGCCGATAGCCATGTTTTCTCGCACGATGTACTTGCTGATCTGGTCGGCTGCCAACGCGATCACGGCGGTGGCGGCGACAATCCATTCACGCAGCACAGTTCTTGGCAGGTTTTCGGACTGCCTCTCTACGGTAGTAGCGCTCTCGCCGGATTCCATTGCCAAATCCTTCGCTCCGTCGTTCTCGCATTGGATTCCAGCATAACATAGACGGGCGCTGACCTTCCTTGTCCCGCCGATTTTGAAGAAGCTCTTCTTGAGCGGCGACGCGCGTATCGCTTACGATGATCGGGTTATGAGAGACACAGAAGCAGAAGCTAAACCCATATCTCGCAAAGTTCTCGTTACCGGCGGGGCCGGCTACATCGGGAGCACCATTTGCTCGGCTCTCCAGGATTCGGGACACGTTCCCGTGGTACTCGATTCGCTCGTCAATGGTCGAGAGGCGTTCGTCCGGTCGCATCCCTTCTATCAAGGCGACATCGTGGATCGAGTTGTGCTGTCGCGTATCTTCGAGGACCACCCGGAGATCAGCGTCGCTATTCACTGCGCGGCGCTGGCGGTGGTTCCCGACTCTGTCAGCAGACCATACGACTACTATAAGAACAACGTAACCGGCTCAGCCGAACTCTTCAGGATTCTCGCGGACTTCGGCTGTGAAAACATCGTCTTCAGTTCGTCGGCGTCGGTGTACGACAACGTACCGGGTTTCATGGTGACCGAAGATTCTCCCACCCGTCCTCAGAGTCCATACGCGCGGAGCAAATTGATGACCGAAATGATGCTGGAGGACATGGCCGCGGGCTATGGCCTGAAGGCGGTCTCGCTGAGATACTTCAATCCTATTGGCGCGGACCCCAGGATGCGCTCGGGACAGGTGCAGAGGGAAGCCACTCAGATAGTGAACATCCTGGTTGAGGTGGCGAACGGCGACAGGCCGATCTTCCAGGTCACCGGGACTGACTGGCCCACCAGGGACGGCACCGGAGTGAGGGACTACCTCCACGTATGGGACCTCGCCCAGGCGCACGTAAGGGCGGTCGAGCGCATTGACGATGTGTTTCCCGACGGACCGGGGTTCGTCATCATCAACCTGGGCACCGGCAGGGGAGTGACCGTTCGGGAAATAGTGTCGGCCTTCGAGAACGTACACGGCTCGCCGATTCCGCAGGAGGACGCTCCTCCTAGGCCCGGCGACGTAGCGGGCGCCTACGCCAATGCGGACAGGGCGAAGGAGCTTCTGGGCTGGCGCGCTACAATGAGCATCGAGGACGGCATACGCGATGCCCTTGCCTGGGCTGAGAGCCAGTCGTTCACCTAACTTGTGAGAGGTCACCCCGCTGCGCTAGAATTTTACGTGTGTAAACGCTAAAGCAAGTAGCGCCGACGCCGCTTTTTCAGAGGGCTGTCGGAGCGGGAGTAGATTCACTTGGCTGACATCAACGTAGCGATTATAGGTCTCGGCAATTGCGCTTCTTCTCTGGTCCAGGGAATACACAAGTATTCAGACGCGGGACCGGATGACAGCATACCGGGAATCATGCACCCGGTACTCGGCGAATACGGAATTGGCGACATCAACGTGGTTGCCGCGTTTGACGTTGACGCCAACAAGGTTGGACTGGATATTTCCGAGGCAATCTACGCGGCGCCGAACAATACCATCAAGTTCTACGACGTTCCGCACACCGGCGTCACAGTGCAGAGGGGAATGACCCTCGATGGTGTGGGGCAGTATATGTCCGAGGTCATAGAGAAGGCCCCCGGCCCGACGGACGACATATCGGGAATCCTCAAGGAGCGCGAGGTTGACGTAGTAATCAACTACCTGCCGGTCGGCTCCGAGGATGCCACCAGGTGGTACACCGAGCAGATACTGGCCGCGGGCGCGGGCATGATCAACTGCATTCCGGTGTTCATAGCGAGCGGCGAGGGAGACTACTGGCAGCGCAGATTCAGGGACGCCGGAGCGCCCATCATCGGCGACGACATCAAGTCCCAGGTAGGCGCGACCATCGTGCATCGCGTTCTGACGCGGCTCTTCATGGACCGAGGCGTTGACCTGGAGCGCACATACCAGCTCAATTTCGGCGGCAACTCCGACTTCCTGAACATGCTGGAACGTTCGCGCTTGACCTCGAAGAAGATATCCAAGACCAACTCGGTACAGTCGCAGATTGACGCGGACCTGGATCCCGACAACATCCACATCGGCCCATCTGATCACGTTCCCTGGCTGTCCGACCGAAAGTGGGCGCACATACGGCTGGAAGGCAACAGTTTTGGCGACGTGCCATTGAACATAGACCTGAAGCTGGAAGTGTGGGACAGCCCCAACTCCGCCGGTGTGGTCATAGACGCCATCCGCTGCGCCAAGATAGCCAAGGACAGGGGACTCGGCGGCCCGATACTCGGCCCGTCGGCGTATTTCATGAAGTCGCCGCCCGTGCAGTACACGGATTCGGTGGCGCGGGATATGGTTGAGGACTTCATAGCGGGCAGGGACAACTGAGCGTTCGTCGAAATAAGGGGGGAAGTCATACTGTATAATCCTGGCGAGAGATACTACTGAGCGGGAGAGAAAGATGGCGCAGTACCAACACGCCCGACTGAGAGCGATGCTGCTCGCGCTTCTGCATACCCTCGGCAAGAAAGCCTGCAAGACGAAGATAGTCAAGTTGGTGTATCTCACAGACGAGCGGAATTACCAACTGCGTGGCGAGACCATAACCGGCTTGGAGTACATCCGTGAACGCGGCGGCCCGAATGAAAGGGACAACCGCATCGTTCGGATGCTGGACCGCCTGGTGCAAGACGGCGAACTCACGGAGGAAATCTGTGTACAGCCTGTCGGCGGCGTACACAGATACGGGACTTCCAGGAATCTCGATATATCCACGCTGCCTCTGTCGAGTGACGACTGGATTGAGATTCAGACCTCCGTCCATAAGTATGGCCACATGAAGACCGAGGGCATCGTAAGAAAGTCCAGGAACACTATATCCTTTCAGAACGCCCGGGAATACGAAACGTTGCAACTATTCCAGGATCAGGCTCTTCGCATAACGGATGAAGATATAGCGAATGATCCATTGCTCCGGACAGCCGTTCAGGCCAGGGAGGCCGATACGGGCGAACGCATAACCCTGGACGATCTGCGAGGATACGTCGGTGAACCGACTCAGCTTTAGCTCGAGCGGCAATGCCATTCCATTCTACGCCGCTCTGATCGCCGAAGAACGCAGATCAATAAACAGGGCATTCGACTACATTCAGGACCTCCCTTATGAGCATGGGGATGTCATTACGAGAAAACTCGCAGACCCCATAACATGGTACGAATTCGATGATGGTCAATGGCGTATCCTGTACGTGACGGAAAGTATGCCGGACACGCCGTTATCCAAAGAGATCAGTGTATTCGCCATAGGATATGCGTAGGCGCGTCTCCACACAGTCCAGACTCCGCATGATTCGTCATTCCCGCGAAAGCGGGAATCCACAGGCTGATGCCGTGGCAATCCTGGATAACCGAAAGACCCCGCCACTCTGGCGGAGTTTTCTTGTGCCGTCCGTTACGCCGTGCTAGTATGACCACGCTACCGAACGAAACACACATAGCAGGAGCTTGCTCGCCGGCCGCGCGAGCAAGTTCGACCAATGTCGGACAGGGGTACTCCCTGCCCCTGCGTGGCGCTATGTGTGAGAAACGTCGGTAGCACTTCGTACCCTTACCCGATCCACAAGGGGGCTTTTGACATGAGAGCAATCATCAGCGCCTCTCAGAACTGTCTGTCCCGAGGACAGAACTACACAGTCTCCGCTCTTCACCAGACCGCTACGGCATAGGAGAACAGACAGCCATGTTGAGGAAGGTCACATCCGGGATCGCGGCGTTCGCGCTTTTGTCCATTATCGCGCAGGGAATCGCGTTCGCCTCCCCGAACGAACAGGCAGGTACGACCGAAGACCCCTCCGGCCTCCTTCTGGCCACTCTGAGAGACGCAAACGAAAGGGGAACGCTTACCGATGAGCTGAGCGCGGCCCTGGCCGACGTTCTCATCGAGTACCTGATAGCTCCCCACACCGGCGAGACTACCGAGCAGGTCGGGGATCGCCTGTCGAGCGAGGGCCGGACCGGATACCAATTCCTGGTCGCAGCGCTCGACGACGCGAACGAAAAGGGCACCTTGTCGGGCAGTTTGAGCGAACTGCTGTCCAGCCTGCTGATAGACTACCTGATCGTGCCCGACTCGGGCGAGACGCCCGAGCAGGCCAGGTCGAGGCTGTCCGGTCAGACCGAACCCACCCCGACTCCGACACCCGGACCGGCCAGGGGCGAACTGCCGACGGACGACCCGCCCGTCAACTTCAGGGTGATAAGCTACGACCATGACAGCATCTATGTGCGGTGGAATGTGCCATTCAACCGGGGAATTGACAACTATCTCCTCAGGGCTGATGCCCATATAGACGGCGAATTCTTTCAGACATGGCAAACCGGGAATGAGATGGGTGGCGGACGCGACTTCGGCCTGGAGATCTCCGAAGTAACGCCGGACACGCTGTTCAGGTGCACGCTCTTACTCAGAGACGCCGATAACACGGTAATCATAGAGGCCACGCTGGAGGTGCGCACGCTCAGCGCGCCCGGATCTACACTCACGCCATTGTCAACGTCAACCCCGTTGTCCACATCAACCATACCCACGCCATTGTCAACGTCAACCCCGTTGTCCACGTCAACCACACCCTCGCCAACGCCGTTGTCCACGTCAACGCCGGTATCCACATCAACCATACCTGCGCCCGAACCGCTGGCGGACGCGACCCTGAGCGCGCTGAGCGTCAGGGGCGCGACCTTCGACTTCTCACCGAACCGTGACCAGTACACGCTCACCGTCCCGCACTACATCCCCTATGTCCAGGTATCGGCGACTACGAACCACTCCGGCGCAAGCTACGTGATCTCGAAGGTGGGCGGAGCCGTGGAACCGGACGGGTGGGTACCTCTCAGCTTTGGCAGAAACGTCATCGAGATCCGCGTCACCGCCGAAAACGGCGTGAGCGCGCGCACCTATACCATAGCGGTGACGCGCGAGGATGCGGACTTCGGCATACGCAGCCTGAGCCTGAGCGGAGCTACGCTGGATCCGCCGTTCCGTTCGAATCGCTACTCGTACACGGCAAGCGCGCCGAACGACATCTACAATATCCGGGTATCCGTAACCATGAACCATCCCGATGCGAGCTACGAAATCAGGGAAGGGTACGCGGGGCCTGTGAGATCGAGCGGCTGGGTAGGTCTGAGCGTGGGGGAGAATGTGATAGTCGTAGTGGGGATCTCCCCAGATGGGGAGAGACGCGCCGCCTACATCATCAAGGTGACGCGCGCCAGGTCATCTCCCACACCCGTGCGGACGCCCGAACCTACACCGACGCCCGAACCCACATCCGAACCGGTCAAGGGCGAACTGCCTACGGACGATCCTCCCCTAAACTTCAGGGTTTCAAGCTACACCGATACCGGCATCTCGGTACAGTGGGAGGTGCCGCACAACCGGGGCATTGACAACTACATCCTCCAGAGGTACGACCACAACGGCAGCGAGTTCGTGGCGTCATGGAATGTTGATGGCAAAGCGAGCGGCGGAAACGGCTTTGGCTGGTCCAACGGCAGGCTGCAGCCCGAGACCCGATACAAGTACACCCTCCTCCTCAGAGACGCCGATAACACGGTCATCATAGAGAAGTCTCTGGAGGTGCGCACTCGCGAGGCCGGTTACACTCCCCCGTCCTCGGACGCGACTCTGAGCGCGCTGAGCGTCGAGGGCGCGAACTTCGACCGGGCGTTCTCCCCGCACCATAACAGGTACGTGGTCAGCGTCCCGCACTCCACCTCCAGCATCACGGTATCCGCTACGACGAACCATTCCGGCGCAAGCTACGTGATCTACATATCCAGGGTGGGTGGGGTCGTTGACGAGGACGGGGTGATACCCCTCGATGTGGGCAGAACCGACATCAAAATCCAGGTCACCGCCGAGGACGGCGTGGGGGCGAACACCTATACCATAGTGGTGACGCGCGCGGATTCGCCGGCGCAGGCGGACTTCACTATCAAGAGTCTGACCCTCAGCGGGGTAACCCTGGAGCCTGGGTTCCGTTCGGGTAACTACGTGTACACTGCAAGCGTGCCGAACAGCGTCTCTGATACACGTGTATCCGTAACCATGAGCCAGCCCGGAGCGACCTACGAGATCAGGCGCGGGCCCACTTCGCCTGCCGTCTCCAGCGACGTGTCTCTCAGCGTAGGCAAGAACACGATATATATATGGACGACCTCCGCGAACGGGAAGGAGAATGGTGGGTACATCGTCTGGGTGACGCGCGCCGGGTCGTAATCTTCGACGTTCGCGGATCATGCATCTGGTTTTGGCGTCTAGCCATTTGGCCCGAATCCATATACAATGGCGGCAAATCTTCCGCTATGCGAGGAAGTCAGAAGCGCCACACCAGTCAGCCGCCAGTCGAGGTGAAGTGTATGAATCGGCCACTAAAAATAGGCCTTTTTTCACCTTACGACCACGCTTTTCATGGCGGAGTGCGCAATCACATAACCCAGATAGCCGACCAGTTCAGAAGCTGGGACCACCAAGTGAGGATAGTCGCCCCCTGTTCCTCTCCCGAATCCATCGAAGACCCTGATTTCATCCCGATGGGAAAGCCCGTTCCGCTTCCTACCGCGGGCTCTGTGGCCAGAGTGTCCCTGTCCGTATGGATTACTCCCAACATAAAGAACGTCCTGGAGGACGAGGGATTCGACGTTGTGCATATCCATGAGCCCTGCGCCGGGATGGTGCCCCTGGGAACGCTCAGTTCGCTTAATCCCCGCACGACCGTCAATGTGGCGACATTCCACAGTTACAGGGGACGCAGGACATGGTGGGCGATAGGTTCGGACAAGCTGGTAGAGCCACTGATAAGGCGACTGGACGGCAGGATTGCGGTGTCCGAACCGGCCATGCAGTTCATAAGCAAGCACTTCCCCGGAGAATACAATGTCATACCCAACGGCATTGACGTTGACGAATTCGCGTTTGCCGAGCCGTTGCCCGAACTGATGGACGGCAAGATGAACCTCCTGTTCCTGGGCAGATTGGAGAAGCGCAAGGGCCTGAGATATCTGCTGCTCGCTTACAGCAGGCTGAAGTGGGATTTCCCGAATCTGCGCCTGATAGTCGTCGGACCGGGCGAGCCGGATGCCGAGTGCTACCGCATAATGAGCGAGCGAAATCTCCAGGACGTGATTTTCACGGGCCGCGTATCGGATGAGATGAGGGCCAGGTATTTCAAGTCGGCCCATATCTACTGCTCGCCTGCTGTTGACAAGGAGAGTTTCGGGATAGTCCTGCTGGAGGCGATGGCGTCAGGCGCGCCGGTGGTGGCTACGGACATAGTGGGCTACGCGAGCGTCGTGGAACACGGACACGACGGCCTTCTTGTTCCCCCGAAGGATGAGACGGCCCTTGCTGAGACCATCCACGCGCTGTTGATAGACTCCGCGCTTCGACGTCGTCTGTCTGAACAGGGCATCCGCACCGCCGACAGTTTCCGGTGGGAGCGAGTGGCGGGCCGCGTCCTGGACTACTACCACGAGCTCATTCCAAGTCCTTATGCCGCGGCTGGACTGTAAGCTCGTGTTGACCACCCGACCGGATACTTTCTAATATGTCCTGACTAGCCAACTCTTAGGTGGTTGCATGATGATTGGTCGGGACGAAGCCAGGCGCGCAATCTCGGTTTACGTCGAAACTCCCGTTGCCCTCCTGATGGGCCGCATAGGACTTACGCCGAATCTCGTTACGATAATCGGCCTGTTGATAGCCGTCGCCGCCGCGTATCTCATCGGTGTCGGGCTGTGGTGGGCAGGGGGACTCGTGGCGCTGTTCGCCGGCATTTTCGATATGTTCGACGGCGCGCTGGCCAGGATGACCGGACGCGCCTCCGATTTCGGCGCGCTTCTGGACTCCACGATAGACCGCGTTTCCGAAGCCGTGGTGCTTCTTGGAGTGCTGGCATATTACGTCACTAACGACAACGACATCGGCGCGCTGCTTGTTTATGCTGCCCTTGTGGGCTCCATCATGGTCAGCTATATGAGGGCGCGCTCCGAGGGTTTGGGGATTGAATGCAAGGTCGGCGTAATGCAGAGACCCGAGCGCGTCGCGCTGACCGGGCTGGGGTTGATCGTCGCGCACTGGATTCCCGTTGTCATGCTGGTCGCGCTCGGCGTAATAACCGCGCTGACTGTTTACACCGCAGTCCACAGGCTTACCCACACCTGGCGGATGCTGGAGACAGAGGATCGGGGGACATAATTGCCAGATTCATTGAATCCCGCGCGAATGCCTCTGACGTATTAGAAAGATAGGGGAGATCACGTTCGTCGGATTCGTGGTTTCCGGCACAGGACTAGAAGATACTCATTGTTGCTAAAGGGTGGATCACATTGAATCAAGTCGCCGGCTTCCTCAAAACGGGCCGCGTCACACTGTTGCTGATAGCCGGACTCGCGCTGGTCGTTGTAATCTCGAACCCTGCGGGCATTTCCGCACAGGGCGAAGACCACAACATCACGGTGCTTTCCTCCAGTGTCGTCAGCGAATTTCCAGAGGGTATGCGCTTTTTCATCGAAGTCGAAAACGAAAAGGAGATAGAGGAAATCTCGGTGAGGTTGAAGGTAGGTCAGAACGAGAACTCCGTGTATGAGTATTTCGAATTTGACCAGGCCGACCTCATTGAGTCCGAACTGTTCTGGCGCACCGGCGTCAGGGGCAAGTACATACCGCCCGGTACGATAATCAAATACCACTTCGAGATAAGGGACGTCGAGGGCAATGAGTTTTCCACCGACCCCGAGGATTTCATCTACTACGACGCGCGGTTCGAGTGGGAGGAGGTCTCGGAGGGTCCCATCGCTGTCGCCTATCATGGGCCTGTCAAGAGGCGAGCCGAGATCATACTGGAAGCAAGTATAGACACCCTGGATTTCATGGGGCCGCTTCTTGGCGCGGACACCACCATCCCGATTCGAGTCACGATGTACAATAACGTGAAGGAGATGCTGGAAGCTCTTCCTCCGGGTTCCAGCACTATCAGGCGGGAACTCATTACCGAGGGGCAGGCATTTACCGATCTGGGCACTCTTCTGGTGCTTGGCGGCGGACGCGGAGCGACTGGCACGGCTTCGCACGAACTTACCCATATCATCAATCACAGGGCGGGGGACAGCATCATTCGCCGAATCCCGTCGTGGCTCGACGAGGGCCTGGCCGAGTTTGGGAACGTCGCTCCCGGTTTCTCCTACGATATAGCGCTGGAGTTCGCGCTGGGCACGGACAGGCTTCTGCCTATAACCTCCATGCCCGTACTGCCCGGAGATCCGGAAGACGTCATAATCTTCTACGGTCAGGCCAGGAGCATAGTCGAGTATATGATCGCGGCATACGGACCCACGAATATGCGCGAACTGCTCGCGGTGTTCAGAGAAGGCACGAACATGGATGACGCCATCCAGCAAGTCTATGGCATCAGCCGCATCGAGTTGGAGAACAGGTGGAGAGAGATCATCGGCGCGCCCGAATACATACCGCCCGAGCGCGACAGCGCCAGGCCGACGCCAATTTCGAGGCCCGCGATTCAGCTGTACAGTCTCACGCCGCAGGCGGGCTCCGAGGCCGTTGGGACAATTGAATCCACGCCCACCCCGACGCCGGAACCTCCGACCCCGCCCCCAATGCCGGAGCCTACGCCGACGCAGCCGCCCGCCGTTGCCAAAGTTGAGCCAACTCCGACGCCGGAGGCCGAGCCGCCTGCCGCCGCGCCGGAAATTGATACTGAACAGTCGGATTCGGGCAGTTCGGCGGGCTGCATATTGCCCGGCAGGGAAACGCTCGGTTTGAGCGATCTTACAATGCCGCTGTTTGCCCTGGGCTTAGTCGGACTCGCTCTTCGCAGGCGAAGAAAGTAGAAAAATGGAAGACGAACTAGATTTCATTCGCGCCGCGGAGCAGACGTGGGTTGTCAGGCATCCCAGGCAGAACTTAGCGACCTTCGGAACGACCAGCCTGTCCTACTACGTGGTAACCGAACCTATCTACCGGGAGATACAGCCCGAAGACACCGAGAGCGTCGTGAGGCAGGGCAAGGTGATAGCCCAGAAGCCCGCGATAGTCACGCCGTTCTACGCCATGAACCTGGAAGGCTTCAGCGACGAGGCGTACAGCTACTTCAGGCACTTGTCGCAGCAGTACGGCCCCAACAGCCCGGGCATCCTGTACCAGTATCGCAACGAAGCGGAGAAGACGGACATACTGAGCGGCCCGCCAAACGAGGTGGCCAACCGCATCAGCGACGATCTGGACAGGAGCAAGGATGAGCTTTCGGTCGTCATGGTAGGAGTAGATGAACTCTGGGACGTCTCGCTGATGAAGTTCATCTACGAATTCACCTCGCGCTCCGCCGTCGAAAACGCGCAGGAATTACGAACGCGCGGTATGCTAGATCCGAGTTCGTCCGCCGGAGGACTGCCCCAAGGGGCAATCCAGAGCATCGAGCGGATGTTCAGCCAGGTCCAGCAGGGCAGAGACCCCGAGGACCTGAGACGGGAGCTGGACCGCTGGGGAGTCTTCGAATACTACGAGGACAGATTCCTCAACTTGTTCCGTCGCCGATAGCACCCCTGCCACTTAAACTCAGAAGCGGGTATGAATATGCCATGCTCTGCCGACGAACTATAGCCAGATCTCTCAGGTGGGTGGTCATCGCCTTTGTCGTTCTGGTAATGCTGACGCTCAGGGGCGATGCGCTTACCTTGAACCCGGCGCAGGAGGCATCATCCAGGTACGCATTCGACCTGATTGGCTGGCACCTGTCCAACTCGATGAGCAAGTGGACCCACCTTGCATTTCGAGCGATTCCCGGGCGGGCCATATCAGATGACGAACGGCTCGCGCTCGTTGATGAGTATTTCAGACTGGGTCGCGCCGAGAACGACCTCAAAGACCGGATTGATGTCGTCGTCGCGAAGCAATCTGCGATGGCTCCCGAGGCGAGGCGTCTGCAGGCAGAACTCGAGCGGGCGCATCGGCTCAGGCACGACATCCGCAATGACGTCGAGGAGACGCTCGAATCGGAGCTCAGCTCAGTAATCCGTAGCGAGGGCATGGGGCTGCTCGGCAAGGTCGTATTCCCGCCCGTGGACATTCGCCTCATCGAGACGCCCAAGGCGCTGATAACGTCTCCGCGCGACAGAATCGAGCGGCAGGATGGTATCCTTCTCGATCCTCATATCAGCGTCGAGAGCAGAGAAGAGGTTGAAGCCAGCCTCTTGAAAGATGAAGATGTATCGGCGCTCGTCCTGGATATTGGCGGAGTCGCCACCTATCCCGCATCCGTTTACAACGGAGCCGACCTCAACGCGACATTTTCCATCATGGCGCACGAGTGGCTGCACCACTTCCTCTTTCTGCGGCCGCTGGGTCAGAGCATGTTCGACTCTCCCGACATGCTGGTCCTTAACGAAACGGTCGCTGACCTGGGTGGACGGGAACTCGGAGAATTCGCGTCTAAGCGAATTCGTTCCAGAATGTCCCAGGTTATCCCAGTGGCGTTCGACGCGACCGCCGAAATCGAGGACGCAGGTCCGATACGGACAGCGGACTTCGACTTCAGGCGCGAGATGCAGGAGACGCGCCTGACTGCGGATGCGCTGCTGGCGCGGGACGAAATCGAGATTGCCGAGGCTTACATGGAAACACGCCGAAAGCTGTTCGTTGCCAACGGCCATCCGATTCGCAAGCTGAACCAGGCATACTTCGCCTTCAACGGAACCTATGCCGAGAGCCCTGCTTCGGTGAATCCCATCGGCGGGCAGGTCCGGCGTCTCAGAGAGTTGTCGCCTGACCTCGATACGTTCATATCGCTCGTATCCGGCGTATCCGACTACGCTGAATTCCTGGAACTTCTGAGTGAAATCGAGGCCGCCGGATAATCCGACTGATGTCGCGGCGCGTAGATTATAGTATGAACAGCCTGAGCTGAGAAAACATCTATCGAATGTCCTGCGCTAATGTGTTACCATTGCTTGTAACCCTTACACGAAAGTTTGACTGCCGATGTATCGTCCAGAAGAACCGGAAGTAAATTTCGACCAGGTTATGGAGCGGATCCGCAACTTCTTTGGCCGTTTCCGCATAGGCGGCGGTGGAGGAAGTGGAGGCAACATAGGTTCGCTCATAGTAATCGGCCTGTTCGCGGTCGGGATTGCCGTGTGGCTGGGCAGCGGATTCTTCACCGTTCAGCCGGGCGAAGAGGCCGCGCTTCGACGCCTGGGCAAGTTTGATAGCATAGCGCAGCCTGGTCTTCACTGGTGGTGGCCCGCTCCTATTGGCGCGAGAGACGTGGTCTTCGTGGACAGCGTCCGCCAACTGGAGGTCGGAGTCGCCGGGGGCAACCCCGTTCTCAGCGAGTCCCTTATGATTACCGGCGACGCCGACGAATCTGGACTGGCCGGAGAGGCTCCAAACATCGTTGACGTGCAGCTTCTGGTGCAGTACGACATCAAGGACGTGGAGGCGTATCTGTATAGGGTTTCCGACCCGGATGGCCAGACCATCAAAGACGTCACCGAAACCGCGCTTCGACAGGTTATCGGAAGCCGTCCCATTGACGATGTTCTCACAGACAAGAAAGAGGACATCCAGGCGGAAACCAAGATTCAGCTCCAGACCCTGCTGGACTACTACAACACTGGCCTCAACGTCCGCGAGGTGAAACTGCTCAATGTGTTCGCGCCCGAACAGGTGAAGGACGCATTCGACGACGTTGTGCGCGCAAAGGAAGACAAGGCTCGGATGATCAACCTCGCCGACGCCTACAAGGAGTCCATTCTCCCGCAGGCCAGGGGTGAAGCCGCCAGGGTTACAGAGGCTGCCGAGGCGTACAAGCAGGAACGCATAGCCATCGCCGAAGGCCAGGCCGAACGCTTCAAGGCCATCCTGTTCGAGTACGAGAAGGCTCCTGAAGTGACTCGCCAGCGCCTCTTCCTGGAAGCTATGGAGGAGATTCTTCCGGGAGTGAAGATGTACATAATGTCTGGCGAAACAGGCAGCAGCGTTCTACCTCTCCTGCCTTTGACCGATAACGGACAGTTGCCAACTTCGCTTGGCCGAAGCCAGTAAGGGTTGATAAATTGAGATTCATCGCTCTAATACTCATACTGCTGGCAGTCACAGCCGCGATCATCGTCCCTCAGCTCTTCTTCGTGGTGGACGAGAAGGAGCTTGCCATCGTCACGCGATTCGGCCAGGTACAGAAGTCCATCAATAGCCCGGGCCTGTACGTAAAGACCCCTTTCATTGACTCCACAACCTATTTCGACAAGCGTCTGCTGATATTCGACGCGCCGCCCGACTCGCTGCTCACCAGGGATAAGAAGCGCCTCATAATTGACGTTTACGCCAGGGGACGAATCGTTGACCCGAAGCTCTTCAGGGAAACCGTTCGCACCGAGGCCGGAGGCAAGGCGCGCGCCGTGGACATCCTTTCTTCCGAACTCCGGCGCGAAATCGCAAGTGACAATCAATCCGAGATAATCACCACCAAGCGCGAAGACATAATGAATCGAATCAGGGACAACGTTAAGCCCAAGCTCCGTGAGTTCGGACTTGACATACTTGACGTGCGCATCAAGCGCGCCGACTTCCCGCCCGAAATCGCCGAGTCCGTATATGCCCGTATGCAGGCCGAGCGCAAGCGCATTTCGGACAAGGAGCGCGCCGAGGGCGCCGAGATTGACGCCCAGGTCAGGGCCACCGTTGACAGGGACGCTACCATCATCAGGGCGAATGCCCAGAGACAGGCGGACATAACTCGGGGTACAGGCGACGCCCAGGCGGTGCAGATCTTCGCCAATGCCATATCGGCTGACCCGGAGTTTTACTCCTTCCAGCGCTCCCTCGAAGCCTACCGCAAGATTCTCGAAGCCAACTCCACAGTCGTGCTGCCACCGAACAGCGACCTATTCGAGTTCCTACAGTCCCCCAGCGGCCTCAGCGGAGACTTCGAGGATAATTAGGCTGTGCTGACATTTCTCGTCATTCCCGTGAAAACGGGAATCCAGAAGTGCTGGATGTAGCTATATTCCCGGTCGTAACATCCCTGAGTTTCCGCAGCCGCCAGGGCGATTCGATTATCAATATGGGCGACGCTTCCATGCTAGAACCGCACGACTCATTGGTGGACGTTCACATATTCGAGGAATTCCACGAAAGCGTCTCCCCCGAATGGGTTCGCGCCGTCGTAGCGGGCGTACTGTCGGTCGAGCCGGAGTGGTCGAGCGAGAATGTCAGCGTCGTCATAGCAGACGATGAAAGCGTCGCCGAACTCAATCGCGCCCACCGCGGCCTGAACGAGACTACGGACGTCCTCTCTTTCTCAAACCGGCATTCCGGCAAATACTACGGCGACGATGAAGGGCATACATTGGTGGACGATGATACGGAGTTCGTTCTGCCGCCCGGTTTCAGTGCTGACCTCGGCGAAGTTGTGGTCTCATATCCGCAGGTGGAACGACAGGCAAGAGAGGCAGGCCATACCGCCCAAAAGGAACTGGTCATCATGCTTGCCCATGGAATCCTGCATCTGCTAGGTTACGACCATGAGCGGCAGGCCGAGGCCGTCGAGATGTTTTCACTGCAAGATCAGGTAATGATTGCCTTGGATGACTGCCTTGGCGCCTAACGGCTGTCCACTCTAGTCCTGTATTCGGCGAATCATCCACTACCGTTCGTCATTCCCGCGAAGGCGGGAAGCCATAGGGTCAAGTTAGTATTGTGTGTCTCTGTTTCAAATATCTCCTTCTGAGCTACTAGGACAATGGCAGAAGTCCTTTACAGAAAATGGCGTCCTCGCGCCCTCGAACAGGTAGTCGGTCAGGACACCGTGACCAATACCCTGAGAAACGCCGTGTCCTCGGGCAGGCTGGCGCACGCCTACCTGTTCTGCGGGCCGCGCGGCACCGGCAAGACGAGCACCGCCCGCATACTTGCCAAGGCGGTGAACTGTCTTGCCCCAACCGACGGCGAACCGGACAACGTCTGCGACCGCTGTGTCGCGGTTAATGAGAGCCGCGCCCTCGACCTGATCGAGATTGACGCGGCCAGTAATCGCAGCATTGACGACATCCGCGACCTGAGCGACAAGATCAACTTCTCTCCCACCGAGTTCAGATACAAGGTCTATATCGTGGACGAGGTCCACATGCTCACCGACCAGGCGTTCAACGCCCTTCTAAAGACGCTGGAAGAGCCCCCCGATCACGCCATATTCATACTCGCCACTACCGAAGTCCATAGGGTGCCGCTCACTATCGTGTCCAGGTGCCAGAGGTACGACTTCCGGCGCATATCGCTGGACGACATCACCGAAAAGCTCTCCGAACTGTGCCGCGCCGAGGGCGTGGAGTCCGAGCGCGAGGCCCTCGAACTGATAGCCCGACACTCCACCGGAAGCCTGAGAGACGCCGAGAATCTTCTGGAGCAGGCCGTCGTGTCCTACGACTCGCCGCTGAGGGCGGACCAGGTGCGGGACATGCTCGAACTGTCCGGCGACGAGGACGCGCTCGACCTGTGCAAGTCCATAGTCGAAAAGAATATGTCGGAGAGCCTGAACATCGTGAACAAAGTGGCCGCGCAGGGCTCCGACCTCAGACAACTACAGCGAGCGGTTACTGACTTTCTCAGGTCAGTCATGCTGATGGCCGTCGGCGCGGATGACACGGTCGGATTCTCCGATGATACTACGGAGCGTCTCAAAGCTATGTCTCAGGGCGTGGACCAGAGATACATTCTCAGGGCGCTAAGAGCAATTTCCGAGGCCGATCTCAGGCTGGATACTGCATCGCCGTTGCCACTGGAACTCGCTCTGGTCGAGTCAAGTATCGAACCCATGGCGGCTCCGCCCGTGGCCCCCGCTCCGCCCGCGCGAGGTGGAAGAGAGGCAGCCCCTCGACAGTACACCCAGCGACAGACGTCGCCTGCCGCCGCTCAAGCGCCGTCGAGGAATCGTCCGTCGCGCCCTAATGCCCGCTCATCCCGCGCCCCGACGCCGGTTACCAGTGGCGCGAGCGCCGCCCCGCCTCGGAGCGGCCAGGACGGCAGCCTTGACCCGGCTACCTGGAACGAGGTGCTCCGCGCTCTCAGGACTACCGGCGCCAGGTTCAAGTTGGGGGCGTTGCTCCGCGGCTCACGGGAATATACCCTTGAGGATAATAAACTGGTCGTCAGGTTCGCGCACAGTTCCCATGTCGAACGCATAAACCAGGAGATAGACAACCCCAGCGTAAAGCGGGAATTGAAGCAAGCCCTCTCCCGTACTATGGGCGGAGAGTATGAACTTGTACCCGAACTGATTTCAAGCGAAAATGGTTCCGACACGAGACGGGCGAATCAGAGTCACCTTGTGGTGGCCGCCCAGAGAATGGGCGCGCGGCTCGTGGATAGATTCGAGGAGGAAACGGAACAATGAATCGTCGCATGATGCGCCAGGCTCAGCAGCTTCAGAAGAGGATGACGGAACTTCAGACAGAACTGGAATCCGCCACGGTTGAGGCTACGGCGGGCGGTGGAGTCGTCAGCGTAGTCGTAACGGGCAAGATGACTATCGAGTCCATCACCATAGACCCCGAGGTCGTATCAGCCGATGACGTGGACATCCTGGAAGATCTCGTGACAGCCGCCGTGAACGAAGGGCTCGCCAAGGCCCAGGAGATGGCCAATTCCAAGATGAGCGAACTGACCGGCGGACTTAACATCCCGGGCCTGACCTGATATGAACAACAACGCCGAACACTCGTCCGACCCGATAGCCAGGCTGATAGAAGAATTCCACAAGCTGCCCGGCATTGGTCCCAAGACCGCCCAGCGTCTCGCTTACTACCTGATTCGTATGCCCGGCGAGCACGCACATGACCTCGCGAACGCAATCGTTGCGGTAAAAGACCAGGTGGCGATGTGTTCCAGGTGTTTCAATCTCACCGATACCGACCCTTGTAACATCTGCTCCGATTCTCAGCGCGACGAGACGACCGTGTGTGTCGTCGAAGAGGCCCTGGATGTGCTTGCGCTGGAGCGCACTCACAGCTACCGAGGTCTCTACCACGTGCTTCACGGCGCGGTCTCTCCAATGAACGGGATAGGCCCAGACGATCTCAAGATACAGCCGCTCCTCTCCCGAATGAATGACGAGCCCATAAGTGAGATTATTCTTGCCACCAATCCCAATTTGGAAGGAGACGCGACGGCCATGTACATACACAGGCTGATCTCCCCGCTTGGGATCTCGATAACCAGGCCCGCAAGGGGCCTGCCGGTAGGCGGTGACCTCGAATACGCCGATGAGTCCACGCTCGGCAGGGCCATCGAAGGCAGGCAGTCGTTTTAGCCTGCCGAACGAAAGACATCAGCGAGTGAAAATTGAGGCTGCGCACTTACAAGAGCCAGGGTCTGGTTCTGAGACAATACACTCTGGGAGAAGCGGATCGCATTCTCTCGATCCTCACCCCGAACATGGGCAAAGTGCGCGTGGTCGCCAAGAGTGTCCGGAGGCCGCAGAGCAAGTTGAGGGGTCATCTGGACCTCACCAACATCGTCGAATTTTCCGCCTCGCACGGGCGAAATCTCGACATCGTCACCGAGGCCCAGGTGCGAGACGACCATCCATATATACGCTCGGACCTGACACTTCTCTCCCAGGCCGTTTACGTATGCGAGCTGGCCGACTCATTCGCGGAAGAACGTTCTCCCAGCCGAGACCTGTATCAATTGGCGACTGTCACCCTCGATCTGCTACCCGACTCCCATGATGTTTGGCTGGTGACAAGATGGTTCGAGTCCCGGCTGCTGGAGGTCGCGGGATTCAGGCCCGAATTACAGTCCTGCGTCGAATGCGGATCGGAACTGCAGCCCGACGATCACATGCTCGATCTGGCGGCCGGCGGAGTCCTGTGCCCCCAATGTCGCGCATACGGCATCGGCGCAAGAGTACACGTTACCGAAAGCGCGATGAGAGTTCTAAGGCACCTCCAGCGTTCGAAACGGTTCCGAGACGTAGGCAGTCCGAATATCAGACGGATGCTCAAAAACCAGGTCGAGAGCGTTCACACACGTTACATCCGTGCGATTCTCGAACGCAGCCTCAAAAGCGAGGAGTTCGCGCGGCGCGTGGCCGAGTCCGAACCGCCACGATACGCCACGGACTGAACCGTCCGGCTGGGATTAGGACAGTGGAGGTGGAGCCGCGTCGTCGTCATCCGTGTAGATGTGCGGCTGATCGGGAGTAGTCACCGCAAGCCGGAACGAAATGCCGTCCCCGACCGTGCTGATGTGGTGGCGCATTCCCTCCGGTACAAATACGATGTCGCCCTCTTTGGCGTGGATCACGGGTCTGCCTTCTCCGACCTCCCAGGTCAGCTCTCCGCCCAGGATCGTCCACCATTCGTTGAAGTCGGGGTGCCAGTGAGCGTTGTTGGTCATCCCCGATGCGTGGCAGATCAGATTCGCACTGTTGCGGTCGTCGGTAAGGATGGACGTTGCCCACGGTGGCTCGCCGAACGTCTCCAGCATGTATTCCAGGCTGGTGTGCAGACGGTTGGGAACATCATCCTGTGGCAGGGGCCTGAGGATATTCGAGCGAGTTCCCTTTACGTCGTGGCTGGATTCGGGATGCGTGATGCCCAGACGAAGGGAGTTCTCGCTGCCGACCGTCCTGATCGCGTGCCTGCGTCCCTTGGGGGCCATCACCACGTCGCCCTTTTTCGCCCGCAGCGGAGCGTAGTCGCCTATCTCCCAAAAGAGCTCACCCTGGAGCACTACCCACCACTCGTTGAAGTCGGGATGGGCATGAGCGTCGTTCTCCTGTCCGGGCGCGTTGCATATTAGCACGACGTTGTTGCGACCATCGGTAAACAGGGCTTCGGCCCACGGCGGTTCGCCGTGCCTTGCGACAACTTCGGAAATCGAGATATGCCTTGGTTCAGCGCTCGGTGTCATCAGGGTCGTCTCCTGTCTGGGATTATAGGAAGGAGTCTGGGTCTAGTCAATGTAAGGTGAGAATGTGGATTCACTCAGCCGATTATTCAGAGTGGAGCGGGATTCGCACTCTGAGCGACATGGGCGATGGTGTCCAGTTTTTCGCCGACCTCCGAGTCTATTTCACTTTTAGGAATATACTCGGCCAATTCGTAGAAGTCCTTCTTATTCATCAGGTTGGGTAAATCCAATTTCAGAAAATAGGCTCGGAAAAGGGGTGTAAGGAAGTCATCGCTCACTTTGGTGTCGGAGTCCCAGGGTGAACCTCTGCCAAGTGTACCCATAGCTTGTTCTATTTCCTCTACGCTCTCCCGCATAGTTGCCAGCCGCTTATCAACCTCCGGCGGTGCAAATATCGGCCCCGGCACATCAGCCTCAGCTGATGATCGCGCGTAGGCTTCCAGTACATTCTGAGAGCATATGTAGTTCTCAATCTCACGCCGTCGCCACATGAGATATTCAATACGGCCATCAGTTGGGAGCCTAGTGTCCAATCGGTCAAAAAGAGCGGCGGCCTTCAAGTCAGGAAGAGCCTCTCGAAGTCCGTAGTAATGGCCCTGTACCATAGAGGGCTGATTTGCGACGTAGTGGACGAAGGGCTGTTCGAGGGCTTCAAGAGCGTCTTTATGTCCCAGGCGGCGGGCGAAAGCACGCAGTATGGCGAGGTCGGTCGAACCTTCCAGATAGAGTACCCATCCCCTCCTCTCGGCTTGGTAGTAGTGCTCGAATCCTATCTGGTTGAGCGCCTTCAGCAATTGGTTTCCTCTTCCATCTATCCTGTGAGGATTTCCGACAAAGGCAACAACCATATCCCTGTCTGCAGCTTCATTCAGTAGAACCTCGGAGTGGCTGGCGGCGATTATCTGGCTGCCGCTTTCGCGGGCTACCTCTGCGATAAGCTGATAAATCTGTCGCTGGCGCAGAATCTCAAGGTGGGCGTCGGGTTCGTCCAATAGCAAGATGGCTCCCGGGTTGGCATACATATAGGCTAGTATCAGGAGCGTCTGTTGCAAGCCACGTCCGCCGGAGGACAGGTCAAGCGTAACACCGCGTTCTTGGTAGGTCATTGTCACCTCGCCACGCTCCACGATATAGCGGGGGACGTCTAACTGCGCGCCGAACAGGTCGTTTATATGGGCTACGAGCTTTTCCCAGTTCTGTTCACTTTCTGTCTGGATGCGGAAGCAGAGATTGCGGAGCACCTCCGCCGTGCGGCCTTCCCCTATTCGGACATTTACCGCGCCATGATCTAGTCGGGTTTCCGTAGCGGCCAGGCCGGACATTGGTGGCAGGAAGGCTATCTGGGTTTTTCCCGCATCCTCGGGTATGAGCATTCGCACAGGATGTCTTCCTTCGCCAAGTCTCAGTGGACGGCAGTAGAAAGACTCTTCGTTCGCATAGTCGAATTCGAGGCCACAAGTCCATTTACGGCCCTCGCTGACACCCTCGACTATCACATCGATTCGAACATTTCGAGTTTGTTGTCCTTCTTCGTTCCTGAATATATCTCTCACATGGAGCCCATACCATAGGAGACGGGCATTGGGAACGGGTATGGAAACCAGGTCGCGCCGGTTCACGGTTACCCCAGGACGCCTTTCTGGCGTGTTGCCCGAGCGCCTTTCATTCCAGCGTTTCAGGCCGATGTCCCAGAGGGCAAGAGCCTGCATGGCAGATGTCTTACCGGAGTTGTTAGGGCCTATAAACACCACTGGATTTCCTAACTCGATTTCTACCTCATCTCCAAAGCGTTTGAAATTGCGTATGGTGAGGTTGGTAAGCATATGTCACCTCTTCCACGACTCGGTCCACATCCTTAGATCATATTCTATACTATGCAGGTCGCATGGTAATGGATATGTGCAAATCATCACAAAATTGACACCCGAAAAATCTAGTTGGTATATTCATTAGGTACATATAATTAGGTGACGCTCGCCGTACAGAGCGACGCCTCAGACCAGACCCCCCCAAATTCAACAATTGCCCACAGACCATCCAGGTGATCATTCTACCGCCGAAGAAATCTTCGGGCGGCTGAATTGTTTTGGCGCGTTCGGTTACGCGTCGAATCCAAAGTTGGTATCCCAACCCTTAGTCAACGCGCAGACACTGGCTAGGTGCGCGTTCGGACGTGAGCGAGCATAGCTCAGGGAGTATTGAATTGAAGAAGACGGATTTTGTAGTTAGATTCGCCGGAGAGGGCGGTCAGGGTGTTGTCACCTCCGCCGAGGGCTTCGCCCAGGCCAATGCCCAGGTCGGATATCACGTTCAGACCTTCTCCACATTTCCTTCGCAGATAAGAGGCGGCCCTACCTGGACGCAGACCAGGATTTCCACCGAGCCGGTTCTGAGTTCCGGCGACGAGTTGGACGTGCTTGTGGCTTTCAACGAATACGCGTATGAGAACCACAAGGACGAGGTGTCCGACAGCGGAGTCATAGTGTACAACGCTGAGGAATTCGAGCTGGAGGAGGACGGCAAGAGCTTCGGAATGAGATTCGACGAACTCGCGCGCTCCACCGGCAACGCCAGGGCCGCGAACATGGTCGTCATGGGAGCGTTGGCGTATCTGGTTGGCATTGACCAGAAGATCCTGGAAGACTTCGTTACGAAGCGCTTCACCAGGGGGCGGCCCAACGATCAGCAGATCATCGAGTCCAACCATCAGGCGCTTGGGCTCGGCAGGGTGGAGGCCGAAAAGAGCGGATTCAACCTGGGCGAATTGGAGCAGTCCAATCCTCCTCAGGTTGACCAGGTGCTCATAAACGGCAATGTTGCCATTGGTCTCGGCGCTCTCGCCGCAGGAGTTGACGTTTACATCGGCTACCCGATCTCTCCCGCGACTTCCCTCCTGATATGGATGGAGAACAACCTGCCAGCGCCCGGTAAGTTCGTGCACCAGGCGACTTCCGAAATCGAGTCCATTACGAGCATCGTCGGCGCGGGATTCGCGGGCAAGAAGGCCATGACCGGCACCGCCGGCCCCGGATTCTCCCTGATGGGCGAGGGCCTTGGGCTTGCATGGATGGCCGAAATACCGCTCGTCGTCGCGGACATTCAGAGAGGCGGACCGTCAACCGGCCTGCCGACCAAGACCGAGCAGTCCGACCTATTGACGGCGCTCTACCCGGGCCACGGCGACATTCGTCTGCCCGTAATCGCTCCCGGCACGGTGGAAGAGTGCTTCTACGCATCCTTCTATGCCTTCAACTGGGCGGAGAGGTACCAGGGCCCGGTAATCCTGCTGAGCGAGCACATGCTCTCTGAGCGCAACCAGAACATACCCAGACCGGATGTGAGCGCCTTGTCTGCCGAAGACAGGGAGACCTACCGAGGCTCTAACGGCTACCACCGATATGAGAGCTGGGAGCGTTCGCCAATGCCTATACCGGGCGGCCCCGGCTCCTATGTCGCCAACGGCTCCGAACACGACGGCATGGGCGACACCACTCACAGGCCGGAACGACATATTCAGATGACCACCCGCCGTTTCAGCAAGCTCGATCTGCTGACCGATGGCAGCTACGAGCGTGAGAACACTGATGCCAGCATTGTGGTGATGCCTTGGGGTGGTTCCAAGGGGCCTGCACTTGGCGCCTGGCGCAAGTTGACCGCTGAGGGCGCGGACCTGGGCTGGTACTATACAATGTTCCTGAACCCGCTTCCCAAGGGGATGGTCGAGGAACTTAAAGAGAAGGAACTCGTAATCGTGCCCGAGCTCAATTACATGGGACAGTTCTCGTCTTACCTCCGTTCGCTCGGCGTAGAGGCAGTATCCATAACTCAGTACACGGGGCTTCCGTTCAAGGAACGCGACCTTGTGGAGGCCATTTCTCAGAAGGCAAACATTCAGCAGAAAGAGGGTGTGACAGTATGACGTCCAAGAACCCTGAGTATGATTTCAAGTGGTGCCCCGGCTGCGGCGACTTTGGTGTTCGTCGCGCTCTGGAGGGGGCCATTCAGCGCCGGGTAGTAGAGACCGAAGTTCCAATGGAGAGCAATGTGGTCGTTGCGGGCATCGGCTGCTCCGGCAACATGGTTCATATGCTCGAGAGCGATGAACAACCCTACGGCTTCCACGGCATACATGGCCGAACCCTGCCGATAGCGATGGGCGTCAAGATGGCGCGACCGGATCTCAACGTCGTGGTCGTGGCCGGTGACGGCGACTTCCTGAGTATCGGTTTCGAGCACATTGCTCCCCAAGCCGCGCGAAACCTCGACGTAACCGCTGTCGTCATGGACAACGGAGTCTATGGTCTGACCAAGGGCCAGAGCTCACCCACGACCGATCTCGGCGTCGTGACAAGCTCCACCCCGTTCGGCAAGCCGGAAGAGAAGATGAACCCGTTCCAGCTTTACATGAGCATGGGCGTCAGTTTCGTCGCTTCCACCATGTCCAGCCAGATCAGGCCAATGACCCAGATAATTTTGGACGCAATGGAGCATCCGGGCTTCTCAGTAGTGCATATCCAGTCGCCTTGTACCGAGTACAACAACACCTATGACATTCTGAAGGGCAACCCGCGCAAGGGCATCCCCGGCCTGGCATACGACATCCCCGACGACTACGAT
Source organism: Dehalococcoidia bacterium (assembly GCA_965202965.1). GTDB lineage: Bacteria > Chloroflexota > Dehalococcoidia > Lucifugimonadales > UBA1123 > VXRN01. The sequence continues at coordinate 593,013 of OZ241888.1, read as the reverse complement.
TCGACGGACGCCGAGGCCGCTTTCGAGTTGTCGTCTTCAGACGGAATACCGCTGGGTGTCATATACCAGGACACCGACCGACCGACGTTCGACCAGCGCATAGACGACATCACGGATAAGGCGCGCGTGAAGACCGTACCTGGTCTTCTGGATACCTACACTATCTAGCCCGTTGCCAAGGTCAGGATAAAATTTACAGGGGACAGGCTTCTAAATGGCCTGCCCCCTGTAATGCGAGCGATTCCTAGGGGTATAGCGCCATTACACAAAATGGCCCAGCAGCATGGTCGTCTCTTGATACTCTGTTGAGACTGCCAGATTCATAAACCGCTCGTCTGCGGTTACCAGCGTCGCGCCTATATGTCGCGCCAAAGCCAGATAAACGCAATCATACGCGGGGTGTCTAAGCGCAACCGCGATCCGCAGAGCGTCAGAGCCAACCATTTCATCCGATTCCCAGATAATCGTCATTCTCAAAAGGGATTCGAGTCTTGCTTCGGCCTCTTGAGCATTCATCAAACCCTGAAGGACCGACCCGCGCCATAACACGTTGGCGACCTCAGAAATCATGAGCCGAGGAGCGTGAAGTTCATAGTTCTCTGTAAGCAGACGGTCTGCCACACCCGAATCTTCTTCGGGAACCAGCCATTTCATAGCTACGCTGGCGTCCACTACGAGTTTCACCAATTATGTCCGTGGTCTTCATCACGATCTTGCCGTATCAGTATCCACGAAGGGAGCCCCATGGGTCTGTCGGCAAGTTCCTGCCGGAATTTCCTTGATTGTTCTATGAATTCCTTGCGCCGGGTATCTATATCTTCAATATGGTTGGCTTCGCGTTCCAGGATGTTGCGAACTTCGCTTTCGAGAGAGCGGTTATTACTGGCGGCGCGCTTTTCGAGACAGCGCACAACTTCATTGTCCAGCCCCCGAATATTTATAGTCGCCATATCTCACTCCACATATAGAATGTGTCTTGAAGTAATAAATATAGCATACTCACCTCATCGTCAACTCCGCCACGAGCATCTCTATTGCCAGTTGTTCGGCAATGGGCTTGGTCTTTAGCGTCAGGTCGGTCTCGACGAGGCACTCATGGAAATACTCCAGATACTCCTGCGTCATCCGTCGCTCCTGCTGGAGCGTCTTGTTGAGCACCCATCCCGACAATCGCAGCCTTCTTCCAATCTCGTCGTTCGCCGCGCCGCGCGCCGACATATCCTTAGCGATCAGCAACAGCCTTACCTGACGGCCAAGCATGGTCAGCACGTATGCTGCGGGGCTTCCGTCGTCCATTATGCGACTTATCAACCTGAGCGCGACGCCTGTCCTGCCGTCTATCACCGCGTCCACCGCCTGGAAGATGTTAGCCTCTCGCACGTATGCGACCATTTCCCGCACGTCCTCTTCCCGTATAGGGCGACCATCTGCGTATAGAGCAAGTTTTCGGAGCTCGGCATCTATGAGGCGGGGTTGTCTGCCAATTGCCTCCGCAAGCGTCGCGGATGCGCGGGGCTCCAGCGCAACTCCAAGCGTGTTCGCGCGTCCCATGATCCATCCGGGCATATCTCGCTCTCTCGGAAGCTGGAACTCCCGCACCTCCGAATGCGGCGCAAGTTTCCTCAGCATCGAGTTGCTTTTGGAAAGCGCCCCGTCAACGAACGTGAGGTTCGTGGTGGGTGGAATCGAACTGAGCTGATCTATCGTATCGGCCCACGGACCGAGTGGGTCCCTCCGGTTGGTCTGAGCGCCTCTTGAAGCCCTCGCGCCGCGCTCGAATGTTGTCAGCAGTCCCCTTACCACCACCACGCGGACATCCGTCATGAATGGAATCGTGAAGACGGCGGCTGCGAGTTCTGGAGGAGTGAGGTCCTCTGCCAGGAACGTTGTGTGGTTTATGTCGCGCAAATCTTCCGGACCGGAGGCGCGTGAAACCTCCGCAAGCGCCTCTTCCGCGCTGACTACATCCTCTCCATAGATTAGATGGATCATCAGAGATCAGGTCTCCTGGAACTTGACGACCGAATTGAAGCCTGGGCAAGCGACTTGTCGGTTGGGACACGTCGTCCGTGTCCCCGACTCTGAACGAGTGTATAGGGGGACTTGCGGCTTATTCCATCACCCTGAGGGTGGAGGGAACATCCATTTTGCTGAGTCGTCGGAGGGTGAGGACTGGCGCCACGGCGACCGCGGCTACCCCCAGAACCACAGCCAGGATCAGCGTCGTCGGCTTTATTATGGCTTCCATTCCCAGGTCGGGCATCGTGGCGGGTATCAGAACGATTACAACCCACTGGAGGAGCAAGTATCCGCCAATTAGCCCCAGAACCGTTGAGATCATGCCAAGGATCGTACTTTCGGTGATGGCCATCCCCAGGACAGTTCGAGCGGGTAGGCCGTATGCAAACATAGTAGCGTGCTCACGCCTGCGCTCGTCCATGTTGATGCTAGCGGTATTGTAGGCAATCAGGAGCGCCAGGGCCATGACCGCTATCAGTATAAAGTAGAGTATTCCGGTAAACCTGCCGAACTGATCCGCGAATACGTCCGACGACGCGGTTGCCTTTTGAACGGATCCCACGCCCGGCAACCTGAACAGTTCTTGTTTCAGGGTGTCGGCTTCGACTCCGGTTGCTGGCCGCGCCTGGAGGATGTTGGTCATTCCCGTGATGCCGGTGATTCCTGCATACTCCATAGCGATATACACGTTGGGCCGGAACGGGCTGGCGTGGATGCCGACGACCTCGAGCTCGGATTCCTGGAGTGAGAACAGGTCCGGGCCACCAACTACCGGATGACGCACGGTTACCCTATCCCCGACCCCCACATCAAGGTCATTCGCCGCCTTCTCCGAGATCAGGATCCCAGGGCCGGTGGTCTGCAATGTTCCCTCAGTGAGCGTCGGCTGCCACAGTCGGCTGTCGAACGGTATGAAATTCAGGAACACGTCGAACGAAGTATCGTCTTTGAACAGGGTTCCACCCAGTCTTACGCTTGCCTCTACGTCGTCGGCGCTCGGTGAATCGAAGACGTTCCGCACCGTCGGCGATTGGAGGGGATAGAACGTGTCAAGCGTTATCTCCATCCTGTCTGGACTGGCTCCCGCCGTCTCTGTTTGGGTCCGGTCGAATGTGTCCAGGAACGAGTCGAGCATTCCCATAACCATTACGAGAATCGTGACGATAGCCGCGATCCCCAGCGCCGTGAGAATTGTGCGCCTAGGCGCGCGCGCGACGTTTCTGAACGGTATCTGCCTCAGAGTCTGGCCAGGTATCCTTAGTCTCGTTAGCAGCCACGTCAGCCCGCCGGTGCGCATTGCCAGGTGACCGGTCCTGATTGCGTCAATCGGAGGAACTCTAACCGCTCGCCACACAGGAATCGCCGTTGCGATGAATGGAATCAGGAATCCGATAATCGCCACTCCAGCGAAGAATTCGGGTTGGAAGGGAGTTCTCCAGACCGGCAGTGGTAAGAAGTCGGTCAGCACTATCCTGAGCGCTTGCGCCACTCCAATGCCCATACCTATTCCGAATATGACACCGAGCAGCGCGACCTGCGCGCTGAATAGCAACGGTCTCAGGGCCACCCTGAGAGGCGACACGCCAAGAGCCATCGCAATTCCTATCTCGCGCCGCTGCGAGTCCATTATGCGGCTCGTGAGATTGAATGCCGCGAATACCGCTCCACCGAAAATAGCGATGGCCAGCACCGTGTTGAACTGCTGGTCGCCCTCTACATCCTCGATCATCACACGTATAGACGGATCGTCTAGTCGTCTGCTCACTGTTCCGCCAAGCGCACCGAACGCCTCTTCGAGCGCGTCGAACACCGCGTCTTCGTCCGTGCTGGGAGCAAGGGTCAGTAAGAGGTCGTTGACCTGTCCATCCTTAGCGGTGATTCGCTGCGCGGTTTCTATGGACGTGAAGGCGGCGGCAAAGTTCGCCTGCGCCAGCAGACCGCCCTCCGGGGTTATTACGAAGAAGTATTCCGGGGACAAGACCTGACCCACGTATTGAACCGCGACATCTCCTGAAAGGGTAGCCGTCCCGGACTCGGGTAATTCGTAGAATTTGCCGAAATTGTGCTCGAGCGCGATTAAGTCTTTCCCAGAGTCCTGTGTTGCCAAGGCGCGTCCGAGTACGGGGTGCAGCATATTTATGTGAGGTCCGTCGTCAGATACATCCACGCCTATAAGACGCCCCGGCACAATGACAGTCTGTCCATCCGCCTCGACGGATACCTGGGTAGGTAGTACGAGCCGCTCTTCCGCATCGGATACGTAGCTCGATGCGACCTCGTCGAGCGTCCGAAGCAAAGTTCCACGCTCTACGAAGCTGCCTGTGCCGAGTTGGACGCGCAAGTCGAAAGTATTCACGGCCTCGTAGCTGGCGTCGTTCGACATACCGCGCCAGATGTTCATGCTGCGCAGACCGGCGAACAGCCCTGTTCCGAAGGCAATTATGATAGCAATGGCGGCGACCTGCACCCACCGGGAGCGAAGATCACGCCAGGACCACCTTAGCCACATAAATGAATTAGAGATGATGAACCTCGTTCGTTAGCCTGGTGACAGGATAGCAGACGCGGACTAAGTTCGGGTGCGAATCAGTTTTCCAGCCACACTTTCGTCCAGTGGTGATACTCATTCAGGGCGAAGTTGGGATGGAAGTCGCGGACTCGGGATTGCCACGTCCAGATGGGCGTGCGAGTGAACGGCATGAACCTGTAACCCTGGTCGAGAATGCGGTTCTGGATGCTGTGGATCAACTCGGTTCTCTTTTCTGGGTCGCGCTCTATGGACTGTGCTTCGAGCAACTCATCCAACTCCGTATCGCGATGTCCCGTTGTGTTCCAAATGCCTTCGCTGTGGAAAACAGGCAGGAGATAGCCGTTTGGCGTGGAGACCGGAGCGGGGGGGCCCACCATTAGCTGGTAGTCACCCTGCAGCCATGTAGTTTCACCGAAATGTCTCCTGTTGACGATGTCAACACGCGTGTCGAAGCCCACGCTCTGCATACTTACCGAAACCGCGTGGGCGTAGTCGAGGTACGACTGGCCGAAGTCGCCCACAGTGATCGTGACAAGCGTCTGAGACGCTGGACCCGCATCGCGCAGCAGCGACCTGGCAGCTTCTGTGTCATTGAATCTGCCTGAGACATCCGAGGCTGGCAGAAGCCACTCAGACGACGCAACCGGAAATCCTGAACCCAAGGATCCGAAGCCTTCCCACTGTTCTTCGATAATCCTGGCCGGGTCCATCGAGAGCATGGCCGCCCGGCGCACTCGGACGTCGTCGAAGGGAGTATCTGTCGTCTTGAAGGCGACCTCGATGCCATTGCCGGGTTGCGGGACTTGCAGGCTGGGGGCATTGGGCAACTGTTGGATGTGTTGTACCCACTCCGTCGGTTCCATTTCGTGAATGTCCGTCATTCCGGTCTGGAACGCCGCGTCGCGGGTGGCCTCATCTGTCAGAATGAGTATCTTGAGGTTTTCGATGATCGGTTGACCTGGCTCGAAGTAGTCGGGGTGGCGTGAGAAGGAATGAACAACGCCGGGTGAGCTTTCCTCCAGCTTCCAGGCTCCCGTGCCGATTGTTGGACCGTCCCTGAGATCCCCGCCCTGTATCAGCGTTTCGGGAGCTACGATCTTAGAGTGACCGTCCGCAAGCGCCAGAAGCGCGTCCGCGTCGGGCAGGCCGAACCTCACTCTCAACGTCAGCGGACCGAGATACTCCAGCGCTACTATGTTCCTCAGCAGCGGTGAGTTCGGAAAGTCCGGGTTGATCTGCCGCTGGTAGCTGAAGATCACGTCATCGGCGTCTAGCGTCCTTCCGCCCACGGGATCCAGGTTTTGCCATGTTACGTTGTCTTGCAGGTTGAACAGGTAGGACGTGGGAGACTCCATTGTCCAGTCGGCGCATATGTCGCACTCGACGACCATGCTGGGGAGTGCGGTGTCCGGCCCCGATTCCAGTCGCAAGAGCCTGGAATACGCTATCCCTGGACCCCATGTAGAAAGCGCGGGGGACACATCCTGGTGAACGTCCTGGTGGGCGATATTCCGGCTGCTTTCAAGATTGAGAGTACCGCCTCGCGATCTCGAATCGGGTGTTGGAAGGGCTGCCGGCTGCGGTCGCGGCGCGGATGGAGTGGGTGTGCTGGTCAATTGTGCGAGCGGCGTCAGCGTGGCGATTGGTGTCGCGGTCGGTACAGGGGTAGGCGTTCCCGTGACTCTGGCGCGCGGAGTTGGTGTATCGGTAGCGTGAAGAGTTTCCGTAGCTGCGGCCGGCGCCGACGTAGTGGTCACGGCTGGTTCCGGTTCCGGTGATTCCCCACAAGCTGCTGACAGCATTATCAGCAAGCTGGCGACAAGGCACGGCAGTGAGAGAAACGCGCTTCTGATCGTCATGCCGGGTCCGTAGATGCTTCCACTCGTCCGGAGAGGGCGGACTTCAGCTTGCTGATCGAGCCTAGGCCCTCACGAGGCAGGAACAGCACCGTCATCAGTGTGGGAGGAAGGAAGAATGCCGCGTGCGTGATAACTGCGAATCCAAAGGCTGGCTCGTGGCTTACTTCAAACAACCCTAGTAGATACACAACCGCGAACTCGAACGAACCGATTGCGGAGGGGGCTGCGGGAATTGCCGTCGCGAAGAAGATTGTCGCCATGATAACCATTGTAGCCGTCATGGGTGTAATCGAGAGTTGGAAAGAGAAGGAGATTATCCAGGCCGTAACTCCGACGAGCAGCCAGTAGATCACACTCAAAGCAAAAGACGCGGCCAGGCGGGCGCGCTCTCGCTCCAGGTCTCTGACCGCTTTGACGAAGGACAGCACAGAGGGGAATCGTCGCATCCAGGAGATTCTGTTTTCACTCCATGCCAGGAATCGGACCACTACAATGCTTAGGATAGCGATTCCGAGCGCCCCCCAGACATAGACTCCGTAGTCACTGATCTCAGGAATGAATAGGAAGGCAATTGCCAGGATAAGGGCGCTGGCGACTACGTCCAGAACACGTTCCATGCCGAGTGTGGCAAGGGCTACGGACGGGCGCACGCGATCCTTGATGGACAGGATCGCGAGTTGGGCGGCCTCGCTCGCGATTCGTATTGGCACCAGGTTATTGAGACCAATTCCGACGTTCTGGACCATGAAGAGCCGGTTGGTTGATACCTCGCCGTTTACGAACAGTATTCTCCAACGGACGGCCCGCAGGTAACTGGCAACCACAAAGACAGCGATGGCTAGGGTTATCATGATGATGGAGACGTCGCCGAAAGCGTCCTGGACGAGGCTCCAGTCGAGACCGCGAGCCGTCAGCCATCCCAGCCCAACGCTGATGGCTATCCCGGCCACTATTCTTCCTGTTACGAATGCCTTGCGTCTCAAGTGCCGCGCTCACGATGTCTGTCCAGTTTGCCGACGTCCAGTCTGACAAGTAGTATAATTAACGCGCTGTCGGTTGGCTACGCTGGCATTGGAGAATAGAGGGACAGCAAGGACACGGAAATTGAATCAGACTCTGGAAGGCATATCGAGGATAGTTCGTGTAACGAGGACTCCGCTGAGCGTCATAGCTATCGGGATAGTGACGCCAATAGTATTCTCAGCGGCGATATTCATCTTCGCTCCCATACCGGACACCGCAAAGTACATTGTCGGCGGCCTGCCCTGGCTTGTGGTCGTGGCAGTGTGGTTCCAATTCTGGTCGAAGGCCAAACACGAGCCGCTGTCCGCGTCGGAGACGTACTATATCTATGAAATGATCTATAAACATGTGGGAGTGCCCCAGCGTGGGATTACTCTCGAACAGATGGAAGAGAGAATGAGAAGATTAAACCGTGAGTTTCAGGAACTGCACGAATATGAAGGAGAGGAACCTGAGCGATGATGTATATGATTGCTTACTACATCAGGCCCACCCGCACGCGCACGCCAAACGACGTTAGGAGTGACCTCGAGGATGAAATCGTTCAGTTCGGGGACTGGTGGCACTACTTTGGCGACTTCTGGCTTGTTGATACGGATCGCGACATAAACGAAATGACTAAGATTCTCAGGCGACACTTGGGGCCTAGGGACGATCTGCTGATAGCGGGTGTTCAGCCGCCTTACCAAGGCTTGCTAATGGAGGAGGCTTGGGATTGGGTAAACGACAAGGCGCGCAAGTATGGTAAGGGCAGAACCCGTGACGAAGCTCGCAGGCACAGGGTGGCCGCCGGCGCTTCTGAATAGATCACAACGGGATTGATGCGAGGGAGATATGTTCCTAGACTGCCATGTTCATCTTGAGCCATACAGCGACGCGGAGGTCGGCGAGATTCTGAATCGAGCCGAGCAAGTGGGGGTGCGCGCCGTCATATCGGCGGGTACGACTATCGAATCTTCGGAACGCTCTTTGCAACTGTCCGAAAAGTACGATGGTTTCTTCTCCGGCGTTGGGATTCATCCCATGGATATTCGAGAGCCGTTCACGGACGCTACCTACGGAGCGCTCGAAAGTATGGCGCTTTCCTCGGACAAGGTTCTTGTAATAAGCGAAGTCGGCCTGGACTTCATGGAGGGCGCTCCCGACAGGGCCATCCAGTATCCGGCGTTCAGGGAGCAGATCAGGCTGGCGAGGCATCTGCGTCTTCCGATAGTGTTCCACAGCAGGGAGTCGCACGATGAGGCATTTCGTGTACTGCGGGAAGAGCGCGCCTATGAAGTCGGCGGAGTGATGCACTACTTCCAGGCCGATTACGAAACGGCCAAGCGAATCATAGACCTAGGATTCTACGTCTCGCTTGCCAGGCCGCTGCTGCGACTGCCCTATCTTCAGCAGGCGGCGGCGAAGATTCCGCTCGAGCACATCGTTCTGGAGACGGACGCGGCTCCGCAGCCGTTCAAGGCGAAGCGGGAGAACTGGACAGAGCCCAGGCACGTGGCCGTCGTTGCCCAGACACTTGCCGAACTCAAGGGCATTGATGTCGAGGAGGTCGAGGAGGTCACCACCCGAAATATGCGGCGCGTCCTTGGCGATGGCTGGCGTGTCATCGAGAAGTACGTGCGTGTATAGGCTAGTCGGCGGTCTTTAGCCTGTCCAGTATTAGTTGACGCGCTCTCTCGACGTCCACGTCAATCGCCACCTTGACCTCTGTGCCCTCGTAGTCCGCGCGCGTTCTGCCCTTCTGTTCGCCCTCCTCGTCCACGGTTACTCTTGCGTACCTATACGTCAGCAGGTCGGGAGCGATGGCCGCCGCCACGGTGAGCGGATCGCAGAGGACGTACCTGTCGTACTCGGGATGGATTTCAAACCAGCCTTCTATGATTCGCGCGGCTAGGCGCTCGCCCTTAGAAGTTCCCGACTTCCAATCGCTATCCGAAAGCCCGAACGCGACTCGCTCGCATACGTCGAGACCGACGAGGGTGATCGGAATGCCTGAATCGAACACGACGTTGGCGGCGCGCGGGTCGTCGTAGATGTTGAATTCGGCGTATGGAGTTATATTCCCGCCGACTTCGACCGCTCCTCCCATCACGAATATCTCTTTGATTCGGTGTTTGATGTCCGGCCGTCGCTGGATGGCGACCGCCACGTTGGTGAGAGGGCCGAGCGCGATGATCGTAATAGCTTCGTCGAAATTCGCGGCGGCGGATGCGATATATGCGTTGGCGGGAACGGCGCTGAGCATCTCTACCGATTCCGGCAGTTCGATTGTCATGCCGCCTGGGCCGTGGTAATGCTCCGCGAGTGCGAACTCTCCTGTCAGCGGTGTATCGGCTCCGATGTGAACTCTGATATCGAAGTTCCGCAGGCTCATCAGCAGCCCCAGCGCGTTCCTGGTCGCATCTTGGAGCGACGCATTCCCGGTAACGGTGGTCAACCCCGCAATGTCGAGCTCAGGGGAGTTGAGCGCGGCGATCAACGCGACTGCGTCGTCCGTGCCCGGGTCGGTGTCTATGATGATTCTGCTCATGGCTGAGTTTCCTTAATATATTGCGCTTTATATCGTACAGGTGGGGCTCCAGGTGAGTTTCCAAGCGAGACGGGCGTTTAGAACACCTGGAAACGACCTGTCGTCACCTGTTGTTAGCTTTGGGCCGGAAATTTTTCGTCGGCGAAATCGTTTTTGATAATCTCCCGTTTATGTAAAGGTTGGTGTGTTCGCACTTGGTTGACGGATACATGGTAGCATGAATGTTCTGTGGAATGGAAGAGTGCCTCAAGGGGAGAATTTCAGAATCTATTGGCTGTCCGCCGACCGTGAGTAGGACTCCCAGGCAGATCGGGAACTGTGCCTGAATTCGATGCCGATTGCGGATTTGATCTTGTCCGTATCGGCGGTCCAGCGGTAGCGAATGAAATCCAGCCCGATGGCGGGTGAATCATTCTGAAGCCTCAGATGCCACGCTGCGGACGTGAGGACATACCAGACAGGCGCGGGCAGCCTGATGATGGGACGGTTCATCATGGCGACCATCTCGCTCCAGCGGACGGCTCCGTCCCCGCCGACGTTGTATATTCCGCGTGGCCTGCGTTCCAGGCAGCGTATCAATGTTTGCACGAGATCGTCTTCGTGCAAGAACTGCATGGGTGGATCCGCCGAACCGATTCCGGGCAGCAGAGGCTTTTTGAACGCGTTGGCTATGAAGTTGTCGGCGTTGGGACCCATAACCGGACAGACGCGCAGGATCGTTACGGCGATTTCCGGGTTTCGGCTGGCGAACTTACAGAGAAGCGACTCGGCGACCACTTTGTCCTGGCTGTACTGGAATCCCTCTAGTGGACGCACAGGGTCTGTCTCTTTAAGGAGTTCGGGATTGTCGGCATGGGCGCCATACACCGAGGCGCTGCTGAGATATATGACTTGACGGACTCCGGACTTCTCCGCCGCCTGCAGCACATTGCCGGTTCCGGCGACGTTTACTATTCTGGCGCGCGACTTTTCCCTGGTCGGATTCAGAACGTATGCGAGGTGGATGACAGTGTCAACTCGATGCCTGGCGAAGATGTCCGGTCTGTTCTCAGACACATCCCAGGCCACGAACGTTACCTTGCTCGAGTATTCGACAGAAGGCGGCCTGATGTCGGTGGCGAGAATAATGTCCACAGCAGCAGACTCCTGGAGTTCGCCGATGAGTCTGCTTGCTATGTATCCCGAAGCCCCGGTTATGCCTATTCTTAGCGGCGAGTCACTCATCTGCGACGGTGTCGGTGAAGTCGAAACTGAGAGCGCCGAGCCCGGGAACCTCAAATCCCATGCCTATCTTGTGGGGGCCCGGTTCCAGTGTCGTTCCGGTGACGCGGACGACGATGCTCCGGTTCATTGCCAGTGTCAGTGTATTGTCCTGGGAGACTTCGTGGAATCCAGTCAATTCGCCGTCCATCCAGAACGCGGCGCAGTCCAGCGGCAGTTGGCGACCGTCCAGGGTTAGCGGGAGCATCCTGAAGGCGTATCCTGAACCGAGGCGGTTGAGAAGGCTGAACTCGAACCCGTCGTCGGTGTTCTTCAGACTCTGTTTCACGTACAGCCTTCTGAGCAGAAATCCGGGAACGGTTACCATGGGTCGCTGGCTCCATCGCGCAGCTTCTTCATTCTGTAAATGGCAGTTTGGGCAGAGACGAATTCGGGCGCTATTGGGACGACCTGGCCGAGGCTGCGAGCCATTATGTAAATCTGGCACGCCCTTTCCACCAGCAGGCAGACTGAGAGCGCGTCTTCGAGCGTACTGCCGACGGTTACCGCGCCGTGATTCGCTATGAATGCCGCCTTGTTGTCTCCCAGGGCTTCACATACGTTGTTGGCGAGTTCAGGCGTGCCTGGGAAACCGTACTTCGACACCTTTATCTCCCCGCCGACGTAGATGACCACTTCGTCTATCACCGGCGGCAGGTCAATGCCTGAAACGGCTAGAACGCTTGAATACACTGAGTGCGTGTGGACTACGGCCTGTACGTCGGGTCGCCTTTGGTATATGCCTGCATGAAGAAGACTCTCGGAGGACGGCGATAGGCTGCCTTCCAAGGGCTCGATCTCGAAGTCGGTCACTACTATGTCGTCGTGGGTTAGATTCTCATAAGATGTGGCCGATGGCGTCACCGCCATGAGGTGGCGCCCATCTTCGGGATCGAGACGGACACTGACATTGCCGGCTGTCCCGACCACCAGGCCGAGTTCCGCCATTTTGCGGGCGGTCTCTGCGACACCCTGCTTGTGTTTTTGCCATCTGGAAATCATTGGGTGGGACCTTGAGTTATCAGCGCAGGAGTATGGCGGCGCAGTATCGGATGGAAGCTACGATTCTCTCGCTTGAGTCTATACCCTGGACTGTATGACGACGCGACCCCCGTTCTCGACTTCGACATTCAGGTTGTGGCGGTCCAGCAGCATCATGCCCACCAGGGGTGTGGCGTCAACCATGTAGGTGTCCACGTATCTCGGCTGACCATCCCATAGGACCGTTGCTCCGTAGATGTCGAAGGAAGCCTCCTGCCCGTCGGCAAGAATCGCATGGCCCTGCATGGCAAACGGCAGGTCTAACTCCGCCACTACCTCCGGCGGCAAGGTAAGGAAACTATTGAATCCGGTGTCCACAACCGCAGAGACCTCCCGTTCGAGGCCCGTCGGGCCTCGCAGAGAAAGAGTGATGACTGCCTCATAGTCAGCGTTCACGATGCCCTCGATCATCCATTCCTCCGAAAAGAACCGCCCCCGAAGTGGCACAGTCCCCGGTATCCGACCCGGACGCCCCAGATGTTGGCATGCGGACGCCGCTCCCGCAGGAGCTCCGCCGCAGTGACCGCCATGTCACCGATAGCGTAGTCGCCGCTGTCGACGTCGATGGCAACTATCATCCCGTGATGGTCCGCTTCAACCTGACAGCGGATGTCCCGCTCGTATATCTCGTCGCCCAGGCGGGCCGTCTCTTCGCGTGAGCGGCGGGGGAGCGCCGTGACCTTCTCTGCTTGCGCGTTTGCCGAGGTTTCCGTATCTCTCATTCGTTCACCTCTATATGAGACTACCACCGCACATCACATATTACCGCTTCAGCGCGCGCGCCGACAACGGTCCAAGGCTTGCCGGAAGTTTCGATTCCACGATTCATAGACACGTATCGTCATTCCCACGAAAGTCGAAACCTCGAAGGGCACGGCCTGAATATGGAGTCTCGCCGGACAGAGGGCGCTGCGCGCCTGCCCACTATGACAGCATTTGGCCGAGGGTATGCTGCATCTGAAGCCACTCCTGATAACGGTCGTCATACTCGGAGGCGTCCCGTGTGTCCGGACTCAGTCTGGGGTTATTCAGCGATAGCTGCATGGCAGCCTCCGGCAATGAAGATACCTGGCCTGTCGCCGCCCGCGCGATGAGCGATGCCCCCAGCGCGGTTGCGCTGTACGCCGCCGACAGTTCGACTTCCCTCCCTAGGACATCGGTTATTATCCTGTTGAATGACGGGATTCTCGTGATTCCGCCGCCCAGCGCGACCCTGTCTGCCTCGAACCCCGCGACTCTTTCGGTCTGCTCCAGGTTGGCTCGTAGGGCGTAGGCGAAACTCTCCAGTGCGGACCTCGCTATCTGCCCCTTGGTGGGTCCTCCCAGTGAGAGCGGTACCGGGAATGTGATTCCACCAAGTTTCATAGTAAGGGACGACGTGTCCATGGCCTGCGGGCCGAGAAATGCGGCCACGCCATCGGATCCAACACTGACGTCCTGTGCGGCCTCATTCAGGCTCGAGTAAGGATCGTCCCTATCCCCGAATAGCAAGTCCACCAGCCAGTGGAGAGAATTCCCCATGTCGCCCGCGTTGCTTTCGACTATCCGTAGGTTGGGGATCTGGAAACATCCCGACCATGTCTTCATGCCCGGAGGGACGCCTGTGTCCGATGTAAGTATCTGAGCGGTCGCGCTCCACCCGGCCACGATTCCGGCAGACCCGCGCTCGACGATTCCCATTCCCACAAGTCCGCACTGGGTGTCCGGGCCCGCGTTCACTACTGGAACGGGCGATGAGATTCCGAGTTCGGGCATGGAGGTCGCGCCGCGCGCGGACAGCGCCTCGTGAACGGGTGGGATGGGACAGTTCAGGTCAAGCTGTCTGAACAGGGGTGGCGCGGGGTTCTGAGGCGATATGCCGATCAGGCCGCCTTCCGTCGCAAGTATTCGCTCACAGCCCAGCTTCCCGGTCAGCTTGAACGTAATCCAGTCCGCGAGCGTCAGGACGTATGCGATTCGACTGTACGAGTCCGGTCGGCGCTCCTTGAACCATGCCAGTTTGCCGGGCGCCGTCATGAAGGTCGGACGGCCTCCGGTGGTGGATCTGATGAGATGATCGTGCCCGGAATCGAGCGCGAATCCCTCGAATACGGCGCGGAGGTCTGTGTTCGGTCCCGCGTAGATTACGTTGCCGCCCTCGTCCATGAATACCAGGGACTGGCGCTGGGAGGTTACGGCAATGGCGGAAAGGGAACGGGGACCGGATGGAATCGAGTTGACGCACTCACTGATCGCGTCCCGCGCCGACTGCCAGCAGGCTTCGTGATCGAACGCCCGCGCGAGTTCCGAGGCGTCCGGCTCCTCGATGTACGTCCACGGACGGGAGACCGAGCGGATTACGCGGAAGCGCGAGTCCACTAGATGGCAGCGTATCGAACTGCTGCCCGCGTCGAGAACCAGTACAGATTCATCCGCCATGTCGTTTCCACGCTTCGGGGTTGACGAGGTTCACCGGACGTTCGCCTCTTGTGAACCTGAGAATGTCGTCCGCCATCATCTTGGAGTGGCGCGCTATGGTTTCCGCCGTCGCTCCGCCGATGTGTGGAGTAAGCGCCACGTTGTCGAGTTTCAGCAGTGGGTTGTCCGGCGCGATTGGATGCGTCTCGAATACGTCGAACGCGGCTCCGGCAATCCTGCCCGAAGCGAGCGCTCCGGTGACGGCACCCTGATCCATGACTGCGGGATCCGAACAGCTTACGAGAAACGCGCCTGGCTTCATCCTGGAAATCACAGCTGATCCAATCATTCCTGCGGCGCCCGGTCCCGCAGGTACATGGACGCTGATGAAGTCCGAGCTTGACGCGAGAACTTCCAGCGAGGCCAAACGGACGCCGGGAGGCGGGTCGGCGATATATGGGTCATGCGCGACCACGTTCATGTCCAGTGCGGCGCACATCCGGGCGAGTTCGGCGCCAATCGCGCCAAGCCCGACTATTCCTACCGTGCGGCCTCGCAACTCCACGCCGCGCATCGAGATATACCCCTCGGCCGGATTGCTCCACTGGCCGGACGCGACGTAGCTGTGCGCCCGCGGTATCTTCCGCGCGAGGGAGAGCATGAGGCCGAGCGCGTGCTCGGCGACCGCGCGCGCCGTCCTCGCCGGTGTGTTGACTACCGCGATTCCATGCCGCGTTGCCGCTTCGATGTCAACGTGGTCGGTGGTTGCGCGGCACACTCCAACGAACCGGAGGCCCGGAGCGTCGTCGAACGTCTCCTCGAAGACGAAGTCGGCTTCCACGACCAGGATAGACATGCCGGACGCGCGGATGCGGCGCGCCAATTCTTCGGGGTCGGTCAACTTTCTGGTGTCCAGCCAGCTCTCGTATTCGACTGCCATCTCCGCGCGGAGACGGTCGAGTTGGGTTGAATCGAAGGGGGCCAGTATCAGGGTCCGCATTCGTTCAGTTCTCTCCCATGGCGACCCGGGTTATGCCCAGACGGTACAGGAACTGGGCAAGCGATCTCCTGGCCTTCTTGCCCTGGGAGGACAGCTTTACTACTTCTGCCAGTCTTACGGGATTGCCCGCGACGTACCCCAGCGAGCGGAGCGCTCTTCTGGCGGGCGGCTGGCGCAGAGCCTCGACCGCGCGAAGCGCGACGTCCTGTTCCATAGTATCAACTATTGCCACCACGGGTACGCACGGAAGGCGAAATTCCTGGACGACGCTGGCTGTCCAGTATCCTTCCAGGTCCGCGGCGGAGGCATCGAATGTTCTGCCGAGCCATTCCTTCATGGGGGACTTTACGATAGGCTGCGGCAGAGTGATGCAGGCGCCCACCTCGAATGTCACGCCTGTGACGGTCATCTGGCGATGAACCCTCTCGACGATGGAAGGGTCGGTTTCAATCTCCAGCGCGTCCGACATTCGCCAGGAGTACACTGGTCCGTCCACCGCCATGATGCGGTCGCAGACGACTATTTCACCGGTAGCCATGTTCTTGTTCGCTGACGACGCGAATCCCGCGGAGACGATTACGTCCGGATTGAAACGACCCAGGAGAGCGCCGATACTCCGCTCCGCCTCTTCTCTCGAGAACCCTCCGGTGGCTGCGACCACGTGCGGCATGAAACTCGATGAGTAGAATCGCAGATCACCCTCTCGGTCCGATTCACTGAAGCGGCCCATATTGAGAAATCGGGCAATATCCCGGCGCCGGTCGGCGACTACCGCCATCATTGCGATACTCTCCCGCGAAAGCGTTCTCGCGACGCTGTGTTCCTGGCGACGGCTTCCGCGTCGCCTGGCAACGGGTCGCGCGCGCCTTGCTTCATGTCATACGGCTCTTGAGAGGATTCTGCCCGCTGTTGTGAAGCGGCAGACGCCCAAGCCGGTAACCCTCACCCTGGCCCTCTCCCGTCGAGGGAGAGGGGACTTTTGAAATCTTCTCCATAGATAGGCTATCTGTCCCGCAGATAGGCTATCTGTCCCGCACCAGGAGGAAGTGGGTGAACTCTTCTATCTGCTCGCGGTGCTGGTGAGACAGTTCCAGCGCGGCGACCGCCTGCATCGCGGAATCCGCCCACCTGGCCGCTTCGGTCTGAGCATGTTCTCTCACGCCCACCCTTTCCATGATCTTCAGCACTGAGCCCACATCCTCTTCATCCAATTCGGGCTTCAGGTATATGGATGATATATAGTCCCTGTCCTCGTCGGCTGCGGCCTCCATAGTATAGACCACGGGATACGAATTCTTCTTCCGCCGTATATCCGCCCCGACCGGCTTGCCCGTTATCTCTTCCTCTCCCCATACTCCCAGCACGTCGTCCCTTATCTGAAATACGTAGCCCAGCGCCCTGCCGCATTCCCGTATTGCGGCAATCATCTCCTGGTCGTCGGTGCCGACGGCCGCGCCCAGGTTCAGAGAGCATCGAAGCAGCGCTCCCGTCTTTCGAGAGATCATGCGAAAATAGTCGTCCATGCTGATGTCGGGCCTGCCTTCGTATGAGAGGTCGAGGTACTGGCCCTCGATCATCTCCAGGTAGGACTCCGTGAGCAGTCCGACGGCGGTTAGCGAACGTCTCGGCTCCAGTCCCTCTCCCTCGAGCGCGTGCAGAGCGATGTCGGCGACCACCCTGAGTACGTTGCCGGCGACCAGCGCCTTGGGCTTCCCCCAGACAGCCCACAGCGTCTTGCGATTGTGTCGCGTCTCGTCCTCGTCCTGGATGTCGTCGTGAACCAGGGAGAAGTTGTGGATGAACTCCAGCGCCACGGCGGCGGGTATCGCGAGTTTCACTGATCCGCCGACCGCCTCGCATCCGAACAGACAGAGGGTCGGACGGGCCGCTTTTCCCGTCATTGCCGCGATTGGCGCGCCGTCTTCGTCCGCCCAGCCCATGTAGTATCTCAGCAGATCGTAAACCGCGAGACCGCGCATGTCGAGGTTGCTCCTGAGCGCGTCCTGCACATAGTCGCCGTATCGGTCGAACATCGAGGGCAGAGTTATCGTGTAGCTGTGGTCGTTTGACACCGCTTAGAATCCGGGTATGTTGATTTGGAGCGTCTGGAATCGCTGAGTATCGGCGAAGTTTCGGTATTATGTCATAGTATGTGACTGGTTGTGTAGCGAATTCAGGAAGATAATGCTGTATCAGTTTGGTCGGTATGAGGAATCACCCCCATCCTAGCCTTCCCCCATCAAGGGGGAAGGAACTTCTTCAATAGTGTCAAGTTGACATTGGCTTGCAGATTTGGACGCTACCTGCTATATTTCAGCCGACATCCGAGCCTGTATAGGTTGCGCTATGCGCCCTGTTTCCATTGTTGATGCCGCCTTTGAGTTGAGCTTGAGGAGTCGTTCCCAGCGAGATGCTTGACGAGTATTTTCGGCAGTATGCCCTGATCTCCATATTCGTGCTTGTCGCCACCGTGGTGCCTTTGGGAATGCTGTTGGCGGGCTGGGCGCTCTCGATCCTAAAAGTCAGGCCGTATGCCCCCGACGCAGTCAAAAAGGCGATCTACGAGTGCGGCTTCGAGACGCTCACGGGCCGGTGGAGCCAGTTCAATTTCAGGTTTTACGCTTTCGCGCTGATTTTCGTGGTGTTCGACGTAGAAGTCGTCTTCCTGTTTCCATGGGCGGCGAGTTTCGGCCTCCTGTCTGCCCAATTCGGGTTGTTCGTTCTGTTGGAGATGGTGGTTTTCGTAGCGATCCTGGTCGTCGGGTGGCTGTATGCCTGGCGCAAGGGCGCTCTGGAGTGGAGTTGAGACATGATGCAGGACGCGAATCTGATTGACCATTCTTCCGGCCTACTTCTTCACCAGGCGACGTGGGAACTGGACAGGGATGAGGGCGAGTACGTCAATCATCTGAAGGAGACTCATACCGAGGCGCTGGCGGAACCGCTGATCGAGGTGCCGGAAGAGTTCGACCGGAATGTCGCCATAACCAGCGTGGACGCTCTCATCAACTGGGGGCGGAAGTCGGCTGTGTGGCCCCTGTCCTTCGGCCTGGCCTGCTGCGCGTTCGAGATGATGGCAAGCGCAATGTCAAGGTTCGATATTTCCAGGTTCGGCATGGAGGTCTTCAGGCCCTCGCCCAGGCAGGCCGACCTGATTATCATCGCCGGCACAGTAACCTGGAAGATGGCCCCCGCAATCGAGCGCGTCTATCAGCAGATGGCAGAACCGAAATGGGTCATCTCGATGGGTGTCTGCGCGACCAGCGGCGGCCCCTATTACGGTTCCTACAGCGTGGTGCCGGGAGTGAATCACATAATTCCCGTTGACGTGTACGTTCCGGGCTGTCCACCCAGGCCGGACGCGCTGCTCTACGGCATTATGCAGCTGCACGAGAAGATCAAGCGTTACTCTATCCAGCAGGGCAGTAGATAGGTTTCGGCTGACGCCGGACACAGAGACTGGAAAAGGAAAAGCCTCCGAATGACAAGGGCACACTCCGCTGAGGATGCCGCCAGGCGCATAAACGACGCTATTCCGGGCGCCGCCGTTGACTTCGATCAGACGGCTGTATGGGTGAAGCCGGAGAGTATTCTTGAATCTGCCCGACTACTAAAACATGACGAATCCCTCGACTTCTCCTTCCTCAACGCAATATCTGCCGTGGACTACATCGAATACTTTGAAATGGTCTATCATCTTCTCTCGCTGCGCCGAAATAGCAGCCTAGTCGTCAAATCCAGGGTGCCTGGCAGGGAGAACCTGGAAGTACCGTCGGTGTACGATGTCTGGAAGGGCGCCGACCTCCAGGAGAGGGAGGTCTGGGACCTCATGGGAATACATTTCGATGGGCATCCAAACCTGAAGAGGATTCTGCTGTGGGAGGGATTCCCCGGCCATCCTCTGCGAAAGGACTTTCTGGGCTAGCGCAAGGCCCGTAACCGAATGCCTATAAAGACAGAGCCAGTTACCATAAATCTGGGACCCCAGCATCCCAGCACGCACGGAGTCTTCAGGCTTCGCGTCACCTTCGACGGCGAGGTAGTGCTCGACGTGGAGCCGGTGTTCGGATACCTGCACAGGGGCACTGAAAAGCTGGCCGAATCCAGGTCATACGTCCAGATTGTAACGCTGACCGACCGGATGGACTACATCGCCAGCATGTCCAACAACCTGGCCTACGTTCGGACGGTCGAGAAGCTGGCCGAAATAGAGGTGCCTGAGCGGGCGCAATACTTGAGGGTGATCAGCGCCGAACTCCAGCGAATCGCAAGCCATCTCATGGCTACGGGCTTTCTTCTGAACGACCTCGGAGCGTTCGCCACGCCGCTCATGTACTGCTTCAGGGAGCGCGAACGTATTCTGGACCTGTTCGAGATGCTCTGCGGCGCGCGGATTACCCTGAGCTACATGCGTCCGGGCGGCCTGTTCCAGGACGCGCCGGAGGAATTCTGGCCCGCGCTCGACAGGGTCGTCGAGGACTTGCCCGGCTACATTGATGAACTGGAAGACCTGATAACCGGGAACGAGATCGTCCTCACGCGAACGCGCGGCGTGGGTGTCCTAACCGCTGAGGAAGCGATTGACTGCTCGGTGAGCGGACCTATGCTCCGGGCTAGCGGCGTGCAGTGGGACCTGCGCAGGGCCGATCCCTACGAGGTGTACGACAGGCTCGATTTCGACGTGCCTATTGGCGTCGGAGGCGACAACTTCGACCGTTACATCGTGCGCATCCAGGAGATGCGCGAAAGCGTCAAGATAATCAAGCAGTGCATCGAGCAGATACCCGACGGCCCCATACGCGCCGAGACGCCTTTCTTCATGCGTGCGCCAATCGGGGACGCCTATGCCGCTGTCGAGGGGCCAAAGGGCGAACTGGGCTTCTATATGGTAAGCGATGGTGGAATCTCGCCCTATCGCTGCAAGGTTCGCGCGCCTTCTTTCATGAACCTCACTCCCCTGCGCCAGATGCTGGTGGGAGGAAAGATGGGCGACCTGATAACCACCTTCGGGTCGGTTGACATCGTTCTTGGAGAGGTGGACAGGTGAGCCTGGACTTCGGAAGCATTTATCGCTTTTTCGTTGGCTTTCTGCCCGAAGGCTTGGAATGGGTTGCGTTCATCATCGCCGCCGCCGCCCTCTCTTTCATAGTAATAAACGTAATGATGCTGTCCACGGCGGTCTATACCTGGTTCGAGCGCAGGGTTCTGGGCAGGTTCCAGAACAGGCTGGGGCCCAACCGCTGGGGCCCGTTCGGGATTCTACAGCCGATAGCTGACCTGGTGAAGCTGATTACCAAGGAAGACACGACGCCGGACGAAGCCGACCGCTGGGTTATGACATTCGCGCCCCTCGTGCTGGTGGTGCCGACCCTGTTGGTGGTGGCCGTCATCCCGTTCGGGACGGACAGCTTTCTTGGACGGCTGAATATCGGCATCCTGTTCGTGCTGGGCGTCACCTCTGTCAATACTATTGCTATTTTCATGGCTGGCTGGGGATCGGCGAACAAGTACGCGATGCTGGGCGCGATGCGCGGCGTGGCGATGCTTGTGAGCTACGAGGTCCCGATGGCGCTGGGCGTCGTCGGCGTACTGATACTGTCGGGCTCGATGGCGCTGTTTGACATTGTGGAAATGCAGACCGTACCGTTCCTGCTGGTGCAGCCGCTCGGATTTTTGATATTCGTCGCCGCCGCCTCCGCCGAAATGAGTAGGACGCCGTTCGACCAGATAGAAGCGGAATCGGAGCTCGGCTCGGGCTACAATACCGAGTATAGCGGAATAAAGTTCGCGATACTATTCCTGGCTGAATTCATGGCTCCGATCATCACCGCGCTCGTAATAACGACCCTGTTCCTGGGCGGGACCAGGGGATTCGATCCGATTCCGGGACAGGTGTGGTTCGTCCTGAAAACCTTCGTAGTGATATTCGCGCTGTTGTGGGTGAGGGCCACGTGGCCGCGACTGCGCGTTGACCAGATCATGGGATTCGCCTGGAAGGGCCTGTTCGCGCTCTCATTAGTGAACATTTTCGTGGTGGCAGCGGAGGTTGTTATACTCCAGGACGACGCGGGCAATATCTCGGCCACTTCTCTCTGGATAATGGCTGCGATAAACTGGGTCATAACGATAGTGGCGATAGTAGTAACTGCTAGGATACTCGGCCAGAGAAGGCTGGAGCGCCCGACTCCGACGCCTTCGCCGCTGGCCAATATGTACGCGGAGGCTGATTAGATATGTATGGCCTCTCAATGGTCAAAGGTCTGGGCGTAACGATGAAGAATCTGGTAACGCCCGGGCGAATGTTCACCGTAAACCAGTACCCGGACCGCAAGGTCGGCATCATAGGCTTAGCTAAGATGCACGACCAGAATCCGGTGTCATTCGCGCTCAAGCAGCCCGGTGAGGCTTTCAAGGCGCTCGTCGGTCTGGCGTCTGTGCCGGACAGGCAGTACCAGCATCCCAGGTTCAGAGGCGAGGAGTTCTCCTGGTACGAGAACCGCTGCACCGGATGCGCGTCGTGTGCCAAATACTGCCCTCTCGGGATAATCAAGATCGTCACCGACCCTGCGAAGACCGACCTTCAGGAAGGCGACAAATACTTCCTGGAAGTCTTCGACATTGACATCGGGCGGTGCATGTTCTGCGGTCTGTGCGTCGAGGCGTGTCCGTATGACGCGCTCCACATGGGCAGCGGATTCGAGGAAGGCAGATACAGGCGCGCCGACCTTGTAATAGACAAGGCCAGGCTAGTCGAGTCGCCCAAGCGTCCAAGCCACTGGTACAGGCCCCAGCTCGCCTCCGCGCGGGAATACAACCCGCTGGAAGGCGACGAGGCCGACTGGCGTGAAGTCCACCGACACGAAAAGCCTTCGCTGACCGAACAGCAGCGCAGGTGGGGGCAGCGTTGATGCTTGGAGAGGGAACAGAGGGATCTCTATTCGTTGACGTAGCGTTCTGGATGCTGGCGATTTCGAGCATCGTCGCGGCAGTCGCGGTCGTTCAGATGCAGAACCTGTTCAGGGCGGCGCTATTTCTGATCGTGTCGTTCATTGCGGTCGCTGGAATGTTCGTGTTGCTGCGGGCTGAATTCATCGCCGCGGTGCAGGTGCTCATCTACGTCGGCGCGATTTCGGTGCTCATCATCTTCGCCATACTCATGACCGGCGAGGTAGAGCGCGGAAGCGTGGCGCACACAATGAGAATTCCGGTGGCTATCCTGTCCGCGCTGTTTGGCGCGGCGGCGATTTTCGTCGCGGTCAATACCAACTGGCTCGTTCTCGACACCGTCCTTCAAAACGGAAGCCTGAGCGCGGCGACTACTAGCCAGATCGAAAAAGTGTTCTCGAACACAATCCCGTGGATCGGAAGGCTGCTGGTTCAGGACTTCGTCCTGGCGTTCGAAGTTGCGTCAGTCGTCCTTCTCGCAGCCATAATTGGCGCGCTTGCGCTGATCCGGGAAAGGTGAAGCGTTGAGCCTCGAGAACTTTCTGATAGTATCCGCGGTCCTGTTCTCCATCGGGCTTTACGGCGCGCTGTCCAAGCGCAACGCCATCGCGGTGCTTATGTCTATCGAGCTTATGTTCAACGCTGTCAATCTGGCGGCTGTGGCATTCTCCCGCTACACGGTTCCCGCGACGCTAGCAAACACCGGCTCCAGGGCGTCCGATATAGCGCAATCCCTTCTAACAGGGCAGATATTCGCCATTTTCATCATCACGATAGCGGCGGCGGAGGTCGCCCTGGGACTGGCTATCGTCATCGCCATTTACAGAAGCCGTTCGACCGTCTTCGTGACGGACGCAGCCCAGATGAAGAACTAGGGGAACCTTCTTATGTGGGTTGAGTACAAGACCGCGCCTAATCTTATGATGGCTGAGATGTGGAAGGACGTCCTGGAAGGGGACGGGCTTCCCACAAAGATTCTTCCGGTTGGCGATATTATCGAGTGGGGAGAGCGAGTGTCGTATAAGATTTATGTTCCCAAAGGTCGGGAACACGTGGCCGACGAGATTCTGAGGAAGCTGTAGATGATATCCGAAACGCTGGTATGGCTTACTCTGCTCGCCCCGTTGGCGTCGTTTCTGGTCATTGCCTTCGTCATCTGGCCCGCATCCCGCATCCGCACTTACGGCGGATTTCTGTCATCCGGTTCACACGGGACGGACGGCGATTCACACGACTCGTCCGATTCCGCCCACCACGAATCCCCCAGAGATCTTCTGGGATTCTCCGCGGGCGCTATAACGATCATCGCTGTCGGCGCCGCTTTCGTCATATCGCTGATGGCGCTGGCCGCGACGATCACCGGACACGGCCACGTAGAGTTCGAGCCTCACCACTGGCTGACGGTAGGAACGTTCGAGCTCAATGTCGGCATCCTGATGGACCCGCTCACCGCGGTCATGCTGGTCGTCGTAACCGGCGTGAGCCTGATGGTGCAGATATACTCCGTCGGGTACATGAGCGAAGAGGACAACCCCGCCTACGCCCGCTACTACGCTTACATGTCCCTGTTTACCGCTTCGATGGTCGGCCTGGTGCTGGCGTCCAGCATAATCCAGATATTCGTGTTCTGGGAACTGGTAGGGCTGTGTTCGTACCTGCTCATTGGATTCTGGTACGGGCGCACGTCCGCGGCGAACGCCGCAAAGAAGGCGTTCATCGTTACCCGCGTAGGCGATTTTGGATTCCTGCTCGCGATCCTGTATCTGTTCGCCAACCAGGATTTGCTCGCGGCTTCCGGCCTGAACGGCCTCGACGTTATAGATCTCTACAAGGCAGTTGAACTCGGACTGGTAGCCGGGGGCGTCGCCACCTGGGTGGCCGCCGGGATATTCGCCGGCGCCATCGGCAAGTCCGGCCAGTTCCCGCTGCACACATGGCTCCCGGACGCAATGGAAGGCCCGACTCCGGTCAGCGCGCTGATTCACGCCGCGACTATGGTGGCGGCCGGCGTGTTCCTCGTCGCTCGTTTCTTCCCCGTGTTCCAGGCATCCAGCGAGATGATGACGGTCGTTGCGCTCATCGGTGGCTTCACCGCGATATTCGCCGCTTCCATGGGACTGGTAGCGAACGACATCAAGCGCGTCCTGGCATACTCGACAGTCAGCCAGCTTGGATACATGATGCTGGCGCTGGGAGTTGGCGCCTACGCATTCGCCATTTTCCACCTGTTCACCCACGCCTTCTTCAAGGCGCTGCTGTTTCTGGGGTCCGGATCGGTCAACCACGCCTCTGGCACCTTCAACATGAAATACATGGGAGGTCTGCGGCGATATATGCCCTGGACCTACATAACATTCCTGGCGGGCAGCGTCGCGCTGGCGGGCATATTCCCGACGTCCGGTTTCTGGAGCAAGGACGAGATCCTTGCCAGCGCGTTCCACGTCGGAAGCGCGGTGGGATACTTGGTGTACCTGCTCGGACTCGCGGCTGTGTTTATGACCGCCTTCTATATGTTCCGCGCGCTGTTCATGACCTTCGACGGCGATTTCAGGGGCGGCGCGGACTCCGAAGCCCTGGATACGGGTGAGGAATCTGAAGAACTGCACCTCGGGCACGTAAGCCTTCACGAATCCCCATGGGTGATGGTCCTCCCAATGGCGATTCTGGCCGTTCTCGCCGTTCTGGCCGGCTTCATCACGAACCCGCTCGTTGACCTCGGCCTCGTTCCGGCCCACTGGTTCGCCCACTTCATGGGCGAGGGATGGGTCGCGGTCAAGATCCCGAGCTTCGACCTTCCTCTGGCCCTGGTGTCAACAGCGGTTGCGGTCGCGGGCATCTTCGTAGCCTACATGATGTACTATCGGCAGGCGTGGTCGGCTGAGGCAATGGGCCAGCGATTCAGGTCCGCTTACACCACGCTCAGCAGGAAGTATTATTTCGACGAACTGTACGAAGACATTCTCGTGCGCCGCGTGTTCTATAACGGCGCGGCCCGCATACTGGACTGGGGAGACAAGAACATCGTGGACTGGGTTGCGGACAGGATCGGATGGCTGGGCGCCAATGTAGGCACCCCCCTGCGCCAACTCCAAACCGGCCAGCTTCAGCAGTACGGAGCGGCCATATCCGTCGGCATATTGATAATGCTGGGGCTGTATCTGTGGTTCCTCTAGTAACATATCCATATGAAAATGCCATACTCCAACCATTAATCGTCATTCCCGCGAAGGCGGGAATCCACTAGCCTCAGCATTCTGGGGAGTGGCAAAGATATAACTGGATGCAACGTTAGTTTTCAGATAGTCGCAAGGGAAAGAAAAACTTGTTCGAAGGTTGGCTGACAATCGCGGTATTCTTGCCGATAGCGGCAGCGGTTCTGATAGCGCTGTTCGGGCGGAGCGCCGTCATGGTGAAGTGGTTCGCGGCGATTGTCTCGCTGGTCGAACTGGCGCTGACATTCGTCATATTTATCCAGTACGACACCTCGCACGGCGCGCCGCAGTACCAGCTTGTTGACAAAGCGACTAACTGGATTCCTGTCGAATCGTTCAGGGTGCAGTATTTCCTGGCCGTTGACGGACTGAGCGCGCCGCTGGTCCTGCTTACCGGCCTGCTCGGAATGGTGGCGATATTCGCCTCGTGGAGCATCGCCCACCGGGTCAGAGAGTATTTCGTCTGGCTGCTCGCCCTCCAGGGCGCTGTCATGGGAGTGTTCACCTCGCTGGACTTCTTCCTGTTCTTCCTGTTCTGGGAACTGGAACTCATCCCGATGTTCTTCCTCATCTCAATATGGGGAAGCGGACGGCGCGAATACTCCGCGATGAAGTTCCTCATATTCACGATACTCGGCAGCGCGTTCATGCTCGTCGGTATCCTGGTCCTGTTCTTCTCGACTGGAACGTTCGACATGACCGAACTGCCCGCCGCGATCACGGAAAGCAGGCTGCTGCTTCCTTCCATCGTTGTGTTCGCTATGCTCTTCGTGGCATTCGCGGTCAAGCTCCCAATCTGGCCCCTGCACACCTGGCTGCCGGACGCTCACACCGACGCGCCGACAGCGGCAAGCGTAATGCTCGCCGGCGTGCTTCTGAAGATGGGCGCCTACGGGATGCTGCGAGTCTCAGCGGCGATGTTCCCGGACGTACTCAGAGACGTGTCCTGGCTTCTTGCGATAGCGGGCGTAGTGAATATCCTGTACGGCGCGTCCGTAGTCCTGCGCCAGACCGACATGAAGAGGCTGATAGCCTTCAGCTCGATTAGCCACATGGGATTCGTCGTGCTCGGGCTGTCGTCCGCTGTGGGAGTCGCCGGACAGATATCGCCGCTTGGACTGACGGGAGCGGCGCTCCAGATGTTCACCCACGGCGCGATAACGGGACTTCTGTTCCTGCTGGTCGGTTACGTGTATGAAAGGGCGCATACCAGGCATATACCCGACCTCGGTGGACTCGCCATGAACATGCCTGTGCTCTCGGCGTCGCTTGCGGTCGCGGGGCTCGCGTCCCTCGGCCTTCCCGCGACGGCGGGATTCGTCTCCGAGATTCACGTCTTCCTTGGAACATTCCCCGTATGGAGTTGGCTGACCGCGATAGGCGCGTTCGGCGTGGTGCTTACGGCGGGATATATTCTGTGGATGCTGCAGCGCGTGATGTTCGGCCCGCGAAACTCCAGGCTGGACGATCTGACCGACGCCACTCCGTTGGAAATGGTCCCCGTGGCTGCCCTGATAATAGCGATAATGGTTGTCGGGATATTCCCTTCCACAATCGCGGACGTATTCTCGACCGGCGTGGCCCCCATAGTAGATTCTCTGCAAAATGCAGTAATGAGCGTCCAGTAATCAAGCGTACCGCGAGCCCATAATGACGTTACACGACATATACCTGCTATCTCCCGAAATATCGCTCGCAGCGATAGCGATGGCGCTCATACTGCTCGATCTCGTCGTCTCCCGAAAGAGCATTCTGGCAGTATTCGGTGTCGTGGGTCTTGCGATTCCCGTAATTCTCAGCATTATCTTGTGGGTAGATCTGGACAACTCCTCCACGAGCCAGATGCAGGGCGTCTTCGGAACGCTGGTGGTGGACAAGTTCAGCCTGTTTTTCAAGTTCCTGCTTTCGGCGGCGGCGGCGCTCGTCATCCTCATGTCGAACGGCTACGTCCAGCGAATCCGGCGATTCCAGGGCGAGTTCTACGGGCTGGTGCTCCTGGCGACCACCGGCATGATGCTTCTCCCGTCCGCGACAGAGTTGATCTCCATATACGTCGCGCTCGAACTTACCGCGCTTCCCTCAGCCGCGCTCGCGGCCTTCCTGCGAGATGGCAGGTCCGCCGAATCCGGCATGAAGTTCCTGATACTGAGCGCCATAAGCTCCGCCGTGCTCCTCTACGGAATGGTGTTCATCTACGGTTTCACGGGCACGACGTCGCTGGAAGGCATAGCGTCGCAGATCGCAAGGCTTCTGGACTACGGAGTGCTGGACCCCCAAGCGGCGTTCGGAGACAACAAGGCGCTGCTGTTTGGTGTCATCCTGCTGATAGCGGGCTTCGGATTCAAGATTTCCAGCGTGCCGTTCCAGTTCTGGGCCCCCGACGTATATGAAGGCGCGCCCACCCCGATAACGGCGTTCCTCTCGGTCGCTTCCAAGGCCGCCGGATTCGCGGTCATTCTTCGCCTGTTCTACATATCGTTCCCGTTCGAGGTGTTCAGTGAAAACTGGGCGGCCATATTCGCGATACTGAGCATTGCCTCCATGACTTTCGGCAACCTCGTTGCCATCAGGCAGAACAACATCAAGCGAATGCTGGCCTACAGCACGATTGCCCACGCGGGGTATGTGATGGTCGGACTCGCCGCCCGCGCGCAGAGCGGCAGCATGGATGCCGGGCCGTCGGCGGTCCTGTTCTATCTGGGCGGATACGTTGCCACCAACCTTTTGGTATTCGGCGCTGTGATAGCCGTATCCAACAGCATAAACTCGGACGAGATTGACGACTACGGCGGCCTCTCGCGTCGCGCTCCCATGCTTGCGGCGGGCATGGCGTTCGCCATGATTTCTCTGACCGGAATACCGCCCACCATCGGGTTCATGTCCAAGGTGTACCTGTTCGGAGCGGCGGTCAACGCGAACCTCGAATGGCTCGCCGTCGCGGGCATGGTAAACAGCGTCATATCAGCCTACTACTACCTGCGGGTGGTCAAAGTGATGTACCTGCGCGAACCCGCGGAGGACAAGCCCCTGGCGGCGGACGCCGCAACCGGCGCGGCTCTTGTGGTAACGGCGGCGGCGACATTCGTGTTTGGCGTATATCCCGCGCCATTGATAGACCTGGCGAGGTCCGCGGTCGGCGTCCTCGGTGTGTGAGGGATTTGCTATGTCCCTCATAGGATTCGTCTATAACGCCCTCGTAGATGACGCCCCGCTGCTGATTGATTCCCTTGTATCGAGTCTCGACCTGCGCGACCGCTCATGGGTCTCATCCGCCTATGATGTGGCGGAGCGCGAAGAGAAATTCAGGAATACCTCGCTGATCGTCGTCGCCGGAGGTGATGGCACTATCCTGCGAACGGTTCATTCGATAGCTTCGTACTCGATCCCCGTCGTTGCCGTAAACATGGGACGGGTCGGTTTCATGAGCGAGCTCAGAGTCCAGGAGGCCGAAGAAAGGCTGCCCTTCTACCTCAACGGAAGCGTTCGAGTCGAGCGTCGAATGATGCTCAGGGCCGTAGTCACCGACGCGGACGGCAGCGAAGTCCTGAGCATGGATGCCCTGAATGACGTGGTAGTAGGTCGAGTGGGGGTCGCGCATCTGCTTGACATAGATACGGTCGTGGATGGCGAGTTCCTGACCACCTATCGCGCCGATGCCCTCGTCGTCTCCACGCCTACCGGAAGCACCGGATACGCGCTGTCCGCTGGCGGCCCGATCTTCTTCCCCGAAGCCCTCATGATGATGCTCCAGCCCGTGGCCGCCCACACCGGACTGCGCGACGGCCTCGTTCTGCCCGAAGATACCGAGATAATACTGTCCACTGGGGAAGATAAAGCCGCGCTTGTGAGCGTGGACGGAATGGAAGATGTGGAGCTGCGTCCCGGATCCAGGGTTAGAATCTCACGCAGTCCGCACGAGGCAAGATTCCTTAGATCGAAACCCCGAACCGCATTCTACGATGAGCTAACACGCCGGCTGGGACTTGTCTATAATCTCACGCCGCCGTCCTGAGTCCCGGAAGGCTCAGAAGAGTAGGAAAGTGTGGAGTGGCCATGATCGTCAATCAACAAACTCCCTCTCCCTCAAGGGAGAGGGTTGGGGTGAGGGTGAATATCTCCCCCTGTCGGATCCTCCAGGGAGATCAGTATGACGGAACGTTCGCAGACCATAAGCCAGGAAACGGTATTTTCCGGAAGGATAGTCGAGGCGCGAGTTGACACGCTCCTGATGCCTGACGGTCGCCAGATTACTCGGGAGGTCATCCACCACCCGGGCGCGGTAGCTATAATCCCGATAGACTCCGACGACAACGTGCTGTTGGTCCGACAGTACAGGTACCCCGTCGGACTGGAATTGCTTGAGATACCGGCAGGCGTCATAGAGGAGGGGGAGTCCCCCGATCACACCGCACAGCGAGAGCTGCGCGAGGAGACGGGTTACGCATCTCGAAACCTGCGTCCGCTGGGCGGTATCTACTCGTCCCCCGGATTCTGCGATGAGATGCTGTACATCTATCTCGCCCGCGACCTCGTGGAGAGCAAGTTGCCGGGAGACGAAGACGAGGATATTACACTGGAGCGTGTGCCTATGTCCGAAGTGGACAGGCTCATCAGGCTCGGCGAAATTCAGGATGCCAAGAGTGTCGCCGGCCTGCTCATGGCGCGCTATCTGTTCGAATAAATATCCCTCCCTCGATGGGCTTACAGGGGTAGGCAAATGAGCAATGCGGCTATGAATGTCGTCTGAAAGTCCCCTCTCCCTCTGGGAGAGGGTTAGGGTGAGGGCGAACTACAATTCAGTCCTAAGCCCGATACTGCACTAGGAGAAACTAAGATGCCAGACCTCAGATCGCTATTCGCGCAGATTGACAGCATGGAGGACGAGATCATCGCGCTCCACCGCGACCTGGTGAAGATACCGTCCGTGAACACCGGATTCATGCCAACCGGCGACGAGACGCCCGTATGCGAGTACGTCAGGGACTTTCTCGCTGCGGACGGTATAGATTCCGAAATCCTGGGACGAACGCAGGAACGCGGCAACATAATCTCCCGGATCGAGGGTCGCAATTCCGACGCCCGGCTCATGTTCATGTCCCACACGGACGTCGTGCCGGTGGAGGAGGAAGAGAAGTGGACGTTCCCACCGTTCAGCGCGCAGATACACGACGGCCGGATATACGGTCGCGGCGCGTCTGACTGCAAGGGACTGCTGGCGGCGCAGGTCATGGCTATGCGGCTCATAAAGCGCAACAACATCCAACTCCGGGACAGCCTGATCCTGTGCTCCGGCGCGGATGAAGAGCACGGCGGACGCTACGGGTTCGGCTGGCTCGCTGAGAACCATCCCGAAAAGATCACCGCGCCGTTCGCGGTCAACGAGGGCGGCGGAACGCCCATCGAGGCGGCGGGCGGTCTCACCTACCTGCTGGGCGTCGGCGAGAAGGGACGGCTCCAGATCGAATTCACAGTGAAGGGCGTGAGCGCTCACGCGTCCGTGCCCTGGCAGGGGACAAACGCGCTGTACAGGCTGTCGCAGGTACTGGGTCGTATCGAGAACTATGAAGCCGAGCGTGACACTTCCACCAGCCTCTTCGCCCACCTGTCCAACTTCGCAATCGAACACAAGCCCTCACCTGAAAACGTGGACGAGATCATCGAAGAAGTGCGGGACGACAACCCGCGTTTCGCCTCCATGCTCACCGCGCTGTCCAGGATGACGATTACGCCCACGATGATAAACGGCGGCGTAAAGTCCAACAGTGTACCCGAGCAGATCAACCTCACCTGCGACGTGAGGACGCTGCCTCACCAGAACGACGACTACCTGCGCGGCGAGTTGGACAAGATTATCTCCGGGATACCCGGAGTGACATACGAGATTGACTACATGGCAGTCCCCAACTCGTCCGAGTTCGATACCGAGTTGACCGAGCATATCCAGGGAGCGACCGCGCTGGCGCTGGAGCGTGACGACATCCAGTGGGTCCCGGCGATCAGCACAGGCTTCACCGATTCGCGCTTCACCCGCCCGCTCAACGTGATCACCTACGGCTTCTCCGGCTCCCACCCGGACGACGACCCCATGCTGAGTCGCGCCCACGGCACCGATGAGTCAATCGGCATAGCCAGCCTCATCAGCGGAACCAAGATAATGCTCGCCCTCGCCTGCTCCATCTGCGGCGCAGATTAGAGCCATCGCCATAGCCAGCCATCATTCCCCCACCTCCTCGTCGTTCCCGCGAAGGCGGGAACCCAGGGGTGGGGAGGCGGTGCGCTAGAAACACACAAACAACCTAAAGCACACAGAACGCCACTGAGAGTCGGCCCATGTCGCAGTCTCCAAAGAAGACAATCTACCTCGCCAACCCCTACGGCTTCTCCGAAGACCAGAAGGCAATCCTGCTGCCCCGCATAGTGGAAGCGCTCGAATCCCTCGGCCTGGAGGTCTGGGAGCCGTTCGAGCGCAACAACCAGGTGGACTTCTCCGATCCTGGCTGGGCTTACCAAGTTGGCCAGGCCGACTTCCGAGACGTGCGCGACTCCGACGCCATCTTCGCCGTCGTCAACGGCGTCCCGCCGGACGAAGGCGTCATGATCGAACTAGGCATGGCAATCGCCCTCGGCAAGCCCACCTTCCTGTTCCGCGATGACTTCCGCCGCGTCACCGACAGCGAGCAATACCCCCTCAACCTCATGCTCTTCACCGGAATGCCCCAAGACAACTGGCGCGACCACTACTACACCTCACTCGGAGAGATCGGAGCACAGGACAAGGCGCTGGCGCGGTGGGCGCTGTCTTCGTCTTTCTGACTGGCAGCCATGCTATACTGAAAGCGCGGCGGATGTTCTGATTTCGCAAGCCATCCAAGCTACATTTTGAGAGGCAAACCGCTCGCTGCCTTTCGGCGACGCATGAGAAGAAGATGAAGAACATGACCGAATTCCCGCAGGGATGGGACGAGGAACGCGTCCAGAGGATTCTTCACGACTATGATTCACTAACGGAGTACGAAGCGGTCGCCGAAGATGAGGCCGCATTTGAGGACTCTACCCAGACAGTGATGGAGATACCAAACGAGTTAGTGCCTGCTGTACGCGCTTTGCTTGCTGAACGCGCCTCGTAGTCCACAACTACACACCTCGCTGGCATGAAGTCGGTATGACATCGCCAGTAGCGTTTTGCCAATTAGCTTTGCTATCTAGGAGTGAATGTAATCGCCTGCTTGTCGTTAACTGTCACATTGTGAACCTCGCCAGTTTGCAACTCATCCACACTGAAGGGTATTTCTGTTTCTACATAGCTCACTCCGATTGAGCATCCTGACAGAAGTTTATTGTCGCCGAGAACCCTCTTAAAATTTGTCACCTCTATCTTGATGTCGGTAGGAAGATTCGCATCCACGATAAGATCAAACAATTCATCACCACTCAGATTCACTGGATCAGTGCTGAAGAGTTTAAGTCCATCGGCTATTCTTCGCACTTCGGCCCCATTGAACTTATAGCATCCATTTGGAAGATACGACACTATCCCAATAGAGTAACCCTTGTAAGTCTCGGTCACTTGGACTGACTCAATAGGCGCTGGAACTTCTAACCACCGACTCCTTTCAAAAGAGTTCTGTGCGACTGGCTCCAAGGCAACGTATCCTACATAATCAGTTCCATCATATGTAATACCATTTAAGTCTGACTATGCCGTGAATCTCTGAGACAAATTTCCAGCGTCATTCCCGCGAAGGCGGGAATCCATCGCGTCCGGTCGGGCAGAACATGGTGACTTTATTCTGAATTGGTATAAGAGGGTGTCTGAGAAGTGTTAAGATGGTCTCATTATGAAGCGTAAGCCGTATCCCACAGACTTGTCAGACACCGAATGGGTCATCCTCAAGCCACTGATTCCGAAAGCCGGAGCGGGCGGACGACCGCGCTCAGTGGATATGCGCGAGATCGTCAACGCCATCTTCTACGTTCTTAGGGGAGGAATACCCTGGAGGATGCTTCCGCATGACCTTCCGCCATGGAAGACCGTCTATCACTATTTCAGAGCATGGCGAATGGAAGGTGTTTGGGAGGATATGAACGAAGCATTGCGCGAGCGAGTCAGAGTAACACAAGGACGATGTTCCACACCGAGCGCGGGCGCGATAGACTCGCAGTCTGCCAAGACGAGTGAAAGGGGGGCTTACGCAGCTACGACGGCGGCAAGAAGGTCAATGGCAGGAAACGACACATACTTGTGGACACCGAAGGGTTATTGCTGAAGGTGAAGGTGCATGAGGCCGGATTGTCTGACAAGGCGGGCGCCAAGTTGGTCATGGAGGTTCTGAGCGGCCGGTTTCCGAGGATGCGGAAGGTGTGGGCGGACTACGCGTATCGTGGACTTAAGGGATGGATGAGAACCACGCTGGGCTGGGACTTGGAGGTTGTGAGACACAGTTGGTCCGGCAGGGTATGGGTGGTAGGAGACCAGGAGCCTCCGAGTCGTCCGAAGGGGTTTGTGGTGTTGCCGCGGCGCTGGGTTGTGGAGCGTACATTCGCATGGCTGGTGCGTAACCGCAGATTGTCGAAAGACTATGAATTCTTGCCTGAGTCTGAGGAATCATTCGTGTACGCTGCCATGGTCAGACTGATGCTTCGCAGACTGGCTCATCCTACCTGAAATGACTTCTCAGACACCCTCTAAGTGCAGGATAGACGATAGTATTCATGGCTACAGGCTCGTTGTCTTGTAGCAACAGTCCCTGGATTGCATACCGAGTTCTCGGATCAATATCTTCTGGTGAATACTCGACATTGAAAAGATGCGAGCCGCTTGTTGGGTTTTCAATAACCTGTTTCCCGATGACTGTCGATGAGTTGCCAACTTTCAAGACACTTACAATATAGATTTCGAGAACGGTATCTGCTGTATTTGGCACTTGGTATGTGGCGACTCCAGAAACTGACTCCTTGACAATACTCTCAGTGGAAACATTCGTATCCGGTGTTGGCTCCGGTGTTCCGCATCCAATTGCTGCTACTCCGGCACATGAGATCAGAAGCCTCTTCGCAAGGTTATTCAAAAGGTTGGTGAATTGGCTGGTCAATGAACCCTCGACGTACGTTCATCAGGCTGGAAAGTGTATTGGCTAATTCCTCCACACCCACTCGAATCCCCCTGCACTATGTCTCAGTTCAGAGATTCATGATATTTGCCAACCAGGGTAAGCTCTGAAGCCTCACAACGCAGATGAAACTCGCTCGACTTCAATCTGGTCGGCCCTCTCCATAACCTGAGCCAGATCATAAGCAACCTGAAGTCGGTACCAAGTGTGAGCGCCACCGCCAAACGCCTTGTCAAGCCGCACCGCCATTTCCGGTGAAATCCCAGACCGACCATTCACAACATCTGACAGATGCTTGCGGCTGACTCCAAGATGCGCGGCGGCGTCCGTTACGCTCAAGCCCAACGGCTCAAGGCAATCATGCCGAATTGACAGACCAGGGTGAGGTGGATTCTTCATGCCAACGACATTTTCAAGCTTAGACAAAACTTGTCCAAAGTCTTGATGAGAGCGCTTGAGTTCTTCCGCTGCATACCTAAGCTTGTTCTGCTCACGGATTCTAGCGAATGCCATCACTAACACAACTCCGACGAGGGTAGAGGTGATAGTAATTTCAATTACTCCCATTCGAAACAACCCCCTTCTATCTATTCATCAGATACTCAATCAACCTATCAACACGTTCAGCTTCCCGTCGGTGCATCTCTGAGAGTTCTTCATTCAGCCTTCTGGCAGCGTTATCAGATCTCCAGCCAAGCCATAGGGCCAAAGCAGATATAATCAGAGCAATCCATCCCAAAATATCTCCAGTATCCATTAGAGGACCTATCTGACGCTCCCTTCACATTCAGCGTAGTCTCAGTGTCTTGAATTGAGTATAGCACGTCAATGCTACCGGAGTTGGCCAGACCAGAATCATACATGGAATCCGACATCCAGGCTTGACCTCCTTTCGTCTCAATCCTCACACCCCCCACACCAACCCAAACCGCTGAACAATATCCCAGTTCAGCGTCGCCCCCAGACCGACCCCGCCCGGGAACCACAGCCTGCCGTCCTCCACTCGCTCCGTCGGCAGAACCAGGTCCGCGCGCCAGTCCGCCTCATACACTGCGTGCTCCAGACGCATCGCGCCGCTTGTGGCCGCCGTCGCGTGTCCGCTCGCCAGTAGCGAAATAGGCCCCGCCGGACTGTGTATCGAGAATCCGTGACCTCCTCTGATGGCCGAACGCCCCGATCTGACCGCCTCAGCCGTGCCGCCGCAATACTTCACGTCCGGCATGACGATAGACACCGCCTCCGAATCCAGAATCTCGTTGAAGAACTCAGCGCCATAGCCCGACTCCCCGCCGGCTACCGGCATAGGCGCCCAGCGCGCTATCTCCGCCAGAACCTCCGCGTCCTCGGTCGGCTCCACCGGCTCCTCGAACCAGCCAACGTTCAACTTGTGCAGTTCTTCCACGATCAGCGGAGCGGTGTCCCTCTCGAATCGGCTGTGACAGTCCACCAGCAGCGTCGCGTCCGGGCCGATAGCGTCCCGGACGGCCGCAACACGCGCCAGTCCCGGAGCCGCCTCTTCCATAATCCTGTCGGGGGTCGAAGGTGGTCGCACCTCGTCGAACGGCGCGCACTTGAACGCCTCGAATCCTGCCTTTGCTGCTCGCTCCGCTGTGCGGTAGAAGTCTGCTGGCGTCCGGTCCGTGGCGAACAGCGAGCGGTTGATGTTTGCGTATAGAGGGACGCTCTCGACCGCCTTGCCCCCGAGAAACTCCGTAAGACCGACTCCGTTCCTCATCGCGCCAAGCTGGGAAATCGCGGTTCTCAGGCCGCTGGCCGCGGTCGCCAATACCCGGTTTCTTCTGAGTTCGTCTGAACTCAATTCCAGGGTCGCTTCTACCTGCGATTCATCCGTCACGTCCTCGGAGTACAGCTCGGACACTAAGTCCGCCAGGGTTCCGGCGACCGCTCTGGAGTCCGCTCCGGCGGTCAGCTCCACCGTGGTCGAACTGCCCTCGCCGTCCGATAATACGGCGAATGTCCAGGTTGAGTCCGTGGTCACGACGACGGACGCGAACTTCTCTATTGTCAATTTCATGAGTTCAGGCGTCCTTCCCTATCTGGGCAAGCAGTTTCAGCGTGCGTTCCTCGGTTGCGTCAGGATCATCTCCGCACGGAATAGGTGTTGCCAGGATCTCCGTCGCTCCCCATTCGATGACCGTACTGATGCGTTCCGCCACCGCGTCCTCGTCCCCTGCTATGAGCACCTGGTCCAGCATTTCGTCCGTCCAGCCGGAATCGGGAGTGCCGCTGAACCCCGCCTCGGCGAACATATTCGCGTAGAACGGGATACTTGGGAAGTAACCGAGCCGCGCCCTAACACCGTCGCGGGCCGCGTCCAGGTCATCGGTTACGCAAACCGGCGCGTGGGCAATGAGCGGAGGCGTAGGCCGACCGGCGGATTCTGCGCCTCTGGTAAGCGCGGGTAGGGCAGTGTCTCTGAGATAGAAGTGCGGGCAGACCCAGCTTATGGCGCCATCGGACAGTTCCCCGCACGTCTCGAAAGCTCCGGGCCTCAGCGCCGAAGCCATGATTGGTACGTCCACTGTGGAAGACAGTGATGTATTGGCCGAGTACCAGCGGCCCTCGAACTCCACCGCCCCCGTGTGCATGAGCGCGCGCAGGATGTGCAGATACTCTCTGAGATGCCCTATCGGTGCGCGGAAGTCCGCTCCGAACGTGGTTTCCATCGGGGCTTGGTGGCTGGGACCGACCCCAAGCCTGAAGCGCCCGGGCGCAAGGCTGTCTATGACCTGCACCTGTTGGGCAAGCGTAACGGGATGTCTGGACCACGTCTGCACTATCGAGGTGCCGAGCTTTATGACGTCTGTTCTCGCAGCCGCGGCCGCGAGGAGGGCTATCGCTTCGCCTCCGCCTCCGCCTGATGTCACCCACGCCGCTCCGACGCCCAACTCCTCCAGATGTTCGATCCGCTCCAGCCCCTCGCGCGCGCTGGCAGCCGTTACAGAAACCCCAATTACGTTGTTCTGATTCATTGGATGGTTCTCCTTATTCACTTCGATGGACGCGGCGAGTATAACATTACCAGATTCTGGAGTTTCGGTACGTGGGACTATTGATGTTCTGGTGCGCCTGGGTTATGTTTATTCTGCTCTTGACGACATGTATTTGTGCTGGGCATGGCTGGCCCCACTGGATACTGTGAACGCTTTCTGTCCGACCGACACAGGCAAAACGACACGGAATATTGGCGACTTCTTGATTGTCACATAATCCGAAGAACACAATGAAAGGGTTGAGCAATGGAGTACCTGTACGCGCTGAGACTGAGGTCGCAGTGGTTCAACAAGGGGAATCCTGAGTGTGCACATCCGCGTATTGAGAGGGAAACCTACAAGGGCACTGATACGGGGGATGATGTCTGCACGACCTGCGGTAAAGGTTCCCCCCGTGGAAAGATCAGGAGTGAAGAAGACCTTTAAGGGCTGGTCACTTCCAACCCCGCGACTGTGCAGGTTGGCATCATCAGGCCTTGATGCTAAACTTGAGGAGACCCTTCAAGGTGGACATTGTTGACTATGGATGGCTTGATAGAACATCAGACAGTGGACGCGAAACTGCCGACGATGATTACGGCCTTCGCGGGATGGCCTGATGCCGCCGAGGCCGCAACCAGGGCCGTGCGATACTTGGTACGCAAGCTGCCTGCCAGGAAATTCGCCGAGATAGACCCCGAGGAATTCTACGACTTCACGGTAACGCGTCCGCACACCAGGGTGAATCGTCAGGGCAGGCGAGTCATTCGCTGGCCCAGAAATGACTTCTACTACTTCACCGACAGCGGCGACGAGAGCAGAAATCTGCTCCTGTTCGTCGGAACCGAACCGAATCTGCGATGGCGGGCGTATTCCAACATCGTTGCGGATATCGCCGTCAAGAGCGAAGTCCAACTCGTAGTCTCGCTTGGAGCCCTCCTCGATGCTGTGCCACACACCCGTGAGCCGCGAGTTACCGGGCGCGCAAGCTCCTCTGAGTTGACCGGCAAAGTGAAATGGCTTGGTATCCAGAATTCGGGCTACCAGGGGCCGACGGGAATTCACACCGCGTTTACCGACGCCTGCAACAAACACGAGCTTGAGCATGCCAGCATCTGGGGGCACAGTCCGCACTACGTTCAGACCTCTCCGAACCCGCAGGTTAGTCATGCGCTGCTTACCAAGCTGAACAACCTCGTGGACTTCGATGTTGACCTAGAGGAGCTTTACCTCGCGGGCCAGGCTTTTGGGGACGACGTCTCCAAGGCAATCAATTCTCAGTCCGATGTGGGCGCCTACGTCACCAAGCTGGAACAGCGCTATGACGCCGCCCGTCAGCCTGAAGACGAGGAGATACCCGAACCCGGCGACATGGTGAGAGAGCTCGAGAATTTCCTTCGCACCCAGCGCAGGCCCGGAGACTCGGACAGCGATGGCTGATCTTCCCAAGGACTGTTTCGTATCTGTAAAAGGTAACTCGCTTCACTACCGCGACTGGGGTGGAAGCGGCCAGTCTGTCGTACTTGTTCACGGATTGGCGTCCAACTGCCGCATCTGGGACCTCGTCGCGCCGATTCTCGCCAGCCAATTCCGCGTGATCGCCCTTGACCAGCGCGGTCACGGTCAGTCCTTCAAGCCCGACACAGGCTACGATTTCGCCACCGTCGTCTCCGACCTGGACGGTCTCATCAGTTCCCTGGGCATTGAAAACCCTGTCATAGTTGGGCACTCCTGGGGCGGGGACGTGGCGCTCGAATACGACATCGCCTACCCAGACAAGGCGAGCGGCCTCTGTTTCGTTGATGGCGGCACAATCGAAATTTCGGGACGCTCCGACTGGACTCTGGAAGACGCCAAGCGTGAAATGGCTCCACCCCTCTGGACTGGCGTGACACTCGAAGCGTTCAGAGCGCGGCTGAAGTCTCGCAGTATCGCCATGGACAACCCCCACATTGAGGAAATCGTTCTGGCCAACTTCGATGTACAGAAAGACGGGACGATAGCCTCCCGGCTCAGCCGAGAGAACCACTTCAGGATAATCGAGGCTTTATGGGACCACAGGCCCTCGGAGCTATACCCCAACGTCCGATGTCCCGTGCTGTTGATGCCCGCTCGCCAAAAGAATCAGGACTCCCCACAAGCGCGCCGCTTCAGGCGCAAGGAAGCGATAGCCAGGGCCGAGTCGCTGCTCCCAAAGGGCAAGACAGTCTGGATGGAAGACAGCATCCACGACGTTCCGATCCAAAGGCCGGAACTCGTCGCCTCCACAATAGCCGATCACATCAACAACGGCTTCTTCGCTTGATAAGCCTCAGGAAGCCATTTCTTGGCGGATGATCATCGCATCCATCGTATAGCCGATCAAGCCTCTCGGCTACCTCCGGCGGCAGAGACACACCAGACTCTTTCAGAACCGTCCTGGCGTGTTCGATCTCCTTCCGAATCCCTTCCTCACGCCCTTGAAGGCGCCCTTCCTCAAGCCCTTCACGATATCCTTCCCGCCACCCGTCCTCCCGAATCTGCCTCAACTTAGCTTCCCTAATGGACTTTCCCGTCTCGAACATCTCAGGAGCCGTTTCGATTCTGTTCTTCATACAGCCGCTCCACCACATCCTGCGGCACCGACACCCCAGACTCCTCAAGCCGTCTCCTGAGGAGTTCGATTCCCTCCTGTCTGCCCTCGTCCCGAATCTGCCTCAGCTTAGCTTCCCTGATCGCTTTTCCTGTCTCAAACATTCTTCTCCCCCAGTCGAACAGCGCGCCCAACGGCACTACCAGAGCCCAATATATCTGAACCACGGCGGTTCGGAACGCCTCGAACAGCCAGAAGTCCGAACCTGAGTAGAATCCCAGAATCACTACGCTGGCCAACGCGACCAGCGCGAAACCCGCCGCCTGCCAGCCTATGCCACGGTCGCCAAGCACGCGAGGCGTCTCCGATGTATTCATTTTATCACCATAATGCCGCGTAGTGTGGGCTCGCTAAAGCAATGGCTTCATGTTCATAACCGGAACCGGCGCGTGTCCGTTTGTTGATGCGCCGACAGGCGAGGCCCCCGTTACTGCTAGAGGTACGTCGTCGCCGATCTCTGGACTATGTTGTATGCTGGGGCGCTGAATTCCCGTGCCTACAAGAGTCAGGCTCACTTTCCGCTTCATCTGCCTGTCCTGTACCACGCCGAAGATTACGTTGGCATCCACGCTCGCTGCGTCCTTGATTATCTCCGCCACCTGGTGGACCTCGCCAAGAGTCAGGTCCGGCCCGCCCATGATATTGAGCAGTATGCCCTTCGCACCCTCCAGCGGCATGTCGAACAGCGGATTGGACAGCGCTGCTTGAGCTGCCTGCGCCGCCGCGTCTCTGCCATGGCCGGACCCCATAGCCATGAACGCCGCGCCTCCGTCGGACATTATCGCCTTCACGTCCGCGAAGTCCACGTTGATCATGCCGTTCATCGTTACGATGTCCGAGATTCCGCGCACACCCTGGTGAAGAACCTCGTCGGCCAGTTTGAAGGCGCGCTCCAACTCTATCTTCCCATTCAGCGACGGCAGCAGCCTGTCGTTCTCCACGACAATCAGAGTGTCCACCTTCTGACGAAACGTGTTCAGACCCGCCTCTGCGTTCTCCCGCCTACGAGGACCTTCGAACCCGAATGGCAGAGTTGCCACTCCGACCGTAAGCGCCCCCGCCTTTCGAGCTAAGTCCGCGACCAGCGACGCCGCCCCGGTACCGGTGCCGCCGCCCATGCCGACCGCGACGAAGACCATGTCGGCGCCTTCCAGCAGCTTTGACACATCCTTCTGGCTTTCACGCATCGCCTTGCGTCCCACTGTGGGTTGACCGCCCGATCCCATGCCACCGGTCGTGTTGGGACCTATGGCAAACGTCGGAACGCTGTCGAAACCTCTCAGAGCCTGTATGTCCGTATTCAGGACCAAATATCGCACCCCGGTAAGATTCCCGCTGACCATTCTGCGGACTGCGTTGCCTCCTCCTCCGCCAACTCCTACTACGCGGATGCCGATGCCGAGGGCGCGCTCTATCTGGGATGCCGATACACTCATTTCAGCCTTGCGCCGACGCTTGAAGAACATGATTCATCCTCCCCGTGTATGATAGGAAGCCAGTCAGGGTAGCGATTCTGACTGGCCTATAAATGTCTAGTTGAGATTAAGGGTGAAGGCTCAGCCTTCCTATGCGGCCTGCGGTTCGGCCAGGAAGTAGTAGGGTATGTGCCATGTGCCGTCAGTGCCCATGTCCACAACCGCCTGCCGACCCCTGGTCTTGACGACTCTTCCCTTCAGGCCGAAGCGGGGACCGCCGCTTATCCGACCCTGGTACTCGACGATCTGCCCCGGAGCCACGCTGCCTGAACTCAGAACACGCCTGATGGTGTACGGCCTCGGCATACCGGGCATTGGTATCTGCGAGTTGCTGATGTTTCTGGTCGCTGTTGCCATAGCATCTTTGTCCTTAGACTTGGATAACCTCTGTTAAGAACACTTTAGAACAGTACGAGCGTTCTTGTCAAGGAGTTTTGAGCCAATTTCAGAAAATCGGTTCTGAGAACTCCCTAAACTCCCTCTCCCCCTAGGCTCACAAGGGTCGGCAAACGCGCAGTTAGCTATGAATACTGATCAACATACCCCTCTCCCTCTGGGAGAGGGCTGGGGTGAGGGTACATCTGCCTCCAAATATGAAACTCCCCCGCCAACTTGGTTACAATACCCCGACCAGACGAACACAGGACCATGCGCCCATGACAACAACAGCCCATCCCATCACCGACCGCACCGCCGAGCTCGAGCGCATCCTCGAACGCCGCGTCATGGTCATGGACGGCTCCTGGGGAGTCATGCTCCAGTCCCAGGGCCTCAGCGAGCGCGACTATCGCGGCGCCCGCTTCGCCGACCACGACCACGATCTCAAGGGCTGCATAGACGCCCTCGTACTCACCCAGCCCGACCTCATCCGCGACGTCCAGAGCCAGTACCTTGACGCTGGCGCCGACATCCTCACCACCAACACCTTCACCGCCACCCGCTACGGCCTCACCGAGTTCGGCCTCGAAGACCGCGTGTACGAGATAAACCGCGAAGCCGCGCGACTGGCGCGCGAGGTCGCCGACCAATACACCACCGCCGACCCTGACAAGCCCCGCTTCGTCGCCGGAAGCCTCGGTCCCACCAACAAGACCCTCTCCATATCCCCCGACGTCGCCGACCCGGGCTACCGCGACGTCACCTTCGACGAACTCGCCGAAACCTACGCCGAGGCCGCTCTCGGTCTGCTCCATGGCGCCGCCGACATCCTTCTCGTCGAAACGACCTTCGACACCCTCAACGCCAAGGCTGCCCTCTACGCCGTCGAGAGCGTCTTCGATGACATCGGAGCGTGCGTCCCCGTCATGGTCTCCTTCACCTCGATTGACCTGAGCGGTCGCAACCTCTCCGGCCAGACCGCCGAGGCGTTCTACGCATCCGTGACCCACGTCCCCCTGCTCAGCGTCGGCATCAACTGCTCCCTCGGCAGCGACCAGATCCGCCCCTTCCTAGCCTCCCTCGCTGGCGTCGCCTCCCACTTCGTCTCCTGCTACCCAAACGCCGGCCTACCCAACGAGTTCGGCGAGTACGACGAGACCGCCGCCCACATGGCCGCCAACCTGCGCGAATTCGCCCAGAGCGGCCTGGCCAACATCGTCGGTAGCTGCTGCGGCTCCCGGCCCGAACACACCCGCGCCATAGCCGACGCCGTCGCC
Organism: Dehalococcoidia bacterium; assembly: GCA_965202965.1. GTDB lineage: Bacteria > Chloroflexota > Dehalococcoidia > Lucifugimonadales > UBA1123 > VXRN01. The sequence goes on along the minus strand of OZ241888.1, from coordinate 549,332 downwards.
GGAATCCCGCCACGCCAGCGACCCGACCCACGCCCCAACACCCTCCTCAGCGGCATCGAGGCCCTCGAAATACGATCCGACTCCAACTTCATCAACGTCGGAGAGCGCGCCAACGTCACCGGCTCCGCCCGCTTCAGGCGTCTCATCCGCCGCGAGCGATACGAGGACGCCGTCGCCGTCGCCCGACAGCAGGTCGAAAACGGAGCCCAGATCCTCGACATCAACATGGACGAAGGAATGCTCGACTCCGAGGCCGCCATGGACCGCTACCTCAAGCTCCTCGCCGCCGAACCCGACATCTCCCGCGTCCCGATCATGGTGGACAGCTCCCGCTTCGACGTCATTGAGGCCGGACTCAAGTGCCTCCAAGGAAAAGGCGTCGTAAACTCAATCTCTCTAAAGGAGGGCGAGGACGAATTCATCCGGCAGGCGCGCGTCGTCCGCAGATACGGGGCCGCCGTCATCGTCATGGCCTTCGACGAGCGCGGCCAGGCCGGCACCGTCCAGCGCAAGGTCGCCATCTGCGAGCGTTCCTACCGCATCCTAACCGAGCGCGTCGGCTTCGCGCCCCAGGACATCATCTTCGACCCCAACATCTTCGCCGTCGCCACCGGCATCGAGGAACACAACGACTACGCCGTCGCCTTCATCCGGGCCGCCCGCGAGCTCAAGCGCCGCTTCCCACTCTCCCACGTCAGCGGAGGCGTCTCCAACGTCTCCTTCTCCTTCAGGGGCAACGACCCCGTGCGCGAGGCCATCCACTCCGTCTTCCTCTACCACGCCACCCGCGCGGGCATGGACATGGGCATCGTCAACGCCGGACAACTCCGCGTGTACGAAGACATCCCGCCCGACCTGCGCGAAGCCGTCGAGGACGTCGTCCTCAACCGCCGCCCCGACGCCACCGAGCGTCTTCTCGCAATCGCCGACACCGTTCGCGGCGAGACCCGCGAGGCCGCCCAGGACGACGCCTGGCGATCCCTGCCCATCGCCGAGCGCATCAGCCACGCCCTCGTCAACGGCATAGACTCCCACATCGAGACCGACGTCGAAGAAGCCCGCCAGGCCGCAGAGCGCGCCCTCCACGTTATCGAAGGCCCCCTCATGGACGGCATGAACGTCGTCGGAGACCTCTTCGGATCGGGCCGCATGTTCCTGCCCCAGGTCGTCAAGAGCGCCCGCGTCATGAAGAAAGCCGTCGCCGAGCTCGTCCCCCACATAGAGGCCGAGCGTCAGGACACCGACACCCCACGCTCCAACGGCAAGATAGTCATGGCCACCGTCAAGGGCGACGTTCACGACATCGGTAAGAACATCGTCGGCGTCGTGCTCGGCTGCAACAACTACGAAGTAGTGGACCTCGGCGTCATGGCCCCCTTCCAGAACATCCTCGATGCCGCCCGCGAACACCAGGCTGACGTCATAGGACTCAGCGGCCTCATCACCCCGTCCCTCGACGAAATGGTCACCGTCGCCCGCGAAATGAACCGCCAGGAATTCAATATCCCCTTGCTCATAGGCGGAGCGACCACCTCCGTCGCCCACACCGCCGTCCGAATCGAGCCCGAGTACCCACACGGCGTCATACACGTCAAGGACGCCTCACGCTCCGTCACCACCATGAACCAACTGGTAGGGGAGGGCACCCGCGCCGACCTGCTCGAAGACACCCGCCAGCGATACCGGAAGACCCGCGCCGACCGCGCATCCCGCGCCGACCGCCGACGCCTGCTCACCATCGCCGAAGCCCGCGCCCGACACGAGACCTTCGACTGGCCCAGGACCGCCGCTCCGAAGCCCACCTTCACCGGAACCCGCGTCTTCCAAGACTACCCCCTCCAGGACCTCGTTGACCGCATAGACTGGACACCCTTCTTCCTCGCCTGGGAACTGCGCGGCGCCTACCCCGCCATCCTCGACCACCCCACCTACGGACGCGAGGCCCGCACCCTCTTCCGCGACGCCCGGAACCTCCTGGACAAGATAATCGCCAAGAACACATTCACCGCCCGCGCCGTCATCGGCTTCTATCCCGCCAACTCCGTCGGCGACGACGTGCAGCTATACACCGACGAAACCCGCCAGCAGGTCCTCGAAACCTTCCACTTCCTCCGCCAGCAGGCCGACAAATCCAACCAGCGCGCCAACCTGCCCAGGAACAACTTCTGCCTCGCCGACTTCATCGCCCCCCGCGACTCCGGCGTCCCCGACTACATAGGCGCATTCGTCGTAACCGCCGGACACGGCGCCGACCAATTCGCCGCCGCCCTGGAAGAAGCCCACGACGACTACGGCGCGATCATGTCCAAGGCCCTCGCCGACCGCCTCGCCGAAGCCTTCGCCGAGCGACTCCACGAGCGCGTCCGCCGCGAACTCTGGGCCTACGCCCCCCAAGAGAACCTCACCAACGAAAACCTCATCAAAGAACGCTACCGGGGCATCCGGCCCGCCCCCGGCTACCCCGCCTGCCCCGACCACACCGAAAAAGCCACCCTCTGGCGCCTCCTCGACGCCGAACAAGCCACCGGCGCCCGCCTAACCGAGAACTACGCCATCTGGCCCACCGCCTCAGTCGCTGGCCTCTACATAGCCCACCCAAACTCCCACTACTTCGGCACAGGCCCCCTCACCCACGACCAACTAACCGACTACGCCACCCGCAAGCAAATCCCCCTAGAAGAAGCCCAACGCTGGCTCCGCCCCAACCTCGCCTACGATATATAATGGCAGAAACGATGGATATCCCTACAAATGCCACGACAATATAGCTCGGCAGAAATAAGAAGAGTGCTTGAGAGCCTCGGCTGGCGCGAGTCCGGCGGTCAAGGCTCTCACTTGAAGATGACAAGGCCATCGAGCAGATGGAACATATCTATTCAAAGGGGCCGGAGAGAAGTCCCCAGGGGAACATTCAGACAAATCCTCAGAAAAACGGAACTGACTCGTAAAGAATTCGATGAACGCGCCGACGATGTGCTGTAATATACATTGACCTCGCATTGGAGCGGAAACATGGCAAAGCAAAAATTCACCATTTTCCTCATACCCGACACCCACGGCTACCAGGCCATCATCCCCCACTACCCCGAAGCCATCACCTCTGGCGACACCCCGGAAGAAGCATTCGCCAACGCCAAAGAAGCCCTCGCCCTGCTTCTGGAAGACGAAACAGACCCAATCCCACCCAACATCCACGCCGACCACATAATCACAGGCGACATAGAACTCGACCTCCCCGATCCCCTCTTGGAAGAAGTCCAACTCTATTCCCAAGACAAACAGGCTGTAGCAGTAAGCTGACAACTACGGAGGCCAATATGATCACGGTAAGAGAGTTGATCGCCCAACTGCCCCCGGACAGTCAGAAGAGAATAGAAGAAATGACCAAGGCGTTGATCGCCGAAGAGAAGATGTTGCGCGAATCCAACGAGACATCCCAAAAAGTCGAGGAAGCCGAAGCCACTGTTATCGAGGCCGCAGGTAATGACTGACAAGAACACACCAATGTGAATGAGGTCAAGAACATGAAGACCCTGACCATAGACGACAAACTATACTCCTATCTCCAAGAGCGCTCCGAAGAAACCGGACGCCCCATTGACGAACTTGCGACCGACGCCATTAAGCTATGGCTTCTCGGTCTCAAAACAAGCAAAGCTGAACTCTCCAAGAAAGTACCCGCCGAACGCGACAGTCAGACAACAAAATCCGAAATGCCGCCTATGGGCGAACCCTACTCATTCTTTGAAACTGCCCTAAACATGAACCTCGACGGCCCGCCCGACTGGTCCACCCGCTTCAAAGACTACCTATACGGAGAACCCTGTGACGCCCGCAACTAGAAGCGGGAGTCTTTGCCGTTTCATCATTTGTGCGATATACTCCCTACCGCTTGCATATCAAGCCAGTTCACATAAGGGTTTAGGTGAGAACGGGAGAGTCCTATGAAATTCATTGACCTCTTCGCCGGGCTTGGCGGATTTCATTTAGCGTTGAAAAAACTGGGGCATACTTGTGTATTCGCTAGCGAGATTGACGAAACTCTCAGAAGCCTGTACGAGCAAAACTATGGTATGTCAGTGGCAGGAGACATCAGAGAAGTTCCTCCTAAGAAGATTCCTTCCCACGATATACTATGCGCAGGCTTCCCTTGCCAGCCCTTTTCCAAAGCTCGAAAGCGTAATAGCAACAGTGGGTCCGATCTCGTTGAACTATATCAAGAGATAATTAGAGTCATAGAGCACCATAAGCCTCAATACCTCATCATGGAGAATGTACCTGATCTTATAAAGCACGAAGGCGGTGGGACTTGGGAAAATATCAAGAAGCAACTTGAGGAATTAGATTACGATATAGAATATGACATTGTTTCACCACACGAATTCGGCATTCCTCAAATTCGGAAACGTATGTATATCGTCGGAAGCCGTACATCTCTAAATAGACTTGAATGGCCAGAACCAAGTCCAGCCAGTCTTTCAGTCAAAAATGTGCTGGATTCCAACCCTGACGATGCTGTGCCTATATCTAAATCTATTAAACGGTGTCTGGAGATATGGCAGGATTTCTTGGACAGGATACCTAGGGATGAGAGAATCCCGCTTCCTCTCTGGTCCATGGAATTTGGTGCTACCTATCCATATAGGCATAGTACACCATACTCGGTAGCGACCCGGGGTCTTCGTAATTTTCGTGGCTCACACGGACAACTGCTAAGCGAGTGCACTAGTAGGGAAGAAATTTTGTCACTACTTCCTTCACACGCTCGCACTAGTCAGAATGTATTTCCTCGCTGGAAAATAAACTTCATAGAAAAAAATAGGCGATTTTATAGAAGACATAAAGACTGGCTTGATGTATGGATGAAAGACATTATAGAGTTTCCATCCAGTTTCCAGAAATTTGAATGGAATTGCCACGAGCACGACCCGTGCGATGAAGATCGCACAATAAGCAAATACATGATTCAAACCCGTCCTTCCGGTGTGCGAATCAAGCGAACCACAACGGCACCCTCACTGGTTGCTATGACTGCAACGCAAGTTCCAATAATTGGTTGGGAAGAACGCTACATGACAGTTCGAGAATGTAAACGTCTTCAAAGCATCAGAGAAGAAATCCGTCTCCCTGAAAAACCAACCAGGGCATACTCAGCCCTTGGCAATGCAGTAAACGTTGAAGTGGCTCGCCAGGTTGCTGAACATCTACTGAGGACAGACGCATATGATGTGGCATAATAATTAGGTCGTCCCAATTTGAGAACCAACCTAACGGAGAATAAAGTATGCAGTCCCATACACCCTCAGTAAATCATCTCACTGCTGTTAATATCCGTCCAGGTGTTAGCATCCTATCTATCCTCCGACACCTTAACTACCGGGCTTGGTTCGCCCTAGCTGAGTTTGTGGACAATGCAATTGAAAGCTATCGAACACGACAAGACGAACTCGACATCTTGGAAGGAGGGAATTACAAACTCAGTGTGAGGATTGAGATTGATACTACTAGTCCAGCACGTATCTCCATAAGGGACAATGCTGCAGGAATCAGCTATTCTGAGTTCCCTAGAGCGTTCCGTCCCGCAGCAATCCCAGAGGACCGTTCTGGTCTATCAGAGTTTGGAATGGGGATGAAGAGTTCTGCCTGCTGGTTTGCTCCTCAGTGGCAAGTTCGGACTACAGCTATTGGCGAAACCGTTGAACGCACAGTGTACTTTGATGTGAATAACATCATACAGGACCAGATTGAAGAACTTGAAATCAAAGAGAATCCTATCAGTCCTAATGCTCACTTTACTGAAGTTGTTCTTGAAGACCTCCATCACGTTCCTCGTGGGAGAACGATAGGCAAGATCAAAGAACACCTCACAGACATCTATCGGGTATTCATTCGCGATGGAACTCTCGACCTTTATTTGAACAATGAGAGGTTGGCATACGAAGAACCTCCCGTCCTTCATGCTCCCTATGCAGACAGTCCAAATGGTCCATCTCACCGCTGGTATAAGAGCATAGACTTTGATTTCGGAGAGGGTATGGCTGCGCACGGATTTGCGGCTCTGATGGATCCTGGGAGTTTCAATCGGTCAGGATTCGCACTGTTTCGGAGAAGCCGGTTGATACAAGGCAGTGCAGACGAAGGCTATCGCCCGAGGCCAATATTCAAAAACGCCAACAGTTTTAGGTCACTGCGACTATTCGGTGAACTACATCTGCAAGGATTCGAGGTCAGTCACACTAAGGACGGATTTCGATGGGACGAAAATGAGGAGCCATTTCTTGAACTTCTCAACGAGCATCTAAACAGTGAAGATTTGCCTATACTGAGCCAGGCAGATAAATATCGTGCTCGTGCCTCGCGTGACGAGCGCAAGAAGGCCGCTGAGGAAGCAGTTGATAGCACAATCGAAACAATGAGACGCTACTTGGTAGATGTCTTAAGACAGCTCGCCGAGAAGCCATCAGTAGAAACAGATGTCAAACCACTTCCAGAAGATGTACCTAAGCTGGTCGAACGTGAGTTGACGATACGATTTCGAAATCAGGATTGGATTATCAAAATCGAGTTGACCGATGACCCTTCGGAGGGAGAATGGCTTTCAGTAAGCAACCAAAGTCCGTCTGGCAACAATCCGGAAGTAATAGAGATTCGTGTGTCAATGGCGCATCCCTTCATGGTTAGGTTTGCCCAAACAGACCCTGAAGAAATCGAAGCAATGCTGCGAGTAGCTGCAGGGCTGGCATTGTCAGAGAAACTCGCACGCTATGCGGGCCACAAATATACTGGAACTATCCGCCGAAATTTAAACGATATTCTAAGAGAGTCTCTATCTAGGCCGTAGCCATGCAGAGATTTTGAAAGAGCCGGAGAAGCCAATTGGTTGATCAAACAGTAACACCACAACTCATTCAGCAGCAGAGTACTCTGTGGCAACCAGTAATTGGAGAAGAAGCTAGGAGTTTGATAGATGAAGCGTTGCCAGAATCCGAAAGGGATTCGGTGCTTCACGCTGCCATTTCTATATTGAGACGCGGACCATCGCCCGTGGCCCAAACGAATGAACAGACAGCAGGCCTTGTGGTCGGTTATGTTCAGAGTGGCAAGACCCTCTCCTTTACGACAGTTGCAGCACTTGCTCGAGATAATGGTTTCCGACTCGTGATCGTTATTGCCGGAACCTCCACTGCACTACTTAGGCAATCTACGGAGCGATTGGAAAAGGATCTGTCTGTGGATGGGATTGGACGTAACTTGCAGTGGATATCTTATACAAATCCGAAAGAGGAAGATTATGTGGACATTCAGCAAAAGCTAGAAGAGTGGGATGACCCTCTAGTTCCAGAGGACGAACGTCCAACTATACTGATAACAGTGATGAAGCATCACAGCCATCTTAGCAATATGACTAGGCTCCTAGGTCGTTTGGATATGAGAGAAGTTCCCACATTGGTAATTGATGATGAAGCGGATCAAGCTAGTTTGAATACACTAGTGAATAGGAGTGAAGAGAGTGCAACGTATCGGCATATCATTGGGTTGCGCGATGCTATTCCAACGCATTTATTCTTACAGTACACTGCTACGCCACAAGCTCCTCTATTGATCAATATCATTGATTCGCTGTCTCCTCAATTCGTACAAGTTCTTAATCCGGGAGAAGCATATGTAGGCGGTAGGGAGTTCTTTGATCAAGAAGCCTCAGTTAATACCTATGTCAGAGTAATTCCAGAAAATGAAGTACCCTCTCAGGAAAACCCGTTGGATGTGACACCTAGCTCACTTATCAATGCACTCAGGGTCTTTCTGATTGGAGTCGCATCTGGAATCAATCAAGGGCATCATAAGGTAGGGCATAGATCCATGCTTGTTCACCCATCTGTAAGAACAGCACAACACTTTGAGTTCTTCGTTCGGATACGTGAAATACTTGATGAATGGAAACGTCTCTTACGTTTGCAAGATCGGGAGTCTGATGACTACATAGATCTTGAGGCTGACTTCCGTGCGGCATATGATGATCTCCTACGGACTGAGCATGATCTACCACCGTTCCAAGATGTAATGATGACTCTCCAACGTGCGCTTCGGAATACCAATGTCGAGCAGGTAAATGCAGCCAGTGGAACAACGCCGGAGGTAGAGTGGCGGAATGCCTACGGCTGGATATTAGTTGGTGGTCAAGCTATGGATCGTGGATTCACGGTTGAGGGATTGACTGTTACATATATGCCTCGCGGCACCGGGGTGGGAAACGCCGACGTGATACAGCAACGTGGGCGATTCTTTGGATACAAGAGGCCGTACCTTGGTCTCTGCCGCATCTATCTTGAGCAAGATGTAGTGACCGCATTCGAACAGTACGTAGATCATGAAGAAGAAATGCGTCGGTCTTTGGATAAATTCAGCATTGAAGGACGTCCACTGAGAGAATGGAAACGAGCTTTTATTTTATCAGACGAACTGAGACCGTGCCGAGACAACGTTATACAATACCGATACGCTCGTATAAATACTTCACGTTGGTTTACACTTGAAGCTGTGAATACCTCTGATGAGATCGCAGAAGAAAACCGACGTACAATTCTTGAATTCAAACAACAACATCATTTTGTTAGGGATAGCAAATACCCATCTGCTCAACAGGCCCAGCAACACCTCGTATGCGAGGGTATATCACTGGAATCCCTCCTTAATGACCTGCTAGTCCCTTATCGCGTCTCAAGTCCCAGGGACACGCAAAACATAACAGGACTCTATATGCAACTCTCTCACGCACTGGAACAAAATCCAGATGAGATGGCTGTTGTTTACCAAATGCGCCCGAATGTAGATGAGCCTAGCGTAAGAACTCTAAATTCCAAGGATAGGATCAACCAAGTATTCCAAGGCCCGACTAATAGAGCAAGGGGCCTTGATGGACAGCGATACACTTACCCAGGAGATCGCGATTTCCATAGTGATGATCACGTGTCTGTCCAGATACACAATTTCCGTCTCAGGGACGAGGATGATAATACAATAGCTAACGACATACCTGTAATAGCAGTTTGGGTGCCTGAACGCATGAATCGGCAGTGGATAGTTCAGAGTCAACCGATCTAGCTTCCCCTTGAACTCTCAGGTCCCGACCAACACCCCCTTCCCCACCCCACCCCCACCATGCTACAATCCGAACATACAGACTAACCACCGACCGCCAACCAACATAAACCCAAACTTATCCGAAAGAAAATCAGAGGCCCAGGAAAAAGGTCCTCATAGCTAACGCAGGCAAAACGCAGGCAAACGCTGGTCACAGCGCAACCCTGTCGCCCCCCTGTTAACCGCCTGCCACTCACCCAGCCCGAGCCCAGCGCAAATATAAACCCACCCTTATCCAACCCCAACAAAAAGAGCGCGTCCCAAGACGCGCCCCTCTCATCATTCTCTATCTAAAACCCGCCGGCTTACCGACCCTGCTGCTGCCTCAGATACGCTACAACATCCCACCGCTCCTGCTCTGTCAGCAACATTCGGAACTCCGGCATCGGGCAGGCCGCCTGGCCCACGCACCGGTCATTGTCATACGTCGGATCGTCCAACTTAGGCACCCGCACCGTGAACCCCGTATTGCCCCCGAAGCTGATGATCCCGTACAGCTCCCCGTCCGACCGGTCAGCCGTCGGAGCCACCGCCAGGTTCGCCGGGGCCATATTCGGCCCATACGTCATAACCTTGCCCTGGCCGTCCAGGTTCGCCCCGTGGCACACCACGCAGTTCACCGTGTACAGCGTCTCACCGTTACTCGCGTTGCCGCCCGGACTCGCAAGCGCCTGGTACTCCTCCACCGACCTCAGCAGAACCTCCCTGCCCGTGATAGGCACCGCCGACTCCGGCGGGTCCAGTCGCGGCCCCTCCTGCGAGCGATACGAAGGCTGGTAGTGCATCTCCGTGAACACCTGTACCTTGTTCGAGCCCGTCTCCGGGAACGCCGGCAGCTTGAAATTGATGTCCTGCGTGATGACCGTCTCGCCCGTATTATTGTTATAGCAGCCCATAGCCGCCAACAGAGCGAACAGCCCCAGCGCGAACAAAGCCACCCTCGCGGCTCCCGCCACGCGACGGCGATTCATTCCTATCTTGTCAGTCAGAAGATGCAACGCCCTAAGACTCCCAGCCGCGCTTTACTTCCTCGGCTCCGACCTCATTCAGCACCTCTTCCGCCCGTCCAATCCTCTCCTCATCCGTCGTAACCGTAACCCCGATATAGCCCTCCGTGATCCGCTCATCATAAGCGCCCATGAACAGCCTCGGCAGCCGCGACTCGATGACAATCCCGATCACCGTGAAGATGATCGCTCCCAGCATCGTGCCCTCATACATGATGATAGACATCGGCGGGATGGACAGCACCGGCTTTCCGCCAGTAACCAGCGGGTATGCAAGCTGCGTGCCGCTCGTCAGCACCAGGCCCACGATGAACCCGCAAGCCGCGCCCATCAGCGGCCACCGGAACAGCGTGTGCTTCGGCTCCTCCTCCCCGAAAGTCCCTTCCGGGTAGGGCGTGCCCGTAATCACCTCGTACTCCGTGTGGTCGTACCCCGCCTCTCGGAGCGCGTCCAGCGCGTCAGCCGCCTTATCCTCTTCGCCCTCCGCGAATAGTCCCAGGACGCTCTTCTTCCCAAGCATCTGCGTCATCTGCATCTTGGATCAACCTCACTCCCGGACCGTCGCCGGTATCGTGCGACGCCCGATCTTGAACTCACGTCTGTTTGTCATGCCTTCCTTGATGTCGAACAGCGGTATCAGCGGGAAGAACTTGCTGAACAGCAGCATTCCCAGCGCCACGAACGCGAACGTCTCCGCCACGATCAGAATCTCGATGATACTCGGATGATACGTGCCCCAGTCGAACGTGAAATGCTGGCGCCGCACCAAGCCCGGTATGATGATGATAAACCGCTCCAGCCACATCCCGATGTTCACCAATATCGTCGTTATCAGCATCCAGAACGCCGACCGCCGCACACTCTTGAACAGCCACATCGGCACCGGTATGAAGAACGCCGTAAAGATGAACACAATGAACAGCGCCGAGTACGGCCAATCGAATACCTGAAGCTCCCGCAGGACTACCTCCGGCGCCTCAAGCGTGTACAGCGCGAACACCCACTCCAGGAAGAAGAAGAAGAACCACGTCGTCGCCACCACTATCAGCAGACGCGCAATCGCGTCGAAGTGGTCCGGACGAATATACTTGTCCAGCTTCCACATCCACACCCCCAGCGCCATCAGCATCGCCACCGCCGACACGCCCGAATGGATCGCCCCGATGATGAAATACGGCGCGAAGATGGTCGAGTGCCATCCCTCAACGCCTATCAGCACCGCGAAGTCCCAGGACACTATCGAGTGAACCGATACGAACACCGGCAACACCAGCGCCGACAGCAATATGCCCGCCACCGCCTGGAGCTTCCACTGTCTCGGAGTGCCGCGCCAGCCAAGGCACAGCCCCGCGTATATCCGCTTCACCCATACCTTCTGCGCCCTGTCCCTGATCACTGCCAGGTCAGGTATCAGCGCGATGAACACGAACAAAGAACTTCCGATAAGATAAGTCATAACCGCGCTCGGGTCCCACACGAACGGCGACCGAACATTCGGCCACACCCCGCGCGCGAAGTCATACGGGAACACCCAGAAGTCGCGCCACGGCCTGCCCACGTGGAACAGCGGCGTATGAAGCGCGGCCATCAGCGAGAACACCGTCATCACCTCGGCGGCGCGCGTCACCGGGCGTCGCCACTCCGCCTGCGTCAGCCTCAGAATCGCCGAGATCATTATCCCCGCGTGGCTGATGCCGATCCAGAACACGAAATTGACCAGGAAGAATCCCCAGAGCACCGGCCTGTTCAGACCCGTAACGCCGAGGCCCTTGTTCATCATGTACCCGAAAGCGGCAAGTCCCGTGAACACCACGATCAACAGGAATATCACCGTCGGCAGCCACCACCTCGGCGTCCCAAGAACGCCGCCGAGTAGGTCCTCGTTGATCGTTTTCTGGTCTAGCTGTACGTGCTCTAGCATATCGCCTTTCTCAGGCCGCTATTCTTAATTGATAATTGAAAATTGCCAATTTGCTATTCCGACTTCCCCATCACCCGCACGTGGCCGCGATGGTTCTGTACATGCCCCTGGTCATATAGCTGAAGCTCCCGCTGCTCCCATATATTCACTATGGGGAACAGCCTGGCCGCAAGCATATACAACAGTATCATCGCCCCGACCGCGCCCAGCATGATGAACACGTCCCAGAGCTCCGGCATTACCGTCTTCGGCAAGTGGCCGACTTCAAGCTCATGCTTATCGTAGCTCGCGTTGCCGATGCCCTCCACCGAGTACGCCGCGACGAACATCCTGATCCTGTCCAGGAACGTTCCGACCAGCACCGAAACCGCGATTATCGCCGGCCCCCACGTGCTGTGCCGCACTGGATTCCACACCAGCGTCCACAGCGGTATCACGAAATTCAGCATGAACACCGTCATGAACACCCAGACATACGGGCCGTGAATCAACAACTCGAGCACCGCGAGCTCGTTTGGCTTCCTTCCATACCAGTAAACGTTGAAACTCGAGAACCAGAACCAGAACCAGAGCAGCGAAAGCGCGAAGAGCAACTTGCCCACGCCCCATATCTGGTCTAGCCCGATGTAGTCCTCGTAGCCTCCGAACTTTCTCAGCACCCAGGCTGTCAGCACCATGGTGGCGGCTGCGGCCTGGAGCGCGTTCGCGGCGTGAGTGACCGGGTAGAGCGCGTCTATCCAGCCGGGTATAAGTGTCATAAGAAAGTCCACGCTGATGAGGAAGTGGACGAATACCAGCATCATAAAGTAGAACGCGCCCAGTATTCCCATACGTCGCTTCAGCATGAACCACTGCTTGGACGTCCCAATCCACCCTCGAGCCATCCACGCGGCCCACCGTTGATGACGTGAGCCCGCGGGCGCCCGCTTCGCCAGCGAAGCGAAGTCCGGCAAACTCGACATCCACACAAGCGCGAGCCCGGTTGCCACCAGCGCGAGTATCGCCGCCGACGCCCAGATGTGCGGTGAATACGACGGCACGTCGTTCGGATGCGCCATGTCGAAGAACCACAGCGAACGCCGTCCGTCGCTAAGAGGCGGAAGCACCCACAGCAGCGGTATGAACCACAGCAGGCTTAACAGCCCGACCACGCTCCACAGCTCCGCCGCCCTCGATATGGGCCTGCGCCAGTGCGCGTTGGCCATCCTCGGCGCAATCGCGACCATCGGCGCCGCCGATGCGGTCGTTATCATGAAGCTGAACATCGCCGCGTAGTATCCCCAGATGACCGTGTCTCCCACACCGCCGACCAGCTTCATCACGAAGCCGATCACGCCTAGTATGGTGAGAACGCCGAATGCGGCAGCCGCTCGCCAGAAGTTGTCGCCAACCTTCAGGTGCTTCCCAATCAGCTGGTTGGTAGTCTCCTCCGGCGACGTGGGCGGGACCGCGACGCGCGGATCAACATGTGCGCCCGCGTGAGGGGCCGCGTGTGCGTTGCTAGCCATGACTACCCGCTCCCTGGGCCGCTTCCTTGTCAACCTTGCGTAGATATATGACCGCAGGGTTCGTGCCGAACCCTTCTACCAGCCGGTACCCCCGACCGTCTTCCAGTTCCTTCTTCACTATCTCCTGCGCCTTGTTCTTCGGCTCAGGCAGTCGCCGCTCTCCGGCGCGCTTGGCGGCAAGCATCTCGGACAGATCACCGAACACCAGCGTCTCCGTCGGACACGCATTCACGCAAGCCGGATTAAGCCCTCTCTCAAGCGACTCGTCCGTAACCGCCATACCGTTCTGGTCCGCCTTCCGGTTCGTGCGCCGTATCCGCTGTATGCAGAACGTGCACTTCTCCATGATTCCACGGCTGCGTACCGTAACGTCAGGGTTTAGCTGGTTCGTAAGGCTTTCCGGCCATTCCGGCTCCCAGAAGTTGAAGAACCGCGCGTGGTACGGGCAGCCGTTGGCGCAGAAGCGCGTCCCGATGCAGCGGTTGTATATCTGTACGTTGAGACCCTCGCTGTTGTGGTAGGTGGCATACACCGGGCAGACCGGCTCACACGGCGCGTCCGCGCAGTGCTGGCAGAATATCGGAATGAACCGCGCCTTTACGTCCGGGAACTCTCCCTCCCAGTACCGCTCCACGCGTATCCACTGGATAGCGCGACGCTGGTTGAAATGCTCCTCTTCGTTGATGGGGATATTGTTCTCGGATTGACACGCGACAACACAAGCTTGACAGCCCGTGCACTTGTCCAGGTCAACTATCATTCCCCAGCTTTCAGCCATTGATCCAGCCTCTCTTATTAGTCAGATCCCCTCTCCCTTGATGGGAGAGGGCTAGGGTGAGGGTGAAAAACCCGCGCCCCGAAACCGCTTAGAAACCATCCCTAATTCTTAGTTCCAAATTGAAAATTGCTAATTCCCGCGCCTTAACTATCTTCGCTCGTAATCTCGATGACATGATGATGTTCGTCAGTCGGCGTCTCGGGCACCGTGTTCTCGAACTTCGGAACCCTTACCCATTCGTCCGTCTTCTCGATACTGACCTTCGTGGCCGCCCACGCAAACGCTCCCGTCTCGCTGTCGGTAAGCGGCGCGAGGATGGAGAACACGTTCGCGCCCCTGTCCTTCGCGTATCGTCCCATAGCCTTGTGGCCCTGCCCGAACGGAATCGAGACCGTGTACGGCGGAACGCCCGGATGAGGATACGCCAGCGCTTCTATCGAGCCCCTTGGCGATGTCACCCTGATGACGTCGCCCTCGCGTATGTCTAACTCTTCCGCCAGCCGAGAGTTGATCTCTATCCACGTTCGCCATGTGGCGGTCGTGATTGGGTCTGGAGTCGCCTGCATCCAGGGCAGGTGCGCTCCCCGGCCGTCCCCGATTCCTACCTGGCTGAACGGCGTTAGGTAGTATTGGAATCTGCTGTCGCCCTCGAATTGAGGCTCCTCGAACTCAGGCAACTCCGGCGGCGGAGCCACTGAATCCCTCGAGCGAGCGTTGGTGTCCCACCATCCGCCTCTTTGCAGAGTCCCGTTCCAGAACGAGCCAAAGTCGCCCGCCCTCACCGATCCTCTATTCAGCTCGAACAGCTTTCGCGCCTCGGACTGCAGGACTTCCTTGAAAGTGCCTCCGCCGAGTTCGAGGTCCAGGTTCAGACCCTCGGCCACCGCAAGCAGCACGTCCGCGAAACTGCGAGTTCCAAGTTCTGCCCCCCGGTTCTCGAAGAACGGCCTGACAACTGGCTGCTGGAATCCTATCACCTCGTATCCTGGACCGAACATCGGGGCGTCCGTGCCCCAGTCCTCCAGCGGAGAGTGTTGCGGCAGCACCAGGTCGGACATCGCCGTCGTATCGTCCATGACATCGCTGAAACTGCAGATGAAAGGCACGTCGTAGGACGCGTCCACTATGTCCACGGATGCGGGCAGCCCATAGAACGGGTCTGCCCCACGCACTAACAGCGCGTTGACGCGGCCCGCTCGCATGTCAGCTACCGTATCCTGCCAATTAGACAGCGTCGCCATTGATGCCGAATCTGAAATCTCTTCCAGCGGCGGCGCGGGATTGAATATAACTCCTCCCGTCTGTCCGACGCTTCCCACGAGGTGATTCAGCGAGTATATCGCGATCAGATTGAACAGGCCGTTTGTATGCGCTCCGGCAGAACCGCCTCCAATCGCAATCGCAGGCCCATGCCCCGCGAAGTCGTGCGCGATTGTGCTGATCTTCTCCGCGGACACGCCCACCTTTTCGGCCACTAACTCGGGCGCGAAAGATGCCAGAACTTCGGAATCTCCGCCCGTCAGCGCCTGAGCGGCGTCCGAATCACCAAGACCGTCCTCGACTATCACGTAGGCGATGGACAACGCCAGCAATCCTTCCATTCCCGGCATTACTGGAACCCACTTGTCCGCGTTCGCAGTGGTCATCGAGAAGCGGGAATCAACGTGATAATGTGTTCCACGTTCTCTGTCGCCCTGCCTGAAATTACCGTATCCACGCGAATAGCGTACCGGAGAACCCCATGTATTCAGGAAGTCCGCCCCGAACGACAGAACGAAATTAGAATTCTCGATATCGAAGTCAGGAATGCGCTCCTGCCCGAAGACCGCGCTTATGGCCATCTTCAGGTTCGTGCTTTCAAGAGTCTCGTATGGAGCATACTTGCCGCCAAACTTCTCCGCGAAACGCCTTCCTACGAGTCCGGCGTGTCCGCTACCCGGTCCTGTCGCCAACACCATACCCTGCTGTCGCCGGCTCGACTGGAGATTCTGAAGTTGGAATGTAAGCCTGCCGATAGCGTCGGTCCAGCTTATCTCCTCGAACTGGGACGCCCCACGCTCGCCTGCGCGCACAAGCGGCCCGCGAATCCTGTCAGGATTATACAAAGCCTGCAAACCCGCTTCGCAGCGCGCGCTGTGCTTGCCTGCGTTCACAGGGTAGTCAACATTCCCCTCTATCTTCTTCGCACGGCCCTCCATCACCCTGATGACCACGCCTTCGCTGGTGGAGCACTCTCGGCAGAGCGTCGCGTACCAGTTGTCCCGCCCGGAAACCAGGTCTTCGGGCATACGAACAGGCGATTCGACAAGCAACTCATCCTCGGGTACTCCGCAGGCGGCAAACAGAACCGCCGCGGACGCCGAGCCGCCGGTGAGTGTCAAGAACTGTCGTCTGGTTAAGCCCATAGTAAATTCGAGCCTCTAATAGTGGCAGGTGGTGCAGTCGGTGGGCGCGCTATTGTCCCTGTGGCAGTCCACGCAGTCGCTCATCTTCAATGTCCGTACCTGATGTACCTTTTCCATGGATCCAACGTCCCCGTGGCACGTCGAACACACCGCTGTCTCAGCTATTCCGTCTCGCGCGCTTAACACGCGAATGTGCGTCTCATGCACGAAATGTACGTGGTCGGGAACGCGATGCACCCGCACCCATGCTATTGGGTCTCCATCGTCGAATGCGTCTCTCAGCTTCTTGATTTCCGCCTGCGCCGTCTCGGTCGAACCGAGCACTGCCTGGTGGCAGGTCATGCAGAGATTGACAGGCGGAATCGTCGCCTGAGCAGACTTCGTAACCTCGCGGTGGCAGAAAGTGCAGTCCAGCCCCAGTTCCTCCACGTGAGTCGTGTGCGGGAATGCTATCGGCTGCTCCGGTCCTTCATCCGAACTCAGTATCACCGGAGTTCCGAACCATGCTGAAACAACCCATGTCAGCGCGACCACAACCACTACCGCGGTTACCAGGCCGCCTAGTCCAAGTCCCGTAAACAGGATCATCTGCTTGCCGGAAGGTTTCTTGATCTGAAAATCGCCTGGTATCAAGTCCTATAGTTCCCTGGTGTCTAGCAATGCCGTGATTGGTCGAGTGCTTCTAGCTAAATCCAATAGTCCGGCCAGATACTGTCAAGCGCTGTCATGGCGAAACCGCTTGCGCGAAATATGAAGAACGCTGCGAGCGCGAAGCAAATTATTGCTAGTGCGTAGAGCACAGGCCGCGCTTTGCGGAAGCTGTCAGGAATGTGCCCCGACATGACAAACGAGGGGATCATTATGTGTCCCAGGATCATGTTGGACGCGAACAGGACTACGAATAAGACTGCGAGCCAGAGACTCCTGAGAAGGCTTCCCAATTCGTCCCAACTAGCTATCATCCCGGTTGCGTCTATTGTGATTTGATCCATACGTCAGCGCCAGATTGCCTGTGTCTTCTTTTGAGTGATGCGACCCTGATTCAAGCCGAAAGAGATTATCACATTGGGTTGATTACAGTGTCAAGATACCTTTTCTCTCCATTGGTGCGAGGCCGTTGTGAAAATTATCACGTTATCCCCTCGCGTGTCAATAACGCCGACGCCTTCAGCGCCTTTTCATTTTCGTCTCGTCAGCGGCGCCCAATCGTCATTTCCGCGAAGGCGGGAACCCCGAAGGGCTCGCCGATAGGCAATCCAGGAATTGGCGGCTTTGTAGCTGCTGAAAGCCTATTTCTGAAATCGTCTCCCCCCCATGAGGACCCTCTTTGTCCCATGAACCCATCATGTGCTACAATTTCTGCAATTGCAGAACAAATGCGCTTTATATGCGCTGGAGATATAAGGAGAAATTTATCAATGACCACTCGCCCAACCCAAAAATCTCCGGCCCAAAGCTAACAACAGGTGATGACAGGTCACTTTCCAGGCGACCCGCGTCCTATTCCGCTTGGAAGCTCACTTGTAACCCCACCTGTATAATATAAAGTATGATTTATTAACCACACCATTTCCGACTCGATCCGACCACTCTGAAAAGACACCGGAAAACTGAATCATCCCTAACCGAAGGAGACCCCGAATGACCAACCCGATGAGAGTGAACAACGTCGTATCCAACATGGCCCAGGGCAATATGTCCTACGGCCTGAATCTGTCGTTCCCTTCCACGACCCTCATTGAACTCGCCGGCCGCGTCGGATTCGAGTTTGTCACCTTTGACAGCGAACACGGCCCCTTCACTGTGGACATTCTCGACGACCTCTGCCGCATCGCCGATATGGCCGGCCTCACTCCGATGGCCCGCGTCCCCGATATCGAACATCCCACCATCCTTAGGTTCCTCGACCGTGGCATCATGGGAATCACCGGCCCGCACATCGTCAATGCCGAGCGCGCCCAGAAGCTCGCCGACGCTTGCCGCTACGTCCCCGTGGGCCTCCGCAGCTTCGGATCAGGCCGCGGCGCATACTTCGGCGACGTCGAATCCCTCCCGCGCTACATGGAACACACCAACGACAACATACTCGTCATTGCCCAGCTTGAAGATGTGCAGGTCCTCGACAACATAGCCGACATCCTCGCCGTTGAGGGCATAGACCTCTACGCCTCCGGTGCCCAGGACATTGCCCAGTCCCTCGGCCTCCCCGGTCAGCCCAACCACCCGGACGTTCAGGACTTCGAGCGTCAGGTCCGGGACGCCGTCCACGCTGCAGGCAAGCGCATGGCCGACGACGTGATGGACTCCGCCCGCGCCACCAACATGTTCATGGACGGCTCTCGCGCCTTCCTCGCATCCCGTGGCAACTCACAAGGGTAGGCAAATGTGCAGCCAGCTACGAATACCAATCAACAGACCCCCTCTCCCTCAAGGGAGAGGGTTGGGGTAAGGGTGAAGACCTACCCATGCCAGGGACAAAGGAGCCAACTGATGCAGCGCGCCACCAAAGATATTCTCTACTTCGAGACCGGCCCCGACAACGAACCTACCATGTTCGTTGACCCGGGCGAGGAGTTCGAGGTCGTAACCCAGATGAATCGTGGCCCCTGGATAGAAGGGCACCCCGACCAGCAGAAACTGGAAGAAACCCTGACCGGAGGCAACCCCTCCAGCGGCGCAATCTACGTCAACGGCGCCGAACCGGGGCAAGCGCTCATAGTCCACATCCTCGACATCCAGACCGAGCCATTCGGCTTCACAAGGTTTCGCGGAAGCACGGGCGCTATGCCCGGCTGGATGGGTGCGACCTCAATCGGCCACCACGAGAAGATAGTCTCCATAAGCGATGGTCTCATCCATTGGAGCGACGACCTGAAATTCCCTCTGGAACCCATGCTGGGAGTCGTAGGCGTCGCGCCCTCTAACACACGGTGGGCGAACGCGTGGGCAGGGCAGTGGGGCGGCAATTTCGACATCCAGGAGATAAAGTCAGGCGCCTCCGTCCACATACCCATCCAGGTGCCCGGCGCATTGCTTCATATCGGAGATATGCACGCACGCCAGGGAGACGGCGAAATTTGCGGCGCAGGCGGCATAGAAACCGGCGGAACGGCCAGAATCCGCTGCGAACTCGCCCCGCTCCCAGACAACATGACATGGGCGCGCATCGAAGATGCGACTCACATCATGACCACCGGAATCACGCGCCCTGCCGAGGACGCCTTCCGCATCGCCCTCTCCGAAATGCTGCTATGGCTCGAGACCGACTACGGCTTCGACAGGGGAGAGGCGTACCTCTTCCTGGGCCAGGTCCTCGAAGCCCGCTGCACCCAGTTCGTTAACCCAACCTTCTCCTACCTCTGCAAAGTCAACAAAAAGTGGCTTCCCACCTGATGCACCGAAACTAACCGACCACCGGAAGAGTTCCCCGGTGGTCGGCATATAGGTCTTGATACGGCTCGATAACCGCCGGTATTCCTACGTCGTAGGCAGCGGAACCGTGTCCCCCGTCTCACCCTGCCATATCCGTATCCGAGCCGCCATGTCCCGGATGCGGTCAGCCTGTGCCGGATCATTGAACAGATTGTTCATTTCATACGGATCGTTGTTCAGATCGTACAACTCGCACTGGTCGCCCGCACACAGGTTCAGCTTCCAGCGGTCGGGCGTAATCACCGACCGCCACGGCAGCGCAAGCATCCGGTTTATCTCCGCGCTTCCCAGGAACCTGTCAACTATCTCCTCGCTCGTGCCGTTCCACTGCACGAACACATCATTCTCGCTCAGGTCCGCGTCCCCCTTCATGACGGGCTGGAGGCTCTTGCCCTGGAGAGTGTCCGGTATCTCCTCCCCGATGAGGTCCAGAAGAGTCGGAACCAGGTCCGCATGACCGACACTGCCCTCTACCATCGTACCCTCTTGAGACAGCCACGGAACCCGCATCAGCAGCGGCACCCGCGACGCCTCCTCGAAGAACGACCGCTTCTCCAGCATCCCGTGGTCGCCCATCATATCTCCGTGCTCGCTTGTGAACACAACCACCGTATTATCCGCCACTCCCGCTCGCTCCAGAGCCGACGTTATCTTCCCCACCATCCGGTCAACCAATGTGATGTTCGCCATGTAGTGCGCGCGCAGCGTCCGCCATCCCAGTTCCGTCGTAACGTCCTCCCGCGAGGCGGCGTATCGCATCATGTAATCATCCTGCGTCTGGTCCACTCCGTCCAGCATGAACTGCAGGAAATAGTTCGCCCTGACTCGGTTCACGAGCGACGCCGTCTCCGGCTTCTGCAGAAACGCCGGGCCGACTGACAGAGTCGCCGGGTCGTACATATCCATGAACGGCCCATGATAAGGCGAGTGAGGCTCGAACGTGCTGACATACAGGACGAACGGTCTGTCCTTGTTCTCCTCGATGAACTCCGCCGCCTGGTCGCCGAGATAAGACGCCATCTGGTGCTCTTCCGGCAGGTCGTAATGCTTGTCCGAACTGAACACGCCCACGCCGTTCCTCTCTCTGTCCGGCTCGTAGCCCTGCTCGACGAGGTACTGGTTGTAGCTCGACGTGAGGAATCTCTGTTCTGGCTTGGCGAATCTGTGGCCGTCCTCCGTTGACTTCCACACGTCGAACCCGTGCTGCGCTACCAGGTCGTTGCCCAGGTGCCACTTGCCCATATACCCCTTGATATACTCATCGGAGATCATCTCGGCAATTACGGGCACGTCTGGCGAAAGGTGAATCTGGTTGACGATTGGCCCCGCCGCGTGCGGGTACAGCCCTGTCATGATAGTAGCCCGCGCCGGCGTGCAAACCGGCTGCGCGACGTAGGCATTCTCGAATACGAAGCTCTCGTCTGCCAGCGCGTTCAGGTTCGGGACATTCATCCAGTCCGCCCCGTAGCACGCGAGCGTATCCTGGCGCTGCTGGTCGCTGAATATGAATACGATATTTGGTCTGTCGGCCATTGATTTCCTCCCTGTGGTAGTTCGCGGCGATTATATACCCTCATCAAACCGTCGGCCCTCAGACCGTCGGCAGTGGCGCATGGTCGCCGTTCTTATGCTGCCATAGGCGGATTCGCGCCGCCAGATTCCTGATCCGCTCCTTCTGGTCTGGATCATTGAACAGGTTATTCTCCTCGTAGGGGTCGTTCTCCAGGTCGTACAACTCGCACTGGTCCGTCGCGCACAGCGCGAGTTTCCACCCGTCGCGGACGATTGTGCGCCACGGCTGGGTGTTGCGAAGGTTGATCTCCGCACTGCCCAAATGCCTGTCGTCTATGTCGCTGACGCCGTTCCACTCTATGAACACGTCGTTGCCGTCCAGCGTCTGTTCTCCACGCAGAACCGGGGCGAGACTCTTGCCCTGGAGATGTCCGGGAACGTCATTGCCTGACAGGTCCAACAGCGTCGGAACCAGATCAATGTGGCCTGCGGCTCCGCTCAGCATAGTCTGCTCCCGGGAGAGCCATGGAACGTGCATCAGTAGAGGTACGCGTGCCGACTCCTCGTACATCGAGCGCTTTTCGAGCATCCCGTGGTCGCCGCCCATCTCGCCATGCTCGCTGGTGAAAACGATCATCGTGTTTTCCGCGACCCCGTTGCGCTCCAGCGCCTCGACGATTCTGCCAACCATCCGGTCAACGAGCGTGATATTGGCGAAGTACCAGGCCCTCAATTGACGCCACCCCGCCTCCGTGGTTATGTCGTTTCTCCCCGCGACATTGTTGAGTAGGTAGGGGTCCACTTCCGCGTCCGACTGTCCAAGATACTGAGTGCAGAACTCGGCCCTAACGGTATTATGCATCGAGCCGCCTTCCGGAACTTTCAGGAACGTGGGCCCGACCGGAAGTTCATCCGGATCGTACAAGTCGTTCAGAGGGCCGTAGTAGGGCGAGTGCGGCTCGAACGTGCTCACGTACAGCATGAACGGGCTTCCGGAGTTCCGGTCTATGAAGTCCTCCGCTCTCCCAGCCAGGAACGAAGCCATCTGATGCTCCTCTGGCAGGTCGGCGCGCAGCCACGGCGAGAACATTGGAGTCCCGTCCCCGGCCGTTATGTCTGGCTCGAACCCGTGCTCCACCAAGTGATGATGGTAGTCGCTCATCGTGCTGCGATACTCGCGCCTTGTGTACTGCGGTCTGTGCCCGTCCTCAGTGCTTACCCACTCGTCGAACCCGTGCTGGCGTATGACGTCGTCCCCAAGGTGCCACTTCCCGAACCAGCCCGAGTGGTAGTCGTCAGAGATCAGCTCCGCGATGCTCTTCTTGTCGGGCGACATCGTCATCCTGTTGACGGTCATCCCTGCCGCGTGCGGATATAGCCCAGTCACAATGGACGACCTTGCGGGCGTACACACCGGCTGGGTGACATACGCCCGTTCGAAGACGAAACTCTTGTCCGCGAGCGCGTTCAGGTTGGGGGTCTGAATCCAGTCGTTTCCGTAGCAGGCGAGAGTGTCATAGCGCTGCTGGTCGCTGAATATAAAGACGATGTTGGGTCTCGAAGACATATTCACTCCTTGCTGAGTCTATAAGTGTGGTGAGAATTCCGTGTCTGGGCAATTCTTATGGAGAGGGCAACTAGAGGTTCCGGCAGCGGCAGAAAGTCTGATGTCTGAAATCCGTGGATACGGCTCTACGACCTCAGAAAGACTAACGCTCCAACGTTCACGTGGCGGCAAACGCGATCACTCCTCGCCCCTGCCACGTAGGCGAGGGTCGAGCGCGTCTCTCACCGCGTCCCCAAACAGGTTCATGGCCAGCACTGCTATGGAGATCATTATTCCGGGCATGATAGCCAGGTGCGGGCCGAGGTCGAACCTGTTCTGCGCTCCGCTGAGCATGTTTCCCCAGGATGGCGTCGGCGGCTTGATGCCGATTCCCAGGAAACTGAGCTGAGCTTCGGCGACGATTGCGCCCGCTATCCCAACCGCCACCAAGACGATGGACACCGGAAGCGTGTTCGGCACAAGATGTACCAGGATGATTCGCAGAGATGATGACCCAATTGCGCGCTGCGCCTCGACAAACTGCGCTTCCCGCAATGACAGCACATGAGACCTGACCACTCTGATAGAGCCAATCGCGCTGAACAGCGCCAGCGCGCAGATGACGACCGTCATTGTGAACCCGAACGCTGTAGCGACGACTATTACTATCACAAGGCCGGGAAGCACGAGCATCGTGTCAACGAGCCTTTGAAGAAGGATGTCAAAGATCTTCCCGTAGTACGCGCTGACTATTCCTATCAGCGTACCTATCGCCACGCCTATGAGCGGCGCCGAGAATCCCACCATGAGCGACACGCGGCCGCCGTACAGCAGACGGCTCAGTTCATCCCTGCCCAGGTGGTCGGACCCGAATAGCAGGAATTCGCCACCCTTGGCTTCGCCGAATAGTCCCTCGTACCGGCTGGCCACGAACTTCGCGGCGTCGAACGGCGCGACTACGGGCGCCAGCGCGGCAAGAGCGACCATCAGAAGCATAACCGCTCCCCCGACCGCCCCTGCGGGATTCTGGCGGCAGAAGCGCCAGAGACCGATTCTAGCTCCGCTCAGACGGTCCTGCCAGCCGGCCTCATGTCTACGTTCTTCGATTGAGGATTCCATGTTAGTTCCTCGTCACGCGTTCTGGCGACCGCGCTATTCGTATGTAACTCTAGGGTCGAGAACTTTGTAGGAAAGGTCTATTAGAAGTATCCAGATCATCATGAACACGCCGATGAGCAGGACCATTCCCAGCACCATTACCGCGTCCCGTCCCCTGACCGACTCGATCAGGTGCAGCCCGATACCTGGCAGGTTGAAGACGGTCTCCAGAACCACCGCCCCGTCTATGAGAGAGGCAAAGAGCATCCCCAGCATAGTCACCACTGGCAGAAGCGCGTTGCGAAGCGCGTGTCTCACTATTACGACACGCGGAAGAAGCCCCTTCGACCACGCCGTGCGAACGTAGTCCTCGTTCAGCACCTCCAGCATCATGGACCTGATCATCCGGCTGATCACCGCTGCCGAGCGAAAGCCCAGTATCAGCGCTGGGAACATGTACCTCTGCAGCGACTTGACTGGATCTTCCCATAGATCAACGTGCTGGGCGGGCGGCGCCCAACCCACGTAGCGCGCAAGCACCAGCAGAATGATGATTCCGAGCCAGAATGCGGGAACCGCCATTCCGATAGCGCTGACCGCTCGCACCGCCTGGTCGAACACGCTTCCCCTGAACAGCGCGGAGAATATACCCGCTGGAATCGAAATCGCGATTGCCACCACCACTCCGAGAATCGCGAGCGTCACGGTGACGTCAATCTTCGGCTTGATAGCCTGCCAGACGGACTGGTTGAAGTACACTGAGTAGCCCAGGTCTCCCTGCGCCATCTTCGCTATCCAGCGCACGTACTGCACATAGAGCGGGTCGCTCAGCCCCAACTCCTCGCGGAGTTCGGCTATCGCCTCCGGACTCGCGGCGTTCTCCTCGCTCGCGAGCAGCGTGGAGGCCACGTCCCCCGGTATGAACTGGAGCATCAGGAACAGGATGGTCCCCAGCAGAAAGAGGGTGGGGATTATCAGCAGCAAACGCCTTATGATGTAGCCTTGCATTCCTCACCCTCGATTCTGTTTTATTGACTGCCTGACAATTAGTCCCTTCCCCCTCGACGGGGGAAGGTTAGAGCCTGCCCCGTACTCCGATACGGGGATGGGGGTGAACAAACCCCCATCCACTGACCGACTATCTCCCCGGCGCTCCCTCGTCCAGCCACGCGTCAACGAACCTGGACTGAATGAACTTCGCGGTAGCGATTGCATCCACGTTCTTCACATAGTTGTACTTGATCTGGAACTCGTCAGGACGCCGAAGCGGCACTTTGGGGTTCCACTCCTCACGCATAATCGTGTCCATCTTCTTGGTAAGTTCTTTTTCCTCGAGAGAGCCGAGCGCGGCCCTGTCCAGGTCCGCAAGCAGGTCTAGCCACTCCTGGGGCGGTTCGGCCTGGCACATGTCGAAACCGGCGCCCGGCCTGAAGACCTGGTTGATGATCTCAACCGGACTCTTGCTCGCCACCGCCTGCCCGAAGAAGAAGAGCTGGTAGTCGCAGGCATATGCCTGTTCCCTGGCCGAAGTAAGCTCGGTGACGACTATCTCGATCTCGACTCCCAGCGGCTCCATCTGCTGCTGGATGATGAGGACTATGTCCGGCTCCGCCTCCTCGGTCAGGAACTCTATCTTGTCCACGCCCTTTTCGGCGAATACTTGCTTCGCCATCTCCTGCTGGGCCTCTTTCTGGTCCCAGTTCAGGCATGGGTAGTCGAGTATGTCGTCATAGTTCGGGTCTGCCGTGCCGAAGAAGCTGATTTGCCGTATATTCGGCGGGTCAACGTCTGGGACACTGGTCAGTTCTACTATCTCTTTGGTGTCAACCGCGCATCTGAAAGCCTTGCGAATCTCGGGATCGTCGAACGGAGGTATCGAACCGTTCATCGCTATCCCCTGGAAGCCCGGGCTGTCCCAGCGAATTACCGACACGTCACTCGGCATCTGGTCCTGAATCCCGTATGCTCTGTTTGCGGGGAAGGTTGTGTAATAGTCAATCTGCTTGGTCTCGAACGCCGCTCCGGCCGCCTCGTTGTTGGCGAAGGCGATGCCCGTTATCTTGTCAAGCAGCGGATACGGGCTGCCGTCCGGCGCGTCAACGAAGTAGTCCGGGTTAGCGATGGTTACAACATTGTTGCCCACTTCCCAACTTTCCATCTTGAAAGCGCCGGTGCCGATGACCTGCTCCGGTTCGCTCAGGTTGCCTCCACTCGCCGACAGGACGTGCTCGGGTAGCATGATGTGCCAGGAGTCCGCCAGCGCAGAGAGAATCCGGCTCGTGGGATTCTTGGTGGATATCGTCAACGTGTGGTCGTCAATCTTGTTCATCTCGTCAACCAATAGGAAGCCAGCGACGCGCGGCTGAGGAATGCCCTCAGGCGGGTCAACCCACCTGTTGATCGTGTAAACAACATCGTCAACTGTGAACGGCTCTCCGTCGTGCCACATGATATCTTCGTGGAAATTGAGGGTGACGCTGCTCAGATCATCCGCCAGATTCCAGGAATTGGCCAGGTCGGGAGTTACTGTAAGCCCGTCTCTGGGCGAGAACTGTAGAACGCCGCTGTACATTCGGTTGAGCCCCTGGGTCGAGGACCAGTGGGACCTCGTGGTCATGTCCCAGCGATCAAACCACACCCCGGTGGCGAGGCGGAAGTGACCGCCGCGTCTGCCGTCGGAGAAGGCGGATTCCATCATCGCTTCAGTGGCCTTGGGCTTCGCTGCCGGCTGCGCAGGAACGGCAGTTGCAGCCGGAGCGGGTTGTGCCGGAGCCGCCGCCGGTTGCGCAGGAGCCGGGGCCGCGGTTGGAGCCGGGGCCGCCGGTTCGGGCGCGGTGGGTGCGCTCGGTTCCTCATCAGCGGAACCGCAGGCCAGCGTCAACATCAAAGCCACCGCTAGAAGCACGACGAAGAACGATAATCTCAGTGCGCCGAAAGAAGATATACGTGTCACCTGATCCTCCCTTACTCGAATTGGATGAAAGTAATCTCTACACGAAAAAGTTAATGCTCGAATGCCGACAATGCGGACTGGCGTTCCATGTGCCGCCCGGTCTTATCATAGGAATACGTCTTCGTGAATATGCCTTCGCGGATACGGCGCATTCTATTACCCAATGGAAGACTGGTCAAGCAGGTGCCTCTAATCATATTTACGCGCTCGGACGCCTCCTACTACACTGGTCTGGGCCCAGAAAAACGGTGCGACTTCACTTAGGTTGGACTAGTCCATTTACTTATGATATTATCTATTCAGCATCATTCCTTATCATCTTCTAAGCAACCCCATTGAGTTTTCACACAATCGGAGTTGCCTCTACCGGCAAGGCCCAGTCTCAACTACAGTACACCTGCATTCGCAGGTTTTGTATGCCAACATTCCTGCGGTACGCGAGACAATAGATATTTGCGGTCCTACTTGCTGAATTAGATATGCAACTCCATTTCCCGACGGACGCGCTATGGCGACAGCCTGAGATGTAAGCGTTAGAAGAAATAACCGCCTATTCCGACATGTGCGACTTGGAGACAGTTGTACCTCGAATCATTCCCACGACTCGAAAATTTCCATCTTGCCTATTAGGAAGTCTGATCTTCTGCAGAGCCAAACAAATGAAATCCCGGAGCAGACAATGAATCTCGGAGAAATTATGACCAAGTCCAACGACGAGCTGGCTAAGCTCGCTGCGGATCTTGGCGCAAACACCAATGGGTCCAATAAACGGCATGAATTGGTCAATCGCGTTGCCAAGGCGGTCGCCGAAAAAGAAGGACCCATAAGGGCGGGAGGAATTCTTTCCATAGTCAACGATGGCTACGGTTTCCTTCGTCAGGATGGAGGCACATCGGGCGCGAGCGATGTTTACGTCTCGCAGTCCCAGATAAGGCGATTCGGACTCAGAACGGGCGATCAGGTAAAGGGCCAGGTCCGGCCTCCGAAGGACGGAGAGCGTTATTTCGGACTCGTTCGCGTCGAGGATGTAAACGATGTGCGACCGGAGGCGTCGCGCAATCGCCCGCGATTCGAGAAACTGACTCCCATATTCCCAATCGAGCGTATCCAGCTCGAGACCAGTCCCAGAAACCCGTCCACAAGACTCATAGACCTCCTAGCCCCAATCGGGCGTGGCCAGCGAGGGCTCATCGTCTCGCCTCCAAAGGCCGGCAAGACCTCCCTGCTCAAAGAGATCGCCAACGGCATTTCAGTCAACCATCCCGACATTCAGATCATGGTTGCCCTTATTGGCGAGCGCCCCGAGGAAGTTACCGACATGCGCCGCTCAATAGCGGGCGAGGTATATAGTTCCACATTCGACGAGCCAGTCGAAGACCACTGCCGTGTTGCCGAAATGGTTCTGGAACGCGCCAAGCGACTGGTAGAGGCTGGAAGCGACGTCGTGATACTTCTCGACAGCATCACCAGGCTCACGAGGGCGTACAACCTGGCAGTTCCGACAAGCGGACGCACTCTGTCGGGAGGTATAGACCCTGTAGCTCTGTACCCACCCAAGCGATTCTTCGGCGCGGCGCGAAACACCGAGGAGGGCGGGAGCATGACCATTCTCGCCGCCTGCCTGGTCGAAACCGGCAGCCGTATGGACGACGTGATCTACGAAGAGTTCAAGGGCACGGGCAACATGGAAGTGCATCTTGACCGCAGACTCGCGGAACGCAGGATATTCCCCGCGATTGACGTGGCGCGCAGCGGCACGCGCCGTGAGGAACTGCTCCTCGACGAGGCTACTCTGAAGCAGGTGTGGCTGCTTCGCCGCATGGTTGCCATGATCTCCTCCGACGAAAAGTACCCCGGCGAGTCCACTGAAAAGCTGCTCGGTCACATCCGCAGGTCGCGCAACAATAACGAATTCCTCGCCAATCTGGGTAAAGACATGTAGGGCGTCCGGCCCTCGAAAAGCGCATCGAAAAGAAATCCTCGCCTTCGAGAGGCGAGGATTTCTTCTTTCACGAAAGATCCTGTAGTCGCTAGTCTCCCGACAAGTCTCTCAGCAGTGCCACTCTTGTTTGCCTGGGAATATTGTTCTGTGTAACATTGAGGCGAATCTGTGTATCGGGAGCCTCGACGTTCATCTCGCTCAGCAGCGCTCGCGCAGACCCAAGTTTGTCTTCGCCGTCTGCGGGATTATAGTGAACGGGAATCACGATCCCCGGACTCAACACGCTCACCAGTCTGGAAATCTCCTTGACCTCCAATGTTCCACTCTTGCTCGCCGGGACGATCAACACGTCAACCGAACCAAGAGACTCCAGCTGCCTCGATGCCAGCCTGGTATTAAGATTCCCCAGATGGCACACAGACAGGCCCTCCGAACGAATAACGTAAATCGTGTTGATCCGACGACTCTCCTCTGAATCGTTCAGCGCCGTTCCGATTCCGGTAATGTTGTAGCCTCGCACCTCATACTGTCCTGGCCCGTTGAGCACCTTGGGATCTCCCCCGACAGATATGTAGTCTGAATGAGCCGGATAGTCGCAACTGACCGCGACTATATCGGCGTCCGGCGTGCCGCTGCTCCCAGGGTGTGGGTCTGTCAGAAGAGACACGTCTCTGCTCAACAGTCTTATGGACGAGTGTCCGTGCCAGGTTATCTCCATTTGGCTGATCTCCGACGCAGAGCTTGATTTTCGATACGTCCAACCAGTATAGCCTAGACCCGACTGGACAAAACAGCCGACGCCGAATGACTGTCGTGAAGAAACGGGACGCGCTTTCTCAAGTCCGCATCGCGCATCGTTCGACATTTACAGCGCCCCTTAATATGCTATGCTAAAGTGAGAATCCTGTGGTGGCCTTTGAACGGGAGCAAATGTCCTCCCGAGGGTGCGTCTATACAACCCTGGACATTATGGCAGTGGAAATGCTGACGGAGCGCCAACAGCTAATACTCAAGCATATAGTCAACGACTATGTGCACGATGCCACGCCCATCGCATCGGACAGCCTGACCCGAAAACACAGCCTCGGCGTCAGTTCTGCGACCGTGCGTAACGAGGTTGCCGCCCTGGAGGATCAGGGCTACATATCCCGCCCCTACGCTTCCGCGGGGAGCGTCCCACAGGACAGGGCGTACAGGCTCTACGTGGAATCGCTTTTGGCCAACTCCGATCCGCGAATACCCCCACATGCCAGAATTACTATCCAGAATCACTTCGACCGCGTGCAGCACGACGTGGACAAGTGGGGAAACGTAGCCGCGGCCCTGATTGCCCAGCTTATGGGAAACCTGGGCATAGCTACATTCCCGAAGACCAGCGTATCCAGAATCCGGCATCTCGAACTGGTTCCTGTGCAAGATGTTCTTGCCTTGCTGGTAATAGTTCTAGAACAGGCGAAGCTGCGCAAGCAATTGATTCGCTTCGACGAACCTGTGGAAACCTCGGAACTCGAGTCAATGGGCGTCCGACTCCGTGGCCAGGTAACCGGTATGACCCATGAGGAGATTGCCCACAGTCCATTCGAACTGACTCCGCACGAGCGCAGGGCAATAGATGCCGCAATCGTCATGCTCGAAGAAGAAGACAGGGCCGACCACGACGATCCTTACGTTGATGGACTTCGCAATCTCCTCGACCAGCCCGAATTCGACGACTTCGAGAAAGTCCGCCCCATAATTCGCGGGGTTGAGGATGGAAGCCTCATCCAGGCCGCCCTGGACGAAGCCCCGGTGGGACAGGTTGTACGTGTGGTCATCGGTGGCGAACACAGAGGCGAGGCGCTCAGGCCGCTCAGTGTAGTCATCTGCAGGTATGGTGTTCCGGGACACGCCTTGGGTACCATCGGAGTCGTCGGACCGACCCGCATGGAGTACTACCGCGCCATATCGGGCGTCAGGTTCATCTCGTCAATAATGAAAGGCATGGTCGAGACCGTTTACGGCGCGGCATAGTCCGCCCGCATAACTCGGCGCACGGAGTGATTTCATGTTCGAGGCCCTCTCCGAGAAACTCAACGGGATATTCTACAAGCTCGGCAACAAGGGCAGGCTGACCGAAAAGGACATTGACGCCTCGCTCAGAGAAGTGCGCATGGCTCTCCTCGAAGCTGACGTCAACTTCAGAGTCGCTCGCCAACTCGTTTCCACTATCAAGGAGCGGGCGCTTGCCGAGGACTTGCTCACCAAGCTCACGCCGGGCCAGCAGGTCGTCAAGATAACCCAGGAAGAACTTACCAAGGTTATAACGGGCGGCAGCCACAGAATCGAAAACCCTCCGAAGCAGCCCGGCGTTATCCTGGTCGCCGGTTTGAACGGCGCTGGCAAGACCACCCTTGCCGCCAAGCTCGCCCGGCACTTACAGCAGGCCGGGCAGTCCTCCATGCTGGTCGCCGCCGACCTCCAAAGGCCCGCCGCAATAGACCAGTTGGAGACTCTGGCGGGTCAGATCGAAGTCCCCGTGTATTCCGACAGAAAGACTCGCGACACTAACAAAGTCGCAAAGGCAGGAATCGCGAGCGGACGCGAGAGTGGCGTCAACTGGGTGATCGTGGATACTGCGGGAAGGTTCCAGGTGGATGAAGAGTTGATGGACGAACTCGAGTCCGTCCACAAAGCTGTTTCTCCCATAGAGACGTTGCTCGTTCTGGACGCGATGACCGGCCAGGAGGCCGTCCGCGTCGCCGAAGAGTTTCATGAGCGTCTGAACGTAACCGGCCTGGTTCTCACCAAGATGGACGGCGACGCTCGCGGCGGCGCTGCATTGTCCATAACCAAGGTCACAGGCATCCCGATTAAGTTCATCGGTACCGGCGAGCGAGTTGAAGCCCTGGAGCAGATGCACCCTGACAGACTCGCATCCAGGATCCTGGGAATGGGGGACGTGGAGAGCCTGATTGAAAAGGCTCAACTCGACTTTGATGAAGAGCGCGCCCTCGAACTGGACCGCAAGCTGCGACAGGCCCGGTTCGACCTCGAAGATTTCCTGGAACAGTTGCAGCAGTTGAAGAAGATGGGGCCGATGAGCCAGATCCTAGATATGGTTCCCGGCTTCTCAGGCGTCAAGGGAAAGCTGAATTCGGACCAGCTCGATGGGGACAATCTCAAGCGTGTCGAGGCAATCATCTATTCGATGACCCCCCAGGAGCGCAAGAGGCCCGACATAATCAGCGGCAGCAGAAGAAGGCGTATCGCAAGGGGCAGTGGCACGTCCCCGCGCGAGGTCAATCAGCTTCTCAACCAGTTCCGGCAGATGCAGAAGATGATGAAGCAAATGTCCACCGGGCGGGGCCGCAACCAGATGATGAAGATGTTCGGCGGCTGATTCTGCTTCTGCGGAGCCGCCTGTTACCCAGGGCCGCGTCAGTTCCCGACCGGATTCGTGGAAGTAGCGACCATGTCAAGCAGGTCCGATTCCACCATCGGGTCCTGGAACTCAAGCGCGGAAAAAAGAGATTTCGCAGACCGAAGATCCGGCGCTATGATCACCCGCACCGCATCGCCGCTTGTCCATATTCCCATGGTTCCCCGGTCACTCGTCTCCAATATGTGCCCCTGTACCTGGGAGTAGGCAACTTCTGTCCACGCCTCGCCGCTGACCGCCTGTCCATACGCCCTGAATGAGTCAGCGAATTCCCTCGCGTCCTCTTCCGTATCCCAGACGCTGAAGATCACCAGCGCGTCATCAATGTTGCGTGTCTCGATTAGCAGAAACTCGTCTCCTCCCCATCCCGCCGCCGCCGATGCCGCGACCTCCTGCTCCAGTTCGCTCTCCAAAAATGAACGTAGGAAAAGCTCGCCCATCACGTTTCTTTCGATTGCGGCCCAGCCTGTCCCCAGCAATTCGGTGGGATCAGGAATGGACACTTCAATCGGATCTTCGCCGGCATCGTACTTTTCCGGGTGAATGATCTGCTCTGTGGAAGCGGGTAGAGTGTCGTAGGCAAGGTTGATGTGGCTGAAGTCGTTGCTCTTCAGATACAGGTTCACCGCGAACTGGTAGCCGCCCGAATAAGGGAAAGTTATGGCGCTCTGGATGAACGTGGGGGCGGCATAGAAAGCGGTCAGGTCATCGCTTCCGCGATTGCTCTGCGCTTCCGCCTGCTGGTCCTCGTCGAAATAGGTCAGCATATACAGGAGCTCCGACAGAAGCGCGTCACCCTCTATGAGCGCGCGCAGCGCCATCCGCCTGTCTCCGTTGGACTCTATCCCGTCTCTGAGTCCGCCGATGTCGAATTCGTACTGTTGCAGCGCGTGCGTAACCTCGTGCGCCACGGTCAGGCGGTCATTAAGCGTGAACTCATCCTTTTCGGAGAGGAGATACATCTTATTCTCGTCTGTGTCATAGAACCCGAGAACGATGTCCGCATAGACATCCGTCAGAATCTTTGCGAGGTCGTCGTCCCGCTCGATTATGCCAAGCCTGCGGTACAGACGTGTATCGAGCGCCAGTTCTACCGCATCCTCCTCCAGACCTTCCAGGAACAGTCTGCGGAACTCTTGCTTATCTATAAGCTCGTGAGACACAAGTTCAGTGGTGGGCAGGTTTCGGGTTACTGATGTCTTGTAGGCTATCGCATCGAGCCTCTGGTCCAGGTCAGTAGGGAACGCGCTGGTCGGCGTCGGCGTCTCGTAAAGCACTTCAACCGTCGGCAGTATGATCGGAGTGGGCGCGAACGTCGGAGTGGGAACGGGCGTATTGGTGGGTCGTGGCGTCGGGGTCAGAGTCGGCGGGGGCGTGGCGGTCGGCGGCGCGGGCGTCGGGGTAGATGTCGGTACAGGCGCAGCTGTCGGGAGGGCCGGTATGGGAGTCGGAGTGGGCTCAGGCGTGTCCGCGCACGCACCCAGAATAATGACCAGAACTACCAGTATTGCGGCAAATCTCAATTGCAAGCTCACAATCGCGAAAAGTTGGCAACATGTAGGTTGCCATAGGAAGTATCGGGATGTGGACGGCCTGAGTCAAGCCGAATCCACACTCCAACGTTCTCCGGTGTCGTCCTGCCCACGACTTCGGCGTACAAATGCGCCGTTGGCTGCGACAGCCTTCATTTGGCGAGAACTATTGGATGCGGTTCTAATCGTCCGAGACGAATCCCAGCAGGTTCAGCAGAATGATGAATATGTTGAGCGCATTCAGGTACAACCCGATGCTGCCTATCACCGCGACCTGGTTGGCGACCTGTGCGTCTCCACGCATCGCCGCGTCCTGCGCCAGTTCCTTCATCTGCTTCGTCTCCCACACCGTCAGCCCCAGGAAGATCGGCAGCAGCACAATGTTGATGAGCAGGAATAGCATCCCGGACTGCAGCAGCAGCATATTGATCAGGCTCACTACTATCACTCCGATTAGACCGAAGATAAGCATAGGTCCCAACTTGGTCAGGTCCCTCTTCGTGGTCATGCCCACCACGCTCATCGCTATGAACATGCCCGCGGTCAGTACGAACGCCACGCCAATCGTGCCGGTTGTGTATGTTGTCAGAATAGGCGATAGGAACAGCCCCGCTATTCCCGTAAATGCCAGGTACAGGACTGTTCCAAGTCCGGTATTGCCTCGCATGACTACCGCGTTCGCACCCATCAGGACGCCGAACATTATCCCGAATAGGACGAGCATTCCTATCCAGCCAATGCTGAATATGACGTTCCCCAAACCGAGCATGTCGCCGACCCAGATGGCGGCCCCGGTCGTAACAATGCCCAGCGCCACCAGTCCATACATTCGCGCCATCGCGTCGGTGAAGATCGCGTTGACGCGGTCCTGCGCTACGTAAACACTGTATTGCTCAGTTGACATATCAGACCTCACTAATCGTACAGAAAATCCCGCGTACTTATTACATCATAACGCCATCTGCCGAGTGAATTGCAATAGAAGCGCTCAGTATATCGCCTTAGACTCCTTCAACCGCTCCAACTCCGCTTCACCATTCCCAAGCAGACCGCCGACTACCGCGTCATTGTGCTCTCCTACCAGGGGAGCCGAATAGTACGCCGGCCTCCGGATGTCGCTGAACCTGATCGGAAGTCCTGCCACCTCGCGCGGCCCCACTTCCGTGTGGTCCATCTCGATGATGATTTCCCGCTCCCGGAAGTGCGAGTCTCCCAGCAGGGCCACAGCATCCATGATCGGACCGGCGGCGATACCTTTGCCCTGCAAGAGTTCTGCCACTTCCATCGGGGGCCTGCTGATCGTCCAATCCGCCACGATCCTGTCCAGTTCGTCTTCGTTCCGCTTTCGGGCATCCAGACTTGGGAATCGCGCATCCGACGACAATTCGGGACTTCCCATAACCCGGCACATCGCAGCCCACTCTTCGTTCGACTGGACCGCAATCGCCACCCACTGGTCATCCCCCTCACAGCGATACACGTTGTGCGGCGCCATATTCGGATCCCGGTTCCCGATTCGCTCAGCCACACGACCGTTCATCGTGTAGTCCAGGAACGCCTCCGGGAGCATACCGCTCACCACCTCGGCCATAGCCGCTTCGATGCGCTGGCCTTCGCCTGTCTTGCGCCTGTGCCACAGTGCGCTCAGCACCGAGTGCACCATCATCGTTCCGACGAGATAGTCCGGCCAGTTCCCGCCCAGATTCTGTGGTCGCCCGCCTTCATACCCTGTAACCGACGGCTGACCCGCATACGAGCACACATTAGGGCCGAACCCCGTTGCCTCACGGTCCGGACCGAATGTGCCCATCGAAGACCCGCTCAGCATAATCAGGTCAGGCCTGACTTTTCGCAGATCGTCGTAGCCCAGGCCGAGCCTGTCCAACACGCCCGTAGAAAAGTTCTCCATCACCACGTCGCTCACCGCGACGATCTCTTTCACGAGTTCCTGCGCCTCGGGGTCGCGTATGTTAAGCGTCACTCCGCGCTTGCTGTGATTCAGGCAGTTCCATACCGCGGACCGATTCGGTCCCGCTACTCCGTCCGCTCCGCCTCCCAGCCCGCTCCTTCCCAGTTCCAGCCGCGTATTCGACTCTACCCTGATTACCTCCGCCCCGAGCGAACCCAGCCAGCCGCCCGCGTATGGCACCGAGAGTATCCAGCCGAAGTCCACTATCCTGATCCCTTCCAGCGGCCTGTTGCGGTCGTCGGAAGGGGCTTCCTCGAGAGACGCGGCGCCATTTGAGGTGGGCCACAGCGAGTCAGGCTCATCCTGTGCCAGCCCGGGAGCCGGTCTCCTAAGTTCCCAAGGCGTATTCGAGAATCTGATCGTTGGGCCTGGCTGCACTATCGCGCTATTGCTGGTTCGACCGTTCTGAGCGACGAAAAACTCACGTTCCTTGTAATGCGCCGAATCCACTATCTCATCCACGCTCTGTACGGGGAAGCAGGGTATCCCGCGTGACTGGAGCAACTCGTAGAGATCGTGCCTCTTGAAGCCCCTCACCCACGCCGACACATTGCTCTCGATCTCGTCCATGCCCTCACGGCGACCGCCCAAGTCGTCATACTCTTCCTTATCGGCCCATTTCGGGTTGCCCATCAGCGCTTTCAGAGACTTCCACCAATGGTCCATTATGAAAGTTGCGGTTGCATAGCCGTCCTCGCACTCCCATATCCACGGAAACATGCCCTTTTCCCTGGTCTCCGGCATCTGCGATATGTCATATGAGAACATGGCGAAGTTGCCGCGTATGTGACTGGAGACCGCGTCCATCGCAGAAACGTCAACTTCCTGTCCCAGTCCATACTTCTCTCTATGGAACAGTGCGCAAATCGCGCCCGCGGCCGCTACCCATCCCGCAAGATACATGGACTGGTTTCCCCGAGCCCTCAGCGGACGCTGGTTTTCGGGGTCCGTAACGAACATCGCCGGACTCTCCCAGCCCATGCCGCCCATGTGCCAGGCGATCAGGTCCGTACCCTTCCAGTCTCTGTAAGGGCCCGTGTTTCCGAACGGAGTTACATACGCCCTGATCAGACTGGAATCGAGTTCGCCAACCGCAGCCGCGTCAATACCAAGTTCCTTAGCTTGGGCGGGTTGAACGTCTGAGACGAAAATGTCGGCACCGGAAATCATCTCATTCATTCGTCGCCTGTCGCCATCGAGATTGAGATCCAGGGACACGCCCCTCTTGTTCGCGTTCAGGTACATGAATAGGCCGGACGACTCAGGATCTGCCGCATCATTCAGGAAAGGTCCGGCCATCCGCATCGGGTCTCCGCCGGGCGGCTCGACCTTCACTACGTCCGCGCCGAGGTCGGCAAACGCCTTGCCGCACATTGCCCCCGCGTGTCCGATGCTGTATTCGACTACCCTGATGTCCGACAGCGCGCCCGATCTCATGCTCATCTCCATTTTCAGGTAAGAAGTTGGCTAGAGTTCAGCTATTCGGCCTTAACCGGACTTCCACAGCCTGGAGAAGTTCAACGCTCTCGGACAGTGTCCATAAGCCTCGCCTATTTCCACCACCACGCCCTGGAGAATCTTCGAGTTCTCGTCCGGATGGAACACTTCCAGCGCGACCTGCATGTCATCCAGCGTCGCTCGGTCCACGATCTTCACGCTGCCGTTCACCCGGACTGTTTCAGGCACGCCCGGAATGAAGAATATCAGCGCGATGTTTGGGTTATCGTGCATATTCTGATAAGACTGGAACAGTTTGTTCCCCGCGACGTCCGGAATCAACAGCGTGCGGTCGTCGAGAATCTTCACCCACCCCGGCTTTCCGCCCTTGGGCGATGCGTCGCAGGTGCCGTCGGCAGCGCTCGTAGCCATTACCAGGAATGGTGACTGCTCGATGAAATCCTGTACCTTATCCTCCAGATAGTCCACCACCTTAGTTGCCGCCCGACCCTTCGGAAACCCGAACTCCCGCGTAAACCTGTTGTCGAACTTGATCTCTGCGTCTGACACCTGGACCATATCAGCCCCTCCACTAATACGTATTATTCGCCGAATTGTACGCCAACACGTTGTATTGGGCAACGCACCTTGGCTGAGAGGAAGCGTCACGGAAGTGATGGGCATTGAGGTATCCACGAAGGGCACGAAGATACACAAAGAGAGATGGGATTTTCAACATACAAATGGCTGAATTATGGTTCACCCCATCCTAGTGCCGTTTCCAGTTAGTTTTGCCATATTTGAACCTGCCCCACCCCTAGATTCCCGCCTTCGCGGGAATGACGAGTGGGGTTGCGGGAATGACGGTTAGCTGTCGAGGTATGGCATATCCATATGGAAATGGTACTAGCCGTCGTCGTAGTTGGGGTGGTCTTTCCTTGTTGGCGTTGGATTGTTGGCGTTGGCCTCTTTCCAGGCCCGGTCGCGTTCGAGGGCTTCGTGGAAGAGGGCGGCACCGATTTGCACGTGTTCGTCGCTTATCTCCGACAGGCGTGGCTGCGGGATCATGTCCCACATGGAGATGTCGGGCTCGGGGCCGTCGTACTCTTCTTCTTCGTAGGGGCCCAGGGATTCGACGACTCGCCTGACTATGGCGAGGTAGTCAACGGGTTCGGAGTCGTTAGTTATTAGTTCTGAGTTATTAGTTGTGGGTTCGGGGTCTTCGGTGGGGCGCAGTTCGGGTGCGGGTTGGGTGTATGCTTCGTCGAAGCCGCGCTTGATGAGTTCGCGGGCGGCGGCGATGCGGTGGTGGGGCTTGAAGCCTTCGTCGTTCCTGACGCCGTCCATGACTTCTGCGTACATCCTGATGACGGTTCGACCGTCCTGGGTGAGTTCGCGGGCGTACTCGGCAAGCTGCTGTCGCGCCTCGGCTATCTCAGGGGAGATGTCGGCGTCGGGACGGCTGGTTCTATTGGCCCTGGGTTTTGGTGATGTGAAGTTGGCACGCACGTAGTCTTCGAACTCGGTGAGTCCTATCTTGACTAGTTCTTTGGCTGCGTCCATGCGGTGGCAGGGCTGGAAGCCTTCGGAGTGTAGTTCGTTGTCTGCGACCTGAACGAGGAACCTGACAATGCGTCGCCCGTCGCCGGTTTCTTCGGCGACTATCTTGGCGAGTCGTTCGCGTGGTGTCGGGTTGTCGCGCATTTTGAGTCCTTAGTGAGTAGTTTTTAGTTCTTAGAAGTGGAAGCGCCCAGTGTGGAACTGGGCGCTTCACCCTCACCCTAGCCCTCTCCCAGGGGGAGAGGGGATCATGGACGTCCGCGGGGGACACGCCCATGGGTGAGGTTGGTTTATTCGATTTGGATGTATGGTAGCAGGTATGTTCTGTGGCGTCAAGGGCAACTTGGGAGAATTAGCAATTGTCAATTGACAATTATGAATTGGGGATTGGGGTGATGGAGAGGAACGCTGCATCTTTACTTGGGCGATCCTTTACTTGACTGGGTGTTCAGCGCCCATACAATGTCGTCCATAGAACCTTGCCGAGGGCGCTGAATGCCTACGCTCTACATAGTCCCTACTCCAATAGGGAATCTCGAAGACATCACCCTGCGCGCTCTGCGCGTTCTGGAGGAAGTTGACCTGATAGCCGCTGAAGACACTCGCGTAACCCGCAAGCTGCTCGCGCGATACTCCATCTCAACCCCGACTACCGCGTTCCACGATCACAACCGCGCTCAGAAGACCCCATACCTGCTCGATATGCTCCCCGAAAAGGACATAGCTCTAGTTTCGGACGCAGGAACTCCGACCCTGAACGATCCCGGACAGCAGCTTGTGGCCGCCGCCGCATCCGCCGGATTCACCATAACCGCTTTGCCAGGAGCGTCCGCGATTACCACAGCCGCAGCGGTTTCGGGAATCCCCGCCGCCGGATTCGTCTATCTAGGGTACCTGCCCAGCAGAAAGGCCGCGCGAGCCAGGTTCCTCGAAGGTATTGCTTCCGAGCCGAATACCCTGGTCGCGTTCGAGACGCCACACCGCCTGACCGCGTCCCTCAAGGACATTCTGGAAGCGCTCGGGGACCGCCGGCTCGCAGTATGCCGCGAACTGACCAAGTTGCACGAGGAGGTCTTCCGAGGGACCGTGTCAGAGGCGATTGACCATTTCACCGAGCCACGCGGCGAATTCACGCTGGTGATGGAAGGCGCAGATGACACGACCACCCCTGTCCCTAGAGAGGATGCCAGGGAGATACTGGCGCGTCTGAAAGGGCAGGGGGCAAGCGCGCGCGACGCCATAGCGACCGCGATGGCCACAACCGGACTTTCGCGGCGCGAACTCTATGCTATATGGTTAACTCTGCCCTGACATTCCGTTCAGATTCCCCACATCCTCAGACATTCACGACCATCTTCACCCTCTTGTCCAGCGTATAACGGGGCATTAGCAGGCGTCTCTCGCAGGTCAGGCACTTCAACCCTATATCCGCGCCGAGGCGGACCACCTCCCAGTCCGTACCGCCGCAAGGGTGCCGTTTTCTGAGCCTGACAACCCAGCCGAGTTCGTACTGCCTCACCATGATCTTCCCCGGCGTTCGAGTATCCCGTTTATCGAATCCCTCAAGTCGAGCGCGGCGTGTCCGGCGGCTTCAGCGAACGTCTCCGCGTCGGACGAAGCGTATATGATCCCTCTGGACGAACTTATCAGTAGGTTGGGAATGTCCTTGTCCAGGCCGTGCACCAGGCTGCCTTCCAGGTCTCCTCCCTGCGCCCCGATTCCGGGCACGAGCATCGGCATCCCCGGACATCTCGCCCGTATCTTCTCCAGTTCACCGGGGTACGTCGCGCCCGCTACCACCCCGACATTCCCGGCCTCATTCCATTCGTTCAGCTTGACCGCCATCCATTCGTACAGAGGGATATGGCTTCCTTCGTATGACACAGGCAAGTCCTGGAACTCCGCCGCGCCCGGGTTGGACGACCTGCACCACACGATAACTCCGCGGTCCTTATAGTCGAGGTATGGCTCCACTGAGTCACTGCCGCCCCAGGCGTTCACAGTGGCCGCGTCGAATCCCCATGTATCGAACAGCGCCCGCGCGTACATAACGTTCGTCGAGCCAATATCCCCGCGCTTGCAGTCGGCTATCAGCAGCGCGTCCGGCGCCGCCTTTCGTATATGCTCCACTGTCCGCTCCAGCGCCCTCAAGCCAGGCAGCCCCAACGCCTCGTAGAAAGGGAAGTTGGGCTTGTAGGCGCATACCACATCTCGTGTGGCGTCCACGATAGCCCCGTTGAACTCGAATACATCCGAAACCTGCATCAAGTCCGGGTCCGGGTCCAGCCCCACGCAAACAAGGCTCTCGCTTCCCCGCGAAGCTGAATACAGCCTATCAACGAATACCGACACTTCCTTCACCTCTATCGCTATATCTCGACCTTAAGTGTAAGTCTATGATTCCCACAATCACAAGACCGCCGCTTCACGGAAACACACGCCCGGATAGACGCTTGCCAAACAGTGCGCTATCATAATCATACGAACAGAATACACTGGACAGCGAGGCGTGTATGGCGGATTCCGAAGAGCCGAACACCGACCGGGACAGCGGCGGACAACCGCCACTGATCCGATTCGACAGCCCCTGGGCATGGTTCTACTACATCACCTTTGGAATACAGGTACTGACAGCGACCTACTACGCTACGGAGAGCGAAATCAGGGCCGCCATCGCCAACTCGCCGCCCGAAATATACACAATCATAACGAAAACCGTATCGTCTCAAGTGCCCGCCATGGCGGCCTACTCACTCATAATCGCGGCAACAGTAGAGGGACTCAGAATGATAGCCGAAAGATACCTCGCCAAGAGATTCGCCGAAGGCAAAGAAGAAGGCAAGAAACAAGGCAGGGCAGAAGGGCTGGAGGAGGGTAGGGCCGAATCCTTTCAGGAACTTGTGCGCTGGCTAGACGCCAACCCCGTCATCAAAAAGGCCATAGAGTCGGCGGTAGAATCCGGTGAAGCTAATCCCCCTCCATTCCTCAACGGCAACTCCCGCGATCAACGATGACCGAACCGAGATCAGGCCCGTATATCTGGGTAACGTGGCTTTCCAAGCTCCTGGTGGGCGACCGCTCCTGCGAGTGGGCGGCGTGGTTCAAAGCTCACCACAAGAACTACGACCGCTCCCCCAGCCCTTTCGACGTTGTCACCTGGCAGATGAATCACACTGCGCTCCTTGGAGATGTTAGGGCAGGTCTGGAGACGGATGGCAACAGGGTATTGTCCGAAGACCAGAACTACTTCAACCTGCGCGGAAACTCCGGCGCGGTCCTGGGAGGCAAGCCCGACCTCGTCGTAATGCGACAGGATGGCACCGGAACGATCTACGACGTGAAGACCGGACAGCCGCGCGCATCGGACAACGCGCAGGTCATGATCTACATGTACGCG
The DNA here is from genome assembly GCA_965202965.1 of Dehalococcoidia bacterium. Classification (GTDB taxonomy): domain Bacteria; phylum Chloroflexota; class Dehalococcoidia; order Lucifugimonadales; family UBA1123; genus VXRN01. Next base: position 506,776 of record OZ241888.1, on the reverse strand, counting down.
CTTCCATACGTCAACCAGTTCAGGGGATTCGAGTTCCAGGGAAGACTGGTTTACGGCGAAGGGCGCGAGGTAGAGATTCCCTCCGACGCCGTTGACGATTCCTTCAAGAGTCGCCTGTTCGGGCTGATACGTCGCATATCCGACTCAGAACCGGCCCGAATAGTCCCCAGTGGACTCGAATGCGGCATGTGTGACCTCACCGCAAGAGACTGTGCTGAAAGAGTAGAGAGCGACCCGCGCGAATCAATCGCCGAGGGCGCGGAGTTCTAGAATCCGCGCCGACATCGGTTCGCAAACGCTACACACCTCGCCAGTACCGTCTGCCGCTGACCCTCACGATGTGTCCGAAACCGGGATCCGGGAAGTGTCCCGCCGAAACCACGTGCCCTTCCCGCTCCAGCATTTCGAGTACAGCCCGCCTGGTCCGGCGCGCCATCGCAGGGTTCATGTCGAAAATGGGCGCCCAGTCGGAGTGCGTTATCTGAACGGGGTTGTTCGCCACGTCCCCCAGGATGAACCCCTTCTCGCCCGATGACGAAATCACGATGGACGTATGTCCGGCGGTATGCCCCGGTGTCAGCATCGTCGTAAGTTCGCCCGTAATCTGGTACTCGTCCTCCATGAGGTCCAGAACGTCTAGGTCTTCGAGCGGAGTGACCTGTTGGCCGATGTGGGGATAGTCTGCCATGACATCTTCCTGTGTCCAGAAATCCCAGTCCGCCCTGGGAATGAGGTATCGCGCGTTCGGAAACGTCGGTTGCCCGTTGGTCAGGTTCCAACCCACGTGGTCCCCGTGAAGGTGCGTCATCACAACCAGGTCAACCGCGTCTCTGTCCACTCCGCGCCTCTTCATGTCGTCCAGGAGTTGGGCCCCGGGCATCTGAAGTCCGGTGTCCACGACGATGAGCTTGCCTTCTGATCTCACCGCCGTCGTACCCACGCGCGACATAATCTCGTCGCCCGCGTACAACGCTCCCGGAACCAGTCGCCACTCCTGCAGCGACGAGCCCGGGAATATGGCCAGCGGATCCCGCATGGAGACGCCGTCCGCCAGCGCGGTCATTCGCACATTTCCAACGTTGATGGTGTAGTCTGCCATCTACTTCCTCCCGTAGATGTAGCGCCCCTATCTGAGCGACCTGAAAGACTCGCGTATGTCCTGCGCGAGCAACTCCGGCTCCTCGGCTGCGGCGAAGTGTCCGCCGCTCGGCATCTCGGTGTACCGGGCCAAGTTGTAGAACCGGCGCACCCACTCCTCAGGCGGGTAGCTGATCTCCACCGGGAACTTGGCGAAGTTCGTGGGCACGGTCACCGGGTTGTCTGAACTAAGCTGCGACGGGGCCTTGCCGCTCTCATAGTACAGCCGCACCGACGAACTGATAGTGTGCGTGACCCAGTAAACCGTCAGGTGAGTCAGGAGTTCGTCCTTGGAGAAGCGCGATTCGACATCGCCGCCGCAGTCGCTCCATGTGCGCCACTTCTCTACGATCCACGCCGCGAGACCGGCAGGTGAGTCGTTGAGTCCGTAGGAGAGTGTCTGCGGCTTCGTGCTGTGCTGGTGTCCGTAGGCGCCCTCAGCCTGCCGCCACCAATCGCGGTGCGCCAGGAACTCCTTTTCCGCGTCCGACAGATCTTCTTCAGGCGGTATAGGAGAGCCGCCCGCTGCCATCGTGAGATGAATGCCACTGACAGCGCCGGGATATTCCAACCCCAACGTCGTCGTCACCAGCGCTCCCCAGTCGCCTCCCTGCGCCACGAAGTTGTCGTAACCAAGCCCGTCGGTCATCAGAATGTGCCAGAGCTCCGAGATGCGGCCCGGGCTCATCCCGCGCTGCGACGGCCTGTCCGAAAACCCGTATCCTGGCATGGACGGCGCGATGACATCAAAGGAGTCCGCCGCGTCCGCCCCATGCCCAGCCGGGTCGCTCAGAAGCGGGATGATCTTCAGCATCTCCACGAACGTGCTCGGCCAACCATGCGTAATGACAAGTGGGATGGGGTTCGGGCCGGCGCCCTTGGCGTGTATGAAGTGGATTCCGAGCCCGTCAACATCCGCTCGGAAGTGATCGAACTCATTGATCTGGCGCTCCTGCTCGCGCCAGTCGAACGTGTTGAGCCAGTAGTCGCACAACTCGTGGATGTAGGCGAGATTCGAGCCGTAGTCCCAGTCGGCGCCCTCGATCTCGTCAGGCCAGCGGGTGCGAGCCAATCTGTCTCTGAGGTCATCGAGAGTCGCATCCGGGATCTCTACGGTGTATGGCTGGATATTCATTATCGGGTTCCTCCGGTTCGCTCGGGACTTCATATCGGCCCAGCTTCTCGAATGATGGTTTCAAATCCAGTGCAATCTAACACATATCGCCTGAGGGGTGCAGAAAGTCCTACAGCCGCCGTCCGCAAAAATCCATTTCCTGCTAACATAGGAGAAAATTGCATAAGTTTTGTCGCTTCCCCGTCCAGTACGCAGTGAAGGCAGGTACCGAAGCTAAACACTCTCACCCTAGCCCTCTCCCTGAGGGACAGGGGACTTTTGCAATCGTCTTTTAACATAGAAGCTAGGCTTCGATATGAGAGGTTTGATAATGGACTCTGTGGGAATAAAACAGTTGAACCGCGACACAAGCGCGGTAATGAGAAGGGTTCGTGATCATCAGGAGACACTTGAAGTCACATACAAGGGTAAGGTGGTAGCTCACATAGTGCCTGTGCCAAGCTCGAATGAGACCTCAACCAGGAATTTGGAAGACGCCTGGGAGGACATGGACAGGCTGTCGGTCGGGATTACTAAGCGGTGGCCTGAAGGTGTGGCGGTGGTGGACGCCGTTAGGGAACAGCGCCGAGAACTTGCGTCGGCCAGTCTGGAGTCTCTGGCAGCCCATATCCGAAAAAATGGCGCAAAGCGGAGAGAGGAAGCGCGCGCGCATTTCGATAAGACGCGAGGCGCTTTCACTGATGAGAAATGGCAGCATGAGGCAAAGATGATTAACGCCGAAGGGGATAAGATTGCCGCTGAGATAGGCAGTCGTTCGACAGGCCCGGTGTCTTCTGTCACTCTTGTTCGCGAGGGACGCAGGGACTTCGGCCATGTACGTGATTGACGCCAGCGTATGGGTGAGCCGATTTCTGTCGGAAGATATTCACCACCAACTGTCTGCTCAGTGGACTTCCCACATCATCGAAAGCCGAATCCCCATCTATGCTCCGGCAGTAATGTTGCCAGAGGTGGCCGGAGCCGTTGCCAGAGTCACTGGAAGCTATGAGTCCGGTGTCAATGCGACGACCTATCTGACTGATACGGTGAACGTACACCTGGTTTCCCAAGACGCTGAAGCTGGGTTTGGCGCCGCTCTTCTGGCAGCGAGGCTAAGATTGCGTGGATGTGACGCGACTTACGTCTATACCGCCGCAGAACTGAACGCCACGCTGGTGTCGTTAGACGCTCAGCAGATTGAAAGGGCTAGCCGGGTAGTTCCGGCAATGCGGCTCTCGGAAGAGACGGTCAGTTAGCGTAGCCAGCAGCAAAGGTTATATCTCACCGTAGGCCCAGGTCTTGATGAGATGATGCGCTATCGCGAGGGGCTGTGGAACGGCCAGGCGGCGACTGCGTCCTTCGAGCGCGAGCAGCACCTCTTCCCGGTCGAACCACTGAACGTCGGTCATCTCCTCGGCGTCCATTCGTATGTTCGTGGTCGCGGCCTCGGCATGGCACCCTATCATCAGCGACGACGGGAATGGCCACGGCTGCGAGGAGTGATATTTGACGTTCTTGACCTCTATACCGGCTTCCTCTCGCACCTCTCTTGCCACTGCCTCCTCTATGGACTCGGCCTGGTCTATGAATCCGGCAAGAGCGGAGTACATCCTCATTCGTGAAAGGCGGCCTCTCGACTGGCCCAGCAGACACATCTCCCCGTCATGCACGAGCATTATCGCGACAGGGTCCGTTCGTGGAAAGTGTTCCGCGCCGCAACTCGGGCACTTGCGTACATGGCCGCCACGTCCCATCTCCGTCCTGTTCCCGCACACCGAACAAAAGCCGTGCCGGTTGTGCCAATCCAGTTGCGCCCTTGCCTGAGCGACGATTCCCGTCTCCTGGCCGCTGAGGAATCCCGCTGCCGACCTCGCGTCCGCAAACCGTATGGAGTCGTCTCCCCTGAGTTCTGCGGCCGCTCCGCTTGTCGCAGGCACATGCACCGCGAAGTGAGCAACGCCGTCGAGAAGGCCGAGAAATACAGGTTCACCGTCTATGCCAAACCAGCGCGCGTCGTCAGGCGACATCCAGCTTAGCTCCGGCGACGGTCCGTCAGTCATTGGCACATCGAGTTCGGGCATTACCAGTACGCGGGAATCCGGATCGCTTGCCCGTTTCCTCAGCCAGTTCTCGTCGCGGCGCTGCTGGTCGCCCCTGTCAATCGGGTTGTCGGCAAATACGTGAGGCTGGTAGGGCATAGGTCAAGGTGTCCTCTGGTTGTGCGAATGGTTGAGGCTGGTGGCAAGAGTCCCGTGGGATGGACGCCGCCTCACAGTGTAGAAAGGGCGGTCTGGTCTGTCAACAATCCGTCAACTCGAAAGGAATGTCGCGCAGGTGACCGCCCATTGACCCCTTCGACTACGACCAGTTCGTGTCCTGTCTCGACGCAATCGAGCCGTCGCCCGCCCGCCATACCGCGGCGTCGTCTCTCCATGGGTTCGCCTTCACCCAGCCCTCGTCAACCTCGACCCCGAGCCCAGGCCCCTCTGGAAGCGGCAGGAAGCCGTCCTTCTGCCTGGGGAAATTGTCGAAGCACACGTCCTGGAACCAGGGATGTATCCCGCCTTCCTGGATCATGAAGTTCGGCACGCAGGCGTCCAGGTGCAGCGAGGCTATCGTGCAGAGCGGGCCATAAGGATTGTGCGGCTGGAATCCGACATAGTGCGCTTCGGCCATCGCCGCTATCTTCTTGAGTTCGAGAATCCCGCCGCCCTGAACAATGTCGGGCTGTATCATCGCCACTATCTGCCTGCTCAGGAGGTCGGCGTAGTCCCACTTGGTGTAGAGACGCTCGCCCGTCGCAATCGGAATACTCACCGACTCCGCGACCCGCTGAAGCGCGTCTATATTCTGGGGAGGCACCGGCTCCTCGTAAACGAACGGGCGGTACGGCTCCATGGCGTTGCCGATCCTGATAGCGTCCGAAGGCGCGAGACGCCCATGCACCTCGACCAGGAGCTCCACGTCGTCACCGACGGCCTCGCGCACCGCTTCCAGCTTCTTCACCGCGATCCGTTCAGCTTCGATTGGAATGAACAGCCCCCGATGGTCGAACGGGTCACCCTTCAGCGCGGTGATCCCCTGTTCGGTGAAACTGAGCGCGCGCTCCACAGCGGCCTCCGGTGTCGCGCCGTCCCAGCGTCCGTAGCACCAGATGCGATCACGCATCGGACCGCCAAGCAACTCATAGACCGGAACACCCAGTGCCTTTCCCTTGATATCCCATAGCGCGATCTCGATACCGCTTATGGCCGACATTTGCACCACGCCGCCCCGGACGTGGAAGTGGTGATACAGCGTCTGCCAGTGCTGCTCGATACGGCCCGCATCCTTGCCGATGAGCTGCTGTCCGAACTCCTCCACCATAGTCGCGACGGCCAGCGGCCCGGAGGTAGCTTCGCCCCATCCGGTAATCCCCGCATCCGTTTCGACCTTCACAAACATATAATTCCGCGCCCCGAACGGGGTGCTACTGGATACCGGTACTGGGGTTACGGCGGTGATTTTCATGGGGGATTCTCCTAAGCTAAGACGTGTTCTAATCTACATTTTCATCCCAATCTTTGGGACCGTCGTCGTAGTCTTCAGTTGGCTCACCCAGCCAGAACAAACCTTCCTCGCGGGATACGCTCTTTCCCATGGCTGATTCAATACTCTGAATCAGTTCCTCGGCGCGATTGGCGAAGAATCGGTTGAAGTCATCAGAGCGGAGTGGTTCAACAGGGACCCGATGTGAAGCCAGTATCCCGTTCATGTCTTCAACGGACATCTTTGCGTTGTTCTGAAGAGTGTTCAGATATACGGAAGGCGCTCTGCCCCCAATACTCCTATTTGTTCTTGCGGAGATCGCAGTTTTGTTGACGATGCTATTGAATATGTTGCGGTCTATCTCCTGTTTACTGCACCACGCTTGGGGGAATATGTGGTGTATATCAATGCTGTCGTCGAAGAAGGTTTGGGCCTCAATGGACACACCGGAACGGAAATCTCGGCTACCGTCGCGCATGAGCAACGCATGGATACCTTTGTACGCTGCGCTATTGCGCGTTCGCAGTGTGAGCAACCGACCAGCCTGAAAGTTCGCGTCCTGAATGCTGGAAGGCAGTTCTGTGGTGTCACCTCGTATCCATCCCGCGACTTCTGGAAGGTCCCTGGAAAATATCGTCTCGCTAGCGCCGCCGTAAATTTCACCTAGCACCCCACACCAATACCATCGAGCAATCTTCTGACGCGCGCCTTCCGTATCGGCTACATTCCCCAAATCAGCCAGAATGGCGGCAAGCGGGACCAGTTGGGTCTGATATGGTAGGTCTTTAGAGTTGAAGACCTTCTGTTCGTGAAGGAATCTCGCCGCCTTTATAAATCCTTGTTCGACTCTATCCGCCCATGTCTTGTAATCTTCCGCTTGCAGACGCAGAATGTCTCTGCGCCTACAACTCACTGCCCCGCCTTTCGCTTTAGTCACGAGCAGAGTGAGGGCTTGCAGGAAGAGAGTGCTCTCCACTCGGCGCAATACCGGATGGGCATTCTTGAGTCGGATTTCTCTGTCAGCCCAATCTTCACGAAGCTGAAAGTCGTCTGCCGCGAAAGATGCAGTAAGCAGTTCGAACACTGTGAGGGTTACACCGCCGGTGTTCACCTTCTCGAAGACGATGCACACAGCCTCTTTAGATGTTTCTTTATCCAGTTCTATCACAGGAACTTGATATCGCCTGAAACTTTCAATGACCTGACGCTCAAAGTTGTCCCACAATTCTAATTTGCTACGATCTCTATCCCAGTAATCGCTGTATCCCCATCTCCATTGCGAAGAATCAAAGACTTGGTGCAGTGGGAACATATCCTCGGCGTATTCCTTTTCTGGCGAAGATATGTCAAGAGTTACTTCTCCACGAAATGTCTTAACCTTAAGGTCTTCCGGGACTGATATAACAGCATCCTCACGATCAGAGTCAGGGGCGACACATTTCTTCATATCAAGATAGTAACAGCGTCGAATCTTTCTTCCCCGTGTATCTCTTGTGGTTACAGGTTTCCCCGATTTCAGGGACTGGAACAGCGAGGTCAACCTCTGTTGGCCGTCCAGGACAAGAGTGTCAGGCTCTTGATGCGTGAAAAGCGAATCATCAGCGCCTTCGATAGGACGCGGCTTGAAGCTGACATCCTCACCCCCAGTTTCGAGGGTCATCACCGCTCCAATGGGAAATGATAGCGATACACTGGCTATGAGGTCTCGGATATGGTGGTCATCCCAGACCCAGCCTCGCTGAAAGTCCGGAAGTTGGGTCTTCCCGTTGCCCACGTCATTGAGTATCTGATCAATATGATGCTTTGTACTGTCGAAACTCGCCACGTTCATGAATCAGTCCTTGGGATTCCACTGTCAATCGAGGTTATCTACCCGACACTCGTCTGCTTGTCCTGCGTAAGTTCTTGGAGGTTGGCCGTTGATTTGGAGACGTGAGCCTCACACTGCCACATCTACACTGTGGGTATGAGTGATGTCCTCACTGTTCATTAGCCTCACCTGCGACGCAGGCACGTCAACTATGTCTGCCGTATAGCCGTCAGGGGATATAAACTCTACTACGAAGACATCGCCGCCCGGGTATATGTGTACTAATGTCCCTCCGTCGCCTGACTTTAGACCCTTTTCCTCAATGTCGGATGTAAGAGTGACGCAGTCGTGTTCTTTGAACATCTCATCTCCTTATGGGATATGCCGTAATCAACCTGAACGTAAGCCGCGAATCCCCGTCAGGGTCATTCGGCCAGAGCATCAGCATAGAGTCGAGCGGTAGTTTCCGGGTTTCCCCGCATTCGATCCAGAGTAGCGATCTCTACGAGGTCCATAGCCTGATTATGCAACTTTTAGCTGTCTTCATTTCTTTGGAAGTCTGCCCTTGGAGCGCCGAATTCAACAACCACTGCTTAAGTTCAGACCGCCGCTTCCACACTGCGGGTATGGGTAATGTCGTTGCTGGTTGCGGGACGAGCCTGCGATGGCAGTACATCAATTAGGGCTATCGTGTCGCCGTCCAGAGTCATGAACTCCACCATGAAAGCACCGCTTGGGTACATATTCACAATAGTTCCAGCGTCACCTGCCTTTAAGCCTTCCTCCTCAACATCGGTTGTAATACCGTTTCAGTCTGAAGTCAGCATGAAGGGACTAGTGGAAGTCTGATACTTGGTCTATGCTGAGTCCAACACGGTGTTGGAGGGCAGAAGGATGATCGGACGACCGCTCAGGATAGACTGGCATGAGAGCGACACCCCAGAGAGACTGAAAGAAGCCTACCAGTCTCAGTCAGACATCAACATTCGTACACGGGTACACCTGCTGTGGCTGGTACGCAGCGGCTGGCAGATCAAAGCGGCGTCAGAAGCCGTTGGCGCTCATTACCGCAGCGCCCAGAGATGGATTGAGTGGTACAGGGACGGAGGTCTTGATGAGGTTGTGTCCAGGAAGATGGGAGGAGTGGGTCAGCCCAGGTTTCTGAGCGATGATCAGGAGAACAGGCTGGTCGAGGAGGTTGGAAGCGGACGGTTCAGGACTGCCGGAGAGATAGCTGTCTGGGTGGAGTCTGAGTACGGAGTCAGGTTCAGAGGGAACAGCATATACAGCGTACTTGAACGTCTGGGGTGTTCACCGAAGGTTCCGAGGAGTCGGCATGAGAAGGTTGACATAGAAGCGCAGCGGTCATGGAAAAAGGGGGACTTGGTCGTTCGCTGAGGAAGGCGGGGGTAAAGCCCAAGACTCTGATTGGGTTCGCCGACGAGATGCGAGTGGGCCTCCGGGGTATGGTTCGCAGGGTGTGGGGAGTGCGCGGGCTGAAGGTGGTTCAGAGACTTCAGTTGGTGTACGAGTACAAGTATCTGTTCCTGGTGGTGGACTATGCTCGCGGGAAGTTGGAGTGGACGTGGATGGACTCTATGAGTTCGGCGATGGTGTTTCGCGCGGTGTTGTCAGTGAAGCGACATACCGATGTGAGAGCGTTGGTGTGGGACGGAGCGGGAAGCCATAGAAGCGAGTTGGTCAGAAGCGTAGAGGGAGTGAGGACGATACTTCAGCCAGCGTACAGTCCTGAACTGAATCCCGCTGAGCGGGTATTCGAGGAGGTACGCAGGTGGGTGGAAGGCACGGTGTATGGGAGTCTTGAGGAGAAGGTGGCTGCTGTGGACAAGTGTTTGGGCAGACTGGAGTCGGACCCTGAGCGTGTGAAGTCACTGGTGAGTTGGAAGTGGATCAGACGAAACGTTCAGGAACTATCTGAAGACTATGCGGCTTCATCAAAATGAAATGGTATAAGCACTATGCAATCAAGTTCCTTGAACATCTCATTCCCCTTAGAAACCTCCATCCCAATATACCAGAATCTCACCCCGCCCAGACCACGCCGCCCTCACCCCCCATAATCCAGGTACGCTTGCAATATCACCGCCGCCGCCGCCGCGTCTAGCTGGCCTCTGTCCCGCTGACGGCGACGACCTGACTGGTGGAGCATACCCTGGGCCTGGACGGTGGACAGGCGCTCGTCCACCGTCTTCATGGGAATGTTGGTCTGGCTCTTCAGATCGCGGATAAACGCCCGCACCTTGCCCGCCTGGGCGCCGGAGTCGCCGGACATGCTCAGCGGCAGTCCGACGACTATCTCCCCTACTTCGTTCTCTTCGGCAACGCGCACGATGTCCGCTAGGTCGGAAGGCCCCCGTTCCACGAATCCGAACGGTGATGCGAGCATTCCTGTCGGATCGCTGAGCGCGAGGCCGATTCGCGCATCGCCAACGTCCAGACCCAGAACCCTCATTCGGAGACGCTTTCAGTCACTATCCCCGGCACCAGCTCCAGCGCGTCGTCGAGCTTGGAAGCGTCTCGCCCGCCGGCCTGCGCGACATCCGGCCTCCCGCCTCCGCCTCCGCCAATCGCGCGGGCGGCTGTGCGGGCTATGTCCGCCGCGTTCAGTCCTTTGTCGCTGACAAGATCGGACGTCACCATGGATACGAGCATTGGACGGTCGTTGATGACCGAGCCGAGCACGATCACTCCGCTCCGCATCTTGTCCCTCAGATAGTCGCCCATCTCGCGGAGTGAGTCCGCGTTCGCTGCGGTTGCTCTCACCGCAAGCACACTCACTCCCGCGACCTCCTGAACCGAATCCAGCAGCGCTTCGGCGGACTGCAGCGAAAGCCTGCGTTCCATCGCCTCCCGCTCGCGCTGAAGTGAGTCGTTCTCCTCCATGAGCGCTCGTACCCTGGTCTCCACCTCCTGCGGCGATGTCTGGAGCGTTCGCGCGACGCGCTCCTCTCGGTGGAAGCGCTCCCAGACCATTCGCTCCGCCGCCCGACCGCTGACCGCCTCGATGCGACGCATTCCCGCTCCGATGCTCGACTCTCCCAGTACGTAAACCGATCCGACCTCGCCGGTTTGCCGAACGTGAGTCCCACCACACACCTCGAAGCTGAACGTCTCGCCGTTCGCGATCTCCACGAGCCGGACTCGCTCATCGTAGCGGTCCCCGAAGAAGGCGAGTGCCCCGCGCCTTATCGCCTCCTGGTATGTGTCTTCGTCCTTCAAAACGCGTGCGTTCTGCCGGATCTTCTCGTTGACCAGGAGTTGGACTTGCCACATCTCCTCATCCGTCACCTGCTGAACGTGAGTGAAGTCGAATCGCAGGCGGTCCGGCGACACAAGCGATCCCGCTTGGCGAACGTGCGCGCCCAGAACCTGTCTCAGGGCCGCGTGAAGCAGATGGGTGGCCGTGTGGTTGCGGGCTGTGTCCTCGCGCCGGATGGGGTCAACGTATGCGTCAACAGTCTCGCCCATGCTTACTGTACCCTGCGCGACCTTGCCGAAATGTACGGTGAGGCCGGGCATGACATCCTGTGTATCGTGGACCCGGATGCTTCCCTCGGCCCCTGCTATCTCTCCCGCGTCTCCGACCTGTCCACCGCCCTCGGAGTAGAAGGGCGTAGCGACCATTACGACTTCGACTTCCTGGCCTTCCGACACTGAGTCCGTCACCTCATCGTCCGCAATCAAACCGACCACGACCGACGATGCGCTGAGCGTCTCGTATCCCAGGAACGCAGTTCCGCCGACCCCGAGGCTCTCATATACACGTATCTTCGCCCGGTCGTCGCCGAATTGGGCTCCCGCGCGAGACTGCTCTCGCTGTGCCGCCATCGCGCGCTCAAACCCTTCCATATCCACTTCGACGCCCTGTTCGGACGCTATCTCGCTCGTCATTTCAACCGGGAACCCATGTGTGTCCCACAGCCTGAACACAACATCGCCGGAGAGAGTGTCTGTTCCCTCGATTTCCTGTATCAGCAGCGCGTAGCCGTTCTGGAAAGCCTGCTGGAAGCGGTCTTCCTCTAGCCCGAGAACCGTGTGGATGAAGTCGCGGTTGTTGACCAGTTCGGGATAAATGTCGCCCATCTTCTCGATTGTGGCGTCCGCGATCTCTCCAAGGAAATTCTCCTCTATGCCCAGCCGTCTGGCATACCGGATTGCACGTCTGATAACCCGACGCAGCACGTACCCGCGTCCCTCGTTGCCAGGAACCACTCCGTCTGCCACCAGGAAAGTAACGCTGCGCCCATGCTCGGCCACGACTCTGATGGCGTATGTGGACTCGGTGTCCTCACCGTACTCGTGCCCGCTTATCTCCTCCACCTTGGAGATAATGGGAGTGAACAGGTCTGTCTCGTACCCGGTCCCCACGTCCTGGAGGATGCGCACCAGTCGCTCGAAACCCATGCCCGTATCCACGCTCGGCGCCGGAAGATTGGTCCGGCTGCCGTCCAGGTGATGATAGAACTGCATGAAGACCAGGTTCCACAGTTCCACGTAGCGGTCGCACGCCTCGCCGTTGTCCTTGTAGTTCTTGCAGTTGGGAACGCAGTCATCCTGGTCGCAGCCGTTTCCCGGTCCGTAGTCATAGTGCAGTTCCGAGCACGGACCGCATGGGCCTTCATCTCCCGCCGGCCCCCACCAGTTCTCGTCGTCTCCGTAGCTGTAAACCAGCTCTCTTGGGATTCCCTTGTTCACCCACAGTTCACGTGTTTCATCATCGGTCTCATGCACGGCGGCAGCGAACTTCTCCAGCGGAATACCGTAGCCCTCGGTCATCAGCTCCACCGCGAAGTCCACCGCATTCTTCTTGAAGTAGTCTCCGATGCTGAAGTTGCCCAGCATCTCGAACAGGGTATTGTGCGTGGCGTCCCCGACCTCCTCGATGTCCGGCGTCCTGAAGCACTTCTGAGAAGTGGTAAGCCTGCGATTGGGCGGTTCCGCTTCTCCCGTGAAGTAGCTCTTGAACTGCACCATTCCGGCGCTTGTGAATAGCAGGGTCGGGTCGCCGACCGGAATCAGCGACGCGCTCGCCATGCGGCTATGCCCCTGCGACTCGAAGTAGCCCAGGAATGTCTCGCGTACTCGTTCGCTCGTCCAGTTTTCTTTACTCATGTCGAAACTCTCACCTCGTGTCTGTCGAGTCTATCCGATGGCGCAATACGACACGGATGGACTGCAAATGGTCTGAAAACGAAATGGCGCTGCGCGCCTGAGATTCAGGCAGCGCGGATCATGCCGCCACAAGGCGGGAATTCGTTCTCGACGAACCCGCCCGCGCGCACCTCTCAACCTGGGAAGGAATGTAAGACATCAGAGAAATCTCTGATTCTGTATGGGGTAGATTGCACATAAGACGAGATTGATTTTAGGTTACGGTTCCGGCGGGTGTCAATTTGACCCTCTCAACGCGGCCTACCGTCCCATTTCCTATTGTTTCGCATGGTGGGAAGCGACATAATTCTGGGCATGAGAGAATATCCTGTACGCCGGAAAGCCTTCATACGCGGGGTGCTGAATCTCGGTTTATGGACTGCGCTGGCCGCGTTCTCGCTTTTTGCGCTGATAGCGTGCGGCGGGGAGAGAGACCTGCTCGTATTTGCGGCAACAAGCCTTAGGGACCCGCTCACTGAAGCCAGCAGAAAGTACGAAGAAGACAGCGGTGTGAACGTGGACATCAGCTTTGGCGCTTCACAGTCCCTGGCTCAGCAGATTGTGAGTGGCGCTCCCGCCGACGTCTTCATGTCCGCCGGAACGGCGCCGGTTGAATTTCTGGAAGCAAGAAACTTGATATCGAATGACGGCGCGCGGCGACTGCTGGGCAATGAGTTGGTAGTGGTTGTGCGGGAAGATAGTAGGGAAATCAGCTCTCTCGGTTCGTTGACCTCGCACGCAGTTAAGCGTCTCGCGCTGGCGGACCCCTCTCTCGCCCCCGCCGGGGCATACGCAAGAGAGGCCCTCCAGTCGGAGGGAGCCTGGGACGATTTGCGGGGCAAACTCTTATTTGGAAAGGACGTGAAGGCGGCGATGACCTATGTCGAGGTAGGAAATGCCGATGTGGGCATAGTCTATCGTACGGACGCACGTAGTTCAGACTCGCTCAAGGTAGTTCACGCCGTTGAACCCACTTTGCATTCTCCAATAGTCTATCCGGCGGTTGCGATAAACGACTCTTCCAATCGAGAGGACATTGCGGATTATCTGGACTTCCTATCCTCTGATGAAGCCTTGGATATATTCCGCAGATTCGGATTCTCCGATCCCCCTCCAAAGTGAACTGGCCTTGATATTCGAGACAATCGTCCTCACCCTGCGCGTCGCGGCAGTTGCGACACTCCTCAACCTGCCCCTGGCACTAGCCCTTAGTTGGCTGGTGGTCAAGAAGAGAGTCCGTGGCGCGTTCATCCTGGATGTACTCGCTTCCCTGCCACTCGCGGTACCGCCTGTGGTCGTCGGTTATCTGTTGCTGCTGCTCTTAGGACGCCGGGGGCCAATAGGTTCGGTTGTTGAAAGTTCTCTCGGACTGGAGATAGCCTTCACCTGGGTAGCGGCCGTTCTGGCCGCGGCCGTCGTCTCGTTTCCGCTTGTGGCGCGCGCCGCAATGACCGCCATGGAAGAGGTGGACGACAGGCTTGAGAGGTCGGCGCGGACCCTCGGAGCCGGAACGGTCAGGGTCGCGTTTACGATTACTCTGCCGCTCGCTTATCGGGGAATACTGGCTGGCGTACTGCTTGGATTCATCCGCGCCCTGAGCGAATTTGGAGCGACGATAATCGTGGCGGGCAACATTCCCGGCCAGACGCAGACCATTCCACTCGCGATCTACGACAGCATTCAGCTGGGACGCGGCGATGAGACGATGATCCTTGTGCTGGTGGCGCTTGCGCTGGCTTTGGCGACGCTTGCCGCTCACAACTGGTTACTGAGACGCTCGCGCGGAAGGAGGGCGTAGATCGGTATGCCTGAATCAGAATGGACTCGAACAGACGCTTTTCTGAAATTCGACGTGCGAAAGGCGTACCAAGGATTCACTCTCGACTGCGCCGGACAGTTCGACCGCGGAATCACCGCAGTCTTCGGACCCTCCGGCAGTGGCAAGACTACGCTGCTCAATTGCGTCTCCGGTATGCTGTCACCCGACGATGGCGACATCGAAGTGAACGGTTCAGTCGTTTACTCGTCATCTTCCGGGGTCAACGCGCCGCCCGAGAAGCGTCGGTTCGGCTACGTGTTCCAGCAGGGCGCGCTCTTTCCGCACATGAGCGTGCGTCAAAATGTGGAGTACGGCTACAAACTCACGCCTCGCGCCGAACGTGAATTCGGGCCGGACGACTTGGCCGAGTTGCTGGCGATAAGCCATCTCACGAACAGAGGCGTCGGCAACCTCTCGGGCGGAGAGAGACAGCGCGTCGCGCTCGCCAGAGCGCTCGCCTCGTCCCCCAGGCTTCTGCTGATGGATGAGCCTCTCGCGTCCCTCGACGCTGCCCATCGGGCTTCTATACTCACCCATCTCAAGCGCATCTCCAAACAGCTTGGCGTTCCCATGGTTTTCGTCTCTCACTCGCTGTCCGAGGTCCTCGCGCTCGCCCCGAAGATGTACGCGCTGGACGCAGGCAGGATGGTCGCCTACGGCAGCACTACCGAGGTCATGGCACATCCCTCGGTCGCCCTGATAGCCGACTACGGAACACTAGAGAACATTCTTGGCGCAAGGGTTATCGAACACAATAAGGACGACGGCACCTCCAGGCTTGCCATAGGTGACGCCGTACTGGTCGGCCCTCCCACCGAATCGAGTCCGGATGAGATTGTATCAGTGTCCATCCGTTCGGGCGACATCATTCTCAGCCTCGGAGTTCCGCCGCTCACCAGCGCGCGCAACGCCGTTCCCGCCGTCGTACGCAAAGTCCGCGAGACCGGAGGATTGGCGCTCGTGTATCTGGACATGGGTGAGACGATGGTCGCAGAAGTGACTCCGGGTTCCGCTCGCCAACTCGACCTTAAGCCAGGACGCGACGTCCATCTGGTCATCAAGACCAACAGCATCCTCGTCTTCCCACAGGACGGGGACTAGACACCAATCTTCGGACACACCGAGTCCAGCGTACACGCGGAGCAAACCGGTCGCGTCTTGCAGATGTCTTTCCCGTGCATGACTATGAGCGCGTGATACTCGTTATAGAGCGCGACGTCTCTCGGAATGCCGTCCTGAAATTCAGACTGAATATCCGCGTACTTCAGCTTCGGATTCACTAGTCCCAGCCTGCCGAATATGCGGCGCGTGTAAGCATCCACCACGAACACCGGCCTCCCGAACGCGTACAGCATAATGTCGTCCGCAGTCTCGTAGCCGACTCCGTAGATGGAAAGTAACTCTTCCCTTAGTTCGCAGTCGGACCGCTTCGACATCGTTTCGGGACTGTCGCCGTATCGTTCACCCAGGAACTCGCACAACGCTCGCAATTTCCTCGCCTTGGACCGGAAGAATCCCGACGGTCTGACTAGCTTCTGAAGCTCTTGCTCTTGAGTGTATCTGATTGCGCGTGGAGATAGCCTGTCAGCCGACTTCAGGTTCTCGATAGCTCGCTGCGTGTTCGCCCATGTCGTTCTCTGCACAAGTATCGCGCCAACCATCACCTCGAACGGCGTATCCGCCGGCCACCACTTCTGCGGCCCGTGATGCTCCTGTAGCCTGTGATACACGTCGGTGAGCGATAGCTGAGGGATGACTCTCTCCTGGTTCGAGTTATCAGGGCCGGTGTTGAGTTGTTTCTCGGTATGATTATAATGAATCTCAGGAAATCTGTACCGACGAGGCGAGAACATGAAAATACAGGGAACGATAAGGGGGCGGAGCATATTTCTGGACTCTCTTCCCGGCTTTGCATTAGACCAGCGCGTGGAGGTTGACATCACGCCCGTGGAAGACACGACCGAGACAGCGGAAAGCAAACTGGACGAAGCCGACACGCGCAAGCCTGCCCGGAAGCGCAAGCGCGTCACCACGCTCTCAGATATTCTCTCAGATATGGGCATAACCCGAGAAGAGTTGGACGCTCGGATTGATGCCGATCCGCAATTCGAGTTCATCAGGGAAGCCCGTAAACACAGGAAGAAACTCGAACAAAAGTTGCGGGGACAGAAAATTGACGTTGCCCAGCTAGTCCGGGAAGACAGGGATCGTTGAAAATTTACGTCATAGATACCAGCGCACTGGTAAAATATGTATTACCTGCGGAGTACGATGATAATCTCGAGCGCATTATCTCGCTCCACCAAGAATCTGGCATACAGTTGGTCGCGCCTGATTTCATCCTCGTTGAATGCGCGAATGTACTCTGGAAGGTCGCGCGGAGAGTCGATACTCCAGGCGAAGATTGTAATGGAACGGCTTGACAGACTTAGGAGAATCAACATCCGTCTTGTATCCCAGACCGACCTTCTCGATGACGCGCTTCGGATTGCGCTGAACATAGAAATCACGGTTTACGACGCCTTGTACTGTGCTCTCGCCCGGCGCGAAAACGCGGAAATAATCACAGAGGACAGAAGGCTGCGAAACGCCTTAGACCAGACAAACATCCGCTACTTGACGCTCCGAACATGGGCCGAATGACCCAACATACTAAGGAACCTCCATGCTAGACCTGCTAATCCAGAATGGCCTGATAATAGACGGAACCGGAAACCCGGGCTACTACGGCTCGATAGGCGTGGAGGACGGCACAGTCCGCGTCTTCAGGGGCGCGGTCCGCGACGCCGAGGCCGCCCGCGCCATAGACGCCACCGGCATGGTCGTATGCCCCGGCTTCATAGACATGCACGCCCACTCCGGCCTCGTCCTGCTGTCCGAACCCGAACACGAGCCCAAAGTCCGGCAGGGAGTCACCACCGAGCTGATCGGAGTGGACGGCAACTCATACGCGCCATTCAAATCCCAGGAAGACTTCCGCAAGTTCGTGGAGATCAACTCCGGCCTGGACGGCAACCCGCCGCTTCCCGGCTCATGGTCAACCGTCGAGCAGTACCTCAATATGTTCGACCGCAAATCCGCGGTCAACATCGCCTACATACTCGGCAACTCTCCCGTCCGGATTGACGCCATAGGCTGGGAGTCCACGTCCGCCACCGAGCGCGACATCGCCAACATGAAGGCGATGATACGAGAGGCCATGCAGGAGGGCGCGCTCGGACTCTCCACCGGCCTCGACTATCCGCCCGGAGGGTACGCCAGCACCGACGAACTCGTCGCGCTCTCAGAGCAGGTCGCCGAACTCGGCGGCATCTATCACACCCACGTTCGCTACAAGTCCGGCGATATGTTCATGGACCCGTTCAGGGAGGCTATCGAGATTGGCGCCCGCAGCGGCATACCCGTACACATCACCCACTTCTACCAGAAGGCTCCCGCTCCCGGAGGAGCGCCTCAACTGCTCGGACTCGTGGAGGACGCGGCTGAGGCGGGCCAGGACGTCACTTTCGACAGCTACCCCTACAGCCTGGGCAGCACCCGAATCCTGATAGTATTCCCCGACTGGGTACACGAGGGCGGGCCGGCCCAGCTAAAGGAGGCGCTGGCCGACGAAGATGCCCGCGCCCGTCTGCGGAACGAAGTCGTTCCCCGCGCCCCGACCTGGCACGATATGTGGCTTACGTACTTCAAGCGGCCCGAGAACCATGTCTATGAAGGACGCTCCATAGCCGAGATAGCGGAGATGCGCAAGCAGCATCCCGTTGACGCGCTCTGCGACCTGCTCATCGAGGAAGACCTTCAGACCTGCTACGTCGCCGAGGGCCTGAACCTGAAGACGCTGCCCGCGTTCGTCACGCACCCGCTCTCGATGGTCGGCAGCGACGCAGTGCTGCTGGGCGACTTCCCAAGTCCCCGCACCTACGGCTGCTTCCCGGTCATACTCGCGGAGTATGTCCGGGAGGAGCGTCAGATGTCGCTACCCAACGCCATACGCAAGATGACCTCATTTCCCGCCCAGAGGCTCGGACTCCAGGATAGGGGCGTCCTGCGCGACGGCATGAACGCCGACATCACCGTCTTCGACCCCAACTCCGTCCGCGCCCCCGCCACCCGCACCAATCCCAAGCAGTTCCCCATCGGAATCGAATACGTGATAGTCAACGGCGTCCCCGTCATAGACGGCGGACTGCATACGGGGGCGCTGCCGGGCAGGGCGATCAGGAAGAACTAAGAGTGAATAGTCCTGAAAATCCTGCTTTGTAGAATTGTCGCCGCCAGCATCGTCACGACGGCGGGCAGAAAGAACAGGCCGAAGCTCATAGCCTCGATTAGAGACACGAGCAACAGAAGCGCGGCGACCGTCCACGCCGCCCATTTCGCTATCCTGGCTCCCCGCGTAGCCCATATATACAGCGCGACCGTCCCGCCAAGTATCAGCGCGGAGGGCGCGAACAGGATCGGCAGAACGCTCAGCCCGTCTATATCCACGATGCTCTGCTCCGAGTAGTAGATAGGCCCGACCCTCAGAGGCCAGATCAGCCATATCGCGGCGAGAACTGCCAGGAATTGGGCGACGACCGCCAGGATCATGGGGGTTTCGGGGGACAGGGGTTTAGGCATAGAGGACTCCGGTCGGCGCTTTCATAATGTCGGGTTTATAATTGCGCTGGGGTCGGGCTGGGCGGGCGGCTGGGGTTTAACAGGGTAGCGACAGGCGACCGCTGTGACCAGCGTTTGCCAGCGTTTTGCCTGCGTTAGCTATGAGGCCCTTTTTTCCCGGCGTCCTGTTTTTGGTTCGGATAATCGTTGGTTTATGGGTTTCTCGTTATGGGCGGTTGGTCTCTGGTCATTAGTTGTCGGTTATCGGCTATGAGTGGTTAGTTTGTATGTTCGGATTATAGCATGATGGGGGAGTGGTTGTGTAGTTTGAGTTGGGCCAGGGTGAGTTGAGGCTAGAGGCAGGGGTAGGGGCGTGGGGGGCGCGAACAGCATCGGCAGGACACCCAGCCCGTCTATATCCACGATGCTTTGCTCGGAGTAGTAGATTGGGCCGACCCTCAGAGGCCATATCAGCCATATCGCGGCGATGACGGCCAGGAACTGCGCGACGACGGCCAGGATCATCGGGGTTTCAGGGGATAAGTGTTTAGGCATTATACCATTTCAGTTTGGATATGTCGTGAAGCCCATCGGCTAGTTGAAAGTCCCTTCCCCCTTGACGGGCTGATAGGGGTATGTAAAATCCGAAACTAGCTATAAAACCTTGAAGGACGTAAGAGTCTGGCGTCGGCTCGGCATAGTGCTGAGAGTGCGCCAAAGTTGAGTTTTTGGCTTTATGAACCATAGACCGAACCATCGTTTGGTTTGAGAGCCTCCTACTTGACATAAAAATACATACCCCTGTCAGCCCTTGACGGGGGAAGGTTAGGATGGGGGTGAAACCTCCGCTAAAGCGACAACGTTACTCTGAATTGGTATTATGGACTCAAACTACCCTATTACCATAGGGGTCTCGCTGCCCAACCCTATATGCAAAATGACCTCGTTCTCTACCCATAGGATCACACCCCAAGATAGAGTGTACTGCGTGACGGCGTAAAAGTTAGCATCACCGTTCCAATTCTTATTATGCGATAGAATCAGTCTGTTTCTATTTTCCCATACATGTATTCTTCAAGCTTCAAACAGAACTCATCCAAGTCAAGCCCGGTTATTTTAGCTCGCCAATTTACAGGAGCAGACTTACCAGGAGCGTCCTCTACTTGAAGTATAACTTCTGATAAATCACGGGAATCCGGTTTACCGAGGAACGTAAAGCGCCCATGGGCGGTAGCATTGCGTAAATGCCTCATAATACCATTTCATTTTGATGAAGCCGCATAGTCTTCAGATAGTTCCTGAACGTTTCGTCTGATCCACTTCCAACTCACCAGTGACTTCACACGCTCAGGGTCCGACTCCAGTCTGCCCAAACACTTGTCCACAGCAGCCACCTTCTCCTCAAGACTCCCATACACCGTGCCTTCCACCCACCTGCGTACCTCCTCGAATACCCGCTCAGCGGGATTCAGTTCAGGACTGTACGCTGGCTGAAGTATCGTCCTCACTCCCTCTACGCTTCTGACCAACTCGCTTCTATGGCTTCCCGCTCCGTCCCACACCAACGCTCTCACATCGGTATGTCGCTTCACTGACAACACCGCGCGAAACACCATCGCCGAACTCATAGAGTCCATCCACGTCCACTCCAACTTCCCGCGAGCATAGTCCACCACCAGGAACAGATACTTGTACTCGTACACCAACTGAAGTCTCTGAACCACCTTCAGCCCGCGCACTCCCCACACCCTGCGAACCATACCCCGGAGGCCCACTCGCATCTCGTCGGCGAACCCAATCAGAGTCTTGGGCTTTACCCCCGCCTTCCTCAGCGAACGACCAAGTCCCCCTTTTTCCATGACCGCTGCGCTTCTATGTCAACCTTCTCATGCCGACTCCTCGGAACCTTCGGTGAACACCCCAGACGTTCAAGTACGCTGTATATGCTGTTCCCTCTGAACCTGACTCCGTACTCAGACTCCACCCAGACAGCTATCTCTCCGGCAGTCCTGAACCGTCCGCTTCCAACCTCCTCGACCAGCCTGTTCTCCTGATCATCGCTCAGAAACCTGGGCTGACCCACTCCTCCCATCTTCCTGGACACAACCTCATCAAGACCTCCGTCCCTGTACCACTCAATCCATCTCTGGGCGCTGCGGTAATGAGCGCCAACGGCTTCTGACGCCGCTTTGATCTGCCAGCCGCTGCGTACCAGCCACAGCAGGTGTACCCGTGTACGAATGTTGATGTCTGACTGAGACTGGTAGGCTTCTTTCAGTCTCTCTGGGGTGTCGCTCTCATGCCAGTCTATCCTGAGCGGTCGTCCGATCATCCTTCTGCCCTCCAACACCGTGTTGGACTCAGCATAGACCAAGTATCAGACTTCCACTAGTCCCTTCATGCTGACTTCAGACTGAAACGGTATAAGGTCGCCCAGAGTCTTTGTATTAGATTTGCCCGGAGTGATATCCCACTCGGGCCAGCCTTGGCGGACAAGATCATTTATATGAATCTTCCATATGTTATTGCTGTCATCATACCGCTCTCGAGGCCAGACAACGAGCCCTAAGAGGGATGTAACTAACTGAGTAACGATATGAACATCTTCACATCGTTGCTCTCGAGCATTTTTGATGAAATCCAGATTCTTTCTAGTACGAAGTGCAAAGCCTTCTGTCGTAGTCCTGCTAGGTATGTCCATGATTTTTCTCCTAGTGAAGTGCCATTTTATACCAATTCAATGTGATGCCATCACGTTTCTCCGACCGGGATCAATAGATTCCCACTTTCCGAGGAATGACGGTGCGTAGTTTGTCTCGGATATTTACGGTATAGTCAAACTGAAGTGGTACTATACTGCTAACGTGTAGTAAGTCTCTTTGCTGACAGGGAGGTGCCGCAGTCAGAACGGGGATTCCTCAGAATCCTCACCTTCTAAGTTTTCGATTTGCTCGGCAATCGAACAAATGAAATCATCGATTTCTCCGGCCAATTTCTGAACGCGCTCCTTCGTGATATCTACGTGTTTCCCTTTAATCTTTCCGTTTCTATGAACCAAAGCGTGGCGTACGTCGACCGCACGGAAAATATAATCCAAGTGGTCCGGGAATGACACGTCCAAAGTGTCACGGTACATATGTCGGACTACCCATAGACGATGCCAAACGACTCCATTCAAGTATTCTTCCGTGGTTTTAGAGATCCCGTCTAACGAGTCGTAAATCTCTGCAAGCGAGAATCGACGTTGTTTGAATTCTGGAGTCGACTCTACGAACTTACGTAAAAACTTATCATAACAACGTACTAGGCCAATGAAAGTGTCTGAGAGGTATGTTTCCATGATGGTAATCAAATTAACGAATACCATACCGTAAAATGTATCCCGTATGGATTCAGGTACGTCTATATCCAACAGTTTACGGTTACTCTTCATAGCCAGACGATATTCATTGAGATAATCCGTAGATTCAACCGTACTGTCGAATCCAATGTAAGGGTCGTCGTCCGACAGGTTGATTTGTGCAGCCCATTGGAAGCATTCGGTCTGAAGGACATTTCCAAGCTCAACTATTATATGTTCCGGTACGATCCCACCAAATGTCTCGTATAGTTCGTTATGAGCATCATATGGACCACCATCAATCCAAATATATCCTCCCTCCCGAGACTCATAAGGCAATGACTGGGCTGGATCTTCATAGTTATCCAAAAACCATTCCCGCATTACATTACGTTGATCGACTGCATCCATTTCTGCCAGATCCTTCAAACGAATCTTGGTCGTTCCAATGACTTCTCGATCTGCTTTGTTTTCAATATATTTCATAATCTTTACTCAGTTTAGTTTCTGTTTTGTCTTTCTTTCATTATACACCACCCTGGCAATACTTTTATCCGTCTCTTTCCAAACTTCTAAGCATAAACCAGATCACTGATAATCCTACTAAGCGGATTAAATCCCACCAGGTTAAGTAATACCGTTTCGGTCTGAAGTCAGCATGAAGGAACTGGTCGAAGTCTGATACTTGGTCTATGCTGAGTCCAACACCGGCGTTGGAGGGCAGAAGATGATCGGACGACCACTCAGGATAGACTGGCATGAGAGCGACACCCCACAGAGACTGAAAGAAGCCTACCAGTCCCAGACGGACATCAATATTCGCACACGGGTACACCTGCTGTGGCTAGTACGCAGCAGGTGGCAGATCAAGGCGGCGTCAGAGGCCGTTGGCGCTCACTACCGCAGCGCTCAGAGATGGGTTGAGTGGTACAGGGACGGAGGTCTGGAAGAGGTTGTGTCCAGGAAGATGGGAGGGGTGGGTCAGCGCAGGTTTCTGAGCGATGGTCAGGAGAGCAGGCTGGTTGAGGAGGTAGGGAGCGGGCGGTTCAGGACCGCTGGGGAGATAGCGGACTGGATTGAGTCGGAGTACGGAGTTAGGTTCAAGGGTAACAGCATATACAGCGTACTTGAGCGTCTGGGGTGTTCGCCGAAGGTTCCCAGGAGTCGGCACGAGAAGGCGGATGTGAGTGAGCAGCAGTCGTGGAAAAAGGGGGACTCGGACGTTCACTCAGGAGAGCGGGTGTAACACCGGAGACCCTGATCGGGTTCGCCGACGAGATGCGAGTGGGCCTTCGTGGTATGGTTCGGCGGGTGTGGGGAGTACGCGGTCTGAAGGTGGTTCAGAGACTTCAGTTGGTGTACGAGTGGAAGTATCTGTTCCTGGTGGTGGACTATGCTCGGGGGAAGTTGGAGTGGACGTGGATGGACTCCATGAGTTCGGCGATGGCGCTTCGCGCGGTGTTGTCAGTGAAGCGACATACCGATGTGAGAGCGCTGGTGTGGGACGGAGCGGGAAGCCATAGAAGTGAGTTGGTCAGAAGCGTAGAGGGAGTGAGGACGATACTTCAGCCGGCGTACAGTCCTGAACTGAATCCTGCCGAGCGGGTATTCGAGGAGGTACGCAGGTGGGTGGAAGGCAGAGTGTACGGGAGTCTTGAGGAGAAGATGGCTGCTGTGGACGAGTGTCTGAGCAGACTGGAGTCGGACCCTGAGCGGGTGAAGTCGCTGGTGAGTTGGGAGTGGATCAGGCGAAACGTTCAGGGACTATCTGAAGACTACGCGGCTTCATCAAGCTGAAATGGTATAAGGAGTCAAAATCAGCTTCACAGTTGCGGCCTGTACACGCGGCAAATTCCAGTAACCTAAAGAGTATTCCCAATCCTATCATAAGTATACACCAGATACACCAGACAATTATGACTACTGATAGTCTTTTTCTCCATTTGGTCATTGAGTACACCCCGCTTTATTCGTCACTTCTAATCGTCATGCGTAGGAGAATACTTTCTGTTGCATCGGTTTCCATACTAACGTACTTACCCTCCAATGTCGTTTCAACTTCTTCTTGGAGTCTGCCATCAAGTTCTTCTGTGGCGTGCTGAAACCATTCAAGACAACGCTTACAGTCACCAAATATGACACGCACAAATTCTAGGAAGTAGTCAGGTTCTATACCATAACCACTACGAGCTACTATCTGTATGCTAGTTAATTCCTGTTTGCTAACTGATTCATCACCTTCAGATGTTGGAGCTACCATAAGAACAGTATAACCCGGTTTCTTCATCACTACGAATAATTTATCCGTACCTGTAATAACAGCAGAACCTTCCTCGTCAATAGAGAAGCCATTAACATCGAAATAGAGTGCAGTTTCAGAAAGCGTAATACCTAGATTATCCTGCTCAGAATCACTGAAAATCGCGATAAGCACTATCACGGCGAACATGAACACGAACAGCCCCAAGACTCCCCATGCGATATTTTTCAGGATAGTCATAACAGTAGCCCCCTCTCGGCTTTGGATAGCGCGTACTAGGCAAAGTCGCTTCAACCCTGTGAACCGCAAGGGGGCGCGAGGAACGCGCCTCCCAGCCAATGGTTCACAGGTGTGGGTGGGTTGTAATGACTTTGCCTAGTCGAGGCGTATCATGCCAACCCCATATGGCCGTGTCAAGAGAGGATGTCTTGCTTCTACAAGGTTCAGCAGGGATGAAAGCCAGGGACTACGCCGCCAAGTCCTTAGCCAAACCCAATCACCGCCCGCAGAAACGCACCCATCTGCTCCTCGTGCGCCGAAGCGAATCCCGCGAACTCTCGTAGGTTGCGGCGGGATTCGACCGCCGGGTCGAACTCCGGCCCCATCAGTTCATAGTCCCCGGCCAACTCGCGGTTCCAGACTCTGAGTTCTTCCAGCGTTAGTTGAGGCTCGAACTGGACGGCGTAGGCGTTGTTGTATCGGAAGGCCATGTTGACGCGGCGATACCTGCCGTCTCGTCTCAGCATGAATGCCTCGGCCAGCCTAACCGCGCCGTGCGGGATGGAGAAACATTCGCCGTGCAGGGTGGGGATGAGCGGTATGGTTATGTTGGAGAAGGCGGAGTCTGCGTGTCCTTCCTCGGAGATCCATAGCTTTCTGAGTCCGAACTGATAGCCTCCCGTCGGCTCCACCACCCCGCCGAGCGCGCGGGCCAGAAGCTGCGCCCCCAGGCAGATTCCCAGGACCGGCATCCCAAGCTCCGCCGCCTTCCTGAGATACTCCATTTCCAGTTGCAGCGCCGGATAGCCATCGTTAGCCGACATCGGCCCGCCAAGCGCGATGATGATGTCCACCTCACCGAGGTCGGGCGCGTCGAAATCCGCGAAATCCGGCTCACGCTCGAACACGGGGACAGTCGTAATCTCATACCCCAACTCGCCCAGAATCGAGCTGAAATTAGATCCCAGCGTCTCGAATCGGTGGTGCTGTATTACTACGGCGTTGTTCAACTTATGCCTGCCTCCAGTGGGCTATCCCGCCCGAGGATCTTGCCGTCCGCCAAGTTGATACAGGTTCCTTCCTAGGCGGGATGGTTGCCAATCGGAACGGTCGGCCTTATCATACAACCACGAGGAGTTGAATGAATATGGATGGGTCCACGATTACGATTCTCGTATCCTTCTTCGGGATGGGCATTGCCATCATGGTGTTTCAGTGGAGACAGAGCGCCGCCATGGAGAAACGGCTGCGAGAGGATACAAAAGAGTTGAGAGAAGACTTCAGGGAGTTGAGGGGCGACTTCAGAGAGTTGGAGAATCGCTTGGGGGAGACTGAGGAGCGGCTGAGAACGGACAGCAGAGAGTTGGAGGAACGGCTGCGAGAGGATATAAACGCCGTAGCCGAGTCGGTGGAGTCCGCTAAGATGGAACTGCGCGGTGAGATCAAAGCGGTCGAGGAGCGGCTTATCGAAAGGATTGATACACTCGAAACTCGGCTTAGCGGCCGGCTTGACGCGATAGCGCCAATTTCAAGACTCTCATCGGAGAAGATACGATTTCAAAAGGCTCTTTAGGACTCTGCTAGCTGTTGTGAAGTGACAGACGCCCAAGTTGATCACCCTCACCCTAACCCTCTCCCATCGAGGGAGAGGGGAATTCTGAAATCTTCTCCTGGGAGGTCGGTCTGGTGAAGGGAGCGGTAATCGGGATATCCGCTGAGACCACCCCAAGAGAACCTGTCGCAACGAGCTAGCGCCACATCAAGAGGTTCACGAAAATGCCCAGAATACCCCAGATTACGGAGCGTTCCGACGTTCCCGAAGACATGGCACACCACTTCGACGCCATCGCCAGCAGCCGCGGACGTGTGAGCGGCCCCTTCTCGATGCTGCTCAACAGCCCTGAGATAGCGGGACGCGCCGCGCATCTCGGCTCCTACATCCGGTTCGAGTCCGTTCTCTCCGCCGATATCCGCGAACTCGCCATCATAACCGCCGCGCGCGAGTTCGACTGTCACTACGAATGGTCGGCCCACGTAGTCCTGGCAAGGGATTCGGGAGTGCGCGAGGAAGCGATTCAGGCGGTGGCGAACCGGGGCGCCCTCGACGCGCTCACCGATGACGAGAGCCTCGTCATCGGTTACGGACGGGAGATGCTCGGCTCCAAGCGCGTTTCGGACGAAACGTTTGGAAAGGCCGAAGCGCGTTTCGGAGTGAAGGGTGTTACTGAACTCACTGCCACGATGGGCTACTACGCGATGCTCGCCTGCGCGCTCAACACTTTCGAGGTCGAGCCAGCGCCCGACGCCGAACGCCTACCCTGATACCAGCGGCATAACCCTCTCGGCAAACGCTTCCTGGATCCGTCGAATTCTGTCCAAGTCGTTCGTGCTTATGCCCAGAACGATTTCCGAGACGCCCAGCCTCTCGTACTCGGCGATTGACTGCGCCAACTGGTCCGGAGTTCCTATCATTGGGGTGGAAGAATCGCTTGACTCAGAATCCAGAACGTCCACTTCGCAGCGGACGACGAGTTGCGCATCGTCCGGGTTCCGCCCATGCTCGCTCCACATCTCCCTGAGTGTCTGGAATCGTGCGGACATCTCCTGGATGGAACCGGAATTCGGATGCCATCCGTCGCCGAGCCTCGCGCTTCGGCGCATGGCGGCACGACTCATGCCCCCTATCAGCACCGGCGGACCGGGCTTCTGCGCCGGCTTGGGCGAGAACTTGAAATTCCCGCCGAACTCGAAAAACCTGCCGCTATACTGGGGATCATCGGATGTCCATAGCTCTCGCATTATCTCGATGGACTCGTCCGCATACGCGCCTCTCGTCGTGAAATCGCTGCCCAGCGCCTCATTCTCCTCACGCAGCATCCCGACGCCCACGCCGAGCGTAACCCGCCCGCCCGACAAGACGTCGAGAGTCGCCACTGACTTTGCAAGCACCAGCGGATTCAGATACGGAAGCACGAGCACCGTCGTTCCTAGACGGACGCGCTCGGTCAGCGCCGCCACCCAGGTCAGGAACGTCAGCGCGTCATAGTACGGCCTGTCCTCAAGCCTGTCATAGATGTATCCGACGTTTAGTATGTGGTGGTTGACCCACACCGAGTCGTAACCCAGCTCCTCAGCCCTGACCGCGAGGTCAACAACATCCTGTGGGTTCTCTACACCCCAATTCTGAGGAGTAACATATCCGAACTTCATGGTTCACCCCAGTATCGAGTTCACTTCTTCCAGTTCTTCCGCCGTCAGCGACCATGCGGCTGATGCGGCGTTGGCCTCCACCTGCTCGACTCGCGTCGCGCCCGCTATCACCGAACTCACCATCGGACTTGCGAGCAGCCACGCGAATGCCAGTTCCAGTATCGTATGGCCGCGCTGCTCTGCGAACCCTTCCAGTCCTTCGAGGATGTCGAAATTACTGCTCGTGAGCGTACCCCTGTCGCCCTCCGACAGCCGCGTTCCGTCCGGCGCCGGCTCTCCCCTCCGATACTTGCCCGTCAGGAATCCGTTCTCAAGCGGGTAGTACGGAAGTATGCCGATACCATACTTCTCGCAGAAGGGGATCATCTCCTCTTCCGGCTTGCGGTACAGCATCGAATAGTGGGGCTGCATACTGACGAACCCGTTGATCCCCAGTGTCTTTGCCATCCAGTGCGACTCGCACACCTGCCACGCGTCGAAATTCGAGCAGCCCGCGTAGCGCACCTTGCCTGCGCGTATCAGTTCGTCCAGGGCCCTCAGCGTCTCCTCGATTGGAGTGTTGGGGTCCCACCAGTGAATCTGGTAGAGATCAATATAGTCCGTCCGCAGCTTTCGCAGGCTTATGTCCACCTGGTCGTAGATGTGCTTTCTGGAATTCCCCGCATTGTTCGGACCATCCGATACACGGCTGGACACCTTCGTAGCCAGGACAGCCTCATGCCGCCTGCCCTTCAAAGCCCTGCCGATATACTCCTCCGAATAGCCGCCTCCATAGCTGTTGGATGTATCAATCGTGTTCACGCCCGCATCCAACGCCGCGTGGACCACCGTCTCGGTCGCCGCCGCGTCCAGCCTGCGCCCGAAGTTGTTGGTTCCCAGCCCTATGGTGGAAACCTGGAGGCCGGAGGAGCCTAGTTGTCTGTACTGCAAAGTGATTCTCCTCAGTCGTTCTCTTTCGGGTGACCGTACAGATAATGCTTGTAGTTCTTGGCGCCGTCGGGCGGCAGACTATCGTCGTCTGCCAAGTTAGGATATTTCGCCCTCAGCCGATCTATCATTGCGATCACAGGGTGAGTTCCAGTGGCGGGAGGACTGTCTTCTTCCGATTGTTCTAGGTTGGAATTTGAAGAGTTCTTGGATGTTACATCCACGATGCGCAGCGTCACCTCCGCTCCCTCCTCGAGGTCCAGAGGCTGAAGCGGCGTCAACGCTCCATTTGAGAATCTGGCCTTTACGTTGGCGATCATGGTTTGTATCCCTTCCTCAAAATTCCGGTCTGGCTACGAGCAGACCGTCTTCGCGCTCCACTCTTATCGCAAAGTCGTGCGAATCAATATCCAAGGCCATCTCCCTGTCTTTGGGAGGAAAATGAGGACTTGTGGCGTCGTTGTACTTCTGAGACTCTTCCCCGACCAAAATCAGGGTCCGCACAGCATCGTGGTCGGGCCGCCTGCCCTGGCACAGGTTTTTGAGGAAGAGGGCGCATTGTTCGTCCTCGTCCGCTCTGATACGACCCTCGGAACCCATCGCTACAATCGTCACCAAGTCCGGCTGCTGACGGCGAATAACTTCGACCGTAGCGGACGCTACCGCCAACGAGCCTCCATACAGCTTTTCCGCCTGGGTCGCCGCGACCATTCCCACGGTTCCGGCCCGCGTCGAATGGATTATCGTTTTGCCTTCGATGTCCGCTACGCTCAGTTCGGACGGCGAGTTGTTGAAGTCGAATCCGTCCGGCCTCATGCCGCCGACCTCCCCCACACACAGCTCCCCGACGCCCTGATCTCGCAGCGCAGTCGCCTCTTCCACCTCGGCTACCAGAACGATCTTTTCCACACCCTTGGAAAAGGCGACCGCGGCCGTAGTAAATGCTCGAAACACATCAACGATAACGACGACGCCTGAGGCCGCTCGGGCGCCGTCGAGAAGGCTGGCCAGCCTGATTTCCATACTGTGCGACACTCCTTGGAGAGCAAACGGAGGGACGATAGAGGGCTTCAG
Organism: Dehalococcoidia bacterium; assembly: GCA_965202965.1. Classification (GTDB taxonomy): domain Bacteria; phylum Chloroflexota; class Dehalococcoidia; order Lucifugimonadales; family UBA1123; genus VXRN01. The sequence continues at coordinate 476,567 of OZ241888.1, read as the reverse complement.
TCTATTCTCGGAACTCGTGAGGCAAGACGAATGTAATGTCCTCCTCCACCCCGTCTATCGTTGTGACCTCATCTGGCGCAATCGCGCTTATGACATCCATAATCAGATCCTCGGGTGTTGATGCTCCGGAAGTTATCCCGACGCTCTGGGCGCCTTCCAGCCACTCGAAGTCTAATTCTTCAGGGCCGTTGATGAGGTAGGCCGGAAGCCCGTTCGCCTCCGCCACCTCGCGCAGCCTGTTGCAGTTGGAACTGTTGTGGGCGCCAATCACCAAAACAACATCTACCAGATCGGACAACTCGTCCACCGCCGCCTGGCGGTTTGTGGTCGCATAGCACAGGTCGTTTCGCACGATGACGTTCGAGAAATTCCCTTCGATCTCGGAAATCGCTCTCTTTGTGTCGTTGACCGACAGCGTGGTCTGAGTGAGCACGGCGATGGGCGTGTTGTCTCCCCATTCGGGTATATTGTCCCGCTCTCGGTCGTCAACGAGGTGCATGTCGGTCTGGCCCATCGTTCCCTTGACCTCCTGGTGGCCCCGGTGACCGACCAGGATCATTCTCCGTCCCTCTCTCGCGTATCGCTTGGCTTCATTGTGCACCTTGGTTACGAGTGGGCACGTGGCGTCAATGACTCTCAGGCCGCGCTTCTCAGCCTTCTGAAAGTCCTCTGGAGGCGAACCGTGAGCGGAGAACACAACTGTCGCGCCTTCAGGGATTTCGTCAACATCCTCGACCGTTCTCGCGCCCTTTTTTTCCAGCGAACTGACCACATAAGGGTTGTGGACGATCTGGTGTTTCACATACACGGGATGCGGGTACTTCTGAAGGGCCAACTCCACGATGTCTATGGCGCGAACCACGCCTGCGCAGAACCCTCTGGGCACGCCGAGTACAACTTTCATGGATAACCCCCTAGAATTCCGTCATCTGACCTGCTTGCGAATTGTAGCACAAGCGGGAATTGATGGTTATACTACTCAGGAGTCTTCCCAACTCTCGAATATCAGGGGGATAAACCTAATGAGACTAGCTCAGAGAATGAACAGACTGGGTACCGAGACCGCTTTCGAGGTTCTTGCCAAGGCGAGATTGCTGGAAGCGGAGGGTATGCACGTCATACACCTGGAGATTGGCGAACCTGATTTCGATTCTCCATCAAACATCGTGGAAGCTGGCAAGACTGCGTTGGACGATGGATTCACGCACTACAACCCCTCACCCGGGTACCCCGAACTGCGCGACAGGATAGCGCAGGAGATCAGGGATACTCGTGGACTTCACGTCGGCGGCGACAATGTCGTCGTCACGCCGGGCGGGAAACCGATAATGTTCTTTCTCATCATGGCGCTGGTTGACGAGGGCGACGAGGTTCTCTACCCGAATCCCGGTTTTCCAATCTATGAATCTATGATTGACTTTATGGGCGGCGTACCCGTCCCGATGCAGTTGTACGAGTCCAGGGACTTCAACATAGACATTGACGAGGTCGAGCGGAGTATCACCGGTCGCACCAAGTTGATGATAGTCAACTCCCCGAATAATCCCTGTGGATCAGTCATCGTGAGGGACGACCTCGAGCGATTGGCGCAACTCGCCGTGGAGCGCGATATCGCGGTGCTGTCTGACGAGATTTACAGCGGCTTCCTGTACGAGGGCGAGCACCATTCGATCTCCACTTTCCCGAACATGAGGGAGAGGACGATCATCCTGGACGGCTTCTCCAAGTCCTACGCTATGACCGGTTGGAGAATCGGCTACGGCGTAATGCCGATTGAACTCGTGGAACCCATATCCAGGCTGGTCACCAACAGCGTTTCATGCACCGCGAGCTTTACGCAGATGGCCGCGCTCGAAGCTCTGAACGGGGCGCGCGACGACGTCCATTCGATGGTCGCGGAGTTCAAGAAGCGGCGCTCGATAATCGTGGACGGACTCAACTCCATCAAGGGTATCCGGTGCCCGCTTCCGAAGGGCGCATTCTATGCCTTCCCAAATGTGGAAGAGACCGGAATGAGCAGCCGCAGGTTCGCGGATGAACTATTGATGGAGTCCGGAGTGGCGTGTCTCTCCGGAGAGTCATTCGGCGAGTTCGGCGAAGGTTTCGTCCGATTCTCATTCGCCAATTCCGTGGAGAACATCGAGATGGCGCTTGATCGTATTGAAGGATTTGTTAAGAAGGCGGTCTGATGACACTTTCCCAGGAACGTACCGGACATCCATACCATATGCACGACGCGATTATGGCGCAGCCCGGGGCAATCGCTCGTGTAATTTCGGAAGAGCAGAAGAATATCCACAGCCTTGCCGAGCTCGTCCGCGACTCGGCGAGAGTTCATGTCGTCGGAATCGGCACCTCCTGGCACGCTGCGCTGGTCGGAGAAGACCTCCTGATGAATCTAGGCGGACGGCGGGACGCCCGCGCCTGGAACTCTTTCGAGTTCTGCGACCGCCCGCCAGCGCTCGGTGACGACGATGCGGTGATAGTTCTCAGCCATCGCGGCACCAAGACTTACTCGGCGCGCGCCCTGGAGCGCGCTCACGAATCGGGTGCGGCCACCGGCCTGCTGACCGGTGTGGGCTCCGACGCTCGACGCGAACTTGCCAAGGTCGTCGTTGAGACCTCAGAGCCCGATCCGTCGTCGGCTTTCACGATCAGCCACACCGCCGCGCTAACGGCTCTCACCATGCTCGCGACCGAACTGTCGGGTGAGGACTCGTCTGCGGCCCTTTCGACGCTGCCCGACGCTGTCCGGGGCGCCATAGCCACGGAAGACTCCGTAAAGGACTGGGCAGCCCGATCCGGGGATGTACAGCGATTCTACTTCCTCGGAACCGGTCCCAATGCGTCCACTTCTTACGAAGCCGCTCTCAAGATGAAGGAAGCCAACTACACAACCACCGAGGGTTTTCACCTCGAACAGTACCTTCATGGGCCGTTTGTCTCGACGGATGAAGGCTGCATGGTCACGTTTGTCGCTCCGCCGTGCACCGACCCGGAGGACAGGGTAGCCGACTTGATGAGAACAGTTTCTGAGGTCGGCGCCCGGACTGCGGCGATACTGCAGTCTGGAGATGACTCACGCGGCGCGCTTGTTGATACCGCAATTGAGGTGCCAGCCTGTCCCGAAGTCTTCTCGCCGATTGTGTACCTGGCGCCGCTCCAGCTGTTTACATACTGGCTGGCTTTGGAACTCGGGCACAATCCTGACGTGTTCAGGCTCAACGATCCCAAGCATGTCGCCGCCCGTCGGCATTACACGCTCTAGCAATTCAACCTCGCGGAGAACATGCGAAACTTCAGAATCGCGCTGGCGCAAATAAACCTCACGGTCGGAGACCTCGATGGCAACGCCCGCAAGGCAATCCGCTACGTCGAGATGGCGCGTGAGGCTAGAGCGGACCTTGTAGCGTTCCCGGAACTCACCATTCCGGGCTACCCGCCCGAGGACCTGCTTCTGAAGCCACAGTTCCTGGAAGAGAACCGCCGCTATCTGGAGAGTGTCGTTGCTCAGTCCGAGGGGATCGCGGTCATCGTTGGCTTCGCGGACGCCGTGGACGCGGAGGTGTACAACGCGGCGGCAGTCGCATACGATGGCCGGCTCATAGATGTCTATCACAAGATGTTCTTGCCCAACTACGGAGTGTTCGACGAAGACCGTTACTTCCGCGCGGGCGAAGCATGTCCGGTTTACGTGATCAACGGTACGTCAGTCGGTGTCAACATCTGCGAAGACATCTGGTATCCGGTTGGGCCCACCGTCGTCCAGCGCGCCGCCGGCGCCGAGGTCATAGTCAACATCAACGGATCTCCGTTTCATGCAGGGAAGCGTAGTTTCAGAGAGAAGATGCTTGCGACACGCGCCGCGGACAACGAACTATTCCTTGCATACGTCAACATGGTCGGCGGCCAGGACGAGTTGGTATTCGACGGCGCGAGCATGGTCTTCGACCCGCTGGGAGACGTTATCGCGGCATCCGGGCAGTTCGAGGAGGATATGCTCGTCGTTGACTTGGACGTTCAGACCGTCTTTCGTTCTCGTCTGAGAGAGCCGAGGTCGCGCAAGGAGAGTCCCGCGTCTCTGAAAGAGGTGGGAAAGTCCAGGACTATTCGAGTGTCCGAGTTGCGAGGCAATGCCAGGCGCGGAGAAATTTGCCCCGCGAAGACATTCGGGCATTCCTACGACGGCCCGGAGGAGATATACGAAGCCCTTGTCATGGGAACGCGCGACTACGTGCGAAAGTGCGGATTCAGCAAGGTCTTAGTAGCGCTGTCGGGCGGGATAGACTCCAGCCTGGTAGCCGCCGTCGGCGTTGACGCGCTGGGCAGCGAAAATGTGGTCGGCGTCTCGATGCCGTCTGAGTTCTCGTCTGAAGGCAGCGTCGTTGACGCCAAGTTGCTGGCCGAAAATTTGGGCATTGACATCTGGACCATACCGATAGAGCAGACCTTCGGTTCGTTTATGAACTCTCTTGCTCCCCAGTTCGAGGGCACTGACTGGGGCGTAGCCGAGGAAAATATCCAGTCCAGAATCCGGGGCAACCTTATTATGGCGCTGTCGAATAAGTTCGGGTGGCTGGTACTCACCACGGGCAACAAGAGCGAAATGGCGACAGGGTACGCCACGATTTATGGCGATATGTCGGGCGGCTTTGCCGTAATCAAAGATGTGCCCAAGGTGATGTGTTACGACCTGGCGCGGTTCAGGAATGAGCGGGAGGGTAGAGAAATCATTCCCCGGGCCGTTATTGACAAGCCTCCCAGCGCTGAACTACGCCCGGACCAACTGGACCAGGACAGCCTGCCTCCGTATGACGAACTCGACCCTATACTCAAGGCATACGTCGAGGACGACATGAGTTTCGACGACATAACCGCGATGGGCTACGACGCCGAGACGGTGAAGCTGGTTGTCGGACTGGTGGACCGCTCGGAGTACAAGCGAAGGCAGGCTGCTCCCGGCATCAAGATTACGCCAAGGAACTTTGGTCGGGACCGGCGTATGCCAATCGCCAACCGATGGCGGTCATACTGACCGGTATGCCTCTACCAGATCCTGTGAATCAGTATCCTCGACCTGTCTTCCTCGGTAAGGAAAGGCTCTACCTTCCTCGCGAACTCCGCAACTGACTCCTCTACTGTCGCTTCGCTTGTGTCCAGTGTGATCTTGTGTCTGAACAGCGACCGGGCGCACGCCTGCTCATACATATTCAGGATGGTCGGTATGTCCTCTTCCTTCAGCGGGCTGTGCGGGTGGGGATTTTCTCTCATACGCTGTACTATCACGTCTGCCGAAGCCTTGACGTGGACCAGGATGACATCGGGCGCGAAACGGAGAACCGAACTCTCTACCTGCTGCCCCACGACCTTGCGGTCATGTGGCTCGCCGTCCCCTCCGTAGCCGTAGTACATCGGGCCATAGACGCCATCGTCTATGTGCAGACCTATTGACATCCAGTCCGGCCCGTTCCAGGAGTTTGACTGGATGTGATAGTACAGGCTGTGACGTTGAGTCATCTCTTTCAGCTCGGGGCTGAGCGCCAGGACCTGCCGCCGCTCATCTTCGGTCATGTCAGGCTGCGGATGTCCCGAGGTGTGCGGCAGTTTCCAGTGGTCGTGTATCAGTGGGAATCTGACCCCGATGGTCTCGCGCATCCAATCGTCAATCGCGAAGGTCAGCGTTGTCGTGCCGGAGTATTCGCATCCAGCGATTACCAGTCTCATAATTCGATCTCCTTGATTCTGAGCGCTTCGGGAACACTGTAGCAGAAAACGAGGCTGAGAGCGTCTCAGCGGGAATCTTCGTTGACGTGATACTATGTAGCTGTTAGCTTTACCTTGTAGCGCGCTTGCCCATCTCATCCCCGTAAACCACCAATTCATTCAGCAAGCGAGTGAATAATATGACCACAGCCGGAACAATGTCAGCCCAAGGACCGATGATTCGGCCGGACCTTCTCGCCGTCCTCGAAGACGGGGGATACAGGATAACCCAGCCCAGGCTGCGCGTAATTGACCTGCTCAGCAGGAAGGAAGGCGGATTCAAGGCGGACGAAATCTGCGACGAGTTGCCCGACATTGGAAGGGCGACCGTCTATCGCACCATAAAGCTGCTTCTGGACGCGGGCGTAATCTGCAAACTGGCGTTGCCGGACGGCACCCCCATCTACAGCACGGCTCTCGTGCACCATCACCATCACACGATCTGCGTCAAGTGCTACAGTATCGGTGAATTCAGGCACGCTACCATAGAGCGCCTGCTGAGGGCTCTGGAGCGTGAGGCAACCGGCGAAATAGTAGGGCACAGGATTGAGGTCTTCACGCTATGTGAGGACTGCACGACGGAGTGAGCGCGTATTCCCTGGTACCTCAGGTGCGCGCGAAAGCGCGCGTCGAGCGTTTGGCTATAGGGATCGTCCGGCTTATGTGGCAGCTACATCGCTGAATGCTGCGCGTACAAGAGAGTTCAGGCTTGCAGCAGAAGGGATATCGCAACCAGCGCGCTTATGGCGGCGGTGGCAATGAGATTGAATCGCCAGGAGAGCCTGAGGGGCATTCTCCCTCTCTTGTGAGAGAAGGCAGGCTGCGCCGCCGACCGAGAAACATGACCGGGCGATATAGTCTTCTGTCCGGTTGGGTTGATCCTCAGTTCGGGGTCGGATACTGTGGTCTGCATCGCCGAACTCCCTTGAACACACTCTCTGCCCGCCAACTGTGAGCGCCGATAAGTATGTGCGGTCTATCAGTTTTAGCGTAACAACGCCGTTCGCTTCAAGGCACGCTAATCAAGACATTTACCTCATACTAAAGGCATGACTAAGTGTATGCTAAGCCCCAACTTGTGTCAACACGTTCTAGAAACGCCGCGACAGACGACTCTGTCAAGCAAGCGTGACCGCGATTATTCCGCCCACCGTCATCGCGATTGCGGCCAGCTTCGCCGCCAGTATCCGACCCTCCAGCGGCTCATCCAGAACTCTGGATACGCCTAGACTGAGCAGTATTCCGAGAATGAATACGAAAAGTGGCCTTATCGCCATTACTGTCACGGCTAAGGACACAGGACCAGAGTATATCGCCAGTAGCTGAAGAATGACTGCAACCAGAACCAGCAGCCCTTCCGTGAATACCGTCAGGCCGATGGACACCGGGTCGCGAATCGCCCGGACGAGGTCCGGGAACATACTCTTTCGGATCATGATGCCTACACAGGCGATTCCCAAACCCAGACCGCGCCACACGAAGAGCGAAAGTACGTCTATATCATCCGCTACCACCTTGGTTAGATACTGGCTGAGTCCGAAGGCCAGGCTTGAGACCATGAGCAGCACAAATGGGATCAGCTGATTCTGACCGCGTTCTGAGCGACGTGTGGTGGGCCCGAAGGACATCAGCGCCGCTCCGCCAACGGTAATGACGATGCCGACCCAGGCCAGGGGGCTGATTATCTCCCCCAGGAAGACCTGGGCGAGTATAGCGACGAATATAGGGTGCGTGGACGTGATCGGCACGACTCTGGACACGTCCTGCATTCGCATGACCCAGAACATGAGCACCAGGTATATGCCGGCAAGGAACCCGGACAGGCAGGCTATCAGGGCCGTGTCCATGCCGTATCCGCTGAACTTGGCGAAAGGCACGACAATGACCGCCAACCCGAACTGTATCAGCCCGACCAGCACGATGAACGCCCTGGGATTTGGCACGAACCTCTGGATGAGAACCTTGTCCAGAGCGGACACCACCGCGAAGGCAAGGGCGCTCCCCAGGGCCAGAAACACCCAGCTCATTGACGCAACGTTCGTCCGGCGATGTATGGTGTAAGCATCGCGGGCAGCTAGAAGATTGCTTCTTCGCCCAGCGCTTCGCGTATCATCATGCGCGAGCGCTGGCTGTCTTTGATTCTGCCGTCGAGTTCATCCGCGTCACCCCACACATCCATTATCCTGGACGTGAGTCTCCGGCGCACCGAATCGTACTCAGGGTCTGCCGCCAGGTTGTCGAACTCGCCCGGGTCGGACGCCAGGTTGTACAGCTCGACATCCGGTGAATCGGCGTGGCTGTAGCACAATTTCCAGTTGCCTTCCCTCACCATTGCCCTCGGACGGTCTGTGCCGTGCGCCAGATGCTCGGAGAAAGCGTAGTCTCGCTCCTGTTCCGAGTCCCCTGTCATCTGGGACAGCAGCGACACACCGTCCGCGCGCATTATCGAAGCCGATTCCTCATCCACTCCGGCCATCTCCAGGATAGTCGCGGTCGCGTCCACGAGCGACACGGCCCCGCCGAATCGCTGTCCGCCGGGAATCACGCCCGGCCACGTTATCTGGAGCGGCACGCGGGCGGACTGCTCGTAGAAGTTCATCTTGCGCCAAAGTCCATGCTCGCCGAGGGATTCGCCATGGTCTGACGTGTGGACTATGACCGTGTTGTCGGCCATGCCCAGTTCGTCGAGCGTGTCGAGAAGGCGGCCTATCTTGTCGTCAAGGTACGTTATCAGGCCGTAGTAAGCGGCCCTCGCCCTTCGGATTTCGTCCTCGTCATAGCCGTCGAAGTTGAACGACTGGCGCAGTCTGCGGGCGGCGACCGGCAGACTCTCGATGTGGCCGGGCGGATTCAACGGCAGGTCGGCGTGTTCGGGATAGTACATCGAGAAGTACGGCTCAGGGACGATGAACGGGAAGTGCGGCGCGACGAACCCGACACAAAGCGCCCAGGGACGCTCGCGCCGCGCCGGATCCCTCAGGTATCTGAGCGCTTCCTCCTCTATCGCGTCATCGGCGTCTATCATCGGACCCGTGCCAGCACGCGCCTCCTTGACGCTGGGCCACGGTTCGTCGGCGGTGGGGATGCCTTCCTCCCAGAGGTAGATAGGGTGTCGTCCTCCTGTGGAAAGTCCGAGACGCCGCGCGGTCTCATCCTCTGCGCTCCCGCCGCCATGCGGGTCGTAGGCAAGCTGGGACTGGAATCCGTGCAGCCTGTCAGGACCAATCAGGTGCATCTTGCCCGAAAGCGCGCTGTCGTACCCGACCGAGCGCAGCATGTAAGGCCAGGTGGGGAAGTCGGAAGGGAGCGGCTTTGCGTTGTCCCAACCCTCGCAGTTGGAGACATAGCGGCCCGTCATGAAGGACAGCCGCGAGGGGATGCACAGCGGCGAATTGCAGTACGCGGCATCGAACGTCGCGCCTGCCTCGGCGATTCGCTCCATATTGGGAGTCCGCACGAACGGGTGACCATACGCGCTCGACCACTTTGGGCCATGCTCGTCTGACATGATGACAAGGAAGTTTGGCTGATCCGGCATTTGACAGGTCTCCCTTCGCGGTTTGGAAAGTGTAGCGTCAGACGGCGACCGTGCCATACACATGGTCTGGAACTACAATCACTGCGGCGCGGCGGTCCTCGACCATCGCCCGGTCGTAGTCCTCCCAGTCGGGATGTTCCTGGCCGGAGGCGGCGCGGTATATTCCCCTGAGCGCGTCTCGGAGTTCTGCGTCGTCGGACTCGCCGCGTCGCAGAACTCTCGCGCGTCCTTCCAGAACGATATAGCCCCACCAGTCACTCTTGGACACAAGGAGCGAGCAGCGCGAGTCTCGAACAAGGTTGCGGAGCTTGGCGCGGTCTTCCGTGGTGGTGAATCCCACCCCGTCCCCGTATGCCCCGACGGTCACGATGCTCATCTGCGCCGCCCCGTTCTTCCTGAACGTCGTCAGCACGGCCTGGTGATTCTCGGCTACGAATTCTTTCACTCTATCGTTGAGCATCTTCCACCTCCGGTCTCACAGCACAAAGTCTATCTCGTATAGGTCGTAGTGGGAGTGGTCCATCCCCAGGCTCTTGTAGGTCTGTTGGGCATTGTGATTGCTCCGCTCGACGTACAGCCTTACCCCGCAGATGTCTTCGCTCCCTTCCGCCTCCCGCATCACATGGTCGTGCATCGCGGTATAGACGCCCCGCCTGCGGTGGTCGGCGTCCACGAACACACTCTGAATCCACCAGAACGTCGCGTTCCGCCAGTCGCTCCATTCGTAGGTGATCATAAGACTGCCCACGACCGTCCCGCCTGTCTCGGCAACGAGGTAGAAACCCTTGTCCGGGTCGGCGAACACGGCGTCCACTCCGGCGCTGATGAGCGATTCATCCAGCGTCTTGCCCTCCGTCTCTAGGGCCATGCTCTGCTGAAATCCGATTATATGTATGGCGTCGCCCGGCTCGGCCCGACGCACATTGATCTGGGGATCGGCCAATGATCTCTTCTCCGAACTTCGGCTTTGTTTTTCTGGCTGTCGGTTACGCACGCGCATATTATCAGAAATGGGGACTATGAAGGGCGAATTCAGGATAGGGGTTGCGGGACCGGGGGACTCGCCCATACGCGGCCCGGAAAATGACACCGCAACGTTATATCATGCCTCTCCCGTATTGTTATCGTAATGTTATCTAAAATTACTTGACTGGGATGGTGTAAACGCGGATAATTCCCAGTATCCATGGACGGTCCGCGGCCTATCTGTGCCTTGCTATTCAGTGACAGCCCAACCGGATATATCTTTCGTAATGGCGGCGTCTCATACCGTGACTGCCGCGCTGAAAAGTAGGAGATGAGACAGTAATGAGCAACAGCTTTCGTTCAGGTCGGACCTTCCGGATATCAGCGAGGCTTTTCGCCGCCATGAAGGGCGGAATCTTCGGCCCGCGTAATTCTACCCCCCCCCCCCCCGTAGTTAATTCCACATATATACGCCTTACAGCCCTGTTTTCCCTCGTGTTGCTGGCGCTGACCGCTGCGCTGCTGTGGCTGCCCTCCAATGATTCTGCCCAGGCCCAGTCGGGCCGGACCGTCCCGGCGGACTGGCACCTCGCCCCCGGCGGCCTCGAATCCGGCGACAGCTTCCGCCTCCTCTTCGTAACCTCCATTTCCACTGACGCGTCGTCCTCCGACATCGCCGACTACAACGCCCATGTACGCAAAGCGGCGGGCCGCAACTACAATCTCCAGCAGTTCGAGGACGAGTTCACCGCGCTCATCTCCACCGCCGCAATGGACGCCAAAGACAACACCGGCACCACCGGCGCGGGTGTCTCCATCTACTGGCTGAACGGCGATAAAGTCGCCGACGACTACGCCGACCTGTACGATGGCGATTGGGATTCGGTCGCTGGCAAGACCGAAGACCGTACGGACTACACCAGCCTGGTGTGGACCGGGGGCAACAAGGCGGGAACGAAGTCCGGGCGCAAGTACGCCGGGGCCGCCCGGGTGCGGCTGGGCGACCTGGGCGACGCCGAGACGCCGCTGTCCTCGCCGCAGGATCTGGCCTCCGTCACGCCCTTTCCCCTGTACGCCCTCTCGCCGGTCATCACCCTGACCGAGCCTGAGCCTGAGAACCGGGTTCCCGCACTCGCCAATCTGAAGCAGATACACGTTCCTGAACAACAGCTGCGGCAGATGAGGAACATCGCGACCTTGAATACGTCGAACATCGTGCTGCTGCAGGTCTCTCGACACGGCAAATACATGATGGAGATTCAACACAGGCGCTCCGGCGAATCCGATTGGACAAACTCCCGGTTCACAACAGACTGGACTATCACCTACTTCGAAGGCGTCAGCGACGCACACAGCCACGTTGTCGCGCACTCTCTTCCCGGCGAAGGCTCCTACGACTTCCGGCTGCGGATGAGGCCGATAGAGGTAGGTGAACTGGGCAATAATGTAATGGGCGACGCGTCAGGCCCCTGGTCCCGGATCACCGCCGCGACCAACCGCCCGCCGCGCTTCTCATCGGCCACCACCACCCGCTCCATCGCCGAGAACGCGCCGCCCGGCGCCAATGTCGGCGAGCCGGTCACCGCCACCGACCCGGACGGCGACTCCATCGCATACTCCCTGTCCGGCGCCGACGCGACTCCGTTCTCCATAGCCGCCTCCACCGGACAGATAACCGCCAACTCCCCACTCGAATACCATAAGAGGAGCGCCTACTCGGTGACCGTATCGGCCAGCGACGGCAGGGGCGGCTCGGACTCCATCGAGGTCGCCATCAGCATCCTGGAGGCGGATCCGGAAACGGACCGCAAACTGGCGATAAGCGATCTGAAGCAGATAAAAGTGTCTGAGTCACATTCATCCCTGGCCAACATCGCCCTCGAATGGACCCCGCCCGACAAGTTCGATACCGACAGACACATCTACCGGATAGAATACAGGCGTTCAGGCGACGCCAAGTGGACCGACTCGGGGAACGTGGTCAAGGACCTCGAGACCGGCGATAACTCCTTCATCCGCCTGCTGCACCCTGTTCCCGAACAGGGCGCCTACGACTTCAGAATAAGGGTGTACGACAAGGTTGACGACGCCAACGGCCCCTGGGCCCAGATCGCCGCCAGGACCAACCGCCCGCCCGAATTTACCGCGGCCAACGCCGCGCGTTCCATCGCCGAGAACTCAGGAGCCGGCGCGAACGTCGGAAGGCCGGTCACCGCCGCGGACCCGGACGGCGACACCATCGCATACTCCCTCTCCGGCGCGGACGCCGCCTCTTTCTCGATAGTCGCCGCCACCGGACAGATAACCGCCAACTCCTCGCTCGACTACGAGACGAAGAGCGCCTACTCGCTGACCGTAACGGCTGACGACGGCAGGGGCAGCGATGGGTTGGACACCATCGAGGTCGCCGTCAACGTCCTCGATGTGCCGGAGGGCGTCTTCCCGCGCATAACGGGTCCCCAGAGCGTCGTGACAGGCTCCTTCAAGATAAAGGTCACCTACTCCGAGCCGGTGACGGGCCTGGAGGCGGACGACTTCGTGACCGACGACATTCCCGAAGGCGCTATCTACGCGATATCGGGGTCGGGCGCGGAGTACACCTTCGGCGTTACGCCGGGCAGGAACGGCGAACTGAAGTTCCGGCTGCCGGCGGGCGCGGCGCTGGACGAGCGCGGCGACGCCACTGCCGCCTCTCCTCGACCCTTCACCGCGCGGGTGAACGTGAATCGCCCCTTGGTCAAGATGTTCAGGCACGAACCCTCACCGACGGTCGTCGGCCCCTTCAACCTGTACATCTCCTTCTCCGAAGACGTGACCGTCCATGATAGGTCAAATCCTAGGAACAAGCTGACCGACAGCGCAAGTACCGACCTGAACCTGCCTTATGGCAAGTACATGCTCGACATGGAGCGCATCAGGATAACCAACGGGCAGGCCGTTGGTTTGTATCGGAGGCACGTCGGCGGCCCCCACGCTGAGGAGACCAGGCGACACTATACCCTCGCCGTCGCGCCGCTCGGAGACGGCCCGGTGACCGTGGACCTGCTTGACTGGGCGGGCTACGTCATTTATGCAATAGACTCTGACGACGATGGTTATGACCCTGACCTTCAATACATCCGCGGCAGCGAGCCCGCGCGGTTCAGCGTCAAGGCCGACCTGTACCGCACCGTCCCGACCATCTCCGGCCCCGAAGGCCCGGTGAAAGGCCCCTTCGACGTCACCGTCACATTCAGTAAGGGCGCGCGTACCGTAGGGGCGAATCAAAGAGATACTCCGGTCAATAGAATGTTGGAGATAGACAACGGGGAAATAGTGGAAGTGGACGACATCATCTACGTCCACAAGGAAGTTAAAAAAGGAATCCTGAGCGCCACCTTCACTATCGAGCCGACCGACTCCGGCCCGGTGACCATAGACTTGCCGGAGGGGTATGTCTTAGCACATGGAGTGAGTTTCTATGACTCTCCACTGAGCCCGAGCTGGGGGCCCCCATCTACTACTGACTACATCGGGTATAGAGAGTGGAGCAAGGGCAACTTCGCCGCCGACACCTTCACCGTGCGGGCCAACCTGGACTAGGCCGACCGCCGGAGGTCTCACCCGCCATCCAGCAGTCCCGCTGAAATCCGCGTCCGACGCGCCGGTTTCAGCGGGACCGCCCGCGCGGACAGGGTCTTTTCGTTTCCGTCTCGTCATTCCCGCGAAGGCGGGAATCCAGGGGGGAGGTGCGGGCCAAATCGCCATAATGCAGACCTTGCACAAGCCCTGGCCCGTCCGGAGCGGGCGTGTCAACCACGCTCGGAGTGTATTAGAATTGAGAATACATTCCTGAACGAGGTAGGTGACAGCGTTGAGCAAGATTGTGCCCGGTTTCAGCGAGGCGGTCGCGGATATTCCTGACGGCGCCGTACTGATGATAGACGGCTTCGCTGGCCCAGGCGGAACGCCGCAAAACCTGATACGCGCGCTCCGCGATCACGGCGCTTCGGACCTGACCATCATATCCAACACGGCGGGGCTGGCGTCGGTCATAGGGTTCGGCACGATTCCCGGCGACCGTCCCATAGACATAGGCATCCTCGTGGAGAACGAACAGGTCAAGAAGGTGATAGCATCCTTCCCCGTTTCTCCGTCGCCGTCACGCCCCACCGCGTTCGAGACCGCGTACCGTGAGGGAAAGATCGAGCTGGAAGTTGTGCCACAAGGCACGCTGGCTGAGCGCATCCGAGCTGGAGGAGCCGGGATACCCGCCTTCTACACACCCACGGGCGTTGGAACGCTGATGGCAGAGGGCAAGGAGTCTCGCGTGTTCGATGGACGCGAATACCTGCTGGAACTCGCGCTCGATGCGGACTTCGCCCTTCTGAGAGCGCACAGGGCGGACACAATGGGCAACACCCAGTACAAGGGAACGTCGCGCAACTTCAACGGCGTAATGGCGACCACGGCCGACGTGGTAATAATGGAGGTTGACGAGGTGGTGGAACCCGGAGAAATAGACCCGGGCGCCGTTCACACGCCCGGAATCTACGTGAACCGCGTGGTGAAGATATTGTGTTAAAATTGACAAGGCATGGAAGTATTAGAGTTACAGCTAAGTATGCTGGGGCATGACGCTCTTGATCAGTCCACAAGAATATCTCTAATGTCCAGGGAAGGGTTCAGACCTTTGCCGCATACCATGCAAATGGATTTACTGAACCAGGTAGCTCCAAATAATTGGGTGACGGCTCTGATCCAAGAGTGCGCGGTTTTCGTCGCTGACGATTGGGTTGTCTCCATACATGGGGCGAAACTCATTCAGTGCTTCTCCGCTATGTCGGTACTTCTGAATTCAATAGGCGAGGAACTGGGAGATACCGTATCAATCGAGGTATTGACACGGCTGAACGGCGATGGCGAACCCTTACATCGCGTATTGGAACGTCAGACCAGGAATGATCGAGTTAAAGGGTACGCGAAAACGGGATTGACTCTGCTAGCCGGCGGGTTTATCAGCCTGTTGCTGGCGTGGGCGTTTACGGGAGGTTCATTGCCATGACCCAGGTTCTGGAAGCTAAAATCACCGACCAGGTAGTGCGAGCGGCTGGTGAAATGGGCTACAAAGTCACCCTTGACCCATCCCGGATCCCCATTCGGAAATCATGGCGCGACGGCCTGTTTTCTATGTTCAATGGTCATAGTTACAGGCCGGATATTCTTGTGGAACATGGAGATAAGTTCGCGCTCATAGATGCAAAGAGACGTCACGTTCTGCTTGGAAGCGTAATCCAAGCTCGCCGCTATGCGGACACTGTTGACGCCGAAGTGATTATTTGCGTCCCAGATGATTCATTCCCAAAGATCCCGAGGAGCGTAAGGGAGTTTGCCGACGATCAAAGTATCCGCCTTTGCCCACTGTCTGAACTCGGCAAAGCCTTGAAGCAAGTCTTTGACTCCCCGCAGGCCCGGAGTAATACGCGGGGTAGCAAACGATCCTCCTGAGCTATCCCGCTCGCCAGTACCGCTTCCCATCCACGCTGACTATCTGCCCGAAGCCCGGTTTGGTGAAGTGGCATGAGACTACCGTATCGCTGCTGGATTCGAGACGGTCGAGCATCGCCCGCCTCGTCGCCTCAGCCGTCTCAGCGTCGCCGTCGAAGAGCGGTGTCCAGGACGGCTCCGTTATCTGCGCCGGGTGGATCAGGACGTCCCCCTGAATCAGCGCGCGCTGTCCTCCCGACGAGACCATGACGCTCATGTGGCCCGGAGTATGGCCGGGCGTGTGCAAAGCGCGCACTTCGGGCGTCAGGTCCGAGTCGCCGGGCAGCGTGTCCAGCACCCCCAGTTCGTCAAGTGGGTCAACAAGGCTGTCAATGTACGGAAACCGTCCCGCCGCCTGGACTTCGGGCTTGCGGAAGTGTGTGAGGTCGTCCTCGTGAACGACGTAGCGCGCGTTCGGGAATACGGGTACGTTCCGTCCGTCGCGTTCCTCGGTGTTCCAGCCCACGTGGTCGAGGTGCAGATGGGACAGGAACACGATGTCCACATCCTCCGGGCTGACCCGATTCGACGCCAGATCCGCCATGAGTTGGCCGCGCAGACCGCCGATGTACTCTATCGGCCCCGGACCGTAGCCCGTATCAATCAGGATGGTCTTGCCGGAAGATCGCACCAGGTAGCACCCGATTTCTAGGCGCATCTTGTCTCCCTCGAAAGTGTCCGGGTACATTTCGCGGAACGGCTGCCACTCGTCAACAGGGACATTCGGCCACAGTTCGGGCAGGGGAGTGGGGTAGGCGCAGTTCATGTCGGTCAGCGCGACTATGGCAGCGTCGCCGACGCTCATCTCGAATTCACTCACTGGGTGACCTCCTCATGCCAGGCCGTAGTCGTTTCGCCTGCCGTCCTCGGACACCAGCCCGTTGCTCAGATCGGTTTCGAGCAGGTCCTTGGGTCGTTCCGACGGCTCTCCAACACCCGCGCCACTCGGGAACTCCAGAATCAGCCGGTCTTCCACATTCTCCAGCGGCACGGCGCCGGAGGTCATCGCCCTGGGGTCGTCGCTGACGCGGTCTCCGTTGATAATGACTTCAGTCTTGGCGCCCGCGCCGCCGCCGAACGCGCCCTGCGGCGCGAAAGTCAGGCGGTTGGGGTGGATGTACACATTCAGAGGCCCGGAGTGCGAGGGCAGCTTTCCGACAACCACACGCTGACCGGGGCTTCCCCTGAACTTGCCCGCGCCCGCCGAGTCGGGAATCAACTCCTTCGCCTCTATCAGCGCTGGGCTGTTCACCTCGAACACCTCGACTGGCACGTTCGACGCGCTCGACGGGAACATATTCAGGCCCATGCCGTCGTTCTGGCTGGTGGCCCCACGTCCGCCGCCGCAGAACAGGTGGGCGTTGAACAGCCGTCCGTCGTTCTCCACGCCATAGGTGCGTATGGACGACATGAGCCCATTGCCCGCCTGAATGCTGTCCGGGACGGCCTTGGCCAGGGCTCCGAATATGCAGCCGTGGATGTACCAGCCGGTGTTAGTCCGCGAGCCGACGGAGGCCGGGAACGTGCAGTTGATGATCGTGCCCTCCGGTGCCGTTACCGTTATCGCCTCGAAGCAGCCCTCGTTGACCGGGACGTCAGGTGTCAGCAGGCACGCCAACGGGTAGTAGGTATGCCCCTGGCTGTATATCATTGTGCAGTTCAGGCCGCCGCGGTCTATCTGCGGAGCGGAGCCAGCGAAATCCACCAGTATCTCGTCGCCGCGTATCTCTATGCGTGTCTGTATCTTCAGCGGATCTCCCATGCCATCGGTATAGACGTGATTCTCGTACACGCCGTCCGGGAGTTCGCTGATGGCGCGGCGCATCGCCGCCTCCGAGCGGCCCCTGATCGCCGCGGACAGCGCGGCAAGGTCCTCGAGGCCGTACTCGTCCAGGAAGTCGTTTATGCGGCGCGAGCCCACCTGGTTGGCCGCCACCTGGGCCTCGATGTCCGTCAGAACCATGTCCGGGCCCCGGACGTTCCACCTGTACATATCGAAAGCCAGTTCGTTCGGCTCGCCCTTGTCGTAGAGCTTGCATAGTGGGAAGAAGATGCCCTCTTCGTAGGAGTCCGTAACCCGCTTGAGATCGAGTGTGCCGCCGATGTCCGAGGTGTTCGCTATGTTGCCCACGAAACCGACGAAACGGCCCTGGTAGAAGACCGGGGATACGATTGCGATGTCCGGCAGGTGTCCGGCGCACATCCAGGGATCGTTTGTCATATAGACGTCGCCCGGGTGCATCGAGTCCACCGGATACTTCTTGAGTATCTCCTTGGTTACGTTCGGCATCGTCATGTTGAACACCGGCATAGAGCGATAGGCGTGCGCTATGGACCTGCCCTCGGCGTCCAGTACCTCGCAGCCGAAGTCGTTGGCCGAGGCTATGATCGTTGACACCGCCGTTCTCAGCACGGTTGACCACATCTCCTCTGCGACGTTCAGCATCCTGCTCCACATTATCTCCAGCGATACTGGGTCGAAGTCCTCTCTCTGGGTCATCTCATTCATCTCCAAAATCGGTAGTTTTATGAATTTCGCTTTATGAAACGGCGCGCGGCGGCCTCAGAGTCTCCTCCATACGGCTTGTCCAACTCGCGCCGCGCGGCTATCATACTATCAACTCAGCCTAGCGGGAAGTACACCATGGTCGCCAGAACCACAGACACCATCCACAGACCGCGCTACACCGACCATCACGAAGACCCGGGTATGTACGGACTGCTCGGAGAACGGGTACCCATCGAAGTGATTCAGAATCCGGCCATAGAATACGTCACCATGGCCGTCAGGTATATCCTGCGCGGGGAAGGCGCTGTGTTCATCGGATCAAACATCCCGCTCCGCACCAATCCTCGCAACCGGCGCGAACACGAGGCCCCAGACTACTATCTTGCCCGGAACGTGAACGTAGCCGCCATCAGGGGTGAGACCGCCTACAACCTGTGGGAAGTTGGCAAGCCGCCCGATTGGGCGCTGGAGGTGGCGTCGCCGAGCACCTACGAGAGAGACCTGTACGAGAAGCCCGATAGGTACGCCGAAATAGGTATTGGGGAGTACTGGATGTTCGACCCTACTGGCGGAGATTTGTACGGACAGTCTTTGATGGGATTCGAGTTGGTGGACGGGGTGTACGAGCCTGTGGAGCTAGTTCGGAACGAGCATGGCCTGCTGTTCGGATACAGCCGCGAGTTGGGCGTGCGTCTGTGCGTGGTGGAAGAGTCTGAGCGCGAGGGAATGCTGAGGATACAGCCCGGCCTGAGTTTGCTGTTCGACATGGACTTCAACCCCGCGCTGCTGCTGTTCCAGGATATGGAGACAGGGGAGTACATCCTGGACATGGCTGGTCTGAGGGCGGAGATAGACCTCGAGCGTGAGCGCGCCGAATCGGAAAGGCGTCATGCCGAGTCGGAAAGGCGTCGCGCCGAAGAAGTTCTGGCTGAGGAACGCGCCGCTCGCGCCCGGGACCAGGCTCGCATACGCGAACTGGAAGAGATGCTGCGTCGACGCGACCCGGAATAGATCGAGGTTTGTACAACCGCATTGGGCGCTATAGGAGGAACTAACGATATTGACCTCGACCGACTGGCGAAACAAGCTCTACTTCGGCGACAACCTCGACATACTGCGAGAGAACGTCGCCGACGAGAGCGTTGACCTCATCTACCTCGACCCGCCCTTCAACTCCAACGCGACCTACAACGTCCTCTTCCGCGAGCGCACCGGCGAGGACTCAGCCGCCCAGATCACCGCCTTCGAGGACACCTGGAGTTGGAGTATGGAGTCCGAGATAGCCTTCCAGGACGTCATAACCGATGGCCCCGAAAAACTGGGCGACCTTCTTCAGGCGATGCGCGGCTTCCTCGGACAGAACGACATGATGGCCTACCTCACGATGATGGCCCAGCGCATGGCGGAGTTGCATCGCGTTCTGAAGCCGACGGGAAGCATCTACCTCCACTGCGATCCCACAGCCAGCCACTACCTCAAGCTCATGATGGATGCCGTATTCGGTTCGGACAATTTCCGAGGCGATTTGATATGGAAGCGTCAAAGCGCCCATAGCGACGCACGCGGTTACGGCTCAGTACACGACACTATGCTCTATTACTCGAAGTCCGGAGAATACATTTGGAACCCTTCCTACCAAGCGTATGACCCTGAGTATGTTGAACAGTATTATCGCTATTCCGATGATAACGGACGCCGCTTCATGTCAGGGGACTTGGGTGCCTCTGGACTTCAAGGTGGGGGTTATGAATACGAGTGGAAGGGTGTTGTCCGAGTTTGGCGCGTACCTGTTGAAACTATGAAGCGTCTCGATAACGAAGGACGCATTTACTATACCCGCAACGGCATTCCTCGAATGAAACGCTACCTCGATGAGGCCAAAGGCAATCCTGTACAGGACGTTTGGACAGATATCCAGTCGTTACGCTCATGGCACACCGAACGCCTCGGCTACCCCACGCAGAAGCCCGAAGCCCTGCTCGAACGCATCATCAATGCTTCCAGCAACGAGGGCGACGTCGTCCTCGACCCCTTCTGCGGCTGCGGCACCGCCATTGCCGTCGCCGAAAGACTCAACCGACGCTGGATTGGAATAGACATAACCCACCTCGCCATATCCCTGATGAAGAGCCGACTCCGCGACACCTTCGGCCCCGACCTCTCCGACTACGACGTGGTAGGCGTCCCACAGGACGTCGAAAGCGCGCGAGCGCTCGCCGTCGAGTCCGAACACGACGGACGCTACCAGTTCGAGTACTGGGTGCTGGGACTCGTGGATGCCCGCCCGTCCAACCGCGGACGCCGTGGAGCGGACTCCGGCATTGACGGCTACATCAACTTCTTCGACGACAACAGCGGCAAGGCGAAGCGCATCATCGTGCAGGTCAAGAGCGGACACGTCAGCGTATCCCAAGTCCGAGACCTGAAAGGAGTTATGGAGCGAGACAAAGCCGAAATCGGCCTCTTCATCACACTAAACCGGCCCACGCGCCCCATGATCCAGGAAGCCGCCTCAGCCGGAATCTACACCCCCGACCACTACCCCGACCATCGCTACCCACGATTGCAGATACTCACCATCGCCGACCTGCTCTCAGGCGTCCAGGCCGAATACCCCCGCTTCGCCCCCGAAGCCACCCTCCCCCGCGCCCCACGCCGCCGCCGCTCATCCGCCGCCCAGGGCAGACTGACGTGACCCCCTGACAGTCCTCATTTCAGGAAAGAAGAAATACCCAATGCCGATATCCGTGCCAAGACCAGCCAAAGCGTCGCCGGTCAACCCATGGGGAGACGATCTGCTTAATCGCAGAGACCTCGCCGACAATCTGACCAACCTGGTCAAAGACTTGGAAGACCCATCTCTTTCAATTTGCATTGACGGCGCGTGGGGCACTGGCAAGACCTTCTTCCTGGAGAGATGGAAGCATCATCTCGAAAAGCTGGGATTTCCCAGCCCCATATACTTCAACGCTTGGGAAGATGACTTCATAGAAAATCCGCTCATATCCATTCTCGGACAACTGGAAGACCACTTCCAACATCGCGGTATGGCTGACACAGAGGAGATACTAGAAGGTATCCGATCTGCCGCGTTTACCGTCAGCAGGGGGCTTATAAGAAAAGGATCGGGTATAGACATCAAAGATATGAATACCGTCAGTGCTTACGATACATACCGGGAACTTGCCAAAGCCCGATCAGTTCTGACAGAGAATCTATCAACCCTATCGAAAATGGCCTTGACGGGACCCGAGGACCCTAAGCCCATTGTCTTCATCATTGACGAACTCGACCGGTGCCGGCCGACCTTTGCCATAGAACTACTGGAGCGAGTCAAGCACATTTTCAACCAGGTGCCCGGCATCATCTTCGTCTTCGGCCTCAACCGGACTGAACTGGCCAAGTCCGTCAAATCCGTATATGGTGACATAGATGCCGGCACCTATCTCCGCAGGTTCTTCGACCATAGATTCACTCTCCCCGCTCCCAGCATAGAAGAATACTCCAAGAGCCTATTCGAGAAACTGAGAATCAACGAACTGCTAGAGCGTATCCCTTACGATTTGACACGACTAAGCGGGAATACCTTCAGACAAGAGATGATCGAAATATGGCAAGCCTTTGGGCTCTCCCTGCGAGACATCGAGCAGACGGCTTCACTCATTAATACAGTCGTTCGTGTCATGGCTGAGGATCAGAGTAGGTTCATGGCTGCGTGGCAAGTCGGAGCGATCTCAACCCTGAGACTCAAATTCCCCGAACTTTACGACGACTTCATATCAGGCAAGACTCATGCCTGCGACGTCGTAAATGAAATAGAACCACTCTTCACTGACCGAGCTAACGACGCAAATGCACTGGCGTTCACAGAGGCGTATCTATATGTCATTGAGTCCAGAGACTACGAAAGAAAACGTAACTCGATGAACGCATTTACTGAAATGTACGAACACGGGAAGGACTTTAATGCTGAACACAGGAGATACTTCTCCAATCGCGTAAACGCAGCCGCTGAGAAGGGCAACGGCTCAAATGACTGGGCTGCTCCCGGTGTTCTGGCAGGCGTAGATCGCTGGTTGAGGCTTATGGATCACGGACTTGGATTCGATAGACCACAGACAATCGCGGGGCTCATAGATTTGCAGCATGACCCCCGAGCCAGCTAACTCCAAACTCGGTTCTCTCCGTCTCTTCGTTCTACCACGAACTTAAGATACAAGTCGGCGACGTGGCTACAGAAACAGCGACGCGCATATGAAACCGATGGATCCACAAAACAGACGTCGAGCGGTACGCTACTGACTAAGCGCAAGGAAATGTAAGCGCGTATATGTCGCCTCTCCGATTTAGTCAGCCCTGACCCAATTAGCCCTGCGAGACAGTGATCCGCAAATTCAGCCACGGGTCAACTGACGCGCTGTCGCCGGGCCTTACCAGCGTCGTGGCCTCTGCCTCCTCGATGATGGCCGGACCGTCGAGGGTCGCGCCGACGGGGAGAGCGTAGCGGTCGTAAACCGGGCAGTCCACGAAGCCGCGCTGGTTCGGTCCGTGAGCGTTCGGGAAGTATGCCCTGCGAGTATCCTTTAGAGCGGAACTCGTGCCGGTGGACTCCGCCTCCTGCTGCTGCAGTTCGAGCGACGGCTGCGGCCCGCTGACCAGCAGTCGCCAGTTCTGCACCTCGATTGGCAGGCTCAGATTGCGGCGGCTGTACAGTTCCTGGTAGATCTGGTGGAAGTCCGCGCTGATCCCCTCTATGTCCGAGGACGACAGAGGAGCGGACGGAATCGGCACCGTTATCTCGTGGATCTGACCCTGAAGGCGCATGTCGGCGGACGGCGTGAGCGTGGTGTCGGACTCCGACACACCCGCGCCGGAGAGCATTTCGCGTCCCAGCGTCTCCATGTCCGCGAATGCCTGGTTCACTGCCTCCCAGTCGGATTGTTCCAGCAGGCCGGGCATCGAGCGTATGTTTTCGAATGACAGCGGAGCCGCGAGGCAGCCGAGCGCGGCTGTAACGCCCGCTCCCAGCGGAACGACGACGTTCGACGCGCCCAGTATCCTGGCGACTTCCCCGGCGTGGGCGGGGCCTGCCCCGCCGAACGCAACTATCGAGTAGTTGCGCGGGTCCTTGTTGCGCCCGATGATGTGAATTCGCGCGGCGGCGGCCATGTTCTCCGTGACCACGCTGTAAACTCCCCAGGCCGCTTGCACCGCGTCCATACTCATTTCCGAGCCCAGCGCGGCGAGCGCGTTCTCAGCCGCCTGGCTGTCAAGCGTCATACGACCGCCGAGGAAGTACTCAGGGTTGAGATAGCCGAGAAGAAGATTGGCGTCCGTGACCGTCGGCTGCGTTCCGCCCAGCGCGTAGCAGGCAGGTCCCGGACTCGCGCCCGCGCTCTGAGGGCCGACACGCAGCAGTCCCAGATTGTCCAGGTGCGCGATGCTTCCGCCGCCCGATCCGATCTCGATCAGGTCGAGTACCGGAATGAGAACCGGGAGTCCGCTGCCCGACTTGAATCTGTGGACGCGCGCGACCTCGATTCCGTTGCTCTGGCTCGGCTGTCCGCCCTCGATGATGCAGGTCTTGGCGGTCGTGCCGCCCATATCCAGCGAAATCAGGTCAGGCTCTCCGAGCATATCGCTGTAGAAGCCGGCTGCGAGCGCGCCCGCCGCCGGGCCGGACTCCAGAAGTCTTATCGGACGCTCGCTAGCGGCGTCCGCGCTCATGACGCCGCCCGCCGAGTGCATCACCAGAAGCTGGCCGCCGTAGCCGAGTTCGGTCAAATCGCGCTCGACGCCGCTGATGTACCGTGAGACGGCGGGCTTTATGTAGGCGTCGGCGGCTGTCGTCGAGGTGCGCTCGTACTCGTTGATGACCGGCGCGACATCCGAGGACAGCGACACGCGCAGGTCGGGGCGTCCGTTCTCTGCCACCTCTTTCAGCGCCCTTTCGTGGGCCGGGTTGCGATAGGCGTGCAGCAGCGACACCGCGATTGACTCCACTCCCTGGCCCACGAGTTCCTCGATTACCGCCGCCGCGCCGTCAAGGTCAATCGGGGTGAGCGCCAGGCCGTCCCGGTCTGTGCGCTCGGAAACCTCGACCCTGCGGCTTCTAGGAACGAGCGGGTCCGGGAACCGGGCGTGAAGGTCGTGCATATCGTAGATCCGCTCTCTGCCGAACTCCAGGATGTCCCGGAAGCCCTTCGTGGTCAGCAGAGCCGTCTTGGCGCCCTTGCGCTCGATGATCGAATTCGTCGCGAGCGTAGTGCTGTGTACTATGAGCCTGAGATCCCCTGCGCTCGCCCCGACTTCTTCGAGGAATTCGCGCAGGCCCTGAATCAGCGCGCGAGACGGGTCGTCCGGCGAGGTCAGCGCCTTGTGGACTTTCAATTCGCCCGTTGCCGTGTCGTGCAGAGTGAAGTCGGTGAACGTGCCGCCAATGTCTATGCTCAGTGAGAGTGTGGATTCCATTCAGTCATTCCCTGTTGTTCGCTTGCAATACCATGTGTCCTCGGTGTTGACGCGACACATGAGCGAAACCCCGAGTGTGTAAGCCGGGGGCAATTATACGGCAATAACCCGGGAAGGTCAGCAGTCGCTGGAAGATATTGAGTAAACTTGCTGATTGTCCCGGCAACTCTCGTTGGAATCTGCTGGAGGCGAAACGTTCCAAATGCCAATGTAAGCCATAGATGTTGGTATATTTGATGACTTTATCCACTAACTGTTTTTTATTCTTGGTCTGTAAAATGAATACGATGGAGTAACCATAGGAACGTTCAACAACGTGAATTCCGAGGCGAACGGATGACGATTTCCAAAATGAAGACAACCATTGCGACTGCCGTACTCTTGGCCTCGGCTGCGTTTTATACCTGCGGGTCGGAGCCTGCGGAGCAAATACGGCCCGAGCCTGCCCCAACTGCGCGTCCCGCGCCCACGCTGGCGCCGGCTCCAACCGCGCAAAGAGCGATTCCGAATACGCCGTCGCCTGCGGAAGTTCCGTCGCCCGTGAGGATTACGCCAACGCCCGTCCCGCAGCCCAGTCCGACTGTGGCACCTGCACCTGCGCCAGACCCTACATCCACGCCTGAACCGGCTCAAGCGGACCAGGCCGCGACTCCCGCCGCAGGCGGCATTATGGTCGAATTGCCGGATCAATGCCTCACCGACGGCTCGCTCGATGATCCCGAGCTGATACTCGAGTGTGGCAACGAAGCTATGAGTCAACTCGAAGCGGTAGTTGTTGAGGCGACTATTGACCTGGGAGCTCTGTTCATGGGCGCCGCGCCGCCCGGAGCGGACCCCATTCCGGTCATAGAGATGGAGGTTACGAGGGTCTTCCCGAATGATGTGGACGCAGTTCTGAAAATTCCTGAGGGCGGAACGGTCAGAATGATATTCACCGGAGGCGCCGGGTATATCAACGATCCGATGTCCAATGGATGGATAAAGGTCTCCGAGATACCCGAAGAGATGTCACAAATGCTCCTTACCGTGGGCACATTCGAGCAGCAGGCGCTGCAGGCTACGGATGGAGATGTCGAGTGGGGTGAAGTCATAGTATCGGATGACGATACCAAGTACATGGTCTCATACAAGCCGACCACAGGCGACCTGGGAGGGATGTTCGGTCCGTCACCGCCCGAATTCCGGATGACGCTCGACACCATGACCTTCCTGCATGAGTCAGTATCGCTGGTCGCGGTGGATATGGACGGCGCCGAACACAAGATAGTTGATATCCAATACAGCCAACATAACGAACCACTGACGATTGAAGCCCCCTCCGACTACACGGAAATCCCCGGCGCGGCGATTGGAGGAATGACCGCCCCGGACATGGGAGACGCCCCCGGAGTAGTAGGCCTCGCCAAGAACGAAGACGGCGATGTAGAGCTCAGGTTCAGCGCCCCTGTCACCGTCAACGGCGATGTGACTCTCTACGTAATTGACCCCGCGACCGGCGGCTGGGAACTGCCCATGTTGAGCGGCAGCGGAACCGATACGCTGACGTTCGACGCCAATCCGGAAGGGAAGCCGTCCCTGATACCCGGAGAGAGCGTGATTCCGGGGATGGTATTCAGGTCCGCGGAATCCGAGATTCTCGATTCGGACGGAAACCTGGTCAACCCTATCTTCGACGAGTGGGTCTATCCATAGTAACTGCCCGAAATCAGGGACTTGGAATCGCCGCGGCGCCGGAAGAAACCGGCTGTCTAGCGTCACCGTCACTTCCGACAGCTAACCGTCATTCCCGCGAAGGCGGGAATCCAGGGGCGGGGGCAGGCTCATAACTAGCGTGAGGCCCGATTCCATGCCTCGCGTGTGAACTGGAGGTCCAGCCCGCGTTCGAGCTGGCCCCACTTCTTCTCTTCATCCGGCGTGATGAACGTTATCGCCTCTCCGTCCCGTCCCATCCGTCCGGTCCTGCCAACGCGGTGGGTGAACAGAATCTCCGAGTCCGGGAGGTCGTAGTTGATGACCTGGCCGACGCCCTCGACGTCAATGCCCCTGGCGGCGACATTCGTAGCCACCAGAATCGGCGCGTCTCCCGACCGAAAGTCCGCCATCACGCGTTCGCGCGCGTTCTGGCTCAGATTCCCCTGGAGGGCTCCCACAGGGTATCCAAGTGTGTCGAGTTGCCTCGCCAGCTTCCTCACGCCGCGCTTGGTCCTGCCAAAAACGATCACAGGATAGTCGTCGCGCTCATTCAGCAGCGCCTGGAGCGCACCGATCTTCTGGCTGCGCTCGATGGTGTAAACCATGTGATGCACGGTCGGAGGGGCCTGCAATTCCGCGTCCACCGACACCTTGACCGGGTTTCTCAGGTGTCGCCTGGCGGTCCTGCTCACCCATGTAGGCATGGTCGAAGACAATAGCGCCGTCTGTCGCTCAGTCGGCGTCCGGTCAATAATCGCCTCTACGTCCTGGGCAAATCCCCTGTCCAGCATTTCGTCCGCTTCGTCCAGTACCAGGAATCGGACCGACCTCAGGTCGAGGCTGCCCTGCCGTAAGTGGTCGAGAGTACGACCGGGAGTGCCGACCACGATGTGGACGCCGTTCCTCAGTGCGTCGTATTCCGGCTTCTGCGACCGCCCGCCATAGAGCAGCGTCACCCGCAGCCGACGCCTCGACGCAAGCGCTTTCGTCACCTCGGCGACCTGGATAGCCAGTTCCCGGGTCGGAACCAGGACCAGCCCCTGCACCCTCCTGGCCGACGGGTCGCAATTCTCGACCATCGGGATTGCGAAGGCCAGCGTCTTTCCCGAACCCGTGCGCGCCTGTCCGACTAGGTCACGCCCCTCCAGCAGGTGGGGGATGGATTTCTCCTGGATGGGGGTCGGCTCAGAGATGTCCATCCGCGAGATCGCCGCTTTCGTTGAATCGCTCAGGGACATCCCGCGAAATACGTTGGAGGCGGCGATGCGGTCACGAGCGGAAGTCGTCTGAACCGGCTGATCGCTTGCAACTGGCCGCTTCTCAGGCGCTCGTTCGTCCCGGACGTTCCTGAAACAGGGACGGCAATACACCGGCCTGTCCTGCGTCGGTCGAAACGGTACGGTTGTGGTTTTGCCGCAGTCTGTGCAGACGACCTGGTGACTCTCCCGGCGGTCACGGGATCGCGATTGCCGGCGGCGTGTTGAAAGAATTGAAGATGGCATGAGTAAAGAAACTACCTTTGTCTAGGGGATAGCACAACGGTCCGGAGGACGCGAAAGAAGGGAGGGGGAAGCGAGATAGATGATGGTCCGATGTTGTGCAAGCCTTGAATGCGCTTATCAGCTACTTGCGTGAAGTCTAGCAGATAGCGTCCTCAGACTTCCAATCAGTGAAGCGACTCCACCTCGTTACCCAGATTCGAATGTCCGGGTTTCCACCTGGACGAGGCGAGCCTGCGCTGCAGCGACGTGTACGCCAGCGCGACCAGGAACACCGCCGCTGAGAACAACACCACCGACGCGCCCGACGACACGTCTATGTAGAAGCTCATGTACAAGCCGCCAAGACCGCAAAAGGCGCCGATGATCACCGACATATAGAGCATCTTCGTGAAGTCGTTCGTGAGAAGCCGGGCGGCGACCGGCGGGATCACCATCGCCGCCGCGATCATCGTGACTCCCAGCACTTGCAGCGAGACCACGATCACCGCCGCGAGCAGCAGCGCGAACCCGGCGTCAATCCAGCCCGTGGGTACTCCGTAGAATCCGGCGACTTCGTAGTCGAATGTCGTAAAGAGTAGGTACTTGTACCCGACGAAGACCGCGACGGCCGCCGCGATGGTCACCACTATAATCGCGAACATATCGGTCTGGGTTATGCCGAGTATATTCCCGAACAGCGCCGCGTCGAAACTGCGCGTGAAGTTCCTGAATCTGCTAATCAGCGCGATGCCCAGCGCGAAGCTGGATGTGGTCACTATGCCTATCGCCGCGTCCGCGCTTATGCTGCGCCTCCGCGACGCCATATTGATCAGCATAGCGGAGACGAAACCCCACAGGCTGGCGCCCAGGAAGAAGTTGATCGAGAGGACATAGCTAGTCACGGCCCCGCCGAAAATCGCGTGCGCGAGACCGTGCCCGATGTACGACATCTGCCGCAGCACCACATAGACGCCAATCAGTCCGCACAGTCCCCCCACCAGCGTAGCCACAATCAGCCCGCGCACAAAGAACTCATACTCCAGCGGCGTAAACACTTTCCGCTATGCCTCCCGCGCCTCGTGCGAATGGTGCGACTTGCGCGATGACCTCCGCCCGTTGCCGTTTCTTCCAAACGTATGCGGCGTCTCAGCCACCAGTTTCATGCCCATATACTCGGTCACCACGATGTCCGCGTTGTAGGTCCTCTTGAGCACCTCCGGTGTGAAGATGCGGCTCGGCGGTCCCGAGTCCACCACGCGACCGTTTACGCACACCACCCAGGGCAGGTGAGCCGCCACCGAGTTGATCTCGTGGGTGGTCATTATGATAGTGACGTCCTGGTGGTTGAGCTCGTCCAGCAGGTGCATCACCTCGTCGCGCGTCTTGATGTCCACTCCCGATGTCGGCTCGTCCAGCAGCAGCACGTGAGGACTGCCGACCAGCGCGCGCGCCAGGAACGACCTCTGCTGCTGACCGCCGGAAAGCTCCCGGATATGTCGCTTCGCCAGGTCGGCTATCCCCAACCGCTTCATGATATCCAGCGCGTGTTCATAGTCGCTCTTCTGACGCCATGGAATCCACCAGCGGTTCGACGTAAATCCCATCATCACGACCTGCTCGACCGTGACGGGGAAGTTCCAGTCAATCGTCTCTATCTGGGGCACGTATCCGATGCTCGGCCTCTGGTCGGCGATAGACTGGCCCTCCACGACCACCTCACCCTGGTAGATGTCCACCGCGCCCAGAATCGTGCGCAGAAGCGTGGTCTTGCCTGACCCGCTCGGCCCCAGCAGGCCGACGAAGTCCCCCCGGTTCACCGCCAGGTCAACCGACTCCAGCGCCGGATTACCCCCGTAGCCGCTGGTCACGCCTCTCAGTTCGACTATCGGCTCTTCGTGATCGTATTCGTGTGGTGTCGGATGAAGCAAATTCTCTACTCTGCTGGTGTTGCGCCAGGCGCAAATTGCTTTTCGTCATTGGTATGTTGATAATCCCCTCTCCCTTGATGGGCTGATAGGGGTAGGCAAAATCTGAAATTAGCTATAAAACCTTGAAGGGTGCATGAATCTGGCGTCGGATCAACACAGTGCTGAGAGTGCTCCAAAGTTGAGATTTCAGCTTTATGAACCATAGATCGAACCATTGTTTGGTTTGATAGCCTTCTACTTGACATAACAATGCCTACCCCTCTCAGCCCTTGATGGGAGAGGGCTAGGGTGAGGGTGAACTACAACTTAGTAATCCTTATCAAATGCGTAAACTCGATTACTCTGGATAGACTGCGTTGCTCTCGCCCTCGAAGACCGGCCCCGTGTCTAAGCCGTCCATCGCGTCCGCGCTGCCGCCCAGCGCCGGAACCATTATCCGTATATTCGATGCCATCAATCCCATGTAGGAGTGGTCAGGGTCGCCGTGAGAACCGGGAAGATCGTCGTCCCTGAGCTGGTCCACGAACTCCGCTCCGCCTTCTTTGGCTATCTGCTCCATGACCGGGCTGGGGAACACCTCCGAACCGAATATCGCCGGAACTCCGGTTTCCCGAACCTGGTCTATAAGCGTAGCCACCTCGCGCGCGGACGGCTCGCTGAAGTCCGAAGGCTGGACCGCGCCGATTATCTCGAAGCCGTACCGTGTGCTGAAGAATGGAAACGAGTCGTGGTAGGTGAGCAGCTTTCGGTTTTCGGGAGGTATTGTACTGACAGCGGTGGATATCCTCTCGTCCAGATCGTTCAGCCGCTCCTCCAGTTTTGCGAAATTCTCGGCATAGTAGTCGGCGTTGTCCGGGTCGAGTGCAGATAGCTCCGCCCTCACCAGGTCTGCGTACTTGATAGCCAGGTCAGGGCTGGTCCACAGATGCGGATTCGGATGTCCGTCGGCCTCCGGGAACGAGAAGTCGAACACCCACTGGTCGCGCGTGATAGCCTTGTCTCCCAGTGTCAGTATCACCGCGCCCGGCTTCTTGTTCGCCCGCGCCATCTCAAGCGAAGGCTCCTCCAGGAAAAGGCCGTTCAGGACGATGAGGTCGGCGTCAGCTACCAGCGTGGCGACCGAGGGCGCTGGCTCGAACGTGTGAGAGTTCACCCCCTCCGGCACGATCCCTTCCAGACGTATCCGGGTGCCTCCGACGTTTTCCACCAGGCTCGTTATCGGCGATACCGTGCTGACGACCTTCAAACCGACGGTGTCTCCCCCTGTCTGACCTTCTGAGTCGTCACCCTCAGACGAACACGATGCCGCGGCCATGAGCGCGATGGAGAGCGCGAGAAACAGCGCCGCGTTCCGAAAACTGTAAAGCACGTGCCTATTGCCTCCTTGGATTGGTGGAAAGCGCGAGAAACAGCGCCGCGTTCCGAAAAGAATCCGTGTCCCGGCCGCGGCTTCTCGTTTGAAACAGTTCATGTCGAGCGATCTACTCAGACTCGCCTCCGCAATCGCGGCAGCGTCCAAACAGCGCGACATGGTCTATATCCGCCTCGAATCCATAGGATTCCGAGATATTCGCTCCGAGCGAGCGCAGGAATTCGTCGTCGAGCAGCTCGATGCGGTCGCATCCGTTGCAAATGAGATGGTGATGCCTTTCCTGACCCAGCCACTCATATGCGTATGTGCCGCTGCCCATGTCCGTCTCAGAGACGAGGCGCATCTGTTTCAGCAGATCGAGCGTGCGGTACACTGTGGACAGGTCTATGAACGAGTATGACTCCTTGACCTGATCGAGCACCTCGGCGGCGGTCACGTGGTCCTGTGAGTGCCTGACGGCGGACAGTATCATAAGCCGCTGTGGAGTCGGCCTGTGACCATACTCCTTTAACGTCTGTACCATCTGTTCTTCGCAGGGCATGATAATATCCTCGGATTCATCGCCGATACATATTAGGCGTTCCGCCATGAATTTTCAAGAGCTAATTAAACGTATTTACATTATTTTAGCTTCTGCAAATATTTGCAGTTGAGGAACCGTCGAATGTCGCCCATACACAGAGCCATCGTGGGATGCGCCACTGGAGTCCTGGCTGGAGCGGTCATCGCCCGCAGGGGAAGAGACTGCCTCGCGTAACCCAGCCACCAACGCCAGCGAGTCTGCCGTATGCTGTATAATGTGGATTAGCTAGGAAGAGACACGCTCTGCAACGCTCTCAATCCAAAACATGAACACAGGTGACGCAATGATAGAATCGGTTCGCCAAACGCAAACACAGTATGAGAAGAGTTCCTCCGAAGAAACCCTTCAGCAATGCTTGGCGACGCTGGAAAACATCCGGGATCTGCTTGCTGAGACACAAGCTTGCTACTCCACATCCATCACTTCGCTCACATGGAACGAAAATGAACTGCCTCTTCGCCTGCCTCTGACAGCCATCGTTCAACACGACGAGGATGAGGTTGTGGCGAGACTACCCGAATTCAGCGCGTCCGGTTTTGGAATTTCTGAGACTGAAGCCATCGCGGATCTGAAGTCCGAACTTGGGTCGCTCTACAAAGAACTGACCGAGATCCCTGAAGATGGACTTGGAACGCTCCCGATACGCTGGAAGCGTGGACTGGATAACCTGGTAATGTCGAATGCCTAGCCGAACCTATACTCCCTGTGAAGTTGAGCGGGGAATCCGCAAACTTACCCGGATGCACTCCCAGGACCCCAACAACGGATTCGACCGAAGAACGACGCGGGAGAAGTATGGTTGGTACTACGTTGATGGCAAGCGTATGTTCCGCATCTCATCGAAACTTCCGTCTTCCGGTTCGGTCGGCAGAGGTAGAATACACGCCTTGCGTAACTACCTGTTCCTCGACTTAGAACAATTCGACGACCTTTGCAGATGCCCAATGAGTGGCCCAGACTACCACGACTTGGTTATCAGGCTGTTGCGAGAAGGAAAACTGTAATACATAGTGATGACCACAGACATATTCACCATCGGCCACAGCAACCACACCTGGGAGTCATTCGCTCCGCTTCTGACGGATAACGGCATAGAACTGATCGTTGACACTCGAACCAGGCCCGTCTCCAGGTACGCCCCCTTCGCAAACCACCGCACCCTGCCCGATCTGCTCGAAGCGGTGGGCATAGACTACGAGTTCATGGGCGGACCGCTCGGCGGCAAGCCAGAGAATCCCGCGATGTACGACTCCGGCGGCAAGCCCGACTACCACAGGATGCGCGCCCTGGACGAATTCCAGGAAGCCATATCCCAACTCGCGGGCATGGCCTCCCGCCGGGCGACAGCCATACTATGCTCCGAAGAAGACCCGTCCCAGTGTCACCGTCTACTTCTGCTCGGCCCCGCCCTGGAAGAAGAAGGCTGCCAACTTCTACACATAAGGGGTGACGGGCAGATGCAAACTACCGCCCAATTATCCGTCGGCAAGAAATACAGCAAGCAACTCCAGAGTTCATTCGACTTCTAAGACAGAGGACATGGGAAAGATATATACCATCGGATTCACCGGAAAGACCGCCCGCGAGTTCTTCGATCTGCTGAACTCCACAGATGCCAGATACCTCGCGGATACCAGACTCAACAACAACTCCCAGTTGGCCGGATTCACTAAAAAGGGCAACATAGAGTATTTCGTCCAAAAGCTCACCTCCCTGGAATACGTCGAACTCCCGTTGCTCGCGCCCGAGAAGGAGATGTTCCAGCAGTACCGCAAGGATGGCGATTGGGAACTCTACGAATCCAGATACATAAGTTTGATGGAAGGGAGGTCGGTGGCGGAAACCATAGACCACTCCCTACTGGACGACGGTGTCGTCCTGCTGTGCAGCGAGCGAACACCCGAAAAGTGCCACAGAAGGCTGGCCGCCGAGTACCTGAAATCCAACCGGTTTCCCGGGGTCAGTATATTGCACCTGTAACAATGGTGAACCATGAGAGCACTTATAGCAGTTACTGACGTAACCGAGATGTGGGCCAGCGAGGTCTGCATAGCTGGTGTAACGCCGGAATTCCAGTGCATCCGACCAGTGACCGAGGGTGGTGTCCAGATATGGGACATGTACAAGGATGACAAACCTATCATCTTCCCAGGCGCAAAAGTATGGATGGACTTCTCGCCTACTCACATAACCCCGCCCCATATCGAAGACCGCACGTTCGACCCACGTACAATCGAATACAAAGACGCATTTGAGGGCAGGCACTGGGAAACGCTTCTCCGAAAGACATCCAGCGAATCGGTTCAAAGTATATTCGACGACAATATGAAAGAAAGGCGGGTAGCGCCCGGAACACAGACCCGCTCCCTCGGAACCATCGGCGGCGTCACGATTCTGGACCTCAACGTGGATACGCGCTATGACCGACGGACGGTTCTGCGGATGGACTTTGAGGACGCTTCAGGCGAAGTCCACACAAGGTTCCCCGTGAATGACTTGGCCTTTCGCGGAATGTTCTCACAACTTGCTAAGCACGCCAGAACGTCGTCGCAAGCCGCCGACAACCTAATGTCAAAGTTGAAGCGAGCCGACCGAACTTACCTCCGAATCGGTCTGGCCAGACCCACACGGGTTGGCCGATACCCCGAAACCTGCTGGGTTCAGGTGACAGGCGTCTATACCTTCCCCGACTATCTGGACGGCGAAAACTGGTCAGCGTTCAAGTAGTCCAAGAAGGTATGCTTTATGTCGCTTATTGGCGGCAATATATAGGACGTGCTGAGAGCGTCATACCGCCGCCGCGTATGGAATGACAGCCAATTCAGTCGAGTCGTCGGTCTGTTCGAGCAGATTCTCGATTTTCCGCATGACAGGGTCTTCTACTGAGACTGCCGAGCAGTTTACGCACTCCAGAACAGGCAATTGCTTCAACACTACGATGGTCGTTGGTCCGAGACGAAACGGGAGGTCTGAAATGGTCGGAGCCATTCTATCTCCGCAGATATGACACTTCATCATAGCGTCCTCCGAGTTCTTAAGTCCGGCATCCATCGTGCGTCACTTGGTCTGTAGGCAGTCACCACGCGAACATTCTCTCCTACGACATCCACTGCGAAGAGTATATGGAGTCGCTCGCCTCTGTATTCAGTGTACACCAAGTAGCTTGGCAGATACTTATCGTCAGGATATGGCTCAATAATTTCGTAGGAAGACACTGAGTCCACGATTGTTCTTCTATTGATCCTCTTTGTGGTGAGTCGCATATCCACGTGGAAAGTCCAGACAATGTTCCCACTACGAACACAATGCCGGATAAACTGAAGTGGATCAGTTGGAAGCAATGGAGTCGAATTCACGATGCGTCAATTATACACCCAAAGCGTTGGTGCCAATCTCCCACTGTCTCCAAACCAGGATACCGTCAAGGCCATATTTGAGTTCCAATAGACTACACATCCGCATCCCATATCCACTATAATACGAACATACAAACTAATGAAGGAGCGCAGACCGCCTATGTCTTCAGCCCTCTATAACATAAATACGAAATTATACAACCCAAACTTCGGGCCCCTGAAAAAAATTCTCCGTAGCTAATGCAGGTCTTAACAGGTGGAATGCAGGTGTTCTAATCACCTGTTGGGCACCAGTCAACGCGCCTGTTGCCACCTGCGCCTTCATAAATCGAGATATATGACTTCGCGGATCCTGCCCGACAGCCGACAGTATTCGTTCAGCGCCCACTTCGCGGAAGCCCGGCAAAATCGCCCTTCACAACTGCAAACGAATGTGCTATCATGTCAAGTACAACAGTTCGTATTTTCTTGTCGGGCTACCATATGGCAAAATAGAGTGGTTGACCTGTTCACCAAGACAGACCCAAATAGTAACCAAGAGGTAGCTTGCCCATGAGAGTCGTATTTTTAGAAGATGTCCCTGGAGTAGCTCAGGGAGGAGATATCAAGGAAGTAAAGAACGGCTTCGCCCGCAACTACCTGATACCCAAGAGTCTGGCGACACCCGCCACTCACAACGCCGTTCAGCGAGTCACCAAGCTCCAGAACCAGGCGCAGGTCAATCGGGTAAAGCGACTCGATGACATGAAAGAGTTGGCAGCCGAGTTCGACGGCTCCCAGGTTAGCGTGGAGATGCGCGCCGGGAGTACCGGAAGGCTGTACGGCTCTGTAACGAACGCCATCATCGCCGAGCGGCTCGCCGAACTCACCGAGAAGGAAATTGACCGCCGCTCCGTCGAGCTCGAAGAGCCGATCCGCGAACTCGGCGCATACGACCTGACCGTGAAGCTGCATCCGGAGGTCGAGGCTGGGATCTCGGTGCTTGTGTACCCGACGGGCACGACGCCCGAGGAGTTCGCCGAGTCGCTCGTAGCCTCCGAGGAGTCTGAGGACGCAGAATCCGAAGCGACCGAAGCCGAGGCAGTTGAAACCGAATCTGAAGAAGAAGATCAGGGCTGACCGTATAAGGTCCCGCAATGTCGGGGCTTCCTGATTGAATATAGTTGAACACGGTCGGCCATCCGGGAGGAAGGACTTGGTTACCGACCGTCTTCAACCTTATGACAACGATGCTGAAGAGTCCGTTATCGGCTCTATTCTGATAGACGGCGAATCCATCTCCAGCGTCAGCGCGTTTCTGCGTCCCGCGGACTTCTACGTCCAGCGCAACCGCAAGTGTTACGAGGCTTGTATCGCCTTGCTCGACCGTGGCGAGGCGATAAACCAGGTCACCGTCGCCCGTAAACTCGCCGATACCGAGGACCTCGAATCGGTCGGCGGCGCGCCGTACCTCGGCCATCTGGTTTCCAGCGTCCCCACGTCCGTGCATATCGAGCACTACGGTCGAATCGTGCGGCGTATGTCGGTATTCAGGCGGATCATTCGCGCGGGTGGCGACATAGCCGAACTCGGATACGGCGGCGGCCCGGACGCCGATGACGTTCTCGCCAAAGCCGAAGAGGTGCTGTACGGCATCCAGCGGGGCCGCGCGGAGCGCGACTTCGCTCACCTCCGTGTATTCCTCGACCAGTACATGGAGCAGAGCGGCGCGCTGCAGGACCTCAGCTCCGTATCGCTCGCGCCCGTCATTACCGGCTTCCCCAGCGTGGACGAACTTCTGGGCGGCGGACTCCAGCGTTCGGATCTGGTCATCCTCGCCGCGCGTCCCAGCCTCGGCAAGAGCACTCTCGCGCTCAACATGGCGCGACACGCGGCGGCGGAGGGATTCACGTCCGGCATTTTCAGCCTGGAAATGAGCGGCGAGCAGATAGCCGTAAGACTTCTCGCGTCGGAAGCCGACATAGACAGCCACCGCCTCAGGATGAACCTCCTCCGCGACGAGGAGGAGCAGATGCTGCTTGACGCCATTGGCCTCCTGTCCGACTTGCCGATATACATAGACGAGACGCCGTTCCAGACGGTTATGGAGATCCGCAACAAGTCCCGCAGACTCCAGCAGGAGCAGGGACTGGATCTCATCGTCGTGGACTATCTTCAGCTGGTGGACACCGGCAGAAACGACAATCGCGCAGTCGCGCTTGGCGAGGTATCCCGCGCCCTGAAGGGACTCGCCCGCGAACTCGACATTCCTGTCCTCGCCTGCTCCCAGCTAAGTCGCGCCGTAGAACAGAGACCCAACCATCGTCCGCTGCTCTCCGACCTGCGCGAGTCCGGCAGCATCGAGCAGGACGCCGACGTGGTTGCATTCATCCACCGCGAGGATCAGTACGTGAGCCGTGAGGACTGGGAGCGTAAATTCCCTTCCGAAAACTACCCTGAGAACATCGCCGAGATAATCGTCTCCAAGCACAGGAACGGTCCGGTCGGAACGGTGCCGCTCTACTTCCGCAACGACAGGGTGCGGTTCGAGTCGCTTGACTACGCGCCCGCCCGCGCTGCAATGGAATACGCGCCCGTGTAACGGGAGGATGATCATGGATCAGAACAACGCACAGTCCCATCGAGAGAAAAAATTCGAGCACATCCGTGTGTTTCTCGACCAGTACATGGAACACAGTGGCGCAGCGCATCAGGACATCAATTCGGTATCCCTCGCGCCTGTCATTACCGGCTTTCCCGGCGTGGACGAACTTCTAGGCGGCGGACTCCAGCGTTCGGACCTCGTAATCCTCGCCGCACACCCCAATCTCGGCAAGAGTACCCTCGCGCTCAACATGGCGCGAAACGCCGCGGCAGAGGGATTTACAACCGGTATCTTCAGCCTACAGATAAGCGGCGAGCAGATAGCTGTAAGACTTCTCGCGTCGGAGGCCGAGATAGACAGTTACCGCCTGAGAATGAACCTCCTCCGTGACGAGGAGGAGCAGATGCTACTGGACGCCATCGGCTTCCTGTTCGACCTGCCCATCTACATAGACGAGGCACCGTTCCAGACGGTCATGGAGATTCGCGACAAATCTCGCAGACTTCAGCAGGAACGTGGTCTGGACTTGCTCATAGTTGACTATCTTCAACGCATAGACACTGGCAGAAACGACAACCGTGCTGACGTTTTGGGTGAAGTCTGCCGCACACTGAAGGTACTCGCGCGCGAACTCGACATCCCCGTTCTCTCTTGCTTCCAACTAAGTCATGCGGTAGAGCAGAGACCCAACCACCGTCCGCTACTCTCCGACCTGCGCGAGTCCGGCAGTATCGAACAGGACGCCGACGTGGTTGCCTTTATCCATCGCGAGGACCAGTATGTCAGCCGCGAGGACTGGGAGCGCAAGTTCCCATCCGAAAACTACCCCGAGAACATAGCCGAGATAATCGTCTCCAAGCACAGGAACGGCCCGGTCGGAACGGTACCGCTTTACTTCCGCAACGACAGGGTGCGATTCGAGTCTGCATATGAATTAGGCCTCGCTCGTGCGATGGAATACGCGCCGGTGTAGCGGGAACAAAGCTATGACCAACGACAGCAGACAACCATACCCGGGATTCCCCCGAAAGGTGCGGCAGGTGCCAGTGCCAGCGCCCCTGCTCGGCTCGCTGCTGGAGCAAATTGACGATCTCGCTGAACTCAAATGCACTCTCCGGGTTATCTCGCTTCTCAGCCAGAAGCGTGGCTACCCGCGCTTCCTCACGCTGCGCGAAATCCAGGCGGACGAAACCCTCGCTCGCGCCATGCCGGATGATGACGAAGACAAGGCTTCCGACGCTATCGCGGAGGCGCTGCGCCGCGCCGTAAGGCGCGGAACGCTGGCGTACAACCTCATTGACGATCAAGACAGGGCGCAGCCAATTTTCGGCCTGAACACCGAGTCCGACCGGGCCGCCCTCGCAAGGCTCGCCAATCAACCCCCGCCGGACGACCTGAACGACTATCAGCCCACGGAAGTCCCACTGGAACGCCCGAACATATTCGAGATGTACGAACAGAACATCGGCCTCCTCAGCCCGATCATCTCGGACCAGTTGCGCGAGGCCGAGGCGATGTACCACGAGGACTGGATAGCGGACGCATTCAACGAAGCGGTGGCGAACAACAAGCGAAGCTGGCGGTACATCTCAGCGATCCTCGAAAGGTGGGAGCGCGAAGGCAGGGGACATGGAGAATCTGGAAGACATCTTAAGAAGGTTACGGGATTCTAGGCCCACTAACGGCGACTTGCGCCGCGCCGACGAAATCCCTATCTACGCCGAAGAGCCGGAAGACCCGTGCGACATCTGCGATGGCCGTCGGTGGCTCACGCTCGATGTTCCGGTCGGACACCCCGACTTTGGCAAAGCTGAACCGTGTGAGTGCCAGGCCGAGGCCACGGTCAGCGAACGCTCCGCGCGGCTCCTGCGATACTCTAATCTGGGCGTACTTACACGAATGACATTCGACTCGGCTGACCCGGTGGGTAAGTCCGACTCAGACGAGGGCAAGCGAATGTTCGCTTCGGCGTATGAAGCGGCGCTGTCCTATGCCCAGGACCCCAGGGGCTGGCTGATACTCACCGGCCCGAACGGGTCGGGCAAGACGCACCTTGCCGCCGCGATTGCCAACTATTGCATAGAGCGGGGCAGGCCGGTTTTCTTCGTCCACGTGCCAGACCTTCTCGACGATCTGCGATCTGCATACGCCCCCCACAGCGCGATCTCCTACTCCGACCTGTTCGATCAGGTCAACGACGCTCCCATGCTTGTTCTGGACGGACTGGGAACACAGAGCGCCACACCCTGGGCGCAGGAAAAGTTGCAGCAAATCTTCAACCGAAGAGCGAACGCCCAACTGCCCACCATCGTGACCACCGCGATGAACGTCGGGGACATAGACCCGTACATATCCAGCAGGATGACCGACCCGGACCTGGGCATCATATTGGAACTGCCGGGGCGCCTGGTCGAACCCGCCAGGAATCTGGGCAGCATCCCGGAAGAGATGCTCCGCCGCATGACCTTCGACACGTTCGACATTCGCGGCAACAGCGGCAGCGCGGCCCAGCGGACGAGCTTGGAGAACGCTCTCGAATCCTCTCGTGGATATTCTTCGGACCCGGATGGGTGGGGCTGGCTTACGCTGTTCGGCGAGACGGGAGTGGGCAAGACTCACCTCGCGGTAGCTATCGCCTCGGAGCGCAAGTCGCAGGGACACCCCGTATTCTTCGCCTTCGTTCCCGACCTGATGGACTATCTGAGGTCAACATTCCGTCCGGACAGCGCTGTTGCGTATGACCGGGTATTCGACCAGATAAAGAATACACCTCTCTTGATAATGGACCATCTCAGCAGCGACCACCTGAGTGATTGGGCATACGAAAAGCTGTATCAGATAGTCGTTCATCGCCATAACTCCCGGATTCCCACTGTCATTACCAGTCCGATGGATATGGCCGACAGTTCGGGGCCTATCATCTCCCGCACTCAAGATCAGTCTTCGGGGACGATCATACGAATGGACGCGCCCGACTATCGCGTCAACCGCAGGGACGGCAGCAGGCGCGGCGCACCGGAACGCCCCGGCAGAGGTCGAAGGCGTTAGCCAGTGCCGGATTACTGCACATTCTGCGAGATAGTCGCGGGGCGTCTCCCATCACGAAAGGTTCACGAAGAGGACGACATTCTCGTCTTCCGCAACCGCCTCGACTGGTTCCCCGTCCAGATAATGCTCATCCCCAAGCGCCACATGACTCAGAGCGAGCTATGGGAGAGCGGCGACCTCATGGCCCGCATCGGAAAGCTGGCCGTCGAACTGGGCGAAGAGATGTGCCCCGACGGCTACAGGATCGTCTCCAACTTCGGCCGGGACGCCCTCCAGACCCAGTTCCACGCCCACGTACACCTCGTCGGCGGCGGCGACCTCGGCCTCTACGTCGGCGGCCCGATTCCCTACTAAACACGCTCACTTTCATGCCAGCCGCAGAACTCTCAGACACCGGATCACGCCCACGAGCAGAGGCATAGCGAACTCGCTCAGTCTGAACACCGCGAAAGTCACGTCTGCCGCGATAGCCGCTCCCGCCAATATGTCCAGCGGATAGTGGACTCCCACGTACACCCGGGCCAGCCCGTATGATCCTGCCACTCCTACGGCAAACCAGCCTATCCTACGGTTCACGCCCCATATTCCGAACGCGATTCCAAACGCCGCCGCCGCCGAATTTGCCGGAAACGACGAGTCCGTCGGTTCGTAGAACAGCAGGTTAACGTCGAGTTCGGCGAAGGGCCTCGGCCTGAAGTAGAACATATTGGCAATGAACACGACCAGCCCCGAAAGCCCCATCGAAGACAGCGCAACCAGCGCTCCCACCTGCTGCCGAACGCGAAGCTCCGCATCTCTCTCCGCGAACCATACTACGATCAAAGCAAAGGCCAGAATCGCGGGCGCGAGATAGTCGCTCGCCGCCAACTCCGCCGCCGCGTCCACGATTGGCACAGCGCCGACGAAGCCGTTTATCCAAAGAAACAGCGTTTCGTCAGGGTTCGCCAATTGCTGCGCCAGTATGCAATGCTGCGTGCCAGGGCGGTCGCATAGTTGCTGTCTCGTAGTTCGTCAATACCGCTGTCCGGTTCCGTGCCCGCGCTCCTCATCCCGAAGTTGACCAGTGAAGACAAGAGCAGCGTCAACGCAAAGGCGGAGAGTGCGCTCAGTGAGAAATACAGTGCCTGGTCGGGGGCGTCCAGACCACCTTCATAGTCATTGATATTACGACCGCCGGTCGCGAAGAACAAGGAAAATCCCAGTATTCCCACGGCGAGGCCGATTGCCCGGGCAGCCATTGGTGACTTCAAGAAGAGCAATCCCTTCAGACCACCCAGGGAGAAGGCAAACTGCAGGACTCCCATCGTGGAGATGAAAACGGCGATGCAGTAGTCGGCGGTAAAGCTAAACATACGCAATACACCCGTTTACTGTTCGCTACTCCAGCGGAATCTC
The DNA here is from genome assembly GCA_965202965.1 of Dehalococcoidia bacterium. GTDB lineage: Bacteria > Chloroflexota > Dehalococcoidia > Lucifugimonadales > UBA1123 > VXRN01. The sequence continues at coordinate 434,355 of OZ241888.1, read as the reverse complement.
GGTGCACCAGTCCTTGTACTTCGGATTGGCGCCCTTTATCAGGCCGACATAGGTATCGAGCAGACTCTGCGTAATCGGTCCTACTTCGCCGTCGCCGATGGGCCGCCTGTCGAGCGATCCGACGGGCGTAATGTGCGCCGCCGTCCCGGTAAGAAATACCTCGTCGGCAAGGTATAGCTCACTGCGCCGTATCTTACGCTCCACGACCTCGATGCCAAGCTCCTCGCGCGCCAGTGTAATAGCCGAGTCGCGTGTGATGCCTGTCAGATTGTTGTCCGCGACGGGCGGCGTGAAAATCTGCCCGTTGTTCACCAGGAACAGGTTTTCGCCGGAACCCTCGGAAACGTCGCCATCCGGGGTCAGCATGATCGCCTCATCGAAGCCGGCGAGCGTGGCCTCGGTCTTGGCCAGGATGGAGTTGACGTAGTGTCCGCTGATCTTGACACGGGGCGGGATCACCGTGTCGTCTATGCGTCTCCACGAAGACGTGGTGCAGTGTATCGCGCCCTCTGCCTCGATATAGGCGCCGAATGGCACCGCTATCAGCGTGAAGTCGCTGTCCAGTTCCTGCAATTTCAGGTTGGCGACCAGTTCCTGGCTCTTGTATGCGAGAGGGCGTATATACAGGTCCTGCTTGTAACCGCAACTCTGAAGAAGCTCCACCGTGATGTCGCACAGTTCCTCTGTGTCGTAGGGAATATCCATCAGCATCATGCGGCAGCCCTGCAGCAGACGGTCATAATGCTCTGCCATGCGAAAGACATAGAGTTTGCCCTCGTCTTCGTTCCAGTTTCCGCGTATGCCCTCGAACACCGCCGTTCCGTAGTGGAGGGCGTGTGTCATTACACTCACGCGCGCATCTTCGATGGGGACTATATTTCCACGGAAGAACGCAAGAGACTGGGGCATTTTCTGAAACTCCCTGCTATTTCGGACTGCGGCATATTATATCCAATGCCTGCTGAATTTCACAATCCTCTACCGACCCGACGTACCGACATTGCGCCGCTATTCCCGCGGCCTCGCCGAGTAGTCCTCGAACGGCCCGTCGCGCCACTGGAGCGCCGCCCTCAGGCCCTCCGACTGAGAGATCTCGCCGAATACGCCCGCGCTGTTCCTGAAAGTCGAGAGTCCCTGCCAGTCAACGCCCACCTCCAGCGCCGTCCTGATCCCCATGATTTCATACGCGCGGTTCACGGCCTTCTTGGAAGCGGCAAGCATATCCGGGGAGATTGTGGCAATCGCGCGAGCCTCCTTCCGCGTCTCGGCGTCCAGTTGGTCGGCGGGGAAGGCTTTGGTCGCCCATCCGATTTCGACCGCCTCTTTCCCGCTTACCGCCTTGCCGGTGAACATCAGGTACTTCGCCTGGCTCATCGGCATCTTCCACGGGAAGTACATGGTGTCCGGCGTCGTAAGAGCCCTGACGGGCGGGTAGCCTAGCTGAGCGTCCTCCGCGACGAACATGATGTCGCACATCGAGGCCAGTTCGCTCGCTCCCGCCAGGCACCAGCCATGCACCTGGGCTATGACCGGCTTGGTCAGTTCCCATATCTGCCAGAGTCCGTTGACCAGGTCGCGCGCGTACTGCGCGGTGAGTTGATCAACGTCGTCCGACACGTAGCCTTCCACCGGGCGGTTGGGAGAAGGCTGTGTTGGTGTGAGGTCGTATCCCGCGCTGAATGCGCGACCCTCGCCCTTTATGACGATGCAGCCGACCTCAGAGTCCCGTTCGGCCCTTCTGAGAGCGTCGCGCAGCTCCAGTCTTAGCGCCCAGCTTAGAGCGTTCATCTTCTCAGGCCGATTGAGCGAGATCGTGCATACGCGCTCTTCAATGTCGTACAGAAGGTTTTCGTAAGTCATACTCTCTTCTTTCCCAGTAGGTCTCTTTAGAGAGGTCCTAGTTGTCGAGCGGCTTGGGCCCGAATTTCCATATCCGACCGCCGCTGCCGGAGGCGAGGCCACTGTTCGGGCTGGTGAACATGATGCCTCTTAGGCTGTCACCGGAGGATGTAGTCTCCTCTTTAGTCCAACTCGTGCCGCCGTCGGTAGAACTGACAACGAGATTGCGAGCGCCTACCGCCCAGCCGTTGCTGTCGTCTAGGAAGAACACTCCAAACAGGTCCTCGGTCTGCCCGGAATCTACCGATTCCCACGTCGAGCCGCCATCTGTCGTTCGTAGGACTGTCCCGTTTTCACCTACGGCAACTCCAAATGTCTCGCTCGCGAACCACACGCTGTTCAGAACGGCGTCCGTACCTGAGTTCTGGGCGGACCAGGTCTCGCCGCCGTCCGCGCTGTGAACTATCGCTCCCTCAAAGCCGACCGCCCATGCTTTAGAGTCGTCGGACAGGAACACTGCGTCAAGCAGGTCCTCACGGGTGCCCGAATCCAGTTTGGTCCAGCTTGCGCCCCCATCGGCAGTCTTGAAGATGCCACCCGTGTCCGCGACCGTCCATCCATTCTGCGCGTCCTTGAAGTGGACGCTTTCCAGCGAGAACACCCCCGGTATCGCGTCAAGAATCTGCCAGGTGTCGCCCCCGTCAACAGTCTTGAGCACTGTACCGGCGGTTCCAACCACCCAACCGGCGCTCTTGTCCACGAACGTCACCGCTGTCAGGTTTATGGCGGTTCCCGACTTCTGGAGTACGAACGTCTCGCCCGCGTCAGTCGTCCGTCCGATTGCGCCGTCCGTGCCTACTACCCAAGCTGTGTCGTCATCCAGCGCGAAGAGGTCATTGAGGCCGAGCAATCGCCGGCTTATCACCTGTTCCCGCGGCGGGAACTGCGGAAGCAGACGCCACTCACTCGGGCCAGTGGCCTCCGTTCCCGTAGATGATGCGGGGGTTTCTCCGTCGGATGAGCCTGAGCAGCCTGACGCTGACCCGGCAATGACCCCGACAGCGACGATCATAGCCACCCACATCAAGACTCTTGAAAAGAACATATCCACGGAAGCAACGGATCGGAAGTCGAAATTCGGCATGGTATGTGGAGTATGTTTCATATCGCGAAGACTCCCTATTAAGAGGCTGGGGCCGCAATTCATCTCGAGACTGAGTGCAGCCCGAAGTTTGAACGTCAGTCAGAGTTAGTTGACAGTCTAGCAATAGTGTGATATTTAATTCTGCGAGCGCAAAGCAAGAATAATCTACATATGCAGGGTAATCAATCCCCTCACTATCTGAGGTTACTCCCTGCAATCGGCAAGTTCTCACGCTTGTAACACAATCGTTACACACTCTAAATGAGCCCACGGCGCCCGCGCTGTTACTGTATCCTACGCGAATTCGGTTTATTTGACGATTGATTTGCTATTCGGTCCCAAATCGCAGAGAACGGAGGTTCAGGCAATGCTTAATCTACTGGTACGATTGGCTATACTTCTCACCGCAATCCTAATGTTGCCGCTGCTTGCGGCAGCTTGTACGAGTGAGGAGGCTCCGGCCCCCGCTCCGACTGCTGCGCCCGCACCCGCTCCTGCGCCGACTGCACCCCCGGCTCCGGCGCCTGCTCCGACCACAGCGCCGGCTCCCGCGCCCGCCCCGACTGCTGCTCCTGCTCCCGCGGCGGCTCCCGCTCCGGCGGCACAGCCTATGGCGGAGTCCGCGAGCCTGACGTTCTGGAGCGACCTCGCGGAAAGTTGCGACGTTCGGGGGGGACACTTGAATCTTGGAAACCGCGAGACCGAGTTCACCAATCTGAACCCGGCCACGGTAAACCAGGTGATTCAGTTCTCCATAACGGCCGAAGTGCTGTCCGGCCTGGTGCAGCTCGATCCCGAACTCAAGCCATCCCCTGACCTTGCCGAAAGCTGGGAAGTGTCCGACGACCTTCTCACCTACACCTTCAATCTGCGCGAAAACGCCAAGTTCCACACTGGCCGCCAGTTTACCGCGGATGATGTGGTCTTCACCTATGACCACCAGCTCGACCCCGCAACACAGTCCATCCACACAAAGGGACTCGAAGGCGTCAACAGGCCGGAAAAGATTGACGACTTCACGGTAGAAATCGGCACCGCCTTCCCCAGGGCTTCATTCCTGACCAAAGTCGTGGAACGCGCCAGCGGACGCGTGATGACTATCGTGGACAGCGAGACGCTGGCCGCTGAGGGTGAAGGTGGATTCAACCGGATGCCTGTGGGTGCAGGTCCCTTCAGGATTACCGACCACATCTTCGGTGAGAAACTGGAGTTTGAGGCGGCGAGAGACACATACTATGACCCGAGCGTGCCTTGTCTCGACAACATCACCATGCACAACATCCCGGAGGACAATACCCTGATAGCTGCGCTGGAAACGGGTGAAGTTGACATGATTTACGGCTTCGCTCCGCAGTTCTGGGACCAGCTGGATGAGACCCCGAGCGTTATCGTGGATACGACTCCGGACGTCGGCTTCCAGATGCTCGCTTTCAATATGAGAGGCGACCGCGAGGAGAAGATCGGGATGGCCGAAGCGCCATGGGACGACATCAACGTTGTCTATGCCGTCGGACGCGCGCTTGACCGCGATGCCTATATAGAGCGTGCCTTCCAGGGTCGCGCCATTCCCTCATACGGCCCAATTCCGCCCGGTCAGAAGTATTACTTCCGCGATCTGGGCGACACCAGCCGCAGGAAGTTCGATCCTGAGAGCGCGAAGCAGTTGATGTCCGAGGCCGGACTCGAAGAAGGGTTCGAGGTCAAGGTCATGACTACGCCCGGAAACAGGGTCCCGCTGGAAGTGCTGGGAGCCTTGCTCAAAGAGCAGATCAACGTAACTCTCGTGCCGGACATCGTGGAATCTTCAGTTTATCAACCCAGGCGCGCCGCCGGTGAGTGGGAAGCCTTCATGGGAGGCAGCGGCGGAGATCCCGATCCTGATGATGCCGTGGACGACTGGTTCGCGGACGGTTCCAAGTTCAACACCTACGGCTACAACGACGCGGGCGTCAACCGTCTCAACCTGAAGCAGAAGGCTGCTGTTGACCTGGACGAGCGCCTGGAAACTATCTTGGAACTCAGCGATCAGATTGATGAGACGTTCCATGGAGTGTTCACGCACCACAATATCAACCGGACAGCGTACCGCGACCACGTCAAGGGCTACGTGTGGATACACGCGCTCCGACAGTTGAGCGCCGTCTGGATGGATAGGTAGCGTGGGATCCGGCGATAGTGAGTAAAAGTGTATCTCCGTGTCACGCTCGCTCGGCGGGCGCACAGCCCAGAGCGTGGCACGGAGGTCCCGCGAATGCGCCCTGATTTGTTGGCATTCCGCTCTATGTCACCGAAATAGAGTCAGATTAGAATCGCAGGTTCAGTCAGCGCGCAGCCACGGCAACTAAGGGTGAAGGCTTAGCCTTCCTGAACGGGCTCAGTTCATGCAGCGTTACATAATCCGACGATTCATCTTCTCCCTTTTCGCCATCTGGGCCACCATGACCGTTACATTCGTGTTCATGCGTCTGCTCCCGGGAGATCCGGTCACAACACTGGTTGGCGAAGAGGGAGACCCAAGCCAGATCGAGGCGATCAAGGCTCGGCTAGGCTTGGACCAGCCAGTCCCAATACAGTATTTCTACTACTTGAGAAGCCTGGCCACTCTGGACCTGGGCGAGAGCATATACAAGCGTCTGCCTGTGAATGACCTCATGGCGCAGGCGCTTCCCAGGACAATTTCTCTGTCCATCGTCTCCTTTATCGTCGGAGTGGCTATCGGCCTGCCTGCCGGAATCATCTCCGCCATAAGACGCTATTCGATTTGGGATCATGGGGCTACGCTCATAGCATTCCTGGGACTCGCCATGCCCGGTTTCTGGCTGGGCATCATTCTCATCATCGTATTTGGAGTGCAACTGAATCTGCTCCCGGTTTTCGGATACGCGCCGCTCTCGGACGGACTATGGGACTGGCTGCGCCGGCTGATACTGCCCGCTCTTGCGACCGGCACGGGATTCGCCGCGATCCTCGCCCGGCAGACCCGGTCAGCCATGCTCGAGGTACTGTCCCAAGACTACATCCGCACAGCTTACGCTAAGGGACTCAGAGAGCGGGTCGTGATGAACAGGCACGCGCTGAGAAACGGCATGATACCGGTCGTAACCGTTATGGGAATAGCTCTGGCGATTCTGCTGAACGGTGCGGTGATAACCGAAAACGTGTTCGCAATGAATGGACTGGGCAGGCTATTTATAGAAAGTATCCTGGGCAGAGATTATCCAATAGTGCAGGGCGTCATCCTCCTGGTGGCATTCATATTCATATTTATGAACTTCCTTGTTGACATGCTGTACGCGGTCATAAACCCGCGCATTAGATACACCGACTAGGCGGCTACATTGGCTGAAGACAGATCAGGTTCCATCCAGGCACAGCTGGAGGAACAGTCCAGACCCCGGCGCGGTTTCAAATACTTCGCGCGACGTTTCTCCCGCGACAGGCGCGCGATGGTTGGACTCGTCATCGTGGCCGTGTTCTGTCTGGCCGCGCTGCTCGGAGACCTTGCCTCGCCTTACGATCCCCAGGCGCAGAACTACGAACTGCTCGAACCTCCCTCGCTTGCTCACCCTCTGGGTACGGATAATGTTGGGCGGGACCTGCTCAGCAGAATAATCGTCGGCGCGCGCATCTCCATGGTCGTCGGACTTAGCACCGTCGCGCTCGCCGCGGTCGTAGGCATAGTTCTGGGCGTGGCTGCCGGTTACTACGGCGGCTGGATAGACATGGTTGTCATGAGGGCCATTGACGTCCTTTGGGCCTTCCCCAATTTCATACTCGCCGTGATGCTGGTTGCCATTTTCGGGCTCGGCTTGCAAAACGTAATAGTCGCTATCGCTCTGGCTTACGTGGACGACTTCGCCAGGATAATCAGGGGAATGGTGCTCGTCCTCAAAGAGGACGACTTCGTAACGGCGGCAAGGGCGATGGGCGCGTCCAATCGCAGGATGATGTTCAAGCACATCTTCCCCAACGCGCTGCCTCCTGTAATAGTTCAGGCCAGCGTGTTCGTCGCCGCCGCCATTCTGGCCGAGGCCGGTCTCACATTCCTGGGACTCGGTGTTTCGCCTCTGACCCCGACCTGGGCCTCCATTCTCAACGACGCCAGACCGTTCTTCACCCGCGCCTGGTGGCTCGGCACCTTCCCGGGTGTGGTTATCATGCTGATCGTGTTGGCCGTCAACTTCGTCGGCGACGCCATACGCGACATCAACGACGTGCACGAGTACGGACCCGGCGTAACTACCTAGGCCGTGTTAACCTTTTCTCGTTATTCCCGTGAAAAGAGACCTTTGCACAACTACCGTCATTCCCGCGAAGGCGGGAATCCAGGGGGTAGGGAGGCAGTGCCCACAGCTGGCAATTATGCGACCGTCCTACCCAATCAGTTCTTCGATTCTGAATTGACGCAGGCTTCGCGGAGGTATCCTCTACCCTGTTCCCCCGCCTGTGTATAATCCGTGCATGAGATTCAAGTACCGTAGGCACCCCACAGCAGAGACCGTCGTGGTCGGACTCGTTTTCTTCATTGCCCTTGTTGTTGGCACTTGGTACCTGACGAGGGAAACCGAGGACGCGCGAACGGATTCCCCAGGCGCTGCCGGACGCTGGGAGATGCAGAACTCAAGCGTCACGAACACCCTGCTGGATGTGAAGTTTGTTGACGATATGCACGGCTGGGCAGTCGGCGACGGAGGCGTGATCATCGCCACTACCGATGGTGGAAACACCTGGACGCCCCAGTTATCAGGGTATGAACTCACACTGAATGGAGTGGAGTTCACAGACCAGTCAAATGGCTGGGTCGTCGGACAGTTGGGGCTCATCCTCAACACCAGGGATGGGGGCAAGACATGGAACGTTCAGGGTAAGGACGCCGCCCTCGGCCAGAATCTCATAGAAGTCCACTTCGACAACGCTACGGATGGTCGGATCATCACCGAGAGGGGCAGCTTCGCGCTCAGAACGACCAATGGCGGCAGCGCCTGGAATCGCCAGTTCTTTGAAAACACGCTTCCACGGTCCGACGCCTTTTTCTTGGACGAACGCCGGGGATGGGTGTCCTTTAGGTCCGGCGCGGTATTCCTGACATTAGACGGCGGCGAATCCTGGGACTTGCTCAAGGGTGTCAATGGAGTCGAGATTGGCGCGAACAATATCTACTTCCTGGATGATCGCAACGGCTGGATCGCGGGATGGCGTGGCAAGGCGCAGGGTGCGGGAAGCGGCGTACAGTTCGTCAAGTATCTCACCGACGGAATGGTCGCCCGCACCACCGATGGCGGCATTACCTGGACCCGACACGACTCCGATACGGGAAGATTCCTGTGGGACGTCGTATTCTTCGACGCGATGGAGGGCTGGGCTGTCGGATCTTTCGGCACGACGATGCGCTCCCGCGACGGCGGCGTAACCTGGGAGACACGCCCGGCGGTGACCGACTCGGTACTCCGGTCGCTATCATTCCCGGACAGAAACAACGGCTGGGCGGTCGGCGATGGCGGAGTAGTGCTCAAATACACCGGAAATTGAAATCGGACTCCGTCTTCCCTACACATTTCTCTGAGTATGTGCTAATATTCGTACATGGCAGAACAACAGTGCTGCAAGGTTCCAAATGCGACACATTCTTCACGCCGACTTCGACGCCTTCTACGCCTCCGTCGAGCAGTTGGATAATCCTGAACTGCGCGGCAAGCCCTTGGCCGTGGGAGGCAGCCCCGATTCGCGCGGGGTCGTCGCCTCCGCGTCCTACGAGGCGCGCGAGTTCGGTGTTCGGTCTGCAATGCCCATGCGTACAGCCTTCAACCTGTGCCCATCGCTGCTGAGGGTGAGTGCCCGATTCGAGAGATACCGCGCCGTCTCCCGCGCCGTAATGGAGATATTCAGAGACATAACCCCGCTTGTGGAGCCTCTTTCCCTCGATGAGGCGTACCTCGATGTTACCAACTCGGTCGCAAACGGCGTGAGCGCCGCGGAGACTGCGCGGGGACTCAAGCAGCGGGTTAAGAACGAACTCGGCCTGACCATCTCCGTCGGCGTGGGCGTGAGCAAGTCCGTAGCCAAGATAGCGTCGGACCTCGAAAAGCCGGACGGACTCACGGTTGTGTCGCCCGGCGAAGAGGTCTCCTTCCTCGCTCCACTGCCGGTGGGCGCTCTGCCAGGCGTCGGTCCCAAGACGCAGGAGCAACTCAAGACACAGGGAATTCTCACAATAGGCGACCTGGCGGCTTGCGATGACGAATGGCTTCTCGGAAAGTTCGGGCGCAATGGCTCCTACGTGAAGAGACTGGCCCTCGGACAGGACGACCGATCGGTCCAGACTCAGCGCGATACCAAGTCAGTCAGTTCCGAGACTACCCTGACATCCGACACGGGCGACCCCGACGCGCTTCACGAGCTGGTAGCCCGGCTCAGCCTCGATGTATCGAACTCCCTCGAACGTCGAAAGTTGAGAGGCCGAACTGTCAAACTGAAACTGCGTCTGTCAGACTTTACGACGTTCACGCGCCAGGTGACGCTTCGCGAGGCCGTGCAGTCATCAGACCAGATAGCTGTCGCCGCCAACAGTCTCATGGACGTGGAGATAGGGGAGGGGCGCAGATTCAGACTTGTGGGTGTCGGCGTTTCAGGTTTCGGAGAGCCGGAAGAGCCCGACCAGACGATACAACCTCGTCTGCCCGGAATCTGACTACACTTCCAACTCGTCGAAGATCGCCCTGTACGACGCCACGCGGGAAGGCGACACACGTCCCTGGTCCTCGGCTGCCCTCACCGCGCAACCCGGCTCTTCGAGGTGCGAACAGTTACTGAAGCGGCAATCCGCTGCAAGTTCGTCAATCTCCGGAAAGTACAACGGGAGTTCCCCGAGTGTCAGACCTGCCAGTCCAAACTCCCTGATGCCGGGCGTGTCAGCCACATAGCCGCCTCCGTCCAGCCTGTACATGGACGCCTGTGTTGTCGTGTGCCGACCCTGGTGATGAGCCTGGCTGACTTCCCCGACTCGCAGGTTCAAGCCGGGCTGCACCGCTGACATGAGAGAGCTCTTACCCGTGCCTGATAGTCCGACCACAACGGTTAGCTTGCCCGTCAACTCGCTTCTGAGGCAGGCTATTCCTGCGCCCGTAAGGGCCGATGTGGCCAATGTCCTGTATCCCATATCGCGGTATATTTGGGTTACGGACTCATACTCCCTTGCGTCGTCAATGAGGTCCGCCTTGTTCACGCATACGATAGGGACGATCTCGGACAGCGACGCCGCGATGAGATAGCGGTCTATCAACTCCGGCCACAGGTCAGGCTCCCTCCACGACGAGACGATTAGAAGCTGGTCCACGTTTGCCGCGATGACCTGCTGACGCGGCGCAAGAAAAGGGTCCGGGCGCGCGAGGATGGTCTTCCTGGGCAGGACACTTTCAATAGCCCACGCTCCCGCGCCGTCCTCGGTCACTATCGCATTGTCTCCCACGGCCACCGGGTTTATGTATCCGGTGTCCAGTTCTGTCAGCAGACCCCGGATAGTAGCCGGTCTCTCATGCCCGCTAATTTCTACTTTCGCGGACATCCCCGCGACCGCCGTCACCAGCGCCGTCTTGCCCTCGACTTCTGGGCTTACAACGATAGTTGAGGCAGGCTCTACTTCCTGCGGAGAGGCGATTAGAACTTCATCTATCGCCTTGCGGCGGTCGCGCTCGTCCCTGGGCATGACTCTCTCAAAAGACTCGTGCTCAAGTTCGTCCCAGTCTTGCTCCGATGCGCTGACCGTCCAGTCCTTCTGGCGCGCGCGAACCCGCTTGACGCTGCCGCTGCGCCGAAACGTCTTTCGGCCCCGGCGTGGCTGTCTCTTTCTGTTTGGCCTGGCCATAGACTCCTTATGATTCCGTCGCTGGATTCAATCACCTCTACCTGTGTTATACAATAGGCCTCTACACTTGGCAACACCCGCCAATCGCGTTGATAATGACAGCGACACGGATAGAGAGGTATTGACGATGAAGAGAGAGGAAATGGCTAAGATACTCGCGGGACACGAGGATGAACTTCGCAAGAAGTTCGGCGTCAAGAAGATGGCCCTGTTCGACGCCTACGTCAAGGGGCCGACCTATGAAGGCGACGTTGACGTCATGGCCGAGTTCGAAGATGGAACCAGCGTCAGTTTATTCGACATCATTCACTTGCAGGATTATCTGGATGAGATATTGGGCGAAAATCAGGTCAACGTCGCTCCGACCAACACAGTCGTCCCGCGTCCGGGTGACCTGATCCGAGGAGAGCCGCTATATGTACTTCAATGACGGGAGTCCTCCGTCCAGAGCGAGACATATACTGGCGTCCGCCGAGTTTCTTCGGACAAGCCTAGATGGATTAACTTTCGACCAGTTTTTGGAGGACCAGGCTCTTGTGATGGCAACGTTATACGCCCTGCAAGTAGCGGGGGAAGCGGCCGCAGCCACACCGGACGAAATCAAAAACACGCATCCTGAATTTCCCTGGCAAGATATGAGACGGATGAGAAATATCATCGCGCATGAGTATTTCAGGGTTAACCTTCTAACTGTATGGAACGCCGTTCACAACCACTTTCTTCCACTGGAACAGGATTTCAGGACATTGCTGGACTCCCTTCCCGGAGACGAGCAGTAGTCTCTACGAATCCGCAGCCACCAGTTCCCCCGCAAACTCCGGCATCACCTCCGTCGCGAACATCTCGATTGACCGAAGCCACTTCTCCTGCTCCAGCCCCGCCGCTCCGAACTTGCCGAAGATGCGGTTGATCCCCTTAGACCTCAGAACCTCCAGCCGCTCGCACACCACCTCCGGCGTTCCTATCAGCGGGCGTATGCCCTCCTGGCGCGCCTTCTCACCCGCCTCGATGCGGTCGCGGTCGCGGTGGACCCAGTGCCTGTAGTTCTCCGGGAAGTTCCCGTCCTTGTCCGCCGGATTCCCAATGCGATAGAACTCCTCGTTGATCTTGTCCTCCAGCCCCCTGATGTCGTTCTCCGCCTCCTCCATCGTGGGCGCCACGTACACGCTCGCGCTCACCGGCAGGTCTATATGCTCGTGCGGGTGACCGTAATGCTCCATGCGCTCGTGCCACATCTGCACCACGCGAGGAGTCTGACCGAGCGTAGTCGTCGGTCCGCCCACCAGTATGGGAATCGCTTGGCTGGCAGCGTAATCAACACTCTCCGGGCTGGTGCTGACCGCGATGTATATAGGCGGCCCGGGCTTCTGGATAGGCTTCGGAATAACCCAGATGTCCTCGATATTCACATACTCGCCGCTGTAGTTGAGATTACCTTCCTCCCAGCACTTCTGCACCACCTCCAGGTACTCCTTGAACATCACCCTGGACTGCGTAATATCCACGCCCATCCCGTGAAATTCCTGCGCCTGGTATCCCGCGCCAACTCCCAGGTTGAACCTTCCGCCGGACAAGATGTCTATCGTCGCCGCCTCCTCCGCCACCTGAACCGGGTTGTGGAACGGCAGAATCACGATAGAAGTGCCAATCCGCGCCTGCTTCGTCCTCGCCGCGACCGCGCCCATATACGAGAAGATCCCCGACAGAATGCCGTGCCTGGAAAAGTGGTGCTCGCCCAGCCATATATCCTGGATCCCAAGCCGGTCGGCGTACTCCACCTGCTCCAGCGTATTCGCCAGCGTATCCTCCCCGGACATACTCTCATGCCACCTGATAACGTCGAACATCCCGAATCTCATGATCTACTCCTTGCGCGGCCTCTCAATACGATGGCCCATACGCCTTCCAGCTAAGTCAGCCCGCCGTCACTATGAACTTCAATTTCAAGCATTATCCAGCATCAGGGCCTATCTCTCAAGTACGCGCTCCCAAGCATGATACTATTGCGCTATTCCCCCGAACTATGTATAAAGCCCGTTGGGTAGTGAAACACTGAGCAGACCGTCACAGAGGAGGTACACCATGGATGCGAGGATTGTACACTTTCAGTCTTTGTTCGGGGATCAGGTCTCTTACCAGATACCTCAGTTCCAGCGTCCGTATGCCTGGGGAGAAGATGATCAGTGGTTTCCACTCTGGGAGGACGTTCGCAATCTCGCCGAACGTTATTTAGCTGCTGATGGACGGGGGCGCGTGAAGCCTCATTTCATGGGAGCAATCGTGCTTCAGCATAGACAAAGCAAAACGGGAGAAGTAACCAAGAAGATAGTTGTGGACGGTCAGCAGAGACTGACCACATTGCAGCTTCTCATAAAGGCGGCTCAAGGCGCCTTTGAGCAGTTGAACGACCAGGCACGACTTGATCGGCTGAAGGATTTGACGGAGAACAGCGAAAGCCACTGGGGCGGAGACACGAATAATCAGACGAAGATTCGCCAATCCAACCTCAACGATCAGAGAGTCTTTCAAGAGGCTATCAGAGTCACGTTCATTGATAGTCAGGGAATACTCTTGCCCATCACAAAGGCCTACCATTATTTCAAGGGACAGGTTGATGGGTGGTTATCCGAAGCCCAGACACCGGAAGAGAAAGTGAGTCGCGCGGACGCCCTGGAAGAGGCGTTAAGTCATCACCTTCTGATTGCCGTCATTGACCTGGACGATGATGAAGAGCCTCACATCATCTTCGAAACGCTAAACGCGCGAGGGGAGACCTTAAGGCAATCCGATTTAGTTAAGAATACCGTGATGTATGAGGCTGGGGTCGTTGACGAAGCGGATAAAGCACGACAACTTTGGGGTATGTTCGAAGATGAGTGGTGGCGAGGGAATGCATCAGACCCCCGAGTGGACAGAATACAGTTAGACCGTCTGCTGAATCACTGGATGATGGCAACAACTCAAAAAAACGTGGCGCACAATAGGGTCGCATCCGAATTCCGCGCTTATTTGAATGATAACCCGCCTGGTGAAAACATCGAACGCATCGCAGGGAGAATCCGTATCGGAGGCACTGTATATAGAGACGCACTGGAGTTTAGAGACTCTGATCCTTACGTAAGTGGCGCACTCAGACGCATCATAGGCGATATGAACATAGTAATCATCATGCCGCTGATTCTGTATCTGAAGCCTACTCGAATACCGGAGGATCGGTACAGGCGATGTATTCAAATACTCGAAAGCTATCTGGTACGGCGAGCCTTGTATGGACGTATTACGCAGGGACTAGCAGAATTCTTTATCAGCCTGCTAGAAAGAATGCATCGGGCAATGCCCAACCACTACGAAGAGACTATGGTGGAGTTTCTGAATTCACAGACTAGCGATTCCCTCATGTGGCCCAACGATAGGATACTATATGCGAGCCTTACAGGTAATCGGCTAGGTGGAACCATTGCGAGGCGAAAGATGGTTCTGGTGGAGATCGAACGACGCATGAGGAAAGACAGGATGGCAGAATCGCTCGGCGACACAAAAAATCTGACGATAGAACATATCATGCCGCAAAAGTGGCAGGAGAACTGGCGCTTACCTTCTTCTGCAAGTCAAGAGGCTAGGGACCGTCGAGAAGAAGCAGTGCACTTCCTCGGCAATTTGACATTGACAACCGGGAGACTCAACGCGAGTCTTTCCAACGGGCCCTGGGATGAAAAAAAGGCAGCGTTAGAGAATCACAGTACTCTACTGCTTAATCACGAACTGCTCTCAGGCACGTCCGGCGAGTGGAACGAGGATAGGCTTGAAGCAAGGAGCGAAATCCTAGCACGGAGAATTTTAGATATATGGAAGCCTGCGCAGTATTTCCTCGACAATCCTCTGTAAGCCATTCAGTCCAGCCCTCATTCCCCGCCGTACTATCGAATTGAAGCATCGTCTGACTTCTCCTAGGTCCGTGTCGAGGAACATTACATACTCTGTGCGCAGGGCGACTCCCACCTGTTCGCTCACGTTGACATACCGATTTCCCCAATTGTATCTTTTCAATAGTAGAGAACGAAATTGGATAAGAAAGGAAATGACGCATTGCTTTGGCCGACACAAGTCAAGCCCCTGCCCGGATACAAAATCTGGATAGAGTACGAAGACGGCGAATCTGGCGAGATTGACCTCTCCCACCTCGCCGGAAAGGGCGTCTTCAAGGCATGGGACGAGCCGGGCCACTTCGAGAAGGTCCATATAAGCCCACACAGAACCATAGCCTGGGACGAAAACATAGATATGTGTGCCGACTTCGCCTACATGGAACTCACCGGCAAGACTCTCGAAGAAGTCATGCCCGGCATGACCCAACCGGTTCACGGACACGATGCCTGAACTCTGTCGCTTCTACGGCATCATCATCCGCATTCATGTTCCAGACCATCCGCCGCCCCACTTCCACGCCAAGTACGGCGAACACGAGGCCGTAGTGAATATAAACCTCGGAACCGTGTCCGGGGGCCGCCTTCCCCCGCGAGCGCGCCGCCTCGTAGAGGAGTGGGCCTCCCTCCACTTTGACGAACTCATGACCGCGTGGAACCTCGCCCAACGCTCAGAGCCGTTCGGAAAGATCCCCCCACTGGAATAAGACAGCAGGGCTTGTGCAAAGCCCCGATTCCGGGATTTATGGTCGCATCTCATCACTCCCACAAAAGCGGCAATCCACCCCATCCTGCCCATCACCCCAATCAAAAAAATCACAGTTCAGACACCCGCCCCCAATTCTTAATCGAAAATTCCCCCAAAGTTGCCCTTGATGCTCACAGAATATCCGTGCTATCATACATCCAAATCGAATACAACCACCTCGCCCACACAGGGCGATGGCCAAAGCGCTCAGTTCCACACTGGGCGCTTCCGCTTCTAAGAACTAATCACTAACCACTAAGGACTCAAAATGCACGACAACCTGACTCCACGCGAACGACTCGCCCAGATAGTCGCCGAAGAAACCGGCGACGGACGACGCATTGTCAGGTTCCTCGTTCAGGTCGCAGAAGGCGAACTACATTCCGAAGGCTTCAAGCCCTGCCACCGCATGGACTCAGCCAAAGAACTCGTCAAGATTGGTCTCACCGAGTTCTCCGACTACGTGCGCGCCAACTCCACGCCCTCAAAGCCCAGGGCCAGAAGAACTACCAGTCCCGACACCGACATCTCACCTGAGATAGCCGAGGCGCGACAACAGCTTGCCGAGTACGCCCGCGAACTCACCCAGGACGGTCGAACCGTCATCAGGATGTACGCCGAGGTAATGGACGGCGTCAGGAACGACGAAGGCTTCAAGCCCCACCACCGCATCGCAGCAGCCCGCGAACTCCTAAAGCGCGGCTTCGACGAAACATACACCCAACACGCGCCCGAAGTGCACCCGACTGAAACCCCTGAACCGAGCACTGAAGACCCCGAACCGGCAACTAACGACTCCGAACCCGAAGAACCCGTTGACTACCTCGCCATAGTCAAGCGAGTCGTCGAATCCCTGGGCCCCTACGAAGAAGAAGAGTACGACGGCCCCGAGCCCGACATCTCCATGTGGGACATGATCCCGCAGCCACGCCTGTCGGAGATAAGCGACGAACACGTGCAAATCGGTGCCGCCCTCTTCCATGAAGCCCTCGAACGCGACCGGGCCTGGAAAGAGGCCAACGCCAACAACCCAACGCCAACAAAGAAAGACCACCCCAACTACGACGACGGCTAACCATATGTAAAAGTCCCCTCTCCCTCTGGGAGAGGGCTAGGGTGAGGGTGACTTACGCCGCTTCATCCATGCGTATCCATCATAATGTGTCAATACCCAATATCCTCGTGCTGCTTCGTGTCCTTCGTGGACAGAACCGGCTGTATTCGCGCGCCCTGCCCGGAGTCTCTTCATTAACTTGATTGGCGATGCCGATTAAGTTAACCTTACCGCGTTTGAAAAACCCGAAATGGGCTCGCGAAACTCTCGGAATCTTCCAGAAGAACGTCATCGCGCCCCGGGACAATTTACAGGAGGTCAGCATGGCTGATATTTCAAAATCCGTAGCCATCGTCGGCGTAGCGGAGTCCGATGAGATTGGCAGAGTGGAAAAGTCCAATTTGCAGTTGCACGCCGAGTCGGCGTACAACGCGCTTGAGGACGCCGGCCTGTCCATTAAAGACGTGGACGGCCTTATGACGGCCGGGACGTCAACCTTGACCCTGGGCGAGTACCTCGGCGTCAACCCCAGGTTTACCGACACCACCGCAGTGGGCGGCTCTTCGTTCATCATACACATCGCGCACGCGATGCTCGCCATCCAGGCAGGCTACTGCGAGACGGTTCTGGTAACACACGGCGAAGCCGGACGCAGCGCCCGCTCCCGCGCGGGCGGCAACGCATCGGAACCGGGAGCGCAGTTCGAGACCCCGTATGGCTACATAGGGGCTCCCATCAACTACGCGATGGCCGCCCGTCGCTATATGCACCAGTACGGCGAGGACTATACCCGCCAGGGGATGGCCGAGGTCGCCGTCGCGACGCGCAAGTGGGCCAACCTGAACCCGAAAGCGTACTTCAAAGACGTCCCCATGTCCTTCGACGACTACCACGACTCCCGCTGGATAGCCTGGCCATTCCATCTGCCCGACTGCTGTCTGGTGACCGACGCAGGCGGCGCCTACGTGGTGACGACTGCGGAACGTGCGAGAGACCTGCCCAAGAAGCCCGTCTGGGTACTCGGAGCGGGAGAGGGTCTCGACCACGGCATAATCAGCCAGATGCCCGATCTCACCAGCACCTGGGCCCGCGAGTCCGGCCCGGCTGCCCTCAAGATGGCCGGCGTCACCCACGACGACATTGACCTCGCCATGATCTATGACTCGTTCACCTACACCGTTCTGGTTACGCTCGAAAGCCTCGGCTTCTGCGGACCGGGTGAAGGCCCCGACTTCGTCGCCGACCAGCGCACCGCGCCCGGCGGCGACTTCGCCATGAACACCAGCGGCGGCGGACTGTCCTACACCCACTCCGGCATGTACGGAATGTTCCTCGTGCTGGAAGCCGTCCGACAGCTTCGAGGCGAGACCGGCGACCGCCAGTTGGACGATCCCAAGCTCTGCCTCATCAACGGCACCGGCGGATCGCTGTCCTCCACAGGCACAGTCGTTCTGGGCATTGACTAAAGTCCTGACATTTCTCGTCATTCCCGCGAAAGCGGGAATCCAAATGTCAACAGAACCTAGAATCTCGACAATGAGGCATAGCCCTTCGTCAATCCGACGGACGGCAATTCCGAACCGACTACTACCAGGAGATTGCAATGACAACTGGATACAACAAGCCTGTCCCGGTTCCCCAGGTGGAGTCCGACTTCTACTGGGAGAAGTGCAAGGAGCACGAGCTGTGGCTCAGGTACGATAACGACGCCCAGCAGGCGTACTTCTATCCCAGGGACATCTCGCCCATCACCTTCTCCAGGAACACGACCTGGATCCAGGCGAGCGGCAAGGCAACCCTCTACACCTACGCCATAGTCCACCGCGCGCCGCATCCCGGCTTCGTCGGCGACGTTCCGTTCGTTACCGCCATGGTCGAACTCGAGGAAGGGCCCATCATGCCGACCAACATCGTCATGGACGACCCCACGCCCGAGAAGCTCCAGATAGGCATGGCGCTCGAAGTCGTCTTCGAGGACATCACCGACGAGATCTCGCTTCCCAAGTTCCAGCCGGCCTAGCGCCATCTCCAGTTAGATATGAGACAATCTCCGCCACTCTCGTCATTCCCGTGAAAACGGGAATCCAGGGGTGGAGGCAGGCTCATGAATGTCAAAACTAGCTGGATGCGGTACTAGCCGGATAAGATATAATCAGTGGGCAGGTCCTCGATAGACCTGCCCACTACTATCACAGGGAGTCAGCGAAATGACCATGCTGGAAGAAGGGCGTGAAGAATTGCTGCCTTCCGTTGCCCGCGTTGAAAGGACACTGGAAAGGTTCCGTTCTGACATTAGAACGTTTCGCAGGTTGATGGTATGTGGCATGGTTATACTTGGGCTAGAAATGGTAGTCCTGTTCCTGACGATTATCCTGCGTTGGCCAAGCTGAGAAGCGCATCTTCTCACTCCCGCCAGCCCCTTCCCTCGTCCAGATAGACCGTGCTGCCCACACGCGACAGCGTAATCCCCTGCCGATACACACCATTCAAAACTTCTCTCCCCGCCAGGTGAGCGTCCGTCGCTGACTCCACAGAATCGGGACCATTCACAAGCGCTTCGGCTATCACCCGCCCATCCATATCCTCCGGTATGGGCAGCCCCAGCAGCCCCAGGACCGTCGGCGCTATATCCACATTCCCGGTCGGCGATGCGATCCGCTTCCGCGACTTGAAACTCGGCCCTCTCGCGAGCAGCGTGTTGTTCATCTCGTGCTTGCTCATCGAGCCGTGCTGACCTAGACCGCTCGCGCCTCCGCTGGAATAGACGAACCCATCGTAGCCTACGCTGTTGGCCTCTGAGTCCCATGTGAACGACATCGCGAGCTCTGGCGCCCTCGGTCCGTCGCATCCTGCCAGGGACATCGGAAGCGCCCCCTCTATCTCACCCGCCGCTTCCGACGCCAGCAGCGCCCCGCACCAATCCTGAGCCGTGAGATACTCCGCGAGCCTCGAAGCCGTAGCCTCATCGCGCGTATAGAACAGTACGCTCCCGCCATTCGGCGCAACGAGTACGTCCTGCCCGGAGAAACCGGCGTCTCGGACTTGCGACTCGACATCCACCACATCGCGTATCGTCGAGTAGCCATGGTCGGACACGACCATCACATCAGTTTCCGCGCGACCATTCGCCGCCAGCCAGTCCATTATCCGCCCGAAGCCCGCGTCCGCCTCCCGTATGGCGCGGTCCGACATCTCCGACCCGACACCGCTCGCGTGCTGCGCCTTGTCCGGCTCGGACGACCAGATTAGCACTACTGCGGGCTCACACTCCGGCAGGATATGCTCGGTCAGAATGCGAATCGCGTGTCGAAAGCGTGGCGTGTTCGGCTGGGACTCCTCCGGCCACTCTCCGAACCGTTCCACCAGGCGTTCGTTGAGGGAGTAAGGCAGTGTGAAGTCCGGGTGAATCGTCGCGCCGCCCGACTTGTCGGCGTTCGGATTGTGCACATAGGCGTTGCCCGAAGTCCCGACCCCAATCGCCGTGTACTCCAGGCCATGCCCGGACAGAATATCCGCCAACGTCGGCGCGAGCAGTACGCGACCGGCCTTGCGCTTCATGTCGGCAAGCGTCGGCTCCAGCGCCGAGAAGACCAGAGCGGGATCATAGTCGCGCGCCACCATCGTATTCGCCGCCAACCCGTGCCCGCCCGGATGTCGTCCGGTGACCATGCTGGCCGCGTTGATCCGCGTCACCGACGGGAACACGGGATGGTGACTCTCGAAGAAGATGCCTTCGTCCGCGAACCTAGACAGTTTGGGCATGAGTTCGGGGCGAATCTGCGCGGGCTGAAGCCCGTCGAACACAACGATAAGGACTGAGGTCACCTTGACTACTCCTCATACTGAACTTAGTTATCCGCCGTTCTTCAGACAGCGTAGCTTATGAAGTGTGGCCGTGCTGGCTAAACCGGGTCAGTGAAGCTTGCCATTGCGGAGCCAATGTAGAGTATAGTACAAAGAATGTCTGAGAGCATTGGCGAAAACAGGATGGACTGTGCAGCCGACGGATGAACGAGGGGAGGAAAACTCCATGAGTGTCTCGCGGGAGTGGATTGCGCGTGAAGCAGAACAGAAAGAGCGACTCTATGCCCGGCACGGAAAGCCATTAGAATCGGCGCATAAGGGAGAGTACGTGGCGATCAGCCGAGACGGACGAACAATCGTAGGGAAGAGAATGGGAGAAGTCTTGCACAAAGCGGAGGAGGATTTTGGCGGTGGAGAGTTCTCTATGGCGAGAATAGGGTATCCGGCGCTGGTGCGATGGTTAGCAATCCCCGAGTAGTCAGCAATCTCTTTCCGAAGGTGAACAGATTATAGTTGAAGCATAACAGTCTAAGTACAACTCAGAGGTATTCGCCCTAATGATGCACCACGAACTGGAAACCGCGTTTTCGATAGACACGTCGGCCATAAAGTTTGGCCCCGGCGTCACCCGCGAGACAGGATACGAGGTCGCGCGGATGGGCGCGAAACGGGTCATGGTGGTGACCGACCCGCGCATGGCGCGGCTCGAGCCTGTGTCCGTCGTGCTCGAATCTCTGAAGTCGGAGGGCGTGGACGCTATACTCTTCGACTAGGTGGAGGTGGAACCGACGGACGAGTCTTTCAAGGAGGCGATTGAGTTCGCCTCCAACGGCAATTTCGACGCATTTGTGTCGGTCGGTGGCGGGTCGAGTATAGACACGGCGAAAGCCGCCAACCTGTACTCGACGTACCCGGCGGACTTCCTTACCTACGTCAACGCCCCAATCGGGCAGGGAGAGCCTGTGCCGGGGCCGCTGAAGCCGCACGTCGCGGTGCCCACCACATCGGGCACGGGTTCGGAGACAACGGGCGTAGCGATATTCGATCTCCTCGAGATGAAGGCGAAGACTGGCCTGGCACACCGCGCTCTGAGGCCGACGATGGGCATCGTTGACCCTGAGAACAGCCGCACGCTGCCCGGCATGGTCACCGCGTGCAGCGGTTTCGACGTGCTGTGCCACGGGCTGGAGTCCTATACCGCGATGCCGTTCAGCCGCAGGGAGGCCCCTCCCAACCCAGGACTCAGGCCGTCCTACCAGGGCTCCAACCCCATCTCGGACGTGTGGGCCACCCGCGCCATCGAGATGGTCTCGCACAACATGGTCAGCGCGGTCAAAGACTCTGAGGATATCGAATCGCGCTCGAACATGATGCTCGCGGCCACGTTCGCGGGCGTCGGATTCGGGAATGCGGGCTGTCATCTTCCGCACGGGATGTCGTACCCGGTGTCGGGCATGGTGCGCGAGTACGTCCCGGAGGGCTACCCGGACGACCATCCCATCGTGCCGCACGGCATGAGCGTGATTCTGAACGCGCCCGCTGTGTTCCGATACACGGCGCCGACAAACCCGGAGAGACACCTGTACGCGGCGCGACTCATGGGGGCGGACGTGTCCGGCGCGGGGCCGGAGGACGCAGGCGACATACTGGCGGACGCTATCGTGTCGCTGCTCAGGGAGATTGGCGTTCCGAACGGCCTGAGTGCTATCGGATACTCCGCAGAGGACGCGCCGGCGCTGGCCTCAGGCGCGATTCCCCAGCAGCGGGTGATCGGTCTCTCACCGCGTCCGGTGGACGAGAACGACCTGCGCCAGCTATTCCGCGACTCTATGACTCTCTGGTAGGTCCGCCTGGATTCAGGCGGGGACCACCCTCACGCGGTGGTTGTTGGAGTCGGCGACGTAGATCGAGCCGTCGGGGGCGATTTCGCAGCCGTGCGGACGGTCCATGCCCGCTTCTGTCGCGGGGCCATCGTCGCCGTGCCCGCCTAGCTGACCTCCCGCGATGGTAGTCACGATGCGGGTAACGGCATCAATGCGGCGTATGGCGTGGTTCTCGGTGTCCGTCACGATGATATTGCCTTCGGCGTCACAGCGTATCCCCTTGGGGCCTGCCCAGGTGGATTCGAGGGCTGGGCCGCCGTCTCCTGTATAGCCCAGTTCAGCGTTCGCGCCAGCAACGGTTCCCATAGTTCCGTCCGGGGTGACAACGCGGACGCCGTTGCCCTCGCGCTCGGCGATGTATGTATTTCCGGCGGCGTCCATGCACACCGCTCGCGCTCCCAGGATGCTGGCCTCTGTCGCGGGCAGACCGTCTCCACCTCGTATCTTCTCGCCGTTTCCGGCGAATGTGGTGATGATCCCGGAGGCCAGGTCGAGACGCCGGACGCGCTGGTCCTGGATGTCGGCAATCAGCAGGCCGCCCTTTCCGTCGAGGAAGCAGTCGTTAGGCTCGCGCATCCGTGCCTCGCTGCCGGGGCCTCCGTCGCCGGAGTACCCGGGCTCGCCAGTTCCAGCGACTGTCGTGATGATGCCGTTGGGGTCAACCTTGCGCACGACGGCGTTGAGGCGGTCAACGATGTACACGCTGCCATCCGAGTCAATGGCGAGCGAGTATGGCTCGTACATGGTGGCCTCGGTCGCCGGGCCGCCGTCGCCAGAGTAGCCGGCCTCACCCTTGCCCGCGATGGTGGTGATTATGCCGGTTGCGGCGTCCACGCGGCGAACGATGTGGTTGGTGGCCTCGCAGACGTACAGGTTGCCCGCGCCGTCGAAGGCGCACATGAACGGTTCGCGCATCAGCGCCTTCGACGCCGGGTCGCCGTCACCGGAGTAGCCGGCCTCACCCGTTCCGGCGAACGTGTAGATGATTGGCGAGTTATCCGAAGTCATATCTTCTCCCAACGGTTGCATCCAGTTCCAATGTATTTTCTCGCTAAGGTTCGTCAATCAGCCGACTATGTATTCGCGCCTCGCTTGCGGCTGCGCAACACAATCCACAGGCAGTTGCCGACTACCATCAAGCCCGCGAGTATCCACAGGGCAGTCCCCAAGGTAGGGTTGTACGCCAACCCTATTCCCAGTCCCAGGTAGAAGACTATGAACGCGCCTGCGAAGAGGGCTATGTGCAGGACTATTCTCAGTATGTTCTTCATTTCGGCAGACTCCCGTCAGGACGTTCCGTAGGGCTGGCCGAATTTCTCGGAGTGGGCTATGTCGGACAGCGACTTGCGGTTCTTGCGTCCCATGCCGCCACGTCTCTCATCCGCCCTGTATCCGAACGGCAGGACAGTCACAAGTTCCAGGCTCTCCGGTATGCTCAGAACTTCCTTGACGCGGCGGTTCTGCTCGGCGACGCGGAGGCCGACGAAGCAGGTGCCGAGTCCCTCTTCCCAGGCGACGAGCTCCATCTGCTGGAGGGCACGACCAGTGTCGAGGTCGGGCCTGTCGGCGTTGTCCATGGCTATCGCAATGGCCATGGGCGCGTCGGCGACGAACCGCCCGCTCGATGCTATGCCGCCGATCTGCTTCAGTGCGTCCCTGTCCCTGATTACAATGAAGTGCCAGGGCTGCAAATTGCGCGAGCTTGGCGCCCACTGCGCCGCCCTCAGCAGCTTCTCCACGACCTCGTCCGGTACCGGGTCGTCGGTGAATTCCCGTACCGTAAGCCGACTTCGTACTATGTCGTAAACGCTCATATTCAGACCTCCATGCGCTTGTTTCGGGAGCGCTTATTTATCGCTATTTATAATCCCATGACGTATTAACCCTGTTAACTTTTACGCTCACTATATGTTTCCCGTATTTCTATACGCCTTTATGGTACAATGACAGGGAGAGGCGTAACTCCAATAAGATGCACCAGAAGTCGGGCATTTTTCTTTGTGGGTTGCGCCCTCTAAAGTGATCACATGACAGAACCTACTCCCCCAATTCGAGCCATGCTGTTAAGCTAGGACTTGCGCCCTTCGCTGACTCATGCTGATGTGTACGTTCTTGAACTGGTTTTACAAGATAATCCAGAAACACCTGAGTACATTCTGCACATAGGCCTATCTCGGCAAGACCTTTCAACATTCTCACTCTATCTCTTTCAGAAGAACTTATTTCTACCGTAGTCATTACTTCTCCCCGTCCTTATCCTCTTTCGGCGATTTCTCTGTCTTCATGTAGTCCCAATCCTCTTTCGGAGGCCCCTGCATCGCTGACCTTACCAGTTCCTCTAACGTAGGCTGACGCTCTTTCCTCTGCTTTCCTATATTCATCGCTCTCAACTCCGTGACTTGGGATACTATATAGGTAAGTGAGGGTGCCCTGGTGGGATGCCCGCCCCGCGAAGTCCCCGGCATGAGGGTTCAATTCCCTCCAGCTCCACTTGCCTATATGAGTATAGTATACCATCACGAAATTTTCGGAATCTCCAAGTTGCCTATCTTGCTACGCTGTGATATAATTCCTACGTCGCAGTGATCTAGGTTTAACCCTTCATCTCTGACCCTATGTGTCAGTGAGGATCGAACTCATATCGCGCTTCCTCGCTGGCTACATAGGGTTGACCAACTCACTGCGACACAGGAGTTACCGATCCCAGTCAGTGAGGAGGCTACCATCCGAGATACTCTTACCCAGCCACGCCCAATCGCAATAATCGGCAGTATCTTACTCATAGCTATCATCTTTACCCTGTGCCGCAACCCTAGCGCCTCACCTCTCCCACCTACTCCATTATCTGAACTCAGCGACTTTGAGTTCATGGACATGACTAAACGAGAATACGAACACTGGCTATTCAGCAATACCGACCTCTCTACACGACAGATACAAGACAAACTTGACGCCTTTGAGACTGACCAAACCGATCTCCGCAACATCTGGGAATACCCCATCGAACGGGACAAACACCAGTCAAATTTAGACGCCGCGATACGATACATCCAGAACAACCCTCCCACCGATTACACCTCCTCTATCCCCATCTGCGATAAACTGCCTCTCTGGAACCAACAAGTCATTGACGCTACCGAGTTCACCAGTCATCACTTCCCCCGACTTCGTGAAGAACAGGATGACACGGGGCTCGATAAGCTGACCACGTTAGCTGAAACCGCCCAAATCTTCATTGACCATCTACCACAAGCTGAAGCCGGTTGCATCATGATGGGAATCACTCCTACTCCATGATATACTGAATACCGTCTTGGGTGCGGTTGGCGACCCCTCAATAGGTGGGCGTAAAAATCCTCACCCAAGACAGTACCTCAGTTCCACGCAAAAGCCGCTTCCCCGTTAACTAGATCAACAAAGGTCAGCTGCTTGTTCTCCATCCCCCGCGCCATGTGAGCCATCTGTCCTAACATGGACTTAGCTCTCTGGCTGTACCTACCTGCAAACTCTTGGGCATACCTGTGCAGGTGCTTGGGACTCATCCAGTGGTAGATGCCATGATAGCCCCGCTTCAACAGCGCCCAGAAGCTCTCGATGCCCTGCGTGTGAACTTCGCCCCTAGCCCACTCCTTATGGTGTAGGACGTACTCTTGGGGACGGGCGAGGCTCCGGTACATGTAAGCCCCGTCAGTGAATACCCGCGTCGTGTTCCAGGTCTTGTTATGAACTATGGGATGCACCGTCCACTTGTTGACGTTTTCCACGACCTCCGTGTACACCTGCCCAGTGGGGCGATCCTTGATGCCTATGACGGCAGTCTTGTTGTTCCTACTCCCTACGTAGGTCTCGTCAACCTCTACGGGACCGAAAAACAGCCTATCGGTACTATCTCGCCATGTCTCTCGGATGCGGTGCATTAAGTGCCAAGCGGTCTTCTGGCTGATGCCCAAGTCCTTACCCAACTTCACGCTAGAGATCCCCTTGAGATTCGTAGCTATCAGGTAAAAGGCCATCGCCCACTTGTCGAGGCTGAGGTTCGTCCCGTGCATGAGCGTGTACGTTCTCACCGAGAAGTCTTTGTAACAATCTCTGCACCTGAACGGCGTGGGCTTCCTGCTTTCCCTAATGAGTACGTTCAGCGACCCACACTTGGGGCAAGCCACCCCGTTAGGCCATCTGACAGACTCAAACCAAGCCTCTGCTTTCTCTGCGTCGCCAAACGTCTGCACTGCCTCAACTAGCGTCAACCTATCTTCTGACATATCCAATCTCCTAGTACGGTACTTACTTTGTAATATATACCGCACCGCCAAGTTGAAAGCGTTCAATTTTGATATGATGAAGTGGGACGCAGCCTTAACGTACCAAGAGATGGCTGCGCCCCTGCTACCCATAAAACTACAGAACGTAACCAGTAATCTTATGGAGTGTAGCCAATGAATAGAAACGAACTCCGACACCAATTGCTGAAAGCCCTGTGTCCTAGCCATGAACAACACGACTCCGATGCCCCCACTCTGGCGATCTGGTGTCCGCTGAATCGCCGTAGCGTTGATATGTCTTCGATACTTCGACAACTGGCGAACACTCCCTAAAAGTTGACCTAATTTTGTATAGCGTTAATCCCCGAGCGACCACTTTGAGAGCGTTCAATTTGATATGATAGAAAAGGCAAGGGAGTACCAGTCCCTTGCCTTAATTGCCGCGCACAAGAACCCAAGTGCAAGGAGGTTTTCCTATGCCACAGCCGACAATTGACCGACAAGCTCTCATCAGAACTATTACGGGCTGCTCCCGAGACCACGAGATGGTCAGGAGAGGAACAGAATTCCGATTTATCTGTGGGATATATGACTACCACGATGTGCTGCTTCCTCAGATATTCCGACGATACTTTAACTCGATATTGGCCTAATTTTGTGTCCCGTTAATCCCTAGAACGAATGAGTTAACAGGGTATATAGTTCATATAATCCCACAGGTGGCAACAGGTGCAGCAACTGGTGACCGAACAGGTGAAAAGTCACCTGTTACCCACCTGCTATTCACCTGCATTAGCTACGGGAGAAATTTTTCCTCCCCTCCAGATCTCCGATACATAATCTTTGGTTTATGTACGAAGTGTCCAGAAGCGAGCTAAACATGTAGCTATTTTAGCACATATAAGCCATAGATGTATATGGAAAGATGTGTCAAGAGAAAATTGCATAAGTGGAATTACGGCAGTCGCGGTGCCTCCCCACCCCTGGATTCCCGCCTTCGGAGACATTTGCGTAACCCATTCCCGCTTCGTTTTGAAAGACTGAATGAGTGGGTAAATTGGTAAATTCCTAGCTAGTTGGGCCGCATCCCCACCCCTGGATTCCCGCCTTCGCGGGAATGACGGTAGGGGAGCAGGAATGACGGTGGTTGTGCAAAGGTCTCCCTTCGCGGGAATGACTGAATTGTAGTTCGCCCTCACCCTAGCCCTCTCCCATCAAGGGAGAGGGGATTTTTAACATACGAATGACGAATAAGCGGGGCTGGGGACTTATGCAATCATCTTGTGTCAACGACGTTCGGATGCCTGACGTAGCTGTTCGATGTCCAGCTTTCCCATGGACAGCAGCGCTTCGGTTACCGATGCGGGGTTTTTCTGCATCAAGGTCGGCAACATGGATGGGACGACCTGCCAGGAGAGTCCGAACTTGTCCTCGATCCAGCCGCACGGCCCAGGGGTGCCTTCCTTGGAGAAACCGTCCCAGAAGTGGTCTATCTCTTCCTGAGAATCGCAGGCGATGACGAATGATACGGCTGGAGTGAATTTGTACATCGGGCCGCCGTCGAGGGCCTGGAATCTGAATCCTTCGAGTTCGAACTCAACGAGCGCGCTTCCCTCGGCTGGACCGGAGGCCAATTGCTCTGCGCCCAGAATCCTGGAGTTCTGGAACAGAGATACATAGAACTCGGCGGCTTGCCGGGCCTGTCCATCGAACCAAAGGAAGGGGGTCAATTTGGAAATGGCAGTCATGCGGTATGGGCCTCGGAATCAACTTGGTATTGGGATTGTCCCTCATGCCTGGGACGAGGTTCAAGGAAGGAAGGCGCGAGGTTTGAGACTGTCGCCATGTAGTTATCTTGATCCTCAGCGAGTGAGATTTCACCCTCACCCCAGCCCTCTCCCTTGGGGAGAGGGGGTTTGTTGGTCGGTATTCATAGCTGATCGCACTATCCTGCCCCCACCCTGCCCCTGGATGCCCGCGAAAGCGTGCATGACGGTGGCTGTGCGAGGGTCTTGGCTCTCAGGGAGTGACGGCGGGAAGCGTCGCGGCGTGTATAATGGCAGGACTATGCCCGTCTATCCGCATATAGAGAGCTATCGCGCGAGGCTGGAAGAGCTCATCGAGTTCGGGGGCTCGGACAGCGAGCTGAATATCAGGGACGCTTTCCAGGGCTGTCTGTCGGCGTACTGCCGTGACCACAGGGAGCGGCTCGCGCTCGTGCCGGAGCTAAGGGCGGCGAACAACGTGGTCCCTGACGGGACGGTGAAGGACTCGCACGACGACCTGGACGCGGAGATAGAGCGCAAGTTCAATAGCGGCTATCCGCGCGACAATATCATCTTCGAGGACTCGCAGACCGCCGTTCTGATACAGAACCGCGAGGAGGCGATGCGGGTTGATATGTCGCGCCCGGGGGAGCTTCACCGTCTGATCCGGCGCTTCCTGGACTACGAACTGCCGGAGATAGAGGAGTTCCGGCAGGCGCAGGAACAGTTCAAGAGCGACCTGCCTTCGGTGATCGGGAGCCTGCGTGAGGCGGTGGAACAGGCGGAAAGGGAGAACGCGGAGTACCAATCGGCGGCTGCGGAGTTCCTGGACCTGTGCCATAGGAGCATAGGGCCGGAGGTGTCGGAGGCGGATGTGCGGGAGATGCTGCTCCAGCACATCCTGACGAAGGACATCTTCCTGAGGGTGTTCGCGGAGGACCAGTTCCACAGCGAGAACAACATTGCGCGTGAACTGGACGCGCTGGAGAGCAAGTTCTTCACAGGGGACACGCGGCGAGAGGCGATTTCGCGTCTGCTTACGTACTACGGCGCAATAGGCAGGGCTGCGGATGAGATCGCGGACTACGGAGAGAAGCAGAGCTTCCTGAAGGCAATCTACGAGGATTTCTATAAAGCGTACAACCCCGCGGCGGCGGACAGGCTGGGAGTAGTATATACGCCGAACGAGATAGTGGACTTCATGATCCGGGGGACGGACGAGCTTCTACAGAAGCACTTCGGACGGTCGCTGGCGGACAGGAACGTGCAGATACTGGACCCTGCGACGGGAACGGGGACGTTCATCACGAACCTTATCGAGTACCTGCCGGAGGATAAGCTGGAGTACAAGTACCTGAATGAACTGCATGCGAACGAGGTGGCGATACTCCCGTACTACATCGCGAACCTGAACATCGAGTACACCTACAGGGAGAAGACGGGGCGATACGTGGAGTTCCCGAACCTGGTGTTCGTGGACACGCTGGACAACATGGACTGGAAAGGGGCTACGGGCGACACTGTTGTGCGGCAGGGGGCATTCGAGCTTGGCGGGCTGTCGTTCGACAACTGGTACCGGATGCAGCAACAGAACGAGAAGACTATCAGCGTCATCATCGGCAATCCGCCGTATAACGCCAACCAGCAGAACGAAAACGATAACAACAGGAATCGCGATTATCCGGCCATTGACCAGCGCATCAGAGAAACTTACATAGCCACAAGTACAGCGCAAAAGACGAAACAGTATGATATGTATAAACGGTTCATTCGCTGGGCATCTGACAGGCTGGACGATGACGGAATCATCGCCTTCGTTAGCAACAGCGCATTCTTATACCAATTCAGAATGAAGTCACCATGTTCTGCCCGACCGGACGCGATGGATTCCCGCCTTCGCGGGAATGACGCTGGAAATTTGTCTCAGAGATTCACGGCATAGTCAGACTTAAATGGTATTAGACGCTCGACAGGATGATGGATTCCGTAGGGTCATCGCCGACGAGTTCAATGAGTTATGGGTAGTTGATTTAAAAGGGAATGCTCGCACAAGTGGTGACCGGCGGCAGCGGGAGGGCGGCAATATATTCGATGACAAGATTCGGGTGGGCGTCGCGGTATATTTCCTTGTGCGTAGCCATGGAGCCAATGACTTCCG
The DNA here is from genome assembly GCA_965202965.1 of Dehalococcoidia bacterium. Lineage (GTDB taxonomy): Bacteria > Chloroflexota > Dehalococcoidia > Lucifugimonadales > UBA1123 > VXRN01. Next base: position 403,913 of record OZ241888.1, on the reverse strand, counting down.
ACTGTATTACAACGTAGTTGATGACTACGCCAAATCCCCTGAAAAAGTCGATCATATTCGGAACAAAGCAATTGGCGATTTTGAGTTCAAGGAAATCACGCCAGACTCTAAACACAACTGGTTGAATCAGTCCAATAGTGATTTTGAACAGCTTATTCCACTCATGAACAGGCAAACCAAACTCTCAAAGACAACCGATGATGAGCAAGCAGCATTTAGACTTTACACGTTATACCAATTCGGAGTAATGACACCATGTTCTGCCTGATTGGGTGCGATGGATTCCCGCCTTCGCGGGAATGACGCTGGAAATTTGTCTCAGAGATTCACGGCATAGTCAGACTTAAATGGTATTAGGAGTAATAACTGCACGTGATGCGTGGGTTTACGACTTTGATACATCTCACCTAGGCAATAAAGTTAGTATATTCATCAACTCATACGAGAAAACTCGTATTCAGCTTGGAGGAAACACATTCGACGACTCGGAATTAGGAACAGAGATTAAATGGACTCGCGACCTCAAGCGTCAACTGCGCTCGGGAGTCCGCAATTTTTTTGATAAAAATAACATTCGCCAAACCCTGTATCGTCCATTCACCAACAAGTTTCTTTATTACCATCAAAGCTTAAACGAGATGCAATATCAGATGCCACAGGTATTCCCGACAGGTGAAGCTAGCGAGAATAAAGTTATCTGCTTCCTCGCTCCTGGCGGGCGAACTACGTTTTCGGTACTAGCTGCTGGCAAATTGCCGTCCTATTCTTTGTTTATTGACAGCACACAATGCCTGCCGCTGTATCGCTACACCAAAGACGGCGAGTGCATCTCCAACATCACTGAGTGGAGCCTGAAGCGGGTCAACGAGCACTACCGGAAGGAGTTCGGCAGGCATTTCGAGGAGATGGCCGGGGGGGAGAGCATCACGGCGGAGGACATCTTCGCTTACACCTATGCCGTCCTCCACGACCCGGTGTATCGGTATGACTACAAAAACGACCTTCTGCGCGAGTTCCCGCGCCTGCCTCTGTACCACGACTTCGCGGACTGGAGGGAAATGGGACGAGAGTTGCTGGATTTGCACATCAACTTCGAGAGCGCCGAGCCGTATCCGCTTGAGCGGATCGAAAAGCCGGGCTTTGACGGCTCAGGTCGGACGCTCAAACCTATCCTAAGAGCCGATAAGAAGAAGGGTCTTCTCAGAATTGACGAACAGACGACGCTGACGGGAGTGCCGGAATTCGCGTGGGAGTACGAGCTTGGGAACCGGACGGCGCTGGAATGGGTTCTCGATCAGTATAAAGAGAAGAAGCCGCGTGATCCCACTATCAGGGAGCGGTTCAACACGTATAGGTTTGCTGACTATAAGGAAGAGGTTATAGAGCTACTGCGTCGAGTATGCGCCGTAAGCTATCGGACTGCCGAGATCGTAGGAGGGATGGCGTACTGGATGGACGGCAAGCTGGTGGTGTCGGGTGACAGGGACAAGCACGAGTGGGCGATGATGGGGCTGGCGAACTGGTTCAGCGATCCGGAAGACGAAGAGTGGCTGGCAGAATTGGCGGCGATGCCTGATATTCGAGAGCAGGAGGAGTAGGAGATATGCAGGACAGAAAAAGTGATCCTGAAATGGAAGTGATAATCAATACCTTTAGGGATTTAGGGTTGGATCGCGACGATACGAGACACAACTTGCAGAGGTTGTCTGAACTCGCGGACTCACGTTGGCCCGTACAGGAAAAGCCTTCAGAAAAATCGCCTGCTACTCGCAACAATACCGCGCAAGATTGTGGAAGGAACTATGCCTAATTGGAATCAGCTTCTTGACGAAATCCGCTCCGCAGGAAGTATGCATGATGTGGTGAGAAGGAAGTATCTTGCTGAGATACATGAACTAACCCAGCGGAACATAATTGCATATTACTCAGGCTGGCTCCAAAAGGGCGCAATTGCCGGGGTAGAAATCAACGATGAGGACAAAAATGGTTTCATGACGGTAATCCACCAGTTGGACAGAAGTCTTGGCCTTGACTTGGTGTTACATACGCCAGGCGGCGAAGTAGCCGCTACCGAGTCGCTTGTAGATTATCTGAGGTCAATGTTTGGGTCCGATATAAGGGCAATCGTCCCACAACTTGCGATGTCGGGAGGTACGATGATTGCGTGCGCGTGCAAAGAGATACTGATGGGAAAGCAGTCCAGCCTTGGCCCGATTGATCCTCAATTCAATGGCATTCCGGCTCATGGGGTCGTTGAAGAATTCAATCGCGCCAAGCAAGAGATACGAGAAGACGCTTCCACGATTCCAATTTGGCAACCTATCATCAATAAGTACAACCCGACGCTGATTGGCGAGTGTGAGAAGGCGATAGCTTGGTCCAACGAAATGACAGATGAGTGGCTGCGAACCGGTATGTTCCAAGGTGACGACTTACCCTCCGAAAAGATCAAAACGATAATTCAAGAACTGGGCGACCACGCACTCACTAAATCACACCAGCGGCACCTGTCAGCTGAAAGATGCCGGGAGATGGGATTGAAAGTCATTGAGCTTGAAGCTCACCAAGAACTTCAGGACGCTGTGTTATCTTTGCATCATGCGTGTATGCTTACATTCTCGGCCACACCTGCATTCAAAATCATCGAGAACCACAATGGGACCGCGTTTATCAAAATTGCCCAGCAAGTTCTGGTTCCGGGACAGCCAGCGGTTAATCAAGAGATGATACAGGGTCTGGAATAAGCTAGGGGAATCTGGAAATATTGAAGTCGGCAGGCGCGCAGCCTGAGCAGGTACGGAACAGGCCCACGATCCTCGGCGTGATGTCGGCGGGGCACGGGGTGGCGCACCTGTACGACCAGGGCTTTCCGGTGCTCATGCCGACCATCGCGTCGTACTTCGGGCTGAGTTCGTTCCAGGTGTCGGTGCTGCTCGCGCTCAGGTTTACCGGGTTTGGCGTGGTCAACATCGGCGGCGGACTGGTGGTGGACATGCTGAAGCAGCACTGGGGCGGGATGCTGGTCGGCTGCATGGTGTCGGCGAGCCTGTTCTTCGCGCTGGTCGGCTCGGCCCCGAACTACCTCGTGCTGCTGCTGATCGTGCCGGTGGTGAACATCCCTGGGGCGCTGTGGCACCTGCCGTCCGCCGCGTCGCTGTCGCAGATATTCCCTGAGAGGCGCGGCTTCGCGCTCGCGATACACGGGTTCGGCGCGAACTTAGGCAACCTGATAGGGCCGCTGACGGCGGCATTCCTGCTGGAGCGTCTGGGGTCGTGGCGCGGGGTGATGTTCATCTACGTCGGGCCGGCGCTGATCATGGGTGTGCTGGTGTGGATGTTCCTGAGAGACGTAGGCAGGATCGGGGATGTGGAGAGTCGCGGACTGCGGACGCAGTTGAGGGACTCAATGCAACTGGTACGCAGTCCGGTGGTGCTGCTCCTGGTCGGGTCTGCCATGCTGAGGGGCATAGGTCTGGACGCTCTGTTCGCCTGGTCGCCGTTCTACCTGGAGGAGACGCTGGACAAGAGCCACCTGGACGCGGGCTTCCACTACGCGCTGCTGACCGGAATGGGGATAGCCTCGACGCCCGCGCTCGGATACCTGTCGGACAGGTTCGGACGCAAGATCGTGCTGGTCCCGGGATTCGCGCTGGCGGCGGCGCTGTCGTTCGTCACGGTCGGTGCTGGCGGCGGACTCTGGCTGACGCTGGTACTGGCGGGCACGGGCCTGTTCAGCTTCGCGCTCCACCAGATAGTGCAGGCGGCGGTGCTGGACGAGGTTGGACGTGGGACGGAGGCGACGGCGGTGGGTCTTATCTTCGGACTGAACGGGATACTGGGAGCGGTGTCGCCGTTCCTGGCGTTCCTGGTGATAGAGAACTTCGGCGGGTACGGCTCGGTGTACTACTATTCGGGTATTCTGACGCTGGTGGCGGGGGTTTTGATTATGGTGGCTCCGATGCGGAGAAGGGGGTAAGATGGAGGATATTCTGGAGTCGAGGACTTGGCGATGGGAACTTTCAGCGTACAGATAGAAATTGGCGACGCGAACCGTGAGCAGTGGGTGGCGATGGATGCGCTGGTGGATACGGGGGCGTCTATAACATCCGCGCCTAGCTCGGTTCTCAGAGACTTGGGTGTGGAACCTGAGTTCAGGCAGATTTTCCAATTTGCCCAAGGCGAGACCAGGCAGATGAATATAGGCTATGCGAGAGTGCGGTTCGAGGGAAAGGAAGTCATAACCCAGGTCCTATTCAACGATGAGGGAACACCACCTCTGCTCGGAGCGATGGCGCTTGAGGGCGCTTACTTGGGTGTTGACCCTGTTGCGAAGCAGCTAATACCGGTGCGTGGTCTGATGATGCAAAACGTAGGGCACGCGAGGCATGTTTCAAAGTAAGTCGGCATATTGATATACAGTGCCTGCCTTTTTCAAATGCGTCTCTGATGCGATCCGGCAATCTTCGACGATCCAGCGCTCCCTTTCAACCTGAGAACATCGATAGAGATCAGATGGGGGGCGCATCCGTATCTGATGGCGAAAGGCGGGGAGCGGGATTCCCGGGCGCATTGGTAGGCCCACTGAGTGAGGTTCGACCGGGACTGACGCCCGGCCACAGCATGAGAGTCTCCATGATAGTAGACCCTGAAGGCAACCCTATAGAGGTATTCGAATACGCGTGATGCTCCAAGGATTGGATGGGGCGACCACAAGGGACGCCCTACGGGTTGAGGTTGTTAGAAGATCGCTGTGATTTCCTGTGCCTTGCCGCTCCTGGCCTCGATGTAGCTCTTCTCCATGACTTCGACCAGGTGCCTCGCGTGTTCTATGGTGATGTCCGGCTGCCTGTCCTCTGAGATGCACCTGGCAGGATGTGTGAGCCCGGTTAGGATCCACCACGGCTCTTCTCGATAGGGTAGTCCTGCCACTCTTTGGTACTGTTGCTGTAAAGATGAACGGTCGCCTCTTGGGTCCTGGTAACAAGATCGCCGCTGCCGGACGTGGTAAGTGTGACTCTCGAACCGATTATCTCCATTCTCGGCCCTGTCCTTCTCGATGTCGCAAATCGTGGTTACGTCGATAATGTCCTGCTCTATCGCATCGGGCAGGTAATACTTGAGGAAGACGTCTCCCGTACCGACAAAAGCTACTTTGGTTGATATCCTGACCCCTCCTGAACGCCGTTTCCGCAAGGTACTGACATTTTATGAAAGCACTATCCCAGTTCGACGTTTACTGTCCACCCTGCCTGCCGCATCAAGTTATAATCCGCCCGGATGTGGTTGGGAGGCTATCCCAACGCCGCCAGGGCCGCCAGTCGCTCCTTCGACTCTGCCATTCGCCTACGGACTATCTCTGCCAATCTATGCGAGTCCTCTCTGTAGGTTACGTCTGTATTTGCCTCGACCTTGGCGACCCACGTGGACGGCAGCCCCGACGCGCCGTGCAGCGCGCCGACCACGCCTCCGACCATCGTGGCGATTGTGTCGGCATCTCTGCCAAAGTTGGCGCCCCAAGTTATCGCGCGCTCAGGGTCGCCATCGGCCAGAGTGAGTATCGCCAGGGTCGCCGGGATGGTCTCCATCGAGTCCGCCAGAACGGTCCGCTGGAACCGCGCGTAGTAGCTCTCGCGGAATAGCTCGTATGAATCGGACTCGGCGGCCAGATCCAGTGCGGCGGCAATGGCAGCCCTGATCTCACCGGCGCTTACGGGAAGAAGATACCTGGTAGCGGCGTCCACTACGGTCTCGACCGTCGCCCCCGCATCGAAGGCGGCCGCAACCGATGCCGCCATCGCGCAGGCGGCGTCTCGGCAGTAGCCCGAAGGACCATTGTGGATGAACGATGCCACATCCATGGTCTCCAGCGCCGCCTGGCGGGGATTGCAGGCATTGATTATTCCCATCGGAGATATGGCCATGGCCGTGGAGGAACTCTGCATGTTGCCCCAGCCGGCATAGGCTGGCAGCTCCAGTCCCTGGTCGAACTTGTGGAAGGCGTTCCGCACAGGGATGAACCACAGATGCCTGTTCTGATCCCTGAAGTCGGCGAACGACTGGGCGAAGTGGTCCACAGTCGGGTGACCGTCGCTTTTGTATATGGCATCAATCAACTGGCCCCTGATGGCGGTGTCGTCGGTGCCGACTCCTTCGAAGTCCGTAACGCCCTCGGGCCCGAACTCTTCGATGATTCGCGTGTAGTCCATTCCCTCAGTGGGCGCGCCCATTGCGTCGCCGATAAGACCACCGAGAAGGCAGCCGTATATCTTGTCGGTCAGTCGGTCTGCAGCCATTTGATAACTCTCCTAAACGATTTAATGACGCCACGCGCTTCCAAGTTCAGCCTTGGAACATCGTCGCCGATCCTCTCCGATTCGCCAGCGATCTCGGGTTCAATTCGAAAAGCGGTTCATCTCCCCGGAAGAACCGCTCGATCTCATCAACCATCAGCGTAAAGAACCGCTGATAGCTTACCTGCGTCAAACCTGCTATGTGTGGAGTCAGGAATGTGTTGGGAAGTTTTATTATCTCGCTGTCCGGTGGAATCGGCTCCGGATCGAACACGTCCAGTCCGGCGACGATGTCTCCACGTTTCAAGCGCGCTATCAGAGCGTCGCTGTCCACTATGGCTCCGCGCGACACGTTCACGAACACCGAGTTCGATGGAATCAATTCCAGCTCGCGCCGTCCGATCATGCCCTCCGTCGCGGGCGTGAGGGGAGCAAGACAGACGATCACGTCGGAGTTCGACAGCACGTTCTCCAGAGATGTCTTCACCACCCCTATCGCGTCCGGTATCTCGCTGGCCAGGTAGGGATCGTAAACCCGGATGTCCACCTCGAACGGACTAAGATACTTGACCAGCCTGCGCCCGATGTGTCCGCATCCGATGAGTCCCACTCGCTTGCCAGTCAGTTCGCCGTGGACGTATCCGAATTCGTTGTCGGTGGCTACGGGGGCCTCTCCCGCCAGGATGCTCCTGAAGCTTGCTCCGGCGTTGCGGAGCGATATCAGAATCAGGGCAAGGGCCCATTCGGAGACCGGATATGAGGAACCCTGCGTCGTATCAACTGTGCGGATGCCGCGCTCCCAGGCCGACTCGACATCTATGCGATATGCGAACCTGTCTCCCTCCAGCTCGCCAATGATCTTCAGGTTGGGAGCGGCGTCCATGACGTCGGCGCTGATCAAAGGCGAGCCATGCGAGACTACGATGCAGTCAACGTCGCCAACACGCTCGACAAGCTGCTCGATGGCGCCTGGGTCCTCGTTTGGGCCGAACTCGACGCCCCCCTCCAGGTGCAGCCACTCCCAGTCCGCCATCGCGGAAAGCCGGTCCAAATCCGAATCTAAGAGGCTCATGTCACGCGCGCGCCGGTTGCATACGATCAGTACCTTGTGTTGGGAATCTGTCATGACATTCTCCTCGAAACAGCGTCGGACTATAAGCAAACTGTGCTGGTAGCATATCATGTGAGAGACGCGTCTTATCGGAACAGAGTTGGGGAGTTTATGATGATTTGAATTTACGCCCTTCGACGTCCATGTCGAAATTCGCCGAGGGTATCCAAAGGTCTCCGTGTGCGGAAAGGTAATGGCACATCCCAATGGACGATCAGCTATGGCTCGAATTCAAAGGAACGGCAGGCCCCGGAATGGGCAAACGCATCGTACTCGTCAGTGGAGATGAGGAGTATCGCTCGGAAGAGGCTCTTCCAATGCTGGCTAAAGTCCTTTCGACTCACCACGGCTTCGATTGTACGGTCCTGTTCGCCATCAATCCTGAGACCGGCGAGATAGACCCAGACCACCAGACCAACATCCCCGGCCTCGACGCGCTGGACACGGCCGACCTCATGATCATCTTCGTCCGCTTCCGAGAACTCCCCGAAGATCAGATGAAGCACATCGTGGACTACGTCAATTCGGGACGTCCTATCATAGGTATGAGGACGGCGACACACGCCTTCCAGTACAGCCGCGACACCGCCAGCCTCTACGCCAAGTACGACTGCACGAACGAGGAGTTCGAGGGCGGATTCGGACGTCAGGTCCTCGGTGAGACATGGGTTGACCATCATGGACACCACGGATTCGAGGGTACCCGCGCCCTGATCAACCCGTCATCGAGGGACCATCCGATTCTGAAGAGCGTTACCGAGGTCTGGGGAACGACGGACGTCTATGCGGTCGGCGAGTTGACGGGCAGCCCGCATGTGCTACTGGACGGCCAGGTACTTACGGGTATGAAACACGACGACGATCCCAAGCCCGATACTCCCACGATGCCGGTCGCCTGGATCAAGGAATACAAGGGCGACGAGGGTAAAGCGTCGCGAGTCTTCTGCACCACCATGGGCGCAGCCACAGATCTGTTGAGCTCCGATCTGCGGCGCCGGTTTTCAGGATGTGCTGGACGAACATCTTGGACTGATTATAGCACATGACAGAACTTGCGTGCGCACATTTGAAGAGACCCTGACTTGACCAGAAATTGGGTAACCACCCAGCGTAGTTCATCAGGCAGCCATCTGTGCGTTGACCATCTGACCAGTCCTCTCCCCGTCCGAAGACAACTGTTTCTGAGGTGGTCCTGCCTTATTTCAACTCCTCGACGTTTCCTACACTCTCGCAACAGTCCTGTGCAGCAAATTGCGTGAATAATCTTTCCCGAAAATCAATTGTTGACTTTACCCTCCCCCAATGTTTTAATGGGCGCAATCTGGGCTGAGGCCCATTTTGAGCTAAGGAGATAGAGATATGCGTACATCTAATTCACTGCGTTGGCTAGTGGCTGCCGTATCTGCGGCAATGCTGTTGGCGGTCGCAATGGCCTGCGGTTCGGCTGAACCGGCCCAGCCGGCCGGAGCCACGGCGGAAGAGATGGCTGCGATCGTGCAGGAGGCCATGGCGGCCCAGCAGCCCGGCGTGACGTCGGAAGAGATGGCTGCCGCCATCCAGTCGGCGATGCAAGCCCAGCAGCCCGGCGTGACCTCAGAGGACGTGGCCTCGGAGATAGCCAAGGCGCTTGCCGCCCAGCCCGGCGGAGTGACGTCCGAAGAGATGGCGTCGGCCATATCCAGCGCAATGGCTGAGCAGCCCGGTGGGGTCACCTCTCAGGAGATGGCGTCGGCCATATCCAGCGCGTTGGCCGAGCAGCCCGGCGGAGTGACGTCGGAAGAGATGGCGTCGGCGATAGCAAACGCCCTGGCCGAGCAGCCCGGTGGAGTGACGTCGGACGAGATGGGGGCGGCGATAGCCAAGGCGCTTGCTGCCCAGCCCGGCGGAGTGACCGAAGAGCAGATGGCGATGGCGGTAGAGAGCGCTCTGAAGGCGCAGCCTGGAGTAAGCCAGGAGGACATTCAGATGGCTGTCGAATCGGCAGTCGCGGCGGCTGTCCAAGAGGCTGTGACCACCGCGTTCGCCCAGGCGGAGGAAGTTGAGATTACCGGAGTCACCGGGCAAGCGATGGCTAACCCGAACGCCAAGTACGGCGGCACGCTAACGATCGCGGACTACCTATTCCCCGGCCTTAATCACCACCCGTATGAGCATAGCGGCCACCAGCTGAATATCAACTCGATGCATGGCAAGCTTATCGAGTTCAACCCCGAGACCGAGGACCGATGGGATATAAGGGGCGACCTGGCCGCCACCTGGGGAGTGGCCGGCGACGGCGTGACTTACACCTTCAACCTCGATGAAAGAGCCACCTGGCACGACGGGCAGCCCGTCACCGCCGAGGACGTGGTGTACAGCCTGGACACTATGCAGGACCCCGACACAGAGAGGCCGAGGCCCAACTTCAATATCCTTGATTCACATTACAAGCAGGGGAATAGCCGGGCATTGGACCAGAACACCGTTGCGGTAACAATCGAGAACCCCTCGGCAGAGTTCCTGCCCATATTAGCTCTGGCGTACTTCAGCATAATTGCCAAGCACTGGGACGAGTCGGACATAGACACAACCAAGTGGAGCAACTCCATGGGCGCGGGGCCCTTCCTGCCAGGAGAAATCGAGAACGACGTCTCCATGGAATTGATTAAAAACCCGGACTACTGGAAAGAAGGCTTCCCCTACGTTGACCGCATACAGCATTTCGTAATAACCGAAAGCGGCCCCACGATAGCGGCCTTCAGGACGGGGCGGGTGCTGACCCAGTCCTGGCTGGTCACCCCCTTGAGCAACAAGGAAGCGAAAAAGCTTGGGGAGGAGGAGCCGGACAAGCTGGACGTGCTGTGGTCAGGGAGTTTCGGGCCCGCGGGAATGTTCATGACGATAAACCCGCCCTTCAATGATCTAAGGATTAGACAGGCCTTCAATCTGGCCTTCGACCGCCACGAATTTGTGGAGGTATTCGGCGCTGGGCCCGGGACAGACCTCGCGGCCCCTTACTTCGGGGTGGACAACTGGTACGGCTATACCGCCGAAGAGGTAGCCAACGCGCCCGGTTACAGACAGGGCCCTAACGGCGAGAAACATCCCGATGACATAGCCGAGGCCAAGAGGCTGATCGCCGAGTGGGAAGCTGATCACCCCAATGGCTTCGAGGCCACTGACACCACCGACCCCTGGATCTACACCCCCGGTGAGGGCCATAAGTTCACCATGATGACCAGGATATCGGGAGACAAGGTATCCTGGGCTGAGCTGCAGTTGGAGCAACTCAGGAGGTTCCTGGACATAGACGGGACCCTCGTTCCAATAGATAGCGCCGCTGGCATATCGCGCTATAGCGCGGAGACAGGCTACCGCGGCGCGGGGGACTTCCTCGTCGCAGCCCAGGACCTTGGTATGTTGATGACGCCGGGCGCCCAGCTATCCTTAATTGACGCAATTGAACAAACCACCAAGTGGAAGACTGAGCTCGCCCCCCAGTGGTTTAAGGATGCAATGGTCGAGCAGGGAACCGAGCAAGACCCCGAAAAGCGGAAAGAAATCGTCAGGAAGATGCAGAAGTACCTGATAGAAGAGGACCCCGGTCCCCTCGTGACTTTGTGGCACTCAGTTCGACCGTACATCGTGAACAAGAAGCTCCAGAATTTCCATATGGCGCCTACGCTGTACGCCCAGTTGAAGTGGGAGCATGTCTGGATCGAAGAGTAGTTGCCAGGGGAAGTACCTCCACGCCTATCCCTACCACCAGTCTATCCTGAGCCTTCCGTCGAATGACGACGGGCTCAGGATAGACCTACCTCTCCCCCCATCAGGGCTCACAAGGGTAGGCAAATGTGCAGTCAGCTATGAATACCGGTCAACAAACCCCCTCTCCCTCAGGGAGAGGGCTGGGGTGAGGGTGAAATACCTCTACACCTCCCGACGGGGGGAGAGTTCTACCCTCTAACCAGGGGCGGCCATGCAGACCTATATACTAAAAAGAGTCCTTCTGTTCATACCCACGCTGTTGGTGGTCTCGCTGTTGGTATTTATCCTCATGCGTGTTATACCGGGCGACCCCGCGCTCTTCCAGATGCACAGTTCCCTGGCGTTCTCAAGGGTCACAGAGAAACAGATCGAGGCCAAGCGGAAAGAGATTGGAACGGACAGGCACATCGCGGTCCAGTACGGAAGCTGGCTATGGGGTATGACCCATGGGGATTTCGGGACCTCGATGTACTTGGACGAGCCTGTCAGCGACACCTTGTCCGCCAGGCTCCCGGTTAGCCTGCAGCTGGCCGTCATGGCGCAATTCATAGCCCTGGCATTCGCTTTGCCTCTGGGTGTTTTTTCCGCTATGAAGCAGGACACGTGGGGCGACTATGCCGCCAGGATAGTTACCATGTTCGGAGTGGGGATTCCCACATTCTATGTAGCAATCCTTACCATATACTTCCTGGTCATTGTGTTCGGGTGGTCGCCGCCCCTGAAATACGCTGAGCTATGGGAGGACCCGCGGCTAAACTTCCAGCAGCTTATATTTCCGGCGCTCGCCCTCGGGTTCTATACTATGGCCATCACGGCCCGGATGACCCGCTCCGCCATGCTGGAGGTGATCCGGGAGGATTTCATCCGCACGGCCAGGTCCAAGGGCCTCATGGAAAGACCGGTCATCGTGCGCCATGCCCTCAAGAACGCCGCCCTGCCGGTGCTGACCATCTTCGGGTGGCAGTTCGCGGCGATGATGGCCGGCTCGGTGACCACAGAGGAGATCTTTTCGATTCCCGGACTGGGCAGGACGCTGATTGATGCCATCGGACGCCGGGACTACATCATGATTCAGTCCCTGGTCATGGTGGTGGCGGTCATGATCATGTTGACGAACCTTGTGGTTGACATCATCTACGCCTGGCTGGACCCAAGGATACGTTACTCGTAATACCGAGACGACTACCGCGCCCAAGGTGGACAAAGGTGGAAAGATGAGCCAGGAGATACCCGTAGCGACAGTCGCCGCTGATGCGCTTGCTCAGGGGATGAGATCGAGGCCCAAGGTTTGGAAAATTGCAGCCAACTTCTGCATTCAAAAGCCCCTGGGCGGCTTCGGAGTGATAGTAACCGTAATTCTCATAATAGTCGCCGTCTTCGCCCCCCAGATCGCGCCCTATGACCCCCTTCGAGCCTATACCTCTCTTGTGTTCGCTTCCCCGGGTGCGTCGGATGAAACAGAGGACCCTCCGGTCAAGCTATGGCTGGGTGGTGACCGTCTGGGCCGCGACGTGCTGAGCAGGCTGGTCTATGGGGCAAGGGTCTCCCTGTATGTGGCCGTAGCCAGTGTGTTGGCCGGCGTAACCGTGGGCGCCTTGATTGGGATCACTACCGCCTACTTTGGAGGAGCGATAGACCTCATCGGCCAGAGGTTTATTGACGCCCTCATGGCTGTCCCCGGCCTCATCATAGCCCTGGTCCTCCTGTCTGTGCTTGGCAGCGTCGACGCGGGCGGTGGATTTATGGGATTAGCGGGGTTGGAGAAGGTGATACTGGCTATAAGCGTGGGGTTCATACCCGGCACCGCTCGCACCATACGCTCCCAGGCGCTGCGGATAAAAGAGGGGGACTTCGTGCTGGCTGCGAGAGCCGTGGGCGCCCGCGACTGGCGCATCATACTGCGCCACATAGCGCCCAATTGCTTTGCCGCCTACCTTATTATTTTTACCATCAGCATGGGCTGGGCGGTCATAACGGAGGCCACCCTCAGCTTCCTGGGTCTGGGCATTCCTCCGGACTTCCCCTCCTGGGGAGGAATGTTGACCGGGGCGACCGAGACATATACGAGTGTTGCGCCGTGGCTGGGCGTGTTCCCCGGAGTGGCAATAATCACCGTTGTGTTAGCCTGGAACTTCCTGGGCGATTCGCTGCGAGATGTCCTGGACCCGCGGATGCGCGGAACGGGGTAAACCCTCATGTTGAGACTAGGTTCTGTTGACATTTGAACATTGAATGCTTGAAGCAACCAAATGTCAACTAATCAAGCCACAATCCCCACCCCTGGATTCCCGCATTCGCGGGAATGACGGTAGGGAATGCGGGAATGACGGTGAATGTCGACACTATCTAAAGGAGATGCGGAGTGGAGCAGAATAGGCTGAGACTGAGTGGAAAGGTCGCCATAGTCACCGGGGCCGGTTCGAGTGGCCCGGGCTTCGGCACAGGGAAAGCCACCTCGATACTGTTGGCCCGCGAGGGCGCCAAAGTGCTGCTGGTTGACGTGGTGGCCAGCCGCGCGGAAGAAACACTGGCCATCATCGAGGAAGAAGGCGGTGAAGCGTCGGTGTTCGAGGCCGACGTTACCCGGTCCGACGACTGCAGGGCCATGGTGGACGCTACCATCGAGCGCTACGGCCCTCCAAGCATTCTGTTCAACAATGCGGCGGTGAACGCTGTCAGAGGCCACACCGTGGCCGACTTGGAGGAAGATGAGTGGGACCGCGTAATGGGCATCAACTTGAAGGGCGTCATGTTGACCAGCGGGCATACCGTTCCGGCCATGGTGGAGGGCGGAGGCGGCTCGATCATTAACGTTTCGTCCACCGCGGGCATCCGTGGGGGCGGTGAAGTATCCTACGCGGTGGCCAAGGGCGGTGTTATCTCCTTGACCTACTCCATGGCGGCCCATCACGGACGGGACAATATCCGGGTAAACTGCCTGATCCCGGGACACCTCTGGACTCCCATGGTTTCGGCGGGTACCAATAGTCCGGGGGGCGTACCCATGAACGAGGAACATCGCGACCGCCGCCGAAGGGCCGGCGCCCTGGGCACAGAGGGCACCGCCTGGGACATTGCCTGGGCGGTGGTTTTCCTGGCAAGCGACGAGGCCCGCTGGATTTCAGGCGCGGTCCTTCCTGTGGACGCCGGAACATCGGCAATGCTGCCGATCCAAATGTTCCAATTGACGTGACGCGCCGCGTGATGACCAGGCGATATTCGAGTAAGGAGATTCACTCCGATGAAGATTGGCATCAGCAGCGGTAATTTCGGGTTCCATAGTGATTCCATGGACCCGGCGGCGCTCGGCAAAAGGGCGGAGGACCTGGGATTCGAGTCCTTTTTCATGCCCGAGCACACCATCTTCCCCTTAGATTGCGTCAGCCCCTATGTCGGCACTCTGGACGGCTCAAGACCCGAATACCTGTCCCACCAGGCCGACCCTCTTATCACGCTGGCCAGAGTCTCCGCAGCTACCCAGGATCTCAAGCTTGGGACGGCGGTCCTACTGGTCCCAGAGCACGAACCCATGCTGCTGGCCAAGCAAATAGCCACGTTGGACTACCTGTCAGGGGGAAGATTCATATTCGGCATCGGCGCCGGGTGGAACCGGGAAGAGAGCGAGATACTGGGTGGGGATTTCGAACATCGCTGGACCCAGGTACGAGACTCTGTCCTGGCGATGAAGGAACTCTGGACCAAAGACGAGGCCGAGTACCACGGCAGGTACTACGATTTCCCCCTGGTCAGGTGCAACCCCAAGCCGGCGCAAGAACCTCACCCTCCGGTTCTACTGGGCGGCAATGCCAGGAACGTGTTCAGGCGGGCAGTTGCCTGGGGCGACGGCTGGATACCCGGGGTCCCCATTGGCGACATCGCCAGCGGTGCCGGTGCGGGATACATCAAGCGCGGCAGGGACGCCATGGACGAGCTGGCCGCCGCGTCGGGACGAGATCCCAGTTCCTTGCAGATTACTATGTTTGTCGGCATTGACTCCATCATACAGAAGGGAATTATATATCTGTGATATTCAACCCGCCTAGCCGATAGCCCCATCCTACCGTCCGCCCTCATCTGAAGGGCGGTTTTTTCGTCACGTCAATTCCAAATCGCTCGTGCCGATAATAAAGAAGAGACCCGCGCGAACGGGTCTCAAAACCGGTGGGGGCGTAGCTTAACGGGAAAGTGCCGACTTGAAACCTCGGGAGATGCGGGTTCGAATCCCGCCGCCTCCACCAACATCACCATACCGCCTTCTGAGGCTTACCTCAAGTATCGGCAGAGCGCTTCCCGAAACGCTTATCTATCCCAACCCCGTCCAGAACTTGACAATCCTAACATCTGGCAGTACGTTAGCGGCGGACTCAACCACAAGGTCTAACCATCGTGCCGTAGGTGCGTCACGAAGCAGGTGGGCAACATTCTTGCCCCCTTGGACGCACCGGATGGTTACTTGTGGTTGAGTCGCCAACCTGCCACAAGGGGGCTATTCATGGTCGAAGCGTTATCTATTATTCTGCTTTTCGGATTTCTAGCCGCGTGCATCGCGTCAATCATTGGAGTGGTAATCGGCTTCAGGCGGAAGGAATGGTTGCTGGCGATTATCACGGGTTCGGCGACCGGCGTCTTATTCATTTTGTTCGTGATAGCCGCTTCCTTCGCGGATTTTGAGGAATCGACCGGTCCGACACCAGAACAAGCCGTATCCCCTCCTACCATCCCGTCCGCTCCAATCCCCGCCGTCGAACCATCTCCCACTGCCACTGCTGAGCCAACGCCGACTCCCATCCCTAATCTTGGCATCAAGCGCGCTGAAGTTCAGAAACGCTTTGAGAGGTTGCTCAGGGATCAGGGTATAACCTTTGAACCCACTATATCTACCGATGGTAATCCCACGATGATGGGTCTTACGGAAGACGACCGTATAGGTGTCGCCCTACAAGGTTCTGATGATGAATTGACTTATGCGGCCGTATTGGTCAATATGGGAGGTTATATGTCCGATGACGATATAAAGGCCGCAACCGGTACCTTGCGCCTGCTTCCAGAGCTTATAGTCCCCCAGTGGGATCGCAATAAGTGGATCCGAATTGGCTTAACGGCAGCGGACAAGGTAGGAACTGCGAACATAGAACAAGTCCACGACGGCAAGCTAATCAAGTTCGCTTTCGCTCCCTCTACGGAGGTCGTTCTTCTCTCGATTGAACCTGAGCCCGAAGTTATGCCTGAGGCGATGCCGGAGCCTAAACCCGCACCGGCAGAACAACCCTCTACGCTACCCACGCCTGCGCCTGTTCTCGAACCAATAGCGCAGGGCATTGGCTTCACCCGAGGTCAATTCTCCCGACGTTTAGGCGAGTTCGGTTACGTATTTGGAACGCAGGAATATTGCCCTGAGATATGCACCACCTGGAGAGTGGATGTCGGTTCGAAAGCCGTCTTCTGGTTGTACGGCCCTCACGCCAATTTGGAGTACGTGACATTAAAGGGTAACGTCGTGAACGCCAGTGAGGACACCGGCGTGGCGATAGCGGATCTTCTCCACATCATCATGCCCGATCACTCGGATGAGGTCAGAGCCTGGCTGCGCACCGACGTGCTGGATTTGGTGGCCTCGGCCGGCGGGAATTCCGTCCGGGACTCACTCACCGTTGGCGACAAACAGGTGGAAGTGGAAGTGGACGGAGTGACGGGTCAACTCCTCCTCACAATCCGGCCGGCGCGATAACGTTGAAAACCGCGTTGATTCTCACGGCCGCAGGGGTCTTCCTGATCGCCGTACTCCTCTTCCCTGCCGCGGTGCTGGTGATAGCCTCGGCGCTCGCGCTCATAATGATCTTCGTCGGGCGGAGTGGCGATAAACAAGATGACGACCTATAATCAAGTGCCCAACAGGAGGACAAATATGACTACGGACGATAAAGGAATCTTTCGGGACAATCTTCGCCGAACAATTGAGGGAAGAGGTCTTCCAGACCGAACGCCTGTATTTGGACACGCAATAGCTGATCGTCAGTCAAAACAGGTCGGTGTATTCTTTGCCCGTCATCAGTCGTTATCCACGCTGGGAACCACTCCCAATCCAATAGGTCGGCTAAACTTCTTTGTCCTGACTCTTGAGGATGCGAGAGCTCTGTATGACTCGCTTGAGTATTCGCTATATTCCCTTGGTTCAATAGAAACCTCCAGATCACCTTCTAGTGCTAGACGTGAAGAGAAGCAGGACGACGAATGCACATGCTCTGACGACTCTCCTGGTGGTAGTATCGGCAGTTCGGATCCGGAATCCAGCTAATCCCTGAACCATGGGTTAGATGTGGATAGCGACAAGCTGATTGAACGCGCCCTTTGCCGCACGGTGGGCTTGGGTGGGCTATTCTATACCCCTACCCAGGCGGGTCTCCTTGGGTCCGATAAGCTCTTCATAGGGAAGGTGCTTGCCGTTCATCCCGGTGATGATGTTGCGCATCTGGTCGATGGTATCGAGGTCGCGGTCATTATGCCGCTCGGCGAACTCGGTGGCGTACCTGTCGGTGTGCTTGGGCGATATATGGTGATACGTGCCCATGATGCCGCGCTTGAGCATTGCCCAGTGGGATTCAATCGCGTTGGTCGTCGCACCGGTTTCCGAGACGTACTCGCCCGCGCTGTGGCTAACGGCCTCATGCTCGCGCTCCATGCCCTTGTACGCTCGGGCCTCATCCGTGTGGATCGTGGCGGTCGGGTCGGTGGTCTCCTCGATGAACTCGTGGAGCGTTTTCCGCGTGGTGTTGGGGATAACCTTGGAGCGGATCTGATTCGTTTCCCGGTCGAGCGCGCCGATGACCGGGACTTTGCCCACCGTCCCGCGGCCCTGGCGAAGTTTCTTGTTCGCGTGCTTATTCTTTTCGAGTCCGCCCACATAGGTCTCGTCAATCTCAACCGGCCCGGCGAAGAAGCCCTGACCCGATTCCATTGCCTTCCTTATGCGGTGAAGCATGTACCAAGCGGTCTTCTGCGTGACACCAATATCGCGGTGGAGCTTCATGCTGGATACGCCCTTCAGGCTGGTCGTCATGAGATATATCGCCAGTGCCCACTTGGTCAGCGGCAGCTTGGAATCGTGCATGATGCTGTGGGATTTGACGCTGAAGAACTTCTTGCAATCGAGGCATTTGAACGGGTGAGGCTTGCGGCTCTTGGGCTGGCTTATCGTCAGCGATCCGCACAGTGGACACGCTATCCCGTTCGGCCAGCGGGCCTCAATGAACATTTCCTCAACCTCACGCTCATTGGAAAATAGCTGAACTGCTTCAACAAGTGTGATGCCCTTCCGGTGGGCTTTTCCTGGTGCGCTCTGTGTCATAAAATCTGATCCTTTTCTATACCGGTATGTTACCGTAAAGTTAACATTAAGTCGAGTATAATGTTGCGATTTAATGCAATTTTGCCTTTACACTTCTACCTCCTCGCTATATACTAAACTTAGAGCGGCAGACGGGATTCAAACCCGCAGTTCACCCTTTGTCAAAGGGCTATCCGTCTCACCGGAATCTGCCGCTCGCTTTAACAACATAGGTACCGATGGGTGGACTCGAACCACCACGGATATTACTCCCAAGCCTTCGCAGGGCTCTGCGTCTACCTAATTTCGCCACATCGGCGGGGTGGCCGAGAGCAAGACCCCGCATCGACCTGGTGCGGGGTCAAACCAACCTATGCAACGACTATCGGGTTGAGAAGAGAAAATGTAAAGGAAGATTTTTGAGGAGCGGAAAAGTGAGCTATAAAGCGAAGTGCGTTCAATGTGAGGTTGACGCGACGGTCGAGATTCAGGATGGCGAGGTTGTCCGGGTATTCTGCGATAGTTGTGGAGTGGAAGAGGACGGCGCGGGCTTTCGGGAGATGGTGAAGGCCTCTATGATACCGGTGCTCGCGGGGATTGGAGCGGTGGGGAAACCGGCCGGACCTTTTAGGTTTATGGGGTGTGATTAGCCGGTAGTGTCAGAATAGGAGTTATCGAGATTTGCAGAGGTTTTTTGGCTGCGGCCACCTCTGCGTTCGGTTGGATGGAATATTACAAATATATAATTCCCATACAGAATGTGAAATCCCCTGCCGATGAGATCAGTATGTACGACGGAATCAACCCCGACGCAATAGAATGGGAATTATATATTTGAGTGATCACGCCCTCCCATTATCGCAACCCGGCGTGACGAAGTGAAGAGAAACCCCGCTCCATGGGAGCGGGGTCTTTTTCTTGGGGAATTATATGCGATAACGCGAAGACCTGCTCCCGCACCGCCTTCATAAGTCAATTATCATCAAGTAGTCGTTCACGTCGCTCCGACAACGTTTCACCTTCATAGCACCAATGTAAGTTCCCGTTGACGCCATAGGTTGTCCCCAGTACCTCCTGCGCCGACTCTGATAAAGCCGTCAATCGACCGTTGAATTCCACCCTGGGCGGGCCATCACTTGCCACCGTACACGTCACCTCAGGGCGTTTGGCAAAGGTCAATTCCGTGCCAAGCTCTATACCCAAATCAGCAAAATTGATCCGTTGGCGACGTACCTGGTCTTTATTAGCTTTATCCACGGCCTTGGCGTCATCAGGCTCTGGGCTATCGGTAGGAGTCACATTTTCTAGGGCTACCATTTCCAGGACCGCGAGAATCCTGTGAGGATCCGCGATGAAGAACTCACGTCGCGGATGCACTCGCCTGTCGCCAAAGGCTTCATGGATACGTTGCTCTACTGTTTCCATATCAGCCACTCGGGCCGCATAATAGCAGTCGAATGGGGCAGGCACGCTGGTGTTGAAGAGGTTGCCCAATCTATCTTGCAAGTTGACGGTCCGTCCGATTTTCACGTAACCGTCCATAGCAGGGTGGGTAAGAACATAGACAATACCTTCACTCATCAGTAACCCCCTTGTGGCTTGGATGTAAGCTACCTAGCAAAGTTGCCTGCGTCCGGCTGTGAGCCTCAAGGGGGCAGAGATGCCCCACCCAAGCACATGGGTAGACTCACAGCCACGCGAGGCGGAGTTGTCCGTTTGGACGATGAACTTTGCTAGGTTCGGCGGCATAGTACATGGGGAGAGAGGTTCTGTCAATCTGGGGGCGGGAAACCCTTGACAGCCGCCCCGGGTGTCCCTACCATTGATGATTCGTCTAATTGAAAAACGAAGGAGGAGGCGTATTATGCAACGCACTTGACTTGACTTTTATAGCTGTATGTGATAGAATTACGCATACAGAGAAAGGATAACACATGGCACAAAGCGCACCGGGCAAGCACTTCAGGAACGGAATCAGTCTGCCGGAACTCTTCCAGATGTTCCCCGACGACCGCACGGCGGAGGAGTGGTTCATCAAGAACAGGTGGCCTGAGGGAATCCGCTGCCCTTACTGCGATGGGGACAACGTACAGCCCCGGACTAAGCACAAGAGCCAGCCCCACTTCTGCCGACCCTGTCGCCGCTATTTCTCCGTCCGGGTCAACACGGTCATGCACCGCTCCCATATCGGTTACCAAAATTGGGCGATAGCGATCTATCTCATCACCACCGGTTTGAAGGGCGTGAGCTCTATGAAGCTGCATAGGGACTTGAAAATCACGCAGAAGGCCGCGTGGCATATGATGCACAGGCTCCGCACAGCATATGAAGCGGAGACCCCTATTTTCTCCGGCCCGGTCGAGGCGGATGAGGCCTATTTTGGCGGACTTGAGAAGAACAAGCATGCGAACAAGAAACTCCGCCAGGGCCGAGGGCCGGTCGGTAAGACCGCGGTGGTCGGCATCAAGGATAGGGAAACCAATCGGATTGACGCGAAGGTCGTGGAGCGCACCACCAAGCAGGAACTCCAGGGCTTCGTTGTTGATCGAACCGAACCGGATGCCATCGTCTATACGGATGAAGCCAGGGCTTACCGGGGGATTCCCCGCTATCACGAGGCAGTCCAGCATGGTGTGGGCGAATACGTGCGCGAACAGGCGCACACAAACGGCATGGAATCGTTCTGGGCGGAAATGAAGCGGGGCTATACCGGCGTCTATCACTGGATGTCGCCCAAGCACCTCGACCGCTATATCGCGGAGTTCGAGGGTAGGCACAACGTGCGGTCCGAGGACACAATTGACCAGATGGGCGATCTGGCGCAGGGCGCGGTGGGCAAGCGACTCATGTACGAGGATTTGATCCGGGACGAATAAAGAGACCTCCCGCAGGAGGTCTCTTCGGTCACGCCCTAGAAGCTCGTATGGCTCGAGCGCGCTCTTCGGATGAGCGAAGTCCCGGTTCGATTCCGGGCTAAGGCTCAGGAATTGAGCCGGTCGGTTTCTTCTTCGTACTCTATTTCATGCGGCCAGCGGCCGTCCTTCGAGAACGGATACTTCCCCTCTGGCGCGTGAAACCCCATGACCCGCTTCATGACGTTCTCGGGCGAATCGTCTATCGGGTCGGGCATCTTCAGCGGCGGCAATTTCTTGTGCTTGGGCATCTCCGACTCCTAACGCGGGATATTAGTCTAGTAGTTCAAATCCTGGCTTGGTAAAATAGCGGATAAGGAGCAGAATCCTTACGATTGGAAGGTGAATGTCCTAGTATTCTCGCTGGGACGGCGGCCTTGAATCGCGTGAGGGTGCGCTCCACCGCGCCCTGTGCGTGCCGCTGTCCTCAACTTTCCTTTCGTCCTTACCCGCTTGTTTAATGGTTGCGGATATAATTCAATCAGTCAAGGGCAATTTGGCAAGGACTTTTCAAGAGCGGATACGATCACTCAAATATATAATTCCCAATAGAATCCTTCGCCGACGTGGGCGTCGAGAGGATGGTCTTCCAGACGCGCACCAACAGGGGCGAGGAGGCCCTGCGGGTTATAGAGCGGCTGGCCGAGCGGGTTCTTTGAAGGAGAAATGGTAAATGGACGAGATAAATATCGGTTTCATAGGTCTTGGGAATATGGGGCACCACATGTGCCTGGCCATAATGGAGAGCTCATACAACGTCACAGTACACGACATAAACGAAGAAGCCGCCATACCTCATCTTGAGTTGGGGGCTTCATGGGCAGACAGTCCGAAGGAAGTAGCTCAGAGATGTGACGTTATATTCACCTCTTTACCAGGCCCTACGGAGGTCGAGGTCGTCGCTGCCGGTGAAGACGGAATACTCGACGGCATCAGTAGTGACTCAGTATGGGCAGATCTAAGCACCAGTTCCCCAGCGCTAATCAGACGGTTACACGAAACATTTGCTTCGAAAGGAGCGTCAATACTGGATGCTCCAGTAAGCGGCCGACGCGTAGATCAGAATGGCGCATACCGAAATGGCGTCTTGTCAATAATGGTAGGTGGTGATGAGAGCGCTTACTTGAAGCTAAAACCAATATTTGACTCGTTTGGGGAAAGCGTTACTTACACGGGTGAAATCGGTTCGGCAAGTATCTGCAAACTCATGAACAACATTTACCAATACGGGTTGGAAAGGATCCTGGTCGAATCCCTCACGCTTGGGGTCAAGGCGGGAGTGCCCGCCGAAATACTGGTGGAATGCATAAGGAATGGAGCCGGTGGTAGAGGTCACCTTCTAAACGTCACCCTGCCAGGATCTTATTTCAAGGGCAAATTTGATGAAGTCAGATCAACCTTTGGGATCGCTAAAAAGGACGTGGCCTTAGCGCTGGAACTTGCCCGCGAGTATGATGTCCCTATGCGGACGGCTTCAGACACATACGATGACATGACAGCGGCTGCGAACAGAAAAGAATGGGCTAATCTGGACCGTACAGTCGCTCATCTGCTCCAGGAGGAGAGGGCTGGAAACATTGAAGTAAGGCTCCCGGTGGAAGATTGAACCGGCCTTTGCTGAATGATCGCCACCTGGCTGCCAGGAATTCCTGACAGCAGGGTCTTTCGATTATCAACCAATTACGTTCGTGGTGACCCTTCGACGGGCTCAGGACGAACCACGAACGGGCGGCCCTTCGACAGGCTCAGGGTGAACGACAGAAGTGGTATCGGGAAATAACCGAAAGACCCTGTACCTGACAGCGGCGGGCCCTGTTGCCCGTAATCCTACATTTAAGGAGACGATATGGAATTTGAATTTACTCGTGAAGAAATGAAGCAGGCCGCTCCGGCCCTTGCCGAATACAACCAGAACGTACTCTGGGACGACATGTGGGAGAGACCGGGCCTGTCCAAGCGGGATCGGAGCCTCATGACGCTCGCATATGTGATCTCCATTGGCCGCCCGGGCCCGATTGAGTTCCACACTCAATTTGGTCTGCATAACGGGCTGACGAAGGAGGAGATTTCCGAGGTGATCACTCACATGGCCTTCTACGCCGGGTTTCCCGCCGCGTCCAATGCCTCCATCATCGCCGCGGATGTCTTGGGCGAGGAATAACGATATAGGCGTCGAAGAGGGATAAGAGCAGGATGCTGGATGGCCCCCTCATCGAGGTGCTTCCTGAGCAACCTGAACCCCTCTAGTGAACACTATAGGTTAGGCTCTCACCCACCACTCGGCTATATTACGATACTTTCATAATGATCTCGATGTCATATTTTGTGAAAAGCCTGTCATAAAGCGTGGTTATTGACAGCTTTCGACAAAAGTCGTATAGTTGGCATCAACCTCGATATCCCCGTACCGAGTGCTTCACTACTCGGAGAGGCCCACAATGCGTCGGGGCCTCAGCGTCACGTTAATTTCGGAGGTGCAGCTTTCCCGCAGATTGGCGTCTGCTTCAGTAGTTCCTCCATAGACTCCTTAATTCTTGAATTCTTGCCGATGTCAGTGCGCCCGGCCCTTTCCCACAGCGCACGTGGCATAGACTGTTGTAATGCTCTGAGCGGACCCGGTTCAGGTTTCGCACAGATCTTTCGTGTACAGCGGCGAGTGTGAAGATAGAGGAACAGGAGGTGACGTTGATGCGACAGACCAAGAGAGTACCTACGACCATTTTGAGCCTCATGGCAATTGCCGCCTTCTGCGTCTTGTTTGCGGCCTGCGGCGCGCAGGAACAGGAGCCGGAAGCCGCGCCACCTGCTGCGCCGGCGCCTGTAACTGCCCCCGCTCCAGCCCCGACCGCCGCTCCGGCAGCAGCAGCCCAGCCACCCGCGATGCCGAGTTCGGGGACAATACCCGGATCGGTGCTTACGATGGCGATGGAGAGTATCGGCGACACAATTGCAGAGACCCGGGGAGACCCGATGGACGGCTGCCGTCCGGGATGTCTGCTTATCAAGGACGACTTCTGGCTGATGGACCCGGTCGGCGAGTTGTTGCCGCACGTCGTGGACAGTTGGGAATTCGGTTCCAACACCCAGAGCTGGGTGCTTACGATGCGCGACGACATTGCCTTCCAGAACGGCAGGAACGCAGATGCGAATGACCTTCTCTGGAGCATCGTGACGGACCACTATGGCCCTGAGGGCAGGAAGTCGCAGCAGTCCTACGCCGAATCGTTCCAGACCGCACGGCCCGAGGTGACCGATACACACGTACTCAAGATAGACTTCGACATGCCCACGGTAGCGCTGCCAGACATGGCCCTGACCATCAATGCGGAGCATACCGGCCTGTATCCCAGCAAGGAGATTATCGCCGACGGCTGGGAGGCCATGCTCGAGAACCCAACGTTCTCGGGGCCCTACAAGATCACCAAGCAGGTGCCGGCCGAGGTCAATGAGTATGAGGTCTTCGTGGACTGGTGGCACGCTCCACCGGACTGGGAGCGCATGGTCATGAGGCACGTGCCCGAGGCCGCCACTAGACTTGCTCTGATTGGTGGGAATCAGGTGGACGTCATCGCGCTGTCCGCCGTAACGCTGCCGCAGGCGCTAGAGATCGACGGCGTAAAGATCATCGAGCAGCCGGCGACCGTCCACACCCAGATCGGTTTCACCAACATCTTCAACCCGGGAGACCCCGGTTACGACGCCGACTACCCGTTCGCCGATGTCCGCGTCCGGGAGGCGTTCAATATCTCCGTGGACAGGGACCTGATCATCGAGAAGATCTACGCCGGGCGTTCGGTTCGCCAGGACGCGCCCATGCTGGCAGTCGGGATGAGGGGGTTCTCCCATTCGATAGCCCAGAGCATGGCAAGCGACCCGATTCCGTTCGATCCCGAACGGGCAAGGCAGCTCCTCGACGAGGCTGGATTCCCAAAGGACATGGAAGTGAAGATGTTCCAGGGCACGTTCATCTTGAGCGGAGCGCCTGAACTGAGCGAACTCAACGAGGCCATACTGACCCAGTGGCGCGAGAATCTGGGCGTAAACGTTACGCTCACGCCCATAGATACCAGCAGTGTCAGGGACGCCCAGGTCAACCGGGAGATGATGGAGTACCACCTGGACGCCTCCACGCGCAACAGTACCGAGCCCTTGATCACCACCAGGGCGAGATACTTCAAGGACCGATACAACCAGGCGTCGTTCGACGAGATTCAGGCTCGACGAGAACCGATTCTAGCCAGCACCGACGAGGCCGAGATCGCCAGACTCAGCGCGGAACTCTCCCAGTACATCCGTGACAACTGGCTCTACGTGCCGCTGACTACGAACCCGCTGTTCTTCGGCGTCGTATCCGAAAAGGTCGCGGACTGGAAGCCGACTATCGGCGCGCCGTGGCCGCACTACTTCGAATACATCGAGGCGGTGCGCTAGGCCGGAAGATTTGGGCTCATAGGGACTGAACGGTCGGGAGATTTCCAGTGCAGAGATTCATCGTACAGCGACTGCTGCAGTCCCTTCTGGCCCTCCTCTTCCTATCGGTGGTCGTCTTCTTCATGACATGGGCGACTGGCGATCCCGTAAGGTACATCAAGCCGCCCGAGGAGATAACCGAGGAAGAGATCGAGGCCCTCAGAAGGAAGTTGGGGCTGGACAGACCTCTAGTCGTCCAGTATGTGGTCTTCGTTGGCAGGGCTGTCAGAGGGGACTTCGGCTACGCCATCACCCTCGGACAGCTTCCGGTGACCCGCGTGATCATGAGCAGGCTGCCGGCAACACTCCACCTGGGCGCGATGGCTACGGCGGTCGTTCTGGTCGTCGCATTTCCCCTCGGTGTCTTCGCCGCATACAACAGGGGCAGAGTCGCGGACACGCTGGCGCGCGCCCTGGCCTTCGCCGGGCAGTCAGTACCCGAGTTCTGGCTGGCACTGATCCTCATCCTGATATTTGGGGTCCAGCTCAAATGGCTGCCAATCGCCGGTCGCGAGGGCGGCTGGACGCAATGGATTCT
This sequence comes from Dehalococcoidia bacterium, assembly GCA_965202965.1. Lineage (GTDB taxonomy): Bacteria > Chloroflexota > Dehalococcoidia > Lucifugimonadales > UBA1123 > VXRN01. The sequence continues at coordinate 377,521 of OZ241888.1, read as the reverse complement.
GCCGTCCATAACCGCGGGTTGGTTCTCGATGGCCGGTCTGCTGCGGATCACCCGTTCATCGGTCCTCGAGGTGCTTGGGTCGGACTACATACGGACGGCGCGCGCCAAGGGGATGCATGAGCGTGTGGTCCTGTGGAGGCACACGGTACGGAACGCGCTGATAACGATCATTACGGCGGTGGCGCTGCTGATGGTGGGAATGCTCAACGGGATCGTTCTTGTGGAGACCGTCTTCGGATGGCCCGGCCTCGGCAGACTGGCCGTATCCGCCGTTACGGCGCGGGACCTCTTCCTTGTCCAGGGGATCGTTCTTCTGATCGGGGCGATGTATCTCTGCGCCAACCTGGTTGCTGACATCATGTACGCCATGGTCGATCCCAGAATAAAGCTGGGCGGCAGCCAGAGATGACCGCCGCTCCCGCTGCAATAGCGGCCCGCCTGATCCGGCTCAGGTCCCTCGCTTGGAGAGGCTTCAGAGAACTGAGACGCCGCAAGGCGCCTTTCGTTCCCATGTCGATCCTGGTGCTGATGGCCCTCATGGGAGCGTTTGGCCCCATCGCCGCTCCGCATGATCCCACGACAGGTTCGCTTCTCACTTCGCTGACGCCCCCATTCTGGATGGAAGACGGACAGATCGCCCATCCGCTCGGGACCGACTTCCAGGGCAGGGACGTTCTGAGCAGGGTACTCAGCGGTGCGCAGATAACCATGATGAGCGCCGTAGTCGGACTGGTCGGCGCGGCGCTGGTCGGCGTCACGCTGGGACTGGTTAGCGGCTACTTCGGTAGCTGGATCGATGCATTGCTAATGAGGCTGGTGGATTTCATGCTGGCTCTGCCCGGACTTCTCTTCGCAATGGTGATGGTAACCGGCCTCGGATCGAGCGTGCGCACAATCATTATCGTCGTCGTCGCTACGGCCTGGGTCGCCTATGCCCGGTATGTGAGGGGAGAGGTGCTCAGCCAGCGGGAACGCGACTACGTCACCGCGGCTCTGGCGACAGGCTGTGGCAGTGGGCGCATTATGTTGCGACACCTCCTTCCCAACGTCCTGGCGACGGTGCTGGTTATTGCCACCCTTCAGACCGGGGGCATTATCCTTCTGGTGGCTTCTCTGAGCTTCCTTGGACTTGGGATCCCTAAGCCGACCGCTGCTTGGGGCGTGATGATCGCCGATGGCAGAGCGTGGCTACTTCAAGCCTGGTGGATATCTGTGTTCCCCGGTGTAGCCATCTCGCTGCTCATAATATCGCTTAACCTCGTTGGCGACTGGATGAGGGATACGTTCGACCCCAGACTACGGGGCGCATAGAGGCCAAGGAATATCCGAACGATCTCGACGCCTGCTGGGAAGAGAGCGGCGTCGATCCGTTTCAACTTGATCCTGCGTTGCTGATATTCGATCCATGCAGGACAATACAGAAAGCCAGATTCCTTGGCGAGTTGTTTCCTGCGTCGGCGATAGCTGATATCGAAAGGACTGTCGTTCATCGAATTCTTCCAGACTGACAAAGAGACCGGGAATCCGAAGGGAATCGTCGCTATGAACCTGGAGGATCTGAAATGATTAAGAATGAAATGCAGTACAGGATCACCAGGGCGCAGGCGGAGCGGTTCGAGCGGACACTCGCCGAACTCAGAAGTGACAATGGCGGGGACCGAGACTTTCACCCGCTGATCGTCAAGGCTCGTGAGGATGCCATATCCAGCCAGATTGAGGACCTGAGGAGTGAACTCAGGGAGTATGAAGATCTGAGGGATGGTAAGTTCGACATGACCGAACTCGGGATGGTGTCCAGTCTGCCGGAGACACTCATCAAGGCACGGATAGCTCCGGGTATGAGTCAGAGAGAGCTGGCAGAACGAATTGGGCTGAAGCAGCAGCAGATACAGCACTATGAGGCGACCGACTATGCCTCCGCCAGCCTGTCCCGTATCAGGGAGGTCATCAGCGGGTTAGATGAGGGAGCATAGGTGTAGAGTTCATAATCCTAGGAGTCTCCGTATGCGGCTGCGAGTCCTGGCGACTATGCGTGAGATTGAGTCATCCTTGGCCTGGGATTGTCTCCACTGTTCGAAACGAGAGCGCTTTTCGCATTCATGTCTCACACGCTCAACCTCTGACACTCTTTCCCGATCATACCGAATGCGATTCTCAGGCGTGGAAAGCGCACGGTACGCCTCATGTATTTCTCTGAATCGCCCGCCGGCCCGGGCTCCCCACTAACGTCAGGATGATGCGCCTTGGCCAGTCTGCGGTATGCTCTTCGGATGTCCTCCGAAGTGGCGTCGGCAGCTACACCAAGCACGTCATAGTAGCTGTGATCGCTGTCCGGCATTGTCCTGTCTGTCCAGTTGGGGAGTCTGAAGCAAATCAACGCTCAATGATAGATGCGTAGCATCTCGGAAACAAGCTCGATTGCGTGTGAAGTCGTGAATCGGGCAGTGTACGGGCTTGGGACTTCCAAAGCAGAGAAGACGCCGCTGGTTCGCACTTGAGCCGTTATGTCACGCTCGACGACCTACCGGGAGGGAGGCGCATGGACACCTGATAATGCGGTGTCATAGTGCGAGCGTAGCACTGTGCCTCCCCCTTAAGGAGTAGCTGCTCGAAATGTTGCCCCGTAGCCATACTGGTGCTACTCTCCGAACATGATCACCGAATACACCAGTGTCTTGCGAAAATACGCGGTCTTCGATGGTCGGGCCGACCGCTCAGAGTTCTGGTGGTTCATGCTGGTGCAGGCAATCATTGGCCTTGTCGCGAGCGTCCTGGCGGGCGCAATTCACGATTGGATTTCCCTGGCCTGGTTTCTCTACCTTCTGGGCACACTGCTGCCGTCGTTGGCTGTATGCGTTCGGAGACTGCACGATACGGGAAGAAGCGCCTGGTGGCTTCTGATCGGCACTGCGCCTGCTCTGCTCTCAATTCCACTAATGGCGGTCGGCGTCTACATGTTCGTCATCGGCGTTGCTGGTGGGCTGTTGGGCGGTCTGGCCATGGGGATTGCCGATGCCATCGGCGGAGTCAATGGATCGGCGGAGTCTGCCATAGAGTTATTCGAGGGTTTCTTTCTTGTTGGCCTATTATTGACTGGACTTGGCGCAGTCGGAATGATTGCCGGGGCAGTACTCGCGATCATCCTGATCGTTTACCTGGCAAGTACCAGCGATGAGGGATACAACAGATATGGGCCTCAACCCAATTGACGGCAACATCCTGGGAGGAGAGCATCACACGTCTAGTTCGGAGACAACCATGTGGTTCGTCCGTGCGGGCCGCAATGGAATCTACGCCGAATACTTCCTTCAGGCCAATTTGGTTGCGATTGGATGGGGCGAGGTGGGCGAGATAACGCCTTCACTGCCGGATGACGAAATCAGCAGGCGATTCAGTGAACTCTGGCCACGAGAAAAGCCGGCGACGAGAAGGACATGGTCCGGCCAGGTCAAAAGGTTCCACAGGGAGATCGAGGTAGAAGATACGGTGGTCACTTATGACCCTGAGACACGTCTCTATCACCTAGGAGACATACAGAGTTCGGCCGAAATAAGGGTTCGCAGCGTGGATGACCAGGACCGTCATGAATTCGTGCGCGATGTCGTCTGGACCGGTCAGTGTCCCAGAGACGGCCTGTCCATCGGCACCAGAAATACGCTGGGCAGCAGCTTGACCCTGTTCCAGGTGTCAGGGTCTGCTGCCGAAGAACTGCTCGAGTACTCATCCGAGCGGCTACAACTCTAACCCGGGACTGACGGGACTTCGCCTGAAGTCGACCGGATGGATGACGAAGATGTCTTCCAGGAGTACGTTGCCCGTTCAGAGCAACTTATCGAGGACAGGATTGCCTCACGACAAGATGGTATTCGACCAAGTGTCATAGTTGAAACTCAGACGCTGATTGACCCTTACCGAGGTATAGATGCGGAAGACTAGGTCGCTGCCCTCGGTAGTGATGGCGTTGGACGAGCCGATCCTAACCTTCGCCGCCGTCACGTCCCGCACGCTCCCGACGCACGCCGGATATGTCACGTAGCCGGTGTAGCCCGGGACTGCCATATGCTGTCGCCGCCTCAACGAGGGTCATTAAATCGCATCAGGAGTACACAGCCACAGTACGTAACCGAAACTCAAGCGGGCGGACTTAAACGAGCGGGGCGTTGAAATGAAGTCTGGTAAGAACCTAGTGTTTGTCGGTTCATCGAATCGTCGTCCCCAGAGATTCGATGTGCCGTCGAAACCCGGCAAACCCACCAAGCCGAAGAGACCGAAACGAAAGAAAGCGCGTCATCCCTATGCCAGGAGGGGTAAGCGGATCTAAGGGAAATTGAGGCCAACCAACCACAATCAAACGGAACCGTCCAATGTACCCGCGGTGCAAAGCATCGTGGACAACAGCTTGGACACCATGGATGCGGAGTTGATGGTTTCCAAGGAGGACAACCCGCATTATCGGTGGGTAGGGATTGCTCTCTCGCTGTCGGACGCCCAGGTAACGCGTCTGAGGTCGGACCCGGGACTAAATCCACGCGGCGAAAAACCTGGCAGTGATCTGGGTGTCCCGGTCGGGTTTTTCCTGTTTATCATCATGATGTTCGTCATGGGGACAGTGCTTTGGACGGATTCGTTTGGTCCTGGTGGTCCCAGTTTGCCGGGTATGCCAATGTAAAGAAGATTATCATGGTCTGACCTGGAGCTTGGCTTGTCAGTTGGTGCGTTGTTCACCGAGGGCGAAGAAGTGTGAGCGGATTTCAGGGAAAACTAGCCTACCAACTACAACCAAACGGAACCGCGGAGGCAGATGCGGGAGTCGGCGCAGCTCTTACGCAGTCCGGTGGTGCTGCTCCTGGTCGGCTCGGCGATGCTGAGAGGCATAGGTCTGGACGCGCTGTTCGCGTGGTCGCCGTTCTACCTGGAGGAGACGCTGGACAAGAGCCACCTGGACGCGGGCTTCCACTATGCGCTGCTGACCGGAATGGGGATAGCCTCGACACCGGCGCTGGGATACCTGTCGGACAGGTTCGGACGCAAGATCGTGCTGGTGCCGGGGTTCGCGATTGCTGCGGCGCTGTCGTTCGTGACGGTCGGGGCGGGTGGTGGACTGTGGCTGACGCTGGTACTGGCGGGCACGGGTCTGTTCAGCTTCGCGCTTCACCAGATAGTGCAGGCGGCAGTACTCGACGAGGTAGGACGAGGGACTGAGGCGACGGCGGTGGGGCTGATCTTCGGACTGAACGGGATACTGGGAGCGGTGTCGCCGTTCCTGGCATTCCTGGTGATAGAGAACTTCGGCGGGTACGGGTCGGTGTACTACTACTCGGGGATCCTGACGCTGGTGGCGGGGGTTTTGATTATGGTGGCTCCGATGCGGAGAAGGGGGTAAGATAGGAGAGTGAAATGAAGTACGCCGTAGTCATAGAGAAAGCTCCCAACAACTACTCGGCATATGTCCCTGACCTGCCGGGCTGCATAGCCGCCGCCGAGACTCTGCCGGAAGTGGAAGCGCTAATACAAGAGGCCATCGGATACCACCTGGAAATGATGCGGGAGTATGGCGACCCGATTCCTGAACCGCAGGCAATAGTACAGTTGATCGAAGTGTAGGCGATGGAACAGCGTTGCGTAATGGATATATCAAGCAAATGGTGGCTTATGGGTACTAAACAGCAGTATCAGCTATGAAATCTGCACAAATCGCAAGTACTACCTGCGATTTGTGCAGTATGGAAGCCTTTATGGAAACATTCAGTGTAGAAATCCAGATTAGCGGCTTTGACCGCGAGCGGTGGGTGAGCGTGGACGCTTTGGTGGATACGGGGGCGTTCATGACGGCTGTCCCGGATCCGGTTCTGCGTGGTCTGGGTATCGCGCCCGCAGGAACGCGGCGAGTTTGGTTAGCTGACAGCAATGATGCGAGGGATATGGAGATAGGCTATGCGTGGGTGCGATTGGGGGAGAAGGAAGCCATCTTGCAGGTCCTGTTCAACGATGAAGGTACGCAGCCGGTAATTGGCTGGTTCGGTCTTGATAGGTTGTTCCTTGAGTTTAACCCGGATACTAAGAGCTTCACGCCCAAAGTCGGACTCATACCGTCAATCCGGCTTGTGTCGAAGGAAGGGCAAACTACAAAATAAATCATGTGGTAGTCAAAATGCTCAATAGCTACTCGACACTCGTATGGTGGACCGTTCTGATCCTCATATCTACACTAGCAGGAATCTCATGTAGCCCCGAAGGTGACGTAGAAAATACAGGTCCCATCCTTACGACAGAATCCTTTGTCCTGAAACCTGAATCTAAGTTCAATATCACTACATACTACTACAATACTCCTGTCCCATGTGAATTTCCATGTGGTTATCTTCCATGCCCTGAAGGCAGCATTGATTCAGATAGAATAGATTGTGATCGTTCCACACCTATAATTGAACCGGATACTATACCCATACCTCCTCCGCTTACAAGAGAATATCTAGAATATTGGATAAATGATGGGTTTATAAGGCACATTGCTCTTGAAAACGAAATATCCTTTCCTACTCTTGAGGAATTTCCACTGGATATCCCTGGCGCTCCGATTAATATATCTGAATGTTCATCTGGATTTCTTGATAATGATACTTTCACTATTCTATGCAAAGGGAATAACAATGATCCAAGTGAAAAACTAATCGGTATGGATTACATTGGTGTGTATAGTACCGCAATAGTCATTCTGACTGTCGATATATTTAATCAGCGCGGCAACGGGATTCTAATTTTCTCTATCATGAGTGAATATACCGATTGGAGTTCAGTGCAAACTTGTGAGTTTTCTTTTTACAGCAGTCCGATAAGATCAAAGCCATCACTATGGTGTTTGGAACCAAGAATTGGTTCATTGAATGAATCAAAGAAATTGTTATCTCAGGAAGAAGATGCATGGAGTCGACAATAAAGAACTGCTATCTGGAGGAGATACAAATGTATTCAACACAAATCGAACTGGAAAATTCATTGAAAAACGCTTTTCAACTAGCGAAGGAAAAACTCATAGATGCTGACTGGAATGGAAGTATAGCTGAGATAATAACTAACGATACGCCAAGGTATCAAATTCCATGGGAGAACTTGACAGATAAACTATTTGAGGAAGTGCTCAATGAGCAATTTCATAACTGTATAGTACGTCCCCAACTTGGCCACATTGATCTATGTGTAGTCTGCAACGGACGAATCACTATTGCGATAGAATGTAAAGGAATGTTTACAGACACTAGAAAAAAAGATCTGAATGGTGGCCCGTTAGGTGTATGGGGAATACGAAGAAAGCTCTATCAAAATAAGAGTGGTAGCGTAAAAGGTGACATAGATAAAATCTCAGACAAGATACCTGCCAATATGGAGTACCCGAGATTCGAAGTGTTTATTCCGGTTGTCTATGAAATCTACCGAAAAAATCCAACTCATGAGGAACTTTTTAGACAGAGTAAACCATGGACTACCCACCCTAAATACAAGGATCAGAGAAAAACACTGAGAACTGAGCTAGCACACTGGTTTCAGTCAAACTATCCTGACAAATTCGAACTACTTTACTCGGCAGAGTCAGTTGAGTTGTCAGATGCTAACCGAATATGGAGAGAACGGCATCAAGATCGCCCTCCTTGTACTCCGATAACCAAAGCCCATGTCAGCTTCTTCGCATTCGGGCGATTTGTAGAAGGGAGACGAAGATGATGACACAACCTTCCCAACACGAACCCCTATACGGCGAAACTTACCCTGACGGTCTGGACGAGCAACTCGGCTCGCTGGAGTCGGATGAGTGGATTCGGCGATTCACACGGTCCAGGAGGCGGCTGGCCGCCGACCAGTTCAGGCCGCTGTATCACTTTTCGTCGCCTGAGAACTACATGAACGACCCGAACGGGCTGTGCCAGTGGCAGGGACGCTACCATATGTTCTACCAGTTCAGGCCGACGGGTGTTGACCGCGTTCACTGGGGTCATACCGTCAGCGACGACCTGATTCACTGGCGCGACCTCCCGCCCGCTATCTTTCCGACGACCGAGCGGGATTGCTTCAGCGGGCAGACGCTGGTCGAGGACGACCGCGTGGTCGCCATATACCACGGGACGCAGTCAGGGAACGCTATCGCAACCGCGTCGGACCCGCTTCTGCTCAACTGGGACAAGCATCCGAACAACCCCGTTATACCGGGAGACAACCGGAGCACGACGGGCGCAGACATTATTCCCAACAGCGAGGGCTACCGGGTGTTCGATCCGTGCATCTGGAAGGAAGAGGATGGGTTCTACTACTCCGTGTCAGGCACCTTCCAGGGAGGCGAGCGGGGCGCGGACGCAGTCGGGGTTGATCACCTGTTCAGGTCCGAGGATCTCGCAGAGTGGGAGTACCTCGGTCCGCTGATGGAGGACGCCTTTTTCGCGGAGCCGGGCGAGGACGCGGCGGTTCCCAACTTCTGGCCCATCGGCAACGGCAAACATATGCTGCTGCTGTTCAGTCACAAGCGCGCCGGACGATACTACATCGGCGAGTACGACACCGAGACACACCGATTCAGGCCGGAGAAGCACGGGCGCATGAACTACGGCCCCTGGGTGGTCGGAAGCCTGCACGCTCCGTCCGCGACGATAGACGATTCGGGTCGCTACCTGGGCATCTTCAACATGCACACGGGCAAGGACTCGGCGGACACGGACGAGATGATGACGCTGCCCCGCCGGTACTGGCTCGACTCGAACAACTCGCTGATGATGGCGCCTGTGGACGAGGTGGAGTCGCTCAGGTTCGACCACAGGAGCGCGGAGCCGTTCTACATCGCGCCGAATAGTGAGGTTCCGCTGGCCGACATCGGCGGACAGTCCATCGAGATGAGGGCGACTATCGCGCCGGAAGAGGCGCGCGAGGTGGGGATGTACGTGCTGAGGTCGCCGAACGGCGCGGAGCGGACGCGCATCTCGCTCTATCCCAACGACCATAGGCGATTCGATACGAGTTCGCTCCAGATAGACGTCTCGGAGTCGTCTCAGAGTGGACTCGTGTGGGCGCGCTCGCCGGAGATCGGCCCTCTGAAGCTGTCGCCCAGGGAGCCGCTGGAACTGCGCGTGTTCATAGACCGCAGCGTCATCGAGGTGTTTGCCAACGACCGCCAGTGCCTGACTGTCAGGGTGTATCCACACCAACTTAGCCGGGGCGTGTCGCTGTTTGCGAGGGGCGGCGGCGCGAGGCTGCTGTCGCTGGACTGCTGGCAGATGAGAAGCATCTGGCCGGAGCTGGGGACGTTCGAGGGAAGATAGCGTACAGGGGCGCCCACAAGGGACGCCCCTACGGGTTTGGAAGCGCGCGGCGCTGAACCTAGCCACCCTCACCCTGAGGGAGAGGGGACTTTTGCGATCATCTTCTATTCGACGCGGACGAACTTCTGGACCTTCGCGCCGTCGAGGGTCTCCCCTACGTACAGGCTGTCCTCTGAATCAATGGCAATCGCGTGTCCGGCGATGATGTCGCCGGGGGTATCGGTGCTCATGCCCCATCCGCCGACCCACTGGCCTGTGGGGGTGAGTATCTTGACGCCGGCCGGATGCGAAATCGCGTTCGGGGTGGGCTGGTCTGCGCCAAGTCCCTGGTGGAAGCCGAGTTCGGTGACGTACATGTTGCCGTCTGGCCCCTGCCAGATGTGGTCGGGACGGTGAACGCCGCGCCATTCGGTCACGTACTGTCCGTCGGGCGTGAATATCTGTATGCGGCTGTTCTCGCGGTCCGCGACGTAGATGTTGCCGGTGTTGTCCTGGCAGACGCTGTGCGGGATGCGGAACTGTCCAGGACCTTCTCCCGGCTCGCCCCAGGAATTCAGGCGCTTGCCGGTCGCGGTGAAGTGGTGAATCCGGGCGTTTCCGTAGCCGTCCGCGATGTAGAGGGTGCCGTCGAGCGCCACTTCCACGTCGGTCGGACGGTTGAACGGGTCGCCGCTCATCGCCTCGGCGGGCTCGTCCGGAGTGCCGAGTGTCATGATGAGGTCGCCCTCCGCCGACCACTTGCGCACTGTGTGGTTGCCCACGTCCGTGGTGTACACGCTGCCGTCGGGCCCGACGGTCATGTGGTGCGCCGACCCGAACATTCCCTCGCCCCAGTGGTCTATGACGTTGCCGTCCTTGTCCAGGACGATCATGGGGTGGTCGCTCCGGTTGTACACGAAGACGCGGTCCTGTGCGTCAACTCCGACGCCGACGGCGTGGTTCCATTCCCAGCCATCCGGGAGTTTGCCCCAGCCGGGTACATGCTCGTAGGTATAGTCGCCATATCCGACCCTGAGGCCGTTGCCGTTCGTAGCCATTCGCAGACTCTCCTTGATTTAATTGTCGGCATGATACCAGACGCTCTACACAATGGGTAACGAGCGTCCTATGGACTGAAGAAGCGCGCCAGTTCGTCGCGCTGGAATCTGGGAAACTCGGACGATGATCCCTCCGAATGCAGCGTGATTTCGTCCGCGTTCTCGTTTGCGATGCCGATGACACTCGCGTCTATCCCCTCGCTCGCCAAGGAATCCAGCACAGCGTCGGCGGAATTCGGGGCCACTGTGGCCAGCAGCGACCCGGACGCTATGAGGCCGAGTGGGTCGAGTCCGAGGGCATCACAGAACATCTTGCACTCAGGCAGTATGGGTATGGAATCGGCGTCTATATCGAATCCGACGCCTGAGGCGGCGGCGAGTTCGTAGAGGCCGCCCGAAAGTCCGCCCTCAGTGGGGTCGTGCATCGCGTGGACTTCACCCGTTTCAGGGACGATGCGCGCGTCTCTCAGTACGCTGATCCCCGGATCGAACAGGAAGCCAGCGGCTTTCTCTATCGAATCAGGATCCGCGCCCTTCGCCGTCAACTCGTCCGTAGCCTCGCGGGCGAGGATGGAAGTTCCTTCCACAGCGACGCCCTTTGTCAGGATTAGCGAGTCTCCCGGACGGACACCCGAACTGAGTATCGCCTTGTCCCTGTCCACCTCGCCAAGCATCGCGCCGACGGCTATGGGACGGTCGAGGCCATAGGTGACCTCCGTGTGACCGCCGACCAGGGCGATGTTCAGTTCGGCGCAGGTGTCGCTGAGTTGTTGGAACATCTCCGCGACCCGCGACTCTCGAATTCCTTCGGGCAGGAGCAGCGTGGCGAGGAGCCACTTTGGAGTCGCGCCCATGACGGCGAGATCATTGGCGTTCACGTTCACCATGTACCAGCCAATCAGGTCGGTCGCGAAGGTAATCGGATCCGTCTTGGCGACGAGATAGCGGTCGCCGAAGTCAATGAGGGCGGCGTCCTCACCGGGCCGGGGGCCGAGTACCACGCGCGGGTCGGCTGTCTCGATCTCACCCAACAGACTGCCGAGGAGATCGAGGGGCAGTTTGCCAGCGTTCAGTTTTGGGTTATCGTCTGCCATACTCGATTCGATACAGGTCACCACAGACGGCGCACGCCGTATAGATCAAAGAGTGATTCATTGGAAATGAAGATCATGTCGCGTGACAACGCCTGGGCTATCAGCATCCGGTCAAAAGGGTCGCGGTGATGTTCCTGAAGCACCCCCGCGCGATGGGCGTCGCTGACGGTTATCGCCATTTCGTCAAAACCCTGTTGCGCGATATATACGCCAATATCGGAACTGAGCGCGTCAGCGCTCGGAAGTCTGCCCAGACGATGCTTGGTGGCAATCTCCCATGCCGACGCCGCGCTAACGGCGATGTCGTTTTCCTCGTCCGCTATCACTTGGTAGGCGCTCTCCGAAAGTCGGCTGCTGTCAGCAATCCACCATAGAAAGGCGTGGGTATCCAACAATGCGCGCACGGCTGCTATTGACCACCTTCCCAGAAGGTCAATTCTTCATCTGGAAGCGGGTCGAAGAAGCTGTGCGGAATCACGACTTTGCCTTTCAGGACATCAGGCTGTCGCTTGGCGGCCGGCTTGCATCTCACAAGTTGGGCGACTGGCTCGCCGTTGCGGGCTATGATGACCTCTTCACCCGCTTCTACCCGCGCAACCAGCCGCGACAAGTGTGTCTTGGCTTCATGGATATTGACTACACGCATTTCCAATTGTCCTCCAAATAATTTAGCTAATGATATGACTAAGATGCTCATCAGTCAAGAATCAGGCAGACCCGGCAACCTGTCAATGGCCCTAAGGTTGCGCTACAATGCGGCCCGTAGCGATTCTGTAGGAACAGGAACAGGAGGCAATCTTGACTGATCAGTTCGTATCATCTTTCGTGTGGCGGAACCCGACCAGGATAGTGTATGGCCTCGGCAAACTGGAGACGCTTTCGGATGAAGTCAGAGGCGTCGCCGGAGAAGGCGCGAGCGTCTTTCTCGTCACAGGGCGCAGTTTCCTGCGGGAGCGTGGCATTCTCCAGCAGGTCCTGGACGACCTCGCGGACTTTTTGGTAACGCTTCATGACAGGGCCAACCCATTTCCTTCGCCGGACGACGCGGACGCGGCGGCGAGTCACTGCCGGGAATCGGGCGCCAACGTGGTTGTCGCGATTGGCGGCGGCAGCGCGCTCGATCTTGCAAAGGCTGCCGCAATCCTTGCCACCCAAGACGGCGCTTCAAGGGACTATATGGGTGGAGCTGCCAATTTCGAGAACGCCGGCCTGCCTTTCATCGCGGTCCCGACCACGTCTGGCAGCAGCAGCGAGGTGACCTCCGGCTCGGCGCTCTGGGACTGGGACGCGAAGAACCACTTCGGGCTGTCGTCGCCGATGATGTTCCCGGACGCGGCGATAGTTGACCCCAAGCTCGCAATGACGATGGACCAGAATCTGGCCGCGAACACGGGCATGGACGCCTTCACCAGCGCGTTCGAGAGTTACTGGAACGTGAACTCCGAACCGATGTCCGACGCGCTCGCGCTGGAGGTCATACGCATCTACTCAGAGAACCTTGTGCGCTCGGCGATCCAGGGCGATATGGAGTCGCGCGCGGCGTGCGCGATAGCAGCCACGATGTCCGGCGTCGGGTACAGCAACAGCCCTCCGAACGCCTGCCACGGAATCGGGAGCCCGCTGACGCTCTTCTGGAACGTCGAGCACGGCCAGGCGGTGGGCATATCGCTCGCGCCCCTGCTGCGCTGGAACGCCCGCGCGATAGCGCACAAGATGCCCGCGCTGCTGTCCGCGCTCGGAGTCGAAGACACCGACACCGCCTGCGCTAAGATAACGGAGATCATGGAACGCTGCGGACTGCATACGAGACTATCCGGGTTGGGAATAGGACGCGACGACATCGCTCAAATCGTGGAACACTCACGCTGGGAGCGTCTCGGTTTCATGCCCAACCCCATGACTGAGGATGAGTTAGGAGAGATGCTGGCAAGTATATTATAACCGGTGTCAAGATACACGAGTTATGTGTGGCAGAGATTACAAATTAAACATCATGGAAAGTTCATAAGCAAAACAACGGAGACGCATGATGCCAACCGGCGACGCGACTGAGAGACTAATAGCAGCACTGTGTGAGTTGCACAATGCGGAGATAGAATTCATTGTGTCTGGGATGAGAGACTTCAAAGAACGCAATCCAGATGCTTCTATGGAAGAAGTGGCCGCTAGAGGTCCTGAAATCGAAGAAGAATTACAACAGTTCAAAGGCAGTATTTTGGAAATAATCGAAGTTGAGATGAACAGACGACGCAAGGAGAATGTGGATAAACTACCCAAGCCTCAGTTGAGCGCATGGTATCCGAATTTCTTGATGAATTGGAGTAACAAAGTGAAAATTCAGGTGTTGGCTGCGGTGGCCCTGATCATAGCCGCCTCTCTAGTCCTGAACGGCGAGGCGATAACCCTGGCAATCGTGGTCAACCTAGTTGTCTGGGGGCTGCTGGGCGTGGGATTATGGCGTCTGGGGAAGTTTCTTCTTGCGCGGAGACAGATGTAATGAATAGACGCTACTCATTTGATGTGAGATGCCAGTGACCACAACTGTCGCCCTGATAAGCCCTCAAATCAGTTTTGATGTAAAAGCGCGACTCGCGCACTGCCCACATAGCCTGTTTCTCACTATCGTATGCGACCTTGTTATCCACTTCACAACGTTCTCGCCCTTGCGGATCCAGATAGCATCCACGCCTGAGAGATATGGGATTGTGATTCATACTGTTATTATGCCTCCTTGAAAGCCAAAAGTATGCAGATATAGGCTAATCAGTTTGACTCTGGCTCCGGTTCCTCTTCCAGAAGACGCCTGATTCGCTCCTTGGCCTGGCGAATTACATCCGTCTCCTCGGCGATCTTGTCGAACAGGTCGGACCTTGCCTTGATGCCCTCTTCCACCAGGAACGCGGCGGCGGCCGAGCGGCTGCTGGTGACGCCGGAGTCAACAAGCTCGTCTATCTTCTCCAAGCTCTCGGAATCCACTCTCAGCATCACCACGTTGTCCCGCGTCGCCTTGACCGACTTGATCGTGTCACGGATGGACTCCCCAACACTCGTGGCTAATCCCTTGCTTTTGTCGAAGGCGTCGCGCACCGCCTTGTCAACGTCGTCAAGGTCATCCAGTACGACGGTTATCACCCGCTTGTTCTCAGCGCGCGGCGCGTCTTCGTTCTTCTCGCAGGTCTTGTTTCTCACGTTATCCTGAGTCATTGGACTTACTCCTTACTCAATTACGTGTAATTATACACAGAGACGATCATGCGGTCAAGATGGTGATGGACGGGACTATCAAGTCTGAAACGACGCTGACAGCCGACCTTGTACATTTGTACTGATTAGGCTACAATACCCTCTATGACTTTCGACCCGACATCCGGCGTCCTGAACATCGAAAACCATAAGTTGCAATATATGATAAGCCGACAGAAAAATTATTTTCGGCCATTTAGCTACAAATTCAGACAAATGCAGGGGGATTCAGGGCTCAGAACCCTCCTGTAAAGTCCCCCGCGAATCCCTGCAGGCGCCCTGCACAATATAAATCTGAATTTATACCCAGACCGAAATTTAGATGCGATTGCCCTGGGGCTGATGGGCGGCGATACACTACACACTATGGCCCAACTGCTGTAAACTCTGTGAATGAGATTAAACCCTGACAGAGCGAGTGGTGTGAACCAATGACTACTTCTTCAACCTTGGAACAATATCGCGGCGAACTGGCAATTCCGAGCGAAGACGAACGGCACGGTGTCAGCGTCGAACTGGACAGTGGAGACGGCACGGCGACACTCAAGTTCGACGAGCCGGTGGCGGGTTCTTCGGAGTGGGTGGGGCAGAACGTAGTCTTCATGGACCGTCCGAAGTACCAGGAGATTCAGTTCATCACGCTCGATCTTCCCAAGGAGACTGTCGAACTGATCTGGAAGATGAACAAGTCCAAGCTCGACAACACGATTGCGGGAGTCGTGGTCGCCAGGCCGAACGCCGTTCGAGTGAGAGGCGAAAAGGGATACATACTCACGCGCGCGTAGCTCTGCCAAGGCGTCCGGCTTAGTCACCCTCACACCAGCCCTCTTCCATCGGGGGAGAGGGGATTTTCGTACAACTCGGTCATTGACACATGGGGCCTGTGGTTAGAGAATAACGCTTGCCCGAACCGCGGCAAGGGAGTCTGAACAGTGCCTCAAGTGGCCCTCAACGGTATTCGCGTTCTTGAACTTAGCTACGACATAGCCGCGTCATATTGTGCCAAGATGTTCAGCGACTATGGAGCGGACGTGGTCCGAGTTGACTCTCCCGACCACCCCCCGACGCCCACGGTGAACGCGGACAATGTGGAGCAGGTCGCGCTGTATCTCCACCTGAACGCCAACAAGAGGAGCGTCGCGCTGGATCTCGAGTCCGAACGCGGGCGAGTTCTTCTGCGTGATCTTGCGCTGCAATGCGACGCCGTCGTCGAGAGCATGAGTCCCGGTGTCGCCGAAGGGCTCGGCATCGGATACGAGACGCTTGCCGCTCACCGTCCCGACATAGTGATGACTTCGGTCACTCCCTTCGGACAGACCGGGCCGTACAGCGGTTGGGAGTGCACGGAACTTACCATTTTCGCCATGACCGGCGCGATGAACCGGGAGGGCCTGCCCAACAGGTATCCTCTCAAGTACGGCGGAGAGATCGCCCAGTACTTCGCCGGCACAGCCGCCGCCGCCGCCACTATGTCCGCCCTGGCCGGCGCAGCCTTCAGTGGGATTGGCGATTGGGTTGACATATCCATCATGGAGGTTATGGCCGGACATCCGCACCAGGTTGGGAGACGGGGGCCGTTCGCGTATTCGGGCGAGACGGACAACCGGACCGACCCGCGCACGTCTTCCGCGGGCGGACGCGAGCCATACGCGGTAGGTACTTTCAGATGCAAGGACGGGTACGTTAGCTTCCTGCCTCTGGGTTCACGCATGTGGCCGAACATTTCCGAGATGATAGGACAGCCGGAACTCCAACTGGACCCGCGCTTTCTAACCCCCGAAGACCGTTCCCAGAACCGGCGCGAACTGGAGGATATATTCCAGTCCTGGCTGGATGCCCGTACACGTATGGAAGTATTCGACGCAGCGCAGAGGGCGGGACTTCCGGGAGGCCCGGTCCTGCACTCCCATGAAACCGTCGAAAATGAACACTTCCGGTCGCGTGGCTACTTCCAGGACATCGTTCATCCTGTGTACGGTCATCTATGGCATACGGGGCTGCCTATCATACTAAGGGGCTTGCCGAGGGTCTCATCCTCGCCAGCGCCGGATATCGGTTCGGACAGCAGGGAAGTTCTTGCCGAGTTCGTCAGCCTGTCCGAGAGTGAAATCAGAGAGTTGGAAGACAGCGGGGTCGTAAGGAATGATTAGGCCGTGTCGACATTTACCGTCATTCCCGTGAAAACGGGAATCCAGAAGTTTGGAGTATAGCTGACGTTGCTATCGCTGTGATCGTTTAGAGGACTGAATCATCAAATGTCAACAGAACCTAGTTCGGAGAAGGCAATGAAGAGCGCTCTTTCGGGCATCCGCGCGCTGGAACTGGCGGAGATTTGGGCCGGGCCATTCTGCGGCGTCCTTCTCGGCGACATGGGCGCCGAAGTGATAAAAGTGGAGGCGATCCAGCGCATCGCCAGAGGGGCCATAAACCCCGCCCCCGTATCGCACGGCTACCCGGATATGGACCCAGGAGAACGCCCCTGGAATCGCAGCGGGGCCTTCAACGCGGTGAACCGGAACAAAAAGAGCGTAACACTAGACCTGACACGCCCCGCCGGTGTGGAGATGTTCAAGGAACTCGTCAGCGTCAGCGACGTTGTGTTCACGAATTATGCCTTCGGCGTGATGGACAAGTTCGGGCTGGGATACGAAGAACTTCGCAAGGTAAAGCCGGACATCATCGCGCTATTCACACCAGGTTATGGAAACACCGGACCATATCGTGGTTTTCGCAGTATGGGTATGGTGATAGACGCGATAACGGGACACACCGCGCTTCGCGGCTACCCGGACATGGACCTGTCGCACAACTCTCTGGTACACCACCCCGACGCGGTGGCCGGCGTCAGCGCGATGTTCGGCATCTGCATGGCGATTCGCAATCGCGCACACACTGGCAGGGGCCAGTTCATAGACCTTTCCCAGGCGGAGAGTTTCATGCCGCATCTTGGCGAGGTCTTCATGCAGTATGGGCTGACAGGGGACGTGCGCCCACGAAGAGGCAACAGCCATCCCAGAATGGCTCCACACGGCGTCTATCGCTGCGCGGGAGACGATCAGTGGGTGACGATTTCCGTCAGGTCTCAAGAGGAATGGGTGGAGATGTGCGGAGTGATGGAAATGCCTCAACTGGTTCGCAATCCCAAGTTCGAGACGCTCGAGGCGCGCCTGCGTAACGGCATCGAACTCGATGACATCATCGGACGATGGACGAGGGAGTTGGGACGATACGAGGTAGCGGAGGCTCTCCAGGCGAGAGGAATTCCCGCGGGGCCGGTACTCGATTGCGGCGGGGATACCTACGACGACCCGCATTTGCAGGAGCGCGGCTATTTTCAGGTAGTGGAGCACCCGGACGCGGGCGTACATCTGTACAGCGGTCCGATCTGGAAGATGGCGAACAGGTCGGACGTGCGGCACGAGCCGACGCCGGGCCTCGGCGAACACAACGACTGGACTCTGGGAGAACTAATCGGAGTCGAGGACGGAACGCTCGTGGAGCTTGAACTTCAGAATATCATAGGTACTGTACCGCTCGAAGGCGCGGATATGGGCGGCGTGCGGCGCGCCGCCGAACTTAGAAACCGGAACACAACGTAGCCAGTCTATGAGGATTCCCAGTCGAAAATCCCCCTCTCAACCGATTACTCATGACTGAATACTAAGAACTGATAACTCACCCACAGTGAAGGGACACCGAGAACATGGCACAGATAACAGGAGCAGAATTAGTCGTTGACGCTCTGAAGCGAGAAGGGATTGATACGGTTTACACCCTGCCAGGCGACCCGGTTGGCCCGATTGTGAATGGCTGCGCCGAGGCCGGTTTGCGGGTCATATCGGTCAGGCACGAGCAGGCGGCAGCTATGGCGGCCCAGGCGCACTCGTACTTCACGCGCGGCGTTGGAGTCTGCATAGCCGCATCCGGTGTAGGGCAGACCAATACGCTCACCGCAATCGCCAACGCCCAGGTGAACTGCTGGCCTATGCTTGTCATAGGCGGTTCCGCCGAGCTCCGCCGGCGCAACATGGGCGACTTCCAGGAGTTGGCCCAGGTGGAGTCCACAGCGCCGCTGTGTAAGTGGGCCTATGCCGCCGAGTCCATCCAGAGAATCCCGACTCTGATCAACATCGCGCTCAGAAGGGCGGTCGCCGGACGCCCGGGCCCCGTCTATCTCGACCTTCCCGCTGAGATGATCTCCGGGTCGGTTGACGATTCCGAGGTGGAGATACCCGTGCCCGCGCCCGAACCGGCGAGGCCGCTCGCCGAGCCGGACAAGATCGAGAAGGCGTTGGAAGTCCTCAAGGATGCCGAACATCCACTGTTGATAGTAGGGAAGGGCGCGTCCTGGTCCTGGGCGGAGGACGAGTTGCTCCAGTTTGTCGAACGGACCCAGATACCCTTCCTTACGTCCCCGATGGGAGCCGGAACTCTTCCACCGGATCATCCGATGAACGTCTCCGCTGCCAGGACTCAGGCCCTCCAGGGCGCGGACACGGTTCTGCTCGTCGGCGCTCGGCTGAACTGGATATTCCACTTCGGCCAGCCGCCCCGCTTCGCCGAGGACTACAAGCTGATACAGGTTGACATTGACGACGAGGAGATAGGCACGAACCACCCGGCCGAGGTCGGACTCGTGGGCGATGCCAAGATGGTCATGGGACAGCTCGTTGACGCGCTGGACGACAATCCCGTCGAGTTCGGAGAGACGCCTTGGCTTGGCGGACTGAAAGAGAAGTCGGCCCAGAATGCCGCCTCCATCGAGCCGATGCTGAATGCCGACATCATGCCACTGGGTTACTATCGCATCCTGAAGGAGATACGCGACTACCTTCCGAAGGACTCTATCCTGGTGGCGGACGGAGCTTCCACGATGGATATATCCAGGCAAGTGATTCCGGTGTGGAATCCCAGACAGCGAGTTGACGCTGGCGTCGCGGGCTGCGTGGGCGTGGGGGTGCCGTTCTCCATTGCCGCGAAGGTCGTCTATCCCGACAAGCCGGTGATCTGCCTGCAAGGGGACTGGGCCTTCGGATTCAACGGCATGGACATCGAGACCGCCGTCCGGTTCAATCTGCCCATCGTCTGGGTAGTGTTCCAGAACGCGAACATAGACAAGTGGGTGCGTGAGTATGTGGATGGTGAGGAGAACCCGAACGACTTCACTCCCGCGATGCGATTCGACCTGATGATGGAGGCGTTCGGCGGCCACGGTGAGTACGTCGAAAAGCCGGACGAGATTAGGCCAGCACTCGAACGCGCCTTCAACTCAGGCAAGGCTTCGCTCGTGAACGTGATAATGGATCCGGGCGCGAGCCGCCGACCGCAGCAGTTCGCGTGGCTCGCCCGCGAGGGACGGATGGGGTACTAGCGCTATCTACATTCGTAGATGAGATAACAAGAGCCAACTGTTTTCTGGATTCCCGCTTTCGTAGAAATGATAGACCGAGAGCAGGAATCCAGGCATTGCTATAGATGGCTTTGCGGGAAAACACGGGGAGGTAACCCAATGGTCACGGCTAAAATAGGCAACTGGTTCAAGGAAAACCGCGAAAAGTATCAATGGCCTGAAAGAGCAAGTAGATATGACTCAGAACGCAAAATAAATATGCTCGCCGAGGAAGTTAGGATTGCGTTAGACAACGGTGATGTGAATGTTCTCAGAGATTCGCTCGTGAGCATTCATCGCTGGAAGACCAATAATACCGTTTCGGTCTGAAGTCAGCATGTTCTGCTCAACTGGGCGCGATGGATTCCCGCCTTCGCGGGAATGACGGTGGTAGTTTGCCTCAGAGATTCACGGCATAGTCAGACTTAAATGGTATAACCTACTGGGCCAGACTAATAAGTACATGAAAGCCATGGAGAAACGGAATTACCGAGACTACTGCTCAGGTCTGCTAAATTTGGGACCTTTCGCCAATACTCTTCACCTTGATGATATGATCAAGTACCTTAAGATTCCGAACTGCAATCTACCTGTATGCTCGGCGGTTGCATCTTTTCTGTATGGTCGCAAGGATGCCCCGATAGCTGACAGATTCGTAGCTCAATTTTTTACCAAAGAGATTCATAGGAATGAGATTAGTCCAGATACTCTCGATGTCTTGGATTGGATTGACCCGATACCCTTCAGACTTGAAGATGGGGGAGCCAAAGACAGTTACGGTAATAGGATAGGACGTTTACGATTAGCTGTTTTTACTGCTGGGGGTTTTAACTATAACCTAAAGCAGTATCACCAACTGGCTACTCAGTGTGCGACGATAGCGGATTCTCTGAATGACAATAGATATACATACATTGACATCGAGGGAAATGACCGAGAATTTGTCCCCGTAGATGTCGAGATGGCTATCTTCTCATGGGCTACGAAGAACAGCTCTCGGTTTGACGGTGTCCGCTAGGTCCGAGGTAGTGTAGCTGACTGGATGCCTAGTCCAATCACGCATCCCGATAAGCCCGACCACGACTTACCACCGTCTGGAGCGAACTGAGATCGCCCCTTTCGACGCGATTGCCGCGCGGCTGGGGCGGCTTGGGGTCTAGTCCCAATAGTTCCACGACCGTAGGGTTGCTGTAATAGCCGTTATAGGTGTGCCTCACCAGCAGATCGAAGAACTGTGGGCTGTCGGCCTCTACGTCTCTCAGAACCTCGTCCTGTTGGTCTCCGCTCAACTCCTTGAAATCGGACCCCACCTGTGCAGCTGCAATCTCGATGTCCTGTAAACCGTGGGAGAAAAGACGCGCGAGTTGGGCTGATTCTGTCGCAATGCCATCGAGGTAGTTCGCAGTTCCTACTTCGCCAGCGCCGGGCATAGCGCCCTGCGGGGGAATGAGGCGGTCAAGTACGCTGGTTACTAGTCTGTGCTGATTTTGGCTGAGAAATCCTGCCATTGTCATTTCCTCTGTCGTTCTTCAGCCACCCATATTCCGCGCGTTCTGCTTGAACTCGTCCGCCATATGGAGGGCTACGGCCTGGATCGTAGAGGTCGGATTGACGCCTCCGGCGGTTACGAAGACGCTGCCATCTACTACGTACAGATTCTTTACGTCGTGGGCTTGGCCGCCCCGGTTGACCACGCTGTCTTCGGGGTCAGCGCCCATCTTGGCGGTTCCCATCAGGTGCCAGCCGCCCGCCCGCAGCAGCGGTATCACGCTCACGTCGTAGGCTCCGGCGGCGTCCATCGCTTCGCTGGCCCGCGCGATGCCATGGTCCATCATCTTGCGGCTGTTCTCGCTGAGTGTGTAGCTGACCTTCGGCGCCGGTATCCCGTCGCTGTCGGTGAGTTCGGGATCAAGGGTGACCTCGTTGTGGAGTTCGGGCAGGTCCTCGCCGATGACGGCAATGGTGATCGTGTGCCCCAGCGCTTTCCTGAACCTGTCATGGTGCTCCTGTCCCCAGGGAATCCGGGAACCCATTATTCCTCCCTGCGCGGTCGTTACGGGCCCGTTGCTTCGCGCGACCTGGAAGGCGTATCCGCGCACGAACCCGCGTGAGAGGTCCGTCTCATAGAACTCCTGGCTGACTATCGCGGCCCCGTTCGGCCCCTTGTAGCCCTCTAGTAGCTCTTCGAATATGCCCGTGACCATCGAGTATGGGTGGAACATCAGGTTCTTGCCGACTAATCCCGACGAATTGGCGAGGCCGTCCGGGAACATCGCCGACCTGGAGTTGAGCATGAGTCTTGCGGTGCCTACGCCATTGCAGGCCAACACGACCGCGCGCGCCTTCTGCTCCTGGATGTTGCCGTCGGCGTCATAGTACAGAACACCGTCCGCCAGCCCGTCCCTGCCTACCGTTATCTCTCTTACGCGGCAGTAAGTCTTCAACTGCGCTCCCAGCGCGAGCGCCTTGGGCCAGTAGGTGATGTCCGTCGAAGACTTCGCCCCGCGCGTGCAGCCGATGTCGCATGGCCCGCAGTTGTTGCAGGCGGCCCGACCGTCGTAAGGCGCGGTCAGAATCGCCGAGTCCGATGGCCACCAGTGCCAGCCCAGCTTGTCGAATCCCCTAGCCATCGTCTGTCCGACCGCGCCCAGGGGAATGGGCGGAGTCTGGCGCGCGGACTTGGGAGGGTAGGCCGTGTCGCCCGTCATTCCGGCTACGCCCATGATGCGGTCGTTCAGGTCGAAATAGGGCTCGAGCTCCTCGTAGCTGAGAGGCCAGTCTTCCGCCACTCCGTCCAGCGTCTTCGTCCGAAAGTCGGACGGGTGGAAGCGCGGGAAGTGCGCGCTCCAATGGATCGTGCTTCCTCCCACGGCATTGTACATCAGCGACGCGATTGGAGAATCGTCATCGTTGACCGGATAGTCCTCCGGCAAGCCCCTGAAGTTCGGATTGGCGTTGAAGTCCGTCTGGCGGTGAATCTCCCAGTCCTGCTGCGTGGGTGGATACTGGGACGGGTTGGCCCAGCCGCCCTGTTCCAGGCACAGAACGTCGAAGCCGTCCTTGGCCAGGCTCCATGTAAATGCCGCTCCGGAAGCCCCGGCTCCAATAACCAAAACGTCAACTCTATCATGTGATCTCGACATAACTGCCATCCTGACACTTGCGATTTCCGTCAACCTCACGCTTGCGATTATATCACCCAAAACGCGCGCCCGCGCCGAGTTTTACATTATATGTTCGTAGTTGTATGATATGCTGAATATGGCTGAGAGTGTGTGTTGCGTAATTCACTCTCGGCCGCTTGGGGCAACCCGGAGAACTCACATGAATCAACGTCAAAGTTTTCTTACTCCCGAAGGCCATAGACAGCTCGTAGATGAACTCAACGAGCTCCGCACCGCGCGGAGGCCCGATGTAGCCGCCCGGCTCCATATAGCCACCGAGAGTGGCGGAACTGTGGACAACGCCGAGTATGAGGAAGTCAAGAACGAGCAGGCATTTGTCGAGGGTCGCATTCGAGACCTCCAGGACATTCTCTCCAACGCCGTTGTCGCGGAGAAGAGTCCTGACGCCGCCGACAGAGTGCAGTTCGGATCGTCGGTCACCGTCGAGACCCCAGACGGAAGACAGCGGCGCTACCTGCTGGTGGGAAGCGCCGAGTCCAATCCTCTGGAAGGCAAGATCGCCAATGACTCGCCCGTTGGCGAGGCCCTTCTTGACAATCGAGTTGGGGACGTAATAGAAGTCAATACGCCCGCCGGCGTCCAGAAACTTACAATTGTCGAGATAGAATGAGACTTAGGAGAACATATCCAGATGCCACTGCCATCCGATGAGCTTGTTCAGGCTCGCCTTGAGAAGCTGGAGAGCCTCAGGAACAGGGGAGTTGATCCATATCCCCGAAACTACGAGCGCACGCACACCGCGCAGGAAGCGATTGAGCACTTCGAGTCCGTGGAATTTTCGGGCGAGGGCGAGGGCGAGATTGATCATGTATCGGTGGGGGGTCGAGTGACCGCGCTTCGGGGAATGGGCAGGGTGACCTTCTGTGACATCCTGGACGGCTCCGGCAGGATTCAGGTCATGTTCAGGAGCAACACGCTCGGCGACGAATACCAGACTCTAGACTATGTTGATATAGGAGACTGGATAGGCGTGGACGGTTCGATGATTCGGACGAGAACCGGGGAGGTCACAGTCCAGTCCAGCAGCTTCACTATCCTGTGCAAGACGCTTCGACCGCTGCCTGAAAAGTGGCACGGGCTCACGGACACCGAAGTCCGCTACAGACAGCGATACCTGGACCTGATAGCTAATCCTGACGCGCGCAAGATAGCTGTCATGAGAAGCGGAATGGTGAGGGCCATTCGGCGTTTCATGTACAGGCGCGGATTCATTGAAGTGGAGACCCCTATTCTGGTGCCCGTTGCGGCGGGTGGCATGGCGCATCCATTCGAGACTCATCACAACGCCTTGAGCCGCGACCTGTTTCTAAGAATCGCTACCGAGCTCCACCTCAAGCGTCTGATAGTCGGGGGCCTTGAGAAAGTTTACGAGATTGGCCGCATCTTCAGGAATGAAGGCATAGACGCCAACCATAACCCCGAATTCACGACCATGGAGTCCTACGAGGCGTTCGCCGACTACAACGACGTAATGCGCCTTGTCGAGGAACTCGTCAGCACCGTTGCGGCTGAAGTGACCGGCAGCGTTGTCGTGGAGTATGGCGACAACTCGATTGACTTCACTCCTCCCTGGCCCCGACTCAGTCTGGTCGAACAGATTGATAAGTTCAGCGGAATTGACATCCTGGAACACCAAGAGGTCGAAAGCCTGAAACTGGCGATGGACGCGAACGGAGTAGATGTTTCAAACCAGGTAAGCTGGGCCGGACTGGTGGATAAGCTGATTTCCACACGGGTCGAGCCTAACCTCATTGATCCCTGTTTCCTGGTGGACTACCCAGTGCAGGTGTCCCCATTGGCAAAGCGAGCGGCCTACGACGACCGGCTCGTGGAACGTTTCGAGGCGTTTGTCGCCGGCATGGAGATCGCTAACGCGTTCACGGAACTCAACGATCCGATTGACCAGCGAGCCAGGTTCGAGGCGCAGGAAGAATTTCGCTCCGAGCTGCCCGAGGAGGAATGGGACCGCCTCGATGAGGACTTTCTGACCGCTATCGAATATGGAATGCCCCCCACCGGGGGCCTCGGCATGGGTATAGACCGGCTGGCCATGCTGCTTTGCGGTCAGCGCACCATCCGGGAGGTCGTCCTATTCCCGCAGATGCGGACATAGTTTAAGTCGCGCCTCTGTTGATGCTAGAATCTTAATCAGATTCGATTAGTGATCCTGGCCCTGAGGTCCGACTTTCTATGACCAAGCAGGTAAGACTCCGATTCGCCCCAAGTCCGACAGGCAACCCGCACATCGGCAACATCCGAACAGCTATCTTCGGTTGGCTGTTTGCTCGCAAACACGACGGCGCGTACATGATCCGCGTCGAAGATACAGACCAGGTACGCCGCACCGACGGCGCTGTCGAAGCAATGCTCGAATCCCTGGCCTGGGTGGGACTTGACTGGGATGAGGGTCCCGATATAGGCGGCTCGCATGGCCCTTATGTTCAATCGGAGCGGCTTGACCTCTACCACGAAGCCGCCCAGTTACTCATAGATTCAGGCTATGCATACCGCTGCTACTGTTCACCGGAACGGCTCAATCAGCTAAGACTCGCTCAGCAAGAGCGTGGCGACGAGACAATCGGCTACGATGGCCACTGCCGTTCTCTCACCGATTCCAAGCGGCGAGAGTATGAAAAATCGGGTACGCCTCCCGTAGTCCGCTTCAGGATGCCGCTGGATGGCAAGTCCACACTCGACGACATAATCTTTGGACACCTGGAGTTTGAGAACAGGCTTTACGACGATTTTGTCGCGCTCAAGTCGGACGGCTTTCCTACATACCATCTTGCGTCAGTGGTAGATGATCACCACATGGGAATAACGCACGTCACACGTGGCAAGGAGTGGCTGTCCAGCGTCCCCAGGCACGTACAGCTATACTCCGCGTTCGGTTGGGAAATGCCCGAATTCGCGCACTTTCCGATGATTCTGGCGCCCGATAAGACTAAGCTGAGCAAGCGCCATGGAGCGGCCTCACTCATGGACTACCGTGACATGGGCGTGTTGCCGGAGGCGTTGATGAACTACCTCGCGCTTCTCGGCTGGTCGTTGGACGACCGAACTGAGATATTCACCACCGACGAATTGATACGTTCTTTCGAACTCAATCGCGTAAGTAAGTCGGACGCGGTATTTGATCGCAACAAGCTCGACTGGCTGAATGGCCAGCACATACGCATGTCAGACGACAACAGACTTGCGAACGCGCTTGCCAGGTTCTGGAGTGACTCTGCCCCGGACTTCGATGAGACACCGTGCGATAAGCAGGTGAATCAGGTCGTACCGCTAGTGCGTGAAAGACTCAAAACACTCCAGGACGCCGAGCCGCTTGTGAAATTCGTCTTTTCCAATACGGTCTCCGTGGATACCGACCAACTTGTACAGAGAAGGATGGATGTCGAGGGAACGGTGGTCGTCCTTAAGGCGGCGCGAGACGGTCTTGCGTCCCTCGATGAATTTGACACGCAGTCAATCGAAGGCTTGCTCAGGCCGATGGCGAAAGACCTGGAAGTAAAGGTCGGACAGTTGCTCGGATCGCTAAGAGCCGCCGTGACCGGCCAGAAGGTCTCTCCTCCTATCTTCGAGTCCTTGGAAGTGCTGGGCAGAGAAACTTCGTTGTCCAGGATCGAAGAGGCGATAGCCGTTCTCAAGAACTCGGAACCCGGAGGGTCAGAATGACTATGAAATCCAGACTGGTTGACGATTTGAAACAGGCGATGCGCGACAAGGATGTGCTCCGGCGTGACACTATCCGGTACCTGCGCTCCGAGATAAGGAACCAGGAGATAAGGGACCAGAAGGAACTCGACGATGCGGGAGTCATCCAGGTACTTTCGAGACAGGCGCAGCAGCGCAGGGACAGCATCGAGATATACAGAGAGGCTGGGAGACGGGACCTCATGGACAAGGAGGAGAGCGAACTATCCGTGATAGTTTCTTACCTGCCCCGGCAGTTGAGCGGCGCGGAGATTGCCGACTTGGTACAGCAAGTTATCTCTGAAGTCGGCGCAACCGGGCCGGGCGACATGGGCAAGGTGATGGGCGCGATTATGCCCCAGATACGGGGCAAGGCCGAGGGCCGCCAAGTCAACGCCATAGTCCAGCAGACGCTCAGAAACCTGTGAAGGGGACGACCTCCGTGCAGATCAGGGAACATATAGAAACAGCGCAGAGCTTTCTGGAAGCCGCCGACAGAGAATTCGCCGCAGGCGACCATCTGCAGGCGTCCGAAAAGCTGTGGGGCGCGGCTTCCCACGCGGTAATGGCCGCCGCTCAGCAGCGCGGCTGGCCTTACGGAAGCCACCGCGCTATGAAAATAGCGGCAGACAGACTTGGCGAAATACATGATGATTCAGTTCTGTCGAATGGGTTTGGGGTGGCGGAAAAGTTTCACGCCAACTTCTATCACGATTTTATGGAGGACTACCAACTCGACGCGGACCACCCCAAGGTGCGCGACTTCGTTCATCGCGTAATCGCGCTTTTACCCACCAATGGAGCCAATCCGAGTTGAGCGCTATATGCGCCGCCGACAAGATACATAGTTTAGAGGTCTGAGCGATAATCACATGGAATTCGGCGTAATAGTCTTTCCCGGAACGTGGAGCGATGCCGACTGCTATACGGCTGTGACGGACAATCTTGGACAGCGAGCGCGCTACGTCTGGCACAAGGACACCGACCTCTCCGGCCTCGACTGCCTAATAGTCCCCGGCGGCTTTTCCTACGGCGACTATCTGCGGCCCGGAGCGATTGCCCGCTTCTCTCCGGTCATGCCCGCCGTACAGAGATTCGCGGAAGATGGAGGGCTCGTCATCGGTATCTGCAATGGATTCCAGATTCTCTGTGAAGCGGGGCTGCTGCCCGGCGTACTGACCCGCAACGCGCACCTCCAGTTTCGCTGCCAGTGGGTGAATCTTCGTGTCGAATCCGACGATTCGCCGTTCACCAACAAGTGTCGCGTAGGCGATGTACTTGCGGTGCCCATATCGCACGGCGAGGGAAACTACTATGCCGACGATTCGACGCTTGATTCTATGGAAGAGAACGAACAGATCATTTTTAGGTACTCTGAGCCGGACGGCAGAGTCACCGATTCGGCCAATCCCAACGGATCGCGCCGCAACATAGCCGGAATCTGCAATCGTGAGAGAAACGTTCTGGGGATGATGCCTCATCCCGAGCGGTGCTGCGACCCTCTGGTCGGCGGCGAGGATGGCCTTGCGATATTCCGCTCGATACTGGACTTTAGGGAGCGCGTGTCTCCGACCACAATAGGATAATCCGAATGCCCGTCTCTCAGGAAGCCCTCGACGAACTAGCGCTTTCCCAGGCTGAATACGAAGCCATAGTCGAGCGTCTTGGGCGCGAACCCAATTCCCTTGAGCTCGGCCTGTTTGGTTCGCTGTGGAGCGAGCACTGCGGTTACAAGCATTCCAAGCCCCTGCTGGGAATGTTCGACGCAAGCAGCGACCGTCTGCTTGTCGCGACGGGCAGCGAAAACGCTGGGGTGGTGGACATAGGCGACGGCTGGGCGGTGGTGATGAAGGTGGAGTCTCACAACCATCCGTCTGCGATTGAGCCATACGAAGGGGCGGCGACCGGGGTCGGCGGAATCGTCAGGGACATATTCGCAATGGGTGCGCGCCCCGTCGCTCTACTCAATTCGTTGCGATTCGGTCCGCTGTCCGAATCCAGGAACAAGTATCTATTCGAAGGGGTCGTTTCAGGTATATCCGGCTATGGTAACTGCATAGGAGTGCCGGATGTCGGCGGAGAGGTGTACTTCTCTCCCAGTTACTCCGGCAATCCTCTCGTCAACGCGATGTGCGTGGGACTTCTCAAGATTGGTGACCTCAGAAGAGCGACCGCTGGGGAACCAGGCAACCTGCTGATGCTGGTGGGTGCCGATACGGGACGAGACGGCATTCACGGCGCGTCCGGCCTCGCATCCAGGACATTCGAAGACGAGCGAGAACTCAGGCCGACTGTGCAGGTGGGCAATCCGTTCCTGGAGAAAGTGCTTATCGAAGCCTGCCTAGAAGTTGCGCAGAGTGACGCGGTCGTCGGGATACAGGACCTTGGAGCGGCAGGACTCGCCAGCGCGAGCGTCGAGTGCGCGGGCAACGCGAATGCCGGATTCAGGATTGACGTGTCCAACGCGCCACGCCGGGAGTCGGGCATGGAGCCCTACGAAGTCATGCTCAGCGAGTCTCAGGAACGAATGCTGATAGTCGTAAAGCCCGGGCGAGAGGCGGAAGTGAGGCAGATTTTCGATAAGTGGGATCTGCGCTCCGACGTGATAGGCGAAGTCACGGCGGACGGTCTGGCGACGATACTGGACGACGGGCAGGCGCGAGGCAGCGTTCCGGTAGGTCTGCTGACGGATCCGCCTCTCTACAGAGGGGACAGTAATGTGAAGCCTCTGACCGGCCCCGAACTGGACGTGTCCAGTGTACCGCTTCCCCACTACTCCCCGTCGGAATGCCTGTTGAAGCTGCTTGGATGTGAGAACATCGCAAGCAGGAATTGGATTTACCGGCAGTACGATCACCAGGTTCAGACGAACACCGTCATCGTTCCGGGGGGAGACGCGGCTCTGCTGAGAGTGAAGGGCACTGACAAGGGGCTCGCGGTCTCTACGGACGGCAACGGGCGCTACTGCTACCTGGACCCCTTTGTAGGCGGAATGATCGCGGTCGCCGAGGCGTGCCGAAACGTCTCATGCACCGGCGCGCTACCGATAGCGCTGACGGACTGCCTGAACTTTGGCAATCCCGAAAGGCCGGAGATATATGCCCAGCTGGAGAAGGCGATTGGGGGCATGGCACTGGCCGCCCGCCGATTCGACGCTCCCGTCATCAGCGGCAACGTGAGCCTGTACAACGAGTCGCGCGGCGAGGCGATCTACCCGACGCCGGTGGTCGGTGCGCTCGGGATTACGGAGAATGTTCAGGCACATGCGACCGTGGGCTTCAAGAACGAGGGGGATGTGATCGTGCTGATCGGTCGGGACTCGCTCGAATCAGATGGCTCTGAACTGGGCGGGAGCGAATACCTCGAGTTGATTCATGGCCGGGTTGCGGGTCGTCCCAGCATTGACTTGGACCTCGAAGTCGCAGTTCAGAGGGTGTGCCGTGAACTAATCTCGTCGGCAGTCGTGAACTCTGCTCACGACTGCTCGGACGGGGGGCTAGCGGTCGCTCTGGCGGAGAGCGCTATTGTGGGTGGGCTTGGAGCCGAAGTCACCGCGCCCGTTTCCGGCAGATGGGATACTGCGCTGTTCGGCGAGGGCCAGTCCCGGATAATCGTTACTCTTGACCCTGATTGCCTTGCCGACCTCGACGAAATATGCGCCGCCGAGGGTGTTCCGTACTTGGCCTTGGGCAGAGTGTCCGGTGAGAACCTCACAATCAGAGACTTTCTCAGCGTTCCTGTCTCGCGGCTGGCGGAGGTTCATGCAGATGGCTTGGCAGATGAGCTCCAACGCTGAAACCCCGAACGTCAGACATGAATATGGCTAAAGAGGAATAATTTCCGCAACCAAACGTCTGATTCGAGCATAGTCCCGACTGGATAAGTGTCCGAGTATGCGTCGAATATCTACATTGCGGGCGGTTCTCAAAATCCCATGAGAAAATGTCCGGCGATTGAGTCCAGCGAGACTTATGTCTGTAATCTCAGCGACACTTTCGTCGGAAAAACTGCCTGGCGATCCTGTTAGTGGCGTGAAGACAAAATACCCCCTGGACCTGTTGAACTGGGAATTCGAGAGCACGACTGCGGGGCGAGTTTTCGCCTCGGCTTGATCCATGAAATGAACCCTTATGGATACTACATCTGCAGGGCTAGGGGTTGGCGATGAGGTCGTCATCCGCATCGTCTCCCCAATATTCTGCGAGAACCGGGTCGTGTGTCGCGTCCATGCGCGTCAGATGCATGACTTCTTCCAGAGTGAAGGGTTCGACCGGCTCTTCCTGAACATTCTTTCGCTCATCGGCACTGGCGTTGTTGCCGTCAGCATGGACTAAAGCGATGTCTTCCTCCTCTTCGGTAGGTTCGCGAACAGGCAGAGTTTCCACCGGAATATGATCCTTCGTTTCTGAATTTCCTAGAGTTGTCATTTTACCGTCCCGACGCACTCCCGATTAGAATAAATTGAATCATCCCGTTGTCTGGGCCTTGAACTCCTCAGATTCTTCTCCCCACCCGATTGGATTTCTTGCGGTTATGGTGTACTCATATTCAGATATTGGGCTCAGTTCTTCCAGCGTGATTTCCGGTTCATCCGTAAATTTCTTCTTGGATTTTCCGTCCCGCAAGAAACCGTCCCTGTTGTATTCTACACAGTATCTATTGATTTCAGATTCGCCATCGTCCGGATCGTCCCATACGATATGCAAACTATTTGGCTCGGCATGAATGCTCTTGATGGATGTTACGGTGCTGGGTCTTCTAAGGTATAGTATGCCATAAGGCAAGCCTTCTTCCATTTCTTGTACCAGCTTCTCAGATTCGCGCAACGCTTCTCCTATATTCGTGACACAGTCACTGGAATTGGAGGATGAACTGGAATTACCCTGTCCATGTAGATACTCGAGGATTGCGGTTGTCTTGACGAGTTTCTTGGTTATTCGCGCAGCCTCGTCCTGATGTTTCGACACCCACTTCTGATTGGCTTCCATGCGCTCTTCGGCTACATCCATCTTGCGAACAGCGTCATCCATGTCCTGCTGGCGATTTCTATTTACGCTGCGTGTGATGGTTACAGTTGCAACAAGAACAGCTAGGCCAGCTACGGCCCCTATCCCAGTGAGCGCGAAAGGCGCAGCCGCCATTCCCAGCCCGCCTACAGCCAACGATCCGCCTCCGAACCATGCCGCCGTGGCGCTCGTGGCCGCCGCTCCCGATAGCCCGCCGATGGCAGCTCCGGTCGAGGCCGTGCCAAAGGTCCCCACCAGTGTCCACGCGGCGACAGGAGCGCCGAGAGCCGCCGCTATACTAGCCGCGCCTCCGACCAGCCCCACGCCCTTTGCGCCAGGCGCTGAGAACCGTTCAGGATCTTGACCGCCGAAGTTATACCATCCAGCTACGATATTGCCACTCTGGTTAACTCCGAGAGCGCCTACCTTAATCAACGCCTGTATCGCTTCCTCATAGGCTTGAGCCGTACTATGGAATGTTGTTCTAGCGCCAGCCAAGCACTCGACGTACTCTTGGGCTTTCTCATAATGCTGGTTGACTCTTTTGTCGAAGGCTTCTCTATCCATGAGATTGTTCCTTTCGTCGTCATCGCAGACTTAATGAATTCTCGGAGTAGTCATAGCGCGTCTCGTGGAAACGCCGGGACTACTCCGAGTTCATGCCGATTGGGTTGACCTACGTCAGGTTATACGGGATGTCCAGTTCGCTCGTGATGTCCTGGAACCACTCTATGACTTCGGGGTGGAAGGGGATGCCGTGTTCGGCGCGGGCCTCTTCTTCTTCTGATTCCGGCAGGCCGGGGAAGAGCACCCTTGCGTGCCCGGGAGCGGGTGGAGTCTCCCTGAGCATTCTTAGGAATTTGTCCATCGTGCGCTTGAACTCGGCGGTGTCCATGAACGCCTCGACGTTGTAGGCCGCGACCATGTGGCCGAAGTTGGGGCGGCCGGGGACCATGCCGAAACCGCCACCGGAGAGGATTCCGCCCAGAATGTCCACGATGCAGGCCAGGCCGTAGCCCTTGTGGGAGCCGGACTCGCGGTTGCCGCCGACTGGCAGCAGGAAGGACGACGCTCGTCCCTCGTAGCCCGGCACGGGCGGGTCAACCTCTTCCATTAGCGGGATTCCGTCCGCGTCGGCGACCCATCCCGGATGCAGCTTGTTTCCGAGCCTGCGGGCAAGTCCGAGCTTGTTTCCGGCGACGGTGCTTGTGGCGGCATCGAACACGAACGGCGGCTCCTTGTCGGCGGGCGCCGCGACCGCAATCGGGTTAGTTCCGAGCCTCGGTTCCGCGCCGAAAGTAGGCAGAACACCGGGCGGGCAGGAGGTCACGCACAGACCAATCTGGTCGTGTTCCAGCGCCATCATCGCGTGGTAGGAGGCCATTCCCAGATGGCGTGAGTTGTGTATGGTCACCATACCCACGCCAACGTTCTTGGCCTTCTCTATCGCTATCTCCATCGCCTTGGGCGTGACGATTATGCCCAGCCCGCGGTCGGAGTCAATGTTCGCGGTGGCGGGTGTCTCGCGCGTGATGCGCCAGTTCGGGTCGTTGTTTATCTCACCGCTGCCGTATCCCGCGACGTATGAGCGCAGCATATTGGAGACACCGTGCGTCTCCACGCCGCGCATATCGGCGACAACGAGAACATCGGTAGCTAGTTCGCTGTCCGCGTCGTTGACGCCCATCTTCTTGAATACACTCGTAACCGTTTCCCGAAGAGCGTCCTCCTGTACGTGGACCGCTATATCCTCAGGTACCTTGAATTGTTCCAGCACCACAGCCTCCTCGAAGCGTGACTTGTTTCATTTGATACAGGGCGCGTTGTCCTGTCCGAATCGTCCGAATTCTATTCCCGCGCGCGACTTTCTGCAACATGGCCCCCACCCGGGCAGGGACTTTTCACAGCCAGCGATAGTGTGAGAAATCGGTTAACAACATGGAGTCTCATATATCTCAGTTTATATTAGTCCAGGTAATGTTCAGGTGAGGTTCAAGTAGCCATCCAGGTGGGTTTTGACCAGGAAATCGGCGGATTTAGCTATGATTTCACCTGGAATTCACCTGTGGAGAAAATTCCGTTGGCAGTCTTATCGCTATTGATAAACTCCAGATTATATAATCTTGGTACGCTTGTTCTTTGCAGGCATATTGTAACATAGCCAGATGAGAGTCGCGCAACGTTCATGAGGGCTGAGAGGATGTTTTTGTGGCAGAGGCATCACTGACTTATAGGGTCGATCCGACTTCTGTACCTGACAATGCAGAGTCAAACCTGTAAACTGACGGCTGAAAACCGACAAATGGAAACTGCGAGGTTGGGATATGGAAATCGGAGTTGGACTGGACCCCACGCTCGGCTTGAACTGGGACCAGCAGCGCGAGGTATCACGCGAGGCCGCTAAGTTAGGTTATACGAGCATCTGGACACCGGAAGGCAACGGGCAGGACTCTTTTCACCTGTGCGTTCAGCGCTGGCAGGCGACTACGGATGTCGTCCCGGAGGGGCTGACGACCGGAATTGCCGTATCTCCGGTCATGTACCGAACGCCGCTGTCCTTCGCGATGGAGGGCGGCACGGTAAGCGATATAACGGGCGGCAAGTTCATCATGGGCATAGGATCAGGCGGGGCGTACAGGCCGCAGGCGCGAGCGGCGCTGGGCGTGGGACGCATGTCGGCGCTTGCCCTTATGCGAGACTACCTGTCGGTCATTCGACCGCTCGTGCATGGAGAGCGGGTTGACTACGAGGGCGAGACGACGACGCTGAAAGGTATGAGACTCGGTATGCGCCCGGCGCCTGAGACCCCTGTTTATCTAGGCGCGCTCGGTCCGAAGATGCTGGAAATGAGTGGAGAACTGGCGGATGGCGCAAGCCTGAACTGGTGCACCCCTGAACAGATAGCGTGGAGCAGAGAGCGCATCGCCGAGGGTGCGGCAAAGGCCGGTCGAGACCCGTCGGAGATAAACGTGGCTGAGTACATAAGGATCTGCGTTGACGACGACGTGGACATGGCCCGTATCGCGCTGGCGAAAGCTACGATGGGATACGCGCTTGGCGCATCAGTTCCCACAGAACGGGAGCGCCAACTTGGATATAGGGCGCACTTCGAGCGGATGGGCTTTACGGACGAGTTAGCGGAACTCGATGAAATGAGGAAGAAGGGGGCCTCCGGGGACGAAGTCGCTGAGGCGTTCCCGGCTGAGATACTTCAGAGCGTGGGCTACTTCGGGAAGGCGGATGGCGCGGCGGCGGCATTCGCGCGACTGGCAGAGGGCTTGGACACGGCGATAGTGCGCGTGGTGGCGGCGCGGCGCGGTGTGGACTCGACGCTGGCGGTGATGGAGGCGTGTAAGCCGGATGCGGTTCGCGCGGCATAGTTGATAGACATTCGAGAGAGGTTTCTTATGGCAACGGTTGGAAGCGACAAGCACACATTCGACGTGATTTACGACTGGGCGAAGCTGCCCGATGACTGGGACGCGCCAATGGCGGCGGTCGCTGTTGACTCGCAGGACAGAGTTTATGGGTTCAATCGCGGAGAGCGCGGCGTAATCGTGTTCGACAGCGACGGTAACTACTTGAGCCACTGGGAGGGCGTGGACTTCGTGTTTCCGCACGCAATATACGCTGACCCGTCGGACAACATCTGGATAGTGGACCGCGACGCGGGACAGATCCTGAAGTATGCGCCGGACGGCGAACTGCTCATGTCCATCGGAGAGCGCGGATACCGCTCGGACACGGGGGCGGACAACTCGGTCTTCTCGTCGAACGGTTGGAGCGACGTCACGCATGGTGGCGAGCCGTTCAACCTGCCAGCGGGTGTGGCTGTGGCAGAGGACGGCAGTGTGTTCGTCGCGGACGGATACGCCAACTGCCGTGTCCACAAGTTCACGCCCGATGGTGAACACGTGAAGAGTTGGGGCGACCCGGGCAGCGGGCCGGGGCAGTTCAATCTTCCGCACGGCGTCTGGGTTGATTCCGCCGGACAGGTGCTCGTGGCGGATCGTGAGAACGACCGCGTGCAGGTATTCGACCAGGAAGGTGGGTATATCGGCCAGTGGCCCTCGGAGCTTATCGGCCCCGCCGTCGTCTGGATGGACTCAGCGGATGTCGCCTACGTCGCCGAGCACAACGGTGGCTTCCTGAGCGTACTGGACTCTGACGGTAACACGCTCGCCCGGTGGGGCGGCCCTGAGTTCCGAAGCTGCCACGGGGCGGCCGGCGATTCGGACGGCAACATATACTTCGTGCAGCCGGTGGAGGGCATGACTGGACGTCGCATCGTCAAGTACGTGAGGAAGTAAAGAGTATTTAGTTGTTAGTTCTTAGAGCGGTTCCCGCTCGTTCGACTGGGGCTGGCAACTGATACTAACAACTACAAACTAAGGACTAAATACTTAAGATGCCCGACCTCATCAGCATTGGCGAGTGCATGATCGAACTGTTCTCGGAAGACCCGATTGAGGAGGCCGAGTCATTCACGCGCTCGCTCGCTGGAGACAGCTTCAACATCTGTGTGGCGGCGCAGAGGCTCGGCACGAGCGCGGGCTACATAACCCGGCTTGGCGATGATCCGTTCTCGGCCTATTTGCTCAATACGTGGAACTCGTTGGGAATAGACACCAGCCAGATCAAGACAGTGAAGGGGTTCAACGCTGTCCACTTCGTTGCGCTTATGCCGGACGGCAATAGGGAGTTCGTGTACTACCGGAGCGGTAGCGCGCCAACCACCCTCCACCCAGATGACCTCGATCCCGACTACATCGGCTCCGCGAAGGTATTGCACTGCTCGGGCATCGCGCAGGCAATCTCTGAAAGCGCTCGCGCGACAGTTCTGAGGGCGGCACAGATAGCGAAAGAGCGCAGTCTGAAGGTCTCCTACGATCCCAACTACCGCCACCAACTCTGGAGTCCGGAAGAGATGCGGGAGGCGTCCGACGAGTTGCTCCCATACGTTGACTACTTCCTGCCTAACTGCTCGGACGACGCCCCGGCGCTGATCGGGTTGGACGACCCTTATGAGATGGTTCGGCATTACCGCGAGATGGGAGTTCCGGTAGTGGCGGCCACGAATGGGGAGGATGGCGCGGTGATAGGCCATGAGGGCGGGACGGTGGAGATTCCGCCGTACTCTCCGGGCGGCCCGATAGACACGACCGCCGCGGGCGACGCTTTCAACGGGGCGTTCATACATGGGCTGTTGAATGGGATGAACATAGAGGACGCGGGAAGACTGGGTACGATAACAGCGGGTCTCAAGCTCAGGCGGAGGGGGGCTATTGGAGGAATGCCTTCCAGTGAGGAGGCGTTCAGCGTACTCGACGCGCTGAGGGCTGATGGCCAATAGTTTTGGAACGGGCGCCCACAAGGGACGCCCCTACTGAGGACAGAGAACCAAATATGGCGACCGAACAGCAGATTCAACTAGCGATTGACAGCCTTGACTGGATACAGTCATGTCCGACGTGCGGTATGCGATACTGCGTGGGGGACTACGAATGCCCGCATTGCGGGACTGACATTGACGACAACTTACGGGCGTGGGCGGAAGTGTTGGTGGATAGGCTGTTGACGGATAAGGACTAAGAACCATGAGACTCGAAGGGAAAGTGGCGTTTATAAGCGGGGGAGCGAGAGGGATGGGAGCTGTGGAGGCTCGACTGTTCGCGCGGGAAGGGGCGAAGGTCGGGATAGGTGACACGCTGGAGGATGAGGGCCGGTCGGTCGCGGCCGAGATCAATGAGTCGGGCGGTCAGTGCCTTTTCGCGGCCTTGGATGTGACCAGTGAGGCGGACTGGGAGCGGGCGATAGCGGAGACGGTTTCCAAGTTTGGACGGCTGGATATTCTCGTGAACAACGCGGGGGTAAGCCAGTGGAGTCTTCTTCACGAGACGAGCGAAGAAGACTGGGACCGCGTTATGGACATCAACACGAAGGGCGTGTTTCTCGGGACCAAACACGCGATTCCGGCGATGAAGGAGGCGGGCGGCGGCTCCATCATCAACATATCGTCGCAACTGGGTCTTGTGGGTACGGAGCAGTCCAGCCCGCAGTACCAGGCGTCGAAGGGCGCGGTTCGACTGCTGACTAAGCACACAGCGATGCAGTACGCGCCGGATGGAATACGATGCAACTCGGTACATCCTGGGCCGATCAATACTGCCATGACCGAACAGCGTCGCGCCGACCCGGAAGCCTACGCCAAGATGCTGTCCAGAATCCCGATAGGACGTTACGGAGAGCCTATCGAGATTGCGAATGGGGTACTGTACCTAGCGTCGGACGAATCGCGGTGGGTGACGGGGAGCGAACTCGTATTGGATGGGGGGTGGACTGCGAGGTGAATGTCGGGGATAGAACCATGATGGAATACAAGGGTTATCACGCGGCAATCAAGTACGAC
Source organism: Dehalococcoidia bacterium (assembly GCA_965202965.1). GTDB lineage: Bacteria > Chloroflexota > Dehalococcoidia > Lucifugimonadales > UBA1123 > VXRN01. The sequence continues at coordinate 339,160 of OZ241888.1, read as the reverse complement.
GCCGATTCAGAGGTCTTCTACGGCGTGGTCGTTGGCACTCGCGACGTTATCTTTTTCGAGGCTACGTCGGTCGAGGATCTGAAGAAGGAATTCCGGTTCTCGATAGACGACTATATTGCCAGTTGCGAGGAGAACGGCGAAAGACCGGACGAGCCTTTCGCCGGGGATATTTCGCTGGAGATAAGAGCAATGGCGAATGAAGAAGAGATTCTAAATCGAATTACTAAGCGGGCAGGAGTCTTGGGCGGGAAGCCGATCATACGCGATATGCGTATCTCAGTAGAGCATATCCTGGGGATGTTTGCGGCAGGGGATAGCGTACAGGTGATCCTGGATGAATACCCATTCTTGGAGCCGGAAGATATACAGGCGTGCTTTCTATTCGCGTACCGCTCGCTTGCCGGTGAACAGATACATGAGCGTGTGAGCGTTAATGACTGATAACTGAATACTGGAGAATTCCATGCAAATTACCGATGTGAAACATTTTTTGGCCAACCCCGGACGCGGGAAGAATCTCTGCTTCGTGAAGGTGGAGACGGATGAGGGAATATATGGCTGGGGCGAGGCTTATACGCAGTCGGATAGGGACGTGCAGGTGACGGCGCATATTGACCAGATGCGGCGGTATCTGATTGGGCGCGACCCTCGCAACATCAAGCATTTCCTCCAGTGGTCGTATGACGACTTCGCCGGGCGACGCGGCGCGATGGATTTCTGGTGCGCGGTGAGCGGTATCGAGCACGCGATGTGGGACATCACTGGTAAGAAGGCGGGTATGCCTGTGCATATGCTCATCGGAGGAGCGTGCCGGGACAAGATTCGTGTTTACGCTAACGGCTGGAGCGGCGGTCCGCCGGATGAACTTGCGGACAGGGCGCGGGCGGTGGTGGAGATGGGCTTCACGGCGATGAAGTTCGACCCGATTCCGGGACCCTGGCGCACATTCGTCAGCAAGGAAGTGGAGAACGCCGCTATAGAGAACGTGCGGGTGGTGCGCGAGGCCGTGGGCTGGGACGTTGACATACTCGTGGAGATGCACCGCCGGCTCGCGCCGATGCACGCTCGGCGCATAGGACACGAGATAGAGCGATACAGACCTTTCTGGTACGAAGAGCCCGTACTGGCGGAGAATATTGACGCGCTGGCGGCGGTCAAGCGGGACGTGAATATCCCCATAGTTACGGGCGAGGAGCTCTACACAAAGTTCGAGTTCCGCGAGGTCTTCGAGAAGCAGGCGGCGGACATTCTCAATCCCGACGTGTGCAATGTGGGCGGAATACTGGAGTTGAAGGAGATAGCGGCTATGGCGGAGCCGTACTACGTGGTGGTGTCGCCACACAACTTCAACAGCACCACTCTCGGACTGGCGGCGACCATCCAGGTGTCCGCCGCGATTCCGAACTTCTTGATAACCGAGTACTTCGTGAACCTGGAGGACTTCGGCAGGGACATAGCGGTGAACCCATTCGAGGTGGAGAACGGCTATATCAGGGTGCCGGACACGCCGGGTATCGGGATTGATCTGGACGAAGATCAGCTTGCCAAGTACCCGTACAGGCCATTCGACCCGCGCTCGCCCCTTCAGTATTATGAAGAGGGGCCGTAGGACTTTCACCCCCATCCTAACCTTCCCCCATCAAGGGGGAAGGGATTTTTGGATGCCCCTATTAGCCGTTCAGGGGATCGGTTCTCCCTTGCGTTCGGGGGGCTGTTCGAGGACCTGGACTATATTGCCGTCCGGGTCGAGGAATGAGGCTACCCAGCCTCCCCAATGCTCTTTTTCCGGCGCCCTGATGAACTCCACGCCCTTTGTAGCCAGAGTTGCGTGCAGTGCGTGGATCTCGTCCACGTCGAAGTTGACCATGATGCGGTGGGGATCCCTCGCTTGGCCGGTCACGTGGTCGTGGCTGCCTATAGCGAATCTGAGTCCGCCCCACTTGAATGATACGAAGTAAGGACGGACGGAGTAAGGCTCCATTCCCAGGGTTTCGCAGTAGAACTCTTTGAGTCGGGGCAAGTCCCCGGTCCATATTATGACGCCGTTCATGTGTCCGATCATGACGATTTACACCTCGATAAGTTCAGGATGCGGTTTTCAATTCCGGTACTTTCATCATATAATGCCCGTCAGGGATTAGGGAGGCGGATGAAGAAAGTCTCTGGAAGTGTCCCTGGAAAGGAGGTTGCGCAGTTGGATAGTAGTAGCAGGAGGTGCTCCGGGTAGGTGTTCCCCGGAACGCCTCTAAGCAGTGGCGGGGTCTCGCTTGCGAGGCCCCGCTTTTTTATGAGTAGCAGCCGGGTCCGGGTTTCAAAGACACTAACCGATTCGGCTACTGTCGGCCCTCGAAGAAGCGGCGAGGGTTGTCCACGAAGATGTTGTTGATGTCATCGTCGGTCGCGCCGAGTTCTTTAAGACGAGGGATTACGCGGCGCGTGATGAACAGGTAGCCGTCGGGGTTGTACTGGCGACGCTGTTCCTGCATCTCCACGCTGGCTATGCTGAGGGTTACCGACCAGTCGTGTCCGAGCATGATGCGGCGGCTCCAGCCTGCCTGAATCAGCCTCCAGGCGGTCTCGGTACGGCCCTCCCAGTCGGGGGTGAGCTCGGTCTTCCGTCCCGGATACCTGTCGAGACCTATCCAGACCCCTTTCTCAAGTAGGCCGATGAGGTACTCGGTGTCGGTGGTGTCGTTGGAGTGGCCGACGTAAACGCGGTTCAGGTCAACGCCCTCGTCCTCGAAGATCGCCACCTGCTGTTCGCCGACGCGCTCCGGCGCCCAGGTGTGGGTGGAGATAGGTACGTCAGTGGCTATCTGCGCGCGCGCCGCTGCCCGTAGGATTATCTCGCCTTCCTCAGTCACGCCGCCCATATCGTTGGCGACTTTGATTATTCCGGCCTTTATTCCGGTGCCTTCGATGCCTTCCTCTATTTCGCGGATGTACAAGGGGGCAATCACGTCGGGCGTGGATGTCCAGAAGACCCTGGGGATGTCGCGCCATGTGCCGGTGGCGCAGATGATGTTGACGCCGGACTCGCGGGAAACCTGCTCCAGCAGGCGGATGTCGCGTCCAAGGTCTATCGTGGAGACGTCAATAATGGTGCGGAGGCCCTCGGAGTAGGCTTCGCCCAGGTCGGCTACTCCGCGTTCTATGGAGCCCGCACGGTCAATGAATTCGGGATAGACGTATTGGATTCCGGCGGACGTGACGATGACGTGTTCGTGTGACAGGGTGAAGCCCAGATCGGCGGTGTCCATCGGGCCAAGTACGGAATTGATCGTCGCCATGTTTACTTCTTACTCCTCGGCTATAACAGGGTTGCTCAGCGTTCCGATGCTCGATATTTCCACGTCAACCGTGTCGCCGGCCTTGATGTTCTCGGTCGCGCCATCAGTTCCCATCCAGATCATGTCGCGTGGGTAGAGCGTCATGTACCTCGTCATTTCGCTTATGTAGTGGGCGACGCCAAAGATCATGTTGTTTGTAGGGAACTGAGAGACGACTGTGTCGTTGACTCTCACGGTCGTCTCAAGGCTGTCGAGTTCGACGTCGGTTTCGATCCATGGACCCATCGGCTTGAATGTGTCGCTGTTCTTGGCTCTCCACAGAGTGCGGTCTCCGGCCTGCCAGGTGCGCTCGCTCACGTCGTTGCCGACGGAGTATCCGAGAATGCAGTCGAGCGCCTCTTCCTCAGACACATGCTTGACCTGCTTGCCGATCACTACCACGAGTTCGCCTTCGTACTGGACGCGCTCCGTGGCGTCTTTGGGTATGACAATCGGCTCGCCGTGCGCTATGAGCGCGTTGTTGGCGCGGTAGCCGACGTCGGCCTTCTCGGGCAGGTCGGGCTCGCGTCCGAGCAGGGCGGCGGCCTCTCGGACGTGCTCCTCGTAGTTCACGCCTGCCGCGTAGAACGTCAGGGGCTCGAACGGGACTCGTATCTGGACGGCGGACAGCGGGAAGCGGTGCCCCGTCCGGGTGTATTCGCCGAATGGGGATCCGGAGACTTCCTCCACCTGTTCATCTTCAAGAATGCCGTAGCTGACACGACCTCCGTACTGGTATCTGATCCACTTCATGTTCGCACCTCCGATGTTAGGATTCAGGCGCTGGGACTCTGCGCTTCCCCGGCCTGTTCACCAGCGCTCTCTTCTTCGGTCTCAGGCTGACCGGCGGATTCTCCGCCGCCGCTCCACTCTTTGTAGAAATAGACGAACACGTCTCTGGAAGCGGCAACCAGCGGAACGCCGACCAACACGCCCCAGAGGCCGCCTATGCTGCTGGCTACCACCAATGTTCCCATTATGAAGATGGGATGAAGCCTGACCGCGCTGCCCTGTATTCTGGGGGAGATGATGTTGCTCTCGATGAACTGGACGACGATGAACAGCAGCGCGACCCATATCAGCTTGGTCGGATCAGTGGCAAGCGCGACCAGCAGCGCGGGAGCCGCGCCGATGAACGCGCCGATGATGGGAATGAGTCCGAGCAGCCCGGCCAGCAGTCCGAGCGTGAGCGCGAAACTTATGTCGAGAGCCCACAGTCCCAGGAACACAAAGCCGCCGACTATGGCTGCGCTGATGACCTGCGCACGCACGTAGGAGCCGATGACGTCGTGGATGAGGGAGAGAACGTTGTGTGTGTGCCGGGACACATTCTCGGGCAGGACGGAGTACATCCCGTCGAGAAGTTCCTCTTTGTCTTTGAGCAGGTAGAACAACAGGAACGGGACTATCGCCAGCCCGAATAACAGTGACACCGTTCCGGCCAGACTGCTCAGTGTCTTGCTACCTATGCTCAACGCGGCGCTGCCCAGCGCGCCACCCAGGGACTGGGCCCACTCCTCCACCTGCGCCTTGATCTCGTCGGGAACTTGCTGATCGTATTGTTCGGATAACTCTTCGAGAGTGGCTTTCACATCCTCATATATCTGCGGAACAGTCTCGATGAATTCTTGCGCCTCCCGAACCATAGGAGGAATGGTCAAGAGGATGAGCGCGACTATGATGGCGAGGAAGGCGATATAGATCACCGCAATGGAGAAGATTCTTGCCGCCCGTGGGTAACGCGCATGGCCGGGAAGCTTTCTTTCGATGAACGCGACGATTGGGAAGAGAACCTCCGCGACGATGACGCTTATGATAATCGGCAGCAATGCCCCAAACGCGGAGTACAGGATGAAGACTACTATAAGAATGCTGACGGCGACGAGGAACGGCAGTCTCCACTTCATCCAAAGGGAAGGGTTTGCGTCCTGTTCGGTAGGCGGAGAGACCATTTTTCACCTTCTTGGGTGTGATCGGTGGGGTGAATCTGTTCGTGTCAATGCAGAGACAGGGAGAGACTGGATGGAAGCGTCAGTTTCATGCAGCCATCCGGCCCGCTATCATGTCTTTGAGTATTGGAAGCAACGTCTCAGCCACGCGGTCGCACTCCTCGACGTGGGGGAAGCCGGACAGGATGAACTCGTCTATGCCGAGTTTCCAGTAGCCGAGCAACTCTCCGGCGACCTGTTCGGGGATTCCAACGATGGCGGTGCCGCAGTTGACCCGAACCGTTGATATGCCGTTCCATAGGTGATTGCCGAGCTTGTGGTCTTGGACGACGCGGGCCTGCGCGCGCTGGCCGACCATAACGGTTCCGGTGAAGGCCGAACTTCGCTGGTCCCTGACTACGGACGCGGCCTCCGAGAGCAGGTCTTCGGCGGCGTCCCACGCTTCGGACTCGGTATCCCTGACGATGATATGAGTCCTGAGCCCATAGGCGGCGTTTCGTCCGGCGTTCTCGAATTTCGCGTTTGCCCTCTCGATGTGCGCGGCTATCTGGTCTTGTGGAAGTATCCAGGCCAGGTATATGTCGGACTGCTTGCCCGCGAGGTCGAGGGCGCGGTCAGAGGCGCCGCCGAGGTAGAACTTCGGACCGCCGTTCACGACTCCGGGCGATACAAGCGCTCCCCTGAGATTTACGAATCGTCCATCGAAGTCCACGGGGTCGGGCTTTCGCCAGAGCGCACGGAGGGCGGCGATGAATTCCTCGGCGCGCTCGTACCTGTTGTCGTGGTCGCTCGTCTCGCCGAATCTCTCGAAGTCGCCCTGGATGCCACCAGGAACGACGTTGAGGTCTATTCTGCCGCCGCTTATCTGGTCGAGTGTCGCGGCCATCTGCGCGAAGAGTCCCGGAGAAATAAAGCCTGGTCTGACTGCAATGAGGAAACGGATGCGGCTGGTCACCGCCGCAAGCGCCGTTACGGTCGTCCAGGTCTCGGCGAGCGGGGCAGTCTCCTCGAATAGACCGTTGGCGAATCGGGTGGGTATGAGAAGCGAGTGGAAGCCGTTACGCTCGGCTGTCTCGACGACGTCGCGTAGGTACTCGAACGTCGGGGGGCGTTCGGCGCGAACAGTTCCGATATGCGCGCCATCGCCGTCTATCGGGATGAACCAGTCGAATTTGGGTTCGGGTCTCGTATTCGCCATTTGTAAGCCTTGTTGATTTCACGGCGCTATGCCAGGTTCTCGGTCGGTATGAGGAATCACCCTCACCCTAGCCCTATCCCGTCAAGGGAGAGAGGATTTTCGCACCAGGGACAGCGGCGCCGACTAAGTTCTGATTTCGCAGATTTTCAGCGACATGGCTGTTTGTGGGAGGTCAGGACTCGCTTCCGTTCCACTTCTCCCGCATGAACTCCGCCATGCGTTCGATTGCCTGCTGGCCCTCGTCCAGAATTGGAGCGAAGATGTGCCAGACGTGGATCATGTCGTCCCACTCCTCGAATGTCGTCTCGACTCCGGCGGCACGCGCTTTCTCATCGAGACGGACCGCATCGTCGAACAGCGTCTCGCTGGCTCCGACCTGTATGAGCAATGGAGGGAGTCCATCCAGGTTGGCGTACATCGGGGCTGCCAGCGGCGACCTGGGGTCGGCATCCGCAAGGTACACGCCAGCCATGCCGACCAGACCCTCTTTCTGTACCATCGGGTCGCGGTCGGCGCGGGTTGTCATAGAGTCGCCCAAGCCTTCCATGTCAACCCAGGGAGACAGGCACACTCCGCAGGCGGGCAGGGGAAGTCCTTGATCCCTGATGCTGACGAGCGCGGCCGCCGTGAGTCCGCCGCCCGCCGAATCACCCGCTATGGACAGCCTTTCGGGAGCGTAACCTTCGTCGAGGAGCCAGCGATACGCCGTTACAGCGTCTTCGACTGGGGCCGGAAACGGGTGCTCAGGAGCGAGCCGGTAATCGCTGACGAGGACCTGCGCCTGGCTGGCGGTGGAGAGCCGTCGCGCGAGTTCGCGGTGCGTCTTTGGCGAGCCTATGACGTAGCCTCCGCCGTGCAGGTAGAGAGTAGCGGTGTCGTCGGACGCTCCCTCGGCGGATACGAGCTCGGACGGGACACCGCCGGCGTCCACCTGTTGTATGCTCGCGGGCGTCTTGCCTCCGACAACCCGCGCGAGTTTTTCAAAGCCCGCGCGCGAATCCTCAACCGTGGGATTCTCCGGCCGGTCCCGGGAGGTCAGAAGCTCTATTACGTTTTCCAGTTGTGCTTTGGACATTTTCGTTTTCTCCTGAACGCGAGTCAGCCTCTCGACTGTGCGTCCGCTTCCGCGCCGAGGAGCGACGACAGAATATCCCCGCCTCCTCGCCGGTCTTCCTGCGGGATGCCGAGCCTTTCCATGAGTACGGGGTAGGATTCGACTTCCGGTATCGGGTCCATCCGCCCGATCCTCTTTATCCGGCTTTCCGCTCTTTCTATAAATGGCGCAAGTTCCTCGGCTTTCGCGCGGAGTCTTGTTTCTTCCCGCTCCTTGAATTCGGGCAGCACCTCGCTGGCGAACAGTTCGAGAGATTCGCATATATGCTCATGCCGGTTCCTGCCGCCCTGCTGAATGAACACCACCTGATCCACTCCCGCCTCTTCATATTGGAGAAGTGTCTCACGCACCTGTGAGGGGCTGCCGATGCAGCCGGTAGGCTCGTTTTCCCCGTTGCGATGCGCCTCGAAATCGTCCCATATGTTGAAGTTGCCCGGTACGTGTGTTCCCGTAGAGTAGTAGTGATTCAACCCGTAACCGAAGAACTGTATGCCCGGCAGGCCACGTTTCACCGCCGTGTCGCTGTCTTTGTGGCACATGAACCCGGTCACCATGGCTATGTTTGGGTTGACGGCCTGTCCGATGGGTTCGCACTCGTTCTTGAAAGTTTCGTAGTATTCGGAGACCCAATGCTTTGCGTCTTCCGCGCCAACGAAAGCGAATGTGAGCGCGCCGATGCCGAGGCGAGCGGCCAGCTTGATAGTCTCACGGTTGGAGCAGGCTACCCATATAGGCGGATGTGGCTTCTGGATGGGCTTGGGAACGACGTTGCGATGGGGCATGGAGAAGAATTTGCCCTCGAAGCCGGGGTACGGCTCGGCGGTCATCATGCGCGCGGTCTCGCGGACGGTTTCCATCCACATCTCGCGCTTCATCTTGGGGTCAACACCGAATCCCTCAAGCTCAAGGCGTGAACTAGATTCACCCGTTCCCCAGTCAACTCTGCCGTCGCTTACCAAGTCCAGTGTTGCGATCCTCTCGGCGACCCGCGCGGGGTGGTTGAACCCGGGCGGCATTAGCACTATGCCGTGACCAAGCCGGATCCTCTTTGTGCGCTGGGAGCAGGCGGCGAGAAACACTTCCGGCGCGGAGGAGTGGGAGTATTCTTCCAGAAAGTGGTGCTCGACTTCCCAAGCGTAGTCAATGCCCAGCCTGTCGGCGAGTTCGACCTGTTCCAGCGCGTCTTTGAACAGCCGATGCTCGTCGCCTTCGTTCCAGGGTCGCGGTATCTGGTGTTCGTAGAATATTCCGAACTTCATCGTGCCATCCGAGTTTGGGTTGGCGCGAGTGTAGCAATGGGAGTCGGGAGCGTCAATATGGGCGACAATTCGAGCCGGGGTTGTTTTGACCGTCGCGGTTGATTTAGTTCAGGTCAAGAGAATCTTTACTTTTTCCAGGACTTCGTTGATCACTTGTGAAGTGGCATCGCACTCGTATCGAGCACTCCTTGCCTTCCAGTCTAAACTCTTGATCTGATCAGCAAGGACTACGCCCCTCACAGTACTTGTGATGGGCAAAGCTACCTCAAACGGATATCCCTTGACTCTGGAGGTGATTGGGCAGAGCAAGGCCAGCCCAATTTTCTGGTTGTACTCAAAAGGACTTAAGACAAGCGCGGGGCGATGCCCGGCCTGTTCATGTCCGGCTTGGGGAGTGAAATCCAGCCATACGATATGTCCTCTGTGAGGAACATAGTCATTGACTACCATGCCTCTCGCCCCTGAGGCGCTCCGGTGTTCCACTCGGTATGCAGGTTCTCAGAGGTAACCTGGGCCAACATATCGTCTAGATCGTAAGCCTTCTTGCAAAGCATTATCTGTTCACCCTGCGGGATGATCTCGATTGCGGACCCTTCCTGAACCCCCCACTGCTGGGCTATGGCATCGGGAATACTAACGACCAGGCTGGTCCCCCACCTCGATACAGATGATTCTGCCACGTGAGCTACTCTTCCTTTCACATATCCATCGCACCATACCGGCATAGACATGGTAGCGGAAACCCGTGAAATTTGCAGGTCGGCGACAATCAAACCTTCGAGTATCGCGGCTCGGCGACCTGCGTGCCGTCCGACAGTTCGGAGATAGTGAAGTCGCCGAACATCAGTGGGGCTTCCTTCTGGAGCAGTTCGAGGATTTGCAGGGCGAGGCCGCGGATTTCCCAGTCTGCGAACGCCGCGCCGCGCATCTCGATGAAGTGGCGCCAGGCGCGGACGTTTGCGGTCACGAATATCTTGGTCTCGGTCGCGTTGGGGAGGACAGCTCGGGCAGCCTGTCTGATTGCCTTGCGACGGTCGGTGTTGTGACTGAAACGCTCTCTGGGGAGCGCTTCTTCCAATTCCCTGACGAGTTTTACGTAGCTGTCGGCGGCGGACTCGATTGCGTCTTCCAGAATGGCGCGAGCGTCGTCCGCGGCGCCGTTCTCCGCTACGAGCGCAGGAGGCATAACGAAAGATCCCTCCGTCTCGTCAACATATCTCTGGGAACGCTGGCTGTAAGCGAATCCCGCCCTGTGTCTAACCAGTTCGTGAGTGAGGCTGCGGGAGATGCCCGTTATTACGAAGCCATAGTTGACGTGTTCGAACACCGACCCGTCCTTCGAGCTGAGCAGGTTGTATATGAAGTCCTCTATGTGTCGCCGTCCGCGTCCGAAGCTCATGTAGCAGAGTCTCGCGGATGTCTCGATGATCGCGTTGGCGTCGTCGTCACCCGCGCGTATGCTGTTGGCGATAGGGGGAAGGCCCTCGTCCGACAGGAAGACGGCTATCTGTTCCCAGTCAACGGATGGCTTACTTACGAGATAGACGTTGGGTTTGGAACTGTATTTCATTTGGGATCCCCTTGCTACGACACTTCTCACTCATTCGCCCTCGGCCAACTATGACGCATTCACCCATTCCAATTAGAAGCCATTTCGGTTCCTGGCTTCTATGAGAATGAAGGGCCTGTTTGGGGGAAGGTGCGCTGTGGAGTACCGGGGAATAGAGAGAAGTGAGTATGCGCGGCGAGCCAGATTCCATCACGTCGTTCGAGCGTGACAGTCGCCCGCCCCGGACGCCTGAACGGTTTGTGGTCGCTATCGTATCCGGTGGAAGTCCATGAGACGACTCCCCACGCCTGATTACCGCTTCCTCCCCCGTGAACGTTGTCCAGGTCCATCTTGAAGTCGCTGATGTTTCCCCAGACGCTCTCCCACTGTCCTTCCCGCAGCGCCTTGCGGCCTCGCACGATGCTCATAGCAGTGCCGAACGACACGACATCCTCCGCGAAGATTCGCTCTGCCGCGTCATAATCAACACTGGCGCAATACCGCTCCATAAGCGTGAACCACTGCTTAACGGCATCCGCGGGGTCGTCTGTCTTAATCGGAGGATTGACCTGGGTCATTCTGGATTCCACCACCTTCCTATTGATTTTCCGCGCTAGGGCGGCGTTGCTACAAATCGAGCGCCTCTTTCGCGGCCTCGAACATCACGTCCACTGGAGCCTCCTGGCCTGTCCATCTCGACCAGGCAGCCGCTCCCTGATAGACGAGCATCGGCAGGCCGCCGACGCACTTCGCCCCCAATCTCTCTGCGTCCATGAGAAGAGGGGTTTTCGGAGGGTTGTAAACCATGTCATAGATGACGCACTCAGGAGAAATGACTTCTGCGGGGATAGGAGAAATGTCCTCCGCCGGACCGTGCAGCATTCCGACCGAGGTCGAGTTTACAATGAGGTCGGCTCTTTCACAGGCGGATAGAAAGTCGGGATCATCAAGGCCGAACGCGCTCGCAAGGATGCCCGTCCCTGCGATCTCGTTGGCGAGTGATTCGGCTCGCTCGACGGTCCGGTTCGCTATCGCCAGCGCGGACACCCGTTCATCGGCAAGCGCGTATGCCGCAGCCCTTGCCGCGCCACCCGCGCCGATCAGAACGACTTCGAGACCGGCTGCGCTCACTCCTGCTTCGATTCTGAGGGAGTTGATGAAGCCCAGGGCGTCGGTGTTGGAACCTAGCAATTGTCCCTCTTGATTGACAATCGTGTTGACCGCGCCGATTCTTGTCGCCAGGTCGTCAATATCGTCCAGGTGTTCCATGACTGCCTGCTTGTGCGGTACGGTGACGTTGGCGCCCAGGTAGTCCTCGTTTCTCAATGAGGCTACTCCGGCCGCAAGGCCGTCCGGGGTCGTCTCCCATGCGGAGTACACCGCGTCTATGCCAAGACGCGCGAACGCAGCATTGTGCATGGCGGGCGATATGGAGTGCCGGATTGGGTAGCCGAATATGCCTGCGAGAAGTGTCATTTCAGTCTTTAGTTTACAGTTGCCGGAGGATGGCGCACAGGGCAATCGCGTCTAATTCGCGCAGGAAGCATCAAATATCTGGTTGGTACGCAGCGGTCTCAGTGTGCGTTTCCGACTGTCTGATTCCTTTGTGTAGCTTCGTGTCCTTCGTGGATATATTCACGCCCACCACTTTTGTCATGCTTCCCTGGCAACCCTCGGCTATGCAACCGCTCCCCTGTGATGCTATAATACGAACATGCAAACTAATGACTCAGGGCTGAGCGCTAACTACCAAAATCATAAACAAGAGGTTATGTTATGAAAAATTCGGCGCAGAAAAAAAGCTTTCATAGCTAACGCTGGGCAAACCAAAGCTAAATACTGGGCAAAACACTCCCAGTGTCTCCCTGTTCGATCCCTGTTCAGCGCCCAGTTCAACCCAGTTCGATTATAAACCTGACATTATGAACTCTGTCCACATGGCCGTTCGACAGGATTCGTTCCCGTCGTGTGCCGCAGACCGATAACCGAAAGCCGCGCCTCTTGGCGGAAGCGTCAAATATCTGGTTGGCGAGCGGCGACCTCAGTGTGTATTGCTGGCTGTCTGATTCCTTATGATATACATCAACTGAGCTTATACTCAGACCGAGAGTTAGATGCGATTGCCGGGGATGGCGCATGATTATTTGAACCGGAATATCGGGAATCGAGGGAGCTATTATGAGTAATGAGAACGGGAAGCCGCTGGAACAGGACTTGATGTTTGCGGTCGTCAAAGAGAAGTACGGTCACCTGATGAACGACGAACAGTTGGATGAGGTGCGCAAGACGGTCGTGGGACTCTCTGACTTCCTCGCGCCGATGCGCGCCGTTCGGCTGACCAACGACGTCGAGCCTTTCTCGACCTTCAAGCCTTACAGGAGTGACGACAATGACTGACGGACTCGCCTTTACGCCCATCGGAGAGCTGTCATCGCTGATACGTGAGGGTGCCGTATCTCCTGTCGAACTGACCGAAATGTGTCTGGCGCGGCTGGACGAGTTCGGCCCCGCTTACAACTCGCTTGTGACTCTGACATCCGAGCGAGCTCTGGAAACCGCGCGCCGAGTTGAATCGGAGCTTGCCGCCGGGCGCGACCCCGGTCCGCTTGCGGGCATTCCGTTTGGCGCGAAAGACCTGCTCGCCACGTTGGGAGGGATACCGACGTCCTGGGGGGCCGCGCCGTTCAGCGGGCAGCAATTCGAGCACGACGCGACGGTAGTGACCAGGCTGGAGAGCGCGGGCGCTCCACTGGCCGCAAAAGTCGCAATGATCGAGCTGGCCGGAGGCATGGGGTACAACCAGCCGAACGCCTCCTTCACGGGTCCCCCTCGCAATCCCTGGAATCCTGAACGCTGGACCGGCGGATCGTCCAGCGGATCGGGAGCGGCTGTGGCCGCCGGACTTGTCCCATTCGCCATCGGCTCGGAGACTTGGGGCTCGATTCTTTCTCCGTCGAACAACTGCGGGCTTTCCGGTCTGCGCCCCACATACGGCAGGGTCAGCCGGTACGGAGCGATGGCCCTGTGCTGGACTCTGGACAAACTGGGGCCGCTCTGCCTGACCGCGGACGACTGCGGAATCGTGCTGGAAGCGATAGCGGGCCCCGACCCTAACGACCCAACGACTTATACCCAGCCGTTCACATATGACCAGAATTACGATCCTGGACGTAAGTTCAAGATCGGCGTCCTCAAGGGCGCTACCGAGGGGGCGCAGGATGCGGTGAAGGCGAATTTCGAAGCCGCTCTGAACGCGCTGGCAGACTACGCGGACGTAGAAGAGATTGAATTCCCGGACTTTCCATACGTGCAGGTGACGAGGACTATCCTAATGGTCGAGTCGGCGAGCGCGTTCGAGGATTTCATTGCCGAGGGCGGGCCTGCCGGGCTCACGGCGCCGGAAGACCACCACGGTCCCTATGCCAGAACCGCGATTCTTGCCAGTGACTACATCAAGGCGCTGCGTCTGCGGGGCGTAATCGCCAGGGAGGTTGACGAGGTCATGTCCGGCTACGACGCGATTGCCGCGCCCACGTCGCTCACGACAGCCACGCCGATAGGCGAGCAGTTCCGCCGGACTATCACGGGGCCGGGCGACATCATAGGGGCCGTCGGTAACGGCTGCGGCCTGCCGTCCGTGTCGGCGCCGAGCGGGTTCGACGAAGATGGTATGCCGACGGGGATTCAGTTCATGTCCAGGGCATACGATGAGAATGTGTGCCTTGCGATTGGCAGGCGATATCAGGCGATAACTGACTGGCACACGCGGCATCCCGCCGATTTGGTGTAGGCGAGGTCACACATGGGAAAGATAGTAGCGATAGGCGGAGGCGACCTGAGTACGCTGGCAACAGAGCCGATAGACAGGACGATAATCGAGCTTTCGGGGAAGTCCGGCCCTCACGCGCTCTTCATACCGACCGCAAGCAGCGATTCGGTGGAGTACTGGGAGACGTTCGACCAGGCATACCGCGTGGCGTATGGCTGCGAGACCGACGTTCTGTACTTGCTCGGCGCGACGCCTGATCCGTCGGAGGTTGCCCGGAAGATAGAACGGGCCGACATCATCTATGTCGGGGGCGGCAACACGCTGAAGATGATGCGCCGATGGCGCAGGCTAGGCGTTGACGCGCTTTTGCGAAAGGCGCACGCGCGGGGCGCGGTTCTGTGCGGTGTGAGCGCGGGCGCTATCTGCTGGTTCGACAGCGGACACAGCGACTCGATGTCGTTCTATCACCCGGAAGACTGGGACTACATTGCGGTAACCGGAATGGGGCTTGTGAAGGGGCTGGCGTGCCCGCACTATAACGGCGAAACGGCTGGCGTCCCCAGACGCCAGGACTTTCACGACATGGTTAGGAAGAAGGGCGGTGTCGGAATCGCGATAGACAACGACTGCGCGCTTGCTTTCATTGATGACGGCTACAAAGTTCTGTCAGCTTCACCGGACGCGGGCGCGTACACCCTGTTCGTCCAGAATGGCGAGGTGATAGAACGGCGGATCGAGGCCGACGAAGATTATATGCCCGTATCCAATCTGTATCAGAGGGGAAATCCATGACTTACGATCTCGTTATCCTCGGAGGTAGGGTGATTGACCCGGAGTCCGGGCTGGACGCTATTCGGAATGTAGGTGTGAGTGGCGGACGCATTGAGACGCTGACCGACGCCCCATTGGAGGGCGATTTGGTCATAGACGCTGAGGGCCTTGTGGTAGCTCCGGGATTCATTGATCTGCACTCGCATGGTCAGGACACAGAGAATTACGAGGTGCAGGCACGAGACGGCGTCACGACCGCTCTGGAATTGGAGGTCGGCGCGGGCGATATTGACCGCTGGTATGAGATGCGAAGGGGTATGTCGCTTGTTAATTTCGGCGCCAGCGTGGGGCACATTCCTGTCCGCATCCAGGTAATGGACGATCCGGGGGACTTCCTTCCGGTCGCGGACGCCGCATATCGAGAGGCGACGGCGGATGAGCTCGGACGCATAAAGGAAGGTGTGGAACTTGGGCTTCAGCGTGGCGCGCTGGCCGTCGGGTTCGGACTGGATTACACGCGCGGCTGCTCGCGGTGGGAGGTTATCGAAGTCTTCAGAATCGCAGCGAAGTACGGCGCGCCGTGCCATGTCCACATTCGCGGCAAGGGACACCGGGAGCCAATGAGCGGCATCGAGGCGGCGGGAGAGGTGATTGCGGCATCGGCGGTAACGGGCGCGCCGCTGCACATCGTTCACATCCAGAGTACCGGAATGCACGCTACGGCCAATACTCTCGCCATGATACAGGGCGCGCGCGAACGTGGTCTGGACGTCACCACAGAGTGCTACCCGTACTCGGCGGGCATGACCGCTATTGACTCCGCGCTGTTCAGCGAGGGCTGGCAGCAGAAGTACGGGATCAGCTACGACAGCCTCCAATGGGCCGAGACGGGGGAGCGGCTTACTTCCTCCACGTTCGCGGAATACCGCGAGACTGGTGGAATGGTAATAGTCCACTCCACACCGCAGGACGCGGTTGACACAGCGGTTACGAGTCCTCTGTGTGCAATCGCGACAGATGGATTTCTCCGCAACGGCAAGGGGCATCCGAGGACGGCAGGCACCTACTCGCTGATACTCGGTAGGTACGTACGCGAGCGGGGACTGTTGTCGCTCTCCGATGCGCTCGCCAAGTGTTCGCTCATGCCCGCTCATAGGCTACAGGATAGGACTCCGGCCTTCTTGCGAAAGGGCAGGATCGGGCAGAGCATGGACGCGGACATCGTGCTGTTCAACCCGGAAATCGTCATAGACAACTCTACCTATGAGGAACCCAGTCTGCCGCCGACTGGAATCGAGTACGTCGTCGTGGGCGGAACGCCGGTTGTGGAGCGCGGAGAGGTGGTTGAGGGGGTTGCGCCGGGGATGGGGGTGAGGGCGAGAGTGTAGAGACGATGGCCTATGCTGGCGACTATATTCATCGAATCTATACCATCTATTCAGGCCATAGGTGCGGATAGTAAGCCTGAGTTTTTGATACTAACCCGTGAGGAGTGTTTTCGGGCAATGCCTCCAATTTGAATACGGGAGATTGCCATATAGCGTTGCTTACCAAAGGATAATACTTGAGTTGGCCGCCTGATTGCCCATACCATTCAAGAATGGTTCCACTATCGTCGTCCGCTCGTATATGATTTCCAGGTGTTGCAACACCACCCCGCAATATATCTGGGCAATACCATCGCAGTCTTGCCGGATCAGGCAGATGTATTCCGAACTGACTCAATTGGTACTCGCCTCTTGAATTCCACATCAGGGTCAGGTAGCAACTTCCATCGAGGTCAATGTCGCCCCCGAGTTCAACACTTGCTGCTGAGTGCCATTCACCGATCAGGTTGATGATCGAATTGCCGACCTGTTGGGCATTCTCCCGATAGTTCGCGGGGGTTATCCCATCATTGTCCAGTCTGTTCCAAAATGCGCGCGCGGCATTTGACAATTCGATGGTTACACGGCCTATGCGCCTGGAGCGGTCCAACTCTCGCCTCATCTTACACGAAATTCCAAAGAAAACTCCTTCGCGCGTAGGGTCAGGTAGCCGGACATCCATGATATCTTTGTTCTCTGAGGGTATCCCCGCGAACGCCAATGCCGTCGCTCTCTCAAAGTCTCGCCATCCAGGAAGAGTGGAACCATCCGACACTGCCAGCATCCCGGTACCGTCTTGGAATGCGCTGAGAAGCAACCTGAACTTGGCAAGTTCGACCTCATTGGGTGGTCTGTGAGCTAATACCACAGATTCATCGGATATCGTCATAGGGTTATTTATTCCATTCACACATCTAAACGGAAATTTCGATCTCATCCTTGAGGAGCGAGTCCGTACTAACGTTGAAGAGGCGGGAAACCTTGAGCGCTAAAATAGCGGTTGGCGACTTTTTGCCGGATTCGATTTCACTTAGATAGCCGTGCGCCTTATATCCCAACTGCTCTGAGAGTTGAGTCAATGTAAGACCGCGCCGCGTTCTGAGGGTCCTCAACTTCTCGCCGAATCGAGCGAAATCGTGGCTGCTAGTGGTTGACATTAGAATACACCCGTGCTAAATTGTCTCTATCAGGGACAAAACGATCTTTAATTTAGATGCCTAGACAATAAAACTTCATGATTCTGCGAAAGGCTTTTCTGGATGATTAACAGCCCGTTCAAGTGGGTAGGTGGCAAGTCAAGGCTACGAAAAGCGATCATTCCTCTCATTCCTGCCCATAGGTGTTATGTCGAACCCTTTGGTGGCGCGGCTTGGGTTCTGTTTGGCA
The DNA here is from genome assembly GCA_965202965.1 of Dehalococcoidia bacterium. Lineage (GTDB taxonomy): Bacteria > Chloroflexota > Dehalococcoidia > Lucifugimonadales > UBA1123 > VXRN01. Next base: position 321,469 of record OZ241888.1, on the reverse strand, counting down.
AACCCCCGAGTCCTATAGAGGTTCTCAATGACATTGACGAAGAGCTAATCAACTTTTTCAGGGTGGTTAAGCACAATCCTGAGGACCTGATTAGTTCTTTCGATCTTGATCTGGTATCGAGAGGCGAATTTCAACGGCTGGCCGATACCGATCCCGGACCGTTGTCCGACATAGACCGCGCCCATCGTTTTTACTATCTGATTATGGCCGGATGGGGCGGCGAGGCGCGATACCCGAGGTTCCAGACCAGCGCGTCCGACGGCGGGCATGGCAATAGACTGATCGGCGCTCTGAAATCTCTCAGGAAGAGAATCGAACCCGTCCATGATCGTCTAAGAACCGTCATAATCGAAAACCTCGATTGGATGGAGTGTATAGACAGATATGACCGCCCCACTTCGTTCATGTATCTGGATCCTCCCTATCCAGGCAACGGGGCCAACTACAAGCACAACATGAGGTCGGCCGCAGAACACTCTGCTATCGCAGAGCGACTCCAAAGTGTTCAATCAAAATGGATATTATCTTCATACGATACTGAAGATGCGAGAACTCGATTCCAACACTACAATATAATTCCAATTCGGTCTTCATCGGGAATGCGCTCGTCCGAAACAGAAGCCCGGGTCTCGGGGAGAAAGAGAACTCTCAATCGAGAGGTTCTAATTCTCAACTATGATCCATCATCCAAAACTGACGAACAGCCACTCAAAGAACTGAGATATACTCCCGATCAGGGTGCGCTGTTCGAGAATCCCTCCGAGTACACATCTGCACCTTGAGTAGAGTGTAGATTCCGATTCTTGGTGTGTCAATTTGAGAGGACTGCATTCAGGGCCTATGCGAAGTCTGTTTGAGCGTAAGCGATAAGCTTCAGAGCGCGGCATTTTCCGGCTTGCGCGAGGCTTCTTTCCGGCGTTGCGCCACGCCTTCCCGGAGCATGGGTATGAGCTCGCGTCCGTAGTCAGCGGCGTCTGCCAAGGGGTCGAAGCCGCGGATGATGAACGCGCTGCACCCCAGGTCGTAGTACGCCAAGAGCGAATCGGCCACCTGCCGAGGCGTTCCGACCAGGCAGGTAGTGCTTCCCGACGCCCCGCTGGCGGCGGCTATGGGCATCCATAGCCGCTCGTCGTGAACATTCCCCTCGGCGGCGAAGCGCATCAGTCGCCACGCTCCTTCTGACTGAGGTCGCGTGGGCACACCAGGATCAACGCGGTCGGCGGTCGCCCGCCTGACTCGCGCAAGGATTCTCTCGGCCCTCTCCCATGCCTTCTCTTCCGTGTCAGCCAGAATTGGCCGCGCGGACAGGCTGAAACGCATCTGCTCCGGGTCACGTCCGGCGGCTGCCACCCGTCCGCGGACGTCGGCGATACGCTCGGCAATCGCGGCTCGCGGTTCTCCCCAGAGCGCCAGCAGGTCGGCACGGCGGCTGGCTACGTCCAGCGCTATATCGGACGCGCCTCCGAAGAAAAGCGGCACGTGGGGCTGCTGACGACACCGCGCCTGGCTGTACGCTCCCTCCAATTGGTAGAACTCGCCTTGGTGGTCGAACGGTTCGGTGGCGGTCCAGACTCGTCTCATTACGTCGAGATATTCGTCGGTGCGCCGATAGCGCGCGTCGTGGTCCAGCCAGTCGCCATCCTGTCTCTGCTCAACATCGCTGCCGCCTGTGATGATGTGCAGCGCTATACGTCCACCCGTAAGCTGATCCAGCGTGGCGGCCTTGCGAGCGGCCAGAGTGGGCGCTACGAATCCTGGGCGATGAGCTATCAGATAGCCCAACCGCTCAGTGTGCGCCGCGGCGTAACCCGCCACCTCGAACCCGTCGGACGTCGAGGAGGAGTAGCCGGTGAGAACCATATCGAATCCCGCGCCCTCGTGAGCGCGAGCGAAGTCCAATATGTATCCGGGATCAACGCCTGACGGCGTTTCGGCGCCCGGGTTGATACCCCCTCCGAATACGCTTAGAGTCGCTCCCCGGTTGGCGGAACTCTCGCGGGTCACCCCAATCATGCCGACGATGGTGACGCCGCCGTCGCTATATACGCTCGGCGTCTGGGCGGTGACTAGCCTCGCGTCGTGATTGCCTTCGTTCATCACCCTGTTAGCCTTCGTCTTAGCTTTGCGACAAGGGTAGAGGTGGCTGGCCGCCTTCGCGGACTACGTCCCGGGCCGCGTCCATGAACTCGCGGAATAGCGGATGCGGCCTGTTCGGACGGGAGAGGAACTCCGGGTGGAACTGGGTTCCGAGCATGAACCTGGCCGGGGAGTATTCCATGATTTCCACCAGGCTTCCGTCGGGGGAAATGCCGGTGGGCCAGAGGTTCACGGCCTCGAAGCGTTCACGGTATGCGTTGTTGAACTCCCAGCGGTGGCGGTGGCGCTCCTGGACGATGGCCTCACCGTAGGCTCTGGCCGCCAGGCTGTCGCTCACCGTCTGGCATGGATACGCGCCCAGCCGCATCGTGCCGCCCATGTCGGTGATGTCTCGCTGACTGTCCATGAGGTCAATCACGGGATACGGAGTGGCGGCGTCCATCTCGGTGGAGTTCGCTCCCTTCATCCCGACGACGTTGCGCGCTATCTCTATGACCATCACCTGCAGGCCGAGGCACAGGCCCAAGTACGGAACATCGTGGTCGCGGGCGTATGTAGCAGTATCTATCATCCCCTCGACGCCGCGCTGTCCGAATCCGCCCGGCACGACTATGCCGACAGCCGTTCCCAGAAGCGCGTCGGCGCCCTCTTCTTCTATCTGTTCGGAGTTGACCCACATCACGTCAATGTCCAGATCGTAGTGCAGACCGGCATGAAGCAGCGCCTCCTTGACCGAGATGTAGGAGTCGCGCAGGTCAACATATTTGCCGACTATCGCGATTGGCAGCGTGCGCTTGGGCTCGTGGATCGCGTTGACCATATTCCGCCATTCCACAAGGTCCTGTTCGACGCCTTTCAGATCGAGCCTTTCTATGATCAGGTCGCAGAGGCCCTCGTCCTGAAGGATCAGTGGCACCTCGTAGATGCTGGATACCGTAGGGAGGGTAATCACCGCTTCGCCCGGCACGTCGCAGTGGATGGAGATCTTCTTCTTGATGTCGTCATCCACGTCGTGGTCGGAGCGGCATACGATTGCGTCCGGCTGGATGCCGATGCCGCGCAATTCGCGGACGCTGTGCTGGGTCGGCTTGGTCTTCAGTTCGCCGGCTGAAGATATGTAGGGCAGGAATGTCAGGTGCACGTAGAAGACGTTGTCGCGCCCGACCTCGTTGCGCATCTGTCGTATAGCTTCCAGGAATGGCAGGCCCTCGATGTCGCCCACGGTTCCGCCTACCTCCACAACTATCACGTCGGCCTGTGATTCCTTGGCGAGTTTCTGAATGCGCTGCTTGATGGCGTCGGTGACGTGGGGTACGGCCTGAATAGTGCCGCCCAGAAATTCGCCTCGCCTCTCTTTGGAGATAACTTCGCTGTAAATCTGGCCCGCTGTGATGTTGGACAGCTTCGACAGGTTCACGTCAACGAAGCGCTCGTAGTGACCCAGATCGAGGTCTGTCTCGGAGCCGTCCTGGGTGACGAACACCTCGCCATGCTGGTACGGCGACATGGTGCCGGGGTCAACGTTGAGATAGGGGTCGAGTTTCATGAGCGAGACGGAAACGCCGCGACTCTTGAGGATACGCCCAATGGAGGCGACGCTAACTCCCTTGCCGATGGAACTTACGACACCGCCCGTAACAAAAATTATCTTTGTCATTTGGCCACCGGATGACTCAGCTGTGAGAATTCAATGGGTTGGTGACTGATTCGATGCAGAGCGTCCGACACATGCGAAGTGCGTGGACACAGGATTAAGAGGGTTTCGATAGGGACAGTTCGAGAGAGGAGCAGAGGACTTGCTATGCGCCGAAGGTCGCGCACTTACTCGTCCACTCGTATGACGGTTCTGGGGTAAATACGCGCCACTGTAAACACTTCCCCTCGATACGTGAATGCTGAGAAAAGTATATGTTTGGGTATTTTCGCTGTCAATACAAAAAGCGCAAGCCAGAGCGCCAAAATAGAAGAAGATTTCGATTCATCTCAATCGGGCGTCATTTTTCCTAAGCGCCATGAATATCGTTGGCAGGATAGCGATCAGGCTGACTGACATAGCGATCAGGAAGAAGTCGTTGAAGACGGACAGGCCCGCGTCGGTGAGGGCGGCCTCGAATTCCAGAACACGGGCATGGGTCTGTTCGGGCGTCTCGCCCGGCAGCGCCAGGGGCAGCTCGAGTCCGACGACCAACTGCTGGAAACGCCCGGTTCCCCATGCTGTCAGCGCCGCCAGTCCGAATGTCATGCCGACTACTCGCATGGCGGTAACCACGGCGGAAGCCGCTCCGCGCAGTTCAGCGGGCACGGAGTTGATTGCAGCGAGCGCTATCGGCGCTATCAGCAAGCCAAAGCCCAGTCCGACCACCGCGAGATGCAGCGTCATGGCGGGGTCGGCGATGTCCGTTCCCCATGAACTCATCATCCCGAAGCCAGCCGCAATCAGGACCAGGCCGAGCGCCGTGGGCATCCGGGAGTCCATGCGCTGGCAGGCGAACCCCCCAAGCGCGGCGCCCATTGGAATGGCTATCGTCATCCTCATCAGCATCAGTCCGCCCTCCAAGGCCGTTTTCTCAAGCACGGTATTTGCCATCAGCGGGATCGTGACCATGCCTATGATGAGTACTCCACCGACCAGCAGGTGAGTTGCATTTGCCGCGCCGAATGCCCGCGACCTGAACATTGTGAGGGGGAGGAGAGGAGAATCAGTCTTCCGCTGACGGAATATGAACAGGAAAAAGGTTACGCCGAACGAAAGCGTAAAAACCACGAACGGTATATCGGGTGAGTCCACTCTGGCAAGGGCGAGAGTCACCGTACAGAGCGCGGCAGCCAATAGAGCGCCGCCTATGTAGTCTATTCGTGCTGGATGCTTTGGACTCGGAGCCAGCAGAAGGAGCAAAGATATGAGTGTCAGAACTCCGAGCGGTATGTTGATCCAGAATACCCAGGGCCATCCGAGGAATTGCCCTATCAACCCACCCCACAGCGGTCCGATCACGGCTCCGGCCTCGGAGGAGGCGCCTATGAGGCCGAGCGGGACGCCGCGCCTGTCTGAGGGGAAGAGGTCGGCGACGATGGCTATGGATATGGGCAGCAGCGCCCCGGCTCCGACAGCCTGGATTACACGCGCCGCGACGAACCAGGTGAGGTTGGTCGTGAGGGCTGCCGCCGCCGACCCCGCCATGAATACCAGCATCGAGACGACGTACAGGTTGCGTCGCCCCCAGACGTCGGACATCCGCCCGATCAGAGGCATGGCGGCGACGTAACCAAGCAGATACCCGGTTATCGTCCATGAGGCGCGGTCGAGCTCGTTTACCTGCACATCGAGGTCGAGAAGTATCTGCGGGAGCACCGTTACGATGACGGTCTGGTCGTCGGCGGCTATGAAAATACCCGCAAGGACGGGCAGAAGCGCGATGTAAACCGGGCGGCGCTGTCCAATTCTCTTGGTCTGGGAGGCCAAGGTTCAGCCCGTGTCCGGCGCGGAGATAGAGATGGACTGGTTATACTGAGATAGAGTAATCGTGCGAATCACGCCATCCGGTTCGTCTGCGGTCGCGCGTCCCTCTATCACCGCCTTCTTCAAGTAAAGGGTGTCCTTATGCAGAGTAACTTCCACGCGAACGGTCCCGTCCTGAGCCGCGTCGCCGAGCAGCGGTCGCAGCGCCTGAACGTCCAAGTCGCCTTCTATCCTGAATTCGTCCCCTTCTTTAGATGTGAGCGTGGGACTACGCAGGCCGGTCATCATCGCGCCTATACCTTGCTGAGGATCGAAGAATCCGAGCGGACTGACTTCGGCAGGCACTTCCTCCCAGTTGCCGGTTAGGGGATTGGTCATGTAGCTGTCGTTGCCGATAGTGATCAGGCTGGCGCGCATTGCGAACCTGCCGCTGAATCTGCCTGAAAAATTGATGGAGACGCTGTCCGGGCTTGCGACGTCGCCTTCTGCCTCGGTGATGTCAAGAGTGTCGGAGAACGGGGTACTGCCCTCGTCGTTGTGTTCGAGCCGGAAGTGGAACGTGTCGAGTTGGGAGGTTGCCTCGCCCGAGCGCCTCAGAAGATCTTCGATATTTATCGGCGTTGGAGTCGGGATAGGAGTATTGGTCGGAAGTGGCGCGGCTGTGGGTTCGGAAGTGGACGCGGGACTATCGGCGCAGCCCGCGATAGCTGACAGAACGAGCAGGAGGGCAGTAAGTAACAGCAGGGTATTTCTGAACAACGGAGTCATTGGTTGTTCGCGCCCGCGCTCGGCGAGTGAGGTTTTCCTCCCCTCTGCAAGAAGGGTTGTTTGGTGAAAGCCTAAGCCTGTGGGTAGCGGCCTTTGTCGGGGGCGAAGATGGAGTCTTCGGGGAAGTTGGGCATCTCGTTGCGCCGGACGAATTTCGACACCACGCGGCCTGATACCATGCCAAGCGCCGCCGCGCCCGCTACCGCTATCGGCGCGCCCTTGAGAATCTGGCGACGGGTGAATCCCTTTTTCGAGTCTGATTTTTCGCTCATGCCTGAAACACTCTTCCCTGAAACTGTATCTCCGACGTTTAGACGCGGACATTATAGACCGACGCGGATGAGTTCAACAAGGCTGACCATGTCAGTTAGTTGAAGTCATGCTTCTGCTAGACTAGCCAATCAACATGGAATTATCAATCGCAGCTCCACAATGACATCCGCGTCTCTATCCGAAGGAATCGAAAATACGCCTCCGCGTGGCTGGGCGACGCTGCTGCTTCATCACCTCCAGATCAGCAGTCTCAGGCTGTCCTCTTTCGTACTTGGCATATTCTTGCCTTTCATATCGGATGACCTGGGATTGACGCCCCTGGAGGCCGGACTGCTCCAGGGGGTGTGGTGGATAACGGCGGCGCTGGCGATACTTCCGTTCGGGATATGGCTGTCGCGCTTTCGTCCTGTCCCAATGAACTTGGTTTCACTGCTGTTGGTGACGCCCTTCCTGTTCGCCCAAGCACTGGCCTTCAACTTCGTGAGCCTGTTTCTGGCTCGCTTCTTCGCCGCGCTCTTTCACATGATCGGACTGGCGGCGCGTCCGATGCTGTTCCAGCAGTGGGCGGCGCGACGCCAGTACACCCTGATCAACGCGGTAGGACTGTCTCAGCACAGCCTGCTGCTGGCAGTCGCAATCAGTACGGGCGCGCTGCTGATCGCCGCGCTCGGAAGTTGGCGGCTGGCGTATGTTGTGCAAGGCGCATTTCTGATGGCGCAACTGCTCGCATGGATCGTTACGGCCCGTGAGAGTCGAGCGCCCGCGCTGGAATTGAACCAGGCCCTGGAGTCCGCCCGGCAAACTCCTCTTTCAGCGCTAAGAGCTTATCCTCAAGGCTGGCTAGTCGGACTGGTAATGTTCTCACTGTCGGCAACGTGGACGGCCATCGTAACTTTCCTTCCGACGCTGATGCTCGAGGAAAGGAGGATACCGATAAGTCTGGGCGGGCCGCTGCTCGGATTTCTGTACTACGGCCTGATACCCGGGGCGCTGGCAGGCGGCTTGATCAACCGCTGGACGTCGAATCGCAGGCTGCTGCTCACCGTTCCCGCGTCGTTGAACGTTCTGCTGGCGCTGGGGATAAGTTTGATTCACGGCACAGTGCCCCTTGCGGTTCTCATTGCCGGAATGGGCTTGGTATGGGTCGCCGTGCCCGCGCTCGAGATGCTGCCGTTCGAGTTCGAGGGTATCGCTCCCCGCGAAGTGACCGCGATAAGCGCGCTGGTCGTCACGCTGTCGGCGTTGGGATTCGCGGCAGGTCCGATGATCACGGGAACGGTGGCACAGCTTACGGGCTCTCTCCAGACCGGGCTTGTGGCGATGTCGCTCGTGAGCGCAGTGGGGGTTGCGTCGGGATTGATGTATCCGGCGCGACGCATGAGGGAATAAGACGACTGATTTCGTGGGTCGGGTTTATGAAAGCAAGTTAAATTTGAGGACAGACAAGACTATCGCAATGGCGGGGCCAGCGACAGCCGCGACGGAGGCAAGAATTACCAGGGTGAGTCTCAGCCCCCAAGTATCGGGATTCGGAGAGGCGCGGCGTATGAAGACTCGTTGCTCGCCCGAGGCCGAAGCGCCCCGCCCGGACGGGAAGATCTCGACGTATCTCCAAATCCTGAAGTAAAGGTAAGAGCATAAGCCGAGGAATAATCCCAACGTAAGTCCAATAGCAATAGAGGCGCGTTTCAAATCCACGGGGGCATCATCATATCCGATAACGCTTATACCGAGTATGAAGGGGGTTACTGAGATCAACCCTACACCAATGAAGGCGCGGAACAAAAGCTGGACGTGTGTGTACTGAATACCCTCATTGGGCCTGAGCCGTTTTATGAAGAAGTCCTCGGGCCTTCTGAAGTATTCAGAGATATACACTGCGGCTATCAGGATAGAAAAGCCTATCAGGATCCTCAGGCCCAGAGGGATTGACTGTATCTCCATCAGCTAGATACTCTTTCTTATATAGGCTATCGTCGTCTTACGAATCTCAGAAATGTTTCCCACAAGAATACTATAAGTACTACTGTTAGAATTACACAAACTACTAGGAGTAAAATACCAAGAGAGGATTTCTCCAGGTTGGCGATCATAGTAACTCCCGTAGGTGTGTTAAGAGCAAATACCATTGCGAATAGGGCGGTGATAAATCCAGCAAGCAAGGCTGAAGCTACTAGGAATACACCAAATTGGACAACTTGAGTGGTACCCTGTTCAACTCCCTTTATACCGTTTCAGTCTGAAGTCAGCATGAAGGGACTAGTGGAAGTCTGATACTTGGTCTATGCTGAGTCCAACACGGTGTTGGAGGGCAGAAGGATGATCGGACGACCGCTCAGGATAGACTGGCATGAGAGCGACACCCCAGAGAGACTGAAAGAAGCCTACCAGTCTCAGTCAGACATCAACATTCGTACACGGGTACACCTGCTGTGGCTGGTACGCAGCGGCTGGCAGATCAAAGCGGCGTCAGAAGCCGTTGGCGCTCATTACCGCAGCGCCCAGAGATGGATTGAGTGGTACAGGGACGGAGGTCTTGATGAGGTTGTGTCCAGGAAGATGGGAGGAGTGGGTCAGCCCAGGTTTCTGAGCGATGATCAGGAGAACAGGCTGGTCGAGGAGGTTGGAAGCGGACGGTTCAGGACTGCCGGAGAGATAGCTGTCTGGGTGGAGTCTGAGTACGGAGTCAGGTTCAGAGGGAACAGCATATACAGCGTACTTGAACGTCTGGGGTGTTCACCGAAGGTTCCGAGGAGTCGGCATGAGAAGGTTGACATAGAAGCGCAGCGGTCATGGAAAAAGGGGGACTTGGTCGTTCGCTGAGGAAGGCGGGGGTAAAGCCCAAGACTCTGATTGGGTTCGCCGACGAGATGCGAGTGGGCCTCCGGGGTATGGTTCGCAGGGTGTGGGGAGTGCGCGGGCTGAAGGTGGTTCAGAGACTTCAGTTGGTGTACGAGTACAAGTATCTGTTCCTGGTGGTGGACTATGCTCGCGGGAAGTTGGAGTGGACGTGGATGGACTCTATGAGTTCGGCGATGGTGTTTCGCGCGGTGTTGTCAGTGAAGCGACATACCGATGTGAGAGCGTTGGTGTGGGACGGAGCGGGAAGCCATAGAAGCGAGTTGGTCAGAAGCGTAGAGGGAGTGAGGACGATACTTCAGCCAGCGTACAGTCCTGAACTGAATCCCGCTGAGCGGGTATTCGAGGAGGTACGCAGGTGGGTGGAAGGCACGGTGTATGGGAGTCTTGAGGAGAAGGTGGCTGCTGTGGACAAGTGTTTGGGCAGACTGGAGTCGGACCCTGAGCGTGTGAAGTCACTGGTGAGTTGGAAGTGGATCAGACGAAACGTTCAGGAACTATCTGAAGACTATGCGGCTTCATCAAAATGAAATGGTATTAGTCTGCTGTCAAGTTCTTTGATAGGACCTGATGTCAACTCGTCCCTGATCTCTGCTTTGATCTTATCCATGAAACCTAAGTGTGGAGAGGTTGTCATACGATGGATTTCTTGTTTAACCGTGTCGCCCATTGGAGGTTTCTTGTGATACGTAGGAATTTCACCATGTAGCTTATGGAATTGAACATTGAACACTGGTTTGCACTCTTCAATGTAAATGGACTCTAATCCCAGATTGGATACCCATAGATACAGACGCTCGCCATCAGTGTGTCCTTTGCCATAGTATGGATCAACCTTTGGGGCAATTAGAGAAATCAGTCCTTGTCGTGAGTATCGGAACTTGATCTTGATGTCCCCCACCAAGTTCCAAGGCATATTGAATGACTCCACAGTCGGAAGCATAGCCAACTCACCTGGCTCAATCTTGATATAGGATTTCTTGTATGGATTTTTTGGCTCGTAGAATTCTCCCCCAATCCGTAAATAGGGCTCAGTCGCTACTCTTAAGTCATACGAAGTTTCTTGACAAGACTCTCTTATCCATGTGTCTCCTTTGAATATCTTGGCAGCTCTCACTTCGATTTCTTTACCGGTTAAGACGCACATGATACACTCTCGATTCTATTTTCTTTTTCTAAAATCTGCCCCTTAGCCTAGGTTCGAGAACATCTCTAAGGCCGTTCCATATGAAGTTGGAGGATAGCACAGGCAGGAAACTGGTGATGCCCGGCTCGAATTAAGGCTAGGATGCGCTAGCCGTGTGGTGGCTGGCGGCAGAGATCTGGGGTAAAGCACGCACCTCGACGCCTGTTTTTGGAAGTCTCATACGTACTCCTTTGGATATGGGAGTTCACGCTACCGTAAGTTCGCGCCATTATACACACATTGGAAAAGTGTGGCTGAGTGGGCCTGATCCATATTTGTGAATGCTTGACATCCAGATGTGAGGCGTCAACAATCGGGGCATCGGAAATTTGAATGGCGGGAGGTATTCGTGTCGGTTTCTATTACACAGGCAACGATGGAACTGAGGGAGAACGATCTGCCTAACATGGTCCTGCTGGAAGATGACCTGGCGCCGCTTTACGATGGATTTTCGGCGGTTCGAGAGGGTGAACTGGACAACCGCGCCCTTGCCGAGCATGGATTCAGCGGGGCTACGGAACAACGCTTTCAGGAGGCTGGTCGGATCGCGGGGTATGTCAGAGAGTTCGTGTCGCCTACGGCGCAATTGGATATGGACGGAGCGGACCTGATCGTAGGGTCGGTTGCCCACCTTTTCAGTACGCCCGAAGACGTAAGCCATTGGATGAGGGAGATATTCCTGAAGGACTTCACAGAGAACGTTGGGGCCGTTCTGGAGAATGGACAGAAGATGATCGAGGTCGAGGAATTAGAGCCGCGGGGCTTTTTCGACGATGCGGTCGCGCTCAAGGCGGTGCATGACAGTTCGGGTCAGATCATATCCTCGACGGTCGTTGACTTCCGAGTGGGCCGAATTCTGGGCGTGACCTACGTGGCGACCGTAGGCAACCATCTGCGCCTGGAGGAATCTACGGCGCTGGGAATAGCGATGGAAAAGCTCATCGTCTCAGCCGCGCTGGACGGCTAGAACTACCCGTTAAGTATCTGAGATGGTAACATAACGACCCACTCGGACTAATCACCCGATATGACTGGAGCATGATGAATCTTCACCCTGTTATCTTCGCCGGAGGATCCGGGACGAGGCTGTGGCCTCTTTCCAGAGAGTTCTATCCGAAGCCGTTTTTGTCTATCAACGGGCCGCACACGATGTTTCAGGAGACAATTCTGAGGCTGGACGGCATCGAGGGAATGGCTCAGCCGACAGTCGTATGCAACGAGGAGCACAGGTTCCTGGTCGCGGAACAGGCGAGACAGATAGACCGTATGCCGCAGTCCATACTCCTGGAACCTGTCGGTCGCAACACGGCGCCGGCGCTCACTCTCGCGGCGCTTGCTGTCGAAGACCAGGCTATGAGCGAGCATGATCCGCTGATTCTCGCCTTCCCCGCGGACCATGCGATAGGAAACGTCGCCGCCTTTCAGTCAGCTGCCCTGGTTGCCGCGCATCTGGCGAAGGACGACTCCATAGCGACACTGGGTGTAACCCCCGACTTTCCTCATACGGGGTATGGGTATATGCGGAGAGGAGCTCGACTACCCAACACATCGCCCGTTATGAATGGCGCCGCCTACGAATTAGCCGAGTTCGTAGAGAAGCCCGACGAGGCAACCGCCGAGAGTATGCTCGAGACCGAGGAATACCTGTGGAACAGCGGTATGTTCATTATGAGAGCGTCCGTGTGGCTGGAAGAGATCGAACGGTTCAGGCCGGACATAGCCCACGCGTGCAGACAGGCATACGATAACGGTGCGAAAGACGGCATCTTCTACAGGCCCGACCCGCAGATTTTCGCGGAGTGTCCGGTGGATACGGTTGACTACGCGGTCATGGAGCGCATAACCGCGTCGAATGGGGACAGTCCTCGCCGTGCGGTGGTCGTTCCCATGGACGCCGAGTGGTCCGACCTGGGATCATGGGCCGCCATCATGGACATCAGCGAAAAGGACGCCAACGGCAACGTCATCAATGGGGATGTGTATGTCCACGAAATGAGGAACTCCATGATCCACGGGCAACATCGGCTGGTATCCGTCGTCGGCCTGGAGGATGTGATAGTGGTCGAGACGGCGGACGCGGTGCTGGTCGCGGACAAGAACAGGGTGGAGGACGTAAAGGAATTGGTGGACAGCCTGAAGCGGGATGAACGCTATGAGCAGGAGAATCATCGGCGTGTTCACAGGCCTTGGGGTTGGTACGAGACGGTTGACTTCGGTCCGCGATTCCAGGTAAAGCAGTTGACGGTCAACCCTGGCGCCGCTTTGTCGTTGCAGATGCACCATCATCGCGCGGAGCATTGGGTAGTAGTGAGTGGAACGGCGAAGGTCACTAAGGCCGGAGAGCAATTTCTGCTTCACGAAAACCAGGCGGCGTACATACAGATAGGCGAACAGCACCGGCTTGAGAATCCTGGAACGATTCCACTGAAGATCATAGAGGTGCAGACCGGAAGCTATCTTGGCGAAGACGACATCGTGCGATTCGAGGACCGATACAATCGCAGTTGATTCATGTATTCACAACGCTGGTAATTCAGCTACAGGGACAGAGAGAGGACCGCCAATGACCGAAAACAGTTCAGCCGTCGCGCCGGTATCCGAAGTTCTGTCCGTGCCTGACCGGGTGCTGCTCGGACCCGGGCCGTCTATGGTCAGCCCCAGGGTGCTCCAGGCAATGATGCAGAATATGATCGGATACCTTGACCCCGACTATGTTCTGATGCTGGAGGATGTATCGGGACTTCTGGGCGAGGTGTTCCAGACCGGCGACGCGGCGACGATGGCATTGTCGGGAACCGGGTCGGCTGGTATGGAGGCTGGACTATCGAGCCTTCTGGAACCGGGCGACACCGTCGTTGTGTGTATATGCGGCTTCTTCGGGGAGCGCATGGTTGACATGGCAACGCGGGTCGGGGCGAACGTGGTGGCTCTGAGGTCGGAATGGGGGAAACCATTTCCAGCCGAGACACTCAGAGAAGCGCTGCGAGAGCATACCGACGTAAAGCTGGTGGCAATCGTCCACGCGGAGACTTCTACCGGCGTCCGGCAGCCGTTGGAGGAAATATCCCGTCTTGCCAGAGAGCACGGCGCGCTGTTCATGGTGGATGCGGTGACCTCACTTGGCGGCAACGAGATGTCGTTCGACGAGTGGGGAATTGACTACAGCTACAGCGCGACGCAGAAGTGCCTGGGGTGTCCGCCGGGACTTTCGCCCGTGGCGGTGAGTCAGAGGGCGCTAGACTCGATTCGGTCGCGCGAAACGCCGCCCTCGTCATGGTACCTCGACCTCAATCTGAACGCCAACTACTGGTACTCGCCCCGCGTCTATCATCACACGTCGCCGGTGAGCATGGTCCTGGCGCTGAGAGAGGGCCTGCGGGTGGTCCTGGAAGAGGGGCTGGACAACCGCTTTGCCCGGCACGAGAAGAACGCTGCTTCACTGAGAGCGGGGCTGGAAGCGCTGGGAATGGAAATGGTCGCGCCGGAGGAGCACCGGCTCGCGCAGGTTACGTCGGTGTGGATACCGGAGGGCGTGGATGACGCAGAGGTTCGCGCAAGGCTGCTCTCCGAGTACAACATAGAGATAGGCAAGGGACTTGGGGCCTTCGACGGCAAGGTGTGGCGCTTCGGGCTGATGGGCGAGTCGAGCAGGGCGGACTATGTGCTTATAGCGTTGTCGGCGCTCGAAGCGATTCTTCCCACGGTTGGCTACGAAGTAGCGCCCGGCGTGGCGGTGTCTGCGGCGAGTAAGTCGCTGGCTGTCAGTGGTTAGGGATGGTCGACGAAAACCTGGATAGGGAACCCGTCTTCCACCCTTTATTGGACATTGGAAGACATACTCTCTCGCTGGATGAACTTAGGGAGTTATGCGTGGCGAGATTCCCGCTGTCGCAGAGTCGGCCCGCAATTATGGAAGGACTTGAAAAGTTCACCAGCGTACTGAATGATTACAGCATAGAGGGAGAGATATGGGTCAACGGTAGTTTTATGACTTCAAAAAACGACCCCAACGATGTTGATATCATTGTCAGGATGTTATCAGACTTCGTGGATCATATGACGGACGAACAATACGCGGTTATAGAATGGATTGATACCGACATTCCGTACGTAGAACTAAAATGTGATAGTTATTCGCATATAGAGTATCCTGATGGTCATCCAGATTATTGGAAAGGGGAGTATATGTATGCGTACTGGATGCGACAATGGGGATTCGACAGGAAAGATGGGATGAAGGGCATAGCCGTAATTCGACTTGGAGGGAGTGGCGAATGAGCGACATACTTGAAATTCAAGAGCGTCTGCGAGATACGTATGCTGCGATAGCTAAATTGAGTAGCGCATCCACTTCAAGTTCTGATTCGAAGTCAAAGAAAGTTGTTGAGGCTTCACTAAACAAACGAAAGCGTCGTCTTGAGAAGAAGTATAAGAATGCGCTTGCGGAAAGCGGTATGGAAGCCCACAGCTACCGAGTGTTCAAGAAAGTACGAGCCAAGTCTCAGATCGAAGAATAACTGGAGAACAATCAATGTACGTAATCATCGCTCCCATCCAGATCAAGGAAGGCTACAAGGAACAGTTCATCGAAGAGATGATTGGGGATGCGGTTGGATCCGTGAACGACGAGCCGGGCTGCATCCGCTTTGACGTGATACAAGACGCCGAGGACCCGAATCGCATCTGGCTGTACGAGGTATATGTGGACGAGGCGGCTTTCGAGGCGCACACTCAGGCTCCGCACTTCGAGAGGTGGCGAGACGCCACCGCCGACTGGCGCGAGGACTCTGGCCTGCAAGGCGCCGGCCGCGGCGCGTCCAACATCTGGCCGCCCGACGACCATGATCAGTGGAAGTAATCTCGCGCCCTAAGCCGTCAGTTCCCTGCGCATCTGAGCCAGACCCATGGGCCCCAGCGACAGCGCGCGGGTGTGCCACTCCTTGAGGTCGAAATCTGAGCCGAGTTTGTGCTTTGACTCTTCGCGGGCCGACAACCATTCTCGCTCGCCGACTTTGTAGCTGATGGCCTGTCCCGGAATGCCGAGGTAGCGGCTGACCTCGCTGGTCAGGAAGTCCTCCGGGAAGCGACCCTTGAGCTTGATGAACTCAAGACCGAGTTCCGGCGTCCACTTTTCGCCCGGATGGAAGGGCTGATCCCCAGGTATCTCAAGCTCCAGGTGCATACCAATGTCAATGATGACGCGCACGGACCTGAGCGCCTGTCCCGCGAGCATTCCGAGGTAGTAATACCGTTTCAGTCTGAAGTCAGCATGAAGGGACTAGTGGAAGTCTGATACTTGGTCTATGCTGAGTCCAACACGGTGTTGGAGGGCAGAAGGATGATCGGACGACCGCTCAGGATAGACTGGCATGAGAGCGACACCCCAGAGAGACTGAAAGAAGCCTACCAGTCTCAGTCAGACATCAACATTCGTACACGGGTACACCTGCTGTGGCTGGTACGCAGCGGCTGGCAGATCAAAGCGGCGTCAGAAGCCGTTGGCGCTCATTACCGCAGCGCCCAGAGATGGATTGAGTGGTACAGGGACGGAGGTCTTGATGAGGTTGTGTCCAGGAAGATGGGAGGAGTGGGTCAGCCCAGGTTTCTGAGCGATGATCAGGAGAACAGGCTGGTCGAGGAGGTTGGAAGCGGACGGTTCAGGACTGCCGGAGAGATAGCTGTCTGGGTGGAGTCTGAGTACGGAGTCAGGTTCAGAGGGAACAGCATATACAGCGTACTTGAACGTCTGGGGTGTTCACCGAAGGTTCCGAGGAGTCGGCATGAGAAGGTTGACATAGAAGCGCAGCGGTCATGGAAAAAGGGGGACTTGGTCGTTCGCTGAGGAAGGCGGGGGTAAAGCCCAAGACTCTGATTGGGTTCGCCGACGAGATGCGAGTGGGCCTCCGGGGTATGGTTCGCAGGGTGTGGGGAGTGCGCGGGCTGAAGGTGGTTCAGAGACTTCAGTTGGTGTACGAGTACAAGTATCTGTTCCTGGTGGTGGACTATGCTCGCGGGAAGTTGGAGTGGACGTGGATGGACTCTATGAGTTCGGCGATGGTGTTTCGCGCGGTGTTGTCAGTGAAGCGACATACCGATGTGAGAGCGTTGGTGTGGGACGGAGCGGGAAGCCATAGAAGCGAGTTGGTCAGAAGCGTAGAGGGAGTGAGGACGATACTTCAGCCAGCGTACAGTCCTGAACTGAATCCCGCTGAGCGGGTATTCGAGGAGGTACGCAGGTGGGTGGAAGGCACGGTGTATGGGAGTCTTGAGGAGAAGGTGGCTGCTGTGGACAAGTGTTTGGGCAGACTGGAGTCGGACCCTGAGCGTGTGAAGTCACTGGTGAGTTGGAAGTGGATCAGACGAAACGTTCAGGAACTATCTGAAGACTATGCGGCTTCATCAAAATGAAATGGTATAATCGGGATTGTCTAGGTATCCGAGTTCTCCCATCAATCGCTCGGCGTACAGAGCCCAGCCCTCGGCGTGCCCTGACGTGCCGCCAATCAGCCTCTGGAATCTTGAAAGGCGATCAGACAGATACACGGTCGTTCCGAGTTGGAAGTGGTGTCCGGGCACGCCCTCGTGATAGGCGATGGAGACCTCGCCCCACAGCGGGAAGCGCGTCTTGCCGCCTGTGGGATACCAGGTGCGCCCGGGACGGGAGAAGTCCTCGGACGGGTGAGTGTAGTACATCGCCAATGCGCCGCCCGGAGGTGCGATCATCGCCTCTATCTTCTTTACCGGGTCGGCTATGTCGAAGTGAATGCCGTCCAGCTCGGCGATGGTGCGGTCCTGGAGTTGCTGCATCCAGTTCTGGAATTCATCCACGCCCTCGATGGCGCGGTCGGGGTCGGTATCCAGGATTCCAATGACCTCCTCGACCGTTCGCCCCGGGGCAATCTTCTCTGCTGTGCTTTCCATTTCGGAGTCAACCCATGCGAGTTGTTCCCAACCCCAACTGTAGGTGTCGAGCAGATCGAGCTCGATGCCGTTGTACGCGCGGGCGGCGAGAGAGTAGCGTTCCTCCCCGACGGCGTCCCGGTCGGACGCTCCGGGGATATATGTCTCTCGGAGAAACTGCGCTATCTCGGCGATACCCCGGTTAGCGGACTCGGCGGCGGCGCGCAGGTCGGACTCAAGCGACTCGGACTCGATGCCGGACTGCCGGAAGTCGTCAACTAGTCCTTCGAAGAATGACTCTTGGTCCTCCGCGCTGCCGTTCCAGATGTCACACTGGTCGGCGGTCTCGATGGCTTGTCGCTTCGCTACAACCAGGCCCCGTTCCAATCCCTGTTCCAGCGTCCTGCGATAGCTGGCCGCGCCATCGGGAATGAGCGCCATCCGTGAAGCGATGTTGGTCCAGGCTTCCTCAGTGTCGCGGGGCATGAGGTCGAAGACCTGCCTCATGCTGTGAATGGGGCTGAAGATCATGCTCAGGCTGCGGTAATGCTCGTTGGCGTCGTGCCTGTCGAGACTGAGATGCAGGCTGTCCATCATAGCCTCGCGCGCGATGCGGTCGTAGTCGCCCTCGAAGGGCGCGGACTCAAGCTCAGCGAGCGTCGCGCGGTCAAGCTCGGCCTCTGCTTCGGCTGCTTCTGACGAGAAGTCGTTCATTCTGTGGTCGTGCCCCGGAACGCCCATATAGGTTGCGCTCAGAGGGCTCATCTGCGCGACGCTTTCGACGTACCGGTCAGCTATGTCGAATACTTGGGACATTTCTCCTATTCTCACTCCGCCATAGAATATAGGATTAAGAGTGTATCATAGCATCCAACCTACACTCGGCTCGACCAACTGTGCTAAAATGTCCTTGTCGTCAACTCGTCTCACACCATACGAAACATAAGTCGGGAATTATACACAATCCCCACAGGGCTGGAGAAAAATTTTCTCCGTAGCTAATGCAGGTGAAATGCAGGTCGTTTCAGGTGACTTTCTCACCTGTTGCTAACCACTTAACCCACCAGAAGCCACCTGTTCAATTATAAATCAAGATATATGAGACCGCGGAAGCATACGAGAAAGCCCACGGCGTGATTCAATGAACTAATCGGAGGTCTTGGATGGAAAAGCGAGTATTAGGCCGAACAGGACATGAGAGCACAGTCGTAACATTCGGTGCGTTCAGCGTCGGGTATGTTGGACAGGATGAGGCGGACGAGGCTATCCGGCTCGTTCTGGATCATGGCGTGAATCACATTGACATAGCGCCGTCTTATGGCGAGTCCATGGAGCGGATGGCGCCCTGGATGCCGGAGATACGGGACAAGATATTTCTCGGTTCCAAGACCAGATTCCGTTCGAGGGACGAGGCGTGGCGAGACGTCGAGAGCATCATGGAGAGGATGAACGTGGAGGACTTCGACCTGTTCCAGCTTCATTCGGTTGTGAATCTCGAAGAACTGGACAAGGCTACCGCCAAGGGCGGCGCGCTTGAGACGCTGGTTGAAATGCGCGAGCAGGGGCTAACCAAGTGGTTGGGCATCACGGGACATGGGCCATACGTGCCGAGTACGATCCTGGAGTCGCTGCGTCGGTTCGACTTCGACACGGTGATGTTCCCGCTGAATCCGGCGATGGCCCGAAATCCAGGCTACCGCCGCGATTCGGAAGCGCTTCTGGAAGAGGCCAATGCCAGGAACGTCGGCATCCAGACTATCAAGATGATCGCGCGGGGTGGCTGGAACGGTGGCGAGAGAGACTGCCACACCTGGTACGACCCGCACCGTGAGCAGGCCGACATTGACAAGTCTCTATGGTGGGTCCTGTCCCAGCCGATGCACACCGCCCCAAGTTGCGGCGAGATCAGTCTGCTGCCCAAGGTGCTGGACGCCGCCGAACGGTTCAGTCAGTTGACGGATGCGGAGCAGGAAGCGGTCGTCAAGGCCCAGAATCCGCCGATGGAGCATCCGGCGCTAGCGATACCGGCGGCAGCGGACTGAGCTGAGCTATGCCCACCTAGATGACGCCGTCTTGTCTCAGGTTGGCCACGTCCTCGGATTTCATCCCGAGCACAGTTGTCAGTACTTCCTCGGAGTGTTCACCCAGCAGGGGCGGCGGCGTTACTGGAACGTCGTTGCCCTCGACCTTTATCGGGCATCCGATAATCTGATAATCGCCGCGCGCGGGGTCGCGCATATCAATGACCATCTCTCGGGCTTTGAGGTGTGGATCCTGAAGGACTTCGCGCGAATCCTGGACGGCTCCGGCGGCGATGCCGAGTTCGGTTAGCGTTCGCATTGCCTCGTGCTTGGTGATTGTGCGCGTCCAAGCGCTAATTATTTCCTCAACCTCGTCGGGGCGTTCCGCCCTTGCCTCGTGGGTAGCGTAGCGTGGGTCGCCAATCAGGTCCGCGCGGTCGGCGAGCGCGAGTATCGTATCCCAGGAATCGCCGGCCAGCACGATGGCGATGTAGTCGTCCGTCCCGCCGGGTTTGCACGGATAGATGAGCGGCGGCCCGCCCCAAGGCGCATTTCCCTTTCTCTCCGCCGGTAGGCCGGTGTTGAAGGTGTCAATCATGCGGGCGCGCATCAGGTTCACAACGCCATCCTGCATGGAGACCTCGACGCGCTGGGGTTCTCCGGTGGCGTCGCGCTGCCTTAGCGCCGCGAGCATCCCGATAGCGGCGTGCAACCCTGTGCCTGAGTCGCCGATACCGGCGCCGACGAAGGTCGGCCCGCGTCCGGGTTCGCCCTGCGCGCTCATCCCGCCCCCCATCGCCTGGGCTATATGCTCGAAACTCTTGACATGGGCGTTGGGGCCATAAGAGCCGAATCCCTTGATGGTGCAGTAAACGATGCGCGGGTTGGCATTCTTGAGAATGTCGTACCCGAGATCGAACCTGTCCATCTGTCCGGGCCCATAATTTTCGACGACTATATCCGCCTTTTCTACCAGGTTCAGGAGGATGTCGCGCCCGCGTTCCGTCTTCAGGTTCAGAGTCACGCCGCGCTTGTTGGCGTTGAATACGATGAAGTAGAAGCTGTCCACATCATCTCTGATCGCCATTTCATGGCGGGTGCGGTCTCCTACGCCCGGCTCTTCGATCTTGATGACGTCCGCGCCCAGGAAAGCGAATAACTGGGTACAGGACGGCCCCGCCTGCACCTGGGTGAGGTCAACTATGCGGATTCCTTCCAATGGGCCGGGCATTGCGTTACTCCTATCCAGTCTGCGCGAGTGTCGCATAAATGCAAAAGGGGCGGGTATTGCCCCCGCCCCTCCGTTGAAACCGATTGCTGCCAGTCAGTGCCGTTAGTCGGCGAACTCGGCGGCTATTCGCTGGCCCACGATGTCCTCTTCGCCCTCGTAGAGGCCGAAGACGTGGATGTCTATATGCTCCTCACCCTCACGGACGCGGGTCCAGATTGGCGGGTCACCCGCCTTGAGCCTGTCCACAAGTTGCTGTGCGGAGAATCCTGCCACTTCCGGGTCAACTTCAAGGTGCACGCCGAAGGGCTGATGCCCGATTATGTTGTCCATCATCTCGGCCTTCAGGCCTGGGATGCCGGTTATGTGTGTGAGGATTGATTGGCTTCTCTGCTCGATTTCGGCGAGCCGAGTCTCGTGGTCCATCGTGAACCAGCGCTTGACCGCGGCGACCGCGCCGATCATCTCCTGGCGGTCAACTTTGTGGGGACGCCCGATGCCGCGGATTCGCCGTCCCTCGTATCCGACGAAGGACTGGTAGCCGAGCTTGCGAATGAAATCCTCGGTGCCGAGCGCCAAGCCGGTTGACTGTGGAGCGCCCATGTACTTGGCGGCTATACACTGGAAGTCGGCGCCCATGCGGACGTACTTTCCGAAGTTATCGAGCGGGTATATCTGCCCGGCCGCGTCAACTGTAACCGCTACGCCGTGTTCTCGCGCAATCTCGATGCAATCTTCAAGAGGGAGGATGCTGTCGTCCGGCTCCTGTTCAACTGCGTAGAAGTGGACCGCGGCGGTGTTCGGGCTTATTGCGCTTTCCAGGTCTTCGCGCGTGGTTCCCTCGTCGGAGCCGAACTCCACTAGCTTAGCGCCGGATGTCTCGAGGCAGCGGTCGTACCAGTACCTCTGTCTGCGCTGGATGAGGAACTCGTTCTTCATGCCGGTGGTGTCGGGTAGCTGCTGGATCTTGTCGTCGTCGTCTCCGGCCATTACCGCTGCTGCTGCGAGGGTCAGCGCAGAGCCCGCCCCCGACGTGATCCAGGCGGCGGGCACGTCGGCTATATCGGCGACGGCTTGGCCAGCCTTCTCTTCCAGTTCCATCAGAGGTATGTAGGCCACGCCCGCGGCCTCCATAGCCTCCTTCACCTCGGGTGCCGGAGTGGAGCCGCCCAGCATGGTAACGCTGCCAATTGCGTTGATGATGGGCTGCGCGCCCAGGTCTTTGTAAATCTGTCCCCAATCGGAGTCTGCCATTCGAATATCCCTCCTAAGATTCACCGCCGATCCTAATTTCCTGCGACGGATCATGTACGCTGATGTTCGATTGCCAGTATATACGAATGCCTCAAAGGTTCAACCGCTTTTCGATGAAATCGAGGTCTTGCCGCCAATTGCAATCGAAGTTGAACGATCTGCGCGGCTATATTGCCTGCCAGTAGCGTCGGCCTTCGAGCCTGACGAACTTGCCTACGTGCCGGTCGGGGTGGAAGTGTCCGGCTGCGACGAGCATATCCTCGTGCTCAGCCCTGTCCATGAATGCCTTGCGAGAGCGGCGGGTGTCCTCGGGACTGGTGTCCACGAAGGCGCACCAGTCCGGTTCGTGTATCTGGACGGGGTTGTGTATGAGATCGCCTATGATGGCTGCCTTCTCGCCCCCGGAGCTTATGAGAATTACCTGGTGACCGGGAGTGTGGCCCGGCGTCTCCAGCGTGGTTATCTCGTCGGTGACGTTGTGACCGTCGTCTATGAACTCGATGAGGCCGAGGTCGTTAAGCGGTATGACGTTCTGCGTGATGTGGGGCGCGTCAGGCAGTACGTCGGGTTGCATGAAGTGTTCCCAGTCCTTGCGTGGGCCGAGATACTGCGCCTTTGGGAAGTAGGGCTTGTCGGCGTCGCCGGAGCTGTCCACGTTCCAGCCTACATGGTCGGGGTGGAGGTGGGTGTGTATGACGATGTCAACGTCTTCGGCGCCGACGCCCTTCGCTCGCATCTGGCCGATGAGGTCTCCGGTGCGGTTTTCGAGGTGGGCGTGGGGGCCTGGGCCCATGCCTGTGTCCACCAGGATTATCTTGCCCTGGGATCTTACGAAGAATGATCCGTAGTAGAGCTGGAGCAGCCCGTTTTCTAGGACTTCATCCTCGTAGGGCGCCCATGCCTCGCGCGGATGGTCCCGGATGAAGATAGTGGGGTCGCGCGGCGGCGGGACCATGTCCAGCACCGCGACTATCTCGACGTTTCCGACTCGTATGCTGTCTGCCATTGGGATCATTCTCCTGGCTGAAGTTGGTATTGTGTTTGGCGTGAACAGGATACCACGAACCGCAATGAGAGTTGGCTGGCGGGTTGTTGTAGAATGAAGACGGGAACTTTCACGGATCGAGAGAACTGAAATGAGCCGAGATGCCAGTGGACCTGACGGGTCTTCCGAAAGAGCGTATTCCAATCCAACTACCGGTAGCTGGTTTGGATATGCGCCTCTGCCGGACGCGGGTGACCCGCCCGACGAGGCGTATTCCAGGGTTACCAACCCTGAGCGATTCCGACCGCTGCATGAGGCGACGCTTCGGCTTATCGAACGGCTTACGGCGGAGTTCGACGTTGAAATGTCGGAAGGATATGATCTGTATGATCTCGGGGTAGGCAGGGAAAGTATGGCTCGTCCGATGATAATACTAAGCCCTGGTGATCTCGACTGCGCTCCAATCACGGTCGCCTTCACCGATTTTCCAGGGGTAAGAATCAGGTTTGGGAAGTGGGTGGAAGAGCGCTTTCCTGACTGCGGATGCGACGCCTGCGACGAAGACGCCGATGAAGAGATTGCGTATATGATCGAACTGTTCGAGTCAGTAGTATCCGGGGGCTTTTTGGAGGCTATAAGGATACCGCGCGTCTTGGGAGATGGCTTGGTAGGGGCGGCGTTCTCGGAGCCTGACATGCCTATGACAGATTCGGAGCGCACTGACATTCTGGAATGGCGCAAAGGAGGGCGCAACTCCTTCACAGTATTCAGTGAGTCCGTTTTGACGAGTTATGAGAGGCTATCCGAGCGGGGCGTGAAGCGTTCCACAGCGCTCGATATGACCGGTGGCAGCCTGTATATGGAATATGACTGGAAGCCGTGGCCCCGCCGCCAGCGTTCCCAGAATGGCGAATCTAAAGTATAGTCTCAGCATAATTGTGACACTATGAGGTGGCGTATATGCCGGAAATTCTTACACTGTATGAGGTCGGGAACGGCATCGCTGTCTTGACTCTGAACAACCCACGCCGGCGTAATGCGCTGTCACTTGCGATGATGGATGAGATGCTGGGACATCTCGAAAGCGCTGAGAATGACGTCGGGACGCGTGTCGTGGTGATACGCGCGGAGGGGCCAGTGTTCAGTTCTGGGCATGATTTGCGCGAACTGGCGGAAGGCAATATAGAAGACCAGACGATTCTATTTGCCCGATGCACCGAGCTAATGGAGGCCGTGCGTCTGCTGCCGAAGCCGGTTATCGCGCAGGTGCAGGGACTGGCGACCGCGGCGGGCTGCCAACTGGTGGCGACGTGCGACCTGGCCGTGGCGTCTGAGGATGCGGGCTTTGCCACGCCGGGAGTGGATATCGGACTGTTCTGCACCACTCCGGCGGTGGCAGTGGGCAGGGCCGCGCCTCTAAAGAAAACCATGGAGATGTTGCTAACGGGACAGCCGGTTCCGGCGTCGGACGCGCTGGACTCGGGTCTGGTGAACCGGGTGGTCCCGGCGGACAGATTGGGAGAGGAGACGCTCGCGCTGGCAGAGAAGGTGGCATCGGCTCCGACGAGTACGGTCTCGATTGGAAAGCCGGCGTTCTATCGTCAGATGGCGATGGACAGGCCGCAGGCATACGAATTGGCGCAGCGGGTCATGGTTGAGAATCTACAGACGGCGGACGCTAAAGAGGGGATCGGCGCGTTTCTGGAGAAACGAGAACCGCGCTGGCAAAGTTGAATTTCAGGAGAGAACATTGAAAATAGTCGTTGCAGGTCTGTTGGGAGACGGGTTCGAGGATGGTCTTCGCGAGGAGTTCGGAGACGTTGAGTTCGCGTTTGCGGTGTCGGAGGAGGATCAGGCGCGGGAGATCAAGGACGCGGACGTTTACATGGGGATGCCCAGCCGAGAGGTGTTTATTGCGGCAGACCATTTGAGGTGGCTGCATTGCCCGGGTACTGGAATAGATAAGTACACTGAGATCCCCGAACTCGTGGACAGCGACGTCGTGCTGACGAACGCTCGCGGTCCGCATACGGCGCCGATGGCCGACCATGTGATGGCGTTCTGCCTCGCGTTCGCTCACAAGACACACAAAATGCTGCTTGATCAGCAGGCGCGGGTCTGGGATGCCGGCAAGTACCATGGTGAGCAGGTGGAGATGGAGGGCGCGACGATGGGGATTCTCGCGCTTGGAGGAATAGGTCAGGCTGTTGCGAGACGCGCAAACGGGTTCGGGATGGATGTTTACGCGGTGGATATGAAGCCGTTTTCTCCCCCTCCCGGAGTCAAAGAGGTGTGGGGACTGGACAGGCTGGACGACCTTCTGGCGATGTCGGACTGGTTCGTTGTGACTGCTCCCTATACGCCGGACTCGAAGGGGATGATTGGAGCGCGCGAGTTGGGTCTGATGAAGCCGACGGCACACCTCATTATCATCTCGCGCGGCGGAATCGTGGATGAGGACGCGCTTTACGATACCCTCGAAAACGGACGCATCGCGGGTGCCGGGATAGATGCCTTCGAGGTTGAGCCTCTATCGGAGAACAGCCCGTGGTGGGGACTGGAGAACGTCATCATCTCTCCACACGCATCTGCGCTAACTGTGCAGATGGTGGAAGGCCGTCGCGAGATCTTCAAAGAGAACATGCGCCGGTTTCTGGCGAACGAGCCGTTTCTCTACGTGTGCGACAAGACAGCCGGGTTCTGAGCGGTCAGGCGAGCAGCTTGTCCGCGAGGTCCGGGAAGTCGGTCGCAGCCACGTCGAATTCGGAGGCCGACTCTTCAACGCTGGATGAACCTGGAAACACGTCGGATTCGCCCTCTCGGTGGACATAGGCTGTATGCAGCCCGACGGCCTTCGCGCCTCGGAGATCGTTCTTGTGCGCGGCGACCATCATGGCCTGGGACGGATCAACCCGGAGCAGACTCAGCGCCGCTTGGTATGCCTCGGGATCAGTCTTGTAGTGTCCCAGGAATTCGCAGGACAGGATGCCGTCCCAGTCAATGCCGTTGTGCTTGGAGCAGTCCACGACGATTGACCAGCTGAGAACCGTGAGGACGACGGTCGTGTAGCGTTCCCGGATCCTCTTGATGGCGTCGGCGGCGTCGGGCCAGGCGTCGAGTCTGTGCCACACTTCGTTCAGGTCGTCGCGTTCCGACTCCGACAGGGTTAAACCGGAGTGCTTATCGAGAACATCGTCCAGGACGCTGCGGTGTATCTGGTCGGCGTTCATCCAGGGGAGTTCGCCCGATCTGACAAGCGCGAGCCTTTGGAACATCCACCTGCGCCAGTCGGTGGCGAACTGGGTGACATCCACGTCGGCGTTCTGTTCGGAGGCAAGGCGACCTACTTCTTTCTGGATCGCGCCGCGCCAGTCGAAAACCGTGCCGCCCACGTCCCAGGTCAGCGCCTTTATCTTGGTTAGATCTGTCATTGGTTTCCTGCGCCTTTCGAGTAGGAGGATGAAATCTTATATATGCTTGGCTTTATAAATGTGCTGTGAGTGTGCAGGAGTTCCGCTGGAGGGTTACAGAGGGCCTGCTGGCATCCTTTTCCCTGCGTAATGTACCTATTTCTCCCTGCATAGTCCTGTATTTACCAGTTCGGAGAGTTTTTTGGAGTGGATAGGCCGCTCATATATAAACTCGGTTGTATGCCTAAGTACCTTTGTTCTGTCACGCTGATATTGTAACATGGATTGCGAGTGACTGTGTATTTGAATTTGGAAAGGAAAAGAAATGCTCTTTCTAGCCATCAGCACGCCGCTGCCGACCCGTCCATCCGAAGTGCGCGAAATACGGAAGAGTTACTGGCCCTGGGCGCAGGACAAGCTGGACCGCGGGCTTGCGAGGTTCTTCTTCGCCAGGATAGGGCGGGGCGCGGTCGCGCTGTTCGACGTTGACTCGAATGAGACGCTGCACCAACTGCTGACCGAGTGGGCGGAGATGATCCCTGCGGAGTTCGACGTTTACCCGCTAATTGATCCCGAAGCGGCGGTCGCGTTTCTGAACCAGGGCGACAGCGACTAGGTTCTGTTGACATTTGACATTTCTCAGGCATCTAAACGATCATGGTGATAGCAACGTTAGCTATACCCCGCGCTTCTGGATTCCCACTTTCGCGGGAATGACGATAAATGTCAACACAGCCTAGCGTCCCTGGAAGACCGGCTCCCGCTTTTCGAGAAATGCTTTGACGCCTTCCGCTCGGTCCTCAGACATCCCTGAGACCTGGCTGGCCTGACCCTCCATCCATAGCTGTTCTTCCAGGCTGCGGCTGTACGCTGAGTATGCCATGCGCTTGGTCATGGCGTGAGCGACAGAAGGGCCGGAGGCAAGTTTCTGCGCGAACTGCATCACGTATTCCGTGAACTCATCGTCCGGGATGACGTAGTTGACCAGGCCAATGCGCTCGGCTTCGCCGGCGTCTATGATGTCCCCGGTGTACATGAGCTCCATGGCGCGAGACATGCCGACGGCCATCGGTAGTAGCTGCGTGCAGCCGTAGTCCGGCGTGAGCGCGCGCTTGGCGAATATGGCGGAGAAGCGAGCGCTTTCAGCAGCCACTCGAATGTCGCAGGCGAGCGCCAAGCCGAACCCGGCCCCGACGGCGGCCCCGTTGACGGCGGCTATGGTGGGTCTCGGGAATCGGCGCAGCAATAGTGAAGGGTAGCCGAGAGGCATTCCTTTCTTCAGCAGTGTCTCGTTGCCGGGTGTGTGGCCTTCGCCTGGCGCGGGAGTGAGATCGGCTCCGGCGCAGAATCCGCGACCGGCGCCCGTGAGTATCAGGGCGCGAACGCCGTCCTCTTCGTTCTGGTGAATAGCTGCGTCGAGGTCGTTTATGAGCGCGCGATTGATGGCGTTCATCTTTTCGGGTCTATCCAGGGTGATGACACCCACGTCCCCGACTCGCTCACTTCTGACGGTAGAATAGTTCATGTCTCTTGCCCCTGAGTGTATTGTGGAGGATGCTGAAATGATATGCGGGGCGGGAGGAAGTGTCAAAACAACCATACATGGGGGCAGGGTGGATTGCGGCTGCCAGACGTTATTGTCTGCTGAAACGGCTGAGTAGCTGCCAGGTCATCTGCTGGCGAAGGAGGCGGGAATTTCGCTTCATGAGGTCTATTTCCGCAGTGAGCCTCTGTTCGGCGTTCTCCTGTTCGAGCAGTCGCTGCCTGTCCGCAAGGTCCATCTGGATCTTGCTGGCGATGTGGTAGGAGAGATGCGCCGGGTCGGTCGGAACTCTGGTCTCGCTCACCCATCCACCTGATGTGCCAACGGAGAATCGTGCGTATTCGCCGAACAGGTTCGTGGCTTCAGTTATCAGGGCCTCGGATACCGGAGCGTCTCCAATTTCGTCCAGAAGTTCAACCTGCGCCGCCATGAATGGACTGTCCTGCGTGACCCGGACTATGCGAAATCGTCTCTCGCCGATTGCCGAAACAAAGAACCTGTCGCCTTCTATTCTATTCACCTGGATTATGCGGGCGACGGTTCCGACATCGTGTGGGACGGCGGGATCTCCGACCTCCGCCCCTTCCTGGATGAGAGTCACTCCGAACCTGGAATCGGAGTCGAGGCATTCCTGAAGCATCATCTTATACCGCTCCTCGAATATCTGGAGCGGGATGGCCGCCTGTGGGAACAGGACGGTGTTCAACGGAAACAGCGGGAGTCCGCGTTGGCGAGACATCATGTGGCACGGGTCAACTTATGAAGTGTCTGCATATCAGCGGGAGCAACGGATTTCACGGGCTATTTCTCGAATTCCAGGAGTGCGTAACGCATGAATATGCCGCCACCCGGACGAGCTAGAGGACCGTTGACAGCCAGGCAGGCGATCACGTGGGTATCTCCGGGCTTGGCGTTTTCGGTGACGCGGACGCGGTTGGTAACGTTGAATCCGTTCACCGCGCCGGCGTCCCTATCCCATTCGCCATCCACCCATATCTCGCCGTAGTCGTCAATATTCGACTCGAACCAGACCTCCGCGCCCTCAGTGTTGAAGTTTCCCACCGTCTCCGGCAGGGTGACGCTAATCCTGTACCAGCCGAAAGTCAGGCCGGTGGAACGAGTCTTGCGTATGCC
This sequence comes from Dehalococcoidia bacterium, assembly GCA_965202965.1. GTDB lineage: Bacteria > Chloroflexota > Dehalococcoidia > Lucifugimonadales > UBA1123 > VXRN01. Next base: position 292,351 of record OZ241888.1, on the reverse strand, counting down.
CGGACTGTCCCCGCCGGCGGCCTTGTCCTTGCCGCCCGCTTCCACATCGTCAATTACCTCCCAGTCCGAATCGTCGTAGTCCGGCTGGCGGGCCGAGCTGCCAGCAGCTTGGGCTGCGAGGCCCTCGTTTGGGCTACCGGGCTCCCATCCGGCTCCAAAACGCCATTCGGTACCTAGTTGTCGCAGAATTTCAGGGTCTTCCAAGTCTATCGTGGCTTTCGGCATGGGGTCCTCCAACTGGGCTATGGCTAAGAAAGGATTCTCTACGCGGATGGTTGCGAACCGTTTTCTTCAGGCGGGAGTATATCTTCGGGATCAATGCCGCGTTCCAAGAGAAAAATCTGAATATCAGCCAAGGCCTCGGCTCTACCCTGCGCTATGCCCTCGACTAAGCCAACTGCCCTACCTTCTGCGAGTATCTTTGCTCTATACTCTGCCGATTCATCTTCGCGCGCTTTCTCGGCTTGTTCCTTACGCCTCTTCTCGTTCTCCTTGAATTCTCGGTATTTGTCAACCCCATAAAAGATTGAGAAGAATGACGATGCCATGATGATGTATCCTCCACAGTATCATTGTAACACAGGCGGACAATGTGACTTTCTGAAATGGATTAGGAGCGAGATCGAGCGATGGGCAGACCGAACTGGTACTACGATCATCCTCCGGCATGTAACTGCGCGAAGTGCACCGCGAGCAGAACCCGCCCCCGCAATCCGCTGTCCGCTCTTCGTTCTTCCATCACCTCGAAGGCTTCTGAGTCGGACAACTGGCTGAAGCGTTTGTGGCGAAAAGTGGCCGGCGGGTGATCCATTCCCCGGCGCCGCTGCGTTCTCTCCTATTCCGATATTCCAGATATTCGCTCCCAGACATGCGCTAACCTTGTTCGGACTCCTCGCGTTCTATATGTCAGAGCAGCGAAATCGGGAATGATTTGACAGGAGGTTCGAACGCCATGAGTACCAGGATCTACGCGGTTGGCGGACTTGCGGTATTGGCGGCAATCGTCGTTGCCGCGATCATAGTAACAAACCCTCTTTCCACCGAAGCGTCCGTTGCGGATACGTCCACCGTATCGGCGCGAGAAATAGAGGTGTCCAGCCGAGCCGATACTATGAATATCGGTCAGACAGCCCGGCCCGACGGTCTGGGACAACTTCAGGTCTCAGCGGACACGGAACCCGAGGCGAAGCCCTTTATCGGCGTCGTCATTAGCCAACTATCCGACGGCGCTGTGAAAGTAGTGAAGATACTGAAAGATGGTCCTTCTGATGGCGTCTTGGAGGCTGGAGACATCATAACGTCTGTGGATGGCGAAGTGATAGACGGTGCAGAAGGTCTGACCGACGCAATTGCGGAAACGGGCGCCGGAGAGACTCTCACCCTCACTATCACGCGCGACGGTTCCGAGATGGATGTGGTCGTTACCGTGGGCGAGTGGACTGAGAAGTCATACCGGAAGAGCGGTGTCTTCCACCGGCAGGGTCGGGCGCATGACCGCGTCGCGAGCGCACAGGTCGTGAAGGCGGATGACGATGGGAACTATCGTACTTACCGCACTGTCTTCGGGAATGTCACCGAGTTAGACGTGAACGCGGCGACCTTCACGCTCCAGCCGAAAGATGGTTCGGACACAATTGCGTACACAGTCAACGACGATACCCGCATCTACGTCGGAAAAGACCTGGTGGACGACCTTTCGGGACTGGACACTGATCGAGAAGTCGTGGTCATGGATGTTGACGGTGAGGTGAAGGTGGTCAAGCAGGGCGTTGCTGGTCAATCAGTCGGATTCGGGTACCGCATGGACAGGATTCACAGGTTCGGGCCCGGTGTAGGGGTGAGTTTTCATCGGATATTCCGTCATCGGCCCTGAACGACGATTCGTCTTAGCGAATCAGACACGCAATCACAGTCCTGGCGTGGCGCTAGGGAGCGGCGCGGCGCCGGGACCTCAGACCCCGCATCTAGCGGGGTCTGTCTCTTACGAGTTAGATCTGGAACGCAAAAGTGAGATGGTATGGTACTTGAGCCAGGAAACATCGGGCGCGAAGCCGACCAAGTTCCGTGCGCCGACTCATGCCGTGACTATATCCGCTGCCGCATGGTCATCCGCGGTTCGATAGCCTTATAGGAGTCCTCTGCGCTGAGCGGCGAGCACGGCTTCAAGCCGGTTCTTCGCATTGAGCTTCATTCGCGCGTTGCGGATGTGGTTGAGGATGGTATGGGAACTGAGATCGAGTCGTTCGGCAATCTCGTCTGCTTCCAGAGCCATCGCCAGAAGTCGCAATACTTCGATCTCTCGAAGAGTGAGTGGTCTGTGCTTGTCGTGTGGGGCTTCACCAGGTTCCAACTTGGTTGAAAGAAGGCTGTGAACGTTTTCAGCGACAGACTTGGCGCGGGCATCGTTTACGTCTTCATGGAACAGGTGAACGAGGAGAGTCTGTTCGTCATCTTCATCTCGATGGATGATGAGGGGAGTGACAGTAATAGGCTTTCTTTCACCTGAAGAGCAAAGCATAAGGACGTGGACTACGGGGGGAATAATACCTTCCCTGGCCAGCAGAATCGAGGGGCATTCGTTCAAGCAGACCGGTTCGGACCCTTCTTCCGGGAGGCTTGCACAGACCTCGTAGCAGCGAAGACCTATGACGTCGCTTCTCTTATATCCGAGAATCCGTTCTGCGCTGTGGTTCCAGAATATGATCGTTTGATCCATGTTCACGGCATAGACGCCGTATGGCGCCTCGTTCATCAGATCCAGCATTCTGCTAATGCTCACAACCCCTCCTGATCACAGTTCCTCTAAATTACAGCCGATATTGTAGCGTATCTTAGTCCCAAATGTGCAAAAGCCGGAAACTCGGACTGGCCTCGGAATATCTTTGATGCAAGGGCGAATATAACATCCACTGGTCCTAATTCATGGACTGGAAATCTCATGCGAAGTGTATATCACGAAAGGGATGTCGCGATAACTTACCGGCTCAGGTCGAGCGTGTTTTGAGTTTAGTCGTCGGCATTCCGTCCGATGGAAACAGAAGTGCTTCATAGGGTTTTGCGATTCGTTGACGATGTTGCGCCCTTGTGCTAACTTTGCCCCACATTTGAACTTGTGTGCCGAGGCAATGCCTCGTGAAAGGAGCGTTAATCTATGCCTCAGACAAGAGAGGCCGCAGTTGTCGGTATTCACGAATATCCGCTAAGGGTCGTTGGGCCGGGAGTGAGCGCGCTCCAGATCAAGGCCGCCTCCGCCGCCCGCGCGCTGGAAGACGCAGGGCTTTCGTGGAGCGACGTGGATGCCGTTTACGATACAGGCAGCCACCAGAGCATCGGCGGCCTCGGAATATCCGAGTACTTCGGGATCAAGCCTAAGCTGATAGATAACACGGCGGTTGGCGGAACTTCCTACGAATTTCAAGCGAATCATGCCGCGACGATGATAGCGGCGGGCAAGTGCGACGTGGCGCTGCTCACATACGGCTCGACGGCGCACTCGGACCGCCGCGCAATCGGCACCGGCGGCGCGGTGGGCGCGGGCATCGCAAATCCGCAGTCCAACATGGAGGCGTCGTGGGGTCAGACCCTCATCGCTAACTATGCGATGGTCAAGAACCGCCACATGTACCAGTACGGCACGACCAACGAACAGTTCGCGCATATATCCATAGCCACCCGCAAGCACGCGATGCGAAACCCGGAGGCCGTCAAGGCAATGACCGACCTCGAATTCGTGGGCGTGCGGGAGCTTACCGTGGAGGACGTTGTTGACTCGCGGATGATAGCCTGGCCGCTTCGACTTCTGGAATGCTGCATGATCTCCGACGGCGGCGGAGCTGTGGTAATAGCGTCCAAGGAAGTGGCCGCGAACTGCGCCAAGAAGCCGGTTTGGATAATTGGCGGCGGAGAGGCGACGAAGTACAGAGAGAATGGCGGCGACATCACCGTGAGCGCGGGGGCGCAGTCGGGTCCCAGGGCATTTGCGGACGCAGGCGTTGCGCCGGACGAGATTGATGTTCTCATGGCCTACGACTCGTTCAGCATCACGGTAATGTGCATGATCGAGGACCTCGGATTCTGCAAGAAAGGTGAGGGTGGAGAATACGTCGCACAGGGACACCTGGTGTTCGACGACCCACGCAAGCCCGCAATGAATACGGACGGTGGAGGACTGTCCTCCAATCACCCCGGGGAGCGCGGGATATACCTGCTTATAGAAGCCGCGCGACAGCTCAGGGGCGAGTCCAACTCTCAGGTGGACGGCGCTCAGCTTGCGGTAGCCGTCGGCAACGGCGGACAACTTGGGTCGAGACACGCCACGGGAGTCACGATACTCGCAGCGGACTAGATGCTGATAACTGACAACTAAGAACTGATAGCTGAGGACTGCATTATGACCGAACAAGCTCTAAGGCCCCAGCCCCGTTTCCCAGAGCAGGACACCGAGCCGTTCTGGGAAGCGACCAAGCGGCGAGAACTGACATATCAGACGTGCGATGACTGCGACGAGGTTGTCTTCTATCCTCGCGCACACTGCATCGGATGCCTTTCATCCAGCATTTCCTGGAATGTATCCAAGGGTGAGGGTGTCGTTTACACATTCAGCGTCGTCATGCAGAACAGGCACCCGGCGTTCAAGGACCTTGGCCCCTACGCCCTCGCATACGTTGATCTGGACGAAGGTTTCAGGATGATGACCAATGTTGTTGGGGTAGATAATCCGATTGAGGACATACAGTGCGGGATGCGGGTCAAGCTGACCTGGATAGACCAGGGCGAGGGAAACATCGCGCTGCCCGTGTTCGAGCCCGCCTGATCTCATCCCCGAACACAAAACCCCCTCTCCCTCAATGGGAGAGGGCAGGGGTGAGGGTGAAATTCCCACCCGATAGACAACGACTGCGAGAACGCCATGGACTTCCGATTTACGCCTGAGCAGGACGAGTGGAGGGGCGAGATACGTTCCACCATAGAGTCTCTAATCACGCCCGAATTGAGCGAGGAGATGGAGACGGCGGATGATGTCGGCCCCGGCCCCGCCCAGAAGCAATTCATGCGCGAACTGGGCAGTCGTGGCCTCCTTGGGATTTCCTGGCCTGAGGAGTACGGCGGTCTGGGACGGTCTCTCATGGACCAGTACATCTTCTCGGAGGAGATCGGTCGCTTCGGAAGCCTGTACACCAACGGCACCGCCACGCACATGGTCGGCCCGACGATTATGAACGTCGGCACGGATGAGCAGCGCGAGGAGTGGCTGCCCAGGATGCTCAGCGGCGAGGTCGAGTGCGCGCTCGGATACTCGGAGCCTGGCGCTGGAACGGATCTGGCCGGACTCCAGACGCGCGCCGTGGTTGACGGTGACGACTACGTGATAAACGGACAGAAGATGTTCACGAGCGCGGGGCACTTCTCGTCGCACGTGTGGCTGTTGGCCCGAACGGACACCGAGGTCCGTAAGCACAGAGGCTTGTCAGTGTTCCTGGTGCCCATGGACTCTGAGGGCATAACCGTTCGTCCGTTGTGGCGCATGGACAGCGGACGGACGAACGAGGTCTTCTTCGACAACGTGCGAGTGCCGCGCCAGAATCTCATCGGGGAGCCCAATCGAGGCTGGTATCATGTCGCGATGGCGTTGGACTTCGAGCGAGTCAGCATCGGGTCGCGCTACACCGGCCTGCTGCGCAGAATGGACAGGCTCATCAGATTCGCCAACGAGCATAAGACGGACGGAATACCGCTGTCGCGGGATCCGCACGTCAGGACGAGGTTCGTCGAACTTGGCATGAAACTCGAGGTCGTGCGCCTGTTTTCGTATCGCACCGCCTGGATGATTGACCAGGGCATAGTGCCCAACTACGAAAGTTCGGCGCTGAAGATAGTCGCAACGGACTTGATCCAGGAGGTCGCGGACTTCGGGTTCGAGTTGCTGGGAATGTACGGTCAGTTGACCAAGAGTTCGCCCTATTCGCTGCTGGACGGCGAGATGGAGCAGGCGTATCGCAGCGGCATATTCCTAAGGTTCGGAGGCGGCGCGAATGAGGTCCAGCGAGACATCATAGCGAGGCGAGGACTGGGTATGCCCAGACCGGACTCTGCCGGGTTCACCTCGCTCACCCGCTCCGGCGGCACCCAAGTTACATCCTGAATAGATGATAGAGGACTGAATTAGGAATGGATCTGGCGCTCACACCGGCACAGGAGACACTCAAGACCGAGGCGCGGGAGTTCTTCGAGAGAGAGTGCCCCACGAGCCTCGTCCGTGAGATGGAACGCGATGAGCGTGGATACTCCGCCGATATGTGGGAGCGAATGGCCGCTCTCGGCTGGATGGGGCTGCCCTTCCCAGAGCGGTACGGCGGCTCCGGTGGTTCTCTGACCGACCTGGCGGTCCTGCTGGAAGAGTTCGGACGGGCGCTAGTGCCGGGGCCCTTTTTCAATTCGGTTGCGGTTGTGGGACTGACGATTCTGGATGCCGGTTCGGATAGACAGAAGGGCGATATACTGCCACGCATAGCTGACGGCTCGCTGATTTCGACTGCGGCGATGCTGGAAGAAGACGCGCGTTATCGTCCTGAAGCGATCAGAATGTCGTTGGAGAGTCGCGACGGCGAATCCGTACTCAACGGCATCAAGATGTTCGTTGAGTACGCCAACTCGGCCGACTTGATCCTGACGCCAGTTCGGACTTCGCAAAACAGCGACCCCGGAAGCGGCATCTCACTGGCCCTGATTCCGGGGTCTGCGCCAGGAATTAGCGCCACCTCTCTGGACAGCATTGCTCGTGACAGACAGTTCGCGCTGCACTTCGAGGACGTGTCAGTGCATACTGACGCCGTTCTTGGCGGCGAGAATGAGGGATGGCCCACTCTTAAGCGTGCGCTCGACAGGGCGTCACTGCTGCACTGCGCTCAGAGCGTGGGCGGCGCTCAGCGCGTGCTGGAAATGACTGTTGACTATACGAAGCAGCGTGTCCAGTTCGACAGGCCAATCGCCAGCTTCCAGTCGGTACAGCACGACTGTGCGGACATGGTAATAGCGATAGATTCGGCGCGGCTTGCTGTGTACCAGGCCATCACGCGCATAGAAGACGGTGAGGAGGCGGACAAGGAGATCGCCCTCGCCAAGACTCTGACCAACCACGCCTACAAGTGGACGACGCTTACCGCCCAGCAGGTACACGGCGGCATAGCGTTCATGGAGGAGTATGATCTGCAACTCTGGACGCGGCGAGCCAAGGTTGCGGAGTTGAAGTTCGGAGCATCCTCCGACTATACGGAAACGTTCGCACAGCAGATGGGGTTGGCGTAGTCAGTTCACCTTGTTCATCGCTCTGTCAACGCCCTCTTCCAGCAGGTAGAAGATCGAGTCCCTAGCCCGGATAATCGCCTCGTCCACGAGTTCCTGGTCCTGGGTGGACATCTCTCCCAGCACCCAGCCTATCATGTCGCCTCCGGACGGCGGGCGTCCAACTCCAATTCTGAGGCGAGCGAAATCCTGGTTGCCAAGCGCCTCGATGATGGACTTGATGCCGTTGTGTCCGGCGGCGCTGCCCCTAGGTCTGAGGCGCAGTTTGCCGGGAGGTAGCGCAGTCTCGTCGTACACAATCAGTAGCCGATCCTGGGTAGTTCGGAACCTGGCGAGAAGGTAGCGGACGGCCGCGCCGCTGCCGTTGACGTGAGTGCGCGGCTTCGCGAGCGCGACGGTATGCTCGCCGACACTCCCGACGCCCAGGCGCGTTGTGCTGTGCGCCCTGCCGACCTCTATGCCGTGCTTCTCGGCAAGCAGGTCAACTAGCCACCAACCGGCATTGTGCCGTGTGCGGGCGTAGTGCGGCTCCGGATTCCCAAGTCCGACGATGATGAGGTCGGGCTTGGGGGTGTCAGTAGCGATCTTCTTCTTGCGCAGCAGTTTCTTGAGGATCAAATTGGGCCAAGCCTATGAACAGAGTATCGGATTTCTGTAGTATTCCTATGCCCACGGCTATATTTCACGCGGAACTGAAATCAGCCATTCGCCGATCTGGCGTCGGCGAACCCAAATTCTGCATTCAGAGACCAACTGACAAGCCAACATCTGCTCTTCTGTATATGGCAATTGGACAAGATACGCTCTGATTGTGTTCGCGGCCAACGAATAATCAGGCGTGTAGTATTCGATTGGGTGCATGACAGCGGTCTTGTTTCTGATCTCAGGCGCATTTACGAAATTACCTATTTCCAGGATGACCCCGATGCTTCTAGTCGTATTGAGAATGATGACCAGATCAACGGAAGAATCGCTAAGTATAACGCGTTCCTGTTCTATCCAAGTATCAGATGGCTGGCTTGTATCTATATAGGTCTCTGGAAAGAATGGGTGATGTCCATCACTTTTTAGAGCGTCAAAGATTTGCTTGCGTTTCAGCGTTCCTGGATCATCCGTGTTGTTCAGATTAGGTCCTAGAACAGCTATGTTGAGGGGGCGTGAACGGGATACTCTCTGTCTTTCGTTGTTGAGTTTCGCCGCGATTATATCGTCAAATGTGTCAGGCTGATTGCTCATGCGTTATTGATGGATTCAATAAATCGCTGACCCGATTCTGTGATGTAAATTCCAGTAGAGCTAAACTCGCAGAACGCCGCTGCCGTTAGCTTTGCTAACGAAACCCCATCTTTTCTAGAATCGAATTCCAAGAAATCCACGGTGGTTGATTCATAAATTCTTGCGAGTAACCGAACGGCGGACTCATCCTCAAATACTTCAGCAGCCTTCCATCTGAAGTAAGCATTAGTGTTCTCAAGGCGTTGGCGCAGTTCTTGTATTTCTTCAGAGTCAGAGATTCTCTGTTTCACCGACCGATCAATGATTTCCATTCCCTGTGTACTTGATGTACCACCCGCACCTAGAACAATCGGACGCTTGTGAGGCGTACCGTGTCGTCTGCGATAGAAATCTAATTCCTTGCTGGCAACTCCCCAGTAAGCGCCAATAGCATTCGGCAGATTGCGCCTGGCTAGCGAGCCAATATCAGGCTCAATCCAATTTCTAGTGGCGCTAGTTTTTCGGAAGTCTCTCAATGTCATGGGAGTAGTCCTTATACCATTTAAGTCTGACTATGCCGTGAATCTCTGAGGCAAACTCCTACCGTCATTCCCGCGAAAGCGGGAATCCATCGCGCCCGGTTGAACAGAACATGGTGACTTCATTCTGAATTGGTATTAGTTAGCTCAACTATTTATTAGGCCTAGCGACATATCACCCGCTAGCTTCAACATATGCCTCAGCATCGTGACGCTCAACTCAGACTTAATTCCATAGTTGACGATATGTGTGACTGAACTACTATCTTCTGAGGGGATTATTTCTACAGAGTGTGTTACTCGATCTTCGACCCGACGACTGAGACGAACCGACTCGATATGCGTCATGCCGATTGGATCATCCTGTTCAGCTAAGAGCAATGGTATTGGGAGTGTTACCCTTGACTGGTTTTCATCTTGCAGATCATGGATAAACGTGGCATTGCAGTCTATTTCCAACTCTCCAAACATTTCTGTAGAAACATCAATGAGTCGGGTAACTGATCTAATTTCGTTGGGTGGTCGTGTAAGCTCCTCAGGAGCTACCTCGCACTCTATCATCAAAAGATATTCTGCCTTGTCTTCTTCATGATGGCGAGCTAGCAATCCCTGAGTCTGATGAACTACACCACTCGCAGTGGATCTGGAACCAAAGACCGCGACGACATGATCATCAGATTGAGGGCTGACATTCATAGTCTCCATCATAAGCGCTTGTATAGCCGCGTCATCTTCCGTGGACACAGTAAACTCGCTCGATACCGAGAACGCTGTGCAGTTATATCTCGGAAGGTCCAGTCTCATTGCTTGTCCCCTGTACTTGGTAGTAGGAAAGAGAGGAACCATCCCGTTCCTACTACCACTCAATTTAGTCTGTCTATCCTACCCCAGACCGGCCAGCGCCTCCCGCTGTCTGCTCAGCCGGCTTTCGCGCTCCGCCGCGAAGCGCTTGATGCCCTTGTAAATTGACTCCGCGTCGAGGTGGGCCTCGGCGATTACGTCCGCCTCGGAGCCTCCAGTGAGCCACTGGTTGTCCCAGTCGGAGGTCAGTGAGTATTCGTCGGTCAGCGGGCCGACGTTCTGCACAGGCCACATTCGGCGCGTGCCTGTCGTAACCACCATCAAGTCGTACTTGGCAGCGGCTGGAAGCACCGAATCCTGGTACTCCTGCGATTGTCGCCTGAACAACTCCTCGCTAATGGCGGCTATCACGCGGACGTTGACGTCCTCTTCTTCCAGGCGGGATAGTACGGACACCAGGTTTACCGTCGAGGATGAACCTTGGACCATTACGTAGCCGTCTCTGGGCTTGTCGGGGTCGAAGTCGCGGATCAGGTAGAAGCCCTTGGCTGCCGCCTTGAGGTCGCTGTCCGCAAAAGTGCTGCGGTCAGACACCGGGAAGTCCGGCCTGGCGACCTCGATGACTATGACGCCGACCTTGGGATCATTGGCGGCTATCTCTGCCGCCGCGAAGTATCCGGGCGCTACGTCGTTGTAGTCCCAGAAACTCAGGACTATCACCTGGTCGCGGGGGAAGAGCTTCCACACCTGGGGCGAGAAGATGCCGAAGTGAGTGCGCGCGTCGGCGGCGGTCTCGGGGCCGGAGTGTCCGGCAAGAATGTGAAGAACTCCGGTCCTGAAGGGACTGTCCTGATTCTGCTGACTCCAGACGCGGGCCGGGAGGTACATGAGCGGAGTGAACGCTCCGTATGTGCCGCTCAGCGCCCAGACGCCCACGTGCTCGTCGGGATCGAGCGAGACGGACTGCCCAACAAGTCCGATGGCTGTGGAGGCATTGCCCGCTTCCTGGATCGCCGCTTTGAGACGTCCACCGCTTGGATTCGCCACCGGGTCGAATGTGTCCCATATCGCGCCGTGCTCGACATTGATGGATTCGGCGAGATCAGCCGCGACTACGATGAAGCGGTTGTTGGTAACGTAGTTCGTCCACTTGATGATCTCGGAGATTGCGCGGCGCGTTCCACGCACATTGCCCGGCTCCTCGAACAGCTTGATGGACAGGTCTTTCTCGTCGCCGGAAGCGGGATTCGCCACCTTGACGTTCTGGGCCTCCACGGGGAGATTCTTCACTGAAAGGCGGGCGTCCTTGAACGGGTTGGTAGAGCGATCTACACGAAGGGGAAGACCGTCGTCCACGCTGTCTCCAATATCCGCCAGGCGGTCCGCCAGCCAGTCGCCGAGTCCGTTCTGGTCCAGCACGGACATCGCGACATCCATATTCTTCTTGAACTGGAGGATGCGTTCTCGCTCGTCGGAGACGGCGCCGTTGCGGATCCCCTCGAATTCCACACCGAATCTCTCCTCGAACGTGTTGGCCAGTCCAACGAAGTAGTCGCCGTTCATGGCAAGGTTGTATGGATGGCTGTGGTAACTGACGACCTGCTCGCCGTAGCCGGGAATGTGCCCGTTCTGGGCGGCGGGCCACCATCCCTTGACGGTCTTGCCCACGACTATCATGGGCCTGTCGTCTTCGTGGTCCCAATCTTCCATTGTCTTGAGCGCTGCGACCACCTGGTCGTAGTCGTTGCCATCGTCAAGCGTCATCACGTTCCAGCCGTATGCCGCCCACTGGTCTTCTATTCTGTAGGCGTCGTAAACGGGCTTGATGACGCTTCCGACCAGTTCATCGTCTATGCCGGCATTGTTGTATGAGAGCAGGATACGGAGTCGCTTGCCAACCTGCTGCGCGACTGCTGCGGTCTTCATCTCCTGCGAGTGGCCGGATGTCATTGCGAACTCCCCCTCGATAGCCATTATCTTCAGGCTGTCGGGGGCGCCGACGATGTCCCAGAATGCGGCCTTGCCCGCTGATGTCGCAATGCCGATACCGGACGGTCCGCCGTTTACGTCATTGGTGAGGTCTGTCGTCTCGGAGTGCCCGGCGAGCGACCTTATACCCCTGATCGCGGCCTGTGCCATGAGCGGGTGGTCAACGAGATCGTTATCCTGGAGAATCGTGTCGAGTGCGCCTCTGCCGCGCCGGAAGCCCAGCGCGTCTATGGACAGCATCGAGGTTGCCGGGTCGGCGAAGTAGCGGTTGTCGCCTGTCGCGGCGTGTTTGCGGGCGAGAGCCTCTCCCATTATCATCCACAGGGCATAGGTAACAGGGGCATTGTGTCCGCCTGCGAGCATGAATCGGTCTGCGTAGGGATGCTTGGGTCTTCGGTAGTCGTATCTCAAACCGCCGAGACCGGGGCCGACGAGGTGGCTCGTCACCGTATAAGGCGTGTATGCAAGTGGGCCGCCGAAATGTCCTGTCTGAGCGTAGTTGCCGAGAAGAACGAGGGTCATGGCAGTCAGAAAGCCAACGTCCTCTATTCGCTCCCTGTCATAGTCCGGCAGTTCCACTTCCCGATGGGTCAGGCCGTGTGAAATAGACAGGGTGTTGACTGTTGCCGTAGAGCTTCCGCTTGTTGCTACCATAAAAACATACTCCCCCCGAAGGGTTCTTGCTATTGGTCTGTGCGCCTATGGGCGCGTTTCATGCTTAATTTACCTGCTCCGACGTACGAGCAAGCTAAACTGAATCATAATTGTTACGGGTGTCTGGTTGCAACCTTGACAGAAGCCAAAGTGAAAGGCTTCGACTCCAGTTCAGTTGCCGGAATTCGGCTCCCCAGGGATGAACGCTACTGATAAATCATCCACTCAAGAAGGTTTTCGTCCGGGTCCCTCGCATACAGACTAACAGCGTCCCGGTGCTTCAGAGCGCCGCGTCTGGGACCTGGGCCGGATATAATCTCGACGCCCGCCTTCTCGAGCATCTCCTTGCACTCGTCCGCGGTCCCATCCCATACGAAACAGATGTCGCCGCATCCGGGCACTGCCGTCGGGCCCCTCAGACTGGCAGTGTACCCTTCTGGGTGGACGTTTATCTTGGATTCGCCCACCTGTATCGAGAATGCGTTCGCCTCGCCGGCGCGCCATTCGTCTTCGTCGTTGATCGTAAACCCCAGCCGCTTGTAGAACTCGATCAGCCTCTCAGCATTGGCGGTCGGCATGGCAATGTGGTCTATGCTTACAGTGGACATGAATTAGAAGCTCCTTTTCGTTATCTGGGGCTTGCCCTCTAGCATGATAAGACAGTAAAGGGGTAACGTAAATCCTCTAACTTTAGCAGCGAGGACCCAAAGGAGATTCGCTTGAAGCCGATACACGCCATCCTTTTCGACTCTGGCGAGGTGCTTATGCGGCCCATAGCCCCGGCGGAAGCGCCGCCCGACCAGCCATGGAGGAAATATTTCCCAGGCCCGAACTTCGAGTCCAGGGTTCGCGCTAAATACCCGGACACCAGGTTCGATGGACTGGATGAAGGGATTCTTCTGGGCATGGAGAAGTTGGACAGGCTTCACGCGCAGCCGATCTGGACGCTGGATGAAGAGGTGGGGCACTTCGACGAATTCTATAGGATACTACTGCATACTCTCGGTGTCTCAGACCCCGGTTTGGCTCATGAACTGGCGCGTGATCGAGTATTCCAACCGGATATCGAGTCATATCCTGAGACACTCGATGTCCTTGAACGCATACGCGAGTCCGGCTTGGTTCTGGGCGTATTGTCGGAGGCGTGGCCCTCGCTGGACTTGAATTATCGTCGCATCGGTATTCGTGACTACTTTCGAGCCTTTGTCATATCCGCTAATCACGGGTTGCTGAAAGACGATCCGAATCTGTTCGCCGTCGCTCTTGAACAGATGGAGACGCCTGCCGAAAATATTCTATTTCTGGACGACTGGGCGCCCTATGTGCAGGTCGCGATAGATTCCGGCTTCCAGGGCACTGTAGTAGCTAGAGACCCCGATACTCCCAGGACCGGAGGACTCACTTACGTGACCGATCTACATGACGTCGAAAAGCTACTTATCAGTAGGGCAGACGGACATCAGGGTTAGCGCGGATGTAGTGCGCCTGCTTCACCCCGAAGTTCTCCTGCAGCTGCGCCGTCAGGCCGCCGTCCACGACCAGGGCGTGGCCCGTAATGAAACTGGCCTCTTCCGAACACAAGAACACGATGGCGTTGGCTATATCAACGGGCCTTCCCGTGCGTCCAACCGGATACTGGTCCACGAAGAATTCCAGGCCCGTGGGATTGTCGTCCCAGCCCTCCTGAGCCCGCTCCGTTACGATATGTCCAGGGCAGATGGCGTTTACCCTGATTCCGAGCGGCCCCAACTCGGTTGCCATCTGTCGCGTTATGCCGATGACCGCGTGCTTGCCGGTCTCGTAAATCAGGGCGCCGGGCGCGGCCAGCATCCCATGCACCGACGAGATGTTGACTATGCTCCCCCCACCCGTGGCTTCCATGTGCGGAACTGCCTGCTTGGCAGCGAGGAAGTGCGCTTTCACCAGTATCCCCATTCCGGCGTCGAAATTGGCCTCCGATATGTCCGTGATTGGGCTGTTGCCACCCCATAGGTCGGACGAGACGGCGTTGTTGACCAGTATGTCGAGCCGACCAAACTCATCCACAGCCCTGGCAACCATCGCCTCGATATCCTTGGATCGGCTCACGTCTGCCAGCATCGGCATGGCGCGGCCTCCGGTATCCGAAATCGCTGCTGCTGCTGCGTTCGCCGTATCCAGGTCCACGTCCGCTACCAGGACTGAGGCCCCCTCTTCCGCCAGGCGCCGCGATGTCGCGCCACCAATGCCCTGGGCTCCGCCCGTTACAATCGCGACCTGTCCTGAGAGTCTGCTCATCTTCCCGACCTCCTAATTTCCGTTTGGTCTTCAGGCTAGACGTTGAAGCCGTAATCGCGCTCTACCCGGGCCACGCGCATCTTGTAGCTCTTGTAGTATGTTTCGCGACCCCTCTTCTGGATGATGAGATGCTCGGCGAGTTCCTTGAACGCGCGTATGGTCTCATCGCTGTCCCAGTATGAGACCGCGATGCTCAAGTCGTCGTCGCCCGCCGCTTCGATGCCCAGGAAGCCCGGGCGCTGCTTGGCAAGTTCCAGGATAGTCTCAGTATCCTCAGCGTACCCTTCGTGGGCGCCGGTGTGCGTGGACGAGAATATCGCCGCGTAGTACGGTGGCTGCGGTGTGTTCGCTTGTGCCATCAAGATACCTCCCGTTGATGCTGCATTCGCATTATCTACGCTCTATATGATCCCTGGGTTCTCGGACTAGGCGACGCCCCAAACAGGGCAGTCGCGCGTGGCGATTCTATATCTATTGGCTTATCCTCCAGTATGGCCCTGGGAGTATCAACCAGCATAGCGAGCGCCGTGTCGTATCCGATTAACTCTGCCGCCTCCTCTAGCCCGACGTCCATCCTGGGCGACCTCCCCCCAACCGCGTGGTGGGTGTCTGAGGCCATTATGTGCGCCATGCCGTTACTGAGCAGGCAGCGCGTGAAATCGCGCACCTCGTTGCCCCAGAAACCGATCAGGCTATTCGAGGTAATCTGGCTCAGCATACCTTTCTCTATGAACCTTCTCAGCATTTCAGGGTCTTCCTGAAATGCCTCGATGCGTTCGGGATGGGCAAGTACGGGAGTCAAGCCCATGGACTGAACTTCCGAAAGGGTATCCTCTATGAAGTCCGGCCTGCCGAAGAACGGCATCTCTATCAGGATGTAGCGAGTCCCGTTCATGGTAAGCGCGCGACCGGCTTCTATCTCCGCCGGCAGGTCGCTATCGAGGTGATTTTCCATGCCCAGAACGAGCGATAACTCCACGCCGTGGGCGTGGTTCTGCGTGTTCATTTCGGAAATAAGCGCGCGTAGGTGGGCAACCGATGATTCTTCCGTAACATCTTTGCGGTGAGGTGTCGCGAGCACGACTTTCGTGCCTGTCTCAGCTGCGATACGGCTCATGGCTAATGTATCCTCGGCGGTTGCCGCGCCGTCATCCACGCCGGGCAGAATATGGGCGTGCAGATCGTACATCAGCTTCGTATCTGAATGCGGAGGAAGGCTTCGGCGTATGGAACATCGGCCCTTTCGCCGGTCCTGCGCGCGCTTGCCCGAACGAAGTCGCCGACGTCCCCATCCTCAGACCCTACTTGGGATGCGTGCTTCTTCAGAGCGATGATTTTCTTCTCGATAGTGTCGGTTATCTCGATGAACGTATCGGGGTTTTCTGTTCCCCAGAACAGCACGTCGCCTGCCTTGTGTGTCTCCAGGCCCTCGCGTTCGTGTTCGGGATAGTGCAGGCGGTCTCGCGCGTAGGGGAAGACGGCGTCCATCGTCACCTGACCGCAGATGCGGTGGTCGCGGTGCAAGTAGAACGAGCGCCTGTGTGGATCGGGACACAGTACCACGTCCGGCTTGAACTTGCGAATCGCGTGAACCAGGTCGCCCCTGAACTCCGCATCGTCCTCCAAAGCGCCGTCCGGGTATCGCAGATACACGACCTCCTTGACCCCCAGGACAGCCGCAGCCTCAGCCTGTTCGCGTTCTCGAATCTCCGCGAGCCGCTCTGAGGTCATATCCGGCTCCTGCGAGCCTTTATCGCCATTTGTGCAGAGGACGTAGAACACCTCCGTTCCCTGCGATATCCAGCTTGCTACTGTGCCCCCACAGCCTATCTCCGCGTCATCGGGATGCGGCGTTATCACAAGCGCTCTCTCAGGTCTTTCCATGATCGCCTTTCAGTTACTCACTCTTCTCTGATTCAGGCAGCAGCCCCGGATTACACCTCTGGCCCTTTGATCTCAACGCCGGCTCGCTCTTCCTGGACGATTGCGACCGCTCCGGCGGCCATCTTTCCCAAGCCCTTGTTCTGTCCGGCAATGTATCTTTGCTGGGAGATGTTGGACATCTCCATCGGCACACGCAACTCGCGTCCGAGTTGAGTCGCCAGCCCTACGTCTTTCGCCGCCAGGTCTAGCTGGAAGCCCGGCTCGAAGTTACGCTGGAAGATTCCGTTCGGGAATCCGTGCATACTCGTCGTGTTGCCCGAACTCTTGGACACCGCCTCGTAGAGCGTCTGCGCCTCAACGCCCCACTTCACACCCATCGTGAACGCCTCGGACAGCAGTACGCCGACGCTCAGGCCGATGAGGTTGTTCACAATCTTGCAGACCGCGCCCGATCCGATTGGGCCGCAGTACATAGTCTGATTCCCGATGAGGTCGAGCACGGGCTTGAATTCGTCGTAGGCCGCGCGGTCGCCGCCGACCATCACGCACAGCGTACCCGCCTCCGCCCCGCCGGTTCCTCCCGACACGGGGGCATCGAGCACTCTGAGACCGCTGGCCTCGGCGCGGGCGGCAATGCGCAGTATGGTTGATGGGTCCGTGGTGCTGAGATCGAAATAAGCCGCGCCCCTGCGAGCCCCGCTCAGGATACCTCCTTCGCCGGAAGCCACATCCTCCACGATTTGCGGAGTTGGCAGAGAAGTGAAGATAACGTCCGCGTCTTCAGACGCTTCTCGCGGGCTGTTTGCCCACTCCGCTCCCAGGGACAACAGCTCGGCGGCGGCATCCTTGTTGATGTCATACACTGTCATATCGTGCCCGCCGTTGAGTACATTCCGCGCCATGTGGCGTCCCATGAAACCGACGCCTACGAATCCTACTTTCATTGCTATAACCTCTCTCGGTGAATAGGGGTGGTTAGCCCGCGCACAGTATGTTACTGGCAGAAAGGCGAGGGCGCAAATATTGTGTGGTGTAGTTAACGCCAACGCACTGCCTATCAAATCGGCGGCCTGCGTGTATGCCAGGAAGTAGCTCGCTCGTAGGCGTGAGCTATTCTCAGGACTGTCACCTCGTCGGACGGTTTTCCAGCTATCTGCATACCTAGCGGCAGTTCTACTCCCTCGTCGGCAGTAAATCCGCAGCAAATGGAAATCGCAGGTCCGCCGACCATGCTGAACAGACCTCTGTAACTGGAGTCAACGAGTGCCGCCTCCGCTTCTTTCTGGCTGCGCAAGTGGGGATTCGGCTCGATTACCTGGGCGGGCACGGAAGCAGTTGGAAAGAGCAGAGCGTCCACTCTGTCAAGCAAGTCAAGTGCCTGATGACGTATCATCGTCCGCAGCTTCTGGGCTTTGTAATAGACCGAGGCCGGAATCAGTTCTGCGGTCATGGTCTGCACACGGTTGATGTGGGCGAAGTCGCCCGGTTGTTCTCGAATCCTTTCCGGCGCCAGCCCGGCATGTTCCACCGCGATGATTACATGGCTCGCCAAACCTGCATAATAGGCAAATGGCAGCGATACTCGTTGTACTTCCGCACCCAGATTGGACAGTGTATCGGCGGCGGCATTTACAGACTTGATTACCGCCGGTTCGGCTGTGGAAAGGTCCGGGTGGACAAACTCATCCATCAAACCAATCTTCATGTCTGTTAAATCTCCTGTCAGGGAGGCCAGATAATTCGGTACCGGTGTATCGTGGGAATAGGGATCTCTGGGGTCGTGCCCCGCGATTATGCTCAGTGTGGCGGCACAGTCTTCCACTGTCCGCGACATAGGACCAACCGTGTCCAGAGACCACGCTACACGCTCTACACCAAATCTGCTGACCCTGCCCCAGGATGGCCTGAGTCCAACAAGTCCACACTTAGCCGAAGGATTTCTGATGGATCCGCCCGTGTCTTCCCCCAGAGATGTAGCGCACATGAACGCGGCTGTGGCGGCCCCCGATCCGTTACTGGACGATCCTGCGTCGCGTGTCATGTCCCACGGATTTCGTGTGATCCCGAAAGCGGAAGAAGCGGGCCCGCCAAACGCGAGTTCCGCCATGTTCGTCTTGCCGATCATCACGGCGCCTGCTTGCTTCAGTCTGTGGACAACCGTGGCGTCTTCAGTTGGAACGAAGTCCGCGCCAAATCTTGAACCGCTGGTCGTCAATATCCCGGCTGTATGAATCTGGTCCTTCACTGCCAGAGGGACGCCGTGCAGAGAGCCTCTGTGGTTTCCTAACGCAATCTCGGCCTCGGCTTGCCGGGCGGATTGCATCGCGTGATCGGCGGTGACCGTGATGAAGGCATTCAGCCGGGGCTCGATCTTCTCGATGCGTCGCAGATAGGCTTCAGTAACCTCTACCGGAGAGACCTCCTTGCGGCCAATGTGCCGCCCCAGTTCGGTTGCAGACAGGAAGACAATTTCATCAACGTCCATCAATCAGAGTCCTGCGGGATTATGATAGGCAACGGTTCGTGGGTGTTCAGATCCGGGATGTCAATGTCTTCCATCGCTTTCAGAATCGCGTTGAGGTTATAGTAAACCTCAGTCAGTTCCGGCTCGCATATCTCTAAGCCCGCGGCCTTTCCAATGGCACGTATTTCTTCCTTTCCTAAACTGCTCATGTCTGTTCCTCTTTTTACGGACATATCCCATCGAGTCGTCGGTATGCTAACACACAGAAAGAATGGGCGATGCTTGGCGTCTGAAAGCAAAAGCTATATAGCACTCGTCTAGAACGGCGCAACTGTCTTCCTATGCCGGGTAAGGGGTGTAATGTTGAACCCAACCTCCGCGCTGGCGCATCCAATCAACAAGAACCGCGAAAACAGACTTTCTCGTAAACTAATTCAAGCGGTAGAGTTGACAAGGCCCTCGTAACGCTCCCCTGAGACACCCCAAACACAGGATTTCCCCATGCGAAAGAGAAAATCACCCATCATCTATGTATCGGCATCATTACTCATAGCCGCCCTGACCATCATAGCCGTCGCCTGCTCATCGGACGGCGACAGCGCGCCACCGGCCGCGCCCGTCCCCACAACCCCGCCGACTGCTGCGCCTACGGTGCAGCCCACAACTCCGCCGGAACCGCCCACTGCCACTCCTGCGCCTCCTCCCACGCCTGTCCCTACGGAAACTCCCGCTCCGCAGGCCATGGAGTATCCGTCCGCTCCTGATCTCCGGCAAACCGGTGGATGGATAAACTCCGAGCCCTTCACACTCGACGAGATCCAGGAAGAAGGCAAGGTGGTGCTCATAGACTTCTGGACATACACCTGCATCAACTGCATACGAACGTTGCCGTATTTGAGAGAATGGCATGAGAAGTATGCCGACTACGGACTTGTGATTCTCGGAGTACACACCCCGGAGTTCGCCTTCGAGCACGAGTACGACAACGTGGTCGAAGCGGTGGGCAAGTTCGAGCTCGAATACCCCATCGTGCAGGACAATGAATTCGGCACCTGGCGCGCGTTCAATAACCGCTACTGGCCCGCCAAGTACCTCATAGACCATAACGGCGATATTCGATACATGCACTTCGGAGAGGGCGCCTACGACGAGACCGAAATCAAGATCCGAGAGATTCTGGAGGAAGCCGGGTTTGATGTCAGCAGCGTAGCGGCGAGTTCAGATCCAGGACCTTCTCGCGCGGAGGGCGCGCAAGCCGCCACGATAGAAGAGAGCCAGACCCGAGAACTGTACGCGGGCTACGACCGCAACTACCGCGCGCTGATGTCGCAGCAGTACCCTCCATATGTCCGGCATGTCGAATACTACGAAGCGCCGGACGCGAAAGTGCTGTACGAAGATCCGGGCGAGTACATAAATCACTTCCTGTATCTGAATGGACTGTGGCTCAACACCGAGGAGAGCCTCGTTCACGCTCGCGAGACGATGGACTTTGAAGACTACATTGCCCTCAAGTTCTTCGGCACTAGCGTTAACGTCGTAATGGCCCCCGAGTCGCGCGAAGAGGAGGCTGAGGTCAGTGAGGCGGCGGAACCATACGAAGTAAGAATCATCCTCGACGACGAACCCGTGCCTGAAGATCGGGCGGGCAGGGACATCATGTATGACGCCGACGGGAATAGCTATGTAACCGTGGATGAGTCGCGGATGTACTATCTTGTGAACATGGATGACTTCGGCGGCGGCGAATTGAAACTTTCCTCTAACTCGCCGGATTTCACCGTGTTCGCCTTTACATTCGGTTCCTACGAGGGCGGCGAGCCTGTTGCGAGGTCGTAGCGCAAGATGTTCAGTGATGAGACCTATACGTATCAGCGGCGCAATTTTGCGTTTGTCCTGTTGTGCGCTCTGTCGGTTGCCCTGATCATCGCCTGTTCGCAGTTGCAGAATGCCGTATCCGAACCCGATGCAACTGAACCCGGAGCTGCTGCGCCGCCAGAAGAGGCGCCGCTAATAAAGGGGCCGATCTCCGAGGATGGGCTGCAAGCCATCTTCGCCACGCCCGATATCGACCCGGGTAGGCACCGGATAGCATTCGCGCTTACTTCCCAGACCGGCCTGGTAAAGGTGCTGTCCGCGACAGTCCAGTCCTTCCGTGACCCACAGAGTGATGCTCTGTCCGAACCGGAACAGACGGCTCTGGCGCTGTTCCACCCGTTTCCTCTTGTTGAGCGAGGGCTGTATGTAACAAACCTGACATTCGACCAGCCCGGCAGGTGGACGATTCAGGCTACGGTTCTTGACGACGACGGACTTCCCAAGAAGGCCGCGCTGTCCTTCGACGTGCCTGCCGAGACTCGCGCGCCAGCGGTTGGAGATCCTGCCATTCCGAGCCGAAGCAAGACGATTAGTGATGTGGAGACGCTTTCCCAACTCACGACCGGATCCATCCAGGACGAAGACTTGTACAGGGTGTCAATCTCCGACGCGGTCGAGAGCGGCCTGCCGACCGTCATAGTGATGGCGAGTCCGGCGTTTTGCATCAACGCCGTCTGCGGTCCGCAGGTGGAAGTGCTGCGTGACCTCAAGAATGAGTTCGCGAGCCAGGCTAACTTCATCCATGTGGACTACTACGACAATCCCCACGAGATTCAGGGCGACCTGAGCCGCGCCGTCCTGTCCCCCGTCGCAAGAGAGTGGGACATTCCCAGCGCCGAGTGGTCCTTCGTGATTGACAGGAAAGGTGTGATTGCGGGCCGCTTCGAGGGTTTCACTCCCCTCGAAGAACTGAGGCAGGCGCTCAAGAAAGTGCTCTAAACATCCGCTCCCGGGAACTCGAATACGGGCTCGAACCTCTTGGTTGAGTCATCCCAGTCGTATAGTCGGGCTACCACCACGCGGTTCGCATCAATCCCGACGACCAGTTGTTTCACTGGATACACCGGCTCGTCACCCCATGTCGCCACCTTACGGTCTGTCTCGGAGAAGTATGCTCGTCCGTTAGGGTGCGAATGGTAGATCACGCGTGGGGGTTCGTGTCGCGGACGTACTACTACTGGGATAGCGGGATATTGGTAAGTAACTCTGGATGGTTCAGGGCTATCCAGAGTGTGATTCAGTTCCAGCAAATCCGATCCGTCTATTACATACGCGGTTTCCGCGGTCCTGTCATGCGCCGTAGGGTGAGAATCGGGCTCATACGCGTTGGTAGCGCGTCTTACGCTGGTCACTCGGTCTCCGTCTTTCGGACCCGTCAGCCAGCCGCAGCACTCGTTCGGGAATTCCGCGCGCGCGTGCCTGTATATTTCGGTTAGTATCTCTTCCGGTATGTGCATATCACTCTTCACTCCAATTCAGCAGACCATGTCTAATGTGGCGCGCCTCATCTCAACTTAACGGCAAACCAGTATTCGGTAGATACTGGCTTCCTCACTCTTCCAGGATGAAGTTGAATGCGACCGGGCACACCACCAGGAACACCGCGTCGAATACCGCGAGGAAGGTTGCCCACCGCAGGAAGCTGGACTCGTCTTCAGTACCTAGCAGTATCCCCGTCGCCTCCACCGCTCCGATTATCACGGGGACGATCACAGGGAAAAACAGCGCCGGGAGCATAACCTCGCGCGATCTCGTGTTGACCGCCATCGCGCTGAAGACCGTGCCCACCGCGCTGATAGCCAGCGTCGCCAGTATCGCGACCGGAATGAATCCTGGAATCAGTATCGGAAGATTGAATAAAATCGCGAATGCCGGATAGACTATCGCCTCCACTATCAGCATGAAGACGAAATTTCCCAGCATCTTGCCGAAGTACAGGATATCTCTGCCGACTGGCGCGAGCATGAGTCCGTGCAGATTGCCCCGGTCTTTTTCCAGTC
The DNA here is from genome assembly GCA_965202965.1 of Dehalococcoidia bacterium. GTDB lineage: Bacteria > Chloroflexota > Dehalococcoidia > Lucifugimonadales > UBA1123 > VXRN01. Next base: position 269,348 of record OZ241888.1, on the reverse strand, counting down.
CGAAGGAACGGTTCAGCCCCAATACTCCTCCGAAAGTGAACGATACCCACAGAATTCCGGGAGCCACCGTCGCAACCATTCTCGGAGTCGGGTCAATCGCGAAGTTGAACACGACGATAACCAAAAGACCGAATAGAAGCATGGAGACGAGAATATCCTTGGTGCGAAACTCCAGCAGCAGGTCCTTAATCAGTATGGCAAACACTGGCCTGATAGATGCCGTCACTGCCCGCCCTCCGTCCGATCATGGCGCGCATTGCTCGTGAAAGCGCCGCCCGTATTTTCCGAATAGGTCACGCGCCCGCCCTCCAGCGACGCCAGGGCGTCACCAAGTTCAACGGCACGCTCGAAATTGTGTGTCGTCATAATCACCGTGCGGCGCGGTTCTGAGCGGTCCGAGATGACGGCGTCCAGCAATGCCACGGCCTCATTGTCGAGTCCGCTTTCAGGCTCGTCCATCAGTAGGATTTGAGGGCCGTGCAAAAGCGCCCTCGCTATGCTGAAACGCTTCTTCATCCCGTGGGACAGCGCGCCAACCCGCTGATCGAGCCGCGCCGTCATCCCCATCAGAGATGCCGCCCATTCCAGTCTCTCCTCGGCATAGCCTACCCCGAACATTCTGCAGAAGAATCTGAGGTTCTCGCGCCCGGTCAGGTCGTCGTACAGGAGCGGGTCATGTGTTACGACCCCGATTCGAGCGCGAATCCGATCTCCGTTCTTGTCTGCGTTGAATCCGCCTATCAACACTTGGCCGGAGTCTGGTTTGGAGAGTGTCGCCAGAATCTTCAGCAGCGTCGTCTTTCCCGATCCGTTCGCGCCTACCAGGCTGAGTATCTGACCATTGGGCACGTCTAGGTCTATTCCGCGCAGAACCCGTGTCCGTCCAAACGACTTGACTATTCCACGTAATCGGACGGCGTAATCCGCGTTCTCATCCGTCCCTGGCCCGTTGTCGCTTCTATCGTTCAGATCTGCCCTCCCACTCTTCCCGGAGTATTCCGTAATGGACCATATCCGCGCGCTTCTCCGGATTCACCTGATTAGGTGGCTCCTGGCTTCTCAGAATTCCTTCTCGCTTCATGCCGAGCTTCTCCATTACCCTCCACGACTGCCTGTTCTCTATGTCGGCCCTGGCGCCCACCTTAACAAGATCGAACTCCTCAAAGGCCCAGTTTATGACCGCGGCAACCGCCTCCACCATCAATCCCTTGCCCCAATGCCTTCTGGCGATACTGTAACCAAGCTCCGAGGTCACATTGCCCGCATTTATTCTGATCTGTACAGTACCAATGACCGTATCGTCCAGGCTGACAGCGAAAGTAGGGTGGGTGTTCCATGAGACCAGGAAGCTCTGGGCAACATGAATTTCAGCGTGCTTGTATTCATAGGGTGAGGGGAGCGGCAGGTAGGGAGCCCATTCAGGATCACTAGCATATGCGTACACGTCGTCCGCATCCGTCAGCCTGAACGGGCGCAAAAGCAGCCTCTCTGTCCTTATTTCAGTTGGCTCTGGCATCTAAATTGACCCTCCTCCGAAAGTATAACTATAATTTAGCAATTGCTAGTAGATAGAATCGCGGTCATTGCGTCGGAAGATAGCGCAACACTGCTTGGCGAGGAATCAAATGGCTACAATAGAGCAACTTCAGCAGCAGTACGAAAGCCTGAATGACGTACATATCCAGCCGGTCCTCACCGAAGAGGATATAGACCCCGGCTGTCTGCTCGCCTTCGACTACGACTACCCCGACAGCGGCGCTGAGGTTGTCATAGACACCGACGAATTCACCGCCGTCTGCCCCTGGACGAACCTGCCCGACTTCGGCGAACTCATCATCACCTACGTGCCAGACCGGACCTGCATCGAGCTCAAGTCGCTCAAATACTACCTGCTGAGCTACACCGGCGTCGGCATAGTCCAAGAACACGCCGCCAACCGCATCCTGAACGACCTGTTCGCCCTCTGCAATCCGCGCCGCATGACCATAGCTCTCGACTACAAAGTGCGCGGCGGTCTGCACACCGCCGTCTCGGTCAGCCGCGAAAGAGACTGAACCTGACTCATATTACGCCTGAAAGTAGGTTATAATGCGCGTCAGAGGAATAAGAGTATGTCAGCCGAACTAATCGCAATCATCGTGATGGGTATCTCTATCACGGGATTGATGCTTGTATCCCTCCACAGAATGGAGGGCAGGATCAGCAGGCGAGTAGACGATGTTGATAAGCGTCTGGACTCGATTGATGCCCGTCTGCGAGCGGTTGAACAAGGTCAGGCCGAACTCAAGACTATTGTCGCCGAGCACAGCGCTCGCTTTGACTCGGTTGACGAACGTATGGACTCCATTGACAGACGCCTGCAAACGTTCGAGCAAGGTCAGACCGAACTCAAGGTTGGCCAGGCCGAACTCAAGAACATCGCCACTGATCATAGCCTGCGTTTGGATTCGGTTGAAGCCCGCCTAAGAATGGTCGAACAAGGTCAGGCCGAACTCAAGGCCGGCCAGTCGGAACTCAAGAATATCGCCACCGAGCACACCAACAGGCTGGACTCGGTTGACGAACGCCTGAGAGCGGTAGAGCGTGGCCATTCCGAAATCCTGGGCAACGTTAGTACCATGAACCAGGTAGTTCTGGCCACTCTGCAAAGGCAGATCGAAGGCGAACCGGTCGGAGCCGATTAATCCCTGTGAACATCTTCCCAGGAGGACCAACATGAGACTGGAAGGCAAAGTCGCCCTCATTACAGGCGGAGCCAGGGGCATGGGAGCAGCCGAAGCCAAACTATTCTCCGGCGAAGGAGCAAAGGTCGTAATCGCCGACGTCCTCGAAGACGAAGGTCGCCAAACCGAGGCCGAGATCAACGAGACCGGAGGCGACGCGATTTTCGTCCGCCTCGATGTGACGCAGCAGTCCGAGTGGGATGCCGCCGTCGCCCGCGTCGTCGAGCAATTCGGCAAACTCGATATAGTCGTCAACAACGCCGGAGTCGCGCTCAGACACTCCATCGAGGACACCAGTGTCCAGGACTGGGACCGCGTTATGGACATCAACGCCAAGGGAGTCTTCTTCGGAACCAAGGCCGCCATAGCCCAGATGAAAGAGCAGGGGACAGGCGGCTCTATCATCAACATATCCTCCATCAGCGGCAACATCGGACAGGATACCGTGAGCGCCGTGTACAACGCATCCAAGGGAGCGGTGCGTATATTTACCAAGTCTGCCGCCGTCCAGCACGCCGCCGACGGCATCCGCGTCAACACCATACACCCCGGCCCAATCGAGACCCCAATGACTGCCGAGGGCCGCGCCAACGCCGAGCGAATAGGCGAGTACACCGTCGCCGAAAACACCCCAATGGGACGCTACGGCAAGCCTGAAGAAGTCGCATACGGCGCGCTCTTCCTCGCCTCCGACGAGTCCTCATACGTCACCGGCTCCGAAATCATCATAGACGGCGGCTACACCGCCCAATAGCTTGATGCCGCAAATACAGCAGACCACCCTCCGCGAACTGGCTGATAGCTATTCCGTCATCCTATTCGACGCCTACGGAGTCCTGGCAGGTTCCAACTCCGTAGCGCCCGAGGCCCCCGACGCCATCCGCCTGCTCCATCGAATTGGCAAACCCTACTTCGTACTCACCAACGACGCATCAGCTCTCCCCGAAACCAGGGCCGTCCGCTATAAATCGCTGGCCCTGCCCATACCCGCGAGCCGCATCATAACCTCCGGCAGCCTCCTCTCCAGCTACTTCGCCGAGAAAGACCTCGCCGATTCCCGCTGCGTCGTCCTCGGCCCGCCCGACAGCCTCCGCTACGTAGAACTCGCTGGCGGCAGCCTCGTGCCGTATCATGACGACTTCGACACGCTTGTGATAGGAGACCAGGCCGGCTTCCCATTCCTCGAAGCCGCCGACACCCTTCTCAGCGCCCTCTTCCGAAAGATAGATGCCGGTAAGCCGGTGAACCTCGTCCTGCCCAACCCCGATCTCATATACCCCGAAGGCGACGGCTTCGGATTCGCCAGCGGATCGGTTGCCCTGATATTCGAATCCGCGCTCGAACTCCGCTATCCCGACCGGCCCGACCTGCGCTTCACCCGACTCGGCAAGCCACATCCCGCCATATACAAAGAGGCGTTCAGACGCAGCGGCACGATGGACATGGTGATGATCGGCGATCAGATAGAGACTGACATCAGGGGAGCGAACGACTTTGGAATAGCGTCCGCTCTGATCAGCACCGGAATCTCCGGCTACGACGTGTCCCAACTGCCCCAATCCGAGCGTCCCAACTACCTCATCCAGTCCCTCGCAATCTAGCCGCGACGCTAACGAACGCAAAGCCCCTTCCCCCTTGCGGGGGAAGGTTAGGATGGGGGTGAAAGCTCGCTCGTCAAATTGAGGCAGTCTCCACCCTAGTCCGCCGCCGTCTCCTCCATCTCCACCGGGTTGTAGCACGCCAGCGTGTGCCCGCTTTCGATCTCCACCAGCGGCGGCCTCGGACTCGTGCGGCACTCCACCGTCGCCTTTGTGCAGCGATGCAGGAACGGGCACTGGTCCGGCGGGTCCAGCATCTGTGGCGGCGCGCCCGTCATGGGCTGGAGCCTCTGCCCAGCCGCGTCGAGCCTGGGGACCGACTGGAACAGCCCCCACGTGTACGGGTGCATCGGGCGTCTGTACAGGGTCGCCGTATCCGCGAACTCCACAACATAGCCCCCGTAGATCACCGCCACCTTCTCCGCCATCTGCGCAATTACACCAAGATCATGAGTGACGAGCATAATCGCGGTCTTGCTCTCCTGCCGAAGTTCACGCATCCTCTGGAGAATCTCCGCCTGTAGAGTCACGTCCAGGTTGGATGTCGGCTCGTCCGCGATCAGCACCTTTGGCCTTAGAGCGACTCCAATCGCCATCATCACGCGCTGCGCCATTCCCCCGCTCAACTGGAAGGGATACCTGTTCAGCATGTCCCTGGCGTCAGGTATTCCCATATTGGAAAGAAGGTCAACCGCGATATCGCGCGCCTGTCGCTTGCTCACATCCGTGTGCTCGATCATGAGTTCTTCGACCTGCTTGCCGACGGTAATGACCGGATTCAGCGCAGACGAAGCGTCCTGGAACACAAGAGAGATCTCCTGACCCCGTATCCGGCGCATCTCATCGTCCCGCAGGCGCAAGAGGTCGCGGCCGTCATATAGAATCTCGCCGCTTACAACCTTCCCTGGGAAGGGCACCAGCCGCATTACCGACAACGCGGTCATAGTCTTCCCCGACCCGCTCTCGCCCATCACGCCCAGAACGCTGTCCGCCTCCAGCGACAGCGACACCCCGTTCACCGCCTTCACCACGCCCTCTCTGGTGGCAAAGTAGGTATGAAGATTCCGAATTTCCAGCAAAGGTGGCATTGCTGCACCTTCCCCTAAGACTCCATTAAGTCAATACTCACGCGGCGCGAAAATCCCCTCTCCCTCGATGGGTGGGAGTGGCCCTCCCAAAGATACAAGGCTCATACTGAACAACGTATCCAGCCCATCCAAACATCCTGCAAATCCTGATTCAGACAATCACCCCGCAGCCGCCTGCATCCCGAACTCCGCCCGCTTCGCCTCCACGCCCCTGTCCAGAATAACCGGCTTGAACCGGCCGGCTTGCAACTCGACGATGAGATCGTCCAGGCACGTAATCCTCCGCTCGAACTCCGTCGCGTAAGTGCCGATATCCTCCAACTTGTGAGCGTCGCTCGCCCCTGTGCCTGGCAGACCGAACCAGTCTGCGAGGTCGTGACTGAAAGCGTTCTCCTCCGGCAGCCCGCGCCCGTTCAGCAACTCTACCGCATTCACCATGTCGAACACGTCGTTGCGCGACGCGCGCTCCAGCATCTCTCGATATGCCTCGGAGTTGACATCGGCCTCTTTACGATACGTTCGTCGGTAGGGATGCGCCACCACCATCGCGCCGTTCTCCCTGTCCAGCTTGTCCTTCACGAACCCCGCCCTGTGCATCCCGAAGATATACCTTCGCAACCCATACACTAGCACGTGGCCTTCCTCAGTCGTTACCTCGCACCCCGGCAGCACTAGGAAATTGTGCCGCTTCGACAGGTACTCGACCTCGCGATGGTCCCAGAACCCGTCGTGGTCGGTAATGCAGACTCCGTCGAGGCCAATGCGCTTAGCCTCCTCGATGAGCTCGTCCGCGTCAATGAAACTGTCAACCGAAGTCGGGTAGGTATGAGTATGAATGTCTATTATCAACTACGTAAGCCGCCCACTCTCTGCCGAATGTCTATTGTGATAATAGAGTCTTGCACCGCCACGTGTGTAAGTCAAGACGGGTAGAGGAGCGGCCCCACCCCAATCTGGCGAGTCAGCGTTGGACGATGATGTAACGAAAGTGCATTAAATTGAGTTGTATCGTATAAATTCTATTGCTACAATATATTCATATATTCTGACCAGCCACTAAGAACTAATGACTAATCACTAAAAACTAACAACCGAGGAACCCCCCATGGTCCTACGTCCAGAAAACTTCACCGAACAAGCCCGCGAAGTCCTCCGCGAGTCCCAGGAGATGGTGCGCCGCTATCGTCACTCGCAGTGGGACGCCGAACACATTCTGATGGCCCTGCTTCAGCAGGAGCAAGGTGTCCCCGCTTCGATTCTGGCCGAACTCGGCGCGTCTGCCGACACTATACGCGATAGGCTTCACGCGATGCTGGACGCTGCCCCCAAGCTTGCCAGCGAGTCCAACCAGATATTCATGACTCCCAGGGCCGAACACGCCCTCGCCCGCTCCAAGGCCGAAGCCGACCGCTTCAACGATGAGTTCGTCAGCTCCGAACACCTTCTGATAGCGCTTACGCAGGAAGAAGGCGGCCCCGTCGCCCACGTACTCAGGGAGTCTGGAATAGAGGCCGAAAAGGTGTACCGCGCCCTCCAGAAGGTGCGCGGCTCACACCGCGTCACCGACGAACGCGCCGAGAGTCGCTACGGCGCCCTCCAACGCTACACCGTTGACCTCACCGAACTCGCCTCCGAGAGCAAGCTCGATCCGGTCATCGGGCGCGAGGTCGAGATACACCGCGTGATGCAGACACTCATCCGGCGCACCAAGAACAACCCCGTCCTCATAGGCGGCGCCGGCGTCGGCAAGACCGCCATCGCTGAGGGATTGGCCCAGGCCATAACCTCCGGCGACGCGCCCGACGAACTCACCAACCGCCGCGTCCTCGCCCTCGACATGGGCGCGCTCGTCGCCGGGGCCAAGTTCAGGGGCGAGTTCGAGGAACGTCTTAAGGCCGTAATGGACGAGATAAAGGAGTCCCAGGGCGAGATAATTCTGTTCATAGACGAACTCCACACCGTTGTCGGAGCTGGCGCCGCCGAAGGTTCGATTGACGCCTCCAACATGATGAAGCCCGCCCTCGCTCGCGGCGAACTTCAGGCCGTCGGCGCAACCACTGAGGACGAATACCGCCGCTACATAGAGCGCGACGCCGCCCTAGAAAGACGCTTCCAGCCCGTGCTGGTCGAAGAGCCTGACGCCGAGACTGCCATCGAAATGCTCAAGGGACTACGCCCCAAGTATGAGGCGCACCACAAGGTCGAGATTACCGACGATGCGGTAGAAGCCGCCGTCAACCTCAGCCAGCGCTATATCTCCGACCGGCTGCTGCCCGACAAGGCGGTTGACCTCATTGACGAGGCCGCCTCGCGCCTCCGCATAGACGCCCAGGCCAGGCCCTCCGATCTGGTTGAAGCCGAGGCGCGCATCCAGCGGCTCGAAGATGAGGAACTCGCCGCCTCGCAGCGCGCCGAATACGAACAGGCCGCCCAACTCCGCTCCGAAAGGCTGCGCCTCGAGGAGGAGCGCCAGAGACTGAGCGCGCAGACACCCGCCGACGAAGTCGAAATGATCGTCACGCCGGAGAACATCGGCAGACTCATAGCCACCTGGACGGGCATACCCGTTGATCGCCTGCTCGAAAGCGAGGCCGAAAAACTGCTCCAGATGGAGGAGCGGTTGCACGAGCGCGTCATCGGCCAGGAAGAGGCGATAGTCGCCGTCTCCGACGCCGTGCGCCGCGCCCGCGCCGGACTCAAGGACCCCAAGCGCCCCGTCGGTAGCTTCATATTCCTCGGCCCGACCGGGGTAGGGAAGACCGAACTCGCCCGCTCCCTCGCCGAGTACCTATTCGACGACGAGCAGAACATGGTCCGCCTCGATATGTCCGAGTACATGGAGAAGCACACCGTCTCCCGGCTCATCGGCGCGCCTCCCGGGTACATCGGCTTCGACCAGGGCGGTCAGCTTACCGAGGCAGTGCGCCGTCGTCCGTTCCGCGTAATTCTGTTCGACGAAATCGAAAAGGCGCATCCCGACGTGTTCAACATCCTGCTCCAGATCCTGGAAGACGGACGCCTGACCGACGGCCACGGCAGAACCGTGGACTTTCGCAACACGCTCGTCATCATGACCAGCAACCTGGGCACCGGCTCCGACCCGGTCACCCAAGTCGGCTTCCTGCGCGACTCCAACGGAGACAACAGGCAGCGTCGCCACGCCGCAGTGGAAGAGGCGCTCAAGCGCGCCTTCAGGCCCGAGTTCCTAAACCGTCTCGACGCCACCATAATCTTCGATCCGCTCACCGAGGAGCAGATCCGGCAGGTGGTGGACATCAGCGTGTCCGAGGTGGCGAACCGCCTGTCCGAATACGGCGTAACCATCGAACTCACCGACTCCGCCCGTGACTGGCTCGCCCGCGAGGGCTACGATAGAACATTCGGCGCGAGACCCCTCCGCCGCGCCGTCCAGCGTTTCATCGAAAACCCACTTTCGCGCAAGATACTCGCCCGCGAATTCACAGAGGGCGACCACATCACCGCCGACATAACGGACGACGGCTCGGCGCTGGGGTTTTCCAAAGTCGTCCGCGAACCGGAGTTAGCCACCGTGTAGCCATCCATAGCACATACGCGCTACAATCCAGAGGCGGCCCACTCAGGCCGTCTCTTTCGGTTCAGGTACTCGCGACCGCACGGTGCGGCCATGATGCTGTACAATCATTTCTGCAAAGCAGGAGAAATATGTGGCAACCATAAACACCATAGACGACCTTCTGCGGATAGTTCGTGAAAACGAAGAGTACCGCGCCGCGCTGAGACAGGAGTTGCTTACCGACGACCTGATGGCGTTGCCGGCCCAATTCGCACAGATGCTTGAGACCCAGAACGAGTTGCGTGAGACCCAGAACAGGATGCTGGCTGAGCAGGAAGAATCCCGCCGGACTCAGGACAGGATACTGGCCGAACAGGAAGAAGCTCGCCAGACTCGGAACAGGATACTGGCTCATATAGATGAGTTGCGCGAGACCCAGAATGATTTACGCGAGACTCAGAATGCCTTGCTTGAGACTCAGAACGAGATACTGCGGCGTCTCGGCAACGTAGAAGCGCACAACAGGCGTCTTAGCAACGATTTCGGGGCTTTCCGAGGCAACTATGCCGAGTCCGCGGCCGTGAAGAACGCCACCGACATTGCCATCCTGCTGAACGAATCCAAATCGCTGGGAATAGATGAGACCTCCGTAAGAGTCCTCTCCGGCGGCGACCTGCGTGCGCTGGCAAGAGAGTACGGATCCGAGAAACTCACTGCCATCCCGTTGGAATATAGACGGAGTTTCTATAGGGCCGACCTTGTAATGGAAGTCACCAAGTCAGATGGAACAACCTTCTATATAGCAGTGCAGGCTTCCTACACCTGCAACGGCAGAGATACCGCTAGAGCATTGACTCACGCTGAGCTTCTGACCACGTTCACCGGAAAGGAGGCATGGCCCGTCATTGCAGGAGTGCGTCTGGACAGACTCATTCAACCGGCAATTGATGAAGGACATATCTTCTGGTATCGCTTAGAATACGACGAAATGGAACCGTCAGAACCTCTTTAGAGCGAAACGGGAGAACGCTGAGTCTGAATATAAGACATCACTGCTGGTATAGCCTAGTCCTCAAGACCAACCTTGGCGAATCCAGTCTTGACACGCAACCTCCACTCTTGACGTTCTGAAGCTGGGTTCAGGTCCCTATCGCTGCGGCTGACAAGAAGCCTACGCCGACCCTACTCCCCCTCCCCCTTCCCTATCATCTTTCCCCACCAGCCCCGCGTACAGCACACCCGCTATCAGCCCGAACAGATGCCCCTCCCATGACACGCCTTCCTGTGTGGGCAGCACGCCAAATATAATAGTCCCGTACACTGCTATCACCGCAATCGAAATCAGGATAGAACTCAGGCTGCGCTCATACAGCCCCCGCGCCGTCAGGTATCCGAAGTACCCGAACACCAGCCCGCTCGCCCCGATGTGGATGCCGTAGCCTGTCACTATCCCTGCTGTCAGCCATACCAAGGCGCCCCCCACAAAAGTGATGAACACCGACGACCAGAACAGCCTGCTATGTCCACGTAGAGAAATCAGGCCGCCAAGCACGACCAGCGGCCCCGTATTCGATAGTAGGTGGCTGAAGTCGCCGTGCAGGAACACGCTCAGAGGAATCCCGCGCAGTCCTGCGGTGTCGCGGGGCAGGATCCCGTACTGGTCCAGATTCAGGTTGGTCAGCGCGTCCGCAAGTTCCGCCACCCACAGGGACGCTACGAATATCAGAAGCCAGAAGAAGGCGTGCATGTACCCACCCCGCTATGTATCTTGTCGCAACCTGCCCAGGATTATACGCGATTCCCTCAGCCCGCCGAATCGCAGCCTCGCAAGCCCCTTGAGGTCCTCGTATGCCGTGCTGACGATCCTCACCCTGCTGTCCGGGTCGTCCACCCACCTCACCGGGACTTCCGCCACGCTGTACCCGTTCTTCTCGCACAGGATGAGCAGTTCCGTGTCGAAGAACCAGCCCGTGTCCTTCACGAGTGGGAGCACCTCTTCCACTGCTCTGCGTCCCACCGCCTTGAACCCGCACTGCGCGTCCTGGAATCCGGTCAGGAACATCGTCCTGAATATCAGGCTGTAGCATCGAGATATGAACTCCCTCTTCGGCGACCGTCCTATCACCTGCGCCCCGCGTTTCAGCCGGGAACCAATCGCAACATCGGCGCCGTCCTCGGCCACCGCCGAGACCAGGCGAGGCAGATACTCCAGGTCGGTGGACAGGTCCATGTCCATGTACGAGACAACGTCCGCGTCGCTCTGCGACCAGGCGTGCTTCAACGCCCGCCCGCGCCCGCGCTGCTCCAGTCTCAGGTACTCGACACGCCCCCGCTCCGAGGCAAGCCCGCGACCGATCTCCGGCGTCGCGTCCGTGGACCCGTTGTCCGCTATCACGATTCGCCACTCGTATTCCTGCATTTGCTCCCGCATGAAAGCGGACAGAGTCAGGACCGTGTTCTCCAGTCCCGCTTCCTCATTGAGTCCGGGCAGTACGACATCGAGTTTGAGCATAGTTTCAGACTGTCCTGATTTGTGTTGAGAGTATTGACGCAACTCGATGCGCGAGTCTCGCGCCCATACGTTCCGACAATGTAGGAGCTTACTATGAAGATTACAGACTTGAAAGTTTGGGTTACAAGACCGGAGCCGCAGGGACGCTCGTTCGTCTTCTTCAGGATAGACACCGACAAGGGCTTCACCGCCCTCAAGACCGACCCCCTTCATGCCGGAGGTGAGGCAGCGCCATCTCCGCTACATGAAGGGAGAGATTTCACCCGCGGGCGCGGCGCTCGGAGCGGACACGATAGCCGCGATGCGCGAGGCCGTCGGCCCGGACGTGGAAATCCTCATAGACGCGCACGGCAACTTCAACATGCTCACCGCTATAAGGCTGGCTCGCAGACTCGAACCCTACGACATCGGCTGGTTCGAGGAACCCGTCTATCACGGCACTCAGCGCCGTGTCGACGTCCAGGCTCTCGTTGATGCGCAGACTGGTCTCGCTGAGGCGGGCGAGGCGGTCTCCCGCGGGTTTGGTTCCCTGGGTCTGCTGACCGGCGTTCTCCAACTTTCACCTTCCGGCGCCCTGTTTGAGGCGATTATAGCGAATTGAATCATAAGTTACCGCTAAGTTATAATAATAAACCGTATATTTACCCATAAGTTATTTATAAATGTGTATCATTCATTACCAATCGTTTTCCCTCGTACACACACATCTCTATAGCCTACTCCTTCATAACCTGACTGGGACGAATATAGGATGGAATCTCAAGGCTTCGCAACTGTATGACTGCCTCCCTTTTACACGTCCGCGCTTTCACATCCAGTTGGAGCTGCAGTCCGGGCAGCGAACATCGTGTCAATAGGCGCGGGCGCGAACCATCGTAAATCCGGTTACATCAGACGTCTGGAGGTTGATATGAGGCTCCTACATCTCTTTCCGCTCACATCCGCTCGCAAGCTGCGCAAGACGACGCTGAGCCGTTTCGCGCGCGGCGCCCTGATACTCGCCATCAGTTTCCTGTTGCTTGGGACGTTCGTCTTTCTGAATAGCGGGCAGGCTGAGGCTCAGCCGTCGAACAACGCGAATCTGAGTAACCTGGAATGGCGCGTGGCTGGCAACCCGAACTTCGGATGGGGGGTTACGGACCGATGGAACAGGCCAATTCCGGGTACGGACCTTCGCAACGCGCGCCCCGGTGGTATCGCCAAATTCAGCGCCAGCAAGACAACCTACCGCCAGAACCTCTCCGAGGCGTATTCGTATGTAAGAGTCAGGGCGACCGCGGAGAACAGCAGCTCCACTATCGAGATTGGCAAGGGAAGCGATCTGCGGACGACCGCCAGCGGCGCGCGCAGCCACGCCATGAAACTCGACAGGGGGCGCTGGAACACGATCAATGTGAAGGTCACCGCCGCGGACGGCGTGACCACGAAAACCTATGTCACTTACATCGTTCGAAAGAACCGAGCGATCCCGTATCTCAACGGAAGCGGGGTTAGTTGTTGCACATCGGGCAGGACCATCAACACCGTTGAAGAAGGCGACAGCGTGACACTTACCCTGAAGCTGCTCTCGCCGACGGCGGATGACATATCCTTCGGACTGTATTACAGATCAAAATCCTGGTGGTATCCAGATGATGCCGAGGACAGCGACTACACATCAGGTACGATGACCAGAACCATATATAGGGGTGAGGAAACCGACACAAGAAAAGGTCCGGACCTCACAATTTTGCGGGGAGAAAGCAGCGGCAGCGTCACTATCCAGACCAATGAGGACGACGATAAGACCACCGATATCTTCCGAGTCGCGATAAGTGATCTGCCGCTGATCAATGTTACTATGTGGCCTATACACGAATATGTTGAGATCATCATTCTAGACAACGACGGTCCGAACGCGCCGCGCAATCTGCAAGTAGCGGCGGACTCCGACGAACTGAGGCTGAGCTGGAAAGCGCCAACGGGCAGTACGCCGCCGGGTGATTGGTACGGGTCGCCGCGCCAACCGTCATTGACCGGTTACGAGGTGCAGTACAAAGAACGGTCGGCGCCTGATGCGCGTGGCGCGTCCGGCGATCCGTCCACGGGCTGGACGGTCGCGGCGAGAGACATCGGTTACAAGCATACTTATACGATCCGCCATGTGAAGCCCGCAACGGCTTATGATGTGCGGGTGCGGGGCCTGAACCGCAGTGTGGCCGGCGCGTGGGCGACCACCCAGGACACCACGCCGAGCGGCAGTCAGGCAGAGGGCAGCAGAGGAACCGAGAGCGCTCTCGGCGCCTTGCCCCGGCCGCTGACGCCGCCGGAACAGGAGCAGCCGCAGCTGCAGCAGGCGTCGCCGCAGAACGAGCGCGCCGACCTCATCGCGCAGATGTACGAATGGCGCAACGACCCGCAGTGGTCGAGCTACAAAGCCCACACCGACCGCTGGGACCGCGCGCTGCTGGCCTTCGGCGAGACGGTGTCCGACACGACGCTGACGCCCCTGACGGCGGCTGAAGCGCAGGGCTACGCCGACAGGGGCAGCGCCTGGCATCGCTGGGTTCCGGTGGCGGCGGCCCTGAAGGAAATCGAGTCCGGCGGACAGCAACAGGACCCGCCGCCACAGCAGCAGGATACGCCCACGCCGGAGACCACGCCGACAGCGACGCCAACACCCACTCCCACGCCAGAGCCCAACCGGGCGCCCACAGTGGCGAACGGGATTGACGACGCCACCATCGTCAGCGAGAGCGGGACGCGAGCAGTCTCCCTGTCCGGCGTGTTCAGCGACGCCGACAACGACGCGCTGACCATAACCGCCGCATCCTCGAATGACGCCGTGGCCACGGCGTCGGTCGCGTCCGGCGGGTCCGGCCTGACGGTGAACGCCCAGTCCCGGGGTACGGCCACTATCACGGTAACCGCGGATGACGGCAGCGGCGGAACGGTGTCGGATACCTTCACCGCGAGGGTGAAGGCGGCGCCCACGGTAGCCTCGTCCCTGGCGGACGTGAGCGGGCTGGAAGCGGGGACGACGCTGGATGTATCCCTGTCCGGCGCGTTCAGCGACGCCGACGGCGACGCGCTGACCATAACCGCCGCATCCTCGGATGACGCCAAAGCCACCGTAACCGTAGCCGCAGGCCAATCCAGGCTGACTGTGGCGGGTGTGTCCGAAGGCACGGCGACGATCACGGTAACGGCGCGGGACTCGGACGGCAACCGCGCGAGCGACGCCTTCGACGTGTCGGTGTCCTGGCCCGACTCGCCGCTCTCGGGTTCTGCGGGCCGCTACGACGCGAACGGCGACGGCAGGATTGACCCCTCCGAGTACCGGCAGGCGGCCAGGGATTACGCTGATGAGAAGATCAGCTACGCGGAGATGCTGGAGGTCGTCCGCGCATACCTGGCGTCCTGATCGTCTGAACGCGCCCGGCGCCCATGACGGCGGCCCAGCCCCAGTATTTCGCCGACCGGGGCTGGGCGCGCCGGGTTCAGGTGGATGTCCCTCGCGGGAGCCGGACGGCGTTTGACGGCAAGACTTGCGATGTACGCGATAGCGGGCGCGTTTCTACCGAGTAGCCTCCTCCGCCTCGGCCCTGGCCGGAGCGGTCTGTACCTGCGCCGTGTCTGGATTATGCCCTGTCATGCCTGACGGTTCCCCGTTCCAAGTTGTGCTTCAGACGCTCGTACTCTGAGCACAACTCCGCTCCCATCAGTACGATGAAGCTACTGACGTAGGCCCAGAACAGCAGCACGATAACCGGCGCGACCGAACCGTACACGTTCTGATATGACGCGAAACTCTCCAGATACAGGATGAACAGGTTCTTGGACGTCTCGAACAGGACTGCGGCCACCAGCGCCCCAGGCCAAACGTATCTCCAGTATGTCTTCGTGTTGGGAATCATCTTGTACATCATCAGGAATATCACCAGCATCAGGACGAAAGACACGCCCTGGAGGATGATATACCCCATGTTGTCAATCACGAACCCGACAACCGGGAGATCCAGGTTGGGCAGTTGCTGAGCAGTCCTCACAACTGCCGCGCTGGACATCGAAATCGGGAACATGATGCCCGCGCTTATCACCATGAGGATATGTCTGGGCTTGCCTATATAGAACGGCCTGTCGGTGTGTATGTCCCAGGCGCGGTTTATGGCGCGGTCTAGCGCTCCCATCATCGCGCTGCCAGACCACAGCAGGCCCAGGAAGGAGAACAGCCCCAGCGCGCTCCGTATGTTCAATATGCCCTCGATATTGTCCTGTACGAACTGTTCGGAGCCTGGCAGAAATCCCCCGACGGCGCTGGCTATATTGTCCTGGATCTGCTCTGGTTGGAGGAAGTAGCTGAACACCGTTATCATCCCTATGACGAGCGGGAACAGCGAGAACAGCGCGTAGTATGCGACACCGGCGGCCATATGGGTCAGGTCGTCCTCCGACATCTCCCTGAAGACCCTGATAGTGAGTTCGACGACGAATATCCGCCGAATCCGGTCTATTATGCCGCCGTATCGGTCGTTTATCCTGTCGCTCGTCCTCTGGATATAGTTCCTGACGACTCGTACTGAATCATGATCTAGCAATGTTCAACGCTGCCTCGAATGCGCTTGCTATATCCTCGTTGTCCTGCCGCAATATGGTCGTATTGACAGTCAAGTGGACTTTGGTGGGGTTCCCTTCATCGGTATTGACGAACACCGAATAATTCGACAGTTCCTCAATGAGTTTCTCGACATCCACGTATGCGTCGAGCGCAACCGGAAAGATGTTCGAGCCGTGCTCGTAGGATTCTACACTCATGCCGCCCAGGCGGTTCAACTCGACAAACAACGCTTCGGCCTTCGACATTGCCTTGGCGAATCGCTCCTCGAATCCCTCCATTCCTTGCAAGGCCAGAGCGGCCGCCAGCGATGCGCTTGAGAGTCCCCCTCCGAACATACGCCGGTCGTGGTACAGGTCCCGGCAGAATTCCTCCGTTCCCGCGAGAATGGCTCCGAACGGCGCGCCGAAATACTTGTACAGCGAAACATACACGGTGTCGAACAGGCTGGAGTACTCTGCCGGGGAAATCCCGGTAGCCGCGCTCATCATGAACAGCCTCGCGCCGTCCAGATGCGTGCGGATGGAGTTTGCCGAGCAGTATTCGGTGATCTGCTTCATAACGTCGAAAGGCATTATCTGCCCATGCTGACGCCGGACCGGACTCTCGACTACCAGCGCACCCACGGGTGTGAGCACTCTGCCTCCGACCGAAGTCTCGACTGCGGCCTTGACTTCTTCCAACGTGAAATACGGTCTTTGGAACGCAAGCGGTACGAGATTGATGCCGCTGAGCTGCTGAACGCAGTCGCCGATGTCGTGATAGATGTGGCTCTGCTCCTGGACTATGGCACGTTGGCCGCGGCCGCATTGATTGCGGATAGCGAGATGGTTCGCCAGTGTGCCGGTCGGCATGAAGACCGCTGCCTCTTTGCCCAGAATAGCGGCCATCCGTTTCTCGACCTCTTCAACCACTCCACCGAGCGAGTAGTTGTCCGCCTCTATCCCCATCCTATCGGTTATCTGGGCAAGTTTGCTGACCATCAGTTCAGGGGTCTTCGGTTCACCGTCGCCCCTGAACACGACGGCTTGGGGGGACTCAGTGGTCTTGTCGACCATTGCGACGGGGGCTGCTAGAGTTGCCATATCTGTACTTCCTGTAATCTTTGCGTCTATCCAACCATGCGGATTGCGCGAGTTCGGGCGATTAGGACTGATACAATGTTATCAGATTGGCGCGCGTGGATTGGAAACGAGGGAGGAAAGTTCGTTTGTCTCACATCAGCCTGGTCTGTACCGAATGTGGAATGTCTCACGAGGCGGATATGCACACTCTGGGATGCAGTAAATGTGGCGCGCCTCTGGATGTGGAATACGAGCCCGATGCCCGCCACACGATACGTTGGGCCGGGTTCGAAATGCCTGTCCCGTACCACTCCGATGTCCCCGCCGTGTCTATGGGAGAGGGTGACACCCCGATAGTCCCGTTGCTCAGGATCGCGGAATCCCTGGGAACCACAGACCTGTTCGGTAAGCTGGAGTTCATGAACCCGACCGGCTCTTTCAAGGATCGTGGAACAGCGACGATGCTGTCCGTAGCGCTTGAGCAAGGAGTAACGGAAGTCGTCGAAGATTCCTCTGGCAACGCGGGCGCGTCGGTATCCGCTTATTCCGCCAGGGCCGGAATGAAGGCCCACGTCTTCGCGCCCAGTACCGCGCCTGCGGCGAAGCTGGGCCAGATACGTGTTTACGAAGCCCAGACCCACGCGGTGCCGGGCCCAAGGGAGGCCAGCACCGATGCGGCGGTCGAGTTCCAGCGCGAGAATGGTCTGGTCTATGCGTCGCACAACCTCAGTCCCTACTTCGTGGAAGGCACCAAGACATTCGCCTACGAGGTAGCGGCGCAGATGTCATCCCTGCCGGATCACATAGTCATTCCGGTCGGAAACGGCAGCCTGCTCATAGGGTGCTGGACCGGATTCTCCGAATTGATCGCGCGAGGCCTGGTGGACGCTATGCCGAAACTGCACGCGATCCAGTCCGAGGCCGTCATGCCAATCGCAGCCGAGTTCGCGGCTAAGGAGTGGAATCCCGGAGCGTCCACTATTGCGGGAGGCATCGCGGTCGGCGCGCCGCCCCGCAAGAACCAGGTATTGCGGGCGGTGAGAAAATCCGGGGGTGTGGTCCTGGCAGTATCGGACGACAGCATTGTGCGCTGGCAGAGGCGCCTCGCCGCGTCCGAGGGCATATTCGCCGAGCCCACGTCAGCCGCCGCTCTCGCAGGCATCGAACTGCTGCTCCGACATGGTGACATCGAGAGAGATGAAACCGTTCTCGCGGCCATAACCGGATTCGGTCTCAAGGACGCGCTGCCAGAGTAATCCCTCACATTACGAGGTCGCGTCGTCGAAGGCTTCCCTGAACCCCGGAATAGAACCGGACAGCGTTGCGTCTGTTACGCAGAACGATATTCTGAAGTAGCCTGGCATTCCGAACCCTCTTCCCGGAACCACCAGGACATTGTGCTTCTGAAGTTCGGCCACGAATTCCACATCGTCCTCAATGGGCGACTTCGGGAACATGTAGAACGCCCCCTGGGGCTTTACCACGTCGTAGCCTATGTCTGTCAGTTCGCGGTACAGGTAGTCGCGCTTGGACTGGTACTCGCCTATATCCACGGTCACGGATTGTAGCTTCGCCACTATGTGCTGCATCAGGGCGGGCGCATTCACGAAGCCGAGCGTCCTGTTGCAGAAGACAAGACCGTCCATTAACTCTACGCCGTCCTCGTAGCCGGGATGAATGGCTATGTACCCGATTCTCTCGCCCGGCAGAGCCAAGTCCTTTGAGTGAGATGTGGCGACAATCGAGCGAACATGATGGTGGAAGATGTGCGGGTACTCTAGGCCGTCGAACAGCAGCCTGCGGTAGGGCTCGTCACTGACTAGGAATATCTCTGTGCCGTGCTCACGCTCTTTCTTGCGGATTACTTCGCTGATTTCCGCGAGCGTCTCATCCGTGTACAGGACGCCGGTCGGGTTGTTGGGAGAGTTGATGAGAACCGCGCGGGTTCTCTCTCCGATTGCCTCTTCCAGCGCGTCCATATCAGGCAGGAAGTTCTCGTCCGGCGGCACTACCTTGCATGTGCCCCCGTGGTTGTCGGCGTAGAAGAAGTACTCGACGAAGTACGGCGCGAATATCACCACCTCGTCTCCAGGGTCGAACAGCGTCTTGAGCACTACGTTCAATGCGCCACCCGCTCCGCAGGTCATTATCAATTCGTCCGCCGTGAAGTTCAGACCGGTTTCCTCCGCAAGCTGCGATGCGACCGCGGCGCGCGTTTCAGGGTAGCCCGAATTTGGCATGTATCTGTGCATACCCGGCGACGGATTGTCCGTAATGCGCCTGAGTTCCGCGAAGAATTCGTCGGGCGGCTCAAGTATCGGATTGCCCAGCGACAGGTCGAACACGTTTTCGTCGCCGAACTGTTGCTTCAGCGCTATGCCTTCTTCGAACATCCTGCGAATCCAGGAGCCTTGTTCGAGCAAACCGCGTATCTTGTTGGAAACAGCCATGATGCGCCTTTCAGTTCAATTTCGTGCCGTGTGCATTGTAGCGCAGTCCGAGATTGCATTTGAACCGAGTTAGATCGGATTGCCCGCAAGTCTCTACAATCGTATAATCGGAACGGTTTGTGCGGGGTCCCCCCGCTCTTGAAGAATACGACGATAAGGAGAGATACCAGAATGGGTGCTCAGATAGTGATATACGGGCCTAGTGGAGACGCGCTGGCCGACTTTCAGAGGGTCGCGCCGGAGGGCGCAGACGTCGGCTGGGTGGATTCCGGTCTGCCGATGGAAGACCAGGCAGAGCAGCTCCGCGATGCCCAGGTAATGGTGGTTGCGGGTGCGAACGTCTCGGTTGAGGTGGCTCGCCATGCGCCCAACCTGAAGCTGGTACAGACCACCAGCGCGGGCACCGACCAGCTCGACAAGACGGCTCTGGGCGAGATGGGGATTCGTGTCTCCAACAACGGCGGCGGCAATGCTGTCGCCGTAGCCGAGCATACGATAGCGCTGCTGGTGGCGACAATACGAAAACTCCAACTCCAGTTCAACGCGGTAAAGGCCGGGGAGTGGGCCGGGGACATCCGCGCCGCCTGGTTCTCCCAGGCGAACGAGATTGCGGGCAAGACCGTCGGCATCGTCGGACTTGGCAGAATAGGCTCCAGGGTGGCGCGCCGACTCCAGGGCTGGGAGTGCGACATCATCTACACCGATGTCGTTGATCCCGAGGAGGGTATCGAGGAAGAGTTGAACCTCACTCGCGTCTCGCTGGATGAACTTCTGAGCACGGCGGACATCATTACGCTGCATGTCCCCCTTGGCGGTCCGACCTACCACATGATAAGCGACCGCGAGTTCGACCTG
Source organism: Dehalococcoidia bacterium (assembly GCA_965202965.1). GTDB lineage: Bacteria > Chloroflexota > Dehalococcoidia > Lucifugimonadales > UBA1123 > VXRN01. Next base: position 248,929 of record OZ241888.1, on the reverse strand, counting down.
ATGAAGCCGACCACTGTCTTCATCAACGCCTGCCGCGGGCCCGTGGTGGACGAGGCTGCGCTGATTCGTGCGATGGAAGCGGGCAAGATTGCCCAGGCCGGCTTGGACGTTCTCGAAGAGGAACCGACGCCCGTTGACAATCCGCTGCTCCACATGGACAACGTGCTTGTGACCCCGCACTTGGCTTCCTTCACCCAGGAATCGGGTGAGAAGAGCCGCACCTTCGCCATGTACAACGGCGCCAGGGTAGCGCGCGGCGAGGAGCCGGAATCCGTAGTCCTGCCAGACTAAGAAAAGGAACTAACTCGAAAGCCTCCTCTCCCTCGATGGGCTCACAAGTGTAGGCAGACGTACAGCCAGCTATGATCACCAATCAACAAACCCCCTCTCCCTCAGGGAGAGGGCTGGGGTGAGGGTGAAATGCCTACCCCTCTCAGCCCTTGACGGGGGAAGGTCAGAGCCTGCCCCCTACTTGATATGGGGATGGGGGTGATTAGACCGGAATTCTTTCGTGACTGACGCCGACTCTCTTCAGGACATCCATTGGAGCTCGATCCAGGAGGGAGACGGCGTCTTCAAGATTCAGCCCCGAACCCCGCGCCACCTTCATGGCGAATTCGCGTGTGAGCAAGTCCCCCGGGGCGTGAGCATCTGAGTCCAGAACCATCTTCGCGCCCGCCGCCTGCGCAGTCTTCACTACGTGACCGTTGGCGGTCGCGTGCCCACGTCTCCCCGACACTTCGAGGAATACGCCATTTTCGGCTGCTATTCGCGCGTCCTCTAGCGTGATGAGCCCCGGATGCGCCAGTATGTCAACATGGCTACTGGAAACGGATGCGTGATTCGTGCCCTCGATAACCGGCTCCATTATGGTTTCGCCGTGTACGTTGACGACCTTCGCCCCTAGTCTGCGGCACTCTCGCGCGAGGTAGTCAATGTCCTCGCTCGGAGTGTGCGTGATTTCCACGCCTGGCAGCGCGAGTATGTCCCATCGCTTGTTCACCATTTCGCAGTCGGCGACGAGCGTCTTCAGAATGAACTCCATGTTGCCCGGCCCCACGTGGTCCGTGATTGCCATTACGCGGTAGCCTATCTTGATAGCGCGACGGACAAGCTCTATCGGCGACAGTACGCCGTCGCTCAAAAACGTGTGGGTGTGGAAGTCGAACATCCGCTACTCGCCTCTCAGAACTTTGGCCAGACGTATCATTTCGGGCCCGGTCTTGCCCATGTAGAAGGGTGGGGGAGTCGGCGGATGGCCGACCTTCAGGCACACGAAGATAGGCCCGGACTGCTCGAATATGCGGGGCAGTTCGCTCGCCAGGTCTTCAAGGTCGCTGAACTCATAAGATTGTGCGAATCCGGCGTCCCTGGCCATACCTGCCAGGTCCACGTTCCCGGACCCGGGTACCGGCTGCCCGCCGGTCGTGAAGTAGCCGCCGTCCTCGAAGACGAAGTGGACGAGGTTCTCCGGGGCCGTGCCCGCAGTCGTGACGAGCGTGCCCAGGTTCATCAGGAGCGACCCATCGCCATCCAGGCACAGCACCTTCTTGTCCGGCTGAGCTATCGCTATTCCCAGCGCTACGGAGGATGCTTTCCCCATACCTCCGAATATAGGGAGGTCTAAATCGGGCTTCTCCGTTACCGACTCCCAGTACCTGTTCGGAGTCATAGTTCCAACCACCACGGCGTCACCCCGGACATCATTGATAGCCTTGACCGCATCAAGAGAGGAAATCATATCTTGTAGCTCCTTGGAAAATAGCGTAGGAGTTCGTCGCGTTCACAGGATAACAAATTCGAGGAAGCGGCATGACAGTTGCGTCTTATGCTAGAAACTTTCTGGCTCGGTGAATATGTGAACCTCTTCCAAGCCTGCGTTCGGATCAGACCTCGCCTGATCGGTCTGTTCTCTGGCGATGTTGAATCCGTACACCGCGGGAATGGTGGGGGTGGCGTACAGCCTCGCCATGATGTCTGCCGACTCGCGGGCGCGGCTGATGTCACTGATACCTATTACCCCCGACGTCTCGACCGCGATATAGACAGTCGCGCCGTCAGATATGCGTGAGCCCCGAACTATCATATCCGTGGAGTACACTGCCTCGTCTTCGTCTGCCGTAATTCGGCCTTCCTCATATGCTCGATCAAGGTCATTGTCAATGTCTTCGGACCCGCTTGTGAGAAAGAAAGAGCGACCTCCCATCCATATCACGCGCACCTTAGTGAGACCAAGCACCTTGTCCAGCTTAAAGCGCAACCTCATAAGCGTCCTAGTATCGAAATAATAACCCCTGAGTTCTATGACCATGTCCATGCCCTCTCTTTGCAATTATAGCGCATTTAACGGAAAGAGTGCCCTGTACAACACCCTCCCAACCCGCTATCATCTGACTCCATGACGAACAAATGATTGTCTAACTAAGCGAGACCGCTTATGCCCTCACGCCAAGCTGAACAGAACGCCAACAACGCGCTCGGCGCGCTGCTGGATCGTATGCTGCCCACCTGTACGGTCAGGGTGGAGAACACCCGCGTGATCGTCGGACAGTCCGGCTTGCAACTGGATATTCTGATAACCGCGCCCGACCGCGCTCCGGTCGTCATGGAAGCGGAGTTCATGCCCGCCGCCGACGCCGAGAAAGAGGCCGCCGACCGGCTCAGCCTCGAAGTGGTGGACGGACGCCGCCCAATCGAAGCGGCCATAGCCCTGCGCTACCCTGCGGGACTCGAATTCTCAGACAGCATGAACGAGGCCATGCGCGACGCGCGGCTCGAGTACGCCGTCTTCCACGAGGACGGAACTCGCTTCCCAGAATCCGGCTGGCTTGAAGGTTCTCCCGAGGACCTCGCCGAACTCGCGCGGTTGGTGTCCGTGCCGCAGGAGGCGGTCAACAGCGCCGCCGACGCGCTCCAGAACGGGATAGACCGCGCGGTGGAGGCGCTGGACGACATGGCGATGCTGAGACCGGCGATTACGCGCTCGATAGCCGACCTGCTCGGAATGTCGGACGTGCGCCAGACGCGCCGTATGGCCTGCGCGATCATAGCGAACGCGATGGTCTTTCACGAACAGCTTTCAGGTATGCACGATGAGGTCAGGCCGTTGCGACTGGTGTGCGGGGACGGGGTGGCGAATCCGCAGGAGGCGATGCTGGATGCCTGGGCCGTAATCCTGGGCATCAACTACTGGCCCATATTCGCCATAGCGAAGGACGTCCTGGAACAGCTTCCGTCCGGGGACGCGGCGCGGATTCTGCGGACGCTCAGGCGCACGGCCCAGAGGATTGACGCGGCGGGAGTGACCAACGCGCACGACCTGACCGGGCGCATCTTCCAGCGGCTGATAGCCGACCGCAAGTACCTCGCCACCTTCTACACGCTGCCCGCGTCCGCCGCGCTGCTCGCCCGGCTCGCGGTCGCCAAGATGGACGTCGACTGGTCCGACGCCGACGCCATAGCCAACCTGCGTATCGGCGACTTCGCCTGCGGAACGGGCGCGCTCCTATCAGCCGTTTACGACCAGGTAGCCGCGCGGCACGAGCGGACGGGCGGCGACTCCGCGAACCTGCACACCGCCATGATGGAGGAAGTCCTGTACGGCTGCGACGTGATGCCGTCCGCCATACACATAACCGGCTCCACGCTCTCCGGTATGCAGCCCAACGTCGGCTTCGGACAGTCGCGACTCTACACCATGCCCTACGGTCGGCAGGAGGACGGGAGCGTGGCGATAGGGTCGCTGGAGCTTCTCCAGTCTTCAGCATTGATGACGCTGTTCAATATGTCGGACCCTGTACTGAGGACCGGGAGCGCGGGTGAGGAGACGGCGGCGCAGGCACTGGTGGAAGCGCCGGATGCAGGCTTCGACCTGGTGATAATGAATCCGCCGTTTACTCGCGCGACCAACCACGAGGGCGCGCACGCGGACGTTACCAACCCTGCGTTCGCGGCCTTCAACGCGACCCGCGCCGATCAGACACGGATGGGCAGCCGTATCAACCAGTTGGGGAGGGACACCTGCTATCACGGAAACGCGGGAATAGCGTCTGCGTTCGCGGCGCTGGGACACCGAAAGCTCAAGAATGGCGGCGTTCTGGCCATGGTCCTGCCACTGTCAGCGGCGGCGGGCCTGTCCTGGCAGAAGTTCAGGCAGACACTTGCCACAGACTACACCGACCTGACGGTATTCAGCATCGCGGCGAACGGACGCGATATGTCGTTCTCATCGGACACAGGCATGGCCGAGTGCCTGGTGATAGCGCGTAAGCAGAGCAAATCGGCAGACTCGGAACGTCGGGGGCGTTTCATATCGCTGACTGCCCGTCCGCAGGCGTTCGTCCAGGCGAGTTCGGTGGCCCAGAGGGTCTTGGGGAGCGAACAGCTGAGGCAGCTGGAAGATGGGCCATACGGCGGCGCTGAACTAGTGCTGGGCGACAATCCGTCTGGCGAGATGCTGGACGCACCGTATCAGATAGATGGCGCAGTATGGGGAAGCGTTCGGCTGTCGGACTGCTCGCTGGCTCAGACGGCCTACGCCCTGTCGGAGTCAAAGCTGTGGCTTCCCGGAAGCCCAAACGCTGTTGAACTGAACATGGGAACCCTGGGAGTCGTGGGCAAACTTGGACTGGTTGACCGAGACATAATCGGCCCCACTCCACGCGGCCCTTTCGACAAGACAAACCCCAGTCCGACCGCCACTTATCCCGCCCTGTGGAATCACAACGCCAGGAACGAAACACGGATGGTCTGCGCTGCCGATTCTCAATTGCGGGTACGCCAAGGAATGGAATCCAAAGCCTCTACTGTTTGGCCTACTGCCAGTCGTACACACATCAATCGGGACTTCACATTCGGTTCCCAGCCTCTCGCAGTCGCCTTCACAGAACAGGAATCAATTGGGGGCAGAGTATGGCCCAACGTGATTTTCCATGACGGGAGGTTCGATTACGCTTTCGCAGTCTGGGGCAACAGCACGCTGGGACTACTTTGCTACTGGTGGCACTCCACCCGTCAGCAATCCAGCAAGGCGAGCATCACCATCCGCTCCGCCGAATCCCTGCCCATCCTCGACCTCCGCGCCCTGAGCGACGACCAACTGGACAAAGCCGAAGACATCTTCGACGAATTCAGGGACAAAGAACTCAAGCCCGCCTACATCGCGGACGCAGACCCCAACCGTGCCCTCCTCGACAAGCGCGTTGTGTGCGATCTGCTCGGCTTCGGACGCGAGACCTACGAGGCCGTCCGGCGGCTGTCAGCGAAGTGGTGCGCGGAGCCGTCGGTGCATGGGGGGAAGCGGAGGCCGAGGGGGGCGGGGTTGGTGGTATAATGAAATGTGAAAGGAGATAATTAAAATGATGAACTTTCTATTCGGACACTGTAACGATCCACGCTATTCTGTCCTCACACTTGGAGAACTTACGTGCGGTGTCGAGACATTGTTGGCCGGGATTTTAGCGATTATGGCAGCGGTGTTGGTGGTTGCGGCGATTGCTGTATTTGTCCTAGGTACACACCGAATCATGGGCTTTCTTAACCGGTAGATGACCGATGTGGAAGCTGACTGTGGTCCCTTTCATATTCTATCTACTCCTCGCTATTTCTGAGAGAGAAATACTCGAGGGGTGGATAGTGTGGATAGTGCCTCAGTCCTGAATTGCGTACCAACGATCTCCGTCTGTTCCTGCTACGCCTGGAGTTCGTCGAACGAGTACCGGGGAGTCATCACATCTTCAGAAAAGAAGGCGTTCGAGAGAAAATCAACCTGCAGCGCTATGGTAACCACGCAAAGCCTTACCAAGTACGACAGGTCAGGCGGATGCTTTTGAGAAATTGGCTTCAAGGAGACTCCTGATGCACAAATACGAAATCATCATGTACTGGAGCAACGAGGACGACGCCTTTGTAGCCGAAGTGCCTGAACTGCCCGGTTGCGCCGCCCATGGCGATACCCAGGAAATGGCCCTGGCTGAAGTCAAGCAAGCGATGGACCTGTGGGTTGATACGGCGCGGGAATTCGGGGACCCAATCCCGGAGCCAAAGGGCGAAAGGCTGATGCTGGCGTGAGAGAGCGGTGATTATGAAACTTCATGTGGATAAAGAATCTGACGCCCTGTACCTGCGGCTTGATGAATCCGTGATTGTGGAGTCCGAGGAGGTGGCGCCGGGCGTCGTGGTGGACTATAACGAATCGGAAGAGATCGTCGGGGTGGAGTTTCTGTATCTATCGAAGCGGTCTTCCGAACTGAACTTGTCCACGCTGCATTTCGAGACGACCTGATACTCAAACAGCCGACCTTGCTCCGGACCTCCCTGCTTTCCGACTCCGCTCCCGGACATAATCCGCCATGTGGTCATTGCGAACCATCCAGTTGCGCCCGAACTTCCTGCCCTTCAGAACACCCCTGCCAATCTGGTGTCGCAGAGTCGTTGGGCTGAGTCCGTACAACCTTCCCGCATCCGACAGCGACATATACCGGTCGGGTGCCTGAAACTCGGTATCCCCCAAGTCGTACTTCTGACTCGCCTTCAGTATTTCGAGTCCCACCATCCGACCTTCCGCGTCATAATCCACATACACCCCGGGAGCTATGTCCCTAGTCTCCTCGATATCCGAACTAGAGAACAGAATCATTATGGCGTCTATATTCTTGTCGTATGTGATTTTCACTTTGAGGATTGTAGCTCATATCGGCCATAGCATGAATGATTTCTCTATGCTACAATAGTTCTATTATCCGAACATTAGAGTCTGTTTGCATAAGTCAGAATTTATCAATCAATCCCGAAGCACAGAAAAAAACTCGCTGAACTGGAAAATACAGGGATATGCAGGCCAAATACAGGTTGGATGCAGGGGCCAGACCCCGCAGCAGGCACCCAGCAGCCACCCTGCACACTTACCAGCAAGCTATAAATTCGAGTATATGCTGTGCCTCTATCCCGAAATCGCTCTATTTCAACTTTGTTATAATTGGGAGCAACATCAATTGGAACGATCCGAGTCAAGCGACCTGTACTCGCCCCTGAGCATCACGAAGGAACTCTGGCCCTGGTGTCTATGGGTGATCTGCCTTCTGACAGTGGCGTGGACGGTCCTGGTGGCCTGGAGCGAAGTGTCGAGCGGCAAACGCGCGGGTATTCTGGAAACCTCAATTGCCGTCGGATCAGGCGCGTCGAGCGGCGTGCCGCTTATCGTCATCTACTCTATACTTATCGTAATGGTCGGAAACTTCATACTGGGAGGCGGAATCATGGTAATGGCGCGAGCGACGAAACAGTATCTGGACGCCAAGATAGAACAACAGCGCGAGAGATTTCGAGAAGAAGGCAGGGAAGAAGTCCGAACCGCTCTGGCCGAGAAGATCAAGATCTGGAATCAGAAACGACTCGACGCCGAATCGCGCGGCGAGCCTTTCGACGAGCCGCCTCCCGGCGTGTAGTCCCTACGCCCCGTAGCGCATCCCCTCCGGCAGTTCAGAAATCACACCCAATGCAAGCAAAGCTCGTTGCGCCGCAAACTCGGCTACATCGTCTATCGTCTGCTGCCGCAGATAGAATGCCGGCTCGGGTGGTATGATGGTAGCTCCCAGCGTGGCGAGCCGTGTAAGGTTCTCCAAGTGTATCACGCTCAGCGGTGACTCCCTCGGAATGATGACCAGCGGCCTGCGCTCCTTGATGGTTACATCGGCTGCGCGCCGGATTAGATTGTCAGCTATGCCCTGCGACACCGCCGCGACCGTCGCCATGCTGCACGGGGCCAGTACCATGCCCCTTGTCGAGAATGTTCCGCTTGCTATCGGAGCCGCTAGCTCCGATGCCGCGCGATAGCTGAAGATTCCCGAGTCCGTCCAACGTTCCAATGCCTCACCGAACGACTCCGCCATCTCCTGCTTCCACACGATGCGAGCCGCGGAGGATGCGGAGGCTACGACGGGAACGTCGTTGTCGAGAAGCGCGCTTATCGTGTGGAGGGCGATCAACGAGCCGCTCGCGCCCGTGATGCCGACGACTACCGGCCGTCTATCTCTGTCTTCGGAGTGCGTCATATACTTATCGCAACTATGGTCCCGACCAGCATCGTCGTGGACACGAGGGCGTTGATTCTCCCGAAAGCCATTCCCATCTTCAAAAGGTCGTCGGGCGAGACCAGCCTGTACTTGTACCATAGTATGCAGGATGCGATGCCGCACGCTGCCAGGAAAGGCCATCCCAGACCCATGCGGACCCAGAGTGTAATCAGACATACCACGGCAAGAACGTCCAGTGTCCGCGCTATCCGAAATGCGTTGACCACACCGAAGCGGGCCGCGACCGAGTGCAGCCCATTCTCAAGCTGAAACTCATAGTCCTGCGTATGATAGAGGATATCGAAACTGCCCGCCCACAGCGCGACCGCGACTGACAGCAGCACAGGTTCCAGCGACAGACTGGCGTTCACGCCAATCCACGCGGCGGAGGGAGATATGGCCAGCGCCCAGCCCAGCAGCAGGTTCGCGGTCCATGTGAATCGCTTGGTGTACGGATAGAACACCAGGTACGCTGCCGCGACGGGCGCGAGTACGAACGCGAGCATATTCAATCGGTAGGCTGCGAACAGGAATATGACGAACGCGACCGCCGCCAACGTAGTCATCTCGGCGGCGGAAAGAAGGCCCTGCGGTATATGCCGCTGCGCGGAGCGGGGGTTCTTTGCGTCTATGTGCCTGTCAATGACCCTGTTTGCGGACATCCCGACCGTTCTCGCGGACACCATCGCAACCGTTATCCATACGAAAGTGTGCCATCCCGGGAATCCGTTACCGCCCGTGTGGACGTCAGCCAGCACCATGCCTATGTAGGCAAATGGCAACGCGAAGACGCTCTCCTGAAACTTTATCGCGTCTAGGAACATCGGCGCTTTGCGCCACGCCGATCTTGTATGAGTGCTTGTCGTCAGAATCCGTACTCCTTCCAGCGGCGGTCCACCATATTCCTGATGTCTTCGCTCATGATGATATCCTCCGGCCACTCTCGAGTCCTGCCTTCTCCCGGGAGTTTTGCCGTAGCGTCAATTCCCATCTTGCTGCCGAACTTTGGCGTAGGCGTGGCGTGGTCGAGGTCGTCTATCGGACCTTCGCTGAAAGTAATATCGGTAGCCGGATTGATATTGCAGGTCACTCTCCACGCGACCTCCGACAAGTCCTGGACGTCCACGTAGTGATCAACCACCACGATGGTCTTCACCAGCATCATCAGCCCGAGCCCCCAGAGAGCGTGCATGACCTTCTGGGCGTGGCCCGGATACTCTTTTCGGATGGAGACGATGATCAGGTTGTGAAAGATGCCCTCCGCGGGCATATTCATGTCCACGACCTCGGGCAACGTCATTTGGAGAGCGGGAAGCATAATCCGTTCGGTAGCCTTGCCCATGAAGAAGTCCTCAGAGGGTGGGCGTCCGACCATCGTAGTAGCGTATATTGGTTCCCTGCGACTCGTCATCGCCGTTACGTGGAAGACGGGGTACGGCTCGGCAGGGGAGTAGTAGCCGGTGTGGTCGCCGAAAGGCCCTTCATCTCTCATTTCACCCGGTATTACATATCCCTCGAGTACATACTCAGACTGCGCCGGCACTTCCAGATCAACCGTCTTGCACTTGACTATATCCAGAGGCTCGCCCCGAATGACGCCCGCAACCCCGAATTCGTCCATGTCGGGTGGAAGGGGCATAGAGCCGGTCCACATCGTAGTCGGGTCCGCGCCTATCGCAACTGCGACTTCCAGCCTCTCGATGCCCCGGTCCTGGGCGCGCCTGTCGTGCCGGGCTCCCACTTTGTGCGTCTGCCAGTGCATTCCGGTGGTGTTGCGGTCGTACACCTGCATCCTGTACATTCCGACGTTGCGCCTGCCGGACTCCGGGTCGCGCGTGATTACCAGGGGGAGTGTTATGAAGGGCGCGGCGTCCAGCGGCCAGCAAGTAATGACCGGCATGGTGAACAGGTCAACGTCGTCACCGGTCAACACCACCTCCTGGCACGGCGCTCGCCTGACCAGGTTGGGCTGGGATCGAGCGAGCCCGATCAGGTCACCCAGCGCGCGCATCTTGCCTCCCAGGCCGGACGGAGGTCCCTGAGCCATACTCAACAGGCGGCGAACTCTGTCTGCCAATTCCTCGATGTTCTCCACGCCAAGGGCGAGGGCCGTGCGCTTATGTGAACCGAAGATATTGACCAAGACCGGGACGGAGTGTCCTAAGACGTTTTCAAACAGCAAGGCCGGGCCGTTGGACTTTACCATCCTGTCCGCAATCTCGGTAATCTCGAGGTATGGATTGACCGGAGCGGATATCCGTTTCAACTCCCCTCTGTTTTCCAGAAGGGCTGCGAAGTCGCGTAGGTCTTTGAATCTCATTTCGTTTGCGCCGTCTTCCCTTTTTCGCCGGGCCAGGTTGCTGAGTCGCGAACGATAGGTTTACGGTTGTTCATTCCGGATCTGTGTGGATGATATGTCATCCCGGAACTCAGACTCCGGTATCTGCGTGAACAGTTTCCCGTAAGCGGTCGGCAATGGTAGGTCATCTAGAGTCTTGAAAACTCCTCCGATCACTCGACCGGCTATGAGGAATCCGCTGTTGAGGTCCTGCAACTCTGAAAGCGCTGAGTTCATCCTGTTTTCACTGCCGCCATAGTATTTCGGATCAACCAGGCGAGTCATTGTGTCAAAACCAATTACAAATGTTGCGCCGGGGAATAGGCGGGCCTTTTCGACAAATGTCGGCACGCGTGTTACCGTGATGTCGGATTTGCCGTGAAACTGCTTCAGGCGCCGACTTACTTCGCTAACAGCCAAGTCGGGCTTGTCAACATTGGAAATAGAGAGTTCGAAGATGCCGGGTTTGCCGAGGATTCTTGAGGCTGCGCCCAGTAGGCGGGTATGTCCCCGGTGAAGCGGGTTGAACGAACCCGACAGTATTGCTCCGCTGAAAGCGGCGTCAGCCGAACGCGTGCCATCGGCCAGAACCAGGACATGTCCGATGTGACTGGCAGCCAGAGCCTCCAACGGATCTCCAAGCCGATGTCCGGTTGGGATGATCTCCTCGCCGGCCGACAGGCCCGGAGCAACTCTATCGTCCAATCCGAATGATTCCGCTAGAGCGTTTAGTATTATCCTGCTAACCACATCGTCTTCTTCATCCCTCGTGCGTAATCCCTTGGTGAGCGTGAGAGTCGCCGTGTTCCAGCTTGTGGAATCGTAAGTGGAAACGTGGCATCTGTGTTCGCCTCGCTTTGGTCTGTCGGTTGCGATAGTGGCGGTGCAGGACAGACCAACAACCGGCATATCCCCTTCTCTGAGCCGAATCGCCCTGCGATACGCCGCTCGGGCAAGAGCGCGAGATGTTGTATCGGACACGAACTGTTCAGGTTCGGCTCCGATGTATTCGATCATGGCCGACGACGCGTATGGAACCTGTATGTCCAGTATGGTTCTCGATGCGCCGGCGACACCCAGTACCCAGCCAATCGCGCGAGTACCGGCGCCAGCTATGGCAAGCGAGGTCATATTCTCGGTTGAATGCAGCGCTGCGACGATCTCTCGAATGTTATTGTCCATCCGCTTCTCCCGCTACTGCCAATACTATAATTGCAGCATCCGACGGACGCAAACGTCAAGCGTTACAGGAGGTTAATCATCTTGGGCCTCAGAACTGCCCGAATTATAGAGAGCGCCAGCGCGCCAATCAGTACAAATGCGATTGCCGACCACTGCCAGGGATCTATCACTATACCGAGCGCTACGCCTGCCGCTGGCGGGTGCTCGGTGTTTGTAGCCACCATTATCAGGATGCTGAGCCCGACGGCAAGCGCGGCGGCCACGCTGGGCACTAGGTTTATGGTCTCCGCCGCGGACTCGAGCGTGGGGGTATGGAGTATGGCGAAGAATATGGCGCCTGCCAGAATCGCTACTATCTGCCCTCCGATCACCCTGCGAGGAGTGGACGCGATGCTGTCTGGAAACACGAAGATGGTAAAAGCGGCCGAGGCGACCGAAACCACAATCGCCTCGCTGAACAGGGCGCTCTGAACCATGAGAATCGCTATCAGGGAAAGGATGGCAAGCCCGCACTGAAACAAGTAGTTCTTCATCCGGGGCTTCAGATTCTTGTCGAACAGGAACCAGATAGTCTGCGGACTGAAATGTGGGTGTGGAATATGCGGGTGAGGTATATGAACGCCGTGCAGGTCCGGCCTGTGTAGATGAGGCATATGGATATTCGGGCGGTGGAACAGTCTTGGACGATTGGGAGGGCGGTTCGACATGATTGTAACCTGAGTTGAGTTGAGGACTGAGTCAAGGGTAATTGGCGCGTTTGCAGTATGCAAGCCAAATTAGACTAGCGGAATCCACAACCTGCCATGCGTTATTGCATTGACAACGTATTGAAGTGAATCCTAGAATCGCGGCAGGTTATCGCATCTAAACAAGTCTGCCCTTTTCTGCATACCGACATAGGAACCTGCTCAGTGCGCCCTCCCTGGAACCCAAAGCCTGGCGACCAGATGATCAGACAGCCCCGGCAAGTGGAACTGGGGCCTGTAACCGTTGCAGTCGAACAGAGGGAGACTAAATCCAGAGCATCCACCACTCCCCTGACCCTGATATACTCGTTTGGGATACTGGTTATCGTCTCGACATTGCTTCTGTTGCTGCCTTTCACGCACTACGGCCAGAATGGTTTCGATCACTTCTTCGTAGCCCTGTTCACAGCGACTTCTGCGGTAACCGTAACCGGACTTGTCATTCAGGACACCGCAACCTACTGGACTACCGGTGGGCATCTGATTCTGGCGGGTATCATATTCGTAGGTGGGCTTGGGTTTATGACGCTTGCCACATTCGCCATCGTTCTGATAGGCCAACAGGTCACCTTGTCCCAGCGGATGCTGATTCAGGAGAGTTTCGGTGGAGAACTGATGGGCATGGGACACGGAGGACTCGTGCGATTGGCGGTTAGCATCGTAGCGTTCGCGGTCATCAGCCAGATTGTTGCCTTCGCCGTGCTGGCGATTAATTTCTGGTCCATATATCCACCAGGCCAGGCGCTGATGCAGGCGTTGTTTCAGGCTGTGTCCGCATTTAACAACGCCGGTTTCATAATTTTCCCCCAGGAAGAGGGGCTTGCCGCATTTCAAGCGGATGGCGTGGTTATCGGAATCACTGCCTTCATGATTTTTTTGGGTGCGATCAGCTACGGTGTCCTGTTCGATGTTGTGAGGTATCGCAGATTCCGACTGTTCGGACTCACGACGAAGTTGGTACTCACTCTAACCGCCGCCGTCATCCTGCTGGGCATCGCGATTTTCATGGTGTTCGAATATCGCAACCCGGAGACGCTGGGGCATCTTCCGATCAGCCAGAAGATCACGACATCCATTTTCGAATCAATCAGCGGACGAACGGCAGGCTTCTCAACCCTCGACTATGCTGAGACAGAGCAGGAAACTAACTTTATGATGACGGGCCTTATGTTCATTGGCGGCGCATCTGCATCTGTTGCAGGCGGTCTTAAGGTGAACACACTTGCCGTTGTGCTGGTCGCAGTGTTTTCCACGATTCGAGGTAGAAACACCTCCTCTGCCTTCGACCGGGAGATTCCGGGGAGGCAGGTCAGGAGCGCACTTGTAATCGGAGCGATTGCTACTGCGATCGTTTTTGTGGTCGTCGTTTCTCTGAGTATCACTGACGGCGCGTTCGACTTCTTGGATCTATTCTTCGAGGGTGTATCCGCATTCGGCACAGTTGGGTTGAGTACGGGTATCACCTCTTCACTTTCACAGTGGGGGCAGCTTATTCTAATTGTTGCGATGTTTGTTGGGAGAGTGGGTCCGTTTACGATAGGCATCGCGATGGCGCAGCAGTCGGAAGTGGACAGGTATCAGTTCGTGGAAGAACGCGTTACAATAGGTTGATATATTTCCCTACAACGTGATGAAATGAGCGAGTTGAGTCAGGGGCTATCGAGATGAAGAAGCAAATAGCTATTTTGGGTCTTGGAAGATTCGGTTCCAGCGTGGCGCGTTCCCTATATAATCTGGGGCACGATGTCCTAGCTATGGATAAGGACGAAGCGCGCGTCCATAGCATCGTTGGAAAGGCAACTTATCCGCTTACGGGAGATTGCACGAACGATGCCGTGTTGAAGGAGATTGGAATAACCGATTACGACGCTGTGGTGGTCGCGATAGGATCTGACATCGTGGCAAGCGTGATGACATCCGTGATACTGAAGACCATGGGAGTAACTTACGTTGTGTCCAGAGCTCACGATGAACTTCATGGAAATACCCTGTCTCGCATTGGAGTGGATAAGGTAGTTCACGCCGAAGACGAAACAGGAATTCGGCTGGCGCACAGTATGTTCAATCCCAATGTCGAAGAGTACCTGGAGATCACTCCAAATTATGGCATAAGTAAATTGCGGGTGCCGGACAGGTTCTTTGGAATGAGTCTCAAGGAACTTGGGTTTTCCGGCCCCCGAAACAAGTACGGGCTTACGGTTCTCGCCATACGTCGGGGTAGAAACGTTACTTTGAATCCCCATATGGATGACATTGTGAGCGCGGGTGACTGGATGATCTTGGCAGGTCAGGATGAAGTGCTGGACCTGGTCGGTGATACCATACAGGGAATGGCGCCGATGGACGCGAGTCTGCAACAAACCAGTTTGGCATAGCGTAGGGGCCTCGAATTGATCAATCGGATAAGACAAGCCGCTCGAAGACGAGACCAAGACCGTAACGGAATAAGAATGCCTTCGGTCTTGGTTCCGGTGACCGGCGCCGCGCACGATGAGGAGGTCGTGAGGCTCGGATGCGAACTCCTCGAGTCGAGCCAGAGCAATTTGCACATCCTGTATGTGATTGAGGTGTCGCGGGAGCATCCTCTTGACGCGGCTATGAACTCCGTATATATGTCCGGGGAAAGAGTTCTCAACAAAATGGAGGAGATTGCGAGCGGTTATAAGTGCATCCTCAATGCGGAGATTGTTCAGGTGCGTAAGGCCGGGGCGGCAATCGTGCGCGAGGCGGTTTTCAAGGAAGTGGATGCTATTGTCATGGGTTCGTCATATCAGGAAACATATGGTGTTTACACACTGGACGAGCACATTCCCTATGTCCTCAGGCACGCTCCCTGCAGAGTCATATTGTCGCGCGAGCCACTTTCGTCGGAAATCCCCAATCAACGCGTCCCATCCTTCGAGCGAAGCAGATGACCAGCAACACCCGACTACTTGCGAGACGAGTTGTGATTGGTGGTTGCGGTCGCACCGGATCGGTCCTGGCTGCGGCGCTATGTGAGTCGGGAAGCCTGGTACAGGTACTGGATTTAGTTCCTTCCGCATTTGATCGTCTATCACCGTCTCTCATTAGGAGCGGCAGAGTACAGCCTCGCCTCGCGGATGTCACACTGGCCTCGAGTCTCAGAATCTCTCGCGCCCAGGACGCGGATGTATTTATTTCCGTAACTGGCAGCGATTCCGTAAACGTGACAGCTGCGCAGATAGCGCACCACATACTCAGAGTTCCTACGGTAATATGCCGGATGGACGATCCGGTTAAACGGGACATGTACGAGGCACTGGAATTAACTGCGGTGAGCCATGCCGATCTTGTCCGGGACATAGTAATAGAGATAGTGCGCGATGGAGGGGAGGGCCGCTAGCCCTGCTTATGTATGTGATAATCGTCGGGGCAGGACGTGTAGGAACCGCGATTGCACGTCGGCTTTTGGAGAATGACCAGGAAATAACTGTCATAGAACGCGACCATGCCAGGTGTTCAGCGCTGGTGGATGAAATTGGAAGCGTGGTCGTGGAGGGCGACGCTACCGAATTCAATGTTCTGAGCAAGGCGGGCGCGGTCCGCGCGGGGGCGCTGATAGCGACGGGCAGAAGAGACCACCAGAATCTAGTCATCTGCCAGATGGCCAAGCATCTCTTCAATGTGAGCGCCGTGATGTCTATTGTAAATGTATCCGAGCACATCGAGTTATTCGATAGGCTTGGAATTGACGTCTCAATTGATGCGTCTTTGATGCTTGTGGACGCTTTCATGGGCAACATGGAGGGACTTCTGGCCGAAGAAGCCGGAGGCCCGTAGAGAGGGCGGAGATGAAACTAGCGTATCTTGGGCCGGAAGGCACCTACAGTGAGCAAGCCGCTATTGACTATGCCGCTGGCTCCGAACGTATTCCCTACAGTGGAATACCGGCAGTGGTGAAGGCTGCGGAGTCCGGAGAAGTCCAGGAAGCCATTGTACCAATTGAGAATAGCTTGGAAGGCGTGGTCACCTACACGGTGGACCTTCTGATCCACGAATCGCCGCTCAAGATGAAAGGCGAAGTTGTAGTTCCCATCCACCATCATCTTCTCATGCAGCCCGGCGTCAGCATGGAGGACGTGCGAATGGTGTACTCTCATCCGCAGGCTATCGCGCAGTGCCGGGGGTATCTGAATCGCAATCTGCCGAACGCCGAGCACATCGCCGCGCTTAGCACCGCCAGCGCCGTGGAGGACATGAATTCGAGCAGGTATCCCGCCGCCGCCGTTTCGAGCCGAAGAGCCGCCGAACTTTTCGACGCCAGGATAGTGGAATCGAATATAGAGGACATCCGCAACAACCTCACACGGTTCGTCGTTCTGGCCGCCGAAGACGGAGAACGAACAGGCGACGACAAGACCTCGATATGCTTCGACTTCTCCCAGGACGCCCCGGGGACTCTCTACGGCGCGCTGGGGGAATTGGCTACGAGGCAGATCAACATGATAAAGATAGAGTCGCGCCCCGACAGAAGAAGTCTCGGCAAGTACGTGTTCCTGATAGATATGGACGGGCATCGAGAGGACCCTGTAGTGGCCGAGGCGCTGAATGCTATGAAGGAACGCGCCGCGCTCTTCAAGATTTTCGGGTCGTATCCGAAGGCGAGGAGCGCCGGATAGGATCAGATCAATAAGAGAAAAGGGCGGGAGGCCAGGCCTCCCGCCCTTTCAAGCTTCCGGTTGAACTATACCGACTACGCCTTGTCGGCTTCGGCGTCTTCAGTTACTGTCTGCTGATTGTTGCCGCGATGCCTGACTGCGTCAACTCTCTGCCGCGCGGTTGCGACTGCCTCAGTACCGGTCTCTCGGACGGTCTCCAGCGTAGCGGACCCCCGTTCTCTCAGAGTATCAACTGCCGGCCCAAGGCGTTGACTCACCTCCCCGACCTGCGCCATACCACGATTCCGCATACCGGCAGCCATCTCGTCGGCTTGGGCTCTCCAGGCGTCACCCTTCTTCAGCAACTCGGTCCTGGTCTCAGCGCCGGACTTCGGCGCAAGCAGCAACCCGATTAGCGCTCCTATTATCCCGCCTATCAGCAATCCGATTACGAATCCACCGCCGCTATTCTTATCGCTCATGTCCAGTCTCCTTGCATGACCCTTTAGTTTCAGTCTTTATTTTCCGCGCCTTCTCCGGCGGCGCAATCCCTGGAGGAAGCCGAACAAACCGCCGAGTCCACGCATCACGCCCGCGTTGGACGCGGCGGGTTCGATCACCTGTTCCGAGATAGTGTTCACCGTTTCCTGCACCGATTCCGAGGTCTCTTTCACAGTGGTCGCAGTTTCCTGGACTGTGTTCAGTAGCTGCCGAATTTTGGCGAACACGACCAATAGCGCGATGAGCATGATGACCAGTATGACCAAGAATACGATATCTCTTGCCAGTGCAACTACTAGTGCGGTGTTCTCTAAGATTGAAGAATCTTTAGCCGGGAACCAAATCCAATCGAACATATTAATCCTTTTGATAAGGTTTCATTTAATCGTAGCATGGGGAAATATGCGTCGCAACGGAAACATGATTCCCAAATATTAGAATTCTGCGCTTTACAAAGCGCGGAATTCTAATACGTAGCTATTTGCGTGTGGGCGATAGCGATTCGCGCCCCACTCTGGGGGGCTTTTAGGCTAAGGCTTTATCAGCATCCTCGTGGCGCCGGACTCGTCCCTGCGCTCGGTGAGTACGCTGTGACTAGACTCCTCAGCCCACACGACCACATCGTAAGTATTGAGGACGTCGGGGATGATCACCTCGATGAACGACTCCGAGTCTCGCTCGATCTGGGCGGTCAGCGCGGCCAGTATCCCTGCGCAAGTCTTGCCGGTGCCGTCAATTACGATCCATCCGTTCGAACCATTCGTTCCGATGGCATCCGCGCCGTTACCTGCCATTATCCGGGCCTCTCTGACGCTTATCTTGCCGGTCTCGCGCAGCCGAAGCTGCCTGGTGAACTCCGCAACGGCGTCACGGTGAACCGAAGAATCCCTTTCGCCCCTCTGGCAGACGGCGCCTCGCACTCCCACGATGTCGGGATTGATGCGGGCCAGTTCGTCCAGGTCCGACATCTTCAGATGTCCCGATAGCGCGGTGGACATACCGCTCTTCTTGCCTGACAATACCATGTCTCGCAGTTCTGATTCAGGTATGAAGTCGAACAGGTTCCTGCCGTCCTTGGTCAGAGTGTCTATCAGCCATCCGTCGCATTTACTGTCCTCGGCCAGGTTCACCATGTGGCTGGCGTCCAGTCCATCGTACAGGGGATTGTCGGCGAACAGCGAACCGATGAGCTTGGTGTCAAATCCCTCCAGCGCCTCCCGACACTCGTTCAGGACCTCCACGGCCTGGCTGTACTCCGTCCGCATGAATCCCACTTTGACAGAGGTCGCTTCCAGTATGCCCGCGGCGTACACTGCCATTGCGACGGTGCCGGCCTGGTTGGGAACGACTCCGAGCGTCACACTTGCGTGTCGGTCCATGGGTATTGAATCTCTCACCGCCTTTACAGTGAGCGGGTGAGCCGATCCCACAAGCGCTTCCTGCAAGTTCTTGACGTCAACGATGTCCGCCCCGCCATGAAGGGCTTCGATGGCTTCATTTAGATTCTGAACGCTTACCATGAGAAGCATAGGTGTCCACCTCTATGCGAGAGTTGTCGTTAGGTCAGTTTAGGTGTATCGGCAGCCAGCTTGCGCGCTACGGCATCTGGGCAAGTGTGCCTTCCACGTCCGACTTGAGCTCGGCCTTTTCGTCGCCCGACAGGTCCCCAAGCGGCGGCCTCACGTGTCCGCCGGCAAGTCCCATCAGTTCGCCCCAGTACTTGCACATGGACGCGGGGAGCGCGCCCCCGAACTTCTGCACGGTGTAGCCCCACCACTTGTCGGAGACCTGCTTGATAGGCTTGACGTGGGATGCGTAGAAATCATCGTCCAGGTCGCCGCGCATCGCCTTGTCTATGAACTGGACGTAGTAGTTCTTGTCCGGGGTGTCGAACCGCCAGTCCGAGGTGTTGGCGAACATTACCTGCTGCTCGAATCCCAGCTCGCGCCCCTTGAACAGTATCCATTCATCGGGAGTGCTGATTATGGCGTCCCGGCCTACCAACTGGTGAGTGTTGATAGAGAGCTCCTGGTTGAAGCTGGCCTCTTTGACGCCGACAACGTTCGGAATCCTGCAAATTCTCTGAAGCCCTTCGGCGCTCACCACTGTGCCAAACTGCGGGGAGTTGTAATACATGATTGCCAGGTTCGTATTGTCGGCGAGGATCTTCACCCATTCGACGACCTGATCTTCCAGATTGGTCACGAAATAGGGGGCTCCTACTATGAGGAGGTCGAATCCAACGCCCTCAGCGTGCTTGGCGAGGCTGACCATCTCTTTGGCCGAGGTGTGCGAAACGTGTGCGCCTATCGGCCATTCCCCGCCGGATTCTTCCGCGACAATGTCGTAAACCCTGAAACGTTCCTCTCTGTCCAGGCTCCAAAACTCTCCCATGCCCCAGGTACAGCCCGCTCCATGGGTGCCAAGCGACCGGACGTGAGCTATGTTCTGCCGCAACCCTTCCTCGTCGAGCTCATCGTCGGGAGTGAAGGGCGTCATCAGTGTGGACCACTGGCCGCGGAGATTTTCTCGCGCCCAGTCCATTGCTTCGTTCTTTGTGTACTCGGCCATTAGTCACTCCGCAACTCAAACTCGGACGGTCTCGCCAAGCGAAACCGTCGGCAATTCCGACAGGATAATCTTAACTAGGGCAGTATGCAGTGTCAATAAATGGAGTGGGAGACGATTGCAAAAGTCCCTTCCCCCTAGATGGGCTGACAAGGGTAGGTAAATGGGCGAATTGGCTGTGAATGTCGGCAGAAAATCCCCTCTGCCTCTGGGAGAGGGTTAGGGTTAGGGTAAATACCTACCCTCTCACCCCTCGATGGGGGAAGGTTAGGGTGGGGGGTGATCCTCTTCAGGCAGTTGCTCGCTCGTCCGGGGCGCGGCGTAAGGTCGGATTTCAGCCCTTCATCATCGCCTTGTTTTCGGTTCTGAGACAACGCGTGCACATATATATCTTGGTCGGCTTGCCATCACGGATTACGGTCATCCGCTGGACGTTTGCAAGCCAGCGAGTGCGAGTGTGCCTCTTCGAGTGGCTGACGTTGTTTCCCGACTGTCCCGCCTTTGCGCAAATCTGGCATCGAGCCATGTTGACCACCTATTTAGGATTAAACTATACTGCGAAAAATCGGTGAAAATTAACCTTTAGACCTTAGCACACCCCCGAAAGATAGGGCAAACCCTTCCTTACAATGGCTTCCTCCAAATCGCAATACGACGGCCCCGGACTGCTTGCCATGTTCGAGTCGGCCCTTCAACTCATCGAAGCGAATGTTTCCGAACTGAACCGGCTCAATGTCTTTCCGGTCCCGGATGGCGATACCGGGACCAATATGTACCTTACCATGAGAGACATTGTTTCCAAGTCGGGCCCACTCGTGTCCGACTCGGTAGCCGATACCTCCCAAGTCATGGCAAGGGAGGCCCTTATGGGAGGTCGGGGCAACAGCGGGGTGATACTGTCCCACTTCTTCATCGGCATGGCTGAGGCGCTCGAAGGCCGCATAGACTTCGGGGCAGGCGACATGGTGCGGTCACTGGCGTCCGCGTCCGTCCATGCCTACGGTGGGGTCGGCCATCCGAGAGAAGGCACCATGCTCACGGTCATGCGCGAGACTGCCGATTCCGTCGAAGGGAATGACACGGACGACCTTTCAACCATTCTGGACACCGCGTCCCAGAATGCCCTGGCATCCGTCGCGCGCACGCCAACCCTGCTGCCTGTTCTTTACAGGGCCGGACTGGTGGATGCCGGAGGATATGGCATCTACCTTATGATCGAGGGGATGCGCCGCCACGTCATGCGCGACGCCGAACTCGATGAGTCATTGGCGGCCCCGCAGCCGGACATGGGCGACGGCAACATCTCACCCGACTTCCTCGACGAGATAGAGGAAGAGGAATTCGGATTCTGCACCCAGTTTCTCTTGCAGGGAGAGGGCCTGGACAAGGACTCTCTGATGGCTAAACTGCTCGAAGTTGGCACTTCGCCCGTTGTCATCGGCTCTGAAGAGATGCTCAGAATACACGTCCACACCTACGAACCCGACGAGGTAGTTCAGTACGCCGCGTCTCTGGGCAGTGTGTCTCACCAGAACATCCAGGACATGGACGAGCAGCGCCAGCGATACTCCGCGGACCGCAGGTCCGAGATCGAAGGCGACGATTCGACCGTCGTGGCCGTCGTTCAGGGCGAGGGCCTCGAACTGATATTCAGAGAATATGGCATTGAAAACTTCGTAAGCGGTGGCGACACCATGAATCCCAGCGTCGCCGACCTCATTCGGGCTATCGAGGACGCTCCTACCGATGCGGTTGTGATGCTGCCGAACAACCCTAACGTCGCGCTGGCCGCAGGCCAGGCCGCCAACCTTTCGTCCAAGAGAGTTCGCGTCGTGCAGAGCCGCACTGTGGTACAGGGCATAACCGCCGCGCTTGAATACGTCCCCGAGGGTTTGACTCTGGACGCGCTGGCCGACTCTATGGAAAGCAGGCTGGGCGATGTGCGAACCGGCGAGATAGCCCTCGCCTCCAGGGACGCCGACCTCGGCGATGTCGCGGTGGAGGAGAACCAGGTCATAGCCATGCTCGACCGCGAACTGGTCTTCGCCTCCGACTCCATTGAAGACACCCTCGCCGGGCTGCTCGAAAAGGCGCTCGACGAGGATTCCGAACTGGTCACCATGTACTGGGGCGATCCGCTGGACGAATCTGACGCCGAGGACATCGTATCCGCCATTGAAGAGAAGTTCCCCGAAATCGAGTTCGAACTCGTCCACGGCGGACAGCCTCACTACTACTTCTTCATATCCATCGAATAAGACTGCTATTAGTACGTCGAAAAATCCCTTCCCCCTTGATGGGGGAAGGTTAGGATGGGGGTGAAACCCCAGCGGAGGATGAACATGGCCGTAAAAGTAGTCACCGACAGCGCATCCGACATTCCAGCCGACATCGTGGAAGAACTCGGCATAACCATCGTTCCGGCGTATGTCCGATTCGGCAACGACGTCTATAAGGACGGCGTCGAACTCACGACCGACCAGTTCTTGGACAGGCTGATGAACGGCCCCGACTTTCCGGCCACCTCACAGCCGGCCATCGGCGATTTCTCAGAGACCTACGCCAGCGTCGCCGACGGAGCTGATGGGATCGTGTCGGTGCACATATCGAGCAAGGTCAGCGGCACCGTGAACTCCGCCCAGCAGGGCGCGGGTCTGGCCGATGTTGGCTGTCCCATAGAGGTCGTGGACACGCTTCAGGCCTCCATGGGCTCCGGGCTGGCCGCGATAGCAGCCGCCAAGGCCGCGCGAGACGGAGCCTCCTTCCATGATGTGGCCTCGGTCGCCAACGACGCCGCGCGCAGATGCCAGTGCATCTGCCTCCTCGACACCCTAGAATACCTCATCAAGGGAGGTCGTATCGGAAAGGCGCAGGGCATGATAGGCAGCTTGCTCAAGATAAAGCCCATGATAATCATGCGCGACGGCGAGGTGGACAACTTCGCCAAAGAGCGCACCCGCAGAAAGGCCGTCTCTCGCCTTCAGCGCGCCGCGGGCGAATTCGGCTCCGTCGAATCCCTCGCCGTCATGTATAGCACATCCAGCGACGAAGCCGAGCGCCTAGCCGACACCCTGCGCCCCGCCGTCTCCGGCGACACCGTAATAGCTCGCTTCGGCCCCGCCCTCGGCACCTACGTCGGCCCCAACGCCCTCGGAATCTCGCTTCTGAGCGAGTGACGCTGACTGGCCCGAAACACTGCATTTCATAGAGAATAATGGCAGACCAGACAGCCACGCTACCGAACTGGGTCAATCGCACAATATGGACTGGCGACAACCTCGATATCATGAGAGGAATGAACTCCGGCTCCGTTGACCTAATATACTTGGATCCACCGTTCAACAGTAATCGCACCTACGCTGCTCCCATCGGAAGCGAGGCGGCGGGAGCGGCCTTCAAGGATACCTGGACGCTGGACGACGTGGATCAGGCTTGGCACGGCTTGATTGCGGACGAAGAACCCGCGCTGTACCGCATCATTGACTCGGCCGGATTCGCGCACGGCAAGGGCATGAAGTCCTACCTCATTATGATGAGCGTGCGCCTTCTTGAGATGAGGCGACTGCTCAAGCCGACCGGATCCATCTATCTTCACTGCGACCCGACCGCTAGTCACTATCTGAAGATGGTGATGGACGCCATATTCGGACAGGACAACTTTCGCAACGAAATCACATGGCGTCGCTCCACTGCCCATAGCGACTCCACTCGCTACGGAAGAAACACCGACACCATACTTTTCTATACCAAGAGTCGACAGAGAACCTGGAACGTTCAATACCAGCCCTATGACGAAAAGTACAAGGCCCGTTTCCGTTTCCAAGACCCTGACGGTCGTCTTTGGACAGATGATAACCTCACCGCGAAAGGACTCTCCGGCGGCGGATACGAGTACGAATACAAGGGCGCGACATCGCTGTGGCGCGTTCCGTTGGAGACGATGAAACGACTGGATTCCGAGGGCAGGCTTCACTTCACAAGGACTGGTGGCATTCGTAGTAAGAGATACTTGGACGAAATGCGTGGCAGACCCGCCCAGGCGCTGTGGGACGATATTGACGCCATAAACTCCCAATCTCGTGAACGCATAGGCTATCCTACCCAAAAGCCGCTTGCCCTGTTGGAGCGCATAATCAGCGCGTCCACCAACCCCGGCGACATGGTTCTGGATCCGTTCGCCGGATGCGCCACGGCCTGCGTAGCGGCTGAGAAGCTGGAACGCCAATGGGTCGGCATAGACCTGTCGCCCCTGGCCTACAATCTGGTGCAGGCGCGGTTCGCCCGGGAGTTGAAAGTTGGCTCAGAGGAAACCCCCACCCTTACGGGCTGGAATGTAACCCACCGCACTGACATCCCACGCCGCGCCGACCAGGGCCGGCTGCCTGGCTACCGCACCCACAAGCGCGCGCTATTCGGCAAACAGGAAGGCGTATGCGCAGGCTGCGAGATAATGTTCCCATTCCGAAACCTGACCATAGACCACATCGTGCCACAATCCAAAGGCGGCACAGACCACCTCGAAAACCTCCAGCTACTCTGCGGCGCGTGCAACTCCATGAAAGGCGACCGCTCCCAACCCGAATTCATCGCCCGCCTCATCCGCGAAGGTTTGAGAACCGCGTAGCCTACTCATACCTTGGCGGGAACGCGCTCACTCCTTTTCCATAGAACGCGCTATAACCGTCTACTCACATATTCTGAAACGTATTGTCTGCGTATCGGACCTGGAACTCCAGCCTGCCGCTCATCGGGGCGTACACCATATCCCAGAAATAGAGTAGGTCGCGGCCTAGTAGTGAAGGCAATCTCGCGTCAACACGGGTGTCTGGCTCAGCGATAAGCAATTCCACTTCGTAGAGTCTCGTCAGTTGTCCATCTTGAAACACTAGATAGGCGTATTCATTAAAGTATGATGAACTTCCGCCTATTCCGATGGAATCCTGCCTATCTTGGAGCAAGTCAAATGGAATGGACATTCTGACTGCGTCCCAAGGATGGACACAAGTCTTGTACGCCCCGGTGTCCACTAGGAACCGTATCTGAGAGGATAGGCCCAAGCGTGGGATAACTATGTCGCATCTGACAAAGGGCTGTCCCTGTGCGTCGAATTCGCCAGTTATCATAGAATCATAATTGGAGGATCAGGGTCGAGGAATTGAAGTATGAAGTCCGACCCGTCGTATCCCCGGCTCTTGGCCTCATTCGCTACTTCTTGCATAGAATCGCCGAGCGTGATAACGCCGTCTTTGCCCATAGCAACCCACTGGTGGGGGTGTTTCTCTATCAGGCTTTCCCTCTCGTCATTGAAGCGATGGTATATCTTGCCGAACTCGTCAAGCCTTTTCTTCAGGCCTGCTGTGCCGCCTTTCGACTCCATCAGCGCGGCCACATACTCAATGCCCTCGAGCTGCGATAGGTCCCTCTTCTCAGCCATATCGCCGATCCTTCCTGCTGATCTTACACTCCAAAGCCTCAGCCACACCCACATTGTACCATCCGGTCGTATGCCCCGTATGTCCGCGCCTGAAATTGCCCTTTACACAACGTCCACGATACTATACACTACCCAGAGAACATATATTTCGCACATCTGAATACTGAAAACTAAAAACTGATTACTAAGGACTAATAACTAAAGACCAATGACTTCCAACACAGACACCCTGACACCACGAGAACGGCTCGCCAAGATAGTCGCCGAAGAAACCGACGGCGGCCGTAGAGTCGTGCGCTTCTTCGTGTCCGTCACAGAGGGAGAACAGGAAGAGTTCAAACCCCACCACCGCATGGACGCCGCCAAAGAACTCGTCAAGATAGGACTCGAAGAGTTCGAGGACTACATACAGGCCAACGCGCCCGCGCCCGCGAAACGCGCCCGCAAAGCGAAGCGTCCCGTCGCATCCGACACCGAAGCCTCCCCCGAACTCCAGGAAGCGCGCGCAGAACTCGCCCAGTACGCCAGGGAACTAACCGACGGCGGTCGAAAGATGGTCCGCTTCTACTACGAGGTTATGGACGGTCTCAGGGCCGACGAAGACTTCAAGCCCCACCACCGCATCGCCGCTGCCCAGAAACTCATCGCAATCGGCTTCGGCCCGGAGGTGGAGCTCCAACCCGCCGCCCAGCCTGCGCCCGTCGTGGAAGCTCGAAACGCCGCCAATGGTCGGCTGAACCCGGACTCTCCGCCCTGGACCATGTACCACCCTCCGATAGAAGATCAGGAGTCAACCGGAGACATCTTCAGGGAACTCTTGTCCACCGACCTCATGGACGCCGTCGAGAGCGACGAGCCTGTCGAATGTCCCTGCATGGACGAGGGACTGGACGACGACGAATACGAAGTATGTGTAGGCAAAGAGGGCGGCTGCCCCTATGCCGACCTGAAGTTCCCCGAATTCAGCGAAGAAGACAGTCTAAGGATCAAGGAATCCGCCAAGCTCGGACTCAGGCGTCGCATGGAGATCATCTGCGAACAGACCCAGGGCCGCGTTCCTTGCCCGGCTCACCGCTCCCAATCTGAATACGACCCCTGACAACTGACGACCAAAAACTAAAGACCGATGACTAAACCGCCTTGAATCTCGCGCTGCTGATGCGATACCAGTGTGTACAATAGGTATCGCCATGACCAACGCGGAACGGGCCACGTCTCTATACAACATACTCCGGCGCGAGCGCGAGCGCGGTTTCGACGACCGCGCCGTCATTGGCGGACTGGACGCCTTCCTGCAACGCTTCTCGGATGACCTTGCGGCGTACATCGGGGATTCCACTCCGTACTCCGGGATGTCCCCGGAGCAAAGGGCGGACTGGGCCACGAGGACCGTCCTGCGAATGAGGGATGCCGGGGTCTCGGTGAGATCGGACGGTCGCTTTACACCCGTCGCGTCTAAGGCCGCGCCGGCGCGGAGCGAAAAACCCGCGCCTGAACGCAAGACAGCGCCCAGAAAACCACCCGCTCCGCGCCGTCCGCTTGAGATGTCCGACGACGTCACCGTCCTGAAAGGCGTCTGGCGAAAACTGCTGCCTCGCCTTCATAAACTGGAAGTGAATACTGTCGGCGACCTCGTGCGCCTGTTCCCCAGCCGGTACAACGACTTCACCAATGTGCGGACGGTCTCCCAGCTTTCCCCCGGCGACAACCAGACTGCAATTCTTACTGTGTGGGAAGCCAGGGAAACTATGCTGGGACGGCAAAAGTCCACCCAGGCCGTTCTGGGAGACGAAACCGGCAATATCAGGGCCACTTGGTTCAACATGCCTTGGGTTGCGAAACAACTCAAGCACGGCGTCAAGGTAGTCCTGAGCGGGAAGGTAAACGTCTTCAGGGGCAATCTGGTCTTTCAGGCCCCCGAATACGAACTGCTTGACGGCGGCGATCAGCTTGTCCACACCGGCCGGCTCGTGCCTGTTTACCCGTCCACGCAGGGGCTGTCCCAGCGTGTGCTTCGCTCTCTGGTGAAGCGCGCCGTGGACGCGACCATAGATCGGGTAGAGGAATTCCTGCCCCCCGATCTGCTCCACCGCACCGGATTGATAGGACTCGCCAACGCCACGCGCCAGGTCCACTACCCCGACGACTGGGATGCCGTCGCAGCCGCAAGGCGCAGGCTGGCCTTCGACGAACTCTTCCTGCTCCAGATGTCCGTCATAAAGCGCAGGAATGAGTGGAGGGAAGAGGATCGAGGCATCCCCATTGATGTGGACCCAGGAGTTGTCGAGTCATTTCTCGGCTCGCTGCCCTTCGACCTTACCGGAGCGCAGAACAGGTCGCTTCAGGAAGCCCTGGCCGATATGCGGTCCGACAGGGCCATGAGTCGTCTGCTCCAGGGAGACGTAGGCAGCGGCAAGACCGTCGTGGCCGCCGCCGCCATGCTCGCCGTGGTTCAGGACGGCAAGCAGGCCGCGCTCATGGCTCCCACCGAAATCCTTGCCGAGCAGCACTTCTTCACGGTGTGCGGCCTGCTCAGCGGCGCCGGCTATCAACCCGCCGGTGGCTACATCCAGCGGCTCGACGTAGCTGGAATTGATCGCAAGGTGACCGTTGCGCTGCTGCTCGGCGCGCATCGAAAGCGCGTCCGCGACGACCTGTACAGCCTCATGTCCGCCGGAATGATAGACATAGTGATTGGCACCCACGCCCTGATTCAGGAGGGAGTTGACATCCCAAACCTGGCTCTCGCGGTCGTGGACGAACAGCACAGATTCGGAGTACGCCAACGACAAACTCTGCGCGAGAAGGGCGACAGGCCGCACCTGCTCGCGATGAGCGCGACCCCCATTCCGCGCTCGCTGTCTCTCACCGTATATGGAGACCTCGACGTATCGGTCATTGACGAGATGCCTCCGGGTCGCCAGACCATACGCACCCGGTTTATTGAAAACGAGCGGCGAGATTCCGCCTACTCATTCATCCGCAACGAGGTCAATCAGGGCAGACAGGCCTTTGTCGTGTGCCCGCTCATAGAAGAGTCGGATGTAATCCAGACGAAGGCCGCGCAGGAAGAGTACGAGCGGCTGTCTGAGCATATCTATCCCGACTTCTCGATGGGACTGCTGCACGGTCGAATGTCGCTCAAGGAAAAGGAAGAGGTGATGGACAGCTTCAAGGAGCGCGAGATAGATGTCCTTGTCTCGACCCCGGTCGTGGAAGTCGGCATTGACGTTCCGAACGCCACCGTCATGCTGATTGATGGAGCGGAACGGTTCGGACTGTCCCAGCTGCACCAGTTCAGGGGCAGGGTAGGGCGTGGCGAGCATCGAGGATATTGCATGTTGCTGTCCGAGTCGCCCGGTGTGGATGCCGTTAAACGGCTGAAGTTGCTTGAGCATATCTCCGACGGCTTCCGGCTGGCCGAGGAAGACCTGAAACTGCGCGGCCCCGGAGACTATCTCGGCACCCGCCAGAGCGGTCTGCCTTCATTCCGCGTCGCTGAGATAACGGACTACGAATCCCTGTCCCTCGCCCGCCGGGAAGCAGTGCGCCTTCTCGAAGTGGATCCGATGCTCGAAAGAGAGGAGCATCACGCTCTGGCCGAACGACTGGAGACGTACCAGTCCATCCAGCCCGGCGAACTGAGCTAGGCTCTCCAAGCTCGAACCTATCACCGCAGTAGTCCGTCGCCGCAATCTACGCAGTAACTTGCGTCAGGGCGGTTTATGTTGCCGCAGTTGCCGCAATACATACTTTGATTTCGCGCTCCATGAGGTATTCCACAAAATGAACAAAATCTGCTGACCATGGTTATGAGCCTCCCGCAATTGTCGCATCTAACCCTGGGGTAATTGCGTCTGTACCGGAATGGGGACACGCTTTGCGCCCAATCGAAACGCCGCACAGTCCACCATGCCCCCAGTACGGTTAGCCCTATAGCCACTGGCCAGAATGCGTGGACTGCTACATTGAACAGGCCATGCAGGATGGCTCCCACTGCTATTCCGGTTGCTATCGGCGCGAAGTTACTTGAACCGGCGTGCACACGCCTGCCTAGGGCGTAACCCCAGATACTACCGAAGACTAGGTGCGCAAGCGTACTCAGTGGAGCCCTTCCTATCATCACGGCTGGCCCGAATTCGAGTATGTAAAACAAGTTTTCGAGTGACGCGAATCCCAGGCTAGCCGCCGCGCTGTACACAAGTCCGTC
Organism: Dehalococcoidia bacterium; assembly: GCA_965202965.1. Taxonomy (GTDB): domain Bacteria; phylum Chloroflexota; class Dehalococcoidia; order Lucifugimonadales; family UBA1123; genus VXRN01. The sequence goes on along the minus strand of OZ241888.1, from coordinate 219,259 downwards.
GCTTGGCTCGTCGAAGTAAAGTGATCGGTAGGCGACAAGTGCCACCGCGAGGAATTTCGATATCTCCTCGACAGGGCCTACCACAAACAGCATAGCGACGACTACCGACCCTAAATCGGCAGAATCGGACAGGACGGATTCATCCAAGAATACGAACTCAATCAGCGCCGCTGGTATAGTAGAGGCCATTCCCCAGAAGAATGTTATAGCTAGAACGCGCTTGGGTTCAGGGCGGTATATATCCCGACGAACGAAGAACCATAGCCAGAAGATGCCGGGCGCAAATGCCAACAGCGGAAAGGCCAGCACTTCCATGGGCTCAGTGTCTTCTTATCACAGTGGTATTGCTGACCAGATCGTGCATGCCGCGCTTGTCTGAACGTAGGCCAATTATGATGAAGCCTATACCAAATGTGATATACGATAATATATAGGCCAAGTATCTACCGAACGCATGCGGAGGGCTGAGCTTGGAACCGTCTTTCCTAACTACATATAGCCTCAGCGCACGTTTGCCGATGGTAGTTGACCAGACAGACCATCCAATTACGTGATATACCGCAACCATGAGAATTGAAACAAGGTTAAACCAACCCGATTCTGTAACGACGAGAGTAGGTTCTTCGCTCTCCGACCAGAAAGATTCTGGATAAAGAACCGCTTCCAAGACCAGCATGATGATTATCAAGATAACAAATAGGGCTACAAAATCTATCATGTAGGCTACAAGTCTTATCCAGAATCCGGCAGGTTCACTGGTGCTGGGCGTTGCGCTTCCATCATATGCCAGACGAGTGCTTGTGTCTTGAGGCAAATCTGCGGATGTTGTGCTATAAGGGGAGGGAGTTGAAGTATCATCCAAAGGCAGGCCACAGGAAAAGCAGTAGAGAGCTCCCGGCTCGTTGACGCTGTTGCAACGTGGACAAGTAGCAGATTGCCTGGGAGGGCTCGGCGGAGGGTCTCTGGTCTCCGGTCCCGCATACGTCGGTGGGGAAGACAACCTACCGAATATCTGCGCCGACTCCGTATGCGCGCTGCCTACTGGCGACTCGGTAATCAGTCTGCTTCCGCACGAACCGCAGAATTCGCTTCCAATGGGGTTGCGAGCACCGCAGTTGGAACAAAAGGACTGCAACGGCGTTCCACAGTGGTTGCAGAAAGCCGCTCCTTCGATTGTGTCTAAGCCACAGTTAGGACATTTCATCGAGATACCGCATAGCAATAGCTCTTGACTCGGAAACACGGAACGCATTTCCGAGGCTTGGGTCAGTATTTTCAATCGGGAAGTATCTTATCTGCAACGCTTGGCATGGTCAACGGGAGGCTCAGAGTGAATTTGACAGTCGCAAACTTGCGCTCTATATTGACGAAAGTTGTGTTGTATTGTGTTTACGGTTAGCTGCGTCTTTCGCGTGCTGACCAGTTGGTCGCGAGGAGGGAAAATGGCGAAGATCAAGCATATTGCGATAGCAAGCCAGGAGCCTGACAAAACCGCCGAATTCTTCAAGTCGGTGTTCGACCTGAAGGAGGTCGGCAAGGTGGAGAGCGCGAATGCCGTCGGTTACTATCTCAGCGACGGCAACGTGAATCTGGCGATACTGAATTTCAAAAATGATGTAGTGGCCGGGGATGAGTTCGGCGTGGGATACGCGGGTATCCATCACATCGGATTCCAGGTTGACGACGCCGAAGCCACTGAGGTAAAATTGAAGAACATTGGATCTGAGCCAAGGGACGAAATCAACAAGGCTCTTCACTCTGCGATGGGCAGCGGACACGGCGGCCAGAATGTGGAGACCAAGTACGGCGGCCCAGAGGGAATCATGATAGACATATCCCAATCCGGCTGGGTCGGTACGGACGGCGACTGACTGTCGTGAAGTTAGTGGGGCAATGGTGGAATTGCCCCCAAGTTGACGAAAGGCTGACGCGCGGGGTCGGAGTCGGAGTTACTTTGCTCCCGTTCCTCTGGCCGGGGCGAATACTACGAGAAGCCTCAGGTCCTCGGTGATCGAGTGGAACTTGTGCCGCTGTCCGGCGGCTACGAATATCACGCTTCCCGGCTTGACCTCCAAATCATCGTCGTCAATGCGGATTCGCCCTCGACCATCCAGGACGTAATATATCTCATCCTCTGTATGAGGTTGCTGGGGGTCGGTTGAACCTGCGGCCAGCGCGTAAACCCCGACGCTCATCGTAGAGCAGTTCAGGAATTCCAGATACAGTTCGCCCGATTCTCGCCGACGTTCCAGCACATCGGATATCTCGAATACGGTCGAACTGCAATCCGCCATTCCCGAACTGCCTACTTCTTGCAAACCCGTTTCCTGGTTTGGCGACATGCGATGATTATTGATGGAACAGGTTCAGCGCGGAACCGACATGGAACCACTGAATCTGTTCCTCCGCGAATGAGTGATTGAGACTTAACTCTTCCTCCGAGCCGTCGGAGTGGTGAAGTACCGCCTTGACTGGCTTGCCGGGGGCGAGTTCACTCAATCCCACGATGCTTATCCGGTCGTCCTCCTGGACTCTGTCGTAGTCGGCGGGGTCGCTGAACGTCAGCGCGAGAAGTCCCTGCTTCTTCAGGTTTGTCTCGTGGATACGGGCAAAGCTGCGAGAGATTACCGCGGCGCCGTTGAGAAGTCTTGGCGACAGCGCGGCGTGTTCTCTTGAACTGCCTTCCCCATAGTTGTCGTCGCCGATGACGACCCACTTGAGACTTCTCGCCTTGTAGTCGCGCGCCACCTTGGAAACGGCTGCGCCTTCCTCACCGGTCTCGAGGTTCTTGGTCTTGCCGGACTCCCCGTTATAGGCGTTGGTCGCGCCCATGAACATGTTGTCACTGAACTTGTCCAGGTGTCCACGCAGGGACAGCCACGGTCCGGCAGGCGAGATGTGGTCGGTAGTACATTTGCCGGACACTTTCAGCAAGACGGGGACCTGCTCGAAGTCCTGACCGTCCCAGGCTGGCCAGGGTTCCATGATCTGGAGACGCTGCGAGTCGGGAGCGACCTCCACTTTGACGCCGCTGCCGTCTTCCGGCGGCGCAACGTAGTTGGTAGCGCCACGATCAAAATTCTGTTCGGGTACTTCGGGCGCGACGGCGGGAGGATCGAGCCGGAACTTTTCGCCGGACGATGAGGTGAGTTCATCGGTCAGTGGGTTGAAGGAGAGAGTGCCCGCGATGGCATATGCGGTCACGATTTCAGGACTGGCGATGAAGTTCATCGTTGTCGGCTGTCCGTCATTGCGCCGCGGGAAGTTACGATTGTACGAGGTGACGATGGTGTTGGGCGTGGTGGCCTCGCGGGCCCTGCGCCACTGTCCGATGCAGGGGCCGCAGGCGTTGGCGAGAACTGTGGACTCTATCTTGTGGAGCGAGTCAATCTGGCCGTCTCGTTCTATGGTTGCCCTCACCTGTTCGGAGCCGGGCGTGACCATGAACGGAACGGCGGACCTAAGACCCCGCGCGGCAGCCTGTTCGGCTACGTCGGCGGCGCGGCTCATGTCCTCATACGAGGAGTTCGTGCATGAACCTATGAGCGCTGCGGATATGGAATCAACGAATTCGTTGCCGCTGTCGGCCACCTCGGCGGCCATCTCGGATATGGGTCGCGCCCTGTCTGGGGAGTGAGGACCGACTACGTGGGGCTCCAGGGTGGAGAGATCAATTCGTACCACCTGGTCGAAGTAGCTGTCGGGGTCCGCCTCAACCTCAGGGTCGGCGCGGAGCATATCTGCGTACTCTTCGGCGGCCTCGGCGAGCCACGGTCGGTTCGTGGCCCTGAGATACTCTGCCATGCTCTCGTCATATGGGAACATGGAAGTGGTCGCGCCAAGTTCCGCGCCCATGTTGGTGATGGTCGCCTTGCCGGTGCAGCTGAAGCTACTCGCGCCCGGGCCGAGATATTCGATGATGTTATTGGTGCCACCGGATACCGTGAGAAGGCCGGCCAGTTTCAGGATAACGTCTTTGGGCGCGGTCCAGCCGCTCATCTTTCCTGTAAGGACGACGCCTATACGCTTGGGCATCAGAACGTCCCATGGGAGACCGGCCATGACCTCGACGGCGTCCGCCCCACCAACGCCAACGGAGCAGGCGCCAAGCCCGCCCGCATTGGGTGTGTGAGAGTCCGTGCCGATTATGACCTGACCGGGGAAGGCATAGTTTTCTAGGTTGACCTGGTGGATGATTCCCGCGCCCGGCTCCCAGAAGCCGACACCGTACCGAGCGGCGGCAGACCTCAGGAAGCCATAGACTTCGCCGTTTTCGGCGAGAGATTCCCTCAAGTCCTGGACGCCTTCCTCGCGTGCCTGTATCAGATGGTCGCAGTGAACGGTGGTTGGAACGGCGACTTTGTCCCGCATCGTCTGCATGAACTGGAGCATGGCAGTCTGGCCCAGAACATCCTGGAGTATCACCCTGTCCGGTCGCACCCGGATATACGTTTCTCCGGGTACGATCTCCTGGTTTTCGGGATCGTCGAGGTGAGACAGGAGAACTTTCTCTGCCAGGCTGAGCGGACGGTTCAGACGTCCTCTGATGACCTCAAGTCTTTCAGCCATTTTCTCATAGGTCTGCGCGGCAAATTCCGGTGTTGACTCGATGGTGACCATGCGTTGTCCTCCTGTCCGTCGAATTTCGTGTGCTCAGGAAAGGCGCGGTAGGCATAGATGTCGAAGATGCCTTGTCCGCGTTTAATTTAGATTTTGCCAAAGAATACCCTGCCTCGTCCATTCCGCTGATTTGGGAGAGGAGGGCAGGGTATGTATCGAAGACTTATGATGCTGGCGAACCGTCCTAGCGGGACATTCCAAAGTACTCGTAGTTGATGTCAATGAAATTATCCCATTCTGGCGGTACGTCATCTTCGGCGAAGATGGCGGTAACAGGGCAGACCGGCTCGCACGCCGCGCAGTCTATACACTCCTCGGGATGGATGAAGAGCTGATTGTCGTCTTCTTCGTCCAGGCCGTAGATGCAGTCCACCGGGCAAACATCCACACAGGCCCCGTCCTTCACGTCCACGCACGGCTCCGCAATGATGTAGGTCATTTCCTTGTAATCCTCCTGTCGAGGGGTTCAGTTGAGCGGCACAAAGGTATGCAAACTATCTGTCCCGAAAATCCAGACAATTATAGTCTGGTATCTAGTCCTTTTCAAGCAAATGCGATTGCCCTGTCTGAGATGGTTACAAGGTGGAATTCGACGCCGGTTTGGTGGTATGTTATTTCCGATTTGGCAGATAGCGATTCCGCGAAACAGGATGGCTCCCGATTTACTATCGGCGTAGCTGTTCAGATTGGTATGGAGAGACGCCCGCACGATGAATACGTCCGAGTTCCTGATGATTTCCGCAGCCATCGTCCCCGACAGGACCGCGATGGTTTTCGAGGACAAGCGCACTACGTTCGAGGAGCTTCAGAGCAGGGTCAACAGGCTCGCGTCCGCGCTGGGCGCGCTCGGCGTATCCGCCGGCGATAGGATCGCGGTACTGCAGGTCAATACGGACTCGGTCATCGAGACCTATTTCGCCGCTACGAAGTTGGATGCCGTATTCGTCCCCCTCAACTTCCGCGCCCGCGCCGATGAGATCGCGTATATGGTCAATGACTCCGGACCCAAAGTTCTGCTCGTCGGAAGTCGGTACATGGGGATGGTCGAATCGGTCTCATCCCAACTGGAGAGCGTCGAGCATCTCATCGCCATGGATGAGCCCCGGGACGGCTGGCTCACGTACTCAGATATGATCGAAGAATCCGAAGAGACGGACCTCTGGCCGCTGTCCGACGACGACGACCTGACTGTTCTGATGTTTACCGCGGGCACGACGGGATTCCCGAAGGGAGTCATGCTCAGCCATAACAGCTTCTCTTCCTACATCCTTAGCAACGTCTCTCCCGCCGACCCGGAGATTGACGAGTCGAACATCCTCACAGTGCCTCTATATCACATCGCAGGTATGCAGGCGATGATGAGCGCGATTTACGGCGGTCGCAGGCTCATAATCCAACGCCAATTCGAACCCATCGAGTGGATGCGACTCGTGGAGACTGAGCAAGCTGACCGCGCTATGGTCGTGCCCACGATGCTAAAGATGCTCATGGATCACGATGATTTCCACAGGCACGACATGAGCAGCCTTCAGGTGATTACCTATGGCGCTGCGCCCATGCCGATTGAGGTAATCAGGCGCGCTATCGTCGAGTTTCCTAACGCCCAGTTCATCAACGCATTCGGCCAGACCGAGACGGCAGCGACGATAACGATGCTCCCGCCCGAGGACCACGTTCTTAATGGCAGCCCCGCCGAGGTCGAGCGCAAGCTCAAGAGGCTAGCTTCCATCGGTAAGCCGCTGGCCGATGTCGAAGTCCGAATCGTCAACGAGAATGGCGAGGACGTGTCCGATGGAGAGACCGGTGAGATCGTTGCACGCGGCGACAGGCTCATGAAGGGCTACTGGGGTCAGGAGTCGGCGACCGCCGAGACAATCCGCGGCGGTTGGCTGTTCACAGGAGACCTCGGTTACATGGACGATGATGGCTACATCTTTCTGGCAGGCAGGGCTAAGGATTTCATCAAGCGAGGTGGCGAGATGATCTCGCCTGAAGAGGTGGAGCAGGTGCTTCACTCCCATCCCGACATTGACGAGGCGGCCATAATCGGTGTACCGGACCTTGACTGGGGCGAGCGCGTTAGAGCGCTGGTCGTCGCCAGGCCGGGTTGCGAAGTTGACGAGTCGGATGTAATAGAGTTCTGCCGTCAGCGGATGGCCAGCTTCAAGAAACCCGAATCCATCGTCGTCTTGTCCGAGTTGCCCCGTAATCCACTCGGCAAGGTGCTCAAGCGCGTTTTGAGAGACGAACACAGCTACCCGGTAGAAGAAATGGGCTGATAGGGAGCATCAGGGCGATGAGAGTATTCAGCGTTCCGATAGAGATGGGGGATCCCGAAGGTGGACACTTCAAGAGACTCGACGCGCTCGTGGATACCGGCGCTACGTTCACTATGGTTCCCGCCTCGCTTCTGGACGAACTTGGCGTCGAACCTGAAGAGAGCATGACATTCGAGTTGGCGGATGGAACTCCCCAAGACTTCGGTCTGGGCGAGACGCGTGTCAGAGTGGCCGGTCGGGAAATCTCCACCGTCGTACTATTCGGAGGAGAAGACGCGACGCCGCTTCTGGGAGCGTACACTCTGGAACGTCTGATGCTAACGGTTGATCCCGGCAACCAGCGATTGATACGCGCTAGAGGCCATATATAGACTTCAGCCTATGCGGTCGAAGCCGGTGTAGGGACGCAGGGCTTCAGGGATGACGACGCTTCCGTCTTCCTGCTGGTAGTTTTCCAGTATCGAGATCATGACGCGAGGGAGCGCGAGTCCGGAGCCGTTGAGCGTGTGGACCAGCCTGGGCCTGGCGCCTCGCTCCGTCCTGTATCGCACTCTGCCTCGACGCGCCTGGAAGTCGGTGCAATTCGAGCACGAGCTTACTTCGAGCCACCTTTCTCCGCCCGGAGCCCACATCTCCACGTCGAACGCCTTTACCGCGGGCGTCGCCATGTCGCCCGTGGCGAGTTCGAGCACCCGGTAGGGGATTTCGAGAGCCTTCACCACGTCCTCGGCGGCGGCGACAAGCGACTCGAGTTCATTCGCTGATTCTTCGGGCGCGACGAATTTGTACATCTCTACCTTGTCGAATTGATGGACGCGCATAATGCCGCGCGTGTCGCGTCCGGCGGACGCCTTCTCACGCCTCCAGCAGGGCGTGTGCGCGACGTAGTAGAGAGGCAGATCTTCGGCGGACAGTATTTCGTCCCTGTGCAGGCTGGTTATGGCGGCCTCCGCCGTCGGCAGCATCCAGAGGTCGTCTTCCTCGTCGTGGTACATCTCCTCCTGGAACCCCGGAAGGTGTCCGCTGGCGAGTACTGTGTCCCGGTTGACCACGTAGGGTAGATAGACCTCGGTGTACCCGTGTCGTTCCACGTGCATATCTATCATAAACGCTATGAGTGAGCGCTGGAGTTTCGCGCCCAGACCGCGAAGCACGAAGAACCTCGATCCGGCAAGCCGCACGCCGCGCTCGAAGTCCACGATGCCCAGGTCCTCGGCGATGTCCCAGTGTTCTTTCGGCTCGAAGTCGAAGGATGGCAACTCGCCTTCTCTTTTGACCTCGATGTTGGCCGACTCGTCCGGGCCGACGGGGGCGGACTCATCCGGGAGGTTCGGGACCTTGAGCATGAGGTTGTCGAGCTCGTCGTCCGTTGCACTTAGCTGATCTTCAAGTTCGCGGATTTGACTGCCGACACTCCGCATCTCCTCGATCAACTCTTGGGGGCGTTCTTTCGACCGTCCTATCTCGCGGCTGACCTCGTTCCGTCGCGCCCTTAGCGTGTCGGTCTCGGAGATTATGGCGCGACGAGTCTGGTCGAGAGTCAGGATTCGGTCAATCGGAACATTGGCGTCCCGTTTCTTCATGGCCTCCTTGACGGCATCGGGATTCTGGCGTATCAGTTCTATCGCTATCATAGGTTGACATCTACTCCAGAATCTCTCGCAGTCGTTCGGCTATTATCCGCTCTCCGCCCTCTTTCAGCGTCATCATGCGAATTGCGAACCTGTCTCCGAGATCGCTCTCTCTCACCCATATGCTGGGGTTGCCGTCTCTCAGCGCCTCCACTATCTGCGCGCCGGTCATGCCCGTCACTTCAGAATCGGAGATTACGGTTAACCCTTCCAGCGGGCCGTCCGGGGTAAAATCCTCTAGGGTAATGCCGTCTATATCCGACAGGGACGGCCTGAGGGCCGCCACCCTGGCTTCGTATCCGGCTATCCTGTCCTCGTGGTTCATGGTGAGCCACTCTCTGAGCGCGCCGTAAACCGCGATGACTTCCTGGCGGTCCACCTTCATCGGACGCCCAAATGAGCGCACGGGCGTAGATTCGAAGCCTATGAAGCTGTGAGCTCGAGCGATGTCAACCATATCCTTGCGTCCCGTCAGTACACCGCTTGAGTTGACCGCGCCGAAGTATTTCGCGCCATAAGCCACCAGGTCCGCGCCCATCTTCACATAGCGGCTTAGCAAATCGGTCGGATACACCTGTCCGGCGGCATCCACGATGATAGGTATGTCACGCGAGTGCCCTATCTCGATTACCTCTTCCATTGGCAGGGCGCCAGGGTGCTGGGTTCCCGGCGCGAAGTAGTGTATCGCTGCGGTGTTCGGACCTATGGCCTCGTTGAGCTGGTCCGCGGTGGTGCGGTCTTCGTCGCCGATTTCCACGAGCCGCCCGCCCGGAATCGTCATACATCGGTCGTACTTCACACGGAGTTGCCGCTGGATGATTATCTCGTTGGACATCCCGGAAGTGTCGGGTATGCGCTCGATCTTCTCTTCGTCGTTTCCGGTCATGCAGGCCGCGGCCGCGTATGCGAGCGCGGACGAGCACCCTGACGTGACAAGCGCCGCTTCGACGTCCAGCATCCCCGAGATTCGCTCTCCGACTGCGTCCATGAGTTCGCTGAGGTTCACGTAGTATTCCTCGGCGGCATCCATCATCTCCCGAACTTCGGCAGATGGCGTTCCGCCGCCCAGCAGGGTGCGGTTGCCCTGAGCGTTGATCACCGGACGGACACCGAGTTCTTCGAAAATAGTAGTCATCAGTCGCCAACTCCTTTACATCTCCGAGTGAAGTCATTCTATTGACAGGAGCCGCCGACACGCAAGAGCGCTGATGTGGCGAGGGCATCCCGTGAGCTATAATGTTACTGAATGTAGTCGTGAGTCTTTGGAGCGCATGAATTGCCCAACGTTAATACTCGTGTAACCGAATATGCGGATAAGTTGATTGAAACCCCGCGCGCGCATCTGCGACTCAACCTAGCCCAAGACGAACAGGGCCTGGCGCTCACATACCAGGACAGAGAACTCCTGCGATGCTACCTTACTCCAAACGGTATGCTGGCCGGAGGATTCGTGGCCAAGGCTCTGGGAGTCCCGTTGCCGCCTCTTGGAGAGTCTGTGATTGCCAGGGTCTCCACCGGCGTCCTCTACCGCGTCCTGGGCGTGTGCAGTCTGGACTATTCTGAGGACGCGTCCTACGTGATCCTGGAGACGCTTCTGGAAGAGGCGGAGATGCAGCGCGGCGCCAGAAACCTGTCCGATTAGTTCCGTTGCTTTGACCACACCGTGCTACTATAATCTTTGCGAATTCGTCAATTGCCGGGTAGAGGTAGAACACGTTGGAATACGGAGACTTGGAAGTAGGCCAGGAAGTCTCAAGGCATAGCTATTGCCTAGATGTCGAGCTTGTATCCAGCTACGTCGAAGCTGTCCAGGATGAAAGCGCGTTGCTGCACACCGACGGCGGCGACAAACTAGTCCCGGCTATGGCTCTCGCCGCCCTAAGCATGAGAGGCGTTGTAGAGGACCTGAGGATTCCGGGCGGCACGCTCCATGTGGGCCAGGAGTTTGAGTTCTCCGGCGCGGTAATGGTGGGAGATTCTGTGAACTGTGTGGCGACGCTCGCGCAGAACTCGGTGCGAGGGGACTGGCGTTTTCTCGTTGTCGAGTGCTTGGTGGCCGACGAAGTGGGCTCGGAAGTCATGAATGGAAAGAGTACGATTATGATTCCGAAGGAGCTAGGTCCGCGCGAGGTGAAGCAGTGACACAGAAGGGCGACACTCTCCCAACCATAGAGAAAATGATCACACAGGAGCAGATCGAGAAGTACGCCCGCGCTTCCGGCGACTTCAATCCGATACATGTTAATCACGAGTTCGCTGAATCTACACAGTTTGGCGGAACAATCGCGCATGGAATGATGGTCGCCGCGACCATTTCTGAGATGATGGCGACGGCATTCGGACGTAGTTGGCCTGAGAGCGGCAGCATGAAGATCAGGTTTCGCTCGCCTGTGAAGCCCGGCCAACGTGTTACTACCCAAGGCAGCGTCCGGCGAATCGAAGCCTCGGACGGCGTAAGCAGGGTTTCGTGTTCGGTTTCGGTAGTTAAAGACGATGGCGAAACGGCAATAGCGGGACAGGCCGAAGTAATAGTTGAAAAGGCACGGAATAGATCCCCAAGGAGATAGCGCAGTTGGCTTCTGAAAATGGAATTGTCCGAATAGCCGTGGACGCAATGGGAGGAGACAACGCTCCGTCCGAGGTTGTCAGGGGTGCCGTGCAGTTCGCGTCAACTGGACAGGGATACGTGCTGCTTGTCGGCGACCCGGAGGTTCTTCAGGCTGAACTTGTCCACTACGATGTATCCCGCCTCCCGATCCGTGTGATTCCCAGCGAAGGAGTCATACGAGAGGGGGAGCAACCGGCTTTGGCTCTGCGCCAGAAACCCAAGGCGTCGGTTCTGGTTTCCACGGGAATGGTGAAGCGCGGAATGGCGGACGCCTGTGTAACGATGGGCTCGACGGGGGCGGCGATGGCCGCGGCAGCCGTGGTCCTCGGACTAGCGAAAGGCGTGGAGCGTCCGGCGCTCGGTGGTCCTGTCGTCGGAGTGGCCCCACAGACGTGCATACTCGATCTGGGCACGAACGTGGACTGCCGCCCGCGACAGCTGCTTAGTTTCGGTGCGATTGGAGATGTCTTCGCGCGTTCGTTCTGGGGACATGACAACCCTCGTGTCGCACTGCTAAGCGTGGGAGCTGAGGCGGGGAAGGGGAACAGGCAGGTGCGCGAGACGACTGAGATGTTCGAGCAAAGCGGTCTGAACTTCATAGGCAACGTCGAGGCCGATGATATTCCGAGAAGGGCAGCTGAAGTCGTAGTTTGCGACGGGTTCGTTGGAAATATTGTTATGAAATTGACCGAGGGACTCGGCCAGCAGATCAATGCGCGTCTTCGAGAGAGTCTGACCGGTAAGATAGCTGAGAGTGAACTGGATGCGTTACTCGACGACTTCTACAGTATCAGTAACGTAGTGGAGACGAGAGGGGGCGGCCCACTGTTCGGCGTCAACGGAGTCAGCATCGTGGGGCACGGTTCAGCTCGCGCAGACGCTGTAGAGCGGGCAATCGGCACGGCAAAGTTAGCTGTCGAGACCGAATTCATCCCGCAGATGAACAAGCAACTGGAAGAGTTGGATTCAAGGCTCGACGGATAGAGCATTGGCTGGATTGAGATTAGGATAAATCAGGGAATACCATTTGCAGTTTGGTAGGAGGAATCTTGGGCAAGTCTGACATAAGCGGACGGTTCGCGTTGGTGACGGGCGCGTCGAAAGGCATCGGGAAGGCGTCGGCGCTGAAACTCGGTGAGCAGGGCGTCAATGTTGCCGTCAACTACAACAGCTCGCAGAAGGAGGCTGAGGATACGGCTGAGCAACTGGCCGCCCTCGGTGTACAAGCGTTTGTCGTCAAGGGCGACGTGAGCAACCTGGAAGAAGTTACGGGCATGGTTGACGAGGTGACCGAGCGTTTCGGACAGATTGACATTCTGGTCAACAACGCCGGTATCATCAGTGACAGTCTGCTCATTCGAATGTCCGACAAGGCTTGGGACGACGTCATCACTACCAACCTGAATGGAACATTCTACTGCACCAGGGCCGTCCTCAGAGGGATGATAAGGCGACGGTGGGGACGAATCATCAACATCGGGTCCGTGGTCGGAATTCGCGGCAACATCGGACAGGTGAACTACTCTGCTTCCAAGGCGGGAATCATAGGATTCACCAAGGCCCTTGCCAAGGAGGTAGCGTCGCGCAACATAACGGTCAATACGGTGACGCCGGGCTATATCAATACCGACACTGTTGATGTACTTCCGCAGGCGACCAAGGACCGCATTATGACTTGGATTCCGCAGGGACACTTCGGAGAGGTGGACGACGTGGCGCACATGGTGGCCTTCATCGCGAGCGAGAAAGCGCGCTATATGACGGGCCAGATAGTCAGCATAGACGGCGGCATGGCCATATGAGGCTTGACGGCAAGGTCGCGCTGGTGACGGGCGGGTCGCGCGGAATCGGCAAGGCAATCGCGCTCGAGTTCGCCGAACGCGGCGCCGACATCGTCTTCAATTACCTCCGCAATCATCGCGCCGCGAGAGAGACGCAGGAAGAGATCGAGGCGCTCGGCGTTCGTTGCCTGCGCCTGAGAGCGCACCTGGGAGACGAAGATAAGATCTCCGAGCTCTTCGATGAGATCGAGAAGGAGTGCGGAAGGCTGGACATTCTGATCAATAACGCCGCCACCGGAGTCCAGCGACCCGCGCTGGAACTCGAATCGAAGCACTGGGACTGGACGATCAATGTCAACGCGAAGGCAGCGTGGATGTGCGCGGTCGAAGCCTCGAAGCTGATGAGAGACGGCGGCCATATAGTCAACATCACCAGCGAGGGATCGCGCCGCGTTCTTCCCCTGTACTTCTCCGTGGGCGTGTCCAAGGCGTCGCTGGAGGCGATAACGCGCTATCTAGCGGTCGAACTCGCGTCCCACAACATCTCTGTGAACGCAGTATCCGGCGGATATGTGGACACCGGAGCGCTGGACCACTTTCCGACCAAAGACGAGATGCTGGAGGCGGGCAGGAATACACCCGTAGGTCGGATGGTTACTGTGGAAGACATCGCCAAGACCGTCGCCTTCCTATGTTCACCGGACGCGGAGATGATACGAGGCCAGATCATCGTCGTTGACGGCGGTGTCACCCTCAAGTCCGAAGGGTAGTTCGCTTCGGAGTCAGTCGTTCTCCTCTGGAGGACGGACGTCTATTACGAGAGCGGATACCATCTCTCCATCCGACTCGATAGTTACCTCTGCGCCGTCCTCATAGTGTCTCTTTCTGAGGAATGCCAGGGCGATGCCGGGCGCGGATGTCGTCACCTCCCCGACTGCGCTGCCGTCAATTACAATCGGGGAACCCGGAGAGACCGCTAGTCCGTCGTCGAGTTCCAGGCGGCACATGAAGCGCTGAACGCGGTCGTAGGTGTTGAGGCGCGCCACTACTTCCTGGCCGATGTAGCAGCCCTTGTTGAAGCTGATGTACGGCTTGAGGTTAGCTTCGAGCGGGTTGCGATCTTCATTCATCTCGGCCGGGTACGCCGCTATGGCTTGCTCAACTCTCAGCGTCTTGAAGTCTTCGTCTCCGAGTGTAGCCAGGTTGAAGTCGGGTAACGCTACGTCGGCGGGGGCGATAACCCGGTATCCGGGGATCTCGCCGATGTCGGAACGCACGACAGAGGTCTGGGAATCGGCGTCGCCGATGTGCGCGTGGGAGAGATTCGGGGTTAGGTTCGTCGGCATATAGCCTGCTTCAGTGAGCAGTTCCGCGGCCTGTCCGCCAATATAGAGGCGCTCTGAGGTCGTTTCCGTGATGTCCTCCACACTGACATCCTCGATGAAAGTGTAGAAGTCTATCCACTCCGCCACCTTCTGCTGGGTTCCGGGACTTGTGAGAACAAGAAGGCCGTCGTCCTGATTGCGGAGAACGTGCAGCAGGTCTATGATTCTGCCCTTGTTCGTGGTCAGAACGCTGCTCATTCCTTGTCCGGGCTCGAGCCGCTCCAAGTCGTTGGTGGAGAGGCGGTTCAGCAGGTCAATCGCGTCGGAGCCGGACACTACCAGCCTTCCGAAGTGGCTCATATCGAACCGGGCGGTCTCTGTCTGAAGGCGGGATGTGAAAGATTGTGGGGCAGCGGTCGTTGTCACAGTGGTTCTCCATGAAATCAGAGACGCCGCGTTTGTAAGCGCGGCGTCATGTCCGGTAGTCCGTTTTGTGCGGTGTCTAAACGCTGAAGGAGGTTCCGCAGCCGCAGGTGGTCTTGGCGTTGGGGTTGTTGAACACGAAGCCCTTGCCGTTGAGCCCGCCGGAGTATTCGAGCACCGTTCCGGCGAGGAAGATGTAGGACTTGCGATCAACGAACAGCCTCATGCCGTGTTCCTCAATCACTTTGTCGTCTTCTCTCGGCTCGTCAATGAGGTCGAGGACGTAGGTCATGCCGGCGCATCCGCCTCCCTTGACGGCGACGCGCAGGTTGGAGTCGGGCTTGCCGGACTGTTGGGCGAATACGCGCACATGATTGGCGGCCTCTTCGGAGATATTGATGGTGAGAGGAGAAGGCATCGTCTTGGTGGTCATTGTCTCACGCTCCCGGAGGTTGGTAATGCTGTTGCTGAATGCAGGATAGTGAATTCATATAAATTCTACAATGAATAGGGTCCGGGGTCAATTTGGTCGGTTTACCAAACGGAGCAATCGGACCTGAATTTCAGCTATCTCATATATCTTGGTTTATATTTTCAGGTGATACTGCAGGTGGGCTGCTGGTGTGTCTACAGGTGGCTGCTGGCGAGTGCTGACACCTGCATTTCACCTGCATCCACCAGCATTTATAGCTAAATGGCCGAAAAATTTTTCTGCCCGATTTTGTATATATAGTATAATTTATGATTTTCAGGGTGCGGTCGCTTGTTTCCGCGGTCTGGTCAAGAATCTGACACCTACAAATCATGGAGGTATTGTAGCGTGATTAGGACGGATGTACAAGGATGCTACATGACAAGCTACCGGAAAATAACTCGTAAGCGGGTGTTCCTTGTGTCGATGGAGCAGGGTGATCACATAGAGTAACATCAGAGTAACAGTTTAAGACACGCTTTCAGCAATCTGCTAAGACGCTCGGGCTTTACCACTCTTCCGTGCTTGCCGTGAAATCACGTCGAGGGATTTTTCGTGCTCGACCGCTGCGCGTACAGACATCAGCGCTTCTGCCTTGCGGAGGCTCTCAAGTGATGAGCGTGAAATACCAAAGCGTCGAAAACCAAGCTCCGCTAATTGGGCTTTCGTATATCTATCGTCGTTGAGAATTTTTTCGATATCTTCCTGATGTAAGGATTCCAAGTCCGGGGGGAGATTTACTTTTGTTTTTCTCACAGTAGATTTGCGAGTATTTATAGATTTCGCTTTTTTAAGGACACCAGCCAACTCATGAACTGGACAAGTAGAATAGGGACGCAGGGCATCTACAACCTGTCGCAGTCCTTCGCTTAAGTCAGGGTTGCCAGTCTTACCTGATTCATTTAATCTCGCCAATCCTGATAGATATCGAGAAACGTCCCTGACGAGCAGTTGACTCTCACGGGTATTGAGTTCGCGCTCTCCGTTCAGTTTATGTTGCCCAATTCTCATAGCTCATCAATCCTTTGCTTGACCGTAGCAGTCAATTCGATGAACTGTTTATCAATTTCACGCCCGTTTATGTTTTGAGCCCAGTTAGGAACAGCCCTATCGTACACCGGACGTCTAGCCGACAACGCAGCCGATACACCTGTACCGTGATAAATATAGGGTTCTATCAGATCATATCCCCAAAGCCTCTGCATAGAATTGAGATGTTGCTGGTGATCATTAGTATAGGACTTATTGGCAACTTGTATTCGAGTAACAACCAATCCAACGAGTTCTGTATCAGGCACAAATATGGTTCGAGCTTCTCCCATTGAAGCCAATGCCTTTAACTTTCCATCAATACCTGACTTCATCATATCGCGAAGATGAGGCGCTCCACGTTCCATCACCGCTTCGGGTACGACAGGGATAATGTAGCCATGGCTAGCTGCAATGGCGTTCTGAGAGACAATTTTCGTAGCTGGAGGACAATCGAATATGATGTAGTCATACTTCTCATCAATTTCAGCTTCTTCGATCCAACGACATATCATTGTTCGCTTATTCCACTCTGACAGTATCGCATTACCTTGATGTGACGCTGTCAACTCGATTTCCGTATCATCAAGGCGAAGGCTGGCAGGCGCGATGTCCATTTTATTGTTATTACGGCTTCGATATCCGCCGTCAATCCAAGAACCCCTCATAGGGGATTTAATGATAATTTCTTCACCGGGTAGTGTACTTGGACTAATGAATGGGCGGAAAACCTCGTCAACTGTCCGACTCTCGTCAATTGCCTCTTGCCATTTGTCAGGTCCTAGACAAGTTATGGATAGACTGCTTTGATGGTCCATATCTATCAATAGAACTTCCGAATCGTGAAATGCCGCGAGTCCTATTCCGAGATGAAACGCTAGTGTGGTTTTTCCAACGCCACCTTTGAAATTGATGATGCTTATGCGTTTTGCCAATTTTGCTTTCCTCGCTTGAGGGCTTTGAACTGGTACGCTGAGGTGTACCGATTCCAATAGCACAGCATTTGTGTAAGCCTTGAGACTTACTTTCTCGGTGTCCCCACCTAAACTATGTGATGTTTCAAGCCTTGTCAAGAGTGGCATCATGCGCAGTGTTTTTCAGCGGCCTGCTAGATGAAATTACTCTGCTTCACTGATGCACTCTTCCAACAGGGCGAAGGCGCGTTCGGCGAAGACCCACATGTTGGCTTCGCGGTCGGAGTCGCCGGTTTCGACGGTGATGACGCGCTGGACGGGGCCGCTGACGGCGATGCAGGCGTGGCCCGCGTCGTCGCCGTAGCGGTTGCCGGTCGGGCCGCTCGCGCCCGTCTCACTGAGAGCCCAAGTCGTGCCGAGTAGTTCGCGAATTGTGGCGGCATTGAGCGCAGCGTATTCTTCCGTGCTGGCTCTCATGCCCTCCATGGCCTCGTCGGGGACGTCCAAGAGTCCCTTTTGGGAAGTGCGAGTATATACCACAGCACCGCCTAGATAGTAGGCGGACGCGCCCGGAATAGCGACGAGAGAGGCGGAGATCAGGCCGCCGCACGAGGACTCGGACACGGCTATTGTGTCGCCCTTGTCTTTCAGCAATTGCGCGACGTTCGCGGCCATGGTACTCAGGTCGGGCATGATTTTCTCCTAGATTAGTTCTTAGTTATCAGTTCTTAGTGACTATCTCAAAACCCAATCGGAAGGGATTCCACCCCCATCCTAACCTTCCCCCGTCAAGGGGGAAGGGACTTTGCCCACCCTTGTCACTCGTTTCCGGCGATAGTTTTGAGATAGTTTCTTAGTTGTCATACCATTTCATTTTGATGAAGCCGCATAGTCTTCAGATAGTTCCTGAACGTTTCGTCTGATCCACTTCCAACTCACCAGTGACTTCACACGCTCAGGGTCCGACTCCAGTCTGCCCAAACACTTGTCCACAGCAGCCACCTTCTCCTCAAGACTCCCATACACCGTGCCTTCCACCCACCTGCGTACCTCCTCGAATACCCGCTCAGCGGGATTCAGTTCAGGACTGTACGCTGGCTGAAGTATCGTCCTCACTCCCTCTACGCTTCTGACCAACTCGCTTCTATGGCTTCCCGCTCCGTCCCACACCAACGCTCTCACATCGGTATGTCGCTTCACTGACAACACCGCGCGAAACACCATCGCCGAACTCATAGAGTCCATCCACGTCCACTCCAACTTCCCGCGAGCATAGTCCACCACCAGGAACAGATACTTGTACTCGTACACCAACTGAAGTCTCTGAACCACCTTCAGCCCGCGCACTCCCCACACCCTGCGAACCATACCCCGGAGGCCCACTCGCATCTCGTCGGCGAACCCAATCAGAGTCTTGGGCTTTACCCCCGCCTTCCTCAGCGAACGACCAAGTCCCCCTTTTTCCATGACCGCTGCGCTTCTATGTCAACCTTCTCATGCCGACTCCTCGGAACCTTCGGTGAACACCCCAGACGTTCAAGTACGCTGTATATGCTGTTCCCTCTGAACCTGACTCCGTACTCAGACTCCACCCAGACAGCTATCTCTCCGGCAGTCCTGAACCGTCCGCTTCCAACCTCCTCGACCAGCCTGTTCTCCTGATCATCGCTCAGAAACCTGGGCTGACCCACTCCTCCCATCTTCCTGGACACAACCTCATCAAGACCTCCGTCCCTGTACCACTCAATCCATCTCTGGGCGCTGCGGTAATGAGCGCCAACGGCTTCTGACGCCGCTTTGATCTGCCAGCCGCTGCGTACCAGCCACAGCAGGTGTACCCGTGTACGAATGTTGATGTCTGACTGAGACTGGTAGGCTTCTTTCAGTCTCTCTGGGGTGTCGCTCTCATGCCAGTCTATCCTGAGCGGTCGTCCGATCATCCTTCTGCCCTCCAACACCGTGTTGGACTCAGCATAGACCAAGTATCAGACTTCCACTAGTCCCTTCATGCTGACTTCAGACTGAAACGGTATCAGGCGCTTGCTCTCTAGTCTGTGGCGATGGGCGATCCGCGCTATACGGACGTGAGTTCGGGCATGACTTTGTCAGCGAAGAGTTGCAGGGACTTCTTTATTTCGTCGTTGGGGATACGGCCGCGGCGATTGAACTCGAGTATGCACTCGTTCATGCGGGGCAACTGTTCCTGAAGACTTCGCAGTTGCTCGACGCACCCCTGCGGATCGTCGTAGATCGAGTAACTCAGGGCTTCCTCAAAGTCCCAGGTCGCCCATCCGCCGACTCCGCTGGTGAAGCTGTGCCTCGTGGTTCCTATTGACGACGCGGATCTGTCCGAGACTGTATTCACAATGTCGTCGTCGCGCCAGTTGAGTCGCATTAGGTCGTGGGCCTTCTGCCGGGTCTCGGCTACGAAGAAGGATATGTTGACGTTGAATGGCTGAGGTTGATCGCTGCCAGCGGCAGGTTTGGCCTCCTCGAACTCGCGCAACCTGTCAATCATGCGGGGCATGGGCTGGCTGAGCGTCGTGCCTATGACGCCTATGCCGAGTCCGGCGGCGTAGGGGAAGGTTTCGTCGCTGTTGGCGGCGAGAAGCAGGGGCGGGCGCGGCTGCTGTTGGGGACGGGGGAGGACGGGCTGGTCCTTCACACTCCAGTAGCGGCCCTGGAAATTGACGCGCTCGCGCGTCCAAGCCATCTTCAGAAGTTCTATGCCCTCGGCGACGCGCTCCCGGCTCTCGTCTCCGCTTATGTCGCCGCGCTGACCGAAAGCCTGTCCGGCGGGAGATCCCCAGCGTCCGCCCAGGCAGAGGTCGAGCCTTCCGTTGGTGAGTATGTCGCAGGTGGCGGCCTGGGTCGCCATGTGCAGCGGATGGTGCAGATTGAACTGCGCGGCGAGCGTGCCGAACCTGATGCGTTCGGTGTGCTGAGCGGCGGCGCATGCCACCATGAGTGGGTTGGACATCGGGCGGGCCGGGAAGAATACCGATTCGGCGAGCCACGCGGTATCGAAGCCCAGCTTATCGGCGAGCGCTATCTGTTCAATAGTTTCCCAATGCTTTCGAGGGACAGATGAATCTACAAACCCCGGGACTTGCCAAAATACTCCGAATCGCACGCGCTTAGCTCCTGATTTTGTATGTTTAGCCGTTCATGTTCGCCAGACTCTCAGTGTAACGTATTAGCGTGGCGGCGGCCTGGTCTAGCAGGTCGCTCACTTCGAGGTCGGTGATATTGCCCGATTCGTCCATGAAGTTGGCGACCTGGGGAAGCAGAACGCGGGGCTGGTGGAGAACGAAACTGCCCTCGGATTCGAGGCTGTAAGAGGCGTGTACGTGCATCCTGGCACACGCCGAACGGCCCGGCCCGGTTCCAATGATGAAGAAAACCTTGCCATTGAGCAAGTTACCGCGCCTGGACAGCCATTCCAGGGCATTTTTGAGCGCCGCGGTCATCGAGCCGTTGTATTCAGGACAGGCTATTATTACGGCATCGGCTTCCCTGACCGCGTCTCGCAGGGCTTCGGCGTCGGCTGGTATGCCCTGGGCTTCGACGTCCGGGTGAAACATCGGGACGCCGTTCAGATCGAAGTACGCGGTTTCTACGCCTTTGTCGGCGGTCTTGTCCATCATATTCCGCAGTAGCTTGAGGTTCCAGGACTCCTTTCGGAGTGAACCGCATATTCCAAGTACCTTCATGATACTCCTTGCTGAGAAATCTTCTTGAGTTGAATTAGGTCGCGTGGTGGAAATCAGGAGTGTCGCACTCCGTAGTTACCAAGACTGAGGAATCGGTCTGCCTGTACGCTTTCCTGATTGTATCGTATCGCGACTTTCGTTGCGTCGCCGAATCAGACGTTTTGCGAAGAACCTGTCACCATCCAAAAGTCGTGTCGCGCTCAACCGTATGCAGTAAACGCCATTCGCGTCTTATGATTCACGAATGATTTGACCTGTGACTAAATTCATGTTTTAATCGCGCATGATGGGTCGTGTCCTTTTGGCGGTTTAGTTCGCGAATCAACCGACTTAGGGAGCCAATGTATTGTACTTGGCCGGCCCGGACCTTCGCAGTGCAGTTAAAGGGAGAATTATTATGAGAGCCTCTTTGTCCAGATTATCAGCCATAGTCGGATTGGCGCTTGCCATATTCCTTGTACTTGCCTGTACTCGGGAGGTGGTGCGGGAGGTGCCGACGGAAGTTATCGTCGAGAAGGAAGTGGTGAAAGAGGTACAGGTGCCGGGCGAGACGGTGGTTGTGGAGAAGGAAGTGGTGAAAGAGGTGCAGGTGCCCGGCGAGACGGTGGTTGTGGAGAAGGAAGTGGTCAAAGAGGTGGTGAAGGAAGTCCCCATCGAGGTTGAAAAGGTTGTCGAGCGGACCAAGACGCTGATCGCAACACCCAGTCCGGCGGACCAGCATTTCTTCATGACAACGCTCGATCCAATGGCCAATCGAGGCGGCACGTTAATCACATCCAACAACGGCCCGCCCGGGCACTTCGACTTTTACGTATCCGGGTCCATTACCTGGCACGGCTGGATGACCCCCATGTACGACAACCTTCTTCGGAAGGATACGCGCACGCCGGATGTTACAATCGTTCCGGACCTTGCTCATAGCTGGTCGGCCAACGACAACTTGGACACCTACACATTCAACCTGCGTGAAGGGGTCAAGTTCCACAACGGCGCGGATTTGACGTCCAATGACGTGAAGAGGACGCTGGAGAGGGTAATCTTCCCGGACAGGTTCGAGACCACTGGCCTCAGAAGCGCTTACCAGGCGATATTCCAAACTGCCAAGGTTACTGAAATCAACACCCCGGATGATCTTACGGTCGAGCTGGTTATGGAGGAGCCGCGCAGTGTCGGCTGGGTAATGGCGGGCGCTTCGGAACAGGGCGTAAAGATAAGCCAGGCTTCGGTGCTGGACCAATATGACGGCAATCTCAGGGACGCCGACCCTACGGAGGTCTCAGGCACCGGCCCGTTCATTACGGTAGAGAGAACGGACGATTACGTGGTTCAGGAGGCCAACCCGAATTTCTGGAACCCGCACGCGCCGTATCTGGACAAGATACAGCATATTTGGCTTCCGCTGATGACACCGCAGATTACCGCGGCGCTCGCGGCGAATCGTGTTGACTGGAGCATGTTCATTCCGCCCGGAGATATTCCGACTCTTCTGGAGGACCCTCAGTTCAAGGTAGCTACCCACCTGCGGCCCACATACCACCTGATACCGCTGAACCTGACGAGGCCGCCGTTCGACGACGTTCGCGTTCGCAAGGCGGTGGCGCTGGTATTCGACCAGGAAGCTCTCATAGAGGGCGGAAGCCAGGTGCAGGCGCTGCTGTTCGCGGGCGGCTGGTTCGGAGAAGGGCAGGGCGTTTACTCGCTTACGACAGAGCAGTTGAGGAAAGAGAAGTACTGGCGAAGTCCCACACCGGAGGACATTGCTGAAGCGCAGCAGTTGCTGGTCGAGGCGGGCTATCCGAACGGCGAGGGGATCCCGACGCTGGACCTGCTGGGCAGGGCGGACGGTCCCTGGTGGGAGCTTGTGCTTGTGCTGGAACAGGCATGGCTGAAGCAGCACCTCAACATTGACTCTGAAATCAGGCTGGCCGAAGTATCCGTGGTCGGCGATGATGTCAGAGGGCTCAGGTTCGACATATTCCCGGAGGTCAACTCCAGCATGAGGGTGCCCACGCCCGAATACTACATCAAGAACGCGTTCGGACAGTGTGGCGGCGGCCCATGCAACGCCAACATCTTCAACTACAACGACCCGAAGCTCGACATGATGATAAGGGAGCTGGAGCTGGAGTTCGATCCCGACAGGCGAATGACGCTTTCCAAGGAACTGTCGGACTATCTCACTCAAGAGATGATAATGGTGCCGTGGGACACAGGCGAGATCACCTACCACGTCTATAACGACGACGTTAAGGGCTATATGCCCCATAACACCGAGTTCAGGGGTGTTTACATAACCAACAAGTGGGACCACGTCTGGCTGGACCGCAAATAGAGACTGAAGCCACGAAACCCACGCGGTGACTTGCGATACAGGTTAGAATGACACTCAGGGGCGGGGTTCGCAGCCCTGCCCCTCCTTTCATGCCCTTACTCGACCAGAATATCCCGGAGTACCCACTTGAACAGGTATCTCACGCGCAGGATTCTCCTCGCGATTCCCACGCTGATCGGGCTCACCATAATGATCTTCGGGATCATGCGGATTCTGCCCGGCGACCCTCTAGGCACGTTCATGACCGGGGACTATTTCCAGATCATGACGGACGAGGAGATCAATCGTCTCAAGGCAGACCTGGGTCTCGACCGTCCGCTCATTCTTCAGTACTGGGACTGGGTGAGCGACGTTATGACGGGTTCGTTCGGCAGATCTCACCACCGTAACGACCCAATTATCAACACCATTCGCAGCAGGGGTCTCATCAGCATGGAGATAGGCTTCCTGGCGGTGGTGTTCTCGTGGATCATAGGACTGCCTGTGGGCATCATCAGCGCATTGAAACCGCACTCGTTCTCAGACGTGAGTGTCAGCACGACGACCGTGCTGTTCTTGGCGATACCCAACTTCTGGCTGGGTCTTCTCATCGTGCTCGTGACAGTCACTTTCTGGGGGTATCATCCCCCGCTTGCGGGCGTCCACTTCTGGGAGGACCCGTGGACCAACTTTCAGATCGTGGTGTGGCCGGTTGTGGTACTAGGGACTTCGATGGCGGCCATAATCGCTCGAATGGCGCGTTCGTCGCTATTCGAGGTGCTGCGGGAGGACTATGTTAGGACGGCCAGGGCCAAGGGTCTGGTAGAGAGAATGACCATTCTGAGGCACGCCGTTCCAAACGCGCTGCTTCCCGTGTTGACTCTCAGCGGCGTGATGCTCGGCTTCGCACTGGGTGGTTCGGTGGCGGTCGAGGTCGCGTTCGGCACACCGGGAATTGGCAAGACGATGGTGAGCGCCGCCTGGGAGCGCGACATGAATGTTGTCCAGAGTCTGGTGCTTCTCTACGGCATGACGTTCGTACTGGTCAACCTTGTCGTCGATCTTCTCTACGGCTGGATAGATCCGAGAATCAGGCTTTCATAGTTCGGTCCAATGTGCGATATACACAAAGGAATCCCGATAGGATTGTAGAAAGAAGCGACTTCATGGAGTCAGTATTCGCCGAGAGGGCTGCACAGACTCGAATGTCCAAGAGCGCGGACGCGGTGGGCAATTTCGTCCGCAAGAGCCCTTGGCACGCCTTCTGGGGGCTCGTAATTATAGTCCTCGTTGTGATGGCGGCGCTCGCTCCGGTAATCGCGCCTTATGATCCCATCCAGCCTAATGTGCAGAGAATGCGGTTGGCCCCGGACTCGCAGAACTGGACGGGCACGGACATCGTGGGCCGGGACGTCACTTCGAGACTGATTTACGGAGCTCGTGCATCTCTGTTCATAGCGGTGAGTTCGGTTGTGCTGGGCACCCTGGTCGGAGGCGTGTGGGGACTGATAAGCGGATTCTTCGGCGGGAGATTCGACCTCATCAGCGAGAGATTCGTGGAAATCCTACTCGCTCTTCCCGGACTCATACTAGCCTACCTGCTGGTGCTCGTGCTGGGCGCCAATTTCTGGACTGTGATAGGCGCACTCGCCATCTCCCGTGTTCCGACGGTGGTGCGCGTTATTCGGTCTGTCGCTCTGTCGGTGCGCGAGAGCATGTACGTGGACGCCGCGCTGATTATCGGCGCTTCGCAGGCACGAATAATCTGGAAGCACATAGCGCCGCAGTGCATAGCGCCGCTGATAGTGTTAATCACGGTGGACATAGGCGGTGTAATCATCGCGGAGGCGTCGCTGAGCTACCTGGGTGTCGGCATAGCGCCGCCCACGCCGTCCTGGGGGCGGATGTTAGGCGACGCCAATCCGACGCTTTACCCGATGTGGTGGCTCGTCGCATTCCCCGGCCTTTTGATAACACTCACCGTGCTGGCGTTCAACCTCTTTGGTGACGGCATCCGAGACGCGCTGGACCCAAGGCTGAGAGGCACGACGTAGCCTACAGCGACGCTTCGGCGACGCGCTCAATTTCGTCGGCCATCTCTTCTTCCGTCTCTTTCAGGTCGGGACGGACGATGACCCTGTTGGCGCCGGCGTTCAGGTAGTCTTGCGCATTCTGGCGGTCGGGTGGCTGGCCGTACACCGAGATCGTGATGGCCTCCGGGTCGCGTCCTCGCTCCTCAGCAAGCGCGTCGAGCTGCTTGCGGCTGTCCTCTACCTGCTGCGGGGTTACACGGTTCGGGAGCCATCCGTCGCCGACCTCGACGATGCGCTGCAGCACACGCCGGGCCATTCCTCCGATTAGTATGGGCGGATGTGGCTTCTGCGCGGGCTTGGGGTACATCTGCACGGGCGGAAAGTCGTAGTAGTTGCCGTGGAACTCGGCTTCGTCCTTCGTCCATAGCTCCTTGAGCGCGAGAAGGGACTCCTTGGCCTGCGTCCAGCGGTGATCGAAGTCGCCGCCCATGATCGTGGTCTCCTCGCGGTGCCAGCCGGTGCCGATGCCGAGGATGAAGCGTCCACCGCTGAACAGGTCGAGCGTGGATACGGCCTTGGCAAGAACCAGTGGGTTGCGCTCGGGAATCAGGGTGATGCCGGTGCCGAGCTTGATGGTGCTGGTGGCGCCGGAGGCCTGGGCGAGCGCGATGTATGGGTCGGCGAAGTGGGCGTATGTCCAGGGGATTACGCCGTCCTCGGATCCAGGGAACGGGCTGGTTGACTCGACAGGGAGGATGGGGTGCTCGGCGTACCAGATGGACTCGAAGCCGAGTTCTTCTGCTTTGGACGCCATGAAGGCGGCGTTGACTTTGTAGGCGGGCAGGGGTGTTGAGATTCCGATGGTCATGGATTTTACTCCTGTATCCAGTGCTAATAACCTATTTTGGGTTATGGATTTGGGTCATTGTACACTCATCCTATCCAATGATTCCATCTTTCGCCACTCCCTACTTGGAATTGCAACGCCTGCTTGTTGAAGCGCGGCAGGCGCGTGGATTGACGCAATCTGAAGTTGCCGCCCATCTTCAAGTGCCTCAGTCCTTCGTATCAAAGTACGAGCGTGGAGAACGGCGGCTAGACATAGTTGAACTGTTGCAGATTCTCAGGATTTTAGAGTTGGATGTTCGGGATGTTCTGAATAGAATCGTTGATAGCGAAGATTCTTCAGCACTGCCCACCATCCTTGATGTATGGAAGATTACGCCTGACGCACTGACGAATATAGTGAACGAAAATCCGAGTTTGCGCGGCATGCTGCTGGGCTACGTAGCTGAATATAAACTACGAGAAATGTTGCTTTCGGAAGACAGGATCAATTACCTTGGCAAGCCTGATGATCACGACCGAACTAGCAAGGGCGACCATATCATCGAATACCAAGGGCAGCGGTTCGTGATCGAGAGCAAGTCCCTACAATCGCGCATGGTGGAGAAGGATGGAGATATCTGGCGCGGCAGAGCGCAAGTTGACGCCAGTGACCGCCGTTCTATCGTTCTGGAAGATGGGACTCAGATCGAGACAACACTGCTGATGGTTGGAGAGTTCGATGTCTTGGCGGTGAACTGTTTCGCCTTTGAACAGAATTGGAATTTCGTATTCGCCAAGAATAGCGATCTGCCGCGAAGTACATATCGTAGATATTCTCCACAAGTACGAAATCAGCTCATCGCCAGTCTGGTATCTGTGTCATGGCCTCCTGAGCGGCCTTTTGTGGATAACCTGACGGTGATACTGGAACAGCTTTTGAGTGAGCGCGATCCAGATAGAGCGTAATGCCTCACTGACGCTTCGCCTTTACGAAAACCAGGAAGTATGAATGGTTCTTACGGGCGTGAACCTGTTTTTTCAGTCTAGTGATGGATGGCTTGTTGGAACGCACCACGACAAATAGGTCCTTTGTGTAGAAACTCATCCCTTCGTAGTCGTTGATGATTTCCACGTGGGTTAGCCACTGCCTGTTCGCGCTAACTTCGTCTTGGCACTTGACTATGAGGACGCCGTTGGTCTTGAGAACGCGGTACGCTTCAAGTCCGGCCTCGCGGTACATTTCCCTGACCGCAGCGTGCCACTTATTAGATATGCCCGGGCGTTCGTCTCCGTTTGAGTAATGTTCCCGGAACGTAGAATGGCTGCCGCCGCCGGCCTTCTGGCTTCCATGATTGCGGTAGAATCCTTCCATGTAGGGTGGGTCGAGTACAACGCAGTCTATTTCGCCGTCGTGGTAAGGGAGGTCTCTGCAATCCACTCCCATAGAAATGTCGGTGGCCCTGAGGTCATAGAGCCCATTGTCAACCTTTTGCCAGAATACACCCCTGCCCCAGGTTACGTCGGCTACGATTGAGCCTTGTGGGACGTGCAACTCAAGTATCTGAGAGAACACATCTGCGTTCCCTCCAACATGGGCCGAGATAATGACGTCGCTTGTAGAAACACCGCCTTGGACTCGTTTCTTTTCCCCATCCGCCGGGGATAGGCCCATTCGAAGTTGTGAAACTGGTTCCGCAGTTCTATCCGTCATGCTGTTTTCGCGCTCCTGTTGTGTATTCACTAAGCTAGCGCGCCCATCGGGTCCCAGGGCGGGAGGGCGGTGGGTTCGGTTTCGAGGGCGGCGAGCAGATCCTGGGAGAGGTACTTGCGTGGGGCGGCGATCTCGAACATGTACTCGTCGAACCAGGAGTCGTTCATGAGGAAGAAGCCCTTGTCGCCGACGGCGCTGCCGTAGCTGTTCTCGACGCGCCAGCGACGGGGGCTGCCTTCGACGACGTCCACGCCGGTGAACAGCATCGCGTGGGTCATCTGGGTCTGGCCGTATTCGAGCCGGGTTGCCTTGTCCATCTCGAACTCGGAGCCGTAAACCGCGCCGTAATCGAACAGGTCCGCGTCCCAGAGTCCGAGCTTGCGGTGGTTCTGCTTGCCCGTATCGCAGCCCATCCACACGGGACGGCCATCCTGCAACTGGCGAAGGGTGATGTCCTTTAATACCTCACTAGGAACGTTCAGATAACGGACAGATCTCGCGCCGACAACATTGCCGAGATACGAGATGGTGTATGTCTGAAAGTACGGGTGGTCCGGGCGTGGGTCGTTCACGAGGCAAACCATGTCGCGGTAGTCTGTAGATATGTAGCGGTCCGCGAAGTCGAGCGGGGTCAACTCGCCGTCGCGGTGGAACTTGCCCTCGCGGTCGCGCCACTGCCAGTCCACTACGGACGGCGGGTTGCCTAGGTGGATGCACAGGATGCGATAGACGGCAGTGAGCGTGTCCAACTTGGCCTGCCGCATGGCATCCAGCCCGGCCTCGTCCTTGTAGAGGCTTCGGATCTTCGCGGCGCCCTGGCGCACCTGGTAGTAGAGGGACATATTCATCTGGCGGGTGTTGCCGGAACTCTCGGTTTCAGGCATGGCTTCCTTGGGCACGACGCCATACTTGTCCACGAGGTTGACGAACATATCCCACTGTCCGGCGTCCTCGACGGGCGCGGTCATCAGATGCTGGATGACGCGGTCGTCGGTTGGGCGGTCGGCCGTCTCGATTACGGCTTCGAGGACGAAGTTGGCGCGCTCTACCTTGTCCCAGAACATCATGTAGTTCTGGCTGTACTCGAACTGGCGCGTATTCAGCGAATTCATCGTGTCCACGCGGAACAGGTTGAGGCCGCTGAACAGCCAGCAGCGCCCGGAGTTTCCCTGCTGGGTGGGCGCCCACTCGTCCAGAAGCGTCGAGAAGGTGTGGGTGGCGTTGGTTACTATGTCGTGATCGAGCGCGACCTCGTTCACGTCGCGCTGGGTGACGGTGTTCTGCATGAGGCGATTGCGCGGGTCGGATGCGAAGTCGTCTCTGAAGCCGTCAATCAGGCCGAATGTGAGAGTGTCGTTGGTTTCTGTTTGAATAGTCAAAGGGTTATCCTCCGGTTAGGATAGTCAGTCACTCTGTCATTGAAATGCATCCAAGACGGATTCCCAATCGTCGCGGCGCGGATGCGCCCGAAAGTCCATGATGAGCAGACGAAGGATGTCGGCGACAGACACGTACCCGGTGGGCAAATGCGCCGTCTGAAGTTCCTCTCTGCTCACCTGTGCGCCGTGTTCTATATGCAGATGATGGAAAGCAATCGAGCTTTGACCTCTGGGATGCCAGTGATAAGTCAAGATTTCCCTGCCGCCGGCGTCAATGAGTGTATATTCATAGCCTTCTACCACTACTGCCCAGAGGACGCGGAGACCTTCTATTTCGACGATGTGGTAGTACTGCTGAAGAGTCAGCCAGAGATCAGACATCCCTCTAAGCCTGACCGGACTGCCCTGATTCAGTCTAAGAACGTGTGAAGTATCGGAGACGTAGTAGCCACCATCAACTGAGATGACAGCGTCGGATACGCACGATATGAGTCGCTGAATCGAGTCAACGTAGTTGCTGACGGCATCCGCCGGCGTTCTGCCGAGCATCAGAGCTTCCAGTATTCCGGGAACGACATCGCCAGACCGATGGACCTGACGTGATTAGTTTGTGTATCATCGAATTTGCCGGCCTTCCAGGCTTCGAAGAACTCCTCGGCGCTCATGCCGAATTTTTCGCGGGCTTCTCTTTCCCGAATCGCCGCCGATTCCTCCTTTGTGAGAAATATCGGCTCTGGAACTTCTGTCTCCTCTATGTTCTCGGATTCGGTTGCCATGACTAACCTCCATTGGCTGTGAACCTATGTCCACAAATTATACACGACCAACAGATCAGTCTTGCACCTTCACCAACTTCTGCATGGAGCGGAGTTCGCGCTGGGGGTCCATCTTGCTGCCGTAGTCGCTCCAGGAGACTTCGGCGACGTAGATGTCGCCGCGCGAGTCGACGGCGATGCCGTGTGGGGAGTAGAATCGTCCGCTCTGGTCGCCATAGCTCTCGCGTCCGACGCGCGCCAGCACTTTGCCCTTCTTATTCATGATGGTAACGCGCGGGCCCAAGTCCATGCCGATGTCGTTGGTGGCGATTCCGGCGAAGTATTCACCGATGTAAACGAGTTCCTCGCCCGTACCGTCGTCTATGCAGATCGTGGCGGCGCGGGACAGGTTTACCCACTGAGTCTCGAACTTGCCCTTGTCATCGAATATCTGGATGCGGTGATTCTCGCGGTCGGCGACGTAAACCCAGCCCTCGGAGTCCGTGGTGATGTTGTGTACGATGTTGAACTGGCCCTCGGCGGTGCCTGACTCGCCCCAGGAGAACAGGTAGTCGCCGTCCGGGGTGTACTTGTGGACACGTGCATTGGAGTAGCCGTCGGCGACGTAGAATTCGCCGTTTCGCTTGTCTATCGCGACGTGAGCGGGTCGGTTGAAGGGCTTCCCGCTCATCTTGG
The DNA here is from genome assembly GCA_965202965.1 of Dehalococcoidia bacterium. Taxonomy (GTDB): domain Bacteria; phylum Chloroflexota; class Dehalococcoidia; order Lucifugimonadales; family UBA1123; genus VXRN01. Next base: position 188,751 of record OZ241888.1, on the reverse strand, counting down.
GGGCCGGTTCGTGCGCCACGCCGAGCGTCATCAGCAGTTTTCCGTCGGCGGTGAACTTGCGAATCGTGCTGTCGCCGTTGTCAACGCAGAACACGTTACCGTCGGGCGCGATGGTTACGGCGTGGGGGTTAGCGAATACTCCTTCGCCCCAGGTATCAACGATGTTGCCCTCGGAGTCGAAGATGATCATGGGGCAGGTGCCGCGGTTGAACACATAGACGCGGTCATTGGGGTCCACGTCCACGGAGGTGGCTTCCTTGTAGGTCCAGCCTTCGGGCAGGTTTCCCCAGTCGGAGCCGGAGACTTCGTATCTGAAGTCGCCCTCGCCCAGGACGACGGGGCCTCCTACTTCACCTTCGTGCCCCTCGGTTCGTAAGCCGTATTCCCAGTTCTCGTCGTGTGTGGTGGTCATGTCGTTTTCCTCCCATGACACTTGATGGGGTTCACAGTTGCAGTTAAAGAGGTTGTACACGATGGAAGTCGGCAGGTCAAATGACGGTGCGATATGGCGAATTGTTCTGCGCTGGACTAGAATGTTGTTCGTAACCAAGATGGGTGAGTATATATGATTCCGCTAAAGCTGACTCTCAAGAATTTCCTCTGTTACAGGGACAAGACACCTACGCTCGACTTCGAAAGCGTTCACTTGGCCTGTCTGTGCGGTGACAACGGACATGGCAAGAGCGCGCTGCTCGACGCTATCACGTTCGCATTGTGGGGAAGCTCGCGTCTGGGTGACCGTAACCACGACGATCTGATTCACAAAGGCCAGAGCGATATGCTGGTCGAACTGGAATTCGAGTCGTCGGGTGAGAGGTACAGGGTTGTCCGTCGGAGGGCGAAGGGTAGGTCTCAGGGACGGACGGGGCTCGAGTTCTTCATACGGAATGACGCGGGCGATTGGCGCGCGATTACGGGGAACACGGTCAGGGACACCGAGCAGTTCATAATCCAACGAATACGGATGGACCACGAGACGTTCGTGAACACGGCGTTCCTCCGTCAGGGCGATGCCGATAGATTCACCACTTCCAAGCCGTCAGACCGCAAGCGCATCCTTGCCGAGGTACTGGACCTCTCCTATTACGACGACCTGGAACAGCGCGCAAGGGACAGGGTGAGTGAACTGCGCCTGGAGACGCAGCGCCTGGAGGCGGACATCGAGATTCGAGAGCGCGAGGCCGAACAGAAGTCGGCACACGAAGATACGCTCCATGAGGTGTTGCGGGAGATAGCGGGCCTGGAACCGCGGCTTGCGGAGGCGCGCAATCTGCTGGAGGATGGAACGAGGTTGGTTGCCGAACTGGAAGACAAGAGTAATGAACTTGACGAGTTGACTGTCCGGCTTCCACAGGCTGAGAGGTTGTTGCAGGAGACGGCCGAAAGGGCAGAGGTGTATCGCGCAAGGGTAAACGAGGCCGAGGAACTGATTCTGAGACAGGCTGAAATAGAGAAAGGACACTCGGAACTGACAGCCTTCCAGGAAGAGGACGAAAGACTGAACCTCGCCCTCAACTCCAAGAACGAGATCGAGCTTGTGGTTGCCGGGTATCGGCAGGAAATCGCGGTTGAGCGAGAGCGTCTCATTACTCAGCGCGATCAGTTGACCAAGTTGATCGAATCCATGCGGGCCGCGGCAAGCGTTATTCCGCAGCTAGAAGAGTTGCTGGGGAAGCTGCGTCCCAGGCGGAAGAAGATAGACGAATTCCAGGCGCGCATCGAGGATTTCAGCCTCAAGGAGAAGCAGACCAGGCACAAGCTGGAACAGATGGAGGGCTATCGCGCGGAGTATGAAGAGATGCGCGAGCAGATGCTGGACCTGGAAACAAAGATATTCAGGGAAAAGAGCCGGTTGGAAGCAGAACTGGAGAGACTGACTTCCACTCTGGAAAAGGATATTCGCCCCCGGTCGGGGCCTCTGCCCGGACTGCTGGAGGAGAGGGAGACCCTGAACACGGAATCCGAGAGGCTGGAAGCTCTAACCGGCCGCATCGAGGACGCCAGGGGGCGCGTGAATTCCATTGACGAGCGGGTGATTACTTTGCGGGGGAACAATGATCGCCTGCGTGAGACGATGCAGGATACTCGCCAGAAGTTCGACCTGCTGAAGAGCGGCGACCTGGACTGTCCACTCTGCGGAAAAGAGCTTGACAGCGACGGCCGCGAACATCTGCGGGCAGAGTACGAAGAGATAGGTATGCGGAGCAAGGACGAATTCCAGGCGAATGAAGATGAAATAGAATCTCTTGCGCGACAGCGCGATCCTCTCGCCCGCAGTATGGCTCAGATGGAGTCCGAGCGCGAAACGGCATCTCGCCGGTTCCAAAATAGTATGGGACAACTCACCGCGCGCATCGAGGAGGCAATATCCGCGCAGAACAGGGCGGAGACGCTGGAATCGGAGATCGCCGCGCTGAAGAAGACGCTGGAATCCGGGTCCTTTATGCCGGAGGAGCGCAGAATCTCCAACCGGATCAAAAGGCTGCTGAACAGCATTGAGTTCGACCCCCGCGACCTGGACGAACTTACGAAAGACCATCGCAAGATAGTGGAAGAGATCAGACAGTCGCAGCGTGACTTGGACGAGCTCAGGGTGGACGTGGACAAAGCGGAGAGTGAGATAAACCAGAGACTCACTGTCGCTGCGCAGGCGAGGGACGAGATAGAGCCGGCGCAGACACAATTGGCCCCGATAGTCGCCGCGCTTGAATCAGGAGACTTCTCGCATGAAGCGCGGGTCCGGGTGGAGAAGCTGGAAGCGGAAATCGGAGAGCTGGGCTACGACGCCGCGCGACACGACGAAGTTCGTGAGAGAATCATGGACCTCGTCGGATTCGCGAAGCTGCGTCAGCGGCTGGATTCGGCCCTGGGTCAGATAGAGTGGGACAGGGCCCAACTGGAGCGGACCGTCGCGGACTTGCGGAACTTACGCTCAGAACTGTCTGAGATGAGGGAACGGCGCGATCTGCTCTCAGTCGAAGTAGCGCGACTGCCGGAGGCGAAGTCCGAACTGGAGAGTTTCCGAGTTAATTTCGATGATCTGGAGAAGGGGCTGACCGCCGCCAGGGTCCGTCTGGGGATCGCGCAAGACGCGGTCGAACGCTGCAAGCGGATGGCGCGTGAAGCCGTCGAACTGGGCAAGAAGCGCGACGAGCGCGTGAGGGAGCGCGGTCTGTATGAGGAACTGGCCATTGCCTTCGGAAAGAACGGTATCCAGGCTCTCATCATCGAGGACGCCTTGCCCCAGATCGAGAATGACGCCAACGACCTGCTCGCTCGGCTGACCGACAACCGGATGTCGCTGAAACTCCAGCTAATCGAAGGACGGCGCATAAGGGGATCGGACGCTCTCTCCGAGGAGATGAGCATAGACATCTCCGACGAAATGGGGACGAGAGCGTACGAGACGTTCAGCGGCGGGGAGGCGTTCAGGATAAACTTCGCGCTTCGGATAGCGCTTTCGCGGCTGCTGGCGCGCCGATCAGGGGCTCCGCTGCCCATCCTGTTCATTGACGAGGGATTCGGGTCGCAGGACGCATCGGGACAGGAGCGGCTGATAGAGGCGATACAGTCCATCCGAGACGACTTCGACAAGATTGTAGTCATCACGCACGTCGAAGGCATAAAAGAGGCTTTCGACACGCGCATCCAGGTGCAGAAGACCGACATGGGTTCGACCTTCGAGATAGTGTGGGCGTGACTGGCTGAACGGTCAGCGTCTCCGGCGACTATAGTTCCATATCGCGCAGGCCGGAAGACACGATTAGTTTGGGCTCGGTGAGCGCCTGCACGTCATCGGCTGTCCAGCCTGGGGCGACCTCGATGAGGGTAAGTCCGTCGTCGTCCACTGACATTACGGCAATGTCGGTGACTATCAGGCTGACGCATTCGGGGGCGGTGAGTGGGAATGAACATTCGGTGACTATCTTGGGGCTGCCGGATCGGTCGGTGTGTTCCATGGCGACTATGATGCGTCGCGCTCCGGCGGCGAGGTCCATAGCTCCGCCGACGTTGCCTATGCCTCTCTGGGGCAGCATCCAGTTGGCGAGGTCGCCGCGCTCGGATACCTGCATCGCGCCCAGAACCGCGACGTCTATGTGTCCGCCGCGAATCATGGCGAATCCCTCGACCGAGTTGAAGAAGGACATTCCCGGGTTCAGCGCGAGGAACTGGCCTCCGGCGTTGATGAGGTCAACGTCTTCCTCTCCGGGTTCGGCCATCGGCCCATAGCCGAGGACGCCGCTCTCGCTGTGGTATGTGACGCTGCGTCCCTCCGGGATGAACTGCGAGCACAGCGTCGGTATGCCTATGCCCAGGTTCACGACGTCGCCGTCCTGGAGTTCGCGCGCTACGCGCATCGCTATTATTTCGCGGTCTAGTCGTCCTTTTTCCATTGGTGTCCTCGGGCAGGGGGCGGGCGCGTCAATTTTCTTCCAGGCGTCGAAGCGTTTCTCTCAGCCTGGCGTTCTCAGCTTCGACTTCGGCGGCGCGGTTCAAGGCCATGTCTCGCTCCAATTCGGCGCGGTCCGCGTGGTTCAGGGCGGTGTCTCGCTCCGCTTCGGCGCGGTTCGCTCGGACAGCGGTTTCCTCCGGGGTGGGGAGATATTCCCCGCCGCGAGGGTAGCGAAGGCGCAATTCTCCGTCGTCCCAGCACAGGTCCAGTCCCAGCACAGGGCTGTGGCCCCAGATCAGCCCGTCCGGGTCGCGGTGTATCGGAAAGGGTTCGTACTTCCCATCAACCAGCAGATCGCCAGCAAGCGGCGCGTCGTGAAACCTGCCGCCGGTGTGGTCGAACCGCCAATACTCTCCCACGTTATAGCGAGCGTATCCCTCGCGCTTGACTGTGTAGTCCCTGCGTCCCGTGCTGCGCGAAGCTATCTCCAGCACGAAATCGGGCGGCTTGCCCACCTCGCTTATAACGTAGCCATTGCGAGATATGATGTTCCTGGGATTCACCCCGGTGACCACCACGCAGTCCGGCGCGAAGCGTTCGTCCTGATTATAGGGGTCATGGCGCAGGAATCCTTGCCCTGAGACCAATACGTCGTAGCGGTCGGCGAAGAAGAGTCTCAGTATGGCGCAGAAGTATAATACCCACTCGTGTTGCTGCATATCAGGTTCTCTCGGCGGGTCCGGCAATGGCTCCAAGTGGGAGAGGTCGGGCGGTGGAAGCTGTTCCAGAACAGCCTCCAAGTGTCTCGCCCTTTTGGTAGCTGGCGTAGTCATAGCTGGGTTCTCCGTGAAGCAGTATTAGTGGACTCCTCTTTTGGTTGAGAATGGTAACATACAGTCTGGCGTTTTGGTCAGCGGCACTGAGATTCACGATGCTGTATCAGTTTTGGTCGGTATAAGGAATCACCCTTACGCTAGCCCTCTCCGATCAAGGGAGAGGGGACTTCTGTCATCGTCTTGAAGAGCTACTCCGTCCTGCCGAGCGTCTTCATTCCGGCTTCGATTGTCTCGACTATCGTGTCGACGTCGAATACGCAGCCGCCCCAGGTTCCGCCAGAAGCGTGCTGGAGAGCGGCCCAGAGCCTGGAGTCGTCGGGCAGGCTGGGGTGAGGCTCGAGGTCGTCGGGGTCCGGTCGGGAATTCAGTTCCGCGTCGCCCCAGGACGGGCTGTAGCTTTGACCGTCTTCGCCTACAAGGTTTATTGTGCCCTCCAGGGTGTTGCGGTCAATCACTATCTCTATTACGTCGCCCTCTCTGACTTTACCTATAGGGCCACCGGCGAGGGCCTCGGGGCCGACGTGTCCGATGCAGGCGCCGGTGGAGACGCCGGAGAAGCGGGCGTCCGTTATCAGCGCAACGTTCTTGCCGTAGGACAAGTGCTTGAGGGCGGCGGTTATCTGATAGACCTCTTCCATGCCCGTACCAAGAGGCCCGCCGCAGGTGAGGATCATGATGTCGCCCGCCTTTATCTTCTCATCGTCGTCGCGGCTCTTGATGGCGGTTATGGCGGCTCTCTCGGACCGGAACACCCTCGCAGGGCCAGTGTTGCGATACACGCCGTCGTCGTCAACCACTGTTGGGTCTATCGCGGTGCTCTTTATGACCGAACCTTCGGGAGCTAGATTTCCGGCGGGGAAGCAGACCGTGCTGGTCAAGCCGCTCGCCTTCGCCCTGTCCGGCGTCATTATGACGTTGTCGGGGTCAACGCGAGTCTCGTTTCGCAGGTACTGGCGAACGTCGTGACGACGCTCCGAGTCCTCCCACCAGTCCAGGTTCTCGCCGAGCGTCTGGCCGGTGACGGTTAGGACGGAGGTGTCGAGCAGACCCATGCGGCGCAGGTGAAGCATCACCTCCGGCACTCCGCCCGCGGCGTACAGCACCGAGGTCGGGTATCCGGTGGGGCCGTTGGGTAGGACGTCCACGATGCGAGGGGTTTCCTTGTTGACCCGGTTCCAGGCCTCGACTCCCATGCGGGCGCGGCCCGCGGCGTGCGCTATGGCGGGCGTGTGGAGCAGCAGGTTGGTCGAGCCTCCGCAGGCTGCGTGGACGACCATCGCGTTCTGGAACGCGGCGTCGGTAAGAATGTCCTGGGACGATACGCCTCTCTTCTCGGACATAACTAATGCGCGTGCCGAACGGCGAGCAATGTCCAGCCATGCGCCCGTACCAGAGGGCGAGAGCGCGCCGTGGGTTATGGCGAGTCCGAGGCTCTCGGCGACGACTTGCGATGTACCCGCCGTCCCGAGGAACTGGCATCCGCCGCCGGGGGAAGCGCAGGCGCGGCATCCGACGTCCTGGGCGTATTCGAGCGTTACTTCGCCCTGTGCGAAGCGCGCGCCGATGGACTGGATCATGCCTGTGTCTTCGCCATGCTCTGGGGCGAGGGTGACGCCGCCTGGCACGACGACGACGGGCGTGTCGCGCAGCCCGGCGACCGCCATCATCATCGCGGGCAGGCCCTTGTCGCAGGAGGCGACCCCCATGACGCCACGCGACGTGGGCAGCGAGCGCGCCTGTCGCCTGAACACCTGCGCCGCGTCGTTGCGATATGGGAGCGAGTCGAGCATTCCGGTTGTGCCCTGCGTGCGCCCGTCGCAGGGGTCGGAGCAGAACAGGGCGAAGGGAATCGCGCCCTGCTCGCGCAGTTCGATGGCGGCGGCCTGCACCATAGTCGAAAGCTCGAAGTGGCCGGTGTGGAGTCCGAGGGCGACGGGGGAGCCGTCGGGATTGCGGAGGCCGCCTGCGGTGGAGAGGATGACGAACTGCTTTCGGAGAAGCTCGACCGGGTTCCAGCCCATGCCGGCGTTCTGGGTCATGCCAAAGTGGTCGCCGCTCGCGCCGTTGACGAGGAAGTCCTCGGTAAAGGGGAGCGTTCCGGTGGGGCCGCTTGCGTGGGTGAGTATCTGTGGAGCGCCGCCGCCCAGGACGTCCTGGGTGGTGAGTTCGCGGGTGTCATGTTCGGGGCTGATGCGGGTGGTGGTCATTGGTCTCTCCGCGTTCTGTTGGATGTCTGAGGCGAGTATATTGTTGGCGCTGATCCAGGTCAAACTTTAGGGTTTTTCGAGGGTTGGAGATTCTGTACAAAATCGGCTGACAAGAGACCGTTCATATATCTTGGTTTATATTAGTCTAGGTGAGGTTCAGGTGAGGTTCAGGTGACTTTCCAAGTGGGTTGTGACCTGAAAATCCGTGGATTTAGCTATGAATTCTGCCCGATTTCACCTGCAGAAAAAATTTGCGAGCCGATTTTAGCGTCATTGATAAATCCCAAGTTATAATATAATGCAGGTACGTTTGTTCTGCAATGGAGGTATTATAGCATAGCGGGAGGAGGATCGCGCGACATTTCACTGACTTGGAGACGATTGCATAAGTGTTGTTATTTGCCCACCTGTTCCCTGGCAACGGAAGCTGTAGAAAGCTAATCACCCTCACCCTCACCCTCACCCTAGCCCTCTCCCTTGAGGGAGAGGGGACTTATGCAATTCTCTGACTGACTTTGCAGGCTGGTCAAAGGTGAGAACCTGTATCAGTTTGGTCGGTAGGGGAGTCACCCCCATCCAAACCTTCCCCCATCAAGGGGGAAGGGAATTTTCTCGCCACAGGCAGCGTCGACTAAACTGGTACAGCATCCAAACGTGAAGGATTATTGACGAAATGGGTTTGCGGATATAGGATTCGCCAAATCAGTTTCATGCGCTCGGAAATGGAGGCTGTCAAATGAAGTACGACTATATCATCGTAGGCGCGGGTTCGGCGGGTTCGATACTGGCGACGAGGCTTTCGGAAGATCCGAATACGTCGGTCCTGCTGCTGGAGGCGGGGCCGGACTACGGCTCGGAGATTGACAATCTGCCGGAAGAGGTCAGGCACGGATACGCGACCGGAATGGACGTAATGACGAGCGACCACAACTGGCAGTTCTGGGGAAAGCCGACTGAGTTGGCGGAGCCGATGATGGTGCCGAGAGGCAAGGTGACCGGTGGTTCGAGCGCTATCAATGGGCAGGTGTTCCTGAGAGGGATGCCGGAGGACTACGACGCCTGGGCCTCGCTCGGCAATGACGAGTGGAGCTACGAGAAGGTGCTGCCGTTCTTCCGGAAGCTGGAGACGGACACCGACTTCAGCGGTGACTTCCACGGGACGGAAGGGCCGATAATCGCGCGACGCTTCACGCGGGACACCTGGCCCGTGGCGCAGACGGCGTTCTATAACGCGGTCAAGGCGGCCGGATACCCCGACGGCCCGGACCAGAATCACCCCGACGTTACGGGCATAGGCCCGACGCCGTACAACAATCCGAACGGGATACGTTGGAGCACGAACGTCGGCTACCTGGCGATGTCGAGGCACAGGCTGAATCTGACTATCAGAGGCGACTGCCTTACGCACCGCGTCATCATAGAAGACGGGCGGGCGACGGGTGTCGAGGTGGAGAGCGGGGACGAGAAGTTCGTGGTGGAAGGCGAGAACATCATCCTGAGCTCAGGCGCGATAGCCTCGCCGCAGATACTGATGCTGTCGGGGATCGGCCCGGCGGACCATCTGCGGGAGGTTGGCGTTCCGGTTGTGCATGAACTCCCGGGCGTGGGACAGAACCTGCGCGACCATCCGGTTGTGTGGGCCACGTGGCGGACACAGCCGCATATAGACCTGGAGAGCCTGGCGCTGGAGCCTAGAAGCCAGCTTATGCTGCGGTACACCGCGACCGGCTCCGAGCTTCGCAACGACATCAAGATAACGATGTCCAACTTCGCCACCGAGCGCATCAACCGGGGCGGGGACAGGATGGAGCCGGTCGGCGTGCGAATGTCGGTAATCCTGGACCTGGCGGTGAGTTCGGGCGAACTGCGGCTTGTCTCGAAGGACATCAACGACCAGCCGGAGCTGAACTACAACTACTTCGCGGAGGAGTTCGACAGGCAGCGGTCGCGCGAGGGGGTGAGGAAATGCCTGGAACTGGCGGAGCACGATGACTTCAAGGATGTTCTGGCGGAGCGAATCGAGCCGCTGGACTCGGACCTGGAGTCGGACGACGCGCTGGACAACTGGATGATGCGCGAGGCGACGACCGGCCAGCATATCTCGGCGACGTGCAAGATGGGGCCGTCGGACGACCCGATGGCGGTGGTTGACCAGCACGGACGGGTGCACGGGCTGGAAGGTCTGCGCGTGGTGGACGCCTCGATCATGCCGGACTGCATCCGGGCGAACACGAATGTCACGACGATGATGATAGGGGAGCGGATAGCGGAGTTGATAGGGCAGGGGGGGATAGGGGATATATAGCGACGCTTGAGTGGAACGGCCAGCCCCCGTCAAGAGGCTGGCCGTTCAAAGTATAGGGCGCGGTCTGTCTCGGCTCTGGGGCTAAGGGAAGTTGCGATAGATGACGCTTCGGTGTCCGAACCTGACCAGTGTGACTACGTTGTCTTCAATCTCCGCGCCGATGCGGTAGTCGCCTACTCGGATTCGGTAGAAGCGGCCTCTCGCGCTCAATCTTTCGATGCCGGGAATCTCGGAAATGGTTGATGCGGTTTCCACTCTTTCTATCGCGCGCTGAATTCTACGACGCAGGATTGGGTTGCGTATTCGTCTGAGGTCACGGTTGAAAGTGGCCTCTAATCTAGTCTCCATTCGGGTTACGGAGGGTCTCCATGATGACTTCTCTGCTGAGGTACTCCCCGGTAATTCCTTCCTGAATCCACTTGACCAGGGCAGAGTCCTCTTCTTCCTGGGTCATGTCGCCGTCCCAGAAGTAGTCGGCGATTATCGCTGTCTCCTCGTCGGTGAGGTCATAGAGGTCATAGACCAGCCAGTCTATTGACTCTTCCAGTTCGGATGTATCCGCGTCGGGGTCGGCGGCTTTGGCTTCCAGGATTTGGTCAACCAGTCGAATGAACGGACGCTGTTCGGCGGCGGCGATTTTGGGGATGGGGATGTTCTCTATGTAAACCTTTTTCCATCGCGACGTGCCCATACCTGAAGTTGGAGCCAGCTGTTGGAAGATCCAGCAGACCAGTGTGCTATTCATTACTGCACAAAGGTATTTGAGAGACTCACCGACCATCATAAACGTGGTGGCCTCTCCAAATATCCCACTGTCGTCGTATGAAAATCGTCCACTCTCGGTCAACTCAATCCAAAACAGTTTCTCTTTAGTGAACTTTACAAGGTAATCGTCCTTCGGATTATTGTCCAATTCAAGCCAATGGTGCTGTCCGTCATAATCTGAGTTTGGATTGTTACCCCTAGACCGTGTGTACCTGCATTGACCGCGAGCGCGGAGTTTTGTCTCGTACTGCTTCAAGTGCTTGTACACTGCAGGATATTGCCCCGGTAAAGTACGGTAGCTACCGAATTTAGCGATGATCAACCACAAGCCTGCCCACGATGATTGATATCGCTGAATATCGCGCCCCCGCAACATTGGCTTGATGATTTCCGCAGATTTGGGGTCGGCGGCTACCAGTGTAGCTCGAGTATCGTTGTCAATTATAAATGCGTCGTTGAGTCCAGTCTTAACCCCGTAGTGCATCGCAACGTCCCAACTCTTCAAGGGCGTTCCCTTGCCAGTCATCTTGTCCACCACGTCCCATTCCACTTCGGACAGGATGCTCCAAGGTTCATCTCCGTTGAGACGTGTCAGAACCCACAGGTCCTCGGCTGGTGGAAAATCTTTGATATTCAGCCTGTCCATATCTACTGAGGGAAAAGTCGGTGGGGTATTATTAGCACGACCCTCGCGAAGCAGAAGAATGCTGGCGTCAACGATAGCGCTTTCAAAGACATCCTTTCCCATATCCAGCAACTGAAACGGTGTGTGTTGCTCCGAAAAGTAGAGGCGAGTTGACTTGCCATACTCTGCTTTCAACCAACTGTTGGACGTAATGTAGGCCAGGATACCCTGCTGTGAGGCCAAGAGTTGGCAGCCCTTTTCATAAAATAGCTGGTAAACATCGCCCCGACTGGCAATAGTCTCGTAGCCACAGTTTTGGTATAGGCGTCTGAGTTCACCACCGTTCTTCTGCAACTGAACATACGGTGGATTTCCAATCACTACATCGAAACCCCGTGCAACTCCGAACATATACTCCGCGTCGAACCAGTCGGCGGTCGCGTTCTGGTTGTAGGGATCCCACTGTGCGAGTTTGTTGGAGTCGGAGACGGACATGCCAGCCCTGCGTAGTTCTTTGGCCAGAATATCACGCAGCCGAGTGTCCTCTTTTCGGAGCCTTAATTTCTCACTACGGTTGCCCGCGTTGAAGTGTCTTTCTCGGTTCTGGCGCAGTTGGTCGTTTAGCTCAGTTAGCTTATTCTGTCCGCCCAATGGGATCTGTGTGGCTCTTTCGAGTGTCAGCAAGGTGTTAGCTGCGACGAAGCGAGTTTCGAGATTGGGCAGCGGCTTTATGCCATAGTTGTCGTTCGCTTCTTGGGTGGGCTGCTGCTCGATAGCGAGGGATATGAAGAAGCGCAGCTTGGCTATCTGAGTGGCGACAGGCTGGATGTCCACGCCGTAGATGCTGTTCTGGATGAGGTAGAGTTTGCGTCCGAAGTCGGAATCTCGGTAACGCTGAAAGGTGGCGCTGATTTCTTGAAGTTCTTCGTCTCGCTCGGCTTGATCGGGTGTGTCGAATGCCACGGAGGCGCGATTACGAGCCAATTTCTTTTGAAGTTCTTCCCAAATTACGTTGTCGGGGTCAAGGCGGCGGAGAGCGAGGGTTAGCTTGTGCAACATTCCCATGGGGAAGGCGCCAGAGCCGACGGCGGGGTCGAGGACTCGCAGTTCGGCGATGGCGTTGATTATCTCCTTACGTTCCTCCTCTTCAAAGAAGTCCAGGGCGTCCTTTCCGTCGGTGTAGTCGAGCAGATAGCGCAGACGCTCCTGCAACCAGTCGGCGTCACCGTCGTCTGGCACGGCCTTTTCTGCCAGAGACGCGACTAGGGCCTCGTCCACCATATAGTCCACGACGGCGCGGGGGGTGTAGTATGAGCCGGTCTGTTTGCGGACGCTCTCGCGGGTCTCGGGGTTGAAGGCGGCGAGCAGGTTCTCGAACACCTTTCCGAGTAGTTCGGGATCTAGCGCGACTTCGGTGTCGGCAGGAGTGTTTTCCTCGACGGTGAACTTGTAGCGGTTGAACAGCGTAATCAGGCCGTCGCTGCCGAAGAACAGGCGGTTGGAGATGGAGTAGTTCCTGCGGTGGTTTGGGTTGTCGGTGAAGCAGTCAATACGGACGCCACCTGCACCAGTGGAGTCAAAGCTGTCTAGACAGTCGAACAGGCCGCCGTTGATGAAGGGAGTGCGGTCGAACAGTTGCAGTAGAGCGTCAGGATCTGCCATCTCATTGCGATAGCGATAGACGGAGAAGTTACGGTGGTCTGCGTTGTTCTGTCGGCTGAACCGACGCTCGCCTATCTCGGTGTTCAGTGTAGCGAAGAAGAGGTTCTGGAGGACGGCGCGGTAGTAGGAGTCGCCGTTGTCTGAGTCGTAATCCTTGAGCAGTTGGCGGACGCGGTTTTCGATGAACAGTTCGTCGGCGACCAGCCCTTTTTCCTTGATGAACCAGACGAACAGCAGGCGAGTGATGAGCCGGATGATGTGTTCTTCGTCGGGGATGGTGTTGGCCGGAAATCGAGCGGTTTCGACCGCCGTCTGGAACCAGCCGAACAGGTCGTGGTAGAAGCGGCGATTGAGTTCCTCGGTGTCGAGCGCGTCCAACCAGGCGTCGAGAAGTCCGTCGAAGTTGTGGGGCTTGCCATGGTCGTCCATCCAGCGCAGCCGTTCGGACAGGGACAACTCGGCGAGTACATCCAGGTGGGCGCGGTGCGGGTCGGCAGTTTCGATCTCGCGGATTAGGGAAACCCTACCCAGTACGTCGCGGGTGGAGTCGAGCTTGTTGGGTCGGCGGTGGACGAAGGCGAGTGTAACGCGGTTGGCTGGGGTGCGGAACAGCGCGACAACGGGAGCCTGGATGCGCTTGTTCAACTCGCGTGTGAACCTGGTGTACTGCCCGCGTGGGTAGGATTCGTCTTCGAGTTCGACCGCGACGAACATGAAGCTGCGTGCGTTGCCGGTGTAGAAACTGGCGGGATCGAACAGCGAAGGTTGTGTCGCCGCCTCGATTTCGGAGTCGGTGTACTGGAACAGGATGCGGATGGAGCGGGCGACGTCCAGAAGGTCTTGCTCGGACTGCGTTCCCGGGTTGTCCGCCGGGAATTCGCTGATGAAGTCTCTAGGCTTGCCGGTCTGTCCCGGGAGCGTAAGTTGGCTGCGGTAGCCCATCGCGTCGAGCAGGGCGGTTCCAGTCTCGTGGAACGCGCCGTCGTCTATGGACGCGAGCGCTTTTCGGATGGCGTTGTTGGTGTTTGGAGCATTCATTGCTCTTCCTTGATAACCAGCCATGTTATCAGATCGAAATTTGATGCACTGTCAGGCGTTTCGGACGCGGGCGTCAGCCTGAAGTCCCTAGCGCCGCCCATCCGAAGTTGGCGGGCCTGACTGCCCACATGAGACTGCCGGATGTGGGCTATGACATCGTTCAGCAGTTTATCATAGCGGATCATGTCCCTGCCTTGGTCGGTTTCGGAGTCAAAGAGGTCGCAGAGTTCGGCTATGTAGGAAGACTTCCCCATTGTCGCAGCGTCGAAAGCGCCAAGAATCTGCTGTGCGCTGCCGCAGCCGAAACGGATAGCGCCGTCGTCGTGGATATATACCAGGTAATAGGGATGCACCGGGCTGGCGGGACGTTGGCGGCGGTCGGCGGAGGCGTTGCGCTGGTGGAGGAAGAATATCACGCCGGGCCGGATTTCGGCGCCGGTCTCGGTGACGGCATACGCGCCGGGGGGCATGGCTTCCAGTTCGTCCTTCTTGCCTTCCAGGTAGCGCAGAAGCTGGGTGAGGAAGTAGTCCAGCGTGAAGTCTCCGAGCACCGGACCGTCGTCCAGGTCGTCCATGGTCATGATCTGCTTCTGGAGTTTAAGCAACTGCTGATCTCGGAAGTCGAGTTCGGCCTGAGCGTTCTCCTCGGTGAAGGGGTCTTCGTCTCCGCTGGCGGCGATGTCGGCGAGCGCCATGCGCGCCTGCACTCGGCTTTCGAGTTTCAAGTAGGCGTCCATATCCGAGGTGGGCCAGTAGTTGAGCATACGCACCGCATCACTGCGACTACCGATGCGGTCAATGCGTCCGAAGCGCTGGATGAGGCGAACGGGGTTCCAGTGAATATCGTAGTTGAGGACGGTATCGCAGTCCTGGAGGTTCTGCCCTTCCGATATGCAGTCGGTGGCAATCAGCAGGTCTATGTCCGTCGCGCCGTCGCTTGTCCGGCGATTGCGCGCCGCCGGAGCGAAGTTTGTGAGGATGGCGTTGAAGTCGTTGCGTCCGGCGGTGGTATGAGTTTCGTCGCCTGAGACCATTGCGATGTTCAGTCCGAGTTCGGCGGTCAGGTCGGCCAGGTTCTCGTAGAGGTATTGCGCCGTATCCTTGAAGGTAGTGAACACGAGCAGCTTACGGTTGAGTTGGCCATCCTGGTCAGTGGTTGGCTTGTTCGCCTTTCCTCGGATTTCAAGTTTGATCTCATGCAACTTGCCGTCACGTTCGGGCGTAATGGCGGCCACCTGCTGGCGCGCGTTCGACAGTGTTGACCTGTCCTGGCTCAGGTCGCTGCGCCAGCGAACCAGGTCGAGCTCAGCAAGGCGATAGGGCCTACGGCTGCCACCTACCTCGAAATCCTCGTCGTCGGGATCTTCATCTGGCAGGATGTCGTCGTTCGTGAGTCCAGCGACGGAGCGACCGCTCATTTCGTAACTCTCGATCTTCTCCAACAGGTCATCTATCTTGGCGATGGTGCGGTCGAGTGTCAGTGTCAGAGACTTTGGTGAGCTTTCCAGACGTTTGAGGAAGTTGGTTAGCATCATTCCAACCAGCCATCGTTCGCTGTCTCGCTGGTTGAAGTTCTGACTGGCGCGGGTGTCTTCCAATTCCCTTAGCCTTTCAGGGTCGGTCACATATTCGCTGGGGCGATACACAGACAGCTTAAACTGCTCTATGCGCTTGGCCAAACCCTGGAAGGAAAGCTGACCGCGCAGGTCGGTATCAGGATAGCGGTTGACGGGTTCTTCATGCTTGGGGAACTGTCCGACCCGCTCCATCTCGTCGGCGTAGAACTTTTCTATCTGGCGTCGGGAGCGAGAGATGGACACGCCATCGAGCAGTCGGAGAAAGTCGGGGCCAAGATTTTCCAGCAGTTTTGCCTTATCACGGGGACCTCCGGCGGTCTGGCCGGTCTCCCACTCTTTGAACTGCTTCTGAGCCGTCGCCATCACGTTGCGGATGTTGCTCACGCCCAGGCTTTCCTGAAAGCTGTCTTCGCGGCCTTCCGTCATAAGGTGAATCTGGTTGCGAAGGTCAATCAGCGAAGTATTCACCGGCGTCGCTGAAAGCATCAGTACCTTCGTCTTGGCCCCCTGCCGTATGACTTCTTCCATCAACCTCTGATAGCGCTTGCCGTCGCTGTTGCGGAAGTTGTGGGATTCGTCAATCACCACTAGGTCGTAGTTGTTCCAGTTGAAGTTTGCCAAATCAACGCTGCCCGACATACCCGATTCTCGGGACAGGTCGGTATGCGCGAGTAGAGTGTAAGCGAAACGATCAGTCGGAAACGGGTTATCAATATGTCCATTGGTGACCGGATAGAGTGACCAGTTATCGTATAGCTTGCGTGGACAGAGAACGAGCGTCCGTTCGTTACGCAACTCGAAATACTTGATGACGGCCAGCGCGGTGTACGTCTTGCCCAGCCCCACGCTGTCGGCCAGGATGCAGCCATTGTGCGCCAATAACTTGGATATGACGCTCTTGGCTCCATCCTTCTGAAACTCGTACAGCTTGTTCCATATCTGGCTATCACTGAACCCGGTGGCAGTTATGCCGTCGTCACCGGCCAGTCGCGCTTCAATTTCCTTACGGAACAGTTCGTAGAGTGTCTTGTAATAGATGAGTTCCGGCGCATAGTCGCTTCCTATTCGATTGAGGGCATCTAAGACTCGCTGTTTGACATCCTCTGTGCGCTTTTTGTTGCTCCATAAAGCGTCGAACCAATCCTGAAGTTCGACAACGGTGGCATCGTCGGCAGTGGCTAAGTTGATTTCCAAGTTGGCCTGGTCGCTGCCGCCTAGTCCGCGTTTGGTGAAATTGGAACTCCCGACGATTGCGCTTGGAGCGGTCTTTTTCGATGCCGTGATGTACATCTTGCCATGCAGAAAATTGGATTGGCTGGCCGAGCGAATGGCTACTGATTCTCTGGACACCCATTCGGCGCAGCGCTTCGCAAGATATTTCTGTTGCAGAGTGTGGTTGGGGATCAATCCGTCTTCTGTGAGTTCAAACGACTTTGGCTCGCTTCTGGAAGGGTCTAGATTTTCTACCGAGGCGGGATCGCCAAATAGAAAGCGGACATCGTTCACCTTGGACAAGGCTTCTTCTAGCAGTTCATAGCCGTAGATAGTGAAGTAGGCTGAGACGAGGCTGAATTTGTCAGCGCCCGGCAGGTTCCGCCGTAGGTGGTCAGCCACAGTAGATGATTCGTTGTCTATTATGTTTCGGCTAGTCATTGCCTTCTTACTCAGTAGGCGTCCGCGGATCCAATGGCACCAAGTCGCTGATGGCGGCCGCCTGCTCGAAGAGGGTGGAGACGCCGAGGAGGTAGCCTTCTTCTTTCCAGGGGGCCATTATCTGGATGCCGACGGGGAGGCCGGACTTGGTGAAGCCGCAGGGGACGGATATGACGGGGCAGCCTGTGAGGGTGAGGGCGAAGGTGAGTATGAGCCAACTGATATACGTCGGGAAGGTGTGGCCTTCCATCTCTGCGAGGTAGCGGGTGTCCACGTCGAAGGGGGGAGCGACAACGGTGGGGCAGACGAGTAAGTCGTAGTTTCCGAAGAACTCCGCGCACCTGTTGATTATGGCGCCGCGTCCGAGTTCGGCGTGGGCTATGTCGTGCGGACTGAGGGCGAGGCCGTGTTCGATGTTCCAGATGACCTCTTCCTTGAGTTCGGAGCGATGTTCTCTGAGAAGCGAGTCGTAGGAGGCGACGAATTGGGCGCCGCGCAGTGTCTGGAATATCCACTCGGCGTCGGTGAAGTCCGGGGACGCCTCCTCGACCTCAGCGCCGATGTCGGTGAATCTGTCAATCGCGCCGCGGCATATCTCGGCGACCTCGGAATCCACTGGGGTTATGCCTAGGTCGGGGGAGTAGGCGACTCTCGCGGGCGGCGTGGGGTTGTCCACACAGTCCAGGAAGGAACGGTTGGGAGCGGGCAGACTTAGCGGGTCGTCCTGATATGCGCCCGCCTGGGCGTCGAGCATGAGGGCTACGTCGCCGACGTTCCGGCCCATCGGCCCCTCTACGGAGAGGGTGGCGAATGGGACGGCGCTTGGGCCGTGCGCTACTCGGCCCGGAGTGGGCCGCAGTCCGACGACGGAGCAGAAGCTGGCGGGTATCCTCAGACTGCCGCCGAAGTCGCTGCCTGAGGCGAGCCATATCTGGCCTGAGGCGAGCGCGGTGGTGGAGCCGCCGGATGAGCCGCCGCAGGTCTTGCTCGTGTCCCAGGGGTTGCGCGTCTTGCCGAAGACCTCGTTGAAGGTGTTCGCGCCCGCGCCGAATTCGGGCGTGTTGGCCTTGGCGAGAACGATCCCTCCCTTGTATTCGAGGTTGGTGACCAGCAGGTCGGACTTGTCGGGGATGTGGTCGCTGAATATGGGCGAGCCGCGCGTGCTGCGGACGCCCTCCACGTCTTTCAGGTCCTTTATCGCTATCGGAAGGCCGTGAAGGTAGCCGCGCGGGGTGTCCGACTCGTCGAGGTCGGGCAGGCGGGCGGCGTGGTCTCGCGCCCTGTCCGCGCAGGTGGTGGGGAGGGCGTTCACGGCGTCGCCGGTCTCGTCTATGCGCTGCAGGGCGGCGTCAATCAGTTCCAGGGGGGAGACGGCTCCCCGTTTCAGTTCGGACACCGCCTGCCTGGCGGTGAGTTTGACCAGATCGTTCATGTAAAGACTCTCGAAATTCGGCAACTATGGGTAACTAGAAGCTGTCTCATAAATATCAACGCTTGGTAGGAACGGTGTGTTTTCACCCTCACCCTAGCCCTCTCCCATCAAGGGCTGATAGGGGTAGGCAAAATCTGAAATTAGCTATAAAACCTTGAAGGGTGCATGAATCTGGCGTCGGATCAACACAGTGCTGAGAGTGCTCCAAAGTTGAGATTTCAGCTTTATGAACCATAGATCGAACCATTGTTTGGTTTGATAGCCTTCTACTTGACATAACAATGCCTACCCCTCTCAGCCCATCAAGGGAGAGGGGATTGAGGGGCCTAAGACATATCCGGTATTTGTGAGATGGCTTGTATTCGCTCGTTGCCAAAGGTCTAGGCATCCCTTGCCTCGACTACTTCGCTCTTGTGGTGATGGCCTGTGGCTCCGCTCGGCCTGGGCGGGTTGAACTCTTCTATCTGAGGCGTGCCGTCCGCTTCCACGGCTCGCACCCGGAAGTCGTGGTTTCCTTCCTGGAAGGGCCAGTCAACGCGCCAGATTACCCAACTGGCTTCCGAGAGAGGCTCGCGGAGTTCGGCTTCGTACCACTGGCCGGTGTTGAACACTTCGATCTCCACCTTGGAGATGCCGCGCACTCCGGAGTAGGCTATCCCGCCAATCGGGACGTATTTCTGGCCGTTCTTCTCTACAACGGAATCAACCGCCACGGTGTCTATGACCGATGTTGCCTTGACGATGGCGTCCTCGTCCCAGCCGCGCTCTACCCAGTAGCCCTCCACGTACTCGTCCACAATCTCGATTTCGGTAATCCACTTGGGCTGTTTCATCCCGTAGCGGTCGGGGAGCCATATCCTGAGCGGGAAACCGTGATCGAACGGGATTGGTCTGCCGTCCCATGCGTAGGCGAGCATGATGCGCTCGTCGGATTTTATCAACTCGAGATCTACGGTTTCGTAGAAGCCGTCGCCGGACTTGATGATCATGTACCGGGCGTTGCTCTTCGGGCGCACTTCGGCGAGTATGTCCTGGACACTCGCGCCCGTCCAGTAGGTGGTGCTTATCAGGTCGCCGCCGACGCGGTTGGATATGCAGGACAGGGTAACGAACTCGTTTCTCGGCTCGTAGTTGTTGCGGATGTCGCTCAAAGTCAGATTCACAGGGTTATCTACTAGGCCGGTGATGGGCAATTCCCATTCGTCCCCATTGATGACCGTCGGTTGGGAGCGTATGAATATCTGGTAGTGGTCCCGGACCGCGGTGTACTCGGGTCGTGTGCCGAGCGCGGGCTTGACCGGATCGGCTTCGTTCGGCAGCTCGATCATGGGAGGCATGTCTGGCACCTGGCGGGACTGGATCGCGGCCAGCTCGTTTTCGAGACGCTCGCGCTCCGATACGGCGAGGGTGCGTCCCAGTCCGGCGCCCGCCACCGTAATCGTCGCGGTGGCTACGCCCATCTGTATGAGGAATTTGCGCCTGTCTATGACCTGGACGGAGCGCTCTTCCTGTACTTCACCGTCGTCCTCCGTTATCTCCGAGGACGGCACAGTGAGGAGTTTGCGCCCGGACTTCACGGTCAGGTTGCCCCACGTCACGAACAGCGCGAATACCCACAGGAAGTTGACGGCTGGGTGAAGGGTTGATTGACCAATGTAGGCGACAATGGCGCCGGCAGGGATGCCCAGAATCACGCCTGCCAGCGGCCCGAGGCCGACCCACTCAGCCTGGTCGCGCGCCTGCACGTACCAGAACACGATGACGGTTGCTACTACTACTCCGACGAAGAAGAGTCCGACGGCCATGCTCTGCTCGGCGGTCTTGGCGGTGCCGGATACGCTCGCTCCGAAGAGAAGCAGCATATCAACCATTCGGTCTATGCCGAATGTGACGACCGGGCCAGGTAGCAGACGAGCTATCCAGTCGAATACGTCGAACGGCGCGAAGGAGAAATTCAGCCACTTCTGCGCGACGTACATCATGGCGATCATCGGAGCCGCCAACATTACGCCGACCAGGGATCCAAAACCCAATGTTCGTAATTTCATAGCAATCCCCCTTTGCTCAGTTGATATACGCGGATTAGATGACGTCGGACTTGTATGAGGTTCAACTGCGGTTTCACCCCCATCCTGGCCTTCCCCCGTCAAGGGCTGAGAGGGGTAGGCATTTTGCCCTCACCCTAACCCTCTCCCACAGGGAGAGGGGACTTTTGCCTACCCTTGTGAGCCCGTCAGGGGGGAAGGGGGTAGTCGGATCGCTTGCGGTTAATCTACTATTGCGGCGGCCAGGGAGCGCTCGTCCAGTTCGAGTCCGAGTCCGGGCCTGTCGGACAGCTTTATCTTGCCGTTTTCGGGGATGATGGGCTCCTCGAACAACTCGGCAACGCCCTCGGCCGGGCCGGTGAACTCTTCGGAGAATTCGTGCGGGCGAATGGCGTTGGTCACCGTGCTGTAGGCGTGCAGGCTGGCGAGCGAGTTCGCGCCGATGTTCGGGCTGTGAGGCATGATGACCTTGTTGTTCGCCACGGCCATTTCGTAAACGCGCATTATCTCCGAGACGCCGCCTATGTTAAGGATGTCGGGCTGTAGGATGTCGGGGTTGCCGAGCAGCATCAGGTCCCTGCATCGCCATGCGGAGGTCTCCTGCTCGCCGGTCGAGACGGGGCAGTCCAGCGCGTCCACGACCTGCTTGAGGCCGGGGAAGTCGTACTGCGGGAGAGGCTCCTCGAAGTGCGCGACGCCCATCTGCTCCAGCCTGCGGCCCTGCATGATGGCTGTCGAGACCGAGTAGCCGCAGTTCGCGTCGAATCCGAGAGGCACATCGTCAGGCAGCCACTCGCGGCACGCCCTGAAGATAGCGAAGTCCTTCTCAGGGTCGGCGTCCTGGCGGTAGTCGCGCCAGTCCATGCGAATCTTGAATGCCCGGAAGCCGCGCTCGTAGCCTTCCTGCACCTCTTCCAGCATTTCGCCGGGAGACTTTCGCCACCCGCTGCCCCTGCTCCAGTAGAGGGGGATCTCGGTCCTGGCCGCGCCTCCAAGCAGCGCGTACAGGGGCATACCCGCGGCTTTGCCCATGATGTCCCACAGCGCGACGTCAATAGAGCCGACTATCTGGGACGGCAGCCGGGTGGCGCGCTCCCCTGTGCCCAGCGAAAGCATATCCCATATCTGTCGCGGCTGGAGCGGGTCCATGCCGACCAATAGAGGCTTTATTATCTCGTCGAGATAAGCTCGAAAGACGCCGAGTCCGCGCGAGCCTTCGGATATTCCGACGAGTCCTTCATCGGTGAAAACGCGAACGAGCAGGCGTCCGGGTCTTCCGACGAAGGGCGTTCCGGCGGCCTGGTTTACGTTGGGCTTGAGTTGGTTTACCTGTATATCGGTGATCTTCATGGTTAGCGCCTCCGCAAATTTTGATTGCCACGCGGAGTGTATCAGGTTGGCGCGCGCTTGTGGATTTGAGGAGGGCTGTATGCAGGGTCTTTCGGTTATTCTACAAGAGGCTAATCGAGTGGCGTAAATCACCCCCATCCTAGCCCTCTCCCTCAGGGAGATGGGACGATTGTCTGGTTGACTGACCTGATTTTCAGATAGTCGAAAGGCGCTGGGGCGAGGTATTTGACTTAGAGGGAGGCGAGGACGGCTCTCCAGTCGTGACGCCTGGGGGACGCGCGGAAATCCCTGATGAGCAGTCGCAGGATGTCGAGGACGGAGACGTGGCCTGAGGGCAAGTGGGCGTGGTGAAGTTCTTCGCGCCCGATTATCGCGCCGTGGCCGATGTGCAAGTGGTGGGCGGCCGGCGTTCTACCAGGCATCGCATTCCCACGCTTCGGGGATGGTCATCGCTAGGCCGACGACATCATCGTGCATTTCGCGGTTGTCTTTGAACTTTCCGGCTTTCCATGCCTCGAAGAACTCGGCGACGCTCATGCCGAATTTCTCCTGGGCTTCTCTTTCCTGTCTCTCTTTCCACTCCTCTTCGGTGTAGAAGTGTGGCGTAGGGACTTTGGCTTGCTCGGCGGGGTCTATGCCGTCTGCGATGTTGTGTTCGGTGGCCATGATGAACCTCCTACCGGCACACGTTCGCGCCGCGAGTCTATCTGTGGATTGTCCGCGTTCATAAGTCGTTGTTATTGTAACATGAGGGAATACGTTCTGGTGGATGAGTCGCCGCGAGATTGATGGCAGGCTTGTGACAGTCTTATGACAGATCTTGTGACACGGCGACGCTTTCAAGGGGCGGGTTGGAGTATAATGGGCTGCGTCGGCCCGCTTTGGACGTGTGGATCGAGGGACGCGGGCGTTTTCAATATCTTGACTAGATGTTTTCATTCCGGCGAAACCGGGCCGGAGGCAGGAGCTCAGAGACATGAAGAGTATGGCGGTACGGGGGACGATCATCATTCTGGCGGCGGTCGCGCTGATAGGGGCGGTGGTCGCGTTGCGTGTCGCGCAGGCGCAGCAGCCGGCACGCAACTACACGATTTCGGTGACGCCGGACAAGGTTCTGGAGTCGGGTAACTCGGTCAATATTACGGGTGAAGGTCACCGTGAGCCAAGCTTTCACTGAAGCAAAAGATGTGTACTTGCATATTGCCAACGACGAAGACGGCAGCGGATGTGACATCATCTCTGCCTCTGTATGCGATGACCCTGCCGTTAGAGGTGATGCAGATCTAGACTTCAGTGCATCATTATCTACTGCTGCTGTGACTTTTGGCGCTAATACCAAGACGGCCACAGCATCATCTTTGACTGTCACACCGATTCAGGACATGATGATCGAAGGCGACGAGAAGATATACTTGGCGCTGTGCCCTGAAAATAACCGAACTCAATGCCGTACAAATAACTTATTGGCGACGGCATCCATTACGATAGTGGGGAGCGCGTGTATGTTGATAATACAAACAAGACCGCCACCACCACTGACCTAACCCATCCAGATGGCGATAGTAGTACTAAGGTCGCGGGGGCGTTCATGACTGGCTCCGCCTCTAGCGGATACCGGATGAACAATGTCAAGCTCCAGTTTGGAGCAGACCCCGATGGTACCAACGGCAACCCAGCCGATGTGACCGTGGGACTGCACAAAGACCTGAATGGGCTGCCAGGAACGCGTATCAGCTTATTGAGTATATTGGGCCCAGACCAAGAGAATAGTGATCAACCCGACGAGGGCAGTAGGGCCATATACACTGAGATGGAGGGCATACTGCTAGAGAAGGACACTAAGTATTGGGTCGTGGTCTCGGGGACTCGGGGCTTGCTGGAAGTGACTGGCGACCATAGTGAAGACATCGAACCCGGGTGGAGTATCCAGGATGGAATCATCATGGATACGAGTACATCCGGTGTCAACGTGTGGAGGCCGGATGCCTCGCGGTCGCTGAAGATCCAGGTCAGCGGAATTCCGAGGGGGGTGGTGGTTGACGCCGACCCGAATACGGACGGTCCTCAGACTGCTCTGAGGGTGGACGAGAATGGCGAAAACACGTACACGGTTCGCTTGGATTCACCTCCTCTAAAAGAGACGACTATCATGGCGGCGAGCGGTGATCGTTCGGTGTCCACCATCTCACCGGGGAGTCTCACCTTCGAGAGGGGCAATTGCAACACGCCCACTGACCCTATGAAGTGTTGGTGGGACCCACATGAGGTCACGGTCAAAGGTGGCTTCGTGAGTGGCAACACGGCGACGGACATAACGCACAAGGCGAGCAAAGACAGCATCGCGGACGCGGGGAATTTGCCGAGCGCAAACATCAATGTGGCTGACGCTATGACAGACGCTCCGTTCTTGGACAATATAGGAAATGCCATATCCAGCGAGTATGATCTCGCTAGCATGAGTTCGCTTGCACAGCCGTTCACGGTCGGCGGCGGCGAGTACGACCTGAAATATGTCCAGGTGGATTTCGACACTCCGCCATCCGACGTCAAGATCCAGGTCTGCCCCAAACGGAGCAACGCCGAGGCGCCGGACTTCAGCGCCAACGCCTGCTCCGAATTCACAAATGCCATTACGACGGCTGATGATCGTGTCGCCGGTCTCAATACTTACCAGTTATCGGGTGGGAAGATCGCCAGTAGGAGTAAGACATACTATGCGGTCGTATCGGGCACATCGGGAAAGGTGCGGCTGACGAACGATACCAGCGAAACCCACAACTCGGGGTGGAGCCTGGGCGACAGCCACTCTACGAGTACGGCAGTTACGCCGCTGGACAACACCAGTGATTGGGAGAATATGAGTGGCATCGCCGCGAGAGTGAAGCTGGCTGGCCGCCCGATAGTAGCGGCGCCTCCCACGCCTACACCGACTCCGACAGAGACGCCGACATCCACTCCTACGCCCACATCCACTCCTACGCCCACACCCACACCGACGCCCGGCACACCTACGGCGACGCCTACGATTACACCTACTCCTACCGTGACGCCCACAGGTTCGGCAACTGCCACGCCGACGGTGACGGCGACGCCGGAGGCAGGTCCGGGTGTTGTGCCGAGCGGCCTGAGGGTGAACAGGACCGGCTCCACCGCGGTCATCACCTGGATACCGGGAGCGGACGCAACGGGCCATGCGGTTGTGGCGATAGCCGACGGTGATACGAAGTTCGCCCTCGATCTGCCCGGGAACGCGCGCAGATTCACTTTCACGGGCCTGGAGCGGAAGATATATACGTACTATGTACTGGGCAAGGACGCATCCGGCAACTTCCGCGCGCTGGACGGCAGTTCATACAGCGCGTCCATAGTGGGCGGCGGGCCGCCCGCGCTGGACGTGAAGCCCAGCGGCCTGGGTGTGGTGAGGTCCGGCTCCACCGCTATCGTAACCTGGACGCCGGGAGCGGACGCGGCCAGCCAGATAGTCGCGGCGCATATTCCGGGCGATGATTCTTCGACGCAGTTAAGCCTAAGTCTGGCGGCGAATACCGACAGCTACACGTTCGGAGGTCTGAAGCAGGGGGCTTATACGTACTACGTACTCGCGATAGACCGGTATGGCGGTATTACTATGATTTCGTGTCGGATCCGTAGGGGGACGGAAGGATTGACAGAGGACAGGGAGGCGCTCTGAATGTCATGCCTCCCTGTGGTTTTTCAGGCTTGTTGGGCGCGCAGGCGTCGGAGTTCGGCTTCGAGTTCGGCGAGGCGGGTCTCGGCGGCCTCTCGCTCCGCTTCTGCCCGCTCTCTCGCGGCCCTCTCCATATCAGCTACCGTCTCGGCGGACCCTCTCGCGGCCCTCTCCATCTCGGCGAACGCTTCAGCGGTCTTGGCGCGTACCTCAGCGGTCTCGCGCGCGACTCTCTCCGTGTCTCGCGCCGCGTCTGTCTCCGCCATGTTCTCAAGCCAGCGGTCTCCGAGTGGGTCGTAGAAGCGCAGACGGCCTTCGCGCCAGTGGAGTTCCAGGTTCAGGACGGGGCTGTAACCCCATACGTCGCCGTTCTCGCCGCGAACCATGTCCAACTCGCGGTACTCGCCATCCACCAGCGTCTCGCCCCGCAGTCCGAAGCCGTAATGATCCCCGCCGCTCGGATCGAACATCCAGTACTCCACGACCCCAAGACTCGCGTACAGGTCCCGCTTGCTCCCCAGGTCCTGCCGCCCTGTGCTGGGAGATCCTATCTCCATAACGAAGTCCGGCGGCTTGCCCATGTCCCATACCCGATAGTTGTTGTTCTCCAACAGCAAGTCCATGTTGACGCCGAACGACACGTAACAGTCCGGCGATACGAACATGCGAGGGTTGCCTTCTTCGTAGTAGATGAATGTGTTGCCGCTCACCGCGGCGTCGCTCAACTTTCTGAAGAAGTGACGCAGGATCGAAATGATCTCCATGAAGTGGCTCAGTTGGTACTCTCCGTCTGGCAATGGCATACCGTCCGTTTCGGGATAGAATATGGTTGTGGCTGGGGTGACCATGGACTCCTCCTTGCTCCGATGGATTTTATCACAGGGTGGAGAGGGCAGGCGCGGGTTGCCAATGGGACTGTGTGTATAATGTGATGGCAATGCTGATCGAGGGGAGAGACAGATGCGCAAGCGGATAGTCATGACTGAGGACGAAAGGATCGTTGACATAGCGCACCTGCGAGCCGACTCTGAAAATACGTCTTTGGAGGCTGAACTCAGTCGGTGGCTCAGAAATTATGCGGATGAATACGCGGGAGACGTACCCACGGAAGAGGACTACGCACGAATCCGAAAAGAGCGGGCCGCAAGGGCTATGAGGACAATCCATAAGTTAAGGAAGAGCCTTTCCTCAAATGGACGGAAGTTCACGCGGGACGAGATGAATGAACGGCGATAGTTTTCTGGACACGAACATCTTCGTTTACTCGATTGATGAGGCCGACGACCGCAAACACAGGATAGCGTCGGAATTGATAGACCGGTTGCTGGAAGACAGAACCGGTTGCGTAAGTTATCAAGTCGTCCAGGAAACCATAAATGTCATGCTTCGAAAGCACGATGCGACTCGAGACGAAATTCAAGAGATGTTGGACGATACTTTGGAACCCCTCTGGCAAGTGGATCCGTCCCCGGAGTTGTATATGCGCGGCCTTGAGTTGAGGGACAGATACGGCTTCAGCTTCTACGACAGCCTGATAGTCGCCGCCGCACTCGAGGCGGACTGCGCCCGCCTGTACACGGAAGATTTGCAGCACGGTCAGCGGATAGGAGGTCTGACTATCGAGAATCCTTTCGGAGATTGAAGACCCACGGAGAGTTGATGCTGTATCACTTTGCTCGGTGTAAGGAATCACCCTCACCCTGAGGGAGCTGATAGGGGTAGGCAAAATCTGAAATTAGCTATAAAACCTTGAAGGGTGCATGAATCTGGCGTCGGATCAACACAGTGCTGAGAGTGCTCCAAAGTTGAGATTTCAGCTTTATGAACCATAGATCGAACCATTGTTTGGTTTGATAGCCTTCTACTTGACATAACAATGCCTACCCCTCTCAGCCCTGAGGGAGAGGGGGTTTTGTTGACCAGTAGTCATAGCTGGCTGCGCGTTTGGCTACCCTTGTGAGGGGTCGTCAAGGGAGAGGGGATGTTCGAGCTGCAGGCAGCTCCGGTAGCTGCTATACGAAGGGCCAGGGGATGTTGTAGTTGGGGTCGAGGTTGGGGACTGCTCGGTCTCTTAGAAGGAAGCGGACACGCTTCTTCAGTGCCTTCACCTCGCGGTTGTCGAGATGTTCGACCAGTGGCGCGGTATCGTCGGAACCGGCGTCGAGTTTTTCGTACAGGTCGGCCAGGTCGTCAACCATGCCGTCTGAAATCGGCTGTCCCCAGAACTCCATCATTACGCTGCGCAGCTTGAACGACGGGTGGAAGGTCAGTCCGTGGTCAATGCTCCATATGCGGCTGTCCTCGTCCATCAGGCAGTGACCGGCTTTGCGGTCCGCGTTGTTGGTAATAAGATCGAAGACCATTATCTGGCAAAGCTGCTCGTAGAATTCATCGTCCTCCGCCATGTCGAAGTAGGTTACGCTCGGATCGCAGTCCACGTAGTTCTGGAACATCCCAATCCCGTAAGGCCCCTCTCGCACGAGAGTGAGCGGGATGTTGGGCCAGCCGAGCAGCCTGCTCAGCAGGAAGGCGGCGTGTTCCCTGCGGTAGAGCGTGCCAAGGGGGAAGTCCCATAGCGGACGTTCCCCGTCGCGCGGCTTATATATCGCTCGCAGGTACTTGCCGGGGCCGGCGTCTATCCACACCAGGAACGTGTAGTTCGACCCGTATGGCATCCGGTGGCCGCCGGTTATCTCGCCCGATTCGAGCAATGGCAGGGCCTCTTCTTCTTCGAGAGTCACGGGGGAAGCGCCCTCTGGGACGGGATAGGTGATGCCAAGGCTCTGTCTGTTGCGGCGAGGCAAAGAAACCTCTTCGGAAGCGACTAGGGTAGATCGCTATTCGGAACTCGTGTCTTCGGAGAGGTCTTCGGGAGTGAGTTTGGCGTGGCCGTTGACACGGGCGCAACGGTGTCCATCCGGGTCAATCGCTCTGCCGCACAAAGGACAGAGGGGACGCCCGGCGGCGCAGACTCTCATGGCTTCCTCGGAGAAGTCGAGCATCTGCCGCTTGTCCAGCCAGACGCGGATAGTGGGGTCTTCCCCGTCACCGGCATTGTACGCGTCTATTACGAAGAGCCCACGCCTGGGATCGTGTCCGAGGGCCAGGTTCATCGCCTTGAAGTCGAGACTCGTGAGGCCCGGAGCCTCTCTTTCAGTCGGCGGACCGGCCAGCGACAGCTTGTCGTCGTCTATGGAGTTGACGATCTGCTGAATCGCGAGAGCGAGCTGGAACAGGTCTTCTTTCTCAAGCCACACGGAGGCGGAACTGCTCGCGCTGTCAGCGTACATGCGGAACGTTCTGTTGCCCGGCTCTCCGAATGCCTCGGCCTGGAGCCTTGTTACGTTGGTGAATTCGTTTCTGGGCTGCGACATAATCTTGCAGATTATATTAGTGGGTTGGAGAGTATGCCGCAAGTATGCCAGCCGGGACATTTGACACCCGTACTCATTCGGGATAGACTGCTCGAAAATAAAAACAGAATACACGCCCTGGGGGAGCTTGGTAAGCCAGGCTGAGAGGGCAGCCCAAAATGCTGTCGACCCCTAAGAACCTGATCTGGATAATGCCAGCGGAGGGATGTGGTTGGTTCCACAAAGACGAAAATGCCGTCCACCCGCTCAGGTGGGCGGTTTTCTTTTAGGCTCATGCTGACAGTGGACGAAAAAGACCGAATAGCTGCCGAAAATGGCGCGTTGCCGAATGAACCGGGCGCGGGCGATTCACGCTGCGCCATTCGCGTGCAGTCGCTCTCCAAGACGTTCGAGCGCGACGGACAGCCTCTTCAGACCCTGCGCGATGTCAATTTCCACGCCCGCGACGGCGAGTTCGTCAGTATCATAGGTCCCTCCGGGTGCGGCAAGAGCACACTTCTGAACATCATCGCCGGACTGGACGGGCCGACCTCGGGAACTCTTTCTCTTTACGGCAGACAGGGCGCGAACCGTCTCGGATCCGTTGGATACATGCAGCAGAAGGACCTGCTGCTCCCGTGGCGGAGCGTACTGGACAACGCGATACTGGGACTCGAACTTCAGGGTGTTCCCAGGCGAGATGCCGAGGACCGCGCGAGGCGGCATCTCGGTCGCTTCGGCCTGGAGGGTTTCGAGAAGTCATACCCACACAGCCTGTCGGGCGGTATGCGGCAGAGGGCCGCCTTCCTTCGCACTGTGCTCGCCGACCAGGAGGTCTTCCTCCTGGACGAACCGTTCGGGGCGCTGGACGCGCTCAACAGGACGCGCATCCACCAGTGGCTCACCGGACTCTGGGAGTCCATGCAGAAGACTATCGTGATGGTGACCCACGACGTGGACGAGGCGATCTTCCTGTCCGACCGGGTCTATGTGATGACCGCGAGGCCGGGCACGATGAAGCTGGACAGGAACGTTGGAATACCCAGGCCCAGGAGCATGGATGTGATCGCCACGCCTGAGTTCATGGAAATAAAGTCGGCGCTGCTGACGGCGATCAGGGAAGAAGACCATTCGGAGCCAGTGGCATGAGCGCTGAAACACGTATGTCGCCTATCGCCGACAGCGCCGGATCGTGGACGAAGAGTCTCGACAGGACGGTCAGGAGATGGCTGCCGGCGCTGATGATCGTCCTGGGAATACTGGTCGTCTGGGAGGCTTATGTCCGCATCTTCGATGTGCAGACCTGGCTCCTGCCCGCTCCCTCCGCGATAGGTGTCGCCTTGGTCGAAGACGCTGGACTCCTGCGGCGTCACACGGGCGTGACTCTATCCGAAATCATCATTGGATTCGCGCTCGCGCTGGCGTCGGGTGTACTCCTCGCGGCGGCAATCGGAATATCGCGGACGCTTGAGCGCGCGCTGTATCCGTTCATAATCGCGTCCCAGACTATACCCATTATCGTGATAGCACCCATGCTGCTGATCTGGGTGGGATATGGGCTGGCGCCCAAAGTCATCGTCGTTGCGCTCATCAGCTTCTTTCCAATCGTGGTCAACATGGTTGACGGCCTGAAGTCCGTTGACCGCGACATGGTGAATCTTATGAGGACGCTCGGCGCGAGTCGGCGGCAGATATTCTTCAAGGTGCAGGTTCCCACGTCGCTGCCGTACCTGTTCAGCGGAATGCGCGTCGCTATCGCGGTCAGCGTCATCGGCGCGGTGATAGGGGAGTGGGTCGGATCGAGCGAGGGCCTCGGATACCTGATGCTGCGCTCGAAGCCGCAGTTCCTCACAGAGCGCGTATTCGCCTCGATAGTGATTTTGTCCGTCATGGGAATAGGTCTGTTTGCGTGCGTGGGAATAATCCAGCGGTTTGCCATACCTTGGCGCCGCCCTGCTAATGAAGAGTAGGAAGCAGGAAATTAGCAAGTCTGCAAAACCATAGAGTAAACGGAGAATGACGCTGATGAAAAAGATAACAACCATTTCCACGATGATCCTCGTGCTATCGCTTGCCCTGGCAACTTTAGCACTATCCGCTTGTGGGGAATCTGAATCCGGCGGGAACAGCGAAGACATAGCTGCATTGCAGGCGCAAGTAGCGACTCTCTCAGGAGAAATGACCGCAGTCCGTGAAGATATAGCTACATTGCAAGAGCAATTAGCGACTCTCTCCGAAAGCGCCTTAGCTGTTTCTGCCGATATGAGTGCTACTGAAATGGAAACTGTCGAAATCACATTGGTATTAGACTGGTATCCAAACGCGAATCACTTAGGCTTATTCATAGCACAACAGAAAGGCTACTTTGCAGACGAAGGACTGGAAGTGACCATGTACACACCGTCTGACCCTTCCTCTGTCCTTCAAACGGTCGCAACCGGCTCCGACCACTTCGGAATGAACTACCAGCCCGACGTGCTCCTCGCTCGCAACAAGGGTGTGCCGGTAGTCTCCATCTTGGGAGTAGTGCAGCATCCACTGAACTCACTGATGACGCTGGAATCGTCCGGTATTACGACACCCGGACAACTGGCTGGCAAGAAGGTCGGTTATCCTGGCATCCCCACGAATGAGCCGCTTTTGGAGACGATGCTGAAGGCGGATGGCCTGAACGGGCTTGAAGACATTGAACTCGTCAATATTGGCTGGAACATTTCCGAATCGCTCATCAGTGGGAAGGTTGACGGAGTTGTGGGCGCGTACTGGACGCACGAGAGCATCAACATGGAGAACATCGGCTATCCGGTGAACGTCATGCGAATGGAGGAGTGGGGCGTCCCCGACTACTACGAGCTTGTGCTGGTGACTAGTGAGGACTATCTGAGCGAGAACGAAGACGTGGCTGAGCGTTTCGTGCGCGCGATCAAGCGCGGGTACGAGGAGGCAATCGGCGATCCGCAGGCGGGCGTGGACGTTCTGGTCGCTGAAAACGAGGGCGAGATAGACGAGGACATTGACCGCCCCGGCGCGGACCTGCTCGTTCCGATGTGGCAGCTTCAGTCGGGCGGCGGCTTCGGCACTCAGGAGCCTGAACGTTGGAACAGCTTCGTTCAGTGGATGAAGGACAACGGTATGCTGGATCAGTCGCTTGACGCGTCGGCGGCCTACCGCGCCGACATCGGCAACTAGATATTTCGTCGAAGGAGAGGGATATGTCGCTCACCCAGGAACTGAAAGACAGGCACGCCGACCTCTGGCAGAGGATGGTCTTCCATCCATTCATCGTAGAGATGGGCGATGGGACGCTCTCACGCGAAAGGGCGCGCCGGTACTTCCTCCAGGACTACGTCTTCGTGAATGACCTGGTGGCGATGATAGCTCATGGGACGGCGAAGGCTCCCAGCGTAGAGGCGGCGAGCCATCTGTACGGCTTCCTGTCGGTCATACTGTCTCCGGAGAGCGCGGACGAGAACGATTTCTTCATGCGCGCCTTTGATATACTTGGAGCCACGGAACAGGACTATTCGTCGGCGACCGCTTCGCCTGTCACGCGCGCTTTCGGCGACTTTCTGGCGAGAACCGGGCTGGAAGGCAGTTTCGAGGAAGTTGTAGCCGTGTGCTACGTGACCGAGGGAACGTACCTGGACTGGGGAACTAGGTTTCTGAACGAGGGCAAGCGTCCGGAGAATCCCATTTACAGGGAGTGGATCGAACTGCACGGCCCGGACTACCTGGGCGACTTCGTGAGCTGGTGCGAGGGCGTCGTGGACAACGCCGACGATGGCGGCGAACGACGGGCGCGGATAGAGCGCGTATTCCACACAGCGCTTCGCTATGAGTACCTGTTCTGGGAAGCGGCGTACAACGGCGATAGTTGGCCCGACGACTGAGGGAATACGATGCGAGAGGAATATACAACCAGGGGCGAGCGACGCGAGCGCAAACGACGGCGCAGGCGAAACATGGGAGTCAGCGGGGCCAGCGTGCGCACGCTGCAGGACATCATCCTCAGGAAGAGTCGGACCGCGAAGGCAAAGACGAATGCCGGCCGCAATCCCAAGAGCAGGAGAACCAAATGACTGAACGGCGCGTCGCGAAGGTGATGACGATAGCGGGGTCGGACTCCGGCGGCGGGGCCGGAATCCAGGCGGACCTGAAGACGTTCGGGGCTATGGGAGTGTACGGCACCTGCGCCATAACGACGATTACCGCGCAGAACACGCTCGGCGTAACCGACGTCCTAGAGACGCCCATTCCGGTCATCCAAGCCCAGATAGACGCCATCGTTTCGGACATCGGCGCCGACGCCGTGAAGACCGGAATGCTGTCCAGCACCGAGATAATCAACGCAGTCGCCGAGAGGCTGGAGTATCACAACCTCAATGTCGCGGTCATTGACCCGGTTATGGTGGCATCTACCGGAGCGCCCCTGCTCCGGGAGGATGCGGTTGACGCGATGAGGGACGTCCTCACTCCGCTGGCGACTGTTCTCACGCCCAACACGCGCGAGGCCAGGATACTTACCGGCATGGAGGTCAACACGGTTGACGACGCCAAAGCCGCAGCGAAGATGCTGGTCGAAGAGTTCGGCGCTCAGAACGTCGTCGTCAAAGGCGGCCACATCGAAGGCCCGGCAACCGATATTCTGTACGATGGCTCCGACTTCACCACGTTCACCGCTGAGCGAATCGAGACTACGAACACCCACGGCACCGGCTGTACGCTGGGGTCGGCCATAGCCGCCGGCCTGGCCAAGGGCCTCGATGTGCCGACCTCGATCCAGCAGGCAAAGGACTTCGTCACCGCCGCGATGAGGGCGAGTTACGCGGTGGGACAGGGACACGGGCCGCTGAATCATTTTCATGGGCTGGGGGATATGGAGTAAGTGACCTGTTACGGAAGGGAGTCCATGGATTCCCGTCTGAATTCCGGTAACAGTGGATCAATCTCCTCAGTCATGTAATACCGGATCCATTCCGAGACGAACCACAGCGCATCATCAGTGAGCGCTGTGAACCTCGGGCGCAAATGACTCTCTTCGATTACCTGCAACCTATCGAGACGAGCGAATCCCTCTCTGAATCCGTGACTTTCCGGGAGATATATCCACCAAGGGTATTCTTGCGCCTTTATCCTAGCTCGAAATTCGGTGGAATCAGAGTTTTGGAAACTGTACATCGGAAGGCATACAAGCCCACGTTCCGAAAGCCGCGCCCCGCCCATGCTCCAGTCTTCGTTCTTCTGCGATACCACTATCACAGGGCGACGCTTAGCCTGATTCACCAGAAGTTCTTCGTCGTTTTGCAATCTCAGTTCATGTACAGGTGTATGGTTGAATAGTAAGGGGTCGTCGGGTTCCGAAGGTAGAATAGCGTAGCGATTACGTCGTTCATCTTCAGGATCATATGACGCTAACGCAACGCTCTTAATCTGGGACGACATATACAGAACCGCCCCCCAACATATCTGTCCCCTGTTGAGTTGCCTAGCTTCTACCGGCTCAACGCTGCGATAGAATTCTTCTATGAGTTCGACCAACGACTATTCGTCCTCTTGCTCTCGGATACTCGCTTTCACTTCTTCCGAAATGTGTATAGGACCGGGCACTACTCCATGCGCCTGTCCTTCTTCTCGGTTCATACGGGCAACCCCTTCTCGATATACCCTGTCGAATCGGGGAGGAGGGTCCAAGGTCTGCCGGACGCGCTTCGCCTTCGCCTCTTTGAAGCGCGCTTTGTATTCTTCCAAACGAGCTTCGGGTAATTGTGGGACTTGATCCGCGCTCTGATTGACTCTGCGACGCTGTACAGTAGAAAAATCCAGTATGTCGCCTCTCTTAGCGTCTTTCATAGGCTCAGTATGGAAATACACATGGTTCAGCAGTGAGTTAAAGTCTGTCTCTCCCCACTCTTGAATTGTCCTGTTCACCAGCCTTAGTTCTGGCAATTTTACATAGTCGGACAGTATGGGACTTAGATCTCTGGTCGACCTGAATACGATGGCATTATGTCCTTGCCGCGTAGTGACTGTTTCTTGCGGAATATCCAAAGAAAGTTCTTCCAATGCCTCATCAATTTCGAATGCGTATGGCCCATAGTGATAGAAACGCCACTCCAATCCAGACAGTGTCTTGCGACGCCTGCGGTAGTTTTCCACGTCTATCAGGTACAGCAGTTTGACCAGCTTGGTCTTGCCAAAGCCGGTATCCATATCAGCAAGTTGGCTGACTGTGTGGGCTATGAGGTTGTGCAAAAGACGATCAGCCATTACAGATAACCCTTTTGCTTACTGATATTATAATAGAGTTCTCGAACATTCTATCTGTTCATCCGTTGGAGTTCAAGCGGCGCATCGCCTTGAAGTATGCCTCGCCGCCATAGACGAACGCCCCGGCGCACACCAGCGCCATGCCGGCTATGAGTCCCCGGCCCGGATCTTCGCCCAGGATGAGCCACGCCAGCGCGACCCCGGCAACCGGCATTACGAAGTAGAAGAACGTGATCGTGGAGGGCAGGTATCGCTTCACCAGCCAGGCGTTGGCAAGGAATCCGAAGCCCGCTATCACGAGACCCTGGTAGGCCATCGCGAGCCAGAATTCCGATTCCAGCGTGTAAACCGGGCTCTCGAAGGCGTAGCTCGCTATTATGAACAGGACGGTTCCGATAACCTGCTGTCCCATCATCAGTTTCGACTCGGACACGTTCTGCGCGAAGTTGGAGATTAGCACAATCCGCAGTCCGAGCATGATCGCGGAGATGAGGCTGAGAACATCCCCCAGGATGGATGCGCCTTCGGCGGCGTTGCCCTCGTCTCCGAATACCACCGCCAGAACGCCCGCGTATGAAAGCGCGATTGCGAGAACCTGCCACCGGCTCAGCCTCTCCGAGGGTATCATTATCTGGGCGATGACCGCCGCCCAGATTGGCATTGTGGTTCCGATGGCCGTGGCGTGGCCGGCTGTGGTGAGGTCTTGGCCGACGTTCATGAACACCAGTTGAACCGAGAAGAGCAGGCTCACTATCAGGACGGGTTTGACCTCCGACGCTTTCAGACTGAAGGATTCCCGCCGCGCGGCCATATAGACCAGCGTCACTAGTCCGCCCAGCGCGAACCGCATCCAGCCTATCTGGAGCGGAGCGCCGTATTTGAGGGATGACTTGATGCTTACGGGGAGGCCACCCCACAGCAGCGCGATGAATATGGAGAACGCGCTTGGCAGAAGTCCGGCGGGGCGGCGAGGGTCGGATTTTTCAATTGTCAATTGTGAATTATCAATTGTCAATTATTTTGGGACGGGGTTGGAGTTAGGGAATGAGGCGATTAGGAAGGGCTTGCTTGCCGCATGAAAGTGGCCTCCGCGTGTGTCGGAGGCCATCTTGATTGTCGGGGTTGGAGGCGACGGGCGGATTCGAACCGCCGAATAGGGGTTTTGCAGACCCCCGCCTTAGACCGCTTGGCTACGTCGCCTTGGTTATCGTTCTCAATTTGCGGCATGGGCCGGGTTTTGGTGCCGAGGGGGAGACTCGAACTCCCACAGCCAAAGCGGCCACAGCGCCCTCAACGCTGCGTGTCTACCAATTCCACCACCTCGGCATACTCAAAGACACGACACTGCATATCGAGCCGACTTAGTTATTATAATAACACTCGCTAATTTTGTGCAACTGCCAGCGTAAACTGAGCGGTGCGTCTCCAAAGATCAACGCCGTGAAGATGCAGAGAGACCTCATCGCCGGGCGACGTCGAATTTGGAAGCGCGGCTCGCGTCCTGAAGGGCCATTCCACCAGGTCCACGGTAGCGGCGCGATTCGGGGGATTCTCCAGCGCTACCCCGCTCAGGACGCAAGCGCCGCTACTCTCTTCGATCTTCCCCCGACGCGCGTCCAGCCACTTGAGGAAGAAATACTGCCTGCGTTGGTTCTCGATTCTGGACATCTGGCGAATTTGGGTGTCCGCGCGATGGGCGACCGATGTGACGGCTTCGTTGTCGTACAACGTCTCGCCGGTTCGCAGATGATGAGATATTTGCCTCTGAACCATCAGGTCGGGATAGCGGCGAAGCGGAGACGTCGCCTGCGTATATGCCTCCAGGCCCAGCCCGCCGTGCAGTCCGGGCTTTGTCGTCACTACTGCCGGTGTTAGTCGTCGCATCATCAGGTACGAGCGCAAGGGCCCCGGCTGATACTGCGCCGCTATGTCCGAAACGTCGGCAATAGCCTGCGTCCTGTACGGCGCGGGCAGATCCGCCTCAGAGCAATATCGTGCCAGCAGTGAGTTGCTAAGGA
Source organism: Dehalococcoidia bacterium (assembly GCA_965202965.1). Taxonomy (GTDB): domain Bacteria; phylum Chloroflexota; class Dehalococcoidia; order Lucifugimonadales; family UBA1123; genus VXRN01. The sequence continues at coordinate 151,537 of OZ241888.1, read as the reverse complement.
CCATATATTCCTGGACGAGACTGCGGGATGGCGCGTTTCGTGGGATCACGGCGACGCTGATGTCGCCTTCCGAGTCCACCTTTACCACAAGCTCGTCCCGGTCGAAGTTCAGCGCTCCTCTCTTCTCCCTCCCGGTTCGCAGCAGATTGGATAGTTTGTACAGCGCGACGAGTCTGTCATGCAGCGGATGACCGGATTCGCCGATTATCTTGTCCGCCTCGACGTAAGACAGCGCATAGTCGCTCCGGGTTACGGACCTCACCACTCTCCAGTCTATTATCTCCGCGCTATCGCTCAACTCTGCGATCAGACTGATTGTCGCACGCGTCTCTCCGGGATTGATGCTACCCCGGTCGGTAGAGATCCGCGTCGGCAGCATACTGATGGTCTGTTCGGGCAGATACAGCGACGACATTCGTCTGTCTGCCTCTGTGTCCAGAGCCGACTCCTGAGGAATCAACGCCCCGACGTCGGTGATGTGAATGCCGACTCGATACTTGGGGGATTCTCCTGACTCTTCGAGTATTTCAACTGAAAGAGCGTCGTCCCTGTCTCTCGTTTCGCTGTCGTCAATCGAGAAGACTATCAGGCCGGTCAGGTCAACGCGGTCGGGATCCGAAAGCAGCGGCTCGGCGTCAATTGCCTCTGCCTCTGCAATCACGTCAGCAGGGAAGTCGGGCTTGATGTCCTCGCGTTCCAGGGCGAGGTGCTCATCCTCGCGCATCAGTCCGAGCGACACCAGCGTTTCAAAGGCCGAACGCTGAAGGTCTCGCCCCTTTACGCCCGCATCATTCAGAAAGCGCTTAGCCGGGTTGGCGCGCGCATACTCATCGCCGTACAGCACGAAACCCCTTATCTGGTCGAGCATTCCCGACTGGTATTTCGTGAGCTCGCTGGGAAGAGCACCTGACCTGATTGCGGCTGTCAGCGCTTCCGAATCCGCCGCGCGCTCCGCCTGCCGCCGCATACGCTCCAATGTCTGTGCGACCGTCTCCCGGTCTCGCGGAATGTAATGGCTGCCGTCCCTGGCGAATCTGATTTCCTCGTCGAGAAGGTGAAACAGCAGACCCACGCACTGCTGGCGCGTGGGTTCAGCGCCCCAGTACAGTTCCGCTATATCCGTAAGGGTAAGCGCGTCGCCGTCGTCGCACACCACGTCCCAGACTTCCTCCAGGTCAATCTCCCTGGCGACCGCGCTCACCTCGTGTCCCAGCGCCTCCACGGCGTCGAAGGAGGTTGCGCTAAGGCCGGTTTCGTGAATCACCCGCGAAAGCGGGAGTCGCGCTTCCCGATTGCGGCTTATAGAGAGACGAACCCTGTTGGACTTGGTTTCGATGAAGCGGCTGAGCCGTGGCCCTGAGTCGAGCCGAACGACGATGATGTCACCTTGCTGCATTAGTACACTCGGAACGGTTAGCCCGGCGTCGGAAGTCCGGGGACTACTTCCTTCACCAGCAGCTCCATAGAGCGCACCCACTTGTCGTAGGGCTGCCATTCGTGCCCCATCGCCAGCAGAACGCCAAACCCGCCAACGTCGTCGTAAAGCTGTCCGAGCTTCTCAGACACCTCATCCGGGCTTCCGACCACGAACACATTGTCCATGAGGTACTCGATGTTCACGTCTGAATCAGGCATTTCAGGATCGGTCTTGAACAATTCCAGCATACCCATCCTGGGCATCAGCCGCAGAAAATACTGCTCGAAGTCTCTTCTGAGAACTCCGTTCAGTGCGTCCTCGCGCGCCTGCTCGCCTGTCTCGGCGACGTATATCTCCCTTGCGATTCGCCACTCCGCCCTGTCGGGCGATATGCCGGCCGAGTCCGCGCCTTTCTGCACCGCGTCCCAGTGGGTTTTCAGAATTCTGGACGGAACCAGGTTGATGCTCATGGGTATCCATCCGCGCTGTCCTGCAAGTATCAGTGTGTCGGAGTTAGGTGACACCCCTGCAACTCCGATGGGCGGGTGGGGCTTCTGGTACGGCGTTAGGTGAAACCTGAGTCCGAACTCGTCAACGGGCTCAGGAATGTTGAACTTCCAGAACTCGCTGTCGTAAGACCCCGGACGGGGGTCGTCCCAGATGCTGAGTACCGTATCTATCGCGTCTCTCGTCATGCGTCGGTGGTCGCCAGCGCTCGGATCGAAGCCGAACACCTCGAAGTCTCCAGGAAATCCGCCCGATCCTACGCCCCACTGAAAGCGGCCCTTAGCCATGTGGTCGAGCTGCGCTATGCGATGCGCGATCATGAATGGGTTGTGATTCGGCATACAGGTTACGCCGGTGCCCAGCTTGATGTTCTGAGTTCGCGCCAGAGCGTTAGCAATGAACATGTCGGGCGCCGGAATGTTCTCCCAGACCGTCGTAAAGTGCTCGCCAATCCAGGCTTCCGAGTACCCAAGAGAGTCAAGCACCTCCAACTGGTGAAGGTCGTCTTCCAGGGTCTGAGTGATGTCGGAGCCCGGAGGATGAAGCGGCATTGTGAAGAAACCAACCTGCATTCGGCAATCCTCTCAGTGATAGTCGTTGAGCGAAGTCAATGCAAGTATATGCGAGCGTCCGTCCTGGGACAAGACGCAGATATTCAGCGTCTGTGTCCGCGCTCACCCTATTGACCGCGTTAGCCCCCTGATTCTATATTTCTACCACGCTAACTTCGCGTGAGGTCAGAGGAGGTCGGGAAATTGGATACGACTAAGAAAACTAGACGCAGGTTCAGAACGCCAATGATAAGCGTCTCAGCTGAAGACATGGACATTATTCTTCAGCGGAGCATTTACGGCTTTGAGAATAAGTACGGAATGTCATCCGCAGAGATGCTGAAGAGGATTTCGAGCGGCGAGGAAGAAGATACGCCGGAGATTCTAAAGTGGATGATGGACTATCACGCGCTTCAATTCGACAAACAGACCCCCACCAATGGCAGACCTTCGGGCGATATCGGGTAGTTCATGATCAGCGTCTTGACAACCACTATTTCATAGATCACAGCCAATCCAACACCTTACTCTTCGGGAGAAGAGTTCGAGATGGTGTACTGAGAGTTTTCCTTATAGGAAACGTTTACTGTGAAAACGGAGTGACTCTGCTAGTGGAGAAGTGGTTCGAAACTCGATATGTTGGCGACCTGCTTCAGATTAGAGGATACAGGTACAGGTACATCGGTTATATCCCCGGAGATACATGGGTTCTGAAGTACCATAATCTGCATGAAGACCAGGACGAGTACATTCACCGCGTGCGAGACCCCGCCACCGGTCGCGTGCAATCCGAAATCCTCACCAGAAGCCAGTTTCCAGTGATGTCTGAGGTTTTGGATGAATTGGAAATCATCGCAAAAGGATTTTCCTCTTGATGCGCGTCAAGTCCAAGCGCATCCGCTCAATTCCGCAGACCTTCGCCGGTTGGCTGCGGCTAGAGGACGCCGACTACAAATGGCTCGCGTTGATCGTCAGTGTCGGATTGGTCATCAGAGTTGTGTGGATACTCATGTTTCAGGCTACCCCCGGAGACGACGCCCTCGCATACGACAACCTAGCGTGGCGTCTGGCTAATGGGCAAGGATACGTGGACGCCGATGGCTACTCTACCGCTTTCTGGCCCGTGGGGTATCCCGCTTTTCTGGCGGCTTTATACGTTGTGTTCGGACACTCCTGGACAGCCGCAGGTATCGCTAACGCACTGGTCGGCACCCTGAGCGTCATTCTGACGTATAAACTCTCGCGTGAGGTTCTATCATCTCGTCTCGCGCTTTTGGCGGCTGCGGCGGTCGCCCTGCTCCCCAGTCATGTCATAGCATATACCTCAACGTTGCGAAACGAGACATTGCACACCGCATTGGTATTGATTGTGATGATAGCGACTTCTCGCCTGATGCGTTCGCCAACATGGAAGAACGCCGCGCTGCTCGGGTTTATGATTGGCGTTAGCGTGTATGTGCGCCCGATATTGCTGCTGTTTCCTGTCGTTGTCGCGTTGCTTATTATGATACGGGGGGGGGGCGAAGTTCAGAAACTCGGTCGGCTTGGCGGGGTTAGTTCTGTTGGTCTCTTTGCTGACGATTTCGCCTTGGACGGCGCGTAACTTCTTAACCCTGGATGCTTTAGTGCCAACCTCTGCGAATGGGGGATATACTTTCTACATAGCGAACGGCCCTGACGCCACGGGCGAATACCCTCCTGTTGCGAGTTGTGTTCCGTGCAAGCGAATGGTTAACGCGGATTTTGAGCCCAGAACGGGTCTTGACGAATTTTATTATCTGTCCGACCTTGAACAGCACAGACAGGGATACAGGTTGGCACTAAAGCATATCATCAACAATCCTGAGCAATGGCTGGCACTGTTGCCTGTAAAGTTCTTCCATGTCTGGGCAAGCGACAGATACCATATCGGTTATGGACTGGTTCCTGAGCGGTATGCGAACATTGTTCCCATTCTTCAGATCGTTGCCCAAGGATACTGGACGATAATTGTGCTTGGGGCGACTCTTGCAGTCTTCACCAGGCCGATTCGAGGATACTGGTTGAAATATCCAGCCGCTCCGTTCTTGCTAACCCTAGTTTACTGGGCGGCCTTTCACCTGATGCTTCATGGAGAGGGGAGATTTCACGCGCAGATGATACCAGTGGTCATCATCGTGGCTGTTCATGTTCTGGCGTCGGACAGGGATTGGAGGGCGTGGCTGCCAGGGAGATGGCGTAGGGTGTGAGTGAGTAGGGATGATAAGGATGATGCTGGTAGTAAATTCATGCCGATGATTGCCCACTGAGTCAAGTTTAAGGTTATAATGTGCTGGTAGAATACTATCGGATATTTCGTAGCTGAGACTGGAAGCGAACGCAGGAGGAAGCGACATGAAATCGGACAGGGCGCTTGTGGCGCATCTCATGAGACGGGCGGGCTTTGGCGCGACGCCGGCTGAACTCGACGCCCTCACCCACGACAAGACCTATGAGGAGATAGTTGACGATCTCGTCAGCCCCGAGAGGTTCCCCGAACTGGACCAGTCTTACATAGACAGGTACTACGGCGGCGAGCCTGTGGCCGTACATGTTGGCAAGTGGATGTACCGCATGGTCAACACCCAGAGGCCGCTCGAAGAGAAGATGTCGCTGTTCCTGCACCATATATTCCCCGTCGCCTGGGGAAAGAGCGAACACGGTCCGTCTCTCTACAACGAAATAGATATGTTCCGCCGTGTGGGAATGACGGATATGAAGACTATCCTGCTGGAGCTCTCCAAGGATCCGGCGATGATCTTCTGGCTGGACAACAACGAAAATCACAAAGACGAGATAAACGAAAACTACGGGCGCGAATTGCTCGAACTGTTCTCGATGGGCGTTGGCAACTACACCGAGGACGACATCAAGGCCGCTTCCAGGGCTTTCACGGGCTGGACGTTCAGGCAGCCGCTCTCGCTCTATCCTGTCGGACACCACAACGCCGAATTCGTCTTCGACCCGGACGATCACGACTACGGCGCAAAGACCTTCCTCGGACACACGGGGGATTTCGATGGCGAAGACATAATTGACATTATCGTCGAGCAGCCCGCCACCGCGCGCTTCATCTCACGCCACCTCTACAACTTCTTCGTAGAGGACGAGGTGCAGGTGCCATCGTGGAATACCGAGCCACCCAAGGACGAGGCCGCCATTCAGCGGCTTTCCGATGTGTTCCTGGAGTCGGGCGGACAGATCCGGCCCGTGCTGAAGGAACTCTTCAACTCCGACTTCTTCAAGAACGCCAGGGAGTTCAAGAAGGTCAAGAGTCCGGCGGAACTCGTGGCCGGCGTTCTCAAACAGACCGGTGAGTTCAGCGCCCCGACGCCCGGGATTCATCAGTTTGCGATCACCACTCTCAACGGCTCTCTATTTGAGGGCCCAATGGCGATCATGGGGCAGCGCCTGATGAACCCGCCGACCGTGGAAGGCTGGCATACCGGGCACGAGTGGATTGACTCCGGCACGCTCAGCGAACGTGTGGGCTTCGTAGAGAGCCAGTTCGAGGATATATCCAAGCCAGGTGTCAAGGACATGGTGGATCGCGTGGGAAGCCTGGATGACGACCCGTCGAGGATTGTTGACCGCTGCCTCGATATTCTTGGCGGAATAAACGTGAGCGAAGGCACATACGCTTCGCTCGTCGCATACGCCGAGGAGCTTAATTCCATTGGCGGCCAGGACGACGACTCAGTGGGCGTCCACAACCTTCTTCAAATGACCGCCTCGACCGTTGACTACCAGTTTGCATAGCCTTAAGCAGAAAGCGCATGGGGGAGAATATGACCACCAAGAGCAGGGAAAAGACGCTGGTAGTTGTTCAGCTAACCGGCGGCAACGACTTCATGAACACCATAGTGCCCTATACCAATGAGCACTACTATGACGCCCGCAAGAAGGTCGTGATGAGCCAGGATGACGTCCTGCCCATCAACGACGAGTTGGCGATCAACGCCAACGCCGCGCCCTTCAAGCGTCTGTACGACGAGGGAAAGATGGCAATCATCCAGGGCATCGGATACCCGAACTCCAATCGCTCCCACTTCCGTGGCATGGACATCTGGCACACTGCCGAGCCGGACAGGGTCGGCAACGAGGGCTGGCTGGGCCAGGCCATCAGGGAGCTGGACCCGAACGCGGAGAACGTTCTGACCGGCGTGAACGTCGGCATGGGTCTTCCCCGCGCGATGTCGGTTACAGGCGTTCCCGTGACCTCCGTAGGTGACCTCGAGGGCTATGGCGTAATGAACAGCATCGAGCAGCAGCGTCTGCGAGATAAGGCCCTCGACACGTTCAAGGGCATCTATGGGCAGGCGATTGGCGCTGGCCCAGTCGCGGAGTACATCGGCCAGACCGGCCTGGATGTGCTCAAGGGAGCGGACATGCTGGCGGACGTCGCCGACCAGTATGACTCCGAAATCGAGTACGCGGACAATGAAATCTCAAAGAATATGCGGGACGTGGCTCGGATACATCTGGCAGACTTAGGCACGCGCATCTTCTACACCGCGCACGGCGGATATGACACGCACGCCAACGAGATGCCTTCCCATCCCAAGCTGATGAACGATCTCTCCGGCGCGATTTCGGACTTCCTCGACGACCTCGAGTCCCACGATGCCGCGGACGATGTTACAGTCTTCGTCTTTACCGAATTCGGAAGGCGAATGCGAGACAACGGCAGCGGCACCGACCACGGGTCGGGCGGCGGCGCGTATATATTCGGCAACAACGTGATCGGCGGACTTTACAGCGAATACCCGTCGCTGCACCCGGCTGACTGGGAACACGGCGAAGACCTGAAGCACACCATTGACTTCAGGGGCATATACTCCACGCTCCTCGAACAGATACTCGAAGTCGAGGCGCGACCAATAGTCAAGGGCGAGTACGAGCAGATTTCCCCGTTCGCCAACTAGATTGAAAAAGGGAATTCAGGGAGATAGACGATGAGCAGACCTTATGGATTGCTGAGAGCAGGATACCCCTACCTGAAGACGCTGGGCATGAGAAGGGTCATCGGTTTTCCAACCGACATAGCGTTCTCGGGCGATGGCGATACCTACGTTCTCATGCGCTCCGAGGGCGGATCGAGTATCAGGGTCTGGCCTCTGGAGGACATGGCCGAGTTCACCTCGGACATGAAGAGCATCGGTGGTCCCGGCGCTGGCGACGGGCAGTTCGTCTGGCCGGTGCAGATCGTCACTGATAGTGAAGGCTACATCCATGTCAGTGACGAGGGGACTCACAGGATTACCAAGTTCGACCCGGACGGCGAATTCGTCTCCAAGTGGGGCGTTTACGGCGACGGCGACGGAGAGTTCAACAGGCCCAACGGGATAGGATTCGACCCGGACGGCAACATGGTTGTAGTGGACTCGGAGAATAACCGCGTACAGAGATACACGCCCGACGGCAAATACCTTGGCGGCTTCGGCGGCGTTTATGGCGACGCGCCGGGTGAGTTCAATCTTCCCTGGGGCGTCCACGTGGACGAGTTCGGCGATATCTACGTGGCTGACTGGGGCAACAACAGGCTCCAGGTATTCGACGCGGATGGCGAACTCAAGAACGTGATCGGACGCCAGGGTTCGGGCGATGGTGAATTCGACAGGCCCACGGGCGTAGCGGTTGACGCGCACGGTGATATATACGTCTCGGACTGGGGCAACAACCGCGTGGTGATGTTCAACTCGGAAGGGAAGTACATCTGGAGCTTCGCGGGAGACGCCACGCTTTCAAGGGTCGCGCGCAACTACATGCTGACCAACGCGGTGTCCAACCGCCTGAGAGAGATGGGTCGCCTTGAAGACGAAAAGTACCTGCGTCGTCCGAGATCCGTCAGGATTGACAGTGAATTCCGCCTGTTCATTCCCGACTACGAGTCCTACCGCGTCCAGATATACCAGAAGGACGCGATAGAACTCGACCGCACCCAGTTCGCCGCGCCGCTGAGAAACGTGACCCTGGAAGTCACGTAGTCTGGGCCTCGCGCCACCTACCAGCATCTTCGTCTGTGGCAGGCGGTCAGTCGTTGACTCCGCCTGCCGCAGTTTTTTATTGGAACGCCCAAACCCACGATACTCGGGGAGACGTCCTATATATGACTCCAACAAAAGGAACGCGCCCCGCGCTGTCCGGGATTCGCATCTGCGACTTCACGGGCCAGCTTGCGGGAGCGGGCGCAACCAAGATACTCGCCATGTTCGGGGCGCAGGTCATCCGCGTCGAAGACCGGCTCAGACAGGGGCAGTGGGACATCTTCCGGGGCAATGGTCCCTGGACGGACGAGCGCAGAGGAGTCAACCTCGGCGGCACCTTCAATAACCACAATGTAGAGAAGATGGGCGTCACTCTCGATATGCGGAAGCCCGAGGCCAGCGACATCCTGCGCGAACTGATTTCGGTCAGCGATGTCGTCGCGGAGAACTTCAGCAAGGGCGTGCTGGATCGCTGGGGATTTTCCTACGACGAGATGGTGAAGATCAAGCCCGATATCATATACGTCTCCAACAGTGGCTTCGGACATGTGGGGCCATACTCCGACTTCAAGACATGGGGGCCCATAGTGCAGGCGGTGTCGGGACTTACATTCCAGTCGGGGCTTGCGGATATGCCCCCGGCGGGCTGGGGATACTCGTTCATGGACCACACCGGCGGCTATCACATGGCGATAGCTATTCTGATGGCCGTCTATCACCGCAACCGCACCGGTGTAGGGCAGTGGGTGGATATGTCCTGCTCGGACGGCGCTGCGGCGCTCAACGGCCCCTCCGTACTCGACTATACGGTCAACGGCATCCCAACCAGGCGTCCCGGAAATCCCGACAGCAACCGGAGCACATACCCGAAGATGGCGCCGCATGGCATATATAAGTGCGCCGGGGATGATCAGTGGGCGGCAGTTGCCGTGAGGAACGATAAAGACTGGGCGGCGCTGTGCGAAGCGATAGGATTCCATGACCTTGCCGGCGATGACTCGCTCAATTCCGTGGAGGGTCGAATCGAACGTCACGACGAACTCGACGAGAGAATCGAGGAATGGACGGAGACTCGAACGCCGATGCAGGTGATGGAATTGCTCCAGGACAAGGGCGTTCCCGCCGCCGCGGTGCAGCATCCCGAAGACCGCATTGAGTATGATCCAAATACGAAGGCGTGGGGCCTTTTTCCAACCGTCGAACACAAGGAAATAGGCAAGGTGCGAGTGGACGGAATGGCGGTTAGGCTATCTGAAACTCCGGCTGCTATCGAAACAGGCGCGCCTACTCTCGGGCAGCACAACGACGAGGTATTTGGAGAAGTTCTGGGTATGCCGACCGAGACCATGCGCGCGCTGACGGACGAGGGGGTCATCTGACGTGGAAGCTGACATAGTACAGAGTGTTCTCGAAGATGTCCGCGTCCTGGAGGTTGGCGGGGAGATTGGCGCCTGGTGCGGCAAATTGCTCGCTGATATGGGCGCCGACGTTATTAAAGTCGAGCCCCCGAATGGCGATCCCACCCGCGCTTACGAGCCGTTCTACCAGAATGAACCCGGGCCGGACAGGAGCCTGTTCTTCTGGCACTACAACACGAGCAAGCACAGTGTAACCCTCGACATCGAGAGCGAGAGGGGGCAGCGCGTCTTCAGGGATCTGGCCGCTCGCGCCGACGTGATAGTGGACAGCCATCCGCCGGGCTATTTGCATTCTCGCGGGCTGGGCTACGCAGAACTCAGCGTGTCGAATCCCTCCCTCGTCATGGCCTCGATAACGCCGTTTGGCCAGGACGGGCCATACAGGGACTATGCCAGCACGGATTTGACCGCTCTCGCGTTTGGCGGTCCGGTGTGGAGCTGCGGATACGACGATCACGACATACCACCCGTGCGTGGCGGCGGCAACCAGGCATATCACACGGTCGGGCACTACGCCGTGATTGGCATTATGACTGCACTCGTTCATCGCCAGTTCACCGGCGTCGGTCAGTACATTGACGCCAACATGCACGCCGCGCTGAACATCACTACCGAGGCCGCCACGTATAGTTGGCTGGTCGCGGGCGATACGGTTCAGAGGCAGACCGGACGCCACGCGTCGGTCATACCCACTCCCCAGGCGCAGGTGCTTTGCAAGGACGGACGCTATGTTAACGTGGGTATCGGCGCTCGCACCGAGGAGCAGTGGTTCCACCTGCTGGCATGGATGGAGGAGGAAGGGCTCGTAGAGAACCTGGGGGAGTATCTGAGCTATCCGAGCCGCGAGGCAATGCGGAGGGGCGACCCGGACGCCATGGCCCAGCAGCGACGGGTAGCCGACACGCTACGAAAGATGGCCGCAAAGACCGACTCCTACGATCTGTTCACGCGCGCCCAGGAATTGGGATTTCAGTGGGGGATCATAAACTCGCCCGAAGACGTGCTGAACGACCCGCACTTCAAGGCGCGCGGGTTCCCGGTTGAGGTGGAACACCCGGAACTGGGAGAGACATTTATATACACGGGAGCGCCGTACAGATTGACCAAGTCGCCGTGGCGAATCGCGAATCGCGCGCCTTTGCTGGGGGAACACAACGAGCAGGTTTATCTAGGTGACCTAGGGATTACTGAAGAGCGTCTGGCCGAACTCAGGGAAGAGGGTGTCATCTGACGTTGCATGAGTCAGAAGGGTGTCTTTAGCCCCCAAGTCTCGCTTAGCCTGCTGCGGCAGATCCGGAGACATCCGCCCGCTGAAGTCGCTCAAGCTCTTCTACCGGGATGTGGCAGTTTATCATGTGCGCCTCACCTCCGGGACCACGCTGTTCGGGAGGCTGCTCCGTGTCGCAGATGTCTCCAATCTTCCTGGGGCATCGGCCGGCGAAGAAGCATCCTTTGAAGGCCGAACGCAGTGTCGGGACTGATCCCTCCAGGCGTATGTGAGTAGGCTCGGCGTCCGGGTCGGGTACCGGCGCCGCGGATAGAAGCGCCTCTGTGTACGGGTGAGACGGCGTCGAAAGCACCGCTTCCGACGGCCCATATTCCGCTACGTGGCCCGCGTAGAGCACCAGAATGTCGTCCGATACGTAGCGCACTACTCCCAGGTCGTGGGTGATGAACACATAGGCGTTCCCGGTTTCCCGCTGACGCTCTTCGAGCAGATTCAACACCTGGGCTTGTACGGATACGTCCAGGGCGGACACGGCTTCGTCCGCGACCACCAGGTCGGGATTGGCGGCGAATGCGCTGGCAAGCGCCACTCTCTGCTGCTGGCCACCGCTCAACTCGGAGGGCAGCCTGTCAAGGTATAGCGGATCGAGTCCAACCGCGCTCATTAGCTCTTCGGAGCGTTCGCGAATCTCGCCACGCCGGACTCCAGCGAACTTGCGGAGCGCGCGGGTGATCGCGTGCTTGATAGGCAGCTTGGGGTTGAGGGATGCGGTCGGGTTCTGGAAGACCATCCGCATCGCGGACCGCTGGTCTTCGGTCCTATCTTCCACGTCACCTTCGAGCTCCTGCCCCCGTAGCTGAAGGACACCGCCGTCCTTCGATTCAAGCCCCACGATGGCGCGTGCCGCCGTGCTCTTGCCTGAACCACTCTCGCCCACGATGCCCAGAGTTCTTCCCCCGCCAACGCGCATGTCCACGTCCACGAGCGCTCTGACCGGAGGCCTGACCGGAGGGCCGAACAGGATGTACTTCCTGCGTCCGCCGCCGTAGAACTTACGGAGGTCTTCGGCGTATAAGGCCGGTGTCGCCTCTTCCGGAGGCGGTTTGACGACCCTTTCCAGCAAATCGCCCCATATTCCTTCATTTACCTCATCGTGATGCAAGCACCTTACCCGGTGGCTCTCGGCCACTACCGTCAACGGTGGAGTTGTGGTGATGCACTCACTTCCTGCCAGTGGGCAGCGGGGAGCGAACAGGCAGGAGTTCGCCTGCTCCATCTGGGCGTCGAACACCGCGCCCGGAATGCTCCTGAGCTGTAGTTCGACGCCATCGTCTCCCGGCGGTTGGGGAACGCAGGAAAGAAGCCCCGCCGTGTAGGGATGACTGGGGTTCTTGAAGAGTTCGCGCACGGGCGCTTCTTCGACTATTTCGCCCGCGTACATTACCGCGACCCTGTCGGCTACCCTCGCTATCACCCCAAGGTTGTGGCTGACAAACAAGATGCCCGCGTTGACCCTGTCTTTCAGTTCGACGATGAGGTCGAGGATTGTCGCTTCGGTCGTAACGTCCAGTCCCGTTGTGGGCTCGTCCATGATAAGCAGGTGAGGATCGCAGGCCAGCGCCATTGCTATGACCACACGCTGCTGCATACCGCCGCTCAGTTGGTGAGGGTAACGTCTGCCTATTCGCTCCGGGTCGGCGAGGCCGACGCTTTCGAAAAGCTCGACGGCGCGGCGTTGCGCGGCGTCAGAGTCCATGTCGAGATGATGCTTGAGGACCTCTTCAATCTGCGGTCCGACTCTCATCGAAGGGTTGAGCGAGGTAATCGGGTCCTGGTAAACCATCGCTATCCGGTTGCCCCTGAGTTCTCGCAGTTCGGCGTCGGTGAACTGCGAGATGTCCATGCCCTCGAATCGAACCGCGCCCTCCACATTGGCGGTACCGGGAAGATAGTCCATCATGGCGAAAGCGACGGTAGATTTTCCGCAACCGGACTCGCCTACCAGTCCTACTACCTCTCCACGCGCGATTTCGAGTGAAGCGCTCCGCACCGCGCGGAACGCTCCCCGCGGCGTCTGGAAAGTCACCGCCAGATTTTCCAGCTGTATGATCGGCGCGTCCGAGTTGTCGGCGTGATTCACGTTCACTCTCCGGTTTCAGGCAGATTCTGGGCTTGGCGTATGCCATCGGCGAGAAGGTTTATCCCGACGACCAGGGATGCCATCGCCAGGCCCGGCGCGAGCGCGGCCCATGGAACGGTTCCCAGATGGTCGGCATTTTCACTCACCATAAGTCCCCAATCAGGCTCCGGCGGCTTCACTCCCAGCCCCAGAAAGCCGAGTCCAGCGGTGAGCAGCAGCGCGAAACTCAGTCGTATCGTAGCCTCCACCGCGACGACGGGAAAAACGTTGGGGAGCACCTCGCGAAACATTATGTATAGCGTCGGTTCTCCTCTCAGCCGAGCGCTTTGAACGAATTCGAGAGGCTTGATGGCGAGCGCCGCGCTCCTGATGACGCGACTATTGTTGGGCATGAACGATATTCCTATGACGAATATGATTATCCAGGAATGGTCTATATTGCTGAAACGCTGTGACGCCATGTTGATTACGAGAATCGTCAGAAGCAGCGATGGAATAGCGAGGAACCAGTCCACGATTCTCATTATGAACTGATCTACCTTGCCGCCCAGGTATCCACTGGTTACGCCTACGACAGTGCCAAGGGTGACACCGAATATGGTGCCTATGACCGAGATCCATATTATCGAGCGCGCTCCGGCCAGGACCCTGCTGAGCACGTCGCGTCCGAATTCGTCGGTGCCCAGCCAATACTCGGAAGATGGCCCACTGAATCGAGCGTCCAGGTGATAGTCCGTCGGGGGATAAGGCGCTATCCAGGGACCTGCCAGGGCTAGCGCAAGGTGGATCGCTACGATGACGAAACCTATGCGCCCGGTGTTGGTGCGAAGAATCAGTGACAGCCCATCCCGAACGGTCTGTGCTGCCCTGAACAGCGCGGGAGTTTGTTGTTGTCCGGTACTCAGAGCGGAGTCTCTTACTGCCATCAGGCCAACCTCACCCTGGGATTGAGCGTACCGTATGCGAGATCGGCCGCGAGGTTGCTGAACGCATAGACCGAGGCGATCACCATAGCGGTGGACTGAAGAAGCGGAATGTCGCGTGTGTTTATCGCTGATATGAGCAGGCTGCCCATGCCCGGATAGGAGAACAGGTTCTCGATGATTATCAGTCCACCGAACATCCAGCCGACATTGTTGGCGATGACGGTTATCGTAGGCAGCAAGGCGTTTGGAATGGCATGCCTTACGATCACCGTTCGCATAGGAAGACCCTTCAGGATCGCCGTGCGGACATAGTTGCTTCCCATGACTTCTATCACGTTGGCGCGCGCCATCCTGAGGATGTAGGCGAACAGCGCGCCGGTTACCGTGAGAACCGGCATTATCAGCACCTGCGGATTGCCCAGTATGGATTCGCCGGGCATCATTATGCTGGACGAGGGCAGCCATTTCAGGGTGGAAGACAGTATCAGTATCAGCACCACTCCGGTTACGAACTCGGGCAGTGATATAGTTACAAGTCCGCCCATCGTGAGGAAGCGGTCCATTTTGGTGTCGGCTCTGGTTCCAACCCATACGCCTATGGTCAGCCCGAGCGGTACGGCTATCAGAAAGGCCAGTCCGGCGAGAAGCGCCGAGTTGGCTAAGCGTCCACTTATTATGCTGGATATAGGAGCCCTGGATTTCGCCGATTCGCCGAGGTCTCCGCGCGCGGCTCCTGTAATCCAGTCCAAGTAACGAATGTGCGGGGGGCGGTCCAGGCCCATTTGCGCTCGGAGGTTTCTGAGGTTGTCAGGAGTCGCCTGCTGGCCGAGCATAACCTGAGCGGCGTCTCCCGGCACCAACTCTATCAGTGTAAATATAGCGATGGAGACGGCAAGCAGCGTTACCACTATGAGGGAGAGTCTGACTATTAGAAACCGTGCCATGCGCTATCGCTCGCTTGGTGTGCCTGGGTACTGACTATACGCCCGTTCCGACGGTGATGGGCGCGTCTTACTATCCGATACTCAATCGGCCGGCGGGCAGAGTATCGTCACTCGCCCGCCGGCCGATTGACATCGCTGCCTAGTTATCCGAGACCCACCACTCCTCGAACAGCCAGTGCCCGTTCTCAGCGTGCGCCTTGACGCCCTTGATGTTATCGCGGTGAGCGTACAGGACGGGGTTGTAGGTGAGATACAGCACCGGGACATCCTCAATCAGGATCTCCTGCATCTCGCGGAAGTATTCTTTACGCTTGTTGAAATCGGCTTCGCCGGCGACGAGATCTAGCAACTCGTCAAGGCGGGGGTTGTTGTAGAACGATTCGTTCCAGACACCGCCGCCTTTGAGCTGTACGTTAATGGAAGCGAAGGCCGGCCGCGAACCCCAGTTGCTGGATACGAACGGGCAGCAGGGATTCATCCACTGCGCTGTCCAGTATGTTGATTCGTCATGCGGAACGACTTCCACGTTGATTCCGGCTTCCTTGACGGACTCTTTGAAGGCGAGAGCGACATCCTGCATCTGGTTGAAGTCGGACGTATTCAGTACGACATCAATGCCGTCCGGGTAGCCCGCCGCGGCGAGGAACTCTTTTGCCTTCGCTATGTCCTGCTTGATGATGGGCTGTTCGTCCCAGTAGTACTGGTCGTTTATGCCTACGGGATGGTCATTCGCAGGGTTGCCGCGTCCGAAGAAAGCGGCGTCCACCACAAATTGTCGGTCCACGGCGTACTGCATCGCTTTACGCAGGTTCTTGTTTGCGAACAGGGGCTCTTCCACACCTTGGAACGGCGCGAACTTGTCGTCGCCCTGGAGGTGTTTGTAGCTGGTGTGCATATCAATAACGCCGACACCCGCCGACGAAGTTTCGGCGATGCGAATGTCCGGGTTGCCCGCGAGCGATCCGAGCGAGGAAAGCGGGGGACTCAGTATCACATCTATCGCGCCTGTCTTGAGAGCTTCGACGCGGGTGACCGCCTCAGGCATATAGAAGAATATCACCTGATCGGGGTATGGCCTGTTTTCGCGCCAGTAATCCGGGTAGCGCTCCATGACTGACCGTTCGGTCGCGTTGTGGTCCTGGAGAGTGAATGGCCCCGAACCGTGCTCGCCGGTCGTGATCTCATCGTTGGTGATGCCGTCCGGGACTATCTTTGCGTGATAGTCTGTCATTTCACCCATGACGAAGGCGTTGGGGTCGCCGAGTTCCAGAACGACCGTGTTGTCGTCCGGTGTTCTTATTTCGTCAATGAAAGCGATGTTGTCCTTGTGGGGCGACGCCGAATCCTCGTGGCGGATGCGGTCGAGCGTGTACTTAATATCAGCAGACGTGAGCGGATCCCCGTTGTGGAACTTTATGCCGTCGCGGACTTTGAATGTGTACTGGGACAGATCGTCTGTGGAAGACCAGGATTCGACTGCCCAGGGGGTAACTTCGCCATCGTACCAGTATGCGACGATGTGGTCATAGTTAAGCTCGCCATATGGCGCTTCGGCCTGGGCCAGGCCGGCGAGCATTGGGTCGAGCGAGTTAAACGCGATCATTCCGAACCTGATCGTGCCGCCATAAACCGGGTCGTCGCTCGGCATGGAGGGAACGGCGGTCACCATTACCTCTACTTCCTTGACGACTTCCTTCTCGACCTCTTTGACGACTTCTTTGACTACCTCTACGGGTTTCTCAACTTCGACGACCTTCTCGACCTCGACGACCTTTTCAACTTCGACGATCTTCTCGACGACTTCGGGGTCGGAGGCGCAAGCAATCGCCGCAACTAAGGCTATTGACATCAGGGCGGCGACAAGGACAAGCGATTTTGTCTTTGCGTGGTACAACATAGTGTCTCCTCTCGGGGATCTGTGAGTCCGGTTGATTATTTTTCTAAACTGCATTCAATAAGTAAGTGAACGCTCGCATTCAATATACAGAACTGGACAGATTCGGTCAATTATGGGAATCCGGTGAGTAGCGTTTCCTCTTTGGTGGTTGAATCTATGGTATCAGGTAGAGACGCACGGTTTCTAAAGCTAGAGATAGATATCCGAAGAGTCATCAGAGCTAGTCTTCCACCCGAAAAGAAACGCTACCAATCCGGTGGGTACTACGGGCGTTCTTGGTCGGTTTGACTCAAGCTCGATGTTCGATAATAGAACTTTGATAGGGCGGGATCTTAGATCACCTCAGCGTGATATAGTTAGTTGGCATCGAAGACATAAGGAAAGGAGATTTGTCTTGTCCAAAAGAGTTAGCGCGGCGCAGGCAGAATCCGGCTTTTCAGATCTCATGTCCGAAGTGGCTGATGGAGGTCAGCGAGTTATCATCGAGAGAGGGGGTAGGCCCGTTGCGGCTTTGGTGAGCGTGGATGACCTAGAATTGATAGAGCGAACGCGGGTATCGGATATCCAACTGGAGGGCGCGCTGGCACTGGTGGGCACGTGGAGCGGACTGATGGAAGACGAAGAGGTCGACGAGATGATCAGACTCATCTACGCGCAGAGGTCGGGCGATACGGGCCGCTTGGTGAATCTGGAGGAGTGATGTACCTGCTGGATACGGATATCCTGAGCAACTTGATCAAGCGTTCACCCTCCGCAGTCCTCTTGGCCAAGCTGGCTTCCGTGCCTGCCGAGCGACAGTTCACATCCAGCATAACGCTGGGAGAATTGACCTACGGAGCTCATCGCGCGAGTTCCCGTTCTGAATATCTCTTGAGTCGAATAGAGACCAAACTTCTGCTAAACCTGACAGTGCTTCCCTTTGATGCCGCAGCCGCCAGACGCTATGGCGAACTGAGAGCGCACTTAGAGCGACAGGGAACTCCGATAGGGGACGCCGATTCTTGTATAGCCGCCATTGCCCTGGTCCGAAACCTTACAATGATTACAGGGAATGTTAGGTATTTCGAGCGTGTTCCGGGACTATCCGTCGAGAACTGGCTTTAAGCAGTCGGGATACATGGCGGCGATAGAAAAGGGCGGCCCCTAGTTCGGAGGCCGCCCCGTTGGTTCATGCGACGCCGCGCCGGGCGTCTATGGGAATCAAAATCTACTCTTCGGGCCAGCCGTCGGGAATTTCTCCCGCCGCGAGCGCGGCGTTGACGGCCGCTTCCGCGTCGCTCGATACCCAGCCGCCCCACATGCCGGGGTTGCTGTTCAGCCACCAGAGCGCGGCGTCATGGGTTGTGGCGCCTTCGTTGTCTGCCATCCAGGCCGCGACTTCCTTGTAAACGCCGATGTTGAAGTCCCATGCGCGGAGCATTTCTATTACGTCTGGCGCGCGGGGCAGTACGTCAGGATGGACCGCAATGAGTATTGTAGCATCCTCATACGCGCAGGCTTTGGTCGTGAACCAGCACTCGTCGCTGTAAGCGGGCTCTTCCAGGCGCACCAGGTCCAGCACCAACGCAGGGTCGTTGGTTCCCCACTGGTAGCCAAGCCAGGGCTCCTGCTTCTCGTACGCGCCGTACAAATCGGCGTTAGCGGCCGCGCCGTCTCCGGGGTTGACGACATGGACGTGATCGTCCAGACCGTAACCTGCAATCTGCGCCGCGTTGACAGTTTCGCAGGCCCAGCCAATGACACAGGATACCAGCCTGGCCTTTCCGCCGGTTTCAGCGGTCTCGAAGAGCATCTTGTACTGATCTTCTTTCAGGTCGTCAACGCTGTCCAGGTCGGGGTACTGCGCCTGTAGGTAGGCCGGAATTACGAAGGCGGACTGCCAATCTTTGCCAAGGCTTTCTCCGACTGATACGACCTCACCCATGGATTGGGCTTCCATCCAGGCTTCGTCCTGGTTGGGCAGCCATATTTCCATCGTCACGTGAGAGTCGCCGCGACGCAGGCCCTGGAAGAGAGGCAGGGTTGATCCGAATACTACGTCCGTTGGATAGCCGTATCCCTCTTCGACGATGTACTGGGCGATCCGGTTCTGCACCTGTGCGCTGGCCCAGTTGAGGTCGCTGAATACGATGGTCTCTTTGGGGCCTTCGGGCGCCATTACCTCAACTATCTTCTCGACCTCTACGACCTTTTCGACCTCAACTTCCTTGACGACCTCAACCTCGACTTCCTTGACGACCTCGACCTCTTTTTCAACTATGACAGTTTCGCCGGGGACCGCGACTTCCTTGATGACTTCCTGGACGACGGTTTCGCCGGGCACCATCACTTCTTTGACGACTTCCTTCTCGACCACGACGGTTTCGCCGGGCACCATCACTTCTTTGACGACTTCCTTCTCGACCTCGACTACTACCTCCTTGATGACCTCGACGGGCTTCTCGACCTCGACCAATACTTCCCTCTCGACGACCGTCGGCTCGGAAGAGCAGGCGACGGCGACCAGGGACGCTATCGCCACCAGAGTCAATATCAGTATGGGTAGTTTCTTCGCTATGTGGTCAAACATGGGTTCTCCTTTCTTTTTCTACGATTCGCTGAAGGTTGTTATCCGGAGCTTCTGAGCGCCTCTTGGCGGCCTCGCACGACCGACTGGGTGAGTCGGTCAATTACTATAGCAAGAAACACGATTGCGATTCCCGCAATTGCGCCATTTCCCGGCTGGTTCTTTTGGAGTGCGCGCAACACGTTGTCGCCGAGACCCCCGGCCGCGACCATGCTGGCAATGGTCACCATTGCCAGCGCCATCATGGTCGTCTGGTTGATTCCCGCCATGATAGTGGGCAGGGCCATCGGTATCTGCACCTTCGTTAGAAGCTGGTAGGGCGTTGTTCCAAACGAGCGCGCCGCCTCCACCGCCTCTGCGGAAACTTGGCGGATTCCCAGGTTGGTCAGACGTATTACGGGCGGCACGGCGTAGATGATGGTCGCGAAGATGCCCGCGGGCTTGCCCAGACCGAAGAAGAGAATCCCGGGCAGAAGATAGACGAAACTGGGCATGGTCTGCATAGCGTCCAGGATGGGACGCATCAGGTTGTCCGCCATCCTGCTGCGCGCGCCCAATATGCCCAGCGGAAGACCAATCGTTACGGATATAACCACGGCGACGACCATGAGGGCTATGGTGTCTATGGTGTTCGACCAGAGCCCCATGAAGCCGACGAAGAGCAGCGCGGCGGTGGTAAAGCCGAGCAGGCTCCAGCGCCCGACCGCGAACGACACCAGCGCCAGTCCCACCACGACCGCGGGCCACGGGATCCACTTCAGTCCGTCCTCTATCCAGACCAGCGCGTAGGTCACTCCTGTGCTCAGACCATCAAACAGCCAGCTGCCTTCTCGCGTTATCCAGTCAACTACGTCGTCAATCGTGTCGCCGGTAACCTCCCTCACGGTCTTGTCGAGCGTCACTACATTGCCGCTGGACGTTTGAATCTCGGAACTGGAGAGCGTCGTTGGGAAGTCCATGTTGGAACCCCAGATCAGCAGACTTGCCAACAGCGCCGCCAGGAACAGAGCCAGCCCGACAATCCATGGATTTCCGCGAATGAAGGAAATTAGCGAACCACCTCCCGAACCGGCCTCGGAACCAAACCGAACATTCTCCAACCGAGCCATTTCAGACCTCCGTCGAACTTTCGGACATCCCGGCGAGCAGCGTACCCCTGCGTACTTCGCCCAACAGACGGCCCTCCGAATCAATCACGGCAACTGGGTGTTCTGAACGCGCAGCCAGGGGTACTATCTCATCCAGGTAGGCGTCGGAGTTTACGCTTTCCGGGAGTTCTACGGGAACCTGGAGGAGACTGGACACATCTTGTCCGACAAGTAGCGCGGCATGTTCAAGGGTCACCGCCCCTACTAGCGATTGGTCATCCTCAACGACGTATGCCAGTTCAGCGCCTGTCCTCTGCATCGTATCGAGGGCGTCGGCCGGACTTTGCCGCCGACGGACGACGGAAATGCAGTCCCGCATTACCGATTCGGCCCGAATCACCTTGGATCTGGAGACGTCCTTCACGAATTCGGCGACGTAGTCGTCAGCCGGTCTGGACACTATATCCTGTGGAGAACCTTCCTGGGCGATTTCACCGTCACGCAAGATGACAATGCTGTCCCCCAGCTTCAGCGCCTCGTCCAGATCGTGGGTTATGAATACGATGGTCTTGTGGAGTTCAGTCTGCAGTGAGATCAACTCGTCCTGCATCTCACGGCGTATCAGTGGGTCGAGGCCACTGAAAGGTTCGTCCATCAGCAACACCGGCGAGTTGACCGCCAGGGCACGGGCCAGTCCGACGCGCTGCTGCATTCCGCCGCTCATCTCTCTGGGATAGTAGTCTTCCCAACCACTCAACCCCACGGTCTCGATGGCTTCGGAGGCGACCTTGTATCGCTCGACCCTGTCCATCCCCTGGATTTCGAGTCCGTAAGCGACATTGTCCAGGACAGACCTATGCGGCAACAGGCCGTAGCTCTGGAATACCATCGCGACCTTGTTGCGCCGGAATTCTATTAGTTGCTCCTGGGAAAATTCGAGAATGTCCTCGCCATCGAATGCAATCCGCCCTTTCGTGGATTCGATTAACCGAATGAGGCAGCGAACCAGCGTTGACTTGCCACTCCCGGACAGACCCATTATGACGAAAATTTCGCCGGCCCTGACTTTGAAGGAAATGTCGCGCAGTCCGATGACTAAACCCAACTCCTCCTGAATTTCAGACCTGTCTTTTGAATAGTAGGCCGGATCGAGCGCGTGTTCAGGGTTATCGCCGAATACCTTCCACAGGCCCGAGACCTCTATTTGGTACTGAGAGGAATCTACGATTTGGAATTCTCCTCTTCCTTGATTCCGGATACGCCCCCGTTGAATATCTTCCACAGTTTGCGACTGTCGCCGACAGGGTAGTCTTCGCTTCCAAAGTGATTCAGCGTGTTGACGGCCTGTATCAGGCCGTAGAATTGCAGAGCGGCGGCTTTCAGGTCAACCTCAGGTCTCACTTCGCCCTTCTGCATCCCGATGGTTAGTTGCGCTTCGATCATAGACAGGTGCTTGTCAATCGAGGCCTGCATAAGCTGGCGCAGTTCATCGTCGCCGTTCATAAGCACTTCCGCGATAACCAGAAATGAAACGCCGGTCAGGGTCGAAGGCGCTACGTTGTCGCGCAGCACCTGTTCGAGGCGCTTGAGCCCGGAGTCGGGGTCGCCGTCTATCAGGTCAATGCGTCGTGTCAGTCTCAAGTCAATATCCTTGATGAGCCCGGCGAGAATCTGTTTTTTACCCCGGAAGTGACGGTATATTGCGCCCTCACTCACACCGACAGCACGCGCCAGATTGCCAATAGTCAGCGCTTGCATACCGTGTTCAGTTACCGCGAGGCGGGCAGCGTCTATGATTTCGCGCCTTCTTACGCTGGTGGGACGGCGCACCCTTACGACCATTTCAAGCATGTCCATCCTGAGAGGGATTGAAACCGAATATACTTTAAGCGTTCTCAAAGGTCAATTGTACGAAAATGGTTCCGCTAGTGGTATCATCTGTAAGAATAGACGTAAGCACGGTATGGGCGAAAGGAGGTTGTCATGCCCACGAATGTACCTCCACAGTACAGAGAGGCCGAGGAGCGATACAGACAGGCTTCGACGATACAAGCGAAGATCGCCTCGCTTCAGGAGATGCTCGCCATAATGCCCAAACACAAGGGCACGGACCATCTCAAGGCGCAGTTGCGGTCCAGGCTGTCCAGATTGATGGCGGACCTGGAGCAGAGTTCATCCAAAGGGAAGGGGAGCGGCAGGATAGAACCGTTTTCCATGCCCAAGGAGGGCGGAGGTCGCGCAACCCTGATTGGACCTACGAATGTCGGGAAGTCACTGCTGCTCAATAAATCCACGGGAGCGAAGAGCAGGGTTGGAGCATACGAGTTGAGCACCATAGAGCCTGTTCCGGGGATGCTCATCTACGAGGACGTACCGATTCAGTTGGTGGATACCCCTCCGATTTCCAACCCCTCCACCCAGGGACGTCTGTATGGGCTCCTCAGAAACACGGATGTATTCGTCATCGTACTGGACCTTTCGATGGACGCGAGCGAGCAGGCGAAGGATGTGTTCTTCGCGCTCGAACAGTGGGGATTTCGGATGCTTGGCAGAGGCGAGGCTCCGCCCGAAGGCGATCCCTGGCTGAACAAGCCGACTATCATCGTCGGAAACAAGGCCGATATCCCGGGCGCGCTCGACCAGTATATGTTGATCGAGGAGAGCTTTGGCGACACGTATCCGGTGATCATGGCCAGCGCCGAGGAGAACGTCGGATTCGACGAGATGTCTGAGGAAATCTTCGAGGCGCTGAAGGTGATTCGGGTTTACACCAAGTCGCCGCGAATCAAAGTCGAGGACTATGTGCCGACCGAGCCGCTGGTACTTCCGATGGGCGCGACCGTTATCGAGGCGGCGCAGGGCGTCCACAAGGAGATAGGGCAGGGGCTCAAGTACGCCGTGCTGTGGGGCGACTCGGGCAAGTTCGACGGTCAGCACGTAGGCAGGACGCATCAGCTTAGCGACAGAGACATCATAGAACTGCACACTTAGGCCCGGGTAGGAAAGAGGGACGCGCCACGGTCTGCGCGTCCCTCTGTGCCTGTTTACTGTTCTTTCGCTGACGACGGGTTCAGCAGAGTTGGTACTCACGACTCGACACTATCAGCTTGAAGATGGACAGGATCAGGTCCTGAGAAGTTGAACCCGATGGCTCCGCTTCGATTCCGCGGGTCGCCAGATCAATAAGCAGCGTTCTGGTGTCGTCCGATGCGTCAATCGGTCCTAAGACCTCCAGGCAGGCGTCCACCAAATCGGCCGGGTCGGACGAGTCACTGCCGTCATTTACGCGGCTCACGAGATTCTTCACGCCGGGATTGGATGCGTCTCCGAGTCGCTGAGCGGCGAAGTTGACACGGTCAACGAGAGATCCACTGGTAATCCACTCTTCGCCGGTGTGCCAGCCCTCTACCGAAGGCGGGTCCAGCAACTTCTGACCCATGAAGCCGGCTTCTTCCATTACCATGAATATCCCGTTGTCTCCTCCGTCGGGCACGCTGTATTCGCCGGTCTTCCGCAGTGTCCCGACTATGACTTCGGTCGGGCTCTTGACGCGCCGGAATCGGGCTTCTTTGAAGAAGTCGGAGTTGAAGAGGACCCGGAGCACCGAACGAATGTCGTGGTCGTGCTCCTCGTATGCTGCGGCCAGTGCATCTATAGCATTGGGGTCCAGTGGAGGGGTGTCCGACCATTGCGGTACCGGAACTTCATCCGCAACGAAGAAGTTGTAGAGATGTCTTGCGATAAATCGTGCGGTTGCAGGCTGACGGCATATGATGTGAACGATGTCCTCTCCGTTGAAGTCGCCCCGCTCGCCAAGGAAAGACTTCCGACTGTCATCGTGGTCGTGTTCGCGGTATTCGTGATGCCACAGGATCCTGCCGTATGGCCAGATAGAATCTTTCTGCGCCATCATTGCCATGTACTCGCCGTTCTTTACGGTCCAGCCGGTGAAGGCGCGGGCGCATTCCTTGATATCGTCCTCGGTATAGTTGCCCACGCCCATGGAGAAGAGTTCAAGTATCTCGCGACCATAGTTCTCATTGATGGAGTCTTTGTGGTTTGTGTGGTTGTCCAGCCAGATGATCATGGCGGGGTCTTTGGACAACTCGATCAGCAGATCGTCGAAGCGTCCCAGACCGCATCTTCTGAACGTCCCGATCTGGTTTGTGAGCGAACCGAGGTTGTTCAGCTTGCCCTCGCCGGTGGCGAAGACGCCATGCCAGAACAGCGCAATCTTCTCCTCCAGCGGGCACTGGGTGGATATCAATCGGTACGCCCAGTATGCGGCGTTGTGTCCCTGCATGGTGTGGAGGTCAACGTGCCGCCTGAAGATGAGGTCGTCGGGTATATGTAGAGAGTCGTCCGGGTTTAGAAGTTCTTCGACCAGCGACTCGTAGCCGATCTTCTCGTAGCGGTCAAGCTCTTCGGGCGTCGCGCCGAAACCCGCGCGCCTGGCCAGATGAGCGATCAGATTTCTTTCTTCGGAACTCATTTCTACTCTTTCCCCCAAAACATCCGTATTTGGTTTCCGAGTATATAGGGTCTAGGGTCCGGGCGCATCCTCACTCGACATCTGGCGCGACTTCTCCACCCTGAATCCTCCGTAGGAGCTAAACATATGCCCGTCTTGTTCGAAAGGCACACGCGCCAGCGCGAAGTCCTCAGGCAGCGATATGCCACCTGAGAAGACCAGTTTCATCGCATCCTCCACAGACATATCGGTCTCTATGATGTGATCCTCCAGCACCAGCGCCATGTTGCCGCTGGTGGGGTTCGGGACAGTAGGCACGTACACCACCGCCAGTGACTCTCCCGTCCTCTCCGAATAGGCGCGCCCGGTGACGAATCCCATCGCCACCATATTCTCTCTGGGCCACTCGATGAATACTACGCGGGAGAAGTTGTACTGTGAGGTCATAGAGGTCATTATCTGGCGCGAAACGCCGAACACCGACTTCACGAAGGGTATGTGGAGCATCAGGCTGTCTATTCCTCTCATGCACTTCATACCCACGCCGGAGGATATGAACAGGCCGATGAGGTAGGAGACGATGATTCCGATGACCACGCCAATTCCGGGAAAGTACAGCGACCGGTCGCCTATGAATGAGAATTGGAAGCGGTCCACGAATGGCTTCACGTATGAATCGGCGTAGCCTACCAAGAAGAAGATGACAATCAGGGTGACGATGGTCGGCGCAATCTCGATGAGACCGTCCACAGTCCTGGACTGAAAGTGATTCTTGATTCTGGACGGTATTCCCTCTTTGCGATTGCTCATTTCAAAATGCCCAAATCCCTTGAATCAACAACGCAACACAAGATGTATCGTTACTCTATTACCCTCACGCCTGTTCTTCAACCCGTGTGTACGGCAAGTTTCCGACGCTTGGGAGTTATGATGTCAAGCTTTCGGGAGGGCCGGTCGGGATTTGGCTTCTTAAAGTCTCTATTGTTCGTATATCTGGATCCTGTGTCTGCTGTGCTCAGTCACGTACAGCCTGTCCACGGAATCGAGCTTGACCGACACCGGCCCCCAGAACAGCGGCTCGGTCTGGGAGGCAACGTGGTAGGGGGTTTGGAGATGGTCGGGCAGTTCCTCTACCAGGAGTTGGGACTCCCTGCGAACGTCGTATTCGTCCGGGTTTACCAGAAGCCACTCTTCAGCCCACTTCGACAGAGTTGCCTCCCCGCGCAGCAACTGGTGGAACGAGCCGTCCGGATTCAACACCTGGACGCGCTCGTTGCCCCAGTCCGCGATGTGCATCTTTCCCTCGCCGTCCACCGCTACCGAACTGGGGCGATGAAATTGCCCCTCGCCGTCGCCGGACTCTCCGTAGGCAGCCATGAACTCTCCATCCGGGGTGAATTTCTGGATCCTGTCATTCCGCCAATCGGCTATGTAAACATCGCCATTGGCGTCCACTGTCGCTCCCCAGGGCAAGTTGAACTGGCCCGGGCCGTTGCCCTCTTCGCCCCAGGACGTTACAGGCTCGCCTTCCGACGTCAGTTTGTGAACTCTTGAAGCGTACTGCTCGACTACGTAAACCGAGCCATCCTGACCGTGAGTTATTCCCGCCGGGCCTCCGAGCGTACCTACTCCCCGGACTTCCTTGCCCCACTTCCTCACAAAGCTGCCCTGGCTGTCGAATACTTTTACTTCGTTCAGCGACTCGTCCGTCACATACAGATTGTCCCGAGCGTTGAAGGCCATGCAGACGGGCACTCTGAACTGGTCGTCTCCGTCGCCGGGACCCGTGCTGAACTCTCCGAGCCAATCCTCGTCGAATGTGCATATTTGGATCCGTATGCCGCGTGGATTCAGCCCGCCCATCCTGTTCAGGACGAATATTCGCCCGTCTCCGCTGAACGCGATGTCATACGGATAGTTGAAGCCACGGCCTATCGGCTGGTTGGAGTTGAATCCGATGGTCTTGAGATACTTCATCGTTGGTTCAGCCTCAAATATTAAATTGTGGGTCGCTGTAGTCCAGGAGCTTGTTGTATATCTGGATACGCCACCTCTGGGTGTCGGCGACCATGAGTCTCGATTTGGCGGCGTCGAATGCGACCGCCGTGGGAAGCGCGAATCTCCATTCCGTTTCGAGTGAATACACCCGGCGGCGCGCCTTATAGACGTCTGGGTTGCTGAGAACGTATTCCTTCTGCCACTTTGAAAGTTCCTGCGCATCCCCGATGAAGGTCGTAAGGTAACTGCCCTCGGCGTCGAATGCCTGGACGCGGTGATTCGCCCAGTCGCACACATAGATGTCGCCGTCAGGGTCAACAGCGACGTCCGACGGGTGATCGAATTCATAGTCGCCGCTGCCGTGGCCGCCGAGCGCGAATACGAACCTGCCCTCGGCGTCGAACTTCTGTATCCGGTGGTTCTTGTGGTCCGCGACGTAGATGAATCCATCCGAGTCGGTGGTGATGCCCCAGGGCGAATCCAACTCGCCCTCGCCTGAGCCTAGGCGTCCCCACTCCGAGATGTACCGTCCGTCGGTGGCTAGTTTCTGTACCCTGTGATTGTGGGTGTCCACTACCAGCAAGTTGCCTTCGTCGTCTATGGCCATGCCGGATGGCCGGCTGAACTGGCCCGGGCCGTCGCCCGCCTCTCCGAATTTCCTCAGAAAAGACCCGTCACGGTTGAATACCGAAATGCGGTTAGTCCATGAGTCGGAGACATAGACGTTCGACTCGCTGTCCAGCGCGATTCCCGAAGGCCATGTAAACTGACCCGGTTCTTCGCCCTTGCCGCCTATGCGACCTATAACCTCCTCCTCGCCGGCTCTACCGCCTGCGTGAAATCTGGTTATGTTGCACGTCCCTTCGATTCTCGTAATGACAGCAAACAGTTCGCCATCGCCGCCGGGCGCCAGCGCAACCGGTCCCATCACCTCATTTCTTCCGCCAACGACGTGGCTGAAGTCGTAAACGCGGTCGCCTACAATTCTTGTCAGCATGTGTTCCGTATCCTTGGTCTATTGCCTTTATGTGCAGGCAGATAACTCTTCGTTCCCCCTATGCGAACTGGTACTCGCGGGTCGCGACTATCAGCTGTAGTATTTCCGAGACACGCTGTGCGGACTCCGCCTCATTTGCTTCGTCCCAGACGAGATCTCCCTTGAGCGAAGCGTGACCCACAAGTTCGGACATCGTTTCATCAGAGACCTCGACAGCTCCCAACTGGCTGAGGCATTCTGACACTACCGATTCCGGTGAGTTGTCTATGCTCTTCATCTGTTCCACGATCTGGCGTACGCCAGGGCGGTCGAGGTCGCTCATCATGTCGGACACGAAGTTGGCCCTCTTCATGAGGGACCCGCTGTTTATCCATTCGATGCCCGAGTGCCAGCCCTCCACGCTTGGGGGGTTCAGCAGTTCCTGGCCCATGAAGGTTATCTGGTTCGCCCATTCGAATATGTCGGGGCCGGGTAGTTCGACACCGCCGGCCATTCTGACCGTTCCAACCACGACCTCGGTCGGGTTCTTTACCTTTGTGAAGCGCGCATCCTTGAAGAAGTCGGAATTGAACAGAACACGCAGCGCGTGGCTGATGTCGAAGTCTGACTCGGTCAGCGCGTTCGCTATGGTCTCGACCGCCTCCGAGTCTCTCGGAGGGGTGACCTGCCATGCTGGTACCTGCACCTCATCGGCCACGAAGAAACTGTACAGATGGCGTGCGATGAATTGCGCCGTGGCGGGATGAGCCAGCACTATATCAATGATGTCCTCGCCGTCAAAGTTGCCCTTGTGTCCAAGAAAAGTCTTCTCGCCGTAGTCGTGGTCATCGGCTTTGAATTCGAAGTACCAGTCCCAGCGACCCATGTGGAAGCGAGGCAGTTTCGGTGTCATCGTCCATCCTGTGAACGCGCGTGAGCACTCGTAAACGTCCTCTTCGGTGTAGTTGCCGACACCCATAGTGAAGAGTTCGAGCAGTTCGCGTCCCCAGTTCTCGTTGATGGCCGTCGCGTGGTTTTCGTGGTTATCGAGCCAGAACAGCATCGCGGGATTCCTGGAGACTTCCATCAGCAGGTCTTTGTACTTGCCCAGCCCATTTTCGCGGAATAGATCAATCATGTCCGTTATCTCGTCGTAGTGGTCAACCTTGGAAACGCCGGTAGCGAAAATTTGGTGCCAGAACAAACACATCTTCTCCTGAAGAGGGGCGTCCGTGTTTATCATTCTCCACACCCAGCCTGTCTGTCCGCGTCCGCCTGCGGTGCCGGGCTTCCACTGGAAGTGGTAGTAGCGCAGGAATTCATAGATGTCCACCGGATCCTGAGCGTCGGGTTGAAGCAACTCTTCTACTGTAGCCTCATATCCCTTTTCCAGCCGCCGCTCAAGCTCCTCGCAGGTCGCGCCAAAGCCCGCCCGTCTCATCAGGTGAGCCATCAGGGAAAGGTCGTCGTTCGCCATTGTCTTCGTCTCCAGTTCTGTGGGGTGTTCGGACGGAGGCAGCCCGCGCCTTATCGGACTGCCGGCTGCTCCGAATTCATCGTCTCTGGTCAGAATTATATTATTGACCGACTCGCTAGGCAAACCTTGTCTCCAAGGGGCGAAAGCTCCGAGGTCTTTTATCATGACAGCCGGGCCGGTTAGTTCTCATGCGGACGAGTCCTATCCGACGGCCGGGCGTGATCGAGTTCATAATGTTCGGTTTATAATTACGCTGGGTTGAACTGGGCGTTGAACTGGGTTGAACTGGGGGGACGCTGGATGGACTTTGCCCAGTATTTAGCTTGCGTTTTCCCAGCGTTAGCTATGAAAATATTTTTTTCGGGCCAGTATTTTTCATTAACATAATCTCCTGTTTATGATTTATAGCTGCCAGCAGTTAGTCTGTATGTTCTGATTGTAGCATGACTGAGAAAGGTTGTATAGAGAAATGGAGACTCAAACCAGGGGTTTCTCAAAGTCGGCGTTATCGAGATTTTGAACACCAGCGGCACTATGGATTCCCGCTTTCGGAGTCCTTCGCATAACCCTGGGCATCTTGGATTTGGAGGTCTGAATGGGTGTGGAGTATGGCAAGTTCATAGCTGCTTGTACCGGCCTCCCCACCCCTGGATTCCCGTTTTCACGGGAATGACGCTAGTTGTGCAAAGGTCTCCGAAGGCGGGAATGATGAAAGCGGGTCTATAAGCCTAAGAATACAACTGTACAAAGGCCCCGGTGAAAGCTCGGCCTTCCTTGACCCGTCGAAAGCGGCTTCGTTATACTTGAGTTCGGTATTCTTGACCTTACGAATCAACAAATATCAGGAGCGCTGATTCGCATGACCACAGCGAACGTCATTTCCAGAGAAACGAAGCTTGATGATTCTCAGTACAAGTGGGGCTTCGATTTCGACTACGAATCGGAAACGGCTCCTAAGGGCCTTTCAGAAGACACCGTCCGGTTCATATCTCATAAGAAGAACGAACCCGAATGGATGCTCGAATGGCGCCTCAAGGCTTTCAGACACTGGGAGCGGCTGGGACTGGAAGAGCCGACATGGGCGAACGTGTCCTATCCCCAGATTGACTTCCAGGACATCGTTTACTATGCCGCGCCCAAATCCCAGGACGACGGTCCAAAGAGCCTGGATGACGTGGACCCCGAGATACTCGAGGCGTTCGACAAGCTGGGTATCCCGTTGGAGGAACAGAAGAAGCTGAGCGGCGTCGCGGTTGACGCGGTGCTGGACAGCGTTTCGGTAGCAACGACCTATCAGAAGATGCTCGAGGACGCGGGCGTCATATTCTGTCCCATCTCCGAGGCCGTGCAGAAGTACCCCGAACTCGTTCAGAAGTACCTGGGCTCTGTGGTGCCGTACACCGACAACTTCTACGCCACGCTCAACTCCGCCGTCTTCAGCGATGGCTCCTTCTGCTACGTGCCGCCTGGAGTCAGATGCCCAATCGAGCTAATGACCTACTTCCGAATCAACGAGCTCGACTCCGGCCAGTTCGAGCGGACGCTCATCATCGCCGACAAAGGCAGCTATGTCAGCTACCTCGAGGGATGCACAGCCCCAATCCGCAAGACGAACCAGCTTCACGCCGCCGTCGTCGAACTTGTAACGCTGGACGACGCCGAGATCAAGTATTCCACGCTTCAGAACTGGTACCCAGGCGACAAAGAAGGTAACGGTGGGGTTTACAACTTCGTAACCAAGCGCGGCGCGTGCCGGGGAAAGAACTCCAAGATAAGCTGGACGCAGGTAGAGACCGGATCGGCCATCACCTGGAAGTACCCAAGCGTGATACTTCAGGGAGACGATTCGGTAGGAGAGTTTTACTCCGTCGCGCTGGTAAACAACTACCAGCAGGCCGACACCGGCACCAAGATGATCCACATGGGCAAGAACACCAAGAGCACCATCGTGGCGAAGGGAATCAGCGCGGGCCACGCTCAGAACACCTATCGCGGAATGGTCAGAATAATGCCGTCCGCGTCGGGAGCGCGCAACTTCACTCAGTGTGACAGCCTGCTTATCGGAAGCGAGTGCGGCGCGCACACCGTACCGTACATCGAGGTCAGAAACCCGACCGCGCAGATGGGGCATGAGGCGACGACCTCGAAGGTCAATGACGACCAGCTTTTCTACCTCCAGCAGCGCGGCATAGACCAGGAAGAGGCCAACTACATGATAATCAACGGCTTCTGCCGTGGCATCTTCAAGGAGTTGCCTTTCGAGTTCGCCGCCGAAGCTAGTCAGTTGCTGCGGGTGAGCCTGGAGGGGACGGTGGGCTAAAGACCGATCTGGTCGGAGCGGACCATGACCCAAACGCGAACAACCAAACAGGCAGAAACAAGCCTGCGCCTTCTCGACGAGGCCGAGCGCCACCTCGAAAACGGCGATCTGCATAAGGCGTGTGAGAAGGGCCTGGAGGCTGTCCACGGCTATCTGCGGACGGTCGGCGAACAGCGCGGCTGGGCGACGGAAACTAAGCGAGATCTGCATGACGTCTCTGTGGATCTGGCTTACGAAACTGATGATCCCGGTGAAGCGATATCGCTTAATCTGGCAATAGAAGGTGGCTTGGCGATAAAGTTCTATGGCGCTCATCACACGAGTTGGCTGGTCGAGGGTGGCCTAGACGACGCCAGGAAGTGGATTTCCCTGATGGAGAATCGTAATAAACTGCCTCCTAAAGTCCGCGAGTCCCAGCTGAGCAGAGAGCGGGAAGCGCTGCGAAGACTAGAGTCGAAGAAGAAATTGGAGAAATTGCGCGAGAAAGATATCAGAGACGGTCGCTCTCTCATGGAAAGATACTTAGACAGATTCAATGGCGGGGCATGACGCAGGAGCGGATAGAGCGGCATCTGGAGATAAGCGACCTGCTTATGATAGACGCGGAAGAGGAATTCGAGACAGGCGAACTGTTTCTGGCCTCGGAGATGATATGGGGAGCGGTAGCGCATTATCTGAAGTCTGTCGCCAAATATAGGGGCTGGCCAAATGAAAGACACCAAGATCTGAATGACGTCGCCACGGATTTGGCCTATGAGACAGACAACCCTGTAAGAGCATTGTATCTGTACAGATCGGTTGGCAGCATGCACACAAACTTTTATGAGGACTGGCTTATGGGTGCGGCGGTTGCGAAGGGACTACAAGATGCTGAGGAACTGATAGCACGATTAGAGAGTCGAAACAGGCCACAGCCGGTATCAAGGCCGTCCCAACAGATACGCCGACGTTAGATTGCATAAACAATAAACCAGCGAGGATAAGCGCGACACAAAATGCTTGAAGTACGAGATTTACACGTTTCGATAGAAGAAACCGAAATACTCAAGGGAATCAGCCTTACCGTCAACGCGGGTGAGGTTCACGCGATCATGGGGCCCAACGGCTCAGGCAAGAGCACGCTCGCCAACGTAGTCGCGGGACGGCCAGAGTACACCGTTACCTCCGGCGAGATACTCTACGATGGCGAGGACATAGCCGAGTGGTTCCCTGAAGACCGCGCCCGCGAGGGTATATTCCTGGCCATGCAGTATCCCGTCGAGCTTCCGGGAGTACGCACCTGGCAGTTCCTCAAAGCTGCTGTGGACGCGATACGCCAACACAAGGGCGAGCCAGAGTTGTCCATCCGACAGTTCGACCGGCTTCTGGACTCCAAGCGAGAAATGGTGAATATACACGATGACCTAGTGCGTCGCTCGGTCAACGAGGGCTATTCCGGCGGCGAGAAGAAGCGCAACGAAATCCTGCAACTCGCGCTGCTCGACCCGCGCCTCGCCCTACTGGACGAGACTGACTCCGGCTTGGACATTGACGCGCTGCGAATCGTGGCCGAGGGAGTCAACGGATTCAGGGGCGCGGACAAAGCCATCGTTCTGGTGACACACTACCAGCGCATCCTGAACTATATCATGCCGGACTTCGTGCACGTACTGGTTGATGGTCGCATAGTCCGTTCCGGCGGCAAAGAACTGGCGCTGGAACTCGAGGACAAGGGTTACGACTGGATAATCAAGGAAGCCGCTGCCGTAGGTGTTTAACGGTTCCTGATCACTGAGAACTGAAAGCTAACGACTTGGGAAGACATGACACAAACACTGACAGAATACGACCGCTACGCCGAGCAGTATTCAGGCATAGCCGATGCCGGCCCTAAGTGGCTGCGCGATCTAAGGAAGAAAGGCTTCGACAACTTCTCGCGGCTCGGATTCCCGACCGCGAGGCGAGGCAACGAGGCCTGGAAGTACACGAATGTCGCGCCGGTCGCGCGGGCGGAATTCTCTGCTCCTACCACGTCCGAAACTCCGTCCGAAAAGACGCTGCGCCAGGCTCTCCCCTTGCAGGATGACTGGAACACGCTGGTTTTTGTAAACGGGCTGTTCTCGTCTGAACTATCTTCCATTCATGATCCCGGGAGCGTTACCGTCTCCGGTCTGTCCGCCTTGGTGGAGTCGGACGGAACGGTCGCCCGACAGCATCTCGGCTCTCTGGCCTCGGTGGAAGACGACGGATTTACCGCGCTAAACACCGCCTTCATCGGCGACGGGGCAGTCGTTTACGTTCCCGATAAGACTACGATGGAACGACCAATACATCTGGCCTTTGTTTCGACTGAGGAGGGCCGTTTCATCGCCCATCCGCGTGTCCTGGTAGTGGTGGGAGCCGAATCGGAAGCTACGGTAATCGAGAGCTATGTTAGCCTTGGCGACGACGCGTACTTCAACAACGCCGTCGCCGAGATAGTGGTCGGAGAGGGCGCGAGGATAGAGCATTATCGCCTCATGGACGAGAGCGACGAGTCCTATCACGTCGGCGTCGCCAGGGTCCACCAGAAAGACGGCAGTTCTTTCTCATCGCGCGCTTTCTATAAGGGAGTGGGCCTCGGCAGGCATGACTTCTATGTCCACATAGGGGAGGGATGTGAGACCGACCTCAGCGGCCTGTATATCACCTCTGGCAATCAGCATATGGACAATTTCATAAACATAGATCATGCCAGCCCGCACTCCACGAGCAGACTCTATTACAAGGGTATCCTATCCGGCAGATCCAGAGCGGTGTTCGGCGGAACGGTCTTCGTTCGGGAGGGCGCGGACAAGACGGACTCGCTCCAGTCGGACAAGAACCTGCTGCTGTCCCCCGACGCCGAAGTGGACTCGAAGCCCGCCCTGTTCATCTGGGCGGACGACGTAAAGTGCGGACACGGCGCCACCGCCGGCAACGTGGACGAAGACACGGTCTTCTACATGAGAAGTCGGGGAGTTGATCTTGAGACCGCCAGCCGTCTGCTGATATATGGATTCGCTTCGGAAGTCATAGACACTGTCGCGGTGCCGGAATTGCACGAGTATCTCGAACGCTCCTTCCTTGAAGCGATTCCAAGATACGAATTTAAGTTTTAGGGAACTGAATCAATGCACGACCTCCAGGACCTGTACGCCGAGGTGGTCATGGACCACAATCGCAGGCCGCGAAACTTCAAGAAGATTGACGGCGCTGACCGGACCGCGGACGGATTCAATCCGCTGTGCGGCGACCAGATCTCGCTGTATCTCAACCTAGATGGAGGAGATTCTATACAGGACATCGGGTACGTCGCGGTGGGATGCGCCATATCTAAGGCGGCGGCTTCCATGATGAGCGAGGCCGTCAAGGGTCAAAGCCTTGAGAATGCGCAGCGTGTAGTATCTGAATTCCGGCATATGCTTACTCACAGGGACGGCGAAGAGCCGGATTACGAAATCATGGGCGACCTGGAGATTCTGGAAGGCGTTTCCAACTACCCGACAAGAATCAAGTGCGCTACGTTGCCGTTGCACACGCTTGCGTCGGCTATAGATAGCGGAAGTAAGAAAACGGTTTCCACGGAATAGAGCCCGGACTCCCCGGCGGCTTTGCGTAGGGGTGGAGACATGCAGATACCAATAAAAGTGGACTATGGCGTAAGAGCACTGGTTGACTTGGCCATTCATCGGCAGAACTCACCCTTGCGCGCCAGTGAAATAGCGGGCAGGACGATGATTCCCGAAGCCTATCTTGCCCAGGTTCTTCACGCGCTTGGGAAGGCAGGCATGGTCAAAGCCCAGCGGGGACCGCATGGTGGACATACGCTCGCCCTGGAGCCGGAGGAAATCCGGCTGAGTGAAGTGATGGAGTGTCTTGGCGCTACCGAAAACCTGGTGTATTGCCTGGATGATAATGCCGTTTGCATCCATGCGCCTTCCTGCGCGCAGAGAGAAGTGTGGCAGGAGGTCGAGTTGGCGGTGTACCGGATACTTGATTCCCGGACAATCGGAAATCTTGTTGATAGAAGCCACGAAATATTGAGAAACAGAGAATTGATGACCCGGCCTGCCGTATTGCAGGACAGAAGGAATTGAACTCGCAGTCAGGAGTGAATGAAATGGCATTCGTTAAAGTAGGGAAGGCGTCTGACGTGCCTGCTGGAACGTCTAAGGTTTACGAAGTAGGCGATAGGTACATTGCGGTGTGCAACGTGGAGGGCGAACTCTACGCCATAGATGACGTATGCACACACGACGAGGCCCCACTGGATCAGGGGTTTCTCGAAGGCTGCGAAATAGAGTGCCCGAGACACGGCGCGCGCTTCGACGTCACGACGGGGCGAGCGACCGCGCTGCCCGCGGTGGTTCCGGTTGACACCTTCCCGGTTCGCGTGGAAGGCGACGACATCGAGTTGGACGTCTAGCGGCTGCTTTCTGAATCTCATATAAGATCGCGAGGATGCGGAATATGTTCGACGTGCAGAAGGTCCGGGAAGACTTTCCGATACTGTCCCGGAAGGTCTATGGCAAGCCACTGGTCTATCTGGACAACGCCGCCACGACCCAGAAACCGCGTCAGGTAATACAGGCGCTGGTTGACTACTATGAGTCTTCCAACGCCAACGTGCATCGCGGAGTCCACGCGCTCAGCCAGGAAGCGACGGAACTCTACGAAAGCGCCCGCGTCAAGATTGCCCGCTTCATAGGCGCTGAACATCCGGAAGAGATAATCTGGACGCGCAACGCATCGGAGTCATTGAACCTTGTAGCGCACACTTGGGCGCAGGAGAACATCCGCGAGGGTGACGAAATTGTCGTAACGCCATACGAGCACCATTCCAACCTGGTTCCGTGGCAGAAGGTGGCCGCGGACAAGGGTGCGAAACTGCGCGTCATGCCGATGTTAGAACACGACCAGAGCCTCGATATGTCGCGCGTTGACGAGTTCATTACGCCTCGCACCAAACTGTTAGCGGTCGTGCATATGTCCAACGGCATTGGGATACTGAACCCGGTCAAGGAACTCGCGGC
This sequence comes from Dehalococcoidia bacterium, assembly GCA_965202965.1. Lineage (GTDB taxonomy): Bacteria > Chloroflexota > Dehalococcoidia > Lucifugimonadales > UBA1123 > VXRN01. The sequence continues at coordinate 114,575 of OZ241888.1, read as the reverse complement.
TAAGGCGCGCGCCGTCGGTGCGACGGTGCTGATTGATGCCACCCAGAGCGCTCCCCACCTCGCGGTGGATGTGCGGGACCTGGACTGCGACTTCCTGACCCTCAGCGGACACAAGATGCTCGGACCGACCGGGATCGGCGTCCTGTACGGCAGGCGCGAGATTCTGGAGAACATGGAGCCATTCCTGCGTGGCGGCGAGATGGTGCTGGAGGTGTGGTACGACAGGGCCACATGGAACGACCTGCCCATGAAGTTCGAGGCCGGAACGCCCAACATAGCCGACGCAATCGGCTTTGGCGCCGCCGTGGACTATCTGAATGAGATAGGTATGGACAACATTCGCGCCCATGAAGTCAAACTGAACGCCCACGCATTGAATGCCTTCAAGGAACTGGAAGAGGAGATAGATATATTCGGGCCGCGCGATCCTGAAAAGCGCGGCGGTATCTTCTCGTTCTACTCAGAAGTGGCGCACCCGCATGACCTCGGCACATTCCTGGACAGGGACGGCATTGCCGTTCGCACTGGACACCACTGTACTATGCCGCTTATGAGAGAACTCGGAGTGGTGGCGACCGCGCGTTCCAGCCACTACCTGTACAATACGGAAGACGAGATAGATGCCCTTGTGGATTCTGTGAAGAGGGCTGTCAGGTACTTCTCAGATGGCTTTGGGTAATCTGGACGAGATTTATCGCGACGATGTGATTCTCGATCATCGTCGCAACCCCCGAAACCCTGGCAGGATAGATGACGCCGACATATTCATGGACGGCGTCAATCCGTTTTGCGGAGACGAAATCCATCTGCAGATCAAGCTCGGTCCAGATGGACGTGTCCTGCGAGTCGGATTTCAGGGCGAGGGTTGTTCGATAAACCAGGCAACCGGCTCGATGCTGTCCGAGGCCATCAAGGGGCTGACGCTGTCCGAGGCCGCCGGACTATCCGACCGTTTCCACAGGATGATGGAGGGCTCGAAGCCTACGCCGGAACAGTTAGCCGATCTTGGCGATTTAGGATCCTTGGCAAAAGTCCGTGAATTTCCAGTGCGAATCAAGTGCGCTCTGCTGGCTTGGTCAACGCTGGAAGACGGCCTGGACTGAAAATTAAGCCATCATACACCGTCCGACTGAGGCCGTCAGTCCTGGACGAGTGCGATGATCCGGTCTATCGCCTCTTCGCGGAAGCGGTCCAGGTCGTCGGCGTCTTTCACCAGCGTCCCAAGCGTGCGCTCGACTGATTCCCGGTCCAGGTGGTCGTAGTGTAGGATGACCATTGCCTTTGCCCAGTCCAGGGTTTCAGAGATGCCGGGGACTTTATCGAGCCCTGACTCGCGCGCTTCCTCGACAAAGCGGCACACCTGTCTTGCCAGCTTTACATCTATCCCTTCGACCTTGCGACGGACGATTCGCAGCTCCTTCTCTAAGTCGGGATAGTCTATCCACAGGTAGAGACAGCGGCGACGGAGGGCGTCGGAGAGGTCGCGGGTGCGGTTGGATGTGAGGATGACCAGCGGCTTGTGCTTCGCGCGTATCGTGCCTATCTCCGGGATGGTGACCTGAAACTCGGAGAGGACTTCGAGCAGGAATGCCTCGAACTCTTCGTCGGCGCGGTCTATTTCGTCAATCAGCAGAACCGGAGACTTGTCCGGTTGGGTGAGCGCGGCCAGGAGAGGACGTTCCAGCAGAAAGTCGCGGCTGAATATCTGCTGCTCTCTCTCGTCAGTGGAAAGTCCGCTGCCCTCGTCCAGCCTTATTCGCAGGAGTTGCCTGGCGTAGTTCCACTCGTACAGAGCGGTGGTCACATCAAGACCCTCGTAGCACTGGAGGCGAATGAGCGATGTGTCGAGGAGCTGCGCCATGACGTTGGCGATCTCGGTCTTGCCGACTCCGGCTCTGCCTTCGATCAGCAGCGGTCGCTCAAGCGCCTGCGCCATGAAGATGGACGTAGCGATAGCCGGGTCGGCGATGTAGTCGCGGGACTCCAGTTCGCGGACGATTTCTCGGATGGGATCGGTTGTGGTCGTGGTTGTCAATGCTTATCACTCTTTCAACTTCTCAAAGCAGGATTCCATATAGCCGGGAACGGTTCCGGTTTCTCGCAGATACTCAAGAGCGCTGTCAACGTCCGACGATGATATTTGGTCAAATACATTGGGATTTGGGACCAAAGCGGAATTAAGATCGTTCGGCTCGAATTTGTTCAGGCCGTCACCGTATCTTCTCATAGACAGCGATATGATCTCTTGTCCTACGGCAGATGACAGGTATAGAAAAATATGGTCTATGTAATTTAATCCTGAGAGGTTAGGCTGAAATCCGTGAAAGCATGTCAAGTTCAGCGCTGAGGACTCGTTCCGGACTATCTTGAATTTGCCTCTGGCAAAGACTCCGAGAAGAAGCGGGGACGGAACGCGAGACTCTGTTTTGTACCAGGGCGTTCGGCTCTTGGTCAGGAATCTTTGGTGGAAACCCCGTTGCTCTCCAGATTCTATGTAGTCTCTACTTTTGTCAGAATGCCCACCGTTGGGGCTGAAGAGCAAGGCAGGTTCATCAGAGCACATTAAGGCGGAGTGATCATCGTCGGTGAAGAAGGGTTTCTGAATCTGAGAACTCTTGGTGATGATTCGAGTCAGTTCCGAGTCTTCCAATTCCAACTTCTCTGCGTCTGATGGTCTCAGGACGAAGAATTCGTTAGCTCCAGTAGCAATGCCCCTGGTGAACCGGCCATAATAATCTATTGTGGTTGACTTTTCGTTTGAAACCGATATTGAGTCGTCTTCAAAGTACGCAAGCCATTTGTCGCTTGGATCGAGTTGGCTGTGTGGAACATTCGATGTCGGGTCTTGATCCAGAATGGAATCGAGCGATTCTATGGACTTAGCGGTGAAGAACCTGACATTCGAGAATCTTGAAGACGAGTCGTAGAGTATGATTCCGACTGATGTTATGGAGTCGGGGAAGACATCCTTTTCGCAATCGAGGCTTATGATTGCGGACAGATGCGCTCCGTCGGTAAGACGCTCTTTGATGAGAGTTCCATAGCCGGTGTTAAGGAACTCGAGCGGCATTATGTACGCAAGCCTTCCAGATGGCTCAAGTTCGGACAAAGACTTGACAAGGAACGCGGACGCAGAATTCGTATAGCCGGACAGCCTGATTCCGAGTTCCTCTTCGAACCTGTGGAACACTAAATCCCTATTCTTGAATTTCTGAAATCTCATGTACGGCGGATTGCATACGACATTCCCGAAAGTCTTGCCCCAGGATAGAAGATAGTCTTCTCTGGATATATCAATGCGGCTATTTGGATTGGCGTTTCGCCAGTAGTTCAGGACTCTGGAATCAATCTCGCTGGCGGTGAATTCAACGCCATATCGTGACGCCGCGTCGTAGAATGCTCCGAGTCCGAAGCCGGGGTCATGCGCGTGGCGGTTCTTCGAGTTCGCAATCCAACGAACCATGAAGTCGGCCACTTTCGGATGGGTGAAGAACTGACCGAAAGTCTTGCGGTGAGCATCTCCGACCATATCCAAGTAGCCTCTCTCAACTCTATCCATTGGCGACCTCCTGCGAGAATACCTCTGGGTCCAGGTAGCCTTTGCCGCCCCTGAAAGTTACGTAGAATAGAAGCCTGCCTCGCTGTTGTTCCTTGACGGCTGACTCATGTTCGGGCATATCAATTCGCCTGATAATCTCCCTGCCCACTTGAATGTTCATGTTGATGGTAGTCTTACCCTGGTTCTTGACGTTGCGCTCCACTGAGAATATAACGTCTTCATTCTTGGGGTCAGCCGTCAATTCAAGAATATCCTTGAGGGGAATGATGTAACCCTTATCGAAGAAGACTTGCAAGTAGTAGTGGGGAACGCCAAAGTTCTGAATCCAGCGATTTACGACGGAGATGTCTTCGAGTTTGGGCGTTATGCTGAGATAGTCACGAGTCTGTAAAATCTTTATCTGTTCTTTCAACTCCTTGAGGTACTGACTGAGTTCTCTGAGCTCTTGGGATGAGTACCATCCTCTAGCTATAAAGTCGAGTTCTCTAAAAGTATCTATGGACGCCTCAGATATGATCTTGTATAGGTGAGGTCTCTTTTCCAGAAGCAAGCTGGCGTAAGGCTCTCTGAGAACGAGGCTCTGAATCCGGGTGCACTCAGCTTCGGCGCGATGTGTTCTTTCACTCATGAAGTCAGAGTACCTGGTGGCAAGGAAGCTACTGGATCGGACTTCTATTGCGGCAATCGCCGATTGTACGAATTCCGCATCTTCCAGGTCATAGGTGGATTCACTGGGGACGTCAGACCTGTGGAATATCAGGATGTCCGGCTTCTTCCCAACTGAATTGAGTTCGTCTTGATAGGCGGCGTAGAATTCGCGGAATCCGGGGTCGCCCGCGTCCAGCGAGTCGTCACGTCCATATTTCAGCGCGCGGTACTCTTGTGAATACTCGTTTATAGCATTGCAGACTATTTCTTCGGCCCAATCACCCTGTTGCTTGTTTGTCAGAAACGCGGAGGTAGCCAGAGTCGGAACACGTCCTGTGATTTGCAGTTCCGTGTCTATTTCAAACGGCGATTCTGAAATCAGCCGTTGGATTGTTTCTCTGTAGGTTTTGTTCATGTTGATATTATTGGGTCTTCCCGGTTTAGTTCCAGCATCTCGCCGAGGGTGATTCTGAGGGTTTCCAGCAATTCTTCGCGGGTGGCTTCCTGGCAGTTTACGCCGGGGACCTCCTGTATCCAGCCGATCCACCAGTCGCCATCCTGTTTGATTATGGCTGTGTATTGGTTCATCGCGCTCTCCTGTTCGTGCTTGCCTAATACTATATCAGCCCTCTCCAACTGCTCGGAGAGGGCTGATATGATTCGTCTTCGATTCCCTTAGCCGGCTCTTACCCCTAGCCTTGCATGGCGCGCCACACCTTCTCAGGCTTGGCGGGCATGTTCATGTGCTTGACGCCGAAGGGGGAGAGAGCGTCTATGACAGCGTTCATCACTGCGGGGGAGGCGGCTATGGTGCCGGTCTCGCCCGCGCCCTTGACTCCGAGCGGGTTGGTTGGGGAGGGAGTTACCGTGCGGTCGGTGATGATGGAGGGGATGTCCTCCGCCGTGGGCAGGGCGTAGTCCATCATGCTACCGGTGAGGAGCTGGCCGGAGTCGTCGTAGATGGCTTCTTCCTGGAGAGCCTGTCCGACGCCCTGGGCTACTCCTCCGTGCACCATGCCCTCGACTATCATCGGGTTGATGACATTGCCGACGTCGTCGAGTGCTACGTACTTCTGCAACTCGACCTCGCCGGTGTCACCGTCCACCTCGACGACCGCGATGTGGGTGCCGAAGGGCCAGGTGAAGTTCTGCGGGTCGAATATGCTGACGGCCTCCAGTCCTGGCTCAGTTCCCTCGGGTAGGCTCTCGTACCAGTAGGCGGCAAGCGCGACTTCCTGGAAGGTCTTGGCGTTGGCGGGCGCGCCCTGCACGAAGTACTGGCCGTTCTCGTTGACTATATCTTCGGGAGCGGCTTCGAGCAGGTTTGCGGCGATGCGCCTTGCCTTGTCCTGGATTTTCTCGATGCTCATGTGGATGGCGTTGCCGCCGCAGACCGCGCTGCGGGAGCCGAAGGTGCCTGTTCCCATCTGGACCTTGTCGGTATCACCCTGGACGACTTCCACATCCTCGACGGCTACGCCGAGTTCGGCGGCGGCAAGCTGGGCAAACGTGGTGTGGTGTCCCTGACCGTGTCCCGAAGAGCCGGAGAAGACGGTGACTTTGCCGGTGGGATGGACGCGAACGAGCGCGCTTTCCCAGACTCCGGCGCGCGCGCCGAGAGTATAGGCGACGGCTGAGGGGGCCATGCCGCAGATCTCGACGTAGGTCGAGAGGCCGATACCGAGGTAGCGGCCCTGCTCGCGGGCGGCTGCCTGTTCCTTGCGGAAGTCGTCGTATCCGACGAGTTCGAGCGCGCGGTCGAGTCCTGCTTCGTAGTTGCCGCTGTCGTATATGACGGTCGTTGCGACCTCGTGCCCGTCCTCGAACGGTGGAATGAGGTTCTTGCGCCTGACTTCCGCCGGATCCATACCGATCTCGGCGGCGTAGCGGTCCATCATGCGCTCCACGAGGTAGGTGGCTTCGGGACGGCCCGCGCCGCGATATGCGTCAACCGGGGTGGTATTGGTGAATACTCCGGTCACTTTGCAGTGGATGTTGTCTATGCTGTATGGGCCCACGAGCATGAGGCCGAACAGGTAGGTCGGGATGGCGGGCGCGAAGGTGGACAGGTAGGCTCCCATGTTGGCGTATATATCGGTGCTTAGTCCGGTTACGTTGCCCTCGGAGTCGCCGACTATCTCCATCTGGCCCACGTGGTCACGTCCGTGAGTGGTGGCGAGGAAGTTTTCCTGCCTGCCCTCGATCCACTTGACGGGCTGGCCGAGATTCTTGGCTATCATGCCCGCGATCACTTCTTCGGCGTACAGGTAGAGCTTGCAGCCGAAGCCGCCGCCGACATCGGGCGCTATCACCCTTATCTGGTGTTCGGGATGCCCGGTTACCAGGGCGAGAAGCAGCCTGACGAGGTGGGGAATCTGCGTGGAAGTATAGACGGTAAGCTGGTTCGTTCCGGCGTTGAAGTCCGCTACTACGCCTCTTGGTTCCATCGGGTTGGGAATGAGGCGCTGGTTGACGATGCGCTCGGACACGCGCACTCCGGCGCTCGCCGCCGCCGCGTCGTAATCGCCGCCGCCCACTTCCCACTCGAAAGCGATGTTGTTGGGGGCATCGTCGTGTATCTGGGCCGCGCCGTCCTGTACCCCGGCCTCCATGTCCACGACCGCGTCGAGGACTTCGTAGTCCACCACGACGAGTTCGGCGGCATCGGCGGCGGTCCGGGGGTCGTCCGCTACTACGGCGGCAACGACATCGCCGACCGTGTTTACCTTGTCAATTGCGATGGGCGGATGGGGGACTTCCTTGGTGTCGGGAACTACCCATCCGCAGATGAGCGATCCGAGTTGTTCGTGGAGGTCTGCACCTGTGTAAACGCCCACGACGCCTTCAACGTCCATTGCCGCAGAGGTGTCAACATTGGTGATTCTGGCGTGGGCGTGCGGGCTGCGGGCCAGGGCCAGGTGCAACATTCCCATGAGGCGAACGTCATCAACATAGGTGCCCTTGCCTGTGATCAACCTGGGGTCTTCGCGGCGTCTTATGCTATCACCGATTGCCGTTTGGGTGGTCACGTCTCTCCTCCTGTTGGTTGCTTGGTGTATCAGTTGCCGTAGCCGGTATTCTGTGTCTCTCACAAGTCGGCGGAACTTGGGCGCGCCGCCGCCTATTCTAGGCGGTACTCTATCTTAATCGTGGTTCTTAGGCAAGTTGAGCCTTCACGGTATGACGAGAGGGGAACCCACTAGGGGGTGACCGACTAGCAATGCAACAACTTAGTTATGATGGCTATTCAGATTCCGATTTATCCCCTCTCCCTCTGGGTGAGGGTAGAAAAGCCGTCAATACAAATATGTTGAGCCCACTAGATGTTACTCAGTCTTGAAACACCCTTCCACCTGGCAGAACATTAATGCTATCATGTGTCCGTTCAGCGAACTGCGAACGCACAACCTTTACATAAAGGGGAGATTATCAAAAATGATTTCGCCGACGAAAATTTCTCGGCCTAAAGCTAACAACAGGTGATTACAGGTCGTTTCCAGGTGTTCTAAACGCCCGATCCGCTTGGAAACTCACCTGGAACCCCACCTGTATAGTATAAATTATAATATATGACCCACGCTCCCGGCCTCAAACCGACGACTCCGAAAAACCTCTTCCAATCGTCTTGTGTTCTTTTTCGCAACTGGGTCAATGTGCTATACTGCCATAGCTTTTCGAGGGTATTTGTAACACGGTCGTTACATTTGCGTTAAGAGATGGCGCAGGGACTCCGGTCATACGCGGCGATTGAATCTGAAGGACTGAAAATGGCAGACGGTATCGAACTGATCGAAGGCGGATCCGTTACTTCTCCAAAGGGATACAGGGCAGGCGGCGTCTATGCCGGACTGAAGACCACCGGCGAAGGTGTACTGGACCTGGGGATACTGGTGTCGGACCGACCGGCCGCGGTCGCGGGAACTTTCAGCACGAACAAGATACTCTCTCCTTCTGTCACGGTAAGCAAGCGGCGGATTGAGAGTGGTGAATCGAGGGGTGTAGTCGCCAACAGCGGCTGCGCGAACTGCTCGGTGGGCGAACAGGGGCTTCTGGACGCGGAAGATATGACACGACTTGCCGCGGCCCATCTAGGGGTTCATGCTGAAGACCTGTGCGTGGCCTCGACGGGGATGATCGGGGTGGAGTTGCCCATGGGGATCATCCGCGAGTCTATGGGGAGCGTGGAACTGACCGAGGACGGCGGCGAAGCGTTCGCGCGCTCGATCATGACGACCGACTCGCGTCCAAAGCACATCGCGGCCACGTTCGAGGCAAATGGACAGACATACACCATCGGCGGCGTTGCCAAGGGGGTGGGCATGATCCATCCGGACATGGCGACGATGCTCTCCTTCATTACGTGCGACGCGGACGTGGAGCAGGGATTCCTCCAGGAATCGCTCAGCAAGGCGGTCAATCTCAGCTTCAATATGATTGACGTTGACGGAGACCAGTCCACGAACGATACCGTCCTGCTGTTCGCCAACGGCGCGGCGGGCGGGGAGCAGGTATCAAGCGGTACGGAAGGTGTGGAGAATTTCCAACAGGCGCTGAACGCGGTCTCAATATATCTTGCCAAAGAGCTTGTCAGGGATGGAGAGGGCGCGGGGCACGTGATGGAAGTCACGGTGGACGGCGCGGTGAGTATGTCCGACGCGAGATGCGCGGCGAGGGAGATTTCATCGTCCAACCTGGTGAAGGCGATGGTGCATGGCCGGGACCCGAACTGGGGTCGCATAATGATGGCGCTGGGCAAGAGCGGCGTCGAACTCGACGAGTCGAAGATAGATATTTTCATCAACGGGATACATATTGTCCACGAGGGCAAGGCGATTTCGTATCATATGGACTCGGTGATAAGTGGCATGGCGGCGGAAGAGGTCAGTTTCAAGGTCAGCCTGAACATCGGCGAGGAGTCCGCGACCGGATGGGGTTCGGACCTGACCGAAGAGTACGTAACGTTCAACTCGGCTTACTCGACGTAGGCCCCACTTTGCCAAAGGAGCACTTCCCTAATGGGACGATTGTAGTCAAGATCGGCGGCAGCACTCTCGGAGAGCACGACACGACGTTGAAGGATGTGGTGGAGCTTCGAGAGGAAGGCTATAATCCCGTGGTAGTACACGGGGGCGGCAAGACGATAAGCGACTGGATGGCCGCTCAGAATATCCGTCCCGTATTCAGGGACGGACTTCGCGTTACAGACCAGGATAGTCTCCAGATAGTCGTCGCGGTGCTCGGAGGACTCATCAACAAGCAGCTTGTAGCTGAGATGCGCGCGTTCGGCGCGAACGCGCTGGGCATGAGCGGCGCGGACGGCCAAATGCTGGTGTCGAGAGTCAAAGACCCGGGACTCGGCTTTGTCGGTGAGGTCGTTTCGGTGAACACTCTCCCGATTGAATCGGCGTTGGAATCGGGCTTCATTCCGGTTATCGCGCCCGTGGGGATATGCTCGTCGGACGACCCCGACTATGATAACTCGCTTCTCAACATCAACGCGGACACTGCCGCCGGCGAGATCGCCAGGGCGCTCGGCGCCAAGAAGATGGTGTTCATGACCGATGTGGAGGGCGTCCTGGACCGTAACCGGCGCCTGATTCCCAGGCTCACGGTGCAGCAGGCGAAACAACTGAGCGGTTCGGGCACGATCTCAGGCGGCATGATTCCCAAGATAGAGGCGTGCGTCAACGCGCTCGTCAACAACAGTTCATCGCATATAATAGACGGAAGAAGTCCCGGCGCGCTTCGTCGCTCGCTGTCAGGCGAGAACCTCGGTACGCGCGTAGGATAGGAGTAACAATGGCTGAAGAATATTCGCGCAACGGCGACGATAACGATAGCCTGACAAGCGAGATCGGTCCCAGGCCCTCCGGCTCCTCGTTCAGATGGGGAGCCGTCATAATCGGACTGATAGTCATATTCGGTATATTCTCGTTCGGGCGGGGTATCTACACGGATCTTCTCTGGTATGAGGCGCTCGACCTGCGCAGCATCTTCGTCAAGGTCGCGGTGACGCGGATCGCGCTATTCGCCATAGGCGCGGTGATCGCGGCGATTGTGCTGTCCGTCAGTTTCAGGATCGGCTACCTGCACACGAGGGGCGCGGTCACTCTGCCGCTGCCTGAGGACGTCACCAGTTTCGTGTCCCGCATAGTCGTGTGGGGCTCGGTAGTCGCGGTTCTGCTGCTCAGTCTGATCTTCGGGTCGGTGCTCTCCTCGCAGTGGGAGCTATTTCTCAGGTTCACGAACGCGGCATCGTTCGGCCAGACCGATCCCGTGTATGCACAGGACCTGAGTTTCTATATTTTCAATCTGCCAGTCTATTCCTTCATACAGGGGTGGATTCTGGGTCTGGGAATAGTAACCCTTATCGGGACAGTCGCGTTGCACTTCATCAACTACACTCTGCGCGGCGCGAGTTACGAATTCACCGGAAGGGTAATCATCCATCTGTCAATCATCGGCGCGATTATGATGCTGACGATAGCGGCGGGACACTGGTTCGACAGGTGGGCGCTGGTTCTGTCGGAGGATGGAGCGGTGTTCGGGGCGGCGTACGCGGACATCAATGCGCGCCAGCCGGCGCTGCTCATCATGACCATCGTCGCGGTCGCCGCCGCGATTCTGATTCTGGCCAACGTCTATTTCAGACAACTTCGTATCGTCATTGGGTCTGTTGTGCTGTGGATCGTGCTGGGGCTTGTGCTAACGACGGCGTGGCCCGGTCTCATACAGCAGTTCTCGGTGACGCCTAATGAGTTCGTCCGGGAACAGCCGTACATCGCCCGGAACATCGAGTTCACGCGGCAGGCGTTCGCGCTGAATCGGATTGAGGAAGATTTCTATCCGGCGGAGCCCCATGTGGGCGCGGAGCTGATACAGGACAACGTGAAGACGGTGAACAACATACGGCTGTGGGACTATCGTCCGCTGTCGGCGGTGTATCGGCAGATCCAGCTAATCAGGCTGTACTACGACTTCAAGGACGCGGACGTTGACAGATACAACATCGCGGGGGAGTACCGGCAGGTTCTGCTATCAGCTCGCGAGATCGCGCCGGAGAATCTGGACCCGGAGTCGCAAAACTGGGTCAACAACACGCTGGTCTATACGCACGGCATCGGCATCGCGATGAGCCCGGCGACGGAGTTCACGCCCGAGGGACGTCCCGAGTTCTTCGCGAAGGACATACCGGCAGACGGCGCTATTCCCATAGGATCGCAGGACGAGACCACGCCGCCGGAAATGGTGGTGGACAATCCGCGCATCTACTACGGCGAGAATACACTGAACTACGTGATAGTGAATTCGAACACCGATGAACTGGACTATCAGACGGAAGAGGGAACGCTATTCAGGAACCGTTACAGCGGCGAGGGCGGCGTGAGGATGTCTTCGATCTTCAGGAGGCTGGCGTACGCCTGGCAGTTCGGGGACTTCAACATCTTGATAAGTGGTGAGATAACTCCACAAAGCCGTCTTCAGTATCATCGCACGATACAGGATAGGGTGTCGAAGGTGTCGCCGTTCCTGGTTCTGGACAGAGATCCCTACATCGTGGCGGCTGACGGGCAGTTGTTCTGGGTTCAGGACGCATACACGACGTCCGACCACTATCCCTATTCGGACCCAATCGGCGATCCGACCACCGGGCAGATCAACTATATGCGCAACAGCGTCAAGGTGGTGATAGACGCCTATGACGGCTCGCTCAGCTACTACATTTGGGACGAAACCGATCCGATAGTGCGGACCTATGCCCGGATATTCCCCGACCTGTTCAAGAGCGCGGAGGAGATGCCGGAGGGTCTGAAATCGCACGTTCGCTATCCGCAGGACTTCTTCTCCGTTCAGGCCGAGAGGTATCTGAAGTACCACATGCAGGATCCGCAGAACTTCTACAACAACGAAGACCTGTGGGCGATTCCGAATGAGAAGTTCGGGCAGGAGGACACCCTCCAGCCAGTCGAGCCCTATTACGTGATAATGCGGCTGCCCGGACAGGAGGAAGAAGAGTTCGTTCTGCTGATGCCGTACACTCCGAGCCAGCGTCAGAATCTTATCGGCTGGCTCGCCGCGCGCAGCGACGGCGAAAACTATGGAAAGCTGGTCGCGTTCAACTTCCCCAAGGATAGACAGATTGACGGGCCGGAGCAGGTGGAAGCCCGAATAGACAACGACCCGGACATTTCGGCGTGGTTCACGCTCAGATGTACAGAGGGTTCGACCTGCACGCGGGGCAACCTGCTGGTGATACCGCTGGGCGAGAGTCTGCTATACGCCGAGCCCGTCTATATACGCGCTGAGGGAGTTAACTTCCCTGAACTCAAGCGCGTGATACTGGCGACGGCGGACAAGGTGGTGATGGAGGATTCTTTGGGCCAAGCGCTCGCGTCGCTGACCGGAGTCGGGTCACTGGCGTCTGTGGGCGAGCCCGAACCCACACGAACAGGGGAGACGCCCGGGCCCGGCATTGTGATCGAGCCGGGTAGCGAATTGGAACAGCAGATACAGGTCCTGGTGGACACTGTCGAGAAAATGAAGCTCGATCTGGACTCTTTGGACGAGGCAATCGAGCGGTTGAAGGAACTCACCGGAGGAGAATAGGATGACCACCGATTGGAAAGACGTAGAAAGCAAATACTATATGTTCGTGGTTCGTCGCCAGCCCGTAGTAATCGTGAAGGGCGACGGGACGAAGGTGTGGGACGTTGATGGCAAGGAGTATCTGGATTTCACATCCGGCTGGGCCGTGAACAACGCCGGGCACGCGAACGAGGCAATCGCGGACGCAATCTCTGAGCAGGCGCGCACGCTGCTCCAGACTTCAAACCAGTTCTACACAGTTCCGCAGTTGCAGTTGGCGGAGATACTGGTGGAGAACTCGGCGCTGGACAAGGTGTTCTTCTGCAACAGCGGCGCCGAGGCCAATGAGGGCGCGATGAAACTGGCGCGTCGCTATGGCGCGAAGAATAAGAACGGCGCGTTCGAGATAGTGACCGCTCTGAACTCGTTCCACGGACGCACGATGGCGAACGTGTCGGCGACCGGCCAGCCGCACTACCAGGAACTCTTCCAGCCCATACCGCCTGGATACAAGCACGTCTCCTTCGGCGACTTCGAAGAGCTCAAGGGCTCGGTGTCGGAAAATACAGTCGCTGTGATGCTGGAGCCGGTACAGGCGGAGGGCGGGGTGAACATTCCTCCGGAAGGGTATCTTGAGAATGTCCGCGAATTCTGCGACCAGGAAGGGCTGCTGCTGATATTCGACGAGGTGCAGACCGGAATGGGGCGGCTCGGCACGCTGTTTGGATACGAGTCGTTCGGCGTGGAGCCGGATATAATGACGCTGGCGAAGGGTCTGGGTGGCGGTGTTCCCATCGGGGCGTTCATGGCGAAGGATGAAGCCTGCGCATTCGAGCCGGGAGATCACGGCTCAACGTTCGGCGGAAACGCGCTTACCTGCGCGGCCGGGTATGCCTCGACGAAGTACATCATAGACAACAACCTGTCCCAGAACTCTGCCGAAATGGGCGAGCGCATGGGCGAGGCGCTGAACACGATAAAGGCCAACAACAGCAGCGTCGCCGAGATTCGCGGCATGGGTCTGCTGTGGGCGGTGCTGTTCAATTCCGATATTGGTCCGGACGTGGTTGCGAACTGCAACAACGAGGGTCTGCTGACCAATCCGCTGCGGCCCAATGCGGTGAGGCTGATGCCACCGCTGACTGTCTCAGCCGAGGAGATAGACCAGGCCATGGAGCGCCTGGAGACGGCTATCAAGGCGGTGGGGGCGTAGGGCCAGTCCACGATAGTTAGATCATGAGGCGTCCGTCTTGGTGCGGACGCCTTTTTGAATAAGAACGGTGAGGAGATTTCTGATGACTCAATTGTTGGATAAGTTGAATATCAGAGACTTGAGTGTCGCGGAGCGTATCCAGTTGGTAGGGGAGATCTGGGACAGCATTGCGGAGGAGAAGACGCCGGATCTGACTGAGTACGAGAAGGAAGTGTTGGATGAGCGGATGAGGACTTTCTATGTAGTTACGGAAATAGGAATGATTTGGGAAGAAGTTAAGAAGAATCTTTCAGAACCTGAGGTGCACAAATGAGTTTTGATAACGGAATAATTCTCGACATCCTTATAGAATGTTCAGACTATATTCTTGAGCGACTAGAAGTCGAGAAATTAAGATTGTCAGACTATAATTATCTTCAAGGTTCTTTATTAGCCACGAATGTCGTTGAAGATAAGAATTATCAAAGAATTTATAAGCGATATTATGCTATGGACAAATTGGGATGGAATTCAGAATGGGATGAATCATATTTTTCACTTCTGGAACGGATGAAATATTATGATCATGTATTATTCCCTGTAATACTCAGTGATCTACGTGATACTACAGGCCGTATTGAGACATCCTTTGGTTCTAAATTAATCGCTACTATCAATCCAGAAATGCCAGTGTACGACAAGTGGGTTAGAGAAAATCTCGGATTAAAGCCACCATATCCCGCTATGGCTGTCAAAAGACGTAGACATAGATTCATTGAAATATATTCTGAACTTCAATTGAAATCTTCTGAAATCACAGGAGATGATAAATTCAGAAAACTATCTGCTGGTTTCGATCAGAGATTTCCTGTCTATAAACACTTTACAGATATTAAGAAGCTAGACCTGTTCCTTTGGCAGGCGAGATATAAATCTAAAAGAAAGTTCGTAGCATTGGTTCCATATATAATTGAATCCAAGACTTAGAACATATATGTTGAGGAAGTCAATGGACATCAAGTATTTTTCTGACACGGATACTCTCCTGATAGATTTCACCGATGATGAAATTGTGGAGACGAAGGACATCAACGAGAACATCCTCATTGAACTGGATAGCGACGGCGCGCTCGTTAGTATGACTATCGAACACGCCAAGAAGCGGATGGATGTCGAGAGTTTCTCTTACCAGAAAGTAGTCGCCTCGGAGTAAGTTGGAAGGAAAGCTACCAAACATGAACTGGCGCGAACTTAGAGAGAAGAGTGTGAGCGTGGTCGGGGGGGCGGTGTCCGGTGGACTGGACAGCTGTACCGTGACGCACTGGCTGCGCGATAACGGGTTCGAGGTTCAGGCGTTTACGGTGGACCTAGGTCAGCCGGACGAAGAGAATCTGGACGCGATCATGGACAGGATGATCGGCTGCGGCGCTTCGGACGCGGTTATCGTTCCAGGGCGGGCGGCGTTGGCTGAGGCCGGCCTGAAGGTGATCCAGTCGCAGGCGCGATACGAAGGTGGGTACTGGAACACGACCGGCATCGCGCGTCCTATTACGGTTGCCGCCATTCTTGAGTACATGCGAGAACGTGGAATCAGTGTTATGTTCCATGGCGCGACCGGCAGGGGCAACGACCAGGTCAGAATGCAGCTCGCCGCCAACATGATTGACCCGAACACCGAGGTTTACGCTCCCTGGCGTGACCCGGAGTTTGTCGAGAGATTCCCAGGGCGGCTGGAGATGATCGAGTATTGCGAATCCAACGGTCTGCCTATCCGTCCGGCGCGCGAGGCCCGGTACTCCACGGACGCCAACTTCCTGGGTCTGACTCACGAGGCGGGGGACCTGGAGGACGTTACCATCTCGCCAACTTTTGTCGAACCGGGAATGGGAGTGTGGCCATGGGACGCCCCCGATCAGTCGCAGGTTGTGACCATTAGATGGGAGGCGGGAGTTCCTACCACGATTGACGGTCAGCCCTTGAATATCGAGCAAGTATTCGAGACCGCGAACGCAATCGCGGGACGCCACGGCGTGGGCATCGGAACGCACGTCGTGGAGAATCGTTTTGTGGGGGTGAAGTCGCGGGGGATATACGAGTCGCCCGCGATGGAGTTGCTCGGACAGAGTTACGAATACCTTCTTCAGTTTGTACTGGACCGGCGCGCAAGAGAATTCTTCAGTCATGTTTCTCATGTGATCAGCGTCCAGATCTACCAGGGATACTGGCTGGACCTTGCGACCAGGGCGGCGCTGGCCGCGTTGGAGCCGATGACCGAGCTTGCAACCGGAACGATTTCTGTGCGTCTGCACAAGGGCCAGATATATTTCGATACGGCGGAGGATACGCCCGAGGCCATGCCCCACTCTCTTTACACGGACGACAGTTCCATGGAGGCGATGGGGACATACGACCACTCCGATGCCGAGGGATTCCTGCGCGTACTGGGCATATCCGCGAAGAACCTGGGACGGAAGCAGGGGATAAACCTGTAAACTGAGTGCAAGGGATATTCACTTTGACTGCCAGTTCGTTTCCCATGAAACCGGAGCAGGTGACTGCCGCATGGCTGGAATCGGTGCTCGACGTTGCGATTGTAAGCGTAGAGGTGAAGCCCATAAGCGAAGGCACGGGTTTCGCAGGTTCGGTTTACCGAGTTCATCTGAACTATGGGGAATCGGGTGTAGAACTTCCCGATACGTTGATCTGGAAAACGGTCTCGGGAGATGAGAAGACTCGCGGGTTTCTGACAACGCTGGGCGCGTATGAGAGGGAAGCCAGATTCTACGGACTATTGGCCTCTGATATAGAGATGGCGCCCCGTCCATACTTCTCCGATTTCGATTCAGATAGCGGCGCATTCTGCCTCATAACCGAAGATGTCTCCTACATGAGGCCTGGCGACCAAGTCGAGGGGTGTACTTTTCAAGAGGCAATGGCCGTAACCTGGGATGTGGCCCGATTTCATTCGACGTTCTGGACTGAGTCTCCTGACGAGCGATTGAATTGGGTGCCAACTTTCGACGGAGGATCGGGTTACTTCGCACGGATGCACTCTGTAGCATGGAGACGGTTGGAGCGTTCTTTCGATCACGTGCCCCGTGGACTGATTGAAGCCGCGCACAGGATCGCCCCTCGTGTATCAGAAATCAAGACGCGACTTTCTCGACCACCGGTAACGCTGGTTCATGGAGACCTGCGTCTGGACAACGTGTTCCTTGGAAATTCCTCCACTGCAAGCGGCATAAAGCTGATTGACTGGCAAACGATCCGCCTTGGCAGAGGGATGTATGACCTTGCTTATTTCCTGTCGACTTCGATTCCGGTTGATCTAAGGAGACTACGGCAGGGTGAGCTGATGTCGGTTTACTTGGAATCGCTTTCGTTGAACGGTGTAACGGGGTACACTTTGGAGGCCTGCAACGAAGATTTCAGGTGGGCTTTGTTGGATATTGTTACTTTCATTGGAGTAATCGGATCAACCTTGGATTTTCAATCCGACCGCGGCTTGGAGTTAGCGAATACGATTATGTCACGGCTTTCTCACGCTCTCGAGGACAACTCGGCGCTGGACTTGCTTGATTAGCGTAGCGCATTCTAAACGGAAGCTAAAGTACGGAGCGCAAAATGACGACCACAGTGGACCCTACCGAAGTCAGAAACCAGATCATCGCCCTCGTCAGAGATTTCGTAAGGCGCGAGGTGGAACCTATCGCCCAGGAATACGACAACGAGGACATCTACCCGCAGCAGCTTATAGAGCCGATGCGGGAGATGGGGTTGTTCGGGATCACGATCCCCGAAGAATATGGGGGGCTGGGTCTGGACCATACGACTTTCGCCACTATCTTCGAAGAACTGAGCAGAGGCTGGATGAGCGTTAGCGGGATAATCGGGACGCACCACGTCCTGGCGCACATAGTCACGAACTTCGGAACGGATTACCAGAAAGAGGAATATCTGCCCAGGCTGGCGAGTGGCGCGCTAAGGGGCGGACTTGCGCTCACCGAGCCGGACGCGGGCAGCGACGTCCAGAGCGGCAAGACCACCGCCAGGAAAGACGGCGAGGAGTACGTCATCAACGGCACGAAGATGTTCATAACGAACGCGGAGTACGGCAACGTATTCGCGGTTATGACCAAGACGGACCCCGACGCACAACCACGCCATCGCGGAATGAGTTGCTTCGTAGTCGAGAAGCCGAACCCCGGAATCCGTGTCGGTCAGCACTTGGATAAGCTCGGATACAGGGGACTGGATTCGTCCGAGCTAATCTTCGACAACTGCCGTGTAGGATCGGAGACTCTCGTAGGCGGAGTAGAGGGCCAGGGTTTCAAGCAGGTCATGGCCGGACTCGAAACCGGACGCATCAACGTCGCGGCGCGCGCCGTGGGAGTTGCGACTGCCGCGTTCGACGCCGCAATCAAGTACGCGCAGCAGCGAGAGGCGTTTGGCAAGCCCATAGCCCAGCATCAGGCGATCCAGATCAAGCTGGCGGAGATGGCGACCAAGATACAAGCCGCGCGCCTGCTGACCTATGACGCCGCCGCCAAGAAGGACGCGGGCCAGGAGCGTGTGGACCTGGAAGTCGGGATGGCCAAGCTGTTCGCATCCGAGGTATGCGGCGAGGTGGCGATGGAGGCTATGCGCATCCACGGCGGCTACGGCTACATCAAGGACTTCAGCGTCGAACGCTACTACCGCGACGCGCCTCTGATGATCATTGGTGAAGGCACGAACGAGATTCAGCAATTGCTGATAGCGCGGCGGCTTCTGGAGCGGTATGCGATTTAGGCAATCGCCATAATATGATAGAGCATACCAAACACTCCAGGGAGAATATGCAAGATCGCGGGGCTACCGAGTCTGAGGTTGCTGATACAATTCAAACAGGCATTGAATATGCGGCTCGTCTGGGTAGGCTTGGCAGAGAAAAAGTGTTCAGGGACGGTTATGAATATGAGGGAAGGAGTTACCCACATAAGCTGGTCAGAGTATTCTATGTTGAGGAAGGTTCGATAACCGTGGTGGTGACGGTAATAACCAGATATGGGGAGTGGATAGAGTGAAAGTTACATACGATCCATACGCCGATGCAGTGTACATATACCTGACGACTGAGAAGCATGAACTCTATACTCATGTAATTGAAGGCGAAGATATAATGGTGGATGTAAGTACAGGCCGGAATCGAGCGGTTTACGGGATCGAAATTCTTGACGCTTCCTCCAGGCTTAACGTGGAAGAACTCAAGACACTTGAATTCGTGGAGCATGGGCCGCCGGTCTCAGCGGAGGAACTGCGGGCGGCGGAGTTGGCCGAGATCCGCGAGAAGGAAGCTGGATACGAAACTGCTAAGGTCGAATAAGGACTGCAACAGATGATTCACGATAGAAGAGAGACATTCGGCGGATACCTCCAGGATTTCGTGCCCGGGGATATTTTCAAGCACTGGCCCGGCAAGACGGTTACGGAGATGGACAACCATCTCTTCTCGCTGCTCACGATGAACCACAATCCGCTGCACATTGACGAGCAGTATATGTCCGAGCACCAGCACGGCAAGATTTTAGTGAACGGCGCGCTGGTGCTGAGCCTGGTGGTTGGCATGAGCGTTCCCGAAATGTCTGGGAAGGCTATCGCCAACCTGGAATACGAGAAGATAGTCCACACGGGTCCGACGTTCCATGGCGACACCATCTATGCCGAGAGCGAGATACTGGAAGTGACCGAATCGCGCTCCAGGCCGGACCGCGGAATCGTATATATAGAGACCAGGGCGCACAACAATCGCGAGGAACAGATTCTCACTATGCGCCGACGGTTCTTGGTCCCTAAGCGCCCGGACTAGTCGCTCATGGGACTCAAGGAAGTATTCTCGGACTATACCGTCTCGATCCACTATGATAGGCGGCTATACAAGCAGGACATAGCCGGTTCCATAGCTCACGCAAGGATGCTATGCAGACAGGGGATAATCTCCGAACCGGACGCGGACGCCATCATCGCCGGTCTTACCGGCATCGAGGAAGAGATAGGCGGCGGGCAGTTCGAGTGGAAGCCGGAGCTCGAAGACATTCACATGAACATCGAGCGCAGGCTGTTTGAGCTTATCGGAGAACCTGCGCTCAGGCTCCACACCGCGCGGTCCAGAAACGACCAGATTGCGCTCGACGTGAGAATGTACGCCAAGGAGTCCATAACCGGCATACTTTCGGCGCTGTTCGATCTTCGATGGAATCTCGTAGCGCTTGCCGGCCGGCATCCTGACTCTCCCATGCCCGGCTACACACACGTCCAGCGTGCCCAGCCGGTGCTGCTGGCGCACCACTTGCTCGCCTACTACGAGATGTTCTCCCGCGATTCCGAACGTTTTAAGCAGGCTTTCGACCGTACAGACGTCATGCCGCTGGGAAGCGGCGCGCTTGCTGGTCTGCCATATCCGATAGACCGCCAATTTGTCGCCGACGAACTCGGATTCTCGCGTGTTTCCGCCAACAGCATGGACGCCGTGTCCGACCGCGACTTTCTGCTCGACTTTCTTTCGGCCTCCTCGATATGCGCTATGCACCTCTCCCGAATGGCCGAGGAGCTTGTGCTATGGTCTTCCGACGAGTTCGGCTTCGTCCGTATGCCCGACGATTACACAACCGGCAGCAGCATCATGCCCCAGAAGCGCAACCCTGACTTTGCCGAGATTGCGCGAGGCAAGACTGGCCGCGTCTATGGAAGCCTGATAGGGTTGCTGACAGTCCTGAAGGGACTTCCGTTGACTTACAACCGAGACATGCAGGAAGACAAGGAAGGATTCTTCGATACGTCCGATACGATTCTGACCACGCTTCAAATCTTTGCGGACCTTGTTTCGGGTATAGACATAAATGCAAACAGGATGCGTCAGGCGGCGGGCGACAGCTACGTCTTGGCCACTGACATCGCTGATTATCTCGTGGCACGCGGCGCCCCTTTCAGAGAGGCGTACCGCGTCGTGTCCCGATTGTCCGAGTACGCTTTGGAGAAGGGTGTTGGCTTCGAAGAACTTTCGCTCGATGAGTACAAGTCGCATTCTGAGCTGTTCGGATTGGATGTGTTCGATATAACAGTCGAGTCCTCAATTGCTGCGAGGGATGTGATCGGAGGGACGGCCCAACCGAGAGTTGCCAGCGCGATTGCCGCCGCCAAATCGGAGTTGGAGGAGCAGCGTGGAAGCCAATAGAAAAGTGAAGATAGCCCCATCCATCCTGTCTGCCGACTTCGCGAGACTCGGAGAGCAGGTTGCCGAAGCGGAGCGGGCCGGGGCGGACTGCCTCCACATAGACGTTATGGACGGACGATTCGTGCCCCCGATCACGTTCGGTCCAGTCATAGTTGAGGCTATCAGGCCGAAGACCAGCCTTCCCATCGAAATCCATATGATGGTCGTAGAGCCGGAGAAGCACTTTCACCAACTCAGAGACGCGGGCGCGGACAGGATAATCATTCACCAGGAGGCGACCGCTCATCTGCACCTGTCCGCTGGGCAGATACGAGACTTGGGGATGGAGTCGGGCGTCGCCATTAACCCAGGCACAAGCCTGAGGGCCGTGGAAGAAGTGATCCCCGAAATAGACCTGCTGCTTGTCATGTCCGTAAATCCGGGCTGGGGAGGCCAGCCGTTTATCCTCTCGAGCCTCTCCAAGATTTCCAGGGCCAGGGCGCGTCTCGATGAGGCGGAATCGAAGGCTATCCTGGAGGTTGACGGCGGAATAAAGGCCGACAACGCCGCGCTGGTCGTAGATGCGGGCGCGGACCAGTTGGTAGCGGGTTCCGCCGTTTACAACGACAGCATCAGCGTCGTGGATGCAATGTCCCAGCTAAGGTCGGCGGTCTGCTGCGTCGGCGATCTCGGATAGCGCTGCTACTTGGACTCCCGGGACGTAAAGAGCGCTATCAGGGCGGGCTGGGATGCGATGTCCCCGTCCTATCAGGCCGATAGCCGGATCGCTCTCGACGATGTTCACTACGCTCCATTCGCGCCGGGCGAACGGTTCTACCGGCTCATGGGCGATGTCTCGGGTAAGCGCGTACTCGAGCTCGCCTGTGGCGGTGCGCAGAACTCAATCGCGCTGGCCAAGTGGGGCGCTGAGGTGGTCGCCCTCGACATTTCGCCAAAGCAGCTCTCCCATGCCCTGTCTCTGAGGCAAGGGGCGGGCGTCGAATTCGATCTCGTCAGCGGAGATATGGAGTCTCCCACGATGTTCGACCCCGGCTCCTTCGACCTGGTCGTGTCGTCATTTGGCTGGGAATTCATCCCGGATCTTCGTGGGTGTCTGGATCGGTGCGCGGAGTTACTTCGTCCGAATGGGCAGCTTGTAATGTCAACCGTCCACCCACTCAGCGCGTTCGACTGGAACATCGCCACTCGATCACTGAGAGTAACTGACTACTTCAACCCGCCGGTAGAAGTCTGGGATGACCCGGTCCCGGAGGGACATTCGCCAGGTCTTACTTTCTTCCGCACGATTGAGGAACTCGTGTCGTCTGTGTTGGACGCTGGCCTCTCCCTGGAACGGCTGGTAGAACCCTATCCGGTTGGCCTGCCGGATGATCCGCGTTCTCCATACGCGGGCCGGTATTGGGCCGATCACTGGGATAGGCTGACTAAGGTTCCGTTTGCAGTGATCATATCGGCGAGGAAGGCCCCACCTCGCTAATCATCCGCTCGATTATGTGTGTGGCGGTCGTCGAGCATGATTTCGTTGATCGCGTTCAGCCGCGCCTGCTCTATCTCCACATCCGTGATCTTACGACCGAACCTCTCGCCCATCTCCCTGATTTCGGCTGTCTGTGCTTCTATCTTCGCGCCGAGTTCCTTGCCCTGCGCCTCTATCTTGCCCTCAAGCTCCTTACCCTGCGCCTCTATCTTGCCCTCGAGCTCCTTGCCCTGCGCCTCTATCTTGGCGTCCAGCTTGTCCAGCTTCGCGTCGAACCGATTGGTAGAAGACACCATCTGCCATGTGAAGACCGCCATAGCGATGAGAATGCCCCCGACTCCGGCGATGATACCAACTACTGTCACCAATTCCGCAATGTTCATAGACATGACCTCCCCAAGATTTTCCTCCCGGTCCCGACCTCATTGTACTGCAAGGCCCCTACCAATGTATCATATTCACGACAAAATTCCCCGGAGATCCTACCATAGTTCGACGAGTAACCCTGCCCAGAGTTCAGACTTTCGACGCTTGGATTGCGTCGCGGGACTACCGTCTTCTATGGGTCGGCAACTTCTTCGCAAACACGGCAAACTGGCTTCAGCTGCTCACGCTTGGCTGGCTTGTACTGCATCTCACCCGGGATACACAGGCCTCCGCGCTGCTTGTTATCGGAGTGGGTGGGATAAATACGCTTCCGGGACTGATAGTGGGTCCACTCGGTGGCGTTCTCGGAGACCGGGTTGACCGTCGTAGGTTGATCATCTCGCTTCAGGCGTTCATGGCCGCATTTTCGTTCGGATTCGCCTGGATAGTACACTTCGAGTTCGTCGAAGTGTGGCACGTATTCGCCTACGCCATCGTCAGCGGCATGTGTCTGTCCATCACCCAGCCCATGAGGCAGGCGCTCATAGCCAACACGGTTCCGAGACATATGCTCGGGAACGCCTACGCCACCAATGTGCTGACTATTCCGGGCACCAGGGCCATCGGGCCCTTCATTGGCGGCATAATCGTCGCTACGCTGGGCTTCTTCTGGAACTTCACAATCGAGTCGCTGCTTTACGTGGGTATGATACTCGCCTTCCTACCAATGCGAACGCCCTACGCCAGCGTCGGGCGCAGGAGACCGGCTGCCGGCGCCGGGAGCTTTATGACGGATCTTCTTGAGGGTTTCAAGTACATCTGGTCCGGAAACAGAGTGCTTTTCTTTCTGATAACCCTGACAATCGTTCCCAACGTCATATTGCAGCCCGTCATCTTCTCACTGCCTCTCTTCACCTTCGAGCTACTCGAACGCGGCGCGGATGTCGGCGGCTACATGCTCGCCATAAATGGGTTTGGCGGTCTGTTGATGGCGCTCGTGATCGCGTCGTTCGGATTTTTCTTCAGGCGGGGACTGGTATGCCTGGTGACCGCAATAGCGAGTTCCGTTCTGGCGCTGGCACTGACTCAGGCTGTGTGGCTCCCGCTTGCCCTCTTGATAATTGCGCTCTTCGCTTCGACACAGACGGCATTCAGGACTACCAACGGTACGCTTACGCAGACGCTGGTGCCCGACGAACTGCGAGGAAGGATAACCAGTCTTCAGAGAATCGGGCAGGGGTTTGTGGTTGGTTCGAGCCTGCTTGTGGGATGGTTCGCGGGAGTTACGTCGGTAACATGGGCGCTGACAGCGATGGG
The DNA here is from genome assembly GCA_965202965.1 of Dehalococcoidia bacterium. Classification (GTDB taxonomy): domain Bacteria; phylum Chloroflexota; class Dehalococcoidia; order Lucifugimonadales; family UBA1123; genus VXRN01. The sequence goes on along the minus strand of OZ241888.1, from coordinate 90,217 downwards.
CCTGATCGGACTGGCTGTCTCAATACCGTACCTTATACTCGCAAGGCGTCTGAGGGCTCAGGAATAGCGACTCCGCTATTGGACCGGCGCCGAGTTCCATCCCGCTTCACAATCCATTTTGCGGGGTCCTAGAAGGCAAAAGAAAAGGGCCGGAATGGCGCCGGCCCTGAAGTTATCTATTGTGCTACTGGCCTTACGTGCGAGCCAAGGACCGTTTGGCTTCATGGGTCATCTCGTACTGACGCGGGCTCTGGTTGCCGATTTCCTTGACGCCACGTTTTTCCATGAAGGGAAGCACTTGCTTTCTGAAGATCGTGCCGAACGCGGGTCCGTCTGCGCTCGACAGATGGTGTCCCGGGAAATTGGTGCGAATTATGTCCTGGCAGTCCATACTCTTGAACTTGCCAACCGGCATGTCTCGTATCAGCTGAAGGGCGATGCGCTCTGTCTCTGAGGCTTCACGCTGAGCTTCTGAAATTAACGGCTGCTCTTCCTCAACCTCAGGTTCGGGTTCGGGTACCCGTCGGGGGGTATCCGGCTCTGGTTCAGGTTCAACTTCGGCTTCTGACTCAATGGGAGCCGGTATCTCGGTAATCGCCTCAGCCACGTCAATAGCTGCCGCGGCCTCCGCCTCTGCGCGCCTCTTCTCCACCTGTACCTGGTGGAAGAGTCTGTGATCCACCACGTGGATGTACTTGTGAGGGAAGAACTCTTGGAGCAAGGCTGAGCGCGTGCCCATTCTGTCGGTGAAGACCCACAGGAACGGGATGTTCCCATTGCTGTAAGTTGAGTCAAACCCGTTGACCTCTTCGGCCAGCTTTGCGTAGAGCGATATGAAGTCGCTGTCGTCGCTGACGACCGCGACGTGATTCACTCGATTGTGGTTGAAGTCGCTGATTGCGTCAACGGCGATAGCCATGTCCGCTGCATTCTTGGTGGCCGATAGGGTATAGTGCTGGACGCCCTTGACAACCACCTCCATGTCAGAAAATTCATGGCTTGCCCAAACTCGCCAGAGGTCGGCGTGGTCGGCTCTTACGTAGAGGTTTAACTTACCGGGCGGCGGAACGTCCTCGGGCCAGCGGCGTATGAGAACAACCAGGATCTCCCTGGAAATGTCCTGAAGGTTTTGAATATCGGCGTATATGCCGGTTCTACTGTCGGGGGTATCGGAGGATTTTGAATTAACCATATCGTCCCAATTCTATCAATTTGAGAATAGTTTCACAAGGTAGCCACAGGAGTCCGCGTCGCGCCCTCGAACATCTCTCCCACCGAAAGCCCGCTGTGAATCCGTCGAATCGCCTCTCCCAGCATGGATGCTACCGAGATAACCCGTGTCTTAGACCCCAGTTTCTCATAACTTATCGGTAGTGAATCTGTCACCGCAGTCTCTATGATAAGGCTCTGTTCCATGAGAATCGGAGCGTCGCCACACAGAACGCCGTGGGTGGCGGCGCAATAGACTTCTCGGGCGCCGTGCGAGGCAAGAGCGCCGGCCGCCGCCACCACCGTGCCGCCGGTGCTGATCTCCTCATCCACGATGATCACTTTTCGGTCTTTGACGTCGCCGATCACCTGGTCAACCACAACCTTTTCCGAGTTTCCCAGACGGCGCTTTTCCGCTATGGCGATATCGGCGCCTATCAAATCCGCCGTGTCCCTGGCGCGCTTTGCTCCGCCAGCGTCGGTCGCGGCCACGACAAGGTCTTCCCCATTGTCGAAATGGTGGGCAAGCATGGGAATCGCGGTCAGCTCGTCAACCGGTATGTTGAAGAAGCCCTGTATCTGTCCTGCGTGCAGATCGAGCGTCAGCACTCTGTCCGCTCCGGCCGCCTCTATCATGGTGGCGACCAGGCGGGCGGTTATCGGGACGCGAGGCTGGTCCTTCTTGTCGCTGCGCCCATAGGCGTAATATGGCAGGACTGCCGTAATTCGTCTTGCGGATGCGCGTTTGGCGGCGTCCAACATGATTAGCAGTTCCATTATGTTGTCGTTGACGGGCGCGCTGAACGGCTGAACGATGAATACGTCGCGCTCGCGAATGTTTTCCAGAATCTTCACGAATGTATTGTCGTTCTTAAACTTGAAGACGTCTATCTGTCCGGGCTGTATGCCCAGGTACGAGCAGATGTCGTGCGACAATCGCGGATGGGCGTTGCCCGTGAATACTTTCAAATCCTCTGCGATAGGCATTGTGCAGGCTCCATTCGCTCGGTACATCCAGTCCCGAAGCTTTGAAATTGTAGCACAGCGCTATTCTGAACCGCACACACCCCAGGGTCGTTATTCCCGCCATATTCGCGCTTCTGTATGTTAACATTTCCCTCACGACTTGCCGCCCCCTGACATTCAGAGTTAGAGATTGGCCGCCGATGACCAGTATGTCAATACCGCCAAAACCGAAAATCCGCCCTGTTGAACCAATGTGGGTCGAACACCTGGGACAGAGATTCCTTTACCTGCGCGATCCGGCCCAGATGTCGGAGTCCACGATAATGCTGCCCTCTTATCTGGCGCCCTTAGTCGCGTTCCTGGATGGGACGAGGGACCTGACGGCGATCCGCGCGGCTCTTACTCTCAGGGTGGGACTCGACCTCACGGAGGACGATCTCCATTCGATCATCAGCCAACTCGATCAAGCCCTGATGATCGAGAATGGATCGTACCGCAGAGCGCATAGGCGCGCCCTCGACAACTACAGGCGAGACCAATACAGGCCGCCATCCCACGCCGGTGCCGTCTATCCTGAATCTCCGGCTCAGCTCGAAAGCGCGATTGGTGAATGGTGCGGGCGATTCCAGCCCGACGCTCCCGTATCCCGCCCGGACGGCGATCTTGTAGGTATGCTCTGCCCACATATTGATTACAACCGGGGACACGCGACCTATGCCAGACTCTGGCAGCAGGCCCAGGACGACCTCGACTCCATCGAGCTTGTTGTTGTACTGGGTACGGACCACCAGGGAGGTCTGGGTAGAATCACGCCCACGCTTCAGGACTATCACACGCCGTATGGCACCATCAAAACCGACATGGATACGGCTGAGGAGATTGCGGGGATACTGGGCAAGTCCGCATTCGATGAGGAACTCCATCACAGATCTGAGCACTCCATTGAATTGGCGTTGGTCTGGATGCACCATTTCATGCGCGACAAGGATGTGTCGGTATTGCCCATTCTGTGTGGCTCATTCCACCACTTCACCAACGGCGGCTCTTCTCCGTGGGATGACGATAGCATGACCGGAATTCTGGAGGTTCTTGGCCGGACCATGAAGAGCCGAAGGACCTTGGTAATTGCCGCCGGCGATCTTGCTCACGTGGGTCCGGCCTTTGGCGACCTGGAGCCGCTGGATGATATAGCCAAATCCAAACTGAAGGCTGAAGACGACCTGTCCATCAACGCGATCTGCTCTGGTAATCCCGGAGAATTTCTGGATATATCAGTTGCAGAGTCGGATGCCAGAAAGATCTGCGGACTATCGCCCATATACTTGATGCTCAGACTTCTCGAAGGTGCATCCGGAGTTCATATGGGTTACGATCAGTGTCCCACCGACACCAATGGCGGCTCCGTGGTATCCATAGTGGGCGCGCTGTTGTACGCCTGAATCTCATGGAGCATTGATAGTCATGCCCGACAATGAAACCCAGCGGAGCTCGGTCACGATATTCGGAATAACCGGTATTCCTGAAGTGCGGCCCGGAGACCGGCTCGGCGCTCTGATTGCGTCCGCGGCCAGCGAGCAAAGTAGTCCGCTGCTTCAGGGCGACATCCTTGTCGTAACCCAGAAGATCATTTCCAAGGCCGAGGGCAGACTCGTCGAGCTGTCCACGATCACACCGTCCGACTTTGCCACTCAATTCGCCCAGCGCGCCGGGCGCGACCCCAGGTTGGTTGAGCTTGTTCTGAGAGAGAGTAAGTCAATTGTACGCATGGATCCCGACCGGGGCGTGATAATATCCGAGACACATCACGGATTTGTGTGCGCGAACGCTGGAATTGACCAGTCGAACGTGCCAGGAGATGATGTCGCCTGTCTGCTTCCCGAGGACTCGGATGCGTCGGCTCGAAGGATTAGCGCCGAGATACGAGAAACGGTTGGCCTCTCACCGCCTGTCATCGTGTCGGATACCTTCGGGCGGGCATGGCGGGAAGGTCACGTCAATTTTGCAATCGGCGTAGCGGGTATGGATCCGATGACTGACTATCGGGGTACGCACGATGCCCAAGGTCGGGAGATGCACGTTACCACCATTGCGGTCGCCGACGAACTGGCCGCCGCCGCGGAACTCGTGCAGTTCAAGGCAATCGGAGTTCCGGTGTCGGTGGTGCGTGGCTACCCCTTCACACCGACGGATACTGGATATGCGTCCCTCATACGCGAGCGAGATCGCGATATGTTCAGATAAGATTGCCTGGTCGGCGCCTAGAAGCTGAATATGCCCGGGATGTGAACCGCCGGATCCAGAGCCTCCATCCCTTTCTTTGTATCTGAGGCGATCTTGGCCTTGTCCGAAACGTTCAGCCTGCGTTTGAATAACCAGTACGTGAATTCCTTCAACTCAGTCAACGTGGTTATGTTGCGATACGGACGATTCATGTGATCCCAGTAGGCGATTAGCAGGTCATCCCGCGTCGAGTTGTAGATCCGCTGGAAGGCCTCGTTAGTGTGGTCGGTTGCATACTGCCTGCCGCCGGCGTAGAAGCGCTTTTCTATCTCCGCCTCTACAACCTGCTGCAGCGCCGTTTCGACTTCCACTCCATAGAAGTAATTCAGGTACGCACTATTCTTGTCCACACCCAGAACTTCCTTGAAGTCGCTCTCATCCACGCGCGGCGGAAAACGTCCGGTAAAGAGGAAGTCTTCCAGTTCATCGTCGGGGATCAGGTCTCGGGCTTCCGCGCACAGCCGGTGTGCGAGAGTTAGCCAGTCGAACGCCTCTGAAGCGATCAGATAGACCAACCTAGTCCCTTCGTAGATTTCCTCGGGAGTTGTCCACAGCGCGATTGCGCCCATGAGTGCGTCCGGCCAGTCGGCGCCGTTGATCAATTCCCGCCTAAGGTGCGCGACCGCCTGAGAGTCCGTTGTTTCACGAATGGATTTACACTCATCCATGCACAGATAATGCCTTAAATCGGGCATTTTGTCCAGTTTTCACCCCAAGTTGCAAGAATACTGACTACAATCAGACAAAACCTGTAAACTATTCGCCGAAGAACAGCGCAAGGAGGAAGACTATTGCCGCCGCAGACAACCGGCCAGTCTGAATACACCATGGGTTACAGCGAAGAATTCCTGCAACTGCTCCACCGTCGCAGCCTGGAAAAAGACGCGGCGTATCTGCTCCCTTATCTCAAGCCCGGCCTCAAAGTTCTGGACTTTGGCTGCGGTCCCGGCACAATGTCGGTGGGGCTCGCGTCGGCGGTCCAGCCGGGCGAGGTTCATGGTATTGATATAGAGGAATCTCAAATCTCTATGGCGCGCGCCGCCGCCGAAGCGGGAGGACATAGCAACGCCACGTTCCAGGTCGGAGACGTGACCGACCTTCCATTCGAGGACGGCTATTTCGACATTGCCCACTGCCACGCCGTTCTCATGCACGTCCCGGATACGGCGGCTGCGCTGGCCGAGGTGAAGCGCGTCCTCAAGCCGGGCGGCGTCATGGGCGGCCGTGAACTTATTACCGCATCCTGCTTCGTGGAACCGGACTTGGCGAACACAGCCGAAGCCTGGAATGTGTTCGGTAACCTGCTTGCCGCCAATGGTGGACACCCCCAGATGGGCAAGCGTCTGAAAAACGCGCTTGTCGAAGCTGGATTCACTAACCCAGTAGCGACCGCTTCCATAGAAGCGTACAGCGATCCCAACGACATAGCTTTCATAGGAAAGGTCATAAGCGACTGGTTTTTCACGCCCCAAGTGATGGGCGCGGCGATACAATTCGGACTTGCCACCCAAGAACAGTTTGACGCTTGGCAGAAGGCTATTGACCAAACCAGAGACCACCCGGGCGCGTTCGTTGGTCTCGCTTTCGGCGAGTGCATAGCCACCAAGCCCGTAACTCCGAACCCTGACAAATAACCGCTAAGGACTCGAAAAATGCCAGATCCCAGACTCTTCACTTCCGAAGCAATAGACAAAGAGACCTCCGAATTCAACAGCCAGCTTGAGGCGCTCCTGGCCGAGGCGCCGGCCACCAATACCGTCCCTCCCGAGCAGACCCGAAGGGCAAGGGAAGAGGGAACCTCCATGTCCGGCCCTGTCGTGCTGTCCGATATGGCGCAGGAGCGCGAAATCGAGGGTCCGGGTGGGCCTATCACCCTTCGAATGTTTGTGCCTGACAACCCCCAGGGCATCTATCTGCACATCCATGGCGGCGGCTGGGTACTTGGACGCGCACATCTGCAGGACCCGCGCAATGAGGAGATTGCCAACGCCTGCTCCGCCGTCGTTATCAGTGTTGACTATCGGCTCGCGCCCGAACATCCTTATCCCGCCGCTCTCGACGATTGTGAAGTCGCGGTGCTCTGGGTCGTGCGGAATGCCATGTCCGAGTTCGGCGTGGAAAGGCTGGCAATCGGCGGCGAATCCGCCGGAGGACACCTCGCCGCAACCACTCTCATCAGGATGCGCGACAAGCACGACTTCACCGGATTCTCAGGTGCCAACCTCGTGTACGGCGTTTACGATCTCAGCATGACGCCTTCTCAGCGAAATTGGGGGGATCGCCTCCTCGTCCTCAACACACCGATCATGGACTGGTTCTACGACCACTTCGTACCTGCCGAACTCAGGCGCGACCCCGACGTCTCGCCCCTGTACGCCGACCTTTCCGATATGCCTCCCGCGCTCTTCACAATCGGCACCCTCGATCCGCTGCTCGACGATACACTGTTCATGCACACCCGCTGGACGGCCGCCGGAAATCAGGCGGAACTGGCCGTTTATCCGGGCGGTCCTCACGGTTTCGACGGTCATCCGACTCAGATGGCCCAGTCCGCCCGTCAGAGGATGAACGAGGCTATCACCACCTACCTAAGCTCTGGCAGCTAAATTCCTAATCTCGGAGATTAAGATGACTTCCACACAACCGGTTTCCAAGTACATAACGATCAACAATGTCCGCATCCGCTACCTCGACTGGGGTACTGACGGACTGCCGCCCCTGGTATGTCTGCACGGGCACACGGGCCAGGCTCGCATCTGGGACGAATTCGCCGAGGCCATGCGCGGCTCGTACCACGTCTATGCTCTCGACCAGCGAGGACACGGCGAATCCGGGTACGCGGATGACGGCTACGCCCGCGCCCGCTTCGTGGAGGACTTAGCCGCATTCGTAGATGCGATGGGTCTCGACAGGTTCACCCTCGCCGGCCTTTCGATGGGCGGCTGGCACTCCCTCCTATACACCGCAGACCATCCCGACCGCGTCGAGCGAATCGTCATCGTGGACATCGGCCCCGAACCGTCCGAAGAGGCCAAAGCAGGCGCCTCCAACCGTCCCGCGACACCCATGGAGTTTGCTTCTATTGACGACGCTTTCGCCTGGATGCGCTCATCGAATCCCTGGGCAACAGATGAACGCCTGATGCAGGACGCCCGGGACAAGATGAAACAGGACCAGGACGGAAACTGGACATGGAAAGCTGACCCTCGACTCTTCAACACGCCGCTTCCCGACATGAGCGATCCCGGGCTCATTTCACGGTATTGGGGCGCGTTGGAGACCATACCCTGTTCCATCCTGGAAGTTCGCGGCGCCGACAGCCCTCTCGTATCCGACGAGATTCTCGACCGCATGAAGTCGGCAGCCAATGACCTGACATCTATTGACATTCCCGACGCCGGGCACGTCGTAACCGTTGACAAGCCCACCGAATTCGTTGAGGCGACTCGCGCATTTCTCAATGTGACGGACTAACAGGCAACCAGTAAGAAATAAGGACCAAGACATGCCGCCTACACTTAGAAGCCTCCTGTTCGTTCCCGGAAACACCCCCAGGATGCTGGACAGGGCGCTGAGTCTCAGACCCGATGCCTTCGTACCGGACATGGAAGATTCGGTGCCCTGGGACGAAAAGGCGAACGCGCGAGAGGTCACAGCTGCCTACGTTCCCCAGTTGGCAAAGACCGGAGTGAGAGTCATTCCGCGAGTCAACTCGCTCGATACCGGACTGCTGGAGGACGACCTCTCCGCCGTCATCGGACCACACATCTACGGTGTTTCCGTAGGCAAGATGGACAACCCTGAAACCCTCAGCGAAGTCGTCGGAATCATGCAGAGAATCGAACTAAAGAAGGGACTGACCATCGGGGCCACCAGGCTTGTTCCATGGATTGAGTCCGCCGAGTCAATCGTCAAGCTGCGCGAAATATGCCGTTCTTCCCCCAGGATAGTGGCGATTGCCCTGGGCGCCGAAGACTTTACCAACGACATGGAGATCGAGCGCACCGACAGCGACACCGAAATTGCGTATGCCCGCGCCGCGATAGCCATTGCCGCCCGCGCCGCCGGGATACTAGCCCTGGACACCCCATTCTTCGCCTTCCGCGACCCCGATGCTCTCAGAGAAAACTCCCTGGCATCTCGCGGCATTGGATTCAGGGGCAGATTCGCCATTCATCCCGCCCAGATCGAAATCCTGAACGACGTGTTCTCGCCTTCTGCGGAGGAAATCACCCACGCTCAAAGGGTGATCGAGGCGTTCGAGGAAGCCGCCTCTATGGGGCGCGGGTCAACGTCGCTCGACGGCAAGGTTGTGGACGTGCCGGTCGTCAAACGTGCCCAAGCCCTGTTGGAACAGGCGGCGCAAATGGGTCTGCTGGAATCGGAAGACTGAGACCGTCAGGACTGAGAAAGAAGAGATCACAGGCCCCTGTCGGCGGTATCCAGCATGATCGTCACCGGGCCGTCATTGTGAATCTCGACGTGCATATGCGCCTGAAAGCGGCCCGTCTCTACTCGCAGTCCGCTTTGCCCGAAGCGCTTTAGCACGGCTTCGAACGTTTTGGCAGCAACATCGGGTGCCGCCGCCTCGGTGAATCCCGGCCTCCGTCCGCGCCGGGTGTCGGCGTATAGCGTAAACTGGCTGATGACCAGCAGGTGGGCGTCCGTGTCCAGCGCGGACAGGTTGAACCGGCCTTCAGAGTCCTCGAAGATTCTCAGATTGACCGTCTTGGAGACGATGTACTCGATGTGTCTCTCTTCGTCGGCGCCGGCGATTCCCACCAAAACTACAAGTCCCGGGCCAATCCGACCCAGGACTTCTCCATCTACGGAGACCGAAGCCTCCGTCACTCGTTGTACAAGCGCACGCAATCTTTAATCGCTGGATCCTGACTTGGAAGCTGAAGCCGTCTCGGACTTTCTGACCTCGGCGGAAGAAGAACTCTCCGCTTTGGATTCCTTCTTCTCACGCCTCTCTTCAGCCTTTTCAGAGGAAACGCCGTTGTTCCCGCGGCCCTTGCCATAGTCATTCACATACCAGCCCGATCCCTTGAATATCACGGGGGGCGCGTGGATCTTTCTGTTCGAATCCGCCCCGCACTCCGGACACTCCTGAACGGTGGCCGCGCTGAAACTCTGCCGCAGCTCGAACTGGTGGCCGCAGCCTGTACAACGATAATCATACCTCGGCAAGTTACTATCTCCCAGTTCACTCTGCTCTTAGCAGTCCTACCCGACGACTGCCAACCGCCATTCAAATCTAGCATCGGGATTGGATATGTGTCAAATGTCAGCGTAGCTATGAAGCGTTCGGCTCATGTACAATCTGCTGTCGGGATCACATCCGATTCTCTCAGGAGACGCATATGGCTGGCTACCAGCACTTCACCCAGACAACCGAGATGGACCGAGAGTGGATCCAAGATGTCATCTTCCCGTTGTGCGACGCCCTCAGAAACGGCGACGATTCGCTCTCACCCATGAGGGGCAGGGCTCTGTACTGTCTGTTCTACGAACCCAGCTTTCTCACCCGCACGTCTTTCGAACGAGCTTGTGAGTTGCTGGGAGGCAGGGCGTACCACACCGAGGACGCCTCCCAGTTCTTTCCGGTGCACAACACTCAATTCGTTGACGACATCATTCAGATACTGGCAAGCCTGAAGATGGACGTTGTCGTCATTCGCACAGGCGATACCCACATAGCTGAACTTGCTGCAGCTACCAACGTCATGCACGTGATCAACGGCGGCAGCTCCGACGACCATCCCACACAGGCCCTCGCCGATCTCTATACCATCCAACGCGAGCGGGGCGAGATTGACGGCGCCACGGTTGCCATTGTCGGGCGCCTTGATCACAGGAACGTAAGCGCGCTTCTCAAGGGACTGGTCATGTTCGAGGGCGTAAACATTATTCCCGTGCCGTTCAGCGGCCAGATGCCTGAGAAGGTTGTTCAGCACTGTGCCGAACGCGGCATGAATTTTGGTTCGGACGCCGAGTTGGATGCGGTTTCCGAGGCAGACGTGATATATCTCAACGGCCCGCGCACCCTGGCGCATATGCAACTTCTCGCCTCCAGGGGACAGGGTCGGCTGGTCATAGACGAGCGGTTCATGGACTCTCTCAAGCCGGATTGTATCGTCATGGACCCGATGCAGAGAAGCGGCGACTTCATCATCGCCGTCCGCGACGAACGACTCGCATTCTACAGGCAGGCCGAAAACGCGCTGTACGCCAGGATGGCAGTCCTGTACGAGCTGTTTTCCAAAGGCGACGTCGCCTCAAGGTGACGCGGACGGCTTCGCGAGTCTCGCCAAGAACGGCAGGACGGATGGCCCCGCGCTCCTGATCAGGTTCAACATTCGGCGGTGCCCAACAGTCTTCATTATGATCCCGCTGTGCCTGTCGAATGAGAAAATCGGAGACCTGATGAGTTCCTTCTGCATATCCTCTGAGAGAAAGGCGTCCATCAGGCTTTCCAGCCGGGTGTCGGTCAGCGACTCGAACAGCATCCGGGCATAGTAGCCGATTCGCAGTTCCGAGCCGAATTCAGCCTTCCACCGTTCTTCGTAGGCGCGAAGCTCGTCGTCGGAAAACGTGTTGGACGACAGCGCTTCGGCGGCTGTCTCCGCCGCAATCTTCCCGGACAGCATCGCATAGTAGATCCCGCCACCGGTTGTAGGCTTTGCGAATCCCGCCGCGTCGCCGAGTATGAGCGCCCGCTCGGCGTATGTCTTGGAAAGCGGTTTTATTGGGATTCCCCAACGTCTTGGCGAGGACTCCATTCGCAACACCTTGCCCTCATTGACTAGCCTGTCGTGGAGTCGCTCCAGGCAGCCTAATGACTTCTCTTGCGACATCAGCCCCAGGAGTCCGCGCGAGCCGGTTGTGGGAACTAGCCATCCGAACGAGCCGGGAGCTACGCCGTCCCCCACATACACTTCCGTCTCTGTCACGTTTCGTGTGACCACCTCGACTTGTACTCCGACGAGGCGCGGTCGTCCACTGCCGTTCGTCGGACACACAGTTTCCACCAGTGAGGAACCAAAGCCGGAGGCAATGATAAGGATGCGACCGTGCAGCATTTCACTGGTCCTATTCCGGTGGGCGGTAATCCTTATATTGTCAGGTGAGCGGAATGTATCTCCAACCCGCCACCCCAGCCGGTATTCAGCGCCATTTCTCGCCGCCGCCGCCGCCATCGAATTGACATAGCCGACGCGATCCACAATCAGAGCCTGGGTATCCGGCCGTTCGACCCTATACATCCGGCCGCTCGGCGAGTATATGGAAGCCGTATTCGTCCGGCGGTATATCAGTTCGGGTGGGACGGGAAAGCGATCATAGCATTCCATACCTATCACGCCGGTACAGAGCTTATCGCCAATGCGTTCACGATAGTCGAGAACGACCACGCTGAAGCCAAGCCTGGAAAGCTCCAATGCCGCCGTATTTCCCGCAGGCCCCGCGCCCACTATCACAGCGTCGTACACTCAATCCCCCTGGTACAACCGATGGATGTTCTTTCCCCAATGCCGCAAGTCGCCCGAAATCGGGGAGGTCGCACAGATATTATCGCACCCGATTCGGCGGTAGCAACGCATTTCGTCTCCACCAGCCCCTTGCATGACTTCCCTGTTACCCATTGAAGCAGACCTTGACTGCCGTCATTCCCTCGAAAGAGGGAATCCAGGGGTGGGGCCGGTGCGAGCGGCTACAGGCAATACGACCTTCCAACACCCATTTTCAAAGCAATGTGGGAATATATTTGGTATGCTGAAACCAGACAATTGGGTACGATAGCCGGGGAGAGTCGGCGGAATGAACGTCCGTTCGTCTCGCGTGCGATGCGCGCGCAGAATAAGGCTGTCCGAGAAAATTACGAGAGGGGCTGGTTGAAATGTTCAAATCCATCGCGAAACTATTCGGCGGTTCGGACGAGAAAGTTATTTCGAAGATGCAGCCGCTGGTGGACGAGATAAACGGGCTGGAGAGGGAGTTCGAGCGACTGACCGATTCAGAGCTTATGGGAAAGACCCATGAGTTGAGCCGCGCATTGGCGCAGGGGGATTCGCTCGACGACATCCTGCCCGAAGCGTTCGCGGCGGTTCGAGAGGCCGCGAAGAGAGCGTTGGGTCAGCGGCACTACGATGTTCAGCTCATTGGCGGGATCGTACTGCACAGGGGGAAGATCGCCGAGATGAGGACGGGCGAGGGCAAGACGCTCGTAGCCACCCTTCCGGCTTACCTGAATTCCCTGGACGGAAACGGCGTCCATGTCGTTACCGTCAACGACTATCTGGCGCGCAGAGACGCTCACTGGATGGGCGCGGTGTACGCAAAACTGGGCGTTACCGTAGGTGCGCTGCAAAACCAGAAAGCGTTCGTGTACGACCCTGACTTCTCGGACGGAGATCGCGGGTTCGAACATATGAGACCGGCCAACAGAAAAGAGGCATACGAGGCCGACATTACCTACGGAACGAACAACGAGTTCGGCTTCGACTACCTCAGAGACAATATGGTTACCGAGCTGCCGGCCCGCGTGCAGGGGGAGCGCTCATACGCCATAGTTGACGAGGTTGACAACATCCTGATTGACGAGGCGCGGACGCCCCTGATAATCAGCGGTCCGGCGGAGATGTCCGCGCGCGACTATGTGAGGTATGCCAAGATCGCGCCCATGCTCCGGCTTGAAGAAGACTACACTCTGGACGAGAAGCACAGAACGGTCGCGCTTACCCAGGAGGGTATTTCAAAGCTGGAACGCGCCCTGAACGTCACCAACCTCTACGCGCCCGAGAACTTTGGCGTCGTCCACCACGTGGAGAACGCACTCAAGTCCCACATAGTGTTCCAGCGCGACCGCGAGTACGTCGTTCAGGACGGCGAGGTTATAATCGTTGACGAGTTCACCGGCAGGCTAATGGAGGGCCGACGCTACTCCGACGGGCTTCACCAGGCGATAGAGGCGAAGGAGGGCGTGCGGGTCAAGCCCGAGTCCATCACCTACGCCACCATCACTCTCCAGAACTACTTCAGGCTGTATGAAAAGCTGGCTGGTATGACCGGCACCGCGGCGACCGAGGCCGAGGAATTCGACAAGATATACAAGCTCGAGGTAGTCGCCATTCCAACCAATAAGCCGATGGTGCGCGAGGACTCGACCGACCTGATCTACCGGGACCAGGGCGCTAAGTACCGGGCTGTGGTGCGCGAGATTGAAAAGCGTATCGAAGCCGGTCAGCCGGTCCTGGTAGGTACGACGGACATTGACAAGTCCGAAGTTCTGAGCGGTATGCTGCGGAAGAAGGGCATTACCCACGAGGTCCTGAATGCCAAGCAGCACGAGCGCGAGGCGCTGATCGTCGCCCAGGCCGGCAAGCCGGGCGCCGTCACCGTCGCGACCAACATGGCCGGGAGAGGCACGGACATCGTGCTGGGCGGAAACGCCGAGATGGAAGGAATGTCCGAGCGGGAATGGAACGACTACCATCGGAAGGTACTGGACACGGGTGGATTGCACATCATCGGGACCGAGCGGCACGAAGCGCGTCGCATTGACAACCAGTTGCGCGGACGCTCCGGTCGCCAGGGCGACCCTGGAAAGACGCAGTTCTATGTCGCTCTGGACGACGACCTGATACGCCGATTCGGGGGCGACAGAATAAAGTCTGTCATGGACTGGGCCGGAATGGATGACGACGTTCCGATTGAGAACGGAATGGTCAATAAGTCCATCGAAAACGCACAGACCAAGGTCGAAGCCCATCACTTCGACATGAGAAAACATCTGGTAGAGTACGATGACGTCGTAAATACCCACCGGGACGTCATATACGGTGAGCGCAACAAGATCCTGTCGGGCGCCGACCTCAAAGCGAACATACAGGAGATGGTTGGCGCGCAGCTTAGCGAAATAGTTCAGTCCTCGCTCGGAGACGGACGGCCCACCGACTGGGACGTCGACGCCTTCCTCGCCGAGGTCGGAACAGTACTGCCTCCGCCGGACGACATGTATGATCACGAACAGTTGATGAACCTGGGCATTGACGGCATCGAGGACAGGCTGCTGGCTCATGCTGAGCAAGCATACGACCAGATGGAGGCTGCGGTTGGCCAGGAGACGATGCGTGACATCGAGCGCTGGCTGATGTTGCGCTCAGTGGACTCGAACTGGGTGCATCATCTGACCTCGATGGAGAATCTGCGCCAGGGCATCGGCCTGTACGCCTACGGCCAGCGCGACCCTCTGGTCATGTACAAGAAGGAGGGCATGGAGCAGTTCCAGCGTCTTCAGTACAAGATACAGAGCGACATAGCGCACTCCGTTTACAGATTGCAGGACGCGCTGGACGGCAATTCTCCCAACGGCGCACAGCGGAACGGCGCTCGAAACGGTCAGCAGCGAAACGGCGGACGGAATGGGACCGCTAATCGAGGCAGAGGAAGGTCGGCGGCGCGCAGGCCCGCGCGCGAAACTGTCATGTCGAGGGCAGGCGGCGGAAGAAGTCGGGACCAGGCGGTCGGATCAGGCAAAGTGGGCCGAAACCAGCCCTGCCCCTGCGGCAGCGGCAAAAAATACAAGCGCTGCTGCGGCGGATAGAGGGTTTCCAGGCTGCGTTGACATTTTTCGTCATTCCCGCGAAGGCGGGAATCCAGAAGTGCGCGGTGTAGCTGATGTTACTAACACTACAACGTCTCATAGGGCTGAAACATAGAATGTCAACAGAACCTGGTAGTCAGTGAACAGTTTTCGAGGTTGATAACTTGATCTCAACTGGTGAACATGAAGACTAGGGTTAAGAAGGTGGTCGCTTACGCAACGAGTTCGGACAGGCTGTTGGTTTTCGAACATCGCGACTCGCCGGAAGCCG
The DNA here is from genome assembly GCA_965202965.1 of Dehalococcoidia bacterium. Classification (GTDB taxonomy): domain Bacteria; phylum Chloroflexota; class Dehalococcoidia; order Lucifugimonadales; family UBA1123; genus VXRN01. The sequence goes on along the minus strand of OZ241888.1, from coordinate 74,885 downwards.
GACTTCAGGTCCCGGCAGGGACGATTAAGGACGGCGAACCACCCGAGGAAGCAGTGCTAAGGGAGTTCTTTGAAGAGACCGGCCTGTCGGACGTGAAATGTGTGCAATTCTTGGGACGCGCTGAGTACGATATTTCGCCCTATCGGTATGAAATACAAGACCGATACTTCTTTCATCTTGAGATTGATGAATCCGTACCGTCGGAGTGGGTTCACTACGAAATGCATGATGGGTTGAGCGCGCCCACTGCCTTTTGCCTCTACTGGCTGAAACTAACGGACGACCGTCTCAACTTGGCTGCCGGACAGGGAGAATTCCTGTACAAACTTCGCAAGATTGTCAAAACGGAATGAATTCTGTAGTCGGACATGGCGGCGCAAATCCGTGCTCAGGTTACCTTGAGCGAATAGTTTCTCTCCTGATACTTTTGCAAACAGCGCTTTGCCAGATGATGCGGTGCGTTGATTCGCATTCAGGAGAGGCGTGTAGTGGACAATGAGAGAAGTCGCAAGACAGGCGTACCCGATTCCGTAATAGAGTATCTGAACAAGGCTGTTTCGGACCGCAACTTCGTCGAGAAAGCCGCCATTGAAACGGCGGTTGGCGCCGTCAATCTGCCCGATAGGTGCGCGGACTCCCTCATAGGACAGTAAGGCCAGGAAGATATGACTAACAGCGAAATCGCCGAACGCTTCGGAACCATTGTCAGTCTCCTCCAAATGAAGGGCGAGAAATCCTTCACTGTTCGCGCCTACCAGCGCGCCGAGCGCACCATCGAACGCTTCCCCCGCGATATGGACGCTATGGTCGCCGAAGGCGAAGATCTCACCAAGATCCCCGGCGTCGGAAAAGCTATCTCCGACAAGATAACCGAGCTTGTCAACACCGGAAAGATGTCCTACCTCGAACGCCTTGAGGCCGAGTTCCCCGATGGCGTCCTGGATCTCATCGAGATTCCCGGACTCGGTCCCAAGACCATCGTTCGGCTATGGAAAGAGCTGGACGTCACGTCCGTCGAAGCGCTCGAGGCCGTCGTAGAGGACGGTCGTGTGGCATCGCTCCCTCGCATGGGCAAGAAGAGCGCCGAGAATATCGGTCGCGCCATCCAGTTCGCCAAGTCCAAAAGCGACAGGTTCCCGATGGCGCGCGCTATGGATATATCCCGCCGTCTGACCGCCTACCTGCGCGGCAACTGCGCCGGAATCTCTGATCTCGTTGTATGCGGCAGCGTCAGACGCTTCGAGGAAACCGTCGGCGACCTTGATCTGGTATGCGTGACCTCCGACCCGGCCGCCGCTATGGCCGCTATGACCGGTATGGATGGCGTGGCCGAGGTCCTTGGACACGGCGAGAAGAAGACCTCGGTTGTCCTCGATTCCGGTATGCAGGTGGACCTCCGGGTATGCGAGCCGGAGCATCTTGGCGCGATGCTCCAGTACTTCACCGGCAACCTGCACCACAATGTCAGGCTTCGAGAGATAGCGACCGGGCTGGGGCTGTCCCTCAACGAATACGGACTGAAGAACGTAGAGACTGGTACTCTGGAAACTTACACCACTGAGGAAGCGTTGTACGAAAGGCTTGGCCTTCAGTATGTCCCGCCCGAGCTCAGACAAGGCGCTGGTGAGGTGGAACGGGCACGGAATGGTTGTATTCCGATGCTCGTGGAACTATCCGACATCAAGGGTGACCTGCACACCCACACCGACTGGAGCGACGGGCGCGACACGATGGAGGAGATGATCCTTGAAGCGAAGGCGCGGGGCCTGGAGTACATCGCCGTGACCGACCACTCTGTGGGGCGGGGGATAGCCAACGGACTGAGCATCGAACGCCTGGAGAATCACGGCAAACGCTTGAAGGAACTCGAATCCGACATAGGCGGCATACGGATTCTGCGTGGCACCGAAATGGACATCCGCGCCGACGGAACTCTGGACTATCCCGACGAGGTTCTTGACAAGCTTGACTGGGTTGTGGCGTCCGTCCACAGCGCGATGGGTCAGGACTCCGCCACCATGACCGAGCGGATAATCACCGCCATGCGGAATCCGCGTGTATCCGCCATCGGCCATCTCTCCACCCGGCTCATAGGCGAGCGACGCCCTGTTGATGCCGACTACGAAGCGATCTTTAAGGCGGCGGCGCACACCGGCACGGCCCTTGAGATAAACGGCTCCTTGGAACGCCTCGATCTGAAAGACGCCCACATCAGCCGCGCGCGGGAACTGGGCGCACCCCTCGTCATCAACACCGACGCCCACACGACGGAGGGCTTGGGCAACATGGAGTACGGCGTGTCGCTCGCCCGCCGCGGCTGGTGCGAGAAGGAGCACGTCGTAAACTGCATGGGTGCGGACGAGTTCACCGCCTGGCTGGGCACGGCGAAAAAATAGGCGGAGTTTCCGCAGCTCTGAGAAATTCAGCCGCAAATTGCCCACAAACCACTTGACGCTAAGAGAAACTATGTTCTATTCTTGTGTGCGCTCGGCTCAGGAAGGCCGACGAAGAGAAACAACGCACAAGGAGAACTACTTTGCCGAAGATTGAAAGCTACAAGCAGGGGATACCGTCCTGGACCGACCTTGCTACAACCGAACAGGACGCCGCCAAGTCCTTCTACTCCGACCTGTTCGGTTGGACCTATGAGGACAATGCGATGGAAGATATGGGCGGCATGGTCTATTCCATGGCCGTCTCCGACGGCTCCTACGCGGGCGCCATCTTTTCCCAGATGAACGATGAGAGGGAAATGGGAATTCCTCCGCACTGGAATGTCTATATGACCGTGGAGAATGTTGACGAACTCGCCACCCATGTCTCCGAGAATGGAGGCAGCCTGCTGATGGAAGAGCCGTTCGACGTTTACGACGCCGGTCGCATGATAGTCGCCACCGATCCTACCGGCGCGGTCATAGCCCTCTGGCAGAAGAAGAACCACATCGGCGCCGGGGTTCAGAGCGAACATGGCGCAATCGCCTGGTGCGAGCTTCTTACCGGCGACCCCGCGAAGGCCATCAAGTTCTACGAGGGCCTGCTCGGAGTCGGGTCCGAGACCTACCCAATGGCTGACGGCAACGAATACCACGTACTCACCGTGGAAGGCGAGGGCGTCGCGGGCGTCATGCAAATGCCCGAGCATCTGAGCGCCATGAACGTGCCTCCACACTGGAGTACCTACTTCCAGGTTGACGACGTTGACGCCGCGCTGGAGAAGGCAAAGTCCCATGGCGCACAGGTCGCCATGGAGCCGATGGACATCCCCGAAGCCGGTCGCCGCATAGCCTTCTTCATGGACGCCCAGGGCGCGGGTGTCGGACTGATGTCCCCAGCCTCGTAGCGGATAGTCTTCATCCCAAGAGCGCCACATTGATAAGCGCGCGTCGTCGCTGAGATGGCGTGCGCTCACTGATTGGCATGATTCGAATGCCCCGGTTATAATCGCAAAGCATAATCGGCTGGGGCTGGCGACAAATCTGTCCCTGTGCGGTTCCGAGCGGAATAGAGGACTGACATGGTTACTCTGAATATCAAGAAAGCCGAAGATACGCGGCCTCCCGTGCCAAACGACGGCGTGCATTATCCCGAATCCGATGGTGAACCAGTGGCCGAATCAGACTTTCAGTTCATTCCGCTAACATACGCCACCTCGGCGCTGTCCGCGCATTTCTCAGAAGAACCCGACATCTACGTAACGGGCGATATGCTCATCTACTTCGTCGAAGGCGACCCCAGGATGAGCGTCGCCCCGGACGTGTTCCTGATACCGAACCTCGACAAGCGCTTCCGCACTTCCTACTTCATGTGGCTGGAAGGACAGGTTCCTTCCTTCATAATGGAGGTCACCTCCAACAGCACGTGGAGAGAAGACATAGGGCGCAAGCGCGACCTCTACGAAAGCTGGGGCGTATCCGAGTATTGGCTGTACGACCCTACCGAGGAAACACGGCTCACGCCTCTGTTGCAGGGCTTCCGACTGGTTGACGGTACTTATGAGCCAATCGAGATAGAGTTCGATGGGGAATCGTACCGGGGGGTCAGTGTGTCGCTGAACCTGGAACTCCACGCCAGGAAGGACTGGTTCAGATTCTTCAACCCTGCCACCGGAGAGTATCTGAACAACCTCGAAGAATCCGAACGTGCGCGAGTGAACGAGCAGATAGCCCGTCTGACAGCTGAGCGAGAGCGAGACCAAGAACGATCCAGACGCGAGGAGCTGGAGCGAATGCTGCGCGAACACGGCATAGAGCCTCCATCGTGAAGCGGACGCGCGGCGCTCCGTCTGTCCCCGCTAAAGCCCCATCGCCTCATAGACTCTGCTCATATCCAGGCGCTTTCTGAGATGCGAAGCGAGCTTGTCGAACTCTGCATCCTGAGAGAACGGCTCCGATTCGATATCGTGGTCCAATCCCTTCATCCGCGCTACATTGGCTACTATGCGCTCCGCGAATGCTTCGTTCTTGAACAAGTCATGGACATAGGTGCCGAACGCTCGCCCCGTTCTGTCCGCATACCCTATGGCCGCGCCGCCGTCTGCCGTCTCCATCACCCCGGAGGCGCCCTTGTCCGACTCGGTGACGCCCACGTGAATCTCGTACCCCGACACCGCCATCCCCCGCGCGCCTGCAAGCAGACCCTCGTTCCCCACTATCTTGCCCGTCGTGCGCGTCGTCAACTTTTCGCCGATTAACCGCGTCTCGATGTCCAGAACTCCAAGACCTTCTGCCATTCGCCGCTCCGATTCGATACCGTCCGGGTCGTGAATGGAACTCCCGAGCATCTGCATCCCGCCACAGACCCCGATTAGCGCGCGCCCGTTCCAGATGTGGCTTCTTATCCTGCTTTCGATGCCTGATTGCCTCACGTAGTCCATATCGGCAATCGTCACCTTCGATCCCGGCAGGATCACCAAGTCGGGATTGCCGAACTCTTCCGCCTCTCTCACGTACCTGAGCCGGACGTCGCTCCGCCTGGCCAGTGGATCGAATTCATCGAAATTGGCCATATGGGGGAGTGCGACCACCACCACCTCGACCTCTCCGCTCTCGCTCTCCGAACTGGACACCCGCGCCTCTCTCGGCGAGTCCTCCTCGGGCACATAGACATCCGTGAGAAACGGCACCACTCCGAGCACACCCACTCCGGTCAGTTCCTCTATCTGGGCGAGCCCGGGCTTCAGGAGGCTGACATCGCCCCTGAACTTGTTGATGATGAACCCTTTGACCAGATTGCGTTCCTCATCGCTGATGAGCGCATGTGTCCCGTACAGAGATGCGAACACGCCACCCTTATCTATGTCCCCGATGATGAACACCGGAGAATCAGCGTATAGCGCCACCGCCATGTTGACGATGTCGCCCTCGCGCAGGTTTATCTCCGCCGGACTCCCCGCTCCCTCTATCACAACGATGTCATACTCTCGCCGCAGCGTGTCCAGCGAGTTGGCGACGTAGGGCCACAGTCGTTCGCGGCGGTATCGGCGGTCGGCGAATTGGCTGGAATGAATTGCCCCGCTCATCTTGCCCATGGCCACAAGCTGAGACCTCGAATCCGCCTCCGGCTTCAGCAGAATTGGATTCATCTCCACGCTCGGCTCTATGCCTGCCGCCTCCGCCTGGGCTACCTGCGCCCGCCCTATCTCAAGTCCGTCCGGCGTTACACCGGAGTTGCGAGACATGTTCTGAGCTTTGAACGGCGCTACCCTGTACCCGTCCTGGGCGAAGATCCGGCAGAATCCGGTGACCAGCAAGCTCTTCCCGACCGACGATCCGGTCCCCTGCAACATAACGACCTTGCCCAGAGGCTTATTGTCCATTTGCTTCCTCACCTCCACGAGTTCACTATGACCGGCTTGCCCGTTTCCGGATGTTCCATGATCCTGACGTCCGCGCCGTACACTGTCTTGATATTCTCCTCGGTGAGCGTCTCTTCCGGTGTGCCGACGGTAAGGCTGGCGCCGCCGCTCATTAGGGCCACTTTGTCGCAGAATTGCGCCGCGAGTGTCAGGTCATGGACGGCGGCGAGTATAGTCTTTCCCGAAGACACGAGTCCTCGCATCAACTCCATTATCGCGGGCTGGTAGGCGAGGTCCAGGTTGGCGGTGGGCTCGTCCAGTAATATGAACGGCGTCTGTTGAGCTAACGCTATCGCGATCGCCACACGCTGCCTTTCCCCGCCTGATAACTCATCAACCGACCTGTCCAGCAGGTCCTCCGTGTATGTCATTCGCATCGCTTCCACCGCTGTCTGAACGTCCGAGTCGCTCTCCCAGGAAAGCAGTCCGAGGTGAGGGTTGCGTCCCATTAGTACCACTTCTATGGCAGGCGCTCCATGAGGAAGCTCTGGGTCCTGTGGCACAACTGCTACGAGCCGCGCCCTCTCCCGAGTCGAAAGGGCCAGTATGTCGCGCCCCGCCACCTCGATACGGCCTCGGCTGGGACTGATAACACCTGACACCAGCCGAAGTAACGTAGATTTGCCCACACCGTTCGGTCCGGCGATTGCCACGAAACTGCCCTGTTCCACGCTCAGATTGAAGCCGTTTAGTACGCCACGCTCACCGTAGGATGCCCAGACATCCCTGGCGCAGATACCAGTCATCTCTGGCTGCTGAAGCTGAGTGTAGGTCTGTTTCATTGTCAACCCGGTCAAATTCCGCGCACACGCCTGCGCCTGAGTATATAGAGGAAGAACGGAGCCCCGCAGAAAGCGGTAACTATCCCTACCGGAAGCTCCGCCGGGCTTACGGCAGTCCTTGCAATTAGGTCCGCGAGCACAAGGAAAGCCGCTCCGACCAGACCCGACATCGGCAGTATGAAGCGGTAGTCAACCCCCCAGATAAGGCGCACCACATGAGGCGCTACCAGACCCACAAATCCGATAAGCCCGCTGAACGAGACGGCAGTGGCTGTCGCCAGCGTCGCCATACCTATCAGGATCAGCTTTACCCTCTCCACGTCCACTCCCAGCGCGACGGCGTGCTCCTCGCTGAATTGGAGCACGTTCAGCGTCCGAGCGAATCCCAGGATCACGCCCACGCTCGGAATCAGGTAGAGCAGCGCTATTCCGCTCTCGTTCCACTCCGCCGAGATAAAACTCCCCAGCAGCCAACTCAAAACCGGCCTGAGATCGGGATCGCTCCTTATCATCAGTAGGCTGCTCACCGCTCCTGCCAGCGCTGATATTGCGACACCCGCGAGAATCAGGGTCGTCAACGGCGTTCCTTGCGAACTTCTCGCAATAGAGTACGCGGCGATCACCGCTCCAATCCCGCCCGCGAAGGCCGCGATTGGGAGAACGCTGATTCCGAGAATGACCAGCGGAACGCCCGTGAGCAGCACTATCGTGGCCGCGAGCCCGGCCCCCGATGCCACGCCAATCAGGTATGGGTCGGCCAGAGGGTTCTTGAATAGCCCTTGATACGCCGCCCCCGACATTGCGAGCGCGGCGCCCACAATCGCCGCCAGTACAACCCTCGGAATGCGAAGCTGCCAGAGTATGGTGTCCCACGTGGAGGGTAGGTCGGCCGCCGAGGCGACACCCGGGAGACGCGAAATGAGAATCTTCACTACGGCCATAAACGGTATATCCACCGAGCCCTGCGTCGAGGCGAAGATGGCGGTAAGAACGACTACCAGTCCGCCTATCGCAAGCCGCCACCATGGGTATCTCAGACCAATCAGGCGAACTGCGATCTTATCCAGGCTTGCTGCCTCGATGTTCCCGGCTCGTGTCTGATCCCCGCTCCGTTCCATCTTGCTGAGCTACCTGAACAGGCCTGGATACACCCATCGCGCAAGTTCCTCGACTCCGTCTATGAATCTCGGACCTGGGATGCTGAGCGCATCGCTGCTTGGGGTGTAGAATGCCTCGTGTCTCACAGCCCAGACATCCGCCAGTGCAGGCTCCCCCAGAATCGTGTCCGGCGACGAGGTGATGATGATGTTGGGGTCTTTCTCCACGATCACTTCCGGGCTTATCTGCGCGTATCCCTCTATGTCCTCTGCGATGTTCTCCAATCTCAGCAGGTCGAAGACTTCCTGAATGAGCGTGCCGCGACCCGGCGTCCAATACGATCCCACGTCCTGAAACACACTCGGACCTGCTCCGACCGATGCCAGCGCTTCCTCGATATTGCTCAGCTTGGCCTCGAACTCCAGCGCGACATTCTCCGCATCGTTCGGATTGCCCACGATACGGCCCCACAGCCGGATGTTGTCCGCAACCTTGGCGAAATCATCCGAAAGCGTCGGAATGTACAGAACCTTCAGCCCCGCGCGCTCGAGGTCCTCGTTGAATCTGTCGAAGAATACGTAAACCAGGTCCGGCTCCAGTTCCACCGTGGACTCGATGTCCATGTCGAAAGCGTTGCCCACCCTGACGATGTCATCCGCCTCGGGCGGGTAGGTAACGAAGTCGTGGGTCGCGATTACGCGGTGGCCCTCACCCATCGCGAACAGCATCTCCACCACAGCCGAGTCGAAAGCGACAATTCTTTCAGGTGGCTCTTCGAATACTATCTCGCGCCCGTCCTCCGACAGCACGGTTAGCGGAAACGTCGCCGTTAGAAACACGGGCTTCGGTTCCGCGAGCCTCTGAGGCGCGGCTGGCTGAGTGGGTTGCTGGGGCTGCTGAGGCGCGGCTGGCTGAACCGGCCGGGCGGGCGCTTCCGCCGGGGCCGCCGGGGCAGGCTGCTGAGGCGCGGCAGGTGGTTGAACCGGCCGGGTGGGCGCTTCCGCCGGGGCCGCGGGCACGGGTGGCTGAGGTGGTTGAGGCGCGGGTGGCGCTTCGGACGAACAGCCTGTCGCAAGAGTCGCAAGGGCGATGCTCAGCGCCAGGACAGGAATGACGAACTTACTCTTGATCAACGGTTACTCCTGATTCTCGAACACTGGTCGGTCCGTCTGGATCACAGACGTCGATCCGGCAAAAGCAAAGGCCCCGCTTCTGGGAAAAGCGGGGCCTGTCATGGCTTGCAAGCCATGCCTGTGCCTTTCCTCGAAGGCCATGACATTGATGAGAGTAGTGGATCGGGCTTGCTCCGCTTGAGCGCGAAGCCTACCGCTGCGGGACAGCGCTGGACTTTGACCAGCTTCCTCTTTCAAGCCCTGTGACGGGCGCTCCCACCTTCAGAGTTCAGTTTTCAAATATGCGAGCACCCTAATCATGGACTCGCAGTCGTTCCTCTGTCAAGTCTGAACGCAATACCGAAGTTGTTCAATCCATTAGTTCTAAATCTGTGTCTGAAGACCCCTAAAATGATTGAGAAATAGCTTCAAAAATGCTAAAATATGTTTATGAAATAGGAGTGTCGAATGGCAACGAAACCCGACTTTACTGATGACCAGTACACCGCAACCGATATTCAGGTACTCGAGGGTATGGAGGCCGTTAGGCGCCGACCCGGTATGTACATTGGCAGCACCGACCAGCGAGGCCTGCACCATCTCATCTTCGAGATCGTTGACAACTCGGTTGACGAATTCATGGCAGGTTTCTGCTCCAGTGTGGACATCACTCTGAACGAGGACGGCTCCGTCAGGGTTCAGGACGACGGACGAGGCATACCGGTTGACAAGCACCCCACCACAGGCGTCTCCGGGGTCGAGACAGTTATGACTACACTGCACGCCGGAGGCAAGTTCGGGGGCAAGGCGTACTCTGTATCCGGCGGATTGCATGGTGTTGGCGCATCGGTAGTGAACGCGCTTTCCGAGTACTTGAAAGTAGAAGTCCGTAGGTCCAGCAGAATCTACTATCAGGACTTTTCCAGGGGAATTCGGACAACCGACCTGAAGTACAGGTATGCCCGCGAGGATGAAGGATGGACATCCGAAACGGGTACTACCATCACCTTCATGCCAGATAAGCAGATATTCTACGAATACGAATACGACTTCAACGCTCTGTCGCAGCGCTTCAAGGAGATGGCATACCTCAACAAGGGGCTCCAGATTCGATTCACCAGCCACTACCACGCAAGCCGCTGGCCGCAGAATCAGCTCACATACTACTTTGACGGCGGAATAGCCAGTTTCGTCACTAATTTGAACCAGACCAGGGATGTACTTCACGACAGTCCGATATACGTCGAAAAAGCGCTCGAAGGCGGGACGATTGTAGAAGTCGCTCTCCAGTACAATGACAGCTTCAACGAGTTCGTTCACTCCTTTGCGAATTGCATCAATACCATTGACGGCGGAACTCACATCACCGGATTCAGGTCCGCTCTGACAAGAGTTATCAACGACTATGGAAGAAAACAGAATCTCATCAAGGAAAACGAGCCCAACCTGGCAGGCGAGGAGACTCGCGAAGGTCTGACCGCCGTGGTCAGCGTCAAACTGACCGACCCCCAGTTCGAGGGACAGACCAAAAACAAGCTGGGCAACCCGGAGGTCTCCAACCAGGTTCAGAGTGTCGTGGCCGAAGCCCTTCAATACTATCTCGAAGACAACCCGGCCGATTCCAAGAGGATCATCGAGAAGTGCCTGACTGCCCAGAGAGCAAGAGAAGCCGCGCGAAAAGCGCGCGACCTCATCATTCGCAAGAATGCCATGGATGGCGGCGGTCTGCCCGGCAAACTCGCGGACTGCTCCGAAAAGAACCCTGCCCTGTGCGAGATCTACCTGGTGGAGGGAGACTCCGCCGGCGGCACCGCCAAGTCCGGCAGGGACCGCAGAACTCAGGCCATCCTCCCCCTGTGGGGCAAGATCCTGAACGTGGAAAAGGCCCGGGCCGACAAGATGCTGAGCCACGACGGAATCCGTTCGATGATAACCGCCATCGGCGCGGGCTTGGACGACGATCTGGATGTCTCCAGAGTGCGTTACCACCGGGTCATAATCATGACCGACGCCGATGTGGACGGCTCACACATCAGGACGCTGATTCTCACGTTCTTCTTCCGCCACATGCGCGAGTTGATCGAACACGGCTACGTTTACATAGCCCAGCCCCCGCTCTACAAGATAGCGGCGGGACGCGATGTTCACTACACCTACAGCGAGGGCGAGCGTGAGGGTGTGATGATCCAGCTCAAGGGACGACGAAACGTAACGGTCCAGAGATACAAGGGCCTCGGCGAAATGAACGCCGAGCAACTCTGGGAGACCACTATGGACCCCGAGAAGCGCACCCTCCTTCAGGTAACAATCGAGGACGCCGCCAATGCCGATGAAGTGTTCTCCACGCTTATGGGGGATGTAGTGGCTCCCAGGCGAAACTTCATCCAGACCCACGCTCTCGAAGTGAAGAATTTGGACATCTAGCCGGACTCATATTCGTTGACGAAAGAAGGGGCGGCACAGAAATTGCGCCGCCCCTTCGATTTACGAATGTCTCCGCGAAATCAGCCCCACATACCAGTGCTGAAGTAACGCTCTCCAATGTCGTTGAAGATGGTCACGACCTTCCCTGCCCCCGCCCTCTCGGCCACCTTGAACGCGCCGAGCATATAGGCTCCCGAACTCTGACCCGCGAAAAGTCCCTTAGCGGACAGCGCCAGCGACACTTCCCTGGCCTCGTCAACGTCTATGGGAAGCATCTCGTCAACAACGCTCTGGTCCAGCGTATTCGGAATGATGTGCCCTTCGCCAAGCGGCTTGAGACCCTCCACGCCCGGCCATTCCGGCGGATTTATGCCTATAACCTGGATGTCGGCGCTCTGTTCCTTGAGGCGGCGGCCCACTCCGCTGATCGTGCCCCCCGTACCCACTCCAGCCACGAAGTGAGTGATGTCCGGGGCCTGTTCGAGGATCTCCTCCCCGGTCGTATCATAGTGCGCCTGGGGATTGTTCAGGTTGGAGTATTGGTCGCACCAGAAATACTTGTCCGGCTCCGACTCGAAGCGTCGCTTGACCTCGTAGAGAGTTTCATCGTAGCCGAGCATGGGGTCCGTGTAGATAATCTCAGCCCTGTGAGCGATCAGGCGCTTCTTGCGCTCTTCGCTCGCGTTTTCTGGCATCACCAGCGCTACCTTGTATCCAAGCACCGCGCCTATCATTGCGTAGGCAATCCCAGCGTTGCCGGACGTAGCGTCCAGGATCGTCTTCTCGGGAGTCAAATCACCCGACAAGATAGCCTCTATCAACATTCGCAGCACCGGCCGGTCCTTGATAGAGCCGCCGGGATTCAGATGCTCATACTTGGCATGAACCTGAGCGTCGCCAATAGGCCGGTTAAGTTCGATCTTCACCAACGGAGTGTTTCCGATGGCCTTTAGAGGCGGATACCCCTCAATGAATTCGAGAAACTCCCTCGAAGGAGCCAAAGTCAGTACCCCTTACCCTTCCGATTACAGATTGAGACGGACTTCCATAGTTAGGCATTGAGTATAGCCACTTTCGCCGAATGTAGTCTAGTCAGACGCCGCGTGTCGAACCCGTATCAATCTAGTCGGTCACCTCATCGTCATACCCGCCTTCGGAGACCTTTGCACAACCACCGTCATTCCCTCGAAGGCGGGAATCCAGGGGTGGGGCAGCGCAGGTCTTGATTTAGTCCACCGACCAAATTGGTACAGCATCCGGAGGAATTTATTCTCTACACATTCTCACGACGCTATGCTATGATGTATGCAATACAGAACACCCGTACTGAATCATTCAGTAGAGCTTATGAACGAAGTCAGGTGGGACCGAAAAAAATCCTCTGAACTGGTGAATACTGGGTAATACAGGTGAAATGCAGGTACCAGACCTACTGGTGGGCTGTCTGCAACCTGCCTGCAGACCGCCTGCGGGAGCGGCAGCATAGATGGCGTGTCCATAAATCCGAATATATGTCTAACAATCGGAAACCCACGACTAAAATCCGCTAGCCGGAACGCCATAGCGCCGCTTAATCTATTCTGAGCCGCCCGACAGAGCGTGACCGAATTTGAAAACGAATCACCAATTGGACATGGAGAACTGGATATGACGATCATCAGCGGCGACATACGGGAGAGAATCGCCGAACTCCGCGACCTGATAAGAGAACACGACTACCTCTACTACATCAAGGAGAGTCCCAGTATCTCCGACGCCGAATACGACGGCTTGATGCGCGAACTTCGCAAGATCGAGGAAGATCGTCCCGATCTAGTAACGCCCGACTCGCCCACCCAGCGCGTGGCCGGCGCTCCCGCCGAAGGATTCACCGAAGTAACCCATCATCGCGCGATGCTGAGCCTCGCCAACGCCTTCGACGATGATGAATTTCACGCCTGGCACGAGCGGGTGGCCGGCTTGCTCGAAACTGACCGGTTCGACATGGTGTGCGAATTGAAGTTCGACGGCCTCGCCGTTGCGCTGACTTACTCGAACGGCGTATTCGTGCGCGGCGCTACCAGGGGTAACGGTGTAGTCGGGGAAGATGTCACCGCCAATCTCAGAACCATCAACAGCATACCGCTCCGACTCACGGGCGGCGCCTACCCCGATCTGTTGGAAGTTCGAGGCGAGGTTTACTTCCCCAAGTCCAAGTTCGATGAATTCAATGCCAAACGTGAAGCCGAAGGACTTCCCACGTATGTCAATCCACGGAACACCGCATCCGGCTCTCTTCGTCAGTTGGACCCTCGGATGACATCCGAAAGACCGCTGGACATATTCTCCTACAGCATAGGCTATTCAGAGGGCGGCGCGGCGCCTGACAACCAGCGCGACACTCTGGAGTACCTGGACGCGCTGGGCTTCAAGGTAAACAGCCATAACCGGACTTTCACCAACGTCGGCGATGTGCTCGGCTGGTACAGATACTGGCTTGATAAGGTCCACGAACTCGACTATGGCTGCGATGGCCTGGTCGTCAAGGTGAATCGCTTCGACTATCAACAGCACCTGGGAGAGGTTGGCAGGGAACCCAGGTGGGCGATTGCCTATAAGTTCCCCGCTGAACAGGCTACCACGACGCTCCTGGATGTCAGATTCAACGTCGGACGCACAGGCTCGATCAATCCATACGCGGTACTCGACCCCATTTACGTCGGCGGCGCGACCGTGTCGCGCGCGACTCTGCACAATGAAGACTACATCGCTTCTAAAGACTTGAGGGTCGGCGACCGGGTTGTGGTCGAACGCGCCGGAGAGGTGATTCCACAAGTGGTCAGGTCACTTCCCGCCAATCGTAATGGAAGTGAAACGGTCGTAAAGATGCCGGAGAACTGCCCAAGCTGCGGCGAGTCCATCGTTCGCAGGGAAGACGAGGCAATGTCCTATTGCGTGAATGCCTCGTGTCCCGAGCAGCTTGTCCGCCTGGTGGAGCACTTCGTGAGCAGGGGGGCGATGGATATCGAGGGCCTGGGCGAAAAGTGGGGGGCTATCCTAATAGCGCAGGGACTGATCAGCGATGTGGCCGATCTATATTACCTGGAGAAGGAAGACCTCGCGCAGATGAACCTGCTCGACGCCATCGCGACAGCGAAATCAAGCGACTTCGCCACCGTGCTCGACAGAATTGGAATCCCGAATGTAGGCAAGAAGACCGCGGGTATCCTCGCCGCGCAGTATTACTCATTCGACAGTCTCAGCGCTGCCTCGGAAGATGATCTGACCGCGATTGACGGAATAAACCAGCGAGTGGCGGACAGCATAGTATCCTACTTCCGGGACCAGAGTTATCAAGGGGTCCTGCAAGAAAAGGGAAGCGTATTCGTCGAGCAGGGTCTTATCGAAGATCCGAATGACTTGTACTACGTGAACAGAAAGTACCTGGTGCATCCCGAATCCCTACGCCAGAAGAGCGCGACCAACTTGCTGACCGCTATCGAGAAAAGCAAAAGCCGGCCGCTGGCCAGGGTTCTCGTGGCTTTGGGTATAGCCCATGTCGGTTCTGAGGTTGCGGCTGTACTCGCTCGTCACTTTGGTTCCATTGACCGCATACGGCGGGCGAGCAGAGAGGAAATTGAAGAACTCAATGCTATCGGCCCGAAGATAGCCAATTCGGTCGTAGAGTATTTCGAGAACGAGTCGAACAGCGTTGTCGTGGACAAGCTCATCAGCGCCGGGGTCAACGTAACGGAAGATACGAGTGCCGAGAACGGAAACGGTGCATCCTCACTCCGTGGCCTGAGATTCGTCGTTACCGGAAGATTGGCAAACTACAGCCGCTCGGCTATCCAGGACAGGATCAAGGAACTAGGAGGAGCCGTTTCCGGGTCGGTTAGCAAGCGTACAGATTATCTAGTTGCCGGTGATGACGCCGGTTCCAAACTCGTCGAAGCCCAGAAGTTGGAAGTGGAAGTCCTATCCGAGGACGACTTTGAGATACTGGTTTCTGAGAGGACCGAATCCGATTCAGATAAACAGGTCGAAATGGAGATTGCGAGCTAGGAGGTCCCCCGCTCAGGACAGAACCGGAGTCAGGTGAAGTGAGGGACTACTTCCTCCAGGAACAGGCGAAGTTGCGTCTCCTGGCTGAAAGACGCAAAACGCACGATCATCGTTTCAGCGCCTGCTTCCCCGTACCTTCTGATCCTCTCGACAGTCAACTCCGAAGGGCCGTATGGACCCCAGCGGTCCCCCCAGAAATTCATCCCGTAGTATAGCTTCAAAAACCTGTCCGCCTCATCCGCCGACTGTTCCTGATCTGGCCCGAGGTTGACTGTCATGTAGAATGTTCGCTCGATGTCCTCGGCATTGCGCGACAACTGGGTCGCGTGCTCCTCGACCTTACCAACGACCTTGCCGTACTCATCCGGATAGTCTGAGATGGAGATGATGCCGCTACCGAGTCGCGCGGCCCGGGCGAACTGGACATCTCTGCCGGCTCGCCAATGGGACGCAATCAGAAATGGAACTCCGCCTTCCTGCGGCGACTTCGGCGCGATACTCGCCTCCTCCAGCGAAAAATGCCTCCCATGAAAGTCCACAGTCTCCCCGGATGTGAGCCTCTTCACGATCTCTACCACTTCCTCGAATTTCGAAGCACGGGTCCGTGCGTCAACTCCCGCGTGTCGCCACTCATTCTGCTGTGCCTCGTTGAACGCCCCTCCGACTCCGGCCCCCAATATCAGCCTTCCCCCGGAGATAAAATCAGCAGTGGCGGCCTGGTGCGCCAGCGGAACAGGATGTCGAAGCGCGGGAAGCAGCACCGCCGTTCCCAACCGGACTCTCTGTGTATGTGTCGCGATAGCGGTCAAAGTTGACAGCGGCTCCAGCCTTGGTTTGGCGGTAAGACTGTCTCCGACCCACACCGAGTCCAAGCCCGACTGTTCCGCGGTCTGGGCTAAGTCAACGATTTCTTTGAACTGGCCCGGCTCGCCATCTTCCATTACCAGGCGGCGTGTCGGCAGTAGTATTCCGAACTTCACTAACTTACATCCTTGAGAGCTTCGGCGATCTCTACCAGGCAGGGAGGACTCAGATCCATACAGATTCTCAGGTCTTCTATGGTGTCTATGTCGCGATAGAATCCGTTCGACTCGTAGTTCCTATAACCGACCTTGAGTTCATCCGCAAGCAATTGATGCCTTGTGTAGCTGTCGGAGCCGAGGAGAGGCCCAAAGCCCAGGTCCGGGGGTACAATGATCCCGTTCGTGCCACCGTCGTGCGCGCGGCACATTGTCAGTATGCGCCCTTGTTCCGACGCGTCAATCATTCCATTTACGTCAGGTACGGTCAACAGTGGCAGGTCTGCCGGAATGTAAGCCGCGCTCAGGCCGTCTCTCCATACGCTTCCGAATGCGAACTCAAGGGCTTTATTCAATTCGAGATAGTCGTCCTTGATCCACTCTGCGCCTGCACGTACCGATTCGGTTTCGACAGCATCGTCTCCTCCAACAACTACAACCCGCGAAACATTCGATCTTCCGAGAGTTTGGACCACCCACTTGAACATGCTCAGAGATAACGTCGCGCGCTGATCTGGCGAAAGTTGAGCGCTGAGGCGCGTCTTGGACTCGGCTAGTGGTTTCATGGGAACCACCGCCACGATGCGAGACTTAACTGCCATCGGATTCTGATGCTGCCTCGAGTAGATGCCGGGCAAGTTGGATCTTGTCCCGGTTGTTGTTCATTATCGTGTTCAGCACGAGAACGTCCATGCCCAGATCCCTGATGTCATCGGCAAGCTCTGCATCCAGGTCATCAATCACGAATGTGTCACACAAGCCTACGTACTGACGAGCCACCCCGACACAGGAAACGTCTTCACCCAATTCCTCCAAAATCTTGGCCGCCGGACCTTTCAGCGCCTGGCCCCCGACAATTGGGCTCACCGCCAGCCTGGTACCCTCGAATCTCTCTATTCTCTCGCGAACGCCTGGAACAGAGAGAATCGGAGCCACACTGAGATAAGGATTTGATGGACAGAATATGAGAGTGTCGCTTGAATTCAGGCTCTCTCTGAATTTCGCTGAAATCTCAGCTGACAGAGAGCCTTCGAACCTCAGGCTTGAAACTACAGGCTCACATCCATGCCTTACGAAGTATGTTTGGAATGGCAGGTCTCCTATGTCGGTAGAGACCGTCGTTCTCACCGGGTCGTCCGACATCGGTATGATTGGATGCTCAAGTCCCAATCGGCCACATACATGCGCTGTAATATCGGAAAGGGACTTCCCATCCTTCAGCATCTTGGTTCTCACGATGTGAGTTGCCAGGTCCTGGTCGCCAAGGCCGAACCATGTTTCCTGGCCCAGTCTGTCCAGGGCCGACAGCGTGGCGAAGGTCTCATTCCTGATGCCCCAGCCTGTGTGCGGATTTGAAAGTTCGGCCAACGTGTACATCACAGTATCGAGGTCGGGACATACATACAGGCCGTGGAACTCTTCGTCGTCCCCCGTATTGACCACTATGCGAAGTTCATCCGGCTGCAGAACCTGAGCCAGACCGAAGCAAAGTTTGGCGCCGCCAACGCCACCTGTCAGGGCTAGCGCTCTCATCCGATTTCCCTCCGCGCCAACAATGTGAGGTCAGTGTTTTCCAACAATTAAACTCAAAATACTGTAACACGTCTAAGCGCCTACAACCAATAATTGGCGGTTGCAGAAATCAAGAATCAGCAGTGTATGTTAACATCCTATGCAATACTCTATTGGGGCTGTCCAATTCACATTCGCAGAATCAGACTCTCTAATTTCCGAAATTATGTTGGCTTGGACCTGTGCCTGGATCGCGGAGTCACACTGATTGACGGGCGCAACGGGCATGGCAAGACTAACTTGCTGGAAGCGATATACCTGATGGTCGTTGGGCGATCATCGAGGGGCGCGACAGACCGACAGTTGGTGCGGGCGGGGGCGTTTGAGGACTTCCTGGTACACGCGCAAGTAAGTGGAGAAGTCATTGCTTCATCAGGAAGAGTCAACCTGCAAGTTGATTTCTCGGGCGGCCCCAGGAATCCTGATCCCTCGACAGGAAGTAGGCAATCCCAGTCCCAGAGGGTTCAGAAGACCTTCAGGGTGAACGGCGTTCCCAAAAGGTCATCGGATTTCGTTGGCATTCTGAAAGCCGTGCTCTTCGCCGCCGAAGATATAGACCTCCTGGCTGGCCCGCCATCCGCCAGAAGAAGGTACGTTGACGTTCTGGCTACCCAACTTGTGCCCGGCTACGTGAGAGAGGCACAGGAATACCAGAAAGTGTTAACCCAGCGAAACCACCTGCTCAAGTCTGTCAGGGAACGCGAGGCTAAGGAGTCGGAGCTCGAGTTCTGGGATGTGCAGCTTTCGATTCACGCGGCCCGGATGGTGGTTGCCCGCCTTCATGTACTGCGCGACCTCGATAAAGCCGCGATTCATATCCACGACGAACTGAGCGGACTGGACGAGGAGCTTTCCCTGAGTTACATACCTTCAGTGGAGGTGGAAGACTACGAGAATGCGCGAGACCTCTCTATGACCATTCTGCGCGAACTTCAGGCCATCCGGCATCGTGAAATTGGCGCGGGGTTCTGCCTGATCGGACCGCACCGCGATGACTTCAGCGCGGAACTGGACGGAATGGAAGTCGGCTCGTTCGCCTCCAGGGGTCAGACCAGGACGGTGATACTGGCAATGAAGCTCGGCGAAGCTCAGTTGATAAACGCTATAACCGGCGAGAAGCCGGTGGTGTTGCTCGATGATGTGATGTCCGAACTTGACTTGGGTCGCAGGAAGCATGTGTTCAACCGAATTAGAGACTACGATCAGGTCGTTATAACGACGGCCGAGGCCGACTTGACTGATTTGATCGGCGGCGGCGCCGTTCGACGCATGTCAGTTGACGCCGGCCGGGTGACCTCGATCAACTGAAGGAATAGCGCTCGACGCGCTGGGGGTAAAGTTGCAGGATCAGGATATCGAGACGGCGCTGGAGAAGGCGGCTGAGATAGTAAACGCCTCCGGTTACGTTGTGGCTCTCGTGGGAGCGGGACTCTCCGCTGAGAGCGGCATTCCAACGTTCAGGGGCGCGGGGGGCCTGTGGGCGCGCGTGGGCGAACCTAGCATGAACGGGTATGAGCAGTTCATGCGCGATCCTGTCCGGTGGTGGGAGCATCAACTCGATCCCGACGCCGATCCGGCTCGAACTGAATTCAGGGAAGCGATTGATGGCGCCGAGCCGAACGCCGGGCATTACGCTCTCGTCGGCATGGAGCGTCTTGGCATACTGAAGATGACGATCACCCAGAATGTGGATAACCTGCATGTCAGGGCAGGAGCTACAAATCTGGTTGAGATTCATGGCAATCGCACGAAGGTGCGGTGCATCGGCTGCGAGACGCGATGGCTGCGCGAGTCGTTCGATTACACGAGACTGCCGCCGTTGTGCCCCGATTGCGGCAGCCTTGTGAAAGGGGACACCGTGATGTTCGGCGAGCCAATCCCGCCTTCGGTGATTGAAGCCTGCTTCCGAGAGACGGCGCTGTGCGACTGTATGATAGTCTGCGGAACCTCGGCGACGGTGTTTCCCGCTGCCAGTTTCCCTCGCATGGTCAAGGAAGACGGTGGGGCCCTCATCGAGGCGAATCCCAATCCGACGCCGCTTTCAGATTCAGCGGACGTCGTCCTGCGCGGCCCTGCGGGAGAGTACCTGCCCGAACTGGTGAGCAGGCTGGAAAGGTTATAGCCGCGCCAGGAATTCGGTTGTCTCTGGCGGAGTCCTACCGTACTACTTCCCACACTCGGCATCTGCCGTCGGCGCTTGCGGCTGCCACCATGCCGCCGTCGGGCGAACTTGCCACTCCGTACATCCCCTTGATACCCGTCTCATAGTGTGCCGAAATCTCCAGGCTGGCGAGGTCCAGCAGCGCGATCCCGCCATCTACCGAGCATACGAGCGAGTTCGCGCCGGGCAGGACTGCTGACGAGTTCGCTCTGCCGCACTTCAGGGCGCCCGACGTGATTAGTTCATACGTCTCTTTCTCATAAATCGCTAGTTCGCCCTCGTATGTCGCGCAGCATAGGTTGCCGTCTGGAAGATGGAGGCAGATTGTCGCCGCCTGTCCCGGAACTTCCAGCTCTTTCAGCAGTTCCAGGCTTCGGACATCCCATATCTTTACTATGTTGCCAAGTCCGGCAGTGGCAAGTGAATCGCCGTCTGTCGAGAAGCTGAGAGATGTCACGTGCTTTGGATGGGACCTGAAAATCTCAAGCGAGTCAGACCCTTTCTTCCAAATGCCGACTCTGCCGCCGTATGAGGAACTGGCCGCCAGGGTTCCGTCCGGAGAGAACTCAACCGCCGCGACCGTATTGCGGTGCCCGGACAGACGATGGATCTGTTCGCCCGTTTCCCAGTCCCAGATCATGACCGTGCGGTCGGTGGAGCCTGTTATAGCAATAGTCCCGTCCGGCGACAGGTCAATGGCGTTGGCGCTCTTTTCGTGTCCTGTGAGGCTTCGTAAATGGTCGAATTCTGGGACCGACCATAGCTGGATCAGCGCGTCCATGCCGGTCGTGGCAAGTTCGTTCCCGTCATGCGAGAACAGCACGGACTGAGCGTGTCTGGGGTGGGCTTTGAATTCGGCGATCAGGTTGAGTTTCATCTACATCTCCAGTATAGCTCTTTCACTGTTTAGTAAAGATTGTAACATCGGCGGATTGAAACTCGACTTGCCAGCCCATCCGGGTGGCGATCCAATCTAATGTGCGGCGCGTGTAGAATGCAATGTGCGTCGGGTCGCGCTGGTAGTGCCAGTCTCCGAATTTCGAGCGGTCGTTCAGTATGCCAGTCATTATTCCCACTCTTCCCCCTGGCCGGAGAATCGAATCGAAGAGCGCGAATACTTCCATAGGCTGTCTCAGGTGCTCGACGGTTTCGGTGCATGTTATGAAGTCGTAAGTCTTGGCGAGCGGCTCCGGGTCGGGGAAGAAGTACAGATCGTACTTTTCCACGCGGAAACCGTCCTCCGACATCATTTGGACCAGGGCCGGCCCTGGTCCGCAGCCGTAGTCGAGACCGCGCTCCCCTTCGTTGAGCAACGGCCTGAGAGGACCCCACAGCCTCGACAGGAAAGACCTGTACCTATGGTCATCGGGATCATTGTCGTGCATCAGGTATCGCTGCATCTCGGCGTCGGGCGGCAAGTGGAACTCCGGCGGCACGAACGCCAGGTCGCAGATAAGACATTCGTAGAATTCCCGGACTCCGTGCCTGTCGTCAGACCTGTGCAGAAATCGCGTATCCCTGCTCTGACAGAGTGTACAGGTCGGTTCAGCCATCGAAGCGTCCGGGCCATGATTGACGAAATGCCGGGTGGGTTTAGTAAACGTCGAGAGTGAAAGCCTCGCCCTGGGGTGTTTCCTTGTAGTCGAGTACAGAGGTGGACATCTGGGGCGCTAGCTGCTGGCTTAGCAGCAGAATCTTGGTTCCTCGGAGGGTGACTGTCAGGTCGTCGCTTTTTTCGTCGTCAATGACTATGCCGAAGTCGCCGGGGCCCGGCCACGTCGGCGGAATGGCCAGCCTCAGACAGCGTCCCGCGCCGAGATTGCGCTGCTCCACAATGTTCTTGAGTTCACGCTTAGCTTGCGCGGTAACAGTCAACATGGCTCTCAGCCGGACGATCCTTCCCTAGACCAGAGTGTGTGGTAGTTATCGCCGGTAATCGCGGCGGTTAATTCTTCGCTCTCCAGATGGCGAAGTTCGGTCATCGCCTTCTCACAAGCAGCCAGCACCGCGTCGTCGCCGGATTCTTCCAGGCGGTCAAGAATCTTGTCCCAGACCCCTGAACTGACCAAGCTGCCGACATATCTCTGCCAAGGCACAAGAGTGAGATTGGTGGGTCTTGGAAATTCGGGCCTCATGCGTCGGATGGACCTCATCCTGTCCTGGGGCGACCTTGCCATGGGCATAAGCCTCACCAGGGGGCCAACGTCTTCCTTGTAGCGCGTGTCAACAATCAGCGCGCGTCTGAATGTGGGAAAGAAAACCGACATGACTTCGGCGCGCTCTATGTTCTGAATGACGTCTCGGATGTCGAAGAGGAAATTCCCTTCCATGACCACTCCGTTCCTGGGCTTGTTCTTGCCGCTAATCGTCCCTCAGTTCCCGAAGAGTCTCCATGAAAGACGGGAGAACCTTGTTCCAGTCGCCCACGACTCCGTATGTGGCTGACTTGAAGATATTGGCGTCCTCGTCGCGGTTGATGGCGACTATATTCTTGGAAGCCGAACATCCCGCCATGTGCTGGCTTGCCCCGGATATGCCGACAGTGATATAGAGGTCCGGCGTTATCGTCTTACCGGTCAGGCCCACCTGGTGGCTGTGGTCAATCCATCCCGCGTCGCAGGCGGCGCGCGACGCGCCGAGAGCTCCGCCGAGTAGGTCGCTCAATGTCTGAAGTTGCTCGAACGGCTCAGGACCGCCAAGTCCGCGGCCGCCGCTCACAACTACGCCCGCGTCTTCGAGCCTGACGCCCTCCGTCTCCTGTGAGACTGTCTCGACGAGTCGAGCTTTGATTACGGATTCATCCAAGTCAGCCGGGAACTCTTCGACGCTGCCCGTTCGCGCGGAATTCGGCTCGTTTGCCTCGATGGTCTTGGGCCTGACTATCACCACCTGGACTCCGTCGCCCGTGAACGAAACGCTTGCCATAGCATTTCCGCCATAGACCGGCCGGGTTGCCTTCACCCTTCCGGTATCCGCGTTCACGGATACTTCGACGCAGTCCTGCGCGACGGCCGCTCCGAGACGGAACGCAAGCCTGGGCCCTACATCTCGACCGAGTGGCGTCCTGCCGATCAAAATAATGGAGGGACTGGTCTGCCTGGCGACCTGCTCCAGGGCGGAGAGATGCGCGTCTATATGAGGCTCGCTCAGAAGCGGGCTCTCCACTTTGTAAACGGTGTCGGCGCCCATCGCAATGGCATCGTCCCCTTCGCTTCCCACCGACGCGCCCTGCAATGAGACAGATACTTCGTCGCCGGTTTCATCGGCCAGCGAGCGTGCCAGCGAGAGCAGTTCGCCCGTAACGCCGGCGAGACCGCTTTGATCCAATTCTCCTAAGACCAGAATCCCCTGCATCAGAAATCTCCAAAATAGTTGAGTAGTGAGCGCTTCTTCGAGTCGGCTAGACCAACCTGGCCTCGCGCAGCTTGAGAGCAAGTTGCCGGCCTGCGTCCGCCTCATCCTCGCCCTCGATGAACTCGCACTGCTTGTCGCTTACGGGTACGTACAGGTCTTCCAGGTTGAGCCTGGGCGCAAGCGCGGACTCGTCCAGACCTATGTCCGACGCTGTCCACACGGTTGGACGCTTTCTGCCGGCCATCATGATGCCGCGCAGCGTCGGGTAGCGTGGCTCGCCCAGTTCGTTGCTGACAGTTACCAGGGCGGGAAGGGGGGCATGGACTACTTCGTACCCATCAGTCAAAGCCCTCTGGACCACGATTCCGCCATTCTGAGTTTCTATCTTCTGGGCCATGGTAACGCTCGGAAGCCCAAGCAACTCAGCGACGCCAAGCGGCACCATCGAGTTGTCCCAGTCGGACGCCTGTCTTCCGCAGAGCACCAGGTCGAAGTCGCCCGCTTTCTTAATCGCTTCCGCAAGCGCTTGCGCGGTCGCGAATGCGTCGAGTTCGGCGGTGAGCGGGTCGTCAACCAGGATCAGTTCGTCGGCTCCCATGGAAAGCGGCTTCTTCATCACATCCATGACGAAACCGTTTCCAACAGAAATGACGGTGATATTCGCCCCCTCGGACTCTCTTAGCTGGAGCGCGGCTTCGACCGCGTTCTCATCGAACCCATTTACCACGGGCGGGATCCCGGCTGCCGGGACGACGCTCTTGGTGTCAGGGTCTATTCTGAACGCGGATGCCGGTGTCTCCGGGTCAACAACCTGCTTGGCGCAAACGACTATATTGATTGCCACGAGCGGAACCTCATAGATATGAATGGAATCTTACTTGAAACACTGCATTCGACTATAGCATCGCGTCTCGAACAGCGTCAAACCAGTTTCAACTCTTGGGATATCGAGTCTGCTGAGCGCGTTTCAGCGTGTGATCCCGTCTGTCTTCATGCCGGAAATCTCTTCCTGGCTGTAGCCCATGGATAGCAGAATTTCATCGGTGTGTTCTCCTAGCGCGGGGGATGCGGAGGTGGCTTCGAGCGGCGTATCGCTCATGCCGATTATAGGGCCGACCATCTTCACCTTGCCCGCCAGAGTATGTTCGAGTTCGACGCTTAATCCGTTTGCCTCGACCTGATCGTCCTCGAGCAACTCCTGTACGTAGCGCACTGGTCCGGCGGGTACGCCTACACTGTCGAAAGTATCGAGCCACTCCTGCACCGTTCTTTCGCGGAACAGTTCCTCCGCCTTTTCAACGAGTTTCTCGGAGTAGGCAATCGTCTCTTCGTCGAATGGGTCGAATCCCGGGCTGAACCGGGGGTCGTCTATTCCCAGCACGTCGGCCACCCGTTTTCTGAGCCGGTCGCTCAGGCAGGCAACGGCCAGCGCACCGTCGCTGGCCTGGTAGGTGCGGTAGTATATGTTGCCGCCGCGCCACGGCGAGACAATCTGAACGTACTGCTCGTGCATATCTTCATAAGACGCGCCCGATTCACGCATCGCGCTCAACACCGCGAGGAACTCCGCTCTTCGCTCGGCGTCGAATGCGTCTATCTCCATAAAACTGCCAGTCTGGACGCCTAGCGCTGTCCCAAGCAGGGTGGTTTCCACCTTTTGACCGCGTCCGGTGCGTTCTCTATGGAAGAGAGCGGCGCATACACCCCACGCTATGGCGATGCCGGTGGCAAAGTCGGCGACGGCCGTCGAAGTAATGAGCTGGGGAACGCCGTCCCTGATCTTCCCCTCGGCTGCCATCAGGCCGCTCATTGCCTGGATAATCAGGTCGTATCCCGGACGATAGCTGTCAGGTCCGCTTCTCCCGAATGCCGTGTTATCGCAGTATATGATTCGAGGGTTGATCTCAGACAGCGTTTCGTAGTCTATACCGAGTTTGTCCGGTACATCGGGACGCGCGTTAATCACCACAACGTCTATCTCAGGGATCATCCTGTGGATGATTTCGACTGCTTCGGGCCTGGTCAGATCCAAGGGAAGGCTGCGCTTCCCCCTGTTGAGGGACATATAGGTCTTGGACTCTCCCGGAATGAACTCGAGCGCGACGCGCCAGGGTTCACCCGCGACCGGCTCTACTTTGATTACGTCGGCTCCCATGTCCGCCAGCATCATACCCCCGAATGGGCCTGCGATGATCTGGGTAAACTCCAGAACCTTTATTCCTGCCAGTGGTCCTGCCATGCGATTACCTCGAATCTCGATGTTGATTGCATGTTACCCACTCGTATGCAAATCGGTCAACGAGTACATTTCCCTTGGAAGCTGCTGACTACGCCGTATGTCTTTCCCATGAGAAAGAGGTGTTCAGCACGGCCATCGTAACGTGAGGGGGATATGACAAGTGAATATCTCGACACTAGCGCATCTGCAATATTTTGTACTTGGACAAAACAAAATTAATCAAAAATCCCGAATATTGCTCATTTTCGTCAAATTTACACCTTGCGGATGCTAAGGGCCGAAAATCTATAATTGAAGGTGACTTGGTCGTCTCGTCTTTCGGGATACGGGCTCCGACGAGCACCCTGATCATCGCTCGCGGTTATGCGTGGGGCATCTCCGCCAGCATGATTTCACAGGCTCCTCTGTCAGGCCGGCTCCGATCGGCAATCAATAATTCAGTCAGACTTTAGTATAAGTGCGCGTCTCGATATCAGATGATCTTGGTAATCTGAGAATTGGAGCGCACAGAGAGGAGTTTTGGAAATGGTCACTTCATCTGTACCAAGCCCCGCTGTAAGAACTCGTCCGCACCAGGTGTGCCCGCGATGCGAGGCAAGCCTGATCATAACCTACAATGAGCCGGAGTGTATCCAGTGTGGGTTTGTGGACTACAAGTACGTGCCTCCCACTCCAATAAGCGCGAAGAACCTGATGAGTTCCGCGACAAGGTTCGTATTCAGGTACATAGGCGATTCCCCCAACCTCAAGGAGACGCTCGTCGAAGCGCAGCTGCGACGAATACGGAATCGGGTAGTCTATGCTGTGACGTGCCCGTTCTGCCAGTCGCAGATGGACCAGTCTTCGCTGAGTGGTAAGCGCCGCGAAATTCGGGAGGAACGCTATAAATGCATTCAGGGACACAGGGTTTCACTCATTCCGCGAAAGAGCGGGACCATGGGGTGGAAATAAGGTCGGCAAGTTCGACTGAAGGCAATCATTAGGGCCGAAGGCGAAAACTCAGTCTTCGGCCCTTTCTATTGACGGCGGAAGCGTCAAATTTCTGGTTGGTATTTCGCTGCCTAATTCGTAGGGGCGTCCGTTGTGGACGTCCGTCCGAGCGCTGCCACTACTTTTGTGATGCTTCCAGACACAGCGTCTTATTTGACAACGCTAAATGTATCGTCTTATAGTCTGTCTTATGCTCAATTGATAACTTGTGCGCAACCATCTGATTTGTGAATTCAGGCCAGCACAAGGGCCGGAGCCAGCGGATACAAGTCCAAGGTCGCGAGGTATGCAGGAATGATTAAGGCTGGTACTAGGTACGTTACACCTACAGGGGCTGAACTGATCGTCACTAAGGGCGGAGAAGGCGTATTGTCGGACGGTGAGATTCACCTGCAGGAGAAGGGAGCCGGAGCGGGCTTCGACAATGGATACGCCCCGGGCGATGATGTTCAGACTATCAACCTCGGCAGGCGCTACCAATCTCCCGACGGAGCCGTGACAGTACTGGTAACGAAGGCCGGCCAGTGCGACCTGAGATACAACGGCGAGGCGATGGAAGTGCAGCAGCCCAGGAAACTGCCTTCCTCCGACTAGAAACGGGAAATTCAGGCAGGCGTGAGAGTAAGCCCTCCGCGAGTCGCGGTCTCGTGCTGCTCGTCAGCGTGGTACGAACTCCTCACAAGAGGGCCCGACGCTACGTGATGAAAGCCGAGCGCTTCGCCTTCCATCCGTAATTCATCGAATTCCGCTGGTGTGTACCACTTGGTTACCGGAGCGTGCTTCTGGGACGGCCTGAGATACTGGCCTATCGTGAGCAGATCGCAGTCCACCGATCTGAGGTCACGCATCGTGTCAACCAATTCATCCCAGGTCTCTCCCAGCCCAACCATCATTCCCGACTTCGTTACCGTCCCGGGCGACAGTTCCTTTACCCGTCTGAGAAGTTCGAGCGACTGATCGTAGTCTCCCTTTGGTCGAACGCGCCTGAAGACTCTCCTCACGGTCTCGATGTTGTGATTCAGAGTGTCGGGACCAGCATCCATTGTGGATGCCAGCGCGTCCCAGTTGCCCTGGAAGTCGGGAATCAGCAGTTCCACCTTGCACTCGGGACTTCGGCTGCGAATCTGCCTCACGCACTGAGCAAAGATGAAAGCGCCGCCGTCGGGCAAGTCGTCCCTGTTCACCGAAGTTATGACGACGTACCTGAGCCCCAGTCGTTCGACAGTCTCGGCGAGTCGGATCGGTTCCTGGAGGTCCAGACCCTGCGGCAGTCCGGTCGTTACCGCGCAATAGGCGCAGGCGCGCGTGCATATGTCGCCCAGTATCATGAAAGTAGCCGTGCCGCGTTCCCAGCAGTCACCGATGTTAGGGCATCGAGCTTCTTCGCAGACGGTATGAAGTTCCTCGGCCCTGAACTGCTCACGCAGACTCATATAGTTCGGTCCGCCCGGCATCGGGACCTTGAACCATTCCGGAAGGCGGCGCGTTACTGTCATCCTGTACCCCCTCTGTCGCTGCCTAGATGATACCAGATTCGAGAATTCATATCTCACTCCACAGGAGTAAGTATGCGTCCCTGTGCTATATTTATGATTCTGAACACAGCGAAAAATCTAACCGAAGGGGATGGCGGTCAATCGCAATTGGCGCGGAGTAGAAAGAAACGACAAAGGTATGCGGACATGCCCGCTGAATTCGCCGAACTGGAGCTTGGCGAACTCGGCGAACTCGGAGATACGATTGCCGAATTCGAGGAGAGGCCCATAAACGTTGCCGGGGGCATCCCGGGCGAGCGAGCCGTGGTGAGAATCTACCGTTACAGGCGGCGGCGCAAGGACATAGTGTCTGGAATCGTATCCAGGGTTATCGAGCCATCGCCACACCGCGTTGCGCCCAGATGCGGATATTGCGGCCCCTGTTCGGGATGCCAGTGGCAGCATATAGCCTATCCCGTCCAGCTTGAATTCAAGCGCGAGAAAATCGAGAGTTGCCTGGGCAGCTACGACTCGCTCAGAGGGGCGGCGGTACTACCCACGCTCCCGGCCTCCAGCGAATACTACTATCGCAACCACGCCAGGTTCACCGCCAGAATGGGCGGCCAGCTGGGTTTCTCGAACCGGATTACGCGCAGGTTCGTCAGGATCGAACACTGTTTGCTGATGGATCCCGTGATAAACGGGGCGCTCACCGAGTTTCAGGACAAGTCCGCGGAAACGACGAATATGTCTCTGCGCGTGGGAGCCAACACCGGGGACCTGCTTGTGCAGCCGACTTTTCAGAATCCCGACATCCGTACTCCGTCCGGGCAGACCCACTACGTCGAAGAGATGATGGGACGCGAACTCAGGGTCGCGTCCCCGTCCTTCTTCCAGGTCAATACTCCCCAGGCTGAGAACCTCATCCGGCTGGTGCGCGACGGTTTAGACCTCGACGAGAGCGATGTCCTGATTGACGCATATGCCGGCGTCGGCGTGTTCGCCATACTCTTGTCGCCCTACGTCGCGCGAGCCATCGCCATAGAAGAGTCGGCGTCAGCGGTTCAGGACGGTAAGTCAAACGCCGATGGACTCAACAACGTCGAGTTCGTTCAGCTAAAGACTGAAGAGGCGCTGGTGAATCTCGCAGAGATATGTGAACTTCCAAATGCGCCCGAAGCGGTGATCCTGGATCCTCCCCGGACGGGCTGCCACCCCCAGGCAATCGAGTCGCTGCTCCGACTGAAACCCGGCAAGGTTGCATACGTGTCTTGTGATCCACCGTCTTTGGCCCGCGACCTGGACATCCTGGTCAAGGGTGGATACGAAATCAGCATAGTTCAGCCCGTTGATATGTTCCCACAGACTTATCATGTGGAATCAGTAACGATTCTGCATTTGAAATCAGCGCAGAGCGCATAGCGGTCCTTGTACCAGAAAGTGAATAGGTTGTCGGACTTCAACAGAATCTCACTCCTGTCCTCCTCGCCGAGGAGACGGGAGCTTATCAAAGCGCTGCTGAACCCGGTGTCAATATCAGGCTCGCGCGGTGAAGAACCGAGGCCGGAGAAGTACGAGACCCCGGAAAAGTACGTTTTGCGCTCCGCGATAACCAAACTTGGCAAAGGCAATTGCTCCGGGGACGAAGGCTGGCTGGTGAGCGCAGACACGATTGTCGCGCTGGACGGCGAAATTCTCGGAAAGCCGAACTCCGACGAAGAGGCGAGGTATATGCTCCGCCGACTTAGGAACCGTCGCCACCAGGTGGTTACGGGGATTGCGGTGGCGGACGTCGTGTCGGGAGAACTTTGCCGCGAAGTGGAAACTTCGGACATCTACACTCGCGATTACTCCGACGAGGACATCGAGACATATATAGCGCGGGGCGAGCCGTTTGACAAGGCCGGCGCCTATGCCGTTCAGGACGACGAATTTAACCCCGTTACGCGAGTGGAGGGATGCTACCTGAACGTGGTTGGTTTGCCCTTATGCCTGCTGGTTCGATACCTTGAGCGCCTGGGCGCGAAGCCCAAATTGCGCCCTTTCAACCAAATCCCTTACCATGACAGGTGTAGCGACTGTCGTTTGCGAAGCGTGCTGGAGAGTGAATCGTGAGCATCCTGGGGATGGGGCCTCTGGAAATCCTGGTGGTGGCGCTTATCGCCTTCATAGTGCTTGGCCCGGACCGCATGGTTGATGCGGCGCGCTTCCTGGGGCGATTGGTTGGAGAGGGGCGCAAACTGGCCTCCGAGATGCCGCGAGTCGTCGTGGAGGATGACGATATCAAGGTAGTCAACGCGGGCGAGATCATCAGTGTGATGGGCGACACGGATCGCAGACCCTCCCAGACACCCAGCGATGATTCCCCGAAGGAGAAGCGCGCCGAAGATGACGGCCCCGTGGCATTCACCCCGGCTTCTGAGCCAGCCTCGCAGAACTCGGATACTGACCAATCACCGGAGCGCGGCAGTACCCCATGAATGACGAGCCGCTTCCCCTCAAATCGCATCTGCTGGAGCTTCGTCGAAGGTTGATGTACTCGGCCATTTCGGTTGCTCTGACCACCGGTGTGGCTTTCGTCTTCCATCGGCAGATACTGAAATTCCTGATGGGACCGGCAAATCAATTCGAGGAAATCCCCACTGGGGGGCCGGTATATACCACGATGACCGAGTTCATCAGCATCGCGTTCAAGACGTCGCTGCTTGTGGGGTTGTTCGCCTCGCTCCCGTTCGTGCTGTATCACGTTGTGAGATTCGCCGCGCCGGGACTCAGCAAGACGGAGCGCAGATACCTCTACATCCTGATGCCCGCCACGCTGCTGGCGTTCATGGCGGGCGCGGCTTTCGGATACTATGTCATGTTCCCCCCGATGATAAGGTTTCTCCTGAACTTTGCTGGCGACATAGCCGTTCCCATGATCGGGATAGGTAACTACATCAACCTGATTCTGACGCTCACCTTCTGGATGGGCATAATCTTCGAAATGCCCGTGGTTATCTTCTTCCTGGCGAAGATAGGCCTGGTGTCTCCCAACTTTCTCGGAAAGCAGCGCAGGTACGCTATCGTCGCCGCGTTCATCTTGGGCGCCATAATCACTCCGACCTTCGACCCCATCAACCAGAGCCTGGTTGCTATTCCGATAATCGTGCTGTACGAATTGAGCATCTGGCTTGCCAAGTTAGCGGCGAGGGGACGCAGGCCGCGAGCCGTCGGCGCGGAGCAGGCAAGCCAATAAAAAGAGCCGCCCTCGGCGGGCGGCCCTCCATTCATTCGTACAGGTCTCGGGCTAGGTTGTCGTCTTGCCCTCTTTGTTGTCCTTGGATACCGATGCCTGTTCCTGCGTCTCGTCCATCGAGGATTTTCGGAACTCGCGGATTGACTTGCCCAAAGCCCCGCCTATGTCGCTGAGCTTGCCCACCCCGAAGATCAACATGACTATGACCAGTACGATTACCAGTTCCAACGGCCCAATGCCGAAAGGCATCTCTGAACTCCTTATCGCTAGCGGCTTTTATACATCATAGCGATGGCTCACAGCGTGGTCAACTTCTAGTTGTCAACTTCATCCGCGCTCCTTATCAGCGTGTCAGGATAGAAGACATGCCAGGCGAACCAGAAGTGATTGGCGTGGACCACAGGCATGAGAACGCTTCCCGCCAGAGGCCCTTCTATGGCTTCGCCAAATATGTTCCAGGTAGAGCCGGTCTGATCGTCCACTATAGTGTAGCTCTCCGACTTGAAAGTCAGTTTGCGATCATCCAGATAGGGACTAAACACTCCGGTCGAACCTACGACCGGATTTTCTGAACCGAACGTACCCAGGAACGGCGACAGCGTATCCGGCGCGTAGAAGATAACGATGTCGGTGTCCTCTACGCTGTCGTTGACTACGGGAGAGTCCTCGAACAGCAGGAAGGGATAGGCGATGGCTGCGTCGCCAATGTTCAAACCGACTATCCTCTCCATGGCCGGGAGCGTGTCGTCTAATTCACCATAGAACATAAAAGGACGAGCATCAATTGAATCGTAACCCGGATACGGAGGACGTGAGTAATTCCTAGGGTACCCGGTGTCCCTGGAAAGAACGCTTGCGTCAGGGTGCGAGTCCTTGAAGTCCTGCCAGGACACCAGTGCGGCAGGCAGGACTTTAAGCTGAGTCCCGGTGTACTCTCCAACGATGGCCTCTCCCGTGATCTGCTGCCACCAGGACTCGGTTTGCCTATCCCACATCACCATGTCGCTGTGACGCAGGTAGCCGGTCGTGCCGAAGTCCAGGATTCTATCTTCTGTTCCCACCTGTCGGTAGAACACGATGGCGGTGTTGCAGAGCGGGCAGTAGGTGACGGTTATCGGCTTCCCTCCCAATTCGTCGTTCACTATTTCGTGCCAGATCAGGATTGCCAGGGGATAGGCCCGGGACTCGCCTCCCAACTCGACGCTCAGGACGGGTTCGTGTTCGGCCATGTAAGACGAGGCTTCCGATACTGTTTCAAATACGGGCTGGTCAACCGGCGTGATGCCGTCTCTCGGAGGACCGCCGCGCTTGATTTCGGAGTATGGAACTGAGAACTTTGTGAAGTCAGTCTTCCATCCGATGTATCTCATCTCCAATGTCGCGTCCTCCCACGTTGTGGTTACGCTGAATGGAGGTCGCGGAGTAGCGGATGGGGATGGTTCAGGTAGAGTTGAAGTGATGGCCGCAGGCTGTCTGGTTGGACTGGGTACGGGTGTGGGGGACGGAGATTGAGTAACCTGAACTCCGATGGACGTAGGTGTAGGTTCAGGCGTGTGTGTGGGAGAAGGGATCGTGGCTACCGGCAGGGTCTCTTCCGCCGCCTGCGATGTCGCAGGACTCTCTTGGCCGCCGCATACCCCGATGCTGTATCCCGATATGAATAGGGCAACCATCAGTACAGCCTGCGTAAGCCGAGTGTGAGGTAAATAGTCTGGGAACATGGTTTACACCGCTATGGTATCATAAAGGGCAGTAAGCCTGTGGACAAGTAAGAAACACACACCTTCGCTGATAACCTCGATCATAACCATTCTGTCCCAAATCGCGTTATAATCAATCAGAAGCAGATAAATCAGCGAGAGAGGAATCCAGCGAGATAGTGGTTCCGGACGAGTACACAGGATACGGTGGGCGCGAAGAAGAGCCGCCTCCGAAGAAGCCATCTTCCATGACCCGGTTGGTCGTTGGAATTCTGGCTGTTGGAATTGCCGTCGGGTTTGCGCTCGGCTTCCTGTACACGTCCGTCGCCAGTCCTCGGACAGGCGGAATCGTCCCTCTGTTCGATGAGGATCAAGTATCGCGCATCTTCGACCGGACAGGCCCGGCGGTGGTCGAGATTGACGGGGCGCGAACGTTTGGAAACAGAACCATACCCGGAGTTTACTCTGGATCAGGTTTCTTTGTTGACGATCAGGGACACATTCTAACCAACAACCATATTGTGTCTGCGGGAAACAACTTCGCTGTGCGTCTGTCGAATGGAAAGGAACTTGAGGCTGTAAAGCTGGGGATCAGCGAAGCGGACGACCTCGCCGTCCTCAAGGTTGATCCGGCGGAGGTGAGTGGGATTACACCGCTGCAGCTGGCCGACTCCTCCAAGGTCAGGCCCGGGCAGATGGCGATAGCAATCGGCAGCCCGTTCAGAGAATTCAATTCTGTTGCCGTTGGTGTCGTCAGTGGGGTAGGCAGGGGACAGTCAAGTGTATTGAATCGGCCCATACCGGACATGATACAGACCGACGTGCCGCTGAACCCGGGTAATTCCGGCGGCCCTCTCCTCAACTCCGACGGCCAAGTGATTGGAATAAACTCCTCGATTCGCGTAAGCGCGCCCAACGCGCCTGTCGAAGACTTCAGGATTGGCTTCGCCGTGCCGAGCAACACCGCTGTTAGCATCCTCCCCCACCTGAAGACCGCTGCTGACCTGAAGAGGCCCTGGATTGGGATTCAGGGCACGGCGGTAACGCGGGAGTTGGCGGACAGAATGGGGTTTCCCAAGGGAATCGTGATTACGGGCATATTCGCCGACAGTCCGGCGAGAAGGGCGGGCCTGACGGTGTTCAGAGGCTTGACCGACGAGACTCTTGGCGACATCATCACAGCCGTTGACAATGTTCCCGTCCAGTCAGTCGAAGACATGGTGAGCTATCTCAATTCCAAGGTCCCTGGCGATGAGGTTACTCTGACCCTGTTCAAGCTCGGCTCGGAGCGCGAGGTTAAGGTGACCCTGGATCCATGGCTCGGAGGCACATAAGCTGCATCCTGCAGCGAACACTCGGTCAAAGCAAGACGCCCCCGTCATATTGGGGGCGTCTCTGTCTTTACTTGAGGACGACCGGATCGCCTACTGAAGCGGCGAAACGCTCAGGGGAAGAAGGAGCTTATTTTCCTGCTTTAGCGGCGCGATGCCTCCCGGAGGCGGCCAGACGCCCTTTTCGCGGGTCTCCGCGCGCACTTGCGCGCGCTGGTCGTAGCTCTCGTAAGCCCACATGTGAATCCAGGTGTTGAGGCTGCCCAGTTCGGAGTACCACGCGCCCACCAGGGGGGAATACTTCTGCCTCTCCTCGATATGGTCGCTCCACTTGTCTATCACCTTGGGGATGTCGCCCGCGGCGTAGGTATAGATCCGCATCTCATACACCGGCCCAAGCTTTGCCGCTCCGCGAAACTCCATGAAGGGCGCGGGCAGGAATATCTCGGACTGCATATTGAGCGTGAACTCGCTGTTGTTCGGCGGCCATACGCCTTTCGCTACGACCTCGGCCCGAACCTCGGCTCGCTGGTTGAGGTCTTCGTATGGCCAGATATGCACCACCTGGTTCAGAGGCCCGGCCTCCGTCTGCCAGAATCCGAACAGGTCGGAATAGTCTCCTCGTCCTTCCTGCCACTTCGCGTATGTCCTCTTCTCGAACTCCGGCACCGACCGGGGCTTGAGATCGTAAGTCCTGAACTCGTAAATCATTCTCGACTCCTTTATGTTGGCTTGTTTGCGATTGTAGAAGTTACTCAGGCCGGATTTTCATTGAAGGCAAGCTCGTGCCCTGGCTTGCGTTACGATGGCTGATAGAGCCTCAATTCCGGTATCCGATCAAACCCACGATCCAATGTGTACAGTGGAATATCGTGCCTGATCGCCGCCGCGGCTATTACCACATCCATGTCGGATAGCGTTTGTCCCATACGTATAAACCGATTGCTCAATCTTCCCGCGATAGCCCAAGTTTGCTGGTTTGTATCAAGACACTCAACAGAGAGTATCCTCTCTGTAAGAAACTCAAGTTCTTCGGCAGATCTGGCCCCTCTGATGTACTCCATGATAACGGGCCCTGTGACAACTGCATTGCTGGAAGATAACAGGGATGCGAGTTCTATGGATTCTCTGGAGTCAGGACGTCTCTGGGCATTTATAAGGACGGATGAATCAACCAAAACTTTCAATCATCCTCTCTCCCTATCGAATCCAGAAAAGCTCGCCGTTCCTCGTCCAGTCTCAACTGAGACTCACTATAATCGTCAACTATTATCTTGCCCCATGAGTCAATCAGTTCCTTGACGTGCTTTCGCCGCATGTATTCTTTCATTACGGCGGTCACCGCCTCGCTCTCCGTTTCCTCGCCCGTGGCCTCTACCACGGCGTCGAGCAACTTTCTGTCAATGTCGAGCGTCGTGAGCATCTGCTGTCTCCCTTACTGGAGCGTACCGGTCTTCGCGTCATTTTAGCGCATTGCTGTCTCACGCATAAACATACCCGATCCGATTGAACGCCGTCATCAGTACCCCATCAGCGCGCTGGCCCGGTTCGAGCGGGTTATCATCTGCTCCATCGGATCCGTTATCACATTGACGCAGGAGGGAACTCCGTTCTGGCTGGCGGCGTAAGCGCGTTCGAGCGCGGGTCGGATATCGTCAGGCTCCGTAACGTGCTCTGTATGACCGCCGAACGCCTCCATCATCTTGTCGTAGCGAATGTCCTGCACGTATCGGGCTACCCTCTCGCCGTAGTCTTCCGGCAGCCCCATCATGGACTCGAGATTGCCTCCGACTATGCCTGAGTTGTTGTTCACTATGAACACGACGGGCAGGCTGTGGCGCACCGCGGTCTCCATCTCCATCGAGTTGAACCCGAACGCGCAATCGCCGTTCACGCTCACCACCGGCGCGTCCGGCCTGGCGAGTTTCGCGCCTATCGCGAACGGCACGCCGACTCCCATGCAGCCATTCGTGCCGGAATTCAGGCGGCTGGCCGGAGTGTTGCTCGGCAGGATTTGCCGTCCGGTGGCCAGCGTTATCTGCCCGTCAACGGAATAGATCGTGTCTCGCGGGAAAACGTTCCTGACTTCCGTAAGCAGGCGGTAAGTCTTTATCGGCGTGGTATCCGCCTCCATGAACGGCTGTATGGACTCCGCGTTTGAAGTGGCCTTCTCTCGCAGAGCGGTCAGCCATGGGCCTTCTTCTGCCCGGTCTCTCACGCCGTCAGTCCTGCCTTCCAGCTCGGACAATATCTGGCCGAGCGCCTGGCCTGCATCCCCAACTATGCCGACGTCAACACTGCGGTTGAGTCCTATCTCCTCCGGCTCTATATCAATCTGGATGATCTTAGCGTCCGGCGCGAACCTGCGTCCGAAGTCGAACATCCAGTTGAGCCGCGCTCCGACGACCAGTATCACATCCGCGCCCTGCATCAGCGTGCTGCGGGCCGCGTTGAAGTTCATCGGATGGTCGTCCGGGATGAAGCCGCGCCCCATGGGCGACGGCAGGTAGGGCATTCCCAGCGTCTCCACCAGTCCCGTGAGTTCCTGCGTCGGTTCCGACCATCGCACGCCCTTGCCAACGATCATCGCCGGCCTTTCGGCGTTCAGCAGCAAGTCCGCCGCGCGCGCTATCTGCTCCGGGTTGCCCTGGGGTGGGGCGTCGGTGTAGTAGTCCGCAGGCCAGTTCACCGAGTCCTCGTCCACCATCTCCTGGAGTACGTCGGACGGAAGATCCAGATACACTGGCCCTGGCCGTCCTGTCTTGGCCCTTCTGAATGCCATGGACATATACTCCGGGATGCGCGCCGCGCTGTCCACCTGCACCGCCATCTTCGTGATCTCCCGGAACATCGGCACATTGTCCGTCTCCTGGAACGTGCCGGAGTAGCGTCCCGACTGCGGCCCCGATCCGCCGATTATCACCAGCGGCATACAGTTGTCGAACGCGACATGAGCCCCGGTCACGCCATTAGTGACCCCAGGCCCCGCCGCCAGCACCGCGACTCCGACCTCGTTCCTAACGTACCCGTAAGCGGTCGCCGCGAACGTGGCCGCCTGCTCGTGCCTGACTCCAATCGGGCGCACTCCGTATTGCGGCCCATAGCCCATCACCTCGACGATAGGCCCGCCCGCCAGTCCGAACAGCGTCTTTATCCCCTCATTCGCAATAGACTTCGTTACGAGCGCGCTTCCCTCTATCAGTCCCATTTCCATCCCTCCATTTTTGTTTTCATCCTGAGAAAATGACCTGTGGCGTCATCCCCATATCTATCCTGAACATCCCCGAATCCTGCAAATCCTGATTCAGACAACAGGTACTCATCCCGACTTCCACACCGGCCGCCGCTTCTCCGAGAACGCCTTCGGCCCCTCGATTGCGTCTTCGGTTGCCTGTACGCGCTCCATTATCGGCGCTCCCAAGCGCACAGAGTGCTCCACCGGCACGTCCTTGCCGCCATAGACGATACGCTTGATACCCTGCACCGCGAGCGGGGCGCACAGCTTGATCTCCTCCGCGATTTCGTCGCACTTCTGGAGCAGAGCTTCTCTATCTTCTACCAGGTGCTGGATCAGACCTATGTCGTATGCCCGCTGTGAGTCAATACGGGTACCCGTGAGCATCATGTTCAGGGCCTCGCCGAGCGGAATCATCCGGGACAGATTGTGCACCGC
This sequence comes from Dehalococcoidia bacterium, assembly GCA_965202965.1. GTDB lineage: Bacteria > Chloroflexota > Dehalococcoidia > Lucifugimonadales > UBA1123 > VXRN01. The sequence continues at coordinate 36,819 of OZ241888.1, read as the reverse complement.
GTGTCCCGGGAATATGCTCCAGCGCGCCTCCGGCAGGCCGAACTGGGACTGCCTCGTCGCTACCCTGATGTCGCAGCACAGCGACATTTCCAGTCCGCCCGCCACGCAGTAGCCGTCAATGGCCGCGATTACCGGCTTGAAAACGCCCCGGTCCGCGTAGGAACTGACCAGCGGTCTGCTGATCGGGCTTGCCGGCCTGTCTCCCGCGGCGTCCAGCGCCGCCCGCTCCTTCAAGTCCATGCCCGCCGAAAACGCCCGTCCTCCGCTTCCGATGAGTATGGCCACATAGAGGTCGGGATCGCTCTTGAACTCGTCCAATGCCTCGCGCAGCCCTCGGCCCAGCTCGCGGCTGATCGCGTTCAGCGACTCCGGCCTGTTGAGTGTGATGTATGCGATATTGTTGCGCGTCTCGTACAGAATAGTGTTGGTCGAAATCATCATTCGCTCCTCGCCAATCTACCTCGGAGTGTATTAGCAGCCCAGTACCATGTCAACGAATGCCTCCAGCTGAGACCTTTGCACAACCATCGTCATTCCCGCGAAGGCGGGAATCCAGGGATGGAGGGGCGGCTTGCCCATCTACTCATTTACCCAGACCTCCGTAACGAAGTGGAACAGGGTTACGCAAAGGTCTCTCCAGCTCAGTGGCTTCATATCCAGTCCTATTCGTTGTAAACTCAACCTGCGAAACTGAATTAACTCAACGGAGGCGAGTATGCCCGTAGATATGAATCGCAAGAACTGGAAGCCGGGCGATAGCTGGGAGAAGGCTATTGAGGACATTCACTACGTTCGGAGCCTGGCCAAGGAGCTAGGCGGCCCGGAGCGCGTCAAGCGTCAGCACGACGGCGGACGCCACACCGTCCGTGAGCGCATCGAGAAGATGGTTGACCCCGGTAGCTTCATGGAAGCCGGCCCCATGGTCGGCGCAGCCGAATTCGACACTGACGGCAATATCCGCGGATTCACTCCCGGCGCATACGTCATGGGTCTCGCCGAGGTGGATGGCCGTCCTGTCGCCATCGGCGGCGACGATTTCACCATTTCGGGCGGCAGCCCCCACAATGTCCACAAGGGCGCTCGCCAGTTCACCCAGCCTCTCGCAATCCAGTACGGAATACCATACATACAGCTTGTGGAGGGTGTCGGTCACAGTTCCAAGTCGGACGAGGCCTCCGGACACATGGGTCTTCCTGGCGGAGACCTCTGGTGGAGGAACGTAGAGCTGTTGCGCCGTGTACCAGTGGCCGCCGGAGTAATGGGTTCGGTCGCCGGCGCTCCCGCCGCATTCGCGCTCATGTCTCACTTCACTGTGATGATCAAGGGACAGTCCCAGATATTTCCCTCTGGCCCTCCGGTAGTGCGCCGGGCGATAGGTGAAATGCTCGACAAGGAAGAACTCGGCGGACATCAGATGCACGTCCACGACAGCGGACAGGTGGACAATGAAGCTGAGTCCGAGGAGGACGCCTTCGAGCAGATCAAGACATTCATCTCGTACCTGCCAAACACGACCAATGATGTCGCTCCCAGAGTCGAAACTGGCGACCCGCCCGACCGTAGGCCGGAGGAACTGCTCAACATCATCCCGACCAACCGCAAGCGATCTTACGACCCCCGCAAACTCATCCGGCTCGTCGTGGACAATGGCGAGTTCTTCGAGATGCGTCGCCACTGGGGGGGCGCGGTCATAACCGGCTTCGCCCGGCTCGACGGGTACAGCGTCGGCGTGATCGGAAGCGATCCACGCTCGCTGGCGGGCGCGATGGACGGATGGGCCGCCGAAAAGTACGCCCACTTCGTTGATCTCTGCGACGCCTTCAACCTGCCCGTCGTCATCTTCCTCGATATGCCCGGATTCATGCTCGGCTCGCACGCCGAGCGCAAGGCCACGATGCGTCGTGGCGTTCGAGCCCTGATTGCCAGCGCCGAGGCCGACGTTCCTAAGATTGAGTTCAATGTTCGCAAGGCATACGGAGTCGCCGCCGACGCTCCGCACAGCCTCGGCCATCCCAATGGCCTCAATCTGCGCTTTGGATGGCCAGCGGGAGAGTGGGGTGGTATCCCCATCGAGGGCGGAGTCGCCGCCGCTTACAGGCGCGAAATCGAAAACGCCCCCGACCCGGACGCTCATCGCGAGATGATAGAGAACCGGCTGCTAAAGTTCCGCTCGCCGTTCAGGGCGGCCTACAAGGGAGACGTCGTGGACTTGATAGACCCGCGCGAAACGCGGCAACTCGCCTGCCGGTTTGTAAAATTGGCCCAGCCCATGCTGCACAAACTGGCGCAGAGACCCAAGAGAGCCGTCCGCCCATAGCACCCGCCAGCCGATCACCCCAAGCCATACAGGAGCGCCAAGATGGTAACCGCCAGAACAAAGCCCTGGCCCACATACCAAGACTACCTGGACATACCGGGAGACGATCGCTACGAACTGATCAACGGAGAATTCATCTTGGTTTCCGCGCCTAACACAGCCCACCAGTGGGCCAGCTTGAGATTTTCACTGTCAGTCGGAGGATTCGTATTGTCTGAAGGCCTGGGACAGGTATTTGCTGCCCCGTTCGAGGTCGTCCTCACCGATCCCGAAGGCATCAACATCATTCAGCCCGACATCATCTTCGTATCCAAAGAGCGCGAACATATCATCACACCCGCCAACATCCAGGGCGCGCCCGACCTGCTGATCGAGATTCTTTCCCCTTCGACGGGCAGAAGGGACAGAACCACCAAGCGCGATCTCTACGCTAGGCGCGGCGTCAGAGAATACTGGATAGCCGACCCTGAAGCCCAGACAGTGGTTGTAATGTTGCTTAAGGGGGGCAAATTCGAGACGGTCGGGGAGTACGGCATAGAAGACACCCTCACATCGCCGACGCTTGAAGGTTTCTCCGTAAGACTGGACAGCATATTCATGTAACCAACAACGAGACACGGAGGCGAACGATGGAATACCAGATTTGGCTGAACGGCGAATACGTTGATAGGGACAAGGCACAAATAGGAATGACCGACCGCGGCTTTCGGCTTGGCGACGTGGTTTTCGACACCTCCAGGACGTTCAACGGAAAGGTGTTCCGCCTCAGGGATCACCTTACGAGGCTCTATCGCTCGCTCAAGTACGTGCGGATTGACCCCGGTATGTCGCTTGACCGGATGGAGCGGCTGACTTTGGAAGTCGTCGAGCGCAACGAAGACCTGCGCCAGAGCCTCAACGACGACTATATGATCACTCAGATTGTCACCGGAGGCATAGGCAGACGAGGCGACGGCGCTCCGAACATCTCTATATGGATAGACCCTCTCGGCTCTCCCAGGTGGTCGCCGGCCTACGATGTCGGCGCCCACGCCGTCATTCCCAAGACCCGCAGCTACTCCTCTGAGAGTCTCGATCCCAAGGTCAAGCACTACAGCCGTCTGAATTTCGTGCTTGCTGAACTCGAGGCTGCCGACGTGGACCCTGACGCCCTTCCGGTTCTTCTCGACTCGGACGGGCATCTCAGCGAGGGCACTGGCGCCAACTTCTTCATCGTCACCGACGGAACGCTCAGGACCTCCAGGGATGATAGTGTGCTTCAGGGCGTGTCCAGGATGACCATAATGGAGATCGCGGACACACTTGGCATACCCGCCGTCGAGGACGACCTCCAGCCATACGACGTCTATACCGCAGATGAAGCCTTCTTCTGCAGCACGCCCTACTGCATATTGCCCGTAGGCCGGGTTGACAACAGGCGGATAGGCGAAGACGTTCCCGGCCCGATAACCAACCAACTCCTCGCCGCGTGGAGCGAGAGAGTAGGCTTGGACATAGTCGACCAACTGAAGAGACTTCCCAGATAATCCTCCATTCAGCCCCAGCGAAACAGGAGCGTCATCATGGTAACCACCAGAACAAGGCCTTGGCCCACATACCAGGACTACTTGGACATACCGGGCGACGACCGATGCGAGCTTATCAACGGAGAATTCATCTTGGTTTCCGCGCCTAACGAATCGCATCAAATGGCCAGTATGAGATTTTCGTTGGAATTGGGAGGATTCGTGAGAGATGGCGGCCTGGGACGAGTCTATGCAGCTCCGTTCGAGGTCGTCCTCGCCGACCCCGAAGGCATAAACATCGTCCAGCCCGACATCATCTTCGTCTCCAGAGAGCGCGAACATATCATCACCCGCGCCAACATACAGGGCGCTCCCGATCTGCTCGTCGAAATCCTGTACCCATCTACCGGAAGGCTCGACAGAACGACCAAGCGTGACCTCTACGCCCGCCATGGTGTCAAAGAATACTGGATAGCCGATCCCGAAGCCCAGACAGTGGTTGTAATGTTGCTTAAGGACGGTAATTTCGAGACGGTCGGGGAGTACGGCATAGAAGACACGCTTACCTCGCCAACCCTCGAAGGCTTTTCGGTCAGCCTCGACAGGATATTCGCCTGAAGACGCTTGGAATGACAACCGACACAAACAACTGTAAACTAGCTGCTACAACCAACATCCAACCGCGCAGGGAGGTTCACACGCGATGGTTACAACACTCACCGGAGAGCAACTTGAAGAGGTAAAACAGCAGGCCGCCGAACACTTCTGGCCCCACGCCCGGCAGGCGGGCAACGTCTCTGAAGACAACGGCCTCAAGGTCGTGACCGACGCGCAGGGCGTCTGGGTCAACGACGCCGCTGGCGAACACTGGTTCGACCTCATTTCCGGTATGTTCCTCAAGAACATCGGACACGGCAGAAAAGAGATAGCCGACGCCGTCTATGAGCAGATGCAGGGCATCAGCTACTCCCCTGGCGGAACCGTCACCCCCGCGACCGCCCAGTTGGCCGCCAGGGTCGCCGGACTCGCGCCGGACAAGGACTCCAGAATATACTTCGTAAGCGGCGGCTCCGAAGCCGTTGAAACCGCCCTCAAGATGGCCAAGCAGTACCACAACAACAACGGCGAGGCCGGCAGGTGGAAGGTCATCAGCAGGAAGGGCTCCTACCACGGCGCGACCCACGCCTGTATGTCTCTCGGACAGTCCGGAGGCGCGGTCGCCCAGATAGGCCCCCTCATGCCCGGCAATATACACGTCCCCAACCACGACCCGTACAGGGGCGTCTGCGGCGACGAGAACGGTAGCTGTACCCTCGAATGCGCCATGGAGATAGACCGCGCAATCGAACACGAAGGCCCCAAGACGGTCGCCGCCTTCATCGGCGAGCCGATTTCTATGGCCGCCGGAACCCACATTCCGCACCCCGACTACTGGCCCGCCATACAGGAGATCTGCGAAAAGCACGGTGTCATCATGATCTGCGACGAGGTCATCACCGGCTTCGGGCGTACGGGCAAGATGTTCGCCACCGAGCACTGGGGAATCCAGCCCGACATCACCACCGTCGCCAAGGCCCTCACCAGCGGCTACCTGCCCATTGGAGCGGCCATAGCCCGCAAGGAAGTAGCGGACGCCTTCATTGGCGACGAAGATTCCACCTTCCGCCACCTGATCACGTTCGGTGGAAACCCCGCCTCCTGCGCCGCCGGACTCGCCAACCTCGACATAATGGAGGGCGAGGGCATGGTAGAGAACTCCGCCCAGATGGGCGACTACCTGTACGAACGCCTCCAGACGCTCTACGAACACAGCATCGTCGGCGACGTTCGCGGCGGCATGGGGCTGCTGGCAGCCGTCGAGATTGTCAAGGACCGCGACACCAAGGAAAAGTTCCCCAAGGAAGCCGGCCTGGGCGACAAGCTCACCCACCACTTCAACCAGAACCGCGTCATGGGACGCGGCGGAGACGTCATCCCCATATCCCCGCCCCTCTGCATAACCCGCGACGAGGTTGACCAACTCGTCTCCCGCCTCGACGACGCCATAGGCAAGACCGAATCCGAACTCGGCCTCTAGCCCAACCGTAGGGGCGTCCCTAGTGGGCGCCCCCGTCGCCCTCTGTTGAAAGATCCTGTTCTGCCCAGGCCAGCAGACTAAGGAGTATATACGTGGCTACCACTGCACATCTCCAGAGAGCTTGGAAAGATGTGATCTCGCAACTGGATGACCTCCGCAATCTGAAAGATGGTTGCTACGACGGTGACGGCTTGGCGCCCAGCCATGAAGGGCTGGGCTGGCTTGAAGCCAAGCTATCCAACGAATACCTCAATCTCCTGCCGCTTCCACGAATCTATCCAACGTTTGAAGGCGGCGTCCAATTCGAATGGTCAATCGGGCCGAACGACACCAGTCTTGAAGTGAATCTTTCCGACCGCTCAGGCTACTGGCATAACTTGAATTTGCGGACCGGTAAAGATGAAGAACGAGTGTTGAACTTAGGAGATAGCGGAGAATGGGATTGGCTTACCGCTAAGCTCCAACGCTTAACGGAGAGTGTGGAATGAATCAGGATACCTTGCTCCATAGGCAGGTGCATCCTAATTTCATAAGGAACGGCGAAGTCACATCCCAAGCGTTTACTCCAACTCCAAAAGACAATAGCCGACTTTCCGTGTATGACGGCGACATGATCAGCGCAGCGGCGGCATGGGAGCATTACACCGGAACGTTAGAACTGAAGTCGGATGGTGTGGCGTCAGTTTCAGTCGCGGAATGTCAGGCCATTGAACTTTCCGTATTCTCAGACCCCACTGACTTCCCTGAACATGTGCTGATTGAATTCGGTGAGCTTACCAGGAGGCAAACGACAACAAAAGCCAAGCAACTGCGCGAGTACGCAAACGCCCGCAGCTGGCTTTTCCTTCCATCCTGAACATCTCCTTATCCCACAAATCCTGATTCCGACAAAATCCCCCTTTACAAACCCATCGAACATCTGCACACTACTTCGAAAGAACATATATACATATGACTCATAACTAAAAACTGATGATTGAAAATTGACCACTGACACCGACAACCTCACACCACAAGAACGACTCGCCAGAATCGTCCGCGAAGAAACCGACGACGGTCGCCGAATCGTCCGGTTCTTCGTGAAAGTTGCCGAAGGCGAACTCGAGTCCGAAGGCTTCAAGCCACACCACCGCATAGCCGCTGGCAGAGAACTGCTTCTGCGCGGCTTCGGCCCCGTGTCCGCATGGTCCGAACTCCAACCCGTGGTACAGCCACAGTCCCGGGCTGAATCTCAGCCTGAGCCGCTGCCCGAACCGATGATAGACTACATCAACGACGCCCTGCGCGCTTACGAAGAACCCAACCCGCTCGAAGAGATGCTCTCACCTGAACTCATGGAAGTCGTCGAGAGCGACGAGCCTATCGAATGTCCCTGCTCCATAGCCGAGTCTGAAGGCAGGGACATTCCCTGTCCCGAAAACGAAGAATGTCCCTACTACGGCATCGAATTTCCCAAGTTCACCGAGGAAGAGTCGGAGCGAGTCAAGGAATGGGCTGTTGATGGACTCAGAAGACGCTTCGAGATGATCTGGGGCTCACCGAATCCCTCAGAAGACGACCCCTGACCGACGGCGGCCCGAAATAGAATATCCCCTCTCCCTCAGGGAGAGGGCTAGAGCCTGCCCCGTACCGCGATACGGGGGTGAGGGTGAAAATCCCCTATTCCCAACCCTCGATTCCACGCTGTACAATGCCCCAAAGCCCGAGGAGCGTGCAGCGCAATGAAAATCACAGACATCGAGGTATTCGTAGTTGACGGTGGCCGCAGGCCCTGGCTCTTCTCCGCCGTTCGCACCGACGAAGGCATAACCGGCTACGGCGAGTTTGGCTCTGGCGTAGCTGCTCGCTCGCTCGTCGGCCTGATAGAAGACCTCAAGCCGCTCGTCATTGGCCAAGATCCTGAAGCCGTCGAGAAACTCTACTTCGACCTCTACCGCCACCTGCGCGCCATGCCCGGCGGTATCGCCCAAATGGGCATCGCCGGAATCGAACTCGCCTGCTGGGACATCAAGGGTAAGGCGCTCAGTGTTCCCGTCAACAATCTGGTCGGCGGCCCATACCGCGACAGCCAGCGCGTTTACTGGTCCCACCTCGCCAGCGCGAGGGCAGGGGATCCATCCCTCGCACCGGACAAGCCTCTGAAGGACTGGGACGCCGTTGCCGCCGCCGCTCTCGAAGCCCCCGAACACGGCTACGACGCATTCAAGACCAACATCATCTGGCCAGGCGACCCACCCCGGTCCATCTCGCAAAGCCGCGATGGACTCAGCCACGACCAGCGCGCCGACACCGAAATCGTCCGAAACGCCGAGAAGCAGATTTCCGTAATGCGAGAGGCCGTCGGCGATTCCGTGGATATACTCCTCGACATCAACTACAACTTCAAGACCGAGGGCGCGATTCGGATAGCCCGCGCCCTTGAACCCTACAATCTATTCTGGATAGAACACGACAACGAAGACCCCGAAGCGCTCGCCCAACTCAAGACATCCACCTCCACGCTGCTATGTTCAGGTGAGCAGCACTTCAGCGTCCGAGAGTACCTGCCGTACTTCGAGCTTCGCGCTATGGATACGGTGAAAGTGGACGTCCAGTGGCAGGGATTCGGTCCCTCCAAGAAAGTAGCGGATGTCGCCGAGACCTACGAACTCAACATCGCGCCGCACAATCCCGCCTCCGAACTAGCCAGCTTCCAGTCAGTTCACCTCTGCGCCTCCGTGTCCAATGTTCGCATCATGGAATCCGACCCCGAGGGTGTCCCCTGGCGCTTCGACCTCTTCACCACGCGCCCCGAAGTCATCAACAGCTACATGACCATCCCAACAGCGCCCGGCTGGGGCTGCGACCTCGTTGAAGAAGCCGCCCGCAAACACGCCTGGAACCACTAAGAACTAAAGACCAACAACTAAGGACTCCCTCCCATGAAAATCACCGCTATCGAAAACTTCGCCGTCCGAGGACTTGGCCGCAACCCTTGGCTCTACTGCGCCATCCGCACTGACGAGGGCATAACCGGATATTCCGAATACGGAGAGGGGGCCTTGACCCGTGGACTGCCCGGTCTAGTCGAAGACCTCGGCGAGTCACTCATAGGTCAGGACCCGCTCCCCGTGGACAAGCTCTACATGGATATGTACAGGCGCACGAGGTCCGCCTCGGGCGGGGCGACCGCCATGGCCATAGCCGCCATCGAACTCGCGCTCTGGGACATCAAGGGTAAATTCCACGGTGTTCCTGTGCACAGGCTTGTTGGCGGACCCTTCCGCGACAAGCAACGCGTTTACTGGTCGCATCTCGCCACTTACCGCGTGATGATGGCTGACCAGTTGGCCAAACCAAAGCTGCGGACGATGGAGGACCTGGCTAACTGCGCCAGTGAGGCCGTTGATGCCGGCTACACCGCATTCAAGACCAACATCATCTTCCCGGGCGAAGAGCCGTCTATCATCAATAATATGTTCACCGGGACCAACGACCAGAACGCCCCCACCGATCTCGTGCGCCACACCGTGAACCAGATAGGCGCGATGCGCGAGGCCGTCGGCCCCGACGTGGACATCTGCCTCGACATCAACTACAACTTCAAGACCGAGGGCGCAATCGCCATAGGCCGCGCGCTGGAGCCTTTCGACCTGTTCTGGCTGGAGATAGACAACCAGGACCCCGATGCTCTGCTCCAACTCAAGATGTCCCAGCGTTCCCCCATATGCTCCGGAGAACAGCTTCTCGGACTCCGCCAGTACCAGCCCTACTTCCGAAAGCGAGCTATGGACACTGTGAAGGTGGACGTCCAGTGGCAGGGATTCTCCCAGGCCAAAAAAGTCGCCGACCTCGCCGAGGTGTACGAACTCAACATCGCCCCGCACAACTACAACTCCCACCTGTCCAGCTTCCAGAGCCTCAACCTCTGCGCCGCCGTCTCCAACGTCCGCATCATGGAGAGCGACGTTGACTCCGCCCCCTGGCGAGACGAACTAGTCACCAACCTCCCCGAAATCCAAAACGGCCACATGACCATCCCCACAACCCCCGGCTGGGGCACCGACCTCGATGAGCAAGCCGCCAAGAAGTATGCCTGGAACGGGTAAAAATCCCCTCTCCCTTGATGGGAGAGGGCTAGGGTGAGGGTGATTCCCTGCATCTATCAAACTGATACGGTAACCGACCGTCTGTTCTTTCCTGCCTCTGACGTGATATACTATCCTCTGGAAGGAGCGATGCGATGACTCTCAAAGTCGAAGTAGATCACATCCCGCTGACTGTGGATCCGCACGGAGTGGCGCGTGTCGGAGGAACTCGCGTCACCCTTGATACTGTGGTCAGCGCCTTCAAGGGCGGAGCGACGGCAGAGCTGATTGTAGATCAGTACCCAACGCTGAAGCTTGCGGATGTCTATTTCGTAATCGGTTTCTACCTGGCTCACACCGAAGACGTAGATGAGTACCTGAAACGCGGCGTCGAAGAAGCCAACCGCGTTCGTAACGAAATTGACGCCGCCGGATTCCAAACCGGCCTACGCAAGCGTCTGCAAACTCGGCAAGCACGTCAGCAAGGCTAATTCTTGGCGCTTCGCTTTCTGGCCGACGAGAACTTCAATGGTTACATCACGAGCGGCTTGCAGTCTCAGACATCCATAGATGTCGTCCGCGTTCAGGATGCCGATCTGTCGGGGAAGTCAGACCCCGAAGTGCTTGCATGGTCAGCGGAATCGGGTCGAATGCTTCTGACACACGACTTCCGCACAGTCCCCCATTATGCTTTTGAGCGCGTCAGGTGCGGTCTTCCGATGCCGGGCGTCATCCTCGTTCCTCAATCCCTGCCACCCGGACGAGTCATCTCGGATATCCAACTCTTGGCCGAATGCAGTTTGGAAGAAGAATGGGAGGGCAGAGTTCTGTATCTTCCGCTCTAGGTGGTGTTGACATTTATCGCTATTCCCGGCGAACTGTGATAGTGGCGGCTTTACACAAGGTCTGGCAGCGATTATCTGTTCTTTTTTGTCCGCGACATGATATACTACTCTCAACGGAATAGCCGTGATAATCCTAGATGGAGGGCTTATGAAGATACAAGTGGGAGAGAAGTTTCGAGTGCCTAATTCCCTGAAGACTAGCCAGCCTGGTGACTTTTTTGCGTTGTGCCGTGGTTCTTATCAGACTGGAATTAACCCTAATCGTGGTATTTTTCACTATTCTGCATTGCGAGGACCGAATGGCAACTCTTACATCCCAGCATTTCTTCTATACAGTGACAATCTGAGTGGCCAGTCTAGAGGTAATCCTTGGCTTGATATTCTAAATGCCGAAGATGGTTATGCACTCTATCACGGGGATAACAAAGTTCCAGGAAAATCACCACTTTCTGCTGATGGTAACCGCATGATCATGAATATAGCTTGCCAGTATGCTGATCCTGAACTGAGAGTCTTGGCACCCCCAATGATCCTGTTTGAGAGTGCTAGAGTACTGGATTCTAGAGGTAGCTACCGTAGATTTGTTGGATATGGTGTCCCAAGTGACATACGTATTCAATCTCAGAGATCTGATCAAGGAACATTCACAAATCTAGTCTTAGAAATAGTACTATTCAGTCTAACCACAGAGCAGGAGCAATTCGATTGGGACTGGATTGACCAACGAAGAGATCAATCTATCAGCCCCGGCGATGCTCTCAAAAGTGCCCCATCTGCGTGGAGGGAATGGGTAAAGTATGGAGATTCTGTTCTTGAAAGAAGTCGCCGACGTGTGTTTGGTACCACTATCCGTTCTACCGCTGAACAGCGTAAGGATATGTCGTCGGATGACCGCTTACTGAACCAAATGATTTACGACTTTTTCAAATCTAAAACGAATGCTTACGTATTTGAGGGACTTGCCTCTTGGATTGCAAGCAGGGTCTTGGGTTCAACCAGTAGCCGTGGATGGGTAACTCCGCGTATTGACGGTGGTATAGACTTCGTTAGTCGTCTTGATATTGGATCAGGGTTCTCCAGTACGGCTGTAGTAGTGCTTGGACAAGCGAAATGCATCAAACCAACAGCTACCGTTTCAGGTATAGATATTGCTCGGACAGTTGCGCGTCTTAAAAGGGGGTGGATTGGGGTGGTCGTCACAACAGGGGTTTTCTCAAGAAAAGCTCAACAAGAGATTCTGATTGATCAGTATCCGCTAGTACTTATTAACTGATGTTACGCAGCCTTGAGGAGTTGGAGTTGATCAAAGGCATGTCGAACGGCCTTGAGATATATCTGAGTTCTCAGCGCAAAGTGATTCATTTGACGCTTCACGCTCAGCCATTCCAGGCGAGATGCCGAGTAGATGGACATGAAACAGTGGTTGCTCTGGGTCCGAACTGTCTTCGTAGGCGACTTGGCGAGCGCGGTGTTGGACTTGAGTGTCTTGTGAAACGTCTCCACTTTCCACCGTCTCTGGTAGATCGCGCAGATGGCCTGTCCTGAAGCGTCCAACTCACTTGACGCCAGATACAGCGTGCCTGAGCTTCCGTCTCCGTTCCTGAAGACCTGGCGAACAAGCAGAACCTCAAAGTCCACTCCTCTCAGCCAGCCGCGCACAGCCTCGCCTTCCGGCATATCCAGTGTGTCTATCCGCTTGAACCTCCCCTTCAGTTTCTCCTCATAGCTCAATGCCACCGTCCTGTTGCTCTTTATGGCGATTACGAAGTGTCTGCCCAGTTCTCCCCGTATGAAGTTCATGTTCTCCTTGGACGAAAACCAACTGTCCGCCAGCACGTAGCGATACTTAAGACCATTGTTCTCACAGACTCTCAACATCCCACGCATCAACTCGTTCTTACTTACCTCGCTTCTGCGCTTGGGACGACCTGTGTCTTTGTCGGTGAACACAACCGGCTTTCGGATTATCTCGTATGACACTGGCAGCGACACTCCGTCGGCATGATACACGCAGTTCAGAAGATTGATTCCCTTCACGCTTCGATTCTTGGCGTGGTCGAAATGCCAGGTGACCACCTCGTTCTCGTCGGTATGGGGCTTTTCCACTATGGTGTCGTCGAATATCAGTACCCCGTCATCACCCTCCATCTTCCGAACCATCGGCTTGACCAGCCGCCACAGGGTTCTGGAGTCGTAGATCTCCCCGGACAGAAATCGTGTTACTCTGTCGTGGCTGACTTCGCCATCGAGCATCGCCGACAGACCTGTCGCGGTCGTCGCGCCGAACGAACTCAGCAGATAGTCGCTATACAGTTCCAGTAGTTCTCTGTTCATGATTCAACAGTATCAGTTTCTTCTCTACTGCGTAACATCAGTTATTAACGGAGCGAGACTATCCAAAGAGGTTCGAGAAGAGATGGTACGAACTGGACTCACATTGGAAGATGTGTTGCGCAGAGAGGCCGCGTGGTATGAAGCAAATCAGAGTACCTTATCACCGGATCGAGTAGTCTTAGGTGACCATTGGGGAGATCACATAAATTAAAGGTACTCTGGGTTCATTCTCAATAGCGGGATGATGAACATATTGCAAACCCGCGTTAATGAGATATTTTCAAATTTCATCCCCTACCTATCCTGCACCGACCCGTCGAACCCAATCGGCGTGTCCAGAACCTTCGGATTCTCCGGCTGAGACAGTGCCGCCTCGTTTAGCTCGATACCCAGTCCCGGGCCTTCGGGTACAGTGAGGTAGCCGTCCACCAGTTCCAGCGGGTTCATCAGGAGGTCGCTCTTGGGCGGCTCCGACTCCCCCGTGTACTCTTGCAGCGCGAAGTTTGGAATGCAGGCGTCTAGCTGCACACACGCCGCGGTACTGACAGGAGACAGCGGGTTGTGCGGAATAACCTTCACGTGATGCGCCTCCGCCATAGCCGACACCTTTTTGCAACCCGACAGCCCTCCGCACAGGCACAGGTCGGGACGGACGTATGACGCCGCCTTAGCCTCAAGAAGCTGCTGGTACTCGAATATCGTCGTGAACCGCTCTCCCGTCGCTATCGGGATGTTGCACTGCGCCGCCACGTCCCCCATGATGGCCGGGCTGTCCGGCAGCATCGGATCCTCGTAGAAGAACGGGCTGAACTGTTCGAGCTGCCGCCCAAGCCATATACTCTCAGCCGGCGCCATCTGCCGGTGTATCTCCACGCACAGGTCAACGCCTGGCCCTACCGCCTCCCGCACCGCGCCCACCCGCTGCACCGCCTCATCCGCCAATTCGCTGTAAGACTTGTGCAAGTGGAAGTCCCCCGGAAACGGCGAGAACCTCACCGCCGTGAAACCCTCGTTAGCCGCTCTCAGCGCATCCTGCGCCAGCCCCTCCGCCGTGTCATTGTCCGTTGGCGCGCCCACGTGCATATAGCAGCGAACCCTGTCCCGCGTCTTGCCGCCCATCAGGTCGTATATCGGAACGTCCAGCCGCTTGCCCTTGATGTCCCATAGCGCAATATCAATCGCCGACAGTGCGCCCTGAACCACCGACCCCATGAAGTGCGAACTGCGATACAGCCACTGGTAATGATGCTCGATCAAGTGAGGGTCTTTGCCCAGCAGGTACGGCTCCATCGTCTCGACCATCGTCTTCGTCGGACGTTGCCAGCCATGCACGCCGCCCTCGCCTATGCCGACCGTCCCATCCTCGCAGTGAATCTTGATAAGCAGCCAGCGGTCCCACAGAAACGTCTCCACCTTCTCGATCTTCGTAGGCTTGGGCATGATCTTCTCCTGTCGGGACTAATGCTTGCTACTCCATAAACTCGTCAATCCATTCATCGTATTGGTTCAGCCGCGTCACCTGCGCCATCAGGTCGGCGGACGCTATGCTGTCATCCAGGTCGGCGGGCGGAACGCCGTCGCGCAATGCCTTGAGCGTGTCGTATGTCGCCTTGACCGCCGCCATGAACGGCATATGCCCCTGGAGCGCGATTCGCGCGCCCTGCGAGCCGAGGTACGCCCTGTCGTTCATCTCAGGCCCCGCGCCACCGAGCAGTATAGGGAGGTTCACCTCCGCGTTCAGCGCCTCCAGTTCCGCCCTCGCGCTTATACCCGTCATGAACAGCGCGTCCACTCCGATGGCTTCATAAGCCTTCGCTCTGCGTATTCCTTCCTCGATTCCCTCTATGCCAATTGCGCTGGACCTTCCCGCCACAACCAGAGCGGGGTCCTGCCGGCCCGATAGCGCGGCTTTCATCTTGCCGACGCCCTCTTCCAGCGGGATGAGACTCTGCGCGGACTGACCGAACGCCCTCGGCAGCAGCGTATCCTCTATCGTAAGCGCGGCTACACCGGCGGTCTCCAGTTCCTCGACCGTCCGCCTGACGTTCAACGCATTCCCGTAGCCGTGATCGGCGTCAACCATCAGAGGGAGCGTTCCGGCCCGGCAAATGCGGTGGATCTGCTGGGCGAATTCCGAGAGCGTCAGGACAATATAGTCCGGCGCGCCCAGCACGGTCGCCGACGCGATTGACCCGGCGAACATCATCACCTCGAAGCCCAGGTCTTCCGCTATGCGCGCCGAGATGGGATCGTAAACCGACGCCGGGTGTTTACACTCTTCGCCTTCCAAAATGGCTCTGTATCGTTCCCGTCGTTCGGTCAGGTTCACCATGGGCCTCCAATCCTGTCGGGGTTGGCGCCCGACGTGGTGTCTTGCGTCTTTAGGCAGGGCATTTATCGCCCCGCGCAATCGGTCCGTTTACGCTGCGACCGGCGCGATGCAGTAGAAGTCGCTGCTGTCGAGCAGGAGTTGTATGACCTCGGGAGATGTGTTCCGCGGGAACTGCGTCATGGCCCACTTCTGTCCGACGAACTCGCTGATTTGGGCAGCGTCCATCGGTTCGTTGCCGTGCGCCAACAGGACTCGGAAGATAGTCTCCTTGAGCGGTGTGTCGGGGAGCAGGAAGTCCGGCGCCTGGGAACAATGTCCGAGTATCTGGTCGAAGAAGTCCTGCGGATCGGCGTGTATTATCGCGTCTTCGTCAAGCCCCTGCTGGCACATGTAGCACTGTCTGCTGGCGACCAGCACAGGCAGGGACCGCCCTGTTGAGTCGGCCTTTGCGGGATCTATGAAATACTTTGTGAATGTCGGCTGCTGATCGGAACTCCCGGTTGTCTGCGCATTCTCAATCATTAAAAAACTTCCTCGGGCCAGTCCAACATCTGCACCTCGACGGTTTCCCCCGCTTCTTTGGCTCGCAGGTCTTCGGGACAGATTGCCAGCCCGTTCGCGCCGGCCATCGAAGTTAGCAGATTGGAACTCTGATTGCCTGTTAGTTTGGCGTGATAGTCGCCGTTTTCTTTCGTTATGACTGCGCGGGCGTAAACGCGCCGACCGTCGGTATTGTATATCGGTTCGTCAAGTATGGCCTGAATTCGAGGTTTCAGAAGACCGGATTTGCCCATCATCTTGTGAATCGCGGCGCGCCCAAACTGCTCGAAGGCAACCATTGCGCTCACTGGATTACCGGGCAGACCGAGGTGCGGCACTTTTCGCCTGTCGTCTGCGTCCAGAACGCCGAAGGCGAGCGGCTTGGCAGGACGCATACGAACCGACCAGAAGGCGATCCTGCCATGTTCGGCCAGGACGTCCTTGACCATGTCGTAGTCGCCTTTGGAGACGCCCGCCGAGGTTATCAGCATATCCGCTTCCAGGCCCTCGCGAAGTTTCGCGTTCATCGAATCGAGGTTGTCTCGCGCTATACCTAACAACTTGGGAATGCCGCCGTAACGCAGCACGCTCGCGGCGACCGAGTAGCTGTTCGAGTCGTATATCTTGCCGTTGGAATATGTATCGCCAGCATTGAGCAATTCGTCTCCGGTTGAGAGAATCGCTACGACCGGCCTGCGAACTACTTTCACTCTGTCGAACCCGAGTGATGCAAGGACCCCGACCTCCGAAGGCCGAAGAACTGTACCGGCAGATAGCACACGCGTATCCTTCCGAACGTCCTGACCCGCCGGACGGATGTCCGCCCCTGCCGGAGCGGCGACCTTGACGCCGATCTCGCTCATCTCGCGGCCTGCGTTTCTGCGTTCGATCTCGTCAGTCTCCTCGAACGGGACTACCGAGTCCGCGCCCGGCGGTATCGGCGCGCCGGTCATTATCCTGATAGCCGTCCCCGGCTCGACGCTCGTGTCGGGCAGTTCGCCCGCCGCGACTGAGCCGGTTACTCTAAGCGTTACGG
Organism: Dehalococcoidia bacterium; assembly: GCA_965202965.1. GTDB lineage: Bacteria > Chloroflexota > Dehalococcoidia > Lucifugimonadales > UBA1123 > VXRN01. The sequence continues at coordinate 19,766 of OZ241888.1, read as the reverse complement.
GCGATTCCTCGGACGCCTTCGCTACGCTCGACGCCCGGACCGCGTAGCCGTCCATCGCCGAGTTGTCCAGCGGCGGGATGTCGTGAGTGGAAACCGCGTCCTCGGCGAGTACCTGGCCCAGGGCGTCCAGGAGCGGCGCTTCCTCAGTGTCCAGGACATGGAAGTGGTCAAGGATGCGCTCCAGGGCGTCCTCGACGCTGAGCATTGCTTCGTCGTGATGTCTATGTCCATGTTCGTGGCGGTTCACGATGCGTCTCCGAATTTCAGGAACTTACTGGTCGTTGCGCTGATCGCGCAGATACTGGTAGATGCTCTCTATCGTGCCGTCCTCGCTGATACGGAAGGCCACTCCGCCGCGCTCGGCCTCGATGACGGACATCGCGATTTCCCAACCCTGGTACGGCGGACCGAGGCGGCAGTCGTCCGGCACGAACACGTTGTCGAACTTGACTCTGCGCTCGCTCCCCATGAGTATCCGCATATTCCGTATCTCGATTCCGGGGCTGTTGGCGTCAACCATGAAGACGCCGAGATTGGCGCGACGGGGCCTGTCGGGTCCCGTATTGGCGAGAGTAATCAGGTAGTCGGGGTCGAAGCGACCGGTTATGAACGCCTTCTCGCCATTGATTATCCAGCCGCCTTCGTCCGGGACGGCGCATGTGTTCACGGATGCGAAGTCCGAGCCCGATCCTGGTTCGTTGAAGCACTGCCATGTTATGGACTCGCCCCTGAGACAAGCCGGGATGAAGCGCTCCTTCTGCTCTTCGGTCCCCCAGACCATCATGGCAGGTACCCAGCGATTGTTGTCGCCCATGCTTGGCAGGGGCATTCGCCGCATCTCCTCCATTAGAACGACGTCCAGGCCGGAGGTAAGTCCGCCCCCGCCCAGTTCCCTGGGCCATGAGGGCGCCAGCCAGCCCTTTTCGCCCAGAAGTCGCCTGAAGTGTTTGACTTTCTCCTGGTTTTCGGCGTCGAGAGGGCTGCCGTCGGGCGGGATCTTCAGGTCTCTTGGGAAGTGCTGAATCAGCCAGGCGCGCACCGCCGCGCGGAATTCCTGCTGCTGCTGTGTGTACGGAGATCTGAAGTCCAAGCTATCCCCCTTTGGCTGCTTAGGTCCGCGGCCGCGCCGATGCTGAATTGCGACCGGCTAGGCGTGGCCCGCATAGATTTGCGACAACAGATGTCATTATAGTGGAACGTGTTCCAAGAATAAAATCAGGGCCTTCCCCTGTATCTGAGAAGGCCCTGATCCGATTTGCGCTACTGATCTGCGAGGGCTTAAACGCCGCCGACTCCGGCCGTGGAAGGCGTGGCCGCCGCGCGCTCGCGCGTCCTGCTTATGCCAATCCTGCGGGAGATGATGACCTTCTGAATCTCCACGGTGCCCGCCGGGTGAGCGCCCACCAGGCTGCCGCGCTGGTACACCTCAGGCTCTCCGCCAAACGGCGCGCGAGGCTCTTCCGTCCCGCACAGGCTGTACATACCCATGATGTCTCTCGCGCGATCCGCATTCTTGATCTTGTAGAGCTTGCCGAACATCGAGGTCTGCGAGCCGTGGTAGGTCATTTCCTGCCGAGACTGGTACATGCCGTAGTTGCGCAGGTTAAGCAGACCGTGGACATGGGAGTCAATATATGCCGACGCCGCTTCCTGTGCCACTATGGGATCGTCGCCCAGGTTGCCGCCGTTGCGCTTGGTGTTCTGGACGTAGCTCAGAAGGTTCTCCATCGCCTCGTCCTGTGGGTAGGCTTGCCCTCGTCCGCCGTGCTCGACTTCGAGGGTAGTCTGCGTTACCTGCCAGCCCTGGTGGTCGCCGCCGATGAGGTGGTCGCCAGGCACGCGAACGTTGTCGAAGAAGAAAACACTCTGGTCGTCGCCGGAGAGCAGATTCATGCGCTCCTGGGTAAGGCCGTCGGATGGGAAGGGCACCATGAAATAGCCCAGGTTGCGGTGGCGAGGAGCGTCCGGGTCGGTCATGAACGGGCCGAAGAGGAAGTCAGGTTCCTCGATGCCGCTGATCCATATCTTCTGACCGTTCAGGATGAAGTCGTCGCCGTCGCGCACCGCGCGGCTCTGGAGCGAGGCGAGGTCTGATCCCGCGTTCGGCTCTGAGAAGTTCTGGAACGCGACCTTCTCCGCGCTGAGCAACGGCTTGAGGAAGTAGTCTTTCTGCGCTTCGTCGCCCCAGACCAGCAGGGTAGGGAATACGAGGCCGTTGGTGAATCCAGGCACCACACGCGCGCGCCTGAACTCTTCCTGGATGATGGTCTCGTGCTCGCCGGATAGTCCGCCGCCGCCGTACTCTTTGGGGTAGGTGGGATAGAGCCAGCCCTTTTCGGCGATGACCTTGTGCATGTCGCGCCAGAACCAGTACTGCTTATCCGAAAGCTCCATCCGGTCAACGGGCGCTCTCATGTCGTCGGGGATATTTTCATCCAGCCAGGACCGCACCTCTTGGCGAAATTCTTCCTGATCTTCGGTGTAAGTATAGGCGAAATCCATCCGGTTGGCCTCCTGCTATTTGTCTATCATTCTGAAAAAGGGCGCGACTAGCGCATCTTCCAATTTACTGCGCAAATGTTAAGGCGTCCGTTCGTTCCTGTCAACAGTTGTTGCGAAGAAGGCAGGGCCTTTGCAAAGTCGGCGGTTCTGTGGAGAATCGGCTGACAAGACAGGCTTTCATATATTCTGATTTATATTAGTCCTGGTGGAGTCTTGGTGGGGGTTCTGGTCATGTTCAGGTGAGTTCAGGTGACCGTTCCAGCTATGAAGTGACCAGGAAATCGGCGGATTTAGCTATGAAATCAGCCTCGGAGAAATTTCGTCGGCCGCTTTTGTCGTCATTGATAAATTCCAGATTATATCAGTAAAGGCACTTTTGTTCTGCGACAGGCATATTTTAGCATATCGGTATGTAAGTTGCACAACATCTGGCACTGACTTTGAAAAGACCCTGGCGAAAAGGGTCCTGGGCCTGCGAGTGTACAATCGCCTGCGAACGCGCTATCATTATCCTCAATCGAACAGATGATTCTTTGCCATAGGATTCCCCATGCCCTCACGCCAAGCCGAACAGAATGCCAACAACTCCCTCGGCGCGCTGCTGGATCGTATGCTGCCCACCTGCGCGGTGAGGGTCGAAAACACCCGCGTGATCGTTGGGCAGTCCAGCCTGCAACTGGATATTCTGATAACCGCGCCCGACCGCGCTCCGGTCGTCATAGAAGCGGAGTTCATGCCCGCCGCCGACGTCGAACAAGAGGCCAAAGATCGGCTCGGCCTGGAAGTCGCGGACGGACGCCGCCCCATCGAGGCCGCCATTGCATTGCGCTACCCGGAAGGACTGGAATTCTCAGGCGGCATGAACCAAGCCATGCCCGACGCCCGCCTGGAATACACCGTCTTCCACAGCGACGAAACGCGCTTCCCCGAATCCGGCTGGCTCGCGGGCGATCCCGAAGACCTCGCCGAACTGGTTCGGCTGGTGTCCGTGCCGCAGGAAGCGGTCGAGAGGGCGGCGGACGCTCTCCAGGACGGCATTGACGGCGCCGTCGCCATACTCGACGACATGGCTATGCTGAGGCCCGCGATAACCCGCTCGATAGCTGACCGGCTCGGAATGTCCGACGTTATCCAGACCCGCAGAATGGCCTGCGCGATCATCGCCAACGCCATGGTCTTCCACGAACAGATCTCGGGGATGCACGACGAGGTGAAGCCCCTGAACCTGGTCTGCGGAGATGAGATAGAAGACCCGAAGGAAGAGACGCTATCGGCGTGGAAGACAATCCTGGACATAAACTACTACTCCATATTCGGCATAGCCGAGCTCATACTCGAACAGATTCCGTCCGCCGACGCCGCGCGGATCCTGCGCGCTCTCAGACTCACCGCGCAGAGGGTTGACGCCGCCGGGGTGACCAACGCGCACGACCTCACAGGCCGCATCTTCCAGCGCCTCATAGCCGACCGAAAGTACCTCGCCACCTTCTACACCCTGCCCACCTCAGCCGCGCTTCTCGCCAGACTCGCGGTAGCCAAGATGGATGTTGACTGGTCGGACGCCGACGCCATAGCCAAGCTGCGTATCGGCGACTTCGCCTGCGGAACGGGCGCGCTGCTCTCAGCAGTCTATGAGCGCGTAGCCACGCTGCGCGAAAACGTGGGCGGAGACGCCGCCGCGCTCCACCCGGCCATGATGGAAGAAGTTCTCTATGGCTGCGACGTCATGCCCTCCGCAATACACATAACCGGCTCCACCCTCTCAGGTATGCGGCCCAACATCGGCTTCGGTCGCACTCGCCTCTACCCCATGCCCTACGGACGGCAGGAAGACGGGACTGTGAAGATAGGTTCGCTCGAACTCCTGCAATCCTCATCCGTCGTACCTCTATTCGAGACGTCAGACCCCTCTTACAGACTGGGCAGCGCGGGCGAGGTAGAGGCGCAGGCAATCGCGGAAATCCCGGACGAGGGCTTTGATTTGGTGATAATGAATCCGCCGTTTACCAGCAACACCAAGCACTACGACGCGGGCGACGGCGTTCTGAACGCGGCGTTCGCGGCCTTCGACGCATCCGAAAAAGACCAGTCCGACATGGCCAGACTCTTGAGACGGAGAGCGAAGGACACCGCATATCACGGTCACGCGGGACTCGGTTCAGCCTTCGCCGCGCTCGCCGACCGGAAGATTCGTCCCGGCGGGGTTATGGCATTCGTTTTGCCCTTCACCGCGATTACAGGTTCGTCCTGGGCCAAGTTCAGGGAGATGATAGCGACGAGGTACACGGACATAACGATCTTGAGCATCGCGGCCAACGGGCGGGATATGTCGTTCTCTTCGGACACAGGGATGGCCGAGTGCCTGGTTATCGGTCGCAAGATAGCTGAGGGTGAAAAGCCTGCCACGCGCGGCAAGTTCGTATCGCTGGCGGGCAGGCCGTCAAGTTTCATACACGCCTTGGAACTCTCGAAATCCGTCGCGAACGGCGCGGCGATTCGGAATCTGGAAGATGGGCCGTATGGCGGGATTCCGATATACAGCGGAGAGGAACAGGATGGCGAGAGCGTGGAAGCGCCGCTCGACGACCACGAAACGGGCTGGGGCGCGGCGCGAATTCTGGACGCATCGGTGGCACAGGTTGCCCATTCGCTGTCCTCTGGCAAGTTATGGTTGCCAGCCGAACCGGAAGCGCACGAACTATCAATGGCTGAGTTGAGTGAAGTAGGTAAGCGTGGACTTGACTCACAGATGTTCATTAGCGTGGCGCACAAAGGCCCATTTACCAGAACATCCGCAAGCCCAACAGCCACCTACCCATCCCTATGGAATCACGACGCGCACAACGAAACCCGGATGATATGCAATCCCGACTCCCAACTCTTAGTCAAGCCCGGAATGGAATCAGAAGCCGCAACGATTTGGGCTACCTCAAGCCGAGTTCACCTCAACCGCGATTTCAGGTTCACTTCTCAACCGCTGACAGTTGCGTTTACTGAACAACGAAGCATTGGCGGGGTTGCTTGGCCTAATGTGACTTTTCCCGATTCACGCTTTGACTTCCCGTTTGCATTGTGGTGCAATTCCACTTTGGGATTATTGCTATTCTGGTGGCACTCCAATCGTCAGCAGGATGGGCGCGGAAGAAAGACAATTCATTCCTCTGAATCGCTGCCCATCCTGGACCTCCGTGCCCTCACCGACGACCAACTCGTCACAGCCGAAGACATCTTCGACGAATTCAGGGACAAAGAACTCAAGCCCGCCTACATCGCGGACGCAGACCCGAACCGGGCGCTGCTGGACAAGCGGGTTGTGTGCGATCTGCTGGGGTTCGGTCGGGAGGCGTATGAAGCGGTGCGGCGGCTGTCGGCGAAGTGGTGCGCGGAGCCGTCGGTGCATGGGGGGAAGCGGAGGCCGAGGGGGGCGGGGTTGGTGATGTGATATGCTAATCATATCGTTATACTGAGGAGTGTAAACGGCGAATGGGAAGACGCGATGACTCGGCGTGGTCGGATCGGCTGCTGAACACTGCGATAGCGCTTGTGGTCTTGTTCGCTCTCATCATCGCTGCCAAAGGCGGTGTCCAGATAGCGTACAACGCGCTGGGCGAGAAGGAACCCGAATGGCTTGCCGCATTCAGCGCAGAGCCGGTGGCAAAGACCTTCAATATACTGGTTACGACAACGGTAATAGTGGCAGGCGCTTATGTCGGATATCGGAAATTCTTTCTGTTCCGGGAAAATAAGGCTCAGCTAACGGTGAATTTAACTATTTCCAGCCGGCGGGCAAGTGATCAATTTCTACATATCGGAGCGATTGCGAAGGCTGAGAACACAGGCAAAGTGAACGTTGATATAGGCAAGATATACTGGCGACTGGCCGCTATTTCACCTTATGACGATACAGTGATAGAAGAAATGCGTTCAGAATACATTGATGCTGATGTCGTGGCGCAAAGTGAAGATGAAGCCGTTCGGGAAATGGAACCCAAACTATCTGAGTTTCCATGGCGGTTCCTCGGCAGGTATCAGGTGAATCGTGAGGGAATGACAATTGAGCCGAATGAAACTGACGAATTGACTTTCGACTTTATAGCTCCAGAAGGTATAAAGTCGGTTGTAGTATCTTTATTCATCGAGAATCAAGAAACTGAATCAGACGAGAAGCCTGTCGGGTGGTACAGGCGTATGTATCACGACATTAGATTGCCAACAAGTTGAGGGATAAGCATGAAGCCAGCAAAAGACCTGAAGCGTCCACGTTTTGAGAAAGGCGGCTATCCTCAGCCGGTGTTGCCAAAACATCTTGTCAAGCCATGGACTCCTCCGAAATCCAGCAAGGGACAGAAAGACGCTAGTTCCAATTGAATGAACCATTCCCAAGCGCCAAGCGCATTTTTGTACCACACGGGGAAGAATATTGTGAAACTCACCGTAGATTAGGGACCTCGATCACATGGCATACTTTGAAAAGTCGAACCGCTCCCAGAAGTCCTCTCTGACTTCGCGCTCCATCTGTCTCAGTGTCCGCCAGGGGAACTCGGCGGCCTGTTCGTCCTCGGTCAGGTGTATGAACTCCGGGTCCCAGAGCGAGTCAATATAGAAGGTGAAGTAGTGCCGGCTGAGGAACCGGGGCAGTCGTCCTATCCAGATAGGATCCAGGGTGTTCTCGGACTTGTATCCGCTCAGGAAGGGATCCATGAAGTAGTCCAGGAACTCCGCGCTGTCCATTCTGCGCCCACCAGTCCAGGAGTCGTAGTCGCCACCCTGAAAGCAGCGCTCTTGGCAGATTACGGCGTTTATGACTACGGTGGTGAAGTCGGACAGAAACCAGTCGTAGTGCAGGTTGTCGAAGTCTATCGGCCAGAGTTCGCGGCCATCGTAGAGCATATTCCACTGGTGAAGGTCGGAGTGTATCAGGCCGTAGGAGTCGCGGTCGGTAGGCAAGGACAGCAGCCAGTCCTTGACGCGCTGACCCTTGCGCCGGAACTCCAATCTCGATTCCGGCACGCTGGACTCCAGGTGCCAATCGCGGTTCTCATGCCAGTGCCTGCGACGTATTGACTCGTCCGAGGGTTCGTAACCCTTCGTGAGCGCGTGCATCCGACCTATCAGCGCGCCCCACTGCTCGAACAGCCCAGGCGTCCACTCTCGCCAGTCCACCAGCGCGCCCGGAGCCTTTTCGTAGGCCGTGGCGAGAAAATATCCGGTATCGGCATCCAGCATCTCGACCAGTCTGCTGTCCATGGACAGAATCGCGCGTGATACGTTCACTCCGCTGGCCGCAAGATAATCGGTGAAATCTATTTCTCCCATAATCTGTTGAATGCGGCGATGGGAGCTGTGCGTGATCTTCAGGATGACCGAACGGTCTTCGCCGGGATAGTCGAAGACGTAGCTGTGGCTGCCCCTCAGAGGTAGCGATCCGGCGCGAGCCAGTCCAAACCGGCGCTCTGCCTCGGAGCGCACCTCGTCGCTGTACAGGTGTCCGAATTCCTTTAACACAGGAGCTACACGTAGCCGTTCCGGCGGTCCCACTCGTTGGATTCAGACGACCTCAGAGCGGGGTCGCCGTAACCGCCGCCGCCCGAAGACAGCGCTACAATTCGGTCCCCCGGATTCACCACTACGCCCGTCTGCTTGGTCCGCAGAACGGTCTCTACGCCTCCTGAGACTATTGAGTACCTGTGCGGAAGGCCGGGCTCGCCGCCCAGCGCTCCGAATGGGGGAACGATAGCGCCGTCTCCGGCTGTATTGAGAAGCGCGGCGCCTTCTCCTTCGTAGATGATTTCGCACACCGCGCCAAGTCCGCCCCTCCACTGGCCGTCTCCCGCCGAACCGGGCCTCAACTCATGGTTCACCACGAAAAGCGGGAAGCGCTCCTCTGTAACCTCCACGCTGTTGGCTCGGATTCCGCCCGCTACGTTCACCTCGCCGACGCAGCTCCATCCGTCATGTCCAAGCGACGCGCCGCCTCCCCCTCTAGCCATGAAGAAGTGCCACAGGAACGATTCGCCCGTTCTCGGGTCTTTGCCCGTGATCGCGTATCTCAACCGGCGCGAGAATCCGGCGTTCACCGACTCCGGCACCGCCTGCGCCAGCGCCTTGAAAATCGCCTCGACTATCTCCTCCGCGCAGTGATTGGTACTCATGCAAACTGGGGCTGGGGAGTCGGCGTTGACTATCAGGCCGGTGGGCGCGACCACTTTCAGCGGACCCATAGACCCCTCATTCTTTGGAACATCGTATGGAGCGATGTACATTATGGCTGCATGGGCCAGCGACCTGGTGTTGGCGTAGGCGCTGTTGATGAATCCGGTAACCTGCGGGGCAGACTCGCTAAGATCTATGGTCAGTGTGTCTCCCGCGACCGTGACCCTGGCTCTTATCGGAATGAGCTTGGAATCGAAACCGTCGTCGTCCACCAGCGACTCACCCAAATACTCTCCATCGGGCCAGTCCGATATAAAGCTCCTGACCTGCGCCTCCGTCGCGTCCAGGATACCGTCCACAATACGAGTCAGCCTGTCAGAACCGTAATGCTCGGCGAGTTCGCGAATGCGTCGCTCGGCCGTCAGCACGGAGCCTATCTGCGCGTTCAGGTCGCCGAGAAAATTCTTCGGATATCTGACGTTTGCCGACATCATCTGAAGCAGATCGTCCCGCGGAACGTCGCCGTCGTAGATTCTCAGCGGCGGAATCCTCAGACCCTCGTGGAAAATCTCGCTTGCCGACGGATTGTACCCTCCGTGAGTGCCTCCACCGACATCCGTGTGGTGCGCCCTATTTACCGTCATGAACATGAGCGCGCCGTCCACGAATACAGGACGTATCACCGTGAGGTCTGGCAGATGAGACCCGCCGAAATAGGGGTCGTTGAGAAGGAACACATCGCCCGGAGCGATGCTGTCTCCGAAGTAGTCCAGCACGGCGCGTCCGGCAACGGGAAGGGCGCTGACGTGTACCGGGATGCCTTCGCCCTGCGCGACGAGCCTGCACTGCCCATCCAGAATAGCGGTCGAAAAGTCCCGGCTGGCATTCAGTATCTGGGAAAGCGCCGTGCGGAGCATGACATCCATCATCTCAATCGCGATGGACTCCAAGCGGTTCCCGACGACCGACAGTGTAACCGAGTCGTCCTTGGAGTCGTCGAGGGCTTGGGTGGCGTCCTCGACCTCGATATGCAAAATACCTTGTCCGTCGAATCGCGCCGAGCATCGCTCTCCGACCACCACGGTATTGTAGTCCGAGTTGATCACGGCTGGCCCGTTTGTGACATTCCCGCACACGGCGTCTGACGCGACGCCACTTGGCGCATCCGAATCAATCTCGCTTTGGACGCTCGCTGCGTCTGTGTCTCCCGCGCCAACCGGCAGACGCCCCACCGCGCTCGCCCTGAGCGTGACGATCCTGATGTCCTGCTCCTGCTGGCGATAGGCGTACAGCCGCTCGAATCGTTCGTGCATGTTCTCGGCCCACCGGGACCGCAACTCTTCATCCCTCATATCCAGGTCGGGCACATCCACAGTTACCTCGTATATCTGGTCCAGGTAGCGCATGTCGGCGGACAGGTGAACGCTTATGTCGGACTCGGCGGCGCCCGCCGAACGGATTCGCTCCCGGCCTTCTTCGATCAGTCTCTCGAATGCGGACCGCAGCCCAGCAAGGTCCACAGCGCTGAGACTGGACGGGTGCGACAGCGCGAGGTCGTGTTTCAGATCGGACGCCATCATTCCGAAAGCCGATAGTACCGGTCCGGTCGGCGGTATCACGACGCGCCCGATCCCGATCTCCCGCGCCACCCTCGTCGCCACGAGACCGGCAGCTCCGCCGAATCCGACCAGCGTGAACTCGCGCGGATCGAGTCCTCGACTAACGGATGCCAGCCTTATTCCCTCGGCTATCGAACTGGACACGACACGGAGAATTCCTTCCGCCGCCGCCTGGATATCCAGACCGAGAGGGTCGGCAACGGCTCTCTGGATCGCGTCCGTCGCCAGGTCCGGCTCCAGCTCTACCACGCCGCCCAGGAATCTCTCGGTGTCGAGAAGGCCGAGGACCAGGGCTGCGTCGGTTACGGTCGGCTGTGTCCCGCCTCGGCCGTAACACGCCGGGCCTGGGTCGGCGCCCGCGCTTGTGGGCCCGACACGCAGCACTCCACCCTCGTCCACCCAGGCAATGCTCCCGCCACCGGCTCCGAGCGTGTGTATATCCACGGTCGGGACCGCTATCTTCCAGCCCGACTCGAACTTCTCGCCTGCGATATGTGGACTGCCGCCTTCGATCAGCGTTATATCGGTGCTTGTGCCGCCCATGTCGAGCGCGATCACGCGATCCTCTCCAAGTCGGCGAGCGACGAACGCCGCTCCTGCCGCGCCCCCGGCCGGTCCGGAGAGAATAGACCTGACCGCCTGCTCCGAACTGTCCTCGACAGTGGCGATGCCTCCGTTCGACTGGATAACGAACAGGGGCGCGGAACCGCCTGCTTCCGTCAGCCGGGTCTCTAGGCGCTTCAGATAGCTCGACAGCGATGGTCCGACATAGGCGTTTAGCGACGTGGTCGAAAGCCTGTCGAACTCCTTGATCTGCGGCAATATGACGTGCGAAGCGGACACATACGCGTCAGGCAGTATCTCCCGCACGACTCTCTCGGCCTCCTTCTCGTGGTCTGGATTCAGGAACGAAAAGAGGAAACAGATTGCCACCGACTCCACGCCCTCGGACTTAAGGTACTCGGCCTGTTGTCTCAGCCCATCCACGTCCAGTTCGCGTCTGACCTTGCCACTGGAATCTATCCGCTCCGCCACTCCGACGCGCAGGTATCTCGGCGCCAGCGGCTCGACCTGGTCCATTCTCAGGTTGTACCTGTCCTCCTTGAGACCTTCACGGATCTCCAGCAGGTCGCGGAAGCCCTCCGTAGTTATCAGCCCGACCTTCGCCCCTTTCCTCTCGACGAGCGTATTGGTAGCCACCGTAGTGCCGTGAATGATCACCTGGGCTTTGCTCAGCAATTCATGCGCATCCAGTCCCATGGCGGATGCCAAGCCCGCCAGCCCATTGAGCACGCCATCCGAGGGATCGTCCGGCGTGGTTGGAGTCTTGAACGCCGCCGGCGCGGAACCGCCGTCATCCATCGCTACCAGGTCAGTAAAGGTGCCGCCTACGTCAATGCCGATTCTCAATCCATACGTCCTTTCCGACTTCCCGTCGAGGAATGCCCGCCACCGAATCCGAAACGAGACGTATGATACTACAGAGTTTCGCGATTGAGCAGAGTAGGAATCCAATTCGGACCTGTACCAACTTATACCATTTAAGTCTGACTATGCCGTAAATATCCGACACAAACTACGTACTGTCATTCCCGCGAAAGCGGGAATACACTGAACCGGTCAGGCAGAACATGGTGACATCACTCCTAATTGGTATTAGTCGCCGCCGCCGTGTCGCAAAGTCCCTTCTCCCTTGACGGGGGAAGGCTAGGATGGGGGTGATTCCTTAGCCTATTGGGGTATAATCCCAGTTGACCCGCGTTAGCGGGTAAATGGCGGTCCGCTTCCGGCATCCAAATCAAAGGGAATTATATAGAATTTTAGCCACACCATCCGAAACCTAGTTCCCGATCTAGAGACTTCTCCCTAAGATATTATCGGCAGAAAAGAAAAAGACCCCGCTTGATTGGCGGGGTCTTGGACTAAGCAAGCACGTTGATTACTGAACGAACGTCAACTGGCATCTCGTATCTAAGCCGTAATCACCGGGCGCGACAAGGACACTGAATCGCGTTCCATCGTCTGAATGGTGTCCTGAGTCAATCGTCTCATTGTATGCTCCGGTAAAGTCAGCGTGTCTAGCCCAACTACAGGATGAGAAATCCTCAGAGGGTACGACGCCTTCGTATATCCCAGGCTTAATCTCGACACCTACTAAGTACATACCCGGTTCAATGGTAGTAGGTAGTTCGGACACAGGAGGATGGGAGAAGTCCGTAACTCTCGTCAACGCGCAATTGGTTTCCAGCTTGTGGTCTGTCTCCAACACGCGGACATAGAACTGGTAGCCTGCGCCAAAGTGGATGTCCAGTTCGGCCTCATACTCCACTCCTTTGTTCTCCCGCCAACGCTTCCATGTACATGAGGTAAACCTACGTTGAGATACGGTTCCGCGATATAGTCCTGGTGCGATGTGCCTACCCACCTCATATGTACCGGCGTTTATAGTTGTAGGAAATGTTGGGGTAGGTTCAACAACTGGCACAGGCGCACCGGGCAAGTCCTCACAAGCTATCCCGTCCCCATCCGGATCCAACCCGTGTGAGTCATTCTGAGTGGCGAGGAAGAAAGCCTGCGCTTCCTGCCACGTGGAGAAGTCCTCACAGTTGCGGTCCTGTCCCGCCGGATCGTACTTCAATGCGAGGCTGGGCTGAGGCGTGGGCATAGTATCGGTTACAGACGGCGCGGGAATGGCGTAGTCCATTGGATCGAATCCTTCCAACAAAGTCTGTATCTCAGCCTTCCCTAAGAACTCGTTCGCGCCGCTCAGGTCTTCCATCGTGAATTGCGCCACGTAGTATTGCGCCAGCAAAATGTGAAGGATGTCCAAGAGCAGAGGATTTGATGCCAAACGGTACGATTCCACCATCGTGGCGGCGTATCTATCCTGTTCGGGAACAGAGTTGATTCGCGCCTTAGCCTGTTCAGCCGTCTCCCCTGTGAAAGGGACTATGAACCCCGTTATGTATATGTCAATAAACAGCCCATCAAACAAACCGAGTTCGGGAATCTTATTCGCGTGAACATCGGCGGGTGTGGGGTCTGAGCGTATGTACTGCATTAAGGCTACGAATGTAGCCAGATTAGCGGAGTTCACGCTGGACTGTGCTTCGATTTCCTTGGGCTTGGTCTGCGAGAACGTGAGCGCGATTAGTCCGAATGACAGAATGGCGATGATTCCGAATATTAACTTGACCTTCATGCGAATAGCCCCCTCTCGGCTTAGGATAGTGGCTACTCGGCACAAGTCGCCGCATCAGCGTCAGCTTAGAGGGGGCGCGATAACCACGCCCGCGCCGAAAGCTGACGCCAAGCCGCGAGGCTGGGAATTGATGATGCTTTGGACTTGTGCCGAGTCCAACCAAGACACTAGCGGGCCAAGCGGATTCCGTCAAGTCGGAAAAGACCCTCATGAGCCTGGACGTACCTATAAGAGAAGCATGGCAGTCACCCTTGAATCCGCAAGGCTTGGGAAGAAGAAAGCCTCTGTTCGTCGGACCCGTCGAGTTTGACGAAACCTATGTCGGCGGCAAGCGCAAGAAAATGCATATGAAAGAATGCGCCAAGCTAAAGGGACATGGTACTGCCGGGAAGATTCCCATTGTCGGTGTCCGAATACAGGCATACAGGCGAATGATGGGGTTGCCAAGGACAAGTTTGCGCTCGGCAATTTTCGATTCCAGCAATTTCGCTGTCGGTTGGAGTGATGTCTAAATTTCTATATAATCCCCAAATCAAAACTGTTCCAGTCGCTCATGCTAATTGGAGTTAGAAACATGGCCATTCCGAATAGTGATCTCGACTACGATGCAATTGTGATCGGAGCGGGAATTGCAGGCATGTACCAGTTGTACAGGCTGCGGGAACTGGGTTTGAGGGTCACGGTCTTTGAAAGAGGGACGGGCGTGGGCGGCACCTGGTACTGGAATCGCTACCCTGGCGCCCGGTTTGACTCGGAAAGCTATTCCTACGGATATTCCTTTTCCCAGGAAGTGCTCGACGAATGGGACTGGTCCGAACGATTCGCCTCACAGCCTGAGATTCTGCGATACCTGCAATACGTAGCCGATAAATTCGATCTGCGTAAGGATATTCAGTTTTCCAGCGATGTTAAGTCCGCGGTCTATGACGAAGACGCTCGGAGCTGGGAAGTCGGGTTGGAGGATGGGAGTACCTACACGAGCAGGTTCCTGATCACGGGCGTTGGGATCCTCTCCCAGCCAACTCTGCCGAAGATCGAAGGGATCGAATCTTTCAAGGGGAATTCCTTTCACACCTCTCGATGGCCTCATACACCCGTAGATTTTGCAGACAAGAAGGTGGGGGTAATTGGAACCGGGGCCACGGGAGTGCAGACGATCCAGGAAGTAGCCAAGAGTGTCGGGCGTCTCACTGTTTTCCAGCTTCGACCCGAGTGGTGCGCTCCTCTCCACAACTCGAAAATAGAGCCGGATGAAATGGAAGCCATCAGGGCCGACTACGACGAGATGTTCGAGCATTGCGCGAATACTATAGCGGCATTCATACATGACGTTGATCCCAGAGACACTTTCGAAGTGTCCGAGGAGGAGCGGTATGAATTCTGGGAGAAGCTATACGCCAGTCCGGGCTTTGGAATCTGGCAGGGCAACTTCAAGGACATACTGACCAACCCCAAAGCCAACAAAGCCATATCCGATTTCATAGCAAGCAAGATACGAGAGCGCGTGAATGATCCCCTCGTGGCGGAAAAGCTAATTCCGAAAGATCACGGCTTTGGAACGAAGCGGGTACCTCTGGAAACCAACTACTACGAGTCCTACAATCAGGAAAATGTCGAGCTAGTTGACATTAGTGAGACTCCCATTGTGAGAATCACCGAGAACGGAGTCCTAACCACCGAAAAGGAGTTCGACTTCGACTTCATAATCTACGCCACCGGCTTCGATGCTGTGTTCGGCAGTTACAACAGGATAGACATACGCGGTGTGAAAGGACGCAGTTTGAAGAAACAATGGGAAGAAGAACTAGCGACCTTCCTGGGTATTCAGACCACCGGCTTCCCCAATATGTTCATGATAATGGGACCCCATGCTATGGCGGGGAACAACCCGCGTTCCATCGAATACCAGGCAAATTGGGTAACTGAAGTCATAAAGTACATGAATGACCGCGGCCTCACTCGTGCCGAAGCCACCTTGGAAGCCCAGGAGGGTTGGCATGAATACGTACTGGAACAGGGCAAGGATCTGCTGAGAAACGAAGTAGATTCTTGGCAGACCGGCATCAACATCAATCTGGAGGGCAGGCAGACCCGAATCACCCTCATGTATGCTGGCGGTCAACCATCGTTCAGACGCCGCTGTGAAGAAGTGGCGCAGGGCGGCTACAAGGAATTGAACCTCAAGTAGCTTGAACTGCCTCTTAGGCTGTGTTGACATTTTTCGTCACTCCCGCGAAGGCGGGAATACAGGGGCTGGGGGCGGTCTGAATACGTCAAGACCAGCTGGATACAGTACTAGCGGCAGGGACCGTATCAGGAGAAAAAAGATGGCGGCTAACTCACAGACATCCCCGGACTTCGACGCGGTGGTAATTGGCGCTGGCTTCGCCGGATTGGGAATGCTTCGGCAATTGCGGGAAGAACTCGGTATGTCCGTCCAGGTCTATGAGGCGGGCTCAGGAGTCGGGGGCACTTGGTATTGGAATCGTTATCCTGGCGCGCGCTGCGACTCCGAGAGCTACGTTTACTGCTTCTCATTCTCCAAGGAGCTTCTTCAGGACTGGAACTGGAGCGGAAAATATCCCGAACAGCCGGAGATTCTGTCCTACCTCAACCACGTCGCCGACCGCTTCGACCTTCGCCGCAACATCCGGTTCGACACCCGGGTAACCTCTGCGAAGTTCCTCGAAGACGCCAACCATTGGCTGATCGAAACGGATCAGGGCGACCGCGTAACGGCCCGGTTCCTCATCACCGGCATCGGCTGCATCTCGACAGGCAATGTGCCGGACATTCCCGGGCTCGACTCCTTCGAGGGAGACTGGCACCACACCGGGGCATGGCCTCACGAGAAAGTGGATTTCGCCGACAAGCGTGTCGGCATCATAGGCACCGGATCGAGCGGAGTTCAGGCGATACCTGTGATCGCAAAGCAGGCAAAGCGCCTGACCGTCTTCCAGCGAACGCCGCAGTACTCCATACCCGCCCGCCACGAAACCGTGGACCGCAGGTTCATCGAGGAAGATGTGAAACCGAACTACGATGAGATATGGGAGAAGGCGAGGTGGTCGAAGTCCGGGTTCCCCGTAGAATTCAGCCAGCGTTCGGCATTGGATGTCACCGCCGAGGAGCGCCTGGAAACTTATGAAAAGTTCTGGGCCAAAGGTGGGTTCGGCTTCCTGCACGGGACATTCGCCGACATACGCACGAACATAAGGGCGAACGACACCGTGGCCGAGTTCATCCGTTCCAAGATACGGGAGACTGTGAACGATTCGGAGACGGTCGAAAAACTCCTGCCAACTGACCACCCCTACGGCTCCAAGCGCGCTCTCATAGACACCAACTACTTCGAGACATACAACCGCAAGAACGTCGAGTTGGTAGATATTCGCCGCTCGCCAATCCGGGAGATAACACCGAAGGGGATACGCACTGAAGACGGAGAGTTCGAGCTCGACATCATCGTATTCGCTACCGGTTACGACGCTATGACGGGCAGTTTCTTGAAGATGGACATCCGCGGCAGAAACGGTCTGCCGCTCAAAGAAAAGTGGTCCGAGGGCCCCAAGACTTACCTTGGTCTGCAAGTCGCGGGATTCCCGAATATGTTCATGATAACGGGTCCCGGAAGTCCGTCTGTACTCAGCAATATGCCGGTCGCCATCGAGCAGCACATCGAATGGATATCAGGCTTCATCGAGTTTCTGCGCGAACACGGAATCGAGACGGCCGAGGCGGATCTCGATGCTGAGTCCGCGTGGGTGTCTCACGTGAACGAGGTCGCCGAACCCACAATGTTCATGCTTGCGGACTCTTGGTACCTGGGCGCCAACATCCCGGGGAAACCCCGCGTGTTCATGCCTTACGCCGGCGGCCTCGGCACCTACCGCGAGAAATGCAATGAGATCGCGGACAATGGCTATGAGGGCTTCACCCTCGGCTCCCATTCCACCGTAGTTGCTGAGCGGAGGTAAACTGTGGCAGGACCATGCACTGGCCTAACCGTCCTGGATTTCTCCCAGGGGATGTCGGGAGCTCTATGCACCCTCGTAATGGCCGACTACGGGGCTGAAGTAATCAAGGTCGAACCACTAGGCGGAGACCCATTCCGCTTTCAACCCGCCTGGATTTCGTGGAATAGGGGAAAGAAAGGCATAGTCCTGGATCTCGACACCGAAGAAGGCCGTGAGCAGGCCATCCGGCTCGCGGGCGAGGCCGATGTGCTGGTCGAGTCCTTCCGCCCCGGAGACATGGCGGAGTGGGGGCTGGCGTATGACGACCTGGCGCAACTTTATCCACGGCTGATCTACTGCTCCATCACGGGCTTTGGACAAAGGGGCCCGCTCCGCCGGGTGAAAGGGTACGAGGGTGTCGTCGCGGCCAAAGCGGGTCGGATGCTCAACCTGCAGGGACAGCCAAACCGCGAAGGTCCTGTATATTCGGCTGTGTACACCGGCAGTTGGCACGCCAGCCAGGCCGCGGTGCGCGGAATCGTCGGCGCCCTCCGGGTGCGCGACCTGTGCGGCCGCGGTCAATGGGTCCAGACCAGCATCGTCCAGACGCTGGCTTCTCCTCACGACAACAACGTCGGCGACGGAGGACTGGTGAATCTGCAACTCCGGCGCAGGGACCCGGAGCGATTTCCCGGCAGGCCCGGCGGCAGGGGTCTCTCTTCCATAGGATACATTCCGGTGCGTACCAGGGACGGCGTGTGGCTCCAGCACGCCAATCAGAGAGTCCCGCACATCCGTGGACATCTCAGAGCCATCGGCCTTGGTCACCTGCTCGAAGATGAACGATTCGAGAGAGTTCCCGCTATGAGCTTGGAAAACAGGGAGATACTGCGCCGGGAGATACTGAAGAAACAGGCGGAGAAGACCGCCAACGAGTGGATGGAGATTTACATTCAGGACGGCAACATCGCCGCCGAGCCCTATCGCGACAGCATCCAGGCTATGGATCATCCTGCGGTCGTCTCCAACTCTACAGTCGTAACCATCAATGATCCCAGGGTGGGACCTCTGCGCACGCTGGCTCCACTCGTGGATTTCAAGGACACCCCCGGAGAGCCAAGCGGCCCGGCCCCCGATGTGGGACAGCACAATTCCGAAGTGCTGGGACGCCTGGGCCCGCAGCCCCTACCCGCAAGTGATGTCTTGCTTGGGGCTCAGGACGCTGGTGTGCCGGAGGGCCCACTGTCAGGCGTGACCATCTTGGACCTGGCGACGATCCAGGCCGGACCCTACGCCGCCTCTCTTCTGGCAGACCTCGGCGCGCGGGTGATCAAGATAGACGCCACGGACAGGCGTTTGGACGAGGGGCGGCGTTCCACCGCGCAGACAGTGGCCGACCCGCGCACTTACGCTGGCAAGGAATGTATTCAGATTGATCTCCAGACCCCAGAGGGTAAAGAGATAATCCATAAGCTCATCGCAAAGGCCGACGTTCTCTCGCACAACTTCCGACTCGGCGTCCCGGAGCGTCTAGGGATAGACTGGGAGACCTGCCGGAAGATCAATCCCGGCATGGTCCACGTCTGGATGGCCGCCTATGGCGAACATGGGGAACATGCCCGCAGGCCAGGCGCCCATCCTATTCCCGGCGCTATCATGGGCGGTTCCATGAGACAGATGGGACGGGGTATGCCCCCGCCTCCACAACAGGTCATGGACATGGAGCAGACCGTCGAGGCGACACGCTGGATCATGAAGTCCAACTGGGGCCCCGACCAGAATACCTCCCCCGCTGTGGCCACGGGCATAGTCCTTGCCCTCCGGGCGAGGGACTTCACCGGCAAAGGCCAGCCCGTCCACATCAACATGCTCAATGCCAACGCCTGGACCAACGCCGATGAGTATTACGACTACGCGGACCGCCCCCCCTTCGCCATGCCTGACGAAGAGATTCACGGACTTCATGCCCTGTACCGCCTCTACCGCTGCCGGGAAGGGTGGGTGTTCCTGGCCTGTCTGTTCCAGGATGAGTGGGAAACATTCTGCCAAACCGTAGGAAGGGAAGAACTTTCTGCCGATCCCCGCTTCTCTACCCCCGAGGCGCGCCAGGCCAATGATGAAGCGTTGGCTGCTGAGATCTCCGCAATCTTCGCCGGGCGTACCGCCACCGAGTGGGAAGAGTTGCTAATTGAGGCGGACGTCGCTTGTGTCCGGGCCGACGAGGCCCTGGAGGGAGATTTCTACGCCGACCATCCCCACGCGAGGGCGAACGATCTTAGCGTCGAGGTGGAGCACCCATACATGGGAAAGTACCGTCGCTACGGCGGGCTGGTC